>NZ_JBQFJB010000001.1:2315000-3577554 GCF_056535865.1 Ruegeria sp. AP11
ATCTATTTAGGTAGAGCGTCATCCGAATACCCCGGGGGGTAGAGCACTGGATGGGTAATGGGGCCCCACAGGCTTACTGATCCTAACCAAACTCCGAATACCCGGGAGTACTAGATGGCAGACACACTGCGGATGCTAACGTCCGTAGTGGAGAGGGAAACAACCCTGACCTACGACTAAGGCCCCCAATTCATGGCTAAGTGGGAAAGCAGGTGGGACGACCAAAACAACCAGGAGGTTGGCTTAGAAGCAGCCATCCTTTAAAGATAGCGTAACAGCTCACTGGTCTAAATAAGTTGTCCTGCGGCGAAGATGTAACGGGGCTCAAGCCATGAGCCGAAGTCTAGGGATGCGTAAGCATCGGTAGCAGAGCGTAGTGTGACATAGCACTTATCTTGTATTATCGCCGGTCATTTGGTGCGAGCAATCGCGCTCAAGTAGCCGAATAGGCGGTAGCGCAAGATAAAGTGCTTTCGATGAAGCCGGGGCGTGAGCCATCCGGTGGAGAGATCACTAGTGAGAATGATGACATGAGTAGCGACAAAGAGTGTGAGAGACACTCTCGCCGAAAGTCCAAGGGTTCCTGCTTAAAGCTAATCTGAGCAGGGTAAGCCGGCCCCTAAGCCGAGGCCGAAAGGCGTAGGCGATGGGAACTAGGTTAATATTCCTAGGCCAGGAGGATGTGACGGATCACAGGTGTAGTTCAATCTTATCGGATTGATTGGGCTGCTGAGTGGTTCCTGGAAATAGCCCTCCATCAGACCGTACCCTAAACCGACACAGGTGGACTGGTAGAGCATACCAAGGCGCTTGAGAGAACGATGTTGAAGGAACTCGGCAAAATACCTCCGTAAGTTCGCGAGAAGGAGGCCCGGTTCCTAGGCAACTAGGGGCTGGGGGCACAAACCAGGGGGTGGCGACTGTTTATTAAAAACACAGGGCTCTGCGAAGTCGCAAGACGACGTATAGGGTCTGACGCCTGCCCGGTGCCTGAAGGTTAAAAGGAGAGGTGAGAGCCTTGAATTGAAGCCCAGGTAAACGGCGGCCGTAACTATAACGGTCCTAAGGTAGCGAAATTCCTTGTCGGGTAAGTTCCGACCTGCACGAATGGCGTAACGACTTCCCCGCTGTCTCCAACATCGACTCAGCGAAATTGAATTGCCTGTCAAGATGCAGGCTTCCCGCGGTTAGACGGAAAGACCCCGTGCACCTTTACTACAGCTTCGCACTGGCATCAGGATTGTGATGTGCAGGATAGGTGGTAGGCTTTGAAGCAGGAACGCAAGTACCTGTGGAGCCTCCCTTGAGATACCACCCTTCGCACTCTTGATGTCTAACCGCGGTCCGTTATCCGGATCCGGGACCCTGCGTGGCGGGTAGTTTGACTGGGGCGGTCGCCTCCTAAAGCGTAACGGAGGCGCGCGAAGGTTGGCTCAGAGCGGTCGGAAATCGCTCGTTGAGTGCAATGGCAGAAGCCAGCCTGACTGCAAGACTGACAAGTCGAGCAGAGTCGAAAGACGGCCATAGTGATCCGGTGGTCCCGAGTGGAAGGGCCATCGCTCAACGGATAAAAGGTACGCCGGGGATAACAGGCTGATACTGCCCAAGAGTCCATATCGACGGCAGTGTTTGGCACCTCGATGTCGGCTCATCTCATCCTGGGGCTGGAGCAGGTCCCAAGGGTACGGCTGTTCGCCGTTTAAAGAGGTACGTGAGCTGGGTTTAGAACGTCGTGAGACAGTTCGGTCCCTATCTGCCGTGGGTGTAGGAGACTTGAGAGGAGTTGCCCCTAGTACGAGAGGACCGGGGTGAACGATCCACTGGTGGACCAGTTGTCGTGCCAACGGCAGTGCTGGGTAGCTATGATCGGACAGGATAACCGCTGAAGGCATCTAAGCGGGAAGCCCCCCTCAAAACAAGGTCTCCCTGAGGGCCGTGGAAGACCACCACGTCAATAGGCCGGAGATGTAAGCGCAGTAATGCGTTCAGTTGACCGGTACTAATCGCCCGATAGGCTTGATTTGATCCAGTAATGGAAAGACAAGACCAAAGCATACACCAACCTTGACAATGGATAACACTGATTGATGTGAAACCCCGTAAGGGGTGACATAACAACCGAGTGGCACCGCGCATTTGCATGCAAATACGCTGCCTGCCACCCGTCGCTTTTGCTCCGCAAAAGTCGACGTGGGGATTTTCCTCGGTTTGGTGGTCATAGCGCAAGTGAAACACCCGGTCCCATACCGAACCCGGAAGTTAAGCACTGCCGCGCCAATGGTACTTGGGCTTAAGCCCCGGGAGAGTAGGTCACCGCCAAACCTAGAAAAATCCCCAATCTCTCTAATACGATATCAAAATTACCGACCCTGGCCTCAAGCAGCGTAAGCGATAGGCCAACAATGGTCTCAAGTAGCCGAATAGGCGGTAGACCAACGCAAAGTGTCGCGGGATGGAGCAGCCCGGTAGCTCGTCAGGCTCATAACCTGAAGGTCGCAGGTTCAAATCCTGCTCCCGCAACCAATCTTCTAGGTCGGAAAACAAACACTTAGCCTCGCATCACGCGGGGCTTTTTGCGTTCTGAGCTTCCGCGCCCAGTGCTACACCAGCGCTACGCCAAAGAGCAAAGTTATTCTTTTGAAAGCATCATAAGCTAGTTGATCAGAGGCTATTTAGGGGTCGGATGCAACGCTTACGAACGTCGCTCCGCTGATCCCGTATTTGCGGCACAGCTCTTGCGCCTTCACGCCTGCCTCGTATTCCTTGATCATTCCGATGATCTGTTCGTTTGATAATCTGCGCTTCATGATCCATCCTTTTCTCGGACAGATTACTAACACCTCAATGGCCTGATTTCAGGGGGAAACGTCAGGCCTATCTGTTCGATCGTTGGAGAAGTTGGCAACCAGCGCAGTGTTGTGCCATGCTTGGGGAGGAGTGTGTTATGACATCCAAGATCGCAGGTCCCACACCGCCGGAAAAACTGTCACCGCAGCAGCGGGCCATGCCCGGTGTCAATAAAGTGACCTTTGCTGACATCAGCGCGTCACTGAAGGCCGGGTTCTCCGATTTTCTCGCGCATCCGTTCATGAGCGGTTTTTTCGGTCTGTTCTATGCGCTGTTCGGCATCCTGTTTGTCTGGTGCCTGGTCTGGCTTGGAAAGATCTGGATGATCATACCCGCCGCAGTGGGCTTTCCGCTGGTCGCGCCTTTTGCCGCTGCCGGGCTTTATGAAATGTCTCGACGGATGCAAAAGGGAGAGGGTTTTCGCTGGCCCGACATTCTGTCCGTCATGGCCCATCAACGTAAGCGTGAAATGGGCTGGATGGCCTTTGTCACGCTGTTCATTTTCTGGGTCTGGACCTATCAGATCAGGCTTTGGCTGGCGATCATCCTGCAGAACGCGTCCTTCTCGAATTTTGACGGCTTTGTGAATGCCGTATTCTTTACGCCGCAAGGTTGGGCTTTTCTGGCCGTCGGCACCTGTGTGGGTGCATTTCTGTCGGTGGTCTTGTTTTCGGTCACGGTTATAGCCATGCCCATGCTGCTTGATCGGGAAACCAATTTCGTTTCCGCCATGTTAACGTCCATTCGGGTCGTTACGGAAAACCCGCTAGTCATGCTTGCCTGGGCGGCGATTATTTCGATTACCATGCTATTGTCGCTGGTTCCGGCGTTTCTGGGTTTGATCTTTACTCTGCCGATCCTTGGGCACACTACATGGCATCTCTATCAACGAGCGGTGCCACCGCAGGACGAGCCCTTGAAGGGCTAGATGCCGTTCTTGATCCGCAGGCAGGTTCAGTGGGGCTGAAAATTCGTGTTTTTCGTGCCGTCCATGAGGTCAGTGCGAAAACTTACGTGACAGGGGTGGGATAGAGGCTTAGCAACGGTAAACCAGAGACCCAACAATCCGACGGCAAACATGGTTCAGGAAATCTGGCTGCACATCGGCACGGCCAAAAGCGGCACCACCGCGCTTCAACATTACTGCAATGAAAACACTGCCACGCTGGAAGACGCAGGGTTGCTGTATGTTACCGCCAAGGGACATTCGTCGGTCAACAAACTCGCCATTGCGATCAACAAGAACCGCTCGGAACAGTTGCGGGAGATATCTGAGCATGTGACCAGCGCAATCAAGGCGAGCGAAGCTGGAAAGGCTCTGATCTCATCCGAGATGCTGTTTGGCATGACCCCTTCAAGTATTTTGGATGCGCTTCCAGTGCTTGCGGATTATCCCTTGAATTTGCTGGTTTATTTTCGCCGGCAGGACCGCTACATCGAAAGCAAGTACCTGCAGAAAATGAAGAACGGCCGGTTTCGCGGCACGATCTGGGACTACATCGAAAAGTTTGATGGCTCTGGTTCGGATTACTATGCGGAACTGCAGCCGTGGTTCAATCTGGAGTGTGATATTCACTCCCGGATATGCGAGCGCGACAATCTGGTCGGGGGCTCGACCGTCACGGATGCCCTGTCCGTGATGGGGTTTGACGATCTGGCGCAGGTGGTGCCGGAAACCCGGGTCGAGAATACCTCGCCATCCCTTGGGCGCATTCAGTTGCTGCAGGCGCTGGCTGACGCCGGTCACCCCAAAATCCGCCAGATTCAAAGGGCTTTGCCGCCGGATCAGGCAGGAAAGGCGCGTGTGCTGACGCGGGCTGAGCGCTTGGATTACCTGAGCAAGTATCAGCAAAGCAACGAAGCCTTACGTCAGTCTTTCTTTCCGGCTTTGCCGCAATTGTTCACAACGGATGATCTGAAAGATGGCCCGGATCAGCTGTCCTCCGGCTATTCGCCGGAACAAATCGCCGAGATCAGGCAAATGTTTGAGCTGCTTGTGCGCGCGCGCAGCTAAGCGCGATAAAGCTCGGGCCGTCTGCCATCAGAATTGTTCAGAGAGCTTCTGGAAATGGCCACCGGTATCCTGGCTGTGGCCTATGGATCAATTCCACCCAATTGGGCACGTTGCCCGGATCGGCCGCACGCCCTCGGCGGCGGCCATTCCCATGGTTAGTTCACTAAACCTCATTCGGCTTGTCTAAGTAAGCAGGTTCCGAGCTCTCGGTTTCAACACGGTTTTGAGTGCCTATTTATGCCTGGCCTTGTTTATTAAGGTGTTCAGGTTGTTTGGCCTTACATTTCGCCGGTCTAAACTGGATCGCCCACTTACAAGCTTACAGGCAATCGGCGAGTGTTTTGGCCATATTGCGGATGACTTGCGGGTAAAGCGTAGAACCAGGCTCAAGGTCTGCTCCGAGCGGGTCGATAACTCCGGTCTTGGCGTCGGTTCCATCAAGCACGGTTTCTACGATGCCGGGGTTGAACTGCGGTTCGGTCAGGATGCAGTCGATGCCTTCTTCACGGATGCGGCCCTGTATCTCGGCGATGCGCGCCGGGCTCGGGTCGGAGGCGTCGCTGAGCGAAATCGCGCCCGAAGCCGGGAAGTCAAACGCGTCTTCGAAATACCGGTAGGCATCGTGGAAGACGACAAAGTTGCCACCGCGGACAGGTGCAAGCGTTTCGGCGACCTCAGCGGACAGCGCGGCCACTTCTCCCTTGGCGGTGGCGGCGTTTGCAAAGTAAGTACCTGCGTTGTCGGGGTCGGCGGAAGACAGCTGCGCCGCGATCAGGTCTAGCCAGATTTGGGCGTTTGCCGGAGATAACCAGGCGTGGGGGTCATTGTCTCCATGGGCGTGCCCCTCATGGCCATCATGGTCATCATGGTCGTCGTGCTTGGCGTGATCATGATCGTCGTCGTTATGCTCATCTGCATGATCGTGGCCATCGTCATGGTCGTGATCGTCATGCGCCCCATCTTCTGCGTGATCCTCATGGTCATCATGATCCTCGTGATCGTTATGCTCCTCATCCCCATGATCCTCGTGGTCATGCGCCTCGAACAGAGCATTTTCACGGAATTCGAGAAGATGCGTGTCATCCGCTTCAAGCAACGTTGTAACCGCTGCCCCATCAGCCAGCGTTTCGATGGCACCTTCCATCCAGGGGGTCAGGTCTTCTCCGATCCAGAAGACCAGATCAGCCTCTTGCAGGGCGGAGGCCTCCGATGGCCGCAGGTTGTATTCATGCGGTGAGGCGCCCGGCTGGATGATGAGGCTCGGGGTGCCGACGCCTTCCATGACACAGGATACAAGCGAATGAACCGGTGCGATGTCGGTTGCAACTTTTGGGACCTCTGCCATGGCCGTTCCACCCAATAGTGCAGCGGTGATCGATAGTGGAAGGAGCTTTCTGGACATCTGACTCTCTGTGTGATTGTATAACATTGCGAGTGGCATACATGATATGGAATAACATGACAAGTGAGGTGCGCCCCGTGCCGGCGGATGACATGGCCCCGGTTGGGTTTCAGAAACATAACCACGATAATTGTGTCGAAACCGCGCTGAGAACGGCCGAGGCGCAGTGTAAGGAAGAGGGGCTGCGTCTGACCCCGGTCCGGCGCAAGGTGCTTGAGATGTTGCTGCAGGAACATCGTGCACTTGGGGCCTACGCCATTCTTGATGGTCTGCGGGAAGAGGGTTTTGGCTCGCAACCGCCGGTCGCCTATCGTGCGCTGGATTTCCTTGTGCAAAACGGGTTTGTTCATAAAATCGAACGGCTGAATGCCTTTGTCGCCTGTTCTCATCCAGGGGCAGTGCATTCCCCGGCCTTCATGATTTGTAGAAAATGCGACGCTGTGGCCGAGGCGCAATCCGCTCCGGCGAAAGGTGTTTTGGGCGCTGCCGCGCGCGCGGCGGGTTTCGAGATTGAACGAACGGTAGTAGAAGCCGAGGGAATCTGCCCCGACTGCACCAAAAAGGCATAGGCATGAGCCTGATCTCGGTTGAAAATCTCAGCGTGCGCTATGGTGCCAACACCGTGTTGCGCCATGTGGATATCGTTATCGATCCCGGCGAGATCGTGACAATCGTTGGCCCCAACGGCTCGGGCAAGACCAGCCTGTTGCGGGCCATAATCGGTGCGACCAAACCCGCTGCCGGTCAGGTGTCTCTGAAGCCCGGGCTGAAGATCGGTTATGTTCCGCAGAAGCTGCACATCGATCCGACGCTGCCGATTTCTGTCGAACGGTTCATGCGGCTGACCCATCGCGTGTCGCGCAAGCAGTGTGCTGCGGTGCTTGAAACGGTGGGTGTGCCTGACCTTTTGAAACGCCAGATGTCGCAATTGTCCGGTGGCCAATTCCAGCGGGTCTTGCTGGCAAGGGCGTTGATCAACCGTCCTGATGTCCTGCTGCTGGACGAGGCGACCCAGGGGCTCGACCAGCCGGGTTCGGCGGCGTTTTACCGTCAAATCGAAGATGTGCGTCGCGAAACCGGCTGTGCCATACTGATGATCAGCCACGAGCTGCATGTTGTCATGAGCGCCTCGGACAGGGTGATCTGTCTGAACGGCCATGTCTGTTGCGAAGGCTCGCCCGCCGTTGTGGCCTCGGCCCCGGAATACCGCGCGCTGTTCGGAACGGGAACCGGAGGGGCGCTGGCGCTGTATCGCCACGATCATGACCATGATCACGACCACTGTGACCACACTCAGGAAGCTGCAGAATAATGCTTGATGATTTCATGACCCGTGCGACGCTTGCGGGCGTCGGTGTTGCTTTTGCAGCCGCACCTTTGGGGTGTTTCGTGGTGTGGCGCCGGATGGCCTATTTCGGTGACGCCACAGCGCATGCAGCGATCCTTGGTGTCGCACTGTCGCTGACGTTTCAGATGTCGGTTTTTACCGGCGCGTTGGCCGTTGCGCTGGTGATGGCTTTGACCGTGACTCTGTTGTCGGACCGAGGTTATGCCATGGATACGTTGCTGGGGGTTCTGGCGCATTCGGCGCTTGCCTTCGGTCTGGTCGCGGTGTCGTTTCTGTCGGGTGTTCGCATTGACCTGATGGCCTATCTTTTTGGCGATATTCTTGCGGTTTCACGCACGGACTTGTTGGTGATCTGGGCAGGTGCGGCGCTTGTGGTTGCGCTGATAGCATGGCGATGGTCCCAGCTTTTGACTGCGACGCTGAACGAAGAACTGGCCTATGCCAGTGGGTTCGATCCCAAGCGCGAACAGTTGATTCTGACGCTCGCGCTGGCGGTGACTGTTGCGGTGGCGATCAAGGTTGTGGGCGTTCTGCTGATCGCGGCGATGCTGATCATCCCGGCGGCTGCCGCGCGCAGTCTGGCGCGGTCGCCGGAAACCATGGCCCTGATCGCGGCGGCTATCGGTGCGTTTTCTGCCGTGGCGGGGTTGCGCGCCGCCTATGTGTTTGACACCCCGGCAGGGCCTTCGATCGTCTGTGTGGCAGCTATTTCCTTTGCCTGCTTCAGCCTTCTCGGCTGGCAGAGCCGACGCGGCGCATAGCGCCTGGCGCCGTTCTATTTCAGCGCACGCGCAAGGAAAGCTTCGGTCGCATCTTGCGACGGCGCATCGAACAGCACCTCGGGCGGACCTTCTTCGATGATGCGACCGCCATCCAGAAAACAGACCTTGTCTGCCGCTTCGCGGGCAAAGCCCATTTCGTGGGTCGCCATCACCATCGTCATGCCCTGCCGTTTGAGCATCAGCAAAACGTCCAGCACTTCGCCCACAAGCTGCGGATCCAGCGCCGAGGTGATTTCGTCAAACAACATGACCTCGGGCTTCATGGCCAGCGCGCGGACGATGGCAACCCGCTGCTGTTGCCCGCCAGACAGCTGGTCGGGATAGTTCTGCATCCGGTCTGCCAGCCCAAACCGGGTGAACAGGGCCTCGATCTCGGGCTGCAGCTCGGCGCGGGTCAGGCCGCGCACCCGGCGGGGGGCGAGCAGCACGTTTTCCAGCGCAGTCATATGCGGAAAGAGGTTGAAGCTCTGAAAGACAATCCCGATGCGGGCGCGCACTGATTGTGGGTTCAGTCCGGGGACCGAGATATCCTCGCCATCCAGAAAGATTTCGCCGTCTTCTATGGGCTCCAGCAGGTTGATGCAGCGCAGCAGGGTGGATTTGCCGGACCCGGACGCGCCGATCAGACAAACCATCTGGCCCTCTTCAACGCTCAAGTCGATGCCGTCGCAAACAGTACGTTCGCCAAAGCGTTTGACCACGCCGCTCAGTTCCAGTTTCGGCATCAGCGTCTCTCTCGCATCTGGCGGGCCATCAGGTGATCGGCATAACGCGTGGCCGGGATTGTCACGATCAGAAAGATTATCGCTGCACCCACATAGGGCGTGAAATTGGCAAGAAGGGATTTGAACACCCCGGCCTGACGGAAAATCTCGACCGGGCCGATGAAGCTGAGCAGCGATACGTCCTTTTGCAGCGCAATCAGCATGTTCATTTGCGAGGGCACCACGTTGCGGATCGCCTGCGGTAGCACCACATCCCGCATCACCTGCCGTCCCGACAGGCCCAGTGATAGGGCGGCGGCGCGCTGGCTGTGGTGGACGCTGTCGATGCCAGAGCGGAAGATTTCAGCCACATAGGCCGAATAGGTTAGGATCAGCGCCAGCGAACCCCAGATATACGGCGAGTTCCACGGGCGCGGCAGGCCCAGACCGGGGATGCCGAAACCAATCAGGTAAACAGTCAGGATGACTGGCACACCGCGAAAGATATCGGTGAAGGCAGCGCCAAAGATGCGCAGCGGAAACAGCGCGGGTGATTTGGCATCCCGCGCCAAGGCAATCAGCAGACCGAGAATGGCGATGGCTGGCGCCGACCAGGCAAAGATCATCACGTTGATCCGAAACGCCTCAAGCAGTTTCGGGAAGGTTTTGACCAGTGTATCGCCGTTGAAAAAGCTTTGCTGAACCTTGGACCAACCGGGGGCCAGCGGTACCAGAAAGTAGATCGCCGCCAGAACGGTGACCGTACTTAGCGTCGCGATCACAAGGGAACGGCGACGCTGTTGCGCCTCATAGCGTTCGCGGCGGGTCATCCCGCCCGCCTTTTGATTGCTCATGTTATTTGATCAGGGGCACGCCGGTTGAATCCTGCAGCCATTTGGCCTCGATCTCGGCCAGTTTGCCGCTTTCGGCCATCGCTGCCAGCGCTTCGTCGATGCAGGTTTTCAAGGGGTTGCCTTCTTCCATCAGCATTCCGAACTGATCGGGATTGTCGCTCTCGTCCGCCGGAAACTGCCCGATGACCTTCGAGCCCTCGATCATCACCGCGCTGAGGAACAGGGCTGTCGGCAGGTCGAACAAGGCTGCGTCGATCTGGTTCGCCGTCATCGCCGCATTCACATCCGCGTTGTCGCCGTAAAGCAAGGGATCGCTGTCCGGCTGGATGATGCTGGCCAGCTTGGGAACCGCTGTGGTCGAACCTACGGCACCCCATTGCAACCCTTTCAGCGCCTCAAGCGTCGGGGCGGTGTCGGTAGCGTTCGGGCTGACCAGAACCGCCATGGGTGCTGTGTAATAGGGGGCTGAGAAATCCACGACCTGATCGCGCTCGGGCGTGATCGAATATTGCTGCATGTTGACGTCGAATTCTTTGGCGCCCGGCTGGATCGCCTCGTCAAACGACGATCGGACCCACACGACATCTTCGGCAGCAAAACCCATTTCTTCGGCCAGGGCGTATGCGACGGCGGCCTCGAACCCTTCACCGGATTCGGGGGCGTCATCGATCACCCACGGGTAATAGGCCGGATTGCCCGTCGCGATGGTAAACTTGCCGTCCGTCAGGGTCTTGCCAGCGGCGCATTGTTCCTGCGCAAAGGCTGCTGTTGAAAGCAACAGAACCGAACTTGCCGCAATCGAGAGTGTCCTGGACATCTGATACAAACCTCCTGTTGGAATATGTTGCGGCTACGGTAGTTCTGCCCACTCTGACTGTCCAGCATATGGTGACCGGCAGGATTTACGGCCAAAAAAGAAACCCGCCAGCATCTGACGGGTTTCCTTGGTTTCAGTAGTTGTCCAGAGGCCGGATCAGCCGAAGACACGCCCCAGCGCGCCGTCAACGGCATCAGTGATCTGGTCGATGTCATCCGCCGTTGCGATCAGCGCGGGCGAGAAACACAGCGTGTTGTTGCGGCTGGGGATCGAGCGGTTGGTGACACCGATGATGACGCCCTGTGCCATGCAGTCTGCAACAACCGCCTGCGCCAGCTTCTCGTCCACCGGCTCTTTCGAGCCGCGATCCGCAACCAGTTCGGCGCCCAGGAACAGGCCCTTGCCGCGCACGTCGCCGATAACCTTGTGTTTTTCCATCAGCGCCTGCAGGTTGCCCATCATGCGGTCACCCATGTCTGCACAGTTCTGCAGCAGGTTTTCGTCCTGAATGATGCGCATGTTCTCGACAGCCGCCGCCGGACCGGCGGTGCAGCCGCCAAAGGTCGAGATATCGCGGAAATAGCTCATCGGGTCCGAAGCATCGTCCTTGAACATGTCAAAGACTTCTTCGGTGGTAACCATGCAGGCAATCGCCGCATAGCCCGAGGCAACGCCTTTGGCCATGGTCACGAAGTCGGGCTTGATGCCGTATTGCTGGTAACCGAACCATGTGCCGGTGCGGCCAACACCGCAGACCACTTCGTCGATATGCAGCAGCACGTCGTATTTCTTGCAGATCTCCTGCACGCGCGGCCAATAGCCTTCGGGCGCTTCGATAACGCCGCCACCTGCGGTCACAGGCTCAAGGCACAGGGCGCCCACAGTGTCGGGGCCTTCGCGCAGGATCACTTCTTCGATCTGGTTCGCAGCCCATTCGCCGAAGTTCTCTTCGGGGGCGCCGTCCAGTTCGTGCTTGCGGTATTCCATGCAATGCGGAACACGCACGAAGTCAGGCGCAAATGGGCCATACTGCGCAGTGCGCTCGTCCTGACCGCCTGCCGACATCGTTGCCAGGGTCGAGCCGTGATAGTCGCGGTCGCGATACAGGATCTTGGTCTTCTTGCCGCCGTATTTCTTGTGGGCGATCTGGCGGACCATCTTGAAGGCTTTCTCGTTCGCCTCGCTGCCGGAGTTGGTGTAATACACGCGGCTCATGCCGGGCATCTTGTCGATCAGCATTTCGGCAAAAATCGAACCGGGGATCGAGCCTGCGGTGTTGGCGAAGTAGCACAGCTTCATCAGCTGGTCATAGACGGCCTTGCAGATGGATTCGCGGCCATAGCCTACGTTCACCGTCCAGACCCCGCCCGAGACGGCATCCAGATGCTCTTTGCCCTTCTGATCCCAAACGCGCATCCCTTTGCCTTCGACAATGATGCGGGGATCATTGGTTTCAAACGGCTTGTGCTGGATCAGGTGATGCCAGATGTGGGCGCGGTCGGCTTCGACCACACGGGAAAGATCGTTTTCGTTGAACGTGCCGTCCATGACATGTCCTTTCAAGGTAAGGCGCACGGGAATCAGGATACCCCTGCGGGCGCAAAGTGACGTGATACTGCAGATCAACGCGAATGAGACGCGCGAAGTAGGGCCAGATTAGCCCATCGGATATCTCCAGTGTACCAGATTCGCGTATTAATACGGGTTTGTATCGGCGTAAGTTCCGTGCTCAATACGCCAATCTGTCGAGTTTGGGAGGATCGCCGGATGACAGCCGAAACAATCTACCAGCAGCATCTGGACAAAACCCCTGCGAATTTCACGCCCTTGTCCCCGCTCAGCTATCTTGAGCGGACGGCGAAGGTCTATCCGGATTATCCGTCCGTTGTGTATGGCGCGCGCCGGTTCACCTGGGCCGAAACCTATGCACGGTGTCGACGTCTGGCCAGCGCGCTGGCCGCGCGTGGGGTAGGGGCGGGTGATACGGTCTCGATCATTGCGGCCAACATCCCCGAACACTACGAGGCGCATTTCGGTGCGCCCATGGCAGGCGCGGTGCTGAACGCGATCAACACGCGGCTGGATGCGCCGATCATCGCCTTCATTCTGAACCATGCCGAAGCCAAGGTCCTGCTGGTTGATCCCGAATTCTCGGGCGTCGTGAAACAGGCGCTGGAGCAGGTGGATCACGACATTCTGGTGGTCGATATCGAAGATGCCAGTTTTGAGGGCGGCGAACGGTTGGGTGATCTGACCTACGAGGGTCTGCTGGCCGAGGGTGATCCGGACTTCGACTGGTCTCTGCCCGCCGATGAATGGGATGCGATCACGCTGAACTATACTTCGGGCACCACGGGCAACCCCAAGGGCGTGGTCTATCACCATCGCGGTGCGGCGCTGAACGCGACCTCGAACATTCTGACATGGGGGATGCCGCAGCATTCGGTCTATCTGTGGACCCTGCCGATGTTTCACTGCAATGGCTGGTGTTTCCCATGGACGATGGCAGCCAATGCGGGCACTTCGGTTTGTCTGCGCGCAGTCCGTGACGAGCCGATCTATCGCGCCTTCCGCGAAGAGGGCGTGACCCATTTCTGTGGCGCGCCGATTGTACTGAACATGCTGGCCAACGCACCAGATCATCTCAAGGACTTCGACCAGCAGATCAAGGTGATGACCGCAGGTGCCCCGCCGCCTGCCAAAGTGATCGAAGCGATGGAGGGGATGGGCGTCGAGGTGACCCATGTCTACGGCCTGACCGAGACCTATGGCCCGTCTGTCGTCTGCGCATGGAAGGATGAATGGAACGACAAGGGGGCCGAAGACCGGGCCGCGCTGAAAGTGCGGCAAGGGGTGAAATACGTGGCTCTGTCCGGGCTGATGGTCGCCGATCCCGAGACGCTGGAGCCCGTGCCCTCGGACGGCGAAACCATGGGCGAGATCTTCATGCAAGGCAATATCGTCATGAAGGGCTATCTGAAGAACGCCGAGGCCACCGACAAAGCGTTCAAGGGCGGCTGGTTTGCCTCGGGCGATCTGGGGGTGATGCATCCGGACGGCTATATTGCACTGAAGGATCGATCCAAGGACATCATCATTTCGGGGGGCGAGAATATCTCATCGGTCGAGGTCGAGGATGTCCTGTACAAACACCCGGCTGTGATGGAGGCTGCGGTGGTTGCGCGCCCGGATGACAAATGGGGCGAAACCCCTTGTGCCTTTGTCGAGCTGAAACCTCAGGCACAAGCGACCGAGGCCGAGGTGATCGCCTTTTGCCGCGATAATATGGCCCATTTCAAAGCGCCCAAGACGGTCGTCTTCGGAGCGCTTCCCAAAACCTCGACGGGGAAGATTCAGAAGTTCATCCTGCGCGATCGGGCGCGTGATCTGGGTTAGTCGAATATCGACAGGTCCAGCTCCAGCATCTCGCCCATCCATACCGCGCGATCCCGGTGATCGGTCAGATGGTCTCCGGTTTCCGGGTGGGTGAAAATGGTCAGCCCTTGACGGTTCAGGATCAGCCAGGGAAAGACCTGATCGAAGGCTTCGGCGGGAAAGCCAAGCTGGCAACTCCAGCGCGGGTGGGGGCCGACATTGCGGGCGTGCATGCGGCCCATCTGCACGGCAGGAAACAGCCGCGCGGCCTCTTCGCAGACCTGTTGGGCGGTGTCTTGCGTGTCTGCGTTGAAATAGACATGGGCGTGATAGCCGGTGATCTCGGGCATGGGTGTCTCCGTATGTCGATACCTCGCAACCTAAGCGCCGCCCGAGGGTTTTGGCACCCGCGCCGACACACACACCCTGTGCGTCAGGTCAGATCGGTGCATGCCTGTCGGGATGGGCGGCGGCAAAGGCCGGATGCTCGGCGCAGACGGCCTCGACCGCCAGCAGACGCGGCATGTCTGACAGATCGACCTCCCAGCGGCGGGCATTGTAAAGCTGCGGGATCAGGCAGATATCGGCCAAACCGGGGGTGTCGCCGGTACAGAACGGGCTTTGTTCGAAACCGTCCAGCAACCTTTCAAACGCAAGCAGCCCGGGTCGAATGAAATGGCGCATCCAATCGCCGGGCATGTCGCCCGCTCCTGCGCAGAGCTGTGTGGCGTGGCGCGCCACCGATAGATTGCAAACCGGGTGGATATCCACAGCGATGCTATGTGCCAGCGCCCGCGCCGCCGCCCGGCGGGCAAGATCAGCTGGCAGCAGACCCATCTGGCGGGTCTCGTCCAGATAATCGAGAATCGCCAGTGATTGCGTCAACCGCAGCCCGTCGATGTCGAGCACCGGCACCAGACCCTGCGGGTTGCGCGCCAGATGCTCTGGCGCACGATGCGCACCCCCAACCAGATCGATCACCACCGGGCGATAGGTGATCCCCGCCAGGTTCAGCGCGATCCGCAGCCGATAGCTGGCCGACGAGCGCCAGTAATCATACAGAACCACTTCGGACATGCAGGTATCAGCCTTTGCTCAATTCTTTCGCATGCAGCCAGTCGGCATGTTGGGGGGCTTTCTTGGTGCGCGACCATTCTTCCAGCATGTCCCATTTCACCGCATCCAGCCGGGACAGCATGGCCTCTTCCTCGGGGTCGGGGCAAGCCAGTTCGACACGGTGACCATTGGGGTCGAAGAAATAGATCGAGTGAAAGATCGAATGATCGGTCACGCCCAGAACCTCGACCCCGTTGGCCTCAAGATGGTCCTTGAACGCAATCAGTTCGTCCCGGTCCTTTACCTTGAAAGCGATATGCTGCACCCATTTGGGGGTGTTCGGATCGCGACCCATTTCGGGCTTGGTCGGCAATTCGAAAAACGCCAGAACATTGCCGTTCCCGGCATCCAGAAACAGGTGCATGTAAGGATCGGGTTCATGGGTCGAGGGCACATGGTCTTCGGCAATCGCCAGAATGAAATCCATGTTCAGCATCTTGCCGTACCATTCAACGGTCTCTTTCGCATCCTTGCAGCGATAGGCGACGTGGTGAATCTGTTCGATTTTCATTGGGTTCACTCCTGTTTCAGCGCAGCAGCGTCCAGCGCCTGTTTCAGCACCGCGTTGTCACCAATATGGTTGGCCAGCACCAGCACCAGCCGTGCGTTCAACGCGTCGCTGTCGGGTTTTTCCAACCCTTCATGTGCCGCCAGAAGGTCGGCATAGAAATCGTCGGCATGGGTCAGATTAGGTGAGAGGATCAGATCGGTCATATCGCTTACTCCTTGCCTGTGGCGCGGCGGACCGCGTGCCGGAAGGCGTTTTCTTCGTAGGTATCGCGCCGTGCGGCGACATGCTGATCGGGCCGGATCAGATAGACCGCGCCCGAAGCATCGCCCAGATAACGGCGTTTCAGCGTCAGGGTGGGGTCGTCCTTGACCGACAGGGCCAGACGCTTGACGGTGATGCCGTCGACCTCAATCTCATCGGGCGCATCGGCATCGATGGTCAGCAGCGTGAACTGACCGGCCAGCCGGGGCAGCAGGAACGCGTCGCCCAAAGGCGCATCAGGGCAGGGCGCGCCGGGTCGGCTCTGCGCCGGCCCGTTCAACGCATCGGCAGAGTTCAGGGGCGAGCCGTCGTAGACGCAAGGCACGCTCAGCCGCCCGGAATTCACCAGTGGGCGGGCGAAATCGTAATGCTCACTAAGGTCCAGCACCGCGTCGCGGAAAACGCGCGACATGGCTGATTTTGGTGTGATGAAATCTGTCGACCGGGTCGAGTTCAGAATGTTCTCGTCCGCGCCGTGGATACGTTCGGAATTATAGCTGTCGAGCAGCGATTCAGGCGCTTTGCCGTCAATCACCAGTTTCAGCTTCCAGCACAGGTTGTCGGTGTCCTGCACGCCCGAATTCGCACCACGCGCGCCGAACGGGCTGACCTGATGGGCGCTGTCACCGGCAAAGAGCACCCGGCCATGGCGGAACTGCTCCATCCGGCGGCATTGGAAGGTGTAGATGCTGACCCATTCCAGCTCGAACTGAACGTCTTCGCCCAGCATCGCCTTGAGGCGCGGGATGACGTTTTCGGGACGTTTCTCGCGTTCCTTGTCGATGTCCCAACCCAGTTGCAGATCGATGCGCCAGACCCCGTCAGGCTGCTTATGCAGCAGCGCCGATTGTCCCTTGTTGAAGGGAGGATCAAACCAGAACCAGCGTTCCGAAGGGAAGTCGGCCTCCATCACCACATCGGCGATCAGGAAGTTGTCTTCGAACACGCGGCCCACGAAATCCTTGCCCAGCATCGCCCGCATGGGTGAGCCTGCACCGTCGCAGGCGATCACCCAATCGGCCTCGATCGTGTAAGAACCCTCTGGCGTTTCCACCTCAAGCTTGACGTGATCGGGGTGGGTGCCCACGGCCTCGACCTTGTTGCGGCCGCGGATTTCGATGGGCGCGCCCTGTTCCTGCAACTCGCGCACGCGGTCGACCAGAAACTGTTCGAAATAGTATTGCTGCAGGTTGATGAAGGCGGGGCGCTGATCGCCGCTGTCGGGTTGCAGGTTGAATTCGTAAACCTTGCGCTCGTCGAAGAACACCTTGCCCGTGTTCCAAAGGACACCCTTGTCCACCATTGCCTGTCCGCAGCCCAGCCGATCAAGGATTTCCAGCGGACGTTTGGCAAAACAGATGGCGCGGCTGCCGAAGCTGACCTTGTCATTGTCGTCCAGCACCAGCACCTCGACCCCTTGCTGGGCCAGATCGATGGCGGCGGCCAGCCCCACGGGGCCGGCACCGACAACGATGACCTTATGGCGCACCGGCGCCGGCGCGGATTGATCCGGGCTGGCCTCGTAGGCGTAAAGTGGAACTTCGAAAATCTTGTTCACGGTCTCTCTCCCAGTTCTGGCGCGGCGGGCGCACCTCATCCGTTCTCCGGCGCGGCACGCCGGAGGAGCTGTCTTATGGTTTCACCGTCAAATCCGGGCCGCCACGATCTGGATCAAATCCGGCCCGGAATTCTCAGCCCTGCAGGGCCTCCCACATCTCCAGATCGCGCTGGGCGGTCCAGATACGGGGCGTGTCGATGCCGCGCGCCTCGTCATAGGCGCGGGCGACGTTGAACGGCAGGCAGTGTTCGTAGATCGCGTAGTCGGCGAATTTCGGATCACATTCTGCGCGCACGGCGTCCCATGCTTCTTTCAGGCTGCCACCCCGAGCGGCCACTTTGGCCGCCGGGCGATAGGTGCTTTCGACGAAATCGCGGGTGTTTTCGATGGCCGCGTTGACCATGTCTTTGCCGACCAGAGCGTCCCCACGCCCCGGCGCGATGGCGTCGACGTCGAACCACTTGATTTCGTCCAGCGTGTCGCCCCAGTCGCTGAAATGCCCGTCGCCGCAATAGCAGGCCGAGTGGTATTCGACGATATCGCCGGTGAACATGACGTTCTGATCGGGTACATGGATGACAATATCGCCGGCCGTGTGTGCGCGACCCAGATGCATCAGGTCAATCCGGCGGTTGCCCAGATAAACAGTCATGGTATCGCTGAAGGTGGTGGTGGGCCAGGTCAAGCCGGGGATGCTCTCATGCCCTTCGAACAGGCGCGGGAAGCGTTGGAATTCGCTGTCCCAGTCTTCCTGACCACGCTCGACCACCATGGCACGGGCCATGTCGGACATCAGGATCTGTTGCGCGCCAAAAGCGCTGGCGCCCAAAACGCGTACCGCGTGGTAATGGGTCAGCGCCACATGAGTGATCGGTTTATCGGTCACTGAGCGCACGCATTCGATCACCTTGTTGGCCAGACGCGGGGTGGCCTGCGCCTCGACAATCATCACACTGTCATCGCCGATGATCACGCCCGAGTTCGGGTCGCCCTCGGCGGTGAATGCGTAAAGCCCTTCGCCCACCTCGGTGAACGAGATTTTCTTTTCCGACATGTCCCCCTGGGACGCGAATGCCTTGGCCATATCAGTTATTTCCCTTCTGGACAGAGACCCGCCTTGATGGTCTTGTCGCCTCATGTTTGAACGTCGATTTTTGCCTTACTGGGCAACCGCTTGTGTTGTCATAGCCTGTACCATCATCCTGCTGTGGATGGGGCGCGAGCCGATTTGCAAATGTGGTTTCATCAAACTGTGGCATGGTGAAACCTTCAGTTCCGAAAGCTCTCAGCATCTGACGGACTGGTACACCCCCAGCCATATCATTCATGGCTTCCTGTTTTACGGCCTTCTGTGGCTGGTGGCGCGGCGCCTTGCTGTAGGCTGGCGGTTGTTCATCGCCACCCTGATCGAAGTCGCGTGGGAGATTTCCGAGAACACCGATGCCGTGATCGAGCATTATCGCGCCGTGACGATCTCGCTGGATTATTACGGCGACAGTGTCGTCAACTCGATTGCCGATATTGGCGCGATGATGCTGGGGTTCTGGTTGGCCCGCGGCCTGCCGATCTGGGCGACGGTTGCCATCGCATTGGCGTTCGAGGTTCTGACCACCACGCTGATCCGTGACGGGCTTACGCTGAACGTGCTGATGCTTCTCTACCCAATCGAAGCCGTAAAGGACTGGCAGAGCGCGCTCTGAGGATATGGGCTGCAGCTGCATCAGCCCCTCGCAAACGGGTCTTCGAGTGCCGGTAGAAGCGTACCGGTACAATCGCCGAACCCGATCTTGTAGCCGTCACCCTGGGCCGCGCCGGTCAGGGTCAGGGTGTCGCCATCCTCGATGAAGCTGCGCGTTTCGCCGGTGTCCAGCGTCATAGGTTCCTTCCCGCCCCAGCTCAGTTCCAGCAGCGAGCCGCGTTCGGGTTTGGTTGGCCCCGAGATGGTGCCGGATCCCAGCAGATCGCCGGTATTCATTGGGCAGCCCGAAGTCGTGTGATGCGCCAGCTGCTGCGCCGCCGAATAATACATCTGGTTGTAGTTGGTTCGCGCAATGGTCGTGGCCGCCTTGCCTTCGGGAGCCATGGTGACGGACAGGTCAATGTCATAGAGCATCGGGCCGCAGTCTTTCAGGTGCTCCAGCAGTTCAAACTCGCGCGCTGGCGTGTCGCAACGGAAGGGTTCCAGCGCGGTTTTGGTGACGATCCACGGACTGACCGAAGTTGCGGTGGCTTTGGCCTGAAACGGGCCCAGCGGCTGGTATTCCCATGCCTGAATATCGCGCGCAGACCAGTCGTTCAGCAGGACATAGCCAAAGATGTTATCATCCGCCTCCTGCACTGAAATCGGGCCATCAGACGGTGTGCCAACGATGGCGCCCATCTCAAGCTCGATATCAAAGCGGCGGGAGGGCAGGAAAGCAGGCAGGTCCTGATCGGGGGATTTGAGCTGACCCCAGGGGCGACGAATGTCGGTGCCCGAGACGACTACGGACGACGCACGCCCGTTGTATCCGATAGGAATATGCAGCCAGTTCGGCGGCAGCGCATTCTCAGGCCCGCGGAACATGGTGCCGACATTGAAGGCATGGTTCCGGCCTGCGTAGAAATCGGTGTATTCGCTGACGGCAAAGGGCATGTGCATCTGCGCCGTGTTCTGAGGGATCAGCAGCGCCTCGATCTTGTGCTGCGCGTCCGAGCCCTCGGCCAGCAGCGCGGTCAGGCGTTCGCGCAGGGCGGCCCAGACGGCGGGGCCTTCCTCCATCAGCGGGTTCCAGAAGGGCAGGTCAAAAAGCGGTTCGTCCGACAATGCGATTAGCCCGTCGGCCTCGGCGGCAGTGATGTCGAATATCATGTCGCCGATGGCCACGCCGCAGCGGGGCTCGGTGGTTTCGGTCGAGAACACGCCATAGGGCAGGTTGTTCAGCGGAAACGGGTGGTCGGCGGAATTGGCCGATGCGACCCAGGATTTCATCAAAGGCATTTTTTCTCCAGACCTTTGTCAGGGGCCAAGATTTCTCGTCGAAAAATCTATGACTTCAGGCGATGTTCATTTTTTGCCGGGGGTTCCGTCGAACTTCTTTTCGATATCGCTCCAGCAATCGATATAGTCATCCTGCAACGGCGCTTCGGTGGCTGCAAATGCCGTCAGGTGCTGCGGGAAACGGGTTTCGAACATGAAGGACATCGTGTTCTCCAACTTGTCCGGGCCGAGGTTCGAGTTCGACGCTTTCTCAAAGGCTTCCTTGTCCGGCCCGTGCGGGATCATCATGTTGTGCAGGCTCATACCGCCGGGGACAAAGCCCTGCGGTTTGGCGTCATACTGACCGTAAATGTTGCCCATCAGCTCGGACATGATGTTCTTGTGGTACCAGGGCGGGCGGAACGTGTCCTCCATCACCATCCAGCGCTCGCGGAACAGAACAAAGTCGATATTCGCCGTACCCGGCTGGCCCGAAGGCGCAGTCAGGACGGTAAAGATCGACGGGTCGGGATGGTCGAACAGGATCGCGCCGACCGGGCAGTATGTGCGCAGGTCGTATTTGTAAGGCGTGTAGTTGCCATGCCAGGCGACCACATCCAGCGGGCTGTGGCCAATCTTCGTCGTATGGAACTGGCCGCACCATTTTATCGTTACCGTCGAAGGCACCTCGCGGTCTTCAAAGGCTGCTACCGGAGCCTTGAAGTCACGCGGGTTGGCCATGCAATTGGCACCGATCGGCCCGCGCCCGGGCAGTTCGAATTTCTGCCCGTAGTTTTCGCAGACGAAACCGCGCGCGGGGCCTTCCAATACCTCAACCCTATAAAGCAGCCCGCGCGGGATGATGGCGATTTCCTTGGGTTCCAGATCAATGATGCCCATTTCGGTGGCAAAGCGCAGGCGGCCTTCCTGCGGCACCACCAGCAGTTCGGAATCGGCTGAGAAGAAATAATCATCCACCATCGATTCAGTGACCAGATAGATATGGCTGGCCATGCCGACCTGAGTGTTGACGTCTCCGGCCGTGGTCATGGTGCGCATTCCGGTCAGCCAGGTCAGGCCTTCATCTGAATGCGGCACCGGATCCCAACGGTACTGGCCCAGCGAAATCACGTCCGGATCGACACATGGGGCCGATTTCCAGTAGGGCAGGTCGATTTTCTCATAGCGATGCGAATGTTTCACCGAAGGGCGGATGCGATAGCACCATGTGCGTTCGGGCGGGTTAGCGGTGAAGGCGGTGCCGCTCAGCTGTTCGCCGTAAAGGCCATAGTTGCATTTTTGCGGGCTGTTCATCCCTTGCGGCAGTGCGCCAGGCAGGGCCTCGGTTTCAAAATCGTTTCCAAAGCCGGGCATATAGCCGGGATGGGTGCCAACAGGGGTGCTGGCCTGGGTCATTTCATGCGGGTCGGTGGGGCGATTCATCAGACGCTCCTTCAAGTTGCTGCTTGTCGGATAATAGTTGATTTTGTAACTAACAAGGATGACACAGCAGAATAATGCCGAAAAAGATGAGTTTGATTTGCGAAATTTCCTGCCGTTTCTGTTGAATCAAGCGGCCGAGGAAAGCTCGTTGGAGTTTCAGCGCGTCTACAAGAATCGCTATGGAATGTTGCGCACCGAATGGCGGGTGCTGTTTCACCTTGGCAATTATGGTGAAATGACCGCCAAAGAGATCGGGCTGCGCGCCAAAATCCATAAAACCAAGATCAGCCGGGCGGTGCGCAGGCTGGAACAGCGGCGTTATCTGCAACGCTTGCGGGATGAGACGGACCGCCGGTCCGAGCAGCTATCGCTGACACATTCAGGTCAGGCGGTGTATCGTGAACTGCGCGAGATTGCGCGCGACTATGACGCGAAACTGGCGGCGCGCTTTACGACGGGCGAGGCGGCGCTCTTGCGGATGATGCTGCGCCGTCTGGCCGGGATGGATTGACGCACTGGTAATTTGATGCAGCCGCGCCCAGATCAACAGCTGAACGGACACAGGAAGGTGAAATGACAGCCACGGACCCCAACGCGGCGAAATCCCATGCTCTGATCGACTGGCTTGTGACACGCGGCCTTGAAGGGGCGGACAAAGAAGAGTTGCTGGACGGCTATTGCAATCAACTGGTTGATCTTGGCGTTCCACTGATGCGCTTTCACGCGGCCCAACCGGCGCTGCATCCGGTCTATGGCGGCACCGGCTATAGCTGGTATCAGGGGCGTGGCGGAGATTTCCAGACCTTTGAGTACAGTGAAGAGCCCAGCGAGATCTGGAAGCGCAGCCCGCTTTTCGTGATCCTGAATGATGAGGTCGACGCCCTCCGCGAGCGTTTGGTGGACCAGAATGAGCCCAGCCGCTTTCCTTTGCTGAATGAGCTGCGCGAGCTTGGGGCCACGGATTACTACGCAAGTGGCGTCAGTTTTGATGTACCCTCCCATAGCAGCCCGCGGGATGCCAAAAAGGCCATCGACGGGGTGCTCATGTCCTGGGCCAGCAATGGCCCCGAGGGGTTCTGCGACGATGATCTGGACCTTATCAATACGGCACTGCCGCATCTGGGGCTGGCGTTGAAATCAGCATCGAATGCGCGGGTGTCACAGGATCTGATGCGCGTCTATCTGGGCCGGGATGCCGGGCAGCGCGTCTTGTCGGGTGAAATCCGCCGCGGATCGCTGCAGCAGATCGATGCGGTGATCTGGAATTTTGACCTCGAAGGCTTCACCAGCCTGTCCGAAGAGCTGCCGGGTACCGAAGTGATCGACATGCTGAATGACTACCTCGCCGTGGTGGTGGATGTGGTTCATCAATGCGACGGCAACATCCTGAAATTCATGGGTGATGGTGTCATGGCGATGTTCGATGTGGGCGAGATTGACGCCGACGCCCGCGCCGCGCTGGGCGCCGTGACCCTGTTGCAGGATCGGATGGCCACGTTGAACGAACAGCGCGAATCCAGCGGTCAACCCGTGTCGAACTACACGCTGGCCTTGCATTCGGGCGAGATTCTCTATGGCAATATCGGCTCGGACGCCCGGTTGGATTTCACTGTCATCGGCCCGGCGGTAAACCAGACGGCACGGATTGCCGGAATGCACCGGTCGTTGGGTCAGCGCATTTTGATCTCGGACGACGTCGCGCGTGCTGCGCACCCTTGCGATGCTGATCTGATCTCGGTCGGACGTTACATGCTGCGGGGTGTGCCCGAGCCGAAAGAGTTGTTTACGGTTTTTCGCTCGGCCAAATAGCGTTTGGCGGGCGCATTCCTGATCTGGTCGGGCTTGGCCAATTTTGGCCGGTGCTCAGATGCAGGATGCAAAACGTTCGGGGATCAGATACAATGGGGACTTTCGTTGTTTTGCCCCGGCCCGATTATGTTGGACGTAATACTCAAGCATCAGCTCGATCCGTTCGGCCTGAATATCCGGTGTCAGCTCGACGGGCGGTGGCCCTGCGGTTAACCGCTGTCGTTCGGCGCGGTAGGTGGCGAAAGGGCGGGCCCACGATCCCGCGCCGCCGGTTCCGGTAGCTTTGGACTGGGCTTGATACTCAAGCTGACGCAGGTAGCCGTATTGTCGGGTCAGGTCCCTGTCTGCATAGCGCATGTGAAACAGCCAGAGATTGGGATCTATCACCCAGGGTTCGCCATGAACCCGGTGATGATTGGCGCGCCCAAAATCCTTGTAGAAGGTGTTCGGTTTACAATAACCGGGCGCAACATATCCGAATTTCCGCTGTGACAGAATTGGCTGGTCCAGATCTAGCTTTCCATGATCAGTCCAGTGAAAAACTTCGACGCCAAAGGTGGACCGCACTTTTTCGCCTGCGTGACACGCAGGCAGATAACCACTCAGAGTGGTGTTGAGGGCTGGATCGACGCAAACAAATTCATCAACATCGGTCATCAGCACGGCCTGATAGTCGGCCAGCAGCTTGCGGACCAATCCATGTTTCAGTAGCAGCCGCGATGACTCGAAACGGTGATCATGATGAACCTCAGCTGTTTCAGTCACGCTGCACCCCTCGAAGAGAGCGACCAACTCGCTGTCAACGCCATCAATAATCACAAACAGATCGCTCTTTTTCGCAACCTGTCTGCTGTAGTGGCTGAGCCACAGTTTTGCCCAATGATAATCGCCCTTGATCATTGTCAGGATCGCAAGCGACCGTTTCATCATCGTGCCTGTTTTTTGTTTGTGGCAGGGAGGGGGTGTCAGGTCTTAGAAGTCGATTTCGACCCCCGGCAAGTTCAGCTCTTTCATCATATCTCGCAATTCCTGCCGTGCGGCGATGTTCGAGATATTCAGCTGTTTGACCCCGATATCCTTGAGATCCAGCAAGGTCAGCCCGCGCGGGAACAGTTCACGAAAGATCACCCGTTCGGAAAAGCCCGAGGCGACGCGGAAGCCGATGCGCTGCGACAGCATCTCGATGGCGCGCTGCATCTTTTCCTTGTTGACCATGCGCTGGGTGCCGACCCGGTTGCGCACCACCACCCAATCGATCGGTTTCAGCCCCGCTTGTGCCCGCAACTGGCGCGCGTTCCAGACCATCTCGGAATAGACCGACGGTCCCAGAATTTTTTCGCCCTTGGAATCGATACGTGCGAGCAGATCAAAATCGATGAAACTGTCGTTCAGTGGCGTGATCAGCGTATCGGCCAGAGAGTGCGCCACCTGGCTGAGCCGGGTATGCGAGCCGGGGCAGTCGATCAGGATGAAATCACTGTCGCTTTCCAACTCGGACACCGCAGCCGACAGGCGGTGGTCATAGATGTTCTCGCCGGGTTTCAGCGTACTGGCGTCGATCTCGGGCAGGTCATGGTGGCGCGGGCTGGGCAGGGAATGCTCTGCGCCGTTCAGAAAGTTCAGGCGGTTTTCGAAATAGCGGCCAAGGCTGCGCTGACGCAGGTCCAGATCCAGAGTGCTGACTTTGTGTCCCAGACGCGCCAAAGCGGTCGCTACATGCATCGACACGGTCGATTTGCCTGCGCCGCCCTTTTCATTCCCGACTACGATGATATGTGCCATGCCTGTATTCCCAAGTCCCGCCGTGTTTGCCCACACGTTGTTGTCAGCCACTATATGTTGTGTGTGCGGCGAAGGGAAGGACCCCGGACCCCTGATAAACGCAATATCGGACTCAAAATTGGAAAACCCTGCCGGGGGCGGGGCTTAGCGCGACTGCTTGGCTATCCGACCCTGTTCATCTTGCATTTGTCGACCATTGAGCTTTGGTTCAGGGCATTTCTGGAAATGAGCTGGACGGCGACGCGGGCGATTGTGCGGCTTGGGGATCCCGGGGGCGTGGCCTCAGGCTGTTGCGATTGCCGGTTCGGAAGCCATTGATGAACGGCTGTGTGACCAATATCGGCCTGCCGATCCTCCTGCTGGCGGTGTCCTGCCGGATTTGACACCCTATGCCTGAAGGCAGAAAAATGCTTTAATGCCCAAGCATTAATCTGGTTGCGGACCTTTGCGGTACGCGCCATTGTCCGGGAGGGCGAGGCCATACCGAACATTCAACCCGATGGCGGGTCTGACACGGGCGGCGCGCGCTTGGTGCTGCTGATGACAGCCATCTGCATGATGGTTGTCGGGTTCAACACCACCGCCGTTGCCACCATTCTTCCCAATCTCAAGGCCGAGTTCGATCTGACCCCGTCCGGCCTGCAATGGGTGATGGCAGCCTATACGGTGGCCAGTGCGACGCTTGTGACCATTGTTAGCAGGCTGGGCGATATCACCGGCAAGATGGGCGTTTTCTTCTTTGGGATGATCGTTTTCGCCGCCGGGTCGTCTCTGGCGCTGGTTTCGCGGGATGCGACGATGATCCTGATCGGACGCGGCGCACAGGGGGCAGGGGCCGCCGCGCTGTTCGGCACCTCACTGTCCATCCTGACCGCCGCCACACCCGAGGACCAACGCGCAAGCGTCACCGGTGCCTGGGGCGCGATTGTCGGCCTCGCCATTGGCGTCGGTCCCATCGTCGGCGGTGCTTTCGCACATTACATCAGCTGGAGGGCGGTATTCGCCACCGATCTGGTCTTGCTTTCCATCGCCTTTGTAATCGGTCTGCGGGTCAGCAAACACAAATATGTTCCGGACATGCGTCAGCCGGATGCAAGGTTCGATTATGCCGGGGCCATCGCCATGATCCTGCTTCTGGGTCCACTGTCCTTTGCGCTCAGCAATGGGGAAAGCCGGGGGTGGAGCACGGCCCTTACATTGGTTCCTCTGGCTGTTTCGGCCTGCGCGGTGGGGGCGCTTATCGTGACCTCCCGGCGCAGCAGGGATCCACTGGTCGAGCTGCGATACTTCCGCCACCCCCGCTATTTCATGGCAGCGGCGGGAATGTTCTTTACCGGTTTCACCCTTTTTGCCTTCTTTGTCTATTTCAATGTCTTCGTGCAATCGCCCGACGCCTTCGGATACTCTGCCATTGATGCAGGCAGCGCGATCCTGCCGCTGAGCGCCAGCATGTTCATCGTGTCCGTCACCGCGCCGCGTTTCCTTGCACCCTACAGCTTTCAGTGGCCGGTCGCGCTGGGCATGGGATTCATGGCCTGTGGTTTTCTGCTGCTGATGACGACAACAAACACCACCAGCTATTCCGGGATATGGTGGAAACTGGTCATTGTGGGAGTGGGGCTTGGCATCGGCTTTTCCCTGTTGCCCCGCCTCGGCCTGCGCCTGCTGCCCGAGGAACATGTGGGTCAGGGATCGGGCGTGATCAACGCGTTCCTGTATTTCGGCGCCACTCTGGGAGCGGTGGTCGGCGGGCTTGCCGAATCCATCACCACGCGGCGCGGGCTTTCAGAGGTCATCAATGCCCTGCCCGCAGGATCGACCCAGCGCACCGATCTTGCCCATGCACTGACACACGGCACACCCAGTCAGGTACAGGAACTGATTGCCGGTCTGGACCCTGATACCGGTGCGCAACTGGCCAAGGCGCTGCGCGACCTTCAGGACAATGCGTTTGACAGCGCAATGCTTGTGGCAGCCATTGCCGCGGCGGCCGCGATGGTGCTTGCGCTGATGCTGCTGAAAGGCCCGGTTCCACCCGTTCACAGCGCCGTGGAACTGACAAAGGACTGAGCCGGTGCCGGCTTGGCAAGAACTTAATCACCGTTGAGAAATCCCGCCCCGTGCTGAGTGACTGTTACCGCGAAAGCGTCACTGTCTCTCCATGTTCTGCCGATTGCTGCGCAGCAAGCCCAACGCGCACCGCCCAGAGCCCATCGCGCAGAGAAACATCCGGGGTCGCGCGCTCTGCGCGCACCAGCTCCAGAAAGCCCCGGTGCTGATAGTAGGTTGATCCGTTGTGATCCCCGGCAGCGAGCAGCTTGGGGTCCACCGGGATGTCGCGGGCAATCGGGCCTTTGGGATCGCGCGGACTGACGATCAGTTGCGGTACCGGAGCCTCGCCCAGATGTTCGGGCCAGAAACGGCCGGGCCCGGGGATCAGGGCCTCGACCTTGGCGGCGGGGCCAATGGCACAAATCTCTTCCTGATAGCGCGATCCTTCTGCGAACATACACAGTTCCAGCATTGCCCGCGCGCCCGAGGCGAAGTCGACGATGACATAGCCATTGTCCAGAATATCCGGGGTTTCTCCCGCATAGGTCTCGTCCAAGTGGTTCACCGACTGGCCGCCACTTGCTGAAACGCGTACTGGATCAGATTGCAGGATCAGGCGCATGAGGTCGAAGAAATGGCAGCATTTCTCGACAAAGGTGCCACCGGTGTTGCGGTTGAATCGATTCCAGTCGCCGACTTTCTCAAGGAACGGAAACCGGTGTTCGCGGATCGATAGCATCTTGATACCACCTGTCACCTGCGCCTCGTCGATCAGGGCAGCGATCGGAGGCATATAGCGATATTCCATCGCCACCCAGATCGGGTGCGGGTAGTCGCGCTCCAACGCTTCAAGCCGATCAAGATCGGCAGGATCTGTAAACAGCGGCTTCTCGACCAACAAAGGCAGGGGGCGGGTCGTAGCAATTTCAAACAACTGGTCCACGTGCAGATGATTGGGGCTGGCAATGACCAGACAATCCAAATCAGCAACCGCCAGAAGCTCCTGCAGCGACGCGACCATCCGCGCATCCGGTGCGATGGTCTGCGCCTTTTGCGCCATCTCCGGATCAGGTTCAAAGATGGCGGCGACCTGCGTGCCCTCAAGCAGAGCGATATTGTGCAGATGTTCCTGCCCCATCATGCCGCATCCGATCAGCCCGTAATGGATGGTCCGGGTCATGCGTGTTTCCTTTTACTTCAGGCGTTGGACATAGGTGGCCCGATCCGGATCGAACCACGTCTTTGAGAACTCGACCGGTTCGGGCTTTTCCGACCAGCTGAACCGCTCGATATATCCTGCGATCTGGCCTGCGGGTCTGGTAAAGCCGCGGGGCGTCCAATCGGGCAGGGCGCCGACCGAGACGCGATCCTCGGCCCGGGTGATCCAGAAGCCAAGTTGCTGCTGATAATAGCGATACAGCGAGTCCGAAAGCAGGTTCCGGTCGATCTGACCCGCTGATTCGTCCAGCCATATCTCCTCGACTGCGATGATTGTGTCATTCAGATAGCGCATCCGGCGCACCCGCGATCCGAATTTCGACTGGCCGAATTCCGGCAGATCAGCGGGCTTTTGCAGATGATCGACCGACAGGACATCAGCGCGCGGCAACCCGCCGCCTTCGGGCAACTCCAGCCGGAACATCGCATACACGCTGTTCTGGGTTCCGGTCTCGCGAATGTAGTTGCCCGAGCCCTGAACACGCTCCAACATGCCTTTTTTCTCTAGCTCAGCCAGTGATTTTCGCAGCGTCCCGACAGACACCTGCAACCCGGCAGCCATCTCCCGTTCGGGCGGCAGGCGCTCGCCGTCGATCAGGCGACCTGCCGCGATGTCGCGGATCAGCAGTTCTGAGATCTGGACATAGATCGGCAGGGCGTTGGGGTTTCGGCTGTTGGGGGGCATTTGAGGCGCTTCGTTTGGTCGCAGGAAAAATTGATACACTATTGATCTACATCAATGCGGTTGCTACGCAAGAGAAAAGTAAAAGATGCACGGAGCGTGAATCAAATGACCATCGTCCCCATCACATCCCCCGATCTGGATGCGGCCGAGGTCTCGTGGTTTGCTGCGCTCTGCTCGGACGACTATCAGTTTCTGGGAGTGCCCGAAGGCGATCTGCGATCCAGTTGGGACCACTGTTCCAGCATCGTGAAAGAGGCCGAGGCGCAAGGGTTTCGTAACATCCTGTGCCCGTCCTCTTATCAGGTCGGTCAGGACACGCTGAGCTTCGTGGCGGGCTGTGCGCCAATTACCGAAAAGATCAATCTGCTGGCCGCGGTGCGGTGCGGCGAGATGCAGCCGATCATGCTGGCCCGCACCATCGCGACGCTGGATCACATGCTGAAGGGGCGGTTGACGGTCAACATCATCTCGTCCGATTTTCCGGGCGAAAATGCCGACAGCGCGTTCCGCTATCAACGCTCGCGCGAAGTGGTGGAGATTCTAAAGCAGGCCTGGACGCAGGATGAGATCAATCACGTGGGCGAGGTCTACAACTTCGAGGGACTGACCACCGATCCGGCGCGGCCTTATCAGACCGGTGGGCCGTTGCTCTATTTTGGCGGCTATTCTCCATCCGCCTTGGATCTGTGTGGCGAGCATTGCGATGTTTACCTGATGTGGCCTGAGACCAAGGATCAACTGGCCAATCGGATGAAGGCCGTCCACGCCGTGGCCGAAACCTACAACCGCACTCTGGATTATGGTTTGCGCGTTCACATGATCGTGCGGGACACCGAAGCCGAGGCGCAGGAATATGCGGATTACATCGTCTCGAAACTGGATGACGACTATGGCCGCGCCATTCGCGAACGGGCGCTGGATGCGACCTCGCTTGGTGTGGCGCATCAGACCAAGAACCGCGATCTGGCGGATGAGTACGGCTATGTCGAACCCGGCCTGTGGACCGGTGTTGGACGCGCCCGGTCGGGCTGCGGCGCGGCGCTGGTGGGGTCGACAGATCAGGTCATGACCAAGATCGAAGAATACCAGAAGATGGGCATCCGCGCCTTTATCTTCTCGGGGTACCCGCACGTGGACGAGGCCAGGCATTTCGGTGCCCGCGTGCTGCCCCACCTGAAAACCTGCTCGCTGCCCGAAGCCTATGGGCGCGTGCCCGCAACAACCCCGGCGACCCCGCTGGGCAACGGAGTTCGCCGCTGATGCAACGTGTGAAACTGTCTGACACGCTGGAAATGAGCCGCCTTGTCTATGGCATGTGGCGTCTGGGCGATGACAGCGATACCTCGGCAAGCCATGTCGAGGCCAAGATACAGGCCTGTTTGGATCAGGGCATTACCACCTTCGATCAGGCCGATATCTATGGCGGATACGCGGCCGAGGCGGTTCTGGGCAACGCCCTGCGTGCCAACCCGGGCCTGCGTCAGAAGATGGAGATTGTCACCAAATGTGACATCATCGCCCCGGTCGGGCGCTATGCGGATGCGAAGGTCAAATACTATGACACCTCGCGCGCGCATATCGTGAATTCGGTCGATACGTCTCTGACCGAAATGGCCATCGACCATATCGACCTGCTGCTGATTCACCGCCCGGATCCTCTGATGGACCACCATGAAACCGGCACCGCGCTGGATGAGGTTGTTGCCAGTGGCAAGGTCGGCGCGGTGGGTGTCTCGAACTTCCGTCCGTGGGATTGGACCTTGCTGCAATCGGCGATGAAAACGCCGCTTGTGACCAACCAGGTCGAGATTTCTCTGGGTGAGATCAGCCCGTTTACAAATGGCGATCTGGCCTTTCACCAGCAGCACGGGCATCCCGTAATGGCATGGTCGCCACTGGGGGGCGGGTTGCTGATGGCCGGGAACCCTCCGGTCGGGGTCGTTGCCGATGAAATTGCCGCAGAATTCGGCGTGGATCGTGCCGCCGTGGCCGTGGCCTTTCTGCTGGCGCATCCGGCGCACATCCTGCCGGTGCTGGGCACCAATAATCCGGACCGGATCAAACGCATCTCGGACGCATTGAAGGTCACTCTGGATCCTGAAAGCTGGTATCGCCTTTATGAGGCGGCACTGGGGCATGAGGTGCCGTGATGAATGCAATTTCGCGCGATATGGCCCATACCTTTGTGCCGGGCAAGGACGACACAAGAACTCTGCGCGACGCGTTTGGCCGGTTTGCCACCGGCGTAACTGTCGTGACCTGTGACAGCGATGACGGCCCGATCTGCATCACCGCCAACAGTTTCTCATCCCTGTCGCTGGACCCGGCCCTGATCATGTGGGCGGGGGATCGAAACTCGCGCCGGTTTCCCTATTTCCACAAGGCGCGGCATTTCACGGTTCACGTGTTATCGTCGGAACAGGCCGAGCTGTGCTTTGGCTGTTCCAAAGACGCCCACGCCTTGCGGGACATCCGGCACGAGCGCTGCGCAAACGGCACACCGCTGCTGCCCGATTGTCTGGCCCGGTTCGAGTGCGAACAACACGCTTATCACGACGCGGGTGACCATGTGATCGTCGTGGGCAAAGTCCTGAAGGCCAGCATGAGCGACGGAGACGCGCTGACCTTTTATGCCGGAAAACTCGGCCAATTCGCGAAGACATAAGCGCGTTCTGACGATCGCGGGACAAACCCGCGGCTGAACAAGGGAGGATCCGCATGGGCGGACTGGCATCGGTGCTTGCGCCGATTGCATTCGTGAACGAAGCCGTGCTGCGTCTGGGCCGCGCGGTTGGCATTGTTGCGATTGCTTTGATGGTGATCGCAATTCTGATTCAGGTGTTCTTCCGATACGTTCTGGGCAACGCCCTGCCTTGGCCGGACGAGGCCGCGCGGTTTTGCATGCTCTGGATGACGGGTCTGATGGCCCCGACCGCATTCCGACGCGGAGGGTTTGTCGCCATCGACATGCTGGAACGGTTTCTGCCGCGCCTCATCGGGCAAACGCTCAATCTGTTCCTGCTGCTTATCTCGCTGGCCGTGCTGCTGGTGGCCGTCAATATCGGCTGGTCCGAGGTCACCGGTTTTGGCGGCAAATTCGCCACTGCCGCGCTGTATTTGCCCACTTCTTTCGGGTTCGACGAATGGTTCCGCATACCGCGCAGCTGGATGATGGCCTCGTTGCTAGTGGGTATCGTCCTGCTGATCTCGGTCAATATCGAGCTGATCCTGCGATCCTTCATCACTCTGCTAGGCGGGGGTCATCTTTTGCCCGAAATTCCTGATGCTGCGGTGGGGGCCGAATAGATGCTGATCTGGTTCCTGCCCACCTTCCTGATTTTCCTGCTGATCGGCCTGCCGGTGTTTTTCGCGCTGCTGGCCGCGCCCGGTATCCTGCTGTGGCTGAACGGTCAGACCAACGACATCACGCTGCTGTATCGCAATGTCTATAACGGTATGGACAGCTTCCCGCTGATGGCGATCCCCTTCTTCATGCTGGCCGGAGAGCTGATGAACCGGGGCGGCATAACCATCCGCCTCGTCGAGTTTTCGCAGGCTTTGATGGGCCACCTGCGCGGCGGGCTGGCGCATGTGAACGTGCTAAGCTCGATCCTGTTCGCAGGCCTGTCCGGCTCTGCAGTGGCCGACACCTCGGCGCTTGGCTCGATGCTGATCCCGGCGATGGAGAAGCAGGGCTATACCCGCAAATTCGCCGCCGCGATCACGGCGGCCAGTTCGGTGATCGGGCCTATCATCCCGCCCTCGGGCATCATGATCATTTATGCCTATGTGATGGGCGAAAGCGTCGCCGCCTTGTTCCTGGCGGGCATCGTTCCCGGTGTAATGGTCGGCGTTGGCCTGATGCTGATGATCAAGCTCATGGCCGACCGCTATGACTTTCCCGTTGCCAGCCGCAAATACACATGGCCCGAGCGCAGGCAGGCCAGCCTCAAGGCGTTTTTCCCGCTGATGACGCCGGTGATCATTCTGGGCGGCATTCTGGGCGGTATCTTCACCCCGACCGAGGCGGCGGCCGTGGCCGTGGGTTATGCCTTCATCATCGGCTTCTTTGTCCTGCGCACGCTTACCTTGAAAGAGGTGCCCGAGATCCTCAGCAACGCGGGCATGACCTCGGCGGTGGTGCTGCTGCTGGTCGGGGCCGCGATGGCGTTCAAGACCGTGGTCAGCCTCAGCCACGCGCCGGAACAACTGGCGCAACTGATCCTCAGCCTGTCGGAAAACCCGCTGATCCTGCTGTTCCTGATCAATCTGTTGCTGTTTATCGTCGGCATGTTTTTGGACGCGGGCCCGGCGATCATCATCCTTGGTCCGATCCTTGGCCCGATCTTTACCAGCCTTGGTGTCGACCCGATCCATTTTGCCATAATCATGAGCGTTAACCTGACCGTTGGTCTGGCCACCCCGCCAATGGGGTTGGTCCTGTTCGTGGCCGCCGCCGTCTCGCGGGAACGGGTCGAAACCATTGCCAAGGCGATCCTGCCGTTTCTGGCGGTCGAAATCATCGTGATCTTTCTGATCACCTACATCCCCGCACTATCCATGACGATCCCGAGGATAACGGGATTTGCCAACTGAGTATCACAGGGAGGAAACGCATGCTCAGAGACTTCATCAAATCCGCAGCGGTGGCGACATCGCTGGTGGCCGCGTCCGCCATGGCCGCCACAGCCGCAGATTACACGCTGCGCGCCACCGCCAACTCGAACGAAAATGACGAGGATTATGACGGTCTGGTCGTCTTCAAGAATTATGTCGAGGCCGCATCGAACGGTGCCATCGAGGTTGAGCTGTTCATCGGCACCCAGCTGTGTTCGAACGGCGCGGAATGCCTGCAGGGCGTGGCCGACGGCACCATCGACATCTACATCTCAACCTCGGGCGGTGCGTCAGGCATCTTTCCTTACGTGCAGGTTTTGGATCTGCCCTATCTGATGGCCGACGACCGCATAGCCGAGCATGTGCTGTCGGGTGATTTCACCCGCACCATGCGCGATATGGCGCTTGAGGATTCGGGCGGGGCGATCCGTCTGATGACCATTGGCAACACCGGCGGCTGGCGCAACTTTGCCAACACGCAGCGCCGCATTGCCGAGCCTGCCGATATGGAAGGTCTGAAAATCCGCACCGTGGTCGCCGACCTGCCGCAGGAGCTGGTCAAGGCGCTGGGCGCTTCCCCCACTCCGATCCCGTGGCCGGAACTGTTCACCAGCTTTCAGACCGGTGTGGTTGAAGGATCGAAGAACGGTATCACCGACATTATGGGCATGAAATTCCCCGACGCCGGTCTGCAATATGTCACGCTGGACGGCCATGCCTACATGGGGGCGCTGTGGTGGATGAACAACGCCAAATTCCAGGAAATGCCCGAGGATATGCGCCGCGTCGTAGTCGACGGTTTCTATGCGCTGCAGCAGGCCACCTTTGCCTCGCCCAAGCGCAAGTCGATCCAGGCGTATGAGGATTTCGTCGCTGGTGGCGGTGACCTATATGTGCTGACACCCGATCAGAAGGCCGCGTTCAAAGAGGCCGCAACGCCGGTTTATGACTGGTTCCAGTCCAACGTGGCCCGCGGGGATGAGATATTTGGGGCGCTGACCGATGCGGTTGCAGCGGCTGAGGCGGATGTGAATGCATCCCGCGACGCGGACCTGAACTAAGCTGTTGGGTCGGGCTGAATGGCCCGACCCTCACCGAAACGGGTACATCCACCCTTTGTAGTCGTTGACCAGAATATGCGCCTTTTCGATCTGCTCCGGCGACATCTTCTTGACCACCTCCTCAAGGCTGATCGCCGCATCGGGGTCGCCGCCAATGGCGCTGAGCGTGTACCACATGTAAGCCCGCACCAGATCGGGCGCGGGCATGCCCAGACCCAGCTCATAGTACCAGCCGACGCCAGACTGCGCCCCCGGATGCCCCTTCATCGAGGCGCGCAAATACCATTCGAATGCGCGTTTATAGTCCTGCTCAACCCCAAGGCCCAGCCCATACATCACACCGATCAGTTCCTCGGCCTCGGCATTGCCGGATCGCGCCGCTGGCAGCAGTTCCTCGCGCGCGGCTTCAAACGCGCCGGCCTCCATCAGATCGCGCGCCTGTTCCAACTCAGCCAGCGCCGGGGATGCAAACAGGCAAAGGGCAAATACAAACTGGCGCATGGCGTTGCTTTCCTGTTGGCCGGGACCGCGGGCGCACAGGATTTGCCGCGCCCGCTGACCGATGACGATTTCATCTCCTTTGATATGGAACAGGCCGCTATCGGTCATCAACTGTTTTACGATCCGATCCTGTCGGGCAACCGGAACATTTCTTGCGCCCATTGCCACCACCCGGATTTCGGCACCTCGGACGGGCTGTCGCTGGGCATTGGCGAGGGCGGACAGGGGCTGGGACCAGACCGCACGCCGGGCACCGGAGCGGACAGGATTCGCAAACGCATTCCGCGCAATTCTCCGGGGCTTTGGAACCTCGGGGCCAGGGACATCCATACGGTCTTTCACGATGGCCGTCTGAGCATTTCTGACATCTATGGCAACGGCTTCAATTCACCTGCGCAGGAATGGTTGCCGGACGGGTTGAACTCATTACTGGCCGCACAGGCGCTGTTTCCGCTGACTTCGCAATTTGAGATGGCCGGGAACGTGGCTGAAAATCAGGTCACCGGCGCGGTGCATGACCGTATCGACAAAGGCTGGCCGATCCTTGCCAAACGCGTGCGCACCGATCCGCGCTATGGTCCGGCCATGGTCGAGGCGTTCGACGAAGTCGATACGACCGAAGATATCTCGATCACCCAAATCGCCAATGCGCTGGCTGCTTTCATGGCGTTGGAATGGCGCAGCACCGACAGTCCGTTCGACCAGTATCTGGCCGGGGATCACATGGCCCTGACGCAGCAGCAGAAGGATGGCATGACGCTGTTCTTTGGCACGGCGGGATGCTCGGGCTGTCACTCAGGCCCGTTGTTGTCCGATCAGAAATTCCACGCGCTCGGCCTGCCGCCCTTTGGCCCCGGCAAGACCCGCCAGTGGGACCCCTATGCCCGCGACGTGGGCCGCATGGGCGAAAGCAACCGGCTTGAGGACGCTTATCGCTTTCGCACCCCGATGCTGCGCAACGTGACGGAAACGGCACCCTATGGGCACAACGGTGCCTTTGCAGATCTGGAAGGGATTATTCGGCACCATTTGAACCCATCACGAAGCCTTGCATCCTGGACCCCCGCTATGGCGGCGCTTCCCGATGTGCCGTGGCTGGAGCAGGTGGATTTCATCGTCTGGCAGGACCGGTTCGAGATGGCGCGCCAGCGTCGGAAGATCGATATCGAGCCAGTGGAACTGACCGATACACAGATTGCCGACCTGGTGGCGTTTCTGACATCGCTGAAGGGAACAACGCTCGATGCGCCGCTCTTTGGTGTGCCAGCGGATTTCGCGCCCTAGCCGGACACTTCCCACATTGTCCAATTGAATAGGGCCAGTTCTGCCTCGACACTGGAAATCCTTGGGAAATTTCTTAATGCTCGGTGGCAGCCCGATATGCCGGGGGCTTGACCGGTCCCTGGTGTCACGCCCAGATCACAACCTTGCCGAGTTTGGACATGCAATACCACAACAAGACCTTTGATCAGCTGAACGTAGGCGACACTGCCGAACTGACGCGGACCTGCAATGCGGACGATTTCTATGTGTTCGCTTCGAATTCGGGGAACCACAATCCCCTGCATCTGTCCAAGGAAGACGGCGACGGAGATCTTCTGAACGAAGCCATAGCACCGGATATGTTCGTCGGCACGCTGATCTCGGCAGTGCTGTGCAATACGCTGCCGGGGCCGGGGACATTGTGCAAGTCACAGACGCTCGAGTTCTCGACGCATGCCTTTGCGGGGGACGAGCTGTTGGTCCGCGTTACGGTCATCGAAAAGCGCGAGAACCGCGAAGTGGTTCTGGACACCAAGGTAACCCGGCCACTGGACGGTGCCACCGTCGTCTCCGGTACGGCTGTGGTTGTCGCGCCCGAGCGGCAGCTTTCATTTGGCAAGCTCGATATCCCCGACGTTGTCGTGCATCGGCACCGGCACTTTGATGCGCTTGTGGAACAGTCCCGGCCTCTGGCGGCGATGCCGACGGCTGTGGTTGCACCGGAAGATCCCAATTCGCTGGGCGGTGCCCTGCTGGCCGCGCGTGAATCGATTATCGAGCCGTTTCTGGTTGGTGACCCCGACAAGATTACCACCGCCGCCCGTGAACTCGACGTGCAACTGGGCGATATTCAGATCGTTCCTGCCCAAAGCCATGTCGAAGCGGCCAACAAGGCCGTCGATCTTGTGGCCGACGGACAGGCCAAGGCGCTGATGAAAGGGCATCTGCATACGGACGATTTGCTGCGTGCCGCCATGCGACGTGAACGTGGCCTGCGGGCGGGTCGCCGGTTCACGCATGTCTTTGTCATGGATGTCCCGGGTCAGCCTAAACCCTTGTTGATCACCGACGGAGCCATCAACATCGAGCCAGACCTTGAGACCAAGATCGACATTACCAAGAACGCGATCGATCTGGCGAAATCAATCGGGTTCGAGACGCCGCGGGCCGCTATCCTGTCCGCTGTAGAAACCGTCAACCCGGCGATCCGGTCCTCGATGGATGCTGCGCTTATTGCGAAGATGGCGGAACGGGGACAAATCAAGGGCGGGCTGGTCGATGGCCCTCTGGCTATGGACAATGCCGTCAGCCTTGCTGCCGCACGTACCAAGGGTATCGTTTCGGAGGTCGCGGGGCAGGCGGAAATTCTGGTCGCGCCCAATATTGACGCGGGCAACATGCTGTTCAAGCAGCTCAGCTTTGTTGCCGGTGCCAAGGCGGCAGGCGTGGTGCTTGGTGCGAAGGCGCCGATCATCCTGACCAGCCGTTCGGACGATGACAAATCGCGCCTGGCTTCGTGCGCTGTGGCGGCCCTGCATGCGGCGCGGATGTCGGCACGGGCCTGATGGTTCAGATCGTCACGCTGAATGCGGGTTCGTCCTCGCTCAAGTTCGGGCTGTTCGCCAGAGGTGAGCCTGATCCCGTTCTGATCTGCTCGGGCGAGGTCGAGTGTATCGGCGGCCCTACGGCGCGTATCAGCGCATATATGTCTGATGACAGCGTGGTCGCCGACCAGGATCTGGAAAATGTCCATGATCACGCCGGAGCGCTGGACTTTGTGCTGGACCTGATCCAGCGCCGGTTCCCCTCTGCCGAGGTTGCCGCGGTCGGGCACCGGATCGTTCATGGCGGGCCGGACAATGACAGGCCGATCCTGCTGACGCCGGACAATATGAACCTGCTGGCACAGTATGAACCCTTCGCACCGCTGCACCAGCCGTTCAACTTGAATGGCGTACGCGCCGCGACCGACAGGTTCCCGAACGCCAAACAGATTGCCTGTTTCGATACGGCGTTCCACCGCAATCATCCGTGGGTCAACGACACGTTTGCACTGCCGACCGAGTATTATGACATGGGCGTCCGGCGTTACGGGTTCCACGGCCTGAGTTATGACTACATCTCGGACCACCTCAGGAAAACGGCGCCGCTTATCCACAGCGGGCGGGTCATTGTTGCCCATCTCGGCAATGGTGCGTCCATGTGCGCGATGATGGGCGGTCGCTCGGTCGGGTCGAGCATGGGATTTTCCGCCATCGACGGACTGCCGATGGGGACACGCTGCGGTCAGCTCGATCCGGGTGTTGTCGTGTATCTGATGGATCAGAAAGGCATGAGCGCTGCGGAAATCACTGAATTGTTGTATCGCAAGTCAGGATTGCTGGGGCTTTCGGGACTGACATCGGATATGCGGACATTGGAAGCCTCGGACATGCCGGGCGCGCGCAATGCGATCAACTATTTCACCTTTCGGGCGCGTCGGGAACTGGGCGCACTGGCCGCGGTTTTGGGCGGGCTCGATGCCATCGTGTTCGCTGGCGGGATCGGCGAAAACTCGGCCTTTATCCGCGACCGGATCTGTTCGGACATGGGCTGGCTTGGGATTGAGCTGGATCACGATGCCAATGATGACAACAAGAGAATCATCTCAACCGATATGTCCCGCGTAAAGCTGATGGTCATCCCCACCAACGAAGAATTGGTGATCGCGCGCGCCGCCGCCGATCTGTCGGCCGGGTAGGTCGCAAAACGCACCTGAATGGACGTTATTTTGCTGGGGTTTTCGCAAATAAATGCCGATCTACGGGAAACCCCCAATGTCGTCTCTGAAGTGGATGCGTTAATTCTTTGTTAACCACCGGGCGAGCACGCCCATACCACTCTCACAGATTTCCCCCGAAGAGGGGCTGGCTTCTAACCCCCTTGGCCGGCCCCTCGTCTTTTTTTTGGGGTTATGCCTGGTGGTCTGCCTCCGTCAGAATCTGCTGCACGAGATCCGGCAGGGCTGCGCTGTCGCTGTAGCTCAGCGTATGGTGCATCTCGGCCACCGGCGATTTGCGATAACCCTCGGTGAACAACAGAAACGGTACCCCGGCCCGTTGTGCGGTTTCCGCATCCACCTCGCTGTCGCCCACGAATATCCTGGGGCCGGTATGGGGCAGAGCATCGAAGCTGGCATGCAAGTGAGCCGGGTCTGGTTTGCGGGTGTTCAGGCTGTCTCCGCCAAAGACGGTATCGAAATGTTGTGACAGGTTCAGGGTGTCCAGAACATGGCGCGCGGGTTCTTCGGGTTTGTTGGTGCAGACGCCCAACACACACCCCATCTCGCGCAGCTGGTCCAGCGCCTGGTGAACGCCGGGGTAAGGGGTCGTCAGGTCGCAGGCAGCGGCGTTGTAGTGGTGCAGCGTAAGCTGGGTCAGTTCTGAATGTCGATCCCGGTCCAGCCCGCAATGGTCGATCACCCGCGCGACCAGCTTGGGCAGGCCGTTGCCAACGAAACGCAGGATTGTTTCCTCGGGCAGGGGGGCAATCCCCTGATCGGCCAGCATCCGGTTTGCCGAGTTTGCGATATCGGCGATGCTGTCCACCAGAGTGCCGTCCAAATCAAATACAACTGCCGCTACCATGTTCCTAACCGTCTTTGTTCAATACTGACCCAGACCTATGGCGCAGCGATGACCTGTGCAACAGGTAGGGGTTGAAAATGGGGGATTGACATACCTTACTATTTTTATCAGATTAAGACTCAAGAACAGAAAGCCAACCCAGTTCCGGGTCAGCCAGATTAAGCGAACCACGAATCGACAAGGCAATGTGCCATCAACGCTCTGGAGATGCCCGATGAATATGCAGACCCCCAACCCGACCCAAAGCTATGCCGTTTCAATGCTGCCCGCCCACAAGGCCGAGGATCTGACCAATGGCGGCAACCTGGCCCATATCGAGCTGGGTGATCAGCTTTACACTCTGCGCATCACCCGCGCCGGCAAATTGATCCTGACGAAATGAGCGCACACGCATCGCGCGGCGGTGCCGCCGTGGGTCGGATGTCTGATCTGACCCCGATCGAGGCGGGCGCAGTGATGTATCTGCGCCTGTGGGGGGATGGTGAAAGCGGGCGTGTCAATGCGGCCAGCGATTTTGACATCGCATTGGGCGCGGATCACGGTCGGGCCGCTATGCTGACGCTGGATCGTCTTTGCTCGCTTTGTGCCCATCACGGTCGGCGACCTCTGGTCCGGCATGGGCTGGGTTGCGCCTGTCTTGGGGCGGATGAGAATTGCTTTGCCCAGATGATCGCCGCTGCATCTGAAGGCGCGCGCGAGGATGCGATGATGATGGCGTCATTGATCGTAAGGCCCGATTTCGCCCCCGCATTGGCGTCTTTGTCAGAGGAACTGGGCCTGGCCCTGCGCCGTATGACCGCAACAATCCCCCTGCCGACGACCGGGCATCACCCCCCTAGTTCGGTGCTCCATTGATCGGCATACTCAGAACCCCGGCAATTTCGCCGGGGTTTTGTTTCTATCAGCAGCAGCCGCAGCCTGAGTGATGATGATCGTGACCGCGGGAGGGCTCTGGCGCATAATCGCCAACCTCGGACAACACATCGCGCAAGGCCCAGAGGATCATGTCCACATCTTCGGCCTCGATCGTCAGCGGCGGGCGGATTTTCAGGATATTGTCCTTGGGCCCCTCGCTGCCGATCAGAATGCGATGATCGCGCATACGGTTTTTGACATAGCTGCAGATTTCGCTGCCTTCCGAGCCATCGGGATTGATCAGCTCAACCCCCAGAAACAGCCCCATGCCGCGCACATCGCCGACCTGAGGGAAATCTGACTCGATCTGCCGCAGCCCTTCCATCAGACGGTCCCCCATGGCGCGGGCATTGTCCTGCAGCCCCTCGTCATCGACGATGTCCAGCACCTCTTTGCCGATGCGGCAGGACAGAGTTGATCCGCCGAAAGTCGAAAAGAATTCGATCCCGTTGTCAAAACTCTGCGCGATCTCTTTGGTGGTGACCAACACACCCAGAGGGTGCCCGTTGCCGATGGGTTTGCCCATCACCACGATATCAGGCAGCGCGCCCTGGTGTTCGAAGCCGAAATAGTAATCGCCCAGCCGCCCCAGACCGGTCTGCACTTCATCGGCAATGCAGACACCGCCTGCCGCCCGGATCTTCTCATACACCGCAGGCAGATAGCCTTTGGGGGGAATGATCTGCCCCCCGACCGAGGGGAAGGTTTCAGCAATGAATCCGGCGATACCGTGGCCGCGCTCCTGCAAAGCGGCAATCGCGGGGTCGACAAGCTCTGCGAATTTTTTGGCACGATCGGGATCGTCGCGCCTGAACGCGCCGCGATAATCATCCGCGACTTCAACCAGTTCCACCCAATCCGCTTTGCCGACGCCACCGGGTTTGTTGAACTTGTAAGCCGAGATCGCCACTGCCGCGTTGGTATTGCCGTGATAGCCGTGATCCGGCGTCACGATCCCCTTCGCCCCTGTACGCGCCCGCGCCAGACGCAGCGCCAACTCATTGGCCTCGGTCCCGGAATTGACGAAGAAGCAGACTTCGAACCGGTCGGGCAGTTTCGACAATATCTTGTCGGCAAAGGCAGTCTGTGCCGGATGCAGATAGCGGGTGTTCGAGTTCATCCGCTTCAACTGATCCGCCGCGACCGCCTGAATGCGCGGATGCGCGTGCCCCACATGCGGCACGTTGTTATAAGCGTCCAGATAGGGGCGACCCCATTCGTCGAACAGGTGATGCTTCCAGCCACGCACCAGCATGACCGGGTCATCATATGTCAGGCTGAGATTGCCCCCGAAGTGATCGCGCCGACCCTGCAGGATCGTGTTTTTGTCCGTTGGCTCATACGCGACCTTGTTATCTGGCAGGTTCAACAGGGCGGCCGGGTTAGGGCAGACCGCATTCCACAGCTCCAGCTCGTCCGGATCGGCCACGCCGGGCCAGTCGGCCTGCATACCTTGGGTGGTCAGCGCCAGTTGGAAATGCACATGCGGTGCCCAGCCACCATTCTGCGTGGCATCTCCCAATCGCGCGAAAGCCGCCCCCTGCGCGACGGGATCGCCGGGTTTCAAACGGTCACAGACCTCGGGGTCCAGATGACCGTAGAGCGTATAGAATGCATCACCCTCAGGCGTTTCGTGGTGCAGGATTACCACGCCGCCATAATCCAGATGCGCATCACGGTTCTCGACCGCCTCGACCCGCCCGCTGAGCGGTGCGTGCAAAACCGTCCCGGCTGCGGTAAACACATCCACCGCCAGATGCACCGTCCGCCGGTCCGCGGCTTTCCACGGCCCTTTGCGAAAACCTGGTTCCGCGTAGATCAGCCGGGGTTCGTTGTAATATCCCAGCCACGGGCCCTCGCCAAATTCCTCACCCACCCGCGCGGCCTCATCAAGCGGCATGTGGAACGGGTTCTGCGGCCAGGTCGCGTTTTCTACCGAGAGCGAGCCCATAGGGGTCGCGCCCAAATCCTGCCCGAACATTTGCGCAAATTGTCCGCGATGGCCTGTCATATAGGCATGGATTCGCTCAGCACCGTCCACCACCGGCAAGCCGCAGGCCGCACGCAGCCGCGCCGCCATCAACCCGCCATTGACCGAAGGGTTCTCAAGAAACCGCCATGCGGGGGCCTGGCTGATTGTCACATAAGGATCGTCCGGATTATCGACCGCCATCAGAGTCGAGTTCACCACGGACACTGCCAGCCGCATGCGCAGCAAGGGCCAGATCAAGTCGACTTCATCCGCACGCAACCGGTTGGCGGCATGATAGCCACGCACCAGCGCAGCCAGCGCGCGTTCAGGTTTGGGATGATCCAGCACCACATATGCCCCGGCAATCGCCAGATCGCAAATCCGCGGCGCGGAGCACATGTCGCCAAGGTCAATCAGGCCCGAGATACTGCGGCGTTCGCTCAGTTCGCCCTCGACCAGAATATTGTAATCATTTGCGTCGTTGTGGATCGCCTGCCCGGGCAGATCATCAAGGCGGCTGTGGATGGCCTCAAATTCCGCCACCACGTCCTGCAGCACGGCCCGCCGCGCCGGGTCACCAACCACAGTCAACTGATCGGCAATCCAACCCGCCTGCAACAGGTCCCATTTGAACCCTTCGCGATGCAGACCGTCATGGTCGAACCCTTCCAGCGCCCGATCCGTCGCGCCCAACACGCGACCCAGCTTCAGGATCAAATCGTCTGTCTTGGGCGCGCTGCGCGCATAACAATCGCCCGGCAGCCGTTCCAGCAACCAGACCAGCCGCTCGGCGCCGCTGTCGTCTGCAATGACGGGCAGCATCGCACCCGAGATATCCGCGAAGACCTTTGGAAATGGCAGGCCGGGCGCGGCAGAGGCGATATGTTCCAGTGCCTTGATCTGCAAATCGACAAGCCCGGGCTCGCACCCCGCCCGCATCACCTTCAGCACATAATCCTGACCGTTGGTCGCCTGCACCAGAAAGTTGAGGTCATATTCCCCATCCAACCGGGTCAAGCGCGCATCCAGCCCCCAGTGCTGACGCAGCTTACCGGCCCAATATGCGTTCAAATCGCTCATGCGACACCCCATAACTTTCCCCAAAAGGGGATCTTCTTCATCTGGCCAAAAATATCCTCGGGGGGAAGCGCGCCCATAGGCGCGATGGGGGGCAGACAGCCCCCTGTCATCACCCCAAAGCGCGCAACCGCTTGAACAGGGAAGACGTATCCCAACGCCCCCCGCCAAGCTTCTGCACATCCTTATAGAACTGATCCACCAAAGCCGTTACAGGCAAGGATGCCCCGGTTTCATCCGCAGTCTCCAGACAGATCCCCAGATCCTTGCGCATCCAGTCTACGGCGAAGCCATGCTCAAAATGATCGTCCAGCATGGTCTCGTACCGGTTCGCCATCTGCCAGCTGCCTGCAGCACCCTGGCTGATCACTTCAACCACGGCGCGGCCATCAAGCCCGGCTTTCTCGGCAAAATGCAGCGCCTCGCTGAGACCCTGAACCAGCCCGGCGATGGCAATCTGGTTGCACATCTTGGTCATCTGACCTGCGCCGCTGTCGCCAATGCGGCGGCAGATCTTCGAATAGACCTGCATCACGGGCTCGGCTCTTTCGTAAGCCGCCTGATCCCCGCCGCACATGATCGACAGCACACCGTTCTCGGCACCCGCCTGACCGCCTGAAATCGGAGCATCGACAAAGGCGATGCCCGTTGCCTGACCGGCCTCGCAGAGTTTACGCGTCACCTTCGCCGAGACGGTGGTGTGGTCCACAAAGATCGCGCCGTCGGTCATGCCGTGAAAGGCACCATCTTCCCCTGTGCAAACCATGCGCAGGTCGTCGTCATTGCCGACACAAGCCATTACAAATTCCGCACCCTCCGCCGCAGCGCGTGGCGTTGTCGCCATTGCGCCGCCATGCTGCGCAACCCAGGCTTCAGCCTTGCTGGCGGTGCGATTGTAAACCGTGACCTCATGCCCTGCGGCCTGCAGGTGCCCGGCCATTGGATAGCCCATGACGCCCAGACCAAGAAACGCGACTTTTGCCATTTTCAGATCCCTTCCGCTGACCGGTGCGCAGATCGCGCCGGACTGTTCAGCGAAGACAAAGCAAAGCTGGGCCCAAAGGGCAACCCCGCGTCACGCTTTGCTGCCGAGGTCTTTCAGAATCGGGCAATCCGGACGGTCGTCTCCGGCGCAGGCGTCAACAAGATGGCTGAGCGTATCGCGCATTCCCTTAAGGTCGGCGATCTTGGCATCGATCTGGGCCAGATGATCCCGCGCCACGCGTTTCACATCAGCGCTGGCGCGGGTTTCATCTTCATAAAGCGCCAGAAGGGTGCGGCAATCCTCGATCGTGAACCCCAAGGCACGGGCGCGGCCCAGAAAATTCAGCTTGTGAATGTCCTGATCCCGAAAGCGCCGATACCCGTTGTCGTCACGCAGCGGTTTGATCAGGTTGATATCCTCGTAATACCGGATGGTCTTGGCAGGCAATCCGGTGCGGGCTGCGACATCGCCGATATTCATGCCGGTGCCTCCCTTCGGGTTGTGTTCGCCTGGACTTCCGGCAGGCAGGCGCGTATGCGGCGCAGGCGCAGCGCGTTTGAGACGACAAAGACGCTGGACAGCGCCATCGCGCCAGCGGCCAGAGCAGGCGACAGCAGGTGCCCGCCAAACGGATACAGCACCCCGGCGGCAACCGGGATCAGAAGCGTGTTGTAGCCAAAAGCCCAGCCGAGGTTCTGCCGGATATTGCGCATGGTCCGGCGGCTGATCTCAACCGCGTTGGCCACGCCACGCAGATCGCCTGACATCAGTACGATGTCTGCAGTTTCAATCGCCACATCGGTACCGGTGCCAATCGCAACGCCGATATCTGCCGTGGCAAGCGCCGGGGCATCGTTGATCCCGTCGCCGACAAACGCGAGCGTGCCGAACTGCTGCCGCAGGGCCGAGATCGCGGCGACCTTGCCATCGGGCAAAACTTCGGCAGTGACATGGTCGATGCCCAGACGGTCGGCCAAAGCCTGTGCGGTCTGCGCATTGTCGCCGGTGACCATCGCCAGCGTCACACCCATCTCATGCAGGCGGGCCAGTGCCTCGGTCGTGCCCGGTTTGATCGGATCCGATACGGCCAAAGCCGCTGCGGCCTGTCCGTCGATGGCGACGTAGATCGGCGTTGCTCCTTCGGCCGCGCGCTTCTGCGCCTCGGGGTGCAAATCCCCCAGATCAATGCCGTGCTGTGCCATCAGCCGATCCGCGCCGACCAATACGTCGCGCCCTTCGATTCGTGCGCGAAGGCCGAGGCCCGTCAGCGACTCGAATGCTTCGACCTCGGGCAATACCTCAGGCCCTGCGCGGGTGATCGCCGTGGCGATGGGATGCTCAGACCGGGCCTCGGCAGCGGCGGCGAGGCGCAGAACCTCGGCGCGGTCAAAGCCGCTGGCGGCGATGACCTCTTCCAGTTCCGGTCGGCCCAATGTCAGCGTCCCGGTCTTGTCCAGCGCGATGACCTTGACCTGCTGCAAGTGTTGTAGCGCATCGCCCTTGCGGAACAGCACGCCCAGTTCTGCCGCGCGGCCCGTGCCCACCATGATCGAGGTCGGCGTGGCCAGTCCCATGGCGCAGGGGCAGGCAATGATCAGCACCGAGACGCCCGCGACCAACGCCAATGGCAAAGCCGGGGCAGGGCCAAAGATCAACCACACGGCAACCGTCAGCACAGCAACCGCCATGACGGCTGGCACGAAGTAATAGGTGATCCGGTCGACAAGCCCCTGAATGGGCAGCTTCGCCCCTTGGGCCTGTTCAACCATCCCGATGACCTGCGCCAGCACCGTATCCGCGCCCACATGCGTCGCCTGGATGCGCAGAGACCCGGTGCCGTTCACCGTACCGCCAACCACCGGATCGCCCATGGCTTTGCCGACGGGTACGGGCTCACCCGTGATCATGCTTTCATCGACATAAGAGCTGCCGTCCAGCACATCGCCATCCACGGGCACACGCTCTCCGGGTCGAATTTGTACGATGTCGCTGACCATGATCTCAGCAATGGGGCGGTCAATCAGCTGACCGTCTTTTTCGACACGCGCAGTTTTGGGCTGCAGTCCGACCAGTTTGCGTATAGCTGCCCCGGTTCGCCCTTTGGCACGGGCCTCGAGCAGACGGCCCAGCAGGATCAGGACGACAATAACGGCCGCGGCCTCGAAATACACATTGGCGGTGCCTTGCGGCAGCACCTGAGGGGCAAATGTTGCTATGATCGAATACAGAAACGCGGCTCCGGTCCCCAATGCGACTAGCGCATTCATGTCTGGCGCACCTCGCAGAAGCGAGGGGATACCCTTGGCATAAAAGACGCGCCCCGGCCCGATCAGCAGTATCGAAGTCAGCACAAACTGCACCAGATGGCTGGTCTGCGCCCCGATCGTGGCCATCACCCAGTGGTGAAAAGCCGGAACCATATGCCCACCCATCTCAAGCACGAATACCGGCAGAGCCAGAGCCGCTGCGATCAGCGTTGCGTGGCGCAAACGGGCAAGCTCTTCGACTTTCTGATCCTGACCCTCCGAGCCCGTGTCAGCGGGATGGGCGGGATATCCGGCCTCGGACACGCGTTTCGCCAGTGATGCGGGATCGGTTACGCCATCGGCATAGTCGATTGTTGCACTTGCGTTGGCAAGATTGACCGACGCCTTTGTCACACCGGGGATGGCGCGCAGCACGCGCTCGATCCGGGAAACGCAGGATGCGCAGTTCATGCCGTCGATCTTCAACCGCGCCTGACGGGTCGCCGCCGGGTAGCCCGCCACGTCGAGTGCAGCCAGAATATCCGCAAGTTCGGCGTCATGGGTCACATCCGCCGTTCCGGACGCGAAATTGACCGCAGCCTCGCGGACGCCGGGCAGCGCGCGCAGCGCGGCCTCAACCCGGCCAACGCAGGAGGCGCAGTTCATGCCCGTGATTTTGATCCGATTATGCTGTGATGCCGACATCCGAGTCGTCCCGACTATGACTTTCGACCTCTGAAATAAGGCTTCCAGTCACGGGAAGGTCAAGGGGGCAGCCCCTGTCTTCTGCAAGGCGCGTCGGTTTGGCGCGGGCTAAGGGGTGCTGGATTTCAATGCGGCCAGTTCCTGACGCAGCCTTTGATTTTCAGCCTGCAGCTCAGCCATTTGCCGGCCGAGCGTGTTCATGTGGGGCCGCAATTGAGCCTCGGTAAAGCGCGGCGTGATGTGGCGCGGGCAGTTCCAGTCCAGCGCCTCGACGTGCAGGATCGCCGCGCGCTCCGCCTTGGCCTCGGCGCCCTGTGGAAAGAGGTGGGCCGCAGCATTCGCGCCTTCGGTGAACGCCATTCGCCCAAGTATCTTCAGGCGGCGGCTGTTCGCATAATCCATCAGGATCAGCGCGACTCGGTCGTTGTCGTCCAGATTGCCGCGCGAGATATACTGTTGATTGCCCGAGAAATCCGCATAGCCGATGGTTTGTTCATCCAGAACCTTGAGAAACCCGATCGGCCCCCCGCGATACTGCACATAAGGCCAGCCGGTTTCGGAGACGGTGGCCTGATAAAACCCGTCCTGCGCCTCAATGAACGCTTTCTCAGCCGGCCCAATCCGGTGACCTTGCTGCGGCCCGCCCGTAATGAATTTCGCATACGCATCCGCCGACCCCATTCGTTCTTGGTGGGCGCGCACGGCGGGCGTGAAGGTCAATTCGGAAAAGGCGCGGGGCATCGGGTTTCCCTTCTCAATGCGGTTAGCAGGGATAAAAGCCGCTGCGGGCGCGCTTGTCACCTAGGGGGAACTCAGATGTGAATTCGGGAAAGACGGCGCGCGAAAGGACGTTGCGTAGTGACGCGCGCCGACGCCACGTCACATGGATTGGAAGGAATCGCGCGCGGGGTTAGCTTTGGGCAAACACTTGATCTGGAGAGCTTTTGATGTCGCTTTTTACCAGCACCGCCGCCTGGGTTACTGACGAACACCGGATGTTTGCCGATATGGCGGGCCGGTTCATGGATGACGCGCTGGTGCCCAATGCCGAAACCTGGATCGAAAACGGCGTTGTTGATCGCGCGTTCTGGTTCCAGGCCGGGCAGGCAGGCCTGATGGCGGGTTCGATTGCCGAAGAATATGGCGGCGTGGGCGGTGGCATGGGGTTCGATTCCGTGACGCTTTATGAGCAGACCGCGCGGGGGGATGCCGGTTGGGGTTATGGCATCCAGTCCATCGTGACCCACTACATCACCGCATATGGCAGCGAGGATCAGAAGCAGCGCTGGCTGCCGAAGCTTGCGTCGGGTGAGATGATCGGCGCGTTGGCGATGACCGAGCCGGGCACCGGATCGGATGTGCAGGCGGTGAAGACGAGTGCCGAGAAGGATGGAAATTCCTATCGGCTGAACGGGTCCAAGATTTTCATCACCAACGGTCAGTCTGCAGATCTGGTGATCGTCGCGGCCAAAACCGACAAATCGCTGGGCGCCAAGGGTGTGTCGCTGATCGCGGTCGAAACGGACGGGGCCGAAGGGTTCCGGCGCGGGCGCAACCTCAAGAAGCTGGGGATGAAGGGCAACGATACGGCTGAGCTGTTCTTTGAAGACGTCAAGGTGCCGATGACCAACCTGTTGGGCCCGGAAGAGGGGCAGGGCTTTTATCAGTTGATGAAGCAACTGCCGTGGGAGCGGCTGACCATTGGCATCATGGCGCTGGGCGCGATTGATTTCGCCATCGCCGAGACGGTGAAATACGTGCAGGAGCGGAAGGCCTTTGGCCAGCGTGTGATGGACTTTCAGAACACGCGTTTCAAACTGGCCGAGTGCAAGACCAAGGCCGAGGTGCTGCGCAGTTTCGTCAACGATTGCATCGGCAAGCTTGAGGCAGGTGAGTTGGATGCGGCCACCGCCTCGATGGTGAAATACTGGGGCTCTGAAGTGCAGAACGAGATCATGCACGAATGCCTGCAACTGTTCGGCGGTTATGGGTTTATGATGGAATACCCGATTGCGCGGCTTTATGCGGATGCGCGGGTGCAGATGATTTACGGTGGCACCAATGAGGTGATGAAAGAACTCATCGCCCGTTCGCTGGACGTCTGAGCCAGGGCGCTCCCGCCCGTCGTCGACATTCCTGTCGGAACGTCTCCTCCCGTTGGACCGGGCAGGCGCGGGCGCAGCCCGCGCCTGCCGGGCCCCCTGCCGTCCGCAGGACGAAAGGCCGAAGGCCGCGCAGCCCTTGACGCATACGAACATTGCCGACCCCCAATCCGCCTGCCATGATCAGGGCAAGTTGGTTCAGCAGAAAGGACCGCTCATGTCTGCGTCAAATAAATCCCGTATCTGCGCCTTGCTCAAAAGTATCGAGACCGGCGATCCGGGGCCGATCTCGGTGGTGAACGAAGCGCGCTATATCCAGCACAACCCGCAGACCCATGAAGGCAGCGAGGGGCTTGCGGCGCTGTTCAAGCGCCTATCCGAAACCTCTCCGCGTGTGAACATTGTCCGGGCGTTCGAGGATGGGGCGTTTGTCTTTGCCCATACCGAGTACGATTTCGCGCGCCGAAACATCGGGTTCGAGGTTTTTCGCTTTGAAGACGGGCAGGCGGTGGAGCATTGGGACAACATTCAGGCGCGCCAAGGCCCCAATGCGTCTGGTCACAGCATGGTTGATGGGCCGACAGAAGTTGGAGATGCCGAGTTGACCGAACAGAATCGGGCTTTCGTGCGATCCTTTGTGGAAACGGCTCTGATTGGAGGTGACCTGGAGAAGCTCACCTCCTGTATCGATGTGGCGGCTTACACCGAGCACAACCCACGTCTGTCCGACAATATCGCGGCGTTGCGGGCCGAATTGTCAGACCCGGACAAAGTAAGATACCAGCGCTTGCATCGGGTTTTGGCCGAGGGAGATTTTGTTTTGTCTGTTTGCGAGGGTGAAGCCCAGGGTGTGCACAGCGCATTTTATGATCTGTTCCGCATTGCGGATGGCAATATCGTCGAACACTGGGATACTGTCGAAGCAATCGCGCCGCGTGATCAATGGAAGAACAACAACGGAAAGTTCTGAGCTTATTCCGCGGCCAATTGGTCCTTTAGCCAATCCTGAAAAGACTTCAACGGCTCGGATGCAGCGCGATCATTGGGCCAGACGAGGTAATAGTCGCCCAGACTGACAGGCGATCCGTCCCAGGCGGGGATCAGACGCCCGGCTTCCAGATCATCGCGCACCAGATACGCAGGCAAGAGGCCAACACCCATACCATGGATTGTGGCCTGTATCATGGTGGCAAACTGATCGAACAGCATTCCCTGCAGCCCGGCGACGGGATGGCCCTGCATTTCGAACCATTTCTCCCAAGCGTCGGGGCGTGATTCCAGATGCAGCAATGGTGCGGTGCAAAGGGCTGTCAGAGTTTTAGTGGCAGAGCCGATCAGCCCCGGCGCGCAAACCGGCAGCACCTCTTCGCGCATGATCGGCAGGTAGTGGACCCCGGCCCAATCCTTCTGGCCGAAATGAATGGCCGCATCGAAGGGTTCTAAGGCGAAGTCGAACGGCTTCAGCCGGGTTCCCAGATTGACCGTGACCTCAGGGTGACGGCGGGCAAAGCCTTGCAGTCGCGGGGCCAGCCAGTGCATGCCAAAGGCGGGCAGGATCGACAGGTCCAGTGAGCCACCCGCCGGGTTTGCCTTTAGCTTTAGCGCCGCCTGTGCCAGTTCCTGCAGCGCGGATCTTGCGGTTTGCACATAGCCTTTGGCCGCCGGTGTCAGATGCAGACGCATCTGGCTACGCTCGATCAGTGGCACGCCCAACTGATCTTCCATCGTCTTCAGCTGCCGGCTGATCGCGCTTTGTGTCAAAGACAATTCTTCGGCTGCGGCTGATGCGCTGCCCAGCCTGTCGACGGCCTCCAATGCCAACAGAGACGAAATGGAGGGAAGAAACCGGCGCGGCGCAATCATATGATGAAACCTCATACCTTTTGGATGCAATAACACTGGTTTTTTGCCACCGCCAGAGCCATGAGTTCAAAATAGTCCTTATGCCCGCCAGATCCGCGATCTTGAAATCCCCGGCTGGGCGCGGGACAAATCTGCCAGTGGCCGAGCGCCAATAACAAAGACCAGACAAGGCGAAACCCATGGACCGCGCCCAGATCGTACATGAGAACTTCCTGACCCGTGTCGCACAGCGTGACCTACCCGAAGGTGAACCTCCGCGTCCGGGGTTGGGCGATACGGATGCAGTGTCGCTGTTTCGGTCTCAGGTGCTCAGCCGTGCATTGGATCGCACCAGCCGGGCGATGCAGAAGGCAGGGCAGGGGTTCTATACCATCGGCTCATCCGGGCATGAGGGGATGGCCGCCGTGGCACATGCGTTGCGTCCGACAGATATCGCCTTTCTGCATTACCGCGATGCGGCGTTCCAGATCGCCCGTGCCGAACAGGTGCCGGGCCAGCAGATCGCATGGGATATGCTGCTGAGTTTTGCCTGTTCCAAGGAAGACCCCACCTCGGGCGGGCGGCACAAAGTTCTGGGCTCCAAGGCTCTGACCATCCCGCCGCAGACCTCGACCATTGCCAGCCACTTGCCCAAGGCGGTGGGTGCGGCCTACAGCCTGGGTGCGGCGCGGCGGCATGATCCGGAACATCGCAACCTGCCGGAAGACGGCATCGCGATGTGTTCCTTCGGCGATGCCTCGGCCAACCATTCGACAGCGCAGGGAGCGATCAACACGGCGGGCTGGACCAGCGTGCAATCGACCCCGCTGCCGTTGCTGTTTGTCTGCGAAGACAACGGGATCGGAATATCGGTCAAGACGCCCAAGGGCTGGATTCAGGCCTCGATGAAGCATCGGCCCGGGATCAGGTATTTTCAGGCCAATGGTCTGGATATCTACGAGACTTTCGCCGTGGCGCAGGAGGCTGCAGATTATGTCCGAACCCGGCGCAAACCTGCATTCCTGCATCTAAAAACCGTGCGCCTTTATGGCCATGCAGGTGCGGATGTCCCTACAACCTATCTGCCAAAATCCGAGGTCGAGGCGGATGAGGCGAATGACCCGTTGCTGCATTCCGTGCGCCTGCTGGATCAGGCCGGAGCGCTGTCTCCGCATCAGGCACTGAAAATCTATGAAGAGACTTGCGCGCGGACCGATCGTGTCGCCGCCGAGGCTGCCGGACGCCCGCATCTGGCCGATGCCTCCGAGGTCATGGCCAGCCTGATCCCGCCCAAGCGCGCGTGCCGCCCGACCAACGGCCCCAGCGCCGAGGCGCGCGCTAAGGCCTTTGGCGGCGATATGCGCGCGATGGAAGACCCTCAGCCCATGAGCCGCCTGATCAACTGGGCGCTGACCGATCTGATGCTGGAGCATACCGAGATCGTCTGCATGGGCGAAGACGTGGGCCGCAAGGGCGGCGTTTATGGCGTCACGCAGAAGCTGCAGCACCGGTTTGGCCCGGATCGGGTGATCGACACGCTGCTGGACGAACAATCCATTCTGGGGCTTGCCATCGGCATGGGTCATAACGGTTTTGTCCCGATCCCGGAAATCCAGTTTCTGGCTTACCTGCACAATGCCGAGGATCAAATCAGGGGCGAAGCTGCGACCTTGCCGTTTTTCTCAAACGGGCAATTCACCAACCCGATGGTGTTGCGGATTGCGGGGCTTGGCTATCAGAAAGGCTTTGGCGGCCATTTCCACAATGACAACTCACTGGCCGTGTTGCGGGATATTCCCGGCGTGATCATCGCCTGCCCCTCGACCGGAGCGGACGCGGCGCAGATGCTGCGCGAATGCGTGCGACTGGCACGCGAGGAACAGCGGGTGGTGGTGTTTCTGGAACCGATTGCGCTCTATCCCATGCGTGACCTGCACGCGGCGCAGGATGCGGGGTGGATGACGACTTACCCCTCGCCGGATCAGCGTATCGCACTGGGCGAGGTTGGAGTGCATGGTGACGGCACCGACCTTGCCATCGTGACCTATGGCAACGGGCATTACCTGTCGAAACAGGCTCTGCCCGAACTTGAGACGGCGGGGCTGAAGACGCGGATCATCGACATGCGCTGGCTGGCTCCCTTACCGGTCGAGGCGCTGCGCGAAGTTACCAAAGGGTGCAAACATTTGCTGATCGTCGACGAATGCCGCCGTACCGGCAGTCAGTCCGAGGCACTGATGACGCTCTTCGCCGAAGAACACCCTTCCACCCCAACCGCCCGCGTTGTGGCCGAAGATTGCTTTATTGCAACCGGCCCCGCCTATGCAGCACCTCTGCCTTCGAAGGAGGGTATCGTTGCGGCGGCGTTGAACCTGACCGGAGCTGCGTCATGACCCGTACCGCCGTTGTGATCTGCCCCGGCCGGGGCACCTATAACAAGCCTGAACTGGGCTATCTGCGCAGGCATCACGCCGACCGGATGCCGATGTTCCGCGATCTTGATGCCATCCGCACCGAGGCCGGACAGGAGGCTGTGACCGCGTTGGATGGTGCAGGCCGCTATACTGTTAGCAAGTATTCGCGCGGGGACGTGGCCTCTCCGCTGATCTATGCCGCTTCGCTGGCCGATGCGCAGGTGCTTGCGGAGGATATCGAGGTGGTCGCCGTTACAGGCAACTCGATGGGATGGTACATCGCATTGGCCGCCGGAGGGGCCCTTTCACCCGAAAACGGCTTTCGGGTGGTGAATACCATGGGAACGCTGATGCAGGACCACCTGATCGGCGGGCAACTTGTGTATCCCTTCACAAATGACAACTGGATCAATGACCCCGGTCGCAAGGCTGAACTGCTGGCCGATGCCGAGCGTATCAATCTGATCGACGGCCATACGTTGGCTTTGTCGATTGATCTCGGCGGTATGCTGGTTCTTGCGGGCAATGAGGACGGCCTGAAAGCGTTCGAGGCTTCTCAGCCAACGGTACAGGAGCGCTTCCCCATGCGATTGGCCAACCACGCCGCGTTCCACACGGCTTTGCAGGCACCGGTCGCGGCGGAAGGACGGTCGCGGCTGGGCGTGGATCTGTTCGGCCAGCCGGATCGCCCGTTGATTGACGGGCGCGGCAAAATCTGGTGGCCGGGGGCGACGGACACGCAGGCCCTTTGGGATTACACGCTGGGCCATCAGGTGACGGAACCTTATGATTTTACCCGCGCGATCCAGACAGCGGCCCGTGAGTTCGCACCCGATCTGTTCATCGTCACCGGACCCGGGGCCACCTTGGGAGGCGCGGTGGCGCAGTCGCTGGTTCTGTCGGATTGGCGTGGCATGGGCGACAAACCTGCGTTTCAGGCGCAGCAAGAGGCGCAGCCGTTCCTGATCGCCATGGGCCGTGACGATCAAAGGGCGCTTGCAACCGGCTGATCCTGCGCTCTATTTGACCCGCGACACTGCAAGGAGCGTGAAGTGAGCGATCATGATCAATCCCTTTGGCTGGAAACCTGCCGTGAGCACGCGGACAGCCCGCGCCTGACCGGCGATATTACCGTCGATCTTGCGATCATCGGAGGTGGATATACCGGCTGCTCTGCGGCTCTGACGGCAGCGCAAGCAGGCGCTTCGGTTTGTCTGCTTGAGGCGCAGGAGATCGGGCACGGAGGGTCAGGCCGTAACGTGGGACTGGCCAATGCGGGGCTTTGGCTGCCGCCTGCAGACATACGCAAGTATTTGGGGCACGAGGCCGGAAACCGGCTGATTGATCTTCTGGCGGCGGCCCCGGCCGAAGTGTTTGACCTGATTGAAGCCCATGGGATCGATTGCCATCCCGTCCGCAACGGGACCCTGCATTGTGCCCATTCCGCAGCCGGTTTGCGCGATCTGCAAACGCGCCACGCGCAGCAGGTCGCCGTTGGTGCTCCGGTCGAGTTGCTGTCATCGGATCAGGCCGCCGCACGCACCGGCAGCAGCGCTTTCCACGGGGCTCTGTTCGACCCGCGCGCGGGCACGGTCCAGCCATTGAGCTATGTGCGCGGTCTGGCGCGGGCGGCCCACGAGATCGGCGCGCAGATCTTCGCGCAAAGCCCGGTTCAGGCGATGCGGCATGACGGCGATGTTTGGGTTCTGACGATGCCACAAGGCTCTGTGCGGGCCAAAGCGGTGATCCAGGCCACCAATGCATATCATCAAGACCTGGCCGAGACATCTCCGGCCTATGTGCCGGTCTATTACTTCCAATATGCCACTGCGCCACTGTCCGATAATCTGCGGGCCAGTATTCTGCCGGGCGGAGAGGGGGCTTGGGATACCGGCCTGATCATGACCTCGTTCCGGATGGATCAGGACGGGCGCTTCATCCTTGGCGCGATGGGTGATCTCGGCCATGCCGGCAGCGCGACGCATACCGCTTGGGCCAAACGCAAGCTGGCCGAGCTGTATCCGCAGCTTGCTGACCAGCCGTTGGAGCAGGGCTGGCACGGGCGTATTGCCATGACCTCGGACCATATCCCGAAGATCACCCGGATCGGACCAAACGCGCTTTCGATCCACGGATATTCGGGGCGCGGGATCGGGCCGGGCACGGTGTTTGGCCGCCTGACGGCGCAGAGCCTGCTGCGGGACGACCCCGCGATGTTGCCGGTGCCCGCCGTGGACGATTACAGCGAGCGCTGGACCGGCCTGCGCCGCGCCTATTTCGAGACCGGCGCAGCACTGACGCATTTCATCAAGGCGCGCTTCTGAGGTCGAATGAAATAAATGACAGCGCTATTTATGCGAGGGTATGCATCATTACATAACGACTGTCGGTTGCCTGAAATGTTTCCCTTTGAGATTTATCCGTCCAGCCTTCAGCACACAGACGTCCCGGCTCACTCGATGTGCCACATTGCATCGATTGTTGTTTTGATGCTGGTTACCCGATGAACGAGGCGGTGCGGTTGTGCAGTTCGAAAAAACCGTCTTGAGGTTCATTCAGGTTGAAAATCTGCCTCTGAGAAAGGTTCGAATAGATACCTCGGAAAACTCGGGAGGTCAGGCCGTGACAAACAACCAAGTTTATTTCGGCAAATGATGTTTCCGAGTACCACTCAGACACTCTTGCATGTACATCTGCATACGATTCACCGGAAGGTGCCGGTACGTTCCACTTGTCGCACAAACGCGCTTTCCATTCTTCCGGATAGCGAGCTTTTATCTCGGTCGTGGTCAACCCCTCCCAATTGCCAAAGCTGCATTCTGACAATCGAGGTTCGAATTCGATGACGGTATCGGAAATGCCAAGCTCGTGGGTCATTATCAAAGCTGTGTGCCGTGCGCGCCCAAGTGGGCTGACGAAAACCGCAATTTTGCCGTCGAGAGAATGCGCTTGCTTCAATCTCCTTGCATTTTCCTGGGCCTGACGGCGACCTCGCTGCGTCAACGGAGAGTCGAGATGCCCTTGGCGTCGGCTTTGTGTATTCCACTCCGTTTCACCATGACGAAATAGGTAGATGGTCGTGTTCGCATTCATCTCTATCAATACCGGCCAACGTTCGACCCAATCGGTTTCATCAGACTAAGGAATAATTGTATTTCTTCGCAGGTTCGTTGCAAAGCGGACGTTGGCGCGCCTGCATCGATGGTTTTCATCATCCTGCAGTTGATCTGACCCTTGTCTCAAGCCTGAAGCCTGACGGCAATGGCCTCGATCCGATCCCGCAGCCAGCGATGCGCCGGGTCGTTGGTCGAGCGCTGGTGCCAGACCATATAGATCGACACGGGCGCGCAGTCGAATGGCAGCGGCGCGCAGTCCAGCGCCGCCAACGGCCCCTGCTTCATCAGTGCCGTGTCGGTCGAGATCAGGTCGCTGCCCTTCACAAAGGACGGGATCGCGTTGAAATGCGGCAAGGTGAGGACGGGCGGTCTGATCTGGCTTTGATCCACGCCGCGCATCACGGCACGGGCGTTGCGCCCGTCGGCAAAGCGCACGTCGACATGGTCGCTGCGGCAATAATCCTGCCAGTCCGCGGGCGGGTCGCGGCGGGCGGCGTCGTAGAACACCATCAACGGGCTGGTGATCAGGCGTTTCTGAAAGATATCCGGCCCATCCGGCGGCAGAGGGGTCAGCATCAACTGACACCGGTCGCTGCGCAGCAGATCCGGGTCGGGAACGCCCGAGGGGATGAATTCCAGCCGCAACCGGACGCCCTCGGTACGCGCCTCGCGCAGCAGTTCAGGAAAGATCAGCTCGCGCGGCATGTCGTTGGTGGCGATCTGGATGTCCATCTGTTCGGACAGCGGATCAAACGGGCGGCCCTCGGTCAGGGCGCGCATGTTGTCCAGCACTTGTTGCACGGGCTCTTTCAGCGATAGCGCGCGCTCGGTCGGGGTCAGCCCCTGACCGGACCTGACAAACAGCGGATCACCCAACACCTGCCGCAATTTGCTCAGCGTATGGCTGATGGCCGATTGCGTCACCCCTAACCGGTCGGCAGCTTTCGAGACCGAGCTTTCTTCGAGTATCGTCAGAAATACCCGCAGGACCTTGCCGTCCAGATCAGTGAAATCGATATCGCTCATATCATCTATGATTATTCATGAATGGTTTTGGTGTCTATGCCGGGGTAGGGGGATGGGCAGCAAGCAGGAGGCGCGCAATGGGGATCCGCTTTTTTTCGGACAAGAACCGACCTGTTCATATGGGTCCTTACCCGCTGGAACGGTTGGCACGGCAGGACCGGATGCCTGATCTGGCGCAGGTTGAGCCGATGCGCGCGCTCAGCTTTCACCGGCCCGAACAGCCCGAGAGCATCGTCAATGCGATGGGTGAGTTTCAGGCGATGTTGGACGCGATCCGGGATGGGTTTGTGAATCCGATTGCCTCGGAGATCCCTGCTGACCCTGCGGAGCGTGCCAACCACCTGAAGGCATTCGGTTATTTCAACGATGCCTCAATGATGGGTTGTGGGCCGCTGCCGCCCGAGGCGATGCTGGCAGAGCCCTGGCGCAACCCGGATATCGACCGGCTGGCCCATGCGCTCAAGACCCGGCAGACCAAGACATTGGCCTCGGGTATCGACGTGATCATGGCGGACCTGAAGGAGAGCATGGAGGCCGCGCCCAAACCCATCGACAGCCATCGCCATGCGATTGTGTTTCTCTATGAGTTCAATCGCGACCCGGAACCGTCGGAACCCGGCGCGGATTGGATCGTTGATGCACAAGATCACCGTGCCTGTTTGCTGGCCACCGAGAATGCGGTGGTCATCGCCAACTACATTCGCCTGCTGGGGTTTGACGCGCGGACGCATACGGCGATGTCGTCCGAGGTCGATCTGGGCAAGTTAGCAGTTGCGGCCGGGTTGGCCTCGGTCGAGGGCGGTTCAGTTGTTGTGCCGTGGCTGGGCAAGCGGTTCGGTCTGGCTGCGGTGACGACCGAGATGGAGATCGCGCATGACATGCCCCTGTGCCCGTTGGCCGATCAGCCGTGGTTCCGTACACAAGGACCCGCGTGGTGGCTGGGTGCGGGTTTTGCCAAGAACGCGCTGAACCGGGATGCTTATGCCAAGCGGCGCTATGTGGACGGGGCGCACCCGTTCGAAAATCTCAATCGGGTTGACAGCCCGACCACCTACATTGACGAAGAAAACGTCGCCCGTGTGCCCAAACGCGCGGATATGTTCGCGCGGGCGCAGTTCGGCGACATGGGTAAATCGCTGCAGGATGCGACCAAAGGCGGGCATTACGTGCGCAAATCCGCCCCCAGCTTTGCCCAACGCCGTGCGCTGGGCGCGTTTGTGCTGCTGCAGGATGGCGACAGTTCCGAGGTCGAGCGGCCCACGGATGCGGAACGCAATGCCGCCAATATAAAGGCAGCGACCTATTTCCTTGGGGTCGATGCGGTTGGCCTCAGCCGGTGTCCGGATTGGAGCTGGTATTCCCATGATGCCACCGGGGAAGAGATCGTGCCGCCTCATGATCAGGCGATCAGCATGATCATCGATCAGGGCTATGAGACGATGGAAGGTGCCAGCGGCGATGACTGGATCAGCGTGGCACAGTCGATGCGAGCCTATCTGCGGTTTTCTCTGCTGGGGGGCGTGATCGCGCAACAGATCCGCAATCTCGGCTACAAGGCCAAGGCGCATACGGTGATGGATGGCGAGGTTCTGCAACCACCGCTGTTGTTGCTGTCCGGGCTGGGCGAGGTCAGCCGCATCGGAGAGGTGATCCTGAACCCCTATCTCGGCCCGCGCCTGAAGTCCGGTGTGGTGACCACCGACATGCCGATGGCGCATGACAAACCCATCGATTTCGGCCTGCAGCGTTTTTGCGAGTCCTGCAACAAATGCGCCCGCGAATGCCCTTCGGGGGCGATCACCGCCGGGCCGAAGCTGATGTTCAACGGCTATGAGATATGGAAGTCCGACAGCCAGAAATGCGCCACCTACCGTATTACAACGCCGGGCGGCGCGATGTGCGGGCGCTGCATGAAGACCTGTCCGTGGAATCTGGAAGGGATATTCAAGGAACGCCCCTTTCGCTGGGCTGCGATGAAAATCCCGCAGGCAGCACCCGCACTGGCCAAGCTGGATGACGTGGTGGGCAATGGCGGTCTGAACGATACCAAGAAATGGTGGTGGGATATCGAACTGGACCCTGACGGGGCTTATCGTCCAACCCAGCACCCCTTGAACCGGCGGGACCTGCAAAAGGACCTTGATCTGAAATACGAGGATCAGACGCTCGCCGTCTATCCCGCACCTCTGGCTCCGCACCCCTGGCCTTATCCGTTCACCATGGACCGCGAAGCCGGAATCGCCGCCTATGAGGCGATGGTTACGGCGGCAGATTACAAGGCGCGCAAAGCCGCTGGCGATATGTCCGTGATTCATCGCTATCAGGTCGCCGGAGACGCCCCTGTCATGCGGGTGGAACTGACCAAGGTCGACAGAATGACGGCGGATGTGACCAAGTATGAGTTCTCGGCGCTGGATGGCGCGCCGCTGCCGAACTGGACCGCGGGCGCGCATCTGGACGTGCTGGTCTCGCCTGAATTCCTGCGGCAATACTCGATGTCGGGCGATCCCTCTGATCGCGATACCTATCAGATCGGGGTGCTGCGCGAGGACGAAGGGCGTGGCGGTTCGGCTCTGCTGCATCGCATCTTCAATGAGGGGCGCAAGGTTTTCATCTCGAAGCCGATCAACCATTTCGAACTGGACGAGACAGCGACCAAGACCTTCCTTATGGGTGGCGGCATTGGCATCACGCCGATGATTGCGTTCGCCCATCGCCTGCATAGCTTAGGCAAGCCGTTTGAGTTGCATTATTCCGCCAGCACTCGGGCCGGGGCGGGGTATCTGGACGACCTGGCGGTCATGCCTTGGGCCGATCACGTACACTATCATTTCTCGGATGAGGGCACCCGCGCTGATTTGGACGCGATCCTGTCAGGATATCAGGAGGGCTGGCACGTCTATACCTGCGGGCCGGATCGGTTCATGGACGGTGTGATGCAGGCGGCTGAACGGCAGGGTTTCCCCGAAGAGGCGCGGCACCTGGAGTATTTCTCGGTCCCCGAACAGCCCGAATACGAAAATCACCCGTTCACGCTGCGTCTGGCGAAATCGGGCCGCGATCTGCCTGTGCCGACCGACAAAGATGCGGCGCAGGTGCTGAACGCGGCGGGCTTTCATGTCGATGTGAAATGTTCGGACGGAATTTGCGGGGTCTGCAAATGCGGCGTGGTTTCGGGTGAAATCGAACATCGCGACTTTGTTCTGTCGAACAAACAACGCGAGGGCGCAATCATCCTGTGCCAGAGCCGTGCGGCGGAAAAGGATGGTGTGATCGAGATCGACCTCTGATCAAGGTCTGAAACCGACATATCCGGTAAGAAAAATACGTCGCGGCAGCCATGGACGCCGCAGGTTTGCTGCACTAACGTCCGCTGCGAACCCCAGTGAATCCTGATCAACAGGTGCGAGGTATTTTCATGGACTATCACAGCCCCGCCAGCTTTGCCGAGGCGTCGGCTCTGGCTGCGAATGCAACGGGCATCACGCGGTTTCTTGCAGGCGGCACCGATGTTCTGGTGCAGCTGCGCTCGGATCTGGTGACACCGGATACGCTGATCGACATCAAGAAGATCGACGGTGTCAGCGACATAACGCGCAATGCCGATGGCAGCTGGACGCTGGGCATCGCCGCCACCGGTGCCGAAATGAGCGAGCACCCCGAACTGGGCCGTGACTGGCCCGGCGTGGTCGAGGCGATGGACCTGATCGGATCGACTCAGGTGCAGGGCCGGGCCACGCTGACGGGCAATCTGTGCAATGGCTCTCCGGCGGCGGATTCGGTTCCCGCCATGGTTGCCGCGGGCGTCACCGTTACTGTCACTGGTCCGGCAGGCACGCGAGAAGTTGCGGTTGAGGATATACCCACCGGACCCGGTAAAACCTCGCTGGCCAAAGGTGAACTGATCTCGGCGGTGAACATACCCGCGCGCGGTGACAACGCGGGGGATGCCTATCTGCGTTTCATTCCGCGCACCGAGATGGATATCGCGGTGGTTGGCGTTGGCGTGAACCTGCGTCTGGATGGCGACACCATCACCGAGGCCCGTGTATCATTGGGGGCCGTGGCACCAACCGTTTTGTTGGTCGAGGACTGCGCTAAAGCGATCATCGGCAGCACGCTGGACGATGCGGCGCTGGATGCGCTGGCTGCTGCGGCATCGGCCGCCTGCAATCCGATCGACGACAAGCGCGGCACCATTGAATTCCGCACTGAGGTCGCCGGCGTGCTGGCCAAACGCGCCGCCAAAATCGCCTATGCCCGCGCCAAGGGAGAGCAAGCATGAGCAAGTTCCACGTATCCACCACCGTCAACGGGGACGCGGTCGAATATCTGTGCGACCCGCGCGAAACCCTGCTGGATTGTCTGCGTGACAAGCTGAACCTGACCGGCGCGAAAGAGGGCTGCGGCACCGGCGATTGCGGGGCCTGTTCGGTCAGCGTTGATGGCCGTCTGGTCTGTTCCTGCCTGATGCTGGGCGTCGAGGCCGAGGGCAAGCAGATCGAAACCGTCGAAGGCATCGCCGACGGGGATGTTCTGCATCCGCTGCAGAAAAAGATGATCGAATATGCCGCCCTGCAATGTGGTATCTGCACTCCGGGCATTCTGGTGGCGGCCAAGTCGCTGCTGGAAAAGAACCCCGACCCGACCGAGGAAGAGACCCGGTATTGGCTGGCAGGCAACCTGTGCCGCTGCACCGGGTATGACAAGATCATTCGCGCCGTGATGGATACGGCGGCTGAGATGCGGGAGGCGTCATAATGGCTCTGGACAATCGCAAATCCGAATTTACATTCGTTGGCACCCGCCCGGACCGCCCCGACGGTCTGGACAAGGTCACCGGTCGCGCCAAGTTCGGCGCGGACGCCTATGCGCCCGGGATGCTGCACGGTGCGGTCCTGCGCTCACCCCATGCGCACGCGCGGATTGTCAGGATCGATGCGTCGAAAGCCGAGGCTCACAAAGACGTCAAAGCCGTGGTGACGCGTGCCGATTTTGCCGATGTGCCGTTCTTCCCCGGTCTGGAAGGCGAATTCTGGAACGTGCTGGAAAACGTCATGGCGGGTGAAAAGGCGCTTTATGACGGGCATGCGGTGGCTGCGGTTGCGGCGACCTCCGCCCTGGCGGCGCGCGATGCGCTCAAATTGATCGAGGTTGAATACGAGGTGCTGCCCCATGTGACGGACGTGGACAAGGCGATGGCCCCGGACGCGCCGGTGATCCGCGAAGGCGCTGCGGATTATTCCGTGCCCGAGGGGATGCACCCGAACGTCGTGCGTTATCACGAAAGCGGTCACGGCGATGTCGAGGCCGGGTTTGCCGAGGCCGATCTGGTCATCGAGGACAGCTTTGTCACCGAGGCCACCCATCAGGGTTATATCGAACCGCACGCCTGTCTGGGGATGCTGGGCAATGACGGCAAGGGTGAGCTGTGGTGCACCACCCAAGGCCACTGGATCGCACAGAAGACCTGCGCTGCGCTGCTGGGGATCGAAACTTCGCAACTGCGGGTGACCGCGTCGGAAATCGGCGGAGGGTTCGGCGGCAAGACCACGGTGTTCATCGAACCTGTCGCGCTGGCGCTGAGCCGCAAGGCCAACCGGCCGGTCAAGATCGTGATGACCCGGTCCGAAGTGTTCCGGGCGACCGGTCCGACCTCATCCGCGTCGATGGATATCAAGATCGGCATGAAGAAAGATGGCACCATCACCGCTGCCGAAGGCATTTTCCGCCTGCAGGGCGGCGCCTTTCCCGGCGCGCCCGGCGACATGACCGCCATGTGTGCCTTTGCGCCCTATAACCTGACCAATGTGCGGCAGGTGGGCTATGACGTGCTGGCCAACCGTCCGAAACAGGCCGCCTATCGTGCGCCGGGCGCGCCGATGGGGGCTTTTGCGGTCGAGTCGGTGATTGATGAGCTGTGCAAAAAACTGGGTCTCGACCCCATCGATGTTCGCCTGAAAAACGCCGCCCATGAAGGAACCAAGGCCAGCTATGGCCCGACCTACGAACGGATCGGTCTGGTCGAAACGCTGGAGGCTGCCAAGGCGCATCCGCATTACGCGGCACCGCTGAAACCGGGGCAGGGGCGCGGGATTTCCTGCGGCTTCTGGTTCAACCATGGCGGTGAGACCAGCGTGTCTTTGGCTCTGTCCGAGGATGGCTCGGCCCAGTTGATGGTCGGCACGCCCGACATTGGCGGCTCGCGCGCGTCGATGGCGCTTATGGCGGCCGAGGTTTTGGGCATCCCGTATGAGAACATCCGTGTCACCGTCGCGGATACCGCCTCGCTGGGATATAACGACGTCAGCCACGGCAGCCGCGTGACCTATGCCTCTGGTCTGGCCACCATCAAGGCGGCGCGCCACGCGGTCGAGAAACTGTGCGAACGCGCAGCGGCCAAATGGGGTATCCCGACTGACGCGGTGAAATGGGAAGACGGCTGCGCCGTGCCCTCGGGCCCCAATGCGGGCGATTTCGACCCGATGCCCTTGGCCGAGATCACGTCTGACATGGGCGCGACCGGTGGTCCGATCTCGGGCCATTTCGAGGCCACGCCTGAGGGCGCGGGCGTGTCGTTCGGCACCCATATCGTCGATGCCGAGGTTGACCCGGAAACCGGCAAAACCAGCATCACCCGCTATACGGTCATTCAGGACGCGGGCAAGGCGATCCACCCGACCTATGTGGAAGGTCAGTATCAGGGCGGTGCCGCGCAGGGTATCGGCTGGGCGCTGAACGAGGAATATATCTATGGCGACGACGGTCGTCTGCAGAACTCGATCTTCCTCGACTACCGCATCCCGGTTGCCAGCGATCTGCCGATGATCGACACGGTAATTGTCGAAGTGCCCAACCCCGGCCACCCGTTTGGGGTGCGCGGCGTGGGTGAGACGGGAATCGTGCCGCCTTTGGCCGCCATCGCCAACGCAGTGTCCCATGCGGCGGGCGTTCGGATGCGGCAACTGCCGATGTCGCCGCCGCGCATTCTGGCCGCGCTCAAGGACAATGGTTGAGGTCCACCTCTGGTCCGGTCTCCGGTCACTGACCGGGGGCCAGCAGGTGGTGGAGGTTGAGGCCAAAACCACCGGAGAACTGCTGCGCGAACTGGTCCGGGCGCATCCGCAGCTTCAGGCCCCGATAGACGCGGGCGTGTCCATCGCCATCGATGGGCGCGTCATCGCAAGCGGCTTGACCGAACCCATACCCGAAGGCAGCGAAATCTATCTGATGCAGAGGCTGCGCGGCGGTTAATGCCGCCGGTACCGTTTGGGGGCAAAGCGGTAATACGGTGTGCGATACCCTCTGTGCTTCAGGTATGGCCTTTGTGCGCGATACTTATAGTGCTTGTATGCCGGGTGGTAATACTGCCTCTTCACTTTTGGTTTCTTGTATATTTTCAATTTGATCTTCGGCTTGTGGCCGCCGACTTTCAGGATCGGAAAGATTGCCTGCGCGGGTCTGACAGCATCCGTATGAGGGCGGGTGGCCGATGTGCTTGCAAAGGCGGCAAAGGCAGAACTGGTTTTGTTGCCCGATGGGTTGAACACCGCGGCCCCTTGCGCGCTCGCGGCTTGTCCGGCCAGTAGAACAATTAGCGCGGACAGATATGTATTGATGGGTTGTTTCATCATCTCTCCTATCTCTGCCACCACATGTGGGCCTGACAGAAAGATGTGATCGCGCAGGCGCTCGGCCCAATAAATCCTGCTCACAGCCGGGCGAGAGACTGTGTTCTGCGGCGGCGGTCAGCGATCAGGAGAAGCCGTGAGACAGGATAAACCGGCTGCAGGCCTCGGTAAGGGAAGTGAACCGGGTCCTTTCGCGCACATAAAGATAGACCTGCCGCTTGTCGTGCAGGTTCAGGATGGGGCGGAAGGCGACCTCCAACGGCAAGAACTCGGCTGCTGTCTGAGGCAGAACGGTGACCCACTTGCCGGATCGCACCATCGTGATCAGTGAATGTGTGTTGTGGATGGTGACCTCGGCAGCCTCTGAGACGGGTGCGAAATCCGGTGTTCGGATCAGGTCGCACAGCCTGTTGTGTATGAACGGTGCCCGATGCAATTCCGCGATGGTCGGAGGGGTTTCCTGCGTGATCAACGGATGATCCGAGGCCGCCACAAGGCCAAACGCATCCGCGAACAAGGGAACGGCACGGACCCCATTCAGCGCATGCTGCCCCGAAGCGATGCCGATATCGGCCTGATCGCGGCTCAGGGCGTCCAGCACCTGTTGGGTGTCGGTGTCCCGCAGATCAATCTGCACGCCGGGGAACTGCTTGCTCATATGCTCCAACAGACTTGGAAAGATCAGTGCACCGACCGACGGGACCGAGACAATGCGGATCAGCCCCTGTTCCGCACGGGCTGCGGCCTCGATATTCTGAACCGTCTGATCGAACTGACGAACCTGTTGCAAGGCCAGATCGAACACTTGCTCTCCCAAAGGGGACAAACGGTTCTTGCGCTCACCTTCAAAGAGTTTCTTGCCCAAATGATCCTCAAGCTGCTTCAGCGTCATCGACAGGGCCGATTGCGTGCGCCCCAGCCGGTCTGCCGCCTCGACCAGATTGCCGGTTTGAGCAACCGTGCAAAAGCAGCGCAGCATTTCGATCTTGAGTGTCATACTTCAGTTTTCTTGAAATTATCTTCAGTAAATTGAGTTTGACTGATGCCGCCAAAAAAATCCATCCTGTGGCGGACAAATTCTGACATGGGGCGCGCATCGTGACCAAACTGAACCTGATCGCCGGCGAATGGCTGGCAGGCGAAAGCGAAATTGAAAACCGTAACCCCTCGGACCTGAGCGATCTGGTCGGCATGTTCGCGCAAGCCAGCGCGGATCAGCTTGAGGCGACGCTGGATCAGGCGCGCGTCGCGCAGGCCGAATGGGCGGCTTACGGGCTGGAACGCAAGCAGGCCGTGCTGAACGCCATTGGCAACGAGTTGATGGCCCGCGCAGAAGAGCTGGGCACGCTGCTGGCCCGCGAAGAAGGCAAGCCGCTGGCCGAAGGCAAGGGCGAGGTGTTCCGTGCAGGTCAGTTCTTTACCTACTACGCTGCCGAATGCCTGCGTCAGATCGGTGAAAACGCTGATTCTGTGCGCCCTGACATTGAAATCGACGTGCGCCGCGAAGCCGTAGGCGTTGTCGCCATCATCAGCCCGTGGAACTTCCCGACCGCGACTGCGTCGTGGAAGATCGCGCCGGCGTTGTGCTATGGCAACGCGGTTGTCTGGAAACCGGCCAACATCACGCCTGCTTCGGCTGTGGCTCTGACCGAGATCATTGAACGTCAAGACATTCCCAAAGGTCTGTTCAGCCTGGTGATGGGCTCGGGTCGTTCAATTGGCCAGCGTCTGGTGGAAAGCCCCAAGGTCAACGCGATTTCCTTCACCGGCTCGGTTCCGGTGGGCAAGGGCATCGCTGCGGCGGCGATCCAGAACCTGACCAAGGTACAGATGGAAATGGGGTCGAAAAACGCGCTGGCCGTGATGGACGACGCCGATCTGGATCTGGCGGTGACGCTGGCGCTGGGTGGCGCGTTTGGCGGCACCGGGCAGAAATGCACCGCCTCGTCGCGACTGGTGGTTCACGCGGGCATCCACGATGCCTTTGTCGAGAAACTGGTTGCAGGCGCGCAGGCGATGAAGGTCGGCCACGCGCTGGAAGAGGGCACTCAGATGGGTCCCGTTGTCAGCCAGCAGCAGTTGAACGAAAACCTGGCTTATGTCGATCTGGGCAAGTCCGAAGGGGCCGAGCTGGCCTGTGGTGGGCAGCGTCTGGAAATGCCGCATGACGGCTTCTACATGTCGCCGGGCGTGTTCCTGAACACCACCAACGACATGCGCATCAACCGCGAGGAAATGTTCGCGCCTCTGACCAGCGTCATCAAGGTTGGCAGCTATGACGAGGCGCTGAGCGTGGTCAACGACACCAATTTCGGCCTGACCTCGGGCATCGTGACCAAATCGCTGGCCCGCGCCACCCATTTCCGCCGCAATGCGCGTACCGGTGTGGTGACCGTGAATCTGCCCACCGCAGGCACCGACTATCACGTACCGTTCGGCGGTCGCGGCGACAGTTCGTACGGGCCGCGTGAACAGGGCAAGGCGGCGGCGGAATTCTACACCACCGTTAAGACCGCCTATATCAGCGCAGGCCCGGTCTGATGCTGATCGACGGGCTGCAATATGCCAACTGGTCGGAGAAGATATTCCGCCAACTGCGTGAAGGGGGCGTGGACGCGATCCACGTCACCATCTCGTATCACGAGAATTTCCGCGAAACGGTTCTGAATTTCGAGAAGTGGAACCGCTGGTTCGAGCAATATCCCGACCTGATCATGAAAGGCCGCTGGGCCAGCGACATCGACACCGCGCGGGAAACCGGGCGGACGGCGGTGTTCTTCGGGTTCCAGAACCCCAGCCCCATCGAAGACGATATCGGGCTGGTCGAGATTTTGCATGATCTGGGTGCCCGTTTCATGCAACTCACCTATAACAACCAGTCGCTGCTGGCGACCGGCTGTTACGAGGCCGAAGACACCGGCATCACCCGTATGGGCAAGCAGGTGATCAAGGAAATGAACCGTGTAGGTCTTGTTGTCGACATGAGCCATTCGGCGGACCGGTCGACCATCGAGGCCGCCGAACTGTCCGAGCGTCCCATCGCCATCACTCACGCCAATCCGCACGAATGGTCACCCGCGCTGCGCAACAAGCGCGACGACGTGATCTGTGCGGTGACACAAAACGGTGGGATGCTCGGCTTTTCGGTCTACCCTCATCACCTGAAAGACAAGTCCAACTGCACGTTGGAAAGCTTCTGCGAGATGATTGCCCGCACGGCTGACAAATACGGCGCCCAGCATTTGGGGATCGGCACCGACCTGTGTCAGGATCAACCCGACAGCGTTGTCGAATGGATGCGTGTGGGTCGCTGGACCAAGGAAATCGACTATGGCGAAGGCTCGGCCTCGGCCCCCGGTTTCCCGCCGATGCCGTCATGGTTTGAAGACAACCGCCATTTTGGCAATATTGAAAACGGGTTACGCGCGACCGGCCTGAACGACGAAGAAGTGGCCGGGATCATGGGCAAGAACTGGTACCGGTTCTTCGCCGAAAACTTCACCCCCCAAGGATAGACCATATGGACAAAACCGCGCAAACGACCATCCCCCGGCGGGACCCAGCGACAGTGATGCGCCTGTCGCGGCTGGGCTCGCTGCATCAATGCCGTCTCAGTTTCATGCGGGTGCTGACGCGCCGCATGGCCGAGGAAAACTGGAGCTTTGCGCGCCCGGCTTTCGACATTGACGACAAGGGGGTTGGTCACGCGGTTTACACGGCGCAGGGGCCGGAACGGGCCTATTCGCTGGTCGCTTTTGCCCATGATCTGCCGCCCGAGATGCGCTCGGACCGGGTGATCGCCACGGCGTGGGATGCCACCTTTACCCTGTTCGACGGCGTGCCCACCAAGGCCGACATCGAACGCCTGTCGCAGAACGTGCCGCTGCAAGAGGCGGGCCGTGTCACCGACAGCGAAATCTCGGTCAGCCGGGCCAATCGCTCGGTCCGTCTGTGGGATCATTTTGTCGAGGCGCTGGCCGCCGGCCGCCAGCCCGACGCCGACAAGGCCGATGCGGTCGGTTATCTGATGCGCACCACGGCCGTTTATGGTTCGGGCAAGCTGGGCGCGGCGGATCGGGAACAGATCGCCGATCGCCCCGAGATGCTGGTGCCGTTTCAGGCCGAGATGCTGTCGGTCTATCTGACCCGCTGGTTCGTGCGCGACCTGGTCAACCACATGGCGCGGGCGCGTGGGGGTGACACTGCCGCACAGCTGAGCCCGGATTTGGCTGCGCGACTGGGCATTGGCAACTCCACCGGTCTGGGCATGGCGCCTTATATCGTCAACCATCCGGTGCTGTTCAACAACTGGATCATGGCCCGGGAAGAGGCCATCGCCCGCGTGCGCGCGGTTGAAACCGCCAGCGCAGATGAGGCGGCGCAGTTCCTGTCTCTGCTGGCCCGCAGCGAGGAAAACGTCGCCCGCTGGTCTTCGGAGCATCCGATCCAGATTGACAAGTTGGCCGATCTGAATCGGGACCTGACCGCGCTGCGCGCGCATCTGGGCGACGCTGATTTGCGCGCCGATTACCCATGGGACCGCCTGCTGCGCTGGTCGCAACAGGCGCTGAGCGAGGAGGGGCAGGAAATGCTGGCCTCGCTGATGTTGGAGCCCTATGGCGATCTGGTGGACGGGCTGGCCACCTGCATGGCCGACAGCAACACCGACGCGTTCATCATCGACGGCGCGATGACCATCGCCGCGCTGCGCGATCTGCTGCGCACCAGCTTTGGCTGGGCGCTGGATCGCGACTGGTCGGCGCGCGAAAACTGCGCCCGTGCCTGGTATGTATCCGAAGAAAAGCTGGAGCCGCGTCTGGGCGAGCGGTTCGAGGAACCGATTGCCGAGTACGAGCAACCGCTGGCCCCGGCCCGCGATGCTGCCGCGCTGTTCGCGGCGCTGGCGGACAGCGATGCCGAAAGCTCGGTCGCCGATTTCCTGTTGCACCATCCCGAACACCGCCACAGCGTGCGCCGCGCCCAGATGAGCCGTATTGCACCCTATGGCGAAATCCACGACAACACGATCAGCGACAAGGTGCTGCCCATCGACATGCTGCGCGCCAAGCTGTCGTTTTTTGGGGTCACGCATTTCGACCCCCGCTCGGACCGTTGGGTGCGGGTCTGCATGTATGCGGGTGCGCCCTATCCGGATGAACTGACATCCGACACTGCCGATCTGTGGGTCTATCCGGAGGCGCAATCATGAGCCGCTTTGCATTGAACGAGGTCGAAGCCACCGCCAAACGCGCCGCGCGTGGCGCAGGGTATGGCTGGGGTCTGGCGGAAGAGGCGGCCAAGGCCACGCGCTGGCTGTGCGCGCAGGGTCTGTCGGGCTGTGCGACGCTGGCGCAGGTTCTGCAGGCCGATCTGGCCAAGGCGACCCCGGTCAGCGCGACGCACACGCAGGACTGGCAGGGGGCAGCGGCGCTGTGCCCGCTGGCCACCGGCGCGGCGCTGTCCGACCGGGCGGCGATGCTGAAGGACGGACCACTGCATCTGCACAATGTCGAAGCCCCCTCCATGCTGTTGCCCTTTGCGGGCTATGCGGCGCGGCAGTTGGGTCAGTGTGTGGAACTGGATTTTGACGGTGTGACGGCGGTGACTGACGGTTTTTGCCTGAACCTGTCGGGCCCGCTGCCCGAGCGTGCCGACCGGGTCACGCTGCAAACGGGTGCCGCGCCGAGCACGGCCCGTCCGTTGCATGACCGCGCCACGCCAGATCCAAAGGTCTGGGACATCCTGAACCAATTCGCCCATCGCACCTATGCCCCCGCCACCGAGGAATCGCGGCGGCTGGGCGCCGGTGCCGGGCTTTCCGATAACGACTGACAAGAGGCCACAATGATTGAAACCAAAACACTGACACTGGCCGAGATCGAGGATCTGTCCTTCCGCGCATTGGTTGCCGTGGGCACCAGCGCCGAAAACGCACGCCCGCTGGCGGTGGCCACGGCAGCGACCGAGGCGGACGGGGTGGCAAGCCATGGGTTGGCCTATATCCCGATCTATGCCGAGCATGTTCAGTGCGGCAAGGTGGACGGGCAGGCCTCACCGCAGCTGACTCAACCGCGCCCCGGTGTGGTGGCGGTCGATGCGGCGACCGGGTTTGCTCATGCGGCGATTGACGCAGGTTTTGAGGCGCTGATTCCTGCAGCGCGCGCGCAGGGTGTCGCGGTGCTGGCAATCCGGAACAGCTATAATTGCGGCGTGCTGGGGTATCACACCTATCGACTGGCGCAGGCAGGCCTTGTGGGACTTGGATTCACCAACGCACCGGCCTCGATTGCGCCGTCCGGTGGTGCCAAGCCGGTGGTGGGGACCAACCCGTTCTCGCTCGCCGTTCCCGGAGACGACGGCCAGCCTGCCCTTCTGATCGACCAAAGTGCCAGCACCATCGCCAAGAGCGAGGTCATGAAACACGCCCGCGAAGGCAAACCGATCCCGGTGGGCTGGGCTTTGGATGCCGACGGCAATCCGACCACTGATCCGAATGTGGGCCTCAAGGGGTCGATGGCACCGTCCGGCGGCTATAAAGGCGTCGGCGTCGCGTTGCTGACCGAGGTTTTGGCCGCTGCCCTGACCGGGGCTACGCTGGGCATCCATGCCTCGCCCTTCTCGGGAACGGCGGGTGGACCGCCAAAGACCGGACAGTTCTTCATTGCGATCGATCCCGAGGCGACGGGAACGGGCGACTTTGCTGAAGGAATATCCCAACTCGTCTCGGCGATCCGGGTGCAGGAAGGTGCGCATCTGCCCGGCGACGGGCGTCGCGGCAACCGCGAGCAGGCCGCCGAGCAGGGGGTTGCAGTCAATGTGGCCACGCTTGCCCGGATCGAGGCTTTGCTGGGGTAGGAAACAGGGCGACGTGCCGCCGATGGCGGCGCGTTGGCGTGCAGTTGCGGCCCAAGAGCGAATCAAGTCTCAGTCTGAGTTTGTTCTTAAGCAACATTTTCGTGAATGCTGCATTTCGGTCTCTTTTCTGCCCATTTTAACGTTGATAAACAGGTCGCGTTATAAGTGGGATGAGTAAAAGTGCGGGCGGGCAGATGAGAACCGGTGACAGCGGTCGAATAGCTATATCTTGGACTCAGACGGAAGTTGACGGTCTGGAGGCGGCGCCTCTTGACCTGTTGTCTGTTGGGTCAGCGTGGTCCTGGCGTGGACGCGCACTTCAATTGACTGAAGCGCTTGTCGAGATGGCCGAGCGGACGGCAGCAACCAACGTTGTTGCCGAGCTGTTGGCATGGTCGCAGGGCAGCGCTGGTCAGACCGGTTTAGAGAGCGACAGGATTGAACTGTCCAACGGGGCCCAGACTTTCGAAGCCAGGCTGGTGATGATCGTTGGTGAGGCCGCTCCTGTTTTGGTCTTCGAGAACGGATGCCCGGAACCGGGACAGGAGTTCTGGATCAGCGCCGCAGCCGATCAGGTTGAGCCTGCATCGATCAGTCAGGCCGGTGATGGCGCGGTTGTCGCCTTTCCGTCGATGCCGCCATCCGCACGGAGCGCTATGCCCAATGTGGCGGCCTTCGCGGCAGAATAACCCTGATTTTGACTAAGCCGGAATTTGCGCCTTTAGGGTGCCGGGACGTGTTGACTCTGCCGACGCTGCAGATATAAGCGCGGCATCATTGGTGTTGGTGGCCCCCGCAAGGGGATGCCTGTCATGGGGGAGACCCCAAGAGGACAACGCCCTTCATAGTGGCCCGCAGGGCCTCGACCAAAACGAAGGAGATCAGCCGTGACCAAACGCACGTCTGCCAAGTACAAAATCGACCGCCGGATGGGCGAAAACATCTGGGGTCGTCCGAAATCCCCGGTCAACCGCCGCGAATACGGCCCCGGCCAGCACGGCCAGCGCCGCAAGGGCAAACTGTCGGACTTCGGTCTGCAGCTGCGCGCCAAGCAGAAGCTGAAAGGCTACTATGGCGACCTGACCGAGAAGCAGTTCCGCCGCATCTATGCCGAAGCCGAGCGCGTCAAAGGCGACACCGGTGAAAACCTGATCGGCCTGCTGGAGCGCCGTCTGGACGCCGTTGTTTACCGCGCCAAGTTCGTACCGACCGTGTTCGCTGCACGTCAGTTCGTGAACCACGGCCACGTCAAGGTGAACGGCAAGCGGGTGAACATCCCCAGCTACCGCGTCAAAGAAGGCGACGTGATCGAAGTGCGTGACAAGTCCAAGCAGCTGGCTGTTGTTCTGGAAGCTGTTGCGCTGGCCGAGCGTGATGTGCCTGATTACATCGACGCCGACCACTCGAAAATGACCGCGACCTTCGTGCGCGCGCCGGGCCTGGGCGATGTGCCTTATCCGGTCGTCATGGAGCCGAACCTGGTCGTCGAATTCTACGCGAAGAACTAATCTTCGCCGACCTGATGAATTCAAAGGCCGCGCTTTCAGCGCGGTCTTTTTTTGTTTGCTGTTGGGGGCTCTGCCCCCGTCGCTGCGCGACACCCCCGAGATATTTTTGGCCAGATGAAGAACCGGATCAGATAGGCAGGGGGCGGCTTTCGGCGATCGCTTCCATTGCGAAATATGATGTGACGCTGTCCAGTTCGACCTTTTCGATCAGTCGCTGGTAGACCTTGTCATATGAGGCCATGTCCTGCGTGACGACTTTGAGCTGATAGTCGTAGTCGCCGCCGATCCGGTGAAAATCCACCACTTCCGGTATGGTCAGCACGTGGCGGCGAAAGGCTTGCAACCATTCGGCTGAGTGATGGCGGGTGCGCAGCATGACGAAGACCACGAGGTTCAGGCCCAGTTTCTCTCGTGCGATCCGCGCGGTGGAGCCCTGTAGGACACCGTTTTCGTTCAACGCTTTCAGGCGGCGCCAGCAGGCATTCTGGGACAGGCCGACCCGATCTGCCAGCTCTCTTTGGGACAAGGTGGCATCCTTTTGAAGTTCTTTCAGGATGTTTGTGTCGATTTGATCTAAATTATTGGTCATATGTAATCATATGACACAAATATTGGCTCTCAAAGGCAAAAATAGGGGAAGTTTTTGCATCACTGCTCAATCACATTGGATGTAGCAATACGGAGCTTATGCAATGACCTTGTCCATCTTTCGTACAGAGATTCAATCTGCCGCTCACGGGAACGCTCTGCGCGACGGGCTGATTGGTGAGGGGGTACTCATCCCGGGTCTGCATCAGGACGTACCGCTTGTATATGCGGATTACGTTGCCTCGGGTCGCGCGTTGCGGCAGGTCGAGGATTTTGTGGCTGCACATGTGTTGCCGTTTTATGCCAACAGCCACACCGAAGCCTCCTATTGCGGTTCATACATGACCCGTCTGCGTCGCGAAGCGCGGGCCGAGATCGCCCGCATCGTTGGCGCCGGGGAAGAGGATGCGGTGATCTTCACCGGGTCCGGCGCCACTGCGGGTCTCAACCGGTTGGTCAGCCTGATGGGAGTGCAAGAGGCTGATCAACCGGTTGTGCTGATCGGTCCGTATGAACATCATTCGAACATCTTGCCGTGGCGTGAGAGCAAGGCGGAGGTGATTGAAATTCCCGAAGCCGCCGAAGGCGGGCCGGACATGCAAGCGCTGGAAGCCGCGTTGCTGGAACATGCCGGCGCCGATCTGGTGATTGGATCATTCTCGGCGGCGTCCAACGTCACCGGTATCATCACCGATCCTGATCCGGTGACCCGGCTGTTGAAAGCACATGGGGCGCTGGCCGTTTGGGATTACGCTGGTGGTGGCCCGTATTTGCCCATGGATATGGGCCCGGAGGATGCGCGCAAGGATGCGATCGTGGTCTCTCCGCACAAGTTTCCGGGTGGGCCGGGGGCCTCTGGTGTGCTGGTGGTCAATCAGGCTGCGGTTCAGCGCTCTTGCCCAAGCTGGCCGGGTGGGGGAACTGTCAGTTTTGTCTCGCCCTGGCGGCATGACTACAGCGTGGACCTTGCGACACGGGAAGAAGCCGGAACACCCAATGTCATTGGCGATATCCGCGCAGCGCTGGCGTTCATGGTCAAGGATGCGGTCGGAACAGACGAGATCGCGCGTCGTGAAGCGCTCTATAATCAGATGGCGCTTGAGGGGTGGTCGGACAATCCGCACCTGACCTTGCTGGGAGTGCAGAACACGCATCGTCTGCCGATCTTCTCATTCCTTGTGCGGGACCGCGCCGGGAAGCAGGTGCATCAGCAACTGTTCACGCGGATGCTTAGCGATATCTATGGGATACAGGCGCGGGGTGGCTGTGCTTGCGCGGGGCCTTATGCGCACCGTTTGCTGGGGATCGACCGGGAAACCTCGGACCAATTGCATGCGGCTTTGTCGGCGGGGGAAGAGATGAAGAAACCCGGCTGGGTGCGCCTGAACTTCTCATATCTCATGAGCGAAGAGACGGTTCAGTTCATCATCGACAGCGTCAATGAGTTGTCGCGTCGGACCGAAGACTATGTACCGTTCTACGACGCCGATCCGGCGACCGCCCGCTTCAAGGCAGCCTGAGGGAATTGCCACTTTTCTCAAACCGTTGAGACAGGTATGAGGGGCGCAAGTAACGGAGCCCCTCATGACCAAACCCATCCCACAACCCGGCATTATGGACATCGCGCTGTATCAGGGCGGTCAGTCCCATGTGCCGGGGGTGGCCGAGGTCATCAAGCTGAGTTCCAACGAGAACCCGTTTGGACCCAGCCCCAAGGCGATTGAGGCAGTGCGCGACAGCGCTGCAACCCTGCATCGTTATCCCAGCACCGATCATGCCAGCCTGCGCGCAGCGATTTCTCAGCGGCATGGGCTGGACGCTGATCGGATCATTTGCGGTGTCGGCAGTGACGAGGTGCTGCAATTCGTTGCACAGGCCTATACCGGGCCGGGGGATGAGGTGATCTATACCGAGCACGGATTCTCGATGTACCCGATCATCGCGCGGATGGCCGGCGCAACGCCCGTGATGGTGGCCGAGCGTGATCGGTATGTGGATGTCGATAACATCCTTGCCGCCGTAACCGACATGACCCGGATCGTGTTCGTGACCAACCCGGGCAATCCGACCTCGACCATGATCCCCGAGGTCGAGTTGGAACGTCTGGCCAAGGGGTTGCCCGGCAACTGTCTGATGGTGCTGGATGGGGCCTATGCCGAGTTTGTCGACGGGTTCGACGGCGGGGCGGCTCTGGTTGATCGCTTTGAGAATGTGATCATGACCCGGACCTTCTCGAAGGTCTACGGGCTGGGTGGAATGCGTGTGGGTTGGGGCTATGCGACCAAAGGCATCATCGATGTGCTGAACCGGGTGCGCCAGCCCTTTAACCTGTCGCTGACTGCTTTGGCTGCGGCCGAGGCCGCGGTGCATGACGCGGAATATCTGCGCTTTTGCCAGTCAGAAAACGCCCGTCTGCGGGTCTGGTTGTCCGAAGAGCTGGCCAAAATTGGCGTGGCCTCTGACCCGTCCTGCACCAATTTCATCCTCGCCCGGTTCACGGATCGGGCCGAGGCCGAAGCCTGCGATGATTACCTGAAAACTCAGGGTTTGATCGTGCGGCGTGTTGCGGGATACAACCTGCCAAACGCGCTGCGGATTACCGTGGGCGATGAAGAGGCCTGCCGCCGAGTGGTTGCAGCTATTACCGCGTTCAAAGGGGGCGCTGCATGAGCCAGATATACGACCGAGTGGCGCTGATCGGGCTGGGCCTGATCGCCTCATCCATGTTCTGGGCCATGAAGCGCGCAGGGTTGGCGGGCGAGGTGACCGGCTATGCCCGTTCAGACGCGACCCGCGAGACGGCGCGGCAGATCGGGCTGTGCGACCGCGTCTGTGACACGGTTGAAGAGGCCGTTGATGGGGCTGATCTGGTTGTGCTGTGCATCCCGGTCGGTGCAATGGGCGCGGTTGCGGCACAGATCGGACCGCTTCTGAAGCCGGGCGCGACCGTTTCGGATGTCGGCTCGGTGAAACGCCACGTGATCGAGGCTGTCTCGCCCCATATTCCGGAAGATGTGCATTTCATTCCTGCCCACCCGCTGGCCGGGACGGAGCATTCCGGGCCGGAATCCGGCTTTGCCGAGTTGTTCGACAATCGCTGGTCCTTGCTGGTCCCGGTCGAAGGAACGGACCCGGACGCGATCGCCCGCTTGCGGGCGCTGTGGGAGGGGATGGGATCGAATGTCGATGAAATGGATGCCGATCACCACGATCTGGTATTGGCCGTAACCTCGCATGCGCCGCATCTGATTGCTTACACCATGGTTGGCGTGGCTGATGATCTGCGGCGGGTGACGGATAGCGAAGTCATCAAATATTCGGCTGCCGGTTTTCGGGATTTTACTCGGATCGCGGCCTCGGACCCGACGATGTGGCGTGATGTCTTCCTGACCAACAAGGATGCGACGCTGGAAATTCTGGGACGCTTTACGGAAGAGCTCTTTGCACTGCAACGAGCGATCCGCACAGGTGACGGAGAGCAGCTGTTCGACTATTTTACCCGCACTCGCGCGATCCGGCGTGGCATCATTGATGCCGGGCAGGATACGGACGCGCCGGATTTCGGACGGGGGAAAGTATCGACATGAGAGGGTTGCGGGGAGGTTTGTGGATAAGTCTCGCCGCATTGCTGGCGACGCAGGCACAGGCAGCCGCGCCCGAAACCTCTCTGGTCCCGATCACCCGCCCGACGCTTGCGTCTGTGGCCCCCATCATCGCGCCTGCAAAGATACGCCCTGTGCTACGACCGAATTCGCCACAGGTGATGGCGGCGGCGGCGCGCCCGGCAGAATTGCCGCTGCTGGGGCCCGAAAACTCGATCCGGCCTTATGTGCGGCCCAAGGAGTTAGAGCAGCAAGTATTCCTGAAGAAACGCGAGCTGCGCAAGTCGTCGGTTTGTGGGGATATTGAAATACAGGGTAAGCCGGTGGGCCGTGTGAACGGCAAGATCAAGGCCTGCGGGATCAAGGATGCGGTTCAGATCACCTCGGTCGCCGGGGTAAAGCTCAGCCGCCCGGCGACCATGGATTGCGGCACGGCGCAGGCGTTGAACAAATGGGTCGACAAAACCGTCAAGCCCACCTTCAAACGGCGCGGGCCGGTGGTTGAGCTACAGGTCGCCGCACATTACGCCTGCCGGACCCGGAACAACCAAAAAGGCGGGCGGATTTCCGAACATGGCAAGGGGCGGGCCATCGATATCTCGGGGTTCCGAATGGCCGATGGTGAGGTGGTGACCGTGCTGAACGGGTGGCGCAAGAACCCGTCGCAGACACAACTGATCAAAGTCTGGCGCGGGGCCTGTGGGCCGTTCGGAACGGTGTTGGGGCCGAACTCGGATCGGTATCACCGCGACCACTTCCATCTGGACACGGCGCGCTATCGCAGTGGCCCTTATTGCCGTTAACGCAGGATCAGTCGCGGGGCAGGACCCAGTGGCAACGGCCCCAGAGCCACAAATCCATCGCGGAAATTCAGCTGCATATCCAGCGCGTTGGGATTGCCACCAAGGCCCGCCATGAACCCCAGCGCCCGCGTCACCGGATCAACCGCCTGATCGGGCAGGGCACCCGCGGCGTTGGCCATCGCGACCATATCCCGCCAATTCTCGGCCTTGACCGCGATTTCTCCGGTCGGAATGCCCTGAGCGTCGACATCCAGCTCTCCGGTGGCGAACAGGCGCAGTTCGCCCCATTTGATCTCGGCCAACCTCAGGTCAATCGCCACGGGCTGAGGGCGTCGTTCCTCCAATGCGCTGCGATCCCAGGGCTTGTCGAATGTGATGAACGTGTCGAGTTCCAGCGTCTCGAAGGATTGCGGCAGAGACGAGGCCGACCGCATCAGGCGCCGTAACTCCTTGCCCGGTGTAAAGCCGTCGATCTTCGCCGATATGTTGTAGCTTTCCGGCGCGCCCGATTGCGCCATGATCAGGCTCAGGCTTTGCCCTCCGGCCTGAGGGGCCTGTTCATCCGACAGCAGCCAGCGCCCGGCGGTCAACGCCATCCTCTCGAGCACCAGCGCCACGCCGGGTTGCAGGTACAGCTCGGCCTGAAGACCTTCGGACTGAACGGTCGTGGTCTGATCGAAATAAGACAGACGCTGCGGCGTGCTGGCAAAGCGCAACACCTGACGACCGGGCCAGATGGCGGGGCTGTCAAACTCGATCCAATCCGCGCTCCAGGCTATGCCGTTCGCCGGATCGGCGAGGGCTGGGTTGTTCAGGCGGGTCATGTGTCGCAATGGATAGCCCGCCGTTGCAACATCCGAGAAATCGGCCTGCCAGCCGCGTTCCTGCTGATGGTCGAACCAGCCGGTGATGGCATTGCGCAGCCCGTAACCCGCGACATACCAATAGGCGCTCCACACCAGGGCCACGAAAACAAGAACGCGTGTCAGACGACGCATGATGATTGGCCCTTTTTCCTGCCTCGGATTTGATGTTTATAGGGCCAAACGGGCAAGGACCAGAGCAATGACGATGTGGGTTTTCGGATATGGATCGCTTTTGTGGAACCCCGGCTTTCCGGTGGCCCGCAGCGAACATGCCACTCTGCATGGCTATGCCCGGTCCTTCTGCATGCGATCGATTCACCACCGCGGCACCGAAGAGGATCCGGGTCTGGTGCTGGCGTTGGATGAGCAGCCGGATGCGAACTGCTCGGGTCTGGCGCTGGCCGTCGAAGCCGGGCACGAAGAACGCACCTTGGCAGAGCTGCGCGAGCGCGAGCTGATTTCGTCCGCCTATCTGGAAAGGATGCTGCACGTGCATCTGCATAGCGGTGAGGTCGTCAACGCCGTGACCTATGTCATCGATGCGCATCACGTGCAGTATTGCGGTGGGCTGCCGCTTGAGGAGCAGGCCCAGATCATCGCCCATGCCGTGGGCGGGCGCGGCCCGAACGACGAATACCTTTACAACACCGCCGCGCATCTGACCGAGATCGGGCTGCACGACCCCGACCTTGAGTGGTTGTCGCAACGGGTGCGCACAATCCGCGCATAAACCCTTGGCGTCGCGCCCGGAACTTCGATAGGTTCAGCCCAGAGCAGACAATACCGGGAGCCACGCGCATGGCGCAGGCACAACAGGGCGTGAGACCTCATTTCTCGCAACCAATCCGCCAAATCCTTATGATGCTGATCGCAATCGGGCTGTCGGGCCTTGGCGTGTTCGCGGCGCTGCCTTACGTGCTGCCGGTCATTCAGGCCAACCTGTATCTGAACGGTTTCATCCTTCTGGTCTTTGTCATCGGCGTGGCCGCCTGTTTCCTGCAGGTGACTCAGCTGATCGGCTCGGTACGCTGGATCGAGGCCTTTGTCGGTGGGGTCGAACGCGATGACGTGCGCCCGCCACAATTGCTGGCGCCCCTGGCCTCGCTGCTGCGCGCGCGGGGCGCGCGATCACAGATCAGTTCCAGCTCCACCCGGTCGATTCTCGATTCTGTGGCCGAGCGGGTCGAGGAAGAGCGCGAGATCACGCGCTATATCACCAACGTCCTGATCTATCTGGGCCTTTTGGGCACGTTCTTTGGTCTGGCGACAACCGTGCCTGCCATCGTCGATACGATCCGCAGCCTGAACCCGCAGGAAGGTGAGGAAGGTCTGGCCGTCTTCAATCGCCTGATGACGGGGCTGGAATCGCAACTACAGGGGATGGGCGTTGCCTTCGGTTCATCTTTGCTGGGGCTTGCCGGATCGCTGATCGTCGGCCTGTTGGAACTGTTCGCGGGCCACGGCCAGAACCGGTTTTATCGTGAGTTAGAGGAATGGTTGTCCTCGATCACCCGCGTCGGGTTTACGGCAGGGGACGAGGGTGGCGCGGAACTGGCGGTGCTGACACCGGTGCTCGATGCCATGTCGGAACAGATGGATGCGCTGCAGGATCTGTTCGCGGCACAGGACGAGGACCGGACACAGGTTTCGGCAAAGCTGGGGCATCTGGTCGACGCGATCAGCGATATGAACCAGCGTCAGGCGCAGTCCGAGGGGGTGACCGCAGCTTTGGAGCGTGTGGCACTTGGGCAGGATGCACTGCTGGATCACATGCGCGAACATGGCTCGGGCGAAGGGATCGATGCCGAAAGCCGCATGCGCCTGCGGTCGATGGATGTGCAACTGCTGCGCATTCTTGAAGAGATTTCAGCCGGTCGGCAGGACAGCATGAATGAACTGCGCAAGGATTTCGAACTGCTGGTCAAGGCGCTGACATTGCCGCGCGGCGCTGTGCGCACGCCTTCGGACGGGGAATAGAAGATGGCCCTGTCGCGTCGCACCGGTCATCGATTTTCGGGCTCGGTCTGGCCCGGCTTCGTCGATGCCATGACGGGGCTTTTGATGGTTCTGACCTTTGTGCTGACCATCTTCATGATCGTCCAGTTCGTGCTGCGCGAAACCATCTCGGGGCAAGAGGATGAACTGACCGCGCTGTCGGACGAGGTCGCGGCGCTGGCCGGGGCGCTGGGACTGGAAGAGCGCGAAAACAGCCGCCTGCAAGCGCGTCTAGGCACATTGAACACGACGCTCGGGCAGGTCGAGGATGAACTGTCCGAGGCACAATCGCAGATCACGAGCTTTGAGGCACAGGTTGCCGCGCTGCTGGCGGATCAAGAGCGGGCGCGGGCCGATATTGCCGCCTTGGTGGATCAGCAGGATGCGTTATTACAGCAGCGCGATGAGTTGCTGAGCGAGCAGGAGGCCCTGAACCTCGCCCTTGCCCAGAGCCGCAGCGAGATCGACGCCCAAACCGAAGCCGCGCGTCTGGCCGCCGCACGCCGCGAAGCGCTCGAGGCGCTGGTGGCTGAGCTGGAAGCCAGCGAAGCGGCGCAGGCAGGTCAGATTGCGGACCTTACGCAGCAATTGACGGATGAAGAGGCGGCGCGTCTGGCTGAAGCCGCTGCTGCTGAAACTCTGCGCAACCGCCTGCAGGATGCGGATGACGAACTGACCTCGATGACACTGGCGCTGGAGGCGCAACGCAAGGAAGCCGAGGAAACTCTGACCCTGCTAGCCGCAGCCCAAGCAGCGCGGACCGAACTTGAGCGCCAATTTGGAGAGCTGAACCCGGACGAGTTAAAGGCCCAACTGCAGGCGGCTTTGGACGCGCAAACGCAGGCTCAGGCGCAGGCGAATGAGCAGAGATCGCTGGCAGATGAACGCGCGGCATTGCTGGCGGTGGCGCAAGGGGCGCTTGCGTCGGAAAAGGAAATCTCGACCGAAGCGCAGCGCCAGACTGCACTTTTGAATCAGCAAATGTCGGCCTTGCGCAGTCAGTTGGGCTCGTTGCAGGCGCTGCTGGATGATTACGAAGAGCGGAATGCCGCCGCTGAGATCCAGATCCAGACGCTTGGTCAGGACCTGAACGCCGCGCTTGCCCGTGCGGCTTCGGAAGAGCGACGCCGCCGGTTGCTGGAAGAGGCAGAGCGGATCAGGCTTGAGGTCGAGGCGGAAAGACTGGCCGGGCAGAATCAGGAGTTGACGGCACAGGCGGAAGATCTGCAACGCTACCGATCCGAGTTCTTCGGACGGCTGCGCGATGTGCTGGGCGATCAGGAGGGCGTGCGCATCGAAGGCGACCGTTTTGTGTTCTCGTCCGAGGTGCTGTTTGATACGGGCTCTGCCGTTTTATCTGCAGAGGGCCGTCAGGAGGTCGCCAAGGTGGCCGAGATTCTTCGGACCGTCGCGGCTGAAATCCCCGAGGGCCTGAACTGGGTCATCCGCGTCGACGGGCACACCGACAACGTGCCGCTGGCGGGCAGCGGGCGGTATCGCGACAACTGGGAGCTCAGCCAGGGCCGCGCGTTGTCTGTGGTGCGGTTCATGGTCGAAGCGCTGAGAATTCCACCCAACCGTCTGGCGGCCAACGGGTTTGGCGAATTCCAGCCGGTCAATCCCGCCGACACGCCAGAAGCGCGCGCGCAGAACCGTCGGATCGAGTTGAAGCTGACCGAACGGTAAATGAAAACGCCCGCCAAAAGGGTGGGCGCTGTTTGACTCTGAGGTATCGATATCAGTCCGCTGTCAGCAGCGGCGGCTTATCTCCCGGAATGCGCGGCTGATCGGGGCCGAGGATTTCCAGATCCAGTTCACCTTTCTTGACCGAGACGCGGACAACGCCGCCTTTGGCCAATTTGCCGAACAGAAGCTCTTCGGCCAGCGGTTTCTTGATGTGCTCCTGGATCACACGGCCCAGCGGACGCGCGCCCATCTTGTCGTCATAACCCTTGTCCGCCAGCCACTCGGCGGCTTTGGGCGTCAGATCGATGGTCACATTGCGATCCAGCAATTGCGCCTCCAACTGCAGCACGAATTTCTCGACCACCTGCAGGATGACCTCTTTCGGCAGCGGCGCGAAGGAAATCACGGCGTCCAGACGGTTGCGGAATTCCGGCGTGAACATGCGCTCGATGGCGGCGGTGTCCTCACCTTCACGACGATCGCGACCGAAACCAATAGCCGACTTCGCCTGTTCGGCAGCACCAGCATTCGAGGTCATGATCAGCACCACGTTGCGGAAATTCACCGTGCGGCCGTTGTGATCGGTCAGCTCACCATGGTCCATCACCTGCAGAAGGATGTTGAACACGTCCGGATGCGCCTTTTCGATCTCGTCCAGCAGCAGCACACAATGTGGATGCTGGTCGACGCCATCGGTTAGCAAACCGCCCTGATCGAACCCGACATAACCCGGAGGGGCGCCGATCAGACGGGAAACCGCGTGTTTCTCCATGTATTCCGACATGTCGAAGCGCAGCAGTTCTACACCCAGCGTATCGGCCAGCTGTTTCGCCACCTCGGTTTTGCCCACACCGGTCGGGCCGGCAAACAGATAGTTACCAATGGGCTTTTCGGGCTCACGCAGTCCGGCACGGGCCAGTTTGATTGCGCTCGACAGCGCTTCGATAGCTTCGTCCTGACCGAACACAACCCGTTTCAGCGAGGTCTCAAGATCTTTCAACACCTCGGCATCGTCCTTGGTGACGTTCTTGGGCGGAATGCGCGCGATTTTGGCGACGACGGCCTCGATCTCTTTGACGCCGATGGTTTTGCGCCGTTTGCTTTCAGCCAGCAGATGCTGCGCCGCTCCGGCCTCGTCGATCACGTCGATGGCTTTGTCGGGCAGCTTGCGGTCATTGATATAGCGGGCCGACAATTCCACGGCGGTCTTGATGGCATCCGCAGTGTATTTGATCGCATGATGCTCTTCGAAATAGGGCTTGAGGCCGCGCAGGATTTTCACGCTGTCCTCGACCGAGGGCTCGTTCACGTCGATCTTCTGGAACCGGCGGCTCAGCGCGCGGTCCTTTTCGAAATGCTGACGGAATTCCTTGTACGTGGTCGATCCCATGGTGCGCAGCTTGCCGCCCTGCAGGGCAGGTTTCAGAAGGTTCGACGCATCCATAGCGCCGCCGGATGTCGCACCGGCGCCGATCACGGTGTGAATCTCGTCGATGAACAAGACTGCATCGGGGTGTTCTTCCAGCTCGGTCACAACCGCCTTCAGACGTTCCTCAAAATCGCCGCGATAGCGGGTACCGGCCAGCAGCGCGCCCATGTCCAGCGAATAGATCGTGGTTTCGGACAGAACGTCTGGCGCTTCTCCGGCGATGATTTTGTGTGCCAGACCTTCGGCAATGGCGGTTTTGCCAACACCCGGATCACCCACCAGCAGCGGGTTGTTCTTGCGACGGCGGCAGAGCACCTGAATGCAGCGTTCCACTTCATCCGAGCGACCGATCAGCGGATCGACGTCGCCAGCGCGCGATTTGGCGTTCAGGTCGATGCAATACTTACCCAGTGCGCTTTCCTTCTGATCCGCTTCGCCCGGGGCCGCCTGCACCTCATCTTCGGACTCATCCGCGCCGGTTACCGGGCGATTTTCACCATAGGCCGGATCTTTGGCGACGCCATGGGCGATGAAGTTCACCGCGTCATAGCGCGTCATATCCTGTTCCTGCAGGAAATAGGCCGCGTTGCTTTCGCGTTCGGCGAAGATAGCGACCAGCACATTGGCCCCGGTGACCTCGGTCCGGCCCGAGCTTTGGACGTGGATCGCGGCGCGCTGGATGACACGCTGGAAGGCGGCGGTGGGTACGGCTTCGGACCCGTCGATATCGGTGACGAGGTTTGACAGGTCTTCGTCGATGAATTCGACCAAGGTGCTGCGCAGCTCGTCAAGATCGACGCTGCACGCTTTCATCACGCGCACCGCATCGGGCTCTTCCAGCAGCGCCAGCAGCAGATGCTCCAGCGTTGCAAATTCATGTCGCCGTTCATTCGCCGCCGCAAGGGCCGCGTGGATGGCTTGTTCCAGTGTGCTCGAGAATGAAGGCACGCGGGTGCTCCTCTATATTGGGCCGGAAGGGGGGTCGAGTATCGGCAGGATCCCCATCCCAACCATGTCCTCATACTATTAGAGTTTGGTTGATCGTGCCCCGGCTTCAAGGGTTTTCTTGCTCTTGACAGTCACATTTCCTGTGACCGTGGCCGTGAAGAGGGGTTGAAACGCCCTAAAAGCGGTCTTTTCGGGCACGAATTTCAGCAAAAACTGACGCCGGGTCGGAATTTTCCATGCCCAGATGCGCCTGAATCGCCGGGTCTGCGGCCCTCAGAAACGGATTTGTGGCCTTTTCCAGTGCCAGAAGCGACGGCACGGTGGGCTCTCCGGCGGCGCGGGCGCGGTTGATATCGGCAACGCGATCCTGCAGGGCGGCGTTGTCGGGATCGATTGTCAGGGCGAATTTGGCGTTTGATTGGGTATATTCGTGGCCGGAACACACGATTGTTTCGTCGGGCAGGGCAGCCAGCTTGCTGAGAGAGGCCCACATTTGCGCAGGCTCCCCTTCGAACAGCCGCCCGCATCCCAGCGCCATCAGGCTGTCTGCGGTGAATACGACACCGCTTTGCGGCATATAGAATGCGATATGTCCCACGGTGTGGCCCGAAACACCCAGAACCTCGACCGGTTCGCCGCCTATATAGAACGTGTCGCCCTCAACCACCGCCTGATCGAGTTTCGGCAGGCGGTACTCGTCGGCTTTGGCCCCGATCACCCGCGCGGGCTGCGTTTCCAGAATTCCGGGCAGGCCGTCCACATGATCCCAATGATGATGCGTCAGCAGAACGTGACTCAGCCGCCAGCCGCGCGCATTCAGCTCGGCCAGAACCGGAGCGGCCTCGGGCGCGTCGACCAGTGCGGTCTCACCGCTGGCCGGGTCATGGGCGAGAAAGGCATAATTGTCGCTGAGGCAGGGGACGGTAACGATCTCAAGAGGCATGGCCTTTTGCCCTTTCATTGCTAGACTGCGCCCAGCTAAGCCGATTGACCGGGTGTCCGCAATGCATCTTGATGTGCAGGATCTGAGGAATTTTTATTATCGCAGCACGCTGGGCCGTGCGGCACAGGCGGCCATCCGTGGCCGGTTGCTGGAGCTGTGGCCCGAAGCCAAGGGCCAGACCGTGGTCGGGTTTGGTTTTGCGGTCCCCTTGTTGCGCCCCTACCTGGCGGACGCGCGTCGGGTGATCGGGTTGATGCCGGGACCGCAAGGAGTGATGCCTTGGCCTGCTGGGATGCCCAATGTCTCGGTTCTGACGGAAGAGACGACATGGCCCATTGAGACCGGCCATGTGGACAAGCTGGTGGTGATGCATGGGCTTGAAACTTCAAACCGGCCCAGCCGCTTGCTGGAGGAATGCTGGCGTGTGCTGGGCCCGGGTGGGCGGGTCTTGTTTGTGGTGCCGAACCGGGCCGGGCTTTGGTCGCGGACCGACAAGACGCCTTTTGGTTTCGGACGGCCTTATTCTGCAACGCAGCTTGAGAATCAATTACGGGCGCATCACTTCGTGCCTGAAAACCATTGTTCGGCGCTCTACCTGCCGCCCTCTTTCCGGCGGTTCTGGCTGAAATCCGGAAGCCTGATCGAAAAAACCGGGCAGCGCCTGCCGACGGTCATGGCCGGGGGGGTGCTGATGGTCGAAGCCAGCAAACTCATACGTCCGCCCAGTGGAACTGTGACCAAGGACTCGGTCAAGCGCCCGATCAAAGCGCTGGACGGTTTGTTGAAGCCTGCGTGACAATCGGCAAGCCTGTGTGACCGCCAATATTGCGGAAAAAAAGTCACAGGAATCGCAAAAACCTGCATATTCGTAACATTTTTCAACCGGGTGAGGGGGTCCAAACGGTCGCACTTGCGATAAGTGTCTGAAATTTAACAATTTGTGGATAAATCTGTTACCGCTATAGTATATTGCTTGGTTGGAACACCTCTGCTACATCCCCGGTGATTTTGATCCCCGCCCTAAAAGGACGGGGTTTCTTCACGCCCCCGGGGTAGCCACTCCAGCAAATTCGGGGCCTCAAATATCGAAAGGGTGGACGTGTCCGAACCAGCTTCGATCTCCACAGGCATCGCCGAGCGCTATGCCACCGCGATCTTCGAGATCGCAAAAGAGAACAATGACCTCGCAGGTCTGGAATCCGGCATCAATGATCTGGCATCCGCACTGGGCGACAGCGCAGAACTGCGCGACCTGATCGCCTCGCCGCTGGTGTCCCGCGCCGAGCAGGAAGGCGCAATCACCGCGATTGCAGACAAGATGGGCCTGAACGCCATCCTGCGCAACACGCTGGGTCTTATGGCGCAGAAACGCCGCCTGTTCGTGGTACCGCAACTGGTTCAGGTTCTGCGCGACATGCTGGCCGAAGAGCGTGGCGAAGTGACTGCCGATGTCGCCTCGGCCAAGGCGCTGACCAAGACACAACTGGATAAACTGTCCAAGACGCTGTCCGAGCGTGTGGGCAAGACCGTGACAATAAATGCGACCGTTGATGAAAGCCTCATCGGCGGTCTTGTCGTTAAAGTGGGCTCGAAAATGATCGACAGTTCGATCCGTTCGAAGCTGAACTCCCTACAGAATGCAATGAAAGAGGTCGGATAAATGGGAATCCAAGCTGCAGAGATTTCTGCAATCCTGAAGGACCAGATCAAGAATTTTGGTCAGGAAGCCGAAGTGGCCGAGATCGGCCGCGTGCTGAGCGTCGGTGACGGGATTGCCCGTGTATACGGCCTGGACAATGTGCAAGCGGGCGAAATGGTCGAATTCCCCGGTGGCATCATGGGCATGGCCCTGAACCTGGAAAGCGACAACGTGGGTGTCGTTATCTTCGGTTCTGACCGTGACATCAAAGAAGGTGACACCGTCAAGCGCACCAACTCGATCGTGGACGTTCCGATCGGTGACGAGCTGCTGGGCCGCGTTGTTGACGGTCTGGGCAACCCGCTGGACGGCAAAGGCCCGATCAATGCCTCCAAACGTGGTGTTGCCGACGTCAAAGCCCCCGGCATCATCCCGCGTAAATCGGTGCACGAGCCGATGGCAACCGGTCTGAAATCGGTTGACGCGATGATCCCGATTGGCCGTGGCCAGCGGGAACTGATCATTGGTGACCGTCAGACCGGCAAAACCGCCGTTGCTCTGGACGCGATCCTGAACCAGAAAACCTATAACGACGCAGCAGGCGACGACGAGTCGAAGAAACTGTACTGCGTTTACGTTGCCATCGGTCAGAAGCGTTCGACCGTTGCGCAGCTGGTGAAGAAACTGGAAGAGTCCGGTGCGATCGACTACTCGATCGTTGTGGCCGCAACCGCGTCCGATCCGGCTCCGATGCAGTTCCTGGCACCCTACGCCGCGACCGCGATGGCCGAATACTTCCGTGACAATGGCCGCCACGCGCTGATCATCTATGATGACCTGTCGAAACAGGCTGTGTCCTATCGTCAGATGTCGCTGCTGCTGCGCCGTCCGCCCGGACGTGAAGCCTATCCTGGCGACGTTTTCTACCTCCACTCGCGCCTGCTGGAACGTTCGGCGAAGCTGAACGAAGACTTCGGTGCGGGTTCGCTGACCGCTCTGCCGGTTATCGAAACTCAGGGCGGTGACGTTTCTGCGTTTATTCCGACCAACGTGATCTCGATCACCGACGGCCAGATCTTCCTTGAAACCGAACTGTTCTATCAGGGCATCCGCCCTGCCGTGAACACCGGTCTGTCGGTTTCGCGTGTGGGCTCGTCGGCTCAGACCAACGCGATGAAGTCGGTTGCCGGTCCGGTTAAGCTGGAACTGGCTCAGTACCGCGAAATGGCTGCGTTTGCGCAGTTTGGTTCCGACCTCGACGCCGCAACTCAGCAGCTGTTGAACCGTGGTGCGCGTCTGACCGAGCTGATGAAACAGCCGCAGTACTCGCCGCTGACCAACGCTGAAATCGTCTGCGTCATCTTCGCCGGTACCAACGGCTACCTTGACAAGATCGACGTGTCCGATGTTGGCCGTTACGAAGCTGGCCTGCTGGCGCACCTGCGTGGCAAACACGCGGAACTGCTTCAGTGGATCACGGACGAAGATCCTAAGATCAAAGGTGACGCTTCCGACAAGATCAAGGCTGCGCTGGACGAATACGCCGCAACCTTCGCTTAAGGGAGAGGCGGGCATATGCCAAATCTTAAGGACCTTAAAAACAGGATCGAGTCGGTCAAATCGACCCGCAAGATCACCAAGGCCATGCAGATGGTCGCGGCCGCAAAACTGCGCCGCGCCCAGGAATCTGCCGAAGCCTCGCGTCCCTATGCCGAGCGGTTCAATGCCGTGATGGCGGGGCTGGCGGCGTCGGTCGGGGGCAGCGACAGCGCCCCCAAGCTGCTCCGTGGTACGGGCAGCGATGATGTCCATCTGCTGGTTGTCATGACAGCTGAACGCGGCCTGTGCGGCGGCTTCAACTCGAACATCGCCAAGCTGGCCCGCCAAAAGGCGGACGAGCTGCGCGCCAACGGCAAGACGGTCAAGGTTCTGACCGTCGGCAAGAAAGGCCGCGACGCGCTCAAGCGTGATTTTGGCGATCTGTTCGTCGGGCATGTGGACCTGAGCGAAGTCAAGCGTCTGGGCTATTCCAACGCGCAGGACATCGCAAAGGACATCCTGTCCCGCTTTGACGGCGGTGAGTTCGACGTTGCCACGATCTTCTACTCGAAGTTCGTCAATGTTGTGACCCAGATCCCGTCGGCACAGCAGATCATCCCCGCCTCGTTCGAGGACGAAGCGGCGGGCGACGACAGCGGTGCCATCTTCGATTACGAGCCCAGCGAAGAGGCCATTCTGGCCGACCTGCTGCCCAAGGGGGTTGCGACCGCAATCTTCTCGGCTCTGCTCGAAAACGGAGCGTCTGAACAGGGTGCACGGATGTCCGCGATGGACAACGCGACACGCAACGCGGGTGAGATGATCGACAAGCTGACGATCCAGTTCAACCGTTCGCGTCAGGCCGTGATCACCAACGAGCTGATTGAAATTATTTCCGGCGCCGAAGCGCTGTAAGATAACCGGAGACGAAACATGGCGAATGCAAAAGGCAAAGTCACACAGATTATCGGGGCCGTCGTTGACGTGCAGTTCGATGACGCGCTGCCTGAAATTCTGAACGCGCTGGAAACCACCAACAACGGCAAGCGCCTGGTGTTGGAAGTTGCTCAGCACCTGGGTGAAAACACCGTCCGCACCATCGCGATGGACGCGACCGAAGGTCTGGTCCGTGGCGAGGAAGTAACCGACACCGGCGCACCGATCTCGGTTCCGGTCGGTAATGCTACTCTGGGCCGCATCCTGAACGTCGTCGGCGAGCCGATCGACGAAAAAGGCCCGGTTGAAGCGACCGAAGCTCGTGCCATTCACCAGCCCGCGCCGACCTTCGACGAACAGTCGACCGAGTCGGAAGTTCTGGTCACCGGCATCAAGGTCGTTGACCTGCTGGCCCCTTACGCCAAAGGCGGTAAGATCGGCCTGTTCGGCGGCGCCGGCGTTGGCAAAACCGTTCTGATCATGGAACTGATCAACAACATCGCAAAAGTGCACTCGGGCTTCTCGGTGTTCGCGGGCGTTGGTGAACGGACCCGTGAAGGCAACGACCTGTACCACGAGATGATCGAATCGAACGTGATCAAGCCGGACAACCTGTCGGAATCGCAGGTGGCCCTGGTTTACGGTCAGATGAACGAACCTCCGGGAGCACGCGCACGTGTTGCTCTGACCGGTCTGACTCTGGCCGAGCAGTTCCGCGACCAGTCCGGTACCGACGTTCTGTTCTTTGTCGACAACATCTTCCGCTTCACGCAGGCGGGCTCCGAGGTTTCGGCTCTGCTGGGTCGTATTCCTTCCGCTGTGGGCTACCAGCCGACACTGGCCACCGACATGGGCGCGCTGCAGGAACGCATCACCTCGACCAAGTCGGGCTCGATCACCTCGGTTCAGGCGATCTACGTGCCTGCGGACGACCTTACCGACCCTGCGCCGGCAACTTCGTTTGCTCACTTGGACGCGACCACCGTTCTTAACCGTGCGATCTCGGAAAAGGGTATCTACCCGGCTGTTGACCCGCTCGACTCGACCTCGCGTCTGCTCGACCCGGCCATCGTTGGCGAAGAGCACTACAAGGTTGCGACCGACGTTCAGCAGATCCTCCAGCGCTATAAGTCGCTGCAGGACATCATCGCCATCCTTGGCATGGACGAACTGTCGGAAGAGGACAAACTGACCGTGGCCCGCGCCCGTAAGATCGAACGCTTCATGTCGCAGCCGTTCGACGTGGCGCAGGTCTTCACCGGTTCGCCGGGTGTTCAGGTTCCTCTGGATGTCACCATCTCGTCGTTCAAGGCCGTTGTGGCTGGCGAATACGATCACCTGCCCGAAGCGGCCTTCCTGATGGTTGGCGGCATCGACGAAGTGATCGCCAAAGCGGAAAAGATGGCCGCAGAAGCCGCCTAAGGAGTATCCCTGATGGCAAACACGATGCAATTCGACCTCGTCAGCCCCGAGCGGAGCCTTGCTTCGCTCGCGGCGACCGCGGTCCAGATTCCCGGCGCGGACGGGGACATGACGGCGATGCCCGATCATGCCCCCACCATCACCACGCTGCGCCCCGGTCTGCTGAAGGTTGAGGCACCCGAAGGGTCCAGCGAATACCTGGTCACCGGCGGGTTTGCCCAGATCAACGGCGACAGCCTGTCGGTTCTGGCCGAAAAGGCCATTCCGGTGGCGGAAGTGACACGGACGCATCTGGACGACCTGATCGCCGAGGCTCGCGCCTCGCACGAGGCTGCCAAAGCCGGTGACGATCAGACCATCGTCGACGACGCGGCCAAGCTACTGGCCGATATGGAAGCGCTTGGGACGCATATGAGCCTGTAATAGGCACAACAGTTCAAGATTTGAACGGCCTCGCATCTGCGGGGCCGTTTTTTTGTCGTGATTTTGTCGGAAAGCCGGGATAACCTGCGGAAATTGAAGAACAATGATGACAGAATGAAGAAATTTCTAACCCACCCCATTGGCATCGATCAGGGCGAAGAGGTGCTGTTTTCCGAGTTCGCCGACGGCGGCGATATGTGGACCGGTGAAGGCCCACGCGAACGTCGCACGCAGGTTCGGTTCAGTGACACATTCCGCACGCCCCCCATCGTTCAGGTGGGTATTTCCCTGTGGGATGTGGATACCTCATCCGCGCTGCGCGCCGAGGTGAGTGCCGAGCACATCACACCCGAGGGGTTTACAGCCGTGTTCCGAACCTGGTCTGATACCCGCATTGCCCGTATCCGCGTGGCCTGGACGGCCATCGGTGAGGTCGCCCACGCGGATGACTGGACGATTTCCTGAGCGGCATCAGGACGGTATCTAACCGTCCTGCGCCTCGATCATGTCGACCCGTGTCGCGTGGCGGCCGCCTTCAAACTCGGCCCCCAGAAACGCATCCACGATGTCCAGTGCCTGACCCTCGCCCACGACGCGCGCGCCGATGGACAGCATGTTGGCGTTGTTGTGCTGGCGGATCATCCGGGCCGAGAATGCGTCCGAGCATACGCCACAACGGATACCCGGCACCTTGTTGGCGGCCATCATGATGCCCTGTCCTGTGCCACAAAGGATGATACCCAACTGGCAATCGCCCGAAGCAACCGCCTCGGCCGCGGCCTTGCCGTGCAGCGGGTAGTGCGTGCTTTCGGGTGTCGTCGGGCCGATATCGACAACTTCCCAGCCTAGCCCGGAAAGCCGGTTGGCGATGGTCTGCCGCAATTCAATCGCGGCATGGTCGCTGGACAGTACGATGCGTGTTTGTTTGGTCACGTTAATTGGTCTCCGTAACGCTTAGTCCATATGGTAGAGCGACTCGTAGATCGGCGTCAGTGTCTTGTCCTCGAACAGAGATGACACGCTGGTCCCGTTCCAGATGTTCAGGATCGCCTGAGTAAAGATCGGTGCGGTAGGCACGATCCGGATATTCGGCGCTTTTTCGATTTCGGCCGTGGGCTGGATCGTATCGGACAGGACCAGAGATTTCATGACTGAATTGGTTACACGCTCAACTGCAGGGCCGCTCATGACGCCATGCGTGATGTAGGAATGCACTTCCTTAGCGCCGTTGTCGATCAACACCTGAGCCGCCTTGCAGAGCGTACCGGCGGTGTCGCAGATGTCGTCGACGATCAGACAGATTTTGTCCTTCACGTCGCCGATCACGGTCATCTCGGCGACTTCTCCGGCCTTTTCGCGGCGTTTGTCGACGATCGACAACGGTGCGTTGATGCGCTTGGCCAGTTCGCGGGCGCGGGCCACACCGCCGACATCGGGCGAGACCACCATCAGATCGTCCATCTGATCCTTGAACTGCTTCTTCACATCCAGTGCAAAGATCGGCGAGGCATAGAGGTTGTCGACAGGCATATCAAAGAAGCCCTGAATCTGCGCCGCGTGCAGATCCATGGTCAGGATACGTTCGATCCCTGCCCCGGTCAGCATGTTGGCCACCAGCTTGGCAGAAATCGGCGTCCGCGCCTTGGTACGGCGGTCCTGGCGGGCATAGCCGAAATAGGGGATTACCGCAGTGATCCGCTGCGCCGAAGACCGGCGCAGGGCGTCTGCAATGATCAACAGCTCCATCAGATTGTCATTGGCCGGGTTCGAGGTCGGCTGGATGATAAACATATCCTCGCCGCGCACATTCTCGAAGACTTCGACAAAAATCTCGCCGTCATTGAACCGTTCGACCCGGGCCTCGACCAGACCCTGATCGACACCGCGATGCAGGCTCATACGGCGGGCGATGGTTTGGGCAAGCGGAAGGTTCGCGTTCCCAGCGATAAGCTTGGGTTCGTGCAGTGTCGGCATCGGCTGATTTTCCCCGGGCAGCAATGGCAATGTGACAGATTCGTGATGTTGACACCGCTTAGCATGGCCTTACCGTCCCGCCTAGATAACGCAGCGGAGAAAGTGCACATGACCCAGATTGACTACTATTTTGCGACAATTTCGCCCTATTCCTATCTGGCGGGCACACGGCTTGAGGAGGTCGCCACCAAACATGGCGCAACGATCAACTACAAACCGCTCGATATCATCGCATTGTTTGGCAGAACCGGGGGCACCCCGCCCAAGGATCGCCATATCTCGCGCATCGAATACCGCGCGCAGGAACTGCTGCGCCAGTCCGGCAATCTTGGCATGGAGTTCAACCTGCAACCGGCGCATTGGCCAACCAACGCAGCGCCGTCCTCTTACGCGATCATCGCGGCGGCACAGGACGGGCAGGGTGATCTGGGTCAACTTTGCCACTCTTTCCTGCGTGCCTGCTGGGCGGAAGAGAAAGACATCGCCGAAGACAGCGTGATCCGAGAATGCCTATCCCAAGCCGGGTTTGACCCGAAGCTGGCCGATACCGGCCTACTGGCCGGTGCAGAAACCTATTCGGCAAACCTGGAGGAAGCTGTGGATCGCGGCGTCTTCGGCGCCCCATTCTACATCACACCGGACGACCAAAGATTCTGGGGCCAGGACCGCCTCGAAGACCTCGACCGCCATCTCGCAACGCTAAAGGGTTAAACCAAACCCGCCTGCTTCATATGGCCCAAAATATCCCGGGGGAGGCGCAGCTTGCTACGCCGGAGGCAGAGTCCCCCAACCCCCTATAATAATGACAGAAACTGGTCGATCTGATCCGGCGAGGTGGACCAGTCGCATACAAGGCGGCACGCCAGCATTTCGTCCTCATTGGTGCCATCCAGCGTATCGCCCCACAAGTGATACACTGCCCCCGCATCGTGCAATCTGCGATGCAGGCCGCGCGGGAAGCTTGCAAAGATCATGTTGGCCTGCGGTTCATGCAGAAACGCAGCCCCAGCCGCCCGCAACCCATTCGCAAGACGCGCGCAGTTGGCGTTCGCCTGACGCGCCGAGCGCAGCCACAGATCATCCCGCAGATAAGCGGCCATCTGCGCCGACAGGTAACGGTGTTTGGAAAACAGATGCGCCCCGCGCTTACGGCGCAGCTCGAATTCCCAGGCTTTGCTTTCGTCGAAGAACACCACGGCCTCGACCCCCATCAACCCGTTCTTGGTGCCGCCAAAGCTGACCGCATCCACACCGGCTTTCCATGTCATCTCGGCCGGGGAACAGTTCAGCGCGACCAGAGCATTGGTGAACCGGGCGCCATCCATATGAACAGGAAGGCCATAGCCCTTGGCGACACCACACAGCGCATCCAGTTCTTCCAGCGAATAGACCGACCCGCGCTCGGTCACCTGAGTGATCGAAACTGGCCCGCGCTGTGGCCCATGCACGCCACGGGTTTCTTCACCTTCGATGGATTGCCGCAAAGCCTCGGGCGTCATCTTGTCGCCGCCGGGCACGAGGGTCAGCTTGGCGCCGCTGTAAAACTCGGGCGCATTGCATTCGTCTTCGTGGATATGCGCCACAGGCGAACAGAACACCGTCTGCCACGGCTGCGAAAGCGTGGCCAGAGCCAATGAATTCGCCGCTGTTCCCGTCGCCACCAGATACACCGCCGCACCGGGGGCCTCGAAGATACCCCGGATGCGGTCGCGCACCTCATTCATCAGCACATCAGCGCCATAGGCCATCTGATAGCCCTGATTGGCCTCGGTCAACGCGGCCAGAACCTCCGGGTGAACAGGCCCGGAATTGTCAGAGGCAAAATGCATCAGCTCGGCTCCTCGATGATGTAATCTTCCCACTCTTCCAAGGGGGTTTCGAATTCGGACACGGTACGTCCCTGCACGGAAACGCCTGCGGCATGAACGCTGTCGGGCGTACCAGACAGCAACGGGTGCCAGCCGTAAAGAGGTTTGCCCTCCCACAGCAGCCGATAGGCGCAGGTCTGAGGCAACCAATAGGCGTGGCTGTCGATGTTATCGGGGCGCATCACGATACATTCGGGTACAAACTGATGCCGGATATCATACTGCGTGCAGCGGCAGGATTCGTCATCCAGCAGACGGCAGGCAACGCAGGTCAGGGCGACTTCACCCGTATCTTCGTCCTCAAGCTTGTTGAGGCAGCATTTACCGCAACCGTCGCACAGCGCTTCCCACTCGCGCGGGTTCATCTTCTGCAGCGGTTTGCGTTCCCAAAAACGCGGGGCCAGCCCGTTTCGATCGATGGGGTCTTTGGTCATTGAGCGGCCAGAATCTCTCGGGCGCGGGCGCAATCGTCGTTCATCTGAGCGATCAGCCCGTCAAGGCCATCGAACGTCATCTCGGGGCGCAGATAATCTACTAATCCGACCGAGAGGGTTGCGCCATAAAGATCGCCTGAAAAATCAAACAGGAAAGTTTCGATATTGGGAACTTCCCCATGGAACATGGGACGCGTCCCCACCGATGCGGCACCGCGATAGCTGCCCTGATGCGGGCCATCCAGAACATCGACCAACACCGCATAGACCCCGAACCTTGGCGGGTGCAGCCCTTCGATCGACATATTGGCGGTTGGAAAGCCCAATTCGCGACCGCGTTGTTCACCTCCGACCACTTCGCCTTCGATACGATGCCAATGACCAAGCATTGCAGCCGCATCCCGAGGGCGGCCTTCGGTCAATGCCGTCCGGATCGCGGTGGATGAGACCACATTCTCTGACCGCTCCATCAAGGGGGCAATCGTGACGCCAAATCCCATCTCATTGCCGAACCGCTGCAGGTCCTGCGGCGTGCCACTGCGCCCTTTGCCAAAACAGAAATCGGCGCCAACGACCACATGCGCCAGCGCCAGCCCGTCGCAAATCACATTGCGCGCAAACTCTTCCGGTGTCAGCCCCGCCAAGGCCGCGTTGAACGGCAACTCATACAGCTTCCGAACTCCCAGCTTCTGCAGCCGGTGCGCGCGCGCGTTCCCCCGCATCAGGCGAAAGGGTGGGGCGTCCGGTGCGAAATATTCACGCGGATGCGGTTCGAACGTCATGACGCCTAGCGGAGCCTCGGGTTCAGCACTGCGTGCCAATTCAATGACGGACTGGTGCCCAAGATGGACCCCGTCAAAGTTGCCTATAGCGACACTGGCGCCACGGTCGTCTGGCTCGACAAACTGAAAGTCACGTATGATCTGCATGAAGAGTGCCTAGCGGGACTGCCCGGCAGGTTCAAGCGGCAGATCGGGGTCGGATGTGGATCAGTCGAACTTCCGGCTTGGGGCCAGCACCATCGCCTCACCCACCAGAACCTTTTTGCCATCGACCGCGCAATGGCAATCCAGTTTCACACGGCGCTTGGCAAAATCGATGTCGGTCACCTTGACTTCGGCATAGACCATGTCGCCGGGGCGGACCGGCGCGAGGAACTTCAGCGATTGCCCCATGTAGACAGTGCCATGGCCGGGCAGTTGCTCACCAATCACGGCCGAGATCAGGCCAGCGGTCAGCATGCCGTGCGCAATGCGCCCCTCGAAGATCGTGTCGCGGGCATAGTCGTCGTCCAGATGCACCGGATTACGATCCGTCGACACCTGGGCAAACATCTCGATATCCTCGTCCGTCACCACTTTGCGCAGGTGCCGGGTCATGCCCATTTCGATGTCTTCGATACAAATCGTTCCGCGCGGAAGGTTATCCAACATGCTGCCCTCGTTCGAATCGTTTGGGCAACAAAAGATCATCTAAAGCAGCCCTGTGGCAACTTTATTACTTCGCAACTGCAGAAAATCAAGCTTTTTCTGATCAGCGCAAGCGGCCAATCGAGAAGGTTGGGCTGATATTTTCTTTTTCGTTATGCGATCTTAGGGCATCTTCATCCGGGTGGTGCGACGTTTTGGTCTCTGCCGCGGCCAATCCGCCAGTGATGAACAGCGTATCTATGCCTTCACCCATCCCGCCGGCGATATCGGTTTGAGGGCCATCGCCGATGGCCAGAATCTCGGAATCGCCGATGTCGACGCCAAGTTCGATCAGCCTGCGGCGTGCCAGATCATAGATCGGGGGATGGGGTTTTCCGAAATAAAGGCTCTCGCCCCCCATCTCGGTATAAAGCTGCGCCAATGCGCCCGCACACCATTCACGTACCTCGCCCCGGTCAACGACGATATCGGGATTGGCGCAGAGCAATTTCATGCCCTTTTGCTTGGCATAGAGGAAATCGGGCCGATTTACCGCCGGATCGGCCATCGTATCAAATGGGCCGCAGCATACGATGCCTTCGGCTTCATCCAGAGGGACCCGTTCAATATGAATAGGGTGGTCCAGAATTTTCAGCGGCTCGAAAAATCCGGCATCCCGGTCCCATTCCCCCATGAAATAGACCTTTTCCCCGACCGCGCCGCGATACATCGCCGAGCGGGCCGAGTCTCCGCTGGTCGCAATCGTGTCATAGGCGTCTCGTGGAACATTGAACTGCGACAGTTGCTCACCCACCCCTGCGCGCGGCTTGGGAGAGTTCGTGACCAACACCACAACACCACCCTTCTGCCGATAGGCCTGCAAAGCAGCCACCGCCTCGGGATAGGCGGTGATGCCATTGTGTACGCACCCCCACAGATCGACGAACAGGGCCTTGTAGCGGTCAGAGATTTCGGCAAGGGAAGAAATGATTTGGGTCATGGGCCCCTCATGTGACAGGGATGGCGAGTTACCCAAGCCTATGGCAGAGCTGGCCTTGAATGGCCAGAGGGGGCGCTGCCCCCGCCGCCCTTCGGGCGACTCCCCCGAGATATTTAGAGCCAGATGAAGTTAGGATCCCCTGCTTTATCTGGCTATAAATATCCCGGAGCGCGAGGCAGAGCCTCGCAAAGAGAAAGGCGCCCGCTTGGGGCGCCCTGAGGGTATGGATCAAACCTTGAGGTTCGGGATGATCTGCTTTTTCCGGCTCATGATGCCGGGCAGGACCACCGAGTCTCCGTCGACCGATGCGCCAAAGCTCTTTTCAGCGACGCCTTTTACCAGATCGTTGGGAACCAGCAGCGTGGCCTCTTCATTCAGGATGTCGACGACGAAGAGAAGAACCTGATCGACACCGTCTTCTCCGGCTACGTCTACCATCGAGGCTGCGAGGCTGTCCTTGCGGTCAAGAACGACACCCGGAGCAGTGGTTTCAAGCACAGAGACACGGAACTTGGTTCCGTCGACCTCGTATTCCTTGCTGTCCATGCGGATCAGTTCCGCGTCCGAGAACGACGAGACATCCGATTTCGCCGCGAACATGTCGGCGGCATAGGCCGAGACGTCCAGACCCAGATCGGCGGCCAGTTTCTCGGCCACGGCGCGGTCGTGCGGGGTGGTGGTGGGCGAGCGGAATTCGAGCGTATCCGACAGGATGCAGGTCAGCGCCGCGCCTTTGACAGCGTCGGGCATTTTGGCGGCATCGTCGCCGATCAGGTCGATCATGATGGTCGCGGTACAGGCCAGCGGGCGCACGGTGATGTCGATCGGGCCCTTGGTTTCCAGCCCGCCAACCAGCTTGTGGTGGTCGATAATGGCGCGGATGTCGGCGCCGTTGATGCTGGCGGGCAGTTCGGCCGGGTTGTTGGTGTCCACGATTACGACCGGAGCACCCTCGGCCACGTCCTCGATGATTTGCGGCTTGGGTAGGTCCCAGCGCTGCAGCATGAAGTTGGCTTCGGTGTTGGGTTCCCCCAACAGCACAGCCTCGGCCTTTTCGCCTTTGATTTCGTTCAAGTACCAGGCCCACAGGATGGGCGAGCCGGTTGAATCGGTATCGGGGGATTTGTGGCCAAAAACTTGGATTGTCATGTCAGCGTCCTGAGGAATGTGGATTTGCGCGCCTTATAGGGTGGTGTTTCCGGCTTGTCACCCGCAAGCGGGCCTGCTGCGACCCTTGGTCTGAAATATCAAAACGGCGCACGTTCCAGTGTATATCCGGCTTCCTGTAACTGGTTCAGCAAGCCGTAGTGATTGTTCAAATGACCAGCCCCGACGGCAATGACGGCCGTCTGATCTTTCAACTCCAGAATCTTCTGCATCCAGTTGGCGTTGCGCTGTACCAAAAGCTGGTCTTCGAAGCTTTCCCATTCGGCATCGAATTCTTCGCGCGACAGTCCCGAGGCTTCAAGCCCTTCGAGCTTGGCAAACTCGATGACCCATGCGTGCTGCTCTTCGAAATAAGCGTTGGCCATGGTGATCATCTGATCATCTCCGGCCTGCAGCGCACCAGCCAGCCGGGTCAGTGAGGCGACCTGTTCTTCCAGCGAGTGGCTGTCGAACATGGCAATCAGGTCCTCAATCCGCTCCAGCGAGTATTGCGGGATGCCGCGCGCCTCGGCCAGTTCTGTCAGGCGGGTGTCCATTCCGCGATCAAACTCCGGCGTGGACATCAGGCAGGGCGGAACGCCCAGCATCATGCTCAGAAACCAGGGTCGCATCTTGGCGGCCATCCAACTGGGGATACCGCGTTCGGCCAGGGTGGCAGAGAGAGCGGCCCAGTCTTCTTCGGGCATCAAATCGACTAACGTGGGGCCCGAGGTAATCAGCACCGGGCTGAAATCATTGGCCAGATCCCGCTCGAACGCGTCCATTTCGGATTTGGTGACCTCAAAATAAAACGCATCTGCGGTGCTGAGGATCGGTGTCAGCCGTTCAACAACTGGCCCCATACGAGGGTCGTTGGTGTGCAAGGTGCCGATCAGATGCAGCACCGTGCCGCCTTTGCGGGCGATCCAGTGATTGCCATTGGGAAAGGGAATGGTGCTGAGGGTCTGTTCCAGTTCGGCTTTGGTTTCCGGCGCGAGATCGCGCCTCAGATCGCGCCCTTCACAGGCCGCGTGGGCCGTGATTGGCAGCAAGAGGCTAAGGCAGAGGCTGAACAGGCGCATTGAATCTCTTTCTTAAGTCTATCAACGCAAGACTTATCCCTGTGTCCCGAGGAGACGCAATGCGCTTGTACGGTGACGGCTGGCAATCCGCGCGAAACTGCATAGCATGGCGGCATGAAGCGCGAGCAGGATCTTTACCCCCCAATCAAAGCGATGCTGGAACGGCAGGGTTATGCCGTGAAAGGAGAGGTGGGCGCTGCGGATATCGTCGCAGTGCGCGATGGTGAGGAGCCTGTGATCGTCGAACTCAAACTGCGGTTCAGCCTTGCGCTGTTCCATCAGGCGGTTGCCCGGCTGAAACTGACAGATCAGGTGTATCTGGGGGTCTGCAAGCCGACCGGGCGCAGCGCGCGTCGGGCTTTGAAGGACAATCTTGCGCTTTGTCGGCGTCTGGGGCTGGGGCTGATCACCGTGCGCGCGGATGGCACGGTTGAAATTCAATGTGACCCGGGCCCCTACGCGCCGCGCAAGAACAAGGTCAAGGTGGCACGTCTGCTGCGCGAATTCGATCGGCTGCAGGGCGATCCGAATGCGGGTGGGGCCACGCGACATGGGATCGTCACGGCCTATCGTCAGGATGCGCTTAAATGTGCCGCTCATCTGGCGGAGAACGGTGCCACAAAGGGGGCTGAGGTCGCGAAGGCAACCGGAGTGCCCTCGGCCACTCGTCTGATGCGGGAAAACCATTATGGCTGGTTTGGCAAGGTCGAGAAAGGCGTCTATTGCCTGTCCAAGGCCGGGCAAGAGGGTTTGAAACACTGGGCCTATAGCTGGGATCAGCCCGATTGAGTGTGCGAGTTAAAAAATCCATCACAGCTTGTTGACTCGGGGTTTTGAACTCCCTAGCTATGCGTCGTTATCACTCGGGTGACCCGAGTGCTAATGCCTCGTCACAGGGCGGGGGAAGGATAAACAAACTTTGAGCCCAAGGAGCTGCAAAGATGGCATTGAAACCGCTTCATGACCGTGTGCTGGTCCGTCGCGTAGAAAGCGAAGAGAAAACCGCAGGCGGCCTGATCATTCCCGACAGCGCAAAAGAAAAGCCCAGCGAAGGCGAAGTCGTCGCAACCGGCGAAGGCGCGCGCAAGGACAGCGGCGAGCTGATCGCGATGGCTGTAAAAGCTGGCGACAAGATCCTGTTCGGCAAATGGTCGGGCACCGAGGTTCAGGTCAACGGCGAAGAGCTGCTGATGATGAAAGAAAGCGACATCATGGGGATCATCGAGTAAGCGCCTGCTTTCTCTGATCTTCATTCCAATACATTTTCTCAAGGAGAAACGACATGGCTGCAAAGGACGTCAAGTTCGACACCGATGCCCGTAACCGCATGCTGGCAGGTGTGAACATCCTGGCCGATGCTGTGAAAGTGACCCTGGGCCCCAAAGGCCGCAACGTGGTTCTGGACAAATCCTTCGGCGCACCGCGCATCACCAAAGACGGTGTATCGGTTGCCAAGGAAATCGAACTGGAAGACAAGTTCGAAAACATGGGCGCGCAGATGGTGAAAGAAGTCGCCAGCCGCACCAATGACGAAGCCGGCGACGGCACCACCACCGCAACCGTTCTGGCCCAGGCCATCGTTCGCGAAGGTCTGAAGCAGGTTGCTGCTGGCCTGAACCCGATGGACCTGAAGCGCGGCATCGACCTGGCAACCGCCAAGGTTGTTGAAGGCATCAAGTCGGCTTCGCGCGAAGTCAAAGACTCGGCAGAAGTTGCTCAGGTCGGCACCATCTCGGCCAACGGCGAAGCCGAAATCGGCCAGCAGATCGCAGACGCGATGCAGAAGGTTGGCAACGAAGGCGTTATCACCGTCGAAGAAAACAAAGGTCTGGAAACCGAGACCGATGTTGTCGAAGGTATGCAGTTCGACCGTGGCTACCTGTCGCCTTACTTCGTCACCAACGCAGACAAGATGATCGCAGAACTCGACGACTGCATGATCCTTCTGCACGAAAAGAAACTGTCCTCGCTGCAGCCGATGGTTCCGCTGCTCGAGCAGGTGATCCAGTCGCAAAAGCCGCTGCTGATCATCGCGGAAGACGTTGAAGGCGAAGCGCTGGCAACTCTGGTTGTCAACAAACTGCGCGGCGGCCTGAAAATTGCTGCTGTCAAAGCACCGGGCTTCGGCGATCGCCGCAAAGCCATGCTGCAGGACATCGCGATCCTGACCGGCGGCCAGGTGATCTCGGAAGATCTGGGCATGAAGCTCGAATCCGTCACCATGGACATGCTGGGTACCGCCAAGAAGATCGAGATCACCAAAGACGAAACCACCATCGTTGACGGTGCAGGCGAGAAAGCCGAGATCGAAGCACGTGTTGCTCAGATCCGCACTCAGATCGAAGAAACCTCGTCGGACTACGACCGTGAGAAGCTGCAAGAGCGTGTTGCCAAACTGGCAGGCGGTGTTGCTGTTATCCGCGTCGGCGGCATGACCGAAGTTGAAGTGAAAGAGCGTAAGGACCGTGTGGACGATGCTCTGAATGCAACGCGCGCTGCCGTTCAGGAAGGCGTTGTTGTTGGCGGTGGTGTTGCGCTGGTTCAGGCCGGTAAAGCACTGGAAACTCTGGAAGGTGCAAACGCTGACCAGAACGCCGGTATCAACATCGTTCGCAAGGCAATCGAAGCGCCGCTGCGCCAGATCGCTGAGAACGCAGGTGTTGACGGTGCGGTTGTTGCGGGCAAAGTCCGTGAATCCGCTGACGCAGCATTCGGCTTCAACGCACAGACCGAAGAATATGGCGACATGTTCTCGTTCGGCGTCATCGACCCGGCCAAAGTTGTCCGTACGGCTCTGGAAGACGCGGCATCGGTTGCTGGTCTGCTGGTCACCACCGAAGCGATGGTTGCCGACAAGCCGCAGAAAGATGCACCCGCCGCAGGCGGCATGCCCGACATGGGCGGCATGGGCGGCATGATGTAAGCACGTCGAATTTGCTTTAGCGAATTCTGACGATCCCGACAGGCGCTTGGCCAATATAGCCAAGTTGCCGAGAGGGGCCGCACTGAAAAGAACGGGGTCGCCTTCGGGTGGCCCCGTTTTCGTTCGAATGCCCGCTGCACGGCCATGCCTCTGGCGGGAGTATTTTGGAAAAGATGAAGGGGCGGCTGATCCCAGCGGGAAAGTGAGTGTGCAAGTGGCCGGGAAATCGTTATGCCGTTGATATGCGACTGTTTCTGCTAACTGCCTTGACCATGTGTGCCTTTGCGGCGAATTCGATCCTGAACCGGCTGGCGGTCGATAGCGGTGCCGTTGATCCCGCAGGGTTCGCTGTGGTTCGGGTGTTGTCTGGTGCCGCGGTGTTGGCTGCATTGGTGTGGCTCAAAGGCGGCTCGATCCCGATCCTTAGTCGTCGGCGATTGGCTGGGGCGGGGTCGCTGTCGCTGTATATGATCGGGTTTTCTGTCGCGTATTTGACGCTTGATGCAGGGTTGGGGGCGCTGATCCTGTTCGGCGTGGTTCAGATCACCATGTTCACGATCGGAACCGTTTCCGGTGCGGCACCCACAAACCGGCAGGTTTTGGGGGCGGTCATTGCGCTGGGTGGGTTGGCCTATGTGCTTTGGCCCGCTGGTGCCGTACGGGTCGACCCTTTGGGCGCTGGCCTGATGGCCGCTGCTGGAATCGGCTGGGCGATTTATACGATCATCGGGCGATCCGAACCGGATGCTTTGTCCGGAACGGCAGCCAATTTCGTGGTGGCGCTGCCGATCACCGGGGTGTCTCTGCTTGTTTTGGGAGGTGGGTGGCACATGACGACGGTGGGCTATGGTCTTGCTGCGCTGTCCGGTGGCGTGACCTCTGGCATGGGCTACGCGCTGTGGTACCGCGTTTTACCGCAGCTGGCCCCCGCGGTGGCCGCCATCGTGCAACTGAGCGTTCCCATTATCGCCATCGCTGCAGGTGTAGCGTTGTTGGGCGAAGTGGCCAGCTTGCGCTTGGTGCTGGGTGCGGGCCTTGTTCTGGGCGGTATTGCGCTGGCCGTGGTGCGCCTGAACCGGGGCTAGGGGTTCCCTCAACCCGCGATAGCGCTTATCTGGCGGGTCATGAAGTTTCTGATTGCCCTCCTGCTATGCCTCGTACCCGCCATTGTGCAGGCCAAATGCGTTGTGCTGCTGCACGGTCTGGCGCGCACCGAGGCGTCATTCACGGTGATGGAGCAGCTGTTCAAGGCTCATGACTATACTGTGGTCAGGCCCGGGTACCCGTCGACGGACCTGCCTATTCCCGAACTTGCCAAGCAAACCCTGCCGGATGCTTTTGCGGCCTGTGGGGATGACACGGTGAACGTGGTGGCGCATTCGATGGGTGGTATCCTGTTGCGCTATTGGCTTCAGGATCACACGCCGGAAAATCTTGGCCGCGTGGTGATGCTCGGGCCGCCCAATCAGGGCAGTCAGCTGGTGGATGAGCTTGGGGCCTGGGAAGTTTTCGGGCTGTTGAATGGCCCGGCCGGGCTGGCCCTGGGAACCGGCCCTGAAGGGATTCCGCGCCGCCTGCCACCGGTGAATTTCGATCTTGGGGTAATTGCCGGTGAAAACTCGCTGAACCCGGTGTTTTCGTCCCTGATTGACGGCCGGGACGACGGCAAGGTTTCGGTCGAGACCACAAAGGTTGAGGGCATGGCCGATCATATCGTTTTGCCGGTGACCCATACTTTCATGATGAACAACCCGCAGGTCATGGCGCAGACCCTCCACTTTATCGAATTCGGACAATTCGACCCCGAGATCACGTGGCTCGACGGGGTCGAGGACATCATTGATCAGATCTGTATCGGGCAGGATTGCTTGGAACCCGACTCGGAGACCACCCGATGAATTCACTGGAACTGACGTTCACCGGGGCAGAGGTTTTGTTGCCGGGCGCAGGATTGTCACGTGCTGATCTGGCGATTGCAGATGGCGTTGTACAAGGTGGCGGGGCTGGGCGGCGGATCGACCTGTCTGGATATATTGTGTTGCCGGGTATCATCGATCTGCACGGTGACGGATTCGAACGGCATATTGCCCCGCGGCGCGGTGCGATGAAGCAGATGAACGAAGGCATCCTTGCGGCCGAGGCAGAGCTTGCAGCCAACGGGATAACAACCGCCGTGATGGCGCAGTTTTACAGCTGGGAAGGCGGGGTGCGTGGACCTGAATTTGCAGCGCAGGTCTTTGCGGCAATCGCGTCGGTGAACGGGAATGCCGTTACCGAACTGATCCCTCAGCTTCGGTTCGAAACACACATGCTGGATGATTATGAAAATCTGCCCGCTCGGATCGCGGAATGGCGCGTTCCTTACGTGGTCTTCAATGACCACCTCCCGCATGATCGGCTGGCGCAGGGGCGCACTCCGCCGCGCTTGACGGGGCAGGCGTTGAAAGCGGGGCGCAGCCCCGAGATACATCTGGAAATGCTGCAATCCATGCACAGGCGCGGGCCGGAAGTGCCTGCTGCGCTGGACAGCATATGCGCCACTCTTTCTGAACGTGGTATTCGCATGGGCAGCCATGACGATGCCACAACGCAAGACCGCCTTGGTTGGCGCGCACGCGGAGTTGGTATTGCCGAGTTCCCGGAAACGCTCGAAGCCGCCGAGACGGCTCATGCGGGCGGTGACCATATCATACTGGGGTCACCCAATGTCGTGCGCGGAGGGTCCCATAAAGGCAATGCCAGCGCGTTGGATCTGATTGCCATGGGGCTGTGCGATGCGCTGGCCTCGGATTACCACTACCCCAGCCCGCGCCGTGCCGCGCTGATGCTGGCCAATTCCGGCCTGCTGGATATTGAGAGCGCTTGGGGGCTGGTATCGTCCGGCCCGGCGCGGGTGATGGGATTAACGGATCGAGGCACGCTGGAGTCCGGAAAACGCGCCGATCTGGTCATTCTGGATGCAGAAACCCATCGCGTCGCTGCCACCATGACGAACGGGCGCGTCAGCCATATGTCCGGCGATATCGCCGTTCGCTTCATCGGCTAAGCGACCCCAGCGCAAAAATACCTCTGCCGGAGGCATCGCGCAGAATGCGCGATTACCCTCAGCGCATCACCCGGTTGAAATGACCCATCTTCCGGCCCGCCTTAACCTCGGCCTTGCCATAAAGATGCAGCGCCACATCGCGCTCACGTGCCAGATCGGGCACGCGGTCCATATCGTGTCCGATCAGGTTCTCCATCACCACGTCAGAATGGCGCTGGCCATCGCCCAGAGGCCAGCCCGCGACAGCGCGAATATGTTGCTCGAACTGATCCACGGCACAGCCGTTTTGCGTCCAGTGGCCCGAGTTATGCACCCGCGGGGCGATTTCGTTGACGATCAGACCTTGCGGCGTCACGAACAGCTCAACCCCCATTACGCCCACATAATCCAGCGCATTCAGAATATTGGCCGCCAGCAAGACTGCATCCGTCCGCTGGGCCGGAGACAGGCGCGCCGGAACCGTGGTTGTGTGCAGGATGCCGTCGCGATGGACATTCTCACCCGGATCGAAGCAGGCAACCTGACCGTCCAGACCACGCGCCGCGATGACCGAGACCTCATGACTGAAATCGACGAACCCTTCCAGTATGGACGGCGCACCGGCCATGTCGGCCAAGGCCGTCTCGGCGCCTTCGGGCGCGCGCAGCCGGGCCTGCCCCTTGCCGTCATAGCCAAAGCGACGGGTTTTCAGGATGGCGGGGGTGCCGATCTCATCAATCGCGCCGCGCAGACTGTTCAGATCGGTAATGTCGGCGAAGGGTGCAGTTTTCAACCCCAGCCCTTGCAGAAACGTCTTTTCAGTCAGCCGGTCCTGACTGACCCGCAGCGCCTCACGACCGGGGCGGATTGGGCGGTGTGCCTCCAGCAGATCCAGCGCTTCGGTCGGGATGTTTTCGAACTCATAGGTGATCACGCCCACTGAATCGGCAAAGGCCTTCAGCGCGTCTTCATCGTCATAGGCAGCGGTGGTAACGCGGTCCGCCACCTGACCGGCGGGCGGGTTGGCGCCGGGCTCGAAGATATGGGTCTTGAACCCCAGCCGCGCTGCTGCGACCGACAGCATGCGGCCCAGTTGGCCACCGCCCAAAATCCCGATCGTTGCACCGGGGGTGAGCATATCTGCCATCGTCACGTCTCCAATCGTTTGCCAATCGCGGTCAGAGCAGCGCGCAATGCATCATGCGCCCCCTCGGACTGCAAGGTGTCTGTCATCTGAAGGCTCAGCGTGCCGTCAGTCGCAAGGGCGTCACGCTCGGTCGCCAACTGGCCCGCTTGCCCTTTGTGCATGGTTGCAAGAAAGCCCGACATGAGCTGCGTGGTGTAGAATTCAGCCCCGTCCTTGTCACCGGTCTGATCGGCCAGCCAATCTGCCCCGGTTGCCAACAGGTCCAGAAGTCCCGGCACCATGGCGCAAATGGCGAAATGAGCGTTCAGCGCTGCCTCGTCAGCGACTTTCACAACGGGGTTTTCAGGCGCGAACAGATCAGCCAGTAAGCGGTCGTTGCCATAAGCTGCCAACGGGCATCCGCCAGTTTGCAGGAACCCCAGCGGGATGGTTTGCACGAAATCTGATGCAGGTGCGCAGAGCGTGGCGAGCTGAACCTCGGACACGGCTGCCATTACCGAAACGATCTGCTGATCTGCGCGAAAATTCAGCGGGGCCAGAACGTCTGCCGCAATCTGCGGACGCAGGCAGAGGAACACGATGTCGGACGCGTCAATCACCTCTTGCGGGGTGCGAACGCCGACCCCAAGCTCGGCCTTCAGGGCCGAGGAGACCTGCGCATTGCGCTCGGTGACGTGAAGCTCATGCCCTTTCGCGGCCATCAGCCGCGCGATTGGTGCCGCTATGTGACCCGTACCGATGATGCCGATGCGGCTCATCCTTCAGGCTCTTCCGGGATCGAGGCGGACAGCGCGTCGCGCCAGGCATCCAGCCGATCCGCCAGGGCCGAATCCTGTAGCGCCAGAATGCCCGCCGCCATCAGCCCCGCATTGGCCCCGCCGGCCGAACCGATGGCCATCGTCGCGACGGGAAAGCCCTTGGGCATCTGCACGATGGAATAAAGCGAATCCACACCCGAAAGGGCGCGTGTCTGCACCGGAACACCAATCACCGGCACGCGGGTTTTCGAGGCCATCATGCCGGGCAAATGCGCAGCGCCACCCGCGCCTGCGATGATCACCTGCAGACCCCGTGATACAGCAGTCTTGCCGTAGTCCCACAAGCGGTCCGGCGTACGGTGGGCCGAGACGATGCGCGCCTCATAGGCGATACCCAGTTCATCCAGAATATCGGCGGCCTCTTTCATCGTAGGCCAGTCTGACTGGCTGCCCATGATGATCCCCACTTTCACATCGCTCATCCGCTTACGCCCCTGCCTTCGGAAAGAGCGCGCACTATAGCCAAATCCGCTTATGTGGCAATGCGGTACACACGCCTCAGGCGATGATATCGGGGGTCAGGCGGTCTTCGATCAGGCGGATGATGTCTTTGAGGCGCAGTTTCTGCTTTTTCAGCCGTTTGATCGTCAACTGATCCGAGGTGCCCTTGGCCTGCAACGCCTCGATCGCCTCGTCCAGATCGCGGTGCTGGCGGCGAAAAACCTCTAACTCTACCCGCAGGACTTCATCGGTTTTCATCGAAAGATCGGTGGGCGCGTTCATGGGCGACTCAGTGTTTCAAGTGGTGCTTTTGACACAAGATAGTGTGTCAGGGTTTATCCGGCCAGACCTTGTGGACATCCCTGTATCTTCCCATATTCTATAACACGCGGTTGCCAGAACGGGGCCGCAGAATACGTCGCTTTGACAATGAAGGACGAAACTACGTGTCGAAACTTACCTTAGGCTCATACCCGCATCTTTTGGGGTTCGAGCAGTTGGAACGCCTTCTGGAACGGTCTGCAAAGGCCGGAAACGAAGGGTACCCGCCCTATAACATCGAACAGACCTCGGATTTTTCCTATCGCATCACCCTGGCCGTGGCCGGGTTCGCGGAAGAGGACCTGTCGATTACCATCGAGGATCGCCAGCTGGTGATCCGGGGCCGTCAACGCGACGACAGCGAGGGGCGCATATTCCTGCACCGCGGCATCGCGGCGCGTCAGTTCCAGCGCATGTTTGTGCTGGCCGATGGCGTCGAGGTGGGCGAGGCGATCATGGAAAACGGTCTGCTGCATGTGGACCTGACCCGTGCCGTGCCCGAAACCGTGGTGCAAACGATCAACATTAGGAAGGGGTAAGAGCAATGAATACGCCGATTGAGATCAACACCGAAGGGGATCGGATCGTTTATGTAAAAACGGTCGAAGTGGCCGACCTGCCGCGCGATCTGCGCGAACAGGCGGGCGATCTGGATCAGCTTTATGCAGTCCACGATTCCGACGGGCAGCAACTGGCGCTGGTCGCCGACCGCAAGCTGGCCTTTGTGCTGGCGCGTGAACACGACCTGTCCCCGGTGGCCGTGCACTGATACGCCACAACAATCAGCCAAAATGACGTGACATTTGCTGTCTCTGCAGTAATCGTGCCGCAGACGGCAAAGCAGGAGTGTGCATGATGGGCTGGTATGATTTTGACTGGGTGGACGCCTTCACCGACCGCGCGTTTGGTGGCAACGGATGTGCGGTCGTGCATGGCGGGGCGGAGCTGTCGGATGATGTCTGCATGGCCTATGTGCGCGAGACCTCGTTGGTGGAATGCACCTTCACTGGCCCGTCCGATGTGGCAGACGTCAAGGTGCGCTATTTCCTTGCCAGCCGCGAAATCCCCTTTGCCGGGCACCCAACCATTGCCACCGTCGCCGCGATGCGGTCGCGTGATCTGTTTCAGGGCGATGCGCTGACGCTGGAAACCGGGGCAGGGGTGGTGTCGATCAAGCTGAGCGGCGATGAGATTGAGATGACACAGGTCGCCCCGCAGTTTGGCGATTATGTTCCAATCGATCTGGTCGCCGCCGCCATAAGCCTGCCTGAAGAGGCGATCATCTCACCACCGCAATTTGTTTCAACCGGGCTGCCCTTTTGCATCACGGTCCTGCGCGACCACACGGCGTTACGTGCGGCGAAACTGGACCTGACGGTGCTGGGCAAGATTGCCGAAAAGGCCGGTTTTTCGGGCAACGACATGGCGGAACCGTTTCTTGTCACGCTTGAGGGGGCAACGGCGACGGGCGATACGTTCTCACGCTTGCTGATGGCTCCGCCCAGCCCGCCCGAGGACCCGTTCACCGGATCGGCAACGGGTGCGATGGCGGCCTATCTGTGGAAACATGGCCTGATGAGCAAAGAGACATTTATTGCCGAACAGGGTCACGACATGGGCCGCCCCGGGCAGGCACGAGTGACACGTGTGGGGCCTGCAGATGCGATGACCCGGATCAGGGTCGCCGGGCAGGGCTATGTTCTGATGCGTGGTCAGGTGGATTTGCCGGGTTAAGCTGCCGGGTCACGGCTTTGGCTTCATCCAATCCAGCTGCCTCATCGGATAATCGGCAGGGTCAATCCCATGCCTTTGGCAAAGCCGGTGCAGGTAGGAACCCGGCAGCGGCAGCCCGGCCCTTTGCATGGCCAGCCATTTTTTCTGATGGCCGTAGATGTGAACGGAATGAACGCCGTCCCGCTCGATCTCGTCCAATCGGACCCTTGGATCATGCAGCTTCCACAGCTCGTCGACCGCAAGCGGATAGAGGGCCTCGGAAGGCAGGCTGTGTTGGTCTTCGCCGGTTTTCCGGAGGAAATGGCTCAGCGCGCGGGGGCCTGAACAGCCCCATGACAGCGCCTCGATCCCCCAGCTTTCCCCGTTTTGAATGCGCGCCTGATTGATCCGATGCAGTCTTGGTCCCCGCCAGGGCTGGGTGGGGTTTGCCGAAGTGACGAAATCCAGCATCTGATGCAATGTTTGCGATTCAGGCGGCAGCCGCAGAACCCCGTTGGGGTACGAATCTTCGGTTGGTGCAAATACATAGGGGGTCTTGAAATCAAAGGGTTTGACGCAATAGGCGTCCAGATCGACCCAGATGAAGCTGGTTTTCTGCAGCATTCGCAGGCGAAATATGTCCGAGAAAACGGCGACCCTCAGCCGGGTGTTTTCCCGCAAATCGAAGGGCGGCGACCAGAGGATGTCTGAGGCGTGGCGGATATCGACCCCCTCGGGAACACCCTCCACCGGCTCGGTGGTATAGAGAACGAATGTATGCCCGTTGTCGAGAAAGGAACGGATGCACAGCACCTCAAGCCAGGACAAGTCCGATCCGTACCAGAACCCCGCAATTGTAGGCAAAGACTGCCGCATGTTCTGACCAAACCCGACTAGACCGTGACGCAATCTATAGCCGTAATCAGCGGGTTGCAGCAATGCACCTGGCTGTCGGAAATGAAAACAGCCCCCGGATATCCGAGGGCTGCCTTGTCGATTCCCAATGAATTAGTTTCCAGCGATCAGGCCCATGCTTTCGAGCTTGAGCAGCACCTGATGGGCGCAGTTGTCGACCTCGACATTCTCGGTCTCGACGCTGAGTTCGGGGTTCGCTGGCACGTCATACGGGTCTGAGATGCCGGTGAATTCCTTGATCTTGCCCTCTCGCGCCAGCTTATACAAACCTTTGCGGTCACGGCGTTCGCATTCTTCGATGGTGGTGGCCACATGGACCTCGCAGAAGGCACCGAACTGTTCGATCTCTTCGCGCACGGCTCGGCGGGTGGTGGCATAAGGTGCGATTGGCGCGCAGATGGCGATACCGCCATTCTTGGTGATCTCACTGGCCACATAGCCGATGCGGCGGATGTTCAGGTCGCGGTGTTCTTTCGAGAAACCCAGCTCTGACGACAGGTTTTTCCGCACGATGTCCCCATCCAACAGAGTCACCGGACGTCCGCCCATCTCCATCAGCTTGACCATAAGCGCGTTGGCGATGGTGGATTTGCCCGAGCCCGAAAAGCCGGTGAAGAACACGGTGAAGCCTTGCTGCGAACGCGGCGGCTTGGTCTTGCGCAGCTCGGCCACAACCTCGGGGAAGCTGAACCATTCCGGGATTTCCAGTCCTTCGGACAGACGGCGGCGCAATTCCGTACCCGAGATGTTCAGAATGGTGACTTTGTCCTTGTCCAGAATCTCGTCATTGGGTTCGTATTGCGCGCGTTCCTGCACATAGACCATGTGCTTGAAATCGACCATCTCGACGCCGATCTCGTCTTGATATTTGCGGAACAGATCCTGCGCATCGTAGGGGCCATAGAAGTCTTCACCGGCCGAGTTCTTGCCCGGGCCCGCGTGATCGCGGCCCACAATGAAATGGGTGCAGCCGTGGTTGGCGCGGATCAGCCCGTGCCAGACCGCCTCGCGCGGGCCGGCCATGCGCATAGCCAGGTTCAGCAACGACATTGAGGTGGTGGATGCGGGATATTTGTCCAGCACCGCCTCATAGCAGCGCACGCGGGTGAAGTGATCGACGTCGCCCGGCTTGGTCATGCCGACGACCGGGTGGATCAGCAGGTTGGCCTGCGCTTCTTTCGCGGCGCGGAAGGTCAGTTCCTGATGTGCGCGGTGCAGCGGGTTACGGGTCTGGAAGGCAACGATACGGCGCCAGCCCAGTTTGCGGAAATAGGCCCGCAATTCGTTCGGCGTGTCGCGGCGGCCGCGGAAATCATAGTGGATGGGTTGCTGAATTCCGACCACCGGGCCGCCCAGATAGACCTTGCCTGCCACGTTGTGCAGGTAGTTCACTGCCGGATGCGCATCGTCATCGGCGCCGAAGACCTTCTCGGCCTCGCGCGCCTTGTCCGGGGTCCAGCGGTCGGTGACGGTCATAGTGGCGAGGATGACACCCTCTTGATCGCGCAGAGCGATGTCTTGACCCAGTTCGATTGTGTCGGCGAAATCCTCGCTGACATCCAGCGTGATCGGCATCGGCCAAAGTGTGCCGTCCGCCAGACGCATGTTCTCGACGACGTTGTCGTAGTCGGCTTCGCTGAGGAAGCCCTTCAGCGGGTTGAAGCCGCCGTTCATCAGCAGCTCCAGATCGCAGATCTGACGCGGGCTCAGATCGTGGCTGGTCAGGTCGGAGGCTTCCACCTTCAGCTTCTGGGCGGACTCGTAGGAGACATACAATTCGGGGATCGGGGCCAGATTGGCTAGCATCGTCATCGAAAAACTCTTGTCGCAGTGTCGTGTGCTTCTGTTTCAGGGGTATTTGCAAGGGCATGTGCCCCGTGCCGTGGAGGAAGTCCAGAGCTTCTCATAAACAAAGGACGATATGAGTGGTTTTTGCCGCGCATGGGAATCTGTTCCGGTTTGTCAGGGTGAATGCGGCGGAATTTCCCCGCATCGCTGATCCGGGTAGTGGAATCAGGCAATCTGTTCCTGAGGCGAGAGCTGTTGCTCCAGCGCAGTTGCATGTTCAATAGGAAGGGCTGAGATCGGCGCAGAGACCCCGCGAAGCTGAAAGTCGCGCAAATCCCGAGGATCGCAGTGCAGGTCAGCGGCCAGCAGAACATCCTGAGACAACAGAAGTTCAACACCCAGAGCCTTGGTTTCGCTTTCAAGTCGGCTGGCAACGTTCACCGCGTCGCCGATGATGGTGCGGGGGGCGTTCTTGGCCGCGCCGATTTCACCCAATACCAGATCACCCAGATGCAGACCCATACCGATGCGAACGGGTTGGCTGCCTTCGGCTTGAAGCTGCTGGTTGAAACGTTCCAGCGCTCGTCCAATGTCAGCGGCGGCCTTCAGCCCGGCGCGGGCCGAGCTTGCGGCATCGGCCGTCTCGAACATCGCCAGCAAGCCATCACCCATATATTTATCGACCACACCGCCTTGCGCCGTAATCGACGGGACGATCGCGTCGAAAAACCGGTTCAGAAGGAAGACGATGTCATAAGGAAGCTGACCAGTGGTGCGCGCCGTGAATCCGCGCATATCCAGGAACAGCACAGCCAGCTGACGCTCTTGCCCCTGACTGGCATGTGCCCGGTCGCGCGCGCCGTCAGGGCGGAAGACACGGAATACCGTGAGGGGATCATTGGGGCGCATCTGACACGCTAGTCGGGTTCCTTCCGGTGCGCCAACGGCTTTCAAACTTCGCGCCTCGATTTCGGTGGGTGGGGGCAGGTTTTCGGCCCCTTGTTCAACGATCACGCGGCAGGTGGTGCAGCGGCCTTTGCCGCCGCAAAGTGCGGTATGCGGGATACCGTTGGCATGTGACATCTCAAGCAGGGTCATGCCCTTTTCCGACACCACTTCGGGCCCGTTTACATACCGAATGCGCACTGAATGCCGCCGCCGCCACAGTTTACGGCCCAGATAAGTCATGCCGGTCAGGGCAAGCGCAGTCCAGAACACGGTCAGAGTATTGCTCTGAACAGCGAACATATTCTGAAACGCCTCCGAGGACGGCCAGTTGTAATGCTCGATATATTGTTCGCGCAGGTCCGGGTCGGCGAAATCGGTCCAGATGCGGCGGCCCTCGGTCAATACGCCAGAAAGCGCAAAGGCGGGCACGAACACGGCGACGCCGATCAGATAGGGCACCAGCCTGCGCCACCAATCTGTCATGCGCAGCCACATATGCAGCCCGATGCAGCCATGCACCCAGACCAGCAACAACAGCAGGCTTTGCATCCAGATTGCGGTGCTGGGCCACATCAGAATGATGATATAGCCCATCTCATCGTTCACGCCGTAGATTTCGTGGGCATAGCGCGTATGCACGATGTGGGCGATCAGTTGCAGCGGGATCAGCAGACCAAGAACCACCTGCAACGCCATGCTAAACGGCATCCGCAACGTACGGCGCTGCGCGATCGAGGTCAGCGCAAGACCAGCGTGGACCAACAAGGATACATAGAGAAGTAAGCTGACAAGACCATGTCGCGACACGGCAATTCGGCCGTCCTGCATCCCATGCAGCAGGTTGGTGTGGAACAGGCCAAGGCCGATATTAATAAAATGGAAGAACGCAAAAACAAACAGCACCAGACCGCTCGCGATCCTGAGCCGGCTTGTCCATCCGCCGCGCCAAAGAGCACTCTTCAAAGGCTCACCCGTCTTTTGCTTTGCTCAGGCGATCCTGATACGCCACCGCCCGGCGGTCAAGGCGAGGGCGTTTGAGCGGGCGGCAGAATTCCCCGAAACGGGTCGGGGAAATCCGTGATCAAATCAGTCGTTTTCCGCCAGAAACCGCTCTGCATCCAGCGCGGCCATGCAACCCATACCGGCGCTGGTCACGGCCTGACGATAGACGTGGTCGGTCAGGTCACCGGCGGCGAATACGCCCGGAACCGAAGTCTGCGTCGTACCCGGCTTGGTGACCACATAACCACCCATGTGGGTTTCCAGCGTGTCCTTGACCAGTTCATTCGCCGGGGCGTGACCGATGGCGACGAACACGCCTTTGCACGGGATCTCGGTAATCTCGCCGGTCTTCACGTTTTTGACCCGCACGCCTTCGACACCCAACGGCGCATCGGTGCCGACAACTTCATCCAGTTCGTGGAACCAGAGCGGCACGATCTTTTCGTTCTTGAACAGCCGGTCCTGCAGAATCTTTTCGGCCCGCAACTCATCACGGCGATGGATCAAGGTGACCTTGCTGGCGAAATTGGTCAGGAACAGCGCCTCTTCGACCGCTGTGTTGCCGCCACCGATCACCACAATCTCCTGACCGCGATAAAAGAACCCGTCACAGGTCGCACAGGCCGAGACGCCAAAGCCTTTGAACTTCTCTTCCGACGGCAGGCCCAGCCATTTGGCGCGTGCGCCGGTGGCCAGAATGACCGCATCAGCGGTATAGACCGTGCCGCTGTCGCCTTTGGCGGTGAAGGGGCGCTTGCTGAGGTCAAGATCGCTGATGATATCGCCGATCACCTCGCATCCCATCGCCTTGGCATGGTCCTGCATCCGGATCATCAGATCGGGGCCCTGAACTTCGGTGTCGCCGGGCCAGTTCTCAACCTCGGTGGTGGTAGTCAGCTGTCCGCCCGGCTCGATCCCCTGCACAAGAATCGGCTCCAGCATGGCGCGGCTGGCATAAACGCCCGCAGTGTATCCTGCCGGTCCCGATCCGATGATCAGAACCTTGGTGTGTCGTGTTTCAGCCATGGTACCCCCACTCAATCTGCCTCGGCGGACATTTTGTCCGGTGCGGATCGATATAGCGACCGTGAGGCCGCGCTTAAAGCCCCTTCCTGCTGCAATTCAGAATTGCATTTCGCTGGGATAGTCATGGCTAGACCTACATGTGGAATAAAGAAAATTGCGCGGCTGTGAAATATAATTGCGCCCGCCACACCTGCTGCTATAACAACTGAAAACTTCAGGAGTATTCGATGGTCACGACTCGGCTGGATGAAATCGATCGCAAGATTCTGGCAGAACTGCAGGCCGATGGCCGAATGACCAATGTCGAGCTTGCCAAACGGGTTGGAATCTCGGCTCCGCCCTGTTTGCGCCGGGTGCGCACGCTGGAGGATTCTGGTTTTATTCGCGGCTACCACGCAGAGGTCAACGCCCGCGAACTGGGGTTCGAAGTGCAGGTCTTCGCCATGGTCGGATTGGAAAGCCAGGCCGAATCCGAACTCAGCGCCTTCGAGAACAAATGCCGCGAATGGCCGCTGGTCCGCGAATGCCACATGCTGAACGGCGAGGTGGATTTCATTCTGAAATGCGTCTCACCCGACCTGAGCAGTTTTCAGCAGTTCCTGACGGGTGAGTTGCTGACCACGCCAAACGTGGCCAGCGTCAAAACCTCGCTTGTTATCCGAGGCGCAAAAGACGAGCCAGGCGTACCATTTGACGTGCTGGAAGACCGGATGAACCGGTCGGCCTGATCCTGGCTGCGTTTGGTTCGGTGGCGCAGGGCGGCAAAAGGGCCGCCACGGCCAAGTAAAATATCCATCCTAGTAATAGCTGCATGATGCCCCCACACTTGCAGTAATCATTAACATCTTAAGCGGTAAGAGCGTCAATCTCACCATCACCGGCACGCGGCAACAGCAACGGGCCGAAATCGCTCAGCGATTCGATATGAGAGAATAGATTCAAATAGATCGAACGCAAAGAATGACTGATCATCCGCACCGCATTTACGCCCGGATGGTAGGTCTCGAATTGCAGACCATCGACGCGAATGACCGAATGGCGCGCCGTGCAGATGTGAAACAATTCCACCGGAGTCGGCGGCAGTGTTTCGATAACGCCCATTCCATCCTGGAACTCGTGCACAGGTGTCAGCATCTGTTGTCCGCTGCTCAGATGACGCAGATGGGCGGGTGTGCCAAGCAGCCGCGCCGCAGGCCCGGCGATCACGCCAGACATGGGTTTCTGCATGCCAAATGTATCGGCCATGATCCGCGTCAATGGCCGGGTGCGCCCGCGCGAGTCAGCGCGACCGGGGATCAGCGTAACCGAACCCTTCCAGAGCACAGTCTCGGGCAATCCATCCTGGTTCAGAACTTCATCCCCGGGCAGCAAATCCTCGATTGCCATCGGGCCTTGCGACGTTTCAACCAGCGAGCCGCGTGTGAACGCGCAGAACGCGTCTTCGAACATCGGCAGGGCCGGGGCAATGTGGCGCGTCTGTGAAATCTCCCCGTTTTTCAGCAAAGAGCTCACTTCATAGCGCCTTAACTGCGCCTTCGGTGTGGTCGTTGGACGCGGTGCATCGCGGAGCAGAGCAGATGTTTCAACCGCGTTTCTGGCCGCGCGGGCCAGTGAATTTGGAATAGTCATATATATTCCGTCCCCTCTAAAATACGTCCCGACGGGTAGAACCCCCGTGCAGTCCCGCAGGACGATTTTGTTCTTTGTCTTTTTTCAAATGGGCAAACGCAGGTTGGACGCCGCAAAGACACCACGCCGCGAGAGAAAATAGCAGTATTTCGGCCAACTTCATGACCCCCCAAGACAAACTCGTTAACCGCAGGCGACAATTGCCTGCTGCAGACACACTCCGAAACATGGCCGCATAATCTCTGCGACCGCGCATACCGAACCGGAGCTACATCCGATACGCGCTTAGCCCTGTGAGACCGGCAGCTGGTCTCGTGGGGTGATCTCGTGTCAGCGGCGTGCGGCCAATCGGCGCGCGACCCTGACTGAGTGACTTGAAACCCGCTTCCAGGGCATTTCAGGTTCCTGTTCCCTGACCGCCTCGAAGACGGCATTCAGAAAGCGTGATTTCGATTTCATTTTATTGCCCTGCGTCGATGGAGCACGCTGCCCCGGTTTCCGTAAGTGAACCTAATGTGACGCTGGTTTGCGGCGCTCATAAGGCTGCACCGGGATGAAATGAGGACAAAATGAAGGTTCCAAGTACCTCTTTAATTGTGTTGCCAGCCCGGGGTTGCCTGAAAAATCGGTAACCGTCTGAGCGTTGGCAAAAATTTGAGACGATTTCGACTCAGATAAACACAACAAATGTGGCAAAAGCTGGGCAATCCCGCCTTATTTCGGGCAGAGATTACAATCTGATCGCAGAAATCAGACGGCCATAATCGGCTTCGGCGGAATGGGTTGACCGTCTGTAGGAATAAAACCGATCAGGGTCGGAATAAGTGCAGTGGCGTGTCCATTCCGCGTGTCCGATTCCGGCCTCGCGCAGGCGATGCAGGCCGAAGGCAGGCAGGTCGAAATGCAGCCGGTCAGCTTGCCCATTTGCGAAGAAACGTGTGTTTTCGGGCGCATCGGCCATGAAGTTATCCAGAAACTCTGGTCCCACTTCATAAGCATATTGAGAAATCGTCGGGCCGATCACTGCGATCGTGTTTTCACGATTCGCGCCGAGGGCTTCCATTGCGTCCAAAGTGGCCTCAAGAACGCCGTCCAATGCACCGCGCCATCCGGCATGTGCCGCACCAATCACTTTTGCGTCAGGATCGGCAAACAGAACGGGTTGGCAATCTGCGGTCAGAATCGTCAGGGCCAGGCCGGGCGTTGCGGTGACCACGGCATCCGCTTTGGGCTTGTCACCCGCAAGCGGACCGTCGACCGTTATCACGATGGGCGAATGTACCTGATGCACGCCAATCATCGCATCGGGCGTCACATCCATTGCGTCTGCCACGCGTTTGCGATTCAGGGCTACCACTTCGGCCAGATCCGACGAACCGGTGCCGCAATTCAGTCCTGAAAAGATGCCTGAAGACGCCCCGCCACGGCGGCTGAAAAACCCATGCCGGATGGGGGACAGCGTCTCGGATGTCAGAATTTCCAGCGTCATGTTTCCAGTCCCGGTGGTGGCGTGGCATCGGGCGGGTAAAGGCCCATCACTTTGAACAGGTTTCCCATTTCATCGGGATGCGTCAACCGTCGATGTGCGGCAATCAACGTCTCAAGCTGAGGCCCGCTGAGCGTTGCCGCCAGGGATTGTGCCCGTGCGGTGATGCCAAGCCGTTCCAGAAACACGCCTTGTGGCGTCAAACGGGTATGCGCGCACCCGGCGGCGCGGGCGGTCAGGGCCAATGGCTCGAAATCCACATGCGCCGTCAGGTCGGCCTGACCCGGAGTTTCAAGCGGGTCGGTGGCCTTATGGTTTCGCACCGCCTGCAGCGTATCACCCAGCGAGCGCCAGTCGCCATAGTCGATGATCAGCGCCGCCCCGCCATTACGGGTGATCTGAGCGGCAATGACACTAAGAATCGGGACGGAAGCGGAGCAAAGCTCGACTAGATCCCCATCCTTTGTGTCGGTCAGGCGGTCGTTCAGCGCCGGTTGCGCCGATTGAGCGCCAAGGCCGAAAGCCAGCGCGCCATTCTCGTTGCCAACCAACCGCTCGCGCCATGCATCGCCGTCGCGCAGGAACTGGCGGATGGGCAGCGCGTCGAAGAACTCGTTCGCGACCAGAAACAGGGGCCAGTCGGGCAGATCGGCGATGCTGTCGATCCATTCGGGGGCAAAGGCCTTCAGGGTTTCGGCCTGTACCTTGCGCAGGGTAGGCGAGGCTTCGAGCAATGTGATCCGTGCCGCAGCGTGAAACCCGGGAACCTGCCGTGTGGCGCGCAGGATATCAGCCATCAGCGTCCCGCGACCGGGGCCAAGCTCGACCAGGACAAAAGGATCGGGTTGACCCTGATCCAGCCAACACTGCGCCAGCGCCAGGCCGATCAGCTCTCCGAACATCTGGCTGATTTCCGGGGCAGTGATGAAGTCGCCGCGTTCGCCAAATGGATCTCTGGTGCTGTAATACCCGTGGACCGGATGCAGCAGGCATTCGGCCATATAGTCGGCGATGGTCATCGGACCATCGGATTCGATGCGCGCCAGCAAATGGTCTGTCAGTCTCATGCCGTGCGCCGGGCGCGGAGGACAAACCACAGGCCAAGCGCGATCATCGGTAGGCACAGCAACTGCCCCATGGTCAGCCCGTATCCGCCCACATGCCATGCCAGCCCCAGCGGGTTGCCGGGTGACACGAATTGCGCGTCAGGCTGGCGAAAGAACTCAACCACGAACCGCGACGCGCCATAGCCGGCGAGAAAGAGCCCCATGATCAATCCGGGCTTCTGAAATGCGCCGCGTCGATAGGCCAACCAGATCAGTACGGCACCCAGTACCAGCCCCTCAAGCGCAGCCTCATAAAGCTGCGAGGGGTGACGGGCGCACAGCCCAACCACATCGGGACAGTCCTGCGCGGCAGCGCCCGGAAAGATCACTGCCCAAGGAACATCGCTGGGGCGGCCCCAAAGCTCGGCATTGGTGTAGTTCGCCAGTCGTCCCAGCAAAAGGCCGGGCGGCACCGTATGGGCGACCATATCTGCAAGTGACAGAATGGGAATCTGATGCCGCATGCCATAGAGATATGTGGCGATCACTACGCCCAGCAATCCGCCATGGAAGGCCATGCCGCCTTGCCAGACCATCAGAATCTCAAGCGGATGCGACAGGTAATAGGCAGGCTGGTAAAAAAGCACAAAGCCCAGCCGCCCGCCCAGTATCACACCCAGAATGATCCAGGTGACCAGATCCTCAAGCTGATCGGGTTTCATTGGTGGAGTTTGGCCGGGCCAAAGCGTGGGCCTGCGCAACGCCATTGACGCCATGCGCCACGCGATCAGAATGCCGACAATATAGGCCAGCGCATACCACCGCAGCGCGAACTCCATCCCGAACAGTGAGATCGAGAACAGTTCAGGGGACAGATCGGGGAAATTCAGAACAGCCTGCATGTGCGTCTCATTGCCCGGGGTTTGCGGGGCAAGTCAACCTTGAGCCCGCGCCATTCTTTACCCATATAGGGGGCAATCGTGTAATCGGAGAAAGCCCATGCAAACCCGCAACAAGATTTTGGACGATATGTCTCAGCTTATGACCAACGCCATGGGCGTGGCGCAAGGCGCGCGGGAAGAGGCGGAAAATGCGATGAAGTCGATGATGGATCGGTGGCTGGCCGACCGCGACTTTGTCACCCGCGAAGAATTCGACGCCGTGCGCGCCATGGCGCAAAAGGCGCGAGAGGAAAACGCTGCTTTGGAACAGCGTATCGCCGCGCTTGAGGCGAAGCTGGATAAGTAACCTTCGCAATAAAATAAAATTTTGGGTAAAGGCATACGCCGCGCAATCCTGACCTGGATTGTGCGGTGTTGTGTATTTTGCCGCTTTGCACGGCTTAATCAAGGTAAAGCTGCATCAAACGCCAATATTTTGATCGACGTTGCCGACTGTCCACAACTTATTGCTGTTATCCCCAATAAATAGGGTTGCCAGAACTCTGCGTGCGGCGCACCATATCTAGTACAGACAGACTGGGGAAGCCCGGCTTGTAGAGCAGGCAACTAGCGCTGGGGCGCTGCCAGCCCCAAAATGCTAGAGATTAGTGAGGTGGCATTATGGCCCTTTCCGAGCAGTATCTCGAAGAAGACCTTCATCCGATCGACATTGTTGAACATCTTGCCGAACATCACGACTGGGATTTTGACCGGATCGGGGATGATCAGATTGCCATGGCTGTCGAAGGGCAGTGGCGCACATACTCGATCACATTGGCCTGGTCGAACTATGACGAAACGCTGCGCATGGTGTGCTCGTTTGAAATGGAGCCGCCGTCCGAGCGCGAATCGCAGCTTTATGAGTTGCTGAACAAGATGAACGATCAGTGCTGGGCCGGGGCGTTCACCTATTGGGCCAATCAGAAGCTGATGGTTTATCGCTATGGTCTGGTTCTGGCCGGGGGGCAGATGGCCAGCGCCGAACAGATTGACACCATGATCAACGCCGCGGTGCTGAGCGCCGAACGCTATTACCCCGCGATCCAGTTGGTCACCTGGGGCAACCGCGACCCCGAAGAGGCGATGCAAGTCGCCATTGCAGAGGCCTACGGCCGCGCGTAAAGCTTTGCCCCAAACCGGATAAGGGGAGGGGCAATCATGGACATGTCACGCGTCGCCGAGCAGGGGCTGGTGCTTCTGGGATGCGGCAAGATGGGATCTGCCATGCTCGCCGGGTGGCTCGAGCATGGCCTTCCTGCATCTTCGGTCTGGGTCATTGATCCCTATCCCTCGGATTGGCTGAAGGCGCAGGGCGTCAACATCAACACACCGTTGCCCGAAGCGCCCGCCGTGGTTCTGGTCGCGGTCAAGCCGCAGATGATGGGAGAGGCCCTGCCAGCGATCAAAGCGCTTGGCGACGGCAGCAGCCTGTTTATCTCGGTTGCCGCGGGCACCTCGATTGCCACCTTTGAAAAGGTGCTGGGCGAAGCCACCCCGATCGTGCGCGCCATGCCGAACACTCCTGCAGCGATCCGTCAGGGGATCACTGCGCTCATCGGGAATTCCGTCGCGTCAGAGGAAGACGTGGCACTGGCCGAAAACCTGCTCTCGGCCATTGGCGAGACCGTCCGGCTGGAGGACGAAGCGCAAATGGACGCGGTTACCGGCCTCAGCGGTTCGGGCCCGGCCTATGTCTTCCACCTGATCGAAACACTGGCCGCAGCCGGGCAAGCGCAGGGTTTGCCGCATGATCTGGCGATGAAACTGGCCAAATCCACTGTGGCCGGGGCAGGGGCTTTGGCGATGGCGGCCGAGGAAGATCCATCGCAGCTGCGGGTCAATGTCACGTCTCCCAACGGCACCACTCAGGCTGCGCTTGAGGTGTTGATGCACGAAGAACAAGGTTTTCCCGACCTGCTGCACCGCGCGGTCAAAGCCGCAACCGACCGATCCAAGGAGCTGTCTCGTGAGTGAGATTACATTTGACGATTTTCTCAAGGTCGATATTCGCGTCGGAGAAGTCACCCGCGCTGAACCTTACCCCGAGGCCCGCAAGCCCGCGATCAAGATGTGGATAGACTTTGGGGATGAGATTGGCGAGCGTAAGACCTCGGCCCAGATCACCGCGCATTACGATCCTTCGGCTTTGGTGGGTAAACAGGTGATGGCGGTGGTGAATTTCCCGCCGCGCCAGATTGGCAAGTTCATGTCCGAGGTGCTGGTTCTGGGGCTGCCCGATGAACACGGGGAAATCGTTCTGATCGGACCCGATGGTGAAGTTCCCGTTGGCGGACGGATGCACTGATGAAGCTGCTGATTGCCCGCCCCATGACCCCGGCGGTTGAAGCCCGGGCGCGTGCCGAGTTCGACGTGGAAATCCGCAGCGAGACTCTGCCTCTGACAGCGGATGAGATGCACCGCGCACTGACCGAATTCGACGTGGTTGTTCCCACGCTGGGGGATCTCTTTTCGGCACAGGTCTTTGCGCAGGCGCCGTCGCCACGCTGCAAGCTGTTGGCAAATTTCGGTGTCGGCTACAATCATATCGACGTGGCTGCCGCGCGGGCGGCTGGCATCGCGGTCACCAACACGCCCGGCGCGGTGACCGATGCCACTGCCGACATCGCCATGATTCTGCTGCTGTCGACTGCCCGCCGTGCGGGCGAGGGCGAGCGGCTGGTGCGCGCTGCCCAATGGCAGGGCTGGCATCCGACGCAGATGCTGGGTCATCACGTCACCGGCAAGCGTGTTGGCATCGTCGGCATGGGGCGCATCGGGCAGGCGATTGCCCGACGGTGCCATTTCGGTTTCGGCATGAGTGTCGCTTATCAGTCCCGCAGTCCCAAACAGCTGGATTTCCCGGCTGAATACGTGCCCGAACTGGCCACCCTGGCCGCGTCGGTGGATTTCCTTGTCATTGCGGTTCCCGGTGGGGCCGAAACCCGGCATCTGATCAACGCTCAGGTGTTGGAGGCGATGAGCCCCGAGGGCATTCTGGTCAATATCGCACGCGGAGAGGTGGTGGATGAGGCCGCCCTGATCGCGGTACTGCAGGCCTGCCAGATTGCAGGCGCGGGGCTGGATGTCTACGAATTCGAACCTGCCGTTCCGCAAGCTTTGATCGACATGCAGAATGTCACGCTGCTGCCCCATCTGGGCACGGCAACCGAGGAAGTGCGCAGCGATATGGGGCATATGGCGCTGGACAATGTCGCAGCCTTCGTGGCCGGGCGGGACCTGCCCAACCCGGTTTAGGCGCCCACCGCCTCGCGCCAGTGTTTGCGGCAGAGCGAGACATAGGTTTCGTTCCCACCGATCTGGACTTGCGCCCCTTCGGTGATGGTGTTGCCGCTGTCATCCTGACGAATCACCATGGTCGCCTTGCGGCCGCATTTGCAGATGGTGCGAACCTCGCGCATTTCATCGGCCAGCGCCAGCAGGGCGGCGGAACCGGGGAACAGCTTGCCCTGAAAATCCACACGCAGCCCATAGGCCAGCACCGGGACCTTCAGATCATCCACAGCCCGGGCCAGTTGCCAGACCTGATCCTCGGACAGGAACTGTGCTTCGTCGATGAAGACACAGGCAACCGGACCCTGGTTCAGGCGGTTTTCGATCATGGCAAAAACATCATCCTCGGGGCGAAACGTATCAGCCTGTTCCGAGATACCGATCCGCGACGCTATTCGTCCCGCACCGGCGCGCCCGTCAATATGCGCGGTCATAAGATAGGTATCCATGCCGCGCTCGCGGTAATTGTGCGAGGCTTGCAGCAATACGGTCGATTTGCCCGCATTCATGGTGGAATAGTTGAAATAGAGCTTTGCCATGGCGACGGTCTAATTCCCGCACTCTGCCGGGGCAAGCCCATCAATACGCAAATCAAAGTGACGCCGCCGTTGCGGCTGCCGAGGCCGAGCAGATGCTCTTGGGGATGGATAACCCCGCGCCCTCAACAGCGGCGTCGTCGGCCTACATGCGGCCTTAACGAACAAGGCTAATAATGTTGCCTTGCATAAACTCTTTACCGGCACGAACGGCCGCCACTCACTCACAAAATCCCTGCATATCTGAGGGATAGTTAATTTATGGCATTTCAATTTTGACTCGAATATGGGAAATTTCCCTACCCTTTCCCCCGGCAAGGACAGACAGGGGGGCAGGGAGCGCAGGTAACAAGGGTAGCAAAATGGCAGATATCGGGGCCTATCTGAAGAAGCATACCGAGGCATTGGTGAAGGATGTCGGGATCGAAGCCGCGTGTGAGATCACGGGAAAATCCAAGGCGACGCTGGGGCGTTACTATTCCGACAATGCCGAACACTCGGATCGGTTCATGCCAGTCGACGCCGTCGCGCGGCTGGAGAATGCGGCAGCCTATCCGCATGTCACCGCCGCATTGGCGGATTTGAAGAACATCACGCTGTCTTATGATGGACGCAACTCGGAAAGCCCACGCACGGGCGGCGTGAATTCAGACGTCATCGCGCTGAGCCAGCGCTTTGCAATGCTGATGACCGAATATCAGTCGGCGATCGAGGACGGCATCATCACCGTGAACGAGGCCAAGCGCCTGCTGAAAGAAACCAGCATGCTGCAGCAGGTTCTGATCGAGATGAAGCTGCATCTGGAAGAGGAAAGCGTCAGCTAAGAGCGGCGGGATTCGAACCACGCGCCGAGCCGAGCCACATAAGCAGCCCCGCTCAGCCTTGTGATTGGCGCAGTTACATCGCACGCACTATTTCTTGCCGCCGCCTTTGCCGGGCTTGTCGCTGCCGTGACCACCCTTGCCGGGCTTGTCACCACCCTGACCGCCTTTACCGCCACCTTTGCCGGGCTTGTCACCACCCTGACCGCCTTTACCGCCACCTTTGCCGGGTTTGTCACCGCCCGAGCCGCCGTCACCGGGTTTGCCGCCTCCGTCGCCGGGCTTATCACTTCCATCGCCCGGGCCACTTCCGTCACCTGGGCCGCCCCCATCACCCGGCCCATCGTCATTACCGGGATTGTCCCCATCGTTGGGACCACCTCCGCCGGAATTGCCAGTGTTTCCGCTGCCTGATCCGGTGGTGCCGCTTGACGGATCGCTGTTGCGGCTCTCGCCTGAACTTGCGTTTGAAATCGATGCAGTCGGCAAGTCGGTCAGAAGATTGGCCAGTCCGGCACATTGCGTCGAAGTGTTCTGCAGAATGGATTCAAAATCAGACCGTTTCTGCAGATAGGAAACGAAACCGGGCGTCACCTTCGAACATCCGCATAACGTATCATAATCTGCTGTATTCGCTGACGCCCGCGCCGTATTGACGGTACAGATTTGCGGTTCGGCCAACGCGGCTCCAGTCGCCATGAACCCAAAGAACGGCGCGGCGACAAGTGCGGCCATTCCAACTCGTGAATTGCGTTGCATAACAGGGTGCTCCTTCGGCTACATCACATGAATGCACGGGGCATCCTGTGGTGATGTGGGGCCTGCAGATAAAGGAGCGGTTGTGCCTGCCTGAAGAATTCTTAAGGCGGTCGGGGCCGTATCAGCCGTGTCGCTTGACGATCACCGAGCCCACCGAATACCCCGCGCCAAAGGAACAGATCAGCCCGACATCGCCGTCGCTCAGATCATCCGAATGCTTGGAAAAGGCAATAATCGACCCGGCCGAGGATGTATTGGCATAGTCTTGCAGAATGTTGGGTTGTTCGCCCGGTTCCGGTTCGCGGCCCAGAACTTTTTTGCCGATGAAATCATTCATCGTCTTGTTGGCCTGATGCAGCCAGAGCCGTTTCAGGTCATCGCTGTTGATACCCTCGGCCTCCATATGGTCGCTGATATGCTTGCTGACCATCGGCAGGACTTCTTTGAACACCTTACGGCCGTTCTGCATGAACTGCATATCGCGGCGGTCAACGACTCCATCCGGCCGTGACCGGCGCAGGAAGCCGTTATTATTGCGAATGTTGTTGGAAAAGGACGTGGCGCAACGGGTCGAGACGATCTCGAAATGCGGGCCTTTGGCGTCGTCCAGACGTTCGATCAGCGTCGCGGTGGCCACGTCTCCAAAGATGAAGTGACAATCCCGGTCGCGCCATTCCAGATGGCCCGAGCAGATCTCGGGGTTCACCACCAGCGCCGCCCGGACCGAGCCCGAGCGCACCATGTCCGCAGCCGCCTGAATGCCGAAAGTGGCCGAAGAACAGGCCACGTTCATGTCAAACCCGAACCCATCAATCCCCAAAGCCTGTTGAATTTCGATGGCAACCGCCGGATAGGCCCGTTCGTGGTTCGACGCCGCGCAGATCACCAGATCGACATCCTCGGCGCCCCGTCCAGCCTGCGCCAGCGCTTTGCGGCAGGCATCCACCGCCATCTCGGTCATGATCCCCGGCTCGTCGTCACTGCGTTGGCGCAGCGAAGGGTGCATGATCTCGGGGTTCAGCACACCGGTCTTGTCCATCACATACCGGTTCTCGATCCCCGACGCCTTGACGATGAACTCTTCCGAAGAATGCTGCATCGGTTCCATCTCACCTGCTGCAATCGCTTCGGCATTCTCGGCGTTCATCCGGTCGACATAGGCGTTGAATGCTTCGACCAGTTCAGCATTAGTGATGACGTTCTCGGGCGTATAGACACCGGTTCCGGTGATGGCAGGGGTGTACATGGCGGGTCCTGAGTTCATGATCTGCACAAAATGCAGCCCCTGCTGGCTTTGATCAAGATGTGTTGACCCAAGGGAATGTGTCGGTGGCCGCTTCAAAACTTGAATAGTTCATAATTCGAAGTATATTCCGCCGCGACTCGGACGGAACACCACAATGTCAGATGACATCAGCACGCGATTGGGACGCCTAAGCCCTGAGATTCAGGCGATGATGGGGGTCTATGCGCTTTACTGGAAACTGGAAGAAAGCTTTGACTGCATCGAAACAGACCTGAGCCATCAGGAATGTCACATGCTGATCAAGCTGGATGCGCCCAAACGTATGGGGGTGCTGGCCGCAGATATGCTGACTGTGCCGTCCACGATCACGGCAACCGCTGATGCGCTTGAAAATGCCGGGCACCTGACCCGACAACGCGACCCCGAAGATCGCCGCGCCTGGCTTTTGGTCCTGACCGAACAAGGCGAAGAGGCGCGCAATATGCTGGTGGCCGTGGCCGGAGAGCTGTTTCACAGTGCATCTGGCCTGAATACCGAAGAAACCGCTGAATTCGCCCGTCTGGCGCGTAAAATCCGCGACAACATTCTGAAAACCGGAATTCCCGAGGGACTGAAGAAATGAAACTCCTGACCTCTGTTTGCCTTGTTCTGGCCATTCTGACCGCCCCCGCCGTTGCGCAAGAGCCGGCCAAGCCCGTGAAGCTGATGCAGGTCAGCGAGACCTCGCCCGGTTTTTCGCGCCAGTTCTTTGGCCGTATTGCCGCGCGCCAGACTGTTGATCTCGCGTTTCAGGTCGCCGGTCAAATCGTCGAGATGCCTGTGGCCGAAGGCTTTGTGATCCCGAAGGGAGAACTGATTGCCCGCCTCGATCAGGAGCCATTCGAGTTACAGCTTGACCGCACGCGGCTGCAAAAAGATCAGGCGGATCGCACCCTTGCCCGCCTGTCGCGCCTACGTGGAACGGCGGCCAGCCAGGTGGCCGTTGACGACGCCGAAACTGCCGCGCAACTGGCCGCGATTGCAGTGCGGGATGCAGAATATGAGATGGAACATGCGACGCTGACCGCACCGTTCGATGCGCTGGTTTCAAGTCGCGCGGTTGAGGCGTTTACCACGGTTTCCGCGGGCACACCTATCGTTCGGATCCACGATATGTCCGAGCTGCGGATCGAGGTCGATGTGCCTGAAATTCTGTTTCAGCGCTCGGGGCAGCAGGATGACATAACGATCACCGCCAAGTTCCCGGTCAGCGATGAGATCTTTCCGCTGGAGATACGAGAGTTCGACGCCGAATCCTCAAGCGTGGGTCAGACCTTCCGCATTCAGTTCGGCCTGACACCGCCCGAGGGGCTGCAGATCTTGCCGGGTTCCTCCGTAACGGTCACGGTTCAGGTGCAGGACGAACGCACCGGCATCATAATTCCGCCGACGGCTGTCGTTGCTGACGCCAGCGGGGCGCTGGGCGTGCTGGTCTTCTCTCCGGCTGGGGCCGACGAAGGCACCGTCCGCCGGGTTCCCGTAACGATTGAACCTACGCAAAGCGGCGATGTGCGTGTGCTCACCGGTCTGACGGATGGCGATGAAATCGTTGTGGCTGGCGGGGGCGCACTGAGTGACGGCCAGACCGTCCGCCGCTTTGTCGGTTTCTCGAACTGAGGGCGGATTCATGAGCATCGCACGCGCTTCGATCGACCGGCCGCTCTATACGTGGCTGTTCATTCTGATCGCCCTGTTCGGCGGCATCTGGGGCTTCCTGTCTCTGGGCCGCCTTGAAGACCCGGCCTTTACAATCAAACAGGCGGTTATCGCGACCCAATATCCCGGCGCGACCGCCGAGCAGGTGGCGTTGGAGGTGTCCGAGCCACTGGAATCCGCCATTCAGCAGATGGGCGAAGTGGATGTCATCACCTCGGTCAACCAGCCGGGACAGTCGCTGATCGAGGTTGAGATCAAATCCACCTATGACGGCAGCGAGTTGCCCGACATCTGGACCCGTCTGCGCGCCAGGGTGCGCGATGCGGCACGCGGTTTGCCTTCGGGCGTGGGTGTGCCATATGTGAATGACGGGTTCGGGGATGTGTTCGGCCTGTTTTACGCGGTTACGGCAGACGGGTTTTCAGACGCCGAGAAACACGAGCTGGCCACCTTCCTGCGCCGCGAATTGCTGACGGTCAGCGGCGTCGCCGATGTCGAGGTTCAGGGTCTGCCGGACGAGGCAATTTTCATCGAACCCGACCTGTCGATCTCGGTCAATCAGAACGTGCCCTTACAGGCGATCAACGAAGCCATCGCAAATGCGGATTCGGTCAACGCCTCGGGCTCGTTGCGGTCCGCAGGTGACCGGACCACGATCTTGACGGCAGAAGGATCGGACAGTGTTTCGGCCATCGCCGGACTGTCGGTCGGGTCGCAGGGGCAGGTGATCAACCTCTTTGATATGTCCGACGTCTACCGCGGGCGGCAAAACGATCCCGATATCATGATCCGGTTCAACGGGACCGAGGCCTTCACATTGGGCATCGCCGGGCTTGCCACGGAAAACATTGTCGAGGTCGGTCAACGCGCGGATGCCAAGCTGGCCGAGCTGGATTCCGAAATCCCCTTTGGCGTCGAAATCCTGCCGATCTATCAGCAGCATGTGGTTGTCGATGAGGCCTCGAACGCCTTCCTGTTGAATCTGGCCATGTCGGTGAGCATTGTTGTCGCCGTTCTGGGCATCTTCATGGGCTGGCGCGCAGCCATTGTCGTGGGCACGACCCTGCTGCTGACCGTCGTTGGGACGCTGCTCTTCATGTCGATGTTCTCGATTGAAATGGAGCGGATTTCGCTGGGCGCCCTGATCATCGCCATGGGGATGCTGGTCGACAACGCCATCGTGGTGGCCGAGGGAATGCAGATTTCGATGCTGCGTGGCAAATCCTCGCGCGATGCTGCCGAAGAGGTCGCGTCGAAAACGCAAATCCCGCTGCTTGGGGCGACAGTGATCGGGATCATGGCGTTCGCCGGAATCGGCCTTAGCCCCGATGCCACCGGAGAATTCCTGTTCTCGCTATTCGCCGTGATCGGTATTTCGCTGCTGCTGAGCTGGGTTCTGGCAATCACCGTCACACCGCTGCTGGGGCACTATTTCTTCAAACAGGGTAAAGAGGGTGAGATTGATGCCTATGGCGGCATCCTGTTCCGCGTCTATGGCGCGATCCTGAACTGGGCGCTGCGGTTCCGCTGGCTGGTGGTCGCCGGGTTGATCGGAATCACGGTCGCCTGTTTCGCGGGCTTCGGGCTGATGAAACAGCAATTCTTCCCCAACTCGAACACACCGCTGTTCTTCGTGCACTACAAGCTGCCGCAAGGCACTCCGATTGCCCGCACCGCCGAAGACATGACCGTGTTCGAGGATTGGCTGGCGCAGCGTGATGATGTTGTCTCGGTCGCCACATTCGTGGGGCAGGGGGCGACGCGATTCATGCTAACCTATGCGGCCGAAAAGCCGAACCCAAGCTATGGCCACATGATCATCCGCACCGAAACGCTTGACGATATCCCGGCATTGCAGGCCGATCTCGAAGCGTTCGGCTCAGCCCAATTTCCCGAAGGGGAGTTCCGCACCAAACGGCTGATTTTTGGTCCGGGCGGCGGCGACCCGATTCAGGCCCGGTTCTCGGGCAGTGATCCGATTGTATTGCGCCAACTGGCCGAAGAAGCCGTGCAGCGCATGTCAGCGGCCTCTCCGAACGCGCTGCATGTGCATCACGACTGGCGCGAACAGGAACTGGCCGTCCAGCCGATCTATGCCACCGAACGGGCCCAGACAGCAGGGGTGACGCGCGAGGATATCGCGGCCACGCTGCAATTCTCGACCGATGGCATCACGGGGGGCGTTCTGCGTGAACGCGACCGCCAGATTCCGATCATTCTGCGCCGTCCGGCGGATGGAGAGTATTCAATCGTCGATCAGGTAGTCTATTCCGATCAATCGGGACGGTTCGTTCCCATCGAGCAGATGGTGGATGGGTTCGAATACAAGGCGCTCAACACGCTGGTCCACAGGCGTGACCGGGTGCTGACTATTACGGTTGGTGCCGACATCCCGCCCGAGATGACCGCCGCGCAGGTTCATTCCGAAGTGCGTGGTGCCATTGAAGCGATGGAATTGCCCATCGGTTACAGAATGGAATGGGGCGGTGAGTTCGAGGATTCGGGCGACGCGCAGGCCAGCCTCGGGCGGCAATTGCCCCTGAGCCTGTTGATCATGGTGCTGATCTCGGTGCTGCTGTTCAACGCGATCCGGCAACCTGTCATCATCTGGCTGCTGGTCCCGATGTCCGTCAACGGTGTGGTCATCGGTCTGCTTGGGACGGGCCTTCCGTTCACCTTTACGGCGCTGTTGGGGCTGCTGAGCCTTTCGGGCATGCTGATCAAGAACGGCATCGTGCTGGTCGAAGAGATCGATCTGGTCCGTGCCACCGGCAAAGCCCTGCGTCCCGCGATTGTCGAGGCATCCGTATCGCGTCTGCGTCCGGTGATGCTGGCCGCGATCACGACCATTCTGGGGATGGCGCCGCTGCTGACGGACGCGTTTTTCGTGTCGATGGCAGTGACGATCATGGGTGGTCTGGCCTTTGCCACTATCCTGACCATGGTCGCCGCGCCGGTGTTTTATCTGCTGTTTTTTTCACGGGAAGAACGGTGGAAACCAGCACCGCAACCCGTAGTCTAAACGAAACGAGCCCCGGCGTCGTGCCGGGGCTTTTTTGTGTGAAACGTCCGGTCAGCCCTGCAGGGACTTCACCTCGACATCCCCTTCGGCCTGCGCCTTGATCGCCAGCGCGGCGGCGTGGCTGGCGGCGGCGGTGGTGAAATAGGGGATCTTGTCATACAGCGCGATCGAGCGGATAGACTTGCTGTCCTCGACCGCCTGCGCGCCTTCGGTGGTGTTCATCAACAGCTGAACCTGACCGTCTTTCAGCATATCCACAACGTCGGGGCGGCCTTCATAGACCTTGTTCACCACGTCGCACGGGACGCCCTGATCGGACAGCCAGCTTTGAGTGCCGCGTGTGGCGACCAGGGTAAAGCCCTGATCAACCAGAACCTGCGCGGCCTCCAGCATCGCGGCGGTTTTGTCCGCGTCCTTGATCGAGATGAAGGCACGACCCGAAGACGGCAGCACCATCCCAGCCCCCATCTGCGCCTTGAGGAAGGCGCGCGGGAAGTCGCGGTCCCAGCCCATGACCTCGCCGGTTGAGCGCATTTCCGGGCCCAGAATGGTGTCGACGCCGGGGAAGCGGGCGAAGGGCAGCACCGCCTCTTTCACCGAGAACCACGGCATGTCGGGGTCGGCCAGCGTCATCTGGTCGGCGATTTTGGTGTCATCGACAGTTTTGTAAGGGGGGCGTTTCGGGAAGTTCTCCAGTTTCTCACCGGCCATTACGCGCGCAGCGATAGAGGCGATCGCGCTGTCTGTGGCTTTGGCCACGAAGGGCACGGTGCGGCTGGCGCGCGGATTGACCTCGATCAGATAAATCTCGTCATCCTTGATGGCGAACTGCACGTTCATCAGGCCCACAACGTTCAACGCTTTGGCCAGTTTGAACGCCTGATCCTTGATCTGGTCAATGATCTCTTTCGACAGCGAATAGGGTGGCAGCGAACAGGCCGAGTCGCCCGAGTGTACGCCGGCCTCTTCGATATGCTGCATGATACCTGCAACATGCACGTCGGTGCCATCGCACAGTGCATCCACGTCCAGCTCGACCGCACCGGCCAGATAGCTGTCCAGCAGAACGGGGCTGTCGCCCGAGACCACCACGGCCTCGTTGATGTACCGCCGCAGCTGGTCCATATCGCGCACGATTTCCATCGCGCGGCCACCCAGAACGTAAGAGGGGCGGATCACCAGCGGGAAACCGATTTCCTCGGCAATCTCCAGCGCCTGTTCGTCAGTCGAGGCAATGCCGTTCTTGGGCTGTTTCAGGCCCAACTCGTTGACCAGCGCCTGGAACCGTTCCCGGTCTTCGGCCAGATCGATGGCGTCCGGCGTGGTCCCCAGGATCGGAATGCCCTCGGCCTCCAGCGCGTTGGCCAGTTTCAACGGCGTCTGGCCACCGAACTGTACGATGACGCCGTACAGGGTGCCGTTTTCCTGTTCCTTCGTCAGGATTTCCATGACGTGTTCAAAAGTCAGCGGCTCGAAATACAGACGGTCCGAGGTGTCATAGTCGGTTGAAACCGTCTCGGGGTTGCAGTTGACCATGATGGTTTCATAGCCCGCGTCGGTCAGCGCGAAACAGGCGTGACAGCAGCAATAGTCGAACTCGATGCCCTGACCGATCCGGTTCGGGCCACCGCCTAGGATGACGACCTTCTTGCGGTCGCTCGGGCGTGCCTCGCACTCGACCTCACCCATCATCGGAGCTTCGTAGGTCGAATACATATAAGGCGTCTGCGCCTCGAACTCGGCGGCGCAGGTGTCGATGCGCTTGAACACCGCGTTGACGCCCAGATTGCGGCGGGCGCGGCGGACATTGTCTTCGTCACGGCCGGTCAGGTTGCCCAGACGCGCGTCGGTGAAGCCCAGCATCTTCAGCTTGCGGATGCCTTCCTCGGTCACTGGCAGCCCATCCTTGCGCACTACGCGCTCGGTCTCGATGATCTCGCGGATGCGGGCGAGGAACCATGGGTCAAACTTGGTGACGCCAAAGATTTCATCGTCGGTCAGACCATGACGCATGGCTTGCGCGATGGTGCGCAGGCGGTCGGGGGTCTGCTGGCTGATCGCCTTGATCACGGCGGCCTTGTCGTCGGCCTCTTCCCAGACACCCACATTCAGACCGGGGATTTCGACCTCATCAAAACCGGTCAGACCCGATTCCATCGAGGCCAATGCCTTTTGCATAGATTCGTGGATGGTGCGACCGATGGACATGGCCTCACCCACCGATTTCATCGCGGTGGTCAGGTACGGTTCGGAACCGGGGAATTTCTCGAAGGCGAATTTCGGGATCTTGGTGACGACATAGTCGATGGTCGGCTCGAAGCTGGCGGGCGTGACCTTGGTGATGTCGTTGTCCAACTCGTCCAGCGTATAGCCTACGGCCAGTTTCGCGGCGATCTTGGCAATCGGGAAACCGGTTGCCTTGGACGCCAGCGCCGAAGACCGCGATACACGCGGGTTCATCTCGATCACAACCATACGACCATCATCGGGGTTGATTGCCCACTGCACGTTCGAGCCACCGGTTTCCACGCCGATCTCACGCAGAACGGCGATCGAGCCGTTGCGCATGATCTGGTATTCCTTGTCGGTCAGCGTCAGCGCCGGGGCCACGGTGATCGAGTCACCCGTGTGCACACCCATTGGATCGACGTTTTCAATGGAGCAGACGATGATGGCGTTGTCGGCGGTGTCGCGCACCACCTCCATCTCGTATTCTTTCCAGCCCAGCAGGCTTTCATCGACGAGGATTTGGTTAACGGGCGAGGCATCCATGCCCGAGCGGCAGAAATGGATGTAATCCTCGCGGTTATAGGCCACACCGCCACCGGTGCCGCCCAAGGTAAAGGCCGGGCGGATGATGGCGGGCAGGCCGATCTCTTCCAACTCGTCCAGGGCCATCTGCACACCCGCATCCAGATCGGTGGACCCGTCTTCGCGCTTGGGTGCGGTCACGATGGTGGCCTTGGGGTTTTCCAGCCCCAGCCGATCCATCGCTTCGCGGAACAGAGCGCGGTCTTCAGCCATTTCGATGGCGTCACGCTTGGCGCCGATCATCTCGACCCCAAACTTGTCCAGCACGCCCATTTCTTCCAGCGCCAGCGAGGTGTTCAGCCCGGTCTGCCCACCCATGGTGGGCAGCAGGGCGTCGGGGCGCTCTTTCTCGATGATCTTGGCGACGACCTCGGGGGTGATCGGCTCGATATAGGTGGCATCGGCCAGACCGGGGTCGGTCATGATGGTCGCGGGGTTCGAGTTCACCAGAATGACCCGGTAGCCTTCCTCGCGCAGCGCCTTGCAGGCCTGTGCGCCGGAATAGTCGAACTCGCAGGCCTGACCGATAACAATGGGGCCCGCCCCGATGATCATGATCGACTGGATGTCGGTTCTTCTCGGCATTGGCCTTGTTCCTTCGATTGTCCGCGAGTCAGGGCACCGCCCCAGCGCCCAAATTGTCCTGCGTTATAGGGACCGCGCGAAAAGGTGCAAGAGGTATCGGAAACCGAGGCGAAATTGCCGCTTTCCCCCCTTTCGCCTGCTGTCGTATCCTCTATATCGCGCAGCACGATAAATGAGGATGCACTTGCGTATTCGTTTCGATCAAGGACCAGCCGGGCGCGGAACCCGGTTCGAGCGTCCGTCCCGGATTATCCGCGCGGATCAGGCGGAGGAGGTGCCCCAGGCTCTGGCGGCGCTGGATCAGGCGCGCGCGGACGGAGGCTGGCTGGCCGGATATGCAAGCTATGAGCTGGGTTATGTGCTGGAACCGCGTCTCGCGGATCGCCTGCCCGAAGGGCGGCGGCTGCCGCTGCTGTGTTTCGGTGTGTATGACGCGCCGGATCGTGTTGGCCTGTCAAAAGACATCGGTGGCATCACTGCGTTTCAACCCCGTTGGGACGAGGCGCGCTATACGCAGGCCTTCCGCACGGTGCATGACGCCATCGGTGCCGGGGACATCTATCAGGCGAATCTGACCTTCCCGATTGACCTTGACGTGACCGACGGCAGTGCCGCGCTTTATGCGACGCTTGCGGCGGGTCAGCCTGTCGGCCATGGCGCATTGGTTGAGCAGGACGGGTTGCCCGATCTGCTCAGCCGCTCGCCCGAGCTGTTCTTTCGGACCGATGCCGAAGGTCGGATCGAAACGCGCCCGATGAAGGGCACCCAGCCGCGCAGCGAGGACCCTGTCGAAGACGAACGCCGCCGTGCCTTTTTGACTTCGGACGAAAAGAACCGCGCGGAAAACCTTATGATCGTCGACCTGCTGCGCAACGATATCAGCCGCGTGGCGCTGGCCGGGTCGGTCAAGGTGCCCGAGCTGTTCAAGGTCGAAACCTATGCAACCGTCCATCAGATGGTGTCGCTGGTGCAGGCGCAATTGCACCTTGGGGTCGGTCTTTCGGATATCCTGACGGCGCTGTTTCCATGTGGCTCAATCACCGGAGCCCCCAAGATTCGCGCCATGGAGATCCTGTCCGAACTGGAGCCCTGGCCGCGCGATGTCTATTGCGGCACCATTGGCTGGGCGGCGCCGGATGGGCGGTCTGAATTCAATGTGGCCATCCGCACGCTCATGGTCGAAGACGGCAAGGCGACCCTGAATGTCGGCGGTGGTCTGGTCTGGGACAGCACCGCCCCGTCGGAATATGAGGAGGCGCTATGGAAAGCCCGCTTCGCCCACCAACTGAGCCTGATTTCCGCCTGATTGAAACTCTGGGCTTCCGACCCGGACAAGGTTTCGTCCGACGGGATCGGCATATCGCCCGCATGGCCCGCTCGGCTGAGGCGCTGTCGCTTCCTTTTGACAGTGTCGCCGCACAGGCGGCCTTGTCCGAAGTGACCGGCGCCGCACCGCTGCGCTGCCGCCTGACCTTGGATGCTGCGGGCGATTTCGATCTGACTACCGCTCGGCTTGCCGATAACCCGGCCATCTGGCGGCTGGCGGTATCGGAAACTTGCTTGGCCTCAGACGATATCTGGCTGCGCCATAAAACCACCCGGCGCGCTATTTATGACAGGGCCCGTGCCGAAATTCCCCAGCGTGTCGACGAGTTGCTGTTTCTGAACGAACGAGGCGAGCTTTGCGAAGGGTCGATCACCAATCTGTTCGTTGAAACCCGGGACGGAGACCGTTTCACCCCGCCGCTGTCCAGCGGGCTGTTGCCGGGTGTCTTGCGCGAAGAGCTGTTGGAAAAAGAAGAGTTTACCGAGGCAGTTTTGTCCCTGAACGATCTGAAAGACGCGCAAACCGTGTATATGGGTAATTCCCTGCGCGGTCTGATCCGGGCAGAGTTGGTGGGTCAATGACCAGCGATGAGACGACGACAGTCTCTTCGGCCGCACTATCGCGACTGTGGTTCGAGTTCGGTGCGTTCTTCATTGCCATGCCCCTGCTGATTGCAGTTTTCTTTCCGCCCAACTGGATGTTTCCGGCGCTTTTTGCCTTTACGGGGCTGGGCATTGTCCTGCTGCACGCGACGCCCGGTTTCTATTGGGCGGAACTTCGATACGCTTGGAGGAATTGGTCGCTGCGCGAACTGGTGCTGTTCTCGCTTGTGATGGCGGCATTTTGTACCACGCTGATCTATGCCACCCGCCCCGATGCCGCCTTTTTTCTGCTGAAACACCAGCCCGAGATGCTGGCCTTCATCTGGATCGGCTATCCGCTGTTGTCGGCGCTGCCGCAAGAGTTGCTATTTCGCCCGCTGTTCTTCCGCCGATACCACGCCATTCTGCCCGAAGGGCGCTGGGCCGACATCCTGAACGCGGCCATATTTTCCTTCGCACATCTGATGTATTGGAGTTGGATCGTCGCGATCATGACCTTTGTCGGCGGGCTGCTGTTCTGCTGGGCATACCGCAAGCGCGGCTCGTTCTTCTATGCCGTTCTGCTGCACGCGATTGCGGGGAATATCATCTTTGCCGTGGGGCTGGGCGTCTATTTCTATTCAGGCAACGTGCAAAGGCCGTTTTGACGGCGCGACCTGCCTTGACTTTCCGGGCCTGACAGGGTGTATCGGCGCGACGAATTCTGCGCCCGAAGGGATATTCCATGCACGCCTATCGCAGCCACACCTGCGCCGCTCTGACCGCCGCCAATGTCGGTGAAACCGTTCGCCTGTCCGGTTGGGTGCATCGGGTCCGAGATCACGGCGGCGTGCTGTTCATCGACCTGCGCGACCATTTCGGCGTGACCCAGATTCTGTGCGACGGTGACAGCGCGGCATTCGCTGAGCTTGAGAAGGTGCGGTCCGAATGGTGTATCCGCATCGACGGCACCGTAAAAGCGCGTGATGCCGATCTGGTGAACCCGAAACTGCCCACCGGCGAAATCGAGGTTTATGTGCGCGAACTGGAAGTGCTGGGGGCCGCCGACGAACTGCCGCTGATGGTCTTCGGCGATCAGGAATACCCCGAGGAAACCCGCCTGCGCTATCGTTACCTCGACCTGCGCCGCGAGGCGATGCAGCGCAACATGACGCTGCGCTCGGACGTTGTAGCATCCATGCGCCGTCGGATGTGGGATCAGGGTTTCCGCGAATATCAGACGCCGATTATCACCGCATCCTCGCCCGAAGGCGCGCGCGACTTTCTGGTGCCGTCACGTCTGCATCCGGGCAAGTTCTACGCGTTGCCGCAGGCGCCGCAGCAGTTCAAACAGCTGATCATGGTGTCGGGCTTTGACAAATACTTCCAGATCGCGCCGTGTTTTCGCGACGAAGACCCGCGCGCCGACCGTTCGCCGACCGACTTCTACCAGTTGGACCTTGAGATGTCGTTTGTCGAGCAGCAGGACGTGTTCGACACGATCCAGCCCGTTCTGACCGGTGTATTCGAAGAGTTCGGCGGTGGCCGCAAGGTGGATCAGGAGTGGCCGCAAATCTCCTACAAGGACTCGGCCCTGTGGTACGGTACCGACAAGCCCGACCTGCGCAACCCTATCAAAATGCAAGTGGTGTCCGACCACTTCCGCGGGTCTGGCTTCGCGATTTTCGCGAAGCTGTTGGAGCAGGAAGGCACCGAAATCCGAGCCATCCCCGCGCCGACCGGTGGCAGCCGCAAGTTCTGCGACCGTATGAATGCGTTTGCCCAGAAAGAAGGCCTGCCGGGTATGGGGTATATCTTCTGGCGCGATCAGGGCGAGGGGATGGAGGCCGCAGGTCCGCTGGCCAAGAACATCGGCCCCGAACGGACCGAGGCGATCCGGCAGCAACTGGGTCTGGGTGTCGGCGATGCAGCGTTCTTCCTGGGCGGCAAGCCGAAGGCCTTTGAAAAGGTCGCCGGCAAGGCCCGTGACGTAATCGGTGAGGAACTGAACCTGACCGAAAAAGACCGCTTCGCCTTTGCCTGGATCGTGGATTTCCCGATCTACGAGCAGGACGAGGAAACCGGCGCGATCGATTTTGAACACAACCCGTTCTCGATGCCCCAAGGTGGCATGGATGCGCTGAACGGCAACCCGCTGGACGTGCGCGGATACCAGTACGACCTGGCCTGTAACGGGTATGAGCTGGTCTCGGGTGCGATCCGGAACCACAAGCCCGAGATCATGCTGAAAGCCTTTGAACTGGCGGGCTATGGCGAGGATGAGGTGAAATCCCGCTTTGGTGCGCTGTTCAACGCCTTCCACTATGGCGCACCGCCGCACGGGGGCTGCGCTGCGGGTATCGACCGGATCGTGATGCTGCTGGCCGATGAGGCCAACATCCGCGAAGTCATGATGTTCCCGATGAACCAGCGCGCCGAAGACCTGATGATGGATGCGCCCTCTGATCCGACCTCGGATCAGTTGATGGAACTGGGTCTTCGCATCATCCCGCAGGATTGATCAAAGCCGCCCGCCTTGTGCGGGCGGTTTTCATTTTGGGCAGGCACATCCTGTGGATGGACCTCAGTCCAGCGGATTTCGGATATTCTGCCGGTTGCTGCGGATGCTTTTCGCCGTCATGCGTGTCTGGCGGTAAAGCCAGAGGCACAGGATGGACGCGGTTACGAAATAGGCTGTCACCATCTCAGATCGCCTCCCGCCGTTCCAGCCGTTCTTGTACCAGCCCCGCCAGCCGGGCGGCTTGCGCCATCAGCGGGCTGCCCTGCTGGCGCGAGGTAGCCAGCTGTTTCGCTGCGTCGGCCAGCACAATATCCTCGGCATCGCGCGCTACGCCGTGCAGAAATTGCGCCGCGTAGTCCAACGTACTCTGATCGGTCGGACCGCTGAGTACATCCGCGATATGGGCCATGTCGTCCTGATAGGCCAATGGATCGGGGTGAACGACCTCGTCCCGCACCGCATCCAACCCTCCGGGTCGGCGATCTTCGGGCAATAGTTCGAGTATCGTTTTCTGAAAATAAGCAACAGAACTCAGCGGTTTGGCCAGAAATCCGTCAGCCCCGGCGCGTAGGGCCAGTGATTTGGCATTGTCATCGCCCGACAGGCCGAGAATGACACCGATGCGCGGCACCGCGTTGGCATGTTCGGCGATCAGATCGGCACCCGATCCGTCAGGCAGCCCCATATCGACGATCAGCACCGAGGGGCGATAGATCTGCAGATGCCGCCGCGCCGATTTCAGGCAATCCGCCCGCCGAATGCGCGCGCCGCTGTGCAGGCACATCAATCGAATTGCATCGCAGGCATAACGGCTGTCTTCGACCACAAGGATGGTCTGGCCCAGCAGTGGCCGCATCTTGGTGGCCAGCGCCGGCGCAGCGAAAGGTCCCGAATCGTCCATGGCAGAACTCCTAATCAGCAGATGCCTCACGCTAGGAACATTCGGCTAATACAGGGTTAACGCGCGATTTGGCGCACTTGCCCTTTGACCGGACTGCCCCCATAACCGCTGCAACGCAGAAGGAAGGAAAGTCTCATGATCGGTCGCCTTAACCATGTCGCTATTGCGGTTCCTGACCTCGAAGCCGCCTCGGCCCAGTATCGGAACGCGTTGGGGGCCAAGGTTGGCGCGCCTCAGGATGAACCTGATCACGGGGTCACCGTGGTGTTCATCGAACTGCCCAACACAAAGATCGAACTGCTTTATCCGCTGGGGGAAAACAGCCCGATCAACGGTTTCCTCGAAAAGAACCCCTCGGGCGGAATCCACCACGTTTGCTATGAGGTCGAGGATATCATCGCCGCGCGCGACCACCTGAAAGAGACCGGTGCGCGGGTTCTGGGAACGGGTGAGCCCAAGATCGGAGCCCATGGCAAGCCGGTCCTGTTCCTGCATCCCAAGGATTTCAACGGCTGCCTCGTTGAGCTGGAGCAGGTCTGACGCCGATGACGATCACCGCTGCACTGGTCCTGTTCGCCGTCATCTGGTTTCTGACCCTGCTGGTCGTGCTGCCGATCCGGATCAAAACGCAGGGCGATCTGGGCGAGATCGTTCCGGGCACCCATGCGGGTGCGCCGGAAGTGCATCATATGAAGAAGAAGATCTGGATCACCACCGGCATTACGGTGGTTCTGTGGGCGATCATCGCGGGCATCATCCTCTCGGGCCTGATCACGGTGCGGGATCTGGACTGGCTGAACCAGCTGGAACCGCGTGAATAGCACCTAGTCGCGCGTACCGGACAAGCCGTGATAAAGATGCGTGAAGGTTGCGGCCCCCAGGATCGGGATCAGCAGGTTCACCAGCGGCACCGATAAGGGAACGGCCATCAGGATACCCGCGGCCCAGATGGTCAGGCTGTGTTTTGCACGCAGTTTCCGTGCACCCTCACGCCCCAATCTGCGCATGGCGGCGAGGGTAAAATACTCCCGCCCCAGCAGAAAACCGTTCATCCCCCAGAAAATGAACAGCGCGAAGGGCGTGAAAAGGGCATAGAGGATCAGCGCCAGCAGGTTGGCAACGACCAGCACACCCAGAAAACTGAGCGTGTCACGCAGCGCGTCGCCAAAGGGGACACGCTGGGCCGGGGGCAGGCCGGGATAATGCCTGTCCTCGACCGCCTGGGCGACGTCGTCGAGAAACATCGAGGTAATGGCTGAGGCGACGGGCACCATCAGGAACACTGACAGCACCATCATCAGCAGGAATGACGACACGCTGAGCAGATCGTTCAGCCAAGTCACCTCTCCCAGGATCGGCAAGGTCGCCTGTTCGCCAACCAGAACGTTGATCAGCCAGAGAAACCCGGCATAGGTCGCAACCAGCAGCGCGAAGGTCAGCCCAACCCCCAGCAGCAGCACCTTGCGGAACCGGGGGTCGCCGATCTGGCCGAGCGCCTTCAGAAAGGACTGAACGATGATCATTCCGAAACCCATTGGGTCAAGGCAGCGACATCGGGGCGGGGGCGTTCGGGCGGCGCTGTGCCTTCGGTCGCGATGTGGATGAAACCTGTGATGGATTCGTTGTCGGCCAAACCCAGCGCCGCCTGACAAAACGCCCGATCATGGGATTGCCACCCCGACAGCCAGTTTGCACCCCAACCCGCCGCCAGGGCCGCGTTCAGCAGCGCCAGACAGACGGCCCCGGCAGAGTAGGTCTGCTCGATCGCCGGGATCTTGTCCGAAGGTTTCTGCACTTCGATGACTGCGACCGCCAGATGCCCCATATCGAACTGAGAGCGGGCTTTTGCAATCTCCTCAGGGGTTTTGCCCAATGACTGACCGCACGTCTCGGTCAGCGCCGCCATACGTGGCATTGCGCCCTTTTCGATGACGACGAACCGCCAGGGTTCCAGCTTGCCATGATCCGGGCTGCGTGCGGCGGCTGTGAGCAGCGGCAACAGCTCCTCACGGGTCGGGGCCGGGGCCACCAGAGTCTTGGCCGGGCGCGAGCGGCGCATTTGCAGAAAGTCCAGCGCAGCTTGGTTCTTCAGGGACATATGTTAACTTCCTTCACATGGGCCGTTTGTATGTCGGGGACATGCCGTCCTGTTTCAAGGGCAAACTGCCCCTGAAAGAGTGACAAATTCAATCGGAAATGCTGCCGGAATCCTGCACCAACGCGGAAGAGAACCGCTATTCAGTCGGCGTGTCGGTTTCGCGAATTTGGTAGACACCTTCGGGCAGGTCCAGCGCGGCGGCCAGATCGCGCACTTGTTCGGGGGACAGGGTGATCTTCTGCATCTGATCGGTTCGCGGGTCCAGTTGTTCAATCGTTACGCATTCGGCGAAGCTGTTGATCACAATGTCTTCCTGCAAAGGCTTTTGGCCTTCATCCACCAGCGTAATGACCGTCGAGTCGAATTCGTGTTCTATTGAAAACATGCGGGCAGAGTGCCGATCACGGCGCTGTAATGCAACCCGGTAAAGGGCGGATTCCGCGGTGGCACCGCATGTTCCGCCACGCTATGGTGATCTGCGGTCAGAGTGACTGAAAGGAACCCGAATGCGCCGTCTTGCCCTTTTGTTGGTGCTGTTTCTGGCGGCGTGCGAAACCTCTTCGGTTGTGGCGGTTCCGGCTGATGAATGGCAGCCGAAAGCGCCGGGTCAGAGCGGTGCGGCGCGCAGCTTTGAACAGGTGGGTCGCGCAGTTGCCGAGTCTGCTGGCCGGGAATGCCGCCGCCGTTCACGTTCGGCCAATTGCGATTTTGTCGTTCTGGTTGACCTGAACCCGAGGGCGCCTGCAAATGCGTTCCAGACGCTGGACGACGATGGGCGCCCGTTGATTATCTTTACCCAGCCCATGATCAGCGCAGCGCAAAACGCTGATGAGATCGCCTTTGTCATGGGGCACGAAGCGGCGCACCACATTCTGGGTCACATTGCGCGGCAGGCCGCAAATGCCAAGGAAAGCGCCCGTATCTTTGGCGATCTGGCGCGCGCGCAAGGCGAAGACTCAGCTGGCATCGAACGGGCGCAGAAATTGGGTGCCGAGGTTGGTGTGCAAACCTATACCAAGCAGTTCGAGCTTGAGGCGGATGAATTGGGAACGGTGATCACCTATTCGGCGGGATATGATCCGTTGATCGGCATGAATTTTTTCCAACGCATTCCCGACCCGGGTGACCGGTTCCTGGCAACACATCCCCCGAATGCCGAACGGGTGGAAACGGTGCTGAAAACCGCGCGCCGGCTGGGTTTGCGCTGATGGCGGAACTGACACAACTGGGCGTCGTGCTCAGCGATCGCGGATCAAAATACGCGGTGACCGGGGCGCGGGTGACCAGTCGGGCCGAAGTGGATGCAGTGCTGGCCGAGCTGAAATCGGACAAAGCCTATGCCAAGGCCACCCACAACACCTGGGCAGCCATGCTGCCCACTGGTGCATTAAAGGCCGATGATGGTGAAAGTGGCGCTGCGATGGTCATTCTGCGCATGATCGAACGGGCCGGACTCTCGGACCATGTCATCATCGTAACCCGCTGGTATGGCGGCAAGAAACTGGGCGGAGATCGATTCCGCCGGGTGCAGGACGCGACACGCGCCTATCTGGATCATCTGGGGCTTTGACCTGAGTCAAAGGCAGCAGTGGCCGGATCGGATAGCTTTTCCTAACGCATGACAGGGAGAGGAAACCGCATGTCCCATCGCGATACACTAAAGCGCCACGCTGGCCTTGTGGACGAAATGGCCACAACGCTGGGCGTCGATCTGCAGGAAGCTGCAATCGGTGGAGCCTTACGGGTGGATGAAATCTCCGAGGCGGTACTGCGCTGTGCCGACTGTCCAAACCCGGGTCATTGCGAGTCGTTTCTGGCAAAAAACAAGGCAGCTTCGCGGACGCCGGAATATTGCCAGAATCAGGAATTGCTGCAGCGCTTGATGCCGTAGATATTTGGATCAGTGATGTTACGACTCGGTCAGGTCATGACGCATTTGAGGCTGGTTTTGCGCATGGCGCGCACCACCGGAACCGATCTTGCCGAAGCGCATCGTGACGGCCATTTGAGTCAGGAAGACTGGGCCGAGATGGTCCAGCTCTGTCGCGGATGCGAATGGGCGCGTGCCTGTCCGGACTGGTTGAGCGAAAACGAAACAGCGGAACATGCGCCTTGTACTTGCCCCAACCGTGATCGGTTTGCAGCCCTGAAAACGCTGGCTTCATAGGTGATCAGATGCCACAGATACCGCTGGGTGAAATCGAAAAGCACTTTTGGCTCACGCGTTCGGTGGCGCGCTGCATGGGCGTTTCACTGACCGAAGCGATGGCCGAAGACAGGCTGGCCGCGGATGACTATGCAAAGATCGTCACCCGCTGCCGGGCTGCACATTGCAGTGAGAAATGCGAACTCTGGCTGGCGTCCCAGCAAACGTGCGCCAAGGCTGCCCCCGATTTCTGTGCGAATGCGAAACCGCTGAACGATCTGATCTGCTCGCGCTAGAGCTTGGCGTGGGATCCGTCGCATAGCGGTGCTTTCGTGCTGTGTTTGCAGCCACAAAAGAACAGCTTCTTGCTGCTTTCGGCGGTGTATTTCATCGGCTCAAGCCCGGTTTCCTTATGCGATCCGTCACAGAATGGCTGACGCTGAGACCGTCCGCAGGTGCACCAGAAATAGGTTTTGCCCTCGGTCACTTCGACGGGATAGGGGGCCTTTTGGGCAATGATGGGTGCGTCTGACATTGGCTACTCCGTTGTTGGCTGCTGTCGCAAACACAGACTAGAGCGTGAAATCGAAAAGGACAGCAGGCCCGTTCGGATTGCTGCGCTAGCGCCGTTTCGCCTTAAATCACGTCTGCGTGATTGACCCGGTTGCCAGATCAGCATCTTGGTCTTATTCTGATACCGGCCCCGAAAAATTGGGCAATATCAGAAAAGTAATAGAGGATTGACGGACATGAAACTGAAATTTGCTGCCATCTGTGCCACTGCCGTTGTACTGACTGCGTGTTCGCAGCAAGAGGAACCGACCCCGGTTTATATCCAGCCCGACTATGACAAGTACGGCACACCCAGCTGTGCTGCGGGCTATGAACTGGCCACAACCGAGGCTGGCCAGACCGTCTGTAATCCGGTCACACAATAAGCCTTTGGCAGACGGTCCCGATTGGGGCCGTCTGCATCCGCACTGGTCACGTCACCGCCTTCGGGGCGGTTTTTTCTTGCCTTTCCGCGGTTGCTGCTGAACGTGTGGCTCAGAGTTTCGACCGGATGGACAGATGCGCAATTTCTTCGAACGCCTGAACGACCGCACCCGCTGGAGTTGGCAGGGTCTGTGTGCCACTTGGCGTGACGAATATTCTTTCCGAACATGGGGTTGGGCCAACCTGATCTCGACCGCGTTGGCGATCCTGCTGCCATTGGGCATGGCGGAACGGGCGATGATTCTGATCTTGGGTCTGCTGGTTCTGGTGGCTGAACTGTTCAACACTGCTATCGAGCGTGCGGTCGATCACACCTCGACCGACCATCATGCACTGGCCGGGCAGGCGAAGGACGCAGCCAGCGCGGCGGTTGCCCTGACCGCCATCGCTGCTGGCGTGGCTTGGTTTTTTGCACTGATCGGTATGCTCTGAGGCGCTCAGGCCATTGGCCGCAGGCGCCCCCACAGATCATATTCGCCTGCCTCATCCACCTCGACCGAGACGATGTCCCCGGGTTTGAGATCCTCGAATCCTTCGTCGATAAACAGGTTCCCGTCGATCTCGGGCGCGTCGGATTTGGTGCGACAGGTTGCGGCCTCACCATCGACCTCGTCCACGATTACCTCCAGCGTCTGGCCGACCTTCGCCGCCAGCTTCGCCTCGGAAATGGCCTGCGCTTTTTCCATGAACCGGTCCCAGCGCTCTTGCTTGACCTCGGCGGGGACATGGTCGGGCAGGTCATTCGACCGGGCACCATCGACGTTTTCGTATTGAAAACAGCCGACGCGATCCAACTGCGCCTCATCCATCCAGTCCAGCAAGGTCTGAAACTCGGCCTCGGTTTCACCGGGATAGCCGACGATGAAGGTCGACCGCAGGGTGATATCGGGGCAGGTGGCGCGCCAGGTGGCGATCTCATCCAGCGTTTTGGCACCCGCCGCGGGGCGGGCCATGCGTTTCAGGACATCCGGATGGGCGTGCTGAAACGGAATGTCGAGATAGGGAAGCACATTGCAGCCTGCATCCGCCATCAGCGGAATCAGATCCCGCACATGGGGGTAGGGGTAGACATAATGCAGCCGCACCCAGGCATCGAATTGCCCCAACTCCCGCGCCAGATCGGTGATATGACTACGCACCTCGCGGTCTTTCCACGGGTTGATGTCATATTTGCGATCCAGCCCATAGGCCGAGGTATCCTGCGAGATCACCAGCAATTCACGCACGCCATTGTCGACCAGCTTTTCAGCCTCGCGCAGCACCGCATGGGCCGGGCGGCTGGCCAGTTTACCGCGCATGTCGGGGATGATGCAGAACTTGCACTTGTGGTTACAACCCTCGGAAATCTTGAGATAGCTGTAATGGCGCGGTGTCAGCTTGACGCCCGACGCAGGCAGCAGATCGACGTAAGGATTGGGATCAGGCGGCACGGCGGCGTGCACCGCGTCCAGCACCTGTTCGTACTGATGCGGTCCCGTGACGGCCAGAATTCGGGGATGACGTTCCCTGATATAGTCAGGCTCGGCCCCCAGGCAGCCGGTCACGATGACCTTGCCATTCTCAACCAGCGCCTCACCGATGGCCTCCAGCGACTCGGCCTTTGCGCTGTCCAGAAACCCGCAGGTGTTCACAATAACGGCATCGGCCCCGGAATAATCCGGCGAAATGCCGTATCCTTCGGCCCGCAGCCGGGTCAGGATACGTTCGCTGTCGACCAGCGCTTTGGGACATCCCAAAGACACCATCCCAAGGGTTGGCTGGCCTCGGCGCGGTGTGTCGGTGATCTGTGCCGAAGGGGCCAGATCAGGGCGGAGGTTTGGCGGGTTCGTACTCATGGCCGGGCATATAGAGGGGAAAGCTTCCCCTTGCAAATATTGCCCGCACAGGGCTGACTTGGGAAAGAGCAGATAAGCCGGAAAGGCGGACCCATGAAGTGGCTCATTCGTATTCTATTCCTTTTGGTTGCGGCCTTCGGGCTGGTAATCGGCGCGTTGCTGCTGATGCCGGGCGACAAGCTGGCGACGATTTTGGCGGAACAGGTCAAGGCGCAAACCGGGCGCGAACTGAATTTGGCGGGCGATGTCAGCCTGTCCTTCTGGCCGGTTCTGGGTATGGAGACCGGCCCGGTCACCTTCGGCAACGCCCCCTGGGCCGGGGCCGAACCGATGCTCAGCGCGCAAAGTCTGGCGGTGGGGGTTGATGCCGCAGCATTGCTGTCGGGGAATATCCGGATCAAGCGAGTGCTGGCCGACGGCCCCGTTCTGCGGCTGGAGCGCAGCGATGGGCGTGGAAACTGGGAATTGCACCAGCCCGGCAACTCTGAAACCACCGGCACCTCGGCGCAAGCGGTTGAGAGTCGACCAATCACGCTCGAACGGTTGGAATTGACCGGTGCCCGGCTGATCTATGTAGAAAACGGCGCAGTCAGTATGGATTTCGCCAATGTCGACCTGTCTGCGCGCTGGCCTGACGTGACCGCTCCGATGGAGATGCAGGCGCAAATGTCGGTGCCCGGCGGGGCCGTTCAGGTTGAATTGACGATCCCTGATCTGCCTGCCTTTTCCAGTGGGGCCGTAACGCCGCTTGAGTTGAGCCTGACTGCGCCGGGTGGAGATGTTCAGTTCTCGGGCCGGGTCAATCTGGCCGGTGAAATGGATGGTAAAACTTCGGTCACGGCACGGGATACGCATAAGATGCTGGCCGCGTTCGGGCAGGGTGGCGTATCCGTGCCCGAAGGTCTTGGACGGGTGGCCTCAGTCTCGGGGCAGATGACCTATACCAGCGATGGTCGGATTTCGATGCGCGATATGACCACGATACTGGACAGCAACCGGCTGGATGGTGAAGCCGATATCCAGATCGCAAACCCGCCGCAGATCACGGCGCGCCTGAAGGCGGGGGACCTTGATCTGTCAAAGGTGGCAGGAGAGGACACGTCGAACGGAGGGTCAGGTTCGAGCGGAGGCTCGGGTTCGGACGGATGGTCGAAAGCGCCGATTGACGCCTCATTTCTTGCACTGGCCAACGGCACCATCCGCTTGCAGGCCAACACGATCGCGGTGCCGGGAATGCGGTTCGGAAAAAGCGATCTGACGCTCAGCCTCGATAACTCGCGCGCGGTTCTGAAGATGCAACCGGCCTCATTGTTTTCCGGGCAGCTGAACGGTCGGGTAGTCGCCAATAACCGCAACGGCCTGTCGGTTGGCGGCAAGCTGAAAGCCGACAACATCGATATCAAAGAGGCGCTGGTCACGTTGGGGGATATCGAACGTCTGTCCGGTACCGGCTCGGGCACGCTTGAGTTTCTGGGCGTAGGACAGACCGAGGATCAGATCATGCGCTCGCTCAGTGGCAAGGGCAGCATCGATGTGGGCAAGGGCGTCATCTCTGGGTTTGATCTTGACCGGCTGATGGGCCGGGGTGAGGGTTCCGGCGGCACGACGGTGTTCAACAGTCTGACGGCCAGTTTCACGATGCAAAACGGTGATCTCAACAACGATGACCTGCTGATGAAGCTGGATAACTTTCGCGCAGACGGGGCAGGACGCGTGGGTCTGGGTGCGCGCGATATCGACTATCTGTTCACGCCCGTCGCCTTGCGCGCCAATTCCGGGCAAGGCCTCTCGGTCCCTGTGCGGATTGTTGGGCCGTGGAGCAATCCTTCGATCAAGCCGGACCTGAGCAAAGTCATCGAGGCTGCTGCTGAAGGTAAAATCAAAGAGCTTGAAGGCGACGCCAAAGACAAGGTTCTCAAAAAGGTTGGAGACGAGCTTGATACCACGATCACCGACACCGATCAGGTCGAAAAGGCGCTGAAGAAGAAGCTTGAGGATGAGGCCAAAAAGGGCCTGCTGAAACTGCTGGGCGGGGACTGAGCGAGGGGTGCCGTGACCGGCGCCCCAGAAAGATTAGATCGTCTGATCGTAATCGCCAACACCGGGTTCGGTGCGGATAACGGCGTCGATATCAGCAAAGATCGCGCGCATCTCGGCTTCGCTTTCGCTGCTTTCGCAGACCACAACAAGGTTGGGCGTGTTGGACGAGGCGCGCACAAGTCCCCAGCTGCCATTGTCCAGAATGACCCGCGCGCCGTTGACGGTCACGACCTCTTTGATCGCACGGCCCGCAAAGCTGTCGCCCGCGTCGGCCTTGGCCACCAGCTTGTCGACCAGACGCTGCAGAATATCGTACTTTTCGGTGTCGGCAGCATAGGGCGACATGGTGGGCGTCGACCACGTCTTGGGCAGCGCTTTGCGCAGGTCTGACATGCTCTGATCCGGGTTTCGGTCCATCAGCTTGCAGATTTCCACCGCCACGCGCATGCCGCAGTCATATCCGCGCCCGACGGGCTCGGCCAGAAAGTAGTGACCTGATTTCTCAAACCCGGCCAGCGCTCCGATTTCCTTGACCCGGCGTTTCATGTGACTGTGACCGGTCTTCCAATAGTCGGCCTTTACATCGCGCGCCTGCAATTCCGGATCGCTGGCGAACAGGCCGGTGGATTTCACATCGGCGACAAAGGTCGAACCCGGATAAAGCTTGGCCAGATCGCGCGCCATGATAACGCCGACCTTGTCGGCGAAAATCTCTTCGCCTTCATCATCCACTACGCCGCAACGATCGCCGTCACCGTCGAACCCCAGTGCCAGATCGGCGCCGCTGGCTTTGACCGTGTCGGACATATCGTGCAGCATTTCCATGGCTTCGGGGTTCGGGTTGTAATTGGGGAATGTGTAATCCAGCCGCGTGTGGCTGGGCACGACCTCGACCCCGATCCTTTCGAAAATCTCGGGCGCGAAAGCGGCGGCGGTGCCATTGCCGGTGGCGCAGACCACCTTTAGCGGGCGAGACATTTTGAAATCACCGACCAGATCGTCAATATAGGCTTCTTTCACGCCATCCACGAATTCATACGACCCGCCCGGGCGCGCAACGCCTTCGCCGTTCAGGACGAGGTCGCGCAGTTCCGACATCTCATCCGGGCCGTGAGTCAACGGGCGGTCGAAACCCATTTTGACACCGGTCCAGCCGTTTGGGTTGTGGCTGGCCGTGACCATTGCAACCGCAGGCACGTCCAGATGAAACTGCGCGAAATAGGCCATCGGGCTGAGCGCCGGGCCGATATCCTTGACCTGAATACCCGCCTGCATTAGCCCCACAATCAACGCGTTCTTGATCGACAGCGAGTAGTCGCGATAGTCGTTGCCCACCGCAATCACCGGTTCAATCCCGCGTTTGTGCATCTGGGTGCCCAGACCCAGACCAAGGGCGGTCATGCCCGGCAGGTTGATCTCCTCCGGATATTTCCAACGCGCATCATATTCGCGAAAGCCGGTCGGCTTGATCATCGGGTCGCGCAGAAAGCTCCAGGTGTTCGGGGTCACCTCGGCGAGGGGTTTGGTCATTACAAATCTCAATCGTTAAATTTGAATCGGGTTTTCTTTAGCCAGCGCATCGAAGCGCATCAATGTGTCAACCAGATGGCTCATCTGGTCGAGGTAAATCATGTTCGGCCCGTCGCATGGCGCATTGTCCGGGTCCTGATGCGTTTCCATGAATACCGCTGCTGCGCCGACCGCAACCGCCGCGCGGGCCATGACTGGCGCGAACTCGCGCTGACCTCCGGAAGAGCCGCCTTGCCCTCCGGGCTGTTGCACCGAATGGGTGGCGTCCATCACCACCGGGTATCCAGTGTTAGCCATCTGCGGAAGCGAGCGCATGTCCGCGACCAATGTATTATATCCGAATGATGTGCCGCGTTCGGTCAGCAGTATGTTGTGGTTGCCGGTGCTTTCAATCTTGGCGACGATGTTCGGCATCTCCCAAGGGGCCAGGAACTGCCCCTTCTTGACGTTGATTACCGCCCCGGAATTGCCTGCCGCAAGCAGCATGTCCGTCTGACGGCAGAGGAACGCTGGAATTTGCAGCACATCGACGGCCTCAGCCGCAATCGCGCATTGGGCTTCGGTATGGACGTCGGTCAGAACCGGTATGCCCATGGTTTTGCGAATGTCGTCCAGCACCTGCAGCCCGGCATCAATGCCCATGCCGCGCTTGCCGGACAGCGAGGTCCGGTTGGCTTTGTCATACGAGGCCTTGAACACATATTGCGCACCTGCGGCGTCGCAGGCCTCTTTCATGGTGCCGGCGATCATTTGGGCGTGATCGGCGGTTTCAAGCTGGCAAGGGCCGGCGATGATGGTCAGCGGAAGGTTGTTGCCAACCGTCAGGTCGGCGATTTTTACATGTTTCATGGGTCTTTACGAGGATACCTGTTCACGAAGGACCGACGCGGTAAGCGAGATCATCAGGTAGATACCAGCAAATAACAGGAAAGCCAAAATCGTATTTTCGAACTTGCGCGGATAGCTGGGTTCCTCACTGGGCACCGGGTTTACCGAAACGGTCAGATAGCGCACCTTGCGATTGGCCTCGGTCCGTGTGGATTCCATTTGCTGCATTGCCGTTTGCAGCATCATATCCCGTGCCACCAGATCGGCCTGCGCCATCTGGATACGCACGCTTAACCGTGCCAGCGAGTTTTCGCCTGCGGACACGTCCAGCATCTCGGCATTCAGCTCTTCAAGCACGGCTTCGAGGCGGGCGATATCCGCGCGGGCACCGTCCACCTTGGCCTGATTGGGGCGCAGATTGTCCAGCAGGGCGGCAAGTTGCAGTTCCTTGTCCTGCAGTTCGACTTCGAACTGATCGATCCGGCCACGCAGGCTGGCGATCACGCTTTCAGGATCCAGAATCGCGCCCTGCAATTGCAGTTCGATCAGGTCTTCCTGTGCCTGCCTGCGTGCGGCTTGTGCGGCTTCAAATCCCTCAACCGCATCGCGCATCTGGTCTTCGCGCTTTTTCTCGGACAGAGCGTTCACCCGGTCCTCGGCATAAGAAATCAAACTCTCGGAAAACCGGGTCGAGGTTTCGGCGTCCGGGGCGGCGACCTCCATTCGGATCACGCCCTCGGTGGGATCATATCCGATTGTGATCATGCGCTTGAAGGTCTTGTAGGCCTGCTCAAGCGAGGCATTCGGGGCCAGACGTTGAATCGGGTCGATCCATTCCTGTTTGAAGACATCAGAGAAACCCGCGTCGCGATCCAGCAGGATCAGGGCTTCTTTCGACTCCAGAAAGGACTGCACCGAGATCGAATCCTGTGTGGTGGCGAATTGGGTGCCTGCGAGCAACCCGCCGATGCTGCCGGGACCTCCATCCGCCTGCAGGATCAGGAACTCGGAATCGCTGGCATACATCGGAGTCGCAATTCGGTAGAAATAGAACCCAACGACCAGCGTCGGCAGCATCACAAAGGCGGCCAGCCGCGCGAACATCGCCATGAGCTTGCGGCGCCGGCGCCGGGCAATATCCTTCTGGATCTGGCCGATTTCATATTCGCGCCGCTGGGCCGGGCTAAGCTCGGGTCCCGGCAGATTTTTCTGCGATTCTTTGGCGGTCTGGGGTAAATGGATCTTGATGTTATCCTGCGCCTCGGCACTCGCAATCGCGGTTGTGTCTATCGTCGTCAGATCAAGCAGATTGGCACGTTGAAACGGATCGATGCCTTTGAGGCGCAGCAGGCGCACGGCATCATAGTCCGAGGTTGCCGCCAGACCGTTTTTCTGCGCCAGCCGACGGGCCACACGCAATTGTCGGCCTGTCAGCCCTTCGCGTTTGATCGCGTCAAGCTCAGTACCGGGTTGGGTATCATTCGCGGCCTCGGGTTTTTGCGTCGCCGCGCGGATACGCGCCATGGCATCGGCGCGCGCCTCAGCCGTGCCCTCACCGCTGGGGGTGCGGTCGGGGTTGTATTTTCTAGCCTTGGGTTTCGTAGTCATAAAGCTGCTTCGCCTCTTCCAAGGTGTCAAACATATAAAGCTGACCATCCAGCAGAACCGCAGCCTGGCGCGCGAATTTCTCAAGCACGGCGGGGTTGTGCGACACGATCACCAGCGTCGTGGTGCGCAATCGTTCCTGCAGGATGGCGCCTGCCTTCTTGTTGAATTCCACATCCGTTGTCGAGGGCATCCCCTCATCGATCAGATACATGTCGAAGTCCAGCGCCAGCATCAGCGCAAAGGTGAAACGCGCCCGCATCCCGGCCGAATAGGTGCCCAGCGGCTGATCGAAATACTCACCCAGATTGCACAGCCATTTGCAGTAGGCTTCGACATAATCGGGATCCATGCCGTAGATCTTGGCGATGTAACGCGCGTTTTCCAGCGCCGAGAGCTTCTTGGCCACACCGCCGGTAAAGCCCATCGGAAACGACACGCGGCAGTCGCGCCGGATCACACCTTCGTCAGGTTTTTCCAGCCCCGCCATCATGTTGATCAGCGTGGTCTTGCCGGTGCCGTTGGGGGCAAGCACACCCAGCGAAGTGCCAAGCTCGACCCGAAACGACACCTGATCCAGAATCACCTTGCGGCGGGTTCCGGTCCAGAAGGACTTGCTGACATTGTCAAATTCCAGCATGCGCAGCCTGTAGATCGCTCGGGTCTCTGTCGGTTTGAAAGCGTGGGTGCTACCGATCCATGTTGGCCACATTATGTCGAAATATGAAACAAATGATCAATGCACATCCGGGGTATCCTGACGAAGTGTTGCAGGGGCTCCTGTCTTGGACCGGGCGATGAACCCACCTATCTTGGCCCGGAGAATTCCGGAAAGCCCGATTGCCCCATGACCGCCTTGATTGACGAAATCCGTGCCTGCCGCCTTTGTGCGGATAAATTCGCGCAGACGGCAACCGCGCATGAACCGCGCCCGGTTGCGTGGTTTCGCCCCGGTGCCCGTATACTGATTGCAGGGCAGGCGCCGGGCGCGCGGGTTCACGAGTCCGGGCGGCCCTTTACCGACCCGTCGGGCGATCGGCTGCGCGATTGGCTGGGCGTGGATAGTGCCGAGTTCTACGATCGAGACCGTGTATCAATCGTGCCGATGGCGTTTTGCTTTCCCGGTTATAACGCACGCAAAGCGGATCTGCCGCCGCCGCCGATCTGTGGCAAGACCTGGCATGACAAGGTAATGGCAGCGCTGGGCGACGTGCCGCTGACCGTGCTGGTGGGCGGACATGCGCATAAGTACCATCTGGGGGCCAAAACGCCGGTGACCGAGACTGTCAGCCGTTGGCGGGACCATGCGCCGCGGGTCTTTGCCTTGCCTCATCCCTCGTGGCGCAATACGGGTTGGCTGAAGAAAAACCCGTGGTTCGAGGCCGAGCTGCTGCCGGTTCTGCGCGCCCGGGTCCAAGAGGTGATGAATGGCTGAAACCACGGCGCTTGATGCCGCACATGCCGCGATGGAGGCGGCCCCTCAGGATGACGCGGCGCGGCTGCGGTTCTTCGAGCGGCTCGCCGACAGCGAACTGTTCCTGATGCTGACCGAGGAAGCCCGTGACGAGAATATCTCGCCCGAGCTGTTTGACGTCGCGGACGGGCGCTTCGTGCTGGCCTTCGACCTTGAAGAGCGTCTGGCGCGGTTTGCGGGCCGCCCGGTGCCTTATGTGGCGCTGTCGGGACGGGTTCTTTCGTCGATGCTGTCGGGGCAGGGGATCGGGCTGGGGCTGAACCTCGAGGCCGCACCTTCGTCGATGCTGATTCCTGCCGAGGCACTGGGTTGGCTGGCCGAGACCTTGCAGCATGGCCCGGAAGAAGTGCAGCAACGGTTGTCCGAGTTCAGCCCGCCCGTGGGTTTGCCCGATGTCCTGCTGACGGCGCTGGATACCAAGCTGGCCACAGCTGCGGGGCTTGCCGCCGCGGCGTTTCTGGTGGGAACCAGATCGCAGGATGGCGGTCAGGGTCATCTGCTTGGCTTTGTCGCTGCAGTTGAGGGCGCGCAGCCCGCGCTGGCGCGGGCCGTGTCAGAAGCGCTGACATTCTCGGGCATTGAAGCCGGGGCGCTGGATGTGGGTTTCTTTGCACCGGACGACCCTGCCGCAGCCGCTTTGGCAAAGGTCGGGCTGCGGTTTGATCTGCCACAGCCGCAGGCACCGCATATGGAAAGGGCCGCGCCGGGCTCTGATCCCGCGCGGCCCCCAATTCTCAAATAGTCACCGGATCAATCAGTCCGCCGGTGCCAGTTTGTCCTGCGTGCGGGTCTCGAAATCGCTGGCGTCGTGCCGTTCGTGCAGTTGTGTGTGCGGCTCGCCAAAGGGGCGGTTGACCATGCGGCCGCGCTGAACCGCCGGGCGCGCATCAATCTCTTTGGCCCAACGCAAGACGTTCTTGTAGCTCTCCACATCCAGGAACTCTGCCGCGTCATAGAGACGACCCAGAACCAACTGCCCATACCAGGGCCAGATCGCCATGTCGGCGATGGTATAGTCCTGACCCGCGATATAGGGCTTGTCGGCCAGTTCCCGGTCCAGCACATCCAACTGACGCTTGGCTTCCATCGCGAACCGGTCGATCGGATATTGCCATTTCTCGGGCGCGTAGGCGTAGAAATGTCCAAAGCCGCCGCCCAGATACGGCGCGCTGCCCATCTGCCAGAACACCCAGTTCATCACCTCGGTGCGCGCAGGTCCATCTGCAGGCAGGAATTCCCCGAACTTCTCGGCCAGATGGAACAGGATCGAGGCGCTTTCGAACACGCGGGTTGGCGCATCCCCAGAGCGATCCCAAAGCGCCGGAATTTTCGAGTTCGGGTTGGCTCCCACAAAGCCCGAGCTGAACTGATCGCCCTCGCCAATATCGATCAGCCAGGCGTTGTATTCAGCACCCTCGTGACCAAGGGCCAGCAGTTCCTCAAGCATCACGGTCACTTTGACGCCGTTGGGCGTGGCCAGTGAATACAGTTGCAAGGGGTGCTTGCCGACCGGCAGGTCCTTGTCATGGGTTGCTCCGGCGATGGGACGGTTGATGTTCGCAAAGCGCCCGCCGCTCTCGCTGTCCCAGGTCCAGACTTTCGGAGGGGTATAGGTGGATTGTTCGCTCATCTCTTACCTTTCCTTCAGAACCGGTCATCCGGCCACTGAAACCACAGCTAATATTGCAGAACCCGAAGTCCAACCCCGAACGCAGCGCGATCTTTGTAACAATACGCGTGGATCGGCTCACAAATCGCCATCTGATGTCACAGCGGCGCGAGTGGGTCTTCGCGCCGGAGGAAAATCACTTATTGTCTGACCAGACCCAACATTCCGGGTTCCCGAAAACCGATAGGATTATGAGGACCAATCACATGAAACGCTTTGCGCTGAGCCTTGCCGCAACGATCGCCTTTGCCGTTCCCGCCTTTGCGGGGGATCAATATGTCGATGGCACCGGATTCGCCGTGTCAGGATATGACGTTGTTGCCTATCGTGGCCTGGATCAGGTCGCGGTGGGCCAGTCGCAGCCCGAGGCCGTGCGTGGCCGGGCCGACATCACCGCAGACTACAACGGTGCGACCTGGGCGTTTTCCTCCGAAGAGAATCGCGACAAGTTTCTGGAAAACCCGGCCTATTATGCCCCCCAATATGATGGCCACTGCGCTTATGGCGTCTCACGCGGCGGTAAGGTTCCGGCCAATCCGAACCTGTGGCGGATCGTCGATGACAAGCTGTATCTGAACATCACCGATGTTGTTGTCGGCTTCTGGGAAGAGGACGTGCCAGGCAACATCAACCTGGCTGAAGGCAACTGGCCGGGCATCGAGCCCGATGCGGCCTCGACCAGCGTGATCCCCAAATTCACCTCGGAAGGCCCGATCGCGAACTGATCGCATGGATCCGACAAAGAAGCCCGGCCTCGGCGGCCGGGCTTTTTCGTTTGTGATGGGATTTAGCCCGCCAGCTCGTACATGTCCTGCATGTGCTGATCCGCTTCAAATCGAATTCTCACGCTTTTTGCACCGGGAAATTTGCGTTCGCGGATCGGGTCGGGGATGACGATTTCCCCCGAGCCTGAGCTTTTGGACTGGAATGTCAGGATTTCGGTTTCAGCTTTCCGGCAATTGGCCAGAACCGAGGTCGGCAGCGCGACCCGGTTTGACCCTTCGCAGACCGAAGAGGCCACGAAATAAGTCAGATCGCGTCCGAAACAGCCGATGGCGTCGGGTACATGGTCCGAAGGCGCGCCGCTGGTCTTCGCCTCCGAATCCGTTTCATCGCTGGACAGGTCCGACAGGGCGCGTTCGGGGTTCAGCAGGTGGCGGCAATATTCGATCTCATCCGCGCACAGTTGGATCACGCGCTTTTTCAGCCGCGGTCGGCGCGGTATCGATGAACCGGACGGCCTTTTGCGGGTCAGCCCCTCAGTACGCAGAAAATCATATGCCGCCTTGGCCTGCGAAAACCCGTCGTAATCACCGCCGGTGTGATCAGGATGATCGTGGAAGGCAACGCTGCGCCAGGCATCTCGGATTTCGTCTGCACCGGCGTTCTGCGACAGGCCCAAAACCTGCAACGCCTCAGTCCGAGCCCTTATCTTGCTCACTGGCTCCATACTCAAAACACTCGTTAAAACTTCACTGACCCCAGATTGCCGGTGGCCACTTTTTTGTCAAATTTTACCGGGTATTAGTCTGGGGTCACTCAACAGTTAGCGTGCGTGTGTTTTGATTGTCGCCGATATAGTGGTGCCTTGCGTAAAGAAGCGCGTTCCGACCCCATCATAAGGGCCGGAACGCGCCGTTGTCATGCGACGTTCTGCAGCTCCGCCTGCGGTGTGATGCCCAATGCAAAGCAGACATCACGGGTAAGTTCCGGCCGGTTCAGCGTGTAAAAGTGTAGCTTGTCGACGCCACCCTCGATCAGGTCCGAACACAGCTCGGTGCAGAGCGCGGTTGCCAGAAGCTCTTCGCGATCATCGCGAACGGCTTTGTCAAAGGCGCTCTCGACCCAGTTCGGGATGCGGGTGCCGCAGCGCTGGGCAAAGCGGCGTGCGCCGGCCCAGTTTTCGATGGGCAGAATACCGGGCACGATGGGTTTGTCGATGCCCGCTTTCTCACAGGCATCACGGAACCGGAAGAACGTTTCAGCCTCGAAGAAGAACTGGGTCAGCGCCTCGTCCGCGCCAGCATCCAGCTTGGCCTTCAGCCAGTCCACATCGGCACGCGCATCGCGCGCTTCGGGGTGGATATCGGGATAGGCGCCAACGCGAATGTTGAACATTTCGGTTTCGGCCAACGCCTCGATCAGCTCCACCGAATTGGCAAACCCCTCGGGGTGGGGGATGAATTTGTCCTGACCCTTCGGGGGATCGCCCCGTAATGCGACAATGTTTTCGACACCGGCGCGGGCGAACTTGTCGGCGATTTCCAGTGTTTCCTGACGCGAGGCATCCACACAGGTCAAATGCGCAGCAACCGGCAGGCCCGAGGATTTATGCAAGGTGGCAACCGCATCACGGGTCAACTCGCGCGTGGTGCCGCCCGCGCCATAGGTGACCGAGACAAACCGGGGGTCAAGCGGGGCCAGCGTCTGCACCGTATCCCAAAGCCGGAATGAGGCCTCCAGCGTTTTGGGCGGAAAGAACTCGAATGAGATTTCAGGTTTTGTCATCACGGCCTCTCGGGATCATTTGCGCCCTTGTGCCACGTTGAGCGATGTGAGACAAATTCATATTATTCAAGAACAACATGAGTCACACTGAATATGCACATCGAATTCCGGCATCTGCGGACCATCAAGGCCATCCATGAATGTGGTGGGCTGGCGCGTGCCGCTGATCAGTTGAACATCACCCAATCCGCATTGAGCCATCAGATCAAGGGTTTGGAGGATCAGGCCGGGGTTGAGCTGTTCCTGCGACGGTCAAAACCGATGAAGCTGTCGGCGGCGGGTCTGCGCCTGTTGCGGCTGGCGGAACAGATCCTGCCGCAGGTCGAGGCGATGCAGCACGAGTTTTCCTCGCTGCGCGACGGGCGCACGGGCCGTATGCATATCGCGATTGAATGCCATGCGTGTTTCGAATGGCTGTTCCCGGTGCTCGAAGCATTCCGCAAGTCTTGGCCGGATGTCGATGTGGATATCCGCCCCGGCCTGGCCTTCGACGCGCTGCCCGCTTTGCAGAAGGAAGAGGTCGATCTGGTGGTCTCGTCCGATCCCGAGGATCTGCCCGGCGTCGAGTTTGTCGAACTGTTCGACTATAATGCGGTCTTCGTCGCTGCCTCATCTCACCCGCTGGCCGAGAAACCCTTTGTCGAGGCCGAGGATTTCCGTGGCCAGACCCTGATCACCTATCCGGTCGAGCGCACGCGTCTGGACGTGTTCAGCCAGTTGCTGATCCCGGCGCGGGTTGAACCGGCCTCGATCCGGCAGGTTGAACTGACCGCCGTGATCCTGCTGCTGGTGGCGTCGAACCGTGGCATTTCCGTTCTGCCGGATTGGGTGGTGCGCGAGGTGAAGTACAATTCCGACTATGTCACCCGCCCACTGACCAAAGACGGGATCACCCGCAGGCTTTATGCTGCGGTGCGCAGCGAGGATCTGGAAAAACCGTTTGTGCAGGAACTGGTAAGCCTGGCCCGGACCGAGGCGCGCAAGCTGCAATCACAGTAGCGCCCGGCGCAGGGCAGCCATGCGTATCATTCCTCTTGGCAAGGCTGCATTGCACCAGTATACGCGCGGCTTGACCGGACAGGAGCCTATGGAAAATGGTTGGCAGTGCAAATCTCAACATCATGATCAAAGCCGCGCGCAAAGCGGGGCGGTCTCTGGTCAAGGATTTTCGTGAAGTCGAGAACCTGCAGGTGTCGATGAAAGGCGCGGGCGACTTTGTGTCAAAAGCCGATATCGCGGCCGAGGCGATCCTGAAAGAGGAATTGCTGGGCGCACGCCCCACCTATGGCTGGCTGGCCGAAGAGGGTGGCGCGATTGACGGCGAAGACCCGACCCGTCGCTGGATCGTCGACCCGCTGGACGGCACTACCAACTTCCTGCACGGGCTGCCCCATTGGGCGGTTTCAATCGCGCTGGAACACAAGGGCAAGATCGTGGCCGGGGTGATCTATGACGCCGCCAAGGACGAGATGTTCTTTGCCGAAAAGGGCGAAGGCGCCTGGATGAACGATATGCGCATCCGCGTCTCGGGCCGTCATCGCATGATCGAATCGATCTTCTCGACCGGTTTGCCGTTCGGTGGCCGCTCGGACCTGCCTGCGACCCTGCAGGATCTGGCCCGCCTGATGCCTGCCTGCGCCGGTGTGCGCCGCTGGGGCGCTGCGGCGCTGGACATGGCCTATGTGGCTGCCGGTCGCTATGAAGGGTTCTGGGAACGTCGTCTGAACGCCTGGGACGTGGCCGCCGGCATCATCATCGTGAAAGAGGCGGGCGGGTTTGTTCAGGCCCTGAACCCCGAAGGCAGTGTGCTTGAGGATGGCGAGGTGATCTGCGCCAATGAGCCGATCTTTGACAATTTCGCCAAGGTGATCCGGGGCTGATACCAACCCCGGTCTGTCGATCCTGGTGCGCGCGTCCGATCCGGGCGCGCGTTTTGGTTTAGAAGTCAACCTCGATCGCGATCCCCTGCTGGACGGCCAGATCAACGACCGCGCTTGCCACCGCAAGGTCCTGCAGTCCAACTCCAGTGCCGTCGAATAGGGTCACTTCATCATCCGACGCGCGCCCGGGATGGGTGCCGTTGATGACCTCTCCGATCTGACGGATATCGCCTTCGGCTTTGGTTCCGGCAGCCACCGCATGCTGGCTTTCCCCCAGTGTCACGGCCTGCGCGACCTCGTCGGTAAAGACGCTGGCGCGGGCGATCAGGTCGGTGGCGACCTCTTGCTTGCCGACCGTATCGGTGCCCATGCAGGCGATATGGGTGCCGTCCGAGACATGCTCGGACATCAGGCTCGGTGCGAAAGACGAGGTGATTGTGACAATCACATCCGCTTGTACCATGCCGGGCAGGTCCACAGCCTCGAAAGGCAGACCGGCCTCAGCCGCGACCTTTTCGATGTTCGGCAGCATTTCAGGGTGCAGGTTCCAGCCGATGACCTTTTCGAACGGGCGCTGTTCCAACGCGGCGCGCAATTGGAATGTCGCCTGATGCCCTGCGCCAACCATGCCGATCACCTTGGCATCCTTACGCGCAAGGTGATTGATCGACACCGACGAGGCCGCCGCGGTGCGCAGCGCCGTCAGAAGGTTACCCCCAACAATAGCGCGGACGCGGCCGGTATCGGGATCGAACAGAAACACGGTGGACTGGTGGTTTATCAGACCATGCGTTTCCATATTGTTGGGCCAGTACCCCCCGGCCTTCAGGCCCAGGCTCATACCCGCGCGGTCAAACCCGCCTTTGAACCCATAAAGCGCATCCGCATGGCCAATGGCCTCGCGCACGACCGGGAAGTTGTAAGCATCACCAGCAGCCATCGCTGCAAACACCTGCTCGACCGCGCTATAGCTTTCCTTGCGACCTAGCAGAGCGCCGATTTCCTTTTCAGGAACGATGATCATCGCCTATGCCTTTCTTTCTGATGGCATCAAAAAGGGGCGGCACCCAAGCGCCGCCCTTTGTTGCTTTTACCGATAGTTCAATAAGCCTTGCCGCGGGCCGACACCGGCCAGAGCGCCTCGACCTTGCCGCCGCGCACGCCCACATACCAGTCATGGACGTTGCAGGTCGGGTCGCAGTGACCGGGCACCAGCCGCAGCTTGTCGTTGACTTTCAGCAGACCGTCCGGGTCGCCGATCACGCCGTGTTCGTCCGAACATTTCAGGTATTCTACGTCATCGCGCCCATAGATGAACGGCAGGCCGCTATCGACGGATTGCGCCTTCAGGCCCGCATCGCAGATCGCTTTGTCCGCTTTGGCGTGGCTCATCACGCTGGTCAGAATGAACAGGGCGTTTTCCCATTCCCCCTGATCAATCCGCTTGCCATCCTTGTCCAGAATGCGACCGTAATCGGCATCCATAAAGGCGTAAGACCCGCATTGCAGCTCGTTATAAACGCCTGAATTGCTTTCGAAATAATAAGAGCCCGTGCCACCGCCCGAGACCAATTCGCATTCGATCCCTTCGGCCTTCAACCCGTCCACAGCATCCTTGACCATTGCGATGGCGGTATCGAGCTTCTCTTTGCGGGCCTCATACGTATCCAGATGCTGCATCGCACCCTGATAGGCCTGAATGCCGGTAAATTTGAGATTTGGCACGGCCTCGACTGCCTTGGCGATTTCGATCACGGCAGGGGTCGTGGTGACACCACAGCGGCCCGCGCCGCAGTCAATCTCGACAAAGACCTCTAATTCAGTGCCATGCTTAGCGGCCGCAGCAGACAGGTCAGCGACGTTATCCACATCGTCGACGCAGACGATGGTGCGCGCGCCAAGCTGGGGCAGACGCGCCAGGCGGTCGATCTTGGCCGGGTCTCGCACCTGGTTCGACACCAGAATGTCCTTGATACCCCCACGCGCGAACACCTCGGCCTCGGACACTTTCTGGCAGCAGACACCCACCGCACCGCCGATTTGTTCCTGCAGTTTCGCGACGTCCACGGATTTGTGCATCTTGCCGTGCACCCGGTGCCGCATCCCATGCGCCGTGGCATAGTCGCCCATTTTTTTGATGTTCCGCTCCAGCGCGTCCAGATCGAGGATCAGGCAAGGCGTCTGGATCTCAGATTCATCCATGCCAATCGCGGCAGGGATGTCATAGCCAACTTCGAGTTGATCGATATTCATGGGTTTGTTCATCCTGTTTCTCCTTACCCTGTCAGCCAGGGCAGTTTGTCCAGATCCACGTTGCCGCCGGTGATGATCACGCCAACGCGCTTGCCCCGGAAGACCTCGGGGTTCTTGAGGATCGTCGCCAGAGGCACCGCCGAGGAGGGCTCCATCACCACCCGCAGGTATTTCCAGGTCAGCTTCATCGCATCGATGATCTCGGCATCTGAGGCGGTGAAAATGTCGGTCACGTTGTTGGATACAAAGTGCCAGGTGTTTTCCTTGAGCGGCACGAGCAGCCCGTCGGCGATTGTTTTGGGCGCGTCATCGGCGATGATGTGACCCGCCTTGAAAGACCGATAGGCATCGTCGGCCTGTTCCGGTTCGGCCGCGTAGATTGCCGTCTCTGGCGCAAGGTTCGAGACCGTCAGACAGGTGCCCGAGACCATTCCACCGCCGCCAATGGGGGCGATTACGGCGTCCACGCCATCGGTTTGCTCCAGCATCTCAGCCGAGCAGGTGGCCTGACCGGCGATGACGCGCGGATCGTTATAAGGGTGCACGAACTCTCCACCCGTCCGGGCCTGCACCTCGGCAAATGTCGCCTCGCGGGAGGAGGTGGACGGCTCACATTCGGTGATCGTTCCGCCATAGCGGCGCACGGCGTCCTTCTTGGCTTGCGGTGCGGTGCGCGGCATGACCACGTTGCAGGGGGTGCCGCGTCGACCAGCGGCGTAGGACAATGACAGAGCGTGGTTGCCGCTGGAATGCGTGCAGACGCCTTTTGCGGCCATATCGTCACTTAGACCAAACACGGCATTGCAGGCCCCGCGCACCTTGAACGCGCCCGCTTCCTGAAAGTTCTCGCATTTGAAGAACAGCCGGGCGCCGGTCAGGTTATTCAGATAGTCCGAGGTCATAATGGGTGTGCGACGGATATAGGGTCTGATCCGGTCATGCGCGGCGCGCATGTCGTCGATGGTCAGATCGGCCGCCGGGATGTGGTCCAACATCATTTCCTCCTCAGGCTGCGGCTTTGGCATGGCCAGACGGACCGGTGCGGAAATAGTCCTGCGCCGCGGCCACGCCGCTGCCCAGCCTGATCGGATAGTCCAGATCCGCCATCGCCATTTCGATTGCACCCAGACCGGACAGCACCATCACATCCGTCAGACTGCCCAGATGGCCGATGCGGAAGGCTTTGCCGTTCAACTCGCCCAGGCCGATACCGAAGGACACGCCATAGGTATTGAACGCATGATCGGTCAGCGCGTTGCTATCATAGCCCTCGGGCACGTAAATCGCACTGACGGTGTCCGAGTAGAGATCGGGCGACTGCGCGACCAGTTTCAGGCCCCAGGCATCAACAGCACGGCGGACGCCCTCGGCCAGCCGGTAGTGGCGGGCATAGACGTTTTCCAACCCTTCTTCGAACAGCATCTTCAGGCTTTCGCGCATGCCATAGATCAGCTGCAGCGGCGGCGTATAGGGAAACCCGCCCGACGCATTCGCGGCCATCATGTCGCGGAAATCGAAGAAAGTGCGGGGCAGTTTGGCGGTTTCCATCGCGTTCAGAGCCTTGGGGCTGACGCACAGGATCGCCATGCCGGTGGCCAGCATGAACCCTTTCTGCGAGCCAGAGACGGCGATATCGACGCCCCACCGGTCAAACTCGAACGGCATCGAGGCCAGAGAGCTGACGCAATCGACGAACATCATCGCCGGGTGGCCGCTGGCATCCATTGCCTTGCGGACCGCTTCGATGTCCGAGCGCACGCCGGTTGCCGTTTCGTTATGGGTGACCAGAACGGCCTTGATCCGATGCGATGTATCCGCTGCAAGCGCGGCCTCGAACTGATCGGCGGGCGCGCCGGTACCCCAGGGGCATTCGATGATCTGAACGTCCAGACCATGCCGCTGACACAGATCGATCCAGCGATGGCTGAACACGCCATAGCGTGCCACCAGCACAGTGTCGCCAGGGCTGAGCGTGTTGGTGATCGCAGCCTCCCAGCCACCGGTGCCGCTGGCGGGGAAGGTGACGATCTGACCACCGCTTGTGCCGAACACTTTCTTTGTGTCCTCAAGCACCGGCGCAAACGTCTCGACAAAGTCCGGTGCGCGGTGGTCCTGAGTTTGCACCTGCATGGCAAGCCGCAGGCGATCCGGGATGTTGGTCGGGCCGGGAATGAAAACCGGGTTCTGGTTTGACATGGTTCTTGTCCTTTGCTCTCGAACCAAGTGTCACCCGGGCATCGTGTTTTTGCAATTTTCTTGAAAAATGTTTTCATTTTGGATAAATAAATGACAATCTACTGAAATTTAACAACTTTCAGTTTCTCAAAATTTATGCGCCCAGGATTGGTGAACTGCGTCATTTCCTGAATGCAACCACGTATCCGGAGGGTTCAGCCAGAATGGATTCGCAAAAACGGCCCCGCGGCAGGCCGAAATCACTGTTCAAGGAAAGCTCGGCCGGGACCATGCAATCGCTGGACCGCGCGCTGGGCGTTCTCACGACGGTGGCCCGGCTTGAACGGTCAGCGCTCAGCGATCTGGCGCGCGAGGTTGAGGTTCCGACAGCCACCACCCATCGCATACTCGTGACCCTGCAGAAACACGGGTTCGTCACCTTCGATGAAGAGCGCCAGGAGTGGATGGTCGGGATTGAAGCCTATCGCACCGGCGCCTCATTCCTGCGCCGCAACAGCGTGCTTGAGATCGGCAGACCGATCCTGCGACGTCTGATGCAAGAAAGTGGTGAAACGGCCAATCTGGCTGTACCGGATGGCGGAGAGGTCGTGTTCGTCGGGCAGGTCGAGACCCAGAACCCGATCCGGGCGTTTTTCCCGCCCGGGGCGCGGACGCCGATGTATGCCTCGGGCACGGGCAAGGCCATATTGGCTGCGATGCGCGAAGAACGGTTGGGCAAACTGCTCTCGGCCATTGAACTGATCCCATTTACCGCGAACACGCAGTTGCCCGATACGGGGTTGCCGGACGATCTGGCCCAGACACGCGAACGCGGCTGGTCCTTTGATCAGGAAGAGCGCTATGAAGGCATGTCCTGCATCGGCGCGGCCATTTTTGACGATCGGGGCGAACCTTGCGCGGGTATTTCGGTCTCTGGCCCGACCGTGCGGTTCAGCAAGGAACGCGCGCCAGAGCTGGGGGCGTTGGTTACCAGCGCCGCGCAAGAGATCACGCATCTCAGCGGCGGACGGTTTCCTGATTAAGCAACGCTATCGGCGCGGCACCTTGGGAATGCGCGACTGCGACAGCTTGTATTTGTGTTCGGGGTGCGGCGGGTGGCCGTGTGTACGGTTCCAGAACCCGGTCCCGCCACGCCGGATCCAGAGCGGGATGCACAGCACAAGCCCAACAAAGAACCCACCGGTATGGGCCCAATAGGCGACGCCGCCCTCATCGGGATTGCTGGACAGGCTGCCCAGGAATTGCAGACCCAGCCAGACGCCCAGCATGACGAATGCGGGGATGGTGAAGATGCGGAAATAGACGATCAGAATCAGTAGGATATCAACGCGTGCTTTCGGGAACAAAAGCAGATATCCCCCCATCACCCCGGCAATCGCGCCGGAGGCCCCGATGGTCGGGACCACTGAATCCGGTTCCGAGATTACGTGGATCAGGCCCGCCCCGATCCCGGCCAGAAGATAGAACAGCAGAAACAGCAGGTGGCCCATCTCGTCTTCGAGATTGTCGCCGAAGATCCACAGAAACAGCATGTTCCCGGCCAGATGCATCCAGCCGCCGTGCAGAAACATCGAGGTAACCAGTGTTTCCAGCGCGAAACCGTCAGAGATACGCGCCGGGATGACCGCATAGTCGAAATAGAACCGGTTGATCAGCCGCGCATCCTCCATGATTCCCACATAGCTGAGGAAGATCAGGATGTTGGCGGCCATCAGGGCATAGACGACGAACGGAGTACGCCCCGAGGGGTTATGGTCACGGATCGGAAACATGGCGCGACGCTGGGCTTTTCGCCGCCCAGCGTCAAGGTCCGGTTATGCCGCACCTCCCAAAAGGGCGGCGTTGCCTCCGGCGGCGGTGGTATCGACGCAGACATGGCGCTCTCCCAGAACCCGCGCGCGGTCGGGTTTGCCCGGGATCAGCGGGATGATCGGGCCATCGCGCCGGGCCAGATGCTGTTCGATCTGGCGACCGGTGTCGTCGTCGCCCCACCACAGCACACCCGAGAAACCGGTCAAGTTTTCGAGGCGGTGCAGATCCAGCGATCCGGTCATCCGGATCGCCGTGCCACCCAGCGCCTTGACCGCGTCGACCTGCGCCTGCGCGGCCTCCGCCCCCGGACCCATGCACAACAGCGGCGCGCGGGCGTATTCGGTCAGGCGGTTCGACTCGCCGGTTGGCCCGGGCAGTGACCGGGTGCGCGGCGGTGCAGGCTGCCCCTCCGGCGCGCTCGGTTCAGCCGTCGCGTCCCAATTATCCGAGGAAACCTGCCGATCCGGGGCGCAGAAGCACGCCATGTAATTCGGGCCGCCCGCCTTGGGGCCGGTACCGGACAGGCCTTCGCCTCCGAAGGGCTGCGAGCCCACGATCGCTCCGATCTGGTTGCGGTTGACATAGAGGTTGCCGGCGTGGATCGCCTCGGTCACGTGCTGTACCCGGTCGTCAATCCGGGTGTGCAGGCCGAAGGTCAGGCCGTAGCCCGTGTCATTGATGTCGGCGATGATCTTGTCGATCTCTTGTGCCTTGAACCGGGCGACATGCAGCACCGGGCCGAACACTTCGCGTTCCAGCGCCGAGATGCCGTGGATTTCGATCAAGGTCGGCGCGATGAATGTGCCCTCGGGCGGTGTTGGCATTTCCTTCAGAACCCGACCTTCGGCGCGGGCTTTGGTGACATGATCCGCGATGCCTTGTCTGGCCTGCTCGTCGATCACCGGGCCGCAATCGGTCGAGATCAACCATGGATCACTGACATGCAAAGCGTCCATCGCGCCTTGCAGCATGGTCAGAACATCCTCGGCAATGTCTTCCTGCAGGTAAAGACAGCGCAGGGCTGAACAGCGCTGACCGGCAGACTGGAACGCGCTTTCGATGATCGACTGCACGGCCTGTTCCGGTAGCGCGGTGCTGTCCACGATCATTGCGTTCAGGCCGCCGGTCTCTGCAATCAGAGGCGTGCCGGGGCGCATATTCTGGGCCATGGCCGAACGGATTTTCAACGCCGTCGCCGTCGAGCCGGTAAAGGCCACACCCGATACGCGCGCGTCCGAAGTCAGCGCCGCGCCCACTTTCGGCCCGCCCGGAAGCAGTTGCAGCGCATCGCGCGGAACGCCTGCTTCGTGCATCAGTTGAACGGCGCGGTGCGCGATCAGGGGCGTTTGCGGGGCAGGGGCGGCCAGTACGGCGTTGCCAGTGGCCAGCGCCGCCGAAATCTGCCCAGAGAAAATCGCCAGAGGGAAGTTCCACGGGCTGATGCAGGTGAATATCCCGGCGGGTTTGGCCGCCGGAATGTTGGCAGCATAGTAACGCAGGAAATCGACCGCTTCGCGCAGTTCTGCCACCGCATCGGGCAGGGATTTCCCGGCCTCGCGGGCGAGCAATGCAAAGAGCTCTCCGAAATGCGCCTCATAGAGATCGGCGGCTTTGTTGAGGGCTGCAGCACGCGTTTCGGCCGGGGCCTGCCATGGGCACGCGCTGGCCAGCGCCAATTCTACGTCTGCCGGACTGGCCGCAGCGACCGATCCGGGGCGGTCCTGAGGCAGCGCCGGGTTGACGACCGGCGCGCCGGCTTCGGGCTGTGCGGTATCTGATAGCAAAGGTTGAGCGTGCCAATGATGGGCACGATAGGCATCACGCGCGAGATTGATCCGGTCCAGCGTCGGCGTATGGTGCAGATCGAAGCCTTTCGAGTTCGGACGCTCCGGCTCAAACAGCTCGGGCCCGGTTGGCAGCGGTTTGGCGGGTGTCTGAACGGTCACGAACGGGTCTGCGGCCACGGTTTCGGGAGCGACATCCTCATCAACGATCTGGTTCACGAAGGATGAGTTCGCGCCGTTTTCCAGCAGGCGGCGTACCAGATAGGCCAGCAGATCACGGTGCGCACCGACCGGCGCGTAGATGCGGCAGCGCGCGTTCTGCTTGTCGCGCACGATCTGATGCAGCGTCTCGCCCATTCCGTGCAGGCGTTGGAATTCGAATGGTTGGTCGTTAGCCATGTGCAGAATCGCGCTGACCGTGTGGGCGTTATGGGTGGCAAATTGCGGATAGATGCGGTCGGTCATGCCCAGCAGCTTGCGGGCATTTGCGATGTAGGACACATCCGTCGCCGCCTTTTGGGTAAACACCGGGAACCCATCGACGCCTTCGACCTGCGCACGCTTGATCTCGGTGTCCCAATACGCGCCCTTCACCAGCCGTACCATCAGCTTGCGATCATGACGCTCGGCCATTTCATAGAGCGTGTCCAGCACCAGCCCGGCGCGCGGACCATAGGCTTGCACAACGATGCCGAAGCCGTCCCAGCCTGCCAGTGCGGGCTCGGCCATCACTTCTTCGATGACCTGCAGTGACAGGGACAGGCGATCAGCCTCTTCCGCGTCGACGTTCAGCCCCATGCCCGCAGCCTTGGCCAGCAGCGCCAGCGCACGCAGACGGGGCACCAATTCCTCCATCACGCGCTGTTCCTGCGCCAGCTCATAGCGGGGGTGCAGCGCGGACAGCTTGACCGAGATGCCGGGGTTTTCGCGGATGTCGTTATGGGTGCAGGCCTCGGCAATGGCGGCGATGGCGCGCGAATAGGACAGGTGATACCGGGCAGCATCGGCCTCGGTCCGCGCGGCCTCGCCCAGCATGTCGTAGGAATAGGTGTATCCCTTATCCTCCATCCCTTTGGCGCGTTTCATGGCGGATTGAATGGTCTCGCCCAGCACGAACTGGCGCCCCATCTCTTTCATCGCGCGGCCTACGGCGGTGCGGATCACCGGTTCGCCCAGGCGTTTGATTGCGCCGCGCAGGGCACCCACGGGCGAGGATTTGTCCTCATCCAGAACCCGCCCTGTCAGCATCAGCGCCCATGTCGACGCATTCACCAGTGACGAGGATGACTGACCAAGATGCTTGCCCCAATCGGACGGAGCGATCTTGTCTTCGATCAGTGCGTCGATGGTGTCGGCATCCGGCACGCGCAACAGCGCCTCGGCCAGACACATCAGTGCGACGCCTTCGTCAGTGGACAGGCCGTATTCGGCCAGAAACACTTCCATCATGCCGGGTGAAGTGCTGGAGCGGATATCGCGTACCAACTGCGCCGCAGCCACACAAATGGCGGTGCGGTCGGCCTGTGACAGATCGGCCTGAGCGATCAGCGCGTCCAGAACGGCGGTCTGGTCGGCATAGGTGTGGGTGTCGATTTTGGTGCGCAGACTGTGTGACATGTGTACTCCGGGGCTTTTGTCTAATATAACCGCGCCAAGGCAGGAGAATGGACTGTATTTTGTCACTTGGCGGTCGAATGGACTGAAATTTTAGGATCAGAAGATGCAAAACGACTTATCCGGACTTGATCGGTTCGATCAGGCCATCCTCATGGCGCTTGCTGAAGATGGTCGTATTTCGGTGACGGATTTGGCACGCAGAATCGGCTTGTCCAAATCGCCGACGCAGGCGCGGCTCAAGCGGCTAGAGGCGGACGGAATCATTACCGGTTATCGCGCCATGCTGGACCCGATCCGATTGGGCCTGGACCATGTGGCCTTTGTCGAGGTGCGCCTGACCGACACCCGCGAAAAGGCGCTGGCCGAGTTCAATGCGGCAGTGCGCAAAGTCGCCGAGATTGAACAGGCGCATATGATCGCCTCCAACTTCGACTATCTGCTCAAAATCCGCACCAGGTCGATGTCGGAATATCGCGCTGTACTGGCCGAGAAAATCTCATCCCTGCCGCATGTTGCCAACACGTCTACCTTCGTGGCGATGGAGGCGGTGAAAGAGGCCGGGTTGCTGGCCCCGCTCGAAAGCGGTTGACCCGAGGGGTTTGGGGATCAGGTTAGAAGGCATGAAACATGCGCTGGCCCTTATTCTACTTGCAGCCTTTGGCACGCCGGTCTCTTCCGAATGCCCGGACGCACCGGACCATATCCCGGGGATCGACGCCCTGATCGCAAAGGCACAGGGCGCGTCATCCGAAGACGAGGCGCGGGGGATTTCAGGCCAGATGTGGCAGCTGTGGACTGATGCACCGGATGCACGCGCGCAAACGATGCTGGATCGCGGGATGTTACTGCGGGAATCGTGGGATCTGGTTGGTGCATTGGCCGAGTTTGACGCGCTGGTCGTCTACTGCCCTGACTACGCCGAAGGGTATAATCAGCGCGCGTTTGTCAATTATCTGCAGCAGGACTTTCAGGCGGCATTGATTGATCTGGACCGGACCATAGCACTGTCCCCGAACCATGTCGCGGCAATCAGCGGGCGGGCCCTGTCGCTATTGGGTCTCAAACGACTGGACGAAGCGCGCGCAACGCTGAACCATGCGCTAGAGCTGAACCCGTGGCTGTCCGAGCGCGCATTGCTTGCGCCGGGCGGGCTGCTTGACCCACCGGGCGAGGATATCTGAGCGTGAGGCCCCCTTATGCTGGCGCTTGGGCAGGTGTCTGAGTTCAGTCTCTTGGTCCCGAAAACGACCTAGGCGGCCTTTGCTTTGCTACGGCAATAACAGGACGCATGCACCGGCACCGTGGCACGGGCCGAAGCCTGATCCAGCAGAAGTTTGATATGCCGTGCCTCAGTCTCTTCGCCGCGCCGGACCAGACATTCATGCAGGCCGTGCAGGCTCCAGATATTGCGGGGATGCTGACAGGCGCGCGCCAGCGTGTTGTCCAGACCAAGATCGGCGCGATAGACAGCTTCGGCCTCATCATACTGACCAGCCTCCATCAGCAGCGCCCCCAGCGCGTGGCGGGTGGGCTGCATCCAGCCCCAGGGTTCGTCATAGACCAGCGCATCATCCAACTCGACCGACCGCCACAAATGGGCCAGACCGCCCTCATGATCACCGGATTTGAACGCGATCTCGCCGTCCATCATCGCCTCACCGATCATCAGGACGTCCTCAGCGGTGTTGTTAAAGACCAGACGGCTTTCGGGCACCGCATTGCGCGCCTGAACGGCGATTTCCCGCGCTTCTTTGGCAGCGTCCAACCGTCCTAGATTGGCCAGCGCCACGGCGCGCGCCTGATGGATCGCGGCAGTGGTGTAGCTGTACAATTCGGCGTCACCCGGCATTGGTTCATCCAGAATCTCCTGCCACATGCCAAAGCGGACCATGACGTGAATCTTCTTGCCATAGAAGGATTCGAACAGGTCGGGGAAGAAGCGGATCACATTGTCGGGCAGCATCCGCATCAGCTCTTCCGACGCGGCCAGCGCCTTTTCGGGTTGACCGAGGAACATCGCGCCATAGGCTTCGAAATGAACATTATGAACGCGGTAGACGGTATAGAAATTCTCACCCCCCGCGACCGCTTCGTATTTCTGATCGACGGCCGCAGCGCGATGATTGCGCCAGACCACGTTCTGATATTCGCCGCACAGAACGTCGATATGCGTGGCCATATGCACCAGATGCCCGCTGTCGGGCACCAGATCGACCAGCCTGTCACCATGCTGAAGCGCCTTTTCGGGCGTTGGCGACATCTCCATCAGGTGGATATACATGTGCAGCAGGCCGGGATGGTCCCACGCACCCGGCAGCGCATCGAAGGCGCGCTCCAGAACGGTCTGCGCTTCGGTGGTCGAGGCACCTTCGGCAGGCACGCCGTTTTTCAGGTCCCACAGCATCCACGGCGTACGGTTCATCAACGCTTCGGCGAAGATCGACGAAACCTCAAGATCGTCGGGATAGTCGGCATAGACCTTGCGCATCGAATCCGAAAACGCGTCGTTCCATGGCCCGTAGTCTTCGATTTCGGAGTCTGTCGGGAACCGGTGGGCGATGGCCTCGATCAGGGCGGCTTCGACCGGGGCGACCTTCTCGCGCAGCGTCATCGCAGCCTCGACCGCCTGATGCGCGCGCTCAAGCGTGGCGACCTTTTCGTCGGGTTCAAAAAACTCCCAGGGTTTGTTGTAGTTGGGTCCGATCGCATAGGCGACGCCCCAATGGGCCATGCCACAATCCGGGTCTTTTGCGATGGCCTGTTCAAAACACTGCGCCGCTGCTTCGTGATTATAGCCAAACAGCCAGATCAGCCCCTGATCGAACAGGCGCTGAGCGTCTTTGGATGTGGTCGTGATGGTGCGTTGGTATGTACCAAGATCAAATTCAGTCATTTGGAATATCCCCCACAGTAAATCCGCTGAAACCGCCGGTCAGGCGTTTTGCCGCGGATTTTCGCACCTTAACACATTTTCGTGATCGGTGCCGGAATGGGAACATCCCATGATCGCCAAGGTGGCGCCCATCAGTCGTAAAACGAAAAACAGAAAATCCACCCTTGACCGCAAAATGGCGATGAAATACACCCGCTCGGGCTGAGCGGGCGTCGTATACTGGCTATTACCTCAGCCTTCCAAGCTGATGAAGCGGGTTCGATTCCCGCCGCCCGCTCCAAAGACATCAGCCCTTACAGATAACGCGCAAAATCATGCCTGATGTGCTGGTTTAATGCGTTGAAACTGAAAAGATATCCGACATTTCCGAACATGATCGCCTTGGGGGCATTTCTGCTTCAGATACGGCCGTAGGTTTCAGATCGGCCCCGTCGTGGAATGCGTCAAAAGGCCCGGATCGCCCTTGGATACGCGCCCAAAGCTTGACCCCATCCGCCTGTGTCGCCAAGAAGCGGGGATGTGCGCCCGATGCGGGCGATGACCAGAAGACAAGGGCCAGACATGGCAAGAACACGCTCCGCCAGTCAAGCAAATGCACAGGCACCCGGTGCCCATGAAGAACGGGCCGGGTCGAAGAATATCGGCGTTCTGAGGTCGCTTTGGCCCTTCATGAAACCCTATCGTCTGCTGATGATCGGTGCGACGCTGGCGCTGATCCTGACCGCCAGCATGACCCTGACCCTGCCGCTGGCCGTGCGGCGTGTCGTCGACAATTTCCGCATCGAAGATGGCGAACTTCTGGATTGGTATTTTGTGGCGGCACTGGCCATTGCCGGTATCCTCGCCGTGGGTACTGGCATTCGCTATGCACTGGTGACACGGTTGGGTGAGCGCGTGGTGGCGGATATCCGAAAGGCCGTATTCGACCGCGTGATCGGGATGAGCCCCGAGTTCTACGAACGCATCATGACCGGAGAGGTTCTGAGCCGGATCACCACCGACACCACGCTGATCCAGTCGGTGCTTGGCTCTTCGGTGTCGATCGCTTTGCGCAACCTCCTGATGTTTGCGGGCGGGCTGGTGCTGATGCTGCTGACCTCGGCCAAACTGACCGGCATGGTTCTGCTGCTGATCCCGCTGGTGATCGTGCCGATTCTGGTGCTGGGCCGCCGGCTGCGGGCGATCAGCCGCGAAAACCAGGACTGGATCGCGGCGTCCTCGGGCAATGCGGGCGAGGCGCTGGGGGCGGTACAGACCGTGCAGGCCTTTACCCATGAACAGGCCAGCCGGAGGCAATTCGGCGAGATGACGGAAACCTCGTACAAAGTTTCTCTGCGCCGTATTCAGACCCGCGCGGTGCTGACCGTCATCGTTATTTTTCTGGTCTTTTCCGGCATCGTCGGCGTGCTGTGGATGGGTGCGAATGACGTGCGCAACGGAGTCATGACCGAAGGCGTGCTGATCCAGTTCGTGATCTATTCGATCATCATGGCCGGTTCAGTCGCCGCCCTGTCGGAAATCTGGAGTGAACTGCAGCGCGCCGCTGGTGCGACCGAACGGCTGGTCGAATTGCTGAACGCGCAGGACACGGTCAATGATCCGTCACAGGCGCATTCCTTGCCCACCCCTCTGCGCGGTGAAATTCGTTTTGAGGATGTGACGTTCCACTATCCCGCGCGCCCGGACATCGTTGCTCTGGACCAGTTCTCGCTGCAGATCAAACCCGGAGAAACCGTCGCCTTTGTCGGCCCGTCGGGCGCGGGCAAGACCACAGTGATCCAGATGATTCAGCGGTTCTATGATCCCGATGCGGGACAGGTCAGCCTCGACGGCCTCAACCTGCGCGACCTGAACCGTGACGACTTCCGCCAGCACATGGCGCTGGTCCCGCAGGATCCGGTGATCTTTGCCGCTTCGGCGCGTGAAAACATCCGCTTTGGCCGTCTGGATGCCTCGGACGCCGAGGTTGAGGCCGCCGCCCGTGCCGCCGCCGCGCATGAGTTCATTTCAGTTCTGCCCGAGGGCTATGACAGCTTTGTGGGTGAACGCGGCGTGATGCTGTCGGGCGGTCAGAAGCAGCGGATCGCCATCGCCCGCGCCATTCTGCGCGACGCGCCGGTGCTGCTTCTGGACGAGGCGACCTCGGCGCTGGACGCGGAAAGCGAACGCGCAGTGCAGGGGGCGGTCGACAATATGCGGGCCGGGCGCACGACGCTGATCGTGGCGCACCGTCTGGCGACCGTAAAAAAGGCCGACCGGATTGTCGTGCTTGAGGCCGGGCGCATCGTGGCGCAGGGCACTCATGACGATCTCGTGGCGCAGGATGGGCTGTATGCCCGTCTGGCGCGGCTGCAGTTCACCGACGGGGTGGCCGCAGAATAAAGTGACGCTCCGGCACATATCGTCTCGCCGTAGCGTCATTCTACATTTTCCCCGACTTGGCGGTTAAGCCCTCGCTTGCGCATGGTGTGTTTTGCTTCCATCTTGGAGGCGACAAACAAGCCCGCGCATGACACGGGAGAGAGATCAGGGGAGGAGCCGTATGGCCTTTGTGGGATTGGAAGACAAGGCGCGCATCGAGCAGGAGATGACGTGGGAGGATCGGGATGTGCCCGTCACCTTCCATCAGCTGTTGTCGCGGACGGCGGGCAAGTTCCCGAACCACAAGGCAATCAGCTTTCAATTGCTATCCGGCCCAACCGACAAGGCCGAGACGCTGACATGGTCCGAACTGCTGGGCAAGGTCAATCAGGCGGCCAACCTGTTCCGCTCGTTGGGGGTGGGGGAAAAGGACGTGGTGGCCTATGTGCTGCCCAACTGCAACGAAACACTGGTCACCATGATGGGAGGCGCGGTTGCAGGGATCGTGAACCCGATCAACCCGTTGCTGGAACCCGAACAGATTGCCGCGATCCTGCGTGAAACCGGGGCGAAAGTCGTGGTCACGCTGAAATCCTTCCCCAAGACCGACGTGGCCCAGAAGGTGGAAGAAGCGGTGCGCCATGCGCCTGGGGTCAACACGATCCTCGAGATCGACCTGAACCGCTATCTGACGCCGCCGAAATCCTGGCTTGTGCCGCTCCTACGCCCCAAGATGGGCGACAAGGAAAAACTGGCCCACGCGGATTACAAGAACTTCAATGTCGAGCTGAACAAGCAACCCAAGACGCTGAACTTCGAGGACAGCACCGAAGATCGGGTCGCGTGCTATTTCCACACCGGCGGCACCACCGGCATGCCGAAAGTGGCGCAGCACAAATATTCGGGCCTGATCTACAACGGTTGGCTGGGCAACACGCTGCTGTTTGACGAAAACGACGTGATCATGTGCCCATTGCCGATGTTCCACGTCTTTGCGGTGCATGTGATCGTGATGGCCGCCGTGTCCTCGGGCGCGCATGTAATCTTCCCGACACCCGCGGGCTATCGCGGCGACGGGGTGTTCGACAATTTCTGGAAACTGATCGAACGCTGGAAAGTGTCGTTCATCATCACCGTGCCAACCGCGATCTCGGCCAAGATGCAGCGCCCGGTGGATGCCGACATCTCAAGCGTGAAAACCGCCTTCTCAGGCTCGGCCCCGTTGCCGGTGGAACTGTTCCGCCGCTTTGAAGAGGCGACGGGCGTCACCATTGTCGAAGGCTATGGCCTGACCGAGGCCACCTGTCTGGTTTCATGTAATCCGGTAGATGGCGAGAAAAAGATCGGCTCGATCGGCATTCCGTTCCCTTATACGGATGTCAAAATCCTGCAGGACGGCCCGGACGGCCCGACCGAATGTGGCACGGATCAGATTGGCGAGATCTGCATCTCGAACCCCGGCGTTTATGCGGGTAACACATATACCGAGACCGACAAGAATACGAACCTCTATCACTTCGATAAATACCTGCGCACAGGTGATCTGGGCCGGTTTGACGAGGATGGGTATCTGTGGATCACCGGCCGGGCCAAGGACCTGATTATCCGGGGTGGTCACAATATCGACCCCGCCGAGATTGAAGAGGCCCTGCTGGGACACGAGGCCGTTGCCTTTGCCGGGGCCATCGGCCAGCCCGATGCGCATTCGGGCGAGGTGCCTTGCGCTTTTGTCGAACTGGTCGACGGCGCCTCGGTCACCGAACAAGAGCTGATGGAGTATTGCAAGGTACACGTCCACGAACGTGCGGCGCAGCCCAAGCATATGACCATTCTGGACGAATTGCCAAAGACCGCCGTCGGCAAGGTGTTCAAACCCGACCTGCGCAAACAGGCCATAACCCGCATCTATAACGGCGCGCTGGAAACCGCCGGCGTTGCTGCGCGCGTTGTTTCCGTGATCGACGACAAGAAGCGCGGGCTTGTCGCGCAGCTTGACGCGAACGGGTCTTCCGAGGACGATGTGGCCAAGGTGCTGGGATCATTCACCCGGCCGTGGGAGTGGTCTGAATAAGCTGCAGGAGGGACAATGGACTATGAACGCCTGATCGACGAAGAAACCTGGGCGTTCATACGTCGCACGGCTGAAAGCTATCCCGACGACGCGGTCGATATGTCCATCGAGGATCAGCGCCGCGTTTATGACGCGATGTGCGAGGATTTTCGCCAGCCCCGCCCGCCGGGAGTTGAAGTGGAAGACCGTGATGCGGATGGCGTGCCCGTCCGCATCTATTCCGCGGGCGACCCGACCCGGAGTGTCGTCTATTTCCATGGCGGAGGGTTTGTTGTCGGTGGGCTGGACAGCCACGATGACGTCTGTGCCGAAATCTGTGCGCAAACCGGATACCGTGTCGTCGCGGTCGACTACCGGTTGTGTCCGGAACATGTACACCCCGCCCAATATCAGGACAGCTGGACCGCAACCTGCTGGGTCATTCGCGAATTTGGTGATCCCATCGTTCTGGCCGGAGACAGCGCGGGCGGCAATCTCGCCGCATCCGTAGCGCATCATGGCCGGGGGCGGCTGGATAACGTGCTTGGGCAGGTGCTGATCTACCCGGGGCTGGGCGGCGATATGAACACAGGTTCGTATTTCGAACACGCAAACGCCCCGCTGCTGACGCGCGACGAAGTGTTGTTCTACCAGACCGTTCGCTGTGCCGGAGACGCGCCCGAGAATGACCCGACCTTCGCCCCCTTACAGGACAGCGATTTCTCGGACCTTCCGCCAACCGTTGTTGTGACTGCCGATTGTGACCCGCTGCGCGATGACGGTCCCGCCTATTGCGCCCGGATCACCTCTGCCGGGGGGCAGGCGCATTGCATCAACGAACCCGGGCTGGTCCATGGCTACCTGCGCGCAAGGACGACCGTCAAGCGCGCCGCAGACAGCTTTGAGCGAATATCGGTCGCTATCGAGGCGCTGGGGCAGGGGATCTGGTCTTACGATTGACGCTTAGATCAGAAAGGGCTTTGCCTTCATCGTTTCTGCTATCGGCGCGCCCATGCGGGTCAGGACGGTTGGCGCCAGCTGGAGTTGGTCGATGACGGCATCCGCGTCCGGGCCTTCGGCGTCACCAAAGTAGTACAGTGCCGTTTCCTGCTGCAACGGGCTGCGTCCACCGTGATGGCCACGCTCGTCCTGACCGTGATCGGCGGTGACAATGACCTCGTAACCCAGTTGCCGCCAGCGCGGAATGAAGGGGGCCAGCATCTCGTCAGCGACGAAACAGGCATGATCCATCTCGGGGCAGTCGTGGTGGAAACGATGGCCCATGCTGTCCAGCGTACAGGTGTGCAGGATGCCGTAATCCAGCCCAAAACGCAGGCAGAGATTGGTGAGCGAGGCAAACAGGTCCACGTCGCAAGGCGTCATCTGATTGGCGTTGCCATAGCCGGTCATGGTGTGGAACCGGCCATGGTTGATGGTCTTGCTGTCCGGTTCGTCATATTCCACGTCGCGGACATAATCGAACGGATGCCGGTTGAAGAACTGCGACCAATAGCTGTGGGTGACGGCTCCGGTCACGCCTCCGACCTCGCGCACCTGGCTGAATACGTCCTTATGGCTCAGGCGAAAGACATTGCCATTGCCGGTACAGCCATGTTCCTGCGGCGTCACGCCGGTATGGATCGAAGCATAGCAGCTGGCCGAAGTTGAAGGCAGTACCGAACGCAGTTTCCACACCCGCGCCTCGCCGCTGTCGACCCAGCCTTCGAGGTTGCCGAACAGGCGGCGAAAATTGCGCCAGGGGACGCCGTCGAGGATGATCAAAAGAAGTTTGCGGTCCATGATCCAGCCTTCTTTCCGTACTTTCCGGCAACCCTATAGGTTTCGATTTTCAATGGCCGCCGATTTGCGCCCCCAATAGCAAAATCCCGACACCTGTCATCAGACGATGCGCCGGGATTTCATTTCTTCAACGAACTGTCACACGGGATGTCAGTTCCCCGCGCTCTCCATCTTGCGATGGGCGACAACTTCTTCCAGCCAGCCCAGATGCATCTCGGGGACCGAGCTGAGCAGCAGATCGGTGTAGTCGTCGAACGGCGGGCTCAGCACCTGTGATTTTGAACCATAGCGCGCCACGCGACCCTGATACATCACCGCGATGCTGTCGCTGATCGCGCGCACTGTCGCCAGATCGTGGGTGATGAACAGATACGCCACATCCTCGATCTTCTGCAGGTCCAGCAGCAGTTTCAGGATGCCGTCCGCCACCAGCGGGTCAAGGGCCGAGGTGACCTCATCGCAGATGATCATCTTGGGCTTGGCCGCCAATGACCGCGCGATGCAGACACGCTGTTTCTGGCCACCGGACAATTCCGCCGGATAGCGATCCATGAACTTCTCGCCCAGTTCGATCTCATCCAGCAGTTCGATGATCCGCTTACGCTTCTCGGCCCCGCGCATGTTGAAGTAGAACTCCAGCGGGCGACCGATGATTGTGCCGACGGTCTGACGCGGGTTCATTGCCACGTCGGCCATCTGATAGATCATCTGCAGCTCGCGCAGGTCCTCGCGCGAACGCCCGGCCAGATCGGAGCTGAGCTTGCGCCCGGCAAAGGTGATCTCGCCATCGCGGGGCGGCAGAAGGCCGGTGATCACCCGCGCCAGCGTCGACTTGCCCGAGCCGGATTCACCCACAACCGCCAGTGTCTGCCCCGGATGAAGCTCGACATTGACATTATGCAGCACGTCGAAATTCAGCCCCTTGTAGCGCGCGGTGATGCCGTCGACGCTCAGCACCGGTTCCGGCGTTGGCTGTTTCTCTTCGTGTTCGATGGACCGGACCGAGACCAGCGCCTTGGTATAGTCCTCTTGCGGGTCGTTGATGATCTGATCGGTAGAGCCGTATTCGACCGTATTGCCCATGCGCAAAACCATGATGTCGTCGCTCACCTGCGCCACGACCGCAAGGTCATGGGTGATATAAAGAGCGGCAACGCCGGTATCTGCGATGGCCTCTTTAATGGCCATCAGAACATCGATCTGCGTGGTCACGTCCAGCGCCGTGGTGGGCTCATCAAACACCACCAGATCAGGCTCGGGGCACAGCGCCAGCGCAGTCATGCAGCGCTGCAGCTGACCGCCCGAGACCTGGTGCGGATAGCGTTCGCCGATATTATCCGGATCAGGCAGACCCAGCTTGGCGAACAATTCACGCGCGCGGGCCTCGGCCTCTTTGCGGCTGAACTTCTTGTGTTCAACGGCTGCTTCGACCACCTGATCCATGATCTTCTTGGCAGGGTTGAACGACGCCGCAGCGGATTGCGAGACATAGGCTACCTCGCCCCCGCGCAGATTGCGGATGTCACCCAGCGACGACTTCAGGATATCGCGCCCGTTCACCCAGACTTCGCCGCCGGTGATCTTCACGCCACCCCGGCCATAGGCCATCGAGGCCAGGCCGATAGTGGATTTACCAGCCCCGGATTCCCCGATCAGCCCCAGCACCTTGCCGCGTTTGAGGTCGAAATCGACCCCGTGCACGATCTCGATGTCATGAGGTTTCTCACCCGGCGGATAGACGGTCGCGCCAATCTTGAGGCCTCGGACCTTGAGAAGGATATCGTCGCTCATCCCCGGCCTCCTTTCAGCGATGTGGTACGGTTCAGGACCCAGTCAGCCACAAGGTTGACCGAGATTGCCAGCGTGGCGATGGCTACGGCGGGATAAAGCGCCGCACCGATGCCATAAACGATGCCGTCCTTGTTTTCCTTCACGATGCCGCCCCAGTCCGCCAGCGGCGGCTGCACGCCCAGGCCCAGAAAGGACAGGGTCGAGATGAACAGAACCATGAAGATGAACCGCAGCCCCAACTCGGCAACCAGCGGTGACAATGCGTTGGGCAGGATTTCGCGGAAGATGATCCAGACCCGGCCTTCACCGCGCAGCTTGGCGGCCTCGACATAATCCATCACGTTGATGTCCACGGCGACCGAACGTGACAGGCGATACGGTCGTGTGGCGTCCAGCAGGCCCATCACAAGGATCAGGATCGGGATGGTCACGGGAACAATCGCCAGAATAACCAGCGACAGGATCAGCGTGGGAATGGACATGATCAGGTCAACCGTACGGCTGAGGACCTGATCGGCCCATCCGCCCAGAACTGCCGCCAGCAGACCCAGAGAGGTTCCGGTGACAAAGCTGAGAATCGTGGCCGCTGCCGCAATGAAGATGGTCGTACGTCCGCCATAGATCATGCGGGTCAGCAGGTCGCGGCCGATGTTGTCTGTACCCAGCAAATGCTCGGCACTCGAAGGTTCCCAGACGTCGCCGACCACTTCGGCCATGCCATAGGGTGCAATCAGCGGTGCAGCGATGGCGACGACAAAATAAAGGCCGGTGAAGAACAGACCGATTGCAGCCGAAACAGGAATATTCTTCATCATTTCGGATGCCTCAGTCTTGGGTTGGCAAGGATCGACACAATGTCGGCGATCATGTTCAGGCCGATATAGACCGCAGCGAACACGACACCGCAGGCCAGAACAACCGGCACGTCGCGCTTGGTCACGGAATCCACCAGATACTGACCCATGCCGGGATAAACGAACACCACTTCAACAACGACGACGCCCACGACCAGATAAGCGAGGTTCAGCATCACAACATTGACGATGGGTGAAATGGCATTGGGAAAGGCGTGCCGGGCAATGACCTGAAATGTGGTCAGACCCTTCAGCTCGGCGGTTTCGATATAGGCCGATTGCATCAGGTTCAGGATCGCCGCACGTGTCATCCGCATCATCTGCGCCAGAACCACCAGCGTCAGGACGAAAGCGGGCAGGGCAATCGCATAGAGTTTCTGACCAAAGGACATCGAGTCATTGATCATCGCGAGCGATGAAAACCATCCCAGTTTGACCGAGATGAAATAAACCAGCACATAGCCGATCAGGAATTCGGGAATCGAAACCGTCGTAAGCGTAATGGCAGAGATCAGTTTGTCGGGCCAGCGGTTGCGGTAACGGACGGCGAGCAGGCCCAGAAAGATGGCCAGGGGAACCGACACAATCGCGGCGACGCATGCCAGAAACAGAGTGTTGCCCAGCCGTTTGCCGATGCTTTCTGCGATGTCGAGCTTGTTGGTCAGGGATGTGCCCAGGTCACCTTGCAGGATGCCACCCAACCATTCGAAATAACGGGTCGTGGCAGGGCGGTTGAGGCCCATCTCTTCACGTAGGTTGGCCAAAGACTCGGGGGTTGCGGATTGACCAAGGACCGCTTGGGCAGCGTCCCCGGGAAGAGCTTCGGTGAGGCCGAAAATCAGAGCCGATGCACCGAAGAGAAGCAGGAGTCCCAGCGCGAGGCGCTGGGAAACCAGTTTGATGATGGGATGCATTATCCGGGGCCTAGATCAGGCGAACCACATTTTGCGTGTGGCCTGGCCACCCATCAGTTCATCATACGGATCAGGCTCCCAACCTGCCAGTTGATCGCTGACACCGTCAATGAACTGGTTGAACATCGGACAAATCAGGCCGCCTTCTTCATTGAGCAACCGGCCCATCTGCGAATACAGCTCTTTGCGCTTGGCGGTATCGAGCTCTCCTTTTGCCTTGTTCAGCATGTCATCGAACTCGGGCCGTTTCCAGCGCGTGTCGTTCCAGTCGGCGGTCGAGAGATATGCGGTGGTGTACATCTGATCCTGAACCGGACGACCAGTCCAATAAGAGGCGCAGAACGGTTGTACATTCCAGACCTCGGACCAGTATCCGTCACCGGGTACACGCTCGATCACCAGCGGGATGCCGGCGGCATTGGCGCTTTGCTGGAACAGTTGCGCCGCATCCACGGCACCCGGGAAGGCGACTTCGGAGGTGCGCAGAACGATCGGCGATCCATCGTGGCCAGACTTCTTGTAGTGCTCTGCCGCTTTGGCCAGGTCGAACTGACGCTGCGGGATCGTATCGTCAAACAGCGGATAGGCCGCATTGATCGGGATGTCGTTGCCGACGCTGCCATAGCCCTGCAGGATTTTCTCAACCAGTTCTTCGCGATTGATCGCGTATTTCAGCGCCAGCCGCAGATCGAGGTTGTCGAACGGCGCGGTGTCAGCATGCATGATGAAGACATAGTGCCCGCGACCTGTCGTAGGCTGCACAGTCAGACCCGGAGCGCGGCTCAGAAGTCCTGCAACCTTGGGTTCCACCCGGTTGATCAGGTGAACCTGACCGGACTGAAGCGCCGCGGTGCGTGCTGTGGAATCGTTGATGGCGATAATTTCGACGCTGTCAAAGTGGCCATCATCCGCCCAATAATTATCGAACTTGGTAAAGACGTGGCGCACGCCCGGCTCGTCCACTTCCATCTTGTAGGGACCAGTGCCGATACCAGCGGCCGGATTGTCGAGGCCACCGTCCGGCTGAATGATCAGGTGGTAGTCAGCCATGAGATAGGGCAGGTCGGCATTCGGGTTGTTCAAGGTGACCGAGAACATGTCGCCGTCAGCCTTCATCGACTCGATCTCTTTCATGATGCCCAAAGCACCGGATTTCGAGTTCTCGTCCGAGTGGCGCTGCATGGTCTTCAGCACGTCTTCGCTGGTCAGCGATTTGCCGTTGTGGAATTCAACGCCCTGACGGATCTTGAAGTTCCAGGTCTTGGCGTCTGCGCTGGCTTCCACGCTTTCCGCCAGACGCGATTCAATCGAGCCGTCCGGCGCGACAACCACCAGGGTGTCTCCGAATTGGCGGCCGTTGAGGGCAGGTACCTGGCTGGAGTAGGTTGCCGGGTCCAGAGAGTTCGTCGACTCACCGCCGACGGAACCGATCTTCAGATCGCCACCCTTTTTCGGGTCAGCAGCGCGCGCGGCGTCGGCGAACATGGTGCTTGCCATTGCTGCAGATACACCCAAAGCAGCCGCTTTCCCCATGAATTCACGCCGCGTCAGTTTTCCTGCCGTGACTTGATTGGCCATGTGAGTGAGTTGATCGTTCATCCAGAAATCTCCCAGTTGGTTGGATGGTGAGCCCTTGGTGGGCTTTTTATTGACGCATGAGTCAAAGTAGGCGCATTTTTGGCCGACGAGCAAGCAATAATCTGTCACCCTTTGGGTCTGAAATTCACATATGATTGCGCGCTATGGAGTCCTCGACCGTTTTCAAAAAAGCCAAAGTCTCGTTTTCCTAAGCGTTTACCTGCGCACTTGGATGAAAATGCCCCGAATCGGAGCGTTTTTTGCGAGTGATGAAGGTCAGAAATCGGACACCCTCCCGTCACGGATCAAAGCCTCATTTATCGGCGTGACCCAACGTAAGCGTCAGGTCACTGATTTTTTTGCGCTTAGGTGCAACGCGGCGATTTCAGACGCGACCGGACCGAAAGCCGAAAGGGCTCGGGCCCCAGTCGTTTCTGGCGGAAACTGACCCGGCCAAAATGCGGAATCAGTCCCGGATGGCAATCACCAGATCCATGACATTCGTCCCCGTAGGTCCCGTAACCAACAGCGCCCCGGCCAAGTCCAGAAAGCTGCCGCTGTCGGCACGATCCAGATAGCTTTGGGCCTCGTCCGCCCATGTTTCGCCTGTCACGATGGCCCCGGCGGCATCAGTGGGTCCATCCGTGCCATCGGTGCCGCCCACAATCACGGTCAGGTCCTTTTGCCCCGCGATCTCGTGGGCCAGGGCCAGGGCCAGCGCCTGATTGCGCCCGCCGCGCCCGGGGGTGTCGGGCAGAATGACCGTGGGCTCTCCGCCAAACACCATCACGCCTTTTGGCATCTGGCGAAGCTGCGCGCCGATACGCGCGGCGACGGTCAGGTAATCGTCATGCAGCGATTCGTCATTGGCCAGTACCGCGAACCCCGCCTGTTGCGCCGCCTGTGCCGCTGCATCGCGGGCGTGAGCGTTGGAGGCAATGATCGAGGTATGCGCCGCGAACGCCGGCGCATCCGGCAAAGAGCCGATGCCCGATCCGATCACACCCAGATCGTCACCGGGTACATCCGAAATCGCCAGAACCGTCGCCCGTGCGCCCCGGAAGTGAGACAACAATCCGCCGCCCTTGATCCGTGACAGTTCGCGCCGTTCCGCATTCATCGCGCCGATATCCAGCCCGTCGGCCAGCAACTGCCGGTTCAGCGCCTCCAGATCGTCCAGAGTTTTCCCGGGCACCAGATCCTCGGCCAGTGACGAGGCTCCGCCCGAAACCAACAACAGCAGGTGGCTGTCGGCGGGCAGAGCCTCAACCGCTTCACGCAGGGCACGCCCTCCGGCCAGAGAGCGGGCATCGGGCACCGGGTGCGAAGCCTCCAGAACTTGAATATGCGCAGGCAGGCCCTCGCCATGGCCATCCTTGGTCACGACCAACGCGGGTGCATCGCCAAACCGTTCCGCCGCCGCGCGCGCCATCGCGCCTGCAGCCTTTCCGACGGCCAATATTAGGTCGGGACGGTCCATGTCTTGCGTGGCCTTCAACGTCGCTCGATAGCCATCAACCGCCGCCACCCCGGCGCGCCAGAACTCCAGTGCCTGCTGAGAGAGCTGCATCAGCTTTCCATCCAGATCGTGACCGGCCCGTCATTGACCAGTTCTACCGCCATGTCCGCGCCGAATGCACCGGTTTCGACCGGAACCCCCAAAGCCGCCAGTTTGCGTGCAAACGCTTCGTACAGCTTTTCCCCATCGGTCGCAGGCGCCGCCGCGGAAAAGCCGGGCCGGTTTCCGCGTGAAGTGTCCGCCGCCAGCGTGAACTGGCTGACCACCAGAGCCGAGCCCTGAACGTCCTGTATCGAGCGATTCATCTTGCCCGCTTCATCCTTGAAGATTCGCAGCTTAACGATCTTTTCAGCCAGTTGCGCAACCTGAGCCTCGCCATCCCCCTGCATCGCACAGACAAGGATCAATAACCCCGGCCCAGACCGGCCGATTACGGTTTCATCGACGGTGACGGAGGCTCGGGAGATGCGTTGAAGCAAGGCGCGCATGGTTGGTCTTCTCTTTCAATTGGGCTGCAGATTTACCCGCGCCATTCGATAATCTGGTCTGCCGCAGCACGGCCCGTGCGAAACGCATTGGCCGGGTGCTCGGTGTCTGGGTGGCCGAATGAGATGGCGCAGAGGATCAGCCGATCCTCGGGGATATCGAAATACCGGTGCAGAAAAGGGCCGTAAGACGCGACCGCTGCCTGCGGGATACTGGCCACGCCCAGAGCCTGCGCTGCCAGCGCAAACCCGGTCACGAAGCCACCGCAATCCATCGCGCCATAGGCACCCAGTTCTGCCGGGCTCGACAGGATCGCGCAATGGGGCGCACCGAACAGGGCAAAGTTCTCCATCATCTGCCGGGCCGAGGCGGCGCGATCCCCCTTCTCAACTCCGACAGCGTCATAAAGCGCCCATCCGCAGGCGCGGCGCCGGTCCTGATAGACGCCGGAATAGCGGGTGGGGAAGGGCAGGTCAGGGGATGGGATGCCGTTCGCAGCCTCGTGCAGGAGCGCCGCGCGGAACGCGTCGGTCTCGGCCCCGCTGGTGATCGTCAGTTGCCACGGCTGCGCATTACACCAACTGGGGGCGCGGCTGGCGCTGGCCACAATCTGTTCGATCTGATCGCGCGGCACCGGATCGGGTTTGAATGCCCGGCAGGAATGGCGCGCATGCAGCAACTGGTTCAACGCTTTGAATGTCACGGTGTCCCTCCGGTCCGGTCACCGCGAAGATGACCCTGGCGCGCGTGATGCGCAAGGCCGCTATTGCTGACCTGTGGCCACCAGATAGCCGACACCTGCCGCGACCAGCAGACCCAGCACAACCGTGATGGTGATTTTGATGGCGGACCACGGCCGCTCACCCTGAACGCGTCCGGTGCGGCCATTGACCACAAAACGATAAGTTTCGCCGCGATACTTGTACGCCGCCATCCAGACCGGCAACAGGATGTGTTTGAATGTCACATCGCGCACATCGGTTTCGACCGCATGAATACGCTGCCGATCGCCGCCGATATCAAAGCGGACATCGCGCTCGATGACGCGGGCCATATGCGCGCGCGCCTCGGAATAGCCTTCCTGCAGCTCTACCGTGTAGGCCTCGGCCCGGAATCCAGCCAGATATTCCGGCTGATAAGGCTCAAGCGCGGGCAAATCCCAGGGTTCCAGCGCATCCGTATAGGATTTCGGCAGCGACCGAGAGGCCAGCACCAGAACATCATCGAAGAACCGCGCAACGCGTCCGGATTTCGGTGTCCAGCGCACTTTGGGGACCTGCTGCTGCACGCGCTTGCCATCCCGCATTACTGTGCGGGTTTCGTAATATACCACTCCGCGCTCGCCGCTATAGCGGGACTTGGTATCGGCATCAAAAGTCCAATAGGGCACATAAATACCCTGCATCTTGCGGCCCTTGCGGGCATATTCTTTCAAGCCGTTCGGCGCGAACCAAAGCCGCCCCAGCCAGTCGCCCATCGCCTTGTGCGCGCTGCGCTCATCCAGCGCAAACGGCAGCACGCCTCGCGGCTTTATGTGACGGCTCACGCCTGTGTCGGTCACCACCGGGGTGGCACAGAACGGGCACTCCGCGGCATGGGTGTTCGGGTCGAACTCGACCTGCGCGGCACAGTTTGGGCAGGTCAGAACGCGGGTTTCTTCGATCTCGCTGTCCGGAAGCCGCTCTGCGATGGCTGCATCGAAATCCAGCTCGCGCAAACTGGCGCCGCCCCACGGGCCCGATCCGATGGGTTCGGAATGGCCGCAATGATCGCAGGTGAGCGTCCCGTCACCCGGATTAAACCGGTAATCCGCCCCGCACTGATCGCAGGGAAAGCGGTGTTCGTCTTCGGCCATTCCAGCCCCTCGATCTGAGTTGTCAGCGACCGGTTTACGCACCCGGAGGCGGAGGTGGAAGGATCGTGAACAACTGCGCCAGCTCCTGCACATCGCCCGCCTTTTTCCAGCCATCCTGACCGGCTGTCCAGACATGGGTGTCGCGCGTCAACTCTCCGTCGGCAGCCATACGGCCCATCCTGGCCTTAGAGAACGGCCCGCTGGTTTGCCCGTCAACCGCAATATGCCACACATGCTCAACGGGTGGAGGGGGCGGCGGTGCCACTTGCGCTGCGGGTTGCGGCGCAGCGGGGGCGGAACTGCCCCACGGACCGCGCGGCTGACCCGCTGCCATGTTCGACATCTGCTGTGCCATTGCCATGCCCATTCCCATACCAAGGCCGGCACCCATGCCGCCGCCCTGACCGGGATTGTTGGCCGCAGCCGTCATCGCCTCGGCCGCCGAATACTGGGTGAACTTGCCCAGATCACCCGCCAGCCCCATCGAGGTCCGTTTGTCCAGCGCCGCCTCGACCGCAGGCGGAAGCGAGATGTTCTCGATATAGAACTCGGGCATCTCCAGCCCATAGCTGTCCAGCACGGGCGAAACCTCGGCCGCGATCAGCTTGCCCAGATCGGCGGTGTTGGCGGCCATGTCCAGCACCGGAATGCCGGACCCGGCAATCACACGGCTGAATTCCTGAACAATGATATTGCGGATCTGAAAGCTGATCTCGTCCATGGTGAACTCACCATCAGTGCCGACAATCTCGACCAGGAACTTCGCAGGGTCCTTCACCCGCACGGTGTAGGTGCCAAAGGCCCGGATGCGGGTCGGCCCAAACTCGGGATCGCGCAGCATGATGGGGTTCTTGGTGCCCCATTTTAGGTCATTGAATCGCGTCGTGTTGACGAAATAGATCTCTGACTTGAACGGCGACTGAAACCCATGGTCCCAATGCTGCAGCGTCGTCAGGATCGGCATGTTGTTGGTTTCCAGCATATACAGGCCGGGCGTGAACACATCCGCCAACTGCCCTTCATGCACGAATACCGCCGCCTGTCCTTCGCGCACGGTCAGCTTGGCACCGTATTTGATCTCGTGCCCCTCGCGCTCGAACCGCCAGACCATGGTGTCGCGGGTGTCATCGACCCAGTGGATGACGTCGATGAATTCGCCGGTCAGAAAATCAAAAATTCCCATTGGATTTCTCCTGTCTTCGGGGTCAGAGCGACTGCCCCATCAATTCGCGTGCGATGATACGGACCACCGGGCGCGCCTCGTCGGCGGTCATGCCCGCGCGCAGGCGCGGGTCGTAGAGGATGGTCAGCAGCTTCTCGTCATGGCTGGTGAGCAGGGCAAACTCGTCGTCGTCATTGAAGATCGACGGGCGGGCCTGGGGGCTGTCATTCGGCAGCCCCAGCCCCTGCGCGATCTCTTCGTGAATGCAACTGAGCCGCACCAGATCCGGATGCTCGGACCGGATCAGGGCGACCGCCCGCGTATAGGTTTGCGGCGCACCGTTCGAGGCCGAGGCGAAGACGAAGCAATAGAAGGACCGGGGCAGCTGATCAAAGAGATCAAGCTGCGCCTGCCCGATACCGGGGATCAGTTGCCGCAACCGTTCCTGCACATAGGCCGTATCGTCTTCGCCCGCGACGAATACGTGAAAATTCGCATTGCGACTGGCGGTCGAGACCGGATGACCCGTCAGCCGCGACAGCCGGTCGGCGTAGCGATCAATCTGGGCCGCATCCAGTTGCCGAACCTCAGGCGCGACCGAGGGGCCAAACTCGGGTTTGATACGCACCGCGCCCGACCACCGGCTGAGCTGTCGGCTGGTCCGGCGCGCGCCGGTGGAAACACCTTGGCCCGGATACTCAGAGTAGAACGCGATGGCTTCGAAATTGCGCGCCAGATCATCCGCATCATACGGCGTATCCGGCCCGCCGCCATCTATGCGCAGCAACCCGCGCGTCAACAGGTTGTTCTGCACGCTCTCATAGTACCGCGCCAGATCAAGGCTTGCGGCAGAGGGCGCGACATATGCGTTGCCGGGCGTCTGCGGCTGCACCGGGCGCGGTTCCGGCACAACCGAGGTTGTCAGCACCTCGTCACAACCGGCCAGAACCAGTAGCGACAGACCAAGCACGGCAATTTTGAACCTGAGAACCGGTCGCACGCGCGTTGTTTCCTTAACCGGGCACGGCCGTCCCGGCATTGTCGCCGATCCCGTCCTGTCGTGCCTTGGCGGAGGCCAGCGTATCGCGCAGCTCCGCTTCCATCTTCTGCAACTCTTGCTCGGCTGCGGCGCGTTTGGCCTTGCCCTCATCTGCGATGGCCAGGCTTTCGTTGATCGTGCCGATCAGGTCCGCATTGGCCTGTTTGACGGCTTCGATATCGAACACGCCACGCTCCATCTCTTCGCGGATCATCTTGTTCGACTCGCGCAGATTGGCTGCGTTCGAGGTCAGCAACTCGTTGGTCAGGTCATTGGCATCGCGCACGGCGGCAGCCGCTTCGGCGCTGCGCTGGATGGTGACGGCCTGTGCCAGCTGCGTTTCCCACAGCGGCACGGTGTTGACCAAAGTCGAGTTGATCTTGGTCACCAGCGACTTGTCATTCTCCTGCACCAGACGGATCGAGGGCAACGACTGCATCGTCACCTGCCGTGTCAGCTTCAGGTCATGCACGCGGCGCTCCAGATCATCGCGGGCGGCGCGCAGATCACGCAGCTCCTGCGCCTTCATCACCTGCTGGTCCTCGGGCGCGGCCTGAACTTCAGCCTCTTTTTCCGGAATGTCCTGGCTGTCCAGTTCGGTCAGCTTTTCCTCACCCGCGGCGATGTAAAGCGCCAGTTCGTCGTAGAATTCCAACGTCTTTTCATAGAGCAGATCAAGCGATTTGATGTCTTTCAGCAGCGTGTGCTCGTGCCCCAGCAGATCGTCGGTGATCTTGTCGATCTGTCCCTGCACGCTTTCATATTGAGCGGTGAACTTGGCAAAGGGCGCGGCACGGCCAAGCAACTTTTCCCACCAGCTACGCTCGCGCCGGACATCCAGTTCACTAACTGAAAATCCCCGAATGGTGGTCACGATATTCCGCAGGCTGTCACCAGCCGGACCCACATCCTTATTGCGCACATCGGCCAGCATCGCCTGGCTGATCTCCTGCAGCTCGGCCTGAGCGGACGATCCGAACGAGACGATCGAGTTGGTATTGCCCATGTCGATCTCATTCATCCGCTTGCGGATTTCGGCCCCAACGGGCTCGTCAGCTTCTTCCAGCGGAACAATGTCTGCTTGCGGTTCGGGCAGCGTGACGGCGGTGACTTCCTGCACCAGCGTTTCGGCCTCGACCGCTTTGTTCTTGATATCATCGGACATGGGGATAATCCTCGCTCAAATAGTGGCCGGTCAGTCCAACCGGACGCCTTCGCGCTGCAGCCGATCGCGCAGCACATCAATTTCAACCGTCAGATCGCTGCGGTCATCCAATAGCATTTTCCGCGTGCGGGCCGCGAAATTCTGTTCCAGATCGTCCAGCAGGGCCGAATAATCCTGCAGCGCCTGCGCATCACGGGTCCGGGCATAAACGTCCGAGAACTTCACGGTCGCATCACGCGCACCTTGCAAATAAACCGTCAGGTATTTTCGGGCACCAGCCAGATCGCGCGGATCTTCCTCGACCGTGCGGAACAGATCGCGGGCTGTGTCCTGAAAACGCTCGACCCGCGCCTCGATCCGGCGGTCACCGGCGCGTTTGATCGCATCGGTCATTTCGGTCAGATGGGTTTCTGCATCCTCGACCACCCGCGCGACACGATCCTGCTGGAAAGTGTCTATGCCCTCCATCCCCTTATCCTTCATCGGATCAAGTCCGAACGAGACGGAATGCAAAACCGTCGCAGCGATGCCAAACAGGACCGGCGCCAACAGGCTGGTCTGCGAGGCCGTTTCGGCATCCAGAAACTCGGTCCGGTACGAGGCCAAAGCAGCCCCCAAACCAGTTAGAACACTGGCAAATATCTTGCGCGGAAACGCTGGCCTGCGCGCGGTTCGACGCGCGTGATAGGCGCTTTCGGCCCGTAGTCCTTCGCGCAACAGAAAGGCGGCGGCGGTCAGCAGGCCGGCCGCAACCAGGCCGATGGTCATCCCGATTGCGCCATCGTTCAGCGACAGGAACACCAGCGGAATCGCGGGGACGAACAGCACATTCGCGCGTGCACCCGCAGGTTCGACGCGGGCACCATCAAATTGTCCGCGCACAGGCTGTTCCCGCGTGGGCGCGTCACCCTGAGGGCTGAATTTGCCGCCGTACCGCTTGGCCATATCCCTACAGGCCCCCCAAAAGGCCGGTACAGACGCCGAACAGCAGCACCAACAGGGCTGCATAGGCCAATTTTTGTACTCCGGTGCCGGACATGGCGCCCCCCAACTGTGGCTTTCACAGAAAAGTTAGGCGATGCGCGGGCTTGGCGCTAGGGGGAAGGTTGCTTAACCTGCATCACTTGCGAGGTTTCTTGCCGATCGCCGGTCTTTTGCGCTGAGGCCGGGCCGGGCGTTTGGCCGGGGTCTTGTCGCCATCCTCGGTGCCGAGGCCCAGTTGGTCCCGCATCACGCGGCGGCGGATCTCCTCGACCTCGCCGGATTTCAGATCGCCCAACTGAAACGGGCCATAAGAGACCCGCAACAGCCGGTTCACCACATAGCCGATATCTTCGATGGCGCGCCGAATTTCGCGGTTCTTGCCCTCGCGCAAACCGATGGTCAGCCAGGCGTTCGCCCCCTGTTGACGGTCCAGCGAGACGGTCATCGGCTGAAACCGCTCTCCGTCAATCACCAGACCCTTGCGCAGCGGATCGAAATCCTCGTCCTTGGGCCTTCCATTCACGCGCACGCGGTACTTGCGCAGCCATCCGGTTGCGGGCAGTTCCAGCTTGCGCTTGATGCCGCCATCATTGGTCAGCAGCAGCAATCCTTCCGAATTCAGGTCGAGCCGCCCGACGCTCATGACCCGCGGTATGTCCTCGGGCAGGTCGTCAAAGATGGTCTTGCGCCCCTTTTCGTCGCGCGCCGTTGTCACCAGACCCGGTGGCTTGTGATACAGCCACAGGCGCGAAGGTTCGGGTTCAGACACCGGCTTGCCGTCGACGGTGATCCTGTCCTTGGCGGTTACGTTCAGCGCCGGGCTGCTGATCGCCTTGCCGTTCACGGTTACACGACCGGCTTCGATCATGCGTTCAGCCTCGCGGCGCGAGGCGACACCGGCGCGGGCCAGCACTTTGGCGATCCGGTCGCCGGGAGGAGGGGTCTGTGTCATCCCCCGGCCATAGCCTATCCCGGCGGCTTGCGAAAGGCAGGTTTCTGGGGCAGTCAGAGGCATGGAGTTCAGATCCCACATGAAACAGGCGCTGGAGCAGGCAAAGGCGGCGGCAGACCGGGGCGAGGTGCCGGTCGGCGCGGTGATCGTCGCGCCCGATGGGCAGGTGGTGGCCGCAGATGGGAACCGTACCCGCGAGTTGAACGACCCCACTGCGCATGCCGAGATTCAGGTCCTGCGCGCTGCTTGTGCGCTAGCCGGGTCGGAGCGGCTGCCGGATCATGACCTTTACGTCACGTTGGAACCCTGCGCCATGTGCGCCGCCGCGCTGGCCGCTGCGCGCATCCGGCGGATATATTACGGCGCGTCCGACCCGAAATCCGGCGGGGTCGCCCATGGTGCGCGGGTGTTTTCGCATCCGCAGGCGCATCACAGACCCGAAATCTATGACGGGATCGGGGCGGAAGAGGCCGAGCGATTGCTGAGGGAATTCTTCGCGGGACGGCGCTAGCACGCTACCAATTCAGGCTGTAAACCGTGTGATTGCCGGGCAGACCTTTCAGTGTAACTGACCGAGGCGGGCCAAAGGTCAGCTCATCTTGCCCCTCCGCCAGAAGCTGGGTCGCGTCTGACACGCAGACCTCGCCCGGCGCGGCTGCAGATGCGACCCGGGCGGCCTTGTTTACCACCGTTCCAAAGAAGTCATCATCGGTCTGGATCACGTCCCCGGTATGTATTCCGGCGCGAATCTGCAGGGTCGGTTCAACCTGTTCCGCCGCGTTGCGCCGCTGCAGGTCTGTTGCGGCCATCAACGCCGCCCGGGCCGAGGTGAAGCTGGACATGGTGCCATCCCCCAGCGATTTCACCAGCGTTCCGCCATGGGATTCGATAGCCTCGCGCGCCAGTTCGAAATGCTTGTGGATTGCGTCGGTCCATATCCGGTCTCCCAGCTTCTCGGCGATGGCGGATGAATTGACGATATCGGTGAACATGACCGAAGCCATGCCTTCGCGCTGATCTTGACGAAACCCTTCGCGCGCGGCAGCAATCAGAGCATCCAGCGCCTTATGTTCAATACCGATTTTCTCCATATTGGGAATCGGGTTGGATACGTGGACATGAACCATCTTCCACACGCCATCTTCGAGGTGCAGGACGAAGGTAAACCTGTGCACCATAGCCTTCTGATTGTTGGCAAAGCGCAACGTTGCAACGCAATGGGCCCAGCCAACCACGCCGCATTCGAAGGCCTCAAGGCTATGCTCTTGCCAGTCATAGTCCGGGATTTCGGCGACGTGATCGGGAAAGCCCTTTCGAAACAGAGAGCCGGACCAGAACTCTCCTTCAGCCGTACCCTGGTATCGCAAATGCTCTGAGGTTGACAGCATGTTGAACAGCGCAGGGCCGTCTTTATCATGAACTGCAGCGTTCCAGCGCCGCACCACAGCGATCAATTCGGGTGAAGGGCGGATGGGCTGTTTCATATGGTTTTCACCATCCTTTCACGCGGGATTTCAGACGGCGGCGGGCCGCCCTTTGCCATCAGCATACATCTGTCGGTGATTGCCGGACACCATTCAGGGTGCCTCGGGCGGACGGCCATATGCTCCAGCTGCTCAGTGGCGTCTTAGGGTGGCGGACTCGTCCAAACCGCATGGGCATCAGAGCGTGATCGCCTGCATGACCTTAGGTTCGATCACATCGACCCCCGGCAGCCCGTCTTTCAAGGCCTCGGCAGATTGTTCAAGGATCGGGAAGGTTTGATAGTGGCACGGGATCACCGTCTTGAAATTGAAATACCGTCTGGCCGCATAAGCCGCGCCCCTCATATCCATGGTAAAGTGGCCACCCGCCGACAAGATGCCGATATCGGGTTTGTAGTAATCCCCCATCCACTCCATATCCGCCATGATGTCGGTATCGCCCGAGACATAGAGCATGCGATCTTCGGCTGCGATCATATAGCCGACCTCGGTGCCCCCGGTCCGCAGCCCATCCGGGGTCGAGAAGGTCGAGCTGTGCGAGGCCGGAACCATCGAAACTATCACACCGTTCAGATCCACCGTGCCGCCTTTGTTGAAGCCGACGGTCTCGATGCCCTCAGCCTCGGCCCAGTATCCCATCAGATCATACTGCCCGGCGACGGGAACCTTCAGGTGCTTTGCAAGGGGCAGCACATCAACAACGTGGTCAAAATGCGTGTGGGTCAGCAGAATATGCGTCGCATCCGCGACCGCGGCATCATGCTGATCTTCGGGCAGCGCCGGGTTGCCGGTCAGCCATGGATCGATCAGCAAAACCTGCCCTGCGATTTCAATGCGAAAGCTGCCGTGCCCCAGCCAGATGATGTTCATGAAGGTCCCTCCCACTTTATGCTTGGAGCCAGCCTAGCATCGGCTATGTAAAAATCCATGGACTGGACGCAGGAAATCGATGGCTATTGTGAGCGCCTGTCGCCCGCATACTGGGCCGAGCCGATCAATGCCGTAACCAACGCGGCGTTTCTGATCGCTGCATTTGTCATGTGGCGGCGCGTCCGCGGGCAGGGGATGCCGCTGGCGATGGCTTTGGTGATGGTTCTGGCGCTGATCGGGATTGGCAGCTATCTGTTTCACACCTATGCGCAGGTCTGGGCGGCAATGGCCGATGTCGCTCCGATCCTGCTGTATATCCTGATCTATATATATGCGGTGAACCGCGATGTCTGGGGAATGCGAACGCTATATGCGTTGGGGCTGACCAGCCTGTTTTTTCCCTACGCAGCCCTGACCGTTCCGGTCTTCCAGTTGGTGCCCGGACTTGGGGGCTCGGCGGTCTATGCCCCGGTACCGCTGCTGATTCTCATTTACGCTGTCCTTTTGCGCCACAAAGAGCCGGAAACCGCTCGTGGTTTGGCGATCGGGGCGATGATCCTGATCGCCTCGATCACATTTCGCGCGCTGGATGAGCCGATCTGCGCGCGCCTGCCGATGGGGACGCATTTCATGTGGCACATCCTGAATGCCACGATGCTGGGCTGGATGATCGAGGTCTATCGCAGGGCCATCGTTTCAAAACGTTTCGCGTCAGTCCCGAAAAGCGGCGGCTAATGCGTCAGGCAGATCGAATTCATCCAGAACCCGCGCGCGGCCTTCGGTCGACATCTTGAGTGCGGTTTTCTCGACGATGCGCTGGATTTTCTCGGCCGAGTGCTTGGCTGCGAAGGGGGCGAAGTACCATTTCAGGAATACGAAACAGATCACATCCTCAAGGGCCTGCACTTCGTCGTCACGCTTGATGCCCTGTTTGCGCAGCATCTTCTCGGCAGCTTCAATCTGATCCGCGCCATACTCGGCCTGCTCCATCAAGCCGCGCACGACATCGGCGTGATACACCCCCTGCGCCTTACGCCAGGCAAGATAGCCCGCGCGGCCTTCGGGATATTCGGTGCGCTTCAACTTCCAGCGCTCGACATGCTGCCCGCGCGCGGCGATCTGCAGGGCATCCGATGCGTCGGGGAATAGCCGGTCCAGTTCGGCACTCATGCGTTGACCATAAAGCAGCGCCTCGGGTTGGCCATCCTCAAGATTGGGATCCTGCGCATTGGCCGCGTCGATTGCGTCCAGAACTGCTTGCTTGCGAGTGCTCATTTTTCGCTCCGTTAGCTTGCCGGGCTATCGCCCTTCGGGGCGGTTCGGCTGGGTTTTCAACACCATGCTAACGGCTTGTTGCGGCGTGTACAGCCGTCAATTGCATCTGCGCCGGATCAGGAGGGGGGACTGATCCGGCGCGCCGGACCGGGCTACTTGCCCGGTGCAGACTGGCCCTTGGTCACGGGTTCCGATACCGGCTCGGGGAAGCTGAGGGTACGGGTCAGGTTATCCGCGCCGATCCCCAACGCCATGGCCGGAGCGGTCAGAACGGTTGCAGACAGGGCAAGGGCGGTGACGAAGGTCTTCATGGGTGTTCTCCCGGTTTGTGTGGGTCATATCCATCAGGTGAACTGTGCGGTTCAGTATTTCAAGATCGTAAGTGAACTAATTGGTTTACTTTTGTGAATACCGGCAATTCATAAATGCATGGGCCGATTTGCGTCGCCTATGCCAGCAGCGGTCTTGCGAGTGCTGCGGCAGACAGGTAAACGCCCTGCTTAAGCGTATATGAGGGTTTCCGATGTCGATTGACCAAAGCACCGCCGCCAAGGTGGCCAAACTGGCCCGGATCAAGGTCGAGGATGACGCGCTGCCTGCGCTGGCGTCCGAGTTCAACAACATCCTCGGGTTCATCGAACAGCTGAACGAGGTGGATGTCGAAGGCGTCGAGCCGATGGTCTCGGTCGAGCCGATGCGCCTGAAACGGCGTCAGGATGTGGTCACCGATGGCAACCAGCAGGACAAGGTTCTGGCCAACGCCCCCGACGCGCGCGAAGGGTTCTTCGCAGTCCCCAAAGTGGTGGAGTAAGACATGAGCGATCTGAACAAACTGGGCCTGGCCGAGGCCCGCGACGCGCTGCGCAAGGGCGATGTGACCTCGGTCGAGCTGACCGAATCCTGCTTGAAAGCGATTGATGAAGCCGACGCGCTGAACGCGTTCGTCCACAAGACACCCGAGATCGCGCTGGAACGCGCCAAGGCAGCGGACGCACGTATCAAATCGGGCGATGCGCCGTCGATGTGCGGCCTGCCGATCGGAATCAAGGACCTGTTCTGCACCAAGGGCGTGCCCTCGCAGGCGGCGTCGAAAATTCTGGAAGGCTTCAAGCCGGAATACGAATCCACCGTGTCGCAGCAACTGGCCGATGCCGGAGCGGTGATGCTGGGCAAGCTGAACATGGACGAATTTGCCATGGGCTCGTCCAACGAGACCTCGGTTTACGGCAACGCGGTCAGCCCGTGGCGGCGTGGCAATGACGATGCACAACTGACACCCGGCGGCTCGTCGGGCGGTTCGGCTTCAGCCGTATCCGCCGACCTGTGTCTGGCGGCGACCGGCACCGATACCGGCGGCTCGATCCGCCAACCCGCCGCCTTCACCGGCATCACCGGCATCAAGCCCACCTATGGCCGCTGCTCGCGCTGGGGCATCGTCGCCTTCGCGTCCTCGCTGGATCAGGCCGGGCCGATGACCAAGAACGTCCGCGACGCGGCGATCATGCTGGAAACCATGTGCGGCCATGACCCCAAGGATTCCACCAGCGCCGAACTGACCGTCCCGAATTTCGAGGCGATGCTGACCGGTGACATCAAGGGCAAGAAAATCGGTATCCCCAAGGAATACCGCATGGACGGTATGCCCGCCGAGATCGAAAAGCTGTGGGCCGATGGCGCGGCGATGCTGAAGGATGCAGGGGCCGAGATCGTCGATATCTCTCTGCCGCACACCAAATACGCGCTGCCTGCCTATTATGTGATTGCCCCTGCCGAGGCATCCTCCAACCTCGCGCGCTATGATGGCGTGCGTTATGGCCGCCGCGCGCAACTGGCGCAGGGCGATGGCATCACCGAGATGTACGAGAAAACCCGCGCCGAAGGCTTCGGGCACGAAGTGCAACGCCGTGTCATGATCGGCACCTATGTGCTGTCGGCAGGCTTCTATGACGCCTATTACAACCGCGCCCGCCGCGTCCGCACCCTGATCAAGAAGGATTTCGAGGACGTCTTTGCCGCGGGCGTCGACGCCATCCTGACCCCGGCCACGCCGTCGGCCTCGTTCGGACTGGGCGAGATGACCGAGGCCGATCCGGTTCAGATGTATCTGAATGACGTGTTCACCGTGACCGTGAACCTTGCCGGCCTTCCGGGCATCTCGGTACCTGCAGGGCTGGACAAGCAAGGCTTGCCGCTGGGTCTGCAACTGATCGGGCGTCCCTGGGACGAGGGCGATCTGCTCAACACCGCCTATGCGCTGGAAAACGCTGCCGGGTTTGTGGCCAAGCCCGGGAAATGGTGGTAAGCCTCAAGCCCGAAACGACACCAGAAAACCGGAGCAGCCCAATGCGCAAAACGCTTCTGATCCCGGCCCTTGGGCTGTTGGCGGCCTGTGAAACCGTTGCCCCCGTTTCGGGCAGCGGGTTCAACACACCGGAATATCAGGCACAGCGCGAGGCTGAACTGGCGGGTCAGGGCCTGTCCGGCAATCCGCTTCTGCCGCCCGAGGCGATCTCGGAACAGCCTCTTTCAGAACAGGGTACAGTCGACGGTGTGCCGACCGGTGATGCGTCTGACATTGCAAACCAGACGGCGATTGCTCTGGCCAACACCTCTGATCAGACTGCGCCTGCCGCTCCTCTGACCGCTACAAACAACACCGCCATCTCGGACGAGCAGGATTTTGCGGCCGTCTCGAATCGGCGCAGCATCGACGACGATGCCGCGAGGATCGAGCAAAACCGGCAGACCTATGAGGTTGTCGCCCCGACTGCGGTACCCGACCGGGGCTCTGACGGGCAGCCCAATATCGTGCAATACGCACTGAGCACTTCAAACCCCGTCGGCACCCAGCTTTACAGCCGCGCGGGGTTCAATCTGCAGGCCAAGGCACAGCGCAACTGCGCGCAGTTCGCTTCGCCCGATCAGGCCCAGATCGAGTTCCTGTCGAATGGCGGTCCACAGCGTGATCGCAAAGGGCTGGATCCGGATGGCGACGGCTATGCCTGCGGCTGGGACCCCAGCCCGTTCCGCAGTGCCGTCAATAACTAAGCGCCCTCCGATCTGGCACCCGTCGCCCAATTTCGGCCCCCGCCGGGATGGTCTGCGCCCGACGCTGGTCGTGCTGCATTATACAGCCATGGAAAGCGCTCAGGCCGCTTTGGATCGCCTATGCGACCCGGCTCACGAAGTGTCCGCCCATTACCTGATCGGGTCTGATGGCACGCTGTGGCAGATGGTGCGCGAAGAAGACCGCGCGTGGCATGCCGGGGCAGGGGAGTGGTGCGGGCAAACAGACATAAATTCCCGCTCCATCGGCATTGAACTGGATAATACAGGCGCACACCCATTTGCCGAGCCTCAGATGGCTGTTCTGGATCGTCTGCTGCCGCAAATCATGGACCGATGGAGTATCGCCGCTGAAGGTGTCATCGGGCATTCCGATATGGCGCCCGGGCGCAAAACCGACCCGGGCCCTCGATTTGACTGGCAGAGACTGGAATTACAGGGCATCGCCGCCCCGCGCGGCACCGCCAACCCAACTCAGGACAGTTTCCACACACTGGCGCAAAACCGAGGCTATACGGCAGCGGTCGACGACGACACGCTGCTCAGATCGACACGCCTGCGCTACCGTCCCTGGGCCAGCGGCCCTTTGCACCCCGATGATCTCAAAACGCTCGGTCCGGCTCAAAAACCAATCTGATCCGCCGCTTCATCTGGCCAAAAATATCTCGGGGTTGAATTGGCCGCAGGCCAAGAAGGGGCTGGCCCCTTCACCATCCCAACCACTCTTGACGCCGCCGGGCGCACAACATACCCACCCCAGTGCGCGGAGGGCCGGATGGCCGCTGGGGCCGCATGGCCCGAGAGGAAAGTCCGGACTCCACAAGGCAACGGTGCCGGGTAACGCCCGGGCGGGGAAACCCGACGGAAAGCGCCACAGAAATCAGACCGCCAGGGGCCTCGGCCCAGGGTAAGGGTGAAACGGTGGGGTAAGAGCCCACCGCGCCGCTGGCAACAGCGGCGGCACGGCAAGCCCCACCGGGAGCAATGCCGAATAGGGTCCCCGCGCGGGCCGGTCGGTGCAAACCGATACCGCCGCTAGGCTCGCCTTGGCCGAGAGGGACCGGGTTGGCAGCTTGAGCCGCGCAGCAATGCGCGGCCTAGAGGAATGGTCATCGAAGGGGGCAACCCCGGAACAGGATCCGGCTTACAGGCCCTCCGCGCATATTTCCTCAGCCACTTGGTGGCGTATAGGATTCGGTCAGTGCCGCCGCTTTCTCGACCACCGAAACAAAGTCTTCAGCAGACCAGGCCCGGACGGTTTCGATACTGGACACCGCGCCCGTGCTGGTAACAGCCATTCCGACCGCAACAGCATCGGTGCCATCGGGCATGTCAGTGATCACAATTGCATCGTTGCTGCCGGTGGTAATGTAAAAGGAAATCAACTTTCCACCCGCTTTCTCTATCAGAGCTCTGACGGGTCCTGTCCGATCGTGCGGATTGGCCATGATCGCCTTGACGGACTCGGCCGAATAGGAGGCGTAGGTGATGAAAACAGGCATGAATATCTCCTTTGAGCTTCAAGTTGTGCGGAACCTCTTATGCGACCGGCTCCGTGGCCGTTTCGCGTGCTTCGACACGCAAAACCCAAATACACCCCGTCGAAAACACGACCGGATCAATGCAATAGTGTGAGCGGTGCAGGTGGGTGAGCGTCCAATATGACTGCTGAACCCGTATACGGCCTTCCCCCTCAGGCCGTTTGCAGCGCACGGTATCACAAACCCGTGAACTCACCAAGCAAAGACGCGCCCCGGTCAGCGAGGAATTGTTCCGGGAACCCGTCGAATCCGGTTGACTCGGGCGCATGAGCGGGTAAAAGCGCACGCTCATAGGAATTCAACCGAAGGGCCCTGCCTTTTCGGACGCAGGAGATAACCATGGCGAAGCCGACGACAATCAAGATCCGTCTGAACTCGACCGCGGGCACGGGCCACTTCTATGTGACCAAGAAAAACGCACGCACCATGACCGAGAAAATGACCATTCGTAAATACGATCCGGTCGTTCGGAAGCATGTCGAGTACAAAGAAGGCAAGATCAAGTAATCTTGCCCTCTGACATGAATTATTAAGAAGGACTCTGCCGGGCAGGGTCCTTTTTGCTGTTTGGGCTGTGCCGCGGGCGTTGCAGGGGCGCATCAGGCAATCGGGTGTTCTGACTTCCGGCGGCTTGCTTTTTCGCATTCCCTGCCGCTACGCTTCAGCAACCCTTTCCAAAATGTTGACCGCCATGAAAAAAATCCTGTTGCCCGCCCTTGCCGTTCTGACCCTGTCAGCCTGTGAAGACCCGTTCAACCGCGAAGGCGTCGGGTTCACCGGCATTGATGGCGAACCGCGCACGATCTCTGACGTCAAAGGCACCGCAGCATTTGTGCCTGAAGCCACGAATATTCCGGCAGAACTGGCCGAGCTTCCGCCTGTCCGGGTTGCTTCGGAAGAAACCGACCCGTCCAAGCTGGCGAAGGTTGCGATCGAAAACGGAGGCCGCACCGACACCACCGCCGTTCAGATGTCCGGTCAAAGCACCACTTTGTTGCTGAGCACCGTTGAGGTGAACAACACTCTGTACGCAGTGCTGCGCACCGCCGAGGGCGACACGCGGGTAGATAATTCTATCGGTACGGCCTTCGGCGCGCAGACCGAACGCTTTACCGGCTGCCTGCCTGCGGGCCAGGTCTATCGCCGGGGCTCGTCCAAGAACAGCTCGGGCTTTGCAGTGCCGCTGAACTGCAGCTGACCAAATCAAGACCCCAGTACATCCCGGACCCCCGCCATAGCGGCGGGGGTTTTTTGTTGCGCATCACCATACTGCCATTCGGTGAGTATCATGGCGTTGGGGTTGGTGTTTCAGGCGCAGATCGTAAACCTGATGCAGCAATGGCAATAGCCGATTGATGTCTGTCGGAAACAGAAAGGCAGCAGGCATTGGGGGGCAAAAAAAGGGCGGGTCGTTTCTGACCCGCCCTTCGGCTTGCGATATGCAACCGCGTTATTCGCGGTTTCCAAGCAGCTGCAGCAGGAACATGAACATGTTGATGAAGTCCAGATACAGGTTCAGCGCGCCCATGATGGCAGCTTTGCCCAGCCATTCCTGATCGCCCGCATGGGCCATCTGCAGGTAGGTGTTCTTGATGTTCTGCGTGTCATAGGCGGTCAGACCGGCGAAGATCAGCACGCCCAGGATCGACACCGCGAACATGATCGCGGGCGATTGCAGGAACAGGTTGATGATCATCGCAACCACCAGACCGATCACACCCATCATCAGGAAGGTGCCCATGCCGGACAGGTCTTTTTTGGTCACATAGCCATACAGCGACAGGCCTGCGAAGGCGATCGAGGTCACCAGGAATACCTGCGCGATCGAGATGCCGGTGAAGGCCACGAAAATCCAGCTCATCGACAGGCCCATGACGGCTGCGAAAGCGTAGAAGAATAGCTGCGCGCCGGCGGCGGACAGGCGGTTGATGGCAGCGCCGAAGGCAAACACCATGCCAAGCGGTGCAAACATCACGACCCAGCCCAGAATATTCGGGCTCAGTGTCACCGGATCACGGAAAATGGACAGCAGTTGCGGGCTGGTGCCAACGGCCCAGGCCACCGCAAAGGTGATCAGCATGCCTATGGACATAGTGCCATAGACTTTGTTCATATGGGCGCGCAGGCCCTCATCAATCTCGGCGGCGCGCGCACCGGTCGCCGTCCGGATCGTGTCGAATTGTGCCATAAAGGGTCTCCCTTCAATATTCTGTTCTCAGCCTGCGATTACAGGCCGGTTTCCCAGCAAATATCGGAGAGTGCGGCCCGTGTTTCAAGAGTTTTAGGACCAATTCTCAGCAAAACTGTCAGCAAATTTGGCGGCAGTTGTGAAAACGCCGCCAAATGCTTCTTATTTCTCAATTAATACAGGTGTTTTTGCCAGCTGTCCGGGGCATCCCATATCGGGCGCTTGGCCTCGGCCTCGGCCTCGGAGCGGGTGATGCCGATATCGTCGAGCGCACGATCATCAAGTTGCGCAAGCTTGCGGCGCTGCCGGGCGAGGTTGAGCAAGCCGAGCATCCGTTTGCCAAACGCCTTGTTTCGAACGGGGCGGTGGGTTGAGATAGCAATATGGGTCATGATCTTTGCCCTTTCGTGGTTGTCTGATGAAACATACAGCTTCAATCAATTTCCTTGATCTATATGGATCACTCTGACATATTTTGGAAATGAATGTTTATGAACTGACTCATAAAGGATCGTGAAGATGCGAAATCTGGACATCACCACATTGCGCTCATTCGTGGCGGTTGCCGATTACGGCGGCGTGACACGGGCCGCTGGATTCCTGCACCTGACGCAATCAGCCGTTTCGATGCAGCTCAAGCGTCTGGAGGAATTGCTGGGGCTTGAGTTGCTGGACCGCTCGGGCCGCACCATCGCGCTGACCGCTTCGGGTGAGCAGTTGCTGGCCTATGCCCGCCGTATGATCGCCCTGAATGACGAAGTTATCGGACGCCTGACCGATCAGGCGTTTGAGGGAGAGGTAACGCTGGGCGTGCCGCATGATGTGGTACATCCGTTCATCCCGCGGGTGCTGCAGCGCTTCAATGCGAGTTTTCCGCGGGTCAGTGTCAACCTCGTGACGTCGAATACACGCCAATTGAAAGATGAATTCGCGCGCGGTGCGTTCGATCTGATCGTCACAACCGAATCCGGGGCAGGTGACGGGGCCGAAACCCTGCACCACATGCCGTTACGCTGGGTTGGGGCGTTGAACGGGTCGGCCTGGCGGCAAAAGCCGCTGCGTCTGGGGTTCTGCCGGAACTGCATCTTCCGTCCGGTTGCGGTCTCGGCGCTGGACGATGCGGGGATCGAGTGGGACATGAGCATCGACAGCGACTCGGACCGCACGGTCGAGGCCACGGTCAGCGCCGATCTTGCCGTGGGTGTACTGCTGGAAGGCACACAGCCAAGCCATCAGGAGTTGATCGATCATGCAGGCGTGCTGCCGGAATTGCCGGTACAGTTCATCAACCTCTACGGGGCCGAGCGCGTGCGTGAGGAATATGTGGGTGAGCTTGCCAATCTGCTGCGCCAGAACTTCGCGCGCCCGGGCGCACAGCCGCTGAAGGCTGTCAGCTGATCTGAATGACCACTTTCCCGGTGGATTTACGAGCGCGCAGCAACTCAAGACCCTGTTCTGCCTCCTGCAGGGGCAGAACATGGCTGATATGAGGTTTGATTTTCCCCTCTGAATGCCAGCGGAACAGGGTTTCAAAACTCTTGGACACCACTTCGGGCCGGAAAGTCAGATACCCTCCGATATAGACGCCGATCACGCTGAGGTTCTTGACCAGCAAGTGGTTGGCAGGAATTTGTGGCACGTCACCACCGGCAAATCCGATCGGCAGAATGCGGCCCTCGGGGTTGGTTGCGCGGAATGCGGCCTTGAACACATCGCCGCCGATCGCGTCATAGACGACATCCGCGCCACCCAGTGCCAGAACGCGCGCGCGCAGATCCTCGTCCGCGTCGACCAGGTGATCTGCCCCGGCCTGTTGCGCCACGGCCAGCTTGTCTGCACCGCGCGCCTGCGCGATGACCGTCGCGCCCATCAGCTTGCCAATCTCAACAGCGGTCAGGCCAACCCCGCCCGCGGCGCCCGTCACCAATAGCGTTTCACCCGGCTGCAGACGGGCCCGGTGATCCAGGGCGATATGGCTGGTGCCATAGGCGATCTGGATTGCGGCAGCATCCTCGAAACTCATGGAATCGGGCAGCGGAACAGCCCGCGCGGCATCAAAAACGCCTGATTCGGCCAGCCCACCCTGACCCGAATAGACAGCAACGTGATCCCCGGGCCTTAGATTCGTGACATTGTTTCCGATTTCATCAACAATCCCGGCGATCTCCATTCCCAGCGTAAACGGCGCATCAGGCGTATCCTGATACGTGCCCTTCTGCATCAGCAGGTCCGCGAAGTTCAGGCCGCATGCTTTGATTGTGACGCGAATCTGATTCTCGGCCGGGGCGGGCAGATCGACCTCGCACAACTGCGCTGCGGCCCCTTTGGTCCTGATATGATATGCCAGCATGGTCGCTCTCCGCGTTTTGATCGACATAGGCGTATCGGCGAGGCGCTTTGTCAATTCCCATCAGAAATACCGTCGGATTTCGATGCAGATGGAGCGCCTATTGTTTCGATTGAGGAAACGCTTTGACTGTCTGCGGCGCGTACAACCACAAACCACTGTACGGGATAAGCGATTCAACCCGCTTGAAAAAAATAATCAATGCGGCAATATTGTTGCTATGGTGCTGTTCGGGGGGCACGATCCGAATTAGGGAGTTCTTAAGCAGCGACCCGCTAACTTGGCGGCGACGGCTGTTGTCGCGTTTTCCCGGACAGGTGTTTGTGTAAAGGAGACTACCAATGACCCATCACGTCGATGTCCATGTGGGCAAACGCGTCCGGCATCGCCGCTGGCTGATTGGCATGACCCAGCAGCAGTTGGCGCAGCAAGTTGGTATTAAGTTTCAACAGATCCAGAAATACGAAACGGGTGCCAACCGGATCAGCGCGTCTCGCCTGTGGGACATTGCCGAGGCATTGGATGTACCGGTCAGCTTCTTCTTCGAAGGCTTGGAAGAAACGCAGAAATCGGACGCCGATAAGAAATCCGTGCCTGCCGACCTGATGGGCGACAAGGAAGCGCTCGATCTGGTGCGGTCATATTACGCCATTCCGGAAAATCAGCGCCGCCGGCTGTTTGAACTGGCCCGCGTGCTCAGCGACGTCGCCTGATACAATCGACTTGACTTCGCGGGGCGATAACCGCACGGAATTGCCATGCAACACGCCCCACTAAGTGATCTTGAGATAGCAGAAAAAATGGCCGACGCGGCGCGGGCGGCCATTCTGCCGTATTTCCGTCAGACCAACCTGCAAACGGACAACAAGCTTGCCGATGGGTTTGATCCGGTGACCGTCGCGGATCGCGAGGCTGAACAGGCCATGCGCGCGGTTCTGGCCAGACATCGCCCCGACGACGGCATTTTTGGCGAAGAGTTCGGACAAAGCATCGGCACCAGCGGGCGCGTCTGGGTGCTGGATCCGATTGACGGCACGCGCGGCTTTATCAGCGGCACACCGACCTGGGGTGTCTTGATTGCGCTGAGCGATGAATCCGGCCCGATGCTGGGTGTGATCGACCAGCCCTATATTGGTGAACGGTTCGTCGGCGGCGGCGGGCAGGCCTTTGTTCAAGGTCCCCTGGGCCATGCTGAGCTTGCGACGCGTCCGACACGTACGCTGGATCAGGCCATCGTTTTCACCACCTTCCCCGAGGTCGGGTCCGAGGCCGAGGCCGCAGCATTCCGGGCAGTTGCCTCGCAGGCAAAACTGACCCGCTATGGAATGGATTGCTATGCCTATGCGCTGCTGGCAGCGGGGCAGGTCGATCTGGTCATCGAGGCTGGGCTGAATGCCTATGACATTCAGGCCCCGATAGCCGTGATCGAAGCTGCGGGGGGTGTCGTCACCGACTGGCAGGGCAACCCTGTTCATGAAGGTGGGCGCGTGCTGGCGGCTGCCACGCGTGAACTGCATGCTGCTGCACTGGATATCCTGCGTCAGTACTAAATTCGGTTGCCGTCATGCCACGGAATCCTTAAACTATATATGGCTGGTTCTTACGCCCGTTTTCCACCAGCCCTGCACTTCACGCATGAGACGGGCCTATGCGGGAGTGCAAGAAAATGACCGAATTCCTGATTAAGAACGCCGATCTGATCCTGACGATGGACGACTCGCGGCAAGAGCTGGCGGGTGCCGATCTGTTGATCCGAGACGGGCAAATCGCCCGGATTGGCCATGGCCTGACCACTGTCGGAGAGATCCATGATGCCTCGGGATGTGTGGTGACGCCCGGATTGGTGAACACGCATCACCATCTTTATCAGACCCTGACACGCGCGGTGCCCGGCGGGCAGGACGCGCTGCTGTTTGGCTGGCTGCAAACGCTCTATCCGATCTGGTCCCGCTTTGGCCCGGAAGAGATGTTTGTCTCCGCCCAGATCGGCCTTGCGGAACTGGCGCTGTCGGGCTGTACGCTCAGTTCCGATCACCTGTACCTTTATCCGAACGGCGCGCGGCTCGAGGATACGATCCACGCCGCCGCCGAACTGGGTCTGCGGTTCCACCCTACACGTGGCGCCATGAGCATCGGCGAAAGCGATGGGGGCCTGCCGCCCGATGCGCTGGTCGAGGCCGAGGCGGCTATTCTCGAGGATATGACCCGCGTCGTCGATGCCTTCCACGACCCTTCCGATGGGGCGATGTGCCGTGTCGGTCTGGCTCCGTGCTCTCCGTTCTCTGTCAGCCGTGAACTGATGCGCGACGCGGCTCTTCTGGCCCGCGATAAAGGCGTAATGCTGCACACGCATCTTGCCGAGAATGATGAGGATATCGCCTATTCACAGGCCCAGTTCGGCTGCCGCCCCGGCCAATATGCCGAAGACCTCGGGTGGACAGGATCGGATGTCTGGCACGCCCATTGCGTGAAACTCGACGGGGCCGAGATCGATCTCTTTGCGCGTACCAGAACAGGTGTTGCCCATTGCCCCTGTTCCAACTGCCGCCTCGGTTCGGGCATCGCCCCGATCCGCGCGATGCGCGACCAGGGTGTTCCGGTCGGGCTCGGGGTTGATGGATCGGCCAGCAACGATTGCAGCAATCTGGTGTCAGAGGCACGTCAGACCATGCTGCTGCAACGGGTCGCGAACGGGGCCGACGCCATGTCGGCCCGCGAAGCGCTCGAGATCGCTACGCGCGGTGGCGCGGATGTTCTGAACCGCCCCGATTGTGGCCGACTGATGCAAGGTAAACGCGCCGACATTGCCATCTGGGATGTCTCTGGCATCGAAAGCGCCGGCAGCTGGGATCCGGCGGCCCTGCTGCTTGCGGGACCAACCGTCGTTAAACACCTCTTCGTGGAAGGTCGTCAGATTGTCCGCGATGGTCAGATTACCACAATCGATCTGCCAAAGGCAATCGAAACGCAGAACCGTCTCGCGCGCGCTCTGATCGACTAGCGGATCCGTCCTTCATCTGGCCAAAAATACTCCCGCCGGAGGCACGCGCCGCAGGCGCGTCCCTCTTACGTTTGCGCCTTTGAGCCACCGATCCAGACATCGGCCACCGCTCGGTCATCCCCCATCATGATGGTCGGAAACACCGCTTCCCACAAATCCTCTGCACAGGCTTCACGCTGCGCGATTGCCGGGGTCGAGGCGAGATCAAGGACGACCAGATCCGCCTCCATCCCAGCCGCGACATTGCCGATGCAATCGTCCATATGCAGTGTCCGGGCCGAGCCGACGGTCCCCAGCCAAAGCAATTGTGCCGGATGCAGCGGGACACCCCGCAGCTGACCGATCTCATAAGCCGCAGCCATAGTCCGCAGCATGGAAAAGCTGGACCCGCCGCCGGTATCCGTGGCCAGCCCGACACGATGGCCTTCGCGCATCAAGCCTGCCATATCGAACAATCCTGACCCGATGAACGTGTTCGAGGTCGGGCAATGGATCAGCGCCGCGTCCATCTCACGCAGCCGATCCCGCTCGCGCTGTTCCAGGTGGATGACATGGCCATAAAGCCCGTTTTTGCGCAGCAGACCAAACTGTTCGTACGTATCCAGATAATCCCGCGCATCGGGAAAGAGGGACCGGACCCACTCGATCTCATCCGTCTGTTCGCTCAGGTGGGTCTGCATCAGGCAATGCGGGTATTCCCCCCACAGCGCCCCCATCGCCTCAAGCTGTTCCGGCGTCGAGGTCGGTGAAAAGCGCGGCGTGATGGCATAAGACAGCCGGTCGATGCCGTGCCATTTCTCCAGCAACGCCTGCGACTGATCATATGCCGTTTGCGCGGTGTCGCGCAGACCCTCGGGGGCGTTGCGGTCCATGCAGGTCTTGCCCGCAACCACCCGCTGGCCCCGCGCCTGAGCGGCCGAGAAAAATGCATCCACGCTTTCGGGATGCATGGTGCAAAAGCTGCACATTGTCGTGGTACCATGGGCGGCGGTCAGGTCCAGATAACGGTTGGCGATCTCCGACGCATAAGCCATGTCGCCGAACTTCATTTCCTCAGGAAAGGTATAGCTGTTCAGCCAGTCGATCAGTCGCTTGCCCCAACTGGCGATCATCGCGGTCTGAGGGTAATGCACATGCGGATCGATAAAACCCGCCATGATCAGATGGCTGCCATAGTTCACGATCTCTGCCTCAGGATGCGCCCGCCCAAGATCCGATGCCGAGCCCAACGCTGCGATACGTCCGTCCTCGATCACAAGTGCCTCGTGCAACGCTACTGCATCGGTCGGCTCGCCTTCGAACGGCGATCCGTCAAAGCTCAGTACGCGCCCTTTCAAAAGCGTCTTTTGCGCCATTTTCCCTGTTCTCCGCGTGTTTTGGACCGTTCTTCAGCATAGGGGGGCGAAAGATGCGGGTAAATCCGAGCATTGTCATTGTTTTCCGGTAGCTGCTTCTTCTATCAAGAAGCAATCGCGCGGAATGAGGGGCAGAGCATGACCACAGGCATTGACGAAGCCGGACACGATCAGCCCCGGGATGAAGACGCCTATGCGCTGGACATGCGAACCGTTGCGGCCATCCTCTATGCGGTGGAGGTCGAGGATCGCGACAAGCTGATCGAGTTGATGGATCCGCTGCACGCGGCCGACATCGCCGACCTTCTGGAACAGATCGACCCCTATGAACGGTCCCGGCTGATCCGCCTGTATGACAAGGAATTTGACGGCGACATCCTGTCCGAACTTGACGAGTCGGTTCGGGAAGAGGTGATCGATATCCTGAACCCCGACGTGCTGGCAGACGCTGTTCGGGATATGGAAAGCGACGATGTCGTCGACCTGCTGGAAGACCTCGAAGAGCCGCAGCAAGAGACCATTCTGGACGCACTGGAAGATTCCGAGCGGATCGCAGCGGAACAGGCGCTGTCCTATCCCGAGAACTCGGCGGGCCGTCTCATGCAGCGCGAGGTGGTCATGGCGCCCGAGCACTGGACGGTGGGGCAGGCCATCGATTTCATGCGTGCCAACGACGATCTGCCCGAGCAGTTCTATCATGTCATTCTGGTCGATCCACGGCTGAAACCCGTTGCGCAGATCACGCTGGGCAAGCTGATGGCAACCCGGCGCGAAGTTTTGCTGCAGGACATTGCCGAAGAAGAATTCCACATCATCCCGGTCGATCAGGACGAAGAAGACGTCGCCTATGCGTTCAATCAGTATCACCTGATCTCGGCCCCGGTGGTGGATACCGACGGGCGTCTGGTCGGCGTGATCACCATTGATGATGCGATGGTGGTGCTGGATGAGGAATACGAAGAGGACATGCTGCGCCTCGCCGGTGTTTCGGACGAAAGCTCGATATCGGACAGCGTGGCCGCGACCAGCAAGCGGAGGTTGCCGTGGCTGGGGGTCAATCTGGTTACCGCGATCTGTGGGTCGCTGGTGATTTCGCAGTTCGAGGCGGCTATTGACCAGTTGGTGGCGCTGGCGATCCTGATGCCCATCGTGGCGTCGATGGGCGGCAATGCGGGCACGCAGTCGCTGACGGTCGCTGTGCGCGCGCTGGCAACGCGTGACTTGACGAGCTCGAACGTGGGCCGCGTTATCCGGCGGGAATTGCTGGTCGGGATGCTCAACGGCTTATGCTTTGCCATCGTGCTGGGCACCGTGGGTATGATGTGGTTCGATTCTCCGCTTCTGGGTGTCGTGATCGGATCGGCCTTGGTCGTGAACATGATCATCGCGGGCTTTGCAGGTACGGTAGTACCGGTTGTGCTGGACCGTCTGGGCGTTGACCCGGCGCTGGCGTCGGGGACCTTTGTGACCACCACAACGGATGTCATGGGGTTCTTCATATTCCTGGGGCTGGCCAGCGTGGTGCTACTGTGACCGATACGACCGATCTGACTGAAATCAAGGCGGCGGCCCGCAAGGCTGCCTTCGCCCGACGCAAGGCTGCCTTTGACGCGCGGCCACCGGGCGCGGCAGGCCGTCTGTCCGAGGTTCTGGCCGGGCACCGTGGCGTTCCCATCTCGGGTTACATGCCCATCCGTACCGAGATCGACCCGCTGCCCGCCATGGCCGAGGCTTCAGCCTACGGCCCGGTTGGTGTGCCGGTCATTCAGGCCGCAGGCCAACCGCTGCGCTTTTCGCGCTGGACGCCCGAAGGGGGCCTGAAAGACGGACCGTTCGGCGCCATGGTGCCCGAGGTGGATGATTACTTTGACCCGGAAATCCTGATCGTGCCGCTGGTGGCATTCGACGCGAAGGGCGGGCGGCTGGGCTATGGCGGCGGGTTCTATGACCGCACACTGGAGGGCTTGCGCGCCAAGCGCCCGACGCTGGCCATCGGCTTTGCCTTCGATGCGCAGGAAGACGAGGGCCTGCCACTGGAGCCAACCGACCAGCCGCTGGATATGGTGATCACCGAAAGCCGCGTGCTGAGCTTCTGAAACAACGTCCCGAGCGACAAGAACGGTAACGGCCCGGTATTCTGTTGTTTTTGTTGCCGACTGGCTCTAGGACCGCTGGTATGAAGATACTTTTTCTGGGTGACGTGATGGGCCGCGCGGGGCGTGCGGCCATACAGCAGCATTTGCCACGTCTGCGTGACGAATGGCGGCTGGATTTCGTTGTGGTCAATGGCGAGAACGCCTCGAACGGGATGGGCCTGACCGGCGATCATGCCAAACTGTTGCTGGATGCAGGCGCGGATTGTGTGACGCTGGGTGATCATGCGTTCGACCAGAAAGACATGCTGCAATTCATCGAGAAAGAGCCGCGCATCGTGCGCCCGGTGAACTTTGCCAAAGGCGCGCCGGGGCGGGGACATCGGCTGTTCACCGCACCGGGCGGACGCAAAGTGCTGGTGGTGCAGGTGCTGGGGCAGGTCTTTATGAAACGACCGTTTGACGACCCGTTCTCGGGCGTTGAACCGATCCTGAAATCGCACCCGCGCGGCGGACAGGCGGACGCCATCATCGTCGACATGCATTGCGAGGCGACCTCGGAGAAGATGGCGATGGGTCACTACTGCGATGGCCGTGCCAGCCTTGTGGTGGGGACGCATACGCATGTGCCCACGGCGGACGCTCAGATCCTGCCGAATGGCACCGCCTATTTGACCGATGCGGGGATGTGCGGCGATTATGACTCGGTCATCGGCATGGATAAACTGGAACCGATGCGCCGGTTCATAACCGGGATGCCCAAAGCCCGGTTCACGCCCGCAAATGGCGAGGCCACGCTGAGCGGCGTGTTCGTCGAAACCGACGACCGCGACGGGCGCGCAAAATCTGTGCAGATGGTCCGCATTGGCGGGCGATTGCAGCAGGCTGGCCTCTGAAAACCACGTCAGGCTTGCTCTGCTGCGCGCAATGCGAGACACTGACGTTCAGGCGCGTATGCCAGGCCAGGGTTCGGACAGAATACCAAGAATGCAATTCCTTCAACTGACAGAGATGGGCAGCGCAATCGTGGCGCTGATGATCGTTGCGGGCATGTTCGTCATGTTCCTGCGCGAGGTCTACCCGACCGAAGTGGTGGCCATCGGCGGCGTCGCCCTGATGCTGGCCACCGGCATTCTGCCGTATCAAAGTGCGCTGGCGGTGCTGTCGAACCCCGCGCCGTGGACCATTGGCGCCATGTTCATCATCATGGGCGCGCTTGTGCGGACTGGGGCGCTGGATGCCTTTACCTCGACCGCGCAGAAGCAGGCGCAGGTCAACCCGCGCATCGCCATCGGGCTGCTTATGGGCTTTGTCGTCATCGCCTCGGCCTTTGTTTCGAATACGCCCGTTGTGGTGGTGATGATCCCGGTCTTCATTCAAATCGCGCGGACGCTGGATGTACCGGCCTCCAAATTGCTGATCCCGCTCAGCTATGCGGCCATTCTGGGCGGCACTCTGACGCTGATCGGCACCTCGACCAACCTGCTGGTTGACGGCGTGGCCCGCGCACAGGGCATGACGGCCTTTACCATCTTCGAGGTGACGCCGCTGGGCATCGCCGTCGTGATCTATGGCATGGTCTATCTGCGTTTCATCGCGCCGCGCCTGCTGCCCAACCGCGACAGCATGGCCGACCTGCTGAGTGACCGCTCCAGAATGAAGTTTTTCACCGAGGCCGTCATTCCCCCGGACAGCAACCTGATCGGTCGCGAGGTGATCGGTGTGCAGTTGTTCAAACGTCCCGGCGTGCGCCTGATCGACGTGATCCGGGGTGATGAGTCGCTGCGGCGCAACCTCAAAGGGGTTGAGCTGCGTGTGGGTGACCGGGTGGTGCTGCGCACCGAAATGACCGAGCTTCTGAGCCTGCAGAGTAACAAGGAACTCAAGCGGGTCGATCAGGTCTCGGCGGTTGAGACCAAGACCGTTGAGGTGCTGATCACGCCGGGCTGTCGGATGGTCGGGCGGACGCTGGGCGCGATGCGTCTGCGCCGTCGCTATGGTGTGTATGTGCTGGCGGTGCATCGCCGGAACCAGAATATCGGGCGTCAGTTGGACGACCTGACGGTGCGCGTGGGGGATACCCTGCTGTTGGAAGGTTCGCCTGCGGATATCCAGAAACTGGCCGCCGACATGGATATGGTCGACGTCACCCAACCCTCGGCCCGCGCGTTCCGGCGCAGCCACGCCCCGATTGCCATCGGGGCGCTGGTCGGGATTGTCACGCTGGCCGGATTGGGGGTCGCGCCGATCCTGCTGCTGTCGATCATCGCCGTCGCGGTGGTCCTGGTGACTCGCTGTATCGATGCGGATGAGGCGTTTTCCTTCGTCGAAGGCCGCCTGCTGGCGCTGATCTTCGCGATGCTGGCGATTGGGGCCGCGCTGGACAAATCCGGCGCGGTTTCACTGATCGTCGAGGCTGTGGCCCCCGGACTGGGCATGTTGCCGCCGTTCCTGATCATCTGGGCGGTTTACCTGCTGACCTCCATCCTGACCGAGCTGGTGTCGAACAACGCGGTGGCCGTCGTCGTAACGCCCATCGCCATCTCGCTGGCGCAGGCGGTGGGGATCGACCCGCGCCCGTTGGTTGTGGCGGTGATGGTGGCGGCCTCGGCATCGTTCGCAACGCCCATCGGCTATCAGACCAACATGATGGTGTATGGCCCCGGAGGATACCGGTTTACCGACTTTTTGAAGGTCGGCGTGCCGCTCAACCTGACGGTTGGCTTGCTGGCATCGCTGCTGATTCCGCTCATCTGGCCCCTGTAGCACCGGCGCGGAATCGCCGACCCGAGGGGGGCAGGTCTTGTAAACGATAATCTGGTCACAATCTTTTCGGTAACGACGCACGCGAAAGGATGGGATCATGCCGTTTCCCAAACTCGGACAGGCCATCGTGGCCGGAGCAGTCATACTGGCCCTGCTGGGCAGCCAGAGCCAAGCCGGCTCGGTGACCGGGACCGCGACATATCGCGAGCGCATTGCCTTGCCGGAAGACGCGACGCTTTATGTCGAGTTACAGGATATTTCACGCGCGGATGCGCCTGCGGTGACATTGGCCGCGCAACGCTATGCGCTGACCGGGGTGCCCGCCGAGTTTGAGCTGAGCTTCGACGACGCGCTGATCCGCGACGGGATGACCTATGCCATAAGCGGATCGGTCTATCGTGATGGTGAACTGTTGTTTACCACCGACACCGTTCATCCGGTGCTGACCAACGGTTCGGGGGACAGCGCCGATCTTGTGCTGGTGCAGGCCGGCAGTCAGGATGCAGTGATGCTTGAAAACACCGACTGGACTGCAATCGGCATCAATGGCGCGGTCGTACAGGCCGAGCGCCCACCGCAATTGTCCTTCGGGCAGGGCGGCTCTTTCGGTGGTTTCGGAGGCTGCAACCGGTTTACGGGGCAAGCCGAAATGACCGGGGATCGCTTGGAATTTCCTGACAACATAGCGGCCACGCTTATGGCCTGCCCGCCAGCGATGGAAGAGGTCGAAGACCAGTTCTTCGCCGCCCTGCAAGGCGTGACCACCTATGCCGTTGCAGGCGACGGTCTGGTCTTGCTGGATGGCGCGGGCGAGCCGGTTCTGAAATTCATCCGCACCCCGTAATCAGGCTACGGCGCGCGACCGCCCGGCATTGCGGCCCGAGAAGATGCAGCCGCCCAGAAACGTGCCCTCCAGCGCGTTATAGCCGTGATAGCCGCCGCCGCCGAAGCCCGCGACCTCACCGGCAGCAAACAGGCCGGGGACGACCTGACTGTCTGCTCTGATCATCTGGCTGTCGAGATTGGTCTGCAATCCGCCCAGCGATTTGCGGGTCAGTACATGCAGCTTGACCGCGATCAGCGGGCCGTTTGACGGATCAAGGAATCTGTGCGGCTTGGCGGTGCGGATCAGTTTGTCGCCCCGGTAATTGCGCGCCGCGAGGATCGCCATCATCTGCGCGTCTTTCGAGAACGGGTTATCGACCTGAGAATCCCGCGCCTCGATCTGGGCGCGCAGATGGGCCTCGTCAATCAATCCGCCGCCCAGCTGGTTCATGCCGGTAACCAGTTCGGTCAGGGTGTTGGCAACAATGAAATCCTCGCCCTTTGCCTTGAAAGCCTCGACCGGACCTGTGGCTTTCGAGCCGGACAGGATGCGCTGACGGATCACTTCTTTCCAACTGCCCGAGGTGAAATCGGGATTTTGTTCCGAACCTGACAGGGCGAATTCCTTCTTGATCACTTTCTGCGTCAGGACGAACCAACTGTATTCGTGACCGGTTTTCAGGATTTCGCGCAGCGTGCCCAACGTATCGAACCCCGGCAGGCAAGGTGGTTTCAGCCGGTTGCCGCGCGCGTCGAACCACATCGAACTTGGGCCGGGCAAGATGCGAATGCCATGTGCGGGCCAGATCGGATCCCAGTTGCGCACGCCTTCGGTGTAGTGCCACATCCGGTCGCCGTTGATGACATGCCCGCCCGCCTTCTCGGCGATCGGAATCATCCGGCCATCCACATGGAACGGCACACCCGCGACCATATCCCTTGGCGGTTCCCCCAGCCGGTCGCGTGGCCAGTTTTTGCGCACCATCTCGAAATTGCCGCCGATCCCACCCGAGGTGACGATGACCGAAGGCGCATAGATCTCGAATTCGCCCACTTCATCGCGGTTGGTCTTGCCGCCGCGCTGGGCGGTATCGTCGGCCAGAACCTCTCCGGAAACGCCTTTGGCACAGCCGTTCTGCATGATGATGTGGCTGACCTGATGGCGGAATTTCAACTGTATCAGCCCGGCGCTGATGTGCTCTTGCACACGGCGGACGAAGTGTTCCAGCACACCGGGCCCGGTGCCCCATGTGATATGAAAGCGCGGGACCGAGTTGCCGTGACCATCCGCATAGGATCCGCCGCGCTCGGCCCAGCCGACTACCGGGAACCAGCGCAGGCCCATCGTATGCAGCCATGGGCGCATCTCACCAGCGGCAAATTCCACATAGGCCTCGGCCCATTTGCGCGGCCACGCATCGTCATCCCGGTCGAACTGCGCACTGCCCATCCAGTCGCGCAGGGCAAGATCGTGGCTGTCGCGGATGCCCATGCGGCGCTGTTCCGGGGTGTCGACCATGAACAGCCCGCCAAGGCTCCAGAACGCTTGTCCGCCCAGGAAATGCTCAGGCTCTTGATCTACAACGATAACCCGCTTGCCCCGGTCGCCCAGCTCGGCTGCGGCGGCAAGCCCGGCCAGGCCCGCGCCGACAATGATCGCGTCTGCGGTATTGGTGGTCATGCGATGGCCCCTCGGATCGGTTGCGGCGGTTGTGCCGTCAGCCTAGGCGAGGGGTCACGGATCAGGCAACCGCGTCGTGGGGTCAGCCATAACGCTGCGCAAACCGGCGCAGGATTTCGCCCGGCTGCGTGACATCAGCGGCGTGGCACATATCGATCAAACCTTGCGCATCGTCAGGCGGGAAATAGCCGTGATCCTTGTAGATATGGATGCGCTGTTCAAAGTCCTTGGCATCCGCTTCGGGGTGGAACTGAGTGGCATAGACATTTTGCCCCCAGCGGATCATCTGAAACGGACAGGGGTCCGAGGCCACCAGATGCACGCAGCCATCGGGTAGGGATTGCACTGCCTCTTTGTGTCCGACAAAGGCTTCGAATTCCGGTTGCAGGCCAGCGGTCAAAGGGTCCGCTGCACCATCCTCGGTCAGGCGACAATCGGAAGGCCCGACCGGTTCGCCATACTGCCGTTTGCTGACATCGCCGCCCAGATGCGCAGCCAGGATACCCAGGCCATAGCAGCAGCCCATGAACGGGTGATCCTGCGCGGTGATCTGCGGCATCAGCCCCATGATCGCGCCTTCAATCCTTGCATCCAGTGCGGATTTGCTGGCCGGATCGTCGCTGACGCAGCCCGGCCCGCCGCCCACGATGACACCGGCATAGTCGGTCACATCCAGCCCTTCGGGCAGGTCTTCGCAATCCAGCCGGATGCGATGGGTCTGCGCCGGGACCAGCCCGGTTTTATCCAGAATCGAGGCATATTCGGCATCTGACGCGTCGGTTTCCGGGCGCAGTTGCAGGATCAGAAAGCGTTTCATGCGCAGCCTTTAGCCTTCAAAGCGGCCAGAACACAAGGATCGAGGGGATTGAGACAGCGATGATCAACACCTCCAGCGGCAGGCCCATGCGCCAGTAATCGCCGAAATGATATCCTCCGGGTCCCAGAACCAGCGTGTTGTTCTTGTGCCCGATGGGGGTCAGGAACGCAGCCGAGGCCGCCACGGCCACCGTCATCAGGAACGGATCTGGCGAGACCTCGAGCGTGCGCGCCATCTGTATCCCCACAGGGGCTGCGACAATGGCGGTGGCCGTGTTGTTCAGCACGTCCGACAGGGTCATCGTGACCACCATAAGGACCGTCAGAATGGCCCATGCAGGCAGCCCGTTGGTCAACTGGATCAGGGCGTTGGCGATCAACTCGGTCCCGCCCGAGGTTTCCAGCGCACTGCCCAGCGGGATCATCGAGCCCAGCAGGACCACCACAGGCCATTCGATGTGATTGTAGATATCCGCAATCGGCATGATCTTGGTCAGAACATAGGCCACCACAACCAGACCCAAGGCGATGGGCAGATAGATCAACCCTATACTGGCGGCCAGCACAGCCGCCGCGAACAGGCCGATGGCCAGCCACGCCTTATCGTTGGCCGTCACGTTCAACCCGCGTTCCGCCAACGGCAGACAGCCCAGCCATTCGGTCACATCCGCGCTGCGGTCGCGCGGGCAGAGCAGCAGCAGGATATCACCCGGTTCGACCTCGGTCTTGCGGACCTGTTCGCTAATGCGGCGCCCCTGACGCGAGATGCCCATCAGCACGGTACTTTGCCGCCACGCCAGCCCCAGCGCTTGCGCGGTGCGCCCGGTGATGCGGGCGCTTTCGGGGGCGACAACCTCGATCACCTCCAGCCCGTCGCCCTCGGCTGTCAGCACTTCCTGCCGCCGCGTGTCCGAGAAATCCAGATTGAGCGCGGCGCGGAATTCATCCAGCGCTTCGGGTCGCGCCTCCAGCACCAGCGCATCGCCTTCGTGCAAGGTCGCGTGGGCCGAACGCCCATAGCGGCGCTTGCCGTCCCGGATCAGACCGATGATGGCCACGTCGGATTTCTCGGCCGCTTCATACAGCTCGCTGACCCGCTTGCCGATATGCGGTGACCCGGGCGGAACGGTCAGTTCGGCGATGTATTCGGCCAGAACCTCCGAGGTCTCCTGTTGCACGCCGCGGTTGGGGATTAGACGCCAGCCGATCAACGCCACAAAGGCCAGACCGGCAATGGCCGCGATCCCGCCGACGGGGGCGAAATCGAACATCTGGAACGGCTCCCCCAGTGTTTTGGCCCGGATCGAGGCGATGATGATATTCGGCGGTGTCCCGATCAACGTTGCCATCCCTCCAAGAATGGTGGCGAAGCTCAGCGGCATCAGCGACAGGCCCACCGGGCGCGCCGCCTTGCGGGCGGTCTGGATATCGACCGGCATCAACAGCGCCAGCGCCGCTACATTGTTCATGAAGGCCGACAAGACGGCACCGATCCCGCCCATCAGCGCGATATGGGCGCCGAGGCCTCGCGAGGCATCGACCAGTGTTCGCGTGATCATGAACACCGCTCCTGACCGCACCAGACCGGCAGAAACCACAAGCACCAACGCGACAATGATCGTGGCAGGGTGTCCGAACCCGGCGAAGGCATTGTCGACCGGGACAACTCCCAGCGTAACTGCAATCATCAGGGCGGTGAAGGCCACAAGGTCATACCGGAACCTGCCCCACAGCAGCATTCCGAACACGGCGATGAAAAGGGAAAAAAGAATGATCTGATCTGTCGTCATGTCGCCACCATAGCCGCACAGGATGTTGGGGCAAGCCGATCCCTTGATCCTGCCCCCCGCAAACGTCTATATGAGCGCCGAACACGCAATCACGAATAACGAGGACGCACCATGGCAGGCCATTCCAAATGGGCCAATATCCAGCACCGCAAGGGACGTCAGGACGCCGCGCGGTCCAAACTGTTTTCCAAGCTGTCGAAAGAGATCACCGTCGCCGCCAAGATGGGCGATCCCGATCCCGACAAGAACCCGCGTCTGCGTCTGGCCGTAAAAGAGGCCAAGTCGAACTCGGTCCCCAAGGACGTGATCGACCGCGCGATCAAGAAATCGGTGGCCGGTGAAGGCGACGATTACGAAGAAATCCGGTATGAGGGTTATGGCCCCAACGGCGTGGCCGTGATCGTCGAAACGATGACCGACAACCGTAACCGCACCGCATCCACTGTACGTTCGACCTTTTCCAAGAACGGCGGCAATTTGGGTGAGACCGGCTCGGTCGGGTTCATGTTCGACCGCAAAGGTGAGGTTGTCTATCAGGCGGACGCAGGCGATGCGGACACCATTTTCGAAGCGGCCATCGAGGCCGGTGCCGAGGATGTCGAAAGCTCGGATGATGGTCACATCATCTGGTGCGCAGATACCGATCTGAACGATGTGTCGAACGCGCTGGAAGAGGCGCTGGGTGAATCCGAATCCACCAAACTGGTGTGGAAGCCCACCACCACGACCGAACTGGGTCTGGAAGACATGCAAAAGCTGATGAAGCTGGTCGACGCGCTGGAAGACGACGATGACGTACAACGTGTCACCACCAATTTCGAAGCGACGGACGAGGTCATGGCGCAGCTCTGACCTTTCGCGCCCAATTGGTATTCAGCCCGGCCGGTTAGGCCGGGTTTTTTCGTTTCAGGCTTTTACAGCGGTACTTGGCCGACATTCACGTTCAGAATAGGCTGGGACCCGGAAACTGAAACTGGGACTGGCCTGCGCGCATATCGGTGTTGCGGCAGGTGCTGCCGCTAGACATGGCGAATAACGCGACAGAATTGGCAAAGCGCAACGTCCCGGTCCTGACCGGGCAGAGCATTCTGTCTCAGGTCGCGTGGACATTGGGCAGCCCGTCGGTGGTGCTGCCGTTTCTGGCCGTGTCCTTCGAATTGCCGATGTTTGTGGCCGGGGCTTTGGTCTCGGTCCGTATGGTTGGCAGCTTGATTGCGGATTTCTTTCTGGCCCGGACAATTGCCGCCCAGCTCAGGAAAAAGCGCGGCATCGCAATGACGGAATTTGCGGTTGGTGTGTGCCTGCTGCTTGCCATGGCGATTGCGGCGACCGGCTTTGTGCCCGCGATCGCGGTGGCATTTCTGCTGATCTTTTTTCTCATCGGTCTGGTCACCGAGATTCAGAACCTCATGTTTACCGATCTGATCGGCGACCATGTGCAGTCCAAATCCCGGATGGTGATGCACTATCTGCAGCTTGGGGCAGGCGGTTCGGTCGCGATTGCGCTGGCGCTGCTGGTCCATGAGATCACCAAGGACAATCCGCCCTTCTCGCGCCATTCTGCGGTCATTGCCGTGTCCTTTGCGTTTTTCGTGTTTTCGGCGCTGTGCATTCTGGCGCTGTCCGAGATCGGCAAAACCCCGAGCGCATCAACCGGGAAAGATCCTGTTGCCCGGCTCTCGCTCAGGGCCAATGTGCAAGCTGTCATCGACATGTTCGATTATGCCTGGTTTCGCCGCTACCTGATCATGCGCATGCCGCTGGTTGTCGTAACGCTGTCAGTCCCATTCTTCGCCCTGATTGCCGCCGAGGCACATCATACCTCGGCCAAAGGGCTGACGGCCATGATCATATCATCGGCCTCCGGGTATCTGGTATCGGCCCCGTTGTGGCAATTCGTGAACATGAAATCGCATCGCGCTGTGATGGTGACGGGGGCTTGCATGGTGGCCGCGACGGGGACGGTCCTGTTGGCGTTTCATTACCTCAAGCTGGATCACGATGTGCATATGCACGCCATTGCCCTGTTCATCGTAACGGTCGCCGTGACGGGCATCAGCGGCGCGCGCAAACTGTATTTTCTGGACGTCGCCCCCAAAGACCAGCGCGTTCAGGCATCGGCTGCGATCAAAAGCATCGCCCGATTGTCTGGTGTCGCCATCTCTGCCCTGCTGGCGGCCATTGCGCATATGCACGAGGTCGCGCTGGCCGTCTTCTTCATTGTGATCTGCAGTCTGATTGCGGCTGTGGCGTGTTACCGGATCGCCGCTCCGGCAACAGAGGCAACGACCGGGGCATCCGAAGGTTAGGCCTCAAAAGAACGACGAGATCTCGTCCAAAGGCTTTTTCAGCTTGGCCACCGCAGGGACCGTTGCATTCTCTGACGGATGCCCAACCGCGATTATCATCGTCGGCTTTTCAGAGGCAGGGCGCCCCAATGCGCCATTGAGGAATTTCATGGGGTTGGGCGTATGGGTCAGCGTCGACAGCCCGGCGTGATGCAGCGCGGCCAGCAGGAACCCCGTGGCGATATTCACGCTTTCGGGCACATAGTAGTTCTTATAGCGCGTACCGTCCTCGAACTCTCCCCAGCGCTGGGCAAAGACCACAATCAGCCATGGGGCGATGGTCAGATGTTCCTTGACCGCATTGGTGCCGATGGGCTCGAGCGCTTTGATCCACTCATCCCCCGCACCCCCTGCGTAAAAGCGGCGTTCTTCTTCTTCGGCCTCTTCGCGAATACGTTGTTTCAGGGCGGGGTCAGCGATGGCGGCAAAATGCCAGGGCTGATGATTGGCACCCGATGGGGCGGTGCCGGCGGTGCGCAGGCAGGTCTCAATCACCTCTCTGGCGACCGGACGGTCAGAGAAATCGCGCACGGTGTGGCGCTGCCGCATCTTGTCATGGAAGGCCAGCGCGGCCTCCTGCATCCGGGCATCGGTGATCTCGCAGCGATCCGGCAGAGGGATCGGGTCATAGCTGAGAGCGTCGCGTGAAAACATGAGGTTACTCCGAGGTTTGGCCCTTTATCCGGCGGTCTGTCACGGGGATCAAGTGCTTTGCAGCGGCCTGCCGGATGGCGCGGGTCAACGGAGTCAGGGCAGGGGCCAGAACGCGCCCGATCTGCCATGTCAGGGCTACGTCCAGCGGCGCGTTTTGCACAAGCGTCTGCAGTCGACCGTCGGCCAAGGGCGCGCGGACCAGCGGTTCGGGGTTCATGCCCCATCCGATGCCCGCGATTGCCGCGTCGACAAAGCCTTGCGACGAGGGCAGAAAATGCGACGGTGGGTTGAGACGTCGACCGGTTTGCGCCTCCATCCACGATTTCTGCAGCCCGTCCTTGCGATTGAATACCAGAGATGGGGCTTTGCTCAGCGTCGCCGCATCTACCCCTTCGCCGAACCACTGCTGCATGAAGGCGGGGCTTGCCGTAGGCAGATAGCGCAGCGCGCCTAGCTCAACCGCATCGCACCCAGTGACCGGCTGGCCGCCGACGGTAATGGCGGCGCTGACCTCGCCCCGGCGCAGCCATTCGGCCGAGTGATCCTGATCGTCGATCACCAGATCGAAGTGTATCCCCGGCGCGTTGGCCATGGCATCGACGAACCAGGTGGCCAGAACATCAGCCGGAAGCGCCACGCGCACGCGCGCTGCATTGACGTTTTGCCCCAGCGAGATTTCGCGGGCCAGCTGCGCCTCGAGCAATCCGATATCTTCGGCATGCCGCGCGATGCGCAAACCTGCCGGGGTGCCGGTGCAGGGCGTGCCCCTATTGATCAAGGCTGCGCCCACACGATCCTCAAGCGCCTTGATTCGTTGCGAAATTGCTGACGGTGTCACTGCCAGCTCCGACGCCGCCGCATCAAAGCTGCCATGGCGCAGGATTGCCGACAGGGCGGACAGGTGATGTGGATCAAGCAGCATTAGTCATACTTAATTCAGATGAGTATCTTTAATTTGATAGGCCTGCGCGCAGCCGGTAGTCAACGGTGCAGACAGAAGGAGATCACATGTTTTCTGCCCCGATTGCCGGGTTTGCCCTGGGTTTCAGCCTTATTCTCGCCATTGGCGCGCAAAACGCTTTTGTCTTGCGGCAGGGCCTGAGGCGCGAGCATGTTTTGGCGCTATGCCTGACCTGCGCGGTCTCGGACGCGATTCTGATTGCGGCAGGGGTGGCCGGGTTTGGCACACTGGCTGAGGCCGCGCCATGGTTTGAAACCGTAATGCGTTATGGCGGTGCCGCGTTTCTGATCTGGTACGCGCTGCGCAGTTTCCAGTCCGCGCTGCAAGGGGGCGCCGCGATGGAGCTGGACGGAGGACAACGCACCAGCCTGCGCGCTGCGCTGCTGACGGTGATGGCGTTCACCTGGCTCAATCCGCATGTCTATCTGGATACGGTGGTACTGATCGGGTCGATCTCGGCCCAGTATGACGACCGTCTGGGATTTGCGCTGGGGGCGATGACTTCAAGCTTCGTGTTCTTCTTTTCGTTGGGCTACGGTGCTCGCATTCTGTCACCGGTGTTTACCCGCCCGCGCGCCTGGCAAGTGCTGGATGTGGTGATCGGAGTCGTCATGCTGATGATCGCTCTGAAACTTGTTATCATGTGAAGGGTTGTCCCGGGCGGAAATCCGGTGTTCAACCGATTGCATGATCTCTCCCGATGATAGCTACCGGCCACTGACCGGCATGTTCTGGATGCTTGCTGCCGGACTGTCCTTTGTGGGGATGAATGCGCTGGTGAAAATTCTCGGCACCAGCATGAACCCGATACAGGCGGCATTCCTGCGTTACGTGCTGGGGTTGGTTTTCCTGCTACCGGCTCTGCGGGCGATCCTGGATACGCGGCTGACACGCCGGAACCTGACATTATTCGGTCTGCGTGGCGTGGTGCATGCGGTGGCCGTCATGTTGTGGTTCTTCGCAATGACCCGCATACCGCTGGCCGAGGTGACGGCGATGAACTATCTGACACCGGTCTATGTGACCCTGGGGGCTGCGCTGTTTCTGGGCGAGAAGCTGGCCTTCCGCCGAATCGCAGCCATCGGCGTGGCCCTGATCGGGGTGGTGATCATCCTGCGCCCGGGATTCCGGGAGGTTGAGCCGGGACATCTTGCCATGCTGGGCGCAACGCTGGCGCTTGGCGGTTCCTACCTGCTGGCCAAGGCATTGGTCCGCGATATCCGGCCTTCGGTTGTGGTGGCGCATCTGTCGATCTGGGTGACTCTGGCGTTGATCCCCTTTGCCATCGCCGTATGGGAACCGCCCAGCCTGCGCGATCTGGGGATCTTGTTCGTCGTCGCCAGCTTTGCCACGGCCGGTCATTATTTCATGACCCTTGCCTTGCAGGCCGCGCCGGTTGCCGTAACCCAGCCCGTGACGTTCCTGCAGTTGATCTGGGCGACCCTGCTGGGCACACTCGCCTTTCACGAAAGCATCGATATCTGGGTCATCGCCGGGGGCACGCTGATCCTGATGGCGGTCAGCTTCATCACCTGGCGCGAAGCCAAAATCAAACGTGACGGCGCAATGCCCCCCACGCCGCCTCAGGGGTCTGAAACCCCGTTGCGCAGCGTTAAAAAGGTTATTGATTGACGGGTCAATAAAAACGCCTTAGCCTTTCACATATCAGCAGATGTGGCAGAGGGGCAGAGATGCCGAAACTCGGAATGGAACCGATCCGGCGGGAAGCGATCGTCAAGGCGACGATTGCCGAGTTGGGCGTGCAGAAAACCCTCGATGTCACGGTCAGCCAGATCGCCAAACGGGCTGGCATGTCCAGCGCGCTGGCGCATCACTATTTCGGTGGCAAGGATCAGATCTTTCTGGCTGCCATGCGCCGTATTCTGGCGGATTTCGGGGCAGAGGCGCGCGCGCAGCTTGCGGATGCAGGCCCCGGTGAACGGGCGCAGGCCATCATTCGCGCCTGTTTTGCGCCGTCCTGTTTCACGCCGGACGTCATTGCCGCCTGGATGACATTTTATGTTCTGGCGCAGACCAATGACGATGCGCTGCGCCTTTGGCAGATTTATCAAGCCCGTATCCGCTCCAACCTGATCCACGCGTTAAGCCCGCTGATGAAGGATCCGGTTGAGGCGGCAGAGGACATGATCGCGCTTATTGATGGTCTTTATATCCATGCTGCTTTGAATGCCCCTGAACAACCGCAATTGGCGGTAAACCACGCGTTGCGCACGCTAGAGACCTTCCTCGAGGCTGAAAAATGACAAAACCTAACATTCTGATCCTGATGGTGGATCAGCTCAACGGAACCCTCTTTCCCGACGGTCCCGCTGACTGGCTTCATGCGCCGAACCTGAAAAAGCTGGCCGAGCGTTCGACCCGGTTTGCGAACACCTATACGGCCTCGCCGCTCTGTGCGCCGGGACGGGCGAGCTTTATGTCGGGCCAGTTGCCCTCGCGCACCGGGGTCTATGACAACGCGGCCGAGTTCCGCAGCGATATTCCCACCTATGCGCATCACCTGCGCCGGGCGGGCTATTACACCGCACTGTCCGGCAAGATGCACTTCGTCGGCCCCGATCAGTTGCACGGGTTCGAGGATCGCCTGACAACCGATATCTACCCCGCCGATTTCGGCTGGACCCCCGATTACCGCAAACCCGGTGAGCGGATCGACTGGTGGTATCACAACATGGGCTCGGTCACCGGCGCGGGCGTGGCCGAGATTTCCAACCAGATGGAGTATGATGACGAGGTCGCCTACAACGCCAAGGCCAAGCTCTATGATCTGGCGCGAGGCAAGGATGACCGTCCGTGGTGTATGACCGTCAGCTTCACCCACCCGCACGACCCCTATGTGGCGCGGCGCAAATACTGGGACCTTTACGAGGATTGCGAACACCTGCTGCCCGAGGTCGCCGATATCGGCTATGACAATCAGGACCCGCATTCCAAGCGCATCTTCGACGCCAACGACTGGCGCAGCTTCGACATCACCGAAGAGGATATCCGTAAATCCCGCCGGGCGTATTTCGCCAATATCTCTTATCTCGATGACAAGATCGGTGAGATCCTTGAGGTTCTGGAAACCACGCGGCAAGAGGCGATCATCCTCTTTGTCTCGGACCACGGCGACATGCTGGGCGAGCGGGGATTGTGGTTCAAGATGAACTTCTACGAAGGCTCGGCGCGGGTGCCGCTGATGATCTCGGCGCCGGACCTGCCCGTGGGCCGGATCGACACGCCGGTGTCCACCATCGACGTGACGCCTACGCTGGGCGCGCTGGCCGGGGTCGACATGGCCGAGATCGCGCCCTGGACGGATGGTGAAGACCTAGTGCCGCTGGCGCAGGGTATCGAACGCACCGCCCCGGTGGCGATGGAATACGCGGCCGAGGCGTCTTATGCGCCGCTGGTTTCGCTGCGCTATGGCAAGTGGAAATACAACCGCTGCGCGCTGGACCCCGATCAGTTGTTCGACCTTGAGGCCGACCCGCACGAAATGACAAACCTTGCGGATGATCCCGAACATGCAGGCACCCTGCAAACGTTGCGTGCCAAATCCGAGGCCCGCTGGGATCTGGACCGTTTCGACGCCGACGTCCGCGCCAGCCAAGCCCGCCGCTGGGTGGTCTATGAGGCGCTGCGCCAGGGTGGGTATTACCCGTGGGATTACCAGCCGCTGCAGAAAGCGTCGGAACGCTACATGCGCAATCACATGGACCTGAACATCGTCGAGGAAAGCCAGCGTTTCCCGCGTGGCGAATGACACGAACCCGAAGACCGGAATACCAATAGATGACTTACCCAACCCAACCCACTGCGAGCCATTTCATTGGTGGGGAATATGTCGAGGACACTACTGGCGCACCGATCGAGGTGATTTATCCCGCCACCGGAGACGTCATCGCAACCGTTCACGCCGCCACTCCGGCCATCGTTGAACGCGCCATTGCCAGCGCCCGCACTGCCCAGAAACAATGGGCAGCCACCAGCGGGACCGAACGCGGCCGCATTCTGCGCCGCGCCGCAGACATGATACGCGAACGCAATCATGACCTGAGCGTGCTGGAAACCTTCGATACCGGCAAACCGTATCAGGAAACCTCGGTCGCCGACGCGACCAGTGGTGCCGATGCGCTGGAATATTTCGGCGGCATGGCGGCGACCCTGACTGGCTCGCATATCCCGCTTGCCGATGGCGACTGGGCGTACACAAGGCGCGAACCGCTGGGGGTCTGCGTCGGCATCGGCGCGTGGAACTACCCCACTCAGATCGCTTGCTGGAAGGGCGCGCCAGCGCTGGCCTGCGGCAATGCGATGATCTTCAAGCCTTCTGAGACCACCCCGCTTTGTGCGCTGAAGGTGGCGGAAATCCTGCACGAGGCTGGACTGCCGGCCGGGCTTTACAATGTGGTGCAGGGGCTGGGCGACGTCGGTGCGGCGCTGGTGAACGATCCGCGCATCGACAAGGTATCGCTGACAGGCTCGGTGCCGACGGGCAAAAAGGTCTATGCCGCCGCGGCAGCCGGGCTGAAACATGTGACGATGGAGTTGGGCGGCAAATCCCCGATGATCGTGTTTGACGATGCCGATCTGGAAAACGCGGTATCGGGTGCGATCCTTGGAAACTTCTATTCCTCGGGTCAGGTCTGTTCGAACGGAACCCGTGTCTTTGTGCAGAAGGGCATCAAAGAGGCGTTTCTGGCGCGGCTCAGCGAAAGGCTGCAACAGGCGAAAATCGGTGACCCGATGGATCCCGACACCAGCTTTGGTCCGATGGTCAGCCAACGGCAGATGGACATTGTGCAGGGCTATATCGCAAAGGGCGTCGAAGAAGGCGCGCGGCTGGTCACCGGCGGAGATCGCCCGGATCGCGACGGCTTCTATCTGCAGCCCACGGTCTTTGCCGATGTCACCGACGACATGACCATCGCCCGCGAAGAGATTTTTGGCCCCGTCATGGCGGTTCTCGACTTTGCGGAAGAAGACGAGGTGATGGCCCGCGCTAATGACACCGAATTCGGGCTGGCCGCAGGGGTGTTCACCCGCGACCTGAGCCGCGCGCATCGCGTCGCCGCAGGTTTCGAGGCCGGCACCTGTTTTATCAACAGCTACAACGACGCCCCAGTCGAAGTGCCCTTCGGCGGCTCAAAACTGTCGGGCGTCGGGCGCGAGAATTCGGCGGCTGCGATCGAGCATTATTCGCAACTCAAATCCGTCTATGTCCGCATGGGCGATCTGGAAGCGCCTTTCTGAGGCCAGCCGCCGGAAACACGAACTACAAGGCGGATCAGGGTCCGTCTTTTGCGGGGCCTGACGGCCCGGGAGACTGAAATGGAAGCAGATTTTGTCATCGTTGGCGCCGGGTCCGCCGGGTGTGCTATGGCCTATCGGTTGAGCGAGGCCGGGGCCTCGGTTCTGGTGATCGAACATGGCGGCACCGATGCGGGGCCGTTCATCCAGATGCCTGCCGCGCTCAGCTATCCGATGAACATGTCGCGCTATGATTGGGGTTACAAATCCGAGCCTGAGCCGCATCTGAACAACCGTCGGCTGGCCTGTCCGCGCGGCAAGGTGATCGGTGGGTCGTCCTCGATCAACGGGATGGTCTATGTGCGCGGCCATGCGCGCGATTTCGACACCTGGGCCGACATGGGCGCGGACGGTTGGTCCTATGCCGACGTGCTGCCCTATTACAAGCGGATGGAGACCTGGCATGACGGCGGCCATGGCGGAGATGCCGCCTGGCGCGGTACCGACGGCCCGCTGCACGTATCCCGTGGCCCGCGCGAGAACCCGTTGTTCAAGGCCTTTGTCGATGCCGGTCAGCAGGCAGGCTATCAGGTCACTGGCGACTATAACGGCGAACAGCAGGAGGGCTTTGGCCCGATGGAGCAGACCGTCTGGAAGGGGCGGCGCTGGTCGGCGGCGAATGCGTATCTGAAACCGGCGCTGAAGCGCGACAACTGCGAAATCGTGCGTGGCCTTGCGACGCGGGTCGTGATGGAAAATGGCCGCGCAACCGGCGTTGAACTGATCCGGGGTGGCAAAACGGAAGTCATCCGCGCCCGGCGCGAGGTGGTTCTGGCGGCCTCGTCGATCAACTCGCCCAAGCTGCTGATGCTGTCCGGTATCGGCCCGGCGGCGCATCTGGCCGAACATGGGATTGAGGTGGTCGCAGACCGGCCCGGCGTCGGGGCGAACCTGCAGGACCATTTGGAGCTCTATATCCAGCAGGCGTCGCTGCAGCCGATCACGCTCTATAAACACTGGAACCTGATCAGTAAGGGGGTGATCGGGGCGCAGTGGCTGTTTACCAAAACCGGTCTGGGTGCGTCGAACCAGTTCGAAAGCGCGGCGTTCATCCGGTCGAAACCCGGCGTCGAATATCCTGACATTCAATACCATTTCCTGCCCATCGCCGTTCGCTATGATGGTCAGGCAGCAGCCGAAGGCCACGGTTTTCAGGCGCATGTCGGTCCGATGCGCTCGCCCTCACGCGGGGCGGTGACCTTGCGCTCGGCCAGGGCCGAAGACGCACCGGTGATCCGCTTCAACTATATGAGCCACGAACAGGATTGGGAGGATTTCCGCACCTGCATTCGGCTGACCCGCGAGATTTTTGGTCAGGACGCATTCAAGCCCTATGCAGGCAAAGAGATCCAGCCCGGGGCCGATGTGCAATCGGATGACGCGTTGAACGCCTTCATCGCCGAACATGCTGAGAGCGCCTATCACCCCTGTGGCACCTGCCGTATGGGAGGAGCTGACGACAAAAACGCTGTCGTCGATCCGCAGGGGCGTGTGATCGGGGTCGAGGGGCTGCGGGTCGCGGACAGCTCGATTTTCCCGCAGATCACCAATGGCAATCTGAACGCGCCCTCGATCATGGTGGGTGAGAAGATGTCGGATCATTTGCTGGGAAGGGATGCGTTGCCGAAGGCCAATGACCGGCCTTGGATTCACCCCGGCTGGGCAACGGCGCAGCGCTGAATCTGTGCGGTCTTTGACGCGGATTTGATCCGCGTCAAAGCAACACCTGACGGTTATCTTTAGCCTAGGGACGTAACGCAGATAGAGGAGCGCACAGTATGTCCCACACCCCGCATGAACTGGCCGAGGAATTCCCCGAAAAGGTCGAATTGATGAGCCAGCTCAAGCAAACGGACGCGCATTTCGCGCGCCTTGCGGATGAGTATCACGAGATCAACCGCACCGTTCACCGGGCCGAGACCAATGTCGCCCCGATGGAAGAACTGGCTGAGGTTGAGCTGCGCAAGAAACGTGCGGTGCTCAAGGATGAGATCTGGGCGATTTTGTCAAAAAGCTGAGACAGGGGCGGGGGCTCTGCCCCCGTCGCGGCAGGCCGCGACTCCCCCGGGATTTTGGGGCCAGATGAAGATCAGGTGACTTCGTAGGGCAGGGTGCCCCGGGTATGGGCGTCGATGGTCAGGCGGCGTTCCAGCGGCGGAACCGAGCGCTGGTGGCAGGTCTGGCGTTCGCATATGCGGCACGAAATGCCGATGGGTTCGAATGCGCTGGCGTTGTTGATGTCGAGATTATCGGCATAAACCAGTGCCTCGGCATGGCGAACCTCGCACCCCAGGGCGATGGCATAGCGGCGCACCGGAGCGCCGAAAGAACCGCCGGATTTCGAGACATCGCGGGCCAGTGAGATATAGCGGACGCCGTCAGGGGTTTCTGCCAGTTGCTGCAGGAAATGGCCCGGCGTTTCAAAGGCGCGGTGGACGTTCCACAGTGGGCAGGCGCCGCCGAAACGGGCAAATTGCAGGCGCGTGGCCGAGTGGCGCTTGGTGATGGTCCCGGCCTGATCGACGCGGACGAAGAAAAACGGGATGCCCTTGGCGCCCGGACGTTGCAGGGTCGACAGGCGGTGGGCAATCTGTTCGATGGACGCACCGAAGCGGTTGCTCAGCAGTTCAAGATCGTGACGGTATTCTTGCGCCGCCGACAAAAACGCGGCATAGGGCATCAGAGAGGCCCCGGCGAAGTAATTGGCAAGTCCGATCTTGGCGATCGCGCGGGCTTCGTCGCTTTGGAAGCGTGCAAAATCAAGCGTTGCTTCAAGCAGCTTGTCCTGACTGATCAGCGCCACCTGTAGCAGCAGTTGAAAGACCTGCGTCTGTGGTGCCGCGCGCGACGACAGGCGCAGGGTTTTGTCTGTTGCGCTATAACTGCGCAGGGTTTCGGTGTCTGCGAAAGTGACATGGATGCCGCGTTCGGACAGGCTGTTGAGGGCGGCCTGACGGATACCCCCAGCCTCTTCCGCTCGTGCGGCGAAGCGTTCCGCCGCGCGGTCCACCGCGTCGATATAGTTGTCGCAGTAGTGGAAGAAGTCGCGCACTTCTTCCCACGGGCTGGCCTGAATGCGCGCGTCCTCGCGCCCCAGGGCTTCGTCCAGCGAGGCGAGGCGCTCGTGGGTCTGGCGATAGCTGCGGTGCAGTTCGATAAAGGCACGCGCCAGCGCTGGTGCGTTTGACGCGGTGAGGCGCAGATCGGCCAGCGGAGGCATCGTATCGGCAAAGACCGGATCGGCCAGCGCCTCGCGCATGTCCGAGATGAGCCGCTCGCTGTCACCTGTGCTGAGTTCGGTGACATCCATGCCGAACTCCTGTGCAAGCGCCAGAACAACCGTGGTCGAGATCGGACGGTTGTTGTTCTCCATCTGGTTGAGGTATGGCAGCGAAACGCCCAGTTTCGTGGCGAATTCCTTCTGCGTCAGGGACAGGCGTGTGCGCATCTCGCGCAGCTTGGCGCCGGCATAGAGTTTCTGGGTGGCCATGGTGGTTCTTTGCAGCTTTCCTGAAAACGCAGGCTAACTTTGCAAACCCATTCTTGCAAGCGCCTAGAGACCCAGTGTTTTCTCGCGCCAGATGACGCTGCTGATCGCGACGATGGCCAGAATCGAGGTCGCCAGCATCAGCCAAAGCAGCGGCATGGCCCCGGTTTCGCGTGTCAGCAGGGCGCCCGCCCCAGCGCTGAGGGCGGCGCCGCCGCCCAGCATGATCGCGCCGCTCAGGCCCGAGGCGGTTGCAGCCAGATGCGGGCGCACCGACAGGGCCCCTGCGGTAGCGTTCGGGATCGACATGCCGTTGCCCAGCCCGACAAAGGTCATCAGGCCGAAAAAGCTGATCGCTGTGCCCATCCCGGCCAGAAACAGGGCGGCAGAGATGAAGACGCCGGTGGCGTTCAGACAACAGCCCCACAGCACCATCCGGTTGACGCCGAAGCGCACCGAAAAGCGCCCGCTTATGAAGTTCCCGAAGAAATAGCCCAGTGCAGGGGCGCCGAAATACACACCGACCTCGGCCGCAGTCATACCGAAGATTTCGGTTCCGATGAATGGCGCGCCGCCGAGATAGGCGAAGAAGGCACCCGATGACAGCGCGGAGGATAGGGAATAGCCCCAGAAACGCGGAGATTTCAGCAATTCGGGATATTCGCGGAACTGCTCAATCAGTGTCTTGCCGCTCGACGCGGCGGTTTCGCCAAAATCCTGATAGGTCAGCCACAGGGCAAAGGCGGCCAGACCGAAGGGAAGCCAGAAATTGGCCTTCCAGCCGAACGCTTCCTCAAGCAAGCCACCCACAGCGGGGCCGAGCATCGGGACAACGGCCATCCCCATGGTGACATAGCCAAGCATCGAGGCGGCTTTGTCCTGAGAATACATGTCACGCACCGCCGCCCGGCTGAGGACGATACCCACGACGATTACGGCCTGGCCCATGCGGAAGGCCAGAAAAACCTCGATCGTTGGGGCATAGATACAGCCCAGCGTGGCCAGCAGGAACAAGGCAAGCCCCCACAGTAATACGGGCCTGCGCCCGGCCTTGTCCGCCAGCGGTCCGATCAGGATTTGCAGCACCGCGTTGACCAGAAGATACAATGCGATCGACAGTTGCATCGTTTTATAATCGGTCTGGAAATATGTCGCCATGAAAGGCAGGCTGGGCAGGTACAGGTTCATGCTCAGCGCCGATAAGCCTGACAATAGTACAAGCGTTGCCAGCGTGGGTGGCGTGCGGTTGATGGCGGTCGATCTGAACTGCATGGTTCACTTTTAGGGCCTGCGCGTGTGAATTGCCATCAGCAGTTTCAATTTGAGGTGAAATTAGCAGATTTGCATTTACTTCAAGTTACGTTTTCAAAACTTTGCAAATTTGCCGAAAACTTCTTTGGGCTTCAGGGCAGGCCCGGTATGGTCCCGCAAAATTTCATAGGGGACTACCGTCATGAAAGATATCCTTTCCGAGCTTGAAGACCGCCGCACCAACGCCCGGCTTGGCGGTGGGCAAAGGCGGATCGATGCCCAGCACGGGCGCGGCAAACTGACTGCGCGCGAGCGGATCGAACTGCTGGTCGACGAAGGCAGCTTTGAAGAGTTCGACATGTTCGTCAGCCATCGCTGCACCGATTTCGGGATGGAAAACCAAAAGCCTGCGGGAGACGGTGTCGTGACCGGCTGGGGCACGATCAACGGTCGCATGGTCTATGTGTTCAGTCAGGATTTCACGGTGTTCGGCGGCTCACTGTCGGAAACCCATGCGCAAAAGATCTGCAAGATCATGGATATGGCGGTGCAGAACGGGGCGCCCGTGATTGGCATCAACGACTCGGGCGGGGCGCGGATTCAGGAAGGCGTGGCTTCGCTTGCGGGCTATGCCGAGGTGTTCCAGCGCAACATCATGGCCTCGGGCGTGGTGCCGCAGATCAGCGTGATCATGGGCCCCTGTGCGGGTGGCGCGGTTTATAGCCCGGCGATGACCGACTTCATCTTCATGGTCAAAGATACCTCGTACATGTTCGTGACCGGCCCCGACGTGGTAAAGACCGTCACCAACGAGGTCGTGACCGCCGAGGAACTGGGCGGGGCGTCGACCCACACCAAGAAATCCTCGGTCGCCGATGGAGCGTTTGAAAATGACGTGGAGGCCTTGGCTGAAGTGCGCCGTCTGGTCGATTTCCTGCCGCTCAACAACCGTGAAAAGCCGCCCGTGCGTCCGTTCTTTGACGAACCTGACCGGGTTGAAACCTCGCTGGATACGTTGATTCCGGATAATCCCAACACGCCTTACGACATGAAAGAACTCATCACCAAGATCGCGGATGAGGGGGATTTCTACGAGATTCAGGAAGATTATGCCAAGAACATCATCACCGGTTTCATCCGGCTTGAGGGGCAGACCGTGGGTGTCGTGGCCAACCAGCCGATGGTGCTGGCCGGATGTCTGGATATCGACAGCTCGCGCAAGGCGGCGCGGTTTGTGCGCTTCTGCGATTGCTTTGAAATCCCGATTCTGACTTTTGTCGATGTTCCGGGCTTCCTGCCGGGGACGTCTCAGGAATATGGCGGCGTGATCAAGCACGGCGCGAAACTGTTGTTTGCCTATGGCGAAGCGACGGTGCCGAAGGTGACCGTGATCACCCGCAAAGCTTATGGCGGCGCTTATGACGTTATGGCCTCGAAACATCTGCGTGGCGATTTCAACTATGCCTGGCCTACAGCCGAGATTGCGGTGATGGGCGCCAAAGGCGCGACCGAGATCATTCACCGTGCCGATCTGGGCGATGCCGAGAAAATCGCGCAGCACACGCAGGATTACGAAGATCGTTTCGCTAACCCCTTCGTTGCCGCCGAGCGTGGCTTCATCGACGAGGTGATCATGCCGCAATCGACACGCCGCCGTGTCTCGCGCGCATTTGCCAGCTTGCGGGGCAAGCAACTGAAGAACCCGTGGAAAAAGCACGACAATATTCCGCTGTAAGGACGCAGGTCATCACCTGACGGTGTTTCATGATGCAGTTTGCCAGACATAAGATCGCGCAGACCCAACGGGCTCTGCGCCTGACCCCGAAGGGTGGAGTCCGCCCCCGGCGGGTCCGGGCTCATGTTCTGGCATTTGCTGTCCTGACGGCATCGGCGATCAATCCGGCACAGGCGGAAAACCTGCTGCCGGTGCCTTCGGGGCAGCCGGTGCAACTCAGCAATGTACTACTGGACGACAATCCGGGCGAGCTCTGGGTGCGGTTCCGGTTCATTGCGCCCAAGATCGGCTCGACAGCGGGGCGCATCACCTATGATGTCGCCGTCATCGACATGGAGCATCTGTGCCAGACGCTGGCCGTTCCATATGTGGCGCTGCACGAGTTGGAGCCTGCCCGCGTGGTGATCTCATTCTCGGACCGGCCTGTGGATTTTGGCAGCGCGCAACCCGATGCCACCCAGTTTTTCGAGGCCTACCGGCTGGAGCAATCCACGTGTATCTGGGAGGGGCTCTGACCATGATCACTCATACCCTCAGAGCGTCCCATTCAAACACTGCGGCTTTGGAGGTGCGCATGTTCGCTCTGCCCCGGAAAACGAACCGGTTTTCCTGTCTTTTCAATATCCTGCCACAAAGGGGGCTGCCATGTTGAAACATCGCGGATTTCCCGGTCGGCTGTCCGGAACCGATTTTCAGTTCACCATCCGGCGTGCCAATCCCAAGGGTGTCACACCCCTGACACGGCGCGAACGATTCCGGGATCGTAAACCGGCGGACAAACGCGCTGATGCAGCGTTTCTCGAAGCGCTGTGGGCTCATTTTGGCGATCAGCCGTTCGAGCGGGGCAATCTGGACGCCGGTCGGCTCAGCTGGCTGTTCGGGCGCGAGGTTGTGGCGGCGGAAGATCCGTTTGATCCGGCCAGCTACGACGCTTTGCTGGTGATCGATCCGGACGCGGCGCGTCAGTCGTTTCCCGATATCTTCGATGGGATAGGCTGATCGTGTTGGGGGCGGTCGCGCATAACCTGACTTTAGGTCATGACGGTGTGACCCTGCCCGCGAACGGGCAGGGTGCGCTGTTGGGATCAGAAGTTCAGCTGCGCGGCCAACTGAACACGGCTGCCGTCAAAGCTTCTGCCGGAAATCGTGTCATTCCGCTCGCCATAGATATACTCGGCGCTGAGCGTCAGGTTGTCGGTCGCCTTGTAGAACGCGTTGACGTGAACCGTCTCAAGCTCGGTAAAGGACAGGGTCCCGGTCGAGGTCGGCAGGTCGTAATCTTCCTCGCCGTAAGCGATACCGACGTTCCATTTCGGGCTCAGGTCCTGACGGAATTCAACGGTAAAGCCGTCGACATCATTGGCTTCTCCGCCGACGATGGGATTACCCAGGCCGATCAGGTAGGGGCCAAGCGCCTCACCGTCGATATAGTTGACCTGGAACAGGCCGCCTTTCCACGGTCGCACCGAAGCGGACAGCGTGAAACCTTTCTGATCGACCTCGACGCCGCCATCTTCGGCCTTGCCGTACAGCAACGATGCCCGCGCGACATATTTGCCGTCATTGTACTCAGCCGCAGCGGTCAGGACCGGATCATCCGAATTCGACCCGCCGACGTTTTCCTCGACCGAAGCAGAGAACGAGGTGTTCTTCAGGCCAAAGCTGTTCGTGTAGCGAATCTGCGGAACACGGGCAAAGGGGATACCGACCGGGCCGTTAAATTCGACGGAGGTCGGATAGGTGTCCAGCGGCATGAAGTTGGTCCAGGTCTGACCAATCAGCCAGTTATCTCCAATCGTGATGTTGGCATGACGCAGGCGCAGTTCGGCCGCGCCGCCGCTGGCGAACAGATCCAATTCCAATTGCCCGCCGATTTCACCGATTCCGGTTGGGGTGCTGGTACGCAAACCAATTCGGGATTGACGGACCGTGGCGCCAAAGGTGCCGCTGGTGGCCGCCGAGGGCTCTCCGATGACGTTCACGAACGCGGTGTCGCCCTGATCGAAATCGAAGTCATAAAAGAAGTCGGCCTTGATGTAACCATAGACGTCCAGCGTGGTGTTTCCGATCTGCAGATCGCCGGTGCCCGACCCGGTTTTACCAGCCTCAAGCGCTTCGACCCGGGCACGCAGCGCGTCCAGTTCGGCCTGAGTTTGTGCATCCTGCGCCAAGGCTTGCATTCCGGTCATGGAAAGCGTGCTGGCAGCAAGCAAGCTGGCTGTTTTAGCCTTTATTTTCATTGCATTAGTTCCTTGTGTGCGAGTGTGCACCGGCACCGTTCCACGCCAGAGGGCACGAGGGAAATCACTAAAAAGCGAGAAAAAACGCGCCATTTCTCAAGCAAATGTGCTTCAAAGTTTCACTGTGATCACGACGTTGAGAGAGGCGGCGCTAAACCTCTGCGCAGGGCCAAGATTTTCTGTGACTTGGCCGAGAATAATTGTGAACTCGTTTTGATACACAATTTGTATTCAATCCGGGTTTGTAACGAAACTGTGACGGATTCGGCCGCGCGAGAGGTCGCCAGCCCGGTTTATTCGGTCGGCGCAATTTTGCGCGGAAATTCGCCAGATGGGCAGGTTTCAGCCGGAAATTCCATTGGAAACAATGAGTCACTTGCAGGTGCAATTGTGCAGTGCATGGTGAAGGGGCAGTGCGGCTCTACTTTGCCTGCGTCGCACAAGCACCTACTATTCCGTACCCCTTCCTTCCGCGGGCAGGCTTGTGTTCCCCACATGGTCCTGCCCGCGTTTTTCTTTTCTGCACAGGCACAAAAAGAACGGCAAAAAGCTGCGCATAACGCCGATTTGTCGGCTTTGATATTGCATAACAATGCAGGGTTTCGGCATCTGGCGACAAATACGCCAAGAAACCTGAAAGGGCAGTATCCATGCGAACTTCACGACTTTTCCTTGTTCTTGCGACCTGCACGGGCCTCGCGGCCTGTGGCGACTCGTTGGGCGAACAGGCCATCCTTGGCGGTGGTGCCGGGGCGGTTGGCGCCGCGGTCCTCAGTGCGGACCCGCTGCTTGGGGCAGCGGTCGGTGCTGCGGGCAACGTCCTGTATTGCAAGACGCAGAATAACTGCAACTAACTCTGAATTGATCGGGGCGCTCCAGGCCCCGTCCGTCATCGCGCATCACGCCGTCGTGGGGTCATCGCCCTGCGGCGGCGTTTTGCGTTTCCAGAACCCCAAGACAAAGGACGTTCCATGTTCAACAAGATCCTGATCGCCAACCGGGGCGAGATCGCCTGCCGGGTCATCAAGACCGCGCGCAAGATGGGAATCGGCACTGTTGCCATCTATTCGGACGCGGACAAGAACGCGCTGCATGTGTCGATGGCGGATGAGGCGGTGCATATCGGCCCGCCACCGGCCAACCAGTCCTATATCGTGATCGACAAGGTCATGGACGCCATCCGCCAAAGCGGCGCGCAGGCGGTACATCCCGGCTATGGCTTCCTGTCGGAAAACTCAAAATTCGCCGAGGCGCTTGAGGCCGAAGGCGTGGCCTTTGTAGGCCCGCCGGTTGGTGCGATCGAAAGCATGGGCGACAAGATCACCTCGAAAAAGATCGCGCAGGACGCGGGCGTATCGACCGTTCCCGGTTATATGGGGCTTATCGAGGACGCCGACGAGGCCGTCAAGATTTCCAACGACATCGGCTATCCGGTGATGATCAAGGCCAGCGCCGGCGGCGGTGGCAAGGGGATGCGGATCGCCTGGAACGATGACGAGGCGCGCGAAGGCTTCCAGTCGTCCAAGAACGAGGCGGCGAACTCTTTCGGCGACGACCGGATTTTCATCGAGAAATTCGTGACCCAACCGCGTCACATCGAAATTCAGGTTCTCTGCGACAGCCACGGCAACGGTATCTATCTGGGCGAGCGCGAATGCTCGATCCAGCGCCGCAACCAGAAAGTGGTGGAAGAGGCACCGTCGCCCTTCCTCGACCCTGAAACCCGCAAGGCGATGGGCGAACAGGCCGTCGCCTTGGCCAAGGCGGTGGATTATGCCAGCGCGGGTACGGTGGAATTCATCGTCGATGGCGAAAAGAACTTCTATTTCCTTGAAATGAACACCCGTCTGCAGGTGGAACATCCGGTGACCGAATTGATCACCGGCGTCGATCTGGTCGAACAGATGATCCGCGTGGCGGCGGGTGAGCCTTTGTCGATCACGCAGGATGACGTCACCCTGACCGGCTGGGCCATCGAAAACCGTCTGTATGCCGAAGACCCGTATCGCGGCTTCCTGCCTTCCATTGGTCGCCTGTCCCGTTATCGCCCGCCACAGGAAACCGCGGCTGGTCCGATGCTGTTCAATGGCAAATGGCAGGGTGATGCACCCGAAGGCCCTGCGGCTGTGCGCAACGATACAGGCGTTTATGAGGGCGGCGAGATCAGCATGTACTACGATCCGATGATCGCCAAGCTGTGTACCTGGGCTCCGACCCGCGAACAGGCGATCGAGGCGATGCGCGTGGCGCTGGACAGTTTCGAGGTCGAAGGCATCGGTCACAACCTGCCGTTCCTGTCGGCGGTGATGGATCATCCGAAATTCATCAGCGGTGACATGACGACGGCTTTCATCGCCGAGGAATACCCGGACGGATTCGAAGGTGTCAAACTGCCCGAGGCCGATCTGCGCCGGATCGCGGCTTCGTGCGCTGCGATGCACCGGGTGGCCGAGATTCGCCGCACCCGCGTGTCGGGACGGATGGACAATCACGAGCGCAAGGTCGGTACTGATTGGGTCGTGACCCTGCAGGGGCAGGAGTTTGCCGTTGCTATCGATGCGGACAAGGATGGGTCGTCGGTGACATTCGCGGATGGCACCACCTCGCGCGTCGCATCGGACTGGACGCCGGGGGATCAGCTTGCGGTTCTCGACGTGGATGGCAGCCCACTGGTCCTGAAGGTGGGCAAGGTTTCCGGCGGGTTCCGCATCCGCAATCGCGGCGCGGATTTCAAGGTGCACGTGCGCACCCCGCGCCAGGCCGAACTGGCCAAGCTGATGCCCGAGAAACTGCCGCCCGATACCTCAAAAATGCTGCTTTGCCCGATGCCCGGCCTGATCGTGAAGATCGATGTCGAAGTGGGGCAGGAGGTGCAGGAAGGTCAGGCGCTTTGCACCGTCGAGGCGATGAAGATGGAAAACATCCTGCGCGCCGAGAAGAAGGGCGTGGTCGCCAAGGTCAACGCAGGCCCCGGCGACAGCCTTGCCGTGGACGATGTGATCATCGAGTTCGAGTGATCATGCCCGCGTTTTCACCATATCGCACAAGCGTCCCAGCGTACTGCGCCGGGGCCTGCGGGCGTGGTGAAAGCGCTCAGCCGCCTTCGCGCCGCTCGCGAATCTCGCGTTCGCGCAGGGGGGTCTTGTCGATGGACCGACCGATTTCGCGCACGCTCCATGGGCTGGGTTTGCGCAGTTTGACCACGCCGTCCTTGTCGACAAACACCATCTGGAACCCGCGCGGGCGCAATTGCGCGCGGATGGGTGAGCGCGCCTTGGGATCGGTGTCGGTCAACACGATCACATCGCGATCCCGCATCGCGTCTTCGCCTTCCAGCAGCATGTCGATCTGCTGTTGGAATCGCGGGTCGGCGGGCGTGTCGGCAAAGACGACGATAGGGCGACTGACCCAAAGAAACTCGTCCAGCGTGTTGTCACCTGCGGGTCGCACAAAGGCGTCATCCGCAGGTGCGGACCCGTCAGCGGCCAAAACGGCCAGCGGGAATAGTGCCGAGAAAACAAGGGCAAGCGTGCGTGTCATGTGGCCTCCTGTTGTGATGAATATAGCCTCTGCTTGGGCGAATGCGACTGGCGAAATGTCCATCAGCATCAAAAATATGTTCATCAGACGCGGTTCTATCCATCAAGTAGCCACCAGAGGGTACAGAAAACCCGCCATTCCTTCGATCTTTCGGACAGGAGTGTAAGCGGATGGAAATTATCCTGCATTGCGGCGCACATCGGTGTGCAAGCACCAGTTTCCAGAACTATCTGAGCCGGAACACGCAGATACTCGCCAATCAAGGATTGGCATATTGGGGGCCGGAACGAACACGTTCCAATGGCCTCAACAGCCTAAACAAGCTAACGCCCGAGGTCTGTGACAGGATACGTCGCGAGTTGGACGCATGTCAGCAAGATGGTGCGATGCAGCTTTTGGTCAGCCAAGAAAACTTTGTGGGCTCGATGTCGCGCAATATTGCCTTGGCGTCACTTTATCCCGGTCTGCAGACGCGCGGGCATCTCTTGGCGCAGGCCTTTGGTGGCAGAGTGACCAAAATCGCTCTGAATATCCGAGCGTTGGACATGTATTGGTCTTCCGTGGCCGCCTACAAGTTCAAACGTGGCGGTGACCCTATAGAGCCGGCAAAATGGAAACGCATCGTGCAAAGCAAGCGGAGCTGGCGCGATGTCATCACCGACTTAAGTCACGCCTTCCCGAACGTCCCATTGCTCGTTCTGCCTTTCGAGGATTTCGCGGGCTGTCAGCAGGCGCAGCTTGCGGCGCTGTTGACTGGCCCCGCGCCCGCATTCAGTGACGGCCTTGCGCTGAATGCGGCACCCATGCCCGCGCCCCATGGGCTGAGCGCTGAACAGGCCATGAAGCTTTGGGCCGACTACGCCGATGATTTGGAATGGCTGGCCTCAGGTGCTGATGGGCGAGCCGAACTGATCTGCCGGACAGATGGAAATATGTGCGGGGCCACCCCCGCTGAAACCGGAATTGAACAGAGGAAACCGACATGACCGACACGAAAGACTGGCAGGCGCTGGCCGAGAAAGAGCTGCGCGGACGCCCGTTGAACGATCTGACCAGGGAAACGCTGGAAGGCATCGACGTCAAACCGCTTTACACACAGGAAGACACCGCCGATCTGCCGCATATGGGCACGCTTCCGGGGTTCGGTCCGTTCACGCGCGGTGTGAAGGCGACGATGTATGCGGGGCGGCCCTGGACCATTCGCCAATATGCGGGGTTTTCGACTGCCGAGGAATCGAACGCCTTTTACCGCCGCAATCTGGCCGCCGGTCAGCAGGGCGTTTCCGTCGCCTTCGATCTGGCGACGCACCGGGGATATGACAGTGATCACCCGCGCGTGGTGGGCGATGTCGGCAAGGCCGGTGTGGCGATCGACAGCGTCGAGGACATGAAGATTCTGTTCGACGGTATCCCGCTGGACAAGGTCTCGGTCTCGATGACCATGAACGGCGCGGTGATCCCGGTTCTGGCCAGCTTCATCGTTGCGGGGGAAGAGCAGGGGCATGACAAAGCCGTGCTGTCGGGCACCATTCAGAACGACATTCTGAAAGAGTTCATGGTGCGCAACACCTATATATATCCGCCTGAACCGTCGATGAAGATCATCTCGGACATCATCGACTATACTTCGAACGAGATGCCCAAGTTCAACTCGATCTCGATCTCGGGCTATCACATGCAGGAAGCCGGGGCCAATCTGGTGCAGGAACTGGCCTATACGCTGGCTGACGGGCGCGAATACGTGCGCGCCGCGACCGAGGCCGGGATGGACGTGGACAAGTTCGCGGGCCGTCTGTCGTTTTTCTTTGCCATCGGCATGAATTTCTTCATGGAGATCGCCAAACTGCGCGCCGCCCGCACCCTGTGGCATCGGGTGATGACGGATTTCGGCGCGAAATCCGAGCGCTCCAAGATGTTGCGGACGCATTGCCAGACCTCGGGCGTCAGCCTGCAGGAACAGGACCCCTATAACAACGTGATCCGCACCGCCTATGAGGCGATGAGCGCGGTTCTGGGCGGCACCCAGTCGCTGCACACCAACGCTCTGGACGAGGCGATTGCCCTGCCCACTGATTTCTCGGCCCGTATCGCGCGGAATACGCAGCTGGTGTTGCAGGAAGAGACCGGCGTGACCGATGTGGTCGATCCGCTGGCGGGTTCCTACTACGTCGAAAGCCTGACCAATGAGCTGGTGGAAAAAGCCTGGGCTCTGATGGAAGAGGTCGAAGAGATGGGCGGGATGACCAAGGCCGTGGCTTCTGGCATGCCCAAGCTGCGGATCGAGGAAAGCGCAGCCCGCCGTCAGGCCATGATCGACCGTGGTGAAGAAGTCATCGTCGGCGTCAACAAATACCGCAAGGAACAGGAAGACCTGATCGATATTCTCGACGTCGACAACGTCGCCGTGCGTGAGGCGCAGGTTGCGCGTCTGGAACGCATCCGTGCGACCCGTGATGAGGCCGCGTGTCAGGCCGCGTTGGACGCGCTGACGAATACCGCCCGTGATGGCGGCAACCTGCTGGCCGCCGCCGTCGAGGCCGCTCGAGCCCGCGCATCCGTAGGAGAGATCAGCATGGCAATGGAAAAGGAATTCGGCCGTCACCGCGCCGAGGTGAAAACGCTGGCCGGTGTCTATGGCGCGGCATACGAGGGTGACGAAGGCTTTGCTGCCATCCAGAAATCCATCGAGGAATTTGCCGAGGCTGAAGGCCGTCGCCCCCGCCTGCTGGTGGTCAAGATGGGACAGGACGGGCATGACCGGGGCGCCAAGGTGATTGCTACAGCCTTTGCCGATATTGGTTTCGACGTGGATGTCGGTCCGCTGTTCCAGACCCCTGCCGAGGCGGCGCAGGACGCGGTGGACAACGACGTGCATGTCATTGGCATTTCGTCTCAGGCTGCGGGGCACAAGACGCTGGCACCTCAACTTGTGGAAGAGCTGAAAAAGGCAGGGGCCGAGGATATCATCGTGATCTGCGGCGGCGTGATCCCTCAGCAGGATTACCAATTCCTCTTTGACCATGGGGTGAAGGCCATCTTTGGCCCGGGCACCAACATCCCCGAGGCGGCGCAGGACATTCTGCGCCTGATCGGCGAAGCGCAGGGCTGAGAAGGCGGCAGGGGGGCTGTCCGCTCCCCCCAATCGCGCAACGCGCGATTCCCCCCGAGGGTATTTTTGGCCAGATGAAGATGCGGTTCCCTTATTGTCCGGGGGATGGAGATGGCTGTAAGCTTGGCGCTTCATGCTGGAGAATGAACGATGAGACTGGATCACCTGGCCGTTGCAGGCGAAACGCTTGGGGAAGCTTCGGCGCATATTGAAGACGCGCTGGGCGTGCGGTTGCAGGATGGCGGCAAGCACAAAAAGTTCGGCACGCATAACCGGCTTCTAGGCCTGCGCGAGGGGTTGTATCTGGAGGCCATTGCCATCGACCCTGAGGCCGCCATTCCACAAAGAACCCGCTGGTTTGATCTGGACCGGTTCAAAGGGTCGCCGCGTCTGACCAACTGGATTTGCCGGGTTCCTGATATCGAATCGTCGTTAGCCGTTTTCCCGGATGGCATCGGCCAGCCGATTGATCTGGACCGGGGTGCTTTGCGCTGGCGCATGGCGGTTCCGCCAAACGGGCGTCTTCCATTCGACAATCTGTTTCCGGCGCTGATCCAGTGGCACGGCGATCTGCATCCGGCGCAAATGCTGCAAGACAGTGGTTGCCGATTGCGTCGCCTGATCGTGTGCCATCCGGATGCGCTGGATCTGGCCAAGTCTTTGGGCGCGTTGGAGCGGGTCGTGTTTGACAGCGGTCCGGTGGCATTGCGCGCCGAAATCGAAACACCGCACGGGCTGCGGGTTCTGGAATGAACATCCGACAGGCGATGGCTAAGGATGCACCTGCGATTGCCGCGATCACCAACGCGATCATCCGCGACACGCTGGTCACCTTCACCACTGATGAACGCAGTGTTGAAAGCATCGTTGCGGATATCGAGGCCAAAGGTCCGGCTTTTCTGGTCGCCGAGCGCGAAGGTGTTGTGCTGGGCTTTGCGACCTATGGCAATTTCCGCTCTGGCCCCGGATATACGCAATGTCGGGAACATTCGATTCAGTTGGCACCTCAGACCAGAGGGCAGGGCGTCGGTCGCGCTCTGATGGCTGCGTTGGAGGATTGCGCAAAGGCGGATCAGGTGCATGTGCTGGTCGCAGGCATCTCGTCGGCCAACCCGGCAGCTATCGCCTTTCACGCGGCCATCGGCTTTGAACATGTGGGCCGTATGCCCGAAGTGGGGTTCAAGTGGGGTCAGCGATTGGACCTTGTCCTGATGCAGAAAATACTCGGCCCGCAGTCATCTGTCGCACCTGACAGGGACAAAAAGGCACGCTAGGGTGCGCCCATGTCGATCTGGACCAGAATAGCCGACGCGCTGAATGCGCTTGCCCAGGGCGAAAGCCTGACCGCGGTTTTTGAGAAACTGCGCACGCCGCCCGAACGTTCGGTGGCTTTTGCGATTGCCGTTGTGGCGCTTGGCGCCAAAATGGCCAAGGCCGACGGTCAGGTGACGCGGGATGAGGTCACCGCCTTCCGCGAAGTGTTTCAGATCGCGCCCGAGGATGAAGACGGGGCGGCCAAGGTCTTTGACATGGCACGAACAGATGTCGCGGGATATCAGGACTATGCCCGCCGGATTGCCCGCATGTTCGCCGAAGACAGCACCACCCTGTGCGACCTTATGGAAGGGCTGTTTCACATCGCGATGGCAGACGGGTTCTACCACCCGAACGAAAACGAGTTTCTGGAAGAAGTCAGCCGTATTTTCGGTCAGACCGACGCGCAGTTCATGGCCCTGCGCGCGCGTTTTGTGCCGGATGCGCCGAAAGACCCCTATACCGTGCTGGGCGTGCCCCGCGACGCTCCTCTGACCGAAATTCGCAAGGTTTGGCGGCAACTGGTGCGCGAGACCCATCCCGATGCGATGCTGGCGCGCGGCGTACCGGAAGAGGCGGTGCGGCTGGCCGAGAAAAAGATGATCGATATCAACCGCGCCTGGGATGAAATCAACGGCGCCAAGGTCTGATCCCATGCGATTGGCGACCTACAATATCGAATGGTTCGCCAATCTGTTCGACCGAAATGACACACTAGTCGTCGATGACAGCTGGTCGGGGCGGCATGACGTGACGAAGGCCCAGCAGGTCGAAGCGGTGGCCAAGGTTCTGACAGCGATCGATGCCGATGCCCTGCTGATTGTCGAGGCTCCCAATACGGGTAAAGCCCAGAACACAGTGCGTGCCCTGCAGGGTTTTGCCGAAGCGTTCGAATTGCGCACAAGCCACGCAATCATTGGGTTTGCCAATGACACCCATCAGGAACTGGCCCTTCTGTACGATCCTAAGGTGCTGAAGGCCCGCCACGATCCGAAGGAGGCAGAGGACGCCCCCCGGTTCGATACGGACTTTCGCATCGATCTGGATGTGGATGCCACCGAAGATCAGGTGCAGTTTTCCAAACCGCCGCTGGAATTGGCGATTGAGACCGCCTCGGGGCGGGCGTTCCGCCTGATCGGCGCGCATCTGAAATCCAAGGCGCCCCATGGTGCCGGATCGCGGGACGAGATGATCCGGATATCGATTGCCAATCGTCGCAAACAGCTGGCGCAGGCGGTCTGGCTGGCCCGCCGGGTCACGCATCATGTCGCGGCGCAGGAATCGATTGTTCTGCTGGGCGATCTGAATGACGGGCCAGGGCTGGATGAGTTCGAACACCTGTTTGGCCGATCATCGGTCGAGATCCTGTTGCAGGCCGGGCTCTATGATCCCCATGCGGCCCGGGCGCTGGAGTTCCGCCCCGGCTCGGTCCCGGCCACCGCCCGATTTGCCCGCCCAAAGGAAGGCCGGTATCTCGAAGCACTGCTGGATTACATCATGATCAGCGAAGATTTGCGCGGCTATCAGCCGGACTGGCGCATCTGGCATCCGTTTCGTGATGCCGCCTGCTGGGGTAATCCCGAACTGCGCGATGCACTGCTAACGGCGTCCGACCACTTTCCGGTGACTTTGGATATCGCGCTCTGACCTTTCACCCATGGCCATCCGTGATTATATTCCCGATATGCGACATCTGATGTTGATCTCTGCGGCCTGCACCGCGCTGGCGTTGCCTGCCCAGGCGCAGGAAGATTCGGGCAAATCGCTGATGGAGCGTGGAGCCGAGTTGTTTCTGGAAGGCCTGCGGCAGGAAATGGAGCCCACGATTGAAGACCTGCGCGGGCTTGCCGATCAGTTTGGCCCGGCCTTGCAATCCTTCATACAGGAAATGGGCCCCGCACTGGCCGACCTTGCGGCACAAGTACAGGATTGGAGCGCCTATGAAGCGCCCGAGATGTTGCCGAATGGCGATATCATCATCCGCAAGAAACCCAAGGACCAGCCCGAAGACCTGACGCCGCAGGAAGACTCCTCTGACGGGTTCACCGATATCTGATCATCCCCGCAAGATCACGCGCGGCTCGGATTTCAGTGCGGAAGCCAGCGAGTTTAAACGCGATTCGGCCACTTCGTTGAACAAGGGACCGGCCGCCTTGGGCAGGCGCAGCTCAAGGACTTGTTTCTTGGGGTAAAAACGCAGTTTGCCCATGGTCGCATCGGTCTGCATCCACAGCATCGCCCCGAAGCGCAGCGCTTTGCCCAGAATCTCGGCCTGTTCCTGGCCGCGTTCGTCCAGCAACTCATAGAGATCGGTGAACCGGTTCCCCTCGCGTTTGTTACGATAGCGGTGTTGCAGGGCCAGTCCGATGAGTACCCGTTCCGAATGCTTTATCCCGCTCATATTGGCGCGGGTGACATATTCGAAACAGGCCTCGGCGCGATAATCGGGATGGGCGCGCCAGCTTACGTCATGCAGCAGGCAGGCGGCCTTGATCAGGCGCAGGCGCTGTGGCGGGGCCGATTTGAACAGCGGCTGGACAAAATCATACAGATGCTTGCCAAAGCCGGGCAGGCGGGCATCCTTGGCCTCGGCAAAGCGGCAGGCTTCGATCAGCGGGTCGCGGTCGCGCAGGCGCTGGGGCATCTGCTCGTACAGCAACCCTTCGCGGATACCATAGCTTGAGATAGCGATATCCTTGGGTTTGAACGTGCGGATCAGCCGCGTCAGAACATCCATCGCATAGGGGATCAGCGCCATGCGCGAGCTGGACACACCGGCCATGACGCGCAACTCGGTCGGGTCGTTCTTTTCGATGAACTTGATGGTATCGCGCACCTGCGCCTGCGTCATTCGGTATTCGTGCAGCACGTTCAGCGGATAACCCCGGCGCAGCATGTCCAGCCGGGCAAAGGCGCGCCAGCTGCCACCGACCAGAAACAGGCGGTCGCGTTGCGGGCCCATCCGGTCGCGCATCTCTTCCAGCGTTTCCTTGATATAGGCCTTGCGCGCCCGCCGCCCGCCCTTGATGTCGCGTAGTTTCAGCGGCCCAAGGGGCGAGGTCATCCGCCGCCCGACCTTGCCGCCTCCGATCTCGGCCAGCTCCACCGATGAGCCGCCGATATCGCAGATCAATCCATAGGCACCGGGCCATCCCAGCAACACGCCCTGTGCCGACAGCCGCGCCTCTTCCTCGCCATCGACAACGTTGATAATCAGGCCGGTTTCGGCCTTCACCTGCGCGCAGAACTCCGGCCCGTCGCTGGCCTCGCGCACTGCGGCGGTGGCGACTGCGTGCAGGGCGGGCAGGCCCAGATCGTTGGCAAGGTGCTGAAACCTGTGCAGGGCCGCCAGCGCGCGTTTTCGGCCTTCCGGGTTCAGTCGACCCGTTTCAGACAGACCCGCGCCCAGTTCGCACATCACCTTTTCATTGTAGAAATAGGCCGGTGAGCGCGCCGCGCCGTCAAAGATCACCATCCGGACCGAGTTCGACCCGATATCGACAACCCCGACCCGGGACAGCGCACGCGCTCCCGGATCTTCGAACAGTGGCCTTCCGAACAGCCCGTGATCCGGGAAATCAGTCTCGGCGATCTTGGTCATGGTGTCCCCAGGTCTTTTGCGCGACAGGATGCGAGATCGGCCTTCGCCGGTCAATTGCAGGCACCCGATTGTTCGGCTTCTGTGTTCAATAGACGCACCGCCAGCGCACGGGTGATGTCGCGCTTTTCGGTCAGTGCGATGTCGTCCAACTGCTCGACCATCCGCGCGGCGGTTTCAAAGCTGCGGTCCATGTGCTTGACCAGATAGGCGATGACATCCGGCCCGGGGTTGAGCTGCCGGTCGATGAACAGCTTGGCCAGCACCGCGCCGAGCAGCGCGTCGTCAGGGGCGTCCAGCGCCACATGATGCGCCCCCTCGGCCCGGCTTTGCAGATCGGCCAGCGACAAATGCCACTGTTTCGGCGCCGCGCGCCCGGTCATCAGCAGGGCGTGGCCCTCGGCCAGAACCAGATTGTGCAGGTGAAACAGCGTTTTCTGCTGCTCGGCATCCGCAGCGATCACGGGGACATCCTCGACCGCGACCGGCGCGCGGGCAAGCTCGGGCACCTCGTCATATCGCAAGGCGGCAGCCTGCACGATCCGCCCACCGGTTTCCGCCGCCCAGACATGGGCCAGATGAGTTTTGCCTGACCCCGCAGGGCCGCTCAGCACCAGTTTGTTGCCGGGCCACGACGTGGCCGAGATCATCGCAACTGCCAGCGCATTGGCGGGCGAGACAAAGAAATCCTCGCGGCCCAAGGCAGTCTTGGACGGCAGATCAAAGCTGAGCTGTGTGGCCATTTATTCGTCGTCCTGCTGCAGCCCTTCAAGCCCGGTATAAAGGCGGCTGCTCATATACTGCTGGGTCGCGAACCGCGCCAGCACGCCCAGGGCTGCGGCAACAGGGACAGCGACCAGCATTCCGACAAAGCCGAACAGTGCGCCAAATACAGACAGCGCCAGCAGCAGCCAGACCGGGTGCAGGCCGACCGAACTGCCGACCAGTTTGGGGGTCAGGAAGTTGCCCTCGGTCACCTGCCCGATGGCAAAGATACCGGCCACCAGCCCGACCTGCGCCCAGTCACCCCAGAACTGAAACAGCGCCAGCCCGATGGCCAGCGAGCCGCCGATCAGCGCGCCCAGATAGGGGATGAACGTGACCAGCCCGGCAATGAACCCGACGATAAGGCCAAACTGCAGCCCAACCAGCATCAGCGCGACGGCGTAATAGGTGCCAAGGATCAGACAGACCGTGCCCATGCCGCGCACGAACGAGGCCAGAACCGCGTCGATCTCACCCGCCAGCCGCTTGATGGTGGGGGCGTGGTCACGGGGCAGCAGCTCTCCGATCCGGGCGATCATGCGGTCCCAGTCCATCAGCAGATAGACGGCCACGACCGGCACGATGACCAGCAGGACCACCACGTTGATCGCCGAGCCCAGCGAGGACAGAACCGTTTGCAGCACATCCCCGGTCTTGGATTTCAGCGTTTCCCCGAACGAGACCAGCATCTGATGCGTGTTGGATTCCCGATCCAGCAGGGATGGGAACTGCTTTTCTATGAAGGCGCGCAATTCTTTGAACAGGGCGGGCAAGGTATCGACCAAATCCAGCAACTGGGTGATCAGCGCGGGCACCACCATCAGGATCATCAGCACAAAGCCCAGCACGCCGACCACGGTGATGATCCCGGTGGCAGCCATCCGCGACAGGCCCAGTTTTTCCAGCCGGTCGGCCACCGGATCAAGGAAATAGGCAATCGCGCCGCCGATGACGAAGGGCAGCAGCACATCACCCAGCAGGTACAGAACCACCACAAAAACCGCTGTGGCAATGCCCCAGTATCTGAGTTGATCCTTCACCGGCAAAGCCATGGCGCGTTCCTTGTTGCACAGCGTTGCCGTGTTCTTGGCTCATGATGCCCGGCGATGCAAGCGCTTCATCGGCCGCGCATTTCGCGCTTCAGTCGGTCAGGGTGCCCAATTCCGGTGTGTCCTCCGAGGCCGTTTCGTCAGGCCAGTTGGTGCGCCAGATTTCCGCCGACCAGTGGCCGCAATGCACCGATGGCCGGTCGAAACCGGGCAGGGCGGGTAGCAGCGGCGCAACCACGACGTCGTGGCGCGGAACTGCGAAATAGGGGAAGGAATAGCGTTCCCGTCCGGATCGGTTGACCACCCGATGCGGGGTGGATTTCAACCGTCCGCCCGACCACAGCTCCAGCATGTCGCCGATATTGACCACAAATCCGCCGGGCGGACAGTCCGGCGTGATCCAGCCGCCCGAGCGGGTCTGAACCTCAAGCCCACCGACCGGATCGGGCGCGATGATGGTCAACGCAGAGGTGTCCTTGTGCGGATGAATGCCATAGCCGCCCTCATCCGGTGCCTGCGGCGGGTAATGCAGCAGGGTCATGTTGGTCATCGGATCGCGAAACGCCGCGCGCAGCGTGTTTGGTTCCACCGCAAGCCCCACCTCCAACGCGCCGAGCAGCAGGTCGGTCACGCCATCAAGCTGCCGCCAATAGTCCAGAATGACATCGCGGGCCTCGGGCGTTTCGCGGGGCCAGATATTTGGCCCGTACAGCGCGCAATCGGCCCGGACCGGGGCATCCTCGGCCGTTTCGAAATGCAGCTTGTACCCCTCGTATTTATCCGCCGTGCCCGATCCGTCGTTCGGGGTGAAGAACCCCATCGGGATATATCCGCGATAGTTTTGGCGGGTGATGGCCTGATCCCATTTGCTGGTCTCTTCAACATCAAAGATCGCCCGGACGCAGGCGCGGACCTGATCAATGCGCTCGACCGCGATGCCAGTGCCAGTGATTGACAGAAACCCGATGCTGGTGCAGGCGTCCATGACCTGGGCAACCGTGGCTTGGAACCGCGGATCAGCCGGATCTGCCAGCGGTGAGATATCGATGGTGGGGATATGATCCATCAACTGATCCTAACGCCTTGACGCTCAAGCTCTTGATGCACCGGCGTCAGGTTCATACGGTCGAGCTCCTGATTGCTTTTCAGAGACAGGGCCGCAGCGATACCCGCGCCTTGTCCCATCACCGCGCAGCAGGACATGTTGCGTGTCGCGGCATGGGCCACCCGGTCTGACCCGTGCGAGCGGCCCGCCACCAGCAGGCCCTTGATGCCCTTCGGCAGCATTGAGCGATAGGGGATCTGCATGTACCGTCCCGTTGTCGGCAGGATCAGGATGCCGTAGCCGTCGATGAATTCGGGATAGATGCCGATGGTGTCCTCGAACCGGCCCTGATGGCGGGCGTCATCCTCGGTCATGTTATAGACCGCGTCGATCTTGCGGGTGTCGCGGATGCCGATGGTCATGCCAAAATTCCGCAGCCGAGCACTCTCGCAGCCGGGCATGAAGCGGCGCAGGGCGTCGATGGCCAGCATGGATTGCCGCCGCCCCTCGATCTCGCCCCGTGTCAGGCTGTCAGGGTCTGTGCCATCAATGCCGTCCAGATGGATCAGGTTCATGTAAGTCAGCTCACCCGTGTCGTGCATCGCCCCCCAGGTGCCCGCGATGGTGTTCAGATGCGGCGGGATCAGCCCTTCCTCGATGGCCTGCTGAAACGGTTTCTTGACGAAGGGCGAGAACATGTCGTCCTCTTTGCCGCTGGTTTCGATGTTCCATTCGCCACCGCCGCCCCAGTCCTTGTAGGTTTGCGGGTCGGCCTTGATCCCCTCCATGAAGGCCCGTTTATCGACACCGGCCAGATGGAACATCACCGAGGCCGCCATCATCCTCTCGGGCGCGGTCTTGTGGGTGGGCGCCCCCGCGCGATGGGCTACATCCGCGTCGCCTGTGGCGTCGATCACCACCTTGGCCAGAATCGCCTCGCGCCCGGCCTTGGATTCAGTGATGACGCCGGTGATCCGGTCACCCTCCATGATCGGAGCGACGAACTGACGGTGCAGCATCGGATGCACGCCCGCCTCTTCCACTAGCCGGTCGGCGACCAGCTTGAACCCTTCGCTGTCCAACTCATAGCTCAGCGACTGGCTTTCCGGCACTGCTGCGCCCATCTCTTTGGCGCGGGTCTCGAACTCCAGCCCGATGCCACCGGCCTCGACCGTCTGTTCGTGGCGGTACCAGGCGAACCCCTCGACCCCCACGGCGGTGATATTGCCGCCCATGCAACCGAACCGATCCATGAGCGTTACTTCGGCCCCAGCCCTTGCAGCTGCCAGCGCGGCGGACAAGCCAGCAGGGCCTGAGCCGACCACCAGAATGTCAGTTCGGTGAACCACAGGAATTTGGCGGGCCGGTTCCTGAATGGTTTGCATTTGCGTCCCCCTCGCAATCATGTTTGCGCCACCATTCCGGCTCTGATCTTGGGCGTCAATCGAAAAACCGACCCGGCTGGGGTCGCAAAAACGGCATTGCGCGATTGCCCCCGGCGGGGCTTTGGCATAATCAGCTTTGAAGTCGAATTCTCACCCGTAAAAGGTCCTCCAATGCGCCTCAGCCGTTACTTTCTGCCCGTTCTCAAGGAAAACCCCTCCGAGGCTCAGATCGTCAGCCACCGGCTGATGCTGCGCGCGGGCATGATCAAGCAGGCCGCCGCCGGGATTTATTCCTGGTTGCCGCTGGGCTTCAAAGTATTGCGCAAGCTGGAAAACATCGTGCACGAAGAACAGGCGCGGGCGGGTCACATCGCGATCCAGATGCCGATCCTGCAATCGGCGGACCTGTGGCGCGAATCCGGGCGTTATGACGATTACGGTCAGGAAATGCTGCGGATGCAGGACCGGCACGGGCGCGACATGCTGTACACGCCGACCGCCGAGGAGTTGGTGACCGATATCTTCCGGGGCCACGTCAGCAGCTACAAGGATCTGCCGCTGACGCTCTATCAGATCCAGTGGAAGTTCCGCGACGAAATCCGCCCGCGTTTCGGCGTGATGCGGGGGCGCGAGTTCTACATGAAGGACGGCTACAATTTCGACCTGACCAAAGAGGACGCGCTGCACGCCTATAACCGCCATCTGGTCAGCTATCTGCGCACCTATGAACGCATGGGTCTGCAGGCCATCCCGATGCGCGCCGATTCCGGCCCCATCGGCGGCGATTACACGCATGAATTCCTTGTGTTGGCTGATACTGGCGAATCCGAGGTCTTTTATGATAGCGCCGTCACCGATCTGACCTTCGGCGACCGCAATATCGATTACGACAACCGCGACCAGTGTCAGGCGATCATGGACGAGTTTACCTCGAAATACGCCCGGACAGACGAAACCCATGACGAAGCGCTGTTCAACCAACTGCCGGAAGAGCGCCGCCGCGTGGCGCGCGGAATCGAGGTTGGTCAGATCTTCTATTTCGGCACCAACTATTCCGAGGCCATGGGCGCAACCGTGCAAGGCCCCGACGGCAAGCCGGTTCCTGTCCATATGGGCAGCCACGGTATCGGCGTCAGCCGCCTGATCGGTGCGATCATCGAGGCCAGCCATGACGACAAGGGCATCATCTGGCCCGAGGGCGTGACGCCGTTCCATTGCGGGATCGTCAATCTGAAACAGGGTGATGATGAGGCGGACGCGGCGTGTGACAAACTCTATGGCGCGCTGACCGCGCTGGGGCTTGAGCCGCTCTATGATGACCGCAATGAACGGGCCGGGGGCAAGTTCGCCACCATGGACCTGATCGGTCTGCCATGGCGCATCACCGTGGGTCCGCGTGGATTGAAAAATGGTGTGGTTGAACTGACTTGCCGCCGCACCGGCGAAAGCGAGGAACTCAGCCCTGAGGCCGCGGTGACCAAAGTTGCCGAGATTTATCAGGGCATCGCCTGATCCGGGCGATGCGCCTCTGATATCACAGTGTCAGGGCGCCGGGCGTGCTGACACGATATCGCCATCCGCTTCGCTGCCGCGCGGGATGACGATGGGGCGTCCCATGCGCAGGACCAGATCGCGCAGTTCGAAACCGAGGAAGCGCAATCCGCAAATGCGTTCTCCGGTCGTGCGATCCGAGATGCACAGTCGTCCCTGACGAAATGCCAGGTGATACCCCTTGTCGCTGAGAATGTCAGTCAGGCTGGCCCAGTTGGCCGCGCCGCTGAACAAGGGCCTGATCGCAGCCCGCAACAATGCGGCGCTTTCACAATCCAATTCTCTTGCTGCCTGCCGGGTCATAATCGGACCCGATCCTTCCATGTGTTCCTGAATACCCATTGAGCGAACCTCCGCTCTTCACTCTTTAAAATGTGTCCCCCGTAAATAGGGTACAAAGTTTCTCACAATAATCAATTTGCGAAACAATATTGCGTGCCTAATGTTGCGATTGTGACTCAGTTGGGCCGCTAACGTTTCACATTGACTTCATAGCTGAAACAATAAGCCCTTGTCTGTGAAGGGTGTCACAACCACCGGTATATTTGAAATCTGGAATGTTCCCGCATGGACAGAGCCTCGCGGCGTTATTGCAAATCGATTCGGAAGCCGTACCACGCCCAATGACCGTAGAAATGCCTGCCCGGGTTCGTGTGGCGAGAACCGGCTTGACCATCGGGCCAAATGCCGAAAGGGTCGCGCCGAACTGATCACCGAGGCAGCATGGCCAAGACACCACCGCCCTTCGCTCCATTCGAATGGAAAATCGCCTGGCGTTATCTGCGCGCCCGCCGCGCCGAGGGCGGCGTCAGCGTGATGACCTGGATTTCGCTGATCGGGATCACTCTGGCGGTGTTTGCCCTGATCGCCACGTTGGCGGTGCGGTCCGGGTTTCGCTCGGAATTCGTGGGCACCATTCTGGGGGCCAACGCGCATGTCACGGTGTTCTCTGCAGGTGAGGTCACCGCGCAGGGCCGGTTGGATCGCACCATCGCCGATTTCGACGGCATGGCGGATCGGATCGCGCAAGTGCCGGGGGTCGAGCGTGCCGCTCCGCTGGTCAAAGGGCAGGTGTTGATCACCAACGCCGACCGCAGCGCCGGGGTGCAGGTCTTTGGCATCCGTCCTGACGATCTGGCCGACCTGCCGGGCATTGCCGAAAGCGAACAGGCCTATGGTGACCTGTCCCGGTTCGCCGACGGTATCGCCATCGGCTCGGGCGTGGCGCGGTCCATCGGGGCGACGGTGGGGGATCGGGTCAAACTGACCTCGCCCAACGGGGTGAAAACCGCGTTCGGGACGTCTCCGCGCGTGAATGCCTATGAAGTGGTCTATGTCTTCTCGGCCGGGCGCTATGACATCGACCGCACCCGCGTCTATATGCCATTTGTCGAGGCACAGAGTTTCTTCAATCGCGAAGGCGTGGCCGATGAGATCGAGGTGATGGTCGAACGCCCCGAAGAACTGACCCCGATCCTGATCCCGATCCTTGAAGCCGCCGGAGAGCGCAGCCAGATCTGGACCTGGCAGGATGCCTCGGGCGGGTTCCTGCGCGCGCTGGAGGTCGAAGACAACGTGATGTTCATCATCCTGTCGATCCTCGTACTGATCGCGGCGATGAACATCGTCTCGGGCCTGATCATGCTGGTGAAGAACAAGGGCCGCGACATCGGCATTCTGCGCACAATAGGACTCAGCGAAGGCTCGGTGTTGCGGGTGTTCTTCATCTGCGGGGCCTTTACCGGCATCATCGGCACCGTGATGGGGGTCATTCTGGGCTGCCTGTTCGCCATCTATATCGACCCGATCTTCTCGTTTGTGAACTACGTCATGGGCGGTGGCGTCTGGGACCCCTCCATTCGCGGCATCTATGCCTTGCCCGCCGAACTGCATCTGAGCGATGTTCTGAAGGCCATCGGCCTGTCGCTGGGCCTGTCCTTCCTTGTCACTTATTTCCCGGCCCGCCGCGCGGCGCGGCTGAATCCGGTCGAGGCGCTGCGCTATGAATGATGTGACGCTGAGGCTCAGCGGTCTGACCAAGACCTATCTGCAAGGCACCCCCGGCGAGGTTCAGGTGCTGCGCGGCGCTGATCTGGAACTGCGTGCCGGTGAGGCCGTGGCGCTGGTTGCGCCTTCGGGCGCGGGCAAGTCGACCCTGCTGCATATCGCGGGCCTGCTGGATACGCCAGATACGGGCACGGTCGAGATTGCCGGGCAGGGGGCCTCGGGCAAGGGGGATCGTACACGTACGGCGATCCGGCGGCGCGATGTCGGCTTTGTCTATCAGTTCCACCATCTTTTGCCCGAGTTCACGGCGCTGGAAAACATCGTGCTGCCGCAACTGGCCAACGGCGCGTCCGAAAAAGCGGCGCAGGCGCGGGCGATGCAGTTGCTCGACCACGTCGGCGTCGCCGCGCGCGCAGATCACCGGCCAGCCGCCTTGTCGGGCGGGGAACAACAGCGGGTGGCCTTCTGCCGGGCGCTGGCCAATCAGCCGCGCGTGCTGCTGGCGGATGAACCGACGGGAAATCTTGACCCGGACACCTCGGATCAGGTCTTCGCGGCGCTCATGGCGTTGGTGCGGGACGAAGGCCTCTCGGCGCTGATTGCCACGCACAACCTTGATCTGGCGGCGCGGATGGATCGGATGTTGCGGCTGGAGGGCGGCGTGCTCAGGCCAGCTGAGTGATCGCGACGCCAGCGGCCATCACCGCAATACCCCCCGCCCGTATCCATGACAACGGAGTGACCTGCGCGCCAAACAGGCCGAAATGGTCGATGGCCGCCGCGCTGATCAACTGCCCCAGCAGCACGAAAAACACCGCATTGCCGACCCCGAAATGCGGGGCGACATGGGTGATCGACAGCACGTAAAAGGCGATCAGGACGCCCGCCAGGAACAGGTGCTTGGGGGCCTGCGCGGCCTTGGCAAACGCCTGACCTCCGGGCAGAAGGATCAATGTCAGCGCCGAGGCCGCAAGGGCGATGGCGAAGAGGATGACAGCGGCGGTCGTGGGCGAGTCGATCAGCTTACCCAACGCCGCGTTCAGGGCCGCGAGAATCGGAATGCCGAATCCGGCTGCCAGCATGATGGCTGCGTACTGTGTCATTTCGGGACTCCCTGCCGGCCTCGTTGATCTGGATCATTGCGTCATGGCGGCTGCCGGGCAAGCCTGTAAATGCCTGATTGTAGCGGAGGATGCGATGACAAACCGGTTACTCACGACATGTCTGGTGGCTTTGACCGTGGCAGCCCCTGCTGTGCGGGCGCAGGACGTCGAGGCCGGGGCCGAGCTGTATCAGCACTATTGCGCTTCCTGTCACGGGCTTGAGGCGACCGGGCATGGCCCAATGGCGGGGGTGCTGGTGATCCAGCCGACGAACCTGAAGACCCTGGCTGATGCGGATGGCGTCTTTCCCATCGCCCGCGTGGTGGCGCGGATCGACGGGCGGGATCCACTGGTCAGTCATGGCAGCCCCATGCCTGTCTACGGCCCGTTCTTCGAAGGCAATGACACGGCGATCAAAACCCCGGCCGGGCAGCCGATCCTGACCAGCAAGCCCATCGTCGATCTGGTTGCCTATCTGAAAACCCTGCAAGAGGGCTGAGCCTCAGCGGCAGATACCCTCAACCTCGGCCCCTGCCCATGGCAGTTGCACGGCACTTTCGCGCCTGCTGCCGGGCAGGGTCGCGACATCGAAATGCGCGCTCAGCATGTCATGCAGCCGTTTGGTGCGCGGCGCATCCGGGTCCAGCGCGCGGCAGCAGACATATTCCTCGACAATCGCGCCTTGCTGTTCAAAGCCGTAGGACAGGAAATCGGCTGAGGTTCCCAGATCGAACAGGTAGGGGTCATCGTTGCGCCCGTGCTCAGCCGCTGCGCGCAAGGGGTGATAGCCGGTGGTATCGCGATTCTGCCATTGCCAGATATGGGTCAGCTCATGTGCCAGCAGCATCGCGGCGATCAGGTTCACTCGCTCGGGATATTGGGACATGTAGTCGTCCAGGTACCAGTCGCGGGTAAAATACACCCGGTTGAACAGCGCCACGGCGGCGGGCTTTCCGGTAACGGTTTCCTCTTTCACGGGCGGCAATATCCGCTCGCGGCAGGCCAGCCGTGGCCGGGCCTTGCGCGTATAAGTGATCGCCGCGACCGGTGCGCCTTCGACCAGACGCACGCGATCAAGGTTCAGCGTATCCCCCTGAATGTTCCCGGCAAATGCGCGTTCCTGCTCGGTCAGGGGGCGACCGCAGGAAGCGAATAACAGCAGGATCAAAATCAGAAGGGGGCGAACCATGTTTGAAAGCCTAATGCGCCCGCCTTGCTCTGCAAGCCGTTTTCACAGGCTCATTGCCAGAACCCGGCTGATTTCCGTCAGCGAACGCCCGGATTGGTCCATCCAGGTGTTGAAGGCCCCCTGCACGGCGGTCATGGCCTTTTTTGACGTGGCCGGTTTGTCGATCACCCCTTCGGCAATCAGACGGGCGGTCACGTCACGCGACAGCATGAAGCCATCCCGCCCGGCAAAGCGCATAGCGAACTGGGCGGTCGTTCCGCCCAGCCGGGAGCCACGTTTGCCCAGCATTGCCAGCAATCCGATGAAATCTTCGGAGGGCCAGCCGCCCAGAACCTTCCCGGCGCCGCCTTCTTCCCTCAGTTCCAGCAGAAAGGTCGCGTTGTCGCGCACGGCGGCAATCTTGGTGCCATTGCGCACAATCCGGGTGTCTTGCAGCAAGGAATCGAATTTCTCGTCATCCATGAACGCGCAGCGTCCGACATCGAAACCGTCAAAAGCGGTCTCGAACCCGTCCCATTTCGACTCGATGACCTTCCAGTTGAAACCGGCCTGAAACACGGTCTTGGTGATGATCGACAGCCACCGGTCCTCGGGCATTGCCGCAAGCTCGGCAGGGGGTTTCGGTTTGCCCAGCTTCGATTCCAACGCGTCGGGACCGCCATGACGGTCAGCGGCCATGGTGTAGATATCGTCAAAATGATGCATCGCCAGATCCCTCCGCGCGGTAAGGTTGGTCCTTTTTGCGCCGGTCTGACAAGGGGAAAGTTGACGTAGATACGTTGGAGTCGTTTTATAATTGACTAGTCAATCAATATCCCTAACCTGTCCGAATGTAAGATGCCGGGCGTATGCGGCACAGTGTAGATGGGGTAGGGGGAGAGAACTGATCCGACCGCGACGCAGAAAGTGGCGGTTATTGATAGTGTTCCCTTTCCTTTTCCAATCGAATTTGTGCATGTTGCGACAGGTGTATCACCACAGAATTCCCCGGGCGCGCGATGGTGTGACGACGGGCAAGCAGAACAAAACAGGGAGTAAACTCATGAAAAAGCTTAGCGTAAGCCTTTTGGCCATCGCCGTTGCAGGATCGGCCCATGCCGCCGATATGGGCGCAGTGGACGAGCCGATCAAACTGGCGATCAACGAATGGACCGGTCAGCACGTGACCACCCATGTGGCGGGTGAGATGCTGAAGGCCGCAGGCTACAACGTGGAATACGTGACCGCCGGCATGATGAATCAGTTCCAGGCGTTGGCCGATGGCGACATCGATGCGACGCTGGAAATCTGGTCGTCCAACGTATCCGACGAATATGCCAAGAAGATCGACGAAGGCACCGTGGTTGAAATCGGTGATCTGGGTCTCAACGCGAAAGAAGGCATTGCCTATCCCGCGCATGTGGCCGAGCTGTGCCCGGGCCTGCCCGCATGGGAAGCGCTGAAGGATTGTGCGCAGGTCTTCGCCACGGCTGAAACCCTGCCCGGTGGCCGTCTGGTCGACTACCCGGCCGATTGGGGCACCCCCGGCGCAGATCGCATGACTGGCCTTGAGCTGCCGTTCAAAGCGGTTCCTGCGGGGTCCGAAGGCGCGCTGATCGCGGAACTGCGCGCCTCGACCGAGCGCAAGTCGCCGCTGCTGATCACCTTCTGGCAGCCGCATTGGGCGATGTCGGCCTATGACGTACAGTTCGTCGACCTGCCTGCGGGTGAAGAGGCGTGCTTTAACGATCCCGCATGGGGCCCGAACCCCAACGCGGTCAACGACTGTGATTTCTCGCCCTCGCGCATCTTCAAGGCCGGTTGGAGCGGCATGGAAGAAAAATGGCCCGCCGCTTATGAAATCCTGACCAACTATCAGTTGGCGGTTGAAGACCAGCAACCGATGATGGGTGCGATTGATGTTGACGGCGGTGCCGTCGAAGAAGTCGTCGCTGCATGGATGGCTGAAAACGAAGACAAGTGGCGTCCGGTCGTAGACGCGGCAACGAAGTGAGCCAGCCTAAGTGACTGACGCTACGACGCCAGCCATCGCCTGCCAGAATCTCTGGCAGGTGTTTGGCACCGGTGCTGACAAAGCCCTGACCGACGCGCTGTCTCGGTCAGGGAATGACGCCGACAAAGCCGCCACCGATCTGCGCGAAGCCGGGTTCATCCCCGCCGTTCAGGATGCCAATTTCGAAGTGCGCGAGGGCGAGCTGTTCGTCATCATGGGCCTTTCGGGCTCGGGCAAGTCGACGCTGATCCGCTGTATCTCGCAACTGCTGCCGGGCACCGGGGGCGAAATCCGCGTGGATGGCGAGAACGTCATGGGGGCCTCCAAGAAGGCCCTGACCGAGCTGCGCCGCAAAAAGCTGGGCATGGTGTTCCAGCATTTCGGCCTGTTCCCGCATATGACCGTGGCCGAAAACGTGGCCTATCCGCTGCGTGTACAGGGCGTGAGCAAAAAGGAACGGCTGGCCCGCGCGCAGGAAGTGATTTCGCTGGTCGGTCTGGAAGGCCGCGAAGGCAGTTTCCCCCGGCAGCTTTCCGGCGGTCAACGCCAGCGTGTGGGGATCGCGCGTTCGCTGGCTGTGAATCCCGATATCTGGTTTCTGGATGAGCCGTTCTCGGCCCTCGATCCGCTGATCCGCCGCCAGTTGCAGGACGAATTCCTGCGCATTCAGGCGACGCTGAAGAAATCCATCGTCTTCATCACTCACGATATCCAAGAGGCGCTGAAATTGGCCGACCGCATCGCCATCATGCGCGATGGTAAGATCGTTCAGATCGGCACGCCGACAGATATCGTACTGCGCCCGGTGGACGACTATGTGCGCGAATTCTCGAAGGACGTGGCCAAAGGTCAGCACGCCAAGGTCGCCTCGGTGATGCGGGATCAGGCGGAATGTGGGCCGGATGATCCGGGTCTGACCACTTCGATGACGCTCGATGCCGCTCTGGCGCATTGCATGGAACTGTATGAACCGGTGCCGGTGCGCGATGCCGAGGGCAATGTGGTGGGCACCGTGCATCCGTCCGATCTGGCCGCTGCCTTGCAGGTTGACGAAACATGACCGCCGTCACGGACATCCCCGCGCGGCAGGCGCGGTTGACGGCGGGCGCGCAGGCGGCGCTGATCACGGTGATCATCGGCGCGGTTTGCCTTGCACTGGAAGGCGTCGCCCCGTGGCTGGTCAAATGGCCCGCGGCGTGGGAATTGCCTGCAACCCAATGGGTTGGGGCCTTTCTCGACTGGTTTCTGAATGGCATCAAACCGGCGATGCGGCTGTTTTCAGACCTGATGACCTATCCGATGAATGCCGCCAACTTCGTGCTGGGGAACACCCCGTGGCCGATCCTGATCGGTCTCGTCACCGCGCTGGGCTGGTATCTGGGTGGCCTGCCGATGGCGGCGCTGGGCTTTGTCGGCCTCAGCTTCGTGCTGGCTTCGGGCTATTGGGCCGAGAGCATGAATACGCTCGCCCTCGTCGCCGTGTCCGTGCCCGTGGCGCTGATCATGGGCGGCGCGATCGGCATCCTCGCGAATGAAGTGCCGCGGGTGAAGTCATTTGTGCAGGCGGTGCTGGACATCATGCAGACGGTGCCGACCTTTGCCTATCTGACTCCGCTGCTGTTGCTGTTTGGCTTTGGCCCGGTGGTTGGCCTGATCGCCTCGGCCATCTATGCGGCGCCGCCGATGGCGCGCAACGTGATGTTGGGGCTGGAACGGGTGGAATCCGAGATCAAGGAGGCCGCCATCATGTCCGGCGGCACTCGGATCCAACAACTGTTTCAGGTCGAAATCCCGGCGGCCACGACGCAGATCATGGTCGGCGTGAACCAATGCCTTATGGCGGCCCTGTCGATGGTGATCATCGCAGCCGTCATCGGCGGTTTCAACGACATCGGCTGGGAGGTTCTGTTGACCATGCGCAAGGCGCAGTTCGGCGAATCCCTGATGGCCGGTCTGGTCATCGTCGTCTTCGCCGTGGTGATCGACCGGATGAGCGGTACTCTGGCCACCGAGCGCAAACGCTATGACAGCCGCGTCGTCTGGGCGATGCTGGGCTTTGCCGTTCTGTTCACAGCCGCCTTTTGGGCGTGGTTGCCCAACCCGTCCGAGCTGACCGTGCTGGACCCAATGGCCGGGGCCATTGACAGCGGCCTGACCGCGTTCACACAGGCCAACGGGCCGTGGCTGGATGCGCTCAAGAACAACTCGCTGTTCTATGTGCTGCTGCCGCTGCGGATCGGACTGGACCAAGCGGTGCTGCCTTTCACCTGGGGCTTCCAGTGGACATCGGCCATGAGCTTCGGCCTCTTTGCCATTGGTGCCGCAATCGCGCTGCTTATGGCATGGCGTGGTCACCTGACCGGAGGGCTGGTGGTTCTGATTCTGATCGGCATGCTGGAAACCGGCATCGCCAACCTGCCATGGCCCTTTGTCCTGACCGGCGCTGCTGCGCTGGGCTGGGTCGCGGGCGGCTGGCGTCTGGCGGCGCTGTCGGTGGGTCTGCTCTGCACCATCCTTGTCTCGGGCCTGTGGGAACGCGCCTTGCTGTCGCTCTACCTCAGCGGCGCTGCGGTGTTCTTCTGCGCCGTACTGGGCGGGCTGATCGGTTTGGCCAGCGCGGTCTGGTCGCCGGTCTGGACTATCGTGCGCCCGATCTGCGACATGCTGCAGACGATCCCGCTGTTCGTGTTCCTGATCCCGGTGCTGATGGTGTTCCAGATCGGAGAGTTCTCGGCCTTCCTTGCCATCTGCGCCTATGCCATCGTCCCGATGATCCGCTATACGCGGCACGGGCTGGTCAACACACCGGATGAGATGATGGAGGCCGCCATCTCCAGCGGCGCGACCGAGTGGCAGATCATGCGCGACGTGCGCGCGCCCTATGCCGCGCCGACCATCCTGCTGGGGCTGAACCAGACCATCCTCTATGCCTTCGCCATGCTGGTGATCGCGGCGCTGATCGGCACCACCGGTCTGGGCCAGTCGATCTATCTGGCGCTGGGGCAGGCGGATGTGGGGCTTGGCATCTCAGCCGGGGCGGCGATGGCCATCCTCGCGCTGATCGCCGACCGCATGGTGCAGGGCTTTGCCGAGGAACGACGTAAGGCTTTGGGTCTGTAAAACAAGGCAGGGGCGGGCAACCGCCCCATGCCTCACTTGATTTCGGACAAAGACCCGTCCGCCGCCACGATCTAAACCGGGCGCAACACGTTCGGAGACTATCATGACCGGTTGGGGCCTTTTCCTCGCAGCGCTCGCCACCTTTCTGCTCAGCCACATGATCCCGGCGCGCCCGGCGGTGCGCGGCTGGCTGATCGGCACTTTGGGCCGCACCGGCTATTTCACTGCTTATTCGCTGGTGTCGCTGGCGGTTCTGGGCTGGCTGATCATCGCCGCCGCCAACGCACCTTATGTCGAGGTCATCCCGCCGCTCACCGTCTTCCGGTGGCTGCCCGTGCTGGTCATGCCCGTCGTTTGCTGGCTGGCCGTTGCCGGGCTGTCGATCCAGAACCCGTTTTCCTTTGGCGGGCTCGGGCAGCGCCCGTTCGACCCGGAAAACCCCGGTATCCTGCGCACCACGCGCCATCCGATTCTGGTTGCCCTGATGCTTTGGGCGCTGGCGCATCTTCTGGCCAATGGCAGCCTGTCACACGTTATCCTGTTCGGCCTGTTCGCTGGGTTTGCCGCGATGGGCATGACCCTGATCGACCGCCGCACCGCCCGCATTATGGGGCCGGAGTGGCACCGTCTGTCCCGCAACACCGCGCGCCTTTCCCTGCGCCCCCCGCGCCCATGGCCGCGTCTCTGGGTCTGGCTTGCCGCCATCGCGGGTTACGCGATTCTCCTCCACCTGCACACACCTGTGATCGGGCTTTCCCCGCTGCCCTAGCGCCTTGGAGTGGCCGAACCGCCCCGCCCGTGCTATCTGATCTGTCACCAATCGAAGTCTTGAGGTCCCAAAATGCATCTGGCCTATGTCACAACCACCGACCGCGGCGCGACCGACCGCCTGCTCAGCGCGTTTGCTGAGGCTTTGACAGATGCGGGTACCGCGTTGTCGGGCGTGGTTCAAACCAACACCGAATGCGCCGAAGGCTATAAATGCGACATGGACCTGAAGGTGTTGCCCACCGGAGAGACCATCCGCATCTCGCAATCGCTGGGCAAGAACGCGCGCGGCTGCCGTCTGGACCCGGCCGAGTTGGAACGCGCCGTGGGTCTGGTGACACAGTCGCTGGACAATGCTCCGCAACTGCTGATCATCAACAAATTCGGCAAGCACGAGGCCGACGGGCGCGGTTTCCGCCCGCTCATCGCCGATGCGCTGGAACGTGGCATTCCTGTGCTGGTCGGCCTCAACCAGCTCAATATCGAGCGGTTTCAGGAATTTGCTGGCAGAATCGCGGATGCGCTGGACCCTGACCTCGGCAGCCTGACCGATTGGCTCGACAGTATTCGTCAGACCGATACGCAACGAACGGCTTGACCCTTGCCGCGATGCAACGCTTGCGCGCGACCCGGACACGTGAAAAAAACTGGACTCGTTGCAATACATCAGGTCTAAATTCAGCCAGAATGGCAATCCGGTAGCTTGACGAGTTATAGGCGCACCGGCCGGTTCGGGGCGCCAAATGAAACAGAGTCAGACTGGGCCGCTCGGGTCCTCATCGACTGGTGACAGCCAGATGCCAGCTCTTATGTCGACTCATCGGTTCTGGCTCTGGCTCTTCGTTGGGTATTTTTTGCTGCAGTTGGGCCTGCGCCTCGCAACCGGGGGTGCGCTTGGTCTGGATGAGGCTGAAATTCTTCTGGATGCCCGTACCCTGGAGTGGGGATACGGCCCTCAACTGCCTTTGTATGCCTGGCTGCAATGGGCGGTTTTCCAGGTCACCGGCCCCGGAATTCTTGGATTGTCGATCCTGAAGAACGGGTTGCTGCTGGCCACCGTTATCACCTTCTACCTGATACTGCGCACACGTCAGGCGCCGCTGATGTCCGGGCTCGCGATCCTGTCGCTATTGATGCTCTATCAGTTCAGTTGGGAGGCACAGCGCGCGCTGACACATACGGCATTGGCCAATTTCTGTTCTGTCCTCACGTTCGCCGTACTTTGGCAGCTGATCCGCAAGCCGACCACCTGGGGATTCGTTCTGTTTGGCCTCGTTATCGCGATGGGCGGGCTGTCTAAATTCAACTATGCCATTGCGCTGGTGGCTATGCTGCTGGCAGGTTTCAGCGATCCGGTGACGCGCAAGCCGCTTTGCTCGCTTCGCATGCTGGCTTCGTTGGGCATTGCAACAGTATTGCTGATGCTGCCTCTGCATTGGATTCAGCACAATCCCGAAGAGGCTTTGGCCAGCGCGCGAAAGCTGAATATGTCAAGCGAGGGTCTCACGCTTGTTGTGGCGTTGCAGGGTTTGGCAGAGCTTGCGGTGGCCGCGCTTGGTTTTGTATCGCTGTTGCTCATTGTACTTGGGGCGCTTTGGTTGACCTGCCGAAAGCAAGGAACAGTCGTTTCAGCCGACGATCTGACGAGGCTTATGTTTCGCATAGTGTTCTGGGCGCTGGTCCTTATGGTGCTGGCCGTGTTGGCCAGCGGTAGTACAAATATAAAAGACCGTTGGCTGCAACCGATCCTGATTTTTGCTGGTCCCGCTCTGGTGCTTTGGCTGTTGCCTCAAACGGGGGCTATTGGCACCCGTCGATTTGTTCAGATAAGCGCTGGTCTTGCCGGATTAATTGCAGTGGCCATGCTTCACCATAATCTTGTCGGAGACGCCAAGCGCGCAGCGCCCTTTGCTGATCTGACGCGTCAGATCGTGGATCAGACCCCGCAGGGCAGTGCGATCGTCGCGCATAATTGGCTGGCCGGGAACATGGCCTACTTCGCGCCTGAACAATCGATCTATATGGAGCGGGGCATGCCACCCGAAGGGCCCATTCTGCGCGTCTGGTTGACTGAAGAAAGAGTTCCGAAAGACATAGATCCAGCGCGCATTGTCACACTGGCAAAGCCCTATCGTTTTGACGATGGCGAAGTGATGTCGCTGTCTTTCGCGCCCGTTAAGGACTAGGTTAAGCCCAAACCTGTTCCACAGATATACATGATGAAAGAAGATGGTGGGCGACCCTGGAATCGAACCAGGCGTGCGTCTCCGCGAGGGAGTTACAGTCCCCTGCCACACCTTGCGGCCTGTCGCCCACTGTCAGGCGTTGCACCTGACGTGGAGGCGTGATTACTAGCGCGTCTAAAGGGCGTCAACAGGAAAATACCGCTTTGACGCAGGAAACCGAATTCCCGGCCCGGAGGCCCGTGACATGAAGAAACCAAAGTGGGTCGTTCAGAAGGAACAGGCACGTAAAGTGGCGGCTGCGGAAACCGTCTGGCTGTTCGGTTTGCACGCCGTGCGTGATGCGCTGATGAACCCGAAACGACAGAAACTGCGCCTGATTGTGACCCGGAATGCGGGCGATAAGCTGGTCGAAGCCATTGAGTTTGCGGGAATCACACCTGAAATGGTCGATCCGCGCAAATTCACCGCTCCGATCGACCCGAGTTCGGTCCATCAAGGGGCCGCGCTTGAGGTGAAGCCGCTGGATTGGGGTGGATTGGCCGAGAATTGCATTGGCCGTGAAAACCCGCGCGTGCTGCTGCTGGATCGGGTGACTGACCCGCATAACGTCGGGGCGATTCTGCGCTCGGCCGAGGTGCTGGGTGCCAGCGCCGTGATCGGCACCCGGCATCACTCGGCCCCCGAAACCGGCGCGCTGGCGAAAACCGCCAGCGGTGCGCTGGAACGGCAGCCCTATCTGCGGGTGCGCAATCTGGCCGATACCATTGTCGAACTGCAGAACATGGGCTTTCTGGTGCTGGGCCTGGATGGCGAGGCGGACGAGACCATCGAAACCGCCTTGCAGGACAAACGCGACCGCCCCGTGGCGCTGGTGCTGGGGGCCGAAGGGCCGGGTCTGCGGCAAAAGACCAAGGAAACGGTAGATCAACTGGTCAAGATTGACGCGTCGGGGGGATTTGGCTCGCTCAACGTCTCAAATGCCGCGGCAATCGCCCTATATGCTTCCCAGCACAGATGACAGGAGGCCCCCATTCCCACTCCGCATAAAATCGCGACCTGCTGCTATTGCGGCACCCGCGCCGCGCTGGTGCTGAAAGGCAAGCAGCAGCACGAGCTTAGCTGTTCCAGCTGCGGCGCGCCGCTGCACAACCTCAAAATGGTGCCCAAGGCCAGGCTGGCCGAACGACCTGCGCCGACATACAAACCTGATCGCAAACCCTTGAAACAGACCAAGCGTAAGAAAAAGAAGAAAAGCCTGTTTTCGAAAGTTCTGGATGAAGCCTGGGATGTGATCGAGGACGTATTCGACTAGCATCCGTTCACATCGGCGTCATAGGGGGTTTTCGCAGCCGTGTGAAATATGCATCTTAAAACCTTCATTATCCAAGCCGATGAATCGCCAGATGCTGACCCGACGTAGCTTTGTAACCAGTCTGTCCTGTCTTGCCGTTGCCCCCATGGTCCGGGCGCAGGAAAAACCCATGTATTATGCCGATAACGGGGCAGCTATTTCGGGCTATGATACGGTGTCATACTTTCAGGTCGGAGAGCCGGTACAAGGCGATCCCGATATCGCGCTGATCTGGAAAGGCGCGCGCTGGCAATTCGCATCCGAAGAAAACCGCGACCGGTTCGAGCGCAACCCACGTGCCTTTGCACCTCAGTTCGGCGGCTATTGCGCCTACGCGATGATCTATGGCGATCTTTCCAGCACGGATCCGGCTGCCTGGCAGATCGTTCAGGGCAAGCTTTATCTGACGCATTCGCAAGCGATTGAGCGGATCTGGAAGCAAAACGTGTCGCAGAATATCCGCAAGGCCGAGGCCAATTGGCCCGCAGCCCTTTACTAGCGGCAGGCAATTTTCCGCTTTTCGTGATCTGTCATCACAAAAATGCGTGCCCCCTCTTTTTTTTAGCAAACTCATGCTTAAATGTCACAGTGACCGCGGAATGGAACTGCCGCGGGTCATTTCACTGTCCCTCGTTCCAACAACTGGCGCCCAAGGTTTCTTGGGCGCTTTTTTCTTTTTGGAACCCTGCTAAGGATGGGGCATGCCAGATTATTCCGACGCCTTTCTGAAAGACATCCTGCATCGCACCAAAACCGTCGCTGTTGTGGGCGTGTCGATGAACCCTGTGCGGCCCAGCTATTACGTGGCGCGTTATCTGTCGCTCAAGGGGTATACGGTGATACCGGTCAATCCCGGCCATGCGGGCAAGCTGCTGTTCGGTCAGACGGTGCAGGCCTCATTGTCCGAGATTTCCGAGCCCGTCGATATGGTCGACATCTTCCGCCGCTCCGAGGCGGTGCCGCCGATAGTGGATGCGGCGCTAGAAGCTTTTCCCGACCTGCGCACCATCTGGATGCAGATCGGCGTCGAACATGCCGAAGCGGCGGCCGAGGCTGAGGCGCGTGGCGTTGATGTGGTGATGAACCGCTGCCCCAAGATCGAATACCAGCGTCTGTTTGGCGAACTGCGCATGGGCGGCTTCGCAACCGGGGTGATTTCGTCCAAGCTTTGACGGCTAGCCGCCCGCATAGGGCTTCAGTTCCCCATATTGCTCTATCCGCCGTTGCTGCAGCACCACCTCACGCGGGACCCACTCATATTTTGTGTCTTCAACCAGAGGCGACCAGAACAGCACGCCGCCATACCGCCACGGGTCCAGCACAACGCCGTCATACATCGTCTCACCCTTGCGGCTGATGATGGCAGTGCTGTGGTCGATGCGGAACGGATTGTCCGCATTTGCGATGGCGCGGTGCATTTCCAGCGTGCGGAATTGTTCCAGGTCCAGGCGCCGCTCGATATCCTCGGCCCAATGCCAGCAGAGGCCCCGCGGGCGCAGGCCCTTGTTGACCTTGGCGTTGTGGATCAGGGGTGGGTCGGTGATTTCATACTCTTGCACCAACTGCGCCGTATAGGCATAGGCGATCCGCGCCGCCCGCTGCGCCTCTTCCGGGTCGATATCGGGGCCCAGGCTTTGGATTTTGCTGGCCAGTCGCTGCACCTCGTCCCCAGACGAGCGCGGAGGCGCAGCGCAGGCGGCAAGTGTTGCAAGGGCTGCGGCAAACACCAACGCTCTGATCATTCACGTGCCCTTCGCCTCACTGCGTCCCGATGCCCGAGTATAGCCAGCGACATCGTTGCAAGAAACCCGGCAGTTCAGCCCTTTGGTCTGGCCGCCTTTTCCGCAATGCCGCTCGTGCCCTGACGCCTGTCCAGTTCGGCCAGAACATCATCCAGCGCCACATCGCGCGCGGCCAGCATGACCAGCAGGTGATAAAGCGCATCCGCCGCCTCAGAGGTCAGTTTCTCACGATCCCCTTTGACCGCTTCAATAATCGCCTCAATCGCCTCTTCGCCGAATTTTTCGGCACATTTCTCAGGTCCTTTGGCCAGCAGCTTGGCGGTCCAGCTGCTGTCGGGGTCCGCGCCCTTACGCGCGTCGATGGTGGCGGCCAGTTCGTGCAGGATGCTCATGTCAGCCTCATCGGAATGCCGGCGGCGGCCATATGCTCCTTGGCCTCGCGGATGGTATATTCGCCGAAATGGAATATCGAGGCGGCAAGCACCGCGCTGGCCCCGCCCTTGGTCACGCCTTCGACCAGATGGTCCAGAGTGCCGACGCCGCCCGAGGCGATGACGGGCACGTCCACGGCGTCGGAGATGGCGCGGGTCAGGGGCAGGTTGAACCCGGCCTTGGTGCCATCGCGATCCATCGAGGTCAGCAGGATTTCCCCCGCGCCCTTGGCGACAACGGTTTTGGCGAACTCCACCGCGTCTATGCCGGTGGGCTTGCGCCCGCCATGGGTGAAAATCTCCCACTTGCCGGGACTGACGGTCTTGGCGTCGATGGCGCAGACGATGCACTGGCTGCCAAACTGGTCCGCGGCCTCGGCAATCACATCCGGGTTGGCGACGGCGGCAGAGTTGAAGCTAACCTTGTCCGCCCCCGCCAGCAGCAGGGCGCGCACATCATCCTTGGTGCGCACGCCACCGCCCACGGTCAGCGGCACAAAGCACTGCTCGGCCGTGCGCTGCACCACATCGAACATGGTGCCGCGATTTTCATGCGTGGCGTGGATGTCCAGAAAACAGATCTCGTCTGCACCGGCGGCGTCATAGGCCTTGGCCGATTCCACCGGATCGCCCGCATCGCGCAGGCCAACGAAATTCACACCTTTGACCACGCGGCCATCGGCGACATCCAGACAGGGAATGATACGGGTTTTCAGCATTGGGTGCCCTCTATTGCGGGCACCTCTACCGGCAAAGCCCTGCCGATGCCAGACTTGTGATTGTGATCTGTCGTGAAGCCATGGAATTTAGAGGTGAAATTCATGAAAAGGATTATCGAGATGCGACATCTTATTCTGGCTTCAATATTCACATTCGGAGGCGCACTGTCCGCCATGGCTGAAGACATCATCAAAGTGGAAACCAACAAATCCGTGGCCGAGGCGCTGGACGCGCTCGAAGCCGCGGTGGGCAATGCGGGCGCGACCGTGTTTGCCCGTGTCGATCACGCAGCAGGGGCCGAGAAGGTGGGGCTGAGCATCCCAGCCAATCAGGTGCTGATCTTCGGTAACCCGAAACTGGGCACACCCGCCATGCAGGCCGACCCGCGTGCTGGTCTGTTCCTGCCGCTGAAGGTGCAGGCCTATGAGGACGCAGACGGGCAGGTCTGGCTGGCCTATGAGGACCCGAAAGAAACGATGGATGATCTCGACGCGGTCGAGGACTCTCCGGTCATCGAAAAAATGCGCGGCGCTTTGGCGAAACTGACCGCCGCTGCCGCGCAGTAATCCCTCAGCTCAGGGCGCGAATGGCCTCAGCCAGGTCAATCGCGCCATCATAGAGCGCGCGACCCGAGATTGCGCCGTTCAGTTCAACACCACAATCGCGCAACGCGATCAGATCGCCCAGCGAGCTGACGCCACCCGAGGCGATCACCGGGATCGACACCGCCTGCGCCAGCGCTGCCGTCGCCTCGATATTCGGGCCTTGCATCGCACCGTCGCGGTTGATGTCGGTGTAGATGATGGCGGCCACGCCCGCGTCCTCGAAGCTGCGGGCCAGATCAGTGACCTGCACGTCGGTTTCCTCGGCCCAGCCCTTGGTGGCGACCATGCCGTTGCGCGCGTCGATGCCCACGGCAACTTTGCCCGGGAAGGCTTTGGCCGCTTCGCGCACCAGATCGGGGTTTTCCACCGCCACGGTGCCCAGAATCACCCGCGCCAGACCTTTGTCGATCCATGTTTCAATGGTGGCCATGTCGCGGATGCCGCCGCCCAGCTGTACGGGCACGTCGCAGGCCTTCAGAATAGCCTCGACCGGGGTGGCGTTCACCGGCTCACCCGCGAAGGCGCCGTTCAGATCGACCAGATGCAGCCACTCGCACCCGGCCTCGACAAAGGCGCGGGCCTGCGCGGCGGGGTCTTCGTTGAACACGGTGGCCTTGTCCATTTCACCGCGCAGCAGGCGCACGGCATTGCCGTCTTTCAGGTCGATGGCGGGGTAGAGGATCATGTCGGGCGGCCCTATATCACTGTTACACGCGCGGGATATCGCACAGGCAGGGCAGGGGCGCAACGCGACGCCAAGTCATTCTTGCCCACCGCCCTTTCGCGGGCCAGACTGGCCGAAAAACAGGGAGATTGCCATGAACAGATATACACTTGCGGCGGCGTTCACCGCCCTCGCCACCAGCGCCTTTGCCGCCGACCCGGTGGACGGGTTGTGGAAGACCGCGCCCGGCGATAGCGGGGGCTATCTGCATGTTTCGATTGCCGAATGCGGCAGCGCCATCTGCGGCACCATCGACAGCGCCTTCGACGCGGATGGTAACCAGCAACTGGAATACGAGAATCTCGGCAAGCAGATCATCTGGGATATGATCCCCGAAGGGGACGGCAGCTATGATGACGGCAAGATCTGGGCTCCGGATCGCGACAAGACCTACAGCTCGAAGATGACGCTGGACGATCAGAACAAGCTGACCGTCAAGGGATGCGTTGCAGGTGGTCTGGTCTGTCGCGGGCAGGTCTGGACCCGCATCGAATAAGGCCTATGGCGCCCAGGTCAGGAAGTTGCCGATCATGCGCAGGCCGACATCCTGGCTTTTCTCGGGGTGGAACTGCATCCCAACCATCGTGTCGCGGCCAATAACGGCCGTGACCTCTTGCCCATACTCTACGAAAGCCAGCCGCTCTGCCGGATCAGTCACCCGGAAGTGGTAGGAATGGACGAAATAGGCGTGATCGCCCGAGCTTACCCCGTCAAAGACCGGGTGGTCGCTTTCCAGCACCAGATCGTTCCAACCCATATGTGGCACCTTCAGGGCGCTGTCCGAGGGCTCGATCCTGACAACATCTCCGGCCACCCAGCCCAGACCGTCGGTCTCGGAATACTCAAGGCCCGTGGTCGCCATCAACTGCATGCCGACGCAGATGCCCAGAAACGGGCGGCCCTTCTGCTCGACCGCCTCGACCATGGCGTCATAGATGCCCTTGTGGCCGCGCAGCTCCGCCGCACAGGCCGGGAAAGCGCCATCGCCGGGCAGTACCAGCCGGTCCGCCCGTGCCACGACATCCGCGTCCGAGGTCACGACGACCTCGCCAGCGTCCATCTCGCGCGCCATGCGTTGAAACGCCTTCTCTGCCGAGTGCAGATTGCCGCTCTCGTAGTCGATGATGGCTGTTAGCATTTACAGCGCGCCCTTGGTCGACGGAATCGCATCCGCCTTGCGCGGATCGGTCTCGACCGCGTCGCGCAGGGCGCGGGCGATGGCCTTGAAAGCAGCCTCGGTGATGTGGTGGCTGTTGAAGCCGTGCAACTGATCGATATGCAGCGTGATGCCGCCATGGGTGCTGAGTGCCTGAAAGAACTCGCGCACCAGCTCGGTGTCGAACGTGCCGATCTTCTGCGTCGGCAGATCCACATTCCAGATCAGGAACGGACGCCCCGACAGGTCGAGCGCACAGCGCACCTGCGCGTCATCCATTGGCAGATGGCACTCGCCATAGCGGCGAATACCCTTCTTGTCCCCCAGCGCCTGCGTCAACGCCTGACCCAGCGCAATCCCGGTATCCTCGACCGTGTGGTGGTCATCGATGTGATAATCGCCCTTGGCACGGATCGTCATGTCGATCAGCGAATGGCGCGCCAACTGGTCCAGCATGTGATCAAAGAACCCGACGCCGGTTTGGTTGTCATACTGGCCGGTGCCGTCCAGATTGACCTGAACCGAAATCTCGGTCTCGGCGGTCTGACGGCTGATCTGAGCGCTGCGCATGGGCGAATTCCTTTTGCTACAGGGGCGCTTATAGACGCGGAAAGGCTGCCTATCCAGACCGCTTGACACCTTCGCCGCAAACTGTTGCAGGGGATTGCACCCGGACGCAGCCCGTGCCAGCCTGCGGGCAACACGAACCAACAAGGCCCGGCCCATGTCCACCTGCGTTTTCATCCAGATCCGCTGCAAACCCGGCTCCACCTATAAAGTGGCCGAAGAGATCGCCCTGCGCGAAATCCATTCCGAGCTTTATTCCACCAGCGGCGAATATGACCTGCTGCTGAAACTCTACATCCCCGAGACCGAGGATGTGGGCCATTTCATCAACGAAAACCTGCTGGTGATTCCCAATATCGAACGCTCGCTGACCACGATGACGTTCAAGGCGTTCTAGCCCAGTTCAAACGTCGTCACGCCGAAGATTCGGCCCAGATCAATCTCGGGTTCGTGGCCGGTATACATCCGCGCGGTTTCAAAGACCTTTTCCAGCCCAAGCTCGGACGCCAAAGCGAAAGCGGCCGCGTTGGGCTGGGGCATGTCGATAAACACCTCGCGCCCGGCCTGATCGGCGGGCAGGGCGACCAGAAGGTCAGCCAGCAAGGTACGCGCGATCTCTGCGTCATCGGCGAACAAGGGGCCGACCTTGTACCCGGTCCTGCAAGGGCGAAGCGTGGCGTGTCCCTTGATATTCCCATCGCTGACGAAAACACGGGACATGTGCCCCGGAGCGTTCAGCCAATCCTGAAGGAAGGCATCGCGCGCGGCGGGGAAGAGTTGGCGGTCATAGTCTCTGAGGCCCTCGGACAGCGCCGTCAGCGGTTCGGTGCCCGTTGATGGATTCAGTGCCTTCAGCATGTCCCCGGCGATGCCGGTAAAGCGATAGTTGTTATAGGCAAATCTGAACCCCGATTTGCGATAGTTGTGTTGCTGATCGACAACCCCATCCAGCCCGATATTGCCCGCGGTACAGCGATCCAGCGCATGGCGCCAAAGTTTATATCCATGGCCACTGCCGCGATATTCGGGTCGAACGATATAGAACCCAAGGAACGCAAACGCATCGTTGTAATGAACGAGCGAGATTGACGCGATCATCTCGCCATCCAGAAACCCGCCCAGAAACCCCTCTGGGTCGGTGCTGCGAAAACATGCGGCGTCCTGATGGCCGGGGTTCCATCCCTCGTGCCCGGCCCAATCCACGGCTTTCTGCACTTCGTCTGCGGTAAGCGGGCGGATGACATAATCGGACATGAGCTGAATCCTGCATTGCGGAATACAACCAGAATGGCGCACCCGACGCGAAAGAACCAGCATGTTGGAAAGGTTTGGTATCTGGAGCGGGCGAGGCGATTCGAACGCCCGACCCTAACCTTGGCAAGGTTATGCTCTACCCCTGAGCTACGCCCGCATCAGATACATATGTTGGTCCGAAGACCTCTCAATGGAGCGGGCGAGGCGATTCGAACGCCCGACCCTAACCTTGGCAAGGTTATGCTCTACCCCTGAGCTACGCCCGCGCCGTTGAGTGAGGAGGGATGTATAAATTCCCACACGAGGCTGCAAGCGGAAAAACACAAAAAGCCGCAAAAATCTTTCGACGGAAATCCACGGCTGATGCGTTGAATGGGCATAGGGCTTAGTGAAACGAGGGATTGGATAAACAAAATGACGGATATCGCAGACATAAAAATGGCGATACTGGCTGCGCTGATCGTTCTGACCACGGTTATCTGTGGTCAAAGCGACGATGAACTGGCCGAAGTGCAGCCGATCCCGCCCCATGCGCCTTCGGCTCAGGCGCAGGTTCTGACGGGATAAGCCGCGCGCTCACAAAACCAGCACGAGATTCGCAATTGCGGCCAACAGAATCGCCGCGAATGTCAGCCCCATGCCGATCTGGCGCAGGATGATGATCTGTGGTGTCTTGCCAAAGCCGTAGGCGTGCAGCAGACGCCCCGCCAATAGCGTCAGTCCAAGCAAATTCACCAGCCACCCGCCAGCGCCCTGCAGCTCGACCATAGCGATCAGCAGCAAGGCCAAAGGGGCGTATTCGGCGCAGTTCGCCTGTGTTCGCATCGCCTTGATCATGGCCTTGTCGCCATGGTCGCCGACCGAGATCTTGCCCGCCCGGCGTTGCAATATGACGTTCACGCTGAGCGCAACAAACAGAAAGGCGATCAACGCGGCGTAGATCGGGGTGATGGTCAGCATGGCGTCTCCTGATGTTGAAAGGGCCGCCCGGTTCCCCGAACGGCCCTTATTAGCTTAGAAGGCTAAACCGGTTATTCCAGTTCGACCAGAAGGTCCTTTGCGTCAATCTGGCCGCCGGGCTGGACATGGACGGCCTTGACCACCGCGTCGCGCTCGGCGTGGATGCCGGTTTCCATCTTCATCGCCTCGATGGTCAGCAGCAGATCGCCTTCCTTGACCTCTTGCCCGGCGCTGGCGGCAACCGTGGCCACCACACCCGGCATCGGTGCGCCGATGTGGTTGGGGTTGCCAGCCTCGGCCTTGGGGCGCTGCGCAGTGGTGGCCTTGACCAGTCGGTTCGGCACCCGGATCACGCGGGGCTGGCCGTTGAGTTCGAAGAACACGCGAACCTCGCCATTCTCATCCGTCTCACCGATGGCCTGACAGCGGATTTCCAGCGTCTTGCCCGGGTCGATCTCGGCGGTGATCTCCTCTCCCGGCTCCATGCCATAGAAGAACGTCCGCGTCGGCAGCGTGCGCACCGGGCCATAGGTGCGGTGACGGCCCATATAGTCGAGGAACACCTTGGGATACATCAGGTATCCGTTCAGGTCCTCATCATCGATCTCTTTGCCCTCAAGCTGTTTGGACAGATCGGCGCGGGTGGCCTCAAGATCGACCGCTTCGACATGCTTGCCGGGGCGCTCGGTGTTTGGGGCCTCGTCCTTCAGGACCTTCTGGATGATGGTGTCGGGGAACCCGCCCGGAGGCTGGCCCAGATTGCCACGCATCATGTCGACGACCGAGTCGGGGAAGGCGACATCGGTGTTCGGGTCCTCGACCTGTTCGCGGGTCATGTTCTGGCTGACCATCATCAGCGCCATGTCACCGACCACCTTGGACGATGGCGTCACCTTGACGATATCGCCGAACATTTGGTTCACGTCGGCATACATCTGCGCCACTTCGTGCCAGCGCTCCTCCAGCCCCAATGAGCGCGCCTGCGCCTTGAGGTTGGTGAACTGGCCGCCGGGCATCTCGTGCAGATAGACCTCGGAGGCCGGGGCCTGCAGGCTGGATTCGAAGGCCGCGTATTGGCCGCGCACCGCTTCGAAGTAATCGCTGATCTCGCGGATGGCCTTGATGTCCAGCCCGGTGTCGCGCTCGGTATGGCGCAGCGCCTCGACCACGGTGCCCAACGTCGCCTGAGAGGTGTTGCCGCTGAAGCTGTCCATAGCGCAATCCACCGCGTCCACGCCCGCCTCGGACGCGGCCAGAATGGTGGCGCTGGCGATACCGGCGGTGTCGTGCGTGTGGAAGTGGATCGGCAGCCCGACCTCTTCCTTCAGCGCACGGATCAGGATCTTGGCCGAGGCCGGTTTCAGCAGACCGGCCATATCCTTCAGGCCCAGCACATGCGCGCCCGCGTCGCGCAGTTCCTTCGCCATGCCGACATAGTATTTCAGGTCATACTTGGCACGGTCCGGGTCCAGAATGTCACCGGTATAACAAACGGTGCCTTCACAGATCTTGTTGTTCTCGATCACCGCATCCATGGCGACGCGCATGTTCTCGACCCAGTTCAGCGAATCGAACACGCGGAATACGTCGATACCCTTGGCCGCCTGGCGCACGAACTCTTGCACCACGTTGTCGGGGTAGTTGGTGTAGCCAACCCCGTTGGCCCCGCGCAGCAGCATCTGGGTCATCAGGTTCGGCATCGCTTCGCGCAGGTCGCGCAGGCGCTGCCATGGGCATTCCTGCAGGAAGCGATAGGCCACATCAAACGTCGCGCCACCCCAGCATTCGACGCTGAACAGCTGCGGCAGGTTCGCGGCATAGGTCGGCGCCACTTTGATCATGTCGATCGAGCGCATCCGGGTCGCCAGCAGCGACTGGTGCCCGTCGCGCATGGTGGTGTCGGTGATCAGCAATTGCCGCTGCGCCTTCATCCAGTCGGCGACAGCCTGCGGGCCTTTTTGCTCCAGCAGGTTGCGGGTGCCCATCATCGGTTCCGCCTTGGGCGCGGGGGCTTTGGCCTCTTTCAGGTCGGCGCGCGGTTCGGGGCGGTCCTTGGTTTCAGGGTGCCCGTTCACCGTGATGTCGGCGATATAGTTCAGAACCTTGGTGCCCCGGTCGCGGCGCTTTTTGAAGGCGAACAGGTCCGGTGTCTCGTCGATGAACTTGGTGGTGTATTCATTCGACAGGAAAGTCGGGTGCTTCAGCAGGTTCTCGACAAAGGCGATGTTGGTGCTGACACCGCGCACACGGAATTCGCGCAGGGCGCGGTCCATACGGGCAATCGCCTTTTCGGGCGTCGGCGCCCATGCGGTGACCTTGGTCAGCAGCGAATCGTAATACCGCGTGATCACCCCGCCCGCATAAGCCGTGCCACCATCCAGACGGATGCCCATGCCGGTGGCCGAGCGATAGGCGGTGATGCGGCCATAATCGGGGATGAAGTTGTTCAGCGGATCCTCAGTGGTCACTCGGGTCTGCAGCGCGTGGCCGTTCAGACGGATATCATCCTGCGCGGCTTTGCCGGTGGCCTCGGCCAAAGTCTTGCCCTCGGCGATCAGAATCTGAGCCTGCACGATGTCGATGCCGGTGACTTCCTCGGTGACGGTGTGTTCCACCTGCACGCGCGGATTCACTTCGATGAAGTAGAACTTGCCGGTGTTCATATCCATCAGGAATTCGACGGTACCGGCGCATTCATAGTTCACATGGGCGCAGATGCGGCGGCCCAACTCGCAGATTTCGGCGCGCTGCTCTTCGGTCAGATACGGGGCAGGGGCGCGTTCCACCACCTTCTGGTTGCGGCGCTGGACCGAACAATCCCGTTCATAAAGGTGATAGATCTCACCATGCTTGTCGCCGAGGATCTGCACCTCAACATGGCGGGCGCGGGTGATCATCTTTTCCAGATAGCCCTCACCATTGCCAAAGGCGGCTTCGGCCTCGCGTCGACCTTCCAGAACTTTTTCTTCCAGCTCATCCTCGGACAGGATCGGGCGCATGCCGCGCCCACCGCCGCCCCAGCTGGCTTTCAGCATCAGAGGGTATCCGATCTCGGCCGCCTCGGCCTTGATCGCTGCCATGTCATCACCCAGCACTTCGGTGGCCGGGATAACGGGAACGTCGGCAGCAATGGCGACCTTCCGGGCGCTGGCCTTGTCGCCAAGGGCGCGCATGGTCTCGGCCTTGGGGCCGATGAAGGTGATGCCGTTCTGAACACAGGCATCTACGAAATCCGGGTTTTCCGACAGCAGGCCATAACCGGGATGGATCGCGTCGGCGCCGCATTCCTTGGCCACGCGAATAATCTCGTCAATCGACAGATAGGCGGCAACCGGGCCCAGGTCCTCGCCGATGCGATAGGCCTCGTCCGCCTTGAACCGGTGCAGGCCCAACTTGTCCTCTTCGGCGAAGACCGCGACGGTGCGCTTGCCCATCTCGTTGGCTGCCCGCATCACGCGGATGGCAATCTCGCCGCGGTTGGCAATCAGGATTTTCTTGAAGTCAGTCATTTCAGGTCCCGGTCTTTATAGCTGTGGCCCAGTGCATAGGCGGACAATAGGGCCACGTACATCTGTAGTTCTGGGTAGAACCGGCATGTTAACGCTCGCAAACGCCGCCCTTTGGCGCTTTTCTTTTACACGCGCTGCGCCGCAGCATCAAATGTTGTATTTGGAGTGTCTGAATGAACCGGGTTCAACCGGGCAAGCACGGGGTTATAGGCTGCATTTTCCGCTCCATGGAGCTTCGATTCCTGTTGTGCACAGGTTCTCTGGTTTTTGCTTATTGCTTGATGTCACCGATGACATCCTGAAGGCCGCAAATCCGCCCAGGCCTGCGACCCCTGCAGCACGCTCAGCGTTGCCGATCCACTGCCATCAGGCCGCCGAGTTCCTGGGCGCGGGCCGAACCGTCGGGGTTGTTTCACTGTTGTCTTCGCCACGCCCCGCAATTGCCCCGGATTGCGCCACCTGAACCTGATTGCGTCCCTTGTCCTTGGCTATATAGAGCGCGTCATCCGCCGCGCGCATCAGATCCTGCGGCATCGCGCCATGCGCCGGATAATGCGCAACGCCGACTGATATGGTGATGCGCGGCAGCGATTTCTCGCCATACCGGACAGTGATCGCCTCGACCGCCTGCCGCACCTGCTCGGCTCGTGTCATGGCGTCATCCGGGGCGTTGTCCGGCAGGATCAGCATGAATTCCTCACCGCCGATCCGACAGGCAATCTCGTCCCGGTCGCAGCCCTGTTCAAGCGCCGACCCCACCGCGCGCAGCACCATATCGCCGGCGTCATGCCCGTGGGTATCGTTGAATTTCTTGAAGTGATCCACATCCACCGCGATCAGACTTAGCGGAGCGCCGGTCTGCTGGCTGCGGCTGATGGACTTGCGCAGAGTGTCGGTCATGTGGCGGCGATTGAACAGGCCGGTCAATGGGTCGCGCACCGACTGGTCATGCAACTGATCGCGCATGCGTACATTCGCAATCGCCATGCTGATCTGTTCCGAGCATAACTGAGCCAGTTTGCGGCTTTTATTGAAACACTCATCGCGGCCCTCAATGGCGCGCAGATGCAACAGGCCGACCGTCTCGCCATGCGCGAGAATCGGAAAGCAGAAATAGGCCCGCCCGTCATGCGGCTCGGCATGTTCGCAGACGAAATCGATCTCGGACGCGCCGAATTCGTATGTCCGTCCGCGCCGCAGACCCCAACAGCCCTCGGGGTGGATATGCGCCTTGTGTGTGCCGCCATTCCAGCTGGCGCAGCCGTCCAGCACATCGCGTGAGTTGGAATAGACATACACGCTGCCTTCGGCCTCGGGCAGGATATGCGTCATGAAGCGCGAGACCATATCGAACAGCTCGTCCAGCGAACGGCTGGATTGCAGCCACTCGTTCAACTCACCCAGCAGACGGACTTCACGCGCAAGGCGCAGTTGTTCATCCATCAACTCACGTTCCTTGGCAGCGCGCACCCGCAAATCGCGCACCTGCCTGCGATTGGTTCGGTAGATCACCAGAATCACTGCCGCCAGCGCCAACAGAGCCACACCGCACAGCACCGCCAAAGACCACCGGACGCGGTTGATGAACAAATCCCGCTGCGGCGTGATGTCCGCGTAGAATTCGATGGCGCCCAGAAACTGCCCGTCTTTGAAGACGGGCGTAAAAATCTCGGCCACATGACAGCTTTCCTTGCCGGACCCTGCCATCACCTCGTGATCCAGCGCGCTGACCTCGGAGATCGGTTGTTCCTCGTGTTTGTAAAATGACCCGCCCACTGCAAGGGTTTCCTGAAAGAAGGAATCAGTATTTACGGTTCCGATGTCAGCCGCGCGGGTCGACCAGAAAACGCGCCCTTCGCTGTCAAACAGCTTGAAACGGTAGATGTCCGAAGTCTGGGGCAACAGTTCCAGAAACTCTGCATCATGCTCGTCAAGCATACCGTATCGAAACGTGGCTTCCACGTCATCCAGATGAGATGCGACCTGTTGGTTCAACTGCATCGCGCGGTGTCGCAGATCCGTTTCCAGCATCCGGTCGACCACCGGGGCCGGGATCGCGTAAATCCCCCAGCCCGCCAGCGCCGTCAGCACCACCAGCATCAGCGAGATACCCGCCATTTTCAGGCCCGATGTCCGGCCTGTTTGTTCCAACTGTTTCATAACCCGCGCTCCCACAGCAATGAGGGCAGCATCTTTGGCGAGGTTTGACAGAGGGTTAACGGCACCGGCGCGTTTGTTTAGAATTTAACGGAACGGGTGGTAAATTCCTTGCGAACAAGCCGTGAACAAACCCTTTCCCTTCGCGCCCATCCGGCGTAGTTTGGAGCCATGAGCAGTTTTGACGAAATGGACGCCTTCGAAGGCGCATCGCTGTCGGCGCGGGCGATGCCTGCGGCGTCGGCAGACTATCTGAACGACCTCAACCCGGCGCAGCGCGAAGCGGTCGAGCGGTTGGACGGTCCGGTTCTGATGCTGGCCGGGGCCGGGACAGGCAAGACCAAGGCGCTGACCGCGCGGATCACCCATCTGCTCAGAACCCACCGCGTGCGCGAGAATGAGATTCTGGCGGTGACCTTCACCAACAAGGCCGCGCGTGAGATGAAGGAACGCGTTGGCCGCATGCTGGGCCGCCCAGCCGAGGGGATGCCGTGGCTGGGCACCTTTCACGCGATCTGCGTCAAGCTGCTGCGCCGCCATGCGGAATTGGTTGATCTGAAATCGAACTTCACCATTCTGGATACCGATGATCAGAAACGGCTGCTCAAGCAACTCACACAGGCCGCCAATATCGACGACAAGCGCTGGCCCGCGCGGATGCTGGCGGGGATCATCGATGATTGGAAGAACCGCGCCCTGACGCCCGACAAGGTGCCCGCTGCGGATGCCGGGGCCTTTAATCACAAGGGCATCGAGCTTTATGCGCAGTACCAGACCCGCCTGCGTGAACTGAACGCGGTGGATTTTGGTGACTTGTTGCTGCACATGGTGACGATCTTCCAGACCCACCCGGACGTGCTGGAGCAATACCAGCGCTGGTTCCGCTACATCCTCGTGGACGAGTATCAGGATACCAACGTCGCCCAATATCTCTGGCTGCGTCTGCTGGCCGGGGGGCACAAGAACATCTGCTGCGTCGGCGACGACGACCAGTCGATCTATGGCTGGCGCGGGGCCGAGGTGGGCAACATCCTGCGGTTCGAAAAGGATTTCCCGGGCGCTTTCGTCGTGCGGCTGGAGCAGAACTACCGCTCGACCCCGCATATTCTGGCCGCCGCGTCGAATGTCATTCGTGGCAATGAAAATCGTCTGGGCAAAGAGCTTTGGACCGCCGAAGAGGACGGCCACAAGGTCCATCTGATCGGCCATTGGGACGGCGAGGAAGAGGCGCGTTGGATCGGTGAGGAGATCGACGCGCTACAGGGCGGCACGCGTGGTATCCGCCCGATGAACCTGGATGAGATGGCGATTCTCGTCCGCGCCTCGCACCAGATGCGTGCTTTTGAGGACCGGTTCCTGACCATCGGTCTGCCCTACAAGGTGATCGGTGGCCCGCGATTTTATGAGCGGATGGAGATCCGCGATGCCATGGCCTATTTCCGGCTGGTGGTCAGCCCCGAGGACGATCTGGCGTTCGAGCGGATCGTGAATACGCCCAAACGCGGCCTTGGCGACAAGGCGCAGCAAACCATTCAGGTGGTGGCGCGCGAGAACGGGGTGTCTCTGGTCGATGGCGCTCGGATTGCGGTCGACAATGGTCTGATCAAAGGCAAGGGCGGCAAGGCGCTGCGCGAGCTGATCGACGGGTTGGCGCGGTGGAATGCGATGACGCGCGGCCCGCGGATCGAGGTCGATGACGACACGGTCATCGATGATGGTGTGTCTCCGATTCGTTACGGCGAACCCGAGCACAGCCATATCGAACTGGCGCAGATCGTCTTGGACGAATCCGGCTATACGGCGCATTGGCAGAACGAAAAGACGCCCGAAGCGCCGGGGCGGCTGGAAAACCTCAAGGAACTGGTCAACCAACTGGATAATTTCGAGAACCTGCAGGGATTCCTCGAACATGTCAGTCTGGTGATGGATAACGAGCAGGATTCGGACGGGGCCAAGGTCTCGATCATGACCCTGCACGCGGCCAAGGGGCTGGAGTTTCCCGCCGTGTTCCTGCCGGGGTGGGAAGATGGCCTGTTCCCTTCGCAGCGCTCCATGGACGAATCGGGCCTCAAGGGCCTCGAAGAGGAACGGCGGCTGGCCTATGTCGGCATTACCCGCGCCGAAGAGGTCTGTACCATCTCCTTTGCCGCCAACCGGCGGGTGTTCGGGCAGTGGCAGAATTCGATGCCGTCGCGATTCATCGACGAATTGCCTGAGGACCATGTGGAGGTGCTGACGCCTCCGGGCCTTTATGGTGGTGGTCAGACAACAGCCGGGATCGAGACCCGCGCGGCCGAGGCGAATGTCTATAACTCTCCCGGCTGGAAACGCCTGCAGGCGCGGCAGGGGCAGTATGGAATGTCTCAGCCGAAAGAAAGCCGCAACACGGTGATCGATGCGACCGCTGTCGCCAGTTTCACGCTGGGCGAGCGGGTGTTTCACCAGAAATTCGGCTATGGCGCAGTGATCGGCATCGAGGGCGACAAGGTCGAGGTCGATTTCGACAAGGCGGGGGTGAAGAAAGTCGTCTCGCGCTTTCTGACCAACAAGGACGACGTGCCGTTCTGACGTTTACAGCCCCTCGACCAGCACCAGATTGGCGGTCGCCGTTTGTTGCCTGATCTTTGCCAGCTCGACATAATCCGGGTCGTCCTTCCAGGCCCGGGCTGCGGCCATGTCCGGAAACTCCATCAGGACGATGCCGTCTTCGGCCCAGCTGCCCTCGATCACTTCGACGGGTTTTGAGGAAACGGTCAGCAAACGCCCGCCATGGCGGTCAAAGATCGGCATGAAGCCTTCAAGATATTTCTGATACCCATCGGGGTCATGAATGGAAATCTGGGCGATGAAATAGGCGGCCATGGGATGCTCCTGAGAAATCGTTCACGGCCCCAGCTTACATCTTGTGCGTCAAAACGAAAAACGGCGGTTCCCAGGGAGGAGGAAGGGGAACCGCCGTTCTTTTCTACATCAGGACAGGGAGGAGGAAGCCCCGATGTATCCGAACCCGGGTCTGATCCCGGTATGAGGAAGACGCGGCGACGTCAGGGAGGAGGAAGGCGTCGCCGCGCGCTTTCAACATCGGGGCAGGGAGGAGGAAAGCCCCGATGTATCAGGTTCCGGCAGTCAGGGCCGGTATGAGGTGCGGCAACGTCAGGGAGGAGGAGAGACGTCGCCGCTGAAATACAGGTCCGAAAGGGAGGAGGACGGACCTGATCTCGGTGTTTCGTGTCGCGCTTATCGAGTGGCGCGGTCTTCGCTGGCCTGCAGCGCCAGGCGGCGGATCATCGAGCGGTGCAGCCCCAGATCGGCCAGTTCGCGGTCCGACAGTGCCGACAGTTCGTTGACGGTCTGGCGGTACAGAAAATATTGCCCAACGCGGGTTTTTACGGTTTCGACCAGCGCGGCGATCCCGAAAGCGGGGGTGCCTTTCAGAGCTGTTTGTGTGCCTGCCATTGCCATTTTCATCATCCGTTCATTCTTGCGTGCCGGTGTCGTCCGGCGTTTGCTTGAGACTGAAAATAGGTGAATGCTGCAATTGCACAATAGCTTGCGTCGTCAATGCTGCTATGCAGCAAGCGCATGGATTGTCGGGATATTCCGGCAAACCCCAAAATGGGCTTTTGCAATACATCTATATGCAGGCGGAAAGACGCCTCTGCCAGTCAGGTGCATAGAGCATAGGGGCATTCCTTACGTGCGTGCGGGTCATTTAAGTGGGCGAATATGCCGGCGCGCAAAGCAACGTGCCGATCCGGGACAATGTTGGCGGCGGCTTATGGGAAACCATGGGCTGTGCACGGGAAAGACCCGTCAGGGGGCCGTGATTCGCGGCTGACAAACGAATTTTTGCAGCAACAACGACAGTTTTTGTACTTAAATAGAGAATTCTCGGGAATTCGCGGGAAAATTTCTAAACCCAGTTTTTGTGGATATGTGGTAACAAACAGATCTGTGGTCGCAATTTGTGGTGTATGTATTTTGAAATTCGATTGTTTTAACCTCGTTCCGAGGTCTGAATCGATTCTCTTCAGGCAAATTTCCTGTTGATTTCCATGAATTCCCATGGCATCCCTTAGATACCCGATGAGGGCGAGGACAGTTAAGGGGCGCCAAACGACCCCGAACCAAAAATACAAAACAGGTTTCATACAGGCATCTCGCTTTCATCACTTAACAGATCCGGCGCGCGGGCGAGCAGACATCCCCCCAGGTGGCGCGCGCAGCTGGACATCCCGCAAAGCGGGTCAATGCGGCGGGTTGATCAGTGGCAGCAGATCAACCCGCCGTTTTTCATCCGGGGGGAACGTGAATTTTGAGGTGGGGCGCAAGCGAAAGGGACAGTCGTCTTGGCGCGCAGGTTTAGAGGTGAAAGCCACCATAAGGTGGACACGAAGGGCAGGGTCTCGATCCCGGCCTCGTTTCGCCGTGTGCTTGAGGCTTCGGATCCCAACTGGCAGCCCGGTGACAATCCTGAACTTGTGATTGTCTATGGCGATCACCGCCGCAAATACCTTGAATGCTATACGATGGAAGCGATCGACGAGGTGGACGCCAAGATCGACGCGCTGCCGCGTGGCTCGATGCAGCGGCGGATGCTGCAGCGGATGTTCCACGGTCAGTCCTTCCCGACCAACGTGGACGAAACCGGCCGTCTGGTGTTGCCTGCCAAGCTGCGTAACAAGATCGATCTTGAAAACGAAGCGTTCTTTATCGCCGCCGGTGACACCTTCCAGATCTGGAAACCCGAGACATACGAGGCCGAGGAACTGGCCACGACCGAGGAATGGCTGGACGATCTGCCCGAGGATTTCGATCCGATGCAGTATCTCGACGGCATCGGGGATGGGTGACGGCATGGCCGGCGCTCAGACCTCATCGGACAAACCTCATATCCCTGTTCTGCTGCGCCCGTTGCTGGCCACCGTGGCGCCGGTATCCGGTGTCTGGCTGGACGGAACCTTCGGCGCAGGCGGTTATACCCGTGGGTTGCTGGAGGCCGGGGCCGAGCAAGTCATCGGCGTCGATCGCGACCCGCTGGCCTTTGAAATGGCCGCCGATTGGGCCGGGGAATACGGGGGACGGCTGGTGATGCAACAGGGCGTATTCTCTCGGATGGATGATTATGCGCAGGGGCTCGACGGTGTGGTGCTGGACCTTGGCGTGTCGTCGATGCAACTGGATCAGGCCGAACGCGGATTTTCCTTCATGAAAGACGGCCCGCTGGACATGCGCATGAGCCAGGAAGGCGAAAGCGCCGCTGATCTTGTGAACGAGGCGACCGAGGCGCAACTGGCCGATATCCTGTTCCATTTCGGCGAGGAACGCGCCAGCCGTCGCATCGCAAAGGCCATCGTCAAGGCGCGGGCTGAGGAACCGATCACCACGACCCTGCGTCTGGCCGAGATCATCGAATCCTGCCTGCCGCGCCCGAAGCCCGGTCAATCGCACCCGGCGACACGCAGCTTTCAGGGGCTGCGCATCGCGGTGAATGCGGAATATGAAGAGCTGTTTCAGGGCCTCATGGCCGCCGAACGCGCGCTGAAACCGGGCGGGCAACTGGCCGTTGTCACTTTCCACTCCATCGAGGATCGGATGGTCAAACGGTTCTTCCAGTCGCGCGCGGGCAAGACCGGCCGGGCCAACCGCTATGCGCCCGAGATGCAGCAGGAACAGCCTCAATTTACCCTGAAGACCCGCAAGGCCGTGGGGCCGGACGATCAGGAATTGCAGGAAAATCCGCGTGCGCGCTCGGCCAAGCTGCGTGTCGCGGTCCGGACGGACGCTTCGGCCGGGGAAATCGAAGCCCGCGCCATCGGCATGCCGCAACTGGGGGGGAAGGCAAGATGAAGAGTATTCTGTATGTGTTGACAGCCCTTTCCGTGTTCGGTCTGGCGCTCTGGGCCTATCAGGGAAACTATCGCACCCAGCAAGTGCTGCGGGAAACGCAATCGCTGCAGGGCAAGATCGGTATGGCGCAGGCGCGGCTGGCGGTGCTGAACGCCGAATGGGCCTATCTGAACCGGCCCGACCGCCTGCGCGAACTGGCAGACCTGAATTTCGAACGTCTGGGCCTGCTGCCCCTGCGCGCCGAACAGTTTGGTCGCGCTGACCAGATTTCCTATGGCGAAGACCCGGACCTGCCCATTGTCGACCCGCTTGAGCTGGAGCAGATCACCGACGTTCAGGCTCTGATCGAGGTGCAGATTCCATGACCCGCACACCGCTCCGTCCTTTGGCCCGTATCCTCGACGCCCGCGCCAAAGGCGAAAACCCCAAAGCGATTGAGCGTGAGAATATCCGCAAGCGCCACGAAGACATGAAAGACCGCGCCCGTGCCCGCGCCGAAGGCCGTCTGCTGGTGCTGGGTCTGTTTTTCTTCTGCGCCTTCTCGGTCGTGGGCTTCCGCATGGGCGCTCTGGCGACGTCCGAGGCGCAGGAGCCGCTGGCCAGCGCGCCGGGTGCCTCTATCGCCATGCAACGCGCCAATATCGTCGATCGTGAAGGCCGCATTCTGGCAACCAATCTGGACACTTACTCGGTCTACGCCCAGCCGCCGCTGATGATCGACCCGTTTGCCGCCGCTGACCAACTGGCCGCCATCTTCCCCGATCTGGACAGGGACCGTCTGGTCAAAGACTTCACCGGCAAGCGCAAGTTCCTGTGGATCAAGAAACGCATCTCGCCCGAGCAGAAGCAAGCCGTGCATGACATCGGCGATCCGGGCATCCTGTTCGGCCCGCGCGAAATGCGGCTGTATCCGAACGGGAGACTGGCTGCGCATATTCTGGGCGGCTCGGGCTTTGGCCGTGAAGGCGTCAGCGCTGCCGAGGTGATCGGTGTCGCAGGTGTCGAGAAACAGTTCGACGACTATCTGCGCGACCCGGCCAATGGCAACAAGCCGCTGCAACTGTCGCTGGACCTGACTGTTCAGGCGGCAGTGGAACAGGTGCTTTACGGCGGCATGAAGATCATGAACGCCAAAGGGGCCTCGGCCGTTCTGATGAACGCACATACGGGCGAGGTAGTCTCGGCCGCGTCGCTGCCGTCCTTCGATCCCAACGACCGTCCACGCCCACCGACGTCGGGCTTTGATCCCTCGGACAGCCCGCTGTTCAATCGCTATGTGCAGGGCGTGTATGAACTGGGCTCGGTCTTCAAGATCTTCACCGCCGCGCAGGCGGTGCAGTTGGGGCTGGTGAATTCCAACACGATCATCGACACCTCGGGCCCGATGAAAATCGGCCGTTTCCCGATCGGGGAATTCAACGGCAAGAACTATGGTGAGATCAGCGTCGCCGATGTGATCGTCCACAGTTCGAACCGGGGCACCGGGCGGCTGGCGTTGCAGATCGGTGGTCAGCGGCAGCAGGATTTCCTGAATGCTTTGGGCATGTTCGACCCCACCCCGTTCGAGATTGTCGAAGCCAAGGGCGGCCAACCGCTCAAACCCAAGAAATGGGGCGAGCTGAGCACCGTGACCATCTCCTACGGCCATGGTCTGTCGACCAGCCCGATGCACCTTGCGGCGGGTTATGCGGCGATTGCCAATGGCGGGCATTACGTCAGCCCGACCATCCTGCGCCGCAACGGTCCGCAATACGGCCCCCGCGTGATGTCCGAAAACACCGCTAACCAGGCTCAGCAGATGCTGCGCAAGGTTGTCACCGATGGCACGGCCAGCTTCGGCGATGTGAAGGGCTATGACGTGGCGGGCAAAACCGGCACCGCCGACAAGCCCAAGCCGCGCGGCGGGTACTATGAGGACAAGGTGATCGCCACCTTCGCCACCATCTTCCCGGCCTATGACCCGAAATATGTTCTGATCGTCACGCTGGATGAGCCGTCCATCGTGGCCTATGGCGAAAAGCGCCGTACAGCGGGTTGGACCGCCGTGCCGGTTGCCGCCGAACTGATCGCGCGCATCGCACCGCTTTTGGGCCTCAGACCCCGGCTTGAGCCTGAGGCGCGCGCTGCTATAACGCTGACCTCAAATTAGGCTGTCCGACAAGAGGTGGGTCATGGGCAATCGATCAAAGAAACTCAGCGAATTGGCCCTGACCGCACGGGGCGGGGCGAATCCCGACATCACCGGACTGGCTGTCGACAGCCGTGAGGTCAAAGACGGCTTCCTGTTCGCAGCCCTTCCCGGCACCCGCGTCCACGGTGGTGAGTTCATCCAATACGCCCTGCGCATGGGCGCTGCCGCCATCCTGACCGACGCCAAGGGGGCCGAGATCGCGGCCTCCGAACTGGCCGCATCCGACGCCGCATTGATCGTGACCGAGGATCCGCGTCAAACGTTGGCCGGTGCCACGGCACTCTGGTTCGGCGCGCAACCGCAGACCATTGTGGCGGTTACCGGCACCAATGGCAAAACATCCGTGGCCAGCTTCGTGCGCCAGATCTGGACCGAGCTTGAACTGACCGCCGTCAATCTCGGCACCACCGGGGTTGAAGGCGCATGGACCGCGCCGCTGGCCCACACCACGCCCGAGCCAATCACGCTGCACCGTTGTTTGGCCGAGGCGGCCCAGAACGATGTGACCCATGCGGCGATGGAGGCATCCTCGCACGGACTCGAACAGCGCCGTCTGGACGGGGTGCATCTGACCGCCGCCGGATTCTCGAACTTCACGCAGGACCATCTGGATTATCACGACACCTTCGCGGCCTATTTCGCCGCCAAGGCGGGTCTGTTCGACCGGGTGCTGCCCGAAGACGGAATCGCGGTGATCAATCTTGGCGACCCGAAAGGCGCCGAGATGCGTAAGATTGCTGAGGCGCGGGGCCAGAATGTCATCACGGTGGGGCCTGAGGGCTCTGACCTTTGCCTGTTGAATCAAAGGTTTGACGCCACCGGACAGGACCTGCGTTTTTCCTGGAAGGGCAAGGTGTATCAGACCCGCCTGAACCTGATCGGCGGGTTTCAGGCTGAAAATGTTCTGCTCGCCTGCGGTCTGGTTATTGCGGCGGGCGAGGACCCCGAGCGCGTGTTTGAAACCCTGCCGCACCTGACCACCGTGCGGGGCCGGATGCAACTGGCCGCCACCCGCGAAAACGGCGCGGCGGTGTTTGTCGATTACGCCCATACACCCGATGCGGTGGCCACGGCGCTGAAAGCGATGCGCCCGCATGTGATGGGCCGCCTGATCGCCATTGTCGGCGCGGGCGGCGACCGCGATGCCACCAAACGCCCGCTCATGGGGCAGGCAGCGGCGGACAATGCCGATCTGGTCTTCGTCACCGACGACAACCCGCGCAGCGAAGACCCCGCCTCGATCCGCGCCGCCGTCATGCTGGGCGCGCGCGAGGCGACCGAAGTGGCCGACCGGGCCGAGGCCATTCTGCGCGGCATCGACGCGCTGCAACCCGGCGACGCCCTGCTGATCGCGGGCAAAGGCCATGAGACCGGCCAGATCGTCGGCGATCAGGTTCTGCCCTTTGACGACGTGGAACAGGCCAGCATCAGCGTGGCCGCACTGGACGGGAGGGTCGCCTGATGCTCTGGACCGCAGCCGCGGCCGCCGAGGCCACCAAGGGTCGTGCCACCACCGATTGGCAAGTGACCGGCGTATCCATCGATACCCGCACCCTGCAACCGGGCGACCTGTTTGTTGCCCTCAAGGCTGCCCGCGACGGTCATGATTTCGTGGCACAGGCGCTGGAGAACGGCGCAGGCGCGGCGCTGGTGTCGTATATCCCCGAAGGCGTGCCCGAAGATGCGCCGCTGTTGATTGTCGATGACGTGCAGACCGGGCTCGAGGCGCTGGCGCAGGCGGCCCGCGCACGGACAGGCGCGCGCGTGGTCGGGGTGACCGGCAGCGTCGGCAAGACCTCGACCAAGGAAATGCTGGCCAGCATCCTGGAAACCCAAGGGAAAACCCATGCCAGCGTGGCCAGCTACAACAATCATTGGGGCGTGCCTCTGACGCTGGCGCGGATGCCGCGCGATACCGAGTTTGCGGTGATCGAGATCGGCATGAACCACCCGGGCGAAATCGCTCCGCTGGCGCGTCAGGCGCAACCGCATGTGGGGTTGGTGACCACCGTGGCCGCCGTCCACCTTGAAGCCTTCGAGTCGGTCGCAGGCATTGCCCACGAAAAAGCCGCGATCTTTGACGGGCTGCTGCCGGGCGGCACCGCCATCGTCAATGCCGATATCGAACATGCGGGCATCCTGCGCGACTGCGCCGCTGCACATGGTGCTAAGATCGTCGAGTTCGGTCGCAAAGCGCGGGATTATGCCCTGACCGACGTGCTTCAAGGTCCCGACTCGGTGCAGGGGCATGGCCGCGTTGGCGGCACGGACGTTACCTTCGAAGTTCAATCTGCGGGAACCCATTTTGCCATGAACGCGCTGGGCGCGCTGGCTGCCTGTGTCGCGCTGGGGGTTGATCTGGATCAGGCGGTTGCCGGTCTGCGCGGCTGGTCCCCGGTCAAGGGGCGCGGCGTTCGCGAAGTGATTGCGCTGACGGATGGGGCTCGGATCGAGTTGCTGGATGACAGTTACAACGCCAATCCAACCTCGATGGAGGCGGCTTTGGACGTGCTGGCCGCATCGCAGGGCAAACGCAAGATCGCGTTTCTGGGCGATATGAAAGAACTGGGCGCGCAGGAACAGGCGATGCACGCGGCCATGGCCGAGGTGACCGCGATGGCGCAGGTCGATCAGGTGCATTGCATCGGCCCGCTGATGCAATCGCTGCATCAGGCGTTGCCCGAGGGCAAACGCGGGCTGTGGACCGAGACCAGCGATGAGATGGCCGCCCGTCTGTCCCAGCTGATCCGGGATGGCGATGCGGTGTTGGCAAAAGGTTCGCTCAGCATGGCATTGGCGCAGATTGTTGACGGTCTGCGGAAAATGGGGCAAGGGGGCGCGCTTGAGCCGTAAGCGCCGTTGATGCCCGTGTGAGAAAGGTATTGGTATGTTCTATTGGTTGACCGCCTTGTCGGACGGAGGGGATTTCTGGAACCTCTTCCGCTATATCACGTTCCGGGCAGGGGGCGCCTTTCTGACCGCGCTGATCTTTGGGTTTCTGTTTGGCAAGCCGCTGATCAACGTGCTGCGCCGCAAGCAGGGCAAGGGTCAGCCGATCCGCGATGACGGCCCCGAGGCGCATCTGTCCAAAGCCGGAACCCCCACCATGGGCGGGCTGCTGATCGTGGGCGCGCTGGTGACCTCGACCCTGATCTGGGCGCGCTGGGACAACCCGTATGTCTGGATGGTGCTGTTCGTGACGCTGGCCTATGCGGCGATCGGCTTTGCGGATGACTATGCCAAAGTGTCGAAACAGAACACCAAGGGCGTTTCCAGCAAAATGCGGCTGGCGCTGGGGATTATCATCGCCGTGTTGGCCTCGCTCTGGGCGGGATTGCATCACCCCGCCGATTTGCAGAACCAACTTGCCCTGCCGGTATTCAAGGATACGCTGATCAATCTGGGGCTGTTCTATATCCCGTTTGCCGTGATCGTCATCGTCGGCGCCGCCAATGCGGTGAACCTGACAGACGGTCTGGATGGTCTGGCCATCATGCCCGCGATGATCGCGGCCTCGACCCTGGGCGTGATTGCCTATGCGGTGGGGCGGGTCGACTTTACCGAATATCTGGACGTGCATTACGTGCCCGGCACCGGAGAGATTTTTATCTTCACCTCAGCACTGTTTGGCGCGGGTCTTGGGTTTCTGTGGTATAACGCCCCTCCGGCGGCGGTGTTCATGGGTGATACCGGATCACTGGCCCTGGGCGGCGCGCTGGGTGCGATTGCCGTGGCCACCAAGCATGAGCTGGTGCTGGCCATTGTGGGCGGCCTGTTCGTGGTCGAGGCGCTGAGCGTGATCATTCAGGTGCTTTATTTCAAACGCACCGGACGTCGGGTGTTTCTGATGGCGCCGATCCATCACCACTATGAGAAAAAGGGCTGGGCGGAACCCACCATCGTGATCCGGTTTTGGATCATCTCGCTGATTCTGGCGATGATCGGGCTGGCGACGCTGAAAGTCCGGTAACGCTCCCGCCGGGTTCGGAGGGCCTGTGGCCCCCCTGCCACCCGTTGGGCCCGGCTCGCGCTGGCGCGCGAGCCTGAACGTGCCCTTGCCTTTGGGAAATCCTTCGGTGCAGTGTGGCGCAAATTTCTAATCGACGAAGGTGGGCGGCATGATCCCGGTCAAAGGGTTTTCAGGACAGAAGGTTGCGGTTCTGGGGCTGGGCCGGTCGGGCCTGACCACGGCGCGCGCGCTGCGGGCGGGCGGGGCCGAACCTGTCTGCTGGGACGACAACCCCGCCGCACGTGAGGCTGCCGAGGGCGAAGGTTTCGCCTGCGCCGACCTGCGCCGTCACGGGGCGTTTGATGACATAGCCTCGCTGATCGTCTCGCCGGGCATTCCGCATCTCTACCCCACGCCTAACCCGGTCGTGGCCGCTGCTTTGGACGCGGGTGTGCCCGTCGACAATGATATCGGCCTGTTCTTCCGCTCTTTCGCCGGGCCGGAATGGAACAACTACGACACGCCGCCGCGTGTCATTGCGGTGACCGGGTCGAACGGCAAATCGACCACCGCTGCGCTGATCCATCACATCCTGACCGAGGCGGGGCGCGACTCGCAACTGGCGGGCAATATCGGGCGCGGGGTGCTGGATATCGATCCGGGCGGCGATGGGTCGGTGGTGGTGCTGGAGCTGTCCAGCTATCAGACCGAACTGGCCCGCGCGCTGACTCCGGATGTGGCGGTGTTCACCAATCTCTCACCCGATCATCTGGACCGGCATGGCGGCATGGGCGGTTACTTCGCCGCCAAGCGTCGGCTCTTTGCCGAAGGAGGCCCGGATCGCGCCGTGATCGGCATCGACGAGGCCGAGGGCGCGTTTCTGGCCGGACAACTGGCCGAGGGGCCGTCGGATGACCGGGTGATCCGTGTCTCGGTGGCGCGCAAGCTGACCGGGCCCGGCTGGCAGGTCTTTGCCCGCAAGGGGTTCCTGTCGGAATACCGCAAGGGCCGCCAGGCGGGTTCGATCGACCTGCGCGGCATCAGGGGCCTGCCCGGTGCGCATAATCACCAGAACGCCTGCGCCGCCTATGCCGCCTGCCGTTCGCTGGGCCTTGCCCCGCGTGTGATCCAAGACGCTCTGCACAGCTTCCCCGGCCTGCCGCATCGCAGCCAGATCATCGCCGATGCGGATGGCGTGACCTATGTGAACGACTCGAAAGCCACCAATGTGGACAGCGCCGCCAAAGCGCTGAGCGCCTTCAAGAAGATCCGCTGGATCTGCGGCGGGCTTGAGAAAGAGGGCGGGCTGGACGCCCTGAACACCGCGGCCGAGCAGGTGATCAAGGCCTATGTCATCGGACGCGAGGCAGCTGGGTTCGCCATGCAGCTGACTGCCGAGGCGCAGGTCTGCACCACCATGGCCGCCGCCGTCGAACAGGCCATGGCCGACGCGCAGCCGGGCGAGGTGGTTCTGCTGGCCCCCGCAGCCGCCAGTTTCGACCAGTATGACAACTTCGAACAGCGCGGCGATGACTTCGTGGATGAGGTAAAAAAACGTCTCTGAAAGCAATACGTTTGCAATAGACCGCCGGTTTGGCGAAGCTGTGGCCTATCTGCTTGACGCGCCCTGCGCATTGGTTTTTGCCTTCAGGATATGAAACACGAGGTCATGAATATGCCAAACCGTAAACTTCTTCTGATCGTTCCCGCCCTGCTGGCTGTCGCAGCCTGCACCAATACCGGCGCCAGCTATCAGCCCGTGATCGACGGCCCGGTGGGGCCGAACTACAATTCGGATCTGGCACAGTGCCAGCAACTGGCGGCCTCGCAGGCCAGCGTTGATGGCTCGACCGCAGGTAACGCCGCAATCGGTGCGGCGGGTGCAGCAGCCGTCACCGGTATCGTACAGGACAGCAGCGACAATCTGGGTCGCGCCGCCGTTGCCGGTGCGCTGGTCGGGGCCGGTGCCGACGTGATCAACAAGAACCAGAACAAGGAAGTCATCGTGCGCAACTGCATGCGCGGACGTGGCTACAACGTTGTCGGCTAACGACCTGCGATGGCGCTTCCCGCGGCGTGGCCCGAGGACCACGCCCACTGGAAGTTGTAGCCACCCAGCCAGCCGGTGACATCCACCGCTTCACCAATCGCATAGAGGCCGGGGACATCCCTGGCCTCCATCGTTTTCGATGACAGGCCCTCGGTGTCGATTCCGCCCAGAGTCACCTCGGCCGTGCGATAGCCCTCGGTGCCCGAAGGCGTAAGCTGCCAGTCGGACAGCGCAGCGATCAGATCGGACAGCGCCGCGTCGGACTGATCCGCAAGATTGCCCTTCATCGGTATATGATGCTTGAGATGGTCCACCAGCCGCGCGGGCAGGTGGCGCGACAGCTCGGTGGTCAGCGCCTTGCGGCCTGCGGCCTGCCGTTGTTCGCGCAGCAGGTCAAACAGCGGCAGATCGGGGATCAGGTTGACCCGGATTGCCTCGCCCTCGCGCCAATAAGAGGACAATTGCAGCACTGACGGACCGCTGAGGCCCCGGTGGGTGAACAGCAGCGCCTCGTCGAAACTGGTGCGGTCGTTTGACAGACGCGCGGGCAGGGCGACGCCGGACAGGTCCTTGAACTTGCCGTCCGAGAAGGTGAACGGCACCAGCGCCGCGCGCGTGTCGGTCACTTGCAGCCCGAATTGCCGCGCAATGTCATAGGCCAGCCCGGTCGCGCCCATCTTGGGGATCGACTTGCCACCCGTCGCCAACACCAGATTGCGGCAGGTCAGGTTCAAGCGCTGACCCTCGCGCTCCACCTCCAGCGCAAACCCGCTCTCGGTCTTGCGCAGATCGCGCAGCGCGGTCTGCACCCACAGCGCGGCCCCGACGCGCGCCATTTCGTCCAGCAGCATCTGGATGATCTGTTTCGACGATCCGTCGCAGAACAGCTGCCCCAATGTTTTCTCATGCCAGGCGATGCCGTGACGATCCACCAGATCGACGAAATCCCACTGCGTATACCGGGCCAGCGCCGATTTGCAGAAATGCGGGTTCTGCGACAGGAAATTGCCCGGCCCCGCATACATGTTGGTAAAATTGCACCGCCCGCCGCCCGAGATGCGAATCTTCTCGCCCGGCGCTTTGGCGTGATCGATCACCAGAACCCGCCCGCCGCAATGGGCAGCGCACATCATGCCGGCGGCCCCGGCACCAAGGATTATCGTGTCATAGGTCATCTGCCGCCATTGGCCTGTTCCGGGCACAATGGCAAGAGGCTCATGCCCGAGACTGCCGCTGATCTCTGATCCTGGGGGCGCCAGATGGCTCAGGACCGTGCGCGTGGGCCACAGAGGTCAGCGAACCGGACAGGTCGACTTGACCAGAGGGAACCCAGCCCTTAGCAAATCGCTAACGCTTATTGGTGAATAAGTGCGTGTTTATTGGTTTGGTGGAGTTAACCCAAAATGCCGACAACAATTTACGGAGCTTTTCGCAGCGACTCTACTTTGTCAGACGCCGGAGCCTCTTCCAGTGTCGAGGGCTCCACCTTTCAGATTTCCGCCTACAGCCAGATCACCATCGAAGATGGCGCAGACGGCACCATCTTTGATGGCGACAGCGTCTCGAACGAAACTGCGAATGACCCGACTCAAACACTCGATGGTGACATCATCTTCTGGGATTTCACGGTCTCAGTCACGGATGGAACCAATACCTACCAGATCGGCTTTTTCGATTATGACATCAATGGCGATGGCGACTCGATCGGGGTCGACAGCGAAGATGCCTATTTCATGGCCTTTATCGGCGGGACTATTCCGCCACTCAATACAACGCTGACGATCGTCGATATTATCGATAATGGCCCCGACATCGATATCGATACGGTCGTGCCATGTTTTACGGCCGGAACCCTGATCGACACCCCGAACGGCCCGAGGGCGATCGAAACGCTCAGGGCAGGGGATGCGGTGCTGACCCTCGATCACGGGCCGCAGATCATTCGCTGGATCGGGTCGCGTGATCTGGAAAGCATCGATCTTCGCACCAAGCCCAAGTTGCGCGCAATCCGAATTTCCCAAGGTGCGCTTGGCGATGGACTGCCCTTGAGGGATCTGCGTGTGTCACCGCAGCATCGGATGCTGGTACGCTCGCCCATCGCGGTGCGTATGTTCGATACCGATGAAATCCTCGTGGCGGCACGCAAGTTGCTGGACCTTCCGGGCATCTGCGTGGATGCAGACGCGCCCGAGATCACCTATTTCCACATGCTGTTCGACCGGCATGAAGTGGTCTTCGCCGAAGGTGCCCCGTCCGAGAGCCTCTTTACTGGTCCCGAGGCCCTGAAAAGCGTTGGCGCAGCTGCGCTGGCCGAGATCAAAGCGCTGTTCCCCGAGATCACGTCAGAGGTCTATGCGCCGCAGCTTGCGCGTCTGACACCGAACCGGGGTGCACAGGTCCGCTCGCTGATCCGGCGGCACGTCAAGAACGGGAAACCGCTTCTGACCTGAAGGCGGTGTGTGTGCCCAGCCACCGCAGCGCGCATTTCTTAGCGAAAATAGATCACTACGATTTGAAGTTAACCTGCCCGTGAACTTGGTTTCTGACGGGCTGGCGAATGCACGAATTATTCCGGCCATACGGCGGTTGTCGAAAATTGGAACAACCCCGCTCAGAAATGTCTCAAACCCTTTCATTCCACTGGCCTGAAAGCAAAATTCCCTGTAGACTCTCAATCAGATCCCGAAAACGGGACGTTAACGAGGCAGATAGTGGCGGTATCTCATGACTGAGATGGTGTATGGCGCGGTCCAGGACCAGCGCGGTGAACCGATTCTTCCAAAGTGGTGGCGGACGACTGACCGCTGGACGATGTCCTGCGTGCTGATCCTGTTCGTCATCGGGCTGTTGCTGGGGCTGGCCTCGTCGCCGCCTCTGGCCGGGCGCAACGGGTTTGATCCGTTCTATTACGTCGAACGTCAGGCGCTGTTTGGCGGTATGGCGCTGGTTGCGATGCTGCTGACTTCGATGATGTCGCCGACGCTGGTGCGGCGGCTGGCGGTTCTGGGCTTTCTGGCCTCATTCGTGGCGCTGGCCTTCCTGCCCGTCTTCGGCACCGATTTCGGCAAGGGCGCGGTGCGCTGGTATGCGCTGGGCTTCGCCTCGATGCAGCCTTCGGAGTTTCTCAAACCCGGTTTTGTCGTGGTGGCCGCCTGGTTGCTGGCCGCCTCGCAGGAAATCAACGGCCCGCCGGGGCGGCTGTGGTCCTTTGCGCTGTGCATGGCGATCGTGGCGATGCTGGTGATGCAGCCCGATTTCGGTCAGGCCTGCCTGATCCTGTTCGGCTGGGGCGTGATGTATTTCGTCGCCGGAGCACCGATGCTGCTGCTGCTTGGCATGGCCGGGGCGGTGGTACTGGGCGGCATGTTCGCCTATTCCAATTCCGAACACTTTGCCCGCCGCATTGACGGGTTCCTGAACCAAGAAGTCGATCCGACCACCCAGCTGGGCTATGCCACCAACGCCATCCGCGAAGGCGGCCTGTTCGGTGTCGGCGTGGGCGAGGGGCAGGTGAAATGGTCGCTGCCCGATGCCCATACCGATTTCATCATCGCCGTCGCGGCCGAAGAATACGGCCTGATTCTGGTGCTGATCATCATCGCGCTTTATTCGCTGATCGTCGTGCGCTCGCTGCTGCGGCTGATGCGCGAACGCGACATGTTCATCCGTCTGGCCGGGACCGGTCTGGCCTGCATGTTCGGTGTTCAGGCGATGATCAACATGGGCGTCGCGGTGCGCCTGCTGCCCGCCAAGGGCATGACACTGCCGTTCGTCAGCTATGGCGGCTCGTCCCTGATCGCGGGCGGCATTGCGGTCGGCATGTTGCTGGCCTTCACCCGAACCCGCCCACAAGGCGAGCTTGGCGACATTCTGCGCGGACGAGGCTGATGGGCACACCTTACCTTCTGATCGCGGCGGGCGGCACCGGGGGGCACATGTTCCCGGCGCAGGCACTGGCCGAGGCGATGTTGAAAAAGGGCTGGCGCGTGCGCCTGTCCACCGACCCGCGCGGCGCGCGCTATACCGGCGCATTCCCCGAGGGCGTCGAGATTGTCGAGGCCTCCTCGGCCACTTTTGCCCGCGGCGGTCTGGCCGCCAAGGCGCTGGTCGGTCCGAAGATCGCCGCAGGCGTGACGGGCATGGCAGCCCAGATGCTGCGCGACAGGCCGGACGTGGTGGTCGGCTTCGGCGGCTATCCGTCGATCCCGGCGCTGGGGGCGGCGACGCTGCTGAAAATCCCGCGTATGATCCACGAACAGAACGGCGTGTTGGGCCGCGTGAATCAGGTCTTTGCAACCCGCGTGGCGCAGGTGGCCTGCGGTGTCTGGCCCACCGACCTGCCCGACGGGGCGCAGGGTATCCACACCGGCAACCCGGTCCGTGCCGCCGTGCTGGAGCGCGCCGCCGCGCCCTATATCCCGCCGGGCGATTACCCGATGTCGGTGCTGGTCATGGGCGGCTCTCAGGGCGCGCGCATCCTCAGCGATGTGGTGCCCGACGCGATTGCGGCGCTGCCCGAATATCTGCGCGGCTTTGTCCGTGTTTCACATCAGGCCCGCGCGGAGGATCAGGCTCGGGTGGCCGCGTTCTATGCCGAACACGGTATCCTTGCCGATGTGCAGCCCTTCTTCGAAGACGTCCCCCGGCGGATGTCCGAAGCGCAACTGGTCATCTCGCGCTCGGGCGCGTCCAGCGTTGCCGATATCTCGATCATCGGGCGGCCCTCGATCCTGATCCCGCTTGCCACGGCCGCAGGCGATCACCAGACCGCCAACGCGCGCGGACTGGTGCAGGCGGGCGGGGCGATACTGATCCCTGAAAATGCGCTTGACGTTGCCGCGCTGACGCAGCAAATGACCACGGTTCTGACCAACCCCGAAGCCGCACAGAAAATGGCCCATGCCGCGCTGTCGACCGGCGCACCCGACGCAACCGATCGTCTGGTGGCCCAGGTTGAACATCTGGCGCAGAAGGAGACCGCATGACCCCAGCAACCAAACTGCCGCAGGACGTAGGGCCGATCCACTTCGTGGGCATCGGCGGGATCGGGATGTCGGGCATCGCCGAGGTGCTTCTGAACCTTGGCTACCGGGTACAGGGGTCGGACCTAAAAACCTCGAAGATCACGGACCGGCTGGCCGTGCTGGGGGCCGAGATTTTCGAAGGCCAGCGCGCCGAAAACCTTGAAAACGCCGCCGTCGTCGTGGTCTCGACCGCGATCAAGCCGGGCAACCCGGAACTGGATCAGGCGCGCGCGCAGGGTCTGCCCGTGGTGCGCCGCGCCGATATGCTGGCCGAGCTGATGCGCCTGAAATCCAACATCGCCATCGCCGGAACCCACGGCAAGACCACCACGACCACAATGATGGCCGAGCTGATGGTCGCGGGCGATTTCGATCCCACCGTGATCAATGGCGGCATCATCCACGCCTATGGCTCGAATGCGCGTATGGGGCAGGGCGAATGGATGGTGGTCGAAGCGGATGAGAGCGATGGTTCCTTCAACCGCCTGCCCGCAACCATCGCCATCGTCACCAATATCGACCCCGAGCATATGGAGCATTGGGGCGATTTCGACCTGCTGCGTGCGGGTTTTCATGAATTCGTCTCGAACCTGCCGTTCTATGGCCTCGCCGTCTGCTGCACCGATCATGCCGAGGTTCAGGCGCTGGTCGGTCGTGTCACCGACCGCCGCGTACGCACCTACGGCTTCAACGCGCAGGCCGATGTGCGGGCCGAGAATCTGACCTATAAGGGCGGCGTCGCCCATTTCGACATACACCTGCAATATGAAGACAAGGTGATTGAGGGCTGCACCCTGCCGATGCCCGGCGACCACAACGTCTCGAACGCTTTGTCTGCTGTGGCCGTGGCCCGTCATCTGGGCATGAAGGCCAGTGAAATTCGCGAGGCTTTAGCCAATTTCGGCGGCGTCAACCGCCGCTTCACCAAGGTCGGAGAGGTCGATGGCGTCACCATCATCGACGATTATGGCCACCACCCGGTGGAGATTGCCGCCGTCCTCAAGGCCGCCCGTCAGGCCACCGAGGGCCGCGTCATCGCCGTCCACCAACCGCACCGCTATTCGCGCCTGTCCAACCTGTTCGACGATTTCTGCACCTGCTTCAATGACGCCGATGTGGTCGCCATCGCCGAAGTGTTCGCCGCCGGAGAAGACCCGATCGAGGGTGCGTCCCGCGACGATCTGGTGCAGGGCCTGATCCGCCACGGCCACCGCCATGCACGCGCCTTGCTGGACGAAAGCGATCTTGAACGGCTTGTACGCGAACAGGCCCGCCCCGGCGACATGGTCGTCTGCCTCGGCGCCGGCACCATCAGCGCCTGGGCCAACGGGCTGCCCGACCGGCTGATCGCCAAAGCGAGCTGATCTCGTGGCGTGGTCGCTCATAACCGCTTGCGGCTGGGTCCTCGCCTCAACCATCGTGGCGATGCTTCCCATGCGCCTGCAATTCCCGCCGGGCGTGGTGCTGTTTGCCAGCGCGCCCGCTCTGATCCTGTGGCTGAGTATCGACTATGGCTGGTTCATCGGGGTGCCGGCCATTGCCGGTTTCGCCTCGATGTACCGCAACCCGATCCGCTTCTATTGGCGCAAATGGACGGGCAGAGAGGTGTCGGAATGAACTGGTCGATTGCGCTTGCCGGTCTTTGGGGGCTGACCGCCAATGTTCTGGCCATGCTGCCCAGCAAGGACAACCACTGGCGGCGCGCTTATTTCCTGATCGCCGTGGGCGTTCCCATTCTGGGCTATGTCACCTATGAAAACGGCCCGTGGGTCGGGCTGCTCGTTCTTGCCGCAGGCATGTCGGTGCTGCGCTGGCCGGTGATTTATCTGACCCGTTGGACAAAGGCCAAAATGCAGGGCATGAAGGCAACCAACAAGTAACCGACCGTCTCAAGGAGGCCCCCATGGTCGACATCGCCACATTCGCTTATCTGCCACTGATTTTCTTCGTCCTCGGCGCCGCAGCGGGCTTTGTTGCCGGGCGCTGGATCGGCACCAAGGGGTTGCTGTGGCTGATCGGGCTGGCCTCGGTCGTGGCGGTGGTGCTGATCGTGATGCTGGCCGGGATCGGCACCGGCGAAGAAGAACAGGCCTTTGGCCCCTTCGTCTGGCTGACTGGCGGTGTTCTGCCCTTCCTGTTCGCGACCATCATGGGCGGCGTCGGAGGGCGCAGCCTGGCGTCACGGGCGGACGCATGATCGAACTGCCCGAGGTTCGGGGGCGTCTGACGCAGGCCCGTCCTCTGAACGACCTCACCTGGCTGCGGGTCGGCGGCCCGGCGGACTATCTGTTCCAGCCCGCCGATACCGATGACTTGCAGGCCTTTCTACGCGACTTGCCCGCCGATGTGCCTGTCTTTCCCATGGGCGTCGGCTCGAACCTCATCGTCCGCGATGGCGGCCTGCGCGCCGTGGTGATCCGCCTGGGGCGTGGGTTCAATGGCATTTCCATCGATGGCAACACGGTGACCGCAGGCGCCGCGGCGCTGGACGCACATGTGGCGCGCAAGGCGGCGGATGCGGGCGTTGACCTGACGTTCCTGCGCACCATCCCCGGTTCCATCGGCGGCGCGGTGCGCATGAACGCAGGCTGCTATGGCAGCTACACGGCGGATGTGCTGCAAACGGCCACCGTCGTCACCCGGTCCGGTGACCTTATCGATTTGACCCCGCAAGACCTCAACTTCCGCTACCGCCAATCCGAACTGCCCGCAGGCGCGGTGCTGGTCTCGGCCACATTCCAGGGCCCCTCGGGCGATCCGGCAGAGCTGCACGCCCGCATGGAAGCGCAATTGCAAAAGCGCGACGAGACCCAGCCCACCAAGGACCGCAGCGCCGGGTCGACCTTCCGCAATCCGGCCGGGTTCTCTTCGACCGGGCGCGCCGACGATGTGCATGATCTCAAGGCATGGAAGGTGATCGACGACGCGGGCATGCGCGGTGCCACGCGCGGCGGCGCGCAGATGAGTCCCAAGCACTCGAATTTCCTGATCAATACCGGCACCGCCACCGCCGCCGACCTCGAAGGTCTGGGCGAAGAGGTGCGAAAAAAGGTTTACGAAACAAGCGGCATCACGCTAGAGTGGGAAATCATGCGGGTCGGTGATCCGCTGAAGGAATAAAGCCCCAACCGTCAGACCAAAACAGGCAATTAACGGCGACGGATCAAAGGCATAAACGCAGTACGGACCACCACATAAGGTCCGGGGACATTGAGGCGCACATTGGGTATGTCGAGCAGGACAAACCCCAAAGTGGCGGTATTGATGGGCGGCCCCTCGGCGGAACGCGAGGTGTCTCTCAGCTCTGGGCGCGAATGCGCGGCCGCCCTTGTGGGAGAAGGCTTTGAAGTGGTCGAACTGGACGCGGGTCCCGACCTTTACGCGCGCCTTTTGGACATCAAGCCGGATGTGGTTTTTAATGCCCTGCATGGCCGCTGGGGCGAAGACGGCTGCGTGCAGGGCCTGCTGGAATGGATGCGCATTCCCTATACGCATTCCGGGGTGCTGGCCTCGGCCCTTGCGATGGACAAGCAGCGCAGCAAAGAGGTCTACGCCGCCGAAGGCCTGCCTGTTGTCCCCAGCATGATCGTACCCAAACCCGAAGTGATCGCAGCCCATGTGATGGAACCCCCCTACGTGGCCAAGCCCAACAATGAAGGCTCCAGTGTCGGCATCTATATCGTGCATGAAAACGCCAACGGCCCGCCGCAACTGGACGCGGCGATGCCCGATCAGGTTATGGTCGAGAAATATGTCGCAGGCCGGGAACTGACGGTGACCGTAATGGGCGACCGCGCCCTGACGGTGACCGAGATCATGACCGATGGCGGCTGGTACGACTATGACGCCAAGTATAAACCGGGCGGCTCGTGGCACGTGCTGCCCGCCGATATTCCGCAGGACATCTTCGACCGCTGCATGGATTACGCGCTGAAAGCCCATGCCGCACTGGGCTGCCGCGGCGTGTCCCGCACCGATTTCCGCTGGGATGACAGCATGGGCGCTGATGGCCTGTTCCTGCTGGAAACCAACACCCAGCCCGGCATGACACCGACCTCTCTGGCCCCCGAGCAGGCCGCGCATATCGGCATGACATTCGGCCAGCTCTGCGCCTGGATGGTGGAGGACGCCTCATGCGACCGCTGAGAGCCACCCGGGCACCGGTGATCCACCGGACCAAGGCTCTAGCCGGGCCGGATGCGGATTTTGAAGCGGCCCCAAGGCCCGAACCCAAATCCAAACCCAAGCTGCGCCTGCGCGGGACCCGGTTCCTTAGCCGTACCCGGCTGTCCGATCCTGCGCCGTCGCGCCTCAGCTACCGCTTTCAGCGCTGGATGCTCACCCCCGGCATCCGGCGCGGGCTGAAGATCGGCCTGCCGGTTCTGGCCGTTCTCGGCCTGATCGGCGGCTTCTTTGCCTCCGAAGACCGGCGCGAGGCGGTCAATACCTATATCGCCGACATAAAGACCTCGATTCAGGAACGCCCTGAATTCATGGTCAACCTGATGGCCATCGACGGGGCAGGGACCACGCTGTCCGAAGATATCCGCGAGATCGTGCCGCTCGATTTCCCGCTCAGTTCCTGGGATCTGGATGTCGAGCAGATCCGCGACACCATCACCGGGCTCGATCCGGTGAAATCGGCCACCGTGCGCATTCGCCCAGGCGGCATCCTGCAGGTGGATGTGGTGGAGCGTCAGCCGGCCATCGTCTGGCGCACCCGCGACGGGATCGAGCTGCTGGACGAAACCGGTGCCCATGTGGACATGATCGCGGCGCGGGCCGATCACGCCACCCTGCCGCTGATCGCGGGGAAGGGGGCGGACAAACACGTCCCCGAGGCGCTGCAGATTCTGACCACCGCCCGCAGTCTGGGCGAGCGGGTCCGGGGCCTCGTCCGCGTCGGCGAACGGCGCTGGGATCTGGTGCTGGATCGCAACCAGCGCATCATGCTGCCGACCGAACGTCCGGCCCGCGCGCTGGAACGTGTGCTGGCGGTGAATGAGGTGCAGGACCTTCTGGAACGCGACGTGGCTGCGGTCGATATGCGGCTGGGCCAGCGGCCAACCATCCGAATGAACGAAACGGCCAGCGCAGACTGGTGGAACACAAAAACAGATGTGAGTAGCGGGCAGTAACGACCATGATGACCGATCTTTATCAGTCCCAACGCGCCATGCGGCAGATGCGCCGGCAGGCGATGCAACGCGGCGTCGTCGCCATTCTGGATGTGGGCAGTTCGAAAATCGCCTGCCTTGTCCTGCGCTTCGATGGCACCGGGCGGTTGTCCGAGGATAATTCGATCGGTTCCATGGCCGGTCAAACCGGGTTCCGGGTGATCGGGGCTGCGACCACCCGTTCGCGTGGGGTCCAGTTCGGCGAGGTTACCGCGATGCAGGAAACCGAACGCGCCATCCGCACCGCACTGCAGGCGGCGCAGAAGATGGCCGATATCCGCGTCGATCACGTCATCGCGTCGTTTTCGGGGGCAAACCCGCGCTCTTACGGGCTGGACGCGCAGGTCGATCTGGAAGGTCAGCTTGTCACCGAGGCCGAGGTCGGCCGTGTTCTGAACGCCTGCGACGTGCCCGACTACGGCGAAGGGCGCGAGGTGCTGCATGCCCAGCCGGTGAATTTCGCGCTCGACAACCGCTCGGGCCTGATCGATCCGCGCGGGCAGATGGGGCAGAGCCTTGCCGTCGACATGCACATGCTGACCGTCGATGCGATTGCGATCCAGAACATCGTCCGCTGCATCAAGCGCTGCGATCTGGAGCTGGCGGGGATTGCGAACTCGGCCTATGTCTCGGGCATCTCGGCGCTGGTCGAGGATGAACAGGAACTGGGCGCGGCCTGTATCGACATGGGCGGCGGCACCACCAGCGTATCGATCTTCATGAAGAAACACATGATCTATGCGGACTGCGTGCGCATGGGTGGCGATCATGTGACCAGCGATATCTCGATGGGCCTCGGCGTGCCTGCTGCGGTGGCCGAACGGATCAAGACCTTCAACGGAGGCGTCCACGCCACCGGGGCCGATGACCGCGACCTGATCGATATCGGTGGCGATACCGGTGATTGGGAACATGACCGCCGCACCGTTAGCCGCGCCGAGCTGATCGGCATCATGCGTCCGCGCGTTGAGGAAATCCTCGAAGAGGTGCGCACCCGTCTGGACGCTGCCGGGTTCGATCACTTGCCCAGCCAGCAGATCGTGCTGACCGGCGGCGGCAGCCAGATCATGGGGCTCGACGGGCTGGCCAGCCGCATTCTGGGTCAGCGCGTGCGCCTGGGTCGTCCGCTGCGCGTCCACGGTCTGCCGCAGTCGGCAACCGGGCCCGGGTTCTCCTCGGCGGTGGGTCTCAGCCTGTTCGCGGCGCATCCGCAGGACGAATGGTGGGATTTCGAAATCCCCGTTGACACCTATGCTACGCGCCCGTTCAAACGCGCCGTGCGCTGGTTCCGTGACAATTGGTAAAGCCCTGCGCCGGGCAGTTCTCGGTGCGGCGCTGTGGCCCGCTGCGGTCCCGGCTCAGACCTTGATCACACCCGAGGCATTCCTGAACGCCGTTGTCGGCAAAACCGTCACCTTCCACGAAATCCGCAGCGATATGCTGGTCGGGACCGAGGAATTCCTCAGCCCGACTCTCTCAGTCTGGCGGATGGAGGGGCGGGGCTGTGTCTATGGTCAGATCACCACGCCGAACGGCCAGATCTGCTTTCTTTATGATGATGCGCCCGATGGGCTGCCGGTTTGCTGGTGGCCCTTCCTGCATGATGACCGGCTGATGGTCCGGCTGGCCCGTTTCGTCGGCAGCGAAACGCAAGAGATCCGCAGTGTCACCGAGGACAGCCTGAACTGCCCAAGTATACCGATAGGCTGAAGAAATCGGTTGCGGCGCGGTCCGAATTCCCGCAAGATAACCTCAAGGCCCGGCAGAGGCCCAGCGGCAGGACATTGAGCAGTTTTCCGCGACCCGAACAAGTAATCCCCGGTTTTCGCACCCTCTTCAGGTGGGTGGGGTCTTTTGTTGTGTAGTGCCGCATGAGGCTCGCGTCGCAACATGTGGCGCTAACAGCGAAATGCCGCTGTTTGCTGCCTTATTTCCTCCATATTTTGTGGATTCTGGCGATTTTTCTGGTGACGTTTCCGAAATGACACAGTAAAATCATCTGTGGATAGGTCAGAAAAAACCGCATTTTGCGGCAACATAAAAACAGGCGGACAGAGCATGACTTTAAATCTTTCGATGCCCGGGCACGACGAACTGAAGCCTCGGATTACCGTATTTGGCGTTGGCGGCGCTGGGGGCAACGCTGTCGACAACATGATTGAAAAGCAGTTGGACGGCGTTGAATTTGTCGTCGCCAACACCGACGCGCAGGCGCTGCAGCAAAGCCGCTCGTCGGCGCGGGTGCAACTGGGTGTCAAGGTCACCGAAGGGCTGGGCGCGGGCGCACGCCCGACCGTGGGCGCTGCGGCGGCCGAAGAAAGCATTGAACAGATCGTCGATCATCTGGCGGGCGCGCATATGTGCTTCATCACCGCCGGTATGGGCGGCGGCACCGGCACCGGCGCGGCCCCGATTATCGCGCAAGCGGCGCGTGAGCTGGGTGTCCTGACTGTCGGCGTTGTCACCAAACCCTTCCAATTCGAAGGCGCCAAGCGCATGCGTCAGGCCGAAGACGGCGTTGATGCCCTGCAAAAGGTCGTCGACACGCTGATCATCATCCCGAACCAGAACCTGTTCCGTCTCGCCAATGAAAAGACCACGTTCACTGAGGCATTCTCGATGGCCGACGACGTTCTGTATCAGGGCGTCAAAGGCGTAACCGACCTGATGGTGCGTCCGGGCCTGATCAACCTTGATTTCGCAGACGTTCGTGCCGTGATGGATGAGATGGGCAAGGCGATGATGGGTACCGGCGAAGCAACCGGCGAAGACCGCGCCATTCAGGCGGCCGAGAAGGCCATCGCCAACCCGCTGCTGGACGAAATCAGCCTCAAGGGCGCCAAGGGTGTGCTGATCAACATCACCGGCAGCCACGACCTGACCCTGTTCGAACTGGACGAGGCCGCCAACCGCATCCGCGAGGAAGTGGACCCCGAGGCCAATATCATCGTCGGTTCGACCCTCGACACCGAGATGGAAGGCGGAATGCGCGTGTCGGTCGTTGCCACCGGTATCGATGCCAGCGAGAAAACCGACGATGTGCCGGTCGCGCGCCGCTCGATGTCGGCGCCGCTGACCCGCACGGTTTCGGCAGAAGAAACCGCCCAGGAACACGTCGCCGCGGATGAGGCCCCCGCCGCGGAAGACGATGCGAACATCGCCCCCACGCTGTTCGAATCCATCGAAGATGTCGAACTGAACGAAGGCTGGCACGAAGAACAGCCCGCCGCGCAACAGGATGACGGCCTGCCGCCACCCGCCTATCAGCCGCAGGTGGCGCAGTTCGAACCCCAGCCCGAACCGGAAGAGGTTGACGCTTCCTATGCCGCTCAGCGTGCCCAGACCCCCGGCACACCGTCGCCCGAGGCGATGCAACGGCTGCAGGCTGCAGTGCAGAAAGTACCGCAAAGCCGGATGCGTCCAACCCCCACGGCACAGCGCGAACCGGCCCCTGAACCGCAGCATTCGGCCGAGGATCGTCCGCGTTTCGGCTTCAATCGCCTGATCGATCGGATGACCGGCCATGCGGGCGATACCCCGGCCCAACCGGCGCGTCAGCAGCCCGCAATGCGGTCGACTGAAGCCACGGCACCGGCCCGGGAAGAGGCCGATCCCGAACAGGATCGCATCGAAATTCCGGCCTTCCTGCGCCGTCAGGCCAACTGATCACGGTAACAAAATCGCTAACAAGGGTCGCCATCTGGCGGCCCTTTTATTTTGAATTACAGGGCCTTGGCAGGGGCTAAGCAGGGTTTTGCCGATCTGTCACAAACATGTTTCAATCGGTTGCAAAGAGTGAGTTGAGCCTTTGAGCCCCCTTCCTTAGTTGGGGTGCAACACAGCCGACACGAGGCTGGACACCACGCGCTGAGGCTCACTTTGCAACATACGCTCAAATCTTCGGTTACGTTTACAGGCACCGGACTTCACGGCGGACAGCCTGTGACGATGGTCCTGAAGCCGGCGGCAGCCGGTCATGGCATCTGGTTCAAGCGTACCGATATCGAATTGGGCAATGCACTGATCCCGGCGATCTATGACGTGGTCGAGCGGACCCCGCTCTGCACCCGTCTGGTGAATGAAGCAGGCACGTCCGTTTCCACCGTTGAGCATATCATGGCCGCCCTGGCCGGGTGTGGTATCCACAACGCCCTGATCGAGATCGACGGCCCCGAGGTTCCGATCATGGACGGCTCGTCCGTTGAATTCGTGCAGGGCATCATGGCGAAGGGCGTGCGCCGCCAGGCCAGCCCGGTTCTGGCCTTTGAAGTACTCAAGCCGATCACTGTGTCGCGCGAAGGCGCAAGCGCTTCGATCGTTCCCGCCGACGGGCTTGAAATCGAATTCCACATCGATTTCGAAGACGACGCCATCGGCAGCCAGACCAAGGTTCTGGACATGCGCAACGGCTCTTTCGCCCGCGAATTGTGTGACAGCCGCACCTTCTGCCGCCGCACCGATGTCGAGGCGATGCGCGAAAACGGTCTGGCGCTGGGTGGCACACTGGAAAACGCCGTCGTCGTACAGGGCGACGAAGTTCTGACCCCGGGCGGCTTCCGCCACGCGGACGAAGCGGTGCGTCACAAGATGCTGGACGCGCTGGGTGATCTGTATCTGGCGGGCGGCCCGATTCTGGGACGCTTCACCGGCGAGAAGTCGGGCCATTCCATGACCAACACCCTGCTGCGCAAGCTGTTCGAGACACCCGGCGCGGTGCGTCCGATCCTGTGCACCCCGGAACAGGCGGCGCATCTGCCCGGTCAGGGCCTTGTGCGCAGCGAAATCCCTCAGGTGGCGTAAGCTGATCAACTCTGGCGACATTTGCGTCACGAGGGTGCATAAGGCGTTTTGCCCCGGAAATTTATGTGCTAGACCAAGGTCCGATCCGGGGTAAATCCGGCCAGGTAAGTTAACAAGGATGGGCGGAATGGTTGGCACCAAAGCGGCAGTCAGATTCGCAGGGGCGATTCTTCTGGCAGCAGTTTTGACCGCTTGCGGTAACGGGGGACTGTTCAGCAGCAAAGGCGCGGATCGCAACCAGAGCCTCGAAGGGTTCACCCCTGAACAGATCTATACCCGTGGCGAATACGAACTGTCGCAGAATCGCTCGGATGACGCGGCCTGGTATTTTTCCGAGGTTGAACGGCTCTATCCCTATTCCGACTGGGCCAAGCGCGCGCTGATCATGCAGGCGTTTTCGTTCCACAACGACAAGAATTATGCCGAAAGCCGCGCCGCCGCACAGCGCTATATCGATTTCTATCCGACCGATGAAGATGCGGCCTACGCCCAGTACCTGCTGGCGCTCAGCTATTATGACCAGATCGACGAAGTGGGCCGCGACCAGGGCCTGACCTTCCAGGCGCTGCAGGCGCTGCGCACCGTGATCGAGGTCTATCCCGACAGCGAATATGCCACTTCGGCGATCCTGAAATTCGATCTGGCCTTTGATCATCTGGCCGGCAAGGAGATGGAGATCGGGCGCTACTATCTGCGTCAGGATCACTTTACCGCCGCCATCAACCGTTTCCGCGTCGTGGTCGAAGATTTCCAGACCACCTCGCACACCGCCGAAGCGCTCTATCGTCTGATCGAGGCGTATCTGGCGCTGGGTCTGGTGGATGAGGCACAGTCCGCCGGTGCGATTTTGGGCTATAACTACCAATCCTCGGAATGGTACGAGGCGGGCTATACGCTGCTGACCTCGCGCGGGCTTGATCTGAAGAGCCGCGGCAACAACTGGCTCAGCACGATCTATCGCCAGACCGTCAAGGGTGAGTGGTTGTAACCGCCATGGCTGAAGGCTTGGGACGCTAAAGACCCGATGCTGCGCGCCCTCGATATCCGCGACATGCTGATCATCGACCGGCTGGACCTGACCTTCCAGCCGGGCCTGAACGCGTTGACCGGCGAAACCGGGGCGGGCAAATCCATCCTGCTGGATTCGCTGGGCTTCGTACTGGGTTGGCGCGGTCGGGCTGAACTGGTCCGTCAGGGTGCCGCTCAGGGCGAGGTTGTCGCCGAATTCGAACTGCCCGACGGCCACCCCGCCCATGACATATTGGCAGAGGCCGGTCTGCCCGGCGGCGAGGAGCTGATCCTGCGCCGCGTCAACACGGCTGAGGGGCGCAAGACCGCATGGGTCAACGACCGGCGGTGTTCCGGCGAGGTGCTGCGGACCTTGTCCGAGACCCTGATCGAATTGCACGGCCAGCATGATGACCGGGGCCTGCTGAACCCGCGCGGACACCGGGCGATGCTGGACGCCTATGCCGGTGCAGGCGATCAACTGGCCGCCGTGCGCGCCGCATGGGGCCAGATGTCCCGCGTCCGCAAGGCGCTGGCCGAAACCGAAGCCGCACTTGAGGCGATGCGCGCGGAAGAGGAGTTCCTGCGCCATGCCGTCGCCGAACTGGATCAGCTTGATCCGCAACCGGGCGAGGATGCCGATCTCGACGCCCGCCGCCGCATGATGCAGGGGGCTGAGCGCATCCGCGATGACGTGGCCCGCGCCTTTGCTCTGCTGGGCGGTGACGGGGCCGAGGGCGCGATGGCCGATGCGGTCCGCTGGCTCGAAGGCGTGTCGGACCATGCGGGCGGTCAATTGGAAGATCCCATCGCCGCGCTCGGCCGCGCCCTGATCGAACTGGGTGAGGCGCAGGACGGCGTGAATACCTGCCTGCAAGCGCTCGATTTCAACCCGGCGGAACTGGAACAGACCGAAGAGCGTCTGTTTGCCATCCGCGCGCTGGCCCGCAAACATGATGTGGCCCCGGACGATCTGGACACCTTTGCCGACACGCTGCGCGACCGACTGAACCGGCTTGATGCGGGTGACGCCGACCTCAGCGACAAGCGCGCCGCTGTCGCCGAGGCGCAGGCCGACTATGACGCCGCCGCCGCCACGCTCAGCGATGCGCGCCACAAGGCGGCCCAGGCGCTGGATAGCGCCGTCATGGCCGAACTCGCGCCGCTGAAAATGGAACGCGCCGTGTTCCGAACCGAGATCACCGCGTCCGATCCCGGCCCCGAAGGCACCGATGCTGTCGCCTTCACCGTGGCCACCAACCCCGGCGCGCCGTCTGGCCCGCTGAACAAGATCGCCTCGGGCGGTGAACTCAGCCGCTTTCTGCTGGCCCTCAAGGTCTGCCTGACCGGCGACGACAGCGCCCGCACCATGATCTTTGACGAGATCGACCGTGGCGTCGGCGGTGCCACGGCGGACGCGGTGGGTCGCCGTTTGGCGGCGCTGGCGCAGGGCGGGCAGGTGCTGGTCGTCACCCACTCACCACAGGTCGCCGCCCGTGCGGCGCATCACTGGCGGGTGCAGAAACAGGTCACGGGCGATCAGACCCTGTCCACCGTGATCCCGCTGGCCGACCCCGACCGCGTCGATGAAATCGCCCGCATGGTGGCGGGCGACACCATCACGGACGAGGCCCGCGCCGCTGCCCGTGCCCTGTTGGATGCATAACGCGCATTCTGTCAGCATCTTGTCGTGAACCGACTTTTCTCAGGCGCAAGCGTGGCTTACTAAGGGTCAGCGACCACCTCAACGAGGGCCAATGACCCAGTCCACCCGCACCGTGCTGCGCAATCAGCTCAATCAGGCCCTCTCGGCACTTCGGGACGCCTGGCGGGTGATGCTTCATCGTGGCCCCAGCCAGATCCAGTTCTGGTTCATCGCCCTGATCATCGGTATCGCAGCGGGCTTCATGGCGCTGGGGTTCCGCATGGCTATCGCGGCCTTGCAGGCCTATCTCTACAGCACCGATGACATCCTCTATCTTCACAGCCACGCCGAGAAACTGCACTGGCTGTGGATTTTCCTGACGCCCGTGTTTGGCGGGCTGGTCGTCGGGGTTATCCTGACCAGATTCACCGATGATGGCCGCGTGCGCTCGGTCGCGGATGTGATCGAAGGCTCTGCCCTCACCGATGGCCGGGTCGAGAAAAAGGCCGGGGTCGCCTCGTTCCTGGCCTCGCTCATCACGCTCAGTTCCGGCGGCTCGACAGGGCGCGAGGGGCCGGTCGTGCATATGGCCGGGGTCATCGCGACATGGGTCAGCGACCGTATCCATGCCGACGGCATCACCGGGCGCGATCTGCTGGGCTGCGCCGTGGCCGCTGCCGTTTCAGCCAGCTTCAACGCCCCCATCGCCGGGGCCCTGTTCGCGCTCGAGGTGGTGCTGCGCCACTTCGCGGTACACGCCTTTGCGCCCATCGTCATCGCCTCGGTCGCGGGGACCGTGATCAACCGGCTGGCCTATGGCGACGTGACCGAGTTCACGCTGGACACCCCCGGCTCGCTGCAATTCTACGTGGAACTGCCCGCCTTCCTGATCCTCGGTCTGGTCTGCGGGCTGGTGTCGCTGCTGCTGATGCGCTCGATCTTCTTTGCCGAGGATATCGGCACCCATATCCAGAACCGCCTGTCGCTGCCGGGCTGGCTGCGTCCCGGCGTATCCGGCGCCATGCTCGGCCTGCTCGCAGTCTGGTTCCCGCATATCATCGGCGTCGGGTATGAGACCACGATCCGCGCCCTGACCGGAGACCTCGTGCTGACGACAGCGATCCTGTTTGCGGTGATGAAAACCGTCGCGCTGGCGATCACCATGGGCGGGCGCATGGGCGGCGGTGTGTTCTCGCCCTCGCTGATGATCGGGGCGCTGACCGGGCTGGCCTTTGGCCTCATTGCCACCGGGTTGCTGCCGGATGTGTCGGGCACCCATACGCTCTATGCCTTTGCCGGAATGGGCGCGGTGGCGGCGGCGGTGCTGGGCGCGCCGATCTCGACCACGCTGATCGTGTTCGAACTGACCGGAGACTGGCAGATCGGCCTCGCCGTGATGGTCTCGGTCTCGATGTCCACCGCGCTGGCCTCGCGCCTTGTGGACCGGTCCTTTTTCCTGACCCAACTGGAACGCCGCAACGTGCATCTGGCCGCCGGGCCACAGGCCTACCTGCTGGCGATGCTGCGCGCCGGGACGGTGATGCGCCCGTTGGGCGACGCGCGTTCGATCACCAAGGACGAGGCGCAGGCGCTGATCGAACAGGGTCTCTGCGTCAAGGCCAGCGCCACGCTTGAGGCCGCGATGCCCTATTTCGACCGCGACGACATCCCCTGTATTCCGGTGGTGATCATCGACAAGGATGGCTGCGAAAATCCGGTCGGCGCGCTCTATCACATCGACGCGCTGAAAGCGTACAACCGCGCGCTGGCCGCCACAGCGGCCGAGGAACATTCCTGATCAGCGCCCATAAACGCTGGCCGCGTCGCCCAGATAATTGTCCCAGGCAAACCAGTACGAGATATGTCCGGCCACCCGTGGCAATTCTGCGCCATCCGGGGCAATCAGCGCCTCTTCGGTGACGCGCCATGTATTGCCTGCCTCATCCAGCAATCCGCCATCGGTGGTCGCGCGGAACTGGTGCGATCCGCGCTCATAGGCGCGCACGCTGCGCTTGTCCGGGTCGCCCATCAGCATCAGCGCCCGCCCGCCAATGGCATCGTTGATCACCGGCTTGCCCTTGAATGCCTCCAGCGGCCACGCCCGCGCCGCCCCGAACTGGCGCACGGCGAACACGTAATCCTTCTGCCGGTGTTGCCTCTGATCCACCAGCGCCGGGAACATCAGATCGGGTGAGGCGAAATATTCGCGATACACAACGCCCGAGCCATAATTCCGCCGATGCCCGGTGCTGAGCGACAGCACCTGCGTATCCGGATGTGACGCCTTCCAACTGTCCCAACGGGTGATCACCACCGGACGCTGCTTCAACTCGATCCCGCTGTCCACCAACGGTCCGACTACCGGCTTGCCGGTATATTGGTTCCACAGCGAATGCGTCTCACGGTCGAACATCAGTTTGTTCGACCGATACAAGAACCCGGATGACCCAAAGACAAATGGCTTCCGCCGCCCTTCGACCTGTGTTTCGAACAAAATCCCCGACCCGCACAGCGTGCAATAGGCCAAAGCAACCGGAACCCCTCCGATCACCTCGTTGAACATCTCGTGCCAGCCCATGATCCGCAACGGATAGGCGCGCACATCGCCTTTGATCGAGACGCCAAAGACCAGATCATCGTCTTTCAGGTAATCCGCTCGCGCTGCCGGGATCAGCTTGGGATTGTCCAGCGACGGGATGCCATCCTTGAACACACCGCCCCAGGTGATTTCCTCCAACCGGATCTTCATCCTGTCGCGCCGCAGATATTCCGGTCGCAGGAACAGGTCGAAATTCGGATCGATCCCCAGCAGCACCTCACGCTTGAACGGCGCAAGCGAGGGGTGCGGCACGATCTGAGCGTTCTTTTCCTGCCACAACATCCACCCGAACCAATCGGTGCCCAGCGTCTCGCCGGTCAACGCCTCCATCACCTCGGCGATGTCAGGCTCGCGCCGCTGCCCATAGCGCATCGCGGTCAGCAGGGCAGGCACCACATCCGGGTTGCCGCGCTGTTTCAGAAACGCCATTCCGGCCTCGAACTCGGTCCGCCCACCATAGAGCGTGGATCGAAGCGCCTCATACACCGGGTCTTCCTGCGCCCAAAGTACACCGGGCGCGGCAACTCCGGCCCCCAGCAATGCGGTGAAACTGCGGCGCGTGATCGACATGGCAACCTCCGGGTTGGGTCCATCCCCAATCTGCCCGAAATCGCGCTCACACACACGAAACACCCGCGTGAACGGGGTGAAACATCAAATTGGGGGGATTGCCCGGCGTCAGGCCTTGTCTTTGACCTCATCCGAAGCAGGTTCGGCCTCTTCCGCCTCTTTCAGCGTCAATGGCGGGTCCTGTGGCGCTTCCGAGATCGGGGCAGGGGCGGCAGGCGGGGTGGTCAGCACCTCATCGGGGCCGGGCACCGGGCGCGGCGTGGCGGTGCCGTCCTCTTCCGCCACCTCCGGCGCTTCATCTGCAGCAATCGCCCTGCGAAACACCAGCACATTGCGCCAGTTGGTGGTCGATCCGGTCAGCCCCGAACGCTCTTCGCTGGGCAGCAGTTCGGCACGCTGGTATTCCCAGCCATCCTGTCCCATCTGGTTCAGCAATTGCTCAATCGACGTGGCAAACCGGCCCTCGGGCGTCTTCACGCCCTTCGCCTTGGTGCCTTTTTGCGGAGCGGGGACAACTTTGTATTCGTAGCGCTGCATCAATTGGTCCTGTTTGCCTGACTTGGGCAAATTAACATTTTGACCGGCGGGCGAAAGCCAAGATCACACCCGGTTGAAATTTATGGGCGAATTTCGGCTCGCACCGTGGTTTTAACCCCGCACCGCCTTGCCGACCAGTGACAGGCACAGCTCGGTCGCCACGGCCATGTCCTGCACCGAGATCCACTCCAGCGGGCCATGAATGCACTGCATGCCGGTAAAAATGTTCGGAGTGGGCGTGCCAAATTCGGTCAGGCGCGAGCCATCGGTGCCGCCCCGGATCGGCACCGAGACCGGCTCGATCCCCTGTTCGCGGCAGGCTTCGCGCGCCAGATCGACCGGGGTCATGTCCTTTTCCAGCCAATAGCGCATGTTGCGGTACTGGTGGCTGATATCGCAGGTGATGGTCGCACGCGGTTCGGTCGCCTGCACGGCGGCACAGACCTGCCGCACAATCTCGCGCTGCGCCTCCAGCGCGTCCATCTCGAAATCACGCAGGATCAGCTTGATCTCCATCTCGGACGAGCCGCCATTCATATCGGTGACATGGATGAACCCCTGACGCCCGTCCGTCACCTCGGGTGTCATCGTCGCCTGCGGCAGGGTCTGCACGATCTTCGCCGCCAGATGCGCGGCATTCACCATCTTGTCCTTCGCCAGACCGGGATGGATCGAAACGCCGGTAATTTTGATCACCGCGCGATCAGCCGAGAAACTCTCGTATTCGATCTCCCCCACTTCCTGCCCGTCCAGCGTATAGGCAAAATCCACGTCCATGTCCTTGGGCAGCTGCTCGGTAACGCCGCGCCCGATCTCTTCATCCGGGGTAAAGGCGATGCGAATCGGGCCGTGCGGGACGTCCTTGTTCTCCAGCAGATGCCTCGCCAGCGTCATCAGGATCGAGACACCCGCCTTGTCATCCGCCCCCAGAAGGGTGGTGCCCGACGCGGTGATCAGATCATGCCCGATCTTTTCGGCCAGATAGGGGTGTTCTTCGGGCGACAACACCAGATCAGGATCATCGGGAAAGGTAATCTCGCCGCCATTATACCCTTTGATCACCCGCGGCTTGACCCCGGTCGCGTTGAACTGAGGCGCCGTGTCCACATGTGCCAGAAACCCGATGGTCGGCCCCTCGGCGGTGCCGGGGATCGTCGCCATCACCACACTGTCGCCGGTCATCTTCACATCCTGCGCGCCGATCTCGGTCAGCTCCTGCTGCAGCAGGTTCAGCATGTCGAACTGAATGTCGGTGCTGGGGGTCGAGGGCGAGGTCTCATCGCTCTGACTGTCGATGGCGGCATAGCGAACCAGCCGGGTTTCCAGTTCCTGATCAAACCGATTTTTCATCACTGCTCACCTCTCTGACTTGGCGAGATGAGAATGCGCAATCGGACAGGGAGTCAAGCCGATGGTCAGCCCCTTTTCAGGGGCCTGAAATTAACTTTTCGTTATGTACAAGTCGAACAAACCCCTGTCAGGGGTCTGTACAACTCGGAAGATTTACGAACCCAGCTTTTTGCTGACCAATTCGTTAACGGCCTTCGGATTGGCCTTGCCGCCGGTCGCCTTCATCACCTGACCGACGAACCATCCGGCCAGTTTCGGGTTCACCTTGGCCTTTTCAACCTGTGCCGGATTGGCGGCGATGATCTCGTCCAAAGCGGCTTCGATGGCGCCGGTGTCGGTCACCTGTTTCATGCCGCGATCTTCGACGATCTGCGCCGGATCACCGCCTTCGGTATAGACGATTTCGAACAAGTCCTTGGCGATCTTGCCCGAGATCGCATCCGACGAAATCAGGTCGATGATGCCACCCAGTTGCGCCGGAGAAACCGGAGACTCGGTGATGTCGTGATCTTCCTTTTTCAGGCGGCCGAACAGCTCGTTGATCACCCAGTTCGCGGCCAGCTTGCCGCTGCGGCCTTTGGCGACCTCTTCGAAGTAGGCCGCCGATTCCACTTCGGCGGTCAATACGGAAGCGTCATAGTCGGTCAGGCCGAACTCACTGATAAAACGTGCCTTTTTGCCATCCGGAAGTTCCGGCAGCTTGGCGGCGATGTCATCCACCCATGCCTGCTCGATCTCCAGCGGCAGCAGATCGGGGTCGGGGAAATAGCGATAGTCATGCGCTTCTTCCTTGGACCGCATCGAACGTGTCTCGCCCTTGTCCGGGTCATACAGGCGCGTTTCCTGCTCGACCTCGCCGCCACCTTCGACGATGGCGATCTGGCGGCGGGCCTCGACCTCAATCGCCTGCTGGATGAACCGCATCGAGTTCATGTTCTTGATCTCGCAGCGCGTGCCCAGATGCGAAAAGTCCTGTGTTTCCTGATACTTCTCATACGCACCCGGCAAACAGATCGAAACGTTCACGTCTGCCCGCAGATTGCCGTTCTGCATGTTGCCGTCACAGGTGCCCAGATAACGCATGATCTGACGCAGCTTGGCGATATAGGCCGCGGCCTCTTCCGGCCCGCGAATATCGGGGCGGCTAACGATCTCCATCAGGCAGACGCCGGTCCGGTTCAGATCGACAAATGACATATGCGGGTCCATGTCATGGATCGATTTGCCCGCATCCTGCTCCATGTGGATGCGCTCGATCCGAACCATGCGCGCGGTGCCGTCGCCCATCTCGACCAGCACTTCCCCTTCGCCCACAATGGGCTGATAAAGCTGGGAAATCTGGTAGCCTTGCGGCAGGTCAGGGTAGAAATAATTCTTGCGGTCAAAGGCCGATTTCAGGTTGATATCCGCCTTCAGACCCAGCCCGGTGCGCACCGCCTGCTCGACGCAATACTCGTTGATCACCGGCAGCATCCCCGGCATTGCCGCATCCACGAAGGCCACATTCGCGTTCGGCTCGGCCCCGAATTGGGTCGACGCGCCCGAGAACAGCTTCGCATTGGACGAGACCTGAGCGTGCACCTCCATCCCGATCACCAGTTCCCAATCGTGCTTGGCCCCGGCAATGGTTTTGGGTTTGGGCATTTCGTATGTCAGGTCGAGCATGGCGCGCCTCATATCCGCAGAAGTCTAAGCCTGCGTATTAGGCCCGGCGCGCCAAAGGAGCAAGGGGTTAGTTCCCCGAGACTTGCAGCCCAGATGGGGTGAACGTCACACGCTGGCCGCTGCGCAACTCGTCCCGCAGCAGATTGGCGATGGCCTTCAGCGCATCGCGGCGGCCACGGGCGGCAAACCGCTCGGCCGAGTTGATGCGCAGGCTGTTGTTGAACCCGTTCGCCGCGTGCGCCCAGATCAGCGGGTGCAGCTCGGTCAGATGATCGCGGATCAGCCAATTCGCAGCGGCACAAATCTGTTTGCGCGCAACATCCGCGCGTGGGTTCTGGCCCATTCGGTTCTGCAGCGTGACCGAGCAATATGCCGCCAGCAGGTTGATCGTCTGTTGATCCGGGCGGCGCGCAACGATATCACGCAGGCCTTCCAAAAAATACTCGACATCCACCCGCGCGCACGCTTCGTCATCCAATGCAATGGCGTCGAACTGCACCCAGGTATAGCCCCCTGCTCCCCAGATGCTTTGCGTGCGCGCGGCGTTGCGCAGTGCCTGAACTTCAAGCTGCTGATAGCTGCCGAACCAACGCGGCAGCAGGTGACTGCCCATGGCGCGCATATGGCGATGGTTCTGCGGGTCCAGCGTGATGAGCGCCTCGTATTTGTCCGTCACACGGGTGCGCGGATCGATATGACCCGCCAGCAAGGCGCAATCCGCAGCCGCAATGGCCGGGCTGTCCGGCAGCGCGGTGCGGCATCCCGGCAGCAGAGCAGCGGCGCGGTCGAAATGCGCGGCGCAGCGAGACTGATGCAGTTGCGGCAAGGCCTCGGGATGTGCGTTGCCGCGCCAGGCCCAGGCCAGATCTATATGAGCAAGTGCCACGATCAGCGCGATCATCGGATCGTCAGGGTGGTTCTGAATTTCGCCTTCCAGCTCGGATACCCCACCCAGCAGATCATAGTCCGACAGTGCCTTGCCGTCCGACAGTGCATGTTCCGCCGCCAACACGACGTCCGAACGGGCACCAAAGGCCAACAGTTCGGTGATTGGCTGTCCGCAGGGCGTAGTTTTGCGCGCGGCATCCGCAGCGCACATTTCCTGCGACAGCTCAGCCCACATATCCTGCCGCGCAAGATATCGGCCGCGCTCGATCACCTGATGTTCAAGCGCGTCGTTTGCATCCGGTTCCGCGATGGGAATGTTCAACTGCCCAGACGCGACAAGCCATGCGGTGGCATCGGCGACCGACGCAGGCAGAGGCGTAGGAGTGGGATTGGAAGAACCAAAAATACGGGCGGAAACTGCCCTTGCAAACCAAAACATGGCGAAACTCGAACTTGAACAAAAGTTTAACTTCCTCAGTTTTGCGAATAATTAAGTGCAAATCAAGGAAACATAACCTTGGGATAGGAATTCAGGGATCAATGTGGCCCAGAACCCCCGGATCGTTTCAAAATACTCTAAAATGATGTCGTTCGACGATATATCCTGCCTGTTGCAGGACCTCTTCGAGCTCTTTGTGCGGGGGCAGTGATTCATCCGGCAGTCGCAGGCGTTTGTCGGATTTCAGCACCGCCGATACGCGCACCGAGAAATCCCAGCGGGTGTCAAAGCGGAATCGGGTGACCTCGGCCAGCTTCAGTTCGCCTTTTCGCTGGCCGGTGTACCAGCGCAGTGTGTCGTCGCTCAGCTCCATGCCAGCGCTGGTGTCTTTGACGACATCCCACAGCGCGGGCAGGGTGGTCAGGGCCAGAAGGGCCATCAGCCACCAGACCGCGTCAAACAGGATCATCAGGGCGATCAGCACCGCGTAGATGCCGATCAGGATCAGCACCGTGCGCGGGTTGCGGTTTTGCCGGGTGAACGTGAACGCGGTCATGCGCCGAGGATACGTGAGACCATTTCGGTCGTGTCCCGCGACAGGTCCGGCGACTCGGCAATGCGGCTCAGCTGTGTGCGCATCAGGGCCTGACGCTCGGAGTCATAACGCTTCCATGTCTGGAAGGCACTGCACATCCGGGCGGTGGTTTGGGGGTTCACCGGGTCAAGCCGGATCAGCCAGTCGGCCAGCAGCGCATAGCCCGCGCCGTCCGCCTGATGGAAACCCGCATGATTGCCCGCAAAAGACCCCATCAGCGCGCGGAAACGGTTAGGGTTTTTCCAATTGAAATCAGCGTGCTCGGTCAGTCGACGCGCGGTCTCCACTGTCTTTTCGGGACCAGTCATCGAGACCTGCAGCGCGAACCATTTATCCATCACCAACCGGTCATGCTGCCACTGATCATAGAAACCCGCCAACTCCGCTTCGCCCTTGCCCGCGCGCAGCAGGCAGGACAGGGCGGTCAGTTGCAAGGTCATGTTGTCAGCACGCGCATAGTCTTCGGCGGCCTTGACGCCCCCATCCAGACGCGAGGTCAGGGCCAGCGCCGCACCACCCAGAGCCCGTTTGCCGGATTGCTCGGCGTCCGGTTGGTAGGGCGCATCGACCAGCGTTTCACTGTGCAGGCGGGGCAAGAGGTCCTGAACATGCTGCGCCGTGGCTTGACGCAGGGTTTCAACCGCCCTCCAGATCGCCATCGGGTCGGGGGTGATGCCCTTGTCATGCAGCGCGGCGGCCAGTTCCGATTGCGTCGGCAGGCCCAGCATCAGCGCCCGATAGGCCGGGTCCAGCGCCTGATCCCGCAGCACCGCCAGCAAACCGTCAAGGTAATCGGCATCCGGCGTCGCTTCATCGGTAATCATGCGCAGCAGGGTGTCCTCGGCCAGCGACCGCCCGGCCTGCCAACGGTTGAACGGGTCGCTGTCATGAGCCAGCAGGAAGGCCCGTTCGGTATTGCTGATCTCATGTTCAAGGATCACCGGGGCCGAGAAATCCCGCAGGATCGAGGGCACGGGCTTGGCGGCGAGACCGGTAAAGGCAAAGCTCTGCTCGGCTTCGGTCAACTCCAGCACTTCGATCGCGCGCACTTCATCGCCGTTCGGACCAAGCAGACCGACAGCGACGGGAATGACCTGAGGCAGCTTGTCATCCTGTCCCGGCGTTGGCTCGGTGCGCTGACTGAGTGTCAGGGTGTAGGTGCCATCAGCCCAGTCCTCAGCGACCGAGACACGCGGGGTGCCCGACTGACTGTACCAGCGTTTGAACTGGCTCAGATCGCGGCCCGTGGTGTCTTCGAACACTTTCAGCCAGTCTTCAATGGTGCAGGCCTGCCCGTCATGGCGTTCGAAATAGAGGTCTAGCGCTTTGCTGTAAGCCTCCTCCCCGACCAGCCGTTTCAGCATGCCGATCACCTCGGCCCCTTTTTCGTATACGGTCGAAGTGTAGAAGTTGTTGATTTCCTGAAAGCTTTCCGGTCGAACCGGGTGCGACAAGGGCCCGTTATCCTCGGGGAATTGCCGCGCGCGCAGGTCGATGGCGTCGTGGATGCGTTTGACCGGGGCCGAGCGCATGTCGGATGTGAACTGCGCATCGCGGAACACGGTCAGACCCTCTTTCAGGCACAGCTGGAACCAGTCGCGGCAGGTGATGCGGTTTCCGGTCCAGTTGTGGAAATACTCATGCGCGATGATCGCCTCGATCCGTTCGAAATTCATATCGGTCGAGGTTTCGGGGCTGGCCAGAACAGCAGAGGAGTTGAAGATGTTCAGCCCCTTGTTCTCCATCGCGCCCATGTTGAAGTCATCGACGGCGACGATGTTGAACACGTCCAGATCATATTCACGGCCATAGACGTCCTCGTCCCATTTCATCGACTTCTTCAGGGCTTCCATGCCAAAGGCGCATTTGCCTTCGTCGCCGGGGCGAACCCAGAGGTTCAGTTCGACGTCACGGCCCGACTTGGTGGTGAATTGACCGGGATGCGCGATCAGATCGCCAGCGACCAGCGCGAATAGATAGGCGGGTTTGGGCCAGGGATCGACCCATTCGGCCCAACCGTCGCCCTTGCCAGACGGATTTCCGTTGGACAGCAGCACCGGAAGGTCGCCGTTGATGCGCACGGTGAAGGTGGACATCACATCGGGGCGGTCAGGGTAGTAGGTGATTTTGCGAAAACCCTCGGCCTCGCACTGGGTGCAGTACATGCCGTTCGACATATAAAGCCCCTCAAGCGCGGTGTTGTTGCCGGGATCGATCTCGACCTCAGCCTCCCATATGAACGGCGCGTCGGGGACTGATGCGGTGAGGCCTTCGGGGGTCACATCGGGTGTGATCTCGGCACCGTCAATCGCGGCGCGGATCAGCTTAAGCTCTTCCCCATGCAAGAAGAACGTGCGGTCTGTGGCCTCAGGGTTGGGGCGGAACGCGATGCGAGAGGTGGCGCGTGTCGTATGCGGGGCCAGATCGAAAGTCAGATGCACACTGTCCACCAGATAGCCGAACGGGGTGTAGTCCTTCAGGTAGATCGTGGTGGGGGCGGCATCGCGCATCTTGGGCCTCATCGACTGGGATTGTGGCGCGACGTTAGGGTCTTCATCGCCCGGCTGCAACCGGCTGGCAATCTTCTTCCATGCTTTGGAATCGCAGCGCCAGCACCCGATTACCTTCAAGGTCGAAGCTAGAAGTTGCCTATCGGAAACGAACACCCTAATTGGGGAGTGCATACAACGGCACACATTGGCAGGGGATTCGGAAAATGAGCAGCAGAGAGACCCGCAGCGGACTGCAGATCGACCCGATATTGGTGGGCTTCGTCGAACAGAAGGCACTGCCGGGCACGCAGGTGTCGGCGGATCGGTTCTGGTCGGGTCTGGAGCGTCTGGTGAGCGAGTTGGGGCCGAAGAACCGCGCGCTGCTGGAAAAACGTGCCGATCTTCAGGGGCGGATCGACGGCTGGCACGCGGCGCGGCGGGGTTTGCCCATCGATTCAGGCGAGTATCAGTCCTTCCTGCGTGAGATCGGGTATCTGGTCGAAGAGGGCGATGATTTCGAAGTCGAGACCGCCAATGTCGACCCCGAAATCGCGCTGACCCCCGGCCCGCAATTGGTTGTGCCGATCACCAATGCACGCTTTGCGCTGAACGCGGCGAATGCGCGTTGGGGCAGCTTGTATGATGCGCTTTATGGCACCGATGCGATGGGCGATCTGCCTGATGCCGGTGGCTATGACGCGGCGCGCGGTGCGCGGGTCATTGCTTGGGCCAAAGCGTTTCTGGATGATGCTGCCCCGCTGGCGAATGGCTCCTGGGCGGATGTGTCCGAGCTGCGTGTCGAGGGCGGTGCGCTGGTACCTGCCTTGGCCGATGCGGGGCAGTTCGCGGGTTTCAGCGGCACGCCCGAGCGCCCCGATTTCGTGCTGTTGAAGAACAATGGTCTGCATATCCAGATCATGATCGACCCCGCCAGCACCATCGGCGCAACTGACCCGGTGGGCATCGCCGATGTCCGTCTGGAATCGGCGCTGTCCACGATCATGGATTGTGAGGATTCGGTTGCCTGTGTGGATGCCGCCGACAAGGTCGGTGCCTACAGCAACTGGCTGGGTCTGATGCAGGGCAACCTGACAGAAGAGGTCACCAAGGGCGGCAAAACCTTCACCCGCAAGCTCGCGGGGGATATCGAATATACGTCTGCCGAGGGCGATTCCGCCACGCTGAAGGGCCGTTCGCTGATGCTGATCCGCAATGTGGGTCACCTGATGACCAACCCCGCCGTGCTGGATGCCGAAGGGCGTGAGATCGGCGAGGGGCTGATGGATGCGCTCTTCACCACTCTGATCGCCATGCATGATCTGCAGCGCGGGGGCGGCAACTCGGTCGAAGGGTCGGTCTATGTGGTCAAGCCCAAGATGCACGGGCCGGAAGAGGTCGCCTTTGCTGTCGAGATTTTTGATATGGTCGAAGATATCCTCGGCTTGCCGCGCAACACCGTGAAACTGGGCATCATGGATGAAGAGCGCCGCACTTCGGCCAACCTGCGCGAATGTATCCGCGCCGCGAAATCGCGTGTGGCCTTCATCAACACCGGGTTTCTGGATCGCACAGGGGATGAAATCCATACCTCGATGGAGGCCGGTCCGATGCTGCCGAAAGGCGACATCAAGGATACTTCGTGGATCGCATCCTACGAGGATCGCAACGTCGATATCGGTCTGGCCTGCGGGCTGAAGGGCAAGGCGCAGATCGGCAAGGGGATGTGGGCGATGCCCGACCGCATGGGCGACATGCTGGCCGCGAAAATCGGCCACCCTCAGTCTGGCGCGACCTGCGCCTGGGTCCCGTCGCCCACCGCAGCCACTCTGCACGCGACGCATTATCACAAGGTCGATGTGCTGGCGCGTCAGGACGAGCTGGCCGCTGGTGGTGCGCGCGGCACGCTGGACGATCTGCTGACCGTACCGCTGCTGGGAGGCCGCAATCTCAGCGCCGAGGAAATCACCCGCGAGATCGAAAACAACGCGCAGGGCATTCTGGGTTATGTGGTGCGCTGGATCGATCAGGGCGTGGGCTGTTCAAAAGTGCCGGATATCAACGATATCGGCCTGATGGAGGATCGCGCGACCTGCCGGATCTCGTCTCAGGCGCTGGCCAACTGGCTGCATCATGATCTGATCAGTCAGCAACAGGTGATGGCGGCACTGCAAAAGATGGCTGCTGTTGTGGATCGTCAGAACGACGGTGATCCTGCCTATAAGCCGATGGCACCGGGCTTTGACGGGGTTGCGTTTCAGGCTGCCTGCGATCTGGTGTTCCGCGGACGGGTGCAGCCCTCGGGCTATACCGAACCGGTCCTGCATGCGCGGCGGCTGGAACTGAAAGCCAGTCAGAGTTAGGCGTTGGCAGAGGGAGCGAGGGGGCTGTCTGCCCCCTCGCGCTCCCCCGAGGATATTTGTGGCCAGATGAAAGGGATCTGAGATGGTTATTACCTTGCGCAAGGCGCGCACCATTATTCGGAAAGCTCTGGAAAAAGGGCGCGCGATGGAGCTGAAACCCCTTTCGGTCGTGGTTTTGGATGCGGGTGGCCACGTCATCGCATTCGAGCGTGAGGATAGCGCAGCACCCGGACGTTTCGCTATCGCCCATGGCAAGGCCTATGGCGCGGTGATGCTGGGTATGGCGGGCACCGCGCAGATGGCGCGGGCCGAGGGTCAGGCCTATTTCATGGCGGCTGTGAACGGGGTTTATGGCGGGCAGGTGATCCCGGTGCCCGGCGGGGTATTGCTGCGCGGCCGCAAAGGCGAGGTGATTGGCGCTGTGGGCGTGACGGGCGACACCTCGGACAATGATGCGAAGGCGGCGCTGGCCGGTATCGAAGCGGCGGGATTGACCGGCGAGATTTGACCGGTTGCCGTTTTGTGCATGGTTGAACACGCGCTTGCGCTGACATGCAGGCCCTGTGCGGTTGCGCGGGGCCGAACCTGCCGATAGGTTTTCCCGAAGACCACTGAAAAAAAGGAAAACTCATGGCGCGTCCGGTCGTCGGTATTATCGGCAATTCCTATCTGATGAATGATCAGTATCCGACCCATGCGGGTGGGACGATGAATTCGGATGCCGTGTCCAACGTGTCAGATTGCCTTCCGCTGCTGATCCCCGCCGATCCGCGCTATGTCAGGGTCGAGGAGCTGCTTGAAGTCTGCGACGGGTTCCTGCTGACCGGGGGCCGCCCCAACGTCCACCCAGAGGAATATGGCGAGCCCGCGACCGATGCGCATGGCGAATTCGACCGCGCGCGCGATGCGATCACGCTGCCTCTGGTCCGGGCCTGTGCCGAACGCGGCCAGCCGTTCTTTGGGATTTGCAGGGGGTTTCAAGAGGTCAACGTGGCCATGGGAGGCACGCTGTATCCCGAAATCCGCGACCTGCCGGGGCGTCTGAACCACCGGATGCCGCCCGACGGCACACTTGAGGAAAAGTTCGCCCTGCGCCATGTGGTGACGCTGACTGAAGGCGGTGTGTTCCATCGGCTGCTGGGGGCGGCTGAGGTGATGACCAACACGTTGCACGGGCAGGGGATCAAGACGCTGGGCGAGAATGTGGTGATCGACGGCCACGCCCCCGATGGCACACCCGAGGCGATCTATGTAAAGGATGCGCCCGGATTTACCTTGTCGGTGCAATGGCACCCGGAATGGGATGCGGCCAACGATCCGGTATCGCGGCCCCTGTTCGAAGAGTTCGGTCGCGCCGTTCACGGCTGGGCCGCAGGCAAAGACGCTGCGCGGTTGCAGCGCACTGCCTGACAGACCCGATCTGATGAGGGCTTAGACCAGCAGATCGAACTGCTTGTTCAACGGCAGGCTGCGCGCCCGTTCCCCCGTCAGATCAAACAATGCGTTGCCCAAGGCGGGCATGGAGGGCGGCGTTCCGGGTTCGCCCACCCCGCCCAGATGCTTGTTGGTTTCCAGCACGCGGACCTCGGTCACCGGGGTCGTGTGCATTCGCAGCGCGTCATAGTCGGGGAAATTGTATTGCTCGACCTCGCCGTCCGAGAAAGTGATCTCGCCATGGGCTGCGGCCGAAAGGCCATAGATCATGCCTCCGATCATCTGTGCCTCGACTGTGGCCGGGTCCAGCGCCAGACCGACATCGCAGGCGATCCAGGCCTTGCTGATACGGATGGTGCCGTCTTCGTCGACCACCTCGATCACCTGCGCGACCGGGGTGCCGAAGCTGTAGGTCAGCGCCACGCCACGCCCAACGCCGTCGGGGGTCTTGCCGGTCCAGCCGGACATCGCTTTGACGGCTTCCAGACACCCGGCAGAGGGTGCGTGTTCTGATTGGGCCAGTTCCAGCCGGAACGCCAGCGGGTCGCGGCCAGCAGCATGGGCCATCTCATCCATGAAGGTTTCATGGAAGAAGCCGTTATGGCTGTTGCCGACTGAACGCCAAAAGCCCACCGGGACAGACAGATCGGCGATGTGTCCGCTCATGCGATAGTTCGGCACGGCATAGGGTTGGTTGAAGAAACCTTCGACCAGCACCTTGTCGGGTCCACCGCCGGGAAAGCCGGTGTAGCGTTCGACCGCCTGCTGCGTCGGCGATTGCGAGGCGACCTTGCCGTCGATCAGAACGGCCCTGCCGTCCTTCACCGCGCCGCGCATCCGGGCCATCGCGCCGGGGCGATAATAATCGTGGCGCATGTCCTCTTCGCGGCTCCATGTGGTCTGGATCGGCGTGCCGGGCATGGCCATGGCCACCTTCGTTGCGATCTCACCGAAATCCAGCTCACCCCTGCGACCAAAGCCGCCACCAAGATAGGTCGTGTGAATCTCCACCGCTTCGGTCTCCAGACCTGCGGTATTGGCCGCGCGCATCTGGATCAGGGTCGGGGCCTGATTGCCGCACCACAGGTCCAGCTTACTGCCGGTGTAAAGCGCGGTGGCGTTCATCGGCTCCATGGTGGCATGGGCCAGATAGGGCACGGCGTAGTCAGCCGTGATCTCGGTTGCACCATCGGGCAGGGTATCGACATCGCCGTCATCGCGCATGGTCGAGTTCGGTGCTTCATCGAATGCCTTGGCGATCTGGTCGAACAAGGCGTCGGTCTCGGGCGGGTATGGGGCCTCGCCCCAGTCCACATCGATGGCTTCGACCGCTTGCATGGCGAGCCAAGTGTTGTTGGCGATCACCGCGACGCCGGTGCCCAGATCGACGATCCTTTCGACGCCGGGCATGGTTTCAGCCGCGCTGGCGTCAAATCCGTTCATCGCGCCGCCCAGCTTGGGGTTCATGCGAATCGAGGCGAATTTCAGGCCCTCGGGACGCACATCGATGCCGAAGGTTGCCGTGCCGGTGGACTTGCCCGGAACATCGACGCGGGGCATGGACTTGCCGATCAAACGCCACTCGGACGGGTCGCGCAGGGCGACCTCAGGCGGCTCGATCTGACCTGCGGCCTCGGCCAGTTCGGTATAGGGCAGGCGGGTTCCATCGGGGGCAATCACTGCGCCCTTCTCGGTCTTGAGCTGGTCGCGATCTACGCCCAGCTGATCCGCTGCCGCCTGTTTCAACGTCTCGCGCGCGGTGGCGCCGGCCATCCGCATCCGCTCGAACCCGTCTTTCATCGAGGTCGAGCCGCCGGTGACCTGCAGGCTGAGCGTTCGGCCCAGAACGCCCAGAGCCTCACCCAGATTGTGCTGGAAGTCCGAGACGTCATAGCCTTTGTTCGGCAGACCCTCACCCACCAGCGCATGGTTGTAATAGGCCGCCGCAGCCGGTCCGTGCAGAACGCGGATATCGTCCAGTTCGACATCCAGTTCCTCGGCGATCAACGCGGCCCATGTGGTCATTACGCCCTGACCCATCTCGGCGCGGGGGGCGAACAGGGTGACGCCCTGCTGGTCGATCAGAACAAAGGGGCTGAGCGCCGTTTCACCGTCTCGCGGTTTCAGCGGGTTGGCGGCAGGGCGGGTGACGTAATAGGCACCAAAGGCCACACCGCCCACAATGGCGGCCGAGCCGATCAGGAAGGTGCGGCGCAGGATTTTTCCGATGCTGGCCATGGATCAAGCCTCCTTCAGCTTGGATGCGGCGTCGTGGATGGCGGCGCGGATGCGGGGATAAGTGCCGCAGCGGCACAGGTTGCCCTGCATCGCCTCGTCAATGTCGGCATCGGTGGGTGCGGGGTTTTCGGCCAGAATAGCCGCGGCCTGCATGATCTGACCGGACTGGCAATAGCCGCATTGCGCCACCTGATGATCAACCCACGCCTGCTGGATCGTGGCCATGGCGTCGGGCGTGCCTAGACCTTCGATCGTGGTCACATCACCCCAGACGTCCGACAGCGCAACCTGACAGGACCGCACCGCCTCACCATCGATATGCACGGTGCAGGACCCGCAGGCGGCGACCCCGCAGCCGAATTTGGTGCCGGTCAGGCCGATCTCATCACGCAGAACCCAAAGCAGGGGGACATCATCGGGAAGGTCAACCTGATGGGTGTTGCCGTTGATCTTCAGAGTGGTCGCCATGGCGCACCTCATTTGGCTGTGGCTGGTTGCTGACATAATTATCGAAAAGTGTCAGGGTGTCAATTGACAAAATCGGCAGAAAATGTCAGAGCGGATTTATGAAAGACGAACTGAACGATCCCAAGCAGCAAGCAATCCTGGCTTCGGCGCTGGAAGCCTTTGCAACCTACGGGTTTCGCAAGACATCAATGGATGACATCGCCAAGGGCGCGGGCATGTCACGTCCGGCGGTGTATCTGCATTACAAAAACAAAGAGGCGATCGTTCGCAGCCTGACGCAAGCGCACTATGCCGAGAAGATCGAAAACGTGGCGCAAGCCCTGTCCGGTGACGGCAGCGTTTCTGAACGACTGGCGCGCGCGATTGATTGGCAGACCAAAGGGCTGTCCGAGATTCTCACCTCACCCCATGGCAAGGAAATGCTGGATACCAGCAAGTCGACTGCCCCGGATATTCTGGCCGAAGGCGAGGCCGCGCTGGCCGCGCTCTATGCCGACTGGCTGCGGGGCGAGGACCGCGCCGGACGTGTCCGCCTGCCCAACGGGCCGGAGGAGACGGCCGAGACCATCAACGCAACCCTGATGGGCGTTAAGCTGACCGCAAGCAGCGCCGATGAATTCGAGCGGCGCATTTCGCAACTGGCCGAACTGCTGGGCGCGGGGCTTGAGGTCAGGTGACGCGCTGACGGATTTTGTATTCCGGTTTGTCCCAGAGATTGTTGGCGATGATATCGGCCAGAATGTCGACCGCCTGTTCCACATCGGTTTCATCGACATAAAGCGGCGTGAAGCCGAACCGCATCACGTCTGGCGCGCGGAAATCACCGATGACACCCCGCGCAATCAGCGCTTGCATGGCGGCATAGCCTTCCGCGAACCGGAACGAGACCTGACTGCCGCGCCGCTGCGGATCGCGGGGGCTGGCGAGCGTCAGGCCGGGGCAGGTGGCCTCGACCCGGGCGATGAACAGCTCGGTCAGTTCGATGGACTTGGCGCGGACATCCGCCATGTCGGCCATGTCCCAGATATCCATCGCCGCTGACAGCGCCGACATTTGAAGCACCGGAGGGGTTCCGACCCGCATCCGCTCGATCCCCGCACCGGGACGGTAATCCAGATCAAAGGCAAAGGGGGCCTCATGCCCCAGCCACCCCGACAGCGCCGGGCGCACCTTGTCCGACAGGCGCGGGGCGATATAGATGAAGGCGGGCGCACCGGGGCCGCCATTTAGGTACTTATACGTGCAACCGACCGCGAAATCGGCATTGCACCCGGCCAGATCGACAGGGATGGCACCGGCTGAATGAGCAAGATCCCAGACCGTGATCACCCCGTTTGCATGGGCCAGTTCGGTCAGCGCCTTCATGTCGTGCATGCGGCCTGTGCGGTAATCGACTTCGGTCAGCATCAGCACCGCGACCTCTTCGGTGATCTGTGCGGCAACACCTTCGGGGTCGACCACGCGCAGTTCATAGTCGGGCCCAAGCGACCGCAGCAGGCCGTCCGCCATGTATAGATCGGAGGGGAAATTGCCGTTGTCAGACAGAACCACCTTGCGGTTCGGGTTCAGTTCCAGTGCCGAAGCGACCGCCTGATAGACCTTGATCGACAGGGTGTCGCCCACCACGACGCTGCCGGGTTCGGCCCCGATTAGGCGTCCGATCCTGTCGCCCAGGCCCGTGGGCAGGCCCATCCACCCGGCCTTGTTCCAGCCGGTGATCAGCAATTGCCCCCATTCGTCCTGCATCATGCCCGCCACGCGGTCGCTGGCCGATTTCGGCAGCGGACCCAGAGAGTTGCCGTCCAGATATAAAACGCCGTCAGGCAGGTGGAACATGGATTTGGTTTTGGAGAAATCAGTCATGGCAGGGCTATGCCTTTCGGAAACGGTCAGGTTGTAACCGGCCTATCTGATCCGGTCTGGCCTGTCTATTGTTGCAGACTGCGATGCGCCTTGTGGCGATGCGACACCCTGCGCTTTTGCCAATGCTGTCAGAAAACGGTAGGACAGCGATCAGAAGCGACATGTGCCACTGTGTGTCGCCGTGTTAGGGGATGGCCATGCGCCTGATCGACATACCGCCCCTCTGGCTTGTGGGCTTCGCCGTGCTCGCCTGGGTGCAGGCACGCGTATTGCCTTTGGGCCTGTCACTGGATGGTGCGGTGACCGATCTCCTCAGCGGTATTCTGATCGGCGGCGGTATCATTCTGGCCATCATGGCGGTGCTTGAGTTTCGCCGCCACAAGACGACGGTTTTTCCACATGAAATGCCGACGTCCATGGTGCAAACCGGGATCTACAAGCGCAGCCGCAACCCGATTTATCTGGGCGACGTTCTGATCCTGGCCGGGCTGATCCTGCGCTTTGATGCGGTGCTGTCGTTGGTGCTGATCCCGATCTTCGTCTGGCTGCTGGAACGACGCTTTATCATCCCGGAAGAAGATCGCCTGCGCCGCACATTTCGCGCCGATTTCGCCCGATACGAACGCAAAACCCGAAGGTGGATCTGAGGGTGTGTGCCTTAGGACACAACGTTATAATTGCTGCGCTTGCGAAACAATCTTGCGCAAGATAAGTGTCTGCTTGTCAAACAATGCCGGACACCCGCCTGGCTTGAACCAAAAATTAGGGGGAACCGACTGGTGAAGATAGGAACGCCAAAGGAAATATTTAGTGGCGAGAACCGGGTCGCGATGACGCCGGACTCGGCGGCTCAGTTGCAGAAGCTGGGATATGAGTGTCTGATCGAGAAGGGCGCGGGTGCTGCTGCGGGCTTTTCGGACGCCGCGTATGAGGCGGCGGGTGTCGAGGTCGTCAAGACCGCTGCCGCGCTGTGGAAGGCGGCTGATATCATTGCCAAGGTACGCCAGCCGAACGAGACCGAGCTGAAGCGGCTGACCAAGGACAAGACCCTGATTTCGTTTTTCAATCCCGCCGGGAATGAAGAGGGGATGGAACTGGCCAAGTCCAAGGGCGCGACCGTTATCGCCATGGAAATGGTGCCCCGTATCAGCCGCGCGCAGAAAATGGACGCGCTGTCGTCCATGGCCAATATCGCAGGCTACCGCGCGGTAATCGAGGCGGGCAACAACTTCGGACGCTTCTTCACTGGTCAGGTGACGGCGGCCGGCAAGGTGCCACCCGCGAAGGTGCTCATCGTCGGTGCCGGTGTGGCTGGTCTGGCGGCCATCGGCACCTCGACCTCGCTGGGCGCGATTACCTATGCGTTCGACGTGCGCCCCGAAGTGGCCGAACAGGTCGAATCCATGGGGGCCGAGTTCGTCTATCTGGATTTCGAGGAAGAACAGCAGGACGGCGCGGCCACCGGCGGGTACGCCTCGGTCCAGTCTGAAGAGTTCCGCGAGGCACAGCTGGCCAAGTTCCGCGAACTGGCGCCGGAGATGGACATCGTCATCACCACAGCCCTGATCCCCAACCGCCCGGCGCCCAAGCTGTGGCTTGAGGATATGGTCAAGGCGATGAAGCCGGGCTCGGTCATTGTTGACCTTGCGGCGGAACGCGGTGGCAACGTCGAAGGCACCGTGCCGGATGAGAAGGTGGTGACCGACAATGGCGTCACCATCATCGGCTATACTGACTTCCCCAGCCGGATGGCGGCGCAATCCTCGTCGCTCTATGCGACCAACATCCGTCACATGATGACTGACCTGACGCCCGAGAAGGACGGCAAGGTCAATCACGACATGGAAGATGACGTGATCCGTGGATCGACGGTGACCCATGAGGGCGAGATCACCTTCCCGCCGCCGCCGCCCAAAGTGCAGGCGATTGCGGCGCAGAAAAAGCCCGAGGTCAAGGAACTGACCCCGGAAGAGAAGAAGGCACAGGAGATTGCTGCCTTCAAGGCGCAGACCCGGCAGCAGTTTACCCTGTTGGGTGTGGGTGGCGCGCTGATGCTGCTGGTGGGGCTGGTTGCTCCGGCCAGCTTCATGCAGCATTTTATCGTCTTTGTGTTGGCCATCTTTGTGGGCTTCCAGGTGATCTGGAACGTCTCGCATTCGCTGCACACACCGCTGATGGCGATCACCAACGCGATCTCGTCGATCATCATCGTTGGGGCCCTGATGCAGATCGGATCGGGCTCGTTCCTGGTCATTCTGCTGGCGGCGCTTTCTGTCTTCATGGCCGGGATCAACATTTTCGGCGGCTTCCTCGTAACCCGGCGCATGCTCGCCATGTTCCAGAAATCTTAAGGAGGCCAGGTAGATGGATTTTGGCTTCACCACTGCCGCTTACGTCGTTGCGGCTGTCCTTTTCATCCTTTCCCTTGGCGGTCTGTCGAACCAGGAAAGCGCCAAGCGCGCGGTCTGGTATGGCATCGTCGGTATGGCGCTGGCGGTTTTCGCCACGCTGGTTGGCCCCGGTTCAGGCCTGTGGCTGCTGTCGCTGCTGCTGATCGCGGGCGGCGGTCTGATCGGCCAATATGTGGCGCAGCGCGTGCAGATGACCGAGATGCCGCAGCTTGTGGCCGCGATGCACTCGCTGGTTGGTCTGGCGGCTGTGTTCGTGGGCTTCAACGCGCATTTCGAGATCGGCAACGTGGCGCAGGTCATGGCGATTGCCGACAGCGCGAAAGAGGCGGACCTGTCCGATCTGGGCGCTTTCGCCAAGCTGATTGCCAAGAAAACATCCGCGGAACTGGCGATCCTGCATGTGGAACTGTTCCTGGGCATCTTCATCGGTGCGATCACCTTTACCGGGTCGGTTGTCGCTTATGGCAAACTGGCGGGCAAGGTGACCTCGGCGGCGACCAAGCTGCCCGGCGGCCACGCGCTGAACGCGGCTGCTGCAGGTCTCTCGCTGATCTGCCTGATCTGGTACACCTCGACCGGTGGTCTGTTCCCTCTGTTCCTGATGACGCTGGCGGCGCTGTTCATCGGCTATCACCTGATCATGGGCATCGGCGGCGCCGATATGCCGGTGGTTGTATCGATGCTGAACTCGTATTCGGGTTGGGCCGCGGCGGCGATTGGCTTCTCACTGGGCAACGACCTGCTGATCGTTGTTGGTGCTTTGGTGGGCTCGTCCGGTGCGATCCTGTCCTACATCATGTGTAAAGCGATGAACCGGCATTTTGTCAGCGTGATCCTGGGCGGCTTTGGCGGCCCGCAGGGAGAGCAGATGGCGGTTGAGGGCGAACAGATCGCCATCGAAGCAGATGGTGTGGCTGCGGCTCTGAACGACGCCGATAGCGTGATCATCATCCCGGGCTACGGTATGGCGGTGGCGCAGGCGCAGCAATCGGTTTCCGAACTGGTCCGTAAGTTGCGTGCAAAAGGAAAGAACGTCCGATTTGCCATCCACCCCGTGGCGGGTCGTCTGCCGGGCCATATGAACGTTCTTCTGGCCGAAGCTAAGGTGCCGTATGACATCGTGCTGGAAATGGACGAGATCAACGAGGACTTCCCGGAAACGGACGTGGCGATCGTGATCGGCTCGAACGACATCGTGAACCCTGCGGCGCAGGAGGACCCCAACAGCCCCATCGCCGGTATGCCGGTTCTGGAATGCTGGAAGGCGAAACAGGTGTTCGTGTCGAAACGCGGTCAGGGCACCGGCTATTCGGGCATCGAAAACCCGCTGTTCTTCAAGGAAAACACCCGCATGTTCTATGGCGACGCCAAAGCCTCGCTGGATAAGCTGCTGCCGATGATCGACTGAGCAGGGTTATTTGATCCAATTGCAAAGGGCGCCTGCGGGCGCCCTTTTCTTGTTTGTCCAGGATGGGGGCTTTGCCCCCAAACCCCCAGAGTATTTTCGGCCGATGAGGGCCGTAGGATGTGGTAAGATGGTGCATTACTCAGGAGGGTGGCGATGCAGAAGGTGAACGGCATAGGCGGTGTGTTCTTTCGGGCCCGCGATCCGCGGGCGCTGAGCGCGTGGTACGAGGAGCATCTTGCGGTCAACTACTACGATCCCGTACCCTGGATGCAGCGCGAGGGGTATACGGTGTTTGCGCCATTTGCGCAGGATACGGAGTATTTCGGTCGACCTGAGCAGCAGTGGATGATCAACTTTCGCGTCGATGATCTGGCGGCCATGATCGCCCAGCTTCAGGCGGCTGGAATACCGGTCGAAACCAATCCGGAATGGGATAGCGAGGTTGGAAAGTTCGCCCGGATTCATGACCCCGAGGGCAATCCCATCGAGCTGTGGGAGCCAAATCAATGAGATAGCGGGATTGCATACCGTGGTATCCATGTAAGTATATGAAATAAAAAGAGAATTGATGTATTTTTCAGGTTCCGTATAGTGCGCGGGTCGAAACGGAGCCTCAGATGACCCCCATGGACGACCACCCGCTGCGTTATGCGCTGGCCAACGAACTGCACGCGCGGCCGTTTCCAACGGCGAATACACCTTGTACCGTTGTCTTTCTGGCGATCAAGAAACCCGAGGTGGCGGTTGCGCGGGATCGTGGTGAGGACATTGCGCATCTGATCAATCTTTTGGACCGTCACGGGGCACAGCATCCCCGGCCTGACGCCACACATTATTCGGGTCAGATCGGGCGTCATTTCCTCAAATGGGAACAGCATACGGAATTCGTGACGTATACGTCGATCACTCCTAACGTGAGTGATCGCCCGTTCAATCCGGCTGACTTCGAGGTTTTCCCCGAAGATTGGCTGATGGCCGGGCCAGGCCTGCGGGTGACTTCGACCATGATCCGTGTTGTTGAACGTCAGGATGATGCGTCAGTCCGTGCGGCTTTGACCGATTGGTTCGAACCCGAGAGTCTCGCTGTCGCGCAGGTGTTGGATAATGCCGCTATTTGCGCCAGTGATTTTCGTATCGATCCGGCCGGGCATATGCGGTTTGCGCTGTTTGTGGAGAAGGGAACGGGCGAACGCCGCACCGGTCGGGTGATTCAGCGTCTATGCGAGATTGAAACCTATAAAGCCATGTCGATGCTGGGTTTTGCCCGCGTCAAGCAACTTGCACCGCGTGTCGGGGAACTGGATGGGCAGTTGACGCGATTGATGGGTCAGATGCGGGACGATGCGGCGCATCCCGATGCGTTGTTGCCGGATCTGTTGTCGATCTCGACCGAGCTTGAGACCCTTTCGGCCCAGTGTTCATTCCGGTTCGGTGCAACCGGGGCATATGAGGCCCTGGTCAATCAAAGGATCGAAGTGTTGCGGGAAGAACGGTTCGAGGGTGGCCAGACCTTCGGTGATTTCATGATGCGCCGCTACGATCCTGCCATGCGCACGGTGAAATCGACCGAACGGCGGCTGCAGACGCTGTCAGATCGTGCGATCCGGGCGGGTGAACTGCTGCGGACGCGTGTGGATGTCGAGCGCAGTGCGCAGAACCAGGCTTTGCTGGAGAGCATGGATCGCCGTGCCGATCTTGCGCTGCGGCTTCAACATACGGTCGAGGGGCTGTCGGTGGTGGCGATCAGCTATTATGCGGTGTCTCTGGCCAGCTATCTGCTGTACCCGTTGACCAAGGCAGGGATCAGCAAGGGATTGCTTACAGCAATGCTGACCTTGCCCGTGGTCGCGTTGGTGTGGTGGTCCATCCGCCGTATTCGCCACCGGCTGGAAACCCATGATTGACCGGATAAAATCCCCTGTTCATCTGGCTCTAAATATCCCGGAGCGCGAAGCAGAGCTTCGCAAATGAAACAGCCGCCCCGAAGGGCGGCCGCATTTTTTTCAACGCAATCAGCGCCCGCGAATGCGCGGATCCAGCGCATCGCGCAGGCCATCGCCCAGGTAGTTCACACTGAGAACCGTCAGCGAGATCGCAAGGCCGGGCCAGAACACGCGTTCGGGGTATTGCTGCAGATAGTCGACGCCATCAAACAGCAGGCGGCCCCAGGTCGGGAAATCTGGCGGGAAGCCAAGGCCGAGGAAGGACAGTGCGCTTTCCGTGATGATCGCCGTTGCAATCCCCAACGTGGCCGAAACCATAATCGGCGACAGCACGTTTGGCAGGATATGCCGGGTGATGATCTGCGAATTGCTGGTGCCGATGGATCGCGCGGCCAGAACGAATTCGCGCTCCTTGATAGCCAGCACATCGCCGCGCACGATCCGCGCCGTGGGCATCCACGAGGTGATGCCGATGGCGCAGACGATCAGGATGAAAATCCCGCGCTCCAGCCCGAAGGCTGCGGACAAAGGCTCGCGGAACAACAGCATCATGACCAGCAACAGCGGCAGCAGAGGCAGGGCCAGGAACAGGTCGGTCAGGCGCATCAGCGGCCCGTCAAGCCGCCGGAAGAACCCGGCCAGAACCCCGATGAACGACCCAAGGAACAAGGCCAGCAGCATCGCCGTAATGCCGACCGAGACCGAGGTTTGTCCCCCGGACATCATCCGGGCCAGAATATCCCGTCCCAACTGATCGGTGCCGAACGGATGCGCAAGGCTCGGCCCCTGATTACGGGACCGAATGTCGATCTGGGTTGGATCAATGGTCCAGATGAAAGGCCCGAGATAGACGGCCGCCACGATGAAGATGAACAGGACAGCCCCGATCATAGCACCTTTGTGCGTTTTGAACTGATCCCACACATCGCGCCATTGGCTGCGGGGGGGCGTGGCCAGTTCCTCCATCACGTCCGCCGTTGGCAAGGCGGTCGAGGCCGGCGCCAGCCCTTCGTCAGGGATCAGCGTGTCTGATTTGTCGGTATCAGTCATAGCGAATCCTCGGGTCAAGAATGCCATACAGAACGTCTGCGATCAGGTTGAACAGCACGATCAGCACGGCAAAGATGAAGGTCAGGGTCTGCACCATCGGTAGGTCATTGGCCTGAATGGCCCCGATCAGCAACTGGCCGATGCCGTTCACTTTGAACACTTGCTCGGTGATGATGGCGCCGCCAAAGATGGCAGGGATACCCAGCGCGATCACGGTGACCACGGGGATCATCGAGTTGCGCAAGACGTGGACCATGACCACGGTGTATTCGCTCAGGCCCTTGGCGCGGGCGGTGCGGACGTAATCCTGATTGAGGTTGTCCAACATCGAGGCGCGCATGAAGCGGGAAAGCTGTGCGGTGATCTGCAGCGCCAGAACCATGACCGGCATGATCATCTGTTTCAACTGTACGACAAAGCTGTCCCAGCTGTTGACCACGTGAGTCGTGTCATAGATCGACGGGAACCAGCCCAGCTGGACCGAGAAGATCACGATCACCAGCACGCCCGAAAAGAAGGGCGGGACCGAGAAGCCGACCATCGACACGAAGGTGCCCATCTGGTCGAACCAGGAATACTGTCGGTAGGCCGAATAGATGCCGATGGGCAGGGCGATCAGGATGGCGACCACATATGCGGTGCCGACAACCCACAGGGTCTGTGGGATACGCTGAACGACGATGTCCATGACGGGTGAGCGAGTCTGCCACGAAATCACTCGCAGGTCGCCTTCGGAAAAGGTGGTGCCAAAGATCGAGTCGATCAGCACCTGCGGTTCAATCCAGAAGAACTGCACGATCCACTTCCAGAACCGGATATGCATCGGCTGACCGAGGCCAAGCGCCTCGCGCATCTTCTCTTTGACTTCAGGGGGGACAGTAAGCGGAACCTGCGCCATCGGGTCGCCGGGGGCGAGTTCGAGAAGCAGGAAAATGACGAGGCTGATGAACAGCAGTGTGGGAACGGCCAGCACCAGTCGTCTGATGGTGAAGTTTAGCATTAAGAGGCGCCTTTATATGCGTCTTCTTGTTGGGGTGCTGCAAATGACCGCGCCCCGAAGGCCGGGGCGCGGCATTGCACGGTTAGGGCTTAGGAACCGGTCTTGCGGTGCCAGTCCGCAATGTTCCACAGCTCGCTGTCCCAAACGTTCAGGACAACGCCACCCAGCGTGTTCGAATGCGCCGACAGACGACCGCGGTGTACCAGCGGGATCATGCCACCGTTTTCGACGATGATGTCATTCAGCTTCTTGGCGATCTCGGCGCGCTGCTCGAGACCGGCGGTTTCGGCCAACTGAGCGTGCAGAGCGTCGAACTCCTCGTTGCAGAAGCGGCTGATGTTCTCGCCCTGCCACTGCGACTCGGGCTTCGGTGCCTTGTCGCACAGACCGTTGCCCAGATAGGACTGCGGGTCGGTGCCGTTGAAGGTGTTGGCATACATTTCAACGTCAGCATAGAACTTCTGGAAGGTGTCGGGCGAGCCCGGATCACCACCGAAGAAGACCGATGCGTTGATGTTGCGCAGCTCGGTTTCGATGCCGATCTGGCTCCACCATTCCTTGATCAGCGCCTGGAAGTCCTGACGGACAGCGTTGGTCGAGGTCTGATAGACGATTTTCAGCGGTACACCGTCTTTTTCACGAACGCCGTCGCCATTGGTGTCAACGATCCCAGCTTCGTCCAGCAAAGCGTTCGCGCCCGCGATATCCTGCGTATCACAGGTCATCGAGGTCGAGTTGAACGCAGCAGGAGCTGGAACCCAGTTGCAGGTCACTTTGCCCGCCTGACCATAGCCGATTTCGACCAGCAGCGGGCGGTCGATGGCCATGGACATGGCTTTGTAAACGGCCGGGTCCTGCAGGAACGGATGCGGATGCGCGGCCGTCGAGCGTTCGCCTTCGGCCAGCTCTGGCGAAGGGTTGGTCTGGTTCAGCATGATACGCTCGACCAGCGGGCCGAAGCCTGCGACCGGCGTGCCTTTGCCGCCTTCCTGCATCTGCGCGATCACTTCGGGCGCAAGCTGCAGGTTCCAGGCATAATCGAATTCACCGGTTTCCATTACGGCACGACCAGCAGCTGTTGCATCACCGCCGCCCTTGAATGTCACGGTCGCAAAAGCAGGCTTGGCCGGATCACGATAGTTGTCGTTGGCGGCAAAGGTGATCACGTCATTCGGCTTGAATTCGGTAACCACAAACGGCCCGGTGCCGATGGGGTTAAAGTTCTGCTCGGTGCATTCGGGTGCTTTGGCGCCGAGGCAGTCCGCGAACTGGGCGGCCTGAATGATCGGGCTTTCGCCACCCACGAACGGGCCATAGGGGAAAGGAGTGGGGGCGTCGAATGTGACTTTGACGGTCAGATCATCCACGGCTTCGACCGAGGTGACGCCTTCGAATTTGGTCACCTGCGCACAGCCGCCCTCGGGGTGCATGCAGTAATCAGCGGTGAATTTCACGTCGGCCGAGGTGAACGGGGTGCCATCCGACCAGGTGATTCCCGGTGCGATTTTCCAGGTGATCGAGGTCAGATCTTCGCTGACGCCACCATTTTCCACGGTCGGGATTTCCGATGCCAGATACGGCACCATGTTGCCGTCCTGGTCATAGCGCGCCAGCGGTTCGATCACCAGCGAAGCCGATTCCACATCCTTGGTGCCGCCTGACAGGAACGGGTTCAGGATCGACGGCGCTTGCCAATAGATGATGCTGACATTGCCGTCCGAACCGCGCTCGGCAAAGGCCATCGGGGCCATCGCCGTGCTTGCGATCGCACCAAGCAAAAGGGTTTTGATTTTCATCATACACTCCATGTTGGACACTTGCGTGTCTCGATTATCTCCGCAATGCCTGCGGATTGGGCGTTGCCGCAATGGGGTGTAAGTCGTTGATAAACAACGATGGTGGATGTCACGCTAACGTGTATTCCGTCTTCTCCCCAAAACGGTTACGCGGCGTATCGAAACAGAGTTTTGAAAAATTGCAAGCCTTGGCTTGCGGTTTTTGACCAATTGGTTTGACTTTTCCCATCTCGCCGCCTTAGCGTTTGGCATCCGTTCAGAATTGCCGCGAAGGGGAGAGCGCGCGTGCTGGATCAGCCAATTGCCCAGATAAAAAAACTGCGTGTCGAGTTTCAGACCAAGGATGGCCCCGTCGTGGGGGTCGAGGATGTTTCGTTCGAGGTCAACCCCGGCGAAACCGTTTGTATCGTTGGTGAATCGGGGTCGGGGAAATCGGTTTCGTCGCTGTCGCTGATGCGGTTGGTCGAATTTGGCGGGGGTGAGATCGCGGGCGGTGAGCTGCTGTTTGATCGCCGCGACGGGGCCGAGATGGACCTGTCCGAGGCCGACCAGGATCTGATGAAACAGATTCGCGGCAATGAGATCGGGATGATCTTTCAGGAGCCGATGACAGCTCTGAACCCGGTATTCACGGTTGGCCGTCAATTGACCGAAGGTTTGCGCATCCACAAGGACATGTCCAAGACCCAGGCCGAGGAACGCGCGCTGGAACTGCTGCGACAGGTCCGCATCCCTGAACCAGAGCGTCGTTTGAAACAATATCCGCACGAGCTGTCGGGCGGTATGCGCCAGCGGGTTGTGATCGCCATGGCGATGGCGTGCGAGCCGCGCCTGCTGATCGCGGATGAGCCCACGACCGCGCTGGATGTGACCATTCAGGCCGAGATCCTGGCGCTGATGGATCGTCTAAAGCGTGAAACCGGCACGGCGGTGATGTTCATCACTCATGACATGGCCGTGGTCGCGCAGATGGCCGACCGCGTGGTGGTTATGTTCCGGGGCAACAAGGTGGAAGAAGGCACCGTCAAGGAAATTTTCGAAAACCCGCAGCACGATTACACCAAGGCGTTGCTGGCGGCGGTGCCGAAGCTGGGTGAAATGCAGGGCAAGTCCGCGCCTGAACCGATGAAGCTGCTGGGTGCCGAAGGCCAGACCATCGCGCCGATTCCGGGCACCGAAGAGGTGCTGCTGACGGTCAAGAATCTGACCACGCGATTCGCGGTCAAAGGTGGCCTGCTGCGCCGGACGATCTCGAACGTTCATGCGGTCGAGGATGTCTCGTTCACGCTGAACCGGGGACAGACCCTTAGCCTTGTGGGTGAATCGGGCTGCGGCAAATCTTCGGCCGGGCGGTCGATCCTGCGGTTGGTCGAACCGATGCGGGGCGAGGTCAATCTGGATGGCGTCGACATCATGAAGCTGGACCAGAACGGGTTGCGCAAGGCGCGGCTGGACATGCAGATGATTTTTCAGGACCCGTTCGCCTCGCTCAACCCGCAGATGCAGCTGGTCGATCAGGTGGCCGAGCCGATGCGCAACTATGGCGTGGCGACGGGGTCCGAACTGCAGGACCGGGTGGCACAGCTGTTCGACAAGGTGCAACTGCCGCGCAGCTTCATGCGCCGTTTCCCGCATGAGATGTCGGGCGGTCAGCGCCAGCGTATCGCAATTGCCCGCGCTCTAGCGTTGAACCCCAAGCTGATCATCGCGGATGAGGCGGTCTCGGCCCTGGATGTGTCGGTGCAGGCGCAGGTGCTGAACCTGATGATGGAACTGCAATCCGAACTCAGCCTCAGCTATCTGTTCATCAGCCATGACATGGCTGTGGTCGAACGGGTCAGCCACCATGTGGGTGTGATGTATCTGGGCCGTATCGTCGAACTGGGTCCGCGTGCCCGCGTGTTCGAGAACCCGCAGCACCCCTATACTCAAGCGCTGATGAAGGCGGTTCCGATTGCGGACCCGAACAAGCGGAAGTCGGAAAAGGATTTGAATTTCAAACCCATACCGTCGCCAATTCATCCGATTGATTACACGCCCGAACCTTCCGAGTACAATGAGGTCGAGCCGGGGCATTTTATCCTGACCACCGACAGCGGGTACTGATCCGCATGGCACAGCGCCTGACGCCGCTTGAGATCATGACCAGGCTGATCTCATTCCCGACGGTAAGCCGCGACACCAACCTGCCATTGGTGGATTGGGTCGAAGCGTATCTGCGTGAACATGGGATTGAATCACACCGCTGGCCCGACCCGGAGCAGCCGCATAAGGCGGCGATTTTCGCGCATGTGGGTCCGTGGGAAGATGGGGCCGTAGTTCTGTCGGGTCACACGGATGTGGTGCCGGTGGATGGCCAGCCGTGGGATACCGACCCGTTCACGGTGACCGAGAAAGACGGGAAATACTTCGGGCGCGGCACCTGCGACATGAAAGGTTTCGATGCGCTGGCGATCTGGGCGCTGGTCGAGGCGCATCAGGCAGGCGTCAGGCGCCCGCTGCAATTGGCGCTTAGCTTTGATGAAGAGGTCGGTTGCACTGGTGCCCCGCCCATGATCGAGGCGATGAGCAAAACGCTCCCGAAAGGTTCAGCGGTGATTGTGGGAGAACCATCGGTCATGCAGGCGGTCACCGGACACAAGGGCGGGTTCGGCTATGACACGCATGTGGTGGGGTTCGAAGTCCACAGTTCGATCATGCACACAGGCGTCAGCGCGATCATGGAAGCAGCGCCTCTGATCGACTGGGCCAATAAGCGCAATGCCGAGAGTATGGCGTCGCAACCGTCGGATATTGCAGCCGTGTTTGATCCACCCTGGACCACCTGCCATGTGGGGATGATCGAAGGCGGAACGGCGCATAATATCACCGCTAAGGATTGCCGCTTTGCGATGGATTTTCGCACCGTGCCCGATGAAAGCAAGGCCAGCTGGCGCGATGCCTATTTCCAGCAGGTGCGCGCGATTGAGGCCCGTATGCAGGCGGTTCGCCCCGAAGCGCGGATCAATCTGACCGAAGCCTTTTCGATCCCTGGTCTGGTGCCCGAAACGGATGGAGAGGCAGAGGCCCTCGTGCGTGCCCTGACCGGCGACAATGCCAGCCATGTGGTGAGTTATGGCACCGAAGCGGGTCAGTTTCAGGAGGCGGGTTATTCTGCGGTGATTTGCGGCCCGGGTGACATCGCGCAGGCGCATCAGCCGAATGAGTTCATCTCGGTCGCGCAATTCGAAGCGGGCCACGCGTTCATGCAGAGGTTGGTCGAAAAGCTGTCGACCTGACCCGCCAACCATGTGAAGGGAGACCTAAGATGCCGGTGAAGAACAGGCTTGCCGAGACCCATGGCGAGATCACCAAATGGCGCCGCCACCTGCATGCGAACCCAGAGCTGATGTATGATGTTCATCAGACGGCGGCCTTTGTGCAGGACCGGCTGAAGGAATTCGGCGTCGACGAGATCACCCCGGGCATCGGAAAAACAGGCGTGGTTGCGGTGATCAAGGGTCGCACCGATACCAAAGGCCGGGTCATCGGGTTGCGCGCCGACATGGACGCCCTGCCGATTGAGGAGGCGACGGGGCTGGACTATGCCTCGACCGTTTCGGGCAAGATGCATGCCTGCGGGCATGACGGCCATACCTCGATGCTGCTGGGCGCGGCGCAATATCTGGCCGAGACGCGGAATTTCGACGGCACCGTGGTGCTGATCTTTCAACCGGCCGAAGAAGGCGGGGCCGGAGGACTGGCCATGTGTCAGGACGGGATGATGGACCGCTGGGGCATTCAGGAAGTCTATGGCATGCACAATATGCCCGGCCTTCCGGTCGGAGAGTTCGCGATCCGCCCCGGGGCACTGCTGGCCTCGTCCGATGAGTTCGAGATCGTGGTTACCGGCAAGGGCGGCCATGCCGCCGCGCCGCATGAGGCGGTGGACACTACGCTGGTTGCCTCGCATATCGTGGTGGCCTTGCAATCGGTTGTGGCGCGCACGGTCAACCCGATCAAACGTGTGGTGCTGACCGTTGGGACGTTCGTGACCGACAGTGTCGCATCAAACGTGATTGCGCATACGGTTCGATTGCAAGGGACCGTTCGGACGTTGGACCCCGAATACCGAGCGATTGCCGAGGAACGGGTGCGGCGGATCGCCGAAGATACGGCGTCGGCCTTTGATGCGACGGCTGAAATGACGTGGACACCGGGTTATCCGGTGACGGTAAATTCCGAGACCGAAACCATCTATGCCGCCGAAGCGGCAGCGGCGGTGGCGGGCAGGGTCAATGACAGCACCGATCCGATCATGCCGTCGGAAGATTTCGCCTACATGCTTGAAGAACGGCCCGGAGCCTACATCTTTATCGGAAACGGGGACACGGCCATGTGCCATCACCCGGAATATAATTTTGACGATGACGCCATTCCCGCCGGGTGCAGCTGGTTTGCTGAACTGGTCGAACGGCGATTACCCGTCGCATAACAAACAGCGGAGGATCATATGCCAATTCGAAACCGGCTTGCGGAACTGCATCAGGAAATCACCGATTGGCGTCGGGACATCCATGAGAACCCGGAAATCCTCTATGACACGCACCGCACCAGCGCGCTGGTTGCCGAAAAGCTGAAAGAGTTCGGCTGTGATGAGGTGGTGAGTGGCATCGGGCGCACCGGCGTGGTCGGGGTGATCAAGGGCAAGACCGACACCAAGGGCCGCGCCATCGGCTTGCGCGCTGATATGGACGCGCTGCCGATGCAAGAGCAGACCGGTCTGGACTACGCCTCGAAAACCGAGGGCGCGATGCATGCCTGTGGCCATGACGGGCACACCGCGATGGTTCTGGGTGCCGCAAAGTATCTGGCCGAGACCCGGAATTTCGATGGCACTGCCATCGTGATTTTCCAACCCGCCGAAGAAGGCGGAAATGGTGCCGAAGCCATGTGCAAGGATGGCATGATGGACCGGTTCGGCATTCAGGAAGTCTATGCCATGCACAATGTGCCGGGCGTGCCCACTGGTCAGTTCGCCATCCGCTCGGGGCCGTTGCTGGCAGCTGCGGATGAGTTCGATATCCATCTGGAGGGCCGTGGCGGTCACGCGGCCAAACCGCATGCGACCGTGGATACCACGGTGATGCTGTCTCAGCTGATCGTGGCCCTGCAGACGGTTGTATCGCGCAATGCCGATCCGATCGAGCAGGGCGTTCTGTCTGTGACCTCGGTCGAGACTTCGTCGAAGGCGTTCAATGTCATTCCGCAATCGGCCCGTGTGCGCGGTACGGTGCGCACCCATTCCAACGCGATGCGCGCAGTGATCGAGAAACGTTTGACCGAGATTGCCACGGGTATCGCTGCCACAATGGGCGGCACGGCCACGGTGACTTACAACAAGGGCGTTCCGGTTACGATAAACGCCGAGGAACAGACGGGTTACGCCGAAGAGGCCGCGATTGCCGTGGGTGGCAGCTGCGGCGAGGCGCCGATGGTGATGGGGGGCGAGGATTTCTCGTTCATGCTGGAAGAACGTCCGGGCGCTTTCATCATTCTGGGCAACGGCGACAGCGCCGGGTTGCACCACCCCGAATACAATTTTAACGACGAGATCATTCCAATCGGATGCTCATGGTTTGCCGAAATGGTCGAGCGCCGGATGCCGGCGGCTTGAATTAGGAGAGAAAAGAGATGCCAGTCAAAAACCGCTTTGCCGAATTGCAGGAAGAAATCACCGCTTGGCGACGGGATATTCACGAAAACCCGGAAATCCTGTTCGAAACCCATCGCACCAGCGCTCTGGTTGCGGAAAAGCTGAAGGAATTTGGCTGTGACGAGGTTGTCACCGGCATAGGCCGCACCGGTGTTGTGGGCGTGATCAAGGGTAAGTCCGACAGCAAGGGTAAGGTCATCGGCCTGCGCGCGGATATGGACGCGCTGCCGATTCACGAGGCGACGGGGCTGGACTATGCCTCGAAAACCGATGGTGCGATGCATGCCTGTGGGCATGACGGGCATACGGCGATGTTGCTGGGGGCGGCGAAATACCTGTCGGAGACACGGAACTTCGATGGCACCGTTGTCGTGATCTTCCAGCCCGCCGAAGAGGGCGGCGGCGGGGGCCGCGAGATGTGCGAAGACGGCATGATGGACCGCTGGAACATTCAGGAAGTTTACGGAATGCACAACTGGCCCGGCAAGCCGGTTGGCAGTTTCTCGATCCGTCCGGGTTCGTTCTTTGCCGCCACGGATCAGTTCGATATCACTTTCGAAGGGCGCGGCGGGCACGCAGCGAAACCGCATGAGACCGTGGATACAACGGTACTGGCGGCGCAGGCGGTGCTGGCGTTGCAGATCATCGCCTCACGCAATGCGGACCCGATTGATCAGGTGGTCGTGTCCGTGACCTCGTTCGAGACCGCGTCCAAGGCGTTCAACGTGATCCCGCAGACGGTTCAGATCAAGGGCACCGTGCGCACCATGAGCAAGGACATGCGCGATCTGGCCGAAAAGCGGATCAATGAGATTTGCAACGGTATTGCCGCAACCTTCGGGGGCACGGTGGATGTGACCTATATCCGCGGCTATCCGGTCATGGTGAACACCGACGAGCAGACCGCGTTTGCCGCCGATGTGGCGCGGTCCGTGTCAGGGGATTGTGAAGAGGCGCCTCTGGTCATGGGCGGCGAGGATTTCGCCTTCATGCTGGAAGAGCGTCCGGGGGCTTATATCCTGGTGGGCAATGGCGACACGGCTATGGTGCATCACCCGGAATACAACTTTAACGACGAGGCCATTCCGGCTGGCTGCAGCTGGTGGGCCGAAATTGTTGAGCAGCGGATGCCTGCGGCTTGATTGTGCAAGTGGGGGCTCTGCCCCCACACCCCCGGGATATTTTTAGCCAGATGAAGAAGGATCCCCTACGGTCAGGTTGAGCTGGCTGCAGAGCGTTTCGATGACCGTGTTCAAGGCATTGGCCTGCGTGTTGACGCAGGAATTCGCTGCGTTTCTTGCGGTTTGCAGGGCGTCCGGGTCCGAGAGCCATTGGGCGACCGTCGTTGACAGCTCTGCTGCGGTGTGGACCTGTGTCGCGCCGCCGGTTTCGATCAGCGGGGCGAAAGTTTCCGCAAAGTTGAAATATCCCGGACCGGTGATGACAGCGGCACCTGCCTGTGCGGGTTCGAAAGGATTATGGCCTCCGATTTCTTTCAGCGAGCCGCCGAGGAAGACGATCGGGCAGAGCGCATACCAGGTGCCCAGCTCGCCGAGCGTATCGGCCATGTAGATCTGTGTCTGCGGCATGATGGGCTGATCGGCGCTGCGCAGGGCAAAGGTGAGGTCGTTGGCTGTGATTAACTGAGCGATCTCGGTGCGCCTCTCGGGGTGGCGCGGGATCAGCAGCAGCAGCAGGTCGGGCCAACGGTCGAGCAGGGTCTTATGCGCGGCCAGAACGGTTTCCTCTTCGCCCTGATGGGTGGAGCTGGCGATCCAGACCGGGCGGTTGCCGATCTGATCCCTGATCTGCGACAGAGCTGTGGAATCCACCGGCAGCGGGTCTGACATGGCCTTGAGGTTGGTGCCGGGCTGTACCCGTTCGGGTGGGGCGCCCATGGCGATAAGATTGGTGGCGGTCTTGTCGTTCTGGGTCAGGAACAGATCGAAGTGGCCAAGGATGAACCGGGCGGTCTTGGGCCGTTTTCTCCAACCAGAGACGGATTTCTCAGACAGGCGGGCGTTCAGCAGGGCAATCGGCGCCCCGCGTTTTGCCGTTTCGACAATCAGCCGGGGCCAGATTTCGCTTTCGACGAATATGGCTGCGTCGGGTTGCCAGTGGTCCAGAAACCGGCGCACCGAACCCGCGCTGTCAAGCGGGGGGTATTGGTGGCGCGTGCGCGGAGGCATGCGTTTGGCGATCAGTTCGGCGGATGTGGGTGTGCCCGAAGTGATGAGGAATTCAGTGCCGGGCAGACGTTCGGCCAACCGATTGATCAGGCTGAGGACAGACAGGCTTTCGCCGACGCTGGCTGCGTGAAACCAGATCAGGGGTCCATCCGGGCGGATCAGGCTGGCATGGCCTAAACGTTCTTGCTGGCGGGGCTCGGGGACGTTGGCGGCCTGCAATTTGGCACGCACTTTGCGCCAGATCAGCGGCCCGATAAGCGAGGTCAGGCCGCAGTACAGTTTGTACAGCAGTGTTGGCTTTCCGAGGCGTCCGGGCAAGTTAGCCGCCTGTATGGCTCATGTGGCGGCTCATCTGGCCGTCGACGGCCTGCCGGGAATAGTCGAAATCATGCCCCTTGGGCTTGAGATTGATCGCCGCGCGGATCGCATCTTCCAGCGGTTTTTCGGTATCGGGATGGTCGCGCAGGGGCGCGCGCAGATCGGCCATATCCTCTTGCCCGAGGCACATATAAAGCTCACCGGTGCAGGTCAGGCGCACGCGGTTGCAGCTTTCGCAGAAATTATGGGACAGGGGGGTGATAAAGCCGATTTTCTGGCCTGTTTCTTCCAGCCGCACATAGCGTGCCGGGCCGCCGGTGCGTTCGGCCAGATCGGTGACCGCATAGTGGTTTTCGTATTCCTTGCGCACGTCCTTCAGCGACCAGTACTGATCCAGACGATCCTCGTTGCCGATGTCACCCATGGGCATGACCTCGATCCAGGTCAGGTCCATGTCGCGTTCGGCGCACCATTCGGTGATGTGGGGCAGTTCCGGTTCGTTGAAGCCCTTCAGCGCCACGGCATTGATCTTGATCCGCAGCCCGGCCCTTTGCGCCGCGTCGATTCCGTTCAGCACCTGTTTCAGGCGGCCCCATCGGGTGACTTTCGCGAATTTGTCATCGTCCAGCGTGTCCAGCGAGACGTTCACCCGGCGCACGCCCGCCGCATACAGATCATCGGCAAAACGGTGCAGCTGCGAGCCATTGGTGGTCAGCGTCAGTTCTTTCAGCGCGCCGCTGTCCAGATGCCGCGTCATGCTGTTGAAGAAGGACATGATGTTGCGGCGCACCAGAGGCTCCCCCCCGGTGATACGCAGCTTTTCGACGCCCATGTTCACGAAGGTTGTGCAGATGCGGTCCAGCTCTTCCAGGGTCAGAAGGTCCTTTTTGGGAAGGAACTTCATATCCTCGGACATGCAATAGACGCAGCGGAAATCGCAGCGGTCCGTGACGGATACACGCAGATATGTGATGGCGCGGGCAAATGGATCGATAAGCGGAGCTGTCATGCAGGTATAGGTAAAGCGCAGGCCGCCCACCGGCAAGGGCGAACTGTGTTTTTGGCTGGCGCAGATGGGCGCAGCGCTCTAGGTATTTCAGTATGAGATATGTATTGTTTCTGGCTTGCTCTCTGATTGCTGGTTGCGATGCGGTCCGGTCCACGACGGATCGTGTTTTCGGAGCCGCGCCAGCAGAGCCTGAGGTCGCACCTGCTGTTGCCGAACCCGTTGAAGAGGTCGCAACACCGGTGGTTGGCGCTGTTGGTTGGATCGGGGCCAAAAGAACGATTGCGGGTTTGGGTGATCCCAACACGCCGGGGCGTTGGCTGCAGACACCGCTGGTCGAGACCGAGATCAACGGGCGCATCGTGGTGCCCCGGACAGGTGCACAGGCCTATGTGGCGCTTGTCCCTGCACCCGGACCAGAGGGTGGCGGCAGCCGTTTGTCGCTTGAGGCGATGCGGGCCCTGCTGATCCCGTTCGATGAGTTGGTCGAACTGGACGTTTATTCAGACTGAAGGTATTTCCCGGCCTCTTTGCGGGCGAAGGGTTTCATCGCCGCACCGTGTTGGGCAAGGAAATCAACCACGCGATCGGGATCGTGTTTGGAAAGCTCGCGCAGCCACCAGGCGACGGCTTTCTGGATGAACCAGTCCCGGTCTGGGACATATCCCGCGGCCCAGCCGAGCACGCGGTCACGGCACGCCAGTTCTTCGGGCTTCGGGTGGTTTTGTTTGGTCCAGGGCAGGGTGGAAACCAGCGCAGCGCGCCGGGACCACATGTGATCGGACCGGGTCCAGAGCTCAACCTGATCCAGTCGTGAGGGATCAGCCGTCAGCCGTTTCTGTATCGCCATGCAGGCATGGTCCGCGATGGCCCAGGCATCGAAATCGGGCAGCCAGCTTTGCAGCAGGTCCCAGACGGCATCGTCAGGGCGTATCCGCGCCTGTGTCAGCAGTTTTGCGGCGGCCACGCGGGCTTCGTGTATGTTGGTCTGCCAGAGGGCCGAGGCCAGATCGACCCGTGCGGGCACATCCAGTTCTCGCCGCCAATCTTTGGTCAGATCATTCAGGATCGGGTTTGCGACGCCCAGATAAAGGCGATCGACCTTATGATAGGCCGCCACCTGTTCGGCCCGTGCCGGATCGGCGTGGGCCTTGATCTGATCCAGATGGGTATTCAGCAGAGCATCGCTCATTCGACGGTTACGGATTTTGCCAGATTGCGCGGCTGGTCCACATCCGTCCCCTTGGCGACGGCCGTGTGATAGGCCAGCAGTTGCGCAGGGACCGAATAGAGGATCGGCGTGAGGCTGGGGTGAACATGCGGCATACGGATCGTGCTCCAGGCTTCGTCCCCGGCCTCGGCAATGCCGTCATCGTCAGATACAAGGATGACTTTGCCTTTGCGCGCCATCACCTCTTGCATGTTCGATACGGTCTTATCGAACACCGTGTCGCGCGGGGCCATGACCACCACCGGCATGTGCTTGTCGATCAGGGCGATGGGGCCGTGCTTCAGCTCACCCGAAGCATAACCTTCGGCGTGGATATAGCTGATTTCCTTTAGTTTCAGCGCGCCTTCCATGGCCAGCGGATACATCAGGCCGCGACCCAGAAACAGAACGTCGCGCGCCTCGGACAGGCGCTGGGCCGACTTGCGGATGGCGCGGCCTTGGTCCAGTGCGGTGTTCAGGACCGACGGCAGCCCGCGCAGCGCAGCGGCGTGATCCGCCAGTTCTTCGGCGCTCAGCGTGCCCCGGTCCGCCGCAGCCTTGAGCGCCAGCATCAGCAGCACGCTGAGCTGACAGGTGAAGGCTTTGGTCGAGGCCACTCCGATCTCGACCCCGGCATGGATCGGCAGGGCGATATCGCTTTCCCGCGCAATCGAGCTTTCGGGAACGTTGATGACCGAAGCAATCTTGTCCGCCTTGCCCTCGCAATAGCGCAGTGCCGCGAGCGTATCAGCGGTTTCGCCCGATTGGCTGACAAACAGCGCCAGCGTTCGGTCGGTGATCGGAGGTTCGCGATAGCGGAACTCGCTGGCGATATCGACCTCGACAGGCATTTTGGCCAGTTGCTCGAACCAGTATTTAGCGGTCAGGCAGGCGTAGAATGCGGTGCCACAGGCGACCATGGTCAGCCGGTCAAGCTTGGTGAAGTCCAGATCTTCGGGCAGAACGATCTGATCGCTGCCGGTGGGCAGGTACGAGCGGATTGCCTCGGCCACCACCACGGGTTGCTCGGCGATTTCCTTGGCCATGTAATGCTTGTGCCCGGCCTTGTCCGTACGGGACTGATCCAGCTTGATCCGGCGCATCTCGCGGTTGGCAATCTCACCGGCCTCATTGCGGATCTCAAGCGAGGTGCGGGTCAGAACCGCCCGGTCGCCTTCTTCCAGATAGGTGATGCGATCGGTCAGTGGCGCCAGCGCGATGGCGTCCGAGCCCACATACATCTCACCATCGCCATGACCGATGGCCAGCGGTGATCCCTTTCGAGCCGCAACGATCAGGTCGTCCTGCCCGTGGAACAGGAAGGCGAGCGCAAAAGCACCCTCAAGCCGATCAATGGTCTTATAGGCTGCGTCGACCGGGGTCAGACCTTGCGACATATAAAGCTCGGTCATCAGGGCAACGGTTTCCGTATCGGTTTCGGTCTCGAATCCGATGCCGTGATCGGCCAGTTCAGCGCGCAGTTCGCGATAGTTCTCGACGATGCCATTGTGCACCACGGCGACCGGCCCGGCCTTGTGGGGGTGGGCGTTGCTGACCGACGGCGCGCCATGGGTGGCCCAGCGGGTGTGGCCGATGCCGGACTTGCCGGGCAGCGGATCGTGCACCAACAGGTCGCTGAGGTTGACCAGCTTGCCGACCGCCCTGCGGCGGCCAAGAACACCGGCATTGACCGTCGCGATCCCGGCGCTGTCATAGCCGCGATATTCCAGCCGTTTCAGCGCCTCGACCAGAATGGGCGCGGCCTCGTGGCTGCCCAGAACACCAATAATTCCACACATAACTCAGGCTCCCTTGTCGCGGCGCGCCTTTTTCGCCTTCAACATTTCAAACAATTTTCGCGCATAGCCGGGCTTGTTGTCCTGCTTGGCGCGCGCCACGGCCAGAGCATCCGGTTCAACATCCTTGGTCACCACGGTCCCGGTTGCGGTCATCGCGCCATCGCCCACAGATACCGGAGCGACCAGCATTGTGTTGGACCCGATGAACACGTTCTCGCCAATCGTGGTCTTGTGTTTCATCACACCGTCATAGTTGCAGGTGATGGTACCGGCGCCGATATTTGTGGCGGCCCCGACGGAGGCATCACCGATATAGCTGAGGTGGTTGACCTTCGCGCCCTCGGCAATCTCGGCATTCTTGATTTCGACGAAATTGCCGATGCGGGTGTTTTCCGCCAACTCGGTTCCCGGGCGCAGACGCGCATAGGGGCCAACGGTGGCGCCCCGGCTGACATGGCAGCCTTCCAGATGCGAAAACGCACGGATTGTGGCGCCGCTTTCGACGGTCACACCCGGTCCGAAAACCACGTTCGGCTCAATTACCGTATCGCGCCCGATGATGGTATCTGCGGCCAGATAGACCGTCTCGGGCGCCATCAGCGTGACCCCAAGTTCCAGCAGTTCGCTCCGCGCCCGCGCCTGAAAAATCGCATCCGCTGCCGCAAGATCGGCGCGCGAGTTCACGCCCAGCGTCTGCGCCTCATCACAAGCGACGGCAGTGACGCGCAGGCCGCGGTTGCGGGCGATCTCGACCACATCGGTCAGATAGTATTCGCCCGAGGCGTTGTCGTTGCCGACCGCATCGATCAGCGAGAACAACGTTTGCGCATTGCACGCCATAAGACCGGAGTTACAGAAGGTTATGGCGCGTTCCTGATCCGACGCATCCTTGAATTCGACGATCCGTTCCAGCGTTTCCCCGTTCATCACCAGACGGCCATAGCGCGCGGGATCGGCGGCCTTGAACCCGAGGATGACCAGATCATTCTCGGCCCGTGCTGCGATCATACGTTCCAGCGTGTCGGGCTGCAGGAACGGTGTGTCGCCGAACAACACGACCGCATCGCCCTCGAACCCGGTCAGCGCATCGCGGGCCTGGGCGACGGCGTGTGCAGTTCCGAGCTGCTCTTCCTGTACAACAATCCGGGTTGCTTCGTCTTCGGCCTGCGCAACTTTCGAGACGGCCTCGGCCCCGTGGCCCGCGACGATTACGGTATGGGCAGGGGACAGGGCAGATCCGGCGCGCATGGCGTGAACCAGCATCGGCACCTGCGCGATAGGGTGCAGCACTTTGGGCAGGTCAGAGTTCATTCTTGTGCCTTTCCCGGCAGCAAGAATGACAAGGGCGGTGGTCATGAAATCGTTTTCTCTTTGTGTTTTGTTGCGCCCCGTTTTATCCGCTGAGGTCAAAGGCGCAAGCGGTTGAGCCATCAAACAAGATTGCCGTTTGCAACATGGGGTGGCGAAAAACCGCTGAGGCAGGAGGCGATATGCGTACAGTGATCTTCGATCTGGACGGGACTTTGGCGGATACGTCCGGCGATCTGCTGGCGGCGGCCAACCATTGTTTCCGGCAGATGGGGCATGGCGATGTGTTGGTTCACGATCAGGATGCCGGGGTCGCCTTGCGCGGTGGGCGGATGATGCTGACCCATGGCCTGAAACGCGTGGGCGCTTATGCCGAGGACACGGTTCTGGCCTATTATCCGGTTCTGCTGGAGGCTTACGCCGAAGCGATTGATACGCACACCCGGTTCTATCCCGGTGCGCTGGAAGCGGTGGAGCGACTTGCGCAAGATGGCTATGGGGTAGGCATCTGCACCAATAAGCCCGAGGGGCTGGCAGATTTGTTGCTGACCCGATTGGGCGTGCGTGACAAATTCGCTTCGTTGGTAGGCGCGGACACATTGCCCGTGCGCAAACCCGACCCGGAACCGCTGCGTGAGGCGGCGCGGCGTGCGGGGGGGCATCCGGATCATTGCGTTCTGATCGGTGATTCCGATACCGACCGGAATACCGCGCGGGCTGCCGGTGTACCTTCGGTTCTGGTCACATTCGGCCCCTCGGGTGACGATATGGCTGCGCTGGAGCCCGAGGCATTGCTGCATCACTTCGACGATTTGCCGAAAATGGTCTCGGATTTGATCGGAGCGGCGGCCTGATCTCTTGACCCTTGCACGTTCCGGCCCCAGAACGAATCCATGACCGAGACATTCACTGGCAGTTTCACCCAACAGGAACCCATTCCCGAAGAAGCGATCGAGGCCGCATTGGCCGTGATGCGCCACGGGCGCCTGCATCGCTATAACGTCGCACCCGATGAGCTGAGCGAGACCGCTTTGCTGGAGCAGGAATTTGCCGCTCAGATGGGGGCGAAATACTGCCTGGCGGTGTCGTCGGGGGGGTATGCGCTGGCGACTGCGCTGCGGGCGGTCGGGGTCGGGCCGGGTGATCCGGTTCTGACCAACGCGTTCACGCTGGCTCCGGTCCCCGGGGCGATTGCTTCGGTCGGGGCGAAGCCGGTCTTTGTTGGCGTGACCGAGACGCTGACCATCGATCTGAATGATCTTCAGGCCAAACTGGGGCAGGCAAAGGTCCTGATGCTCAGCCATATGCGCGGGCATCTGTGTGACATGGATCGACTGATGCAGATGTGCGACGCGGCGGGTGTGATCGTGATCGAGGATTGCGCGCATACGATGGGGGCGGCCTGGCGGGGGCAGCTTTCGGGGCGTCAGGGGGCTGTGGGGTGTTACTCATGTCAGACCTATAAGCATGTGAATTCCGGTGAGGGCGGGCTGCTGGTCACGGATGACCCGGAACTGGCGGCGAAGGCGACTATGCTATCCGGGTCGTATATGCTGTATGAACGCCATCTTGCAGCGCCTGCGCCGCAGGTGTTCGAGCAGATCAAATACACCACGCCCAATGTTTCGGGTCGTATGGACAACCTGCGCGCGGCAATCCTGCGTCCGCAATTGCGGGATCTGGACCGGCAGGTCGCGCGCTGGAACGAACGCTATGACGAGATCGAGCGCGGATTGCGTGAAACGCCGGGTCTGACGGTGGTGGAGCGTCCGGCGGAGGAATCCTATGTCGGGTCTTCGATCCAGTTTCTGTTGCTGGACTGGACGCCGGAGCGTATTGCCGAGGTGATACGCCGTTGCACCGCGCGCGGGGTTGAGTTGAAGTGGTTTGGAGGGGCAGAGCCTTCGGGTTTCACCTCACGCTACGACAGTTGGCGCTACGCGGACAGTGTGCCGATGCCGGGGAGTGACCGGATCCTGGCCGGTATCATGGATATGCGCGTTCCGCTGACGTTTTCGCTGGACGATTGCCGCCTTATCGCGCGGATCATCCGAACCGAGGTGAGCGCGGTCCATCAGTCGTAACCCAGCGGAGTGCGCTTTCAGCGTACGCTCGATTCTTTGGAAAACGCCGCCCCATGCAGGGCGGCGTTTTGCGTTGCCCACACGCATCGTTGACCGGAGGCGGAATCGCTGCTATCTGTTTATTGAACACTTGTTCATTAACGCGGTTGGAGGAGCCCTGCATGTTTATGGCCACAATGCAATTTGATCTGGGCGAGGACGTGAACGCCCTGCGTGAAATGGTGCATCGCTGGGCACAGGAGCGCGTGAAGCCGATGGCGGCGGAGGTCGACAAGTCCAACGCCTTCCCAAACGAGCTGTGGAAAGAGATGGGAGAGCTTGGCCTGCTGGGTGTCACCGTGCCTGAAGAGTATGGCGGTGCGGGGATGTCCTATCTGGCGCACACCATCGCCGTGGAAGAGGTGGCGCGGGCCTCGGCCTCGGTATCGCTGTCTTATGGGGCGCATTCGAATCTGTGTGTGAACCAGATCAAGCTGAACGGCACGGATGAGCAGAAGCAGAAGTATTTGCCGCGGCTGATCTCGGGCGATCATGTGGGGGCGCTGGCCATGTCCGAGCCCTCGGCCGGTTCGGATGTGGTGTCGATGAAGCTGCGCGCTGAAAAGCGCAATGATCATTACCGGCTGAACGGGAACAAATACTGGATCACCAACGGGCCAGACGCGGATACTCTGGTCGTTTACGCCAAGACCGACCCGGAGGCGGGGTCGAAGGGCATCACCGCCTTTCTGATCGAGAAAGAGATGAAGGGTTTTTCCACATCGCCCCATTTCGACAAGCTTGGGATGCGGGGATCGAACACGGCCGAACTGATCTTTGAAGATGTCGAAGTGCCGTTTGAAAACGTGCTGGGCGAAGAGGGGCGGGGTGTCGCCGTTCTGATGTCAGGGCTGGATTATGAGCGGGTGGTTCTGGCCGGGATCGGCACCGGCATCATGGCCGCCTGTCTGGACGAGGTCATGCCCTATCTGGCCGAGCGCAAGCAGTTCGGCAAACCCATCGGGTCGTTCCAACTGATGCAGGGCAAGATCGCGGACATGTACACCGCGATGAACTCGGCCCGGGCTTATGTCTATGAGGTTGCCAAGGCGTGTGACCGGGGGGATGTGACGCGGCAGGATGCGGCGGCGTGTTGTCTTTATGCGTCCGAGCAGGCGATGGTGCAGGCGCATCAGGCTGTGCAGGCGCTGGGCGGGGCCGGGTTCCTGTCGGATTCTCCGGTCAGCCGCATCTTCCGCGATGCCAAGTTGATGGAGATCGGTGCGGGCACCAGTGAAATTCGCCGGATGCTGATCGGTCGGGAAATGATGAACGAAATGCTGTGAAGGAAAACGCCCCGCGATTCAACGAACTGCGGGGCATCTTTCAAAGGATCAGAACTGATGCACGTAGGACAGGCCAACCAGGAACGGATCGACTTCGGCGGTGCCGATTTTGGTGCCGTTCACCGAGACATCCGCGTCGATATCGAACCAGCGCACGTTCAGACGCACGGCCCCTTTTTCGGTAATCTGATAGTCCAGGCCCGCTTGCAGCGAAACACCAAAGGAATCGTCGACTTTCAGGCCGTCGATCGGAGAATCTTCGTCGAAGAAGATGGTATAGTTCAGACCCGCGCCAACATAGGGTTTCCAGGCGCTGTTGGTGGGGAAGTGATAGTTCAGCGACAAGGTCGGCGGCAGTTGCTTGACGCTGCCCGCGTCAAAGCTGCCAGCGAGGGTAATATCGTGCTTGAACGGTGTCGAGGCCAGCAACTCGATACCCAGATTGTCGCGCACGAAATACTCGGCGGTGAAGATCGGGCGGGTGCTCGAGCCGATACTGGCGCTCGCGCCGTCCAGCGTGCCGTTGTCGGATTTAGGATCGACATAGCCAACACCGATTCCAAGCGTCCAATCGCCCTGCGTCTGGGCAAAGGCCGGCGCTGCAAGTGCAACAAGGGCGGTAGACAGGGTCAAAGCGGCGAGTTTTCTGGTCATATTCATGCCTTTGGTTCTGTTAATGCCGCAGTTTTGAACCGGGAAGAATTCAAGGACTCTGATCTGTATCAAATTTCGGGGCTGTCTATTGGTTCCTGTGGCGAAGCAAAGTCCCGTAAAACAAGGGAAAACCAGCGTGCTTTCCACTGAGTGCATACCGGGTTTGCGCTCCGATGGCAGCTGGGACATCCCTGACAGGCTGAACATGGCGCGGCAGTGTCTGGCGCAGCCCAACGACCGCGTGGCGCTCATCGATCTGACCGGCCAGCGCGCTGAACCTGTCACCTTTGGTGCGCTTGCGGGGCAGGTGGACAGTATTGCGCGGGCGCTGCTGGGACAGATCCGACCAGGGGATCGGGTGGGGGTATTGCTCAGCCAGTCGCCGTGGTGTGCGGCAGCCCATCTGGCGATCTGGAAGATCGGTGCGATTTCGGTGCCGTTGTTCAAACTGTTCAAACGGGATGCTTTGGCCTCTCGCATCGGCGATGCGGGCGCGCGAATTGTTCTGACGGATGCCGAAGGCGCGGCGTTGGTCGGTGAGCTTGCCCAACCTTTGCTGGCAGATCAGATCGGACAGGAGGGCGACCCGGTGCCCTTCGCCAATACCGGTCCCGAGGATCCTGCGGTTCTGATCTATACCTCGGGCACCACCGGCAGCCCCAAGGGCGCGTTGCACGGGCATCGGGTGCTGACGGGCCATCTGCCCGGCGTGTCGATCAGCCACAATCATCTGCGCGACGGTGACTGCCTGTGGACACCCGCCGACTGGGCCTGGATCGGCGGGCTGTTCGATGTGCTGATGACGGGGCTGGCGCTGGGTATTCCGGTCGTCGCGGCGCGGCTGGACAAGTTTTCGCCCGAGGCCTGCGCTGATGTGATCACGCGCGGCGGTGTGCGCAACGTATTCTTCCCGCCGACGGCATTGCGGATGCTCAAGGCGGCGGATCAGGCGATCCCCGGCCTGCGCTCGGTTGCATCGGGTGGTGAGCCGCTGGGGGCCGAGATGCTGGCCTGGGGGCGGCAGGCGTTTGGCCTGACAATCAACGAGTTCTACGGCCAGACAGAATGCAACATGGTTGTGTCCTCCTGCGCACAGGACTTTCCCGTGCAACCCGGCTGCATTGGCAAATCGGTGCCGGGGCATGAGGTTGCGGTGATCGATGAGGATGGTCAGTTGTCTGACGACGAGGGTGATGTGGCCATCCGGCGCGGCTCGGCCTCGATGCTGCTGGAATACTGGAACAATCCGCAAGCGACCGCTGAGAAGTTCTGGGGCGATTGGCTGATCACCGGAGACCGCGGCGTGTGGGAGGGCGACTATCTGCGCTTCGTTGGCCGCGATGATGATGTGATCACCTCGGCTGGCTATCGCATTGGACCCGCCGAGATCGAGGATTGCCTGCTGACCCACCCGGCGGTGGCGACAGTGGGCGTGGTCGGCAAACCTGACCCGCTTAGGACAGAGATCGTGAAGGCCTATGTGGTTTTGAAACCGGAAGTCGAAGCGTCGGAGCAGGAATTGCAGGATTGGGTCAAGGACCGTCTGGCGCAGTACTCCTATCCGCGTGAGGTGGCGTTTTTGGAGGAACTGCCGATGACGGTGACGGGGAAGGTGATCCGGAAGGAATTGAAGGCGCGGGCGGCGGGGGAGTTGAACAAGTGATATTCGAATTGAGAAGCTTCTTAATTTTGGCGACTACGCTGGGTGCAGTTGGCTTGGCAACACAAGCCGAGACAGCTGCCCCCGAAAGGTTTGATACAGTCGCATTTTTGCGAGCCTGCACTGATCTTGTTCCAAATGTCGACTATGCGCTTCCTATGGATGTGGAATGTGTCGGCCAAAGCCACAGGATGTGCACGTTGGCGGACCCAAGTGCTGAGGTCGAAAGATGCGTTTTGGTGGTGTCAAAGTGGATGCGCGACAAAACGATTTCGGAGTGGTCTCAAATCCCAGAAACAAACCGTCTTGGTTACGAAGATCCTCCTGCGGCGCAGGACGTAATAAGAGATGCAAAGATAATATTCGACAATGAAATATTAGCACAATTTGCACCAGCGATAGCTGATTGTGACGATATTCAGATCGAAGGTGTCTCCGAGCAGGATGCTTGTGGCTATGCGGACGCATTGGCTGGCTGGCTCACGCTGAGAATTCTCCAACGCGCGACTGAACGCGAAGAAGAAAAACAGGTGCCTTAGACATGAAACTCACATCCAAAGCCATGCCCACCTCTGAGGGCTTCAGGGCAAACCGCGCGGCTCATCTCGACGCGCTGTCCCAAATCTCTGCCGCCGCTGAAGCCGCCCGCATGGGCGGAGGTGAGAAATCCCGCGCGCGGCATGAATCGCGGGGCAAGATGCTGCCGCGTCGTCGGGTGGCGAACCTGCTCGACCCGGGGTCTCCGTTCCTTGAAATCGGCGCGACGGCGGCGCATGGGATGTATGGCGATGCCGCACCCTGTGCTGGGGTCATTGCGGGCATTGGCCGGGTGCAGGGGCGTGAGGTCATGGTGGTGTGCAATGATGCCACCGTGAAGGGCGGCACCTATTATCCGATGACGGTCAAGAAGCACCTGCGCGCGCAGGAGATCGCCGAGGAAAACCATCTGCCCTGCATCTATCTGGTCGACAGCGGCGGCGCGAACCTGCCCAATCAGGATGAGGTCTTCCCCGACCGCGACCACTTTGGCCGCATCTTCTATAACCAAGCGCGGATGAGCGCGAAGGGGATTGCTCAGATTGCCGTGGTGATGGGGTCCTGTACGGCGGGCGGGGCCTATGTGCCCGCGATGTCGGATGTGACGATTATCGTGCGCGATCAGGGGACAATCTTTCTGGCCGGACCGCCTCTGGTCAAGGCCGCGACCGGAGAGGTGGTGAGTGCCGAGGATCTGGGCGGTGGCGACGTGCACACGCGCCTGTCCGGTGTGGCGGATTATCTGGCCGAAGATGATGCCCACGCGCTGGCGCTGGCGCGCCGGGCGGTCGGGTCGTTGGGGGGTGCCGGGCTGAAGCCCAGCCTACGGTTCGAGGCATCGGAAGAACCCGCTTATGATCCCGAGGAAATTCTGGGCGTTGTCCCAGCCGACCTGCGCACGCCGTATGACATCCGTGAGGTGATTGCACGGCTGGTCGATGGCTCGCGCTTCGATGAATTCAAGCCCCGGTTCGGCGAGACGCTGGTGACCGGTTTTGCCCATGTCAAAGGGTGTCCGGTGGGCATCATCGCCAATAATGGGGTGCTGTTTTCCGAGGCCGCGCAGAAGGGCGCGCATTTCGTGGAACTGTGTTCGCAGCGCAAAACGCCGCTGGTGTTCCTGCAGAACATCACCGGGTTCATGGTTGGCCGCAAATACGAAAACGAAGGTATCGCGCGGCACGGGGCCAAGATGGTGACGGCGGTCGCGACGACTTCGGTGCCCAAGATTACCATGTTGGTGGGCGGGTCCTTCGGGGCCGGGAACTATGGCATGGCGGGGCGCGCCTATCAGCCTCGGTTCCTGTGGACATGGCCGAATTCGCGCATTTCCGTGATGGGTGGAGAGCAGGCCGCGGGCGTGCTGGCCACCGTCAAGCGCGACGGGATTGAACGGCAGGGCGACACGTGGTCGGCTGAGGAAGAGGCCGAATTCAAACGCCCGACGCTGGAGATGTTCGAGGAACAGTCGCACCCGCTCTATGCATCGGCGCGTTTGTGGGATGACGGCATCATCGACCCGCGCAAAAGCCGCGATGTGTTGGCCTTGTCGCTGAGTGCTGCGCTGAATGCCCCGATTGAGGAGACACGTTTCGGCGTGTTCAGGATGTAAGATGAGCAGACTGGAACAACTGAAAACCCGCTATCCGGGCGCGCAAACTTTCAAGTTCGGCGACAATGCACTACTGAGCGCCGAGCTGCTGGACTTGGTGCGCGCAGGGAAAAAAACCGCGACCTGCGGCGCGTTGCGCGACTATCCGGAAGGCAGCGCTGATACGCCGGTCGTTGGGCGGCGGGATATTGCACTGGATTGGGATGATCGCCCGGCCTTGGTGATTGAAACTGTCGAGGTCTCGACCCGCCGCTATTGCGATGTGACCGAGGATTTTGCGTTGGCCGAAGGCGAGAATGAAACGCTCGAAGGATGGCGTGAGGATCACCGCCGGTATTTCGAGCGAAATGGCGGGTTCGATCCCGAGATGGAATTGCTCTGCGAACGGTTTCGCCTTGTCGAAGATCTGGCGGTTGAGGGGTAAGCCATGTTCAACAAAATCCTGATTGCCAACCGGGGCGAGATTGCCTGCCGGGTCATGGAAACCGCTCAGAAAATGGGTGTCTCATGCGTTGCGGTCTATTCCGATGCGGATAAGTCGGCAAAGCATGTGCAGATGGCGGATGAAGCCGTTCATATCGGTGGTGCGGCCCCGGCTGAGAGCTATCTTAAGGGCGATGTGATCATTCAGGCCGCGCTGAGTACGGGCGCGCAGGCGATCCATCCCGGCTATGGCTTTCTGTCCGAGAATCCGGATTTCGTGGATGCGGTTGAGGCTGCGGGGCTGACCTTTATTGGCCCTTCGGCGGATGCGATCCGCAAGATGGGTCTGAAGGACGCCGCCAAGGTGTTGATGGAGCAGGCGGGGGTTCCCGTGGTGCCCGGCTATCATGGGGACAATCAGGACCCGGAACATCTGTCGGGCGCGGCGGATACCATCGGCTACCCTGTTCTGATCAAGGCCGTTGCGGGCGGTGGCGGCAAGGGGATGCGGCTGGTCGAGCGGCCCGAGGATTTCGCGACCGCTTTGGACAGTGCGCGTGGTGAGGCGAAGACCGCCTTTGGCAATGATGCCGTTCTGGTCGAGAAATTTGTCGCCAAGCCCCGCCACATCGAGGTGCAGGTCTTTGGTGATGGTACCCATGCGGTGCATTTGTTCGAGCGCGATTGCTCGCTCCAGCGGCGGCATCAGAAGGTGATCGAAGAGGCCCCGGCCCCCGGCATGACAACTGAAATGCGCGAAGCGATGGGGCAGGCGGGCGTGCGCGCGGCTGAGGCCATCTGGTATAAAGGCGCGGGGACGGTTGAGTTCATCGTCGATGCCTCGGACGGGCTGCGACCGGATCGGTTCTGGTTCATGGAGATGAACACGCGCCTGCAGGTCGAACACCCTGTGACTGAGGCGATCACCGGTGTCGATCTGGTGGAATGGCAGTTGCGGGTGGCGGCGGGCGAAAGCCTGCCGAAACAGCAGGATGATTTGTCGATCAACGGGCATTCCTTCGAGGCGCGGCTTTACGCCGAGGATGTGCCCAAGGGCTTTCTGCCTGCGACCGGTACTCTGACCCATCTGCATTTCCCGCAGGAATGTCGCGCCGATAGTGGTGTACGGGCAGGGGATACGATCAGCCCGTGGTATGATCCGATGATCGCCAAGGTCGTGGTGCACGGCCCGACACGCGCGGTCGCCTTGGAGAGCCTGCATCGCGTCTTGCGCCGCACCGAGGTTGCCGGGACGGTGACCAACCTTGCATTCCTTGGCGCCTTGACGCGTCACAGCGGGTTTGCGTCGGGCGATGTGGATACCGGGCTGATCGGGCGCGACCTTGAGGATTTGGTACAGTCGGCTGACACTGGTCATGCGTCAGCGGTGGCTGCGGCTATGACGGCGCTGGGTCTGGCAGACACAAATTCTGTAACAGGCTTTACCCTCTGGGCTCCGTTACACCGCGCGGTGCAGTTGCTGCGGAATGGAGAGAGTGTTGATCTGGATGTACAGGTCGAAGGCCCGGATCGGCAGGTTTGGGAGGTTGAAGGCGCGCAACTCGTTGCACAGCACCTCGGTAGTTGGACCATCGATGGAAAACCCATGCCCAACGTTGCCTTCGCAGGATCTCAGGTCACCGTGTTCGATGATTATGGGCAGGTGTTCGAGGTCGTGGACCCTCTGGACCGTGATGCCAGTGCGGCGGGCGACAACAACGTGATCGAGGCGCCGATGCCCGGTTTGGTCAAGGCCGTCTTTGCCTCGGCTGGGCAGGCGGTGAAGGAAGGCGACCGTCTGGCCATCCTGGAAGCCATGAAGATGGAGCATTCGCTGCTGGCCGCGCGCGACGGTGTAGTGGCCGAGGTGCTGGCCGAAGCAGGCGCTCAGGTCGAGGCCGGGGCGGCGCTGGTTCGGCTGGCTGAGGATTGATCTGTTCGGACAGTGCATTGCGTGGCACAGTCATCCGTATTTGAAACGAGAAGAAGCCGGGAAGGAATGCGCTGATGAAAGAACGGGTCGAGATATTCGAGGTCGGGCCGCGGGACGGGTTGCAAAACGAACAGCGCGAGATTCCAGTGGCCGAGAAGGTGGCGCTGGTCGATTGCCTCAGCCGGGCCGGGTTCAATCGGATCGAGGTTGCCAGCTTTGTCTCTCCCAAATGGGTGCCGCAGATGGCGGGCAGCGGTGATGTTCTGGCCGGGATCTCGCGGGCCGACGGCGTGCGCTATGCTGCGCTGACGCCGAATATGCGCGGGTATGAGGACGCGTTGGCGGCCAAGGCGGACGAGATTGCGGTGTTTGCTTCGGCGTCCGAAGGGTTCTCGAAGGCGAATATCAACGCGACGATTGCCGAATCCATCGAACGGTTTGTGCCCATTCTCGAAGCGGCGCGGCATATCGATCTGCCGGTCCGGGGCTATGTCTCCTGCGTGACGGATTGCCCTTATGACGGACCGACACCGCCCGAAAAAGTGGCCGAGGTGGCGGATGCCCTGTTTGCCCACGGCTGCTATGAGATTTCGCTGGGCGATACGATTGGGCAGGGGACCCCGGACAAGATCGCGCATATGTTGCTGGCCGTGCGTGAACGGGTGCCGGTTACCCGGCTCGCGGGGCATTTCCACGACACCAACGGACGGGCGATTGATAATATTGACGCCTCGTTGGCGCTGGGCGTGCGGGTATTTGATTCCGCCGTGGGGGGGCTGGGTGGCTGCCCCTATGCGCCGGGCGCTGCGGGTAATGTCGCGACCGAAGCTGTAGCCGCACATCTGGAGCGGTTGGGATATGAGACCGGTCTGGATGCGTCTGTTTTGGAACAGGCGGCAGACATGGCGCGGGCAATGCGGGCGGAATAGGAAATGTTCGAGACCATTACGCTGAATACAGACGCACGCGGCGTCGCAACACTCACGCTGGATCGTTCTGAAAAGCACAACGCGCTGTCCGCGCAGATGATTGCCGAGCTGACGCAGGCCGCCGGTCAACTGACTAATGATGAGGCGGTGCGGGTGGTGGTTCTGACCGCCTCGGGCAAGAGTTTCTGTGCCGGTGGTGATCTGGGATGGATGCAGGCGCAGATGGCGGCCGACCCCGAGACGCGCTTTGTCGAGGCGCGCAAGCTGGCCGAGATGCTGAATGCGCTGAACACCCTGCCCAAGCCCTTGATCGGAGCATTACAGGGCAATGCGTTTGGCGGCGGGGTCGGTATGGCATCGGTCTGTGATGTGGCGATCGGGGTAGAGAGCCTGAAGATGGGCCTGACCGAAACCCGTCTGGGTCTGATCCCGGCCACCATCGGCCCCTATGTCATCGCCCGCATGGGTGAGGCGCGGGCACGACGGGTCTTTATGTCGGCTCGCCTGTTTGATGCGGCGGAAGCGGTCGAGCTGGGTCTGCTGGCCCGGACAGTGCCCGCCGACGCTCTGGCGGATGCGGTTGAGGCCGAGGTGCTGCCTTATCTCTCCTGCGCGCCCGGAGCTGTCGCCTCGGCCAAGGAGCTGGTCCGGTCGCTGGGGCCATCTATTGACGATGCAGTGATCGACCAGACCATTCGCGGGCTGGTCGCGCGTTGGGAAACCGATGAGGCGCGCGAGGGAATCGCCGCGTTCTTCGACAAGCGAAAACCTATATGGAATAAACAGGTTTAGCCCGATTGCCGCGACTCTCGGCTGGGATGCAACGTCAGCGCCGCTTGTTGGGAAAGCAAGCGCAATAATAGCTCTCTGCGCGTCTGTGTTCGGTTGACCCTCTGACCCCGCACGGATAGAGAATGTCCAGTCAACACGCCAATTGACCGTGCGTCCCTTTGGGGTTTGCGCAGGAAAGGAGCTATACGTGGAAGACCTGCTACGGGAGTACCTCCCGATTCTGGTGTTTCTGGCCGTTGCCGTAGGCCTTGGAATCGTCTTGATTCTTGCCGCTGTTGTATTGGCCGTCCGCAATCCCGACCCGGAAAAAGTCAGCGCATATGAATGTGGCTTCAACGCCTTCGATGACGCGCGGATGAAATTCGATGTCCGATTCTATCTGGTCTCGATTCTCTTCATCATCTTCGATCTGGAAATCGCCTTCCTGTTCCCTTGGGCCGTCGGCTTCAAAGACATCAGCGATGTCGGCTTCTGGTCCATGATGGTGTTCCTGGCGGTGCTGACCATCGGCTTTGCCTATGAATGGAAGAAGGGGGCCCTGGAATGGGAGTGATGACGGGTGCAAACACCGGCGGCGTCGACAAGGAAGTCGCCACCCAGGCCCTGAATGCCGAGCTGCAGGACAAGGGATTCTTGCTGACATCGACCGAAGACATCATCAACTGGGCGCGCACTGGTTCGCTGCACTGGATGACATTCGGTCTCGCCTGCTGCGCGGTTGAGATGATGCACACCTCGATGCCGCGCTATGATGCGGAAAGGTTCGGTATCGCGCCGCGTGCCTCTCCGCGTCAGTCGGATGTGATGATCGTGGCCGGTACGTTGACCAACAAGATGGCCCCGGCACTGCGCAAGGTCTACGACCAGATGCCCGAGCCACGCTATGTGATCTCAATGGGATCCTGCGCCAATGGCGGCGGCTACTATCACTATTCCTATTCGGTCGTGCGTGGCTGCGACCGCGTTGTGCCGGTGGATATCTATGTGCCCGGCTGCCCTCCGACCGCCGAAGCATTGCTGTACGGTCTGATGCAACTGCAACGCAAAATCCGCCGTACCGGCACGATTGTACGCTGAGGAGAGTGGGGATGAGCGAAGCACTCAAGGAACTCGGCACGCAGCTGGAACTGAAACGGGCCGATTGCGTTCTGTCCTGGGACGTGACCCATGGCGAGCTGAATGTCGATGTGGCGCCTTCGAATCTGGTAGAGTTCGTCGAGTTTCTGCGGAACGATCAGAACTGCAAGTTTTCGACCCTCGTGGACATCACCGGCGTCGACTACCCCGAACGGGCCAAGCGGTTCGACGTGGTCTATCACTTCCTGTCGATGTACCAGAACCAGCGTATCCGCCTGCGGGTCTCGATCCGCGAGGAGGACATGGTGCCCTCGATCGTTGACGTCCACCCCTCGGCCAACTGGTTCGAGCGTGAGGTGTTCGACATGTTCGGCATCCTGTTCTCGGGTCACCCGGATCTGCGGCGCATCCTGACCGACTATGGGTTCCGGGGCTATCCGCTGCGCAAGGATTTCCCAACCACCGGTTACACAGAGGTCCGCTATGACGAGGCGCAAAAGCGTGTGGTCTACGAACCGGTCAGTCTGGTGCAGGAATACCGTCAGTTCGATTTCATGTCCCCGTGGGAAGGTGCCAACTACATTCTTCCGGGGGATGAGAAACAGGAGTCGTAAGTCATGTTTGAGTTCCTGATCTGGATAATTCTGGTGGTGGCGACGGTCGTGCCGATGATCAAGCTGCTGCCGCATTTCGGGATCAACAAGAACTGGGCGTTTGCCTGCATTATCTCTCCGGTCGTGATCGTCTTGTTGTGGATGATGGCGATGAAACTGCAAGAGATGGAGCGGCGCTGACATGATGGGCGAATTGATCATTTTGGGCGCATTGGGCGTCTTGCTTGCAGGGGCTGCAGCCAAGGCAGCCGAAGCCGAAAAGGTCCGGGTCCGGGCTGAGGCGAAAAAGAACAAACGAGGGCGTTGATGGACGGCTCAAGATATGATGACGGCAGCACGGACGCGCTGAGCGGAGAACAGAAGATCCGCAATTTCAACATCAACTTCGGCCCGCAACACCCTGCGGCGCACGGGGTTCTGCGTCTGGTGCTCGAATTGGACGGCGAGATCGTCGAGCGTTGCGACCCGCATATCGGCCTGCTGCACCGTGGTACCGAAAAGCTGATGGAGAGCCGGACGTATCTGCAGAACCTGCCGTATTTCGACCGGTTGGATTATGTGGCGCCGATGAACCAGGAACACGCCTGGTGTCTGGCCATCGAAAAGCTGACCGGGGTCGAGGTTCCGCGTCGCGGCTCTCTGATCCGGGTCCTCTATTCCGAGATCGGGCGTATTCTTAACCACCTGCTGAACGTGACCACGCAGGCGATGGACGTCGGCGCGCTGACCCCGCCGCTCTGGGGTTTCGAGGAACGCGAAAAGCTGATGGTGTTCTATGAGCGTGCCTGTGGTGCCCGCCTGCACGCCGCCTATTTCCGCCCTGGTGGGGTCCATCAAGACCTGCCGCCGGAACTGCTGGATGATATCGAGGCGTGGAGCCACGAATTCCCCGCCGTTCTGGACGATATCGACGGTCTGCTGACCGAAAACCGCATCTTCAAACAGCGCAACGCCGATATTGGTGTGGTGACCGAGGATGACATCCAGAAATACGGCTTCTCGGGCGTTATGGTGCGCGGATCAGGTCTGGCATGGGACCTGCGCCGCGCGCAGCCCTATGAATGCTACGACGAGTTCGAGTTCCAGATCCCCGTCGGCAAGAACGGCGACTGCTATGACCGCTACCTCGTGCGCATGGAAGAAATGCGCCAGTCGCTGCTGATCATCCGTCAGGCCATCGCCAAAATCCGCGAATGCCCCGGCGACGTTCTGGCGCGTGGCAAGATCACCCCGCCGAAACGCTCGGACATGAAGACCTCGATGGAAAGTCTGATCCATCACTTCAAGCTGTATACCGAAGGCTTCCACGTCCCCGCGGGCGAGGTTTATGCCGCCGTCGAGGCCCCCAAGGGCGAATTCGGCGTCTATCTGGTCGCCGACGGCACCAACAAACCCTACCGCGCCAAACTGCGCGCGCCGGGTTTCCTGCACCTGCAAGCCATGGACCACGTTGCCGGTGGGCACCAACTGGCCGACGTCGCTGCCATCATCGGCACCATGGACGTCGTATTTGGAGAGATTGACCGCTAATGCTCCGCCGTCTGCATCCCGAACAACCCGACAGCTTCGCCTTCACCGCTGCCAACCAGCAATGGGCCGAAGCGCAAATCACGAAATACCCTGAGGGGCGTCAGGCTAGCGCGGTTATTCCCCTGCTATGGCGCGCGCAGGAGCAGGAGGGCTGGTTGAGCCGCCCGGCGATCGAGTCTGTCGCCGACATGCTGGGCATGGCCTATATTCGCGTGCTCGAAGTGGCCTCGTTCTACTTCATGTTCCAACTGCAACCGGTTGGGTCTGTAGCACATATTCAGGTGTGCGGCACGACCTCCTGCATGATCTGCGGGGCCGAGGATCTGATTGCGGTCTGCAAGGACAAGATCGCTGCGAAACCGCATGAACTCTCTGCCGATGGCAAGCTGAGCTGGGAAGAGGTCGAATGTCTCGGGTCCTGCACCAACGCGCCGATGGCGCAGATTGGCAAAGATTATTACGAAGACCTGACGGCTGAGAGCTTCGGCCTGATCATCGATGATCTGACGGCGGGCAAGGTGCCGGTGCCGGGCCCGCAAAACGGGCGCTATGGGGCGGAACCGCTGAAAGGGCTGACCAGCCTGACCGAACATGACAGCGGCCGGACGCAGTACAATGCCAGCGTGCAACTGGCGACCGATCTGGGCGACACCGTCAAGCGCATTGACGGATCAGAGGTGCCGATCCTGACGCCGTGGCTGGACAAGGATGGCAAACAGGCGGGCGCTTCGGCGGCTGCGAAACCTCCGAAAGCGCCCGAAGCGCCGAAACCGGCGGCGAAACAAGCTGCTGAGGCGAAGGCCAAGGCCAAGGAAACCAAACCTGAAGCTGCCGAGGTCAAGGAAGATCAACCTGAGACGCTGACCAGCGCGAGGGAAGGCAAGGCAGATGACCTCAAGCTGCTGAAAGGCGTCGGGCCCAAGCTCGAAGAAACACTGAACGAACTGGGCTTCTACCACTACGACCAGATCGCGGCCTGGACGCCCGAACAGGTGGCCTGGGTTGACGCCCGGCTGAAGTTCAAGGGCCGGATCGAACGCGACGGCTGGATCGAACAGGCGGCCAAGCTGGCGGCGGGTGAGGACACCGAGTTTGCCAAACGTGCCAAGGAAGACGGCACTTACGAAGACTAGGACAGATGCCCATCCGGGGCATCGGGATGAGATGGACAAGGACAAGGAACAGGCCATAGCCCGAAAGGGCCGACATATCGGCATCGTCATCGCCGTGACGATGGTGGTTTGGCTTGGCATGACTTTATTTGTCGGCCCCGCGCTGGGGATGCCGGGGCGCTATGCGCTGTTGTTTGATTTTGCCGCTCTGGCAGGATTCATCTATGCGGGCGTGAACATATTTCAACTCTGGCGCATGCGTCAGGACAGCTGAAGGTAAGACATGATGCTGAAGGATCAGGACCGGATCTTTACCAACATCTACGGGATGCACGAGCGCACGTTGCGCGGCGCGCAGGCCCGGGGGCATTGGGACGGCACTGCTGGCCTGATCGAAAAGGGGCGCGACTGGATTATCCAGACGATGAAGGACTCGGGGCTGCGCGGACGTGGCGGTGCGGGTTTCCCGACCGGCCTGAAATGGTCGTTCATGCCCAAGGAAAGCGATGGGCGCCCGTCCTATCTGGTTGTAAACGCGGATGAATCCGAGCCCGGAACCTGCAAGGACCGCGAGATCATGCGCCACGATCCGCATACGCTGATCGAGGGGTGCCTGATCGCGTCTTTCGCGATGAACGCGCATACCTGCTATATCTACCTGCGCGGTGAATATATCCGCGAGCGTGAGGCGTTGCAGGCGGCAATTGACGAAGCCTATGACGCGGGGCTGCTGGGCAAGAACGCCGCCGGATCGGGCTGGGATTTTGATCTGTTCCTGCATCACGGCGCCGGGGCCTATATCTGCGGCGAGGAAACCGCCCTGATTGAAAGCCTTGAGGGCAAGAAGGGTATGCCGCGGATGAAACCTCCGTTCCCGGCTGGTGCGGGTCTGTATGGCTGCCCAACCACGGTGAACAACGTGGAATCCATCGCTGTTGTGCCGACCATCCTGCGCCGGGGTGCGGATTGGTTCGCGGGCTTTGGCCGTCAGAACAACGCAGGCACCAAGCTGTTTGCGATCTCGGGCCATGTGAACAACCCCTGTGTCGTCGAAGAGGCGATGTCGATTTCCTTCGAGGATCTGATCGAAACCCATTGCGGCGGCATTCGCGGCGGTTGGGACAATCTGCTGGCGGTGATCCCCGGCGGCTCGTCCGTGCCGTGCGTGCGTGGCGAGAACATGCGCGATGCGATTATGGATTTCGACTATCTGCGGGGTGAGCTGGGCTCGGGCCTTGGCACGGCGGCGGTGATCGTGATGGACAAGTCCACCGACATCATCAAGGCGATCTGGCGTCTGTCGAAATTCTACAAGCACGAGAGCTGCGGCCAGTGTACGCCCTGCCGCGAAGGCACCGGCTGGATGATGCGCGTCATGGACCGTCTGGTGCGTGGCGAGGCGGAACTGGAAGAGATCGACATGCTGTTCGACGTGACCAAACAGGTCGAAGGTCACACGATCTGCGCCCTTGGCGATGCGGCCGCCTGGCCGATCCAGGGTCTGATCCGCAACTTCCGTGAAGAGATCGAAGATCGCATCAAGGCCCAGAAAACGGGCCGCATGGGTGCGATGGCGGCGGAGTAAGTCTTATGGAAGCATATGCTGAATATTCTCACGCGATTGCCGCGTTGGTGATCTTTACCCTGATCGTTTTGTTCATGTCGCCGTTCTCGGCCTTGGCCAAGGCGGGCAAGGGGCTGGCACCGGGTGCGACTCCGGATCAGGACTATTCAGACAAGGCTTATCGACTGAACCGTGCTTATCTGAACGGCACCGAAACCCTGCCTGCATTTCTGACCGTGACGGTTGCTGCGATCCTGTTGGGCGCAAGCCCGTTTTGGATCAATCTGCTTGCATCTCTGGCGCTGCTGGCCCGCATTTTGATGTTGGTGATCCACCTGCGCGGACTTGGCAAACCGCATAGCGGACTGCGCTCGGTCGCCTATGTGGCCGGTTGGGTCTGCATGGTTCTGACGGGCCTTTTCGCATTGGTGGCGGCGTTCTGATGATGCGAATGACACGATCCCTGACCGGTGCGCTGGCTGTGATGACGTTGCTTGTGGCGTGTGGAGAAGCACCGTCAAGCGCCACGCGCGTTGCCTTTGACGGCCAGTATTTCCGCACCAAGGCCAAAGCCGTCGACAAGAAGCGAATGCCGACTCAATTCACGGTCACCGTGAATGGGGTTTCCGCCTCGTTCGATGGCGCGCGCGAGGCTGGGCGCTTTGAGGGCACCAAATATTGCGTGCAGAATTTCGGATCCTCGCGGATCAAATGGTCCGTTGGCCCCGATACCGAGCCGCAGAACCTGCGAATCGAGAATGACAAACTGGTCTTTGCAGGAACGTGTCAGCGTCCATGAGCAAGGTTATCAGATATCACGCGCCGGAAGGTCGGGCGATATTGTCTAGCAGGGCGGATGGGGGGCGTCTTGGGGAACCCAAGACGAAAGGAAACCTCATGTCTGTTTTGAAAAAGCTCGCTCTGGCCACCGTGCTGATACTTCCCGTCGCCGCCGAGGCGAAACCGCCCTTGCGCGAAGTCAAAGAGATTGACAACGAACTCTACTACATCGCCATCGCAAATGAGATCTCGGAATACTGCCCCTCGATCAGTGGGCGTCGGTTAAAAGCGATTAGTGTGATGTGGGGCCTGCGGTCCAAAGCGAATGAACTGGGATATTCGGACACCGAAATCCGCGCCTATGTGGATTCGGATGCCGAGAAAGACCGGATGCGTGCCAAGGGCGAGGCATACCTGTCTAAAAACGGCGTGTCCTACGAAAATCCCAAATCCTTCTGCAAGCTGGGCAAGAAGGAAATCGAAAGAAACAGCGCCATTGGCGTGTATTTGAGGGCGAACTAGACCATGTCTGACCTCCGCAAAGTCAATATCGACGGGCAGGAAATCGAAGTCGATGGTGCGATGACCCTGATCCAGGCCTGTGAAGAGGCCGGGGTCGAGGTGCCGCGCTTCTGCTATCACGAGCGTCTGTCGATTGCCGGGAACTGCCGGATGTGTCTGGTCGAGGTTGTGGGCGGGCCGCCGAAACCCGCCGCCTCGTGCGCGATGCAGGTGCGCGACCTGCGCCCAGGGCCGGAAGGGCAGCCGCCCGTGGTCAAGACGAACTCGCCCATGGTCAAGAAGGCCCGCGAAGGGGTGATGGAATTCCTGCTGATCAACCACCCGCTGGATTGCCCGATCTGCGATCAGGGCGGCGAGTGTGACCTTCAGGATCAGGCGATGGCCTATGGTCTGTCCGGCACGCGCTTCAAGGAAGCCAAGCGCGCGGTGGATGATCTGGATCTGGGGCCGCTGGTTGGCACTGCGATGACCCGTTGTATTAGCTGTACGCGCTGTGTGCGGTTTACCACCGAGGTCGCGGGGATCACCCAGATGGGTCAGACCGGGCGGGGGGAAGATGCCGAGATCACCTCGTATTTGAACCAGACACTGGATTCGAACCTGCAAGGCAACATCATCGACCTGTGCCCGGTGGGCGCGCTGACATCGAAGCCTTACGCTTTTACCGCCCGTCCGTGGGAACTGACCAAGACCGAAAGCATCGATGTGATGGATGCTCTGGGCTCAAACATCCGCGTCGATACCAAGGGCCGCGAAGTCATGCGTTTCCTGCCGCGTAACCATGACGGCGTGAACGAGGAATGGATCAGCGACAAGACCCGTTTCGTCTGGGACGGGCTGCGCCGTCAGCGTCTGGACAAGCCCTATGTGCGTGAGAACGGCAAGCTGCACCCCGCAACGTGGCCCGAGGCGCTGACCAAAGCAGCCGAGGCTCTGAAAGGGGCCGAGAAACCGGCGGGCATCGTCGGCGATCTGGCCCCTGTCGAGGCGGTATTCGCCTTGAAACAGATGATCGAAGGGCAGGGCGGTGTTGTCGAATGCCGCACCGATGGCGCGCGTTTGCCTGCGGGCAACCGCAGTGCCTATGCCGGAACTGCCGCCATCGAGGACATCGACAGTGCCGAGCGTATCTTGCTGATTGGCACCAATCCGCGTGACGAAGCTCCGGTCCTGAACGCCCGCATCCGCAAGGCCTGGGCACATGGGGCCGAAGTGGCTCTGGTCGGGCCTGCGGTTGATCTGACTTATGACTATCACCACATGGGCGGCGACCGCGCGGCGCTGCAACAAGTTGTGGATATGGGCGGCGATGATGAGATCAAGGGCAAACGCTCCTTGGTTATTGTCGGGCAGGGCGCGCTGCAAGAGGCCGACGGTGCCGCCGTTCTGGCTACCGCGCAGGCCATCGCGGCCAATACCGAAAGCGGCCTGCTGATCCTGCACACCGCGGCGTCGCGTGTCGGCGCGATGGATGTGGATGCCACCAACGCAGGCGGCATGGAGGCGGTCAGCGCGGCTGACGTGATCTATAACCTCGGCGCGGATGAGGTCGAGATTGGTGAAGGCGCGTTCGTGATCTATCAGGGCAGCCATGGCGACCGGGGCGCACACCGCGCCGACGTGATCCTGCCGGGTGCGGCCTATACCGAGGAGAACGGATTGTTCGTGAACACCGAAGGCCGCCCACAACTGGCGATGCGCGCCGGGTTCGCGCCGGGTGAGGCCAAGGAAAACTGGGCGATCCTGCGGGCCTTGTCCGCCGAGTTGGGCGCGACGCTGCCCTTCGACTCGCTGGCGCAGCTTCGCACCGCGCTGATCGAGGCGGTTCCGCATCTGGCCCGCATCGACGAGGTGATCCAGAACGAGGTTCAGGTGCTTGATGCAGGCCCGCTGGGCAAAGCAACCTTCCGCAATGCGGTCAAGGATTTCTACCTGACCAACCCGATTGCCCGAGCCTCGCAATTGATGGCCGAGCTGTCGGCGCAGGCGCAGGCCCGCAAATCCGAGAAGATTGCGGCGGAATGAACCGGGCACGTTTCATATCGCAAGCAGGTGCGGGTGCCGGTTGGCACACAGCTGCACCTCAAATGCGTGTGGACCCCACGATTAAGGGTGGCGCTGAAGCGGCAGATGCTGTTTACACCAACGCGCCGACCCAGCCGCAGATTGCGCAGGCATCTGGCCTTTGCATCGCGCGCGGAAAACGGAATACCCACGGTGTGAGGACCAATGGCTGAATTCTTTAACACCCCCGGCGGAATAGCCATCATCATTCTGGCGCAAGTGCTTGCGGTTGTTGCCTTTGTGATGATCTCGCTGTTGTTCCTTGTCTATGGCGACCGCAAAATCTGGGCCGCCGTCCAGATGCGCCGCGGACCCAATGTGGTTGGCGTTTATGGTCTGCTGCAATCGGTGGCGGATGCGCTGAAATATGTGGTCAAAGAGGTGGTGATCCCGGCAGGGGCCGACCGAACCGTTTTCATCCTTGCGCCGCTGACATCCTTCGTGTTGGCGATGATCGCCTGGGCGGTGATCCCGTTCAACGATGGCTGGGTTCTGTCGGATATCAACGTCGCCATCCTCTATGTCTTTGCCGTGTCTTCGTTGGAGGTTTATGGCGTGATCATGGGCGGTTGGGCGTCGAACTCAAAGTACCCGTTCCTTGGGTCTCTGCGCTCGGCGGCGCAGATGATTTCCTATGAGGTCTCGATCGGCCTGATTATCATCGGCGTGATCATCTCGACCGGTTCGATGAACTTTGGCGACATCGTCCGCGCGCAGGATGGCGGGCTGGGCCTGTTCAGCTGGTACTGGCTGCCGCATTTCCCGATGGTCTTCCTGTTCTTCATCTCGGCACTGGCCGAAACCAATCGCCCGCCGTTTGATCTGCCCGAGGCGGAATCGGAACTGGTTGCCGGTTATCAGGTCGAATACTCGGCCACGCCCTTCCTGCTGTTCATGGCGGGCGAATACATCGCCATCTTCCTGATGTGCGCCTTGACCACGCTGCTGTTTTTCGGCGGCTGGCTGTCACCCATCCCGGGCCTGCCCGATGGCGTGCTGTGGATGGTTGGCAAGATGGCGTTCTTCTTTTTCCTCTTCGCAATGGTCAAGGCGATTACGCCTCGCTACCGCTATGACCAATTGATGCGTTTGGGCTGGAAAGTCTTCCTGCCATTCTCGTTGGTCTGGGTGGTCTTTGTGGCCTTCGCGGCGAAATTCGACTGGTTCTGGGGCGCGTTCGCGCGTTGGAGCGTAGGAGGCTGATATGACCCAAATCGACTACACCCGCGCTGCCAAGTATTTCCTGCTGCAGGACTTCTGGGTCGGTATGAAGCTGGGGCTGAAGTATTTCTTCGCCCCCAAGGCCACCGTGAACTATCCGCACGAAAAGGGCCCTCTGTCCCCGCGGTTCCGCGGCGAACACGCCCTGCGTCGTTATCCGAACGGCGAAGAACGCTGCATCGCCTGCAAACTCTGCGAGGCGGTCTGCCCCGCACAGGCCATCACCATCGACGCCGAACCGCGCGAGGACGGCAGCCGCCGCACCACGCGGTACGATATCGACATGACCAAATGCATCTATTGCGGTTTCTGCCAAGAGGCCTGCCCGGTCGATGCCATCGTCGAAGGCCCGAACTTCGAATTCGCCACCGAAACCCGCGAAGAGCTGTTCTACGACAAGGAAAAACTGCTGGATAACGGCGAACGCTGGGAAGCCGAGATCGCTCGCAATCTGGAAATGGACGCGCCGTACCGATGACCGACAGCCCGACAAATCCGTTCGAGCTGATGATGAAGCAGGCTCAGGACATGGCCAAAGCGATGAACCCGGCGATGGAGAATTTCTCGCCCAAAGGGTTCGAGGCGCTGTGGCCGACCATGCCGAAAGAGGTCATGGAGATGATGTTTGGCAACACCGTCAACAAGGACGGGCTGGATGCCAAGACCCGCCTGCTGCTGACGCTGGCCGGGCTGACCTGTCAGGGCGCTCAGGCGGACTCGGCGGTGCGTCAGACCGTGCGGCACGCGCTGGAGGCCGGTGCCAAGAAACAAGAGATCGTGGAAACGATCGGCCAGATGTCGGTTTTTGCCGGCATCCCGGCCATGACCCGCGCGCTGGATCTGGCGCAAGAGGTCATGGGCGATAACGAGGATGAGGATCAATGACCGTCTTTGCCTTCTACCTGTTTGCCATCAGCGCCATCACCGGCGGGCTGTTCACTGTTATCAGCCGCCAGCCCGTGCACTCGGTGCTGTGGCTGATCCTGTCTTTCCTATCGGCGGCGGGGCTGTTCGTGCTGCTGGGGGCCGAGTTCGTGGCGATGCTGCTGATCATCGTCTACGTGGGCGCGGTCGCGGTGCTGTTCTTGTTCGTGGTGATGATGCTGGACGTCGACTTTGCCGAGCTCAAGGCCGAGATGGCGCGCTACATGCCGCTGGCCCTGCTGATCGGCCTGGTGATCCTGATGCAATTCGTCATGGCCTTTGGGGCTTGGGACAGTGCGCAGGGTGCGGCGGCCAATCTGGCGCAGCCGGTCCCGACAGACCGCCACAACACCGAGGCGCTGGGTGTTATCCTTTATGATCAATACTTCCTTCTGTTCCAACTGGCGGGCCTGATCCTGCTGGTGGCCATGATCGGTGCCATCGTGCTGACGCTGCGCCACCGTCAGGACATCAAGCGTCAGGACATCATCGGCCAGATGATGCGCGACCCGGCCAAAGCGATGGAGCTGAAGGATGTGAAACCGGGGCAGGGGTTGTGACAGACCCGATTTTTTTAAAAAAAATCGGCTCGAAGTCTTTTCAAGACTTCGGTGCCGCGAGAAGGACAGGAACGGCCATATGATCGGACTCGAACATTACCTGACTGTAGCGGCGACGCTGTTCGTCATCGGCATCTTCGGTCTCTTTCTGAACCGCAAGAACGTCATCATCCTGCTGATGAGCATCGAGCTGATGCTGCTGGCGGTGAATATCAACCTCGTGGCGTTTTCCAGCTTTCTCGGCGATCTGGTCGGGCAGGTCTTCACGCTGTTCGTGCTGACCGTTGCGGCGGCTGAGGCGGCGATCGGGCTGGCCATTCTGGTCTGTTTCTTCCGCAACCGTGGCACCATCGCGGTTGAAGACGTCAATATGATGAAGGGGTAAGAGAACATGGAAACCACCATCCTCTTTGCCCCGCTGGTGGGCGCAATCCTCTGCGGCTTCGGCTGGAAGTTCATTGGTGAGAAAGCCGCCATGTGGACCGCCACTGGTCTGCTGTTTCTGGCCTGTCTGCTGTCCTGGATCGTGTTCCTGACATTTGACGGCCACACCCAGCAAATCGAGATCATGCGCTGGATCGAAAGCGGCTCGCTGTCGACAAGCTGGGCCATTCGTCTGGACCGGCTGACCGCGATCATGCTGATCGTGGTGACGACCGTATCGGCGCTGGTTCACCTGTACTCGTTTGGCTACATGGATCACGATCCGCAATGGCGCGAAGGCGAGAGCTATAAGCCGCGTTTCTTTGCCTATCTGTCCTTCTTCACCTTTGCCATGCTGATGCTGGTGACAGCGGACAATCTGGTTCAGATGTTCTTTGGCTGGGAAGGCGTGGGTGTCGCATCCTACCTGCTGATCGGGTTTTATTACCGCAAGCCAAGCGCCAATGCCGCGGCGATGAAAGCGTTCATCGTCAACCGTGTGGGCGATTTCGGCTTTGCGCTGGGAATCTTCGCGCTGTTCTTCCTGACTGACAGCATCAATTTCTCGGATATATTCGCATCGGCTCCGGCACTGGCGGAAGAGAAACTGCACTTCCTGTGGGGCGAGTGGACCGCCATCGAGGTGATCTGTGTCCTGCTGTTCATCGGCGCGATGGGTAAATCGGCGCAGTTGATCCTGCACACCTGGTTGCCGGACGCGATGGAGGGCCCGACGCCGGTGTCGGCGCTGATCCACGCCGCGACCATGGTAACCGCCGGTGTGTTCCTCGTCTGCCGCATGTCGCCGCTGATGGAATTCGCGCCTGGCGCGACCGGGTTCATCACCTTCCTCGGTGCCTCGACCGCGTTCTTCGCGGCCACCGTGGGGCTGGTGCAGACCGATATCAAGCGCGTCATCGCCTATTCGACCTGTTCGCAGCTGGGCTACATGTTCGTGGCGGCTGGCGTCGGCATGTATTCGGCGGCGATGTTCCACCTGCTGACGCACGCGTTCTTCAAGGCGCTGCTGTTCCTTGGGGCCGGTTCGGTCATTCACGCGATGCATCACGAGCAGGAGATGACGGAATACGGCGGGTTGCGGAAGAAGATCCCCTATACCTTCTGGGCGATGATGATCGGGACGCTGGCGATTACCGGTGTGGGTATTCCGCTGACGCAGATCGGGTTCGCCGGGTTCCTGTCGAAAGACGCCATCATCGAAAGCGCCTTTGCCGGAGGCACGGGATACGCGTTCTGGATGCTGGTGATCGCGGCGATGTTCACCTCGTTCTATAGCTGGCGCCTGATCTTCCTGACCTTCTATGGCGAGGAACGTGGCGACAAGCACACTCATGAACATGCGCATGAAAGCCCGATGACCATGCTGGTGCCGCTGGGCGTCTTGTCGTTGGGCGCGGTGTTCGCCGGGATGATCTGGTACGGCAACTTCTTCGGCCACGCAGACAAGGTGGGCAAGTTCTACGGCATTCCGGTGGCCGAGGCCTCGGAACATGCCGAAGGGCACGATGCCGATACCCATGCCGCGCATGTGGCGGACGGAACCGCCGACGCGCATCACGGTGATGAGGCCAAGGCGGACGAGGCCCACGCGGATGACGGGCATGGCGAGGACGCAGCCCATGGCGGTGACCATCACTATGCCTTTACGGGCAAGCCGGGTGAAGGTGCGCTTTATATCGCACCCGACAACCATGTTCTGGATGATGCGCATGCGGCGCCCAAATGGGTCAAGGTATCGCCCTTCGTCGCGATGCTGCTTGGGTTCCTCGTGGCCTACTGGTTCTATATCGTGAACACCTCGCTGCCCGCACGTCTGGCCGCGAACCAGCGTCCGCTGTACCTGTTCCTGCTGAACAAGTGGTACTTTGACGAGATCTACGATGCGATCTTTGTCAAACCCACCGTGGCGCTTGGCCGGTTCCTGTGGAAACGCGGCGACGGCAACACCATTGACGGCTTCCTGAACGGTGTCGCCATGGGCGTTGTGCCCTTCTTCACCCGCCTCGCAGGCAAGGCGCAGACGGGATACATCTTTACTTACGCCTTCTGGATGGTTCTGGGCATCGCCGCCCTGGTCACCTGGATGTCGATCGGCGGAGGCGCAAACTAATGGACAATATCCTATCTATTGTCACCTTCATCCCCGCCATCGCAGCAGGCATTCTGGCCCTGTTCCTGCATGGCGAAGACGCAGCCGCGCAGCGCAACGCGAAATGGGTCGCGCTGGTTGCGACCAGCGTGACCTTTCTGGTTTCGATCGGCATCTATACCGGCTTTGATCCGTCCAATACCGGCTTCCAGATGGTGGAAGAGGGCGAATGGCTGCTGGGTCTGAAATACAAGATGGGCGTCGATGGCATCAGCGTTCTGTTCGTGCTGCTGACCACCTTCATCATGCCGTTGACCATTCTGGCCAGCTGGAACGTGACGGACCGCGTCAAGGAATACATGATCGCCTTCCTGCTGCTGGAAACGCTGATGCTGGGCGTGTTCATGGCGCTGGATCTGGTGCTGTTCTATCTGTTCTTCGAGGCGGGCCTGATCCCGATGTTCCTGATCATCGGCATCTGGGGCGGCAAGGATCGCATCTATGCCAGCTTCAAGTTCTTCCTCTACACCTTCCTCGGCTCGGTGCTGATGCTGGTGGCGATGGTTGCAATGTATGCGGATGCAGGCACCACGGATATCGAGGCGCTGATGAGCCATCAGTTCTCGTCCGAAGGGTTCAGCGTGCTGGGCGTCTATATCGTCGGCGGCATGCAGACGCTGATGTTCATCGCCTTCTTCGCCTCGTTTGCGGTGAAGATGCCGATGTGGCCGGTGCACACCTGGCTGCCGGATGCGCACGTGCAGGCGCCGACTGCAGGCTCGGTCGTTCTGGCGGCGATCCTGCTGAAGATGGGCGGCTATGGCTTCCTGCGGTTCAGCCTGCCGATGTTCCCTGTGGGCTCGGCGGTGATGACCGATGTCGTGCTGTGGATGTCGGCCATCGCCGTTGTCTACACCTCGCTTGTGGCGCTGGTGCAGGAGGATATGAAAAAGCTGATCGCCTATTCCTCGGTCGCGCATATGGGCTTTGTCACCATGGGTATCTTTGCCGCGAACCAGCAGGGCATCGATGGTGCGATCTTTCAGATGCTCAGCCACGGGTTCATCTCGGCAGCACTCTTCCTGTGTGTCGGCGTGATCTATGACCGGATGCACACCCGCGATATCGACGCCTATGGCGGTCTGGTGATCCGGATGCCCGCCTATGCGCTGGTTTTCATGCTGTTCACCATGGCCAATGTCGGCCTGCCAGGCACATCAGGGTTCATCGGCGAATTCCTAACCCTGATGGGCGCGTTCCAGGTCAACACATGGGTGACCGCAGTGGCCGCGACCGGTGTGATCTTCTCGGCCGGTTATGCGTTGTGGCTGTACCGTCGGGTCGTGTTCGGTGATCTGATCAAGGAAAGTCTGAAGGCGATGACAGACATGAGCTCGCGTGAGCGGCTGATCTTTGCGCCGCTGATCGTGATGACCATCCTGCTGGGCGTCTACCCGTCGTTGGTGACCGATGTGATCGGGCAATCCACCGCTGCGCTGATTTCGAACTATGACATGGCTCTGGCCGCGGCGGACGCCGCCACCCAGACAGCCGCTTCGCATTAAGGAGGCTTTGGAGACATGATCCAGGCTGATCTGACAATTATCCTGCCGGAAATCGTTCTGGCGATCTATGCGATGGCGGCGCTGATTGGGGCTGTCTACACGTCGAAAGACGGTCTTGCGCCCGTGCTGGTCTGGGCCACTTCCGGCCTGATGGCGGTGCTGGCGATCTGGATTGCGATGAATGGCGACGGCACCAACGTGGCCTTCAACGGCATGTTCGTGGATGATGGCTTTGCCCGCTTTGCCAAGGTGGCGATCCTGCTGTCCGCCGCTGCAGTTCTGGTCATGAGCCAGGACTACATGGCGCGCCGAGGGCTGCTGCGGTTCGAATATCCCCTGCTGGTCGCGCTGGCGGCTGTCGGCATGATGATGATGGTCAGCGCAGGCGATCTGATGTCGCTGTATATGGGGTTGGAGTTGCAATCCCTGTCGCTCTATGTCGTCGCCGCCCTGCGCCGCGACAGCGCCAAATCGACCGAGGCAGGCCTGAAGTATTTCGTGCTGGGCGCGCTCAGCTCGGGTCTGCTGCTTTATGGGGCATCTCTGGTCTATGGCTTTACGGGCACCACGCTGTTCTCGGGCATTATCCAGACGGTGCAGCATGGCGAATTGTCACTGGGTTTGCTGTTTGGCCTGATTTTCCTGATCTCGGGTCTGGCCTTCAAGGTCTCTGCCGTGCCGTTCCATATGTGGACACCGGATGTGTACGAAGGGTCTCCGACTCCGATCACCGCCTTCTTTGCGACCGCCCCCAAAGTGGCTGCGATGGCGCTGTTCGCGCGCCTGCTGCATGATGCGTTTGGCGGCGTGGTGCAGGACTGGCAACAGGTGATCGTGCTGTTGTCCGTGCTGTCGATGTTGCTGGGCGCGGTTGCGGCTATCGGGCAGCGAGATATCAAGCGGCTGATGGCGTTTTCGTCGATTGCCCATATGGGCTATGCGCTGATCGGTCTGGCCGCTGGTACCGAATTGGGTATCAAGGCGATGCTGATGTATCTGGCTATCTATGTAACGATGAATATCGGCACCTTTGCCTTCATCCTTATGATGGAGCGTGACGGCAAGCCGGTGACGGATATCGACGCTTTGCGGCAATTCTCGAAACGCGATCCGGGCAAAGCGCTGGCCCTGCTGATCCTGATGTTCAGCCTTGCGGGCGTGCCGCCGATGCTGGGCTTCTTTGCCAAGTTCGGCGTCTGGCAGGCGGGTATTGACGCCGATCTGTTCGGGCTGGTCATCGTGTCGGCCATCGCCTCGGTCATCGGTGCGTTCTACTACCTGCGGATCGTGTTCTACATGTATTTCGGTGCCGAGAACGAAGACCCGATCGAAACCCGCTCGACCCCGGTTCTGTGGGCAGCGCTGATGGGCTCTGCGGCCCTGATGCTGATCGGTGTGTTCTACCAGTTCGGCGTGGAAGGCGCAGCGGCGGCTGCGGCGGCGACACTTGTCAACTGATCCCGTCGTGTTTCACTCATCTGAGGCTCGGTCATTTGACCGGGCCTTTTTGACATGAGCGATTGGCCACAGGGATACGGCCTGCATGTGTTGCAGGAGGTCGACAGCACTCTGAACGAGGCTGCGCGGCTTGCGCCGGTTGCGACCGGTCCGGTCTGGATCATGGCGCACCACCAGACGGCTGCGCGCGGACGGCGCGGCCGGGCCTGGGCGAATCCCAAGGGGAACCTCGCGGCTACCCTGCTGATGCGGCCTGATGGAAATCCCGAACAGGCGGCGCTGCGCAGCTTTGTGGCCGCCCTGGCACTGTTTGATGCTTGCGTGGCGGTGACCGGGCGCGCGCAAGGGCTGACGCTGAAATGGCCCAACGATGTGTTGTTGAATGGTGGAAAGCTGGCCGGGATTTTGCTGGAAAGCACCGGTCAGGGCAGGGGGGTTGCGCATCTGTCTATCGGTATCGGCGTCAACCTGACCGAGGCGCCCACCGCGGATAAAGTTGAACCCGGCGCTGTGCGCCCCGTTTCGCTGATGTCCGAAACCGGTGCTCAGGTCACGCCCGAGGACTTTCTGACCGAACTGGCCGCAGCTTACGCGCGGTACGAGACACAGTTCACCACGTATGGTTTTGAGCCGATCCGCACCGCATGGCTGTCGCGGGCGGCCCGATTGGGTGAGGTCATAACCGCCCGTACCGCAACGTCGGAGACGGTCGGAACCTTTGAAACGGTGGACGCGGGCGGCAACCTTGTCCTAAAAACCGCGAAGGATCGCGTCAGCATACCTGCCGCGGATGTTTTCTTCTGAAGGAGGCGGGAATGCTTCTGGCCATTGATTGCGGCAATACAAACACCGTTTTCTCGATCTGGGATGGCGAGAACTTCCTGTGCACGCTGCGCACCTCGACCCATCACGCTCGGACGGCGGATGCGTATTTCACTTGGTACTCGACCTTGGTGAAACATTACGGGATCGAGGCCGACATAACGGATGTGATCATCGCCTCGACCGTGCCACGCGTGGTCTTCAACCTTCGGGTATTCGCCGATCGGTTTTTTGGTTGTCGTCCCTTGGTGGTTGGCAAGCCCGACTGCCTGCTGCCGGTCAATCCGCGCGTGGATGAAGGAACGGTGCCTGGGCCGGACCGTCTGGCCAATGCGGCGGCGGCTTTTGACCGCCATGGCGGCAATGTGGTGGTGGTCGATTTTGGCACGGCGACCAATTTCGACGTGGTTGCGGCGGACGGGGCCTATATCGGCGGCATCATCGCCCCGGGGGTGAACCTGAGCCTTGAGGCGTTGCATCAAGGCGCGGCAGCGTTGCCGCATATCGACATTACCAGACCGGAGAAGGTGATCGGCACGAACACGGTTGGCTGTATTCAGTCCGGCGTGTATTGGGGCTATTCCGGCCTGATCGAAGGGCTGATCTCACGCGTGAAGGCCGAATACGGAATGGCGATGAAGGTCGTCGGCACCGGCGGGCTGGCACCTCTGTTCGATCAGGCGGATGTGGGCTTCGACGCTATTGAGGATGATCTGACGATGCACGGGCTGACCGTGATCCATCGCTATAACAAGGAAAATGGCTCGACATGAGCAATGAACGACTGATCTATCTGCCGCTGGGCGGTGCAGGCGAAATCGGTATGAATGCCTATGTCTACGGATACGGCGCGCCGGGGAAAGAACGGCTGATCCTTGTCGATTTGGGCGTGGCGTTTCCGGACATGGATACCTCGCCCGGCGTCGATCTGATCTTTGCCGATATCAGCTGGCTGAAAGAGCGTGCTGACCAGCTTGAGGCGATCTTTGTCACCCATGCGCACGAGGATCACGTCGGAGCGGTTGCGCATTGCTATGAGGCGTTGGGCGCGCCCATCTATGCCCGCGCGTTCACCGCCAACATCGCGCGGCGCAAGATGGAGGATCAGGGCCATCCGGCCGAGGCGGTGCGGACGGCATCAGCCTGGCCGGAACAGATCAAGGCAGGGCCGTTTACGGTTGGTTTTCTCCCCGTATCCCACTCGATCCCCGAAAGCGCGGGGTTGGTGATCGATACGCCTGCGGGCCGTGTCGTGCATACGGGCGACTTCAAGCTGGATGCGAACCCGGTGGTGGGCGAACCCTTTGACCCCGATCTGTGGGCTGAGGTCGCCAAATCGGGTGTCAAAGCGCTGGTCTGCGACAGCACCAATGTCTTTTCGGCCCACGCGGGGCGCTCGGAATCCGAAGTGGGACCCGAGATTACCCGTCTGGTGCAGGATGCAAGCGGTATGGTGATCGCAACGACGTTTGCGTCGAATGTTGCGCGGGTCAAGACGCTGGCAGAGGCCGGGCAAAAGGCCGGGCGCTCGGTCGTGTTGCTGGGCCGGGCGATGCGGCGCATGATCGAGGCCGCGACCGAGACAGGCATTCTGACTGATTTCCCAAAAGTTGTAAGCGCCGAAGAGGCCATTGACCTGCCGCGCCAGAACCTGATGCTGATCGTCACCGGCAGTCAGGGTGAACGCCGTGCCGCCAGCGCACAACTGGCACGCGGCAGGTATCGCGGGCTTGAGGCAAAAGAGGGCGATCTGTTTCTGTTTTCGTCCAAAACCATCCCCGGAAACGAACGCGGCGTGATCCGTATCATGAACCAGCTGAGTGAGAAGGGCGTCGATGTGGTCGATGACAGCTCGGGCCTGTATCACGTTTCGGGTCATGCCAATCGGCCCGATCTGGAACAGGTGCATAAACTGATCGACCCCCAGATGGTGATCCCGATGCATGGCGAGCATCGCCATCTGCGCGAACACGCCAAGCTGGCCGAGGCAGGCGGGCGCACCGGAATATTGGCGGTCAACGGCACCATGCTGGATCTGACTGGCAATGCGCCCAAGGTGACAGATTACGTCGAAACGGGCCGAACCTATCTGGATGGTACCGTGAAGGTGGGTGCTCTGGACGGCGTAGTGCGTGACCGCATTCGCATGGCGCTGAACGGTCATGTCACGATCACGGTCATTCTGGATGAAGAGGATGAACCTCTGGGCGAGCCCTGGTGCGACACCATGGGTCTGCCCGAGATAGGATCGTCCCGCGCGGGGTTGGTTGAGGTGTTGGAAGAGGACCTCAATCAGTTTCTGATGCGCGCGGGGGCCAAGACCCTGCGCGACGATGACAAGCTTGAGGAAGGCCTGCGTCGGATTGCCCGCCAAACTGCGCAGGCCGAGATCGGCAAGAAACCCGAGGTTACCGTGGTGGTCAGCCGGATGCGTTAATCCGCATAAGGCATCGGATAGCCCCGAAGCTGCAGGAACAGGCTGGCCTCTTCGTTGTTCAGAAAGAAGGGCACGGTTTCCGGCGGGTTCGGGTCTGCCGCACGGGCGGCGATTTCGGCCAGAACCACCTCGGTGATGAAGGGCAGATCGTATTCGCGGGCCTGCCGGATTTTCACCCACTGCAGATGGGACAACTCGTCCGAGGCGTGGGTGAAATCATCCAGATCGCCCTGAATGGCATCGGCATCGACCAGAAAGAACCGGGCGTCGAACCGGCGGGGGCGTCCGGGCGGAGTAACCGCGCGAAAGACAAATTGCAGGGCCGAGGCTGCGGGGACAAAGCCCATCGCGGCAAAGCTCTGCCAATCTGCGGGCGCGGTGCTGGGCCAGACGCCCGGTTGGCCAAGGACAAGTCCGGTTTCTTCCCACAATTCACGGATCGCAGCGGCGGCCAGAGCGTTTTGTAAACCCGCCTCGGATTGCTGCGACAGGCGGTCCGCACAAAGATCGGGAAGCGGAGAGGCCAGCGGTATTTCGGCATCCGCCGGGTCGACCGCTCCGCCGGGAAAGACGAACTTGTTGGGCATGAACGCGGCTTTTGCACCGCGCTGCCCCATCAGGATCGAGGGATCGCCCAGCCGGTCACGCAGGACGATGACCGTAGCGGCATTGCGAATGGCGGTCTTGTCCGCGCTCATGCGGTTTTGCCAAACCCATGCATCCGGCGCGCCCATTGATAGGCGACGACCGCCCCTTTCAGACGCGGCAACAAATAAAGCGACAGCGCGACACAGCCGATCGAAAAGCCGATTGCCATGGTCCAAGGGTCAGGGCGCCATTCCACGTATGAAATATGCAGCGCCGGTGCCAGAAGATGCCCCACGATCAGGATCGTCAAATAGGCTGGCCCGTCATCGGCACGGTGATGAAACAGCTCTTGCCCGCAATGCGAACAGGTATCGTTTACCTTGAGGTAGCTGTACAGCAGCTTGCCTTCACCGCAATTCGGGCATTTGCAACGGAACCCCCGGATCAATGCCGGTTTGGTCGGGCGTTCTTCCTCGATCGTCGTGTCGATGGTCTGATCAGTCATGTGACTCTCGCGCGTTTATCCTGGGGCGATATAGGCCGGGCCGTGCCTGGCAGGAAGGGGGGTGCGTCGCTTTGCGGCGGTGAAGCCCAACCTAGCAGGAATCGAGGCCGTTTCAATCAGAGACAAAAAAGTTGAACAAAGCGCGACGGAAATCTGCCATCGCCGCGTTTGAGTAGATATGAACGGCGGCACAGGGTCGCCTGTATTGGGGAAATACGCTATGAAAAACAAAATTCTGGTTTCGGGTGTTGTCGCAATGGCTCTGGCTGTCACCGCTGGCGCGGTCTTTGCCAAAGGACCACGTATGACGTTCGAAGAACTGGACATCGATGGCGACGGCAAGGTGACGCTGACCGAGATCACCGAACAACGGACGATGGAATTCTCCTCTGCCGATGCCGATGGTGACGGGCAACTGAGCGTTGAAGAAATGCAGGCGGCTGCCCGGGTCAGGGCAGACGAGCGTGTGAAGAAGATGTTTGAAGAGCTGGACGCAAACACGGACGGGTTTCTGAGCGACGATGAATTGCCGAAACCGCGCCGGGCCTCCAAGATGTTCGAACGTATCGACGCCGATGGTGACGGTGCGATTACAGAGCAGGAATATGCGGATGCAAAGGACCGGATGGGGGGCAAGTACAAGCGGCATCACAAGTCGGGTTTCGACAACAATTGATGCGGGATGGAGGATCTGACCTCTCATTCGGATATGGTGCATGGCGGTTCTTCCGCCGTGCCCGATCCCAGCAACGAGGCGTTGCTGGGGCTGTTTGCTGATGGCGACGTCATGGCGGCCCGGACGTTGACGGACAGGCTGGGGCCCCGCAGCTATTCGGTCGCGCTGCGAATGCTGGGCAACCGGGCCGAGGCCGAAGATGTGACGCAAGAGGCGATGATGCGCCTTTGGAAGATCGCTCCGGACTGGGTACCGGGGCAGGCGCAGATATCGACCTGGTTGTACCGGGTGACGCTGAACCTGTGTGTGGATCTGCGACGCAAGAAGCGACCTGATACGTTAGAGAATGCGCCCGAGCCTGAAGACGGCGCCGCCAGCGTGGTCGACAAGATGCAAGAGGCCGCGCGGCGGGATGCACTGCAGGAGGCGTTGGATCAATTGCCGGACAGGCAGCGGCAGGCCGTTGTGCTGCGGCATATCGAAGAACTGCCCAATCCGGAAATTGCCGGGATCATGGAGATTTCGATTGAAGCGGTGGAGAGTTTGACCGCGCGGGGCAAACGGTCTTTGACGGCGATACTGGCCGGGCGCAAAGAAGAACTGGGGTATGAAAATGGCTGATCAGGACAAAGAGCTGGAAAATCTGTTTGCGCAGGCGCGCACCGGGCGTGATGCGTTTCCTGACGATCTTGCGGTTCGGATCGAAACCGATGCCGAAGCCGTCAGGTTGAAGCGTCTGGCCAAAACCCCACGTCCCAAATGGCGTCTGCGTCTGGGGGCTATTGGGGGCTGGCAGGGTCTGGGCGGGCTGATTGCGGCCAGCGCGGCGGGCGTCTGGATCGGCTTTACCGCCCCGACTTTCCTGCCGGATCCGGCCGAGTATTTTGTGTCGCAAGAAGCGACCTATCTGATTGCCGACCTGAGCTTGGATGACACTTATCTGGAGGATGCGGAATGACCGAGACACCTGCACGTAAACGCAAGTGGATGCCGATCCTTCTCGCGGTCTCGCTGGCTGTGAACCTGCTTGTCGCGGGGGTGGTCTTTGGAACCGCGCTTCGGTTCAAAGGAGATCATCGCGCCAGCGCCCCACCGGGCTTTGGCTCTGCACTTTACCGGGCGCTGCCGAAAGCCGAACGCAACGCATTGCGGGGAGAGCTGTCGTCGGTGCGGGGAAAGGGTTCGCTTCGGCGCAAAGAGGATTTTGGCGCGCTCAGTCAGGCCCTCAGGGCGGTGCCCTTCGATGCGATGACAGTCCAGGTGTTGCTGGAACAGCAGGCCCGGGAAACATCACAGCTGCAAAAAGCGCTTTATATGCAATGGCTGGCGCAGGTCGCAGCGATGAGCGACGATGAACGCGCCAGCTATGCCGATCGGTTGGAAGAGGTGGTCAAGCGTGGCCCGCACAAGAACATCAAGCGTCACTGACCTCTTACGCGGCGCTCTTTCGAATCTGCACCTGATTTCGCCCCGCTTTCTTGGCCGCATAGAGCGCTTTGTCCGCTGAGCGAATCAGGCGATTGACCTGATCGCCCTCATATTCTGCGGCAAGGTCTTGAGGAGTGCACAGTTTCAGGCCAACGCTGATGGTGACAGGGATTGCGGTGCGGTGATCGGGTAGTCGAAAGGGCGTATTGCAGATGCTCTCGCAGATGATGTCCGCCTGCTCCAGGGCCTGCTTGGCCGTGATGTCGGGCAGAGCGATCATGAATTCCTCACCCCCGATCCGGGCGACGAAACCGGACGACCCTTTCGCGGTCTGAAGCCTGCGCGCGGCTTCGGACAGGACCAGATCGCCCGCAGCGTGACCAAAACGGTCGTTTATGGATTTGAAGTGATCCAGATCGGCCAGCATCACCGCAAAACCGCGCCTGCTGTGCAGGGACAGGTGCGCGATCTGGTCCAGCGCGCGCAGGGCGTATCGCCGATTGTGAAGACCGGTCAGGGGATCAATCAGCGACTCGGCAAGCCCTTTGCGCAAGGTGGCGCGCAGCCGGTCATCGCGGGTTTTTCGGGCGATCTGGGTCTCCAGCCTCAGAGAAATCTCGTCGGTGTTGAACCCGTCGAGGCAAACCGCATCTGCGCCGCGATCAAGCGCTTCCGCGGCCAGGTTCGGATCACCGTCCTTCAACACCGCGATCAGCACCGTGTGCCGCGTGCCATTGCGTGAGCGCAGGTCGGCCAGCAGTTTCAGGTCCGAGGCGTCAGACCCAAGCTCGACCACGATTGCGTCCGGTGGGTTTGCGCCCAGAACACCCTGCAGGTTGGGCAGGGTATGTGCACTCAGCGGATGTCGACACTGCGCGCTGAGGGCTTTGCGCCACAGCGCACCGGTGCGGGGGGTCTGCGTCAGTATTGCAATCCGGGCCGCAGAGGGCGGTGCAATCAGCGGGGCTGCCGGTTCAGCAAAGCCAATCGACTGCTGGTCGTCTTTGACGCCAAGTTCCTGCCGGTCAGCACGTGCGCGCAACAGGCTGCGAACGCGGGCCAGCAGCAGCGTATCCTTGAGCGGATAGCCAAGTACATCATCCATCCCATCCGATAGTGCCCGCAGCCGCGCTGCCTTGTCATTCTGCGGCGTGAGGGCGACGATCGGTACATCCGCCAGAGCCGGATCGGCCTGCATCAGCCGTTTGATATCCGCAGCCGAACCATCTGGCAGGGTCTGTGCCGTCAGCACCAGATCAGGTCGGGCCCGGCGCAGCAGCGCCGCAAGGCCCGCGACTTTCTCACCCTGAACAACGTGATACCAGGCCGCCGTCAACTGCACCTTCAGCATTATGCGATTGGTCGAAACGCCGTCGAGGACGAGTATGGTGCCTTGCACAGACATGGCCGTTCACCGTTAGATTGCATGCGTTGCCAAAGTGTTTATGAGTCTGGTTAATAAACCCTTTCCAAGACACGATCCGAGGCCAGTTAATGCCGATCACTGCCGAATTCGCCGAAACTCTGGCCCTGAACGCCCTCGGCTGGCTGGTCGGGAATGATGAACTTTTGCCTGTGTTTCTGGGCGCCAGTGGTGCCTCTGCCGATGACTTGCGTGCGGGGGCAGGTGAGACAGAGTTTCTGACCTCGGTGCTCGATTTTCTTTTGCTTGACGATTCGTGGGTGATCGCCTTTTGTGACGCCAATTCCATCCCCTATGACCAGCCAGGTCAGGCCCACGCAATACTGTCGGGGCGCGCGGAGATGCACTGGACCTAAACTGCAGGAGCCCCCTTGATGCCCATAGACGCCCTATTGTTCGACAAGGACGGTACACTGTTCGATTTCGCTTCGACATGGGGTACCTTCGGTCGTGTCGCATTGCAGCGCCTGTCGGATGGGGATGTGCAGCGCGCGTCGGAGATGGGGAAAACCATCGGGTTCAACTTTGCGCAAGAGAGTTATGAAGCCGACAGCATTGTCATCGCGGGTACGGTCGACGAAATCGCCGAGGCGCTGCTGCCTCATCTGCCCGACAGGTCGATGTCCGAAATTGTCGAGATCCTGAACCGGGCTTCGGCAGAGGCGCAGCAGATTCCGTCCGTGCCATTGGCTCCGTTTCTTGAAGCGTTGCGGCAAAGCGGCCTGAAGCTTGGGGTTGCCACCAATGATGGCGAGATGCCAGCTCTGCAGCACCTGGCTTCGGTCGGCGTGCGGGATCATTTCGATTTCGTTGCCGGATATGACAGCGGCCATGGGTTCAAACCCGGACCGGGGCAGATGCTGGCCTTTGCCAAACATGTTGACATTGACCCTTCGCGTATCGCCATGGTCGGGGACAGCCTGCATGATCTGGAAGCCGGGCGCGCGGCGGGAATGGTGACAATCGGCGTTCTGACGGGATTGGCCCCGGCCGAGATGCTGGAGCCTCTGGCCGATGTAGTGCTGCCGGATATCGGGCATATTCCGGGTTGGCTTTCTAACAACTAACAGTTGCGGCGAAAATCGTCACGCCATGTGGCGAAACCGACACCTGTTGTCGCAGACAGAGCGGCCATAACGTGGTCTTCGGGGCTTGCTGAATAAAAGCCTGCCCGGAGGATACCCATGGCCGACAGCAACACTCGCAAACGTCGCGGCGGTGGTCGCGCAGGTGCCGCCGCCCGTCGCGGCAGCGCCGTGATCGATCAGATGCCCTGGAACCCGCCGGTCAATATCGATCAGCCGACGGAACCGCTGAGCCCGGAGGGGGTCGAGGCGATTCATGAGGGCGCGATGCGCATCCTCGAAGAGATCGGGATCGAGTTCTACAATGAAGAAGCCATCGGCATCCTGCGCGAGGCCGGTTGCACCATAAATGGCGACAACGTTCGCATGGGCCGCGATTTCGTGATGGAGATGGTGGGCAAAGCCCCGAGCAAATTCACCATCACTCCGCGCAATGTGGACCGCACGATCGAGGTTGGTGGCCGTACCATGCTGTTCGGCAACGTATCCTCGCCCCCGAACTATTGGGATATGGAGATCGGCAAGAAGGTCGCTGGCACACGGCGGATGTGTCAGGACCTGTTGAAGCTGACGCAGTATTTCAACTGCATCCATTTTGCAGGCGGCTATCCGGTCGAGCCGGTGGATATCCACGCCAGCATTCGCCATCTGGACGTGCTGTATGACAAGCTGACGCTGACCGACAAGGCGATGCATGCCTATTCGCTGGGCAAAGAGCGTGTCGAAGACGTGATGGAGATGGTGCGCATTGCCGGCGGTCTGAGCCATGAGGAATTCGAGGCGACCCCACGGATGTACACCAACATCAACTCGACCTCGCCGCTGAAACACGACCATCCGATGATCGACGGCTGCCTCAGGCTGGCGCGGCGCGGGCAAGCGATTGTGGTGACGCCATTTACGCTGGCCGGGGCGATGGCCCCTGTGACGATGGCGGGCGCGGTGGCTCAGTCTCTGGCCGAGGCGCTGTGTGCGATTGCGCTGTTCCAATATGTCCGGCCGGGTATTCCCTGCGTGATCGGGACGTTCACGTCGAATGTCGATATGAAATCCGGCGCGCCTGCATTTGGGACGCCGGAATATATGCGCTCGACCCAGATGACCGGGCAGATGGCGCGGTTCTACGGATTGCCCATGCGGTCGTCCGGGGTGTGCGCCGCCAATGTGCCGGACGGTCAGGCGATCTGGGAGACATCGAACTCGCTTTGGGCGGCGGTGCAGTCGGGGACCAACATGGTCTATCACGCGGCGGGATGGCTTGAGGGCGGGCTGATTGCCAGCCCCGAGAAGTTCATTATGGATTGTGAAATTCTGCAGCAGATCCAACGCTATATGCAGCCCGAGCTCAATGCGACCGGCCCCGATGAGATCGCGTTGGAAGCGATTCGTGCAGTTGGCAATGACGGGCACTTCTTTGGCATCCAGCACACGCAGGATCGATACTCGACCGCCTTCTACCAGCCATTCCTGAGCGACTGGAAGAATTACGAGGCCTGGGAGGCCGCAGGTGGCATCTGGACCGCCGAGCGTGCGCACCGCATGTTCAAAGAGATCGTGAACACCTTCGAGCCACCTGAAATGGATGTGGCGATCCGCGATGAACTGGCCGATTTCGTTGCCCGCCGAAAGGCGGAAGGGGGGGCGCCGACCGACTTCTGATGCCTTTGGTTTCAGCGTGAGATTACATCGCATTGTCATGATCCGACCTTGGATTTTGGGCTTTTGTTAAGCTTTCTGGGGTCACCTGAACCGGATTTCTGATCCGGGGATTTTCATGCATGGGCTGATCAACAGGGCGATCCAATCTTTTGTGTGCGCTACCTATGGGCGCCAGTGCTGGCTGCAGGCGATGCAGGCCGCAGGGTTGGATTTCGATGAATTCGAGGCGATGCTGATCTACGAAACAGACGTTTCGACCCGCGTGCTGGACGCCCTTTGCGCCGATCTGGAGCGTCCGAAATCCGAATTTCTGGAGGATCTGGGAACTTACCTCGTTTCGCATCCGAACATGGAGGGGCTGCGCCGTCTTCTGCGGTTTGGCGGGGTCACTTATGTAGAATTCCTTCATTCGCTCGATGATTTGTCGGACCGTGTGCGCCTTGCCGTCTCGGACCTGGTGTTGCCCGCGCTGGAGTTGACGGAGCAATCGCCAGCAGAATTCCGTCTGCACTGCTTTCCCGGCTTGCCCGGTTATTCCAGTGTGATGACCGGTGTCCTGCGTGCGATGGCGGATGACTATGGCGCACTGGTGTTTCTCAATCATGATGACCAACAAGGCGGGTCCGAGGTGATCTCGATCACGCTGGTCGAAAGCGCGTTCAGCGAAGGGCGATATTTCGATTTGGGGGCACGGAACGCATGATGTGTACGGATGGTCTGGCGGGTTTGCTGGAAACCCTTTGCCCGATGTTTGTGCTGGTCGACGAGGCCGGGCGGATCACACAGGTGGGGCCAACACTGCAGAAGCTGCGACCGGATCGCCCCATGGCTGGCGCGTGCTTTCTAAGCGTTTTTGAGTTTTTGCGCCCCAGATCGGTCGCCAACGTCGCCGAACTGATGGCGACACCCGGACGGAAACTGCACTTCAGATTTCGGGATGCGCCGCAGACTGCGCTGAAAGGGCTGATTGCACCAATGCCGGGCGGCGGCGGCGCTGTTGTCAACCTGTCCTTCGGCATTTCCATTCTGGACGCGGTACGCGATTACGCCCTGACCAGCGCGGATTTCTCGGGGACCGATCTGGCGATCGAGCTTCTGTATCTGGTTGAGGCAAAATCTGCAGCGATGGAAGCGTCGCGATCCCTGAACCTTCGGCTGCAAGGGGCCATGCTGGCCGCGGAAGAGCAGGCCTATACCGATACGTTGACCGGGTTGAAAAACCGCCGGGCGATGGATCATCTGCTGGGTCATCTGATCTCGATGAAGGCGACATTTGCACTGATGCATCTAGATCTGGATTATTTCAAATCCGTCAACGACCGGTTGGGGCACGCCGCCGGTGATCATGTATTGCAGCAGGCGGCCCAGATCATGCTGGCTGAAACACGTGGCGATGACACTGTGGCGCGTGTGGGCGGGGATGAATTTGTACTGATTTTCAAGGGTATGACGGACTACGATAAACTGAGCCGGATCGCAGAACGTCTGATTTTGCGCCTGTGCGAGCCGATGAAATTTGAAGGGGCGGAATGCCGGATTTCCTGCAGCATCGGAACCGCGTTATCGACCCAGTTCGAAGTACCCAAAGCAGTCGATATCCTGCATGCCGCCGATCTTGCGCTTTACGCTGCGAAGCGGGCCGGACGGTCCTGTCATCGGTTCTATTCGGAACTGTCAGGCGCGCAGCAGTCCAGTTGAGGGCCGCTGAAACATTCAAAGCTGATCCAGAGTCTCGGCTATGTGATGCTGGACTTGTGGCAGCTCTGATATCACCGGCATGACGTGGCCGGTGAAGGCGGCGCGCTGCAACTCCTGCGGGACATCCTCCAGCACATGCCCACCGGTGCAGGCAAAGAAGGGCAGGCAGATGGCGTGCTCTCCGGTCCCAGCGGCCGCTTCAGAGATTGAGGGGGGCTGTTCGACAAAGCCGGTGCGGATGGACTTGAAAGGAACGTGCTGAGACAACGTCTTGGAAAAATCCTGAGCGACGCGCGCCGGGTTTGGGCTGCGTCCTGATCCATGCGCCGCAAGCACAAGGTCGGTGTTGTCAGCGCCCCATCCTTTGTCCGATAGAACCGCGCCCAGCGAACCGGCCACCAATCGAGGCAGTTCTGGATCAACGCCCAAAGGGTCGAGAACCCGCACCTGTCGCGACCCGATCCGCTTTGGCAACGCGCTGGTCACGAACCAACCGCGAGCCATGAAGAGTGGATAAACCGCCGTATCCTCTGGCAGTTCGTCCAAGCAGGTTTCCAACGCCTGGGGCGCTGCCAAAGTGGCTGAGTGAACCTTGGTCCGGTCGCACATGGCACCAACCTGCGCAGCTAAGGCCGCCAATGCGGCCTCGGCTGGGGCAGGGTCTGAGGGTTGGCCGTGGGCGACGATGACGGCGTTTGGCATATGCGGGCTCCGGTTTGGTCCTGCGATAGGTGTCGTGACGGCGGATAAAGTCAATGGGTTGATTAGTTCAGAAGCGTCAACCAGAACCAGACCGAAAGAATTGACGTTGCCGTCCCGATCAGAACCGAAGAGGCGGCGACCCGTTTGGCACGTCCGTAGATATTGGCGAAGATATAGGCGTTGAACCCCGGTGCCATCGCAGCAGTCAGCACGCCCGAGCGGAACAGGTCCTGCGGCAGTGAAAGGGATGTTCCGAACAGCCAGAACAGGCTGGGATGCAGCACCAGAGAGATTGCGCAGACAAACATGATCGCGCGCAGATCGCCTTCGGGGCGGTACATCACCAATACCCCTCCCAGCGCGAACAAGGCTCCGGGCAATGCGGCACGAGTGATCAGATTCAGCGCATCATCGACCACCGTTGGGATGCCGACACCCGATAGGTTGACGATGAACCCCAAGGTAATGCCGAGGATCAAGGCGTTCTTGAACATGGTAGTGAACACGGATCTGATCATCCGCATGCCGCCATGGCCCCGATTGCGAAAGACCTCCATCACCGTGATCCCAACGCAGTAGCAGAATGGCGAGTGAAAGGCGATGATCGCAAAGTTGCCGGTCAGGTTTTCGGGACCATAGGCGCGCTCGGTGATGGGCAGGCCCAGCAGGACCGAGTTTGAAAACAGACAGCAGAAGCCGATGGCGATGCAATCCTCCCATTCTCGGTGAAAGATCAGGCGCGCACCCAGCATGCCGATCGTGAAGCACAAGGCGGCAGCGGTGTAGAAACTGCCCAGAAGCCGGGGGTCGAAACTGGCGCTGAGATCCAGATTGGCAATCGCAAGAAACAACAGGCAGGGGATCGCAAAGCCCTGCGTGAATTTCATCAGACCGTCAATATGGGCTTCTCGGAAATACCCCAGCCAGGTTGATAGATATCCGGCCCCGATGACCAGAAAGACGGGTAGGATGACATCAATCAGGCTTTGAAACATGGCGATGCCATCGCGCTAGTGGTGGGTACGGGCAGCGGCCCGGTCATCAAAGCGATTGCCGGATCACCATCCCGTCATATGCGGGCGTGATGTGGTCCGGGGTTTCGGCCTCGACCGTGGCATAATCCATATCGATATGCATGTTGGTCAGAATGGCGCGTTTCGGGGTCAGGCGCTCGATCCAGCCCAGCGTCTTTTCCAGATGTGCATGGGTTGGATGGGGCGAGCGGCGCAAGGCGTCGATGATCAGGCAGTCGAGCCCTTTCAGAGTGTTCCAGGCGTCGTCATAAATCTCTGCAACATCAGGAAGATAGGCGATGTTCCCGATCTTGAACCCCAGCGCGTCAATTGATCCGTGGTTTACCAGAAACGGCTGCAAAGCGATCGCTCCGCCCGGGCCGTCGATCTCGAACGGTCCGTCGATGGTGAGCAGATCGAGGATCGGCGGGTAAGGAGAGCCCTTGGGCTGTACGAAAGCATAGCCAAACCGGCTGAGCAGGTCGTTCTGCGTGTCGCCATCGGCCCAGACCGGAACGCGGGCCTTCATGTTGAATGCAATCATCCGCAGGTCGTCCAGACCGTTCGTGTGGTCCGCGTGCGAATGGGTATAGACGACCGCATCCAGACGGCCGGTCCCGCTGCTCAGCAACTGGCTGCGCATATCCGGAGACGTGTCGATCAGGACCGTGGTGGTCCCATCCGGCCCGTCACGCTCGACCAGCATGGAACACCGGCGGCGCACATTTCTGGGATTGTCCGGATCACAGTCCCCCCAGACACCGCCCAGCCGGGGGACGCCTCCGGATGATCCGCAGCCCAGAATTGTGCAGCGCAATTCACTCATGCGGCGGCCTTGTACGTGGCGGCCTTGGTGAACAGCCGGTCGAAATTGGCCTGCGTTTGGGCGGCGAAGTCACTGTAATCCATCCCGAACACTTCGGCCCCTTTGCGGGCAGTGTGGGCGGTATAGGCGGGCTCATTGCGCTTGCCGCGATAGGGCGGCGGCGCCAGATAGGGCGCGTCGGTTTCTACCAGAATGCGGTCGACCGGGGCGCTGGCGAAGATATCGCGCAACTCCTGACTTTTGGGGAAAGCAGCGATGCCGGACATGGACAGGTAAAAGCCCAGATCAAGCGCCGCGCGGGCCAGTTCAGCCGAGGAAGAGAAGCAGTGCATCACGCAGGAATAGGGCGCGTTGCGGTATTCTTCGGCCAGAATGCGCGCCATGTCGTCATCGGCGGCACGGGCATGGATGATCAGCGGCAGCCCGGTTTGTTGCGCGGCCTCGATATGGATGCGCAGCGATTGTTTCTGCACCTCTGCCGAGTCCGCAGTGTAGTGATAGTCCAGCCCGCTTTCACCGATACCGACGAATTTCGGATGACGGGAAAGTGCGACCAGTTCGTCAACCGTGGCCATCGGCTCGTCCGCCGCGCTCATCGGGTGGGTGCCGGCGGCGTAGAAGACCGGAGCGTGGGCCTCGGCGATGGCGCGCACGCCGGGTTCGTTGTGCAGGCGGGTGCAAATGGTGACCATCCGCGTTACACCAGCCTCGGCGGCACGGGCGACGATTTCGTCCAGCTGGCCGTCGAAATCCGGGAAATCCAGATGGCAATGGCTGTCGGTAATTTCAGGGGTGGGGCTCATCAGCGGTGACCGGCGGTTTCCTGTATCTTGAACACCGTATCTAGAACAAGCGAGGCAGGGTCAAGGTTCACCGCCTGCCCATGCCGCGCGCGTGAAGTAATCAGGGCGGCGGCCTCGGCCCATTGGCGGGCCTTGTGTGGTGAACCGGACAGGCGGGCCAGCGTTTCGGCCTCGTTCGGGGCGGCCTCGGGTTGTGGGGCGGCGCCAGTTGCACCGGTCAGCGCCAGCCGGGACAGGGCGATGTCGATCAGGGACAGAAGCAGGTCGAACCGCTCAGCAGCACCACGCTGGGCTGCGGTTTCCGCCAGCCTCAGGGCGCGCTGCCGGTCAAGCCGGGGCAGGGTGCCCAGAATAGCGATCAATTCGGCATAAAGCTCCAGCCCGCCCAGATTTATCAGACGCACCGCGTCGCCTACCGAACCCGCCGCCAGAGCCGCCAGATGATCCGTCTGCGCGGGCAGTTCCGCTTCGGTTTGCGCCAGCGCGGCCTGCATATCCGCGACCCCCAGAGGCGACAGGCGCAGGATCCGGCAGCGGGACCGGATGGTGGGCAGCAGACGCGAGGGTTGATGCGAAATCAGCAGCAGTGTGGTACGTGCCGGGGGTTCTTCGAGCATTTTCAGCAGCGCGTTGGCAGCGCTGGTATTCATCTCATCCGCCGAATCCACGATGACGACCCGTCGACCGCCATCGGCTGAGGACAGGCCAAAGAAACGGCCCAGTTTGCGAACATCGTCAACCACGATCTCGTTACGCAGACGTCCCTGATCGTTCACGGATCGGGTGATGGCAGCCAGCCCCGGCTCAGCCCCCGCCAGAATGCGATGTGCGACGGGATGGTCCGGGTCAATGTCCAACGTATCCGGTGGTGGCGGTGCCCCGAACAGACCGCCGTCCTCCGTCGGAGGTGTGGCCAGCAGAAACCGCGCGATACGCCAGGCAAGCGACGCTTTGCCGACACCGCGCGGGCCGGTCAGCAGCCAGCCGTGATGCAGGCGATCCGAGGCATAGGCGGTCAGAAAGGCCTGTTCGGCGGCGTCCTGACCGAACAGCCGCAGGGTTTCCCGAGGATGGGGGGCGCCGGGGGCCTGATCCGGGGTTGGGGTGTCGTCGCTCATGTCTCGTCTATCGCAGGGTTGCTGTGACGAGTTCTGTCACATCCTGCGCGACGCTGTCCATGTCCCGGTTGCCATCGACGATCCGGAAACGATCCGAAAATTCCTGCGCCAGTGCCAGGAACCCGGCGCGCATCTTCTGTTGCAGGTCAACGCCGAAATCCTCGAACCGTTCTTCCGCGCCCTGACGCCCTTTGGCACGCGATAGGCCCGTATCAGGATCCATGTCGATCAGCAGTGTCAGGTCTGGTTCGCGCCCGATCATCAAGCTATGCAACTGGTCTACCATTCCGCGCAGATCGCCGCGCGACAGGCCCTGATACATGCGGGTGCTGTCGGCGAAACGATCGCAGATCACCACTTTGCCCGCAGCCAAAGCCGGTTCGATTGTGCGTTCAAGATGATCACGGCGGGCGGCGGTGAACAGCAGGATCTCGGTCTCGGCCGACCAGCGGTCCGGGTCACCTTGCAGAACCAGGCTGCGGATTTCCTCGGCCCCCGCCGAGCCGCCGGGCTCACGCGTCAGGACGACCTCGCGGCCTTCGCGGCGCAGGTGATCGGCCAGCAGGCGTGCCTGCGTGGACTTACCCGATCCGTCAATGCCTTCAAAGGTCAGGAACATCCCGCGCGGCGTCACATTTGCTCCAGCGGGATATTGACGACGTCTTTCAGGACGATGCCGCCAACGGTCATCATTCGTACAACGAACCCGCCTTGCGCGACGTCTCTGTCAGCCACCAGCGGGCGGCGGATTTCCGGCAGACCTTCGGGCTGGATCACCAGTTCGGCCAGTTGCTGACCCTTCGATACCGGCGCGTTGATCGGGCCGTCATAGACCACCTCGGCTTTGATGTCCTTGTCCCCCAAAACTGGGAACAGCAGGGTCAGGTCCTCTTCGGGCACCAGCCCCACGGTCTTTTCCGCGCCCATCCAGAGCTTGGCCTGCGCTACCGGTTCGTCCGCCTTGGCAACTGTCCTCTCGACAAAATTTCGAAACGACCAGTTAACCACGGCCTCAGCCTCCTCTGCCCGTTTGCCGATGCTATCGAGTCCTGAAAGCACAAAGACAACCCGGCGGTCGCCCTGTTTGGCCGAGCCGACAAGACCATAACCGGCCTCTTGCGTGTGACCGGTTTTCAGCCCGTCTGCTCCAATCCCCAGATTCAGCAATGGGTTGCGGTTGCGCGAGTTCGAAGGCGCGCGGCCATCAAACTCGAACACTTCCTCGGCGAACAGGGGGTAGTATTCCGGGAAATCGGTGATCAGGCGATTTGCCAGAACCGCCAGATCATGCACGGACATCATATGCCCGGCAGCAGGCCAGCCGTTGGAATTGGCGAAGTTCGAGTTGTTCATGCCCATCTGCTGGGCGCGTTGGGTCATGAAGCGGGCGAATCCGGCCTCGGTCCCGTCGGGGCTGAGGGCTTCGGCGATCACCACGCAGGCGTCATTGCCCGACAGCACAATGATCCCGCGCAACAGATCCTCGACCCGCACGCGATCCTGCGTGTTCAGGAACATGGTCGAGCCGCCATAGCTCATGGCGTGCTCCGAGACGGGCAGGGTTTCGTCCAGCGTCAGACGCCCATCGCGCAGGGCCTCGAACGCGACATAGAGCGTCATGAGTTTCGACATCGATGCCGGGGGCAAGGGCTGGTCTGCATCTTTCGACAACAGCACCGTGCCGGTTTTCTGGTCCATGACATAAGCTGCGCGTGCGGTGGTGTCGAAGGCGAACGCAGGCAGGGCCAGAACAGTCAGCCCAAGGGCCAGGCATGTGGATTTTAAGGCAGACAGCATCTTGGGTCTCCTGTTTTTAGTTCTTGGCCGCGAAGGCGTCGGTGAAGCCAAGGTCTTTGACATCATTCAGCAACGCGCGGCGTTCGGCCCGGGTCGAGGCTGGACCGACCAGCACCCGCCAGACCGACCTGTCGTCGCTTTTCAGCTCGGCCACATCGGCGGACATGCCGTTGCGGCGGATCTTTTCGGCAGCGCTTTTGGCATTCGCTTCCACGCTGAATGTCCCGGCCTGGACAAAGGGCTTGGCCAGACCGCCCGTCGTTTCGGGGCTTGCGGCGGCGGCTGCAGCGGCTGTGGTAGGCTCGCTGGCATCGATCGCTGCGGCGGCCCCGGCAATCGGGTCCAGCGGCGTTTCGGTGATGGCGTTGGGGTCTTTCTTTTGCCACCACTTGCGCTTGGCAGGCTTCTCTGCCGGCGGAGTGATCTCCGGATCGGACAGAGCGGCTGTCTGACTGCCGGCCAGCGCGGCCTCGGTGCCGGTTTCGGCCAGAGGAGCGGTAGCTGCCTCAGCAGCCTGGGCACCAGCCTCTTCGGGTGTTTTCTTCTGCCACCATTTCCGTTTCGCGGGGGCTTCGCCGGTCGCAGCTTCGACGGTTGCTTCAGCGACGTCTGTAGCCGCGTCAGTGACTTCGGCGCTGGCTTTTGCGGTTTCATCCCCGGATGAAGCGGCCGCTGCACCAGCAGCCGCACCGGCAACTGCAGCAGCGCCGGCGGCGTTGGTCTCATCCGCAGGCTTCTTCTGCCACCATTTCCGCTTGGCGGGTTTTTCTGCCGCATCCGCCTGTGCCGTATCCGTGGCTGCCGCGTCTGCCTCTGGCGTATCTGCGTCCCCCGGTTCTTCGGCAATTGGAGGCGGAGCAGGTTCGACCGCCTCGCGTCGCAACGCGACCACTTCGATCCGGGTCGGCGCACCGGCCAGCATGCCCAATTGCGATGCGGCTGACGATGATACCTGTAGCGCAGGTCCGGGCAGATTCCGCTCGCGACGGAACAGCGCTCCGGTGACGGTTTTGTTGTTCGAAGTGTTCTTGATCAACACCCGTTCGGGTTGCGAGACGTCAGGATGCGCCACCCAGATACCACCCAGCGACGGGCGCCCGTCCCAAAGCCCGGCCTCGGTTACCTGAAACACCTCGGGGGCTTCGACATCACGTTGATTTGATGCGTCTGCAGAGGGGAACAGTTCAAACCGGTTGGTATTGTCTGCGTTTTTGCTTTCGGATTCTTCAGCCGGTGGGTCCTGCAATCCGAACCCTTCTTCGCAGCCTGTCAGGGCCACCATACTCACGGCCAGAAACGCCAGCCGTTGCGGCCCAAAGCGTGTGCCAGTCGCTCGCTTCATTGTCTCATCCCTTGCCTGACCAGGCCTTTTCGGCCGTGCCCCTACCGCGTGCGCGCTGGTTCTTGTTGCCAGTCTCGTGCGGTCTCATGCGCGGATCATAACGCGGGTGTCTGGCCATGGAAAGAGCGCTGCTTTCGCTTCGGCAATAATTCCCGCTTTATGTCTTGCCTCTGTGCGCAACTGGGCTTAGACCCGGCCTCACGCGGGGAGGTGGCAGAGTGGTCGAATGCGGCGGTCTTGAAAACCGTTGAACGTGAGAGCGTTCCCAGGGTTCGAATCCCTGTCTCCCCGCCACTCACCCTCTCGCGAAGCGCTTACGATGGATTTGCACAGCTTCTGCCCGGTTTCCCACGTAATATCAGACATCTGCCCGATCTTTTACCTGCGGCGTTCAAAGCGGCGGGCAGCGACGTGGCGGCTTTGACGGATCAGGGCGGCAAGATCACCGTGATTTAACTGCGCCTCGGCCACCGGATCGCGGGTGGAACTGACGATCGCCACCAGCAATTCGTCATCCCGCCTTGTCGGGCTGGTGACGGCATGGGTCAGGTCAGCCGCGAATTCGACCGCACGGGGAACACGGGCTTCGACCGGGGCGCTCAGATGCCTCCGCCCTACGCCGGATTCGGCCAGTTCCCAACCCGATGGCGGGTTGGTGGACGATCCGTTCAGCAGGGCGACCACCGCCTGTCGCCATGCCGCGTCGATGGGGATTGTGGTCAGGTCGGTTGGTGCATTCGCCAGTCGTATCAGGGACACCGACACCTGATTGCCCGCCAGCACATTGGTGTCGCGGTGATGCACCATCACATAGGTCGGAAACGTTCCAGGCCTTCTGCGGATACGAACGAAACGGTTATTCTCGACCCGATCATAAAGTTGTGCCTCGTTGGGAAGGTTGCCCGCACCCCAGGGCACGGCTGCCGGCGATCCGTGCACATAGACGTCCGGGCTCATATCCAGCGTGAAGGTCCGGGGCGGGGTCGAGGTGCTCAGAGGGTCAACTGGCGCAGCCACGAGAGGGACCTGCCGGGTGTCCAGATTGGTAGCCCGCAGATAGGTATTGCCGACCGAGGAGGGACTGTCCGAGATGTTCAGCTCCCATATCCCGCGGCTTTCGAGCGCGGCACGCAGCAGCCGCAGATTGCCTTCGCGGAATATTGCTAGATCCTGCACCACGGCCTGTGGCAGGCCGTTCAGTTCGCCGCTCCAGGTCCAGCTTGGGGTACTGCCGGAAAAGCTGAGAACACCGCGCCATACCCCGGTGCCGCCGCCGACAAAGACGATATTCGGATCGTCGGGATGCACGATGACCGCATATTGCGGCGCTTTGGTGCCGGACGTTCCAGTCACAGGGTCCAACCCCTGATTGCGCAGGCCGGTGGGATGCCAGGTCTCCTCGCCATCGAACCACCACAGCGTATCCATCCGGTCCGCCTGACCAACCTCGCCAGTATCGGTCATTTTCGATTTCGAAGTGGTCGTCACATAGAACGAACCGTGACTGCCCAGCGATTGATCATGGGGGAAGATATCGGTCCATAGGCCGATATAAGGCAGCTTCTCTGACGGTCCGGCCGGAACATCCTCGTTTTTGCGGATGCGGTTCTTCATCTTCTTTTCGGTGAACCTGTGACGGGTCCATTTGTCCTCGCCCGCGTCATAGGAATACTGAAAGATGTTCCTGGTGGTCAGAACCAGCAGGCGGGCACCGTCAAAATCATTGGTCAGGTCACCGCGGCGCGCCCAGCGGAGGGTGACGGCGACCTCATCGCCGCCGAACTTGTCCTGATTGTCGCGTTCTGATCCGGGGGTGCGGGCATCCTCACCTTTAGGCAGTGTGACCCAGACGTTATCCGCGTTCGCGGGGTTCCAGTCGGGTGAAAACCACACCCGATTTGTACCGATCGCGACGCGAGTTTCGTCGCCTTCGCCCGCAATCGTGGCGATCCCGCTATAAAATAGCGCAGCATCGCTTTCCTTGGTTTCACTTTCGGGCGGACTTGTGCCTGTGGGGACCGTGGTTCGAAACACAGGCCGGGTGAATCTCCCACGGTTCTCGCGCCAATGGGCTTCGATGTACTGACCCAGATAGTAGGCCGGATTGGTGCTGTGATAGGCCACCCCTCCGCCATCGCCCTTACGCCACAGCCGCCAGATCGAGCTGCCAATTCGCTCGATCCGGCCATTGTCCTGCGTTCCCGCAATCAACGCGCCGGGCTCTTGCGGGTGGCAGGCCAGAAATCCGGGTTCCGAGACCGCAAGTCCATAATTCAGCGATTCCATGCCTGAACCGCGATCAGCGAAGACACCGCCATCGCATCCGATCCAGACATCGACACCATCGGTCCGGATGACGTGGACATCGGCATGTGCCTTGTTGCCGATATAAGTCGGGTCGGTATCGGCGGACAGCGCCTTGGTGCTGTCAAAATCGGCGCTGTAATCGTCGGCGGCATGGGTGCCGCTGATGGTCAGCTTGTGCATGTTTGCGTTGGAAGTGGTCCCGCCTGTGACACTGATCGTTGAGCCTGCGACAAAAACAATATTCTCATTCGTCGGATCGACCGCGATCGAGTTGTTATAGTCCGATGAGTTCCCGTCCACTTTCAGCGTGTCACCATCCATCTTTGGTTTGCCGAACAGGCCCGGTGGAACATTATCGACCACCCGCGCAGGGCCGGTGCCTTCGATCCGCCACAGACGCGCCCGGTTATGCGCCCCGGTGCCCAGCACATAGACCACATCCTGATTTGAAGGTGCGATGGCAAGGCTGAGCCGCACCGCGCGCTGCACGCCGTCCAACTCGATTTTGGTGTAGTCGCTGTCTGGCCCGCCCTCGGTGACATAGACCGCAGTCTTTCCGGTTTCATGATGCGTGAGCGCGGCATAGATGCGTTTGGGTGTCGAGTTCGACCACACGACGTCCGACACATGCGGCCAGCTGTTCGGGTTGAAATCAAATGGCGCCCGCTCGATCCGGTCCCAAGGCGCGTCGGGAACGAACGGACCGTCCCGGAAATACAGACCCGAGGATGCCGCTGCGATCATGGTGTTCGGATTCGTCGGATCAAGCGACAGCGGTGTTCCGGGGTCGTGGGTCAGGCGATAGATACCGGCCCCGCGCAGGGCAGTTCCTTCTCGCAACCAGGGGATTGTCCCAACGCTGGATGTTGCGTTGGACAGCGCGCCGTCAAGGCGCAGTATGCCGACGCCGCCGTAATCACTGTTATGTGTGCGACCTGTTGTGGCGGTCAACTCGCCGGTTGCAGCGTAGATCACGTCCTCGTCTGCGGTTGCCCCGAATTTCACATCCAGCGCGCCGATGGTCAGTGACTGCACGCGGCCACTGGTCCCAGATGTGGCGCTTGGGTTTACGCCCCAGCTTCCCAGCGGGCCCCAGCTTTGACCTGCATCCAGTGTCACCCAGACGCCGCCATTGGCCGAGCCCGCGTAGGCACGGCTGCCACTGGGCGAGACCTTCAGATCGCGGATACGCCCGGCCACGATCGGGTTGCCGGTGGCCTGACCGTTCAGCATCCCGGTCGGTCCCAGCGGAATCCAGCGGTTTGCGTCTGTTAACGCGCCCAGAGCTTCCAGAGCGCGCAGATAGTCTTCGCGATGGCCGAAGAGTTCGTCAAACAACCCTTCAGGCGCGTGGATATCGTTGAAGGCGTTGAAATCCAGACGCCGGGCGGCGAAATCTACGCCCGAGCGCCCACGGCCCGGCCATGCATAGCGCATCAGGTCTCCTCCTCTTGGCTGCCGGGAATCGGTGCGGTGGCGATGCGCACATAGCCCTCTTCAATCGCAGCGGGGACATCCGGCAGCAGCGCCGCCTGCGTTGCGGCCAGAATGGGATCGTCTTTCCACGAAAACGGCGTGTCGCGGCGGGTCCAGATCTGATCCTCTCCGAAACTGGCGATCTTGGGCAGACGCACCTTGTCGGGGTCGATCAGCACCGGCCCGATCCGGGCGGACGGAGCCATGCGCCCAAGCCCCGGATCAACCCAGTCGCGCGCGAGCTGCAGCGACTTTCTGGGCAGAATGCCCGAGGTCAGATGCACTTTGCCCGCTGGATGCATCAGGATTGTCAGGCGTATGACCTCGCCCAGATGAATGGGAAACTCATCCTCGCCGACAAGATAGGGGTGATCTATCGGATCGGGTTCGGGGATACGTGCCGCGCCGAGAGCCGCGAATTGCCCTTTGCGGCGTCCACTTTCAAGCGCGCGGGTTTTGACAATCTTGTCGACAACATGGAAGCGCCGATAGTCGTCATTGATGAAGTAGCCATAAACCCCGTCATCGTCGCGCGTGAATTCACCAAGCCTTGCCCGAAACGCGCGATCTGCCAGATCGTCATAGACCGCCTTGCGGGCCTCTGCCGCACCGGGCGCTGAAAGGTCCAGCAGATCGAGGTCGTCAAAAATCTGCATCCGGATCGTTGCCCGAACCATTGCCATGGGCCGCCCGACAAGTCCCGCGATATGCGGCGTACCAAGCGAGGCGAACGTGTCGATGGACCAGAGCGTAGTATCGACGGCGCGCAGAAACGCGGACAACGCGGTTTCGCGTTTGTCACCCAGCGCGGTGCCGCCACGGCTGCGGGCGTCGGCCTCGATCATTGCGACTGCGAAACGTCCCAGCGGTTCGGCGGCTGGGGTAAGATCATATAGCGGCCCCGCATCCGCCGGACCCTCGCGACCCGGAGCGATCTCCCATACGACGCCGCCTCCGATGGGCTCGTGCTGAAGCTGGCCCAATGGCGTGCCAGCGGCATCGAAGACTTCAAGCGCCTCGTCGATAAGGTCAGGCAAAAGGAAGCCCGCGACCGGGTTGATCATAAGGTCGGGGCGTTCCTGATCGATCGTAGCCTCGCGGGGCAGTGCCGCGCCATCGGCCGGATCGGCCAGCCGGAAGGCAATGCGCGACGGACGGGTCAGTCGCGGTGGCAGTTCCAGCGCCGGACCGGGCGCAACAAGGGCTGCGGGATGCACGATTTGGCCGGGGTCGATATCCAGAATCCGCCCAAAGGCATCGACCAGCCGTGCCGCGGTGATCCGAACCCGCCCTGAAAACAGCAGTTGCGGCACATCAATCGGCGCAATCTTGGTACCGGTCTCTTCGACCTGTCCGTCGGGTGCATCCGGCAGACCCAGCAGCGCCTCGTGAATGCCGCTGAGCGTGGCCGAGATCACATCCGCATTGATCAGATGTTTATAGACCGCCCGAACCTCTTTTTCGCCGTCTTCGTCCAGTTGGCCTTCGTCATCCGCATCGCGCAATTCCTCGGCGGTCATCCAGTTCGTCACCGTTGCCGTCAGGCTTTCCGATGCGCCGTTGTTGATCGGGCTGCGGCCCGAAATGGTTCGGCTGGCATCCCCCGGGGGCAGCGTCGCGTCATAGTCCACCTGATCGAGCACCCAACCGGTCAACCTGTCGCTCAGATCAAGCTGAACTTCCCATTCCAGCCAGATAGGCGACCAGGGTTGTGCCCAGACCGTGACGCCAATGGGTGCGGCGTCCACGCCATCCAGTAGCGAATGCCGACGCAATTGATCGCCCAACGCGGCCTCCATCGGGCCGGGCGTTGCAACCTCTCCGGCTTCGCTGCGCGCGGTGAAGCCCGGGACCGTTCCGTCATATACCCCGTCCCGCGAAAACCGCAGCGCAACCTCGCCCTTCAGGCGGGCGGCCAGAACGCTTTGCGGGAACGGGCTGGTCGGGGCGGCCTGTTCCGCAAGCCAAGGTGTGGTGAACGGATCGGTGATCACTGCATTCTGGGCCAGCCGGACAACCTCGTCGGGAATAGCGCCATGCGGGAAGGGGCCCAGATGCTGGCGCCCGGAAATGCCGCCCGGAACAATAATCGGAATCTGGCTTGGCCAGCGGCAGGTCAGCGTTCCGTCGGGCGAGGCTACGCCGTCCTCTTGATGGCGGAGCGAGCGTTTGGCGTCGCGGATCGCAACCACAGGTTCCAACGCGCGGAAATAGCGCGGTCCGGGGCGACGGACATTGCGGACCTTGGGTTCGGCGCGCGGGCGGCCTTCGCGTTCGAAGTGATTTGACGCAAATCCAAGGTTCTCGGGCACAATGCCAACAACGCCTGGCTTAGTGGCAGACCATGTGAGTTCGGTTGCAAATGTGCGCTCGGTTTCCTCGCGCGCTGTGCTGCCTGCCCGGTTGCGGGCGGCACGGCCCGCGATCAGGTTCTCTGGCCCGCCGCGGTCAATGATTTTTTCAACCGAATAGTCGCGTCCGCGCTCGGCCTCGAAACGTGCGGCGTGTTCACGTTCTTCAATCTCGATCGCGCCGTTGGGTTCCCCGAGTTTTGCGACCTGATCATTGGCCAGTGCTGCGATCAATCGCTCGGTCTCGGCCCGGGCTTCGAGATCGCCGCCCTCCATCACCGATGCAATCAAAGCGGCGATACTGTCTTCGACCTGAGGCCCAAGCGCGGTGCGCGGGCGTTGTGGATCGGGGCGCTGATCCGCCGGAACCGGGCCCGTGACGGGTACGCCGTGGACAACCCCGTGCAACAATGTCGCGTAGATATGTTTGGGCTCAACGGCCACAAATCGCCCGCCTTCCGGCAGGAACACTTGAGCACCCTGAACGCCGGACAGCGCTGTTGAGTTTGTCAGTGACCCCGACGGCACCAGTGAGAACCGGCTGGCGTTTTCAAGGCCAAGCTCGGCAATGGCTGCCTGATAGACCGTGACCTGATCCGAGGCCGCCGTCTGACCGCTGGTGTCGCTGTTGACCCGCCAGCCCAGATCTTCGGTCACATTTGCAAAGCCCGAAGCGGTGCGCGCAGAGTCCAGCGGGTCTTCGGCCGGGCGGCTCCACCATCCGGCGACCAGATATGTGGCCGCATTGCCAAAGACGCCATTGGGTGCCGCGTCCAGAATATCGTCCAGAGGATCGTGGAAGGCAAAGCGGTTGAAGGTGGCATCATAGCTTGCGGTCCAGGCCAGGCTGCCGCCAGCGCCTGCATTCAAATCCTGCCCCTTCAGCGTTTTTCCGGTTGGCGCAGCACCCTCGGGCGTTTCTTCCTTCCAGTCTTCCAGCGGGATCACGCGGGTCGTGTCGGCTTCGATCACCCAACCCCGGACGTCCATCCGTTCCTCACCCTCGGGTGCCAGAAGCCGCAGCACCAGCCAGCGGTTCGGCAAGGCGGACAGCCCGAGCCCGTCACCGCCGACATCCTGCATTTGCCCGTTCATCACCGCGTCTGGCATCGCCCAATGCAGATGAATGCCGGAAGGGCGCGGCGCGCCGGGGTCAAGAGGGGCAGGGGTTTGCTCTGGTGGGTCGCCATCAGGGGTCGAGACCGCACCTGGCAGGCGCACGAAAGCTACGGTCGAGCCTTCGCGGACATACAGCGCCTGAACGTCGATCGGAACGATCAAACGCGGTTTGCGGATTATCTTGGGATCCCATGTCGCGAAATCACCGACCCCCAGCCCGGTCCGCGTGATCACCGACCAACGGGGTGAGGCGATGGCAAGGTTCAACTGATCGGGGTTAAGTTCAATCGGCATCGAACACCCTTTCAAAATCGGCGGCCATCGTGGTGACCGTTTTCGAAATCGTTGGCCGGAAGACGGCGGCGATATCGAAATCCACTGTTATCTGAGGGTCTCCGAACACCTGTCGGTAGGGAAAGCGGATCATCTGCAGAGCAAACTCTGCGCCATCCAGTTCGGTCCCCATGCCGAGGCTGGCATCTTCCAGAAAGGCCCGGCCGGTATTGGCCAAATCCAGCACACCGGGGCTGCCGGGTCGAAATCGAACGGGCAGGCGTTTGGCGTCGGCCACGGTTTCAACTTCCAAACCGTTGTTGCCCACATAATTCGCCGTCTGCACGTTGCGCGCCGGGATCGAAGCCGAATAAGTATTTGCCGCCGTTTCCGTAAGCGTAACCCCGAATTGCAGACCGCGCTTGGGTTCTTCGATGTGCACCACCTCGGGCAATCCGTCGAACAGCGCCAGCATGACTGCAGGCGCCAGCCGTTCGAGGCGCAAGAGCTTCAGCCGGTCGGGGTGGGACTCGGGCAGGATTTCCTGATCATTGCCGTCCGGCTCGCGCGCATAGGCCCGGACATGCAGGCCCGGCCATCCCGACACCGCCCGGGACCGCAGCAGAAATCCGGTCATCAACCCGGCGGGGCCAGCCTGCCTCTGTTCACCGCCCGGCAGGCGCACAAGCCGTTCCTCGCTGTCGATCTCGTCTTCGATTGCGCCATACAGACGGTCAAGCTGCGCCCTGTCGCCGGTATTGACCGTGCCGATGGACAACGCCCCTTGGGTCAAAGCATCTGTCCAGCCCCGATCCACATAGAAAAACCGAATGGATTCAATGGGCAACAACGCGCTGTCGGCGACAATGTTCGAAAAGGGCACGCCTTCCAACAGCCGCAGCCGTGCCAGAAACTGCCGCACTTCTCGAGGCGTGATTTTCTCGTCATCGGTAAAATCATCGACATCCGTTCCGACCAAAACGCCTTCGATGGCGGCGACGGCCTGGTTCAGAACGGTCTCTGCGGTCAGCGTTGCCTTGACCATCACTCCACCTCTTTCCTGCGTGTTTCCGTTGCGCGCCGGATCGCAGTTTCCAGCGCGTCCTCGGCAGGTTGCGCAACCGCCGCCCGCGGGCGCGGGGCCAAATCGGGCCCACCGCCACCCTGCGCCAGAACACCGCGCAGCGCTTCATCCAGTCCGGCGTCCAGCACCTGCAAGACGGTTGGATCGACTGTGTCGGACGGTGCCGCACGGGCCACCGCGACCTGATCCAGCAGACCGGGGTCGCGCAACCGTTGCGCCTGCGCCAGAACCTGACGTTCAATGCCAAGACCATTGGCCAGATCGGTTAGGGGATTGGTCGCCAGATGTTCAATCGGACGACCCGGATCGGCGATCGGACGGGCATCGCCAAAGTTTGCGACCAGATCGGCGGCGGCCACGTTCAGATACCGCTTGCCGATTTCACGCGCGACGCCCTGGTTCAGTTTCAGGTCAAGAGTTCCTGCGAATTGTCCGATCTGGCTGAGTTTGCCGTTCAGAAGACGCGCCCGTTCTGCCCCGAACTGCTCGCGCCGCCAACGCATCAGCGCGGCAACAAACGAGGGTTGAGACAGCGCCAGCAATCGCCCGATTTCAAACGCGATGGCCAGCGACAGGTCTTCGCGACCGTCCGGTATGGTCAGGCGCAATTGGTCCGATACATGCGCCAGAACCGGAAGGTCCGCTTCCTGATGTCGCCGGCGCGTGGCGAAAGGTACGAACGGACCGCGGAACCAGGCACGGCGATCTTCGCCTTCGCGGGTTTTGTGGGCCAATCCCACATGTCCGGTCCCAGTCACCTCGGGCGGGATGCGGGGCTTGTCCGCCGGGGGTGGACCATCGCCAGCCTCGGGGGGCAGGCAGACAGGCCGGGGCGGTTTGGCATCGGGGCCCGGCAATGTGCCCAGCAGTCCCACATCGAGTTCCTGCATGATCGTATCCAGCGAGCCTGCGCCGTTGCAGGTAAAACTCCAATGCGCCAAGACCGGGAAACGATAGGTCTTTTCCTGCAACACGGCCTCGAAAGGTATGCGGAAGCCCGCTTTCATTGCGTCGCGCACGACAAAGGCCGCGTCGTCGGAATGGGCGGTTATCGCGGCGTCGGATATCCGCGCTGTTGTGGTTTCAGCCGACCACTCACCGGCCCGTGCCGAAGTCGTCGCTGTCGCACGGGTCGGATCAGCAGAGCGTGCGCGCGCCGTTCCGTTGGTGACGGCGCGACCGTTGGGGCCAACGGGCGGCAAATCTCCGTCAAGCAGCCCCGGCGCGACCGTCATCTCGACCTCGGCCCCCATGAAACGCAGATCGGGGTCTGCGGGCAGGTCCTGCGCGATCAGCGCGGCGTCAAAGACAAACTCGGTCGCTAAAAACGTTTTGATCGGCGGAGTGGGGGCGGGCAGGGCATCAAGCTGGCCTTCGAGGTTCAAAAGGCACGCCATATACCGCACCGGTTTGCAGGCAACCCTGTCGAATTGCGGCAAGCGATTGGCCAGCACCACCGCCATGAAGCCATCGTCGTCGCCCAGAGCGTTTTCCGTGTCCGCAAGGCTGACCTCGCGCACATGGGCCAGAAGCCTGAGGTCCTCGACTGTCGGAAAGACCTTGCGCACAACTGTTGCCGGTACCGCCAGATACAGACCTTTCAGCACATCCGATGGCCCGTTCATTGGCACGCCGGGCGTGACGCATTCGGCAATTGGCGTTTCGACCGAAATCTCGCCCTCACCTTCGGCAATAACAACAAGCGCCAGCCAGGGCGTGTTGCGATCTGCGGCTTCATCGGGGGCATGGGGAACATCAGGGTCGCCGGGGCGCAGCGGTCGGCGTTCCCACGGCATGGTCCGCCGCTTTATGACGATCTGCGGCAGGCGGCTTTCATACGCGCCTTCGGAATTGGCAGGCGGAAAGGTTGACAGAATCTGGTCAGGCGGCAGTTTGAACCGGGGCGAGGTGATCCGGACCCGGCTTGTTTGCGTTTCGACATTCAGGTTGGATGTATCGGGTGAATCCAGTTCATGCCGGGCTACCAGATCATAATCTCCGGCTTCAAGCGGTGGAACGAAACCGTCATAGAGTACAAATTTCCCAACCGCGACCATATCAGCAGTCCTTCTTCTTTTTAGGCTTCTTTGGTTTCGTCCATGAAATCTTTACCGGCTTTCCGCCCGTCGCCTGCGGTCGGTCCAGCAGATCTTCGAGGCTGCGGGTCTCCAACAGCGCGGCAAACCGATCAGCGTCTCCGCTTGCCAGCATCACACCGGCAAGCCGTCCCTGCGCCTTGGATTCGACAGCGACGCTGACCGGCCCGCCATCGTCTGTCGCAGCAATTTGCAGGATCAGCGCGGTGCGTGCCCCCATGTTGACAACGACGGGTGCTGCACCCGTTTCCTTGGCGCCGGTCAGAGCCAGCGCAAAATCGCGGGCGGCGTCGGGGTCGACCGGGCCTTCCAGCAGCAAAACCAACAGCGGCTGGAAGTTGTCAAAGCGGGTGGTGATCCGGCCCTGACGCGTCAGCTTGGCGGCTTTGATCCAACCCATGCCAGCCGCTTCGTTGCGGCGACCGATGCGCGCCCCGGCCGCGTGGACCGAACCACCTGCAAACAGGGCCCGGCTCCACCCCACGAAGGCCAGTTCGCGTTCCGCCATCCAGCCCGTGACGCCGACCTTGGTGCCGCTATTTCCCAACGCTTCGACGATGATCCGAGAGGTTCGGCCCGGCAGGTTCACCCGTCCGCGTATCGGGGCATCGGTTTCCAGAACCGCACCACCCAGCCCAATCGCCGTCACCCGCGCCGCTCCGCCCGAGGTGGCGATAGTTCCCGCACCAAGTCGCGGGTCGGAACGACGGGCGGCGGGCATGTCGAACACCGCGATCTCGCCCGGGGTAAGCTGTGCGGTTTCCACCGTCGCCGCCCGAGCAGGCCCGGTTGCCACCTTTTCAAACGCCGCCAGCCGCGATGCCGCAGCACCATCTTGCCCGAGCCCCCGAACGAAACTGGTATTTCCGCGCGCTGAATGTGTCACCGGAGCATGTGTTCCCGCGATCACGGTTCTTTGTCCGCGCGCGGCGGTGTCGATGCGTGTCAGGTGCGCCGGGATATTCGGCGACACCCGCGCCGTCATCGCAGCCATGCTTGGCGCGGCGACCCGTGGAATATCGGCGGCGTCTCTGATCGAGGTCATTCGTGCCACGGCCTCGGCGCGAATTTCGGGGCTTAGTATGGCAACAGCACGCGGTGGTTTGACCGTGCGGTTCAGGGTTTTGGCGGGCGCTTCCCTCTGTACGCGCCCTCGCGTCACGGGTTCAGGCACCACCAGCCGTTCACCCAGCGAGCCGATGCGACCCGGCGCCACCCGTGCATTGGCACGACCGGCCAAAGCGGCCTTGCCCATGCCGTTCTGTGCCAGAATGTTCTGTTCCAGCTCGAATACGCGGTCGGGCTCAAGATCGATTGGCACGGTCGCCACCAGTCCGCCTACATCGGTCAAGAAGCCCGGACGAACGGTCGCCTCGGTGACAAACGGAAGGGGTTTGCGCCGTCCGGCTTCGACCTGATTGAATGCGATCTCGGGCGGTAACCTTCCGATGCGCAAGGGTTTTACCGTCATGTGCGCGCCTTCAAGCGCGTCCAGTACCTCGCCTTTGGGCATGGACTTGTTGTCCATCTCCTGCGGCGGCCCCCAAACGGCGACCGGGAACTTGCCGGTGTACCGGCCCAGAACGGTAATTCCGCTCTCATTGATCCGCTCTTGCCCTGTGTTCACGTGGATCAGGGACAGCGACAGTTCGGCCCCATCCAGCGAGGCATTGAGGGGCGGCAGACCAAGCGGCAGCGTCTCAAAGTTCTGGGGGCTTGCATTTCCAACCACCAGCCGGTCGGCCGGAAGGGTGGTCGTTACCGTCATCTCAAATTCGCTGAGAACTTCAAAGGGATGGTCGACGGACCCGTCCGCGGTTCCTTTTTCCTCGCCCGGCGGCAGGGCACCGTTGCCTGCGATGGCCGAGATTGCCCGCGCCGTACCCGGCTGCGCCTCTTCCAGGTATTTGACGACAAAATCGGTCCAGTTGATGTAATTCGGAGATGATTGCTCCTTGGCACCGAACTTCACCTTCAGCTTAACGGGGCCGACCTTGAAACGCGCCTCGCCGCGGAATTCCGGCCCTTCTACGTAGATGCTGGCGCCCAGGCTGATCTTGATGGTGATCTTGCCAATCCAGACATCAATCGTGACACCGGCGGAAATCCTGGCATAGGCCTCGGCCTCATAGCGGAAGGGATCGAAATAGATGATGACATCACAGCCATAGGCAACATAGGCCCAGGCGGGCCCCAGTTCAGCCGACGCCTCCAGACCGCCACCCGCCATGATGGCTTCGGAAGTCAGCGCAAAGTAATTGCCGCCCTTGATGACGATGTTGCTGGTCGGCTGCCAGTGGAAGCCAAGGCGCGGCACAACCGGATAACCATCTCGGTGGAATTTGGGGTGGTAACCACCGAATGTCAGGACAAACTCGCCCTTTTTCGGGCCGCCGAACCAGGAGACATAGGCAAAACCACCGGTCAGGCGCACGCTTTCATGAAGCAGCCAGGAATTGTCTGTCAGTTGCGCCTGAATCCAGATGACGCCCTCTTCGGTCGAGAACCGGGCAACCAGCGCGATTTCGATCGAGACCAGCCGGAACTGCGGACGCGGCAGCGCCATGCGCGCAAGGCCAAAAATATTCAGCTCGAATCCGTTGCCGAATTCGACGGCTACAACCGCCACACCGTCTACAATCATGAAGCTGGTAAAGCTGATCCCTGCCGCGAACCAGAAGGTGCCTTTCCGGGGCGGGAAAGTGGCGCGGACGCTGTCCATCTCGGCCATCGGGTCCGACGGGGCCGAGGCGCTTGGGTCGAGCGCCCGGATCATGACGAACTCATCGAATTTCGAAAGATCGTCGGGAACAATGATCTCACGGTTGATGCCAAAACCACCACCTATACCGGTCAGGAAAAAGGCGGGTGGTCCACCGATGGGGCCAACAACGGCACCATAGGCAAAGAAGGCGGTATAGCGCCCTTCATCGCTTTCCTGAATGGAAGCATAGCCGCCGTAGATTGACAGGCCATAGGCCGCGAACCGCGCCAGCAGCATGCCGACATATTCGACATTTTCAGGTACGCCGGGATCCGAGTACTTTCTGAGGCCCCCCGCAAGCTGCACGCCCGAAAGATCGGCGCTGACCGCCAGCCCGGCCAGATCGATATTCCAACTGCCGGGATCATAAATCGGCCCGGCATCAAGCGAATAGGTCAATTGCAGGTCATCTACAGCGGCAGTCAGCCCGGCGATGGATATATTGCCGTCGAACAACAGCGAGATTTTCTCAAGCTCTTCTCCGGTCTGGGTGACACCCAGCCCGACCTGATCGACATAAAGCGGACCGAAACCTTTCTTGATCGACAGCCACCATGGGCCGTCGCCTTCGCCCGCCGACAGCCGGACCATCACCGGGTCTGATCCGTGTTTCTGGATGGCCAGTGCCGGGCTGAACATCGGTGCCAGCGCCTGCCCACTGTCCGAGCTTTCGTCCATGATCCCCTGCGCCACGGGGTTGCCACCGGTCCCGCCGGACACACCGACCGCAAGGTCCGAAAGCTGAACCTGAACGCCGCCCGCTGACGGGCCGTTGCCGATACGGCCAAACAGATGCAGCGCGATTGAGCCGAGCGAGAGCCCGAAATCCACCAGCGGCCCGCCGTCTTTGCCGATCCTCACCCCCAACCCGTTGGCGGCAATCGACGGCGCAAAACCCAAGGTCGGGCTGGTTTCGACCAGTCCGATGACGATGCCCGCAGGCGGGGTGTCCTTGATCCAGCGGTTGTCATTCTCGATTGAGACAACCACGTCGCCAGAGGTCAGCGGCAGGCGTGAGGTGAGGCCGACATTGACGCCAATCGCATTGCCATCGCGCGCCAATCCGACCGTCAGGATGCTGTCGATTGTCACCGATGGGCCCGCATCGGCAAAGTTCTCGATCAATCGGATCATCCGGGCAACAAAATTGTCCCGGATTTCGGCCGGGTCCTGTCCCGGCGTCGGGATAAGCTGGAACAGCGCCAGATCAAGCTGGCTGGTATCGCCATCCAGAAGGACAACCCCTTCAAGGACATCTTCGACATCGCTGTTGCCTGTGCCCGGGATCGGTGTTTGCAGAAGGTCCTGCACGGGCTGGGTTTGGCGCAGGAAATCGATCACCAACCCCAACGTCAGGGTCAGCAGGCCCGAGGCCACGTGGGCTGGTTCCGAAAGCGGCCCCGAGCCGTCATCGAACACGACCTCGACGCCTATCGGATCAAGCAGCGTGCGCAGCGTCACCACCTGCACGCCGTCCGCCGCAATCGCAAGACCGAGGCCGACAGATGGTACCCCAATACTGTTTCCGACTTCGAAAGAAACAACAGGGAAGAGGTTCGCGCCTCCGGCGTCGATTACGGCGGGTCCGATGCTGCCGGACAGTTCATCAAGCCCGTCGACGTCGAAGGCCATTGTTGTAGTCACGGCCTCGACAAACGGCAGGCCTGTATCCGTGTACTCAATGGCAAATCTGAATGGCCCGGTCTCAAGCGACAGCGTGACGGGGCCTGCGGTGATGTCCAGTCCGGTCGCGCTGGATGCGGCGGATACACCCGCGGGCAAGGCCGGGTTCAATGCAGAAGCCAGCGCATTCAGCGCGCCTGCAGCCATCGCCGGCCAGCGCGCGGCAAGTTCGGCCTCTGGGTCGTTGGCCCACGCAGATAGTCTTGCGCCGGTGAAGGCCAGGGGTGCCCCTTCGCGCAGCACCAGTGCATCGCCGACCGCTGCCGTCACATTTCCTGCCGTACCACCCGCGTCGACCAGAGCGTTCAGAGCCAGAGGCAGCGCGGTTTCGACCGCCATGCTGACCAGAGAGGCCAGCCCCGGAGTGTTCGGATAAAGCGGCAAATCTGTGCCGCTGGCATTCCTGAGAAACAGGCTGACATCGGGGTTCACTTCCAGATGCACCGCGCTGCGCCCGGATATCGCGCTGGGCAATCCGGCAAAGACTGCAATGCTGGGTGCCACAGGTCCGGTTCCACTGATGAGCAGGCCGACCCGCCCTCCGAACGCCAGTTGTTCGGGGGCCCCGCCAATGGCATTGCCATCCAGCGCCAGCCCCAGATCAAGCGTTCCGCCCGCGCCTGCCACTTCAATGGCGACGCCATTGGCGACATCCCAACGCCCGGGCGCGCCCGGTAGGCCAAGGAATGGTCGGAGCGCATCAAAGGCCGCTACCACGCGGCCAGCGTCGTAGCCACCCGCCAACCCGAACACCGCCTCGCTCTTGAGCCACGCCACCGGATCGCGGAAAAGTCCGATCGGGGCGAGCATAGCCCGGTCACCCTCCGCATCGGGCGCCGCCAATAGGCCCAGAAGATCAAGTACGCCGTCGATGACAGCCTTCGCGCCGTCATCCTCGTCACGCATGTATTCAATGCCGAACTTGACCGCGCTGGCGATGGCCAGCGGCGCGCCTTCACGCGCGATGTCCGCACCGTCTGCATTCGGCCAGATTGGCAGGTTCAGAGGTGATGCGCCGGGTGGTGTCCAATCCAGCCGGATTTCCAGCGGAACCAGTGAAGCCGTCAACGCGCCGGATGCGACCGATCCAATGCTCAGGTTCGCTGAGACGTCTCCGGTGCTGGCAGCGCTCGCGGAAAGGCTCCATTCCGGCAGCCCGAGTGCCGGGCTGGCCCCGGCCAGAGAGAAGCTGAGCGAACGCGACGCGATGTCGATGCTCAACCCGGGAATCTCAGCGAAAACCACGTCGATGGCATCCTGAAGGTCCAAAACCCGTGTGGCGCTTTGAAGTGCATCGCGCATCTGCGCGTCGGGCTCGTGCAGCATGCGGTCCAGCGCCGTTGCAACCAGCCCGTCAAGGTCATCAATCACGCCGGCAGCGCGCAGCAGATCGCCAAGCGCGCCCATCTCGGGGCTGGGATCGGCCAGAATCTCGGTGATCACCGATGACAGCAGGACCCGCACTTCGGGCAGTGCCGTTGTGACGATGCCTTCGGCGGCGGCGGCTCCGGCTTCGCGCAGAACCCAGACACCCCGGGCCAGACCGAAGATGCTTGCATCATGCAACCGGATTTCGGCCTCGACCGGGCCGGATGTGCCCAGCGGCACGGCGATATCGACCGCGATCCAGCGCAGCTCTTGCGCAGCGCCCACGCCCGATCCCGGTCCGCCCAGCAGCCAGCCTCCGTCGCGGCGGATTTCCAGATGTAGCCGAATGCTGCGTTCTTCAGTCAGCGAGGGCAGGGGGTCGAGCGCGATCGCGCCCAGTTCCACGGCCACATGCCCAGATACGGTCAACCCACCGCTGCCGGGTTCGATTGGCAGCAACAGACCCAGCCCTGCGCCGGTAACCGCAGTACCGGCTTCGAATGCGGCTTGTGTTCCCGCCCGCTCGCTGAGCCCGGCTGCCGCCGCCGCCGTAAGCCCGGCCTCTATCGCCTCACGGTCAAAAACGCCGTAAGCGCAATGCATCGCCAAACCTGCGCCCGCCGCGCCGGGCAGGTTGCTGGGGGGACTCAATTCGGCGGACGGATCGGCAAATCGCGAAAGTCCGGCCAGTGCGCTCAGGGCGGCCCGGGCAAAGCCAAGCGCATCGTCGTCTGGCGCGGCTGGATCGTCGGCGGGTAGCAGCCCGAGAAAGGTTCTCAGCGCGTTGGCGCCGGGGTTGAGGTCGAATATCGAAAACGCCACTGGGGTCAGCGGCATGCCCAGCGTCAACAGTTGGTTGATCGATCCTGTGCCGACGCCTTCAGCCGCCAGCCACGCCGCATGAGCGCTTGCCGCGTCCGCGACGACTGCCACATCGCCCCCGGCGGTCGAAAACGCCTGGAAAATCCGCTGAAGCCGTGCGGTCTGGCCGGCACTGCCATCGGGGTCGCCAGACAAAAGCGCCACGTCAGCGCGCGGACCCAGCGCGACAAACCACTCACCAGGGGCGGTGGTCGGCGCTTCGAACGTCTCGGGCGCGCGCCCTGCCGGGCGCAGATCGATGCGCCGCGCGTCCGGGGCCGAATCGAACGGGAACGCGTCGGCTTCGGGTGCAACGGCGACATGAAGGATGGTGCCGGGCGGCGCTCCGAAAAGCTCATCAAGATCCAGGGCGTCGCGCAGGCTTGACCCGGTGGCGTTTGGTATCTCGTGCCGCGTCGCCCCTGTCGGCAAGGTCTCGGGCGGCGCGATCAGGCCATCGGTGCCGATCAGACGCGCCTGCAACGCGTCGATGCCCGCCGAAAGCGTATCAATTTGCGCGCGCGCCCCTCTCAATCCTTCGCGCGCGCCCAACTCGACCAGGATATCTGACGCGAGCGTCGCGGAATCCAGTGGTGCTTCGCCGGGTCGCCAGAGGCGCAGCGCCTCGGACAAAACCAGCCCGTCGCCGGGGGCGGCGCGTCCTGGCATCTTCCACAAGGCCATGGCCGGACCGCCCAGTTCCGGCGCCAGATTCAGCCGGTACGGGTTGTCCGGCGCACCCAGCCCCGCCAGCGCCCCGAAGCGGTCGCGATTACCGGAAAGCACCCGTGCAAGGGGTTCCAGAACGCGGCGCAGCGAACCACTTTGGTCGCTGATCAGCCGCCCAAGCCATGCACGCATCGCCACGTTGGGATCGGCGATCAGGTCCGACAGGGGCAGGCGGTTGATGGCCGTATTTTCGGCCAAGACGGTCGCGCGGCGCCAGCCGATGGCGGTCAGGATGTCCACCACCCACGGCGCGGCAACGGCGTTGCCCAAATGCCCGATCAGTTCTTCGAGGGCGTCCCACTGTGCCGGAAGCAGCGCATCGAAGCCCTGATCCAGATCGGGAATGGCAATCGGTATCTCGATCTGATTGACCACAAGCGCCGGGTTGGGTGCGGCGAAGCGCACCGTTAATCCGCCGGTTGCGCTCCAGCCAAATCGGGCGCTGACGCGGTCGGCGGCAATGGCCAATGGGTCATCGCCCAGAGCCGTGCGGCGCGTGCCGCGGCCGCGGGCGTCGATGTTCAGGGACACTTCGGCGGCAAAGGCCGCGTCAACGGCAGAAAGGTCTGCGCGCAGGATCAGGATATCAACGCTGGTATCCAGGACGGTACAGCGCTCGCCCAGTTCGGATTGGGTGGCGGTGAACCCGACAGCGATTTCAATGACGCCCGGATCTGGCTGCCGCACCAGCAAGCCAACCGGTCCTGCAACGCCAATCCGCCACGGGTCTGCAACTGTTCCGGAACCGGTCACCGGGTCGCCAGCCTGCGATGCTTCGGCCAGAAGCCCGCGCAAAGCCCCGAGTACGTCAGGAACATCTGCGGTGTGGCTGTTCAGCACGGTCAGCCAGTGCGCCCGAACCGCTGCCAGCGGATCGGCCAGGAAGGCCGACAAATCGAGGGTCGGTAATCCGGGTGCCCCTGCGGGTGGCGAAATCCCCAGCAACACCGAAATTGCGTCGCCCGGAGGCCCGAGTTGCCCGAGAAGATCTGCAATCACATCTCCGATCAGCGTCGTGCCAACCTCGGCGATGGCATCGGGGGTTGAAAGGTCCAGAACCTCATATGAATTGCCCGAGATCACCACCTGATCGAGCGCCAGAACCGCAATCGGCTTGCGCGACGGACCCAAGGCGATGCCGGACCTCAGGGCTTCGATTCCGGGATCACCGGCGAGGATCGGCGCGCCCGCGCTTCCCAGCCGCAATTGCGCGGACAGGGCGGGAACTGCGACCGAGTCTCCGGTGCCGAGGTCGAGCTTCAACAAATCCGCCACTACTTCGACCCGGGTCGATCCCTGTGAAATTCCGAAGGAAATAGATGGCGTCACGATGGGCCGACCGGTCGGCCCGGTGACGGCAGCAATCTCCAGATCGACACTGATCCCGCCACCAAGATCGATGGACAGCGTGTCACCGGACAGGCTCGCCGCGCCACCAATCAGGTCCGAGGCCGCGCTCATCCATGCCGTCTTGGCTGCGGCGCTGCCCATCAGGGCGGCAAACCAATCGGCAAGGACAGCCGGGCCTTGATTGACAAGGCCCTCGATGGGCAGGGGCGGTACGGACCCGGCAAGGCCCAGAAGTTCGGCAAGCGCTGTAATTTCCGGGGTCGCCCCGCCATCCGCCATCGCCTGGATGATGCCCAGGATCAGCTCCAGCGCAGCCTCGTCGAGCGCATCAAGGTCAGAGACGGATAGCGCAAAATCACGCGGCGCCGCGAAGCCCGGCAGGAACAGACCGCCAAGCGTCAGCGCCACCGCGGGGTCGCCATCACCGGCCGCCGTGGGGGCCGTGAAGGCCAGACCGATCGCCCTGAGACCAGCCTGTCCGCTGGGCGGATTGGGATCGACGACGATTTCACTTGCCAGGATCAGCTTGCCGCCCGGATGGCCAATCAACACCGGATCGGGCACAGAGTGCCCGTCTTTTGCGGCCCGGAACAGAGGCACAAAGAACGATGTGGCCGTATCGGGGTTGGTTGTCTTCAAGCGGACGCCGAGACCGATGTGCACCTCGGATTCCGGTTCATCATCGATCACGAAGAAGAACGTCGCGACGCCGTCGTCGCTGGCCACGACCGGCAGCCATTGATGGCCTTCGGCGTCGATTTCGGTTTCGCCTTCCAGCAGACGATCCAGCACCGCCAATAGCGCATCGCGTTGCGTTTCGTTGGCCAGCATTCTGCGCAGATAGGATACAGGATCGGCCAGCCAGTCGTCATTCAGCGCGCCGTTTTCCCCTGCCAGTCCAAGCGCTTTCAGGACGTCTTCAAGATCTCCGAAATCGGCGGCGTCAAGGCTCATCGGGCTCTCCGATCAAATCCGTGCCGCGCCATGGTGCCGATAGTCAGACCTTCGGCCTGCGCGGCCAGGTTGAACGCGATCAGCCCTTGTCGGTCGGTGTCCTGACCGGCGCGATTTGCCAGTGCTTCCGCCAAGGTCAGAACAGCACCCCATGCAAATGCGGTCAAGGCATCGGCCCAAAGTTCGACAATCGCCTCGGGGCCAATCGGGCGCATCGGTGCGGTGGCCATCAGCCCGGCCGGGCGTTTTTCGGTTCCAACCGCGAAGGGCACCGTGATCACCGTATCATCGGTCTGATCTGTCCTTACGGGGATTGTGACCAGTATCCGGCCAGCTTCGGTTTTCAGTTCAACGCGGCTGACAAAGACCAGCATTTCGCTGTCGCCGAGCACCCAAACCGTTTGATCGTCGCCCGCAAGCTTGACCGCCGCGCCACGAAAAAGCGTTACTGCCGTTTTCGTTGCAAGGTCGATCCTGGGTCCGACTCCACCCGCCTGAACCGGTTCTTCGGGGACCAGATGGGGACAGAGTTTCCTGAGCTGCCGGAACAGTCGTTCGCAGATTTCATCGATGCCTTTTCCCGGATTGGGATCAAGCACCCGGTCAATCGCATCGCGCATCGCGCCGTTGTTGATCAGACGTTCAATCTCGGACGGTTCGGGATCGGGGCGGGGCGCAAATGTAGGACGCTTTCGCGGGCGCGTCGCACCGCGGGCTTTCTGACGAGGATATCGGGGCTTTTTGCCCATGAACGCTCCCCCAGCTGACCGACATATGCAGCAAGCATCAGTTTGGTTGCGTCAATCGGTGCGTCGTGTCAGTCGCCGTTGTTTGCCCGCATCAGGCGATCAGAGACAAAGCCCAGAGCCGCCCACAAAACAACGAAGCCCAGAAGCTCCAGGCTGAAACTGCCCCATTTGAAAAAAATCTGCGCGATTGTAAGCGCAATCAGAAACGGAACAAATTCCACACGCAAAGCGCGTGCCAGACCGATTTTAGCGAGTAGCGTGTACATTGCCCACCAATTCACGGATTTAAATCGATTAATGAGTTCAGCTTGCCCTTACGTCAGCTGGTTGGTCAACTTTGAATTGAATTCGGTCGGATTGAGGCCGAAATCCGCGCATCGCAGGATGTCGTCTGATCGATATGTTCCCACCGAAACATGCCTGATAACCTGTGGCACCGGCACACACAGGTTGATTTTCCCGGCACCGCCATTTTACGCTGGATCATACCCATATGACTGCTGAAGACGTATCATTTCCAAGAATGAGATCGCGGAATTCACTGTGGAATCAAAACCCGCCACCACGATAATTGCCGATATCTCGGACAGCACTCCGTTCTATATAGAAATGGGGGACGATCAGGCGCAGAAGTTCATACAACTCGAAATCGACCGCTTGAGAGACGTCGCCACGTCCTTCGGCGGCACCATGGTGGGGCAAAAGGGCGACGACGCCCTATGCTACTTTTTTGATCAAGATGCTGCAGTGAGGGCGGCATTGGAAATGATAAGCCGTCCGCATGGCACGTTGTTGTCCGTTCACGCGGGTGTGCATCATGGCCCGATCGTTTTTGCAGAGAATGGCATATTCGGTGAAACCGTTAATCTGACGGCCAGACTGGCGGCTGCCGCGAACCCGGGCGAGGTTTGCATCAGCGAGAGTGTTGCAAACTACCTGAGCGCCGAGTTGAAGCAGATGCTTACTCCCATCGGTCCTCTTCGCCTGAAAGGGGTGAGCGATCCTGTGAGGGCCTATTCAATGCAGGTGCCCACAGATGGGCTGAGCACGGTTTTACACGCACCGACACGGGTTGGCCGCAGTACCAATATGGACGACCAGAGCGATAACTTTGCCCTGATCCTGTATCACGACGACCGTTCGTGGCGTTGTCGTGAGGGGGGTGAGCTTAAAATCGGCAGGTCGAAACAATGCGATGTGGTTTTGCCTCAGCCCTGGGTGTCGCGGCTGCACGCGGTACTGAGCATGAAAAATGGCAAACTCATGCTGACAGATCGCAGCTCATCCGGGACCTATGTAAAGTTTGAAGACGCAAGGGAAATTCAATTGAAGCGCGAAGCGATTATGTTGGCAGGCAGCGGTCTGATTTCGCTGTCTCTGCCGTGCCAGCACGCAGACGCCCGGCCCCTGGATTTTGAAATCGTGCGTCGATAGCTGCCTTTTTTTGAAGCAGGTTTCCGGCTTCTGTGGTGAAAGTCTCAGAAAGATATATCCGTTTCGTGCTAGGATCGCCCTGCAGTCTTGATTTCAACAAGTTCAGGAGGGAAGCATGCCATTTGTTTTTTCGAACCAGTTGTGTCGCGGCGGTTTGATCCTGGGGGCGGCCGCGTTGCTATCCGGGGTGGAGGTTGCGGCGCAATCGGATATGCCGAATGCCTGCCCGGTAGATGGTTGCGAAGTTCGTATCGCATCTGTTGAAAAAAATGGGGACGAACTTACAATCACTTACGAGGCAAACTTCAACCCCGACGTCTCGAAGAACCACCTTCATGCGTGGTGGGGCGAAAGCTATGATGTCAAGCAGGTGGGCCGGAATGCTCAGAGTGAGTTTGATGTCGAGCAAGGACGCTGGCACCGGCACGATGACTACCCCACCTATGTGACCAAAGAAGCGGCCTCAACATCCGCGCGGGAGGGGGCCACGACAATGTGCGTCACCGCCGCCGACAGAGACCACAATATTCTGGACGCGACCAAGTATCATTGTGTTGACGTGCAGGAGCATCTCTGAAGCAAGGGTCCCGTCATGAGTTTCCCTGCTTTTATAGGCCGTTATGCCGTAGAACGGGAAATTGCCAGCGGCGGCTTTGCGGCCGTCGTTCTGGCGCGGGACGAAGAACTGGAAGTCCCCGTCACACTCAAGATCTTGCACGCCAATCTTGCTGCCAATGACGCGGTCATAAGTCATTTCCTTGAAGAAGCCCGGTTGCTGAGGCGTATTCGGTCGCCGCGTGTCGTGTCTGTTCACGATGTGGGCCGGTTGGAAGATGGGCGTCCCTATTTTGTCATGGACTATGCGGACAGGGGCACTTTGGCCGAACGCCTCAAACGTCTTGAACCGGCGGTTTTGGCGCGGCGCGAAGGCGTGGGTGTTTTGATTGACGCGCTCGCCGATGGTCTGGCCGCGGTCCACGATGCCAATGTCGTGCATCGCGACATCAAGCCCGCCAATGTGCTTTTACAACGTATCAAGCGTCCGGTGGATCATGAGACTACGGACATCTTCACTGCGCTGGTCGAGCAAGACGAAAGAGTGTTTCTGGCCGATCTGGGGATCGCAAAGGACATGGCGATCGGTGTGACCGGGGCAACGATGATGGCCGGAACGCCGCTTTATCAAGCGCCGGAACAGGTTGAAAGCGGACAACCTGTTTCTCCGATGACCGATATCTATTCGGCGACGGCGCTGATGTGGCACGTGTTGACGGGCCGTGCGCCGCCGCCATTTCATCGTATTTCCGAGAACCTGCCCGGACTGCCCGAGATGTGGCGCGATTGCATCGAGCACGGAATGGCGCTGGACCCCGAAGCGCGGTTTCAGGAAATGGTTTCCTGGCGCGATGCGATGAACGACGCGCTGGACCGGGATCGGCGAGAGGCCGAATCCGAGGCGGTAACGCAGATATCGGAAAACCGGGTCGAGTGCCCCTACAAGGGGTTGGCGGCTTTTCAGTCCGAAGACGCGGGCTATTTCTTTGGCCGCGAAGATCTGGTCGAAGAACTTGTCAGCAGGCTGCAACAAAGCAGAATGCTGGTCTTGGGCGGCTCTTCGGGCAGCGGCAAGTCATCGGTTCTGCGCGCCGGGCTGCTTCCTGCCGTGGCTGCAAACGCGATTCCCGGAAGCGAGAACTGGCGTGTTTGCGTATTCACTCCGGGTCGGGATCCGATGACGGATCTGTATTTCCAGCTCATCGGGGACAATTCGCATCTTACCGCGCAGGTTTCATTGAATGATTTTATCGCCTATCCCAGCGCCGCGCGTCGTCTTGCCATGGCCAATGAAGGCGAGTTGCTGATTTGCATCGACCAGTTCGAAGAGCTTTTTACACTGGTCACACAAGAGCGCCGACTGAATTTTATTGAAGCGCTGTCCGCCATGACCGATCCGGCGGACAGTCGGGTTCGGACCGTCATCACAATTCGTGCCGATTTTTACGCGTCTTGTGCGGAAATTCCCTGGCTTGCGGACCGGATATCGGAAAACCAACTGTTGGTGGGGCCGATGACGCGTGCGGAACTGCGTCGCGCCATCAGCGAGCCTGCTCGTGCGGTTGGCCTGCATATGGACAGGTCCCTGATCGACGCGATTGTCGACGAAGCGGGGAAAGAGGCCGGTTCGCTGCCTTTGGTGGCGCATTCGCTTTATGAAACTTACATCCGGCGCAAGGGCGCAACCATGTCTCTGGACGGTTACCGTGAGGCAGGTGGCGTGACAGGTGCGATAAGTCAGACAGCGGAAACCCTGTTCTCGAACAGTTTTGACGACGATCAGCAAAACGCCACGCAGCGATTGTTCTTGCGACTGGTGACCCCCGGAGAAGGCACACCGGATACACGCCGGCTGCTTCCGATAGATGAAGTCGAACAGGACATCGCACCGGATACCACACGGAAGGTTGTCGAGGCGCTGACAGACGCACGTCTGCTTACGGTGGATGAAAACACGGTCCAAATCGCCCATGAAGCCCTTCTTCGCACATGGCCGCGATTGCACTCGTGGATCGAGGACAGCCGGGACGATCTGCGCATGCGACAGCGCATTCAGCATGACGCAAGCGAGTGGGACAACGACAATCGAGAGCCCGACCTCTTGTATCGCGGAACACGGTTGCTGGCGGCAGAGGAGTGGTCGGCCAAAAACGAAAACGTTCTGGGCAAACTCGAGCGGGAGTTCCTCGGGCAGGCGCGTGATGCGCGCGAAACGGCGCTGGCAGCCTCAGAGCAGCGCAGGCGGCGGCGTCGGCTGTACTATCAGGTTGCTGCCGGGGCGCTGGCGGTGCTGACCATCGGGGCAACGGCGGCTTCATTTCTGGCCATTCGTGCCTCCAATCTGGCAGAGAGCAACCGCAAGATGGCTGTTGCGGCGACCGCCGAAGCGAATGAGCGTTTTGCGCGTGCGCTGGGTGCGGCGGCGCATGGTTTGTCCCAGTCGGACCCGCTGCTTGCGCTTTCCCTTAGTGCCGAAGCCATCGTCCGGGCCAAGTCGGCCGGTTCGACCTCGGATGCGCGCTCTGCAATGCTGTTGGCGCGTCAGAGGTTGAGCGAGCCCGGTCTTATCCCATTGGGCAGCCCTCTGACAGTGGGCGACGCCCAGACCATGGACATCGATCCGGTAGGCCAGCGGGTCGCCGTGGGGCTGCGCGACGGGCGTATTGTAATTCACAGTGTCAGGGCGGATGAAGGGATTCTGGCAGAATTGGTCGGCCATTCCGGAGGTATCCGCGATATCGCGTTTTCGCCGGACGGCACCAAGTTGTTGTCGGCTGCAACGGACGGGGACATACGGTTATGGGATGTTGATCCCACCCGGTATGGTCCGTTGACGACGCTGTTTTCCGGCGACGATCTGGCGTTCGGCGTGGCTTTCGATTCAGTTGGTAAACGCGCCGCTTCGGCGACAGGCGACGGCACCGTTCGCCTGTGGAATCTGTCCGACGGAATGCAGATCGGCCCGCCCCTGGCGGAGCAACCGCTTGGCTTTAAAAGGGTGGCCTTTTCCCCGGTGTTGGAGGGACTGGTCGCAGGCAATGTTGACGGTGGCATTTTCGGCTGGGTGGATCGAGACGCGAGGACCGCTTTTCCGCCAATTCCGGGCGGCCCGCTGGGTCCTGATCCGGACCATCTTTCCTTCAGCCGGGACGGCAGCTTTTTCGCGGTATCTCATACAAACGGAAAGGTTACATCGATCGGTTTCCCCTCGGGCAGCCCGATCGTCGACCGCTTTGCCAATGCGGATGATGTTGTTGCGGCGACGTATACCCGTACCGACGACATTCTGGTGGGTGCCACGGCGACGGGGGCGCTTCTTCTGGAGGATTCTGATCTGCAGCCTGTTGGATCTGTGGTGCAGGCGCATAGCCAGAGTATCGTTGATATCGATAGCGCAAGTCAGGTTCCCATATTGGCGACACTTGGACGGGATCAGCAGGTCAGGCTGTGGCGGATCGCGGCTGAGCCCAGCGAGGGCGACGCCCTGACCCTTGCGGGTGGGGCCAAGGCCCTTGGGGTTGCATACAGCCCGAATGGGACCAAGGTCGCCGTCGGAGACAGTGATGGCAATGTGTGGGTCTGGAATGTGGGCTCGACCATGAAACCCCTACGGCTGAAGGGGCACAGAAATCAGGTTTGGGCCATAGCGTTCTCGCAAGACGGTCGGCATCTCGTCTCGGGGGACCGGGATGGCGATATCCGGATCTGGGACGCAAGCGCACTGCAGATTGTGGATCAGTATAATCTGGGGCAGACGCCCGTCTGGAACATTGCCCCGACCGCCTCATCGGTGTTGTTTGCGGCAACGGGGAATGGGGTTCACAGGATTGACGCGGCGGATACAAGCATCGTCCATACGATTGATCTGCCCGAGACGGCCATAAACCGTGTGAGCGTATCCCCTGACGAATCCAGATTGGCGGCAGCGTCCGCCGATGGAAAGGTCTATGTCTGGAGTATAGCGGATAACAGTTTGGAACGAGTCATAGACGCAGACGACAACACATTGTGGAGTGTTGCGTTCTCGGCCGACAATTCAAGACTAGCATCGGCGTCAAGCGACGAGGTGGTGAAAATCTGGGATTTGGAAACCGGCCAGGAACTTGCCTCTTATGGCGGACATAAAGGGGGCGCCACAGATATCGCTTTTCTGGGGGATCAAGCAACTCTGGTCGCGGTAGACAGATCCGGAGAATTGCATTGGTGGGATACGGTGGCCAATCGGCGGCTCATGCCAGTGCAGAAAGTGCATGCCGCCCCAAGCTGGAGAATTGCCCTTGCGCCCGATGGCCAGTCCTTTGCGACCACAAGCGAAGAAGGCGTGACCCGCGTCTGGAACAGGCTGAGCCTGGCGATTGCCTGCATGTTGAGCGCGCCATCTTTCGATGCAGAGAGGCGTGTTCAGTATCTGGGCAGCGAAAAGCCGACAACCAGCTGTGATCGCTTTCTTGAGTAGCACCTGCAGCATTGTCAGCCAGCCTGTCGCCGCAATGCCAGTCAGATTGATCGTTCGGACCGCTGGGGACGTCTCTAAATGCAGAAATTGCATTTGCCTGCAGTGGAATCCGCCCTCGGCCTAGATTTTCCACTTCGTTTCCGACAGTATATTAGTCACAGCTGCGGTGTGTTTATGGTTTGTAAGACTGCTGCTTATTGATGTGGGGATTTCGAGCGTTTCGACATTGGCTTTCTGCCTTGAAGCCATCAGGCTTGGGTCTTCGAGTTGATGAGGGCCATTGCACTGAACCGTCGGCGTGAACTGCGAGTTTGGGGGTTATGGAAGGCAACAGGGCGCAACCATCAGATTCTTCGGAAAGGGCGACCGTATCGGAACCGTCTGGCGCCATTTATTGGAGCCAGGCGCATGAGCTTGCGCGCGAGCGGCTGAATTTCGCGACGGCCAGCCGGGTTCCCGTGACGCTGTTTGTTGGCCGCACCGGAACCGGGCGGACCCTGTTGGCGCAGGAACTGATCGCGACAAACACTTCGGCCTTCGTCGTTCGGATGCTCGACAGCCTGGATCATTTGTCGGGCGAGGTGTTCTCGGATGTGTTGACCGCGTTCAACCCGAAACGAAGCCCCACCGTAACCCCTGCGCAAAGCCGCGAAAAACTGATCGCTCTGCTCGGGTCGCTGCACGCGGCGCGGCGGTTTCCGGTGCTTGTGGTTGATGACGCCGAGCAATTGTCGAACCTCTATCTCGGGGCGCTTTGTGACCTCTGTGATCAGGCTGTGGAGCAGCGCCCGCTGATGAAGCTTGTCCTGGTCGGGAGTCCGGATTTGGCCGATATCCTGTCGGGCGTAAGACCGGATCTTGTTGGCCCAGCATTTACCCTGGACTGCATGAGCGAGAAGGACGTTGGCGGTTATGTTCCTGCGCGTCTGGCAAGGATCGGCCTGCAGGATCGTAAATTGGACAAGGGTGCAGTACGCGAATTGTTTGTTCTATCAAATGGTATTCCGGCAAAGCTGAACGCCATTTGCGATGCGCTGAAAGAGCACGGACCACCGGACGGACCAGCAACAATCGACAAGGCTCAGGTGCGCCGGGTTGCCGCTTTGGTCAGAGCTTCCGATTCAGCGGGGCAGCGCAGAGGCGATGCCGAAGGGCAGCGCCACACGCCCGCCAATGCCGAGCTTATGGCACGGGCGAACCAGGTCGCAGGCATTTTGCAGAACGCTTCGGACACCGACCGGAGCGAGCCTGAGGTCCCTAAACAGGGTAAACGCCCACTTGGCCGCGCTGCAGCGCTTGCAGCAGGGGCGCTGGCGCTGGTCGGGGGCGGGGCCTATCTGTTTGCGACGGGAGGGTTTTTGACTGATCGGGCCGAAGCACCGTTGAGTGAAGTGATCACCGGTACGACCAATGTGAGTGGTAATGTTCCGACACCGCGCAGTTTTTTGCCCGGCACGGCAGCCGAAGCCGAGGCGCGTGTCGCGCGCATTGCCAAAGCGCTGGGCGGGGCCGAGACCACGGCAACGGGTCAGTATCTGGCTGCGCTCGATCTGGCGGAAGCCGCACCTGACGCAGCCGCGGTTGGATACGCACGCGCGGCGCTTTCAGGGCATGAGCGATCTGCATATTACCTCGGGCAGATTTATGAGACCGGAGAAGGGGTGCCTGTGGATCATGCGCTTGCGCGGATCTGGTACAACCGGGCCGCCTCTCAGATCGCGGGAGCCGCTGCACGCCTTGAGGACCTGCAGCCTTCGACGGAAGGTGGCGTGATCACCGTGCCGATACCTCTGTTCTCGCAAAAGATGCCGGATGGTACAGTCGAACTGGTCTGGACCAGCGGCGAGGGGGCCGATCCGATGGCCTACCGCGTCGAACTGTCATCTACGTTCAGCGACACCGCCCTCTATTCCGGGCGGGTCAGAACATCGGCCATACGGCTGAGACCTCCGCAAGCGGCGCGCACATGGCGGGTGATCGCATTGGACAGAAACGGCAGGGAAGTCGCCTCGCCCTGGATGGAGATCAGGCTGAGATAACCTCAGCCTGAACTGGTTTCAGCATCCGATAACTGCACAGATGCGGGCGCGATAGGCGGCGTTTGCCTCGCTTTCGATATTGGGTTGAACAGCGGTTTCGACCGGCCCGCACTCAAGCTGATAATTTTCGCTCAGACCTAAATTCACGCATTGCGAAATATTCCAGCCGGGCGGAATGTCGTTGAGGTCGACATCATTCCACTTGGGATGGCCCGATTGCTGAAGCGTTTGAAACTCTTTGGCGATCAGATGCGCCACATCGGCCACCGCATTGCAACTGGCCCGATGATAACCGTTCCGTTCCGGCGTGTATTCATAGGTCATCAGAACCGCTTTGACCGCCACAACGTCGATGGTCTCCTGCTGGAACGGATAGGTGCCCGCTTCGATCTTGGAAGGGGTATAAACGGCAGACAGGGTCGGGTCGGTCACAGACAGCAAATGCAGCTTTTCCGGGTCGATCTGGTCGGTCTGGAACAGTTTTGTCGGTGCGCCTGCAACATAGAAGAACGCATCGATGCTGCCCTCCTGCAGCATTTGCAGCGATGTATCCGCATTGATTGTCAGACGTTCCGCTGGATTGACACCCGCCAGATCCAGAACCAGAGACGCGGTCAGGAAGGTGCCGCTGTCCTCGACCCCAACGGCGACCTTGCGGCCGGTCAGATCCGCCAGCGAGTTGATGTCGCGCTTGGCGAGAATATGCACCTCTTCGTTATAAAGCGGGAACGCGATGCGAACGCCGTAAATGGCGCGCGCAATTTCCGGGTCTTCGCTGGAATAGGTCTTGAGATATTCCAGCACATCACTTTGCACGATACCCAGCTGGGTGAAACGACGTTGGCGGACGCCTAGGAAATTCTCAAGCGATCCGGCGCTTTCGCGAACGTTCAGGTCAATTCCGCAGGCCGAGGCCAGCCCGCTCAGATCCCCTCCGATCTGGATGTAGGTTCCCGTTGGCCCCCCGGTCAGGATATTCCGCTCGAATGCCGAAGCGGTCGCGGGCAACATAAGGCTCAGGCCCGCCAAAAGGACGGTTCTGGTCAGCAGCTTCCCCAGCCTGAACAAACGCATGTCTTACCTCCCTCTCAAACAACAAAAAGACTAACAGAACTCTCCGGACCGCACCAAATGGAGCAGCATGTGACGGTTGACCTCTCCGGTGGCGGTCTGCAGTGCGTCTACGGCGCACGCCCCGCTTGCCAGTTCGGCGGCCAACGTGTCGATGACATCACTTGAAAGACTGCCCAGACCCGGTGCGCCAATCAGCGCCGCGCGCACAACCTCGATTGGTTTTTGCGGCCCTGACACGGAACCGGTTGGCTCATCGGTCGGAGTGGGTTGCGGGTCGTCCGCAACGGACTCTTCCCCGCGCTGGATAACGGACGGGGCAGGTTGCGTCGCCACTTCTACGGACGGGCCTTCCAGCGCCTGAAGGCTTGCGGCAAGGTTCGACAATTGGTTCCGATACAATGCGGCCTGCTCGCGCAGCGCCTCCAACTCGGCCCGGGCCTCTGCCGTCTGCGCCTCAGCCTCCTGCAAATCGGTTTTCTGTTGATCAAGCGCCGCTTCCGTTTCCTGCGCTGCTTGCGTTCGGGCCTCGGCCAACTCTTCCAGCTCTGATCGTACTGCATCGCGTTGCGAGGCCAGTTCGGCGGTTTCCGAGGCAGCGCGATCCAATTCGTCGCGCGCAAGGGCAATCTCATCCAGTACTGCGTTCAACTCGGTCTCGGCTGTTGCCGCCTGTTCAAGCAACTCCAGGGTCCGGTCACGTTCCTCGGTCGCCGCTGCAGTCTCGGCGGTCAGCGCATCGCGTTGGGCCTCAAGCTCGGCGATCTGAGTGCTGATCGTGTCGCGCTCACTGGTCGTTTCCGCAAGGCTCGCAGTGACGGTTTGCGCTTCGGCGCGCAGGCTTTCAAGCGCGGCGGCCTCTTGCGCGCCCGCCTCCAGGGCGGTCTGGATCGCGGATTGTAGCTGTGCAAGCTCATCTTCGGTCGCGGCCAGCTCAACGGTCTTTTGCTCGCGCTCCTGACGCAGATCGTTCAGCGAGGCATAGAGGTTCACCTTGCTTTGCTCACCGGTTCTGATCTCTTCCGACAGGGATTGCCGCGATGCGTTCAACTCGGCCAATGCCGTCTCTTGCTGGGCCAGGTTTTCTTGGGCCGCTGCCGTCTGGGTCTGCAGCGCCGCAAGTCCCTCGGTTGCAGCGGCGCGCTGGGCCTCCGCGTCTTCGATATCGGCCCGAACTGTATCAAGCGCCTGCCGAGCTTGCGTCAGTTCACCTTCGATTGCGGATTTGTCGGTCAACAGCTGTTCGGTCGCGGCTTCCTGATCTCTCAACGCAGCAAGTCGGCCCTGAACATCGGACAATGCGCTTTCTGCGGCGGCCTGCTGTTCCTGCGCGGTCTGCGCTGCGGTTTCAGCATCCGTACGTGCAGCCTGCAGCGCGGCGATCTCTTCCGACATTGCCGCACGCGAGTCGCTGAGTTGGGCATTAGCCTGATCAAGCTCGCCCTGAGTTGCTTCAAGCTGCTGTCGAGCGGTGCTCAGCTCTGCTTCGACAGATGACTTTTCGCTCAGGGCAGCCTGCACCGCGACTTCCGTCTCGGCGATACTGCTGCGTAATTCGTCCAGTTGATCGCTGTTGCGCGCAAGTTCGGTATCAAGAGCGGACTTTTCCTCGGCCAGTGTCTGAAGCGCCTGTTCTGCGGATGCGATTTCGGCGGCGTTCTGGACTTTGTCAGAGTTCTCGACGGCCAGAGCCTCCAGTTCTCCGCGCAGCGCCGCTTCCTGCTGCTGCAGCGCGCTCAGCGAGGTTTGGAGTTCACTTTCGCGTTCGGTCGCGGTCGCAATGGCGGCGGTCAAGGTTTCTTCCTCGGCGCGCCGGGTATCGACGGCTTCCTGAAGGCGGGTGAGGTCATTTGTTACGCCGGTTATACTCTGCTGCAGCGCTGAAAGGTTGGTTTCGGCCTCACTCAACTCTGCTTGTCGCGCGCCCAATGCTGTTGCGGCTTGATCCAGCTCGCTTTGTTTGGTGGCAATTTCAGCGGTCACGCTGTTCAGGGCCGACCTGTTTTGCGCCAGAGTTTCGTTCAGCGCGTCCAGCTGGGTGTTGGCTTCAAGCTGGCTGCGGGTCAGGTCCTCAACATCTGCGGCAAGCTCGGATGCAAGCATACGATCCGCTTCCATCTTGGTCTGAAGGTCTCGTGTCTCAAGCTTCATTTGCTCAAGATTGCCGACCTCGGCGGCGGCAGTTTCGATCTGCACATTCAGATCCGCAAGCCGAACTTCGGCCTGTTGGGTGGAGGCTTCAAGCCGACCCAGCTCTTGCCGCCGCTCGGCAATCGCAGACTGGCTGGCCTGACTTTCCTGTTCCAGCTGGCCGCGTGCTTCTTCGAGCTCGGCAAGGCGCGAGGCGTTGTCGCGCCGCTCAGAATCCACCGAGGTGATTTGCGCCTGCAATTCCGAAAGCTCGGTTTCGGCCTTCGCAATATCCGCCACCAGCGTGTCGCGGGTGGATTGTGCGCGGGTTATTTCCTCTTCCAGAAGGGCCAGAATTTTCCGAAGTGTCGCGGCGGTTTGCGGCGGCTCTTCGGTAATGGCTGAGGGATCTTCGGTGTCTTGCGCCAGAACAACCGGCGTCCAGGCTCCAAAAACCAGAACGAATATCATTAAACGAAACAGCCGAAACCGGACCATACACCCACTCTCCAATAGAAAGCTGTAGGGTAAATGTTCCACAGATTTATGAAAAAGTCTAACCCCAGCCCTGATGGCAACCCGTAATTGAGATCACTGAATTCGTCTTTTTCGCAACGTGAGCATCCGATGGGCAAATTCGCCTGACATGTGAGTATTCGACCAGAGCCGAATAGGTGCCACGGATCGTGAGTTCACCTGTTGTCGGCAGAGGCATATTGGCCTTCTGCTTCGCAATCGTTCGCAAAGGCTCGTCAGTTCGCCGCACCTGCTTGGACAGAAATGGCCCGATCCTCAATATCTCGGCGGTGTCAGCCCTGATTGGAACCAGCTGACAAGCGAGACAATAGAAAAAACCGGCAGTCCCGTCGCCTGCTGAATATCCGCCGCATAGGGGCACATATTGGTGCATTCCAGAACAATCGCGCCCAGTTCGGGATGGTTTGATTGCAACGCAAGCGCGGCCTCGACATTGTCCGCGCGGGCCTTTTCCACGTCCAGCGTCATTTCATTGTCGAGGATGGCCCGAGTGAACTCGCGCCCGCCCTCGGTGGTGCCGATTGGTGTGTCCTGCGGCACCTGCGCGCCCAGCAGGTGGCCCTGGGTCAGGGTCGAGGCCGAGATCGTCAGAATCCCTGTGCGTTTGCCTGCCGGAAGGGCGCGGTTCACCATGTCGACCTGCATCAGCGAGGAGGTCACGACCGGAACCGGAACCGCCTGAGACAGTTCCTTCTGGAACAGGGAGAGGAATCCGCAATTGGTGGTGATCCCGTCCGCGCCGTCTTTGACCAGTTCCTGCGCGGCGTCGATGAAGGCCTCCAGCATCCCTTCGGCCTTGTGCCGGACGACCCGGTCGGGCGAGGCATCGCGGACAATGCGATAGAGCACCGGGAATGGCCATGTCAGCGCATTGCCCATATCGCCAGGAATACGGGGGAATCGTGCGTCCAGCATCAGGATACCGACGGACGCGCCGTAGATGGATTTTCCGCCCCGAACGATCATGCCTGTGCCTCTTCGATGATGCGGGCCGAAATGACGTCGGACCCTTCCATGTAGATGCTGGATATCCCTTGCCGCACGGCCTCTTGCACCTGATCCATGCGCTTGGTGATATGGTTGCCCAAGATATGCGCAGCGTCGTCTGCGTTGCGATCCAGAAGGGCCTGCATGACCTGTTTGTGCTCGTCTTTCGAACGGTGAAGCCGATCCATGCTCATCGAGATCCAGCGAATATAGCGGATGCGCTCGTTGATCCGGGTCAGGGTCTGCAACAGCTCGGCGTTGCCGGACAATTTTGCGATACCCAGATGGAAGGCCTCATCCCGGTTGACGGCCTCCGCGACGGTCAGGCCCGTGATGTCGATCCCGGTGGCATAAAGTTCATCTTTCAGCGACCGCAGGTCTTCGTCTGTGGCCTTGGCACAGGCTGCACGGACGGCTGCGACTTCGATGATCTGGCGTAGTTCGAACAGATCAAACACGCCCTGCGCGTCCAATGGGCGGCAGAAAAAACCCTGGCCGGGGCGGAAATCGAACAGCCGCTCGGCCACCAGCCGGTTCAACGCTTCGCGCAGGGGGGTGCGGCTGACGCCCAGCTCTTTTGACAGGGCCACCTCGTTCAGGCGGTCCCCGGGGCGCAGGTGGAAAGAGACCGCCATCGCCTTGACCTGATCATAGATGTCATCGACGCGCGGGCCCGCCATGTTGTCTGTCCTTTCGATTGCGATTCACAAGTGCCACAAGTGGTTCTTGAAATCAATATACAAAACTGTATACAGATATGTGTGCAATTAGATCTAAGGGAATCATTGGCCATGACGGGAACGAATTATCTGACCGGGGCAGAGGCAATGGTGCGCATGCTCGAAGCGCATGGCGTGACGCATATGTTCGGGCTGTGCGGTGATACCACGCTGCCATTCTATGACGCGCTGGCGCGCATGGATCATGGCATTCAGCATATTCTGACCCGGGATGAACGGCACGCGGCCTATATGGCGGACGGCTATGCGCGCGTGACCGGCAAGCCGGGCGTGTGCGAGGGGCCTTCGGGTGGGGGCGCGACCTATATTCTACCTGGAGTGGTCGAGGCGAACGAAAGCTCGGTTCCCATTCTGGCGATCACGTCGGATGTGGCGACGTCCAGCCGAGGCAAATATCCGTTGACCGAACTGGACCAGCCCGCCCTGTTTCAGCCGCTGGCGAAGTGGAATACCTCGCTGGATGATGCCACAAGACTGCCGGCCATGGTGCGCGCCGCGTTCCGGGCAATGACCACCGGCACGCCGGGGGCAACGCATCTGGCGCTGCCGTTTGACACGCAGAAGGCGCAGGTGGACGAGGTCGAGATCTGGGCCGACGCGCGGCATCGCAGCTATCCGGCCGAACGTGCCGGACCCGATCTGGACGCAATCGAAGCTGCGGCAGAGATACTGGCACAGGCAAAAAACGCCGTCGCCATTTGCGGCGGCGGGCCGGTTCTGTCCGGGGCCGAAGGCGCGCTGCGCCGCGTTGCCGGTTTGCTGGATATGCCGGTTGCCACCACCGTATCGGGGCAGGGATCCATCGCCGAGACCGATCCGCTGGCTCTTGGTGTGGTCGGATCAAACGGAGGCGTTCCGGCGACGCGCGCAGTTGTGGATCAGGCCGATGTGGTCCTGTTCATCGGTTGTCGCGCGGGGTCGGTCACCACCGAACGCTGGCGCAGTCCGGGCCGCGACGCCACCATCATCCATATTGACAGCGACCCGATGGTGATCGGTGCCAACTATCCCACCGAAGTGGCGATCTGCGCAGATGCCCGGCTGGCGCTGGAAGCTTTGGCAGACGCACTGGAAACACGGCAGGACCTGCCCAGCCTCGGCGGCACCGCCAAGGCGCGTGCGGCGTGGGAGGCCAAGCTGGCCGCGTTCGCGCCACTCGCGGCAAGCCGCGAGACCCCGATCCGCCCCGAGGCGGTCATGGCCGCGTTGATGGATATCCTCGATGATGATGCGATTGTCGTGGCCGATCCCGGCACGCCATGCCCCTATTTCAGCGCGCATTATCGCTGGCGCAAACCGGGGCGCCAGTTCATCACCAACCGGGCGCATGGGGCGTTGGGGTATTCGCTGGGCGCCGCCATGGGGGCGCATATCGGTCGCCCGTCGGTCAAGACTCTGTCCGTCATGGGCGACGGATCCTTCGGGTTCACCTGTGGCGAGTTCGAAACCATGGTCCGGCACAATATGCCGATTACCTCGATTGTGTTCTCAAACTCGGTTTTCGGCTGGATCAAGGCAGGGCAGAATGCCGGGTTCGGCCAGCGGTATTATAATGTCGATTTCAATCGCACCGATCACGCGGCGGTGGCGTCTGCCTTTGGCGTGAAGTCATGGACGGTCAAAGATCCCGAGGAACTGCCCAAGGTTCTGAAACAGGCCATCGAACATGACGGCCCGACGCTTGTCGATATTCATTCGCAGCAGCTTCACGATGCGGCTGCACCTGTTTCGGAATGGGTGGCGTAAGCCGCAATAGATTGGCTCAGCTGGTCCAGAAACGCCTGCGCGATTGTCGATAGGGGCCGCCCCTTGGCGGTGATGATTGCGAGGTCCAACATGACCGCTGGCCGGAAGGGGCGGGTCTGATACCCGCTCTCTCCGTCGAAGGTGACGGTAAAGGGATCGATCATCGCCACGCCCATGCCCTGTTTGACGAAACTCAGCAGGTTTTCGGACAGATGCGTGTGGATTTGCGTCCGCCATGTGCGCCCGGCAGTCTGGAAAATGTCACGGGTCCGGCGGTGAGTCTGGTGCTCGGGGCCCATGACGATGAAGGGTTCGTTTTCCAGAATGTCCGGCGTCAGAACGTCATGCTTGGCCAGCGGGCTGCCTTCGGGGAAGGTGGCCAGCGTTTCGAACTGAAACACCTGATAGTTCAGTGTGTCGTGCAGGATCGGCATCTCGACAACGCCGATCTCGAACAGGCCTGAAATCACCCATTCCTGAATTTTGGACGAATATTGCGACTGAAAGCTGACCGACAGGTTCGGGCGGCTTTTGGCAAAGCGCGCGATTTCTCGCGGCATGAAGCCAAACGACAGCAGATGAGGGGCCGCGACCTGCAACTGTCCGGGATGTTTATTCTGCAGGTCGGTCACCGCCTGCGCCACATGGTCCAACCCGCGCACGACCGTGTCGACCTCACGGTAGAGCAGTTCCGCCTCGGGCGTCGGCAGCAGGCGGCCCTTGTTGCGTTCAAACAGCGGCAACCGCGCCTCGCGTTCCAGCTGCGCCAGCAGGTTGCTGATCCCCGGTTGTGAAATGCCAAGAACCGAGGCCGCGCCGGTCACGGTTCCGGTTTCCATAATGGCGTGAAAGGCCTGTAACTGACGAAACCGTAGGGACATCTTTAGGTTATCATTTTTTCTGATGAAGTCTCAAAGATATAGTATTTGAAATGATATGGGGGTCAAGGCAGGCTAGCGCTCGGCAACAGAGGGTGAAATGAGCGACCTGGACCAGAAAATCATTGGGTACGATCTGTGGCACCTGAAGCTGCCGGTCACGTCGCGGCGGGATCATGGTATCGGGTCTGTCGAAGGCGCGTGCGAGGTTGTGATCCTGCGGTTGCGGTCCGAAGACGGCACCGAGGGGTTTGGCGAAGCCTCGCCCTGGTCCGTGTTCACCGGCACGCCCGAGGCCACCTATGCCGCGCTGGACCGGTATTTACGCCCTGTCGTTGTCGGGACCCGCGTCGGGGACCGGGCCGCGATCATGGCGCGCGCAGCCAATGCCGTGGCCCACTGCACCGAGGCCAAGGCGGCGCTGGAGACCGCGCTGCTGGATCTGGCGGGCCGTCTCAGCGGTGTTCCTGTCTGGTCTCTTCTTGGCGGAAGATGCCGCGACAGCATCCCGCTGAGCTGTTCCATCGCCAATCCGGATTTTGCGCAGGATATCGATTTGCTGGCGCGGCTGCACGAGGATGGCGTCCGCATCGTCAAGCTCAAGACCGGGTTCCGGGATCATGCCTTTGATATCATGCGGTTGGAATATCTGGCGCAGAACCATCCCGAATTCTCGGTGCGCGTGGACTATAATCAGGGGCTCTGCATTGAAGACGCCCCCGCACAGGTACGTGACGTGGCGCAGTTCGCCCCCGATTTCATCGAACAACCGATAAGGGCGCATCACTTCGCGATGATGGCCCGGCTGCGGCAGATGATCGACGTGCCGCTGTTGGCGGATGAGAGCGTGTTTGGCCCCGAAGACATGGAACGCGCGGCGCGTGAAGGGATCTGCGACGGGGTGTCGGTGAAAATCATGAAATCCGGTGGTCTGGCACGTGGTCAGACCGTTGCCCGCATCGCGGCAGCACATGGTCTGACGGCCTATGGCGGCGACATGTTCGAGGCCGGTCTGGCACATCTGGCAGGCACCCACATGATCGCCGCGACCCCTGAGATTACGCTGGGCTGTGAATTCTATCAGGCCTCTTATTTCCTGCACGAAGATATTCTGGAGCAGCCGTTTCGGATCAAAAACGGCCAGGTCATTGTCCCGACTGAACCGGGGTTGGGCGGCAGGCCGGATGTGGGCAAGCTGGACCACTATGCGGTGGCCAAGGCGGTGGCGGCATGAGTGACAAGAAGACCATCGCCATCATCGGAGCAGGCATCGTCGGGGTGTCGGCAGCAGTCTGGCTGCAACGCGATGGTCATGATGTGATCCTGATCGACAAGGCCGGGCCGGGCGAAGGCACCTCGCACGGTAATGGCGGCGTTCTGGCCTCGTGTTCCATCGTGCCGGTGACGGTTCCGGGGCTCTTGCGCAAAGCGCCGAAAATGTTGTTGAGCCCCTCGCAGCCCTTGTTTCTGAAATGGGGCTATCTACCCAGGCTGATCCCATGGTTGACGCAATATCTGAGCCACGCCAATGCAGACGATGCCGCACGGATTGCGGCGGCCCTGACCCCCATCGTCGGCGACAGTCTAAACGATCACCAAACGCTGGCCGCCGGTACGGGTGCCGAGAAGTGGATCGTGCCGTCGGATTATCTGTTTCTTTACAATGACCGCGCCCATTTCGAAAGCGACGCTTTCGGCTGGAAGCTTCGGCGCAAGCACGGGTTTCAGTGGGAAGAACTGGAAGGCGACGCATTCCACACATACGATCCGGTGTTCAGCAAAGAAATCGGCTTTGCCGCCAGACTGCCAGACCATGGCCGGATCACCGATCCCGGGCGCTACGTGAAAGACCTCGCCGCGCATGTCGAGGCAAACGGAGGCCGGATACTCTGCGCCAGCGTCGAAGATATCGTGCGTGAAAACGGCCGCGTCACCGGCGTGCGTGCGGACGGAGAAACCGTGCCTTGCGATGCCGCCCTTGTGACCGCAGGGGTCTGGTCCGGGCCATTGGCGAAACGGTTGGGCATTTCTGTCCCGCTTGAAAGTGAACGTGGTTATCATCTTGAATTGGTAGAACCTTCTGCGATGCCGCGCAGCCCGGTCATGGTGGCCTCGGGCAAGTTTGTTGCCACGCCCATGGACGGGCGGATACGCTTGGCGGGAATTGTGGAATTTGGCGGGCTGGATGCTGCGCCGTCGCGCGCGCCGTTCGAGTTGATGCGCAAGAATGCCCGGGCGGCGTTCCCCGGCATGACATGGAAGGAGGAAGTGGAATGGATGGGGCACAGGCCCGCCCCGGCTGATTCGATCCCGATCATTGGCGATATACCGGGGGTCGACGGGGCGTATATGGGCTTTGGCCATCATCACATCGGCCTGACAGGCGGGCCCAAAACCGGGCGTCTGCTGGCGCAGATGATCGCGGGCAGAACCCCGAATACGGACATGGGCGTCTATGCGCCTTCACGTTTCGCAACATAAGAATACCGGTGACAAACACCGTAGTTACGAAATTCAATTGGGAGGAAATAATGAAGAAACTAGCAACACTTCTGACGGCAACCGCTTTGACCGCAACCGCTGCCGTACCGGCCATGGCGGAAAAATGGGACATGCCGATGGCCTATTCGGCGTCGAACTTCCATTCGGCGACGGGCGCGGAATTTGCCAAATGCGTGACCACCGGCACCGGTGGCGAGATCGAGATTGTCACACATCCGTCGGGTTCACTGTTTAAGGGTGCCGATATCAAGCGCGCGATCCAGACCGGGCAGGCCCCGATTGGTGAGCGTCTGCTGTCCGGCCACCAGAACGAAAACGCGCTGTTCGGATTTGACTCGATCCCGTTCCTTGCAACCTCGTTCGATGACAGCGCCAAGCTGTGGGACGCTGCCAAACCGTCCATTGAAAAGCTGCTGGCCGAACAGAACCTGACGCTGCTTTATGCCGTGCCATGGCCGCCGCAGGGGCTGTATTTCAAGGACGAAGTGAACTCGGTCGCCGATATGAAAGGCATCAAGTTCCGCTCGTACAACAACGCCACATCTCGTCTGGCCGAGTTGACAGGGATGCTGCCTGTGACCATCGAGGCGGCCGAGATCAGTCAGGCCTTCGCAACGGGTGTGGCGGATTCGATGGTGTCTTCGGGCTCGACCGGTTACGACCGCAAGGTCTGGGAAAGCCTGAACTATTTCTACGAGGTCGACGCCTGGTTGCCGCGCAACTACGTGATGGTCAATTCCGATGTCTGGTCGGGCGTTTCGGACGCCAACAAGAATGTCATCAAGGGCTGCGCCGAGCTGGCCGAATACGCAGGCAACTGGCGCGCCAAAGAGTACACCGGGTTCACGCTGCAAGGTCTGCGTGATGGCGGCATGACTGTCGGTCCGGCGTCCGAGCAGATGACCAATGAGCTGAAAGAGATCGGCGTCACCATGACCAATGAATGGCTTGAGGCCGCCGGGGACGAAGGCAAGGCCATCGTCGATGCGTTCAACGCGTCACAGTAACCTTCCGGATACGGGCGGCGGATCATGCCGCCCGTTCCACATCCAATCATAACACAGCGGGGACGGTATGGCGGTATTGCGAGGGCTTCGGTCCGTACTGGATTTCATCTATCTGGCAGCAGGGGTTCTGGCGGCACTCAGCCTGATCGCCATTCTGGTGCTGATCGTGGTGCAGATGCTCGCCCGCTGGACCGGCGAAGTGTTCCCGGGCGCCCCGGACTATGCCGGATACGCCATGGCTGCCGCGTCCTTTCTGGCCTTTGCCAATGCCCTGAACCGGGGCAGCCATATCCGGGTCTCGATCCTGCTGAATGCGGTACCGGACGGGGTGCGGCGCATTCTTGAGGTCTGGTGCTTTGCCATCGCAACCGCCGTCATGTGGTATTTCTGCTGGTACGCCTACCGCTTTGTCTATTGGAGCTGGAAGTTCAACGATATCAGTCAGGGACAGGACAAAACCGCCCTGTGGATTCCACAATCCGCCATGCTGATCGGCGCGGTCATTCTGGCTATCGCTCTGACCGATCACCTGTTCCACGTCCTGTTCAAAGGCGATCACCGCATCACCCGCGATCTGGCCGATCAGAGCCACGGAGAGTAAGAGCATGGAAAACCTGTCCGTCATCATCCTCTTCCTCTTTGTTCTCTTTACCCTGCTGGGCACCGGCGTCTGGGTCGGGCTGGCCCTAATGGGCGTCGCCTGGGTCGGGATGGAGCTGTTCACGACCCGCCCCGTCGGCGACGTGATGATCACCACCATCTGGTCGGCCTCCTCATCCTGGACCCTGACCGCGCTGCCGATGTTCATCTGGATGGGAGAGATCCTGTACCGAACGCGATTATCCGAGGACATGTTCAAGGGGCTGTCGCCATGGATGGCCCCGCTGCCGGGTGGGCTGGTGCATACGAACATCGTGGGCTGCACCGTGTTCGCCGCCGTCTCGGGCTCGTCTGCGGCCACGTTGACCACGGTCGGCAAGATGTCGATCCCGGAATTGCGCAAACGCAACTACCCCGAGCGTATGATCATCGGGACGCTGACCGGGGCGGCAACGCTGGGCCTGATGATCCCGCCCTCGCTGACGCTGATCGTCTATGGCGTGACGATCAATGAATCGATCACCAAACTGTTCTTTGCGGGCATCCTGCCGGGCCTCGTGCTGGCCGCGATGTTCATGGGTTATGTCGCGATCTATTCGAAGCTGGGCAAAGACTGGAACCCGAATGATGAGGGTAAGCTGAGTTTTTCCGAAAAGGTCAAAAACTCTCGCTTCTTGCTCCCGGTGATCCTGCTGATCGTGGTGGTGATCGGGTCGATGTATCTGGGTTACGCCACAGCGACCGAGGCCGCCGCCTTTGGCGTGATCGGAGGGTTGCTTCTGGCTGCGGGGCAGGGGTCTTTGAACTGGAAGACCTTCACCGAAAGTCTGATGGGCGCGACACGCACCAGCGCCATGATCGCGCTGATTCTGGCGGGGGCGGCGTTCCTGTCCCTTTCCATGGGGTTCACCGGCCTGCCGCGCGGTCTGGCCGATCTGATTGCCGGATGGGAACTGACGCGGTTCGAGTTGCTGATGGTCCTGCTGGTGTTCTACGTCATTCTTGGCTGTTTCCTCGATGGCATCTCTTCGGTCGTGCTGACCATGGCGGTGGTCGAACCTATGATCCGCGATGCCGGAATTGATCTGATCTGGTTTGGCATTTTCATCGTGGTGGTGGTCGAGATGGCGCAGATCACCCCACCCATCGGCTTCAACCTGTTCGTTATGCAGGGCATGACCAATCACGAGATGAGCTATATCGCCCGCGCCGCGATCCCGATGTTCCTGATCATGGTGTTGATGGTTTTTGTCCTGATCTGGTTCCCCGAACTGGCGACATGGCTGCCCGAGAATCTGCGCGGGACCCCGGGCGGGTAGGGCGGCCCTCGTGAGCCCGCTGCTCTGGGCAGCGCGAAACGGCCCTTATGTGCTGGTCTCTGGTCTGGCGGCAGGCTTGCTGCTGCCCGGACTGGCCGAGCCGATGCGGCCCTTGTTGCCGCCGCTTGTCGCCTTGCTGCTTTTCGTGACCATTCTGAGGATGGAGCCCAAAGCCATTCTGGGCTCGCTCGCCGATCTGCGTCAGGTCATGACAACGGTGATCGGGTTTCAGGTCCTCACGCCGCTGGTGGTCATATCGGTCGCGTTTGCAGGGGGATGGGCCGGGACTGCGGTTGTGCTGTCTCTGCTGATCATGACGGCGGCGCCGTCGATCTCGGGCAGTCCGAACCTTTGCATGATGATGGGCTATCCCGCCGAGCACGCAATGCGTCTGGTCGTGGTCGGGACGGCGTTGTTGCCCTTGACGGCTCTGCCCATCTTCTGGCTCATGCCCGAGCTTGGCGATCTGTGGGCGGTTCTGCGGGCTGCGATCAGCTTGTTCCTGACGATCTCTATCGTCACACTTGGCGCGATCACACTGCGCCAGACGCTGCTGCGTAGCCCGACCGAGACAACATTGCTGAAGCTAGAGGGGCTGGCCTCGATCACGTTGGCGGTCTTCGTTATTGGCCTGATGCCATCGGTCAGTGCTGTGGCGCTGAGCGATCCATGGCGCGCCGGATTCTGGATCGCTGTTGCCTGTTTGGCGAATTTTGGCGCTCAGATCGTGACCTTTTGGATGACGCGCAAGCGTCTGACGCCTGCGAACGCGACGGCGGTATCTCTGATCTCTGGGAACCGCAACATCGCGCTGTTCTTTGTGGCCCTGCCGCCAGAGGTCACCGCGCCGATCATGGTATTTATTGGCGCGTATCAGATCCCGATGTACCTGACACCTTTAGTCATGCGCCGGATGTACCGCGCCTGACAGCGGCCCGTGACGCTTCAATACAACAGATTGAGCATGACCATTGAAACGACGAGAAACAGCAGCGTCATGACCCCGCCAGAGCGGACAAAATCGGTCACCTTGTAGCCCGCAGGCCCCATGATCAGCGCATTCACCTGATGGGTCGGAATGATAAAGCTGTTCGAGGTCGAAATCGCAACGGTCAGTGCGAACAGCGCCGGGCTTGCCCCCGCCGCCGCAGCGATTGAAACCGCCAGCGGAACCAGCAGGACTGTCGCACCTACATTCGACATCACAAGTGAAAAGGCGGTGGCGAGAATGGCCACACCTGCCTGCAGCGACCAGATCGGCCAACCGTCCAGAATGGTCATGATCTGCTGTGCGATCCATGCCGCCGTGCCGGTATTCTGAACCGCCTGACCCAGGGGGATGAGGCAGGCCAGCAGAAAGACTGTATTCCATCCAACGGCGCGATAGGCTTCATCGACACTCAGCACCTTCGACAGCATCATCCCGGCGGCTCCGGTCAGCAGGCAAAGCGACAGGCGAATATCGGTGAACAGGATCATCGATAGCGAAATGGCGAAGAAGGCCAGCGCCCAGCCCACTTTCTGCGGGCGCAATTCATCCTGCGGAAAATCCGAGGTCACCACGACAAAATCAGGGTCCCGTTTGATCCGCATCAGGTTGTCCCAGCGGGTATGAGCGACCAGCATGTCGCCCGCCTGAAACTTCTCAAGCCCGATCTGAGTGGACTCGTGATCCTCGGTCTCGACATGGCTCAGCGTTTCTTCGCCCCGGTGGATGGCCAGAAGGGACATTCCATAGGTCTTGCGAAACAACAACTCGCGCGGGCATTTCCCGATCAGTTTGCTGTCCGGCGTCACGACAACTTCGGCGATACCGGCATTTGTAGGGGCGAATTCTTCGACAAAGATGTCCAGATCCGGCAGCACCGTCAGCCCGTATTTCTGGGCAAACTGCTCGACCACCCAGCGGCTGCCGACAATCGCAAGCCGGCAAGGGGCGGCAATTTCCGCTGTCAGCACCTGCACCATCGAGGTTTTGCCGCGATAGAAGGTCGAAATGATATAAAGGTGATCTTCGTGATTGATATCGGCCAGAATATGACCGACCAACGGGCTGTCCGCCGGGACCACCACCTCAAAAACATCCGCTTTCAGCCCATAGACCCGCTGCAGATACTCCTGCGTTCCCTGGCCCGTGCCGGTACTTTCCGAGCCCGCATCGCCGGGCAGAACCCAGCGCCCCAGCAACAGGAAATACGCGATACCTGTCAGGATCAAAGCAGCCCCGATCGGTGTGACCGAGAACAATCCGAATGGCTGCATTTTCAGATCGTCCGGCAGGCCGTCATTGGCCGTCAGGATCAGGTCGTTCAGCAGGATCAACGGCGATGATCCAACCATCGTCATGGTGCCACCAAGGATCGCACAGAACCCCATTGGCATCAGCAAGCGTGACAGAGGTATGCCCGAGCGCGACGATATCCGGCTGACGACCGGCAGGAACAACGCCGCCGCACCCACGTTCTGCATGAAGGATGAGATCACACCCACGGTGCCCGAAATGATCGGCAGCACCCGGTTTTCGGCCGTGCCGCCATATTTCAGAATAACCGCAGCGACCTTGTTCATGATCCCGGTTTTGTCCAGACCAGCGCCAACAATCATCACAGCGATGATCGAAATAACCGCGTTCGACGCAAACCCGTCAAACAAATGCGGGACATCCGCCAGATTGCCCAATCCGGGCAAATAGCTGAGCAGGCCGATCAGAACGAGAACAAGAATGGCCGAGAGGTCTATCCTGACAACTTCCGAAACGAAGAGAAAAACGGTGAACGCCAACAAGGCGCAAACAACGCCCATTTCGTAAGTAAAAGTCAGTTGTTCCACGCTGTCCCCTAATTCCTTTCGTCCAGAGCGTAACTTGTATTTCTAGGTGATGACCGGCAACTTGTCATGGATTTTCGGAATCGTCCGCAGCTGCGAATGACTGACGCTTCGCATGTCACCCACATGCGAATGGCGATACTATATCGTCGAATATAGTCGGAGAACGATCCAAGAGATGCGCGAGGGAGCTAAGTATTTGAAAACAAGTGGAGGCGAGTACCGGAATCGGAGAAAGAAATAATTAGGCATTAAAATCAAATAATTAGTTCATATATATCCTCCGGTATAGCCGTCAATTATCCTCCGCTTGTGTGGTTTGGAGTTGTGTGGAGTTGAAGTCGTTGCGAAGTGAGCCTTATGAAGTACCACCGCCGCGAACTTTTAACGACAAAATATCCTTGTCAGTGATGTGCGTCATCGAAGTGTCGTCGCCGGATGCTTTGGCGGCGGCAAACATCAGCTGGTTAAAGCGCGAATAATGTCTAGACAGTACATCAAACACGTCTTGGTGCCCGTTGCCAACGACGTCGATAGGACGGAAATACCTGTACAAGCCTGCGTCTTTGGATGCTGCGCTAACCCATCCAAAGCGTTCGTTGAACCGAGATCCATAGGGTCGTCGATGAACCAACCTGTTTCTCAATTCGGTAACCTCTTTCATCCACCCAGCGATCGTGAATTTCCCAGGTTTTTCAGGATTGGACGCGATGTCACCTGCCGTGATCAGCAAATTCAGAAGCGGATCATTGGGTAGGCTATCGCTTCTTAGTCCATTCACAAGTTTCGCCATCGAGTCAGCCTTTTCATGGTTAAAGCCAATTCGGTGGGAAATTATCGTGGCAAGATAATCTCGCGCTGAACCGAGGTGCAGAAAGAAAGAATGAATATGCGCAAAAAGCGTTTGGGACAAAGTGTTGTCAGACCTTTCGCCGTTCACTCGCCCAGACGAAATGTGATTGACAAGTTGCTCGTGGTAATACTCGGCTATCTGCTCCACGCTGGTGTCCATACTGCGCAAGCTCATGCTGATATAACGAGATAGCGCTTCGACTGGCGCTCGTTCGTCTAGCGATTTGACAATTTGTTCCTTTGTCGGCTGCGGCTCTGCCTCAAAAAGCAAATTGGTTCGCTTACCCATCATGTTGCTTGCAATGTTGCTCCACAAGTCAGATGGGCTTGGAGAGTGATTGGACCTTTCGGGCAGAATTGGTACCCATGATGAGTTATAGGTACCGTCCATCCAGTCCATGCTATGGAGAGCAACGGGTTGAAGTTTGCTGGTATTGGCGAGATTTTGCACTTCAACGAGCGGCAGCGGCCCTACGGCGCTAGGTTTTCCTTGGATTACGATTGGTTCAATTCGCCACTGGTCATCGGACAGTTTTCCTGCGCGGAAACCACCTGTGAAATGTATATAAAAACTGGATCCGTCAGAAGGGCGAAGTAGTTCGGTCACCTGCGTCATCTATTGGCCTCGGGCGATTGTCGCGACTTGTTGGGCAATGCAGTTAGGTTTTGAGTGCTGCTAGGATCGAGGGAAGGTATTTTCGCACCTGCTCTATGTCGCTTGCTTTTTCGTTAGGCGACAAATCGGCATACGGTGTGTTTAACTGGCGCTCCCACTTTTTTGCAAGGTTTGCAGGGATCACGAGGGAGCCGTCTTCACGATGTTCACATTCGTTGTGAAGATGTCTTTGCCAGTGCGCCCATCTTTGATGCTCAATGTCTGCGAGCAGTTCAATGATGCTTTCTAGGCGTTTCTCGATTTCGCCTTGGTTAATCATCAGATCATACCATTTTCAACTAATCGGCGGTAGTGTTCGCCCAATGCGGTTAGTGTACAGGACTTGCTTTCCATAGCAGCATTCCACATGTGGCGAGTACCCACAGGCACGACAAGGTTCACACGGTTGTAGTTTTGCAGAATGCCGAATATCTCGGTGTTGTCGTGATCAGGTTCCGGAATACTGGCGTCTTCATTGCCGCTTCGGTGTGGCTCGTAACTAGGATCAAGCTGAAACTCGTGACCTGCCACTGGGAAGAACTCGACAAGTTTCAACAACTCATTCAGTGCGATAGGTGGCTGGACCTTCCTTAAAGACACAAATTGCCTGACGTTGGTTTTAAACACCGGTCGTTGCGCCCATGCGCCTAAAGATTGATCAATGTGGGCGTAAATGCTTCCAGGCGTCACATCACCTACTAGGTTAGCGGCAGACCCGCTCAAAGCATCTACGAAAAGCGTCGTGAATATACCGGATCCATTCTCCTCACTTGCGTACTGGTCTGCCGTGGACGCAGCCAAAACTGTGATTCCTTCTCCTATTTCTGAAACCGGTGCCAGCGGGTTTGAGGATGCAACACCGCTGTGGCAACTATCTAGTACTATGATTTTGTTTTCCGAAGGCGATTGGTTGGCCAAGGTCATTACTTCGCCCAAGGACAATCCGTCATCGCCACTTTCACACTCAGACGTACACAGATAACCGCCTGTTGATTCAATGTAGCCATGACCAGCGAAGAACAACAAAGCGACTTCATGCTTGTCTTGGAACAACTCCTTTACGGCCGCCTTGAGTTCGCTTCGGGAAACCTCTTGGTTGGGACCCGTGGAGGCAAGGATCTTAGTATGAAAATTGACTGACCCGTTCGCGTCCCGATCCAGCATGGCCTTGACGCTATGTGCGTCATTCACGCAGCCAAAAAGACCATTTATCTTTGTATAGTAGTCAATGCCTACTATCAGTGCCTTTCTCATTGATAAGCCTCATATCTTATTAATGAATGCAGTGATATTGTCCCACGTCCAAACCCGCGTATTCAGTCCTTCGATGTTGGTGCGGTCTCCCTTCCTAGACCAAATACCCAATACAGGTTTTCTCTCTTCTCGAGCGCACTGGATTTCCCACTTTTGGCCGCTTGAAGTAAGTGATGCTTCACTAACCAGGGCGATAACACCGTCTGAGCGCTTTATTCGGGCGCGAACACGCTTCTTCCACTCTGTGTCGTAGGCTTGCTTGACCGACATATCGATGTATTCAAAGGGTGAGCTGGTGTTCAGCGATTGCCCTTTCAAGTAGTCTCTTGCCCACTCATCCTCCATCGGGAAAGCTACGAAAACAATTTTCTTTTCGGCCACTATATTCTCCATCTAAACGATACTTAAAGTGAAGCAATTTCAATCTCATCGCTTCCTACAGTGCAAATTTTTTTATGTTCCAACACAACCATGAGTGCAAGAACTAAAGTCTAATATTGAGACAAAAATCTGTGCGGCAAAAGATGGAGGGACCCTTTTCTGTACCCCCCCGTTGCCCCCCGTTCAATTTCTCAAAAAGAGCCATTTCGCACTCATTGAAAATTGCATGTAACATGATGTTACAGTCACAACCTTCATTGACGATTGCAACGACGTCTCCTATCCGCTTGAATTGAACCATCATAGGAAGGCCAATCAATGAAGCAGTACGTCACCTATCGACGAGTTTCCACGACCGAACAGGGGCGCTCTGGGCTTGGCCTAGAGGCCCAGACACGGGACATAGACTTGTTCCTGGCCAACTACTCAGACGAACCCTTCGAGGTTTTGGGAGAGTTTACAGACGTCCTGAGCGGGGCAGACAATGAGCGCCCGCAGTTGACCAAGGCGATCACCCTAGCGAAGCAGGCCGGGGCAGAATTACTGGTCGCCAAGTTGGACCGTCTGTCGCGCAAGGTATCCTTCATTGCAACGCTGATGGACGACAAGAAGCTGTCCTTGCGTGTCGCATCGATGCCTCATGCAGACAAGTTCCAACTACATGTCTACGCGGCATTAGCGGAACAGGAACGCGAGTTCATATCCAAGCGAACCAAAGCGGCACTACAGGCCGCTAAGGCTCGAGGTCAGAAGCTCGGTGGTATGCGTGACGCTACGATGAAGCGGAACGAAGTTGTGAAGGCCAACGCTGCCGCAAGGGCTGAGAAGGTGCGGGGCCTTGTGTTGCCCCTGAGAGACGCAGGTAGGTCACTACGGGAGATCGCTGCGGAGCTTGATAAGGCTGGCGTGGCGACTGCGCGTGGTGGTGCTTGGAGTGCCGCTCAAGTGAAACGGACCATCGAGCGACTAGAGGCAAACACTTAGAATTCAGGGGCATTCGCGGTTCAATTCATCGCTCATTGGGCGTGTACTTGTCCTTTCCTGCTTGGTGGTTTGGAAATACAAACTAAGGGTAAATCAAGCCTTTGCAGGTCACCCTACCTGACTCCCGATTTTAGACCTTTATTTCCCAATTAAATCAATAACTCAGAGGGGTCAAAATGGAAGGTCGAGGGTCTACTAGGCGAACACCAACTGCGTAGTGGAGATTGATGAGGAACGCATGGTTCGTCGCCAAGGACGTCACAACGGTGCTTGGTCTCACCAACTCGACCCGAGCAATCCAAAACTTGAACGAAACTCAAGTTCAAAACTATCGAGTTCCCGGAACACGAGGACGTCTGAACAAGATCGTAGATGAGAGCGGCCTCTACAAACTCATCATGCAGTCGAACAAACCCGAAGCCCCGTGCGCTCCAAGATTGGGTCACTCAGGTTGTCCTGCCGTCGACCCGTAAGGATGGTGGGTATGTCGCTGGTGAGGACAGAACGGGAGTGCCGGACAGCCAATGAAACAAGGGGTTTTGAATTTGTGCTTGCTTATGAGACAAGAGAAGAAACGAAAGTTATACCTAGAGTGTAACACCTCAGGTTCACCCCGGCACCTCCTCCGTGTTGATGATCGATGATGGTCATTTAACGGTCGATGACACTCGAGGTACACCTCGTTGTAAATCAATGGGTTGGAATTACAGCTCCCTCATGAAGAACAAATACCAAGAGATTTACCTCTAGTAACACGATCAGGTTCCTCTCAAGGCTTCACGGTTCCTCGTCAGTGTACATCAGGTGAATGTCCATCACCGACAACCATCAATCCTAATCCCTATACCGCATCGATCTTGGTCCTTGGTCGATGGTGGTTCAGGTCCCACACGGTTCCCCTCAAGTAACACCCTGCGTGTACTGAGTGGTCGAACTAGTGGGACCTTTTACCGTTTCATTCCGCCCGTGATGTCTGTTGTCAGCTTGGCACATGGGCGGGTTGATGGGGGTCTCTGTTCCTTAGTGACTGTATCGCAGAGACCCCGAATAATCCCAACGTACAACTAGCGAGGCCTCAATGACCGTCTGTGCCTCTGCTACATGCGACAACCCACTACCAGCCTATGAGTTCACCCAGCGTCTCCCTCAGCGATGGGGCCTGTGTTCTCGCTGCCAGTCGGTCGTCAGGAACCGTGGTGTTCCACTAGGTGGTTACATCGCCGGTGGTGCGATCAACACAGTCGCCCGGTCGGTCCTAAAGCACATCAAGCCGACACCCTCAGAAATCGCTGAGGCCGTTAAGTTTGCCCGAGGCACACGTCATCGTGTCGGTGATTGGGATGATCGACCAGTGTACAGAATGGCCGCGCTGCGATACGGCAGAGCAAGAGAACGGTTGCAGCATTTGCTGGTCGGTAGACGGTACGAACCGAACGTGTCGGTTATCGTCAGGGCATTCGTACACTACACCTTAGCTCGAGAGTTTGTCGGAACGGGACACAGGTACAACGTGTTCCTCGCTGGTGGCACCTTCATGGGTCGCCAGGGGCTATGCGTCCCTCCCGGTCGCAAGGCTGAGGTGTTGACCGGTGATGTCCGATACTCGAAGTACCGCCTGAGCTACGCTGACTTCGCCATTGTCGGCACACACGCCCTACGCGCTGCTGAGAAGCTCGGTCTGCGTCGATCTGATCGAGACCTAACCGCAGTTATTGTGACCACCTACGGTCGTCTCCTAGCCTCTGGTGATGCACATCCACCGGTCTCTGTTCCCATTCGGTCGATGCGCACAGATTTCCTCGGTGACAGCTTGTTCGATCACGTCCTGCCGAGGTCCTCAGCGATACCCTTTCGATACCACAAGGCAATCCGTCGTTCCTCTGGTCTGATCTCCGGTGAATGGCCTGAGGGCCTCGACCCCGTCTCTGATCTGACACCCCGACCGTTACCCCCGGCCAAACCCAACGCACCACCAATGCCGGACCCAAGTTGGCTGTTTGACACGTAAGGACCGCCTCACATGCCCAAAGTGAAAAACAAGAAGGCACCAGCACAGCGTTCCCGGCAGACTTACCTCAAGACCTGCAATGCCTGCGGTGAAGAACACGAAACCCACAAACCCAAGGCATCGAGATGCGACCGGTGCATCACTGAAAACCGCAGGATTAACTACAAGTGCTGCATCTCCTGTGGTGTGAAGTTCCCGGCCCCGTTCGGTGATGAATACAACTGCCCGTCCTGTGCCGATGCTCATGGGATTGGGCAGGCTGAACTCACCCCTGAACAACGCGAGACTATCAAGGCTGACGAGACGCTAGCTCGATGGAAGAACAAGGTCGCGACCCTCGAGGCAGAACTCGATGAACGCTGCAACGCAAAACCCAGAGGGACACGAAAGATGACCACCAAGGTCAAAGAAAGCGCCGTCGGCGTAGCATGGCTCGAGCTTGTAAGCCGCGATGGGCAGATCTCATCTCTATCCCAAATCCACGAGCGCGATATCGATGAGGACACCAAGCTGCGACTGGTCATGGCGTTCACCCGTCTTCGATTGAAAGGCTACGCACTGGATGCACTGGCGCAACTCTGCCCAGTTCACCTCATGTCCTTGGATGAAGACCAAGCGATTACCGATTTACCCCTAATCGAGACCCCACCCACACCCCAAGAACTGGCCGAGATCGAAACCGGCTTTGCATAGCCCGAAACCAACAACAAAGGATCAACTGAAAATGACCACAACACGCGTAACCCTCGGAGGCGACGGCCCCGTTGAGCAATCGATGCCAACTACCAAATCATACGCTTCAAGTGCAGACTACGTGAGCGGGGGCGTCACCGTCCGCGACACCAACAACATGCAGCGCGATGTTCACTCACAGAGCGATCTCAGAGACAGCGATGTGATCAACGTACAGGGCATGTCGATGAAGGTCGCGCAGGCTAAAGAACTTGGATTGCTCAACACCGTCTTTGACGAAGGTCTGTCGATTGGCGCGGCTCAAAGGGCAGCGCAGGAGCATAGTTCGGCGGTAGTTGAGACGCCCGAGGAACCCAAAGGCAGCGACACGGGTCATGATGAGTTTGACAATGTCATCGACGGGCTGAACTCCTCGCTTGATGACAGTATCATGACGATGGAAGAAGCTCAGACGTATGAAACAGCGTTTGGTCAGATTGCTATGTCCGGTATGTCCGTCGATGAGGTTACTGAAACCATGCGCGGTTTGGCTGATGGGGCGGTATCGGAGCTAGACGTGGATGGTAGCACTCGCGCCATGTTCGCGAATGTTCAAAGCACAATTACCGAGGCCGCAACCCAGAGCGCAATGCAGGAACTTGGGCAAGATGGCTTCGACTTTCTGAAACAGGCATCAGACACACATACTGGTGTTGATCGTTGCGTTCGCCAGTTTGCTCTGGACCGCGCTGCGGGCCGTGCCGACGGGATCACCTGGACCGAGTTCGCTCAGCACATCCGTGAGCAACTTGGCCACTGACGTTGGTCACCCATGAATGACGACTTAGCCGAAATGGTTTGGGACACCGACATCGATCTGGTCCTGAACCGTATTCGACCCCGCACCTGCTCCGACCCCGAGTACTTCTATGCAACCGTCGATCTGATTGAAGACGGTCGTTCCCCAACAGGGGCCGGGCAGTTGACGCTCAGTGAACTCAAAGCATGGGCAGAACGTGTGAAGAAAGGAACCAAGGCCGATGCTCAGGATCAAGAGAGCCGACACTTACCTGCGAACAACGCTGTTCGCTACGTTGCCCCGCGAGAAGACCACCGGCTTATTTGTCAGGTACACCCATCACCCGCCCGATCCGCGAATTGACGCAGCGATGATCGACGTCGAACACGCCAAGACTGGTCGGCTCGGTATTGGCTGGCACTACTTGGTGTTGGTCGATGGCACGGTCGAACTCTGTAGACACCCCCTTACGCATGGCGCAGTCGGTCGCGACAATTTCACCCGAAGCCTTATCCAGATCGGCGTAGTGGGGGGGCGAGACCGGGAGACCGGCAAGTTCTCTGAGACTCTCACGACTGCCCAGCGTGACGCACTCGAGGCTCTCTATCAGAAACTCGCGGATACACTCGGTGTCCCCCTCGAGATCGACGAGAGCCTCGAGAAGTACACTCACAAACAACACGAACGAGATGAAGCTGCAGAGGCTGAACTCGAAGATCGCCTCGACCGAACCGAGGCGCTGACAGTCGGCACTCTCTGACACCCACCAACAACGACCCTCGATCCCCGAAAACGCCACCCGTTATCCATTGATTTCATTAGCTTTTCCAAGGCTAAAATCGACCCTCCGCAAGGGTCGGTACAGAAGTGCTGTTTTAGGGGTTTTGAGGCTTCCACAAAGGACTCCTCCAAATGGCCAACGCCATCACAATAGGTGACGCTAAACGTCACTACCAAAAACACACTCCGCTGCACGGCAGAACCCGCCAGCACAAGGCAGACCTCGACGCAATCGCGAAGGCATCCACCCCGATGCCCAAGGCCGAAAACCTGATCGTTAAACGCCGCGACGAGGTAATCGACCGGAAGATCGACGATATGCTCACGCGTCTTCAAGGCCGGCGTACCCGGCATCGCTACGATCAATCCGCAGTGATCGCCCTTGAGCATCTGACAGATGATCCACTCGATCCCCATACGCAACTACCGATCTGGCGGGACATGCTGCGCCGCTCGAAGGGAACGACCTTGCCAAAGATGGATTTCTATCGAGATGCCCGGTCGATCTTCCAGCAGCACTCACTGTTCAACCCAGCGGCTCAATGAGGCCGCCCAGATCAAAGGACCATGAAACCATGACATCCAAAACCAAGCCCACTCCGGGACCGCTTACCGATGACACTGAGGTCTGGCAGCGCACTTTGTCTATTCTCGCAGGTATCAAGCAGGTTGCCAGTGAGGTACGCGCAGAAGCTCGCCAGATCGAAGCAGCTTATCCTGATCAGTGGATTAAACCCGGACATTGGGAACGGGCCGATTTAGTAAGCGCCCTTAACAACGCCCACACGGTCATGAGCGCTGAAGTTCGCGCGATTGCGCGTAGCCGTAACTTAGCCATGCCTGAGAGTTTGAGGTGACGATGGACAAATTCAAAACCTCAAATCAAAGGTTTCAAGCGGCTCAGGGTTAACCCCTTGGCCGCTCCTACTTGCGCCACATCAGCTACGGCTTTGGATGTACTGTCAGTTGTTCATTTTCCGAGCGGCCTGCTTCGCGTCGTATTGCTTCCACAGCCCCATGTGTCCGTTTTGCCGCGCGTTTGCCAGCCATAGCTTCTTTCGAGCGTCGGGCATTTCCATAGACCGGTACTGTCCACCGGAGAATTTTGGCCAGTCTATCGCTAAACCAAGTTTGACCATTTCAGCGGATAGATCACGACCATCCTCAAGGTAGCACTTTGCAACAGTCCGTCCGTGGGTGTCTTGCTCGGTCACTTCGGCCCTAATTTTTTGACCCTTGCAAAGCGAAACGAGCGCCCATTTCGCCTTCTTTCCATAGGGATGGTTCATCTCGGGAGCATCGACGCCAAACAGACGAACCTGTGTTTTCTTAATGACCAGTGTATCGCCATCTACAACGTAGGCTGAACCCGATAGTATCGTGACGTCGGGTTTCGGGACCGTATGGTCTGGATCAAAACGCTCTGGTTGCGATGTGCGCTGCCGTTGGTTCTTAGTCAATCTAGGTTTCTCATGCCTACCTGACTGACTCGGCGGAGTAGTTGTATCGCCTGGCCTGTTGCTGCGAATTGCCAAGTACACAGCAACTGCCAAAACCAAACCCAAAACTATCAAGATTTCCATGAGCTAGGTCTCCAAGAGTTAGGCCAATCAAATTTTTCGCACTGGATCAGGATCGACCCAAGCACACGTTTGGGTTGATATGCTAGGGACACCTCATATTCACTCAGGGAGATGTGACGGATTTGCCCCGCTGAGCGAATTCACGCGTGTGACAACGAGGCATCCGATCTACGCTCATTGCCGCTCCCAGAATAGCAACTGGTATTTCAGTTGGTTGATGTTTTTACCGTCTTCTAGAACTGGCGGCGCAATTTGGCAGAAAATCGCAGAAGAATGGCAGCTTCGCAAAAGCAATCAATTCGTATCGTCCAGATGTGCAACCCAGGGTGAAAAGTCTTAATAAATGATTAAGTGACGAACTATCGCGTGATGAGTGTGGAGCATGTTGTAGAATGACGGAGAACAAGGATCGCTTGACGGCTGAGGAAGCTAAGGGACTTCGGACCGCAAAAGAACTAGAAGGTCATCTTGCGTGGTTGGACACGTTTACCCCCGCAGCGTTGGGTGTCCTAGCCATCGCATCTGGGATCTACACTTATCTCGGCGTGTCCTCATTGCTCGAGGATAACGGTGCGGTTTCTTTCTTCGCAGCCGTTGCGTACTCAATCGCCGTCTCTGTGGGCATCTTCGTGTTTTGGAGCTACATGCTCCGTCTGCTGCCCTCAATGCGAACGGCTAGTGGTTTCATTGGTTTGACGATCTCTACGATTGTTGGCTCTATCGCCATTATCGCCATGTCTAGCTGGCTGAACGCAGCCGCACTCGCAGGCTCGGCGGCAGTCGAACAACACTTGGAGAACACTGTCCGCGACTACCAAGCCGCTCTCGAGCAAGCCCACGACATAGCCCTCAGTGGTCAAGCGTTGGGTCGCGAGGTGGAACGCGCCCGCCAGAGTTTTGAAGAACTGGCTGAACTCGAGCAGTCCGGAGACCTCTCAGGTACCGCCGGTCGGGGTGCCGTGTTTCGTGTGCTGACACAAAAAGCTGAGGAGTTGCGAAACCTTGAAGAGCAGATCGCGGCGCAGCAAGAACCTATCGAGGAAGCCTTCCAACAAGGCAACGAAATCCTCGCAAAGATGCGCGAGCTTACTGTAGCCCCCGGTCCAGTGGATCGCCGTTCGGTTCAGTTCTCCGAGGAAAGCGTGAAGCTGGCGGGTGTTATCTCGCGCCTCAACCAGTACAGCGTGGCACCACTTGTTGCTCGTGCTGCTGAGGACCTGCCATCCTCGGTCGTACTCCCAGAGCTTGATGGGCGCAGTTCCGACGTACGAGACGCGCAATCGTCCACAATCAACTCCGTATTGAACGCGCTGGACCAACGCAGCAAGACACTCAAGAACGCTGCTGACGAGGTGTTGGACATGGAGCCGCCCATCGAGACTGCATATAACCCGATTTCCAGCGCCGATGCGGTGATCAAGTACGCCCACAACTTCGTTCCTTCTTGGGCTGGAGCTATCGCCATCGACTTGTTGCCCGCCGTGTTGGTGTTTGTGCTGGCTATCACACAAGCCGCAATCCGCAGTGGTAAGGACGGTATGAGCATTGAGGATACTCTGACGCTTTCTGACCTTAGAGCCGCAATGAATGCCATGAAGGACGTAGAGGCGACAATGGGCGTGGCCGACGCAGCTATCCTCAACCGCGCCACTCCACAAAAAGATGAAACGTGATGAGCTTACTAAGTCGTCTCGATCCTCGTTCTGGGCTGCGCTACGTACTGATCCTACAGCTCGCGATTGCGGGCGTTTTAATAGCGTCGGACGTACTTGGTGTAATGCCCAGCCCGTTCAAGGAGCGTGTTGAACTTCCGACTGGCCCGATATCCCCCGGCGATCAACGTCGAGAGTATCGCACTGATCGTAGCGATCCGTCGCTTGTGCCGCAGGACGTACCTCTGGACGTACCCGTGCCAGAGGCTTTTCCAAACCGATTGGACTTTTCAGTTCAGGAAGTCGAAGGAATGGGGAGAATACTTCTTCTTAGCGGCCAGATAGAGGTGGACGACTCGGCCCGCTTCGCTTCGTACCTGTCAGACATGCAGGAGAAGCCCGACCTAGTGGCTCTCCACAGCCCGGGAGGAGTAGTTTCTGAGGCACTGTCCATTGGTAAGCAGGTGAGAGGTGCTGAGCTTTCTACAGCCGTTCTAGCTGGCTCGATGTGCGTATCGTCATGTCCTTACGTTCTTGCAGGCGGTGAGGAACGCGTCGTCTCTCTTCGCGGCATTGTAGGTATGCATCAGCACTACTACGACCAGCCTCGCTTAATACCTGTCGTCTTCGCGGTAGAGAGCATCCAGAAGGGGCAAGGAGAGACGATGCAGCATCTGATTGACCTGGGTGTGGACCCGTCACTGATGCTGTTCTCACTGAACACACCACCCGAGGAAATCTATGCGCTTATCGAGGACGAACTCGTGGATACCCGCATAGCGACCCAAATTATCGATTAACACGAGACACCGAGGACTTCGCATTGTTCAAGAAGCTAACAATTGCCTTGGCATTTTTCGCCACTACTGCTGCCGCTGGTGGCCTCCAAGTACGCGACGCGGACACGATCGTTGTCGATGGCACTCCGGTCCGTTTGAACGGCGTGGATGCGCCGGAGCTTGGCACTCGTTCTGGTCAGGATGCCAAGCGCTGGATGGTGAACTTCCTACGCGGCAAGAACATCGAGTGCAGTCTCAATGGCGAGCGCACATATGATCGCTGGGTTGGAGTTTGTTACGCGGACGGACAAGACATTGGTGCTGCAGTGATTGCTGCGGGGCATGCTCTGGATTGCGCGAGGTACTCGGGGGGGCGATACAGGCACTTGGAGACATCTGCGGCCAAATCTCGGTTGAGACGCGCAGGGTACTGCCGGTAAGGTGCCAAACTTCGCTGTCGAGCCGTCACCCAGAAGAATTCACCGAACGTCTACAGTGAACCCTGTGCTAGCTGTCTGCGAGGGTTCCGGGGTCACCTAGTTCATTCGATGTTATTTGTTACTGGTCTCAGGCTGCAAATTGCTAGACGGTTCAGATTGCAAAATAAAACTTCTGGTAGATAAGATCACAAGAAAGAAAACTTTGGGGTGTACATGAAACTTGTCATAACAACTGCAATATCGATGCTCATTGCGACTACAGCATTCGCGGAAATTAAATATCTCGAGAGCGGCATTGGTATTACCTTTGAAGGCTGCGACTGGGAAAAAATAGTCAACTTGAAAAATGGTTACGTGTGGGAGTGTTCTGAATACGGGTACACCTATCATTACGGCACGCTGACCGTGCTGGAGGTGAACGGAAACGCCAAGCTATGTGTCGGGGATGTGGAAGAGGCAATGGAAGAGTACCCGAACGGTGACTGCTTCGAAGGCACTCTCTATAAATGGCGATAAGGACTAAATTACGGGGAAGAAGTATTCTGCTTCTCGAAATGAGACGGTGGAGCGATGACCCCGCTTATACAAACCTCACGTCTACGCAGTACGCAGAGCAGTCGTAGATGTGGATCTTTCCATGGTCCGCTCTGCGAGGAATCTACTGGTTTGGCGGCAGGATGGACTCGTGAATTTCACCGGGCGGCAAGTGTAACCGTGAGTACTTCCCGGCGAACACCGGTGGGGCAACTGGGCGGGTGAAGCGCAGGACGTTCGAGGATTTGCGGAAAGAGTGACGGATGAAGAACTTGGAGGGAGCCACTGCGGCTCCTTCCTTTTTTGTAGGTGCATCCGGATTAATTTGCTTGGTAGCCCAACTTGTGAGGGGTAATGCCCCACGTTGAGTTCGACATCGGCCCTTTAGTGGCTCCGATTGTTGATCCATAAGCCTGCACGGGCGAACCGTCGTTGGTGGCTCGAGCAAAAAAGTATCGCTTCTTGCCAAAGATATCCCGGTACTCGGTTTTTAGTGTTAGGAAAATCTTGGTTCCACCAGACCACAAACCTTCAAGTTCCGTCGCATTTAGCTCACAAGACTGCATAGACGCAGAAACACCTGCGCCACCACCGATAATCGAAGAGTTCTGGTCGGCAGGAGGCAATGGGTTGGAGTTGAATAGTGGTTTTTCGGCAGGCCCGCAGCTTATCTCTGGGAAAGTCCGAAACTCGTATGCTGGTGTCTTTCCTTGATTGACCAATTCAATTCTTGCCGTCGCCTGAAATGTGCCAGGATTGCTAGTGGGTTGCACTTCAACCACGCCACTAACCACGCTGACGTATGCCCGCAGTTCTCGCCTGTGAGACGCTTGTGCATTTCTCACCAAAAGGACGTTCGCAAACGCGATAATCAGAGTAATCGCAACTAAGATGACGTTTGTCTTGCTGTCAGTGTCTAAGGCAAGAAACGCGGCCCAATTGGCACTAACGGTGCTTTGTATTTGATCTAACATTTTTTGAATGCTTACGGCTGGATGCTCTTGGTTTCGTCCGCTTAGCGCCTGTCAAAATTCCTTAGCGACTTCCAGTGAAAAACGGTCAACAAGCCGCTCCTAAATGAAATCAAATTTCAACCGCTCTACGGCTTCCTTCCGAACTTTCAGGCTGGGGCCTTCACCGTAAGACCCCGCAACATCGCCCGAACCGTGTCCAGTGATGAAGTCGTTTATCTCCTTTGATACACCGGCATCCCTCAGCATGTCCTTGAAGTTTCCTCGAAGTGAGTGAATGACCTTTGTTGGGTCCTCAGTGACCCTACGTACCCACGGCATCAGTGCCTTGGAGGCAGGACCCTGTGTCTTGCCGTCGCGGTCGCGTGGGAACTCAGGGAACATCTGACCGGACTTACCCGTCGCGATCCATGTGAGGGCAGGGTGGACCGGCACCCGTCGCTTAGACCCCGAGTTCTTCACGATGGACCCTGTGAGGTCGAAGTAGAGAACACCTTGATCTTCGTCCTCTTTGACATCCTCCCAAGTCAACAGAGCGGCTTCATCTAGCCTCATGCCGGTGCTGGCTAGGATCGACAGCAGGGATCGCAGGTGAGGCTCCATAGGCTGCGCAAAGAGAGCCTTGAGTTCTCGCTTGGTGAATGGTGTGTAGCTTTGCTTTTTGGTTCCGAGATTCTTGTCCAGCTTGATCCCTGCAAACACGTTGTGAGGAACCCAACCTTTACGGACTGCATGGTCGAACATACGGCGTACGTAGCCAATCTTCTTGTCTATAGTCTTTCGGCTCTTTGTTGCTCCAACATACTCCGCGAACTCGTGAACCATCACCGCAGTGACGTCAGGCAGGGCAATGTCTCCCGCGAAGTCCTTGAACTGCTCAAGAGCGTGTTCTGCTTCGCGCTGAGTCTTGATCGTGCTGTACGGATTGGTCTCAAGGTACTCCTTAGAGGCGCTTGCGAGGTAAACTGTTCCCGATGCAGCCGTCCGCTCGGTGCCGCCAGCCTTCCACTCTTGGTAGACCTTGAGAGCTTCTATGGCCTGCTCGTTGACTACCTCGACAGCAACGTCATTTTCTTCATTCTCACCGTATTCAAGGTTCTTGTGGTACTTGATGAGGTCCTCAAGTTCCCCGATGTCCTCCATACGTTGAACCTCGTCGGCGTCGCCGATCCAGCCGAGTAGATCACTGATCACGTCGCGCGGATCAGGCTTGCAGTTGTCCAGTTGGGCGTAAAGATCAGCAGATATGTTGTGTTGCCTGCGCTTGGCATCAGCCAAATCACTTGTACCCGTGGACTTCTTGAGTTGCTTCCTGCCGTTAAAATGTTGGCGAAGCTCGGTGGGGATCGTCAGGAGAACGTAATACTTGCCTTTGTTCTTCGCCAAAGTCGTTGCGGGGTAGTCAAGCACCTGTATCCTCCAAAGTATCCTCCGTGAGATACTCCAAGTGTCTAATATATTGAGAAAAAGAGCAATAAGGATAAGTGGAGGCGAGTACCGGAATCGAACCGGTGTACACGGATTTGCAATCCAGAAAGAGAATAAGCGAAAACAACGGCTTAAGGGTGCAAAACACCCCCTGACAAAAAGTGAACAAAAAGCGAAAGTTTCAAAGCCAGTTTCGCAGATTCAAAATGAAAAAGGCCCCGTCACAGCGGCAACTGTGAACCGGGGCCAAATAGAAAAAGCCTGTCAGCTTTCGCAGTACGTTAGCATGAGCAAGCGCCACACCGCAAACGCTCAGTCCGCCTTTTCGCGGCCGTTGACCGGTGAGGTGGTCCAATGAGCTGGCGCATCGCAAATGAGTGCGCCGAGCGCCGCTTTGGCAGCGCTGCGCGCAAGCAGATCATCATGTTCCTGGCTGATAAGGCGAGCGACGACGGCTCTGGTATCTGGTGTTCGAAGGGCACGATCCAGCGCCACACAGAGCTCAGCGAGAGCACGGTCAAGCGCACCATCATCGACTTCCTACGAGAAGGCATTCTGATCGAGACAGGGCGGCGGCACTGCAAGAATGGCTACACCGTCATTTACCGCATTGTTCTGGAGCGCGTGGCCGCGCTTGAACCCACGGCCGAGCCCGACATCGACACGGGGGTCACTGTGAACCCCGTCCAGCCTGAACCCGGTACGGGGTCCACGGTGAACGGGGTACGGGGTTCACGGTGGACCCCAAACCATCCTAAAACCATCCATAAACCACCTACGCGCAAGCGCGAGGCGGCGGAGGAGGTTGAAGATCTTGAGGCTGAGAAGATCTTGGCGGCCTATCCCGAAGACAGGATCCGAGACCGGCGGACCAGTCTGCGCCTTATTGCAGCGGCTGTGAAAGCCGGTGTGGAGCCCGATGACCTGAAGCAAGCGATCAAAGCCTATGCCAAGGAAAGCGAGGGCTATACACGCAGCAAGGTCTGCTTCTCCGACAACTGGTTCAAGATGCGCCGGTGGGAGAAGGGGCTTGCCCAGGTGCAGGCTGACCGCGAGAAGGCGCGAGAGGCCGAAGCCAAAGGCCGTGCGAGCCTCGCCGAGTGGATTCACGAGCGCCATCCCCTGTGCCGCCACATCACCAACCGGCAGATCGAGGATTTGATCGCGTCAAAACTGGTGACGCCTGAACAGGTTCGCGCGGCGGGGCTGGAGGTATGAGTGCAGCTCGCATGTTACGCTGTGGCGCAAAATTTATATTTTTACGTTGCAGCGTAATTTGCCTTGATTTACGCTGTGCCGTAAAAGGAGCCGCATCATGGACCTCACTGCACGAACGGCCGAGCAGATCGGCGTGGCACTACGCCGGACGCGCAAAGCGCGCGGCTGGACCCAAAGCGATATCAGCGCGCGCACTAATTTGCGCGTCGCAACAATTTCGTCGCTCGAGAATGGCGACGCGGGAGCGAAGCTCGCCACAGTGCTCGCCGTCATGGCGGCACTTGGGCTTGAGTTCCGATTGGTGGAGCGCGGTGGCTCACTTGAGATTGAGGATATCTTCTGATGGCCAAACACGGGCGTAGTGGCACAATGCAAGTGCTTCTGAACGGACGGTTGGTAGGGTCTTTGCGTCTCGCTGGTTCAGGCGCGATCAGCTTTACCTATGATCCGGAATGGTTGGCATGGGAACATGCCATGCCTATCTCGCTTTCGCTGCCTTTGCGTGAAGAGGCGCACCAAGGTGGCCCTGTCATTGCCTACCTGGAAAACCTGTTGCCCGACAATCAGGCGATACGTGAACGTGTCGCCGCTCGGGTGCGCGCTGGAGGTACAGACGCATGGCACATGCTGGAGAAGATCGGGCGCGATTGCGTAGGCGCCTTGCAGTTTGTTTCGGGTGAGATCCCCGAAGTTGGCGCGCTCGAGGGCGAGCCCGTGTCTGAGGCGCAGATAGCGGATATGCTGCGCAACCTTGCAAGTGCTCCGCTTGGCTTGGATGAGGAAGACGACTTTCGCATTTCCATTGCAGGGGCACAGGAGAAAACGGCGCTGCTGAGCCATGAGGGCGCATGGATCCGTCCATCGGGGCTTACCCCAACGACCCATATCCTCAAGACCCAGCTGGGTGTTTTGCCCGCAGGGATCGATTTGTCCGACAGCGTCGAGAACGAGTATTTCTGCATGAGCTTTTGCCGTGCCATGGGCATGGATGTCGCGGAGGTCGAGATTGCCGACTTTGAAGACGTGCGGAGCCTTGTCGTGACGCGGTTTGATCGGCGCTGGACCAAGGATGGCCGATTGATCCGCCTCCCGCAGGAAGACTTTTGTCAGGCGCTCTCGGTCCCACCCAGTCAAAAATACCAAATGGATGGCGGGCCAGGGATCACCGAAGGGGTCGGGTTGCTGAAGGGCAGTGATGACCCCGAGGCGGATCAGCGCGCCTTCTTCCGTGCGCAGGTCCTGTTTTGGCTTTTGGGAGCGACAGACGGGCACGCCAAGAATTTCAGCATCGCCTTGCGCCCTGGCGGTTTCCGTATGACCCCGCTGTATGACGTGCTGAGCGCCCAGAAAGCCGTGGATGACGGTCAAATACGTCAGAACCGGATGCGCCTCGCGATGGCGGTCGACGGGCACTATCGGATCAATGAGGTGGTGCCTCGCCATTTCCTGCAGGCTGCAAAGGCGGCTGGTTTTGGTGTGGCGCTGGCGGAAGAGGTCTTGTCGGACATCGCGACGGAGCTTGAACCCGCCTTGGATAAGACACTCGTAGACTTGCCGGATGGGTTCCCACAGCCATTGGCCGAAGCCTTCGTTGCTGGAGTACGGCGTCGGGCGGCTGCCTTCGATGCCGTATGATCCGAAGATCATATTTCCGCTTTATGATCGGTAGATCATATTGGCTTCGAGCAGTCTGCAGTCCCGATGCAGATCTTGAAACTTCCAATGCCAGTCTTGATCGGCTAGCTCAGAGACGGATAGCCAAGCTCAGACCCTCTACGCCGCGTTTCTGATTGCTGATCATAAGCGGGCAACCGTGTCAGACGCGGAGCAAGCACCGCTTCAACAAGAAAATTCCCCTGCGCCAGCGAATTCCTCGCGAGGCAATTTTCTCGCTGACATCCCCTTGGTGCCCGCTTTGGCCATGTTCATCGAAACACTCAAGGTGAGGATTGAAAATTGGCTACGCAAACTCTGAAACTGAACGTCAAATCCGGCGAAAAAGACGGCAAGAACTTCAGGGACCGCTGCGGTGTCCTCTTCGTCAACACCGACGACAGCGGCAACATCCCGCATCTGAAAAGCTGGAGATCATCCGTTTGGTTGAGCAGCCACATCTGCCAACCAAACGAACCCTGGATAAGCTCGGCATTCCCAAAACCACATTCTATCGCTGGTATGATCGGTGTCTGGCGGGCGGTCCGGAGGCCCTGGAGGATCGCAGTCCCAGACCTTCACGGGTCTGGAATCGGGTTCCCGACCCGGTTCGTCGGAGGATCGTGGATCTGGCTCTGGCGGAAAGCGAGCTATCGCCTCGGAAGCTGGCCGTGCGCTTCACGGACACGGCAAAGTACTTTGTCTCAGAGTCTACGGTGTATCGTGTTCTCAAAGAGCAGGATCTGATCACCAGCCCAGCTTATGTGGTTTTGGCAGCTGTAGACGAGTTCAAAGACAAGACGACAGCCCCAAACCAGCTTTGGCAAACCGACTTCACTTACCTGAAGGTGATTGGTTGGGGTTGGTTCTATCTCAGTACGATCCTGGACGACTACAGCCGCTACATCATCGCCTGGAAACTCTGCACCACGATGAAGGCGGCCGACGTCACCGACACGTTGGATCTGGCCCTGCAAGCTTCCGGCTGTGATCAGGCAACGGTCCTGCACAAGCCAAGACTGCTGAGCGATAACGGGTCCAGCTACATCTCGGGTGAACTGGCCGAATGGCTTGAAGATCAGAAGATGGAACACGTCCGGGGCGCACCGTATCACCCGCAAACCCCGGGCAAGATCGAACGCTGGCATCAGACCATGAAGAACCGGGTTCTGCTGGAAAACTACTTCTTGCCCGGCGACCTGGAACGTCAGATCGGCACCTTCGTCGATCACTACAATCACAGGCGCTGTCACGAGAGCCTACAAAACCTCACGCCCGCAGATGTCTACTTCGGGCGCGGGCAAACCATCCTAAAACAACGAGAAAGGATCAAACGAAAGACCATCGAAACGCGACGCTTGCTTCACCGCAAATCCGCCGCATAATCACACCAACCAGATGAGCCAGATCCTAGCCCCTCTCAGGCCCAAAACCCCTGACGACGGACAGGTGATACCCTCATGGCTTCCCGGCTGCCATCCCAGCATACGGCCACCTTTTCAGGAGAAACCTGACCTTCAAAGGCCTATGGCAGAACCAGCACGGGGTGCCCGGACCCAACGGCTGAATGTTCAACAAGCTTTGCGTGATCATGAACTGACCGCTTCTCATGCTTTGCGTAGCCGGCGTCGCCATCTATCGATCGGACCACATCCGCCTCCGTAAGAACGGTGACTGCGGGTTTAAGATCAGCAGCCGATGCGAATCCCTCGCGATCAAGGCGCAGAACGTTAGGGCGGAACGCCATTTACTGACGAGTGTCAGGAAACAAACAGGTCACCATTTGCTCGTAAGCGCGATTTATATCGCTTGAAAGGCAAGAACGCGCTTCCGACTTATTGCCTTCTTTGATCGCTGACAGCAACTGAAAGTGGATTTCGTTCGAAATCTGCAGGTGACCTCGGATATTCAGAAGATGAAAATAGGGGGATACGCGTAGCCACAGGTTGCGAATGATCTCGAGCGCGACAGGATTTCCTGATTGCTCGTAAATCGTAAAGTGGAACAAGTAGTTAGAATGTATGAAACCGTGATTGTCAGACGCTTGTTCGGCTTGGACCATTTCCGTGAGATGATCTTCCAGTGACCGAATGAATTCTGGCGTCTGATTGTCGATCGCCCAAGACAGTGCTGCTGGTTCAATTTCGCAGCGCACATCTCGAAGATATCTCAAGTCCTGTCGTTCGAGTTTAGGGACTCCCATGGACCGACCTGACAGGTGTGTCAGTGCCCCACTATGGGCTAGTCGCGCCATCGCTTCGCGAATTGGCATAGGGCTCACACTAAGCGCCTCACTCAACGTTGCGACCGTTACGGGCTGACCAGGTTCTAGCCCGCCTTCGAGGATAAGCTCGCACAGTTTACTAAACACGATATCCTGCAGGTTTTCGCGCTTGAGCGGCTGCATTTTTGAAAGGTCATGCATGTATTTTTTATATGCCTCGCATACCGCTTTTGTCCATCTAAAATTTTATCGTTGACCTTTGATCAAATATCAAACATGAATCATCAAGACGCGCGGCAAATCAAAAGGAGGGCTATTTGCTGCACGTTGCCAGATTGTTTGCCTTAGGCGGAGCCGCCTGTTTGCGCCGCCAATAGGAGATTCGGCCCGGACGTTGCGTTCCTTCCGGGGAGGTGACGATGGGCTGGATGCTCCCGTGAGGAGGTGCAAATCTGTCGCAGATACCGCTGTTGTCGACATGGCGGCTGAAACACCCGGCCTAGTTATTTGGCCTGCAAAAAAAGAGTAAAAAGGAGAGGAGCTCATGATCAAAGATTTAACCAAAACCCTTCTGGTAGGTCTCGCCGTTACCGCTGCGGGTGCCACGACGGCCGCCGCACAAACGACGCTGCGTATCCAGAACCACCTGGGGCAATCGTCACCTTACGGCGTCGCAATCCAGAAGTTTGTCGAAGACGTAGCCACCATGTCGGACGGCGCGCTTCAGATCGAGATGTTCTATTCGTCGGCGGTGGTTCCGACCACGGAAACTTTTGACGCCGCAAAAAACGGAATCATCGATTGTGACATGACCAACGGCGGCTACCAAGTAGGTAAGAATGCGGCATTCCAGTTTGTCGCAGATACGATGGGCGGCTACGATACGCCGCTGCAACTCATGTCTTGGATCTATCAGGGCGGTGGCAGAGAAGCGATCAACGAACTTTATGCGACTCATAACATGACCTACGTTGGGGGCCATGTTGGCGGTCATGAATCGCTGAACTCCTCTCGTCCGCTGAACGGTATCTCCGATCTGGAAAACTTCAAGTTCCGTTCGCCTCCGGGTATGGAATCAGACATCTTCGCCAGCCTCGGCGCCAAGCCTGTCGTCATGGATTTCACCGAGATCGTCACGGCGCTTGAGTCGGGCATCATCGATGGCGCCGACGCGTCGACGCTTGCGACCAACCTGAACATCGGCATTTACGATGTTGCCAAGCACACCACCTACCCGGGCTTCCACTCGATGTCGGCAGACCACCTGGCATGCCGCTCCGATGTCTGGAACGCACTGTCGGACCAGCACAAGACAATCATCGAAGTGGCTGAAAAGGCGCTGGCGATGGAAGTGATGATGTCGACGCTGATCCAAAATGGTGAGGCGCTGCAGAAATTGCCCGAGATGGGTGTGACCACATACAACTGGTCGGAAGAAGACCGTGCGACTTTCCGAAACGCTGCGTTGGCCGCGTGGAAGGATTGGGGTGCTAAATCCCCCGAAGCTGGCAAGCTGGTTCAAAGCCACGTCGAATTCCTTCAGCGCATCGGCCTGCTGGAGTGACTGCGCAGAGGTGAAAAAATTGAAAACCACCGGCGGTTCCCGCCGGTGGCACTTATAAAAACCGAACCCAAACGCTGGTGAATACGCGTTTACGCTGGGAGGCCAAGAAAATGACCGAACATGAAAAGACAGGTCCGCTGGATCCGATCACATGGGGCATCAGCCGAGTTGCAATGTGGCTCCCGGCATTCATCGTCTCGATCATCTTTCTGGAAGTCGTTTTACGCTACCTATTCTTGCGGCCAACGCTATGGGTCAATGAGACCTCGCTTTGGGTCGCGGGCGCTGTGTATCTGATGGCCGGTCTCTACTCTATGCAGCAGCGTAGTCACATCCGGATATTCATTCTCTATGATTTGGCACCGCTCTGGCTGCGGCGGATTTTCGATATCCTCTCAACCTTCTGCGTGTGCATTTTCGCGGCGGCGCTGATTTGGGGTGGATACAATGAGGCCGTTGAAAAACTCCTGAGTTGGGAGCGGTACGGCACGAAGTTCAATCCACCGATACCGGCCACCATCAAACCACTCATCCTAATCACAATGGCGCTCTTGGCGCTCCAGGCGATTTCTAACCTGATTTACGATTGGAGCACCGATCAGGGAGAGAAACACTACGGCGAAGAGGACTTCGAAGAGCTGCTCGAAGACCTCGCTGTAGATCATCTGGATGCACGCCCGGCGGGAATAGCGGCGGACCATGAAGACTGGATTGACGGCGCATCAGAAGGAGAAGTCCAGGATAGCGACGACTTCTCCCCTTCCGACAGCAAAAAAGAATAACCCCGAGAAGCGCGGAAAGGAAAGACGCAATTATGGACATTGGAACGATTTCGCTCGTCTTGCTGGTAGGAATGCTCGTCCTACTTGCGATTGGTATGCCGCTGGGATTTGCCTCAGGTTTTCTGGCCGTTGTCGTCATGGTCATGAAGTTTGGCCCCGACCTCCTCTTCGGTCAATTTGGCACCGGTCCGCTGAATATTCTGCTTCAGCGAATTTACGGGATTACGACAAGTTATGTCCTGGTCTCAGTGCCGCTGTTCATATTCATGGCGAACTTGCTCGAACGTTCAGGCATCGCGCGGGACATGTACTCGACCCTCGACGTTTGGCTTAATCGCACCCGCGGTGGAGTTGCCGTCGTCACCGCGCTCATGGCGGTTGTCATGGCGGCAATGTCCGGCATCATCGGTGGCGAGGTGGTGCTTCTGGGACTGATCGCGCTGCCACAAATGTTACGGCTTGGCTACAATCAGAACCTTGCCATCGGAACCATCTGTGCCTCCGGCTCTCTGGGGACAATGATTCCGCCGTCAATCGTTCTGATTTTCTACGGCCTGGTTACCGACACGTCCATCCATGCGCTGTTCCAGGCAGCCTTTGTCCCGGGATTCATACTCGCGTTCAGCTACATTGCGTACATTTTGATCCGAACCCGAATCCAACCTGATCTGGCGCCTTTACCAGAGACTTCCGAGAATGACTTGTCAGGTGAAGAAAAGCGTTTGTACGGCCTCGCCCTGATTGCCATGATCGTCGGCACAGGGTCCTTGATCTTGTCCCTGCGTGCGGTCTTCTTCAACACGCTCGGGACGATTGAGATTGACACGAGCTATGTATCCCTTGGCTTCATGATCAAGTCCGCCATTCTTTCGGCCGCGCTTTTTGCCTACCTCATGTTAGTTGTTGGTCTTGAAAGAGCCAAGACAGCTTGGGAATACGGCAAGGGCATGGTTGCGCCTCTCCTGATCGTTTTCGTGGTCCTAGGCTCCATCTATGGCGGAATAACCGGGATCACCGAGGCCGCCGGAATCGGTTCGGTTGCAGTGCTGTTGCTGATCATTTTCCGCGGTGAATTCTCTTGGGTTCTGCTACGCGAAGCGTCGATGCGAACGTTCAAATCCACCGGGACAATCATATGGGTGACAATCGGCGCGACTGCGCTCGCCGGTGCCTATACGATCGCCGGCGGCCCGACCTATGTAGCCAACCTGATCGTTGGGCTGGAGATGCCGACGCTTGGCGTGCTACTGATCATGATGCTGGTGTTCCTGTTTATGGGCGCCTTTATGGACTGGACCGGAATCGTGCTGCTGGTCATGCCCGTTTTCCTTCCGATCGTCCTCAAGCTTCCTTGGGAGGAACTGGGGTTGACCGGTGGGCTTGAATCGCAGTTGGCGGTTCAAGTCTGGTTTGGCGTGCTGTTTTGCGTGAACATGCAGGTCAGCTTTCTGTCACCACCGTTCGGCGGCGCGGCCTTCTATCTTAAGTCCGTTGCTCCTCCGCACATCACGCTGCCGGATATTTTCAAGAGCTTTCTGCCCTTCATAGGCATTCAGATCATGGTGCTGATGCTCATCCTCCTGGTTCCGCAAATCACGACCCTGTTTCTTCACTAGAGGCAAGTCGGGCCTCCGTTTCCTCCCAGACGGGGGCCCGAGAATCTCTGGTGTGGTGGGGAGATGGAGAAAAACGAACCAGTTCGCAAACGCATCGGTACGCCTTCGTTCAATCAGTTTCCTGCATTTGGGCGTACGGAAGACCGGTTCAATCGAACAGACGCCGCCACTTGAAAACAGGGGTCTCCTAAAGGCTTTTTTGCCCTGCAACGGTTGATGGAAGCCGTCTTCTCAAGAGGCCTGCACGAGCATGTGCAGGTTCTTCAGCGGATAGAAAGTTTTGAGGTGGAGGGCTTTCTTCGGCCATTGACAGTTTAAATGATCTTTGATCAAATATCAAAAGGGTAAATTCAACACATGCCCGGCAGATCCAAAGGAGTAGGCTTTGTTGCAGACACTCGCGAAGAAAACCGCGCTCACCACAACGTTGACCAGCATCGAAGGCGCAGCGGTAGAGGTGGAGTCACAAAAAATCCTTTTCTTGAAACGCTTTATCGGAAACCACCGGCGGGCCGAGGCACCAAGTATGGTGACGGCCTTAACCTCGCGGCCCGATTGTGCCGCTTGAGCCGAACCTCGGAGTTTAAAACATGGTGCAAGCCCCTAATGCCGTCTTTCTTGGTCGGATCGCCGTCGATCTCTATGGCGAGCAATTTCACAGTCCTTTGGAGGAAACCCGAAGTTTTGCACGTTACCCGGGTGGCTCCAGTGGCAACATGGCAATAGCAGCGGCGCGAGCTGGCGCAACGGTCGGGCTGATTTCGGCGGTCGGGAGCGATCCAATGGGCCGCTACCTGATGCGTTCATTGCGTCGAGAAGGCATTGATACACGTGCCATGACCGTGAATGGGGACCGGAGAACGGCCCTAGCTTTTCTTGGTATGCTCAACGGCGAGGCCGACCAGCTGGACTTCTACCGGGCCAATTCTGCGGACGCGTGTATCGAGTTTGACAAGATCCCGACGGATTACTTTGTGAACGCCCAGTTCCTAGCGCTAACCGGGACTCATGTGGCCGACGCGGAGGCTTGGCGAGCGGCCTCGCCGATTGTGGATGCTGCTGAGGCGGCAGAGGTGCCCCTGGTGTTGGATATCGATTTACGCCGCTCATTATGGTCGGAATTCCAACTCGGGTTGGAAGGGTCAGTGGCGCGCGTGCGCGACCTGCTGCCTCGGGTTTCCATAGTCGTTGGCAACGAAGAGGAGATAGCGCTGATCCTTTCCGGTGACATAACACTTCCCGCCGATGTCACGGTGGTCAGAAAGCTCGGGCCGAACGGGGCGCGCTGGTCGGGAGCCGATGCCGAATTTCAGGTTGCAGGGCACAAAATCGATGTCGTCAATCCGGTAGGAGCAGGGGATGCGTTCTTAGGCAATCTTACTGCCGCGTTGCTTGTCGGCGCGTCGCCACAGGTGGCGTTGGCCAGAGGTAACGCCGCCGGAGCGCTGGTGGCCACGAGGCATGGCTGTGCAACGGAAATGCCTTATCCCGACGAACTCGACCTCTTCCTGGATGGAGTTGCCCAGGATGATCCGGAGCTGAGTCAACTGCACCGAGCGCACAGTAGGCCGCCGCTGGAGGTACCTGTGCTGGCTCTGGCATGTGACCATCGAAAGCCCTTCGATGAGCTCGTAAGAAAACACAATCGGCCGCACGAACACGCCCAACGTTTTAAAAACCTGGTCTTCAAGGCAATGCGCTTGGGAGCAAAGGGCGTAACGGGGATGCAGCCCGGTATGCTCATGGACCCGAAATATGGGCAAACCGTGCTCGACCGGCTTGCGGACGACGGTATCTGGACCGGGCGTCCCATCGAGGTGACCGGATCGCGCCCCTTGATCTGCGAAGCGGGGCACGCGCTGGCACAAGACGTTGCGAGCTGGCGTCCGGGACAGGTTGCTAAAGTTCTGGTCTGGTATTCTCCTGACGATCCCGACGAGCTGCGCGCTCAGCAGTTCGACACGCTGAAGTATCTCCAGGCGTCCTGTCGCGCCGCAGGCGCTGAATGGATGCTGGAACTCGTGCCACCGCTCAACATGCCGCGCGATGACGAAACCCTCATCCGGGGCGTGTCTCAGTGCTACGAAACCGGATTGCGGCCCGACTGGTGGAAATTGCCCGCGCTGACCACTTCGGACGGTTGGACGCAGTTGGACGAGACGATCCGCGAACACGACGACACCTGTCGAGGAGTGATTGTGTTGGGGCTGAACGAACCCGCTGATTTGCTTGAAGCTGCATTGCGCCTCGCCGGTAAGAGTGCCTGCTGTCAAGGTTTTGCGATTGGCCGGACAATTTTCGGTGGTCCCGCAGAATCGTGGTTTTCCGGCGGCATCGACGACGCGGAAGCGGTGGACCGCATGGCTGTCACTTACAAACGACTGATTGAATTTTTCCTGGAAGGGAGGAGTATGAAATGATGCAAGGTGTCACCAAGCGCAGCGAAAAAGCCGGGGATGTCGACCTCGTGGAGTGGCCCGAGCCGGTCGCACGACCCGATCATGTGGTTCTTGAGGTGGCCGCCGCAGGTATCTGCGGCACGGACCTTCATATCTACCGCAACGAATACAATGTGAAACCGCCTGTTGTGATGGGCCATGAGGTCTGTGGCAGAGTCGTCCAAACTGGAGAAGGAGTTGACAAGGCACTGATCGGGCAGCGCTTTGTTGCCGAAACCTTCTTTTCAACTTGCGAAACCTGTCGCTATTGCCGGAGCGGGAGGCCCAATCTTTGTCTCGATCGTCGCTCCATCGGAAGCCACGTTAACGGTGCAATGGCGCCATTAGTTGAAGTCCCGGTTGGCAGTTTGCACTGCGTGCCGGCGGCGATGTCAGATGCCGCTGCCAGCCTCGCCGAGCCGGTGGCCTGCGTCACAAACTCGATGTTTGGTACACACGGATATGTCGAACCGTCGCAGCCCACCTTGGTGATTGGACCCGGGTCTATCGGACTGATTGCTGCACAGGTGGCCGCCGCGCAAGGAGCGGATGTCACCGTTCGCGGGACAGATCGCGACGCACCTCGCCTTGATCTGGCCCAGAAACTTGGCTTCAACGTTTCGAAAGTGGGCGATGGCTTGCCGCATGACCGCTTTGAGACGGTGATCGAATGCTCCGGCAATGCTCTTGGATACGCCGATGCGCTCAGGTTTGCGGCGCGTACCGGGCATATTGTGCAAATGGGATTGTCGGGGAAATCCTCGGACCTGCCGTCGGATCTTATTTGCTACAAAGAGCTCACGATCACCTCTGGTTTCGCCTCAACGCCGCGTTCGTGGCACAGGGCCATGGCGCTGATGAACTCCGGCGCTATCGACCTTGAGAGCCTTGTCACGGATGTATTTCCATTGTCCGACTGGCGAAGCGGCTTTGACCGATCTTTCGCCGCAGATGGCGTGAAGTTCGTTCTCGCTAACTTGTAAACTCAATTACTATTCCGAAGTACCTGCGTGGCACTGCCTTAGGAAACCAGTTTGAGGCGGTGTCCGTCGTCAGATGATTTGGGACACGAGAGGTTGCTTGATCCTCTCGGCCACCGAATTTCCGGAGCCAATATAGGTGCGGGTGGCACCGGCTTTTCGGGATCGGGGCCCGAGAGGATATCGATGCCGGTCCCATCAACTTCATCACGAGCGGTCAGGTCGCCGAAAGCTGAAGCGCCGCTTACAAAAAGCAAACCTGTCCAACCATGGATTGTCGCTTTTCGCAGCCCGGTTGGCTTCCCGTCTACGAGGAAAAGCTGGATTGTTCGACCGAATGAGCCCTCTGTTTGCACGATTTGTTCCTTGAAAACATGATTCTAATAATTTCTTGCACAGCTCACTCTAACCACGAAATTACATGATTGTCGTCCCGTGAGGACGGCTTTCCCATACGGACTGCACCGAGGCTCAACGGGCCGTTGGCCCGCTCCCCCCGATCCAGGCATCATTCCTTTTGTTGGGTCCGCCCAACATCCCTGACCGTGGCGGTCAACCTTAGTCCATCCCCAAAATCAGCCACAAATTTCCCCTGTCTCGCTGGCGAGCCATTCCTCGCGGGGCAAATTGGCGTCTGATTTTGGCGCAGACATTTTCTTCGCAAATGTGGCCGATTGACAGCCCCGTTCAGGGCCGTGGGTCGGGCTTTGCCCTCTCCCACTCAGTTCCGCCGAATACATGCGTATTTGGTCAGATCAGGTGGCCGAGGCGCAGCCCATCGGCGGAAAGGGGCGTGAAGCCTCTCCCGCGTCACTTTGATCGAGGAGGCCACAAATGGCACCGAAGTTTGATGTATATGCCCACGTCACCGACACCATTATTGCAGAGATTGAGGCAGGCACGCCGCCATGGCGCAAGCCGTGGACTGGGAGCGCGTCGGGCATTGCCCTGCCAACCCGACACAATGGCGAGGAGTATCGCGGGATTAACATCTTGATGCTCTGGGTCATGGCAGCAAAGCATGGCTATGTGTCCAGCCGCTGGATGACCTACAAGCAGGCGCAAGAGCTGGGCGGCCAAGTCCGCAAAGGCGAGACGTCTTCGACTGTGGTCAAATACGGGACGTTCACCCGAGAGAACGAGCAGGGTATTGAGGAAGAACTGCCCTATGCGCGCGCCTATCGCGTGTTCAATGCCGATCAGATCGAGGGTTTGCCGGAGGACTACTACATCCGGCCCGAGGCCCCGCGCGATCTTGGCACAGCCGAAGATCCTGAGCTTGAGGCGTTTTTCAGCCGGACAGGGGCAGAGATCCTCACCAGTGATGATCCGCGCGCCTATTACAGCCCAGCCAAAGATCACATCCACATGCCGCCGATTGCCACGTTTCACGATGCAGTAGGCTACTATGGGACGTTGGCCCATGAGGTGATCCATTGGACCGGCAGCGAAAAGCGGCTGGAGCGGATCCAGAAGTTTGCAAATCGAGAAGCCTATGCCTTTGAAGAGCTGGTGGCGGAAATCGGTGCTTGTTTCCTTGGTGCTCAGATTGGCGTCGCGCCGGAATTCGACCAAAGCGCCGCCTATGTTGAAGGGTGGTTGAAAGCGCTCAAGGAGGACAAGCGGGCGATTTTTCGCGCGGCGTCCGAGGCGCAGAAAGCTGCGGACTTTGTTTTGCACGCAGCAGGTCAAAGCAATGAGGTGGCAGCATGATCCCTGATTATCACAGCGATGATTTTGCGACCGCGCGTCTGGAAGACACCGTCAGCCTGCGAAGCGCCGCCTGCGAGGCGCGCGCCACGCTTTATGCGGTGTTGAACCGGCTGGAGCTGAACGATCTGGACGGCGAGGAGCAGCCCTATATCGACGATTGTCTTGGGGCTCTCGCAATCCTTGAGGAGGCGTTGCGATGACCTTGGAAGAGATCAAAACAGCAGTGGACGCGGGCAACCGCGTTCACTGGGTCAACAGCGGGTATGTGGTGACGCGTGATGACCTCGGGCAATACTTCATCACATTCATGCGGAACGGGTCGGCTATCGGCTTGACCGGTCGGGATGGCACCCTCCTGAACGGCGAGCCTGACGAATTTTTCATCGAGGAAAGCGCCGCGGATTGCCATGAAGTACTCTGACATCAGGCAGGCGGCCCGAGAGGGCCGCGCCAGCGTGCACCTGCATGGGTTCTGCAATCTGCCCGATGGCGGGCAGGAGTATTGTGATGATCCAGCACTGATTGATGGTTGGGCGATCTATATCCGAGTTGAGACCCCGGACGACCCGCGACAGCCCTTTGATCTACACGAGCTGCCGGATCATCAAACCTATGCCAGCGCCGAAGGCGCGGTCCGCGCAATAGCGCTGCAATTGCTTGGCGATGCTGAGGCATGGAACCACGATTAGTGGTGCCATGCCTTGCGCATGTGGCCGGGCTTTGCCCGGCGGTCGCAGCCTGTGGCTGCTCCAAACGGAATACAGGCAGTTGATTCAATATTATAATATTGAATCAATTATGGCGAAATGCCAAAACAGGACTGCCTGTATGATGCTGGCAAGAAATAGGGGTGATTACTTCACATGAGCCGACCGCGCGCACCACGGCACAAGCGACTGACGCAAAACCAGCGTTTTGCCATCGTGCGTAAGCGTGCCGCGGGGGTGCCGATCGAGGATCTGGCGCGCGAATTCGGCGTCACGACCCGCAGCATCTTCTACACGTTGAAGGCCGATCAAAGCCGCAAGCTCGATGCGCACGTGCGCTCTGAACTGGTGAATGTCCGGCTGACGCCAAAGGAGCTTGCGAGCTTCGATGCGGTGCTGACGCGGCATGATATCACCAGCCGCGCCGAGGCGTTGCGGCGTCTGATCTATGCCTCAAACGATCTCTTTGTTCCCGACGACGAACTGGCCAATCAGATGCAGGGTCTGTCGGCCTCGCTCAATCGCACCGGCAACAATATCAACCAGATTGCACAGCGCCTGAACGAGGCAAAGCGCCAGGGCAAGACGCCGCCCTATGGCAATTCTGCCCATGGCCAGGTGCGCGCTTTGGCCGGGCTGATCTTCGATATCGCTGATCAAGTCCAAGACATGGCGCAGCGCCGCCGAAGTGCGCTGTCCGGCGAGGTTGCTCGCGTTCTGGGAGGCTTTGCCGATGGCCCGGAATAGCGCCGTTGCCGCCGCGCAGGAGGCCTTCTTCGATCGCGACTGGAGCCGCATTCGCGGCAGCGTGCCGCGTGCCCGTGCCAAGCAAATGGCGCGCGCCTCCATGGGCCATTCACCCGCGATCTTCAAAGCCATTCGCGACGGCGGCACCCACAACAAAGCGCAGCTGCGCAACCAGCTGGAATACCTGACCACCAAGTCGAGCTATATCATCGACAGCCGTGGCACCTATGACGGCCAAAGCGTTCTGTCAGCCAAAGAGATCGAGCAGGTCACACGCCGGTTTTCAGCGCAGTGGAATGAGGGCTTTCATCCCAAGCTGGGGCATACCTCGCATCTCTTGATGGCCTTCCCAATTGGCACGCGCGGAGAGGATGTCGCCGAGATCACGCGCGAGATTTGCGAGCGGTTCTTTCAGGGCGAAGGCAGCCATTTTGACTACATCGCCGCCGTGCATGAGGACCGGGACCATCCGCACGCCCATATTGTTCTCAACCGGCGCAGCAAGGACGGTGAGTTTTTCTTTCTGAAGGAAGGGCACCACTTCAATTACGACAGTTTTCGTGAGGCGATGGTGGAGGTGTCGGACACTTATGGGCTGCGCCTTGAGGCGACGCGAAAGCTGGAGCGCGGGATCACGACGAAGAGGCCAAGCGACGTGGACCAACGTCGTGCAGAAGCAACGGGGCAGAAGCTGACCGAGCGTGAGCGCGTGGGGCCGGAGCTTGACCGTGCCTTGGCTGAAGTGGTGCAGAACGCCCGGCTTTATCGCGGCCTTGCGGCCGAGGCCTCGCGCGAGAACCAGCATGACGTTGCAGCAGCCTTGGACAAAGCCGCGACGCTTTTGGCGCAGGGCAAACCGATCGAAGCAGATGGAAAGGTATATGGTATGGCCGAAGAACAGCATTCCTTTGACGAGGTCGTGGATGCCTTTCACAACAAGATCAACCAGGCCGAACGCATTGTGGCGGACGCCCCGGTGGAGCTGCGCGCGGCGCTCGAGCATGAGCTGAACGACATCTATCGCTCCTTGTCACATCTGAGCCCAATGGGAACGCAGTCCCACACCTTGCTCGAAGATGCGTCCAAGAGTGGGATCTATTCGGCCGCAAACATAAAGGCCGACGCCCAAGGTGTCTTGCAGGATCCTGCGCTCGCCGAACGTCTTGAGCAGGCTTTGAAAGGTACCGGCATTGACGCGCAGGAAGTGACACGTCGTGTCGAAATCGGCGCAGGCAACGCCGCTCTGGAACGCCAATGGCTTGGGCAGGATTTGAAGGCGATTGCCGACAAAGACGGCCTTGACCTGTCACGCGCTGATGAACTGGAGAAGGCGATCGACCGCCTCGACCAGGTGCACAGTGATCTGGGCCGATTGTTGGCCGATGTTGAGGTTCTCAAGGACAGTGGGGCGGCGGAGTCTGACCGGCAGGAAGCCATCACCGACCGGCTTCCGCCGACCACTGCTGAAATCCTGAGCCGTATGAGGGACGACCCAACCGCAGATCCATTCCGAAACGATCTGGAGCGCGAGACCTTGCGTGCTGAGATGGAGGAACTGGTCGGTGAAGAAAGCACCCCGGACTTGGCGATTGGCGATGAGACCACGCTGGAGGAACATATTGAAGACCGCCTGGACCGGCTCTATGCGGCCAAGGCCTATCTGCAGAGCGATGCCGCTCTGGCGAACAGTGTGGCGATGGAGCATGTCCTCGACGAAATCGCCAATGAAGAAATTGATGTTCAACGCGAGCGGCATGTCGATAGCGATGGCGAAAAGGGCGTAACGCATGGGTAAGGCGCGGATCGCACTTGGCGTCATGAGCTTTGCCCTTCTTGGCGCGGTGCTGGGGTATGTTCTGGCGTCAGCCTTTCTGACCTTCCGCTGGTTCGGGGTTGGGTCGGACATCGATTTCTTGATGCTGGCACGCAGCTATGGGGGTCTTCGAACAACCCACCCCGGCGATATGCAGATCGTTCACTTGATCGTCGGGATCAGCACCGGTGTTGGCGTTTTGCTCAGCGCTGTGTTGATGAACGACGCGCTGACCAAGTTTGGTGAAACCCACTGGCAGCACATGTCCGAGATGAAGCGGAACGGCTTTTTCGGCAAGCCCGGCCACGGCTTTGTCCTCGGCAAAATGGGCAAGCCCAAGAGCCGCAAACCCTTCGTGATGTCCAAGGTATTCCCCCATGCCCTGATCGTCGCCCCGACCGGACGCGGCAAAACGACGGGGTTCGTCATCCCGAACCTTCTGACCTATCAGGGCAGTGCGGTGGTGTTGGACGTGAAGGGAGAAAATTTCGAGGCGACGGCGCGCCATAGGGCCGCGCAGGGCGACAAGGTGTTCCGGTCTGCGCCCACTGATTGGAAGGACGGTCGCTCGCACCGCTACAATCCCTTGCTGCGAATATCGGCGCTGGAAAACGTCGACCGCCAGCAGATGGAGCTGCAACTCCTGGCTTCGCTGTTCCTGCAAGCAGATAACGACCGCGTCCAAGGGCTCCTCGATGGCGGGATTGACCTATTTGTGGCTGCGGGACTTTTGGCGTTCGAGCGCAAGCGGCCAACTTTGGGTGAGATTTATCGCATCACCGCATCAGGTGGCGACAAGCAGAAGGAATATCGCCGCCGCGCCGACGAGGTGGTCAACCCAGCCGCCAAGCTGATCTTTATGCGCATGGCCTCGACCAACAATGACACCCTAACGTCTTATCTATCGCTCTTGATGACATCTGGCCTCAAGCAGTGGTCAAACCCAGCGATTGACCGTGCGACCGCAACGTCAGACTTCGATTTCCGCGATATCCGAAAGACGCCATTTTCGGTTTATCTTGTGGTTGAACCGCTGATGGTGAAGCCCCTCGCGCCGCTGATCCGCTTGTTCCTCTCGGATTTGCTGGCATCGCTGCAGGACCATGAACCCGGCAAGGAAGAACCCTGGCCGGTGATGATTATGCTCGATGAGTTCAATCGCCTGGGCAAAATGCCGATCGTGCTCGATAGCATCGAAACCCTGCGGTCCTACCGGGCCAACCTTGCGATCGTCACACAGACGATCCCGGCTTTGGACGAGATCTACGGAGAAAATGCCCGTCGCGCCTTGCAGGGCAACGCGGGTATCAAGCTCTATCTGACCCCCTCAGATGAAAAGACCATCGAAGAGCTCAGCAAAGCCGTCGGCAAAACCACCAAACGCGTTGTGACCCGTTCGCGCTCGGTCGGCCGCAACCCATTCGCGGGGCGCAGTATGTCTGAACGGACGGAAGAGACGCCTTTGTTACCTGAGGATGAGGCCCGTCGCATGGATCTTGATGACATTGTTCTGGTGGTCGACGCGCAAATGCCCGTGCGCGCCAAGCGGATCAAATACTATGAGGATCGGTTCTTTAAGCAGATCTTCGACAAGCAAACCGGCGATCTGCCATATCCGTCAGCTGGTGACCAGATGCGCGGGCTGCAAGGGCAGATCAAGGCACTGGAAGCGAAGATTGGAGCGCTTGAGATGCCGAGGGCGGTTTCAAATGAGGGCTCTGACGATGGAGGGAAGCGGCGCGAAGAGATTGAAGAATTGGCGTCCGGCAATCAAAATGCACAGTCAGGTGATCAGGCCAGTTTGGGCGACTATCAGGCAGGAACTGAAAGGGTGGAAAGGTTTATGGAAGAGGCTGCTCGGGGATGAGGGGGCAGGCAAACCTTTCTGCGCTGAGATCTAAGATATTCGTTTGAACAAATCGTCTTCTCGGTCTCGGCAAAAAAGTTCGCCTACAGTGAACTTTTTCCCTTGAAAGCTGACGCCCCCGTTCCCACATACCTAATGTGTAACAACGGAAGAAGTTCCTCATACCCAGCTTGGACTTGTTCAAGCGCGGAGGGGTTTTCCCCTCTACCACTTCTACCGCAAACGGCCTGGAGGCCCCCGGAGGGGGACGAGGGGACGGCGGCGGGCGAAGCAGACGCGATAGCAAGGACAGCTATCGCGTCTAGGCAACGGGTTTAGTCGTCGGTTTCCGTTTTCTGTTGGGTGAGGACCCTTGGTTAGTGGCATCCGCTGTGGATGTTGCGCCGGGGCCAACAGAAAGGAGGAGCAATATGGCTCTCTCTGAAGATACACACCGACGGCGGCGGCGACGTCGGTTTTGGAGGAAACTCCGGAACCCTCGCACCGTGATGGTCATCCTTAGGGTGGCTATCTTCATCTACCGGCTTGTCCGGTGGTTGATGGCGATTTTCGGATCGCCCGGCTAATCGCCGCCCGCCTAATGTCTAAGCGGGAAAGGCAAACGGGATGAAACTATGATACATGAAGCACTAAGGTTGATCCGAGTGTTCCATGACTTGAAACAGGTCGAACTGGCGGAAAAACTCGGCGTCTCGAAGTCCCATATTTCGGAGATCGAAAAGGGTAACAAATCCCCCTCGCTCGATCTGATCCAGAGATATGCGACAGAGTTCAAAATTCCGGTTTCTTCTATCATGTTCTTTGCGGAAGAGCTGCCTAACGCCAAGTCTGGCGACAAAATCCGTTCAAAAATTGCAGGCAAGGTCATCGACATTCTGCGTTTCGTTGAAAGGAAAGCAGATGCCGAAGATGCAGCCTAGAGAGGGTTACCAACTCAAGGATAGCCCGTTTTTCCGCCTCAGAAGCCGGAAGCAACTGGCCAAGCTTCTAAGAGTGTCCGCCGATACCTTGGACGAGATCAGCCACCGCAATGACCTCTACGTCCGCCGCTGGAAGTACAAGAAGCTAAAGGATGATGAAAAAAGCGCGTGGCTGAAACACCCTCCAACGCCGGAACAGGCGGAGAACTACCGCCCTATCGACATTCCCGACCCGAAGCTTAAAGCGATGCAAGGCCGCATTGGTGATCTTCTGGGGCGTGTCAAAGCCCCAGAGTTCCTTTTCAGCCCTGTAAAAGGACGCTCATACGTCGAAAACGCAGCGCACCACAAAGAGGCCAAGGCGTTCTGGCTACTGGACGTCGCGGACTACTTCCCAAGTTGTTCAGCCAACAACGTCGCCCGATTTTTCCATCGGGAGCTTGAATGCTCTCGGGACGTAACCGCCGTTTTGGTTCACATCGTAACTCTGGGTGGATGCCTGCCCCAAGGCTCTCCTTGTAGCCCGATCCTAGCCTACTACAGCAACAGCCATATTTGGCTTGCCGTCGAAAAGCTGGTGAGGGCGAAAGGGTGTAAACTAAGCCTCTATGCAGACGATATAACGATTTCTGGCGACGTAGTGCCTAAAGCGCTGATCTGGGAAATCAAAAAGCTCATCTTCAGCAACGGGCTTCGATTGAAGGACGCGAAGGAAGTGAGTTTGATCAATGCTCCCGCCGATATAACAGGAGTTATTGTAAAGGATGGAGCTACCCATCTACCGAACCGTCAACTAAAACGGCTTGCCGAATTGAAGCAACAACGCGCGTTGATTAGAAATCCGAAGGTCCGGGAGCGAACCGAAAATCAAATCGCAGGGCGCATTTCTCAACGGAAACAAGTGGAAAACCCGAAGTTCTGACGGGCTCACAGCTAACCTTTGTTTGGCGGCTTTTGAAAACCATTTCGGGCTGAGAGCTCTATTCCAACCGCTTCGCACGCTCAGCCACCCGCTGAACCATCGAGACAGTCGCACCGCCCGCCTGGCGTAGTCCCGCCCCGGCGATCTCAGCATTTGACCTCGTCCCAAACCGCGCCCGCGCCCGTGAGCCCTTGGTTCCGATCAAACCCTTGGCGAACCCGCCAGGACTGGGAATGCTCGGCGTTCCGGCCATCATGAAGTTGCCTGAGATTGAGCGGACGATCAGCGGGGTGGCGATGATCATGCCGCCTGCGAGGAACATCATCATGAAGAAGGGCACCAGCGCGCCGATGTTGCTCGCGCCAGAGGGGTCTCCTAGTTCAGTCATGAGCGAGCGGGACATGCCAACGACCGTGGAAAACACCCCGGCGATCACGAGGGGGTAGAGAGCATAGGATACCGTGCTGGACAGCCAGCGATGGAAATAGTCCTTGCTGACATCAAACAGCGACAGTGCGATCATGATGGGGGCGATGCCGATCATGAAGGCCAGCATGATCTTGGCGAAGATCAGGACAAGGCCGCAGAGCGCGCCGATCACGCCGAGGAGGAAAGCGCCGATCGCGCCGATCAGGGCTCCGGCCATCCAATGCATGTTGTCACCGGCCGCGTTCAGATAGTCACCAAATTCTTCGATAAGATCGTCGAAGGCCTCTGCAAAATAGGATGCACCTGCACCGCCGCCGCCAAGCCCCGCCACCATGCCGCCTGCGAGTTGGTCGAGCCCATCGATCAGCGCGCTCGCCACCGCATTGAATTGGACCCAGTTCATCGCAAAGAGGGAGATCAGCATGAGCTTGAGGGCGAACCAGAACGCGGTCCGCCCATCCATGGATTTGTACTGAAACACCATGTTGAGGAAGACGCCGATCACAGCCAACGTCGAGGCTACGGCAATGACGCCGCCGAGCTGACCCGCGACGTTTCCAAAAGTGGTTTGGGCCGCGTCGTCCAGAAAGTTGTCGGTTGTCTCAACCATCCAGGTGACGACGCCCATCGGATCTTCCTCGGTCTGCTTTAGGCGCTCGCGCTGGTGCGACGTTTCATGAAGGCCTTCAGAATATGTTCGCCGTCGAAATCCGGTACCACTGAGACCAGCTCCCAGCCATCCTGACCAAGGGCCGTCAGCTGCGCTTCGATCTTCGGAGGCTTTGTCTTGGCGGTGTTGATCTGTTCAATCTTGTATTCAAACATGGGCTGTTTCCTTTGAATGGGCCGGATCAACCGGCAGGTAGAATTCGGTGATGCCGCGCGCACCTTCATGGCGACCGGCTTGGATGATCACATCGATCGAGCGCGTGATGTAGTCGTTCATGTCCTGGTAAGTCATGGGCACATCGGTTTTCAGGGCGGCGATGGCGAGGCGCTGGACGGCCAGTTGCGGTGTCTCGGCGTGTAGTGTGGTGAGTGAGCCACCATGGCCGGTGTTTATGGCCTCGAGGAAGGTCATGGCCTCTTTGCCGCGTACTTCACCCAAGACGATACGGTCCGGCCGCATGCGCAGTGTGGAGGTCAGCAGGACGTCAGCGCTGCGCATGGCTTCGTCGCGGTCAGACATCAGCGTGACCACATTGGGTTGCGTCGGACGCAATTCGGCGGCCTCTTCGATTGTGATGATGCGCTCGTCGGCTGGCACAAAGGAGAGGATCTTGCGCGCCGTGACGGTCTTGCCGGTCGAGGTCCCGCCGGACACGATCATGTTGAGCTTGTGGGTGACGCAGAACTTGATCGCGGCGTCGATATCGCCGGTGGCCACGACATCCCGCAGCTCGGCATTGCGCTTGCGTCTTGCACCCTCGTTGCTGCGTTCTTTGCCGAACAAGTAAGACAGCTTGATCTGGTCCAATGGCAGGTCCGCAAAGAACCGCAGCGAAATCGCGTAGCCGCCATCGACAGCGGGGGGCTGGATGACCTGCGCTCGGATTGGGCGGTCGCGGTAGGCGATGCTGACCGAGACGATAGGCTTGGTCCGGCTAAGCGTGGTGTTCGCGGCGGACGCAATCTGATTACCCAAGTCCTTGATCTCGTTCTGCGAGAGCCGTCGACTGACGCGCCGCATAAAGTGATCCCCCTGAAACTCGGCCCACAGCGTGCCGTCAGGGTTGATGCAAAGCTCGATCAGCTTGGGGTCACGCGCCTCGGGGATCTTGTCCATCGAGCTTTGCAGATAGCTGGCCGCCATGGTCAAAAAATCTCCAGATCGCGGTCGACCATCACGGTGACGCGGGCACCTTGATCGACATAGATCACGGGCGAGACGGAGAGATATTCGCCAATCACGCTTTGCGCGCTGTCCTGAAGGTCTTCGCCAATGCCCTCGAGCACATCAGAGGTGATCTCATCTACGGTGTTTTTGGCGGCCACGGCGGGCAAGGCTCCGATCAGCGATATTAGGGCGGCTGACCCGAACCGCGTGCCAAAGCGGCTGTCGACAAAGCCGGTTGTGCCGGAGCGGCCCAATTCATCGCCACCGAAGGCGCTGATTTCGACGGTCTGGTTGCTGGGCAGAATGATCCGGTCCCAGGCGATGGTCACGCGTTGTTGCGCGATGTCGAGGCCGGATTGATACCGCCCGATCAGACGCGCGCCGCGCGGGATCAGAACCCGTGAGCCGTCATAGGCGTGGACATCTTCAGACACCATCGCGCGGACCTGACCGGCGAGAGAGCTGTCGATTGCGGTTTCCAGCACGGCCTGGATCATTGTGCCCTGAACGACGGTGTTTGACGGGTTTACGATCAACTGGGCTTGCGTCACTTCAGCAGGTTCAGCGCCGTTGCGGACAAAGTCTGTGTCGCCATCAAGTCGCCGCTGCTGCGCGGTGGTTTCATTGTTGCCGTTACCCGAACCGCCAAAGGCGATGATTGGGCTGGCGATACGGGCTTGGAGTTCCTCAAGTTCGGCTTGCCGCCGCCGCTCGAGCTCCTGAAGACGCAGCTCTTCGGCCGTGGGGCCGGTTGGAGCAGGCGTGCGTGGGGTTTCTAGGCGTGCAAGTTCCAGATCATTCTGCAGTCGCTGGATTTGTCGGGCACGTTCTTCCAGCTCCTCGCGCAGGGCGGTTTGCGTCGCAGCGGCCTCACTGCGCAGGGCATCGATCTCTGCGCCCAAGGTGTCCAGCGCTTCTGTGTCGACGGCTGGGGCTTCAGGTTCTGGTGCGTTACGCAGGGCGTCGAGTTCTGACCGCATTGCATCCATTTGCGCGCGCAGCTCGTCTGTTTCGTTGTCCGGTTCCGGCTCCGGCGGTTCGGATGTGTCGATCGGCGCAGGCGTGGGCTCGAGCGTACCAAAACCCGGTCCCGCTGCCTGGAATTCATCCGGTGAGGCTGTTTCTAGGCTGTCGGGTTCAGAGCCACCTGAGAACAACAGCAATAAACTGCCAAGGGCAGAGATTGCCGCAATGCCCAGGGCAATACTGGCAGCCGACGGCCGCGCCTTTCGGTTTTGTGGTTTTCCTTCAAGCGCTTCGAGGCGCTTCTTAAGCTCAGCTGTTTCACTCATAGTGGTTTGCCTCGCTCATCTCTTGTACGCAGATCTCGTCCTCGCCGAGCCTGAGAACCCATCGATTGCTGACACCTGACACGCGGATCACACCGTCTGGCCGCGCCAGCGCATTCACGCTGCGCTCATTGCCGCCTGACCAGCGAAAGATCGCAGGTAGCGGCGCGTTCGCGGCAAAGCGGAAATAGGTGAAGGTCCCGTCGTCCCAAATCTCGCGTGGGGTGATCTCGGATCGTGCGCTGACGCCATAGGCGTGGTTCGCGGGTCGGTTTGTTGCCACACGGGATTGCCGAGGGGCAGCCTCAGGATAGGTGAAGCGAATGACGTAGAAGGTCGGTGAACTCGCCTCGGTCACGTTGAAATAGTAACTGCGCCGGTTGGTATAGACGGTGATGTTGGTATGCGCGCCGCGCGAGACTGGCTTGATCGCAAAGGCCTGGCCACCGGGCACGCCGTCCAGGAGAAACCCTTCGGTGTCACCTGCAATGATCGAGCGGATGGTCTCGCCTTGGCCAAACTCGATGCTGGTCACATGGGTCAGGCTGGTGCGGATGCGATAGACCTGCCCATCCTGATAGGTGGCTAGCCGGACGCGGGCATCATAGGGGCCTTGGCGCGGCTGTGTCTCTGCATGGGCGTTGCCAGCAAGCTGAATTAGGAAGGTGAGGGTCAGGAACAGGCAGCGCATTGGTTACTCCAAGCGATCCGAACGGATCGCGTATTCGGTGACAGTGAAGCCGAAGGGGTTCTGCCAGACATCATCGATCGACCGACTATTCTCGGGCCGAAACTCAAACATCAGGGTTGCGGTGAAGAGCCCGTTTTGACTGCCGCGTGGCGAGTAGAGCCGCTTGCGCAGGCGCACCTGTGCACGATTGGCGCTGATATGGGTAATCGACAGAACCTCGACATCAAGACGGGCATCTGTGCCGTAGCTGTCCGGCGGATAGGCCTCATGGCCGCTGGTCCAGAGCGCGCGCAGTCCTGCGGCCGCAGCTCCGTCCGACTGGTCCAGGACCCGCCGCACCCGCAAGTCATTGTCGAGCTGATTGTATGTCTCTCGATCAATCACATAGCGGTAGACCTGTGCCTCAATGATAGCGGGGCGTTCCGTGAGTGAGACCGCTTCAACCATGGCATTGGGGAGGGCTATGCCGGTTTCGCTATCAAAGGGCACGATAATGGGCGGCGGGTCCACGTCGAACAGGGCAACGAGGGCAGCGGCGAGGCAACCTGCCATGCCAAAGCCCATGCCTGTCAGCCCCAGTTTCTGCCACATGAGCTCGCGTCGTCGTGCGCCGTAGACGAGCTCCTCTTCGATGACTTCTGCCTCACTGTTCATAGGATCAGTCCGCGCGCAGGTCTTGCAGGGTGAAGTCCATGTAGCGGCGCTCTTCGGCCAGGGTGGCGGCATCCACCACGCCGGATTGGCCCGCGCCGACGGTCTGAATGGCTTCGAGCTCCCACATGCGAGTCATAGCAATGGCCAATTCGGCCGTGACGCGAGTGTTGTGATCGACGGCTTCCTTGAGCGTTTCCATGTCTGGGATCAGGGAGACCAGCTGCTCGACCCGTTCAAGGGATTGCGCGGCCTCGTCGTAACTGTTCTCAGCCGCTGCCGACATCACCGCCCCGGTGCCCGCCTGGCTGGCAATGCGTTCTGCACCAGGATTGCCGCTGCTGGCCATGTCAGAGAGGGTGTCTTGATCAAAGCCTGCATCCTCGAGGGCTTGCGTCATGCGGCCTTCCATTTGAGGGGCGGCGTTGCCGATCAGACCGCTGAAATCGCCACTTTGGATTTGCCGGATGGTGCCAAGGAGATCGCCGAACTCTTGGTCCAAAAGCCCATCGAGATCGCCACCCATGGCCATCTCAATGATGTCCGTCGCGCCGGTCAGGGCGGCGTAGGTCTCGTTGAGTGTGTCGAGTTGCTGCTGCACCAGGTCGAGCTGTTCTAGAAGCGTGTCGAGCTGGTCGGTCTGGATCCCGAAGTCCTCCAGCATCTGCTGCAGCTGGCGAATTTCTTGGGCGATGTTGCGTGTGTCGACCGTGGGAACGCCTTGGGCAGATGCAGAGGACGCAACCAGCAATGCGCAGGTGGCAACGGTAGAAAGAAAGCGGATCATCGGAGTGCCTCCAAATCGAATTTCATGAAGTCTTGTTCGCGGGCTTGCGCGGCCGCCATGGCCAGCTCTGCCGCGCTGAGCGGGCGGGTATGGGCGGCCTTGAGGCGCGTACGGATCGCGATCAGGCGGGCGAGTTCGGCCCGCGCATAGGTGTTGAGCGACATGGCCGCGTGAATGTCATCTGTCTCGCCAATGCGGGTGATGATGTCCTGCACCCGAAGCGCGGCCGCTTGCACGGAGACCAAGGAGTAATCGCCATAGACCCCTGCGCCGAAAGAGGTGAGGCTCATGGTCGAGTTTGCGAGCAAGACGGGATCGATGGTGCCAAGCGCATCGACGCCGCCGACGCGGGCAAGGTAGAGATTGTAGCGCTCGGGGATCACCTGAACGTAGTGTTGGGTCTCAGTGAAGGGTGGCACGCCGCCGTAGCGCTGCACGTTGCCGGGACCTGCATTGTAGGCGGCCAGCCCGTGAATGATGTTGCCGTCAAACATGGCCAGCATTTGCGCCAGATAGCGCGCGCCGCCCGTGACCTGGATATAGGGGTTTTCGTAGTAGGCCGGGTAAATCCCGAGATCCTGTGCTGTGCCTGGCATGATCTGGGTCAGGCCGAATGCACCAACAGGCGAGCGCGCGCCGATGGTGAAGCGGCTTTCCTGCCAGATCAGCGCTTGCAACAGGCAGCGCCATTGCTTGGGCGACAGGCCCGCTGAGCGCACGCCGGACATATGGTGCGTTTCCTGAGCCGCGCGTATGATCAGCTGTTCGATCGAGCCAGAGGCATCGCCGAACATCTGGCCCGCACCCGGGTTCGGGTCCACCGGACCGTAAAGCCTAGCTGTCGCGCTTTCAGGTGTTGAACCAGCTTCTAGGCTTGCGACCAGTGTGCCGGAATTCCCGCTGGCCAACGTCGTGGCATCGAGGATGGCTTCCAGTGCCTGGAGTTGTTCCTGCTCGAGCGCCTCAAGCTCTTCTTCTGTGGTCAACCGATCCCGCTGCAGCGCCAGATCTTGTTCGCCCTGTTGCAACACGCGCTCGCGCTGCAAGAACATGCCCGCATCGAAGGTCGGCACGCCTTGGGCAAAGGCCATAGGCGTGGCGAACCACATCAAGCCCGCAAGGATATGCAGGCGGTGCTTATTCACTGAGACTACCAATCGGCCCGAGCAGCTCAAAATTGCAGTTGCTGCGACTGACCTCTGCAAACGAGTTGAAGCACTCTGCCTTTGACGGCCGGTATTCGGCGCAGGCTGTCATGGTCAAAAGGGTGAGGGTCAGCACGCAAAGTCTACGCATCAATCTGTCTCCAAAAATCGGGGTTTTGGCGATAATCCGCGCCGACCAATGCTTCGCCTTTTTCCATGCCGCCAAGGATCGTGAGGTAAAGGCCAAGGGCGCTCAGATCGGCGTCGATCACCACCGAGCCTTGATCATCGCGCACCAGCGCCAGACGGGAGTTGCTGCACGTTCCTAGGAGCACGCTCAGCTCTTTTTCAGTGAGGCCCAGCATGGCGTAGTCGCTGGCCGAGGCGCGGATGTTGGGAAGCAAGAGCTGCGTAGGAACGGCCTCGACAATCGTTTTGCCAGTTCGAGTTTTCTCAAGCTGGCTTGCGTATTGGGTCATCATCACGACAACTGCGTTCTGTTTGCGCGCAGTGACCAGCCAGTTGCTGAGCCGGTCTGCAAAATAGGGGTTATCCAGCGCTTTCCAGGCTTCATCAATGATGATCAGTGTCGGTTTGCGATCCTCGATCACGCGTTCGACCCGTCGAAACAGGTAGGACAGGACGGCCATGCGTTCCTTTTCGCTTTCGCTGTCGAGAATGCCGGTAAGGTCGAAGCCCACGACATGACCATCGAGCGAGAAGGTATCCTCAGAGCTTTGCCCGAAGATCCAGCCATAGCGGCCATCTGCGGTCCATTCCTGAATCCGCTCGAACAGATCGCCTTCATCCGCCCCCGCGACAAAGAGTGAGGCCAAATCATGCCAGTTGCGAAGAGCAGCATCGCTGGCTCCGGCGTTCTGGCGCACCACTTCCTGAATGCGGTTGATCTGGACCGGGCTCAGGGGCTTGTCGGCGCGATGCAGCAGCGTGGCCAGCCAATCAGAAAGCCAGGCTTGCCCGCGCCCGTCGATTTCCGTGCGCAGTGGATTGAGACCTGTGGCTTCACCTGCCTTGATGGCGCTGTAGCGCCCGCCATTGGCCCGCACGGCCATTTCCATACCCGCTCGATAGTCGAAAACGAACACGCGCGCGTCGCAGCGACGGGCTTGGGTCATGAGGAAGGCCGACAGCACTGACTTGCCAGAGCCAGGGCGGCCGAGGATCAATGTATGCCCGCCGGTCGGTTCTTTGTTCGGCTGACCCGTCTCGTGATAGTTAAACAGGAAGCCTGAGCGTTCGGGCGTCGGGAACAGGGAGATTGGTTTGCCCCAAGGCAATTTGTGTCCGGGTTTGCCCAGTTGACCACGATGCAGCGCAGCGAGGTCAGCAAAGTTCGTGTTGGTGATTGCGGCCTTGCGGCTGCGCATCTGCCCATTGCCCGGATGCTGCGCGAAATAATGCGTCCGAGCCGCAAAGCTCTCGTTCACCAGATTGACGCCTTCACTGGCGGCGATGTTACGCACCTCGGCGGCTATCGCTTCAAGCTTTTCTTCGGTCTCGGCGAAAACCGTGACCGTCATGTGATGATCGCCAAAGCTGAGGCGCTTGGATTCAAGATCGTCCAGCGCGTCGACCAGTTCTTCGGCGAGGGAAATCGCACCATCATCACTGGCCTTCATCAGCCGCTGTTGGCGCTTGATCCGGCTGGCCATGATGTTGCTGTTGATCGGCGTGAAGGAATGGGTCACCACCATGTCGACGGGCAGGCTCAGCTCATCGAACATGGTGCAGCTGGTTTTGGCTGGATAAGTCTTGATCGCGAAACTGGTGCCAAACCGCTTGCCTGCCGTCCCATCATCGAGCGTAAAGCCTCGCCCCTGAAACGTGATGCGGGTGTTGGCTACATCTTCGGCAATGACGCCAAAGCGGGATTTGGCGAAAAGCGGTCGCTCTTGGCCGATATTGAGCGCGCCAAGAAACCCGAGTAGCTCGCCGCATTCAGCGCCGAGCAGGCGCGGGTTCATCTCTGCAAAGGACGACAGTAAAAACCCGACGACCTCCTCGAGCTTGCGCAGCTGCTTGGCTGTCTGGTCTTTCATCTGTGCGATTGAGTCTGAACGTTTCAGGCGCAGCCGCGCGCCGAGGGGCGGACGTTTCAGGACCGTGAGTGTGAGCGTCTTGTCCCGAAGGCCCGCCTGCGCCATGGCCGCTTGCCAGCGGTTGTCTAGCCTCTGGGCAAACCCCTCATTGGGCACTGGTGGCAAGGCGGTCTCGATCGCTTTTGAAACCTTGTGTACGTAGAAACTGTACTCCAGCCCGATCTGTGCGATGATTGCAGCGAAGAGCGCGCGGATCTTCTCCAAATGCGCGTCATCGCTGGTCATGCTGTTGACGCCATCAAGACGGATGCACTGGAACAGCGCATTGCCGCGCGTGCGGATCGTCACATCATTCACAAGGCTGACATAGGGTAGCATGCTGGCCATCGGGCGCTCTTTGCGCGCCCAGCCTGGCAGCGTTGCGAGATCATCCGAGGGGTCATGGAGCATAGCTGTCCCCCGAATGGATCTTGCGATTTGGCGTCGGGGGCGTTTCCTGCAGGGCAGTGACCATCACCTCAAGAAAGGCCGGATCCCAATCCGCTGCTTTCCACAGCGTTGGATAAGCCAGAGCGGCGATGATGATCACCGGCCAGCTTTGAACCCAGAGAAACAGCAACACAAACCCGAAGAGCCAAACCATGGCATACATGATCGGCAAGCCGATGAGCTTTGGTGGCCGGATCAGGCCCAGAAAGAGGCGGGTGTGCGTTGCCATGCCGGATTTACGCGCCCCAGATTGCGGTCACGATGGTCGGCGCAGCTGCAATGCCCGCAATGGCCACCAGCACCCAAAGGGCTTGGCGGAAATCCAGAATGCCAAAGAGCCAGGAGAGGAATACGCCAATTAGGGCCAGGGTGCCGATCACAATGCCCAAGGGGCCGGTGATCGTGTCGACGATGCCCTGCAACAGGTTCTGCACCGGCGAGAGGTCGATGCTCTGCGCAAAGGCCGGGTTGGCAATCATCAAACTGGCCATAGCCAGCGACAGGATCGTGCGGAATTGAATGTGCATCAGGAGGCTCCAGTCAGTCGGTCACGCACGGCCATGACGCGACGCACGTGATTTTGGGTTTCTCGGTAGGGAGGGATGCCGCCATAGCGCGCGACGGCGTCAGGCCCCGCGTTGTAGGCGGCGAGCGCGAGTTCGGGCGTGCCGAACTGCGCCAGCATCATCAAAAGGTAGCGGGCGGATCCATCGAGGTTGGCCTGCCAGTCATTCGGATCCACACCAAGCTGCGCGGCCGTCGCAGGCATCAACTGCCCGAGGCCGATCGCACCAGCTGAGCTGCGCGCAGTCGGGCGATAGGCGCTTTCGATTTCGATACTGGCTTGGAAGAGCGCCTGCCATTCCGTCACCGACAGACCCGCGCGGCGCAGCGCGGGGTGTCCGCCATAGCGATGCGCGGTGCGTTCAATGGCTACGAGGATTTCGGGGCGGGGAACTGCGCGGGCGGGTGCAGGAGGGGGAGCTTCAGGCTCTGGCGCTGCGAATACGATCAGCTCTGGTGGGTTCGCGCCAATCCCGTCGATGTAGCTTTGTGTAAAACCTGATTGGGGAGCTTTGGTCTCCAGCTGGCCATCGGCCCGCATGGAAAGTACGAAGCCTTCAGAATAGGCGGGTGCAGCGATGATTGCTGCAAGGAGGGCAAGTGTCTTAGCCCGCGTCGTCCAGCTTGTGTGAGGCGATCTTGCCTTCAAGCATCGGGATCGAGACAATCGAAACACCAAGGCCAGCAAGGAAGCTGGATAAGCCGTTGATTGTCTTGAATTCCCGAGCTGCCATGTTGTTGCGCGCGGTGACGAGCAGGCGACGCGTCTCGCCATCTGGCGAGACGCAATGCACGGTCCAAACTCCGGACCACTGAGCACCTGTACGTTTGGGCGTAACCCGGCACACCACATCCGCCGAATGACCCTCGGCAAGCAACGTGCGCAGCCCGTCTTCACTGACAACATTGGGGGCGTCTTGCATCAAATTCATAGGATCGAGCCTTGCAGAATTATGCATTAGCCCGGCAGTCCCTCATGGACTACCGAACCGATACAATATTATAATCTTGCAATCAACAGGTGTAATTTGCAGTGTTGCACCCTTCATGCGTTGAAACAAATTTACTGCAACGGAGTGGTTGAGCCAAGATAATATGGCGCTTTTGAAACAAACATGGGCGGTTATGGTCGTTCTGAGCTGGGGTTCTGCCGCGATTGCGGGCACTTGTTTGCCGCCTACGCCGCCTTGGATGCCGACCAATGCCAGCGACGTGCGGGCCTATGCTAACTTGTTGAGGCGCGATGCGGAGACCTATTTTACCGATGTCGAGCGGTACTTCCGTTGCATGGATCAGCAGCGGCGAGAGGTTTTTGAGCAGGCGCGCGCAGCCAGTGAAGACTACGCGCGCGTTTTGGAGCTTCTGGATGCTGGAAGACAAACAAACTTTTCGTCGGGGAAGGATGCTGGCGTTCGATAGCTGTGCGGCAATGGCCGCACTTAGCTCAGAACGCTGTCGGTGTTGTTTGTAGGCTTCTTCGCAACGCAGTTCACATCAGTGATGTGACGGGCTCGCATGAAATGGACTCGTTTCGGCGCTCGCCTATTGCTCCTTCAGTGCAACTACTCAAAACTCAAAGGTGGACTTACGCAACTTTTGCGTGAAGATCGGAGGCGCAAAAAAACGGTTTTCATGTGAGGGTATTTTGAAACTTGAAAAAGTTCGCATTGAGAAGTTCAGGGGTATCCGGAGGGCCGAGATCGATGTGGGGATGGAGCTTGCGCTGGTAGGTCAGAACAGTGGCGGTAAATCTTCAATCTTGCGGGCACTTAATGCCTTCTTCAATTTTGAAGATGAACGTGAGCATTTCGAAGCATCCAGGCATGCTTTTCAGAAGACATCGACGGCTATTATTGATTTGGAGTTTTCGGACACCCCGCCAGCGTGTGACTTACCGAGGGCAGTCGCCGGTGGCAGCAGTGTTCGAATTCGATTGAAGTACAAGAAGACGGCCAACTGGGAGCTGTTTAATAACGGGGTTTGGCAGACGCCTCCGCAAGGCTTTCTAGAAGCTTTGAAATCTCACATTCGCTATGTCTACATTCCTGTGGCTCGCACCGAAGCCGTGTTTAAGTGGGGCAAAGAAAGCATTCTTCAAGCTGCGGTAAAAACCTGGGTGAAGGACTACACAAAGAAGAGGGACAACATCTCTCCGAAGGTGGCGAACGCCACAACGATCATTAAGGAACGCACCTTCAAGGGGCTGAGCAAGCATCTAAGAGGGCTTACCCACCTCAACGGATCTTTTGAGTTCGAATTGGACTATTCCTCGCCCCCTGACTACGGCCTGTTGATTCAAGATCTTGTTTTGCGCGTCGTGGATGGACAGACATCGGTGGACATTTCCGACTGTGGAAGCGGCACCCAGAGCCTTGCTGCAATCGGCCTATATTCCTATCTGGCCGAAGCATTGGGTGGAACATACATCTTGGGAGTCGAGGAACCTGAACAGAACTTGCACCCCCAAGCTCAGCTATCACTACTTGCGGCGTTAAAGGAACTCCCGCTTCAGGTGCTGTTCACTACCCATTCGACCGTAATGCTCGACAGCCTAGAACACGAAGAGGTCGCGCTTTGCCGAAGGGTTTCTTCCAATACTCGCGGGTTTGAAATCACAGTTACCCAGCTGCCGGGCGGGTTCTGGGCATAAAAGGGCATCGATAGGGAAAGATACTATAACTTTCATCGCCGACGAAATTCCGATTTCTTCTTCGCCGACTACGTGGTCCTAACCGAGGGCCCGATCGATGCGGAGCTGGTGCGCTACTTGGCAGAAGACGGTGGGCTAAGTTTTGCGGAACACAGTGTGTCTATCATCAGCCTAGATAGCGTCGACTCACTGCCGCACGCTTTTTATCTACTTAGAGAGCTGAGGATCAATTTTGCGTCCGTCGTCGACAAGGATTATTTCTTGCCCTACCTAAACGATGAGTTGTCCTCCAGCCGCGACGCCAACGGTTTCCCTCGATACAGGCGAGAGTACAAAGACTCATGCCTCATCGAAGAAATGTTGCCCGATGAGGGGGCGAGGGAGCAACTGCTCGAATACTTCTTCACCAACCACTCACGTGCCATGCCGCTTCTTGAAGCCGTTGGCGTGTTTTGCTTCCGCTGGTCGATGGACATTGACCTTGTCGGCTCAGAGACGGCCAAGAACATTCTATATGATAGGCTGGGCATACCCGCCGCAGAGCGTTCAGCCGAAGGAATTCTAGTTAATCGCAGAAAACAACTAAAGCGTCAGGATTCCGTCCTTGGAGCGACCAGAGGGCTGCATCCACGAGGCCTTCCTAATTCATACAAAAGGATAAGGCGGGGACTGCCTGAAAAAATAAAGCAATCAAAGGTGTAGGTTTATCAACGGATTCGTTCTTAGAGCCGAGCCTTCGGCCGTCGCTTCAGCGAGCGCAAAGTTCCACCCAGATGTGCTCTTTCCGTTCATTAGCTGCTCGTTGCGGAAAGGCTCGGTTCAGTGACCTGATTTTGGCAGTCTGGCGAAGCGCTTGAGCCGTCCTCAAAAATCGCGGCCTGCGTCTCACCGTTGTCCCAGCGATACAGAAGGCCAATTTCTTCACCTGTTTTGATGCAAGATATACGGCCGACGGCTTCGGCCGTTGTGCGAACACCCTCAAGTTTGGGCAAAACTAGCCCCTCTCGTTAAACAATTCCTTGGGATCGACATCGAGAGCATCCGCTATCCGCTCCAGAACATCGATTGATGCTGAATTTTTGGCGAGTTCGATCTCGCTGATATAGCTGCGATCAACCCCCGCAGCCAAAGCTAGTTGTTCTTGGCTCAATCTTCTGGAACTTCTTAGATTCCGGACATTTAACCCTACTCGTTCCCGTAGTTTCATGGCCTCTATTCGGCCAGATCACAAGAACCGCTCTACGGAGTATATTCCACAAAACGCACGCGAGCATAACAAACCCTATGCTCGCATATGGTGTGAAGGTCGGGATTGGAGGTATCGTATCAATAGTATGATAATGTAGTCATAAGGCATTTATTGATATGTGGCGCAGACTGATCAGAAATTGGACCGCCGGAACTGTAGTGGCCTTGCTTTCAACCGTGGCCCCGCAGGCGGCGAAGGCCTATCAGGTCGACTGCGCCATTCTGCTTTGCCTGGCTGGTGGGTGGCCCGCGTCAGCAGAATGTGCCCATGCCCGAGCCGTGTTCATCCGTCGGATCACGCCCTGGCCAATTGAGCCGCCATTGCAAATTTGGCGTTGCCCGATGGGTGTTTCTGAGCGTGCGCCTCTGCAAAGTACGGCCCCAAGGGTCTGGGAGGCCAGCGACGAATTAGGTCAGACGCTTGGCCAATTCATTCTGGCACAGGTGGTCGAAGGTGGTGCCGATATCGACATCAGCGGTCTGGAATTTGATTTTGTCCGCTCGATCCGCGTCTGGGATGTTCGGTACTACAGCCATCGCGAGCGCGGTCGCGACGATGATTGCTCTGAGAGCTACAACATGCGTCTCGGGACCTACGGCACGCAGGGCGAATTCGGCTGGCAACGCACGACGCCAGCCGCCGCCCCGCAATGGGTCCTGCCGTCACGGCGCTGCTCATCATCGAATTGGCGGCGCGGGGTGGGTGTTGAATGGGAAGATCACGAGGGCAACCACGGATATGAGTGGGTAGCCTACTAAGGCTATTCGCCGATGTCCTTCATTCGTTCCGCGATATCGCCTGCAATGCGCTCATACAGGGCGGCCTGCTTGTCCCTTGGTGTTCCAGGCTTCGGGTTTCTTCGGCGGATGCGTTTCGCGAGCCAAAACAAAAGCCGAGCGGCGGGGTCGTCCAGTTTTTCCGGCACAGGAGCCGGGTAGTTTTCTTCGAGTAGGGCAACAACCTCGGCATTCATACTGCGGTGGTTGGCCTCGGCTGCGAGGCGTATTCGATCGCGCAGGCCGTCGGGCAGACGCACGATGAATTTATCCTGAGTTTGAGAGCTTTGATCTGGCATGGTGGCACTGTGCCATAAAAAGCGATTGACGCAATAGTGGCTAAGTGCCACTAATGGGATGTGGTTTCAACCTGGAGGCGTTTCATGAACAGTCGTAAACCAATGCAGCTTCGGCTTCCGCAAGAGCTGAAAGAGTGGATCAAGGCGGAGTCCGATCGGAATGGCAACTCTCAAAACTCAGAAGTGATCCGCGCCATTCGCGCAGCTAAGGACAGACGTTCCGTCCCCGGTGCAATTGGAAATATCAATATGGATCAGGGTGATAATGCGTGTTGTTAACGATGTGAGAGAGGTGCCGGAAAGATGACCAAAGCAAGTGTACAGACGAAAGCGAAACAAGCGGCCTCAGCCTTTATCCGCGAGGCGCGGGAGGCAGGTTGGCAGCGCGCAAAGTTCGAGATCAAGCCTGATGGCAGTGTCATCGTCGATGCGAACATGGTCGCGCCAGAGGCAGCGGACGACTTCCTCAACAGTGACTTGAGAATGGGCAAATGACCCGCAAGAGCCTGCCAAAATACGTCTACAATGACAGGGGATATCTCCGGTTCATCCGGCGTTCGCGTGGCATCTCAGTCATGATGCATGAGGAAGCGGGCACTCCGGAATTTTGGGATCACTACAATCGGTTGCTAAAGGGCAAGCCAGCGCCAGCACCGGTGAAGCGCAATTTCGAGGCGCTGATCCTCAGCTACTATGAGAGCGACGCGTATGAGAAGCTGAAGCCCCGGACGAAATCAGACTACCGGCGTTACATCAGCCACATTCGTGAGATCTGGGCCGAGAAAGACCCGGCCAGGATCGAAACCCATCACATTTACGAATTGCACCGCGCCAATGCGGATCACTGGCGGCAAGCCAACTATCTCGTCCAGGTCATGGTCGTCTTGATGAACCACGCCCGTCTGATTGGTTTTATCAAGAAAGAGCATGGCAATCCGGCGAAGGGCATTCCGCTATTCAAGCAGCAAAGCGACGGGTGGGAGCCTTGGCCAGATGATGTTCGAGCAGAGTTCGAAGCCCTGGCTTCAAAACGCGCGCGGCTGGTCTACGAGCTTTGCGTTGGCACGGGCCAGCGCATTGGCGATGTCGTGAAGATGAAGTGGGCGCACTTTTCGGATGAGGGATTCGATTTCACTCAAGGCAAAACCGACAAGCCGCTGTGGATCCCGCTCACGGATCGCCTCAAGGCCCATCTCGACGGACTCGCGCGAACGGATGGCACTGTCGTGACCGACCCTAAAGGTCGACCGGTGAGCTACCGTATCGTTGCGGAGGAAATGCGCACCATCAAAAAGAAGATGAAGCATGAGAAGGCGAGCTACTACAAAACGCACGGGCTCAGGAAAAACGCGACGATCGAGCTTTATTTGGCTGGATGTGATGACGAGATGGTCAAGGCTGTCACCGGGCACTCAGGCGTTGAGATGCTGAAAAAATACGGCGGGCCGATCCGGCAAAGGGAACTCGCGAAGCGCGCTCAAGAGGCGAGAAATCAAATGGAACGAAGCAAGAGCGAAACGTGAAAGTTTCAACGGTTGTTTCAAAAACGGCAGTGAAGGAGAGGTAGGATGACGCAAGTCATTGATTTTATTGGAGGCGAGTACCGGAATCGAACCGGTGTACACGGATTTGCAATCCGCTGCGTCACCACTCCGCCAACTCGCCTTTCTTAGTGAAATCAATCACTTGTCGTGGTGTGGTCGGCGTTCTAACAGCTTTCAATATGAAGGTCCAGAGGTTAACGCGCGATTCTGGGGTCTTTGGCTGGAAAATTGACGCCTGGCAGGCAGGACTTTTTTGCCGCGGACGGAATTGTACTCTGGCCCGTTGCCGCAGGGGGGCGGATGTGGCACAAGCCCGGTAACTGAGCGAAAAAGAATGAGCGATCACATGACAGATTTCGCGGCCCGACGCCTTACGATGGTTGATACGCAGGTCAGACCCTCGGACGTGACCAAATTTCCCATCATCGACGCTATGCTGACTGTGAAGCGCGAGAATTTCGTGCCGGATTCCCAGCGCGAGGCTGCCTATGCCGACGATTTGATCGATCTCGGTACGGGACGTTGCCTGCTTGAGCCGCGCACGCTGGCTAAGATGCTGGATGCGGTGAATATTTCAAATGACGAGGTGGTGCTCGATATCGCACCGGCATTTGGGTATTCGACTGCGGTGGCCGCGCGTATGGCGGAACTGGTGGTTGCGGTCGAAGCGGATGAAGATCTGGCGGCAGAGGCGCAGACCCTGCTGATGGAGGCGGATGCCGACAATGCGATCGTGCACACCGGCCCGTTGGAGCAGGGCGCGGCCGAGCACGGACCTTATGATGTAATCATGATCCAGGGCGGGGTCGAGCAGGTGCCGGACGCTTTGCTGGATCAGCTGAAGGATCAGGGTCGGATCGTCTGCCTGTTCATGGACGGTGATTTGGGTACTGTCCGCATCGGCCATAAATCGTCGGGCCGCGTGTCCTGGCGCTTTGCCTTCAACGCCAGTGCTCCGGTTTTGCCTGCTTTTTGCGCTGAGTGTGCATTTTCGCTATAGTTGAGAAACAGAAGTTTTTTGACGCCTTGATTACTTGAAAACAACGGCGCAAACTGCCTTGGTGGTTGCGTAATTTCGATTTGAGAGGATTTGGTGATGCGCGGGACAGCAACAGGAAAGCTGGTCAAAGGATTGGCTTTGGTGGCTGGCATTGCATTCAGTGCGGTGCCCGAAAGACCGGTTTGGGCTGACAATCTGACCGATGCGTTCATCGGTGCATATAACACCAGCGGCCTGCTTGAACAGAACCGTGCCCTGTTGCGTGCGGCTGATGAAGATGTCGCGATTGCCCTGTCTGCATTGCGTCCGATCATCAACTGGACGGTGCGGGTGAGCCAAGATTACACGCGGTCCCGGACCAGTGGCATTGTCACCACGAATGAGCCTTCAAACTTTTTCAGCGGTCTGACCCTGAACCAGTTGATCTATGACGGCGGTGCCTCGGTTCTGGGCAAACAGTCTGCGCAGGAAACCGTCCTGTCCACACGCCAGTCACTGATTGATATCGAACAGCAAGTCCTGATCCGTGCGACAAATGCTTATCTGGGCGTGTTGCTGCAGGAGGAAACCGTCGCGATTCGCGAGAACAACGTCGAAGTATCGGCTGAGGAACTGCGCGCCTCGCAGGATCGTTTCGAAGTTGGTGAGGTCACCCGGACCGACGTCGCGCTGTCCGAAGCACAGCTTGCCAGCTCGCAAGCGGATCTGGCGGTTGCGCGTGGTAACCTGAGCATTGCGCAGGCCGAATATGTGAATGCAGTCGGCAAGGCGCCGGGACGCACCGCGGGCCAGCCGAGATTGCCAAACCTTCCGCGCTCGGAAGGAGATGCGATCAATCTGGCACAACGCAACCACCCTGCCATTCTGTCCGCGCAGCATCAGGTGCGCGCATTGGACCTGATCGTCCAACAGCAACGCGCCAATCTGGGTCCGAATGTCAGCCTGAATGCAGATGCGGGCATCACCGAAAGCTATGACAACGACAATTATATCAACGACGCTACGATCTCTCTGAACTTCAATCAGCCGATCTATTCCGGTGGCGGTCTGGCCGCAGCCGTGCGTCGGGCGATGGCCACACGCGATGCATCGCGCGCCAATCTGCTGAACGTCCAGAAGGACATCACTCAAGGTGTGACCGACCGCTACGCGGCTTTCCAGGCCGCCTCTGCCAGTTTGCGTGCATCGACCGAGCGGGTTCGCGCCTCGCAGGTGGCGTTCGACGGTATCCGGGAAGAGGCGACACTGGGCGCACGGACCACATTAGATGTCCTGAACGCACAGCAGGATTTGCTGGATGCCCAACTGGCCGAGGTTGCGTCACGCACAGAACGGTCTCGTGCCGCGTATGAGCTGCTGCAGGCCCAGGGCCTGCTGACGGCCGAGCGGTTGGGGCTGGCGGTGCAGATCTATGATCCGACCCTGTATTACAACCTGGTGAAGAAGGCTCCGGCGCGGGTCAGCAAGCAAAGCCGGGATCTGGATCGGGTGCTCAAGGCGTTGCGCCGCGACTGAGTGACATCACTATCGGTTGTGGTGTGGGTCCGGATTGGCTACAATCGGGCCCAAGGTTAGAGCGGTAGTGAATTATGTCAGATAGTGTTGTAAATACCGGTTCTCAGGACGTTCTTTCGTCGGTCAAGCGATTGGTCAAGGAAGAAACCCACGAGGAATCAGAGTTTATTTTTATCCCGACCGCTCCGGCGCCCAAGCCGGGTCGGCTGGTTTTGACCGATGCGCTGCGGGTAAGCGACGAACCGCTGAGACCGGAAAAGCTTGCACCTCTCAAACTGACGCCGCAGCACAGCGCCCGCGATAGTGCACCTGCGGTGGCGGCGAATGCACCCAAGTCCCCTGACGAACCGATGCGCCTGCAACCCAGTGACGCGGTGCGTCCAGAGGGTGCTAAGGCGGAGACACCCCAGCGCGATCTGGCCGGCAGTTTGAGCGCCAAGATCGAAGCGCTTGAGGCCGCGATCGCGCGGACCGAGGATCAATGGGAACCCGATGGCGAAAGCGACGACGCATACTCGGGAACCAAGACAAAGGCCGTGGAGTGGCCGGTAGAGAACGGGTTCACCCAGGCTAAATCTTCCGAGCCCAAAGCAGAGCCGGTCGCGACCTTCGTGCGCGACCCGGCAGTTGCCGGTGGTCAGGCCAGTTCGTCCGCAGCGCTGAACCTGAGCGAAGACGAGTTGCGCGAGCTTGTGGCCCAGATCGTTCGGGAAGAGTTGCAGGGCGCGCTCGGGGAACGGATTACGCGGAACCTGCGGAAAATGGTCCGGCGCGAAATCGCCCGTGCGCTGGCAGGGCAGGGAACCAGATAACCGCTAGCCGCGCCGGGGTTCCTGTGCCAGCGCCAGCAGCAGATCCAGATCCATGTGCTGTTCCAGGTGATCGGCCAGGTCGTCCAGAACCTGATCGACCCCGTCCTCGTATGCGTTTTCTACGGTCACACCCAATTGCGCCAGATAGCTGGCGCGAAACGCATCCGATGCGAAAATTCCGTGCAGATAGCTGCCGCGTATCCGGCCATTGGGGCTGGCCGCACCCTCGGGGCGTCCTTCGACCTGCAGCCAGGCGCGGGCGCAATCCGGCCCGTCGGTGCGCCCCATGTGGATTTCATAACCGCTTACCGGTTCACCATTCGGCAGGGCGGTCGCGCTGCGCAGCGTAACCTGTTTCTGACCGGCCATGGTGGTGCTGACATCCAGCAGACCCAGCCCTTCGACCGTACCGGGGCGACCGTCCACGCCATCGGGGTCCGAGATCGTTTTGCCCAGCATCTGATATCCGCCACACAGCCCCAGCACATGACCACCCCGGCGCACGTGGGCATAGAGGTCGATATCCCAGCCCTGAGCGCGGAAATAGCTGAGATCACCGATAGTCGACTTGCTGCCCGGAAGCAGCACCAGATCCGCGTCGCCGGGCAGGGGGCGACCGGCGGGGATGATCTCGACGGTGATGCCCGGTTCCGCCGAAAGCGGATCGAGATCGTCGAAATTCGCCATACGCTCCAGCTGCGGCACTGCGATTTTGCAGTCGCCACCTGCATGTGAGCGGATATCCATCATGTCCTCGGCGGGCAGCTTCCACGCGTCATGGAACCACGGCACTACCCCAAGGCAGGGCCAACCGGTCCGGTTGGCAATGTCGTCCCGCCCTTCATCGAACAGCGAGACATCCCCTTTGAATCGATTGACGGCAAAACCCCGGATCATGGCCAGATCATCATCCTCCAGCACGGCCTGAGTGCCGACGATCTGCGCAATCACACCCCCGCGATGAATATCGCCAATCAGCACCACGGGTACGTTCGCGGCGCAGGCAAAGCCCATATTGGCGATGTCGCCCTTGCGCAGATTGGTCTCGGCAGGGCTTCCGGCGCCTTCGATCAGAACCAGATCGGCATCTGCGCAGAGGCGGTCAAAGCTCTCCAGCGCGGCGCCCAGCAGTTTGGATTTGTCCTTGCGATAATCCCCCGCCTTCATCGTGCCCGCACGCTGGCCCTGCACGATGATCTGCGCGCCCGTGTCGGTTTCGGGCTTCAGCAGGATTGGGTTCATGTCCGTATGGGTTGGCCGTTTCGCGGCCCGCGCCTGCAGCGCCTGCGCGCGACCGATCTCACCCGCGTTTTCGGTGACGGCGGCATTGTTCGACATGTTCTGCGGCTTGAACGGCACCACCCGCAGCCCGCGCCGCGTATAGGCGCGCGCCAGCCCGGCAACCAGAACCGATTTTCCGACATTGCTGCCGGTGCCCTGAATCATGATGGACCGCACCATGGTCACTCTCCTATGTTGACGCGCACATGACCTGATTTGAGGGCAAAGGAAAAGCCCAGATGAACACCCCCGCGCATCTTTTGATCGGTGCCGCCGCCTTTGCCCGCCCGGCCCGAGGGCCTGTCCTGTCGGCCGCAGTTGCGGGATCGCTGCTGCCCGACCTGTCGTTGTATCTGATGGCGGGCGTCTCACTGTTTCTGCTCAACATCCCCGAGCAGGTTGTGTTTGGACAACTCTACTACTCAGAGGCCTGGCAGACGGTGTTTGCCATCGACAATTCCTTTTTCTTCTGGGGGATCGGTCTGGCTCTGGGGCTGTGGCGCGGCTGGCACCTGCTAAGTATTGCAGCGTCTGCAGGTCTGCTGCACCTGACGCTGGATTTCGTTCTGCACGCCGGGGACGGGCGGCCACAGTTCTGGCCGCTCAGCGATTGGGTCTTCCACAGTCCGGTCAGCTATTGGGACAGCGGGCACCACGCACTGTGGATCGCGCCGATCTCGATTGTCATCTGCATCGCGTCCTATGGGGTGCTCTGGCGACGGGGATTGTCGATCTCGGCCAAGCTGACATTTGCGCTGATGCTCGCCGCCGAGCTTTGGGTCGCAAGGCAATGGCTGCTGTTTTTCTGACCCGGGTCTGCGGGCAAAGAAAAAGCGCGCCCATTGCAAGGGCGCGCTTTTTTCACGAAATTTCCAGCTTGATCAGGCGGCTTCGGCCTGTTGCGCTGCATTCCGGCGTTCGCTTTCTTCGCGCGACAGCGCGACCGAGGTCCGCACACCGCGGCCCACGAAATCCATCAGGCCATCGACAACACGTTCGTTCGGGTCGATACCGGCGCAGGACAGCACCTCGCGCCCATCGCGCGAGCGGGCCCAGCGGGCGATTTGTTCGGGACCATTGCCGTATTTCTTGTCATCAGCGATGGCATCATCCAGAGCAGCCAGTACGACGGCTGCGAAAAGTTTGCGTGCACGATTGCCTTGCTCGTTGTTAAAGGCAGTGCCGTCAACGAAATCTCTCATCTCGTCTTCCTTGTTTTTCTTGCTCTTGCATTTCTCGGCGTGGCGGTCCTTATGACCGATAAAGTGCGATTCGGATACACCTAAAATGCATAGTTGCGTTGCGTCATTTGCATGGCTCGCTGCGCGTGCAGCACTAGGTCTCGTTGTCTTGTCAGGTGGTGTCCCGCCAGATATAGGGACGGCAACTGACGCATCAACCGTTTGTGAAGGATTTAAGTCATGCCCAAGATAAATGGGAACGAAATTCGCCCCGGCAATGTGCTTGAGCATAACGACGGGCTGTGGGCTGCGGTTAAGGTTGACCACGTAAAGCCCGGCAAAGGCGGTGCTTTTGCACAGGTCGAACTGCGCAACCTGCGCAACGGATCAAAGCTGAACGAACGATTCCGGTCGGCTGACAAGGTCGAGCGTGTGCGCCTTGAGCAGAAGGATCAGCAGTTCCTGTACGAATCCGATGGCATGTTGGTGTTCATGGATGCCGAGACCTACGAGCAGATTGAGCTGCCTGCTGAACTGCTGGGCGAACGTCGCCCGTTTCTGCAGGACGGCATGACCATCGTCGTCGAGTTCTACGAGGCCGAAGCGCTTAACGCCACGCTGCCTCAGAAAGTGACCTGCAAGATCGTCGAGACCGAGCCGGTGGTCAAAGGTCAGACCGCTGCGAACTCGTTCAAGCCTGCGGTTCTGGACAATGGCGTCAAGGTCATGGTTCCGCCCTTCATCGGTCAGGATGAGATGATCGTGGTGAACACCGAGACCATGGAATATTCGGAACGCGCCTAAATCTGCGCTCTACCATCGCGAAGAAAGACCGCAAGGCGCTGGCCGATGCGGTCTTTTTTATTGGTGGCGTCGGATGTGGCGATATTGTTCAGGGTTGGGGCCGAACAGTTCCAGCATCAACTCGTATTTGATGCGATTGGCGCTGACCTGCCGGTAAAACGCGATCAGGAACGCGGTTGGTCCCTGAATGCGGGCCAGCCCGCTTGTGGCTGCAACGACCGTGCCGACATCGGTTCTGCCCTCAAGCACCAGATAACCGCCCAGCATCAGTACCCCGACAGTGCCCGCCCCGTTGATCACGCTGAGCAGAAACTTGGCCGAGAGCTTCCAGATGAACATCCTGCGCCGCGTTTCGTAGATGTCGTCGAACAACGCCTCGACCTCCTGCGAGATCTGGTCGATCTGCTCGATGGTCAGCTTGTCCGTCGCGCCACGCAGAATGCGGACGCGTTCGGCCACGAACACATTCACTTTCCGCTGTGACATCAGCACAATGATGATCTGCGGCAGGATCATTGAAAATGCGATCAGCCCCAGTCCCGGCTGCGTGGATGAAATATAGCCGATGACGCTGATCAACGTGCCGATCTGCACCACCGGGTCAGAAAAGGCGCCGCCCGCGAATTTCCCCAACTCTTCCGCCTCGGCCGAGATTGCCGTGGTCATTGTCCCCTTGCGCAGCGTTTCGCCCGTTTCGCTGAGGTCCGTGGCGCGGACCAGCAGCCGCTGCCGGATCATGCGGATCAGATCCTCTCCCAGCGTTCCGGCGCGGTATCCCAGCAGCCACTTCAGCGCCAGACTCAGCACGATGACGGCCATCATCCCGCCGCCCAACAGGGCAAGGCGATCGGCGCTGATGTTGTCAGAGGTCAGGTGGTTCACGATATCGCGCTGGAATTCCAACGGAACGGCGGCAAGGGCGGCGATTGCAATCGACAACACGATCAGGATGATTTGCCGCCCGGCGCTGGCCCGCCAGATCGCACGATAGAGTTGGAACATGTCTGTGCCTGTATGACTGAACTGGCTCCAGTCTGACAGCACAGCCCGACATATTCAAACCTTTTCCGGGGCTTAGTCGGATGAGGTCATTCGGCCAGCCGCAGCGTGGCCTCTGCCGCCTGCATCTCTCCGCCAGCCCGATCAAAACGCAAATAGGCGATGGCCCTGTTACCGGATTGCGTGAAAAGCGTGCCAACCGGCTTCCCTGCCGCCGTAATCTCGGCGCCCGCAGGCGCGGTGCCTGAGATATCGACCACACGCAGCCCTTTGCGCAACTCGGTTTTATGTTTCATGCGGGCGGTGACTTCCTGACCGACATAACAGCCCTTCTTGAAATCCAGACCGTTCAGGGTCTCGAAACCGGATTCCAGAATGTAGCTGTCCGGAGTCAGCTCGATCCCGGTTTCAGGAATGCAGTGCCGCACCCGGATCGCGTCCCAATCGGTGCCATCATCGCCCTCGGCGGCGGCGGAATAGGCGCGCCAACCCAGATCCGGGTGGCGCGGGTCGGGCAGGGCGCCTTCGGGGGCGGGACCGGTGCCGCGTTGCAGGTTCAGGTCCGTACCTTCGATCACCACGTCTGCGCGCAACTTGTACATGGTCAGGCGCTTCTGAAGCCCATCGGCCAATTCATCCGCAACGTCCAGAAGGACCGCATCACCGTCCCGTTTCAAAAAGAAATCGGCCAGATATTTCCCCTGCGGGGTCAGCAGCGCGGTATAGACAAGCCCGTCCTTCAACCGCTGCACATCATTTGTGATCAGGCCCTGCAAAAAGCTGTCGGTGTCCTTGCCGGACAGGCGCAGAATGCGGCGATTGGGCATGGGTTGATCCTCGTCATCTGGTCTGGCCTCGTGATATAGGAGATCGCGCTGCCATGACCAGAGGGTTTCAGACGTGTCCGCCCCGATCTCTATCGTGATCCCCACACTGAACGCGGGGCAGGAGCTGCCCGCAACGCTGCAGGCCTTGATGGAGGGGTTGCATGCTGGCCTGATCCGCGAGCTGATCGTGACCGATGGCGGGTCCGAGGATGCGACCTTGCAAATGGCCGAAGAGGCCGGGGCACAGATCGTCACCGGCCCGCCCTCGCGCGGGGGGCAGTTGCGGCGCGGTTGCCATACCGCCAAGGGTGAGTGGCTGCTGATCCTGCACGCTGATACCACATTGCAGGCGGGGTGGAGCGAACATGTCGCCGATCATCTGCCCTCGGGCCAACCGGCTGCCTTCCGGCTGCGGTTTCGCACGGGCGGCTTTGGCGCGCGCTGGGTTGCGGGCTGGGCCAATCTGCGCAGCCGTCTGTTTAGATTGCCCTATGGCGATCAGGGGGTGCTGGTCCGCAGGGCCGATTATGAAACGGCAGGTGGCTATCCCGATCAGCAGCTGATGGAGGATGTCGCCCTGATCCGCGCCTTGCCTTTGGTGAAGCTGCTGAAAGCTGACGCGGTTACGAGTGCGGAACGCTATACCCGTCAGGGCTGGATTCGTCGCGGCGCTCGGAATCTCTGGACTCTGACGCGCTATTTTCTTGGGGCTGATCCAGAGCAGCTGGCGCAGGCGTATCGGCGTTGAACGCCGTGCGCAGTTCGACAATGGATTTGCCAAGCCGGAAGGGCGCGGCAAAGCTGACCAGACACAAGGCGATGATCTGCAACACCAGTATATGCGCGTTGGCCTGCAGATACTCCCATTCATCTTTGAGCTTGCCAACCTGTTCGATCAGGTCGTCATAGCTCTGCGCAAGGATCAGGTAGTCGCCGGCAATCGCCGGCACCTTGCGCCGCATGTTGTCAATCGCGGTTTGTGTTGCCTCATCCAGTGAAGTGAAGACCAGAAACTGATCGATGCTGAACGCATCGGCCTTTGCCGCCATCTCGCGCGCCTCTTCCATGTCGTCTTTGTCGCCGCTGCCGAACAGGAAATGCAATCCCTGAAGCGGTGCAACCTCATTGGTTACGGCGATAAACAAGGGCAGCTCGGAATTGCTGGCGGTTGAGGCCGAGAGGAATTCGACCTTTTCGCATAAGACAGCGGAATCGGGGTCATAGGCGGGGTCGCAGAACCGCAAGCGGAACCGCGCGGCATCCCGGTCGAAGGCCAGCGTGGCGGCATAGGCAACATCGATTTGCCGGTCGAGCCGCGAACTGTCCGAGGTGTAAAGCCCGGCCATGACCGCTACCAGCGCACCGATCCCACCCAGCACGACCCAGACCAGATCGGCCAGTTTCCAGGCCCGGTGCCCGGCAGGCTTGCGAAACAGAAATCCGGTGCCGACTAATCCGATCAGAAAGAACAGGATTAGCAGCGGCAATTGATTTTCGGCAATAAATGTCATGCCCGGAGTGTACTTGCTGCGGGCGGACAGGCAACAGGCCTCACGTGCAGTTGTAGCTACTGCAATTTTGTTACGAACCCGAGCTTTGGCCGAACTTACGGAACAATTTCGTGCGGTCGAATGCCTGCTCCAGCTCCTCGGTGCGCTGTTTGACGCTGTCCCAAAGACGCTCTTGTATCTCGGCGATGACGCATTCCAGCAGCACCATCAGCGACGCCATCGAATCCCAGGCCGAGGGTACCGCGATCCGGGCGGCAAAGGTGTGTTTTGCGAGCCGGTGGATGGGTGAACGCCACTGATCTGTCAGCAGGACAACCTCGGCCCCGCGTTCATGGCAAAGCTGCCCGATCAGCAGGGAGGTGTTTTCATACCGCCGTACATCCAGCGCCACCAAGACGTCGCCTTCACGCACTTCCAGTAGGTCGTGAGTCCATGAAGAGGCGTCAGACAGCAGTTTCACATCGGGGCGGATCATCTGCAGGTGAAGATACAGGTATTGCGCAAGCGTCCCGGTGATGCGTCCGCCGGTGATGAACACGCGCCGGTTGGGGTCGCACAAAAGCCGGCAGAAACTGTCAAATTCCTCTGGGTCGATTTCATCGATTGATCGCCGCTGGTTTTCCAGTGCCTGACGCGAGTAGCGGTTGAGGATATGTTCCTCGGGCAGGTCGTTCTGCCAGACATCCCGCTTGGCGACGGGCCCCGAGATCATCTCTTTCACTTCGTTGCGGATTGCGGACTGAAACTGCGGATAGCCGTCAAACCCGGTCTTCTGAAGCATCCGTGCAACCGTGGTGGTGGACACCGACGCTTGGCTGGCCAGCTCGGTTATGCTGCCAAGGCCCGCCATCGGGTAATCGTCCAGCAGCACATTCACCAATTGCCGCTCGGATGGTGTCAGCGTTTCGCGATGCGCAAGGAGTCTCTCAGTTACCCGCACGGAATACTCCTGATTATTTTCACGCCTGTTCTTGTGGAAATTTTGACAGGGCAAGCTTGTGTGGGGGATTTTGTACAGGAAAATTATTGACAGGTGAAGATTGTCCGTGGAAATTTTTCCACATGGAATCACGCACCACCCCTGCAACTACCGCTCATGCGGAATTCGGTCCCGTCGTTCACGTCGATGAGGCCCCGGTTGATCCTGCGGTTGTCGTGGTGTGCGAACACGCCTCGCGCCGCATCCCGGATTGGCTGGGGGATATGGGGCTGAGCCCCGAAGCACTGCGCAGCCATATTGCCTGGGACCCGGGTGCATTGCCGGTCGCGCAGGCCCTTTCCAGGCAGTTGTCGGGCGGGCTGGTGCATGGCGGGGTGTCTCGGCTGGTCTATGACTGCAATCGCCCGCCGGACGCCAAGGATGCCATGCCGGAACGGAGCGAGGATATCACGATCCCCGCCAATGCCGATCTGAGCGCGGAGGCCCGTCAGGCGCGCGTAGAGGGGATCTATCTTCCATTCTCGGAGGCGCTGAGTGATACCCTGTCACGGCATCAGTCTACGCTGCAGCTGATGGTGACAGTTCATAGTTTCACGCCTGTCTATTGCGGCAAGCCGCGCGATGTCGAACTGGGCCTGTTGCATGGCAAGGACGCGCGGTTCGCCACCGAGATGCTGGCAAGCGCGGCCCCTGATCTGCCCTTTGTCACGCGTCTGAACGAACCCTATTCGGCGACCGATGGTGTGGCCCACACTCTGGATCACCACGCAGCTCCGATTGGGTTGCTGAATGTCATGATCGAGGTGCGAAACGACCTTATTCAAACACCCGAGCAGCAAAAGGTGATGGCCGATTTCCTGACCCCCTGGATTCGCCGAACATTGACAAGCCTTCAGGGCAGAGGTGTCGCGTGATCAAGGCGATGGCGACATATGTGCGGGTTATCGATGCGGTGAACTACCGGATCGGGCGGATCATGATGTGGGGCCTGTTCGTGATGATGGGCATCCTGCTGTGGTCCTCGATCTCGAAGACGTTCTTTCTGCCGTCGCTCTGGACACTTGAAATGGCGCAGTTCGCGATGGTGACCTATTACATCATGGGTGGGCCATACTCGATCCAGCTGGGCTCGAACGTGCGGATGGACCTGTTCTATCACAATTGGAGCCCGTGCCGGAAAGCCTGGTTCGACGCCTTCACCGTGCTGCTGCTGATCCTCTATCTGGGCGTGCTGTTTTATGGCGGGCTTGGGTCCACGGCCTACAGCCTGGGCTATTGGGGCGATGAACCGGTTTCCTATTTCACAGGTCTTGTGACTGGCAGTGAAGAGATCGGGCGGCTGGAGCGATCTTCCACCGCGTGGCGGCCCTATATCTGGCCAGTCAAGGCGATCATGGTATTCGGCTTCTTCCTGATGTTGCTGCAGGCGATATCGGAGTTCTTCAAAGACATTGCGCGGATCAACGGGCAAGAGATCGGGGCAGCGCGGGCATGAGCCAGGAATTTATCGCCATCTTCATGTTCGCCTCGATGATGCTGATGCTGTTCACCGGGCAGCGCGTCTTTGGCGCCATCGGTGCGGTTGCGGCCATCGCGGCGCTGGCGCTGTGGGGGACAGGCGGGCAGGATATTCCGTTTTCAGCGGCGATGAAGCTGATGAAATGGTATCCGCTGCTGACCCTGCCGATGTTCATCTTCATGGGCTATGTCCTCAGCGAAAGCCGTCTGGCCGATGACCTTTATCGCATGTTCCATGTCTGGATGGGGCCGGTGAATGGCGGGCTTGCAATCGGCACCATCGGCCTGATGGTTCTGGTTTCGGCGATGAACGGGCTCAGCGTGGCCGGTATGGCCATCGGGGCGACGATTGCGCTGCCCGAGCTGCTGCGGCGTGGCTATGACAAGACCATGGTAACCGGCGTCATTCAGGCCGGATCGAGCCTTGGTATCCTCGTGCCGCCGTCGGTGGTTCTGGTGCTGTATGCCATGATCGCGCGCCAGCCGGTGGGGCAGTTGTGGCTTGCGGGGATTGTGCCGGGTCTGCTGATGGCGTCGCTGTTCATCCTGTATATCTGGATCCGCTGCCGCCTTCAGCCACATCTGGGCCCAGCCATGGAAGACGCGCATGAGGTCCCGAGGGCCGAGAAGTTGCGTCTGCTCTGGGCCGGGGCTCTGCCGTTGATGATTTTCGCTGCGATGATGCTGCCATTCGTGAACGGCTGGACCTCGCTGGTGGAAAGCTCGGCCATCGGGGCGCTAGCGGCGCTTGTTGCGTCGGTCCTTAAGCGCCGGATGACGTGGAAGATATTCGAGGACTGCACCAAGCAGACGCTGGCCATCTCGTGCATGTTCATGTGGATCATTCTGGCGGCGCTGGGCTTCGGCGCGGTATTCGATGGGCTGGGCGCGGTCAAGGCGATCGAGAACCTGTTCACCGAGCAACTGGGCCTGTCGCCCTGGATGATCCTGATCCTGATGCAGCTGAGTTTTATCGTCATGGGCACGTTCCTTGACGACACGGCGATGCTGGTGATCGTGGCCCCGCTCTATGTGCCGCTGGTCGGGGCGATGGGGTTCGATCTGATCTGGTACGGCGTGCTGTATACGATCACCACCCAGATCGCCTATATGACTCCGCCCTTCGGCTATAACCTGTTCCTGATGCGCGCGATGGCACCACCCGAGATCAGCCTGAAAGACATCTATCGCTCGATCGTGCCCTTTGTCGGGGTGATGGTCCTGGCGCTGGCGATCATCATGATATTCCCGGAAATCGCCCTGTGGCTGCCCGGATATGTTTACGGAAATTAACCAGAAGGTCCGGCGAACGGACACCCAAACCTAATCGGAGAGGAAATAGACATGACGACAAGACGTAAGTTTTTGAAAACCGCAGGGGTGGGGGTTGCGGCTGCGCCTCTGGCGGCACCGGCACTGGCGCAGAGCACGATCACATGGCGGATGCAGACCTATGCGGGCCCTGCACTGGCGGCGCATGTAATCGATCCGGCCATCGAGATGTTCAACAAGATCGCAGGCGACCGGATGCAGATCGAGCTGTTCTATGCCGATCAGCTGGTCCCGACCGGAGAGCTGTTCCGCGCCATGCAAAAGGGCACAATCGATGCGGTTCAGTCCGACGATGACTCGATGGCGTCGCCCACCGAAGTCACCGTGTTCGGCGGCTACTTCCCGTTTGCTTCGCGCTATTCGCTGGATGTGCCGGTTCTGTTCAACCAGTACGGCCTGAACGAGATCTGGGACGAGGAATATTCCAAGGTCGGCGTCAAGCATATCAGTGCCGGTGCGTGGGACCCGTGCCATTTCGCCACCAAGGACCCGATCAACAGCCTGGCCGATCTGCAGGGCAAGCGGGTCTTCACCTTCCCCACCGCAGGCCGGTTCCTGGCTCAGTTCGGCGTCGTTCCCGTAACACTGCCATGGGAAGATATCGAGGTCGCGGTACAGACCGGCGAGCTGGACGGCATCGCGTGGTCGGGCATCACCGAGGATTACACTGTCGGCTGGGCGGATGTGACCAACTATTTCCTGACCAACAACATCTCGGGCGCCTGGGCGGGGTCGTTCTTTGCCAACATGGACCGCTGGAACGAGTTGCCGGAAGACCTGCAGACCCTGTTCCGTGTCTGCTGTGATCAGTCGCATTACTACCGTCAGTGGTGGTATTGGGGCGGCGAGGCCAGCCTGCGCGTCAATGGCGACAAGATGCAACTTACCTCGATTCCGGATGCCGAATGGGCACAGGTCGAAGAGGCCGCCGTGGCGTTCTGGGATGAAATCGCAGCTGAATCCGAGACCAAGGCGAAGGTTGTCGAAATCTTCAAGCAATATAACGCAGATATGCTCAAGGCTGGACGGCCCTATCGCTACAGCTAAAATATCGATCCCGACGCAAAGGGCTGCCTTTGCGTCGGGATCGGATGACGGGAATGGGCGACATTCATGCTGACATCTGATTTGAATGCACAGATCACAGACCGGGCAGGCGCGATCCTGACCCGGACGCATGGAGTTTAGACTATGGCCATCGCCGGTTTCCTGATCGAGATTTTTGCAGCGACCATGTTGCTGCTGTTTGCCGTGCGCCTTGTGCGCACCGGGATCGAGCGGCGGTTCGGGGCCCTGTTCCAATCCATCCTGACGCAGCATTCCAACAGCTTTGTAGCCGGGGGCGCCGGTATGGTGCTGGCGACGATTCTGCAAAGCTCGGCAGCAGTCGCTGTGTTGCTGACCGGATTTGCCGCGGCGGGGATGGTCAGTTTTGGCATCGCGCTGGCCGGGGTTCTGGGCGCGGATCTGGGATCGGCGCTGATCATTCAGGTGCTGTCCTATGATCTGGGATGGCTGCAGCCCGTCCTGCTGGCACTAGGGGGCTGGCTTTATCTGAAATCCGACCGTGCCAATGTCCGGCTGATGGGGCGCATCATTCTGGGTGTGGCGTTCATTCTGGTGTCGTTGCAGTTCCTGCGCGATGCGGTAGAGCCGATCCGCGAAAGCGCCTTTCTGCCCGCCATCGCGGGTTATCTGGAAACCGACTATTTTAGCGCCTTCATCGTGGGTGCGGTTTTGGCCTTTGTCATGCACAGCTCGGTCGCGACGATCCTGATGTGCGTGACGCTGGTACAGATCGGGGCGATCCCGTTTGCTGCCGGCCTGTCGCTGGTGCTGGGCGCCAATCTGGGTTCAGCCTTCATCCCGATCTGGCTGACGCGCGATCTGACGGTTTCGGCGCGGCGCATTCCACTGGCCAACCTGATGCTGCGCGGCAGTGCTGCACTTATACTGCTGTTCGCGGTCAATATCACCGGCGCGCACGAGATGCTGATGATTGCTGGCGCGGGGCAGTCGCTGATCTTCGCGCATATCGGGTTCAACTTTGTCGTTTTTGCTCTGGCAACCGGTTTTGTGAACTGGATGGAACGGCCCCTGACCGTGCTCATGCCCGAAGCGAAAGTCGAAACAAACGTCATGGACCACTTTTCGGGCGCAATCGGCCCGCTGAGCGATCCGGGTGCGACCGAGGCGAATGTTGCGATGTCTTCGGTGCGGCACGAGTTGTTGCAGATGGTCACGCAGGTCGAACGCATGTTCCGCCCGGTGCTGGATGTCTATGAACAGGATGACAGCGACGCCATTGCGGCGCTGTGGAAACAGGATGAACGGGTGAATGCGCAACTGACCGAGATCCGCCGCTTTGTCGCCCGGATGCCGCGTCAGAACATGAGCAAGGGACAGATCAAGACGGCGCGCGGGTTGGTGGAATACGCCATCCGGCTGGAGGCTGCGGGCGATGTGGTGTCAAACCGGATGACACGCACCGCCCAGATCAAACATACCGAACACAGCGAGTTTTCCGTGCAGGGCTGGAAAGAGTTGAAGGACCTGCATGGCGCGATCCTTGAGAGTTTCTCGCTGGCGCGGCACGTGTTGCTGGTGGACGACATGGACTGCGCGCGTCGTCTGGTTCTGGAAAAGGCCGAGATCAAGCGCCTGTCGCGCGACAGCCGCAAGGCGCATCTGAAACGGCTGGAGCGGGGGCAGACCGAAAGCTTCGAGTCCAGCGATCTGCATCTCGAAACCTTGCGCGCGATGCGCGACCTGCACGGACACATCGCTGCCATTGCCTATCCGATCCTCTACAAGAGCGGACAGGTTCTGGAGACGCGTCTGGTGATGGATATGGAAAAGGACACGGCCGACGATTGATGGCCGCGAACGCGAGCAAGAGACCGGGGTCTCGGATGGTGACAAAGGATAAGTGGGATGGGCAGCGAAGCACTTTTGGACGACCTGAAAGCCGAGGTTTCAGCTGGCGCGGTTGACACGGTTTTGGTTTGTTTTGTTGACATGCAGGGCCGTTTGATGGGGAAGCGGTTTCACGCGGGTCATTTTGTGGCGGGTGCGTGGGAGGAGACGCATTGTTGCAACTATCTTCTGGCGACGGATCTTGAGATGGGCACGCCGGATGGTTATGCGGCCACGAGTTGGGAGCGGGGCTATGGCGATTATGTGATGAAGCCGGACCTGAGCACTCTGCGCCCGGTGCCGTGGCTTGAGGGCACGGTGATGGTGATGTGCGATGTGCTGGATCACCACACGCATGAAGAGGTGCCGCACGCGCCGCGCTCGATCCTGAAGCGGCAGGTGAACCGGCTGAAAGCCATGGGTTATGAGGCGATGTGCGCCACCGAGCTGGAATTCTTCCTGTTCGAGAAAAGCTTTGATGCGATCCGCAAGGAGGGTTTCGCGATCTGGAGCCGATTTCGGGGTATAATGAGGATTACCACATCCTGCAGACCACCAAGGAAGAGCATGTGATGCGCCCGATCCGCAACCATCTGTGGAATGCGGGCATCCCGGTGGAGAATACGAAGGGCGAGGCCGAGACCGGGCAGGAAGAGCTGAACATCAAATATGCGCCTGCGATGGAGACGGCCGAGTATCACTCGATCGCCAAGAACGCGGTGAAGGAGATCGCCTGGCAGCACGGCCATGCCGCGACGTTTTTGCCGAAATGGCATCATGAGAAGGTGGGCAGTTCGTCCCATGTGCATCAGTCGCTGTGGGCGGATGGCCAGCCGGCTTTTTATGATGCGGGTGATGAGTTGGGCATGTCGGCGCTGATGAAAAGCTATATGGCCGGGCTGTTGAAATACGCCGGTGATTATACGTACTTCATGGCGCCTTACATCAACAGCTACAAGCGGTTCATGAAGGGCACCTTTGCGCCAACGCGGATCATCTGGTCGGTGGACAACCGCACCGCCGGGTTCCGCCTGTGTGGGGATGGCACCAGGGCGGTGCGGGTCGAATGCCGCATACCCGGCTCGGACATGAACCCTTATCTGGCGATGGCCGGGATGCTGGCCGCCGGGATTGCGGGCATCGAAGAGGGGTTGGAGCTGCAAGCGCCCACCAAAGGCGACGTATATCAGGGTGAAAGTGGCATGATCCCGGGCAATTTGCGCGCGGCGCGGGATGCTCTGCATGGCTCGGCCATGTTGCGGGCGGCGATGGGGGATGAGGTGGTCGATCACTATGCGCGCGCGGCGGAGGTCGAGATCGAGGAATTCGAGCGGGTGGTGACCGATTGGGAAATTGCCCGCGGGTTTGAGCGGGCTTGAGGTGGAGGGGGCGAGGGCTCTGCCCGCCGCCATCGGCGCTCGAACCAACGGCGGCCCCGGGATATTTATGGCCAGATGAAGCAGGGATCCTGCTTTCTTTCGAAATGGAGTGACTATGGGGCAGATGTTGCAATGTGTCTCGCCGATTGATGGATCGGTTTTGCGGAACGTGAGGTGCTGTCGCGAGAGGCAGCGTTTGAGGTTGCGGGTCGGGCGCGGGCCGCACAGGCGGGCTGGGCGGCGCGGCCGTTGCAGGAGCGTATCGATCTGGTGATGGCGGGTGTCGCGGCAGTTGGCGCGATGAATGATGAGATCGTGCCGGAACTGGCGCATATGATGGGGCGTCCCGTACGCTATGGCGGTGAGTTTGGCGGCTTCAACGAGCGTGCCGGCCATATGGCGCAGATTGCCGAGACGGCGCTGGCCGATATTGCCGTGGGTGAGGATGAGACGTTCAAACGCTATATCAAGCGCATTCCGCATGGGGTGGTGTTTGTGGTGGCGCCCTGGAACTATCCTTACATGACGGCGATCAACACGGTTGCCCCGGCGCTGATCGCGGGCAATACGGTGGTCCTGAAACATGCCACGCAGACCCTGCTGGTGGGCGAGCGGATGGCGCGGGCCTTCCATGCGGCGGGTGTGCCCGAGGATGTGTTCCAGAACGTGTTCCTGAGCCATGACGTGACCAATGATCTGATCGCGGGCAAGGCGTTTGATTTTGTGAACTTCACCGGCTCGGTCGGTGGCGGTCAGGCGATGGAACGCGCGGCGGCAGGCACCTTCACCGGCGTTGGCACCGAGCTGGGCGGCAAGGATCCGGGCTATGTCATGGAGGACGCCGATCTGGGTGCCGCCGTTGAGACGCTGATCGACGGGGCGATGTTCAACGCGGGCCAGTGCTGCTGTGGGATCGAACGGATTTATGTGCATGAGAGCCTCTATGACGATTTTGCCGCCAAGGCGGTGGAGATCGTGAAGGGCTATAAGCTGGGCAATCCGCTGGACACTGAGACGACGCTGGGTCCGATGGCCAATGTGCGCTTTGCCAATGAGGTGCGGGCGCAGATTGCCGAGGCCGTGGCGGCGGGCGCGGTGGCGCATATCGACACCTTCGCCGAAGACGATGGCGGCGCATACCTGACGCCGCAGATCCTGACCAATGTCACCCACGACATGCGGGTGATGCGGGATGAAAGCTTTGGGCCGGTTGTGGGCATCATGAAAGTGTCGTCCGACGACGAGGCCATCGCGTTGATGAATGACAGCGAATTTGGCCTGACCGCCAGCCTGTGGACAAGCGATGTGGAGCGCGCCGCGCGCGTCGGCGACCGGATCGAAACCGGGACGGTCTTCATGAACCGGGCCGATTATCTGGACCCGGGCCTGTGCTGGACCGGCTGCAAGAATACCGGGCGGGGCGGGGGATTGTCCGTCATCGGCTATCACAACCTGACCCGTCCCAAATCCTACCATCTGAAGAAGGTGACCTCATGAGCCTTGTTGGAAACTGGTCTTATCCGACCGCAATCAAGTTCGGCGCTGGCCGGATCAAAGAACTGCCCGAGGCCTGTGCCGCCGCTGGGATGAAGCGCCCTCTGCTGGTCACCGACAAGGGGCTGGCGGATCTGCCGATCACCATTGCGACGCTGGATATCATGGAGGCCGCCGGTCTGGGCCGGGGTCTGTTCAGCGATGTTGATCCGAACCCGAATGAGAAGAACCTCGACGCCGGGGTCGCGGCCTATAACGCAGGTGGCCATGACGGGGTGATTGCCTTCGGTGGCGGCTCGGGGCTGGATCTGGGCAAGATGGTGGCCTTCATGGCCGGTCAGACGCGCCCGGTCTGGGATTTTGAGGATATCGGCGATTGGTGGACCCGTGCCGATGCCGATGTGATCGCGCCGATCATCGCGGTGCCAACCACTGCCGGGACCGGATCGGAAGTGGGCCGCGCCAGCGTCATCACCAATTCCGAGACCCATGCCAAGAAGATCATCTTCCACCCCAAGGTGCTGCCGACCGTGGTGATCTGCGACCCGGAAATGACGGTGGGGATGCCAAAGTTCATCACCGCAGGTACAGGCCTTGATGCCTTTGCACACTGTGTCGAGGCGTTCAGCAGCCCGCATTACCACCCGATGTCTCAGGGCATCGCGCTGGAAGGGATGCGGCTGGTCAAGGAGTATCTGCCGCGCGCCTATGCCGACGGCACCGATATCGAGGCCCGCGCCCAGATGATGAGCGCGGCGGCGATGGGCGCCACCGCCTTCCAGAAGGGCCTGGGCGCGATCCACGCCATGAGCCATCCGATCGGTGCGGTGTTCGACACCCATCACGGCACCACCAACGCGGTCTGCATGCCCGCGGTGCTGGAGTTCAACGCCCCCGCCATCGCGGACCGGTTCCAACAGGCGGCGGCCTATCTGAGTATCGAAGGCGGCTTTGACGGCTTCCGCGCCTTTGTGCAGAACCTCAACGACAGCCTGGGCATTCCGCGCAAACTCTCCGAGCTGGGCGTCACCGAAGCACGGGTCCCCGAACTGGTCAAAGGCGCAATCATCGACCCCTCATGCGGTGGAAACCCCATCGAACTGAGCGAAGACAACCTCACCAATTTGTTCAAATCGGCGCTGTAACAGGCTTGCGATCTCCATCCCTCACCTCTCATACTGATCAGAGGTGAGGGAGGTTTTCATGACAAACGACATTGTTCTGATCCACGGGGCGTTTGCCGGGCCATGGTGTATGCAGGAATACGCAGAGTTCTTCAGCGAACGCGGCTGGACGGTGCACACCCCCGCGCTGCGCTATCATGGCGGAAATCCCGGGGCTGAGCCTGATCCTCGCCTGACTGACACCAGCGTCATGGATTACGCCAATGACATCGCCGAATTCGTGCAGGAGCTGGACAGCAAGCCTGTGCTGCTTGGACACGCAATCGCAGGGGTGGTAGCACAGCAGGTGGCGTCTCGTGGTCTGGCCAGCGCCATCGTTCTGATCAACCCGAACGCGGCCTGGGGCACCTTGCCTGAAACCGATGACGAACGCGCCGTGCCACGCGCGTTGATGGAGGGTGGGGCATTCTGGAAACAGCCCATGCGCGTCGATTTCGACCTGATGGCCCCCTTTGCGCTGAACAGGATGCCCGAGGAGCAGCAGCATGAAGTCTTCGACCAACTCGGCCCGGAAAGCGGGCGGGTGATGTTCGAGATGTTCTTCTGGATGTTCGACGATCACCACGCGATGAAGGTTGATATCGACAAGGTCGACTGCCCCGTCCTGATCGTGTCTGGCACCGAGGACCGGGCCGTGAACCCCAACACCTGTCGCGCATTGGCGAAGCTCTACGGAGACCGCGCGACCTTTCTGCCCGTCGAAAATCGCGCACATTTTCTGTTCATGGAACCGGGTTGGGAAGGACCTGCCGGGCAGATTGCCGATTGGCTGGAACATAAGGCGCGGTAGGATGGGGTTCCACCCCATCGCTCTCTCGCGCTGTCGTCGTTGCGATGGTACCGAAGCAGCCGTTTCTATCGCGCGCTGACGGTTGCGGTGACAACAGAAAACCCCGCTCAGCAGATCAAAGCGGCGGCCATGGGAATGACCGGTCAGGGCAAGTTCCCGCTGGTCTGAATTGAGAAAAACGCCGATTTCTGGTATCACTCAGGGGCTGACGCAGGTCAGCCCTTTTCTGTTTTCATTACTTTGTTGCGAGGATTTCATGGCCAAATCTGAGACTTATTCCGATCCGAATTTCAAACTCCGCGACCGTGACGATGCGGCCAGGGACATCAAGGACGACATCCATATCTATCACAACCACGCAGTCTGCGAGACCGATAGCAAGGGTCACAAGACGCCCGACAACCGCTCGCCCGAGGAACTGGTGGTGGACGCCTCGGAAGGGTTCATCCCACTCTGGGCCGAGGGCACCACGCTGCGCTGGCGGTTTCAGGAACAGTCGATGGCGATATTCGTCGATCCCGAAGGGGCCAAAGCGGCGATCCGCCAATTGTTCGCCGAGGCGCTGCTGGCCTGGGGCGACGCGGTGCCGGTGCAATTCACCGAACGCCACGATGCCTGGGATTTCGAGATCGCGGTCAGCCCGCAAGAGAACTGTTCGATCAACGGATGCACGCTGGCACGAGCGTTTTTCCCCGATGCCGGGCGGCATGACCTGCTGCTGTATCCGACCATGTTCACCCAGTCCCGCGCCGAGATGGTCGAGACCATGGCGCATGAGCTGGGCCATGTCTTCGGCCTGCGCCATTTCTTCGCCGATGTGTCCGAAACCGCCTGGCCGGTCGAGATTTTCGGCGAGCACGAGAAGTTCTCGATCATGAACTACGGGCCAAACAGCATGCTGACCGACAATGACCGCGAGGATCTTACGGCGCTGTACGAAATGGTCTGGAACGGCTCGTTGACGGACATCAACGGCACCCCGATCATCCAGATGCGCCCGTTCAGCTTCTTCCGGCTAGCAGATGCGGGTGACAATCCTTTCCTGATCATATGATCAGGAAAAATCGCGCCGTAGAAAGGCTGAGGTCATTTCGACCTCATCCCCATATCGGACATCCCGTTGGCTTACTTGCCAAGCTGAAACGTGCTCTGCGGTTTCCAGGTCAGAGAGCCGTCGTCATTGCGATGACACCGCAGCAGCCGTTCCTCGCGCGTGCTGACGGTTGAGGTGACGGTATTGTCACCGGTCAGCAGGATGAAGGCGTCCGGGGAATAGGCCATGCCGTCATAATAGCAAAACCGCGTCTCGGCCCCGTCCGGAATGGGGGATGCGGTGCTGAACATCTGCTGCGCGGGGGCGGCCGAGGCCAGCAGGGTCAGGGCCAGCCCGAGGGTTAGTGTTTTCATGTCGTCCTCCCGTTCGGAAAATTGTTCGTGGTTAAATTGGGTCTTGGACGCTCGGAACCTCAAATGTCGTTCTTAGATGGCGGGTTGAGGGTAAGTGTGAACGGGATCAACGGGTTAGGCAAGGGGGGTGACGTCCTCCGCGATTCTCCTACGCCGACTGTAATAGCGCTGCAGGATTCTATCTTGGGCATCTATCGGGAGAATCTTTGTACCTTTTTGTTACGCTTCTATTTAACGCTAGGTCTAAACGAATCCCTTCGTAGAGTGTGTTTTTAAGTGGGCTAAATTCCAAGTAACCATATCGTAATCAAAAGGATTGTATGTTTTTGAAATCGTCTTTTGAAGCCATTGGTAATTTTCAACTGTACGGACAGAGCCCATGGAATAAGGTGAAGGGCCTAGAAAATTCTTAGAATTTTTATTTTTTTCCTTAATCTTTGATGAAAGCGGTTGTAGAGAGTACGCATCTAAAGGGACGTCCAAGTTTTCATAATTCTTGTTTATATGAATGGCGAAAGATTTCAGGCTCAGATCTATCAGTTTTATATAGGCTGGAATTTGTTTTTCTTTATCGTATGCACCTCCCGGACGGTATTGTATCTCCCCCATTACTTTATGGGCGAGATAAATTTTTTTTTCTAATCGCTCCTCAAAAATATTGTTCTTTAGTATTTCATCTAAGAGTTTTATATTTTTCTGAGATTTCCAAAGCGCCCTGTACTTTGCGCTTGGGCCTGCGCTGTAATTATTCTTGCTTCTAAATACTCTAAAGGTGTTGCCGGATACCCCATTTAGTACTTCCCACTCTCCACGGCGCGACTTAATCTCAAGTTCTTTGAAGTCTAAAAAGAATGGTGATTTGATAATTTTTTCTATTGCAGCAAAGTTGTTAAATGGCCCGTTTCTTAGACACAACGCTGTCTCTAAAACGTGCAAATCTTTGATATCCAAATAATCGCTCCTTCAAACATCCAACTCCTCCACAAACCGCGCGTTCTCCTGAATGTACTGGAACCGCAGTTCAGGCTTCTTACCCATCAGGCGCTCGACCAGATCGCCGGTCTCGCCGGGTTCGTCCTCATCAATCGTGACGCGGATCAGTTTGCGAGAGGCCGGGTCCATCGTGGTCTCTTTCAGGTCCTTGGCGTCCATCTCGCCCAGACCCTTGAAGCGTGAGACGTCGATCTTGCCCTTGCCGCCCAGACCTTTTTCCAGCCATTCGTCGCGCTCGGCCTCGTCCAGACAGTAGACGCGCTTGGCACCTTGGGTCAGGCGGTACAAAGGCGGGCAGGCGAGGTACAGGTGGCCCGCGTCAATCATGGGCCGCATCTGGGTGAAGAAGAACGTCATCAGCAGCGAGGCGATATGCGCGCCGTCCACGTCCGCGTCGGTCATGATGATGATCTTGTCATAGCGCAGGTCGTCGACGTTGAACTTGGTGCCAAGGCCCACACCCAGCGCTTGGGTCAGGTCGTTGATCTCGGCATTGGTGCCCAGCTTGGAACTGGCCGCGCCCAGCACGTTCAGGATCTTGCCGCGCAGGGGCAAAAGGGCCTGCGTTTTGCGGTCACGGCCCATTTTGGCGGAGCCGCCCGCCGAGTCGCCCTCGACGATGAATAATTCCGTGCCGTCCCGTGTTGAACTGGAACAGTCCACCAACTTGCCGGGGAGACGAAGTTTCTTAGTGGCGGACTTGCGTTGTGTTTCTTTCTCGGCCCGTCGGCGCAGGCGTTCTTCGGCCCTCAGGATGAGGAAGTCGAGGATCGCCCCGGCCGATTTCGTGTCTGCCGCCAGCCAGTTGTCGAAATGGTCACGGACGGCGTTTTCGACCAGTCGCTGCGCCTCGACCGTGGCCAGACGGTCTTTGGTCTGGCCGACGAATTCGGGTTCGCGGATGAAACAGCTGACCAGCGCGCAGCCTCCGGTGATCAGGTCATCGCGGGTGATCTGACCGGCTTTCTTGTTGTTGATCAGTTCGCCATACGCTTTGATCCCCTTGAGGATCGCGGCCCAGAAGCCCGCCACATGAGTGCCGCCTTCCGGCGTTGGGACGGTGTTACAGTAGGACTGGATGAACCCGTCGCGCGAGGGTGTCCAGTTGATCGCCCATTCGACCTTGCCTGGAGTGCCGAATTTTTCCTGAAAATCCACGGTGCCGGCGAATGGCTGTTCGGCATAGGTGGACGAGCCGTTCATCGTCTCTTTCAGGTAATCGGACAGGCCGCCGGGGAAGTGGAAGGTGGCCTCGGTCGGCGTTTCCCCATCGTCGATGGCGGATTTCCAGCGGATTTCGACGCCCGAGAACAGGTAGGCCTTGGAGCGGATGGATTTGAACAGTCGCGCCGGTTTGAACCGGTGATGGCCGAAAATGTCCGGATCGGCGTGGAAGGTGACCATGGTGCCGCGCCGGTTTGGGGCCGCGCCGACCTTTTCCACCGGGCCCAGCGGAACCCCGCGCGAAAAGCGTTGCTCGAACAGCGTCTTGTCCCGCGCCACCTGCACGACCATCGAATCCGACAGCGCATTGACGACCGACGCCCCCACACCATGCAGACCGCCCGAGGTCTGATACGCCTTGCCCGAGAACTTGCCGCCCGCGTGGAGCGTACACAGGATGACCTCGAGCGCGGATTTGTCGGGGAACTTGGGATGCGGGTCGATCGGAATACCGCGCCCGTTGTCGCGCACGGTCAGGGCGTAATCGGCGTGCAGTTCCACCTCGATCCGGTTGGCATGGCCAGCGACGGCCTCGTCCATCGAGTTGTCGAGGATTTCGGCCACCATGTGATGCAAAGCGCGCTCATCGGTGCCGCCGATATACATGCCGGGGCGTTTGCGCACCGGTTCCAGCCCTTCGAGCACCTCGATGGACGAGGCGTCATAGGTGGAGGTCGCTTCTGGCGTCAACAGATCGTCGGGCATGGGTGCTGCTCTTGTTTTTGAGTTTCCCCCATTATGGCAGGTGATGTGGTCCGGGGGAAGAGGGGCGCGAGGTGTTGTGGGTGGTTTTGGCCATACAGCCGACTTTCGCTGCGTATGCAGCGCTGACTATGACTAGTTGTAGAAATGCGCAGACAGCTGACTTTGCAATGTTTGGTGATCCGCTCTTGCCAGCCATTAAGCAGGGTAATCGTCCCAGCGCTGCGGGTTCATCGATGCTGAATTAGGTCAGCGACGATCCCAAGGAGTGAACACCGCATCCCGACAGCATTGCCGTGTGCAGTTCTATCTATTTTGTTCGAACCAGCTGGGCAATGTGGAAAAACTGTTTCATTGTTGCAGGGTTAGCGCACATCGCCTCGCAGCACGATCTTGGCACGCGCGAAAATACTTGAGAGCAATGGATTGATCTGATGCCTAGATATGGTTTTGACCAACGACCCAACACGATAATCGAATATGAAAGCCATGCGATAGCGGAGCAAATAAAAACTGGCCCGTATTCATGCATTATTGGGCCAAACAACACAGGTAAGTCGTTTCTTTTAAAGAGCTTAGTTTTGGAGTTGGGCGAGACGGCCAACTATCTAGGGCCTGCAAGATACAACAATTTCAATTCACTATCGCCATACGCACCTCAACCGTCGCGCCGATCCAGGTGGTGGCGGCAATTTCGAGATCAATTCAGAACGCAAAACCAAAACCTCGACAATTCTCCTTTCAACATTCAGCAGGCCATTGCGGAACTAAGTGACGAGCGCCGTAAGCGGCTCTTTGAAATTGTAAAAGAATTGTTGGGAGTTGAGCTGAGCTTGGAGCTATCGCATCCACAGAATGAAATGTCTCAGAGATACATCTCCAGCGATGGGCATAACTTTTCATACTCAAGCTCGGGAACCCGGCTGGTGGTGTCGATCATCACAAGTTTACTAGACGAGGAATACACTCATTTCTTGATCGACGAACCTGAGCTAGGGGTCAGCCCAAAGGCGCAGGGACAACTTGCAGATTTTCTTCTGGATGATCAAAACCGGGCGAAGTATTTTCCCCACGCAACGAACATCGTTTTTGCGACCCACTCTTCCTTGTTCCTAGATCGAAAAAATATCTCCAATAATTTCATTATTCAAAAATCGGAAGACACTATTCAAGTAACCAAACTGGAGACCCTTGCTGATTTCAATCAAGTCCACTTCTTCTTACTGGGCAACAGGCTTGAGAGATTGTTCCTACCCTCAGTGATCTTGTTCGTAGAAGGCCCCACAGAAGAAAAATACCTCAATCGTGTCCTTCAAACAAAGTACCCGGAACTCAGCGCAAGTATTGTAAATGCGACTAATGACAGTGAAATGAAACGCTATGCACACATGATGTCGCAGATATTCCCGGACATACAGCGGAGCCCATACAACGGAAGAATTGTTCCAATCCTTGATGCTATTCATGGGCGGGACATCATCGATGCCCTGAGAAAGAAAGGGGTTTCCGAAGATCGAATTATCATTTGGACGAAGAATGGCATTGAACACTATTTTCCTGAGGCGATCATGAGAGAGATTTTCGGCGGCTACGGACAAATGACTATATCGGGCGACGACGTAACTATGTGCGGTATCACTGTGCGAAAGATGGATTTGGCAGATCAAGTTGTCTCGAAAATCGACAAATCGACAGAGTATCCAGAAGAGTTCAGTCAAAAGCTATTTGGAATACTTGGTTCCATCTAGGGCAATGTCCGCTTTAGGTAGCGACCTGCCGACTGCACACGCAGTATCCAGATGGCTTGGCAACGGCAGCAATGGGCTCCTAATGAATACCTCGTCGGTTTCGTCTCGCCACCTGCTTAAAGCGCTCTTAGTCTGCGGTCATGATGCAATCGAGACAACAGGACCCCAAATGAGCTGGATCAAAACCATCCCTTATGCCGAGGCAACCGGTAGGCTGCGCAAACTCTATGATCGCGTCACCGGGCCGGACAACAATGTGGACAACATCATGATGGCGCACAGCCTGCGGCCGCACACGATGGAGGCGCATATGGCGGTCTACAAGGGGGTGCTGCACCATTCCGCGAACTCGATCCCGAAGTGGTTTCTTGAGGTGCTGGGCGTATGGGTCAGCTCTCTGAACCGGTGCGGGTATTGTGTCGAGCATCATTTCGCGGGCCTGCAGCGGTTGTTGCGGGATGAAGCGCGCGGGGATGCGATCCGGGCGGCGATTGAGGCGCGCGCGCCGGGGCAGGCTCCGTTGGATGCGGCGCAGGTTGCGGCGATGCAGTATGCGCGGGTGCTGACCGAAGCTCCGGCGGATTTGACCGAGGCTGATATTGAACGCTTGCGGTCTGCGGGTTGGGAGGATGGGGAGATACTCGAGATCAATCAGGTCTGCGCCTATTTCTCTTATGCCAACCGGACGGTTCTGGGGCTGGGCTGTTCGACCGATGGGGATGTGTTGGGGTTGTCGCCGAACAATTCCGACAACCCGGATGACTGGGGACATCGGTGAGCGTCGGAGCGAGGGGCCAGCCCCTCGCGCTCCCCGGGGTATTTGGGGCCAGATGAAGGGGCGGATCGGAGTTCGGGGCGATTGAGGGCGGGCCGTTCGGGCGTTGGCAGGGATTTAAACATAACTCAATTTGACACCAATCAAAGCGAAAATCTGCGGTCTCTGCTAGGCGTTGGCCAGACAGTGAAAACAAGGAGATTTTTGTATGGATTCAGTGCCCCAGCCCACCCAGAGCGCATCCCAGGTCAAAGTTGTTTCGAACCAGCAGCCGGATGTGGCAGAGCCGTGCCCCGAGAAAATCCGGCACGCATTTGAAAGTGGCAAATACCCCTATGGCCGCAAGATGGCGCGCAGGACTTACGAGGCGCAGAAGGCTGAGTTGCAGGCCGAGTTGCTGAAGGTTCAGCTGTGGGCGCAGGAGACCGGGCAACGCTTTGTGCTGCTGTTCGAAGGGCGCGATGCAGCCGGGAAGGGCGGCACGATTAAGCGGTTCATGGAGCATCTGAACCCGCGTCAGGCGCGTGTGGTTGCGTTGAACAAGCCCAGCTGGGAAGAGAAGGGTCAGTGGTATTATCAGCGCTATGTGCAGCAGCTGCCGACCGTAGGCGAGATGGTGTTCTACGACCGCTCGTGGTACAACCGCGCGGGTGTCGAGCGGGTGATGGGCTTCTGCTCGCCCAATGAATATCTGGAATTCATGCGGCAAACGCCCGAGTTGGAGCGGATGTTGGTGCGCTCGGGCATTCAGCTGTATAAGTACTGGTTCTCGGTCACGCAGGAAGAGCAGCAGCGGCGTTTCAAAAGCCGCGAGACCGATCCGCTGAAACAGTGGAAACTGTCGCCGATCGACAAGGCCAGCCTGAGCAAATGGGATGACTATACCGAGGCGAAAGAGGCGATGTTCTTCTACACTGACACTGCCGATGCGCCCTGGACCATCGTCAAATCCAATGACAAGAAGCGCGCACGCCTGAATTGTATGCGACACTTTCTGTCGACGCTGGATTATCCGGACAAGGATCACAGGATTGTAAGCGATCCGGATCCGCTGATCGTGGGGCAGGCCCATCATGTGATCCATCGTTCGGATCATATCCTTGGCACAGCGCTGCATCCCGACGCAAAGATCGGCTGATCAGAGACCCATCGAATGCCATCACCTCATTGGGTGATGGCGTTCGTTGATTTGGTCTTACAAGTCTCACATTGAAATAAAATCTTTCCGCTCTTGTCTCGGGCCCGGGGCGTGCATAAGGCTGGCGGGATGAACAAAGTGATGTCATATCCCGCCCATTTCCGGGCCATTGCGGTTTTGGGCCTGCCTTTGATCGGCGGTCATCTGGCGCAATTCGCCATCGGTATGACCGATACCGTGATGATGGGGTGGTACGGGGTCGACGCGTTGGCGGCGCTGACCTTGGCAACCAGCTATTATGCGGTTCTGTTTCTGTTTGGTGCCGGGTTCGGCTGGGCGGTGATGCCCAAAGTGGCTACTGCTGCCGCCGAGGAGGATGAGACCACCATCCGGCGCTCGACCCGGATGGGGCTTTGGTTATCGCTTCTTTACGCGGCGCTGATGATGCCGTTGCTGTGGTGGTCGCAGCCGATCCTGTTGGCGCTTCGGCAGGACCCACAGGTGGCTGAAACCGCCTCGGTTTATCTCCGGTTTGCGGGCTGGGGGTTGTTTCCCGCATTGCTGGTGATGGTGTTGAAATCCTATCTGGCCGCGTTGGAGCGGACCCAGATCGTGTTGTGGATCACGGTACTGGCTGCCTTTGTGAACGCGGTGGCGAATTATATGCTGATCTTCGGCAATTGGGGCGCGCCAGAGCTGGGTGTGGTCGGCGCCGGCATCGCGACAGTCCTGACGCAGATCGTATCGCTGGTGGCCGTCATCCTTTACGCAATTCGCGCCTTGCCACAACACAATCTGTTCCAACGCTTCTGGCGCCCGGATTGGGAGATGTTCCTAAGCGTGCTGAGACTGGGCGTGCCCATTGGCCTGACCACACTGGCCGAAGTGACGCTGTTTGCCACATCTGCCGTGATGATGGGGTGGCTGGGCAAAGTACCGCTGGCGGCGCACGGGATTGCGCTGAACCTCGCCTCGGCCACATTCATGGTGCATATGGGCCTGTCGAATGTGGCGACGATCCGGGCGGGCACCGCGATGGGACGGCGGGACCGGTCGCATCTTGAAAAGGGAGCGGTAGCGGTGACCTTCATGTCTTTGATCATGTCTGCCGCGACCATCGTGCTGTTCCTGACCTGTGCGGAGCCATTGATTTCGCTGTTCATGCAGTCTGACGATCCGCAGCGGCCACAGATCCTGTTGATCGGCACCGGGCTGCTGGCCATGGCGGCGCTGTTTCAACTGGTGGACGGCGCGCAGGTTGTGGCGCTGGGTCTGTTGCGCGGTCTTCAGGACGCGAAAGTCCCGATGGTGATTGCGGCGCTCAGCTACTGGGTCGTTGGGATACCGACCTCGTATTACTTCGGCTTTGTCCGGGGCATGGAGGGCATCGGCGTCTGGCTGGGGCTGGTGCTTGGGCTGGCCTTCGCGGCAGTGCTGCTGATGGCTCGGTTCTGGTTGCGATCCGTGCGAGGGATCGAAGCGCCGACCGTTTGACGCTCAGTCTTTGGACAGGCGGTCGGATTTCTTACGCACAAGCACCGAGCGCAGATCGTGCATCGCCATCAGCAAACGATCGGTCACATCCTCAAGCTGCTCGTCCGAGGCCTTGGATTGCGCCCATTGCGTGGTCAGATTCAGATGATCCACCGTGCGATGGATATCGTCGATATCGCGGCGCGCCAGCATCGCCTGACGGTCTTCCATCCAGCGCGCGATCTCGGCCTTGTCGGTATCGGTCAGACTGCGCTGACCCTGCGGCTTGACCTCGCCGTTGCGGATATTGACGACGGCGATCTGATCCATCTCGATCCGCTGCTGGCGGTTTTCCGTATCCACCTTGAACACCGCTGCACCATTTTCGCGGACACGGAAATAGTATTCGGGAATGATTGTGGACATACGGACCTCCAGGCTCAGGTCAGGGCAGCGCAGAACCGCTGAATTCGGGTGCAGGCTTCTTTCAGTGCTTCGTCCGAAGTGGCGTAGCTGACGCGGAAATTCGGCGACAATCCAAACGCCGCGCCAAACACAACGGCTACATCCGCCTCTTCCAGGAGGGCGGTGGCGAATGCCTCGTCCGAGTCGATGAGGGTGCCCGCCGGGGTGGTTTTGCCGATCAGACCTGCAATCGAGGGATAGACATAGAACGCGCCTTCGGGTGTCGGGCAGGTGATGCCGTCGATCTGGCCGAGCATTTTGACCACCAGATCGCGGCGGCGTTTGAACACTTCATTATTGGGTGCAAGAAACGCCTGGGTTCCGTTCAACGCCTCGACCGCCGCCCATTGGCTGACGGAACAGGGGTTCGACGTGGATTGCGACTGCACCTTACGCATCGCGGCGATCAATTCGACAGGCCCGGCGGCATAGCCGATGCGCCAACCGGTCATCGCATAGGCTTTGGACACGCCGTTGCAGGTCAGCGTGCGGTCATAAAGCCCTGGTTCAACCTGGGCCGGAGTGCAGAACTTGAACCCGTCATAGGCCAGATGCTCGTACATGTCGTCGGTCATGATCCAGACATGTGGGTGGCGCAGCAGGACATCGGTCAGGGCCTTCAGTTCCTCCCAGCTATAGCCCGCCCCGGTGGGGTTCGACGGGGAGTTGAAGATGAACCACTTGGTGTTCGGAGTAATGGCGGCTTCCAACTGCTCGGCGGAAAGCTTGAAGCTGTTTTCCAGCGTGGTTTCAACCACAACCGGCGTACCACCCGCCAACAACACCATATCCGGATAGCTGACCCAATAGGGCGCGGGGATCACGACCTCATTCCCCTCGTTCAGCGTTGCCATCAGCGCATTGTAAAGCGTCTGCTTGCCGCCGGTCCCGACCGAGACTTGCGCGGGTGTGTAGTCCAGCCCATGATCGCGCTTCATCTTGGCGCAGACGGCCTGCTTCAACTCAGGGATGCCGTCGGGGGCGGTGTATTTCGTCTTGCCCGCTGCAATGGCCGCAACGGCGGCGTCCTTGATGTTCTGCGGCGTGTCGAAATCTGGCTCGCCTGCGCTCAGCCCGATTACGTCGCGTCCGGCGGCCTTCAGTTCAGCGGCTTTCGAGGTCATTGCGATGGTGGGCGAGGGTTTGACGCGCGACAATGTCGCAGACAGGAAACTCATTACGGGCCTCGGTTTGTATGTTGGCTTTGACTGTCATAGGGTGCGCCCCAATAACGATCAAGCCATATGATATTCGAGGATTGGAGACAGCGATGACCGACGACACGGACTGGTTCGGCCCTGACACAGCCACTTTCGGGGACCGGGTCGCTGGCGCGCGTGAAGTCGCTGGAATGACGCAGGTGCAGCTGGCCCGCAGGCTTGGAGTGAAAAAGGCCACCATCGCCGCATGGGAGGATGACCTGTCCGAACCCCGCGCCAACAAGTTGTCGATGATGGCCGGGTTGCTGAACGTCTCGATCATGTGGTTGCTGACCGGCGAGGGCGACGGTATGGACGCCACCAGCCTGGACGGGGGTGCGGATTCAGAACTGCGCGACCTGGTGGCCGAGTTGCGCACAATCCGGGGCGAGATGCGCGCCAGTTCGGAACGTCTGGCCCGGGTCGAAAAAGCACTGCGGCTGAAACTGGAACGGGACCAATGACCGAAACACGCGAAAACCGGATCAAGCGCATGAAGATGCGCTCGATGCGCCGGGGTATCAAAGAGATGGACCTGATCCTGACCGCCTATGCCGATCGCCATCTGGCCGCGATGGACGAGGCGCAGCTTGATACCTACGATGCCATGCTGCACGAGAACGATCAGGACCTGTATCAGTGGGTGACCGGACAGGCGGCGGCGCCCGCGCAACTGGCCGATCTGATTGCCGACATCGCGCAGACCTTTCAAAAGTAAGAGTTATTCCAGCTTAACCGATTTTTCGGGAATTCGCGTCATGTTGCCAGAAACAGCGCGACTGAATCGGAGGATCGGATGAGTATGGAAATGCAGGTCTCCGCGCCCGGAACCAAAGGGTTCATGACCAATTATCTTGAGGCGTTGGCGCTGGTCGAGCGTCTGCACAGGCTGCTTCTGGATGTCATCAAAGATGAATTCGAACGCGTCGGCGTGTTGGAAATCAACGCCGTTCAGGCATTGCTGCTGTTCAACATCGGCGATCATGAGGTGACTGCGGGCGAGTTGAAAAGCCGTGGTTATTATCAGGGAAGCAATGTCAGCTATAATCTCAAGAAACTGGTCGAGATGGGTTACATGCACCACCAGCGGTGCGAGATCGACCGCCGCTCGGTCCGGGTGCGCCTGACACCGCAGGGGCGTGCAATTCGGGACATCGTGGCCGAACTGTTTTCGCGCCATGCAGAAGGGCTGCAATCCCGAGGCGTGATCGGCGCGGAAGGGATCGAAGAGATCACGGATTCACTGCGCCGGGTTGAACGCTATTGGACGGACCAGATCCGCTATATCTACTGACGGGCGGGGCCGGGGTTTGCCGGACAGAACCAACCCCTCCATTTCCCGGATCAGTTTGCGGGTCATAGCCTCTTCATAGGCCTCAAATCCAAGGGCGACTTCGACAAAAGCGTCTGGTCCAAGAATGACCCAGGCGGAGTAATAGGCGGAAAGCTCTCCGACTTGCACATAGCGCACATCGCCTGCGGCGGGGTCATCCGCCCCAATGACAAGGCCATTGATTGTGATCCCCGACGTTTCCAGTGTTTTCTTCGCATCCCGTGGGTGCGGGCCGAGGTTGTGCTTGCCGTCACCTGACAGGTCCAGCGTACGACGCCAGCAATCGGTCTGGGATGCCAGCATATCGGCCCCCGCCAGCATGGCCGAGCCCACAGCCGTCCCCTGCGGGGCGGGAGAGCGCCGTGTGGTGTTCAGCCGTTGGCCAATCCGCTGCAAGTCATCGACAGATCGAATATCGGTCCAGTCCAACAGGATGCGCTGATGGTTGGTTTCGCTCCATTCATACACCGCAAGACGCACATAGGTGGCGGGGTTTGACAGGATCAATTTCGTCACTTCGGGGCGAAGCAATGCGGCGGCCAGCCCGTCCAGTTGCAATCGGTATTCCTGACTGTCGACTGATCCGGATACATCCAGCCCCAGTGCCAGAGCTTGGCGACACTGGGCCGACAGCGGGCTTGCGAACAGGCACAGAAGGATTGCGAGCAGACGGATCATTCGGATGCGCCCGGTTTGAGTTCGCTGAGTTCCATCCCTTTGAGTTCCCGCTCTAACTTTCGGCGCATGGCGCGCTCGAAATCCTCGAATCCGGCGGCGATTTCAAGAAAGGCACCAGGGCCGCGCAGGACATTGTTTTGGAAGAAGGGGATCAGGTCGATCTCACCTTCGAAATCCGCCGCATTTATGATAAGGCCGTTGACGGTCGTGTCCCCGAACGGAAAGTGTTTATAGGCAGTCTGCGGCCCATAGCCGTCGTTGTTCTTGCCATCGCCTGAAATATCGATGGTCTGAAACAGACAACGCGGCGCGCGCTGCATCAAGGTCGCCCCATAGGCCAGCGCATGCCCCATCGCGGTCGGAAATTCATTCACAGATCGTTCTGACCGTGCGATCTGTTGCGCTGCGGAAAGAAGATCGGCGGGCGCCTCTATCAACTGCCAATCCAGCAACAATGTCTGGTTGAAACTGCCCGACCATTCATAGGCTGCCAAGGCGACGGGCTGCGGCGAGAGGAAAAAAGCCTCTTGCACCTCGGGTGCGATCAGAGCGGCAGCCAGGCCCTGCCGTTGCAGCACATCCTCGGACGGGTCGACCGAGGTCGAGATGTCCATGGCCAAAGCCAGCGCAAGACGGCAGTTCTCGGCCCAAAGAGGGCTACCCGTTAAGGCCAACCCCGATGTTGCCAGCCAGCGGATCACCAGTGGCCGGTGCTTTCCATGCTGGCCCAGGGTTCAGCTGGTTCCAGCGCCTCACCATTTTGCAGCAACTCGACCGAGATATTGTCGGGCGAACGCACAAACGCCATGCGCCCATCGCGCGGCGGGCGGTTGATTACGATGCCATTGTCCTGCAGATGCTGGCAGGTCTCGTAGATGTTGTCGACGCCATAGGCCAGATGCCCGAAATGACGGCTGTCGCTGGGCAGATCATCATCGCCATCCCAGTTATAGGTCAGCTCGATCGGAGCATCCTCCTGTCCCGGAGGGGCGAGGAATATCAGCGTGAACCGGCCCGCTTCGCTTTCATAACGGCGCGTCTCTTTCAGGCCCAGAAGCTCATAAAACGCCATGGATTTCTCAAGATCCTTCACGCGGACCATGGTGTGGAGATATGTCAGCCCCATCGCGACTTTCCTTACATTGACTGTGATCCCCAGCACCTTAGCGCGCCTTGATCTCGTGTCGAGGGGCAGGCCGGACACATTTCAGAATTTGCGCGCTGTGCCGCACATATCGCGGTTCCGGTGCTGAGCTGGTCGATATATAGTGGTCGGCGACTCATTGCTGGAAAGGATAATTTCATGCCTCTGTCATCCGACCAACTGGCCGAGATCGAAGCTCAGCGCGCGCAGTCCAGCCCGACCCGCCGTGTCGTTTCCGAAGGTATGGAAGATCACCTGTACACCGCGCATCAGGTTCTGGATCACGGCTTTGTCCGCGTCATCGACTATATGGGCGACGATGCTGCGATCTGTCAGGCGGCGCGTGTGTCCTATGGCAAAGGAACAAAATCGGTGCAGAATGACGAGGGGCTGATCCGCTACCTCATGCGCCATTGGCATTCGACCCCGTTCGAAATGTGCGAGATCAAGCTGCACGTCAAGCTGCCGGTTTTTGTTGCGCGCCAGTGGATTCGCCATCGCACGGCGAACGTGAATGAATACTCGGCACGGTATTCGATCCTGGATCGAGAATTCTATATTCCTGCGCCAGAACACGTGGCGGCCCAATCAGAGGTCAACAATCAGGGCCGCGGCGACACGTTGCAGGGGGAAGAGGCCGCGCGCGTACTGGAAATCCTCAAGGCCGACAGCGCCCGTTGCTATGACAATTACGAGGCGATGATCGGGCAGGATGGCCAGCAGGGGCTGGCGCGCGAACTGGCGCGGATGAACCTGCCAGCAAATATCTATACCCAGTGGTATTGGAAGGTGGATCTGCACAATCTGTTCCACTTCCTGCGTTTGCGCGCCGACCCGCATGCGCAATACGAGATTCGGGTCTATGCCGATACCATGTGCAAGATCGTGGCCGACTGGGTGCCCTTTGCCTATCGCGCGTTCGAAGACTACCGGCTTGGTGCGGTAAACCTGTCTGCCCAGATGGTTACTTGCTTGCGCCGGATGATCGGTGGCGAGACCGTCACACAGGAAAACTCGGGCATGACCGCACGCGAGTGGCGTGAGTTCGAAGCCGTCATTCGCGAGAGCTGATCTTAAGAAAAAAACAAAACTGCGCGTCCGGAAACGGGCGCGTGCATTAGGGGGGGCTGACGGTTAACGGCCGGAAATTGGCCGCCAACCTTATTTATGCTTCCCGCCCGGGCGGGTTGCGCATCAAAGCGGCTTCAAATCAGCAGCCATCTGGCGGCCATCACGTCCGTCCTGCAACTCGTACGAGATTTTCTGATTGTCAGCGAGTCCGGTCAGTCCGGATCGTTCTACGGCCGAGATATGAACAAACACATCTTTGCCACCCTCATCGGGCGCAATAAAACCATAGCCTTTGGTTGTATTAAACCATTTCACGGTGCCGGTTGGCATTTCCCGTGTCTCCTTCTACTTTCACGTTGTCCCACAAATTGGTGGGGGCAGTGTATTGACAAGACCGCAACACATCACTGTTCGCCCACACGATACAGCCCGGATTGCGTGTTTCGTCTTTTTCAACATTGCACGGTGAAGTAAAAAATCAAGAATAACCGAGGCAGGCCGAACGGTTTGCCGAACTTTGCAGCAAACACAGGATCTGCCAAAAAATGCACCTATATGGGTTAAAGACCTGCGACACTTGTCGTAAGGCGTTGAAATCTCTTCCTGATGCTGAATTTGTCGATGTGCGGGCCGATGGCGTGCCTGAAAATGTGATGTCCCGGGCCTATGAGATTTTCGGCAAAGCCTTGCTCAACACCCGGTCTACAACCTGGCGTGGACTGGACGATGAAGCGCGCAATCGTCCGGTGCGTGAACTGCTGGCAGAACATCCGACTCTGATGAAGCGCCCTTTGATCGAAGTTGATGGACAGATGTTTCTGGGCTGGACGCCGGAAACCCGTGCGGGGCTTGGTGTTGCCTGAACAATTGCCTATGTGACAATGGGCACAACAGACGGAGACCGTTTATGCGCAACGCAGCCATGATACTCGGCGTGATCGCCGGGCTGATCGGAATGATTGTGGGGTTTTTCGGCTACGGCTATGTCGAGTTCGTAGACCGGTTCGGAGAGATTGATGGGATCGCCACGCAGGTGGATGACCCGGGCCTGATACAGACCGCTTCCATCGTGGCGCCTCTGTTAGCGCTTGTCGGCGGTGCGATGGCCCATGCCCGCGCGCTGGTGGGGGGCATATTGCTGCTGATCTCTGCGGTGGGAATGTATTACGCTTTTGGCTTTGGCGTCTTCACCATGTTCCCGATAGCATTTGCCGGGGTGGCCGGTCTGCTTGGGCTCGCCGCGGGAAAACCCGACGAACCCAAGGCACATTTCTAGGTTACTTCAGGCGCAGGATGCGATCCAGCGAGATTGGGCCTGCGCCGTTGATCACCATGACCAGAAACAGGAATGTCCACATGGTCCGCTGATCGATCAGTGACGGCGCAGCATCGAACAGACTACCCAGTTTGACCCCGTGGCCTGTCACGTCGACTATGGTCTGAACCCAGACGAAACCGATCATTGCAATTGCCGCGGCTCGGGTCAGTAGGCCGACCAACAGCAAGACGGGCAGGACAAACTCAGCCACCGTGCCAAAGAAGATGACGATGCGCTGAAAGAAAGTCATCTGAGTGACGTCCCATAGAACCGCCTCGGCCGCCTTGGGAAAAATCTGGCCGAATGCTCCACTTGAGGGCGAAAAGATCGAGCCGTCAATCTTCAACGTTGCCGAATTCCAGTAATAGAAGAACAGGACCGCAATAAAGACCACGCGCGCCAGAGTCGGCGTAAGCCAGCCCGAGGAATGGTCCACCTTCTCCATCGCGGAATTGTAGGTTGAGATCAGGGCAGTCATGTGTCCAGCCTTTCGATAGTCACAGAAGTTATTGCACCGCCTTGCAAAAGCAGTGCCAGAGTGGTTCCCAGGTCAAACTCGGGCGTCTCCGCCACTGTTGCCTCAAATGCGTCGCCGATGGTCTGCCCCGCCAGAATACGCGCGATCCACGCTGCTCCGCCCGCGGGCAGCAGGTGGGGTGCAGGGTCGTATTCGGGGCGTGTGATCAGCACATCCTGCGCTTCCGCCTGCGGTTTGGGGGCATCGTCCTGCGTGTTGAACCGCCAGATCGCATGGATCGGCCAGTCCGAGCGCAGAACATAGACAGCCGGGGCCAGGGACAGCCGTGCCTGCATCAAATCCTCGGGTGGGATCGCCAGGGCATCCGGGGCGATCGGCTGACGATCGGCGGCGTGATAAGACTGGCGCAGCGCGTGCTCCAGCCGGGCGACATCGGGCAGATATCCCAGATGAGACAGCTGCGGCATGGTTTCCAGAAACGCCGGAAACTCTTCGCCGTAAAACATCATCAACGGGGATGAGGGCGGGTGCTGGCGCAGGAAAATCCCGGCCAGCCCGTCCATGTTCTGCGTGCCCAGCAGCTTGGCGATCACCGGAAAGGCCTGATGCATCGCTTCGGTCAGGGATACCGCGACATTGTTGCGATAAACGCTGAATCGGCGTCCGGCCGGTTGGGCAACCGCATCCAGCAGCCCATCGGGGATCGGTTGGCCTGCATCCAGCAGAGCGTTGTGGAATGTTGTCTGCGACACGCTCATGCGGGCACGCGATCCAACGCCTTCTGCGCGCGTTCGGCCTCGACCCGCAAAACGGGCCAATCGGGTACATCGGTGTCCCATTCGATCAGCAGCGGCTTGGGGCCGGATTTGTCCAGAACATAGTCCAGCAAAGCCCAGACCGGATCGACCACCTCGCGCCCATGGCTGTCGATCAGCAGGGGGCGCCCGTGGTCATCTTCGTCCTCGTCATGCCCACCCAGATGGATTTCACCGACCTGATCCAGCGGATAGGCATCGATATAGCCTTGCGGCGAGAAATCCAGATTGGTGGCCGAAACAAAGACGTTGTTCACATCCAACAGCAGGCCGCACCCGGTGCGCCGCGCAATCTCGCGCAGGAAATCGGGCTCGGACCAGGTGCTTTCCTCAAACGCCAGATAGCTCGAGGGGTTTTCCAGCAGCATTTGCCGCCCGACCGCCTCTTGCACCTGATCGATATGATCGCAGACGCGGGCCAGAGTGGCATCGGTATAGGGCAGGGGCAGCAGATCGTTCAGGAAATGGCTGTGGTGGGTTGACCAGGCTAGATGCTCTGAGAAGCTGGCCGGGTTCAGCCAGCCGACCAGATGTTTCAGACGAGCCAGATGATCGGGATCGAGCGCACCCTCGCCACCGATGGACAGGCCGACGCCATGGACGGAAATCGGGAATTCTTCGGAAAGGTGGCGCAGTTGCGCCAGCGGGCGGCCGCCATCGCCCATGTAGTTTTCGGCGTGAATTTCCAGCCACGCCACGGGCTTTGCACTTTCAAGTATCTGCGCGAAATGCTGAGGCTTATAGCCGACGCCGGGTGCCGCAGGCAGGCGGTTCGATCGGAGAGCATCATCCAACATCAGCGCATTCCTTCTTTACGACGAAAGGGGCGGGCGATCATGCCCGCCCCTCAGGATACGTATGACCTAACTTATGCAGGCAGGTCGCGGTTCAGTTCTTCCAGCGAACCTTTGCGCGGAGTGCCGTCTGCCTGTGCGGGCAGTTCGATGTCGGCGCAGGTACCTGCGTCGACCAGGGTCCATGCATTGCCCTGATAATCGACGGTCGAGGTGCCCGCGCAGGTGGTGCCGGGGCCTGCCGCACAGTCATTCTGACCGGCCAGCGAAACGCCATAGCATTTCTCTTTGGCCTGTGCGGTCGCGGTGGTGGCGGCGCCCGATACGGCGGCTGCGACTGCGGTTGCGATAACCAGGGACTTAGCTGTGTTCGACATCTCGAGTAATCCTCTTGCTGACTGTGTTTGTCTGCTTGTGACACTAAACAAACTAGTGCCTCCGGACGCGCGTTTGAATTCACGAGCCCGTGTCTCACAAGCGCGTCAAAGATAGTCATGCCACCTTGCGCGTTAACAAACTGTTTTTGAAGGGGAAATGTTAAAATGTTTCAATCCGGCCCCGTTCAGGGGGCCGGATTTTTGGTGGTGTAATGCCGAATGTTACAGCAAATCAGGGGGGGTCGCGGCCTGCGACAGTTCATTTGTTACAGTTTCAAGCGATTGAACCTGCGTCTGTTTTTCACCCAGACGGCGGACGCTGACGGTACGCTCGTCCACCTCGCGGTGACCAACGGCCAGAATCACCGGCACCTTGCCAACCGAATGTTCGCGGACCTTGTAGTTGATCTTTTCGTTGCGGATATCCGCCTCGGCGCGAACACCTGCCGCTTTCAGCGTGTCGACAACCTCCATCACGTAGTCATCCGCATCCGAGGTGATCGAGGCAACCACGACCTGACGTGGAGCCAGCCAGAATGGCAGCTTGCCCGCGTGTTCTTCGATCAGGATACCGATGAAGCGTTCGAACGAGCCCAGGCAGGCGCGGTGCAGCATATAGGGGCGGTGTTTCGACCCATCTGCGCCAATAAAATTGGCGTCCAGCCGCTCGGGCAGGTTGGGGTCAACCTGCAGCGTGCCGCATTGCCAGGTCCGCCCGATTGCGTCGGTCAGGGTGAATTCCAGCTTGGGGCCATAGAATGCGCCTTCGCCTTCCAGCAGCTCGTAGTCATAGCCCGCCGCCTTGCAGGCATCGCCCAGCGCCTTTTCCACGAAGTCCCAGCTTTCGTCCGTGCCGATGCGCTTTTCGGGCCGGGTGGACAATTTGATGGTCCAGTCGTGGAAGCCCAGATCGGCGTAGACCTTGGACAGGAAGGCGATGAACTTGGCGGTTTCGGATTCAATCTGATCCTCGGCGCAGAAGATGTGGCCATCGTCCTGCGTGAATCCACGGACCCGCATGATCCCGTGCAGCGCGCCGGATGGTTCGTAGCGCGCGCAGGACCCGAACTCGGCCATGCGCAGGGGCAGGTCGCGATAGGATTTCAGGCCCTGATTGAACACCTGCACGTGGCAGGGGCAGTTCATCGGTTTCAGCGCGTTGATGGCCTTTTCGCGGGCATGATCTTCGTCCACTTCGACGATGAACATGTTTTCCTGATACTTGTCCCAGTGACCCGAGGCTTCCCACAGTTTGCGGTCGACGACCTGAGGGGTGTTGACCTCGACATAGCCGTCACGCTCCTGCATGCGGCGCATGTAGTCCTGCAGGGTGGTGTAGATTTTCCAACCGTTCGGATGCCAGAAAATCTGGCCCGGGGCCTCTTCCTGCATGTGGAACAGATTCATCTCGCGGCCCAGCTTGCGGTGGTCACGCTTGGCGGCTTCCTCCAGCATATGCAGGTGGGCCTTCAGCTTTTCCTTACCGGTGAAAGCGACACCGTAGATGCGCTGCAGCATGGCGCGATCACTGTCGCCGCGCCAATAGGCACCGGCAATGGACATCAGCTTGAACGCGTCCCCCGGCACCTGACCGGTATGCTGCAGATGCGGACCACGGCACAGGTCCTGCCAGTCGCCGTGCCAGTACATGCGCAGCGGCTCATCACCCGGAATGGCGTCGATCAGTTCGACCTTGTAGGGCTCGTCATTGGTGGTATAGAATTCGATCGCGCGCTGACGGTCCCAGACCTCAGTGGTCACGGGGTCGCGCTTGTTGATGATTTCCTTCATCTTTTTCTCGATCAGGCCGAGGTCTTCGGGCGTGAACGGTTCCGCCCGGTCAAAGTCGTAATACCAGCCGTTTTCGATCACGGGGCCGATGGTGACCTTGGTGTCGGGCCAGATTTCCTGCACCGCACGGGCCATGATATGCGCCAGATCATGGCGGATCAGCTCGTTCGCCTGAACTTCATCCTTCATGGTGTGGATGGCGATGTCGGAATCGGATTCGATGGGCCATTGCAGGTCCCAATGCTGGCCGTTTACCGTGGCCGAGATGGCCTTTTTTGCTAGCGAGGTCGAAATGTCGGCAGCCACCTGCGCAGGCGTAACGCCAGCCTCGTAGGATCGTGCATTGCCATCAGGGAAGGTGAGTGAGACGGATTTTGAATCCAGGGCCATATCGGCTCTCCTCGTCGGTTTGGCGCCCACTGAACGCCCGGTTGCGGGTTATATGTGTTCGGCTGATTTGGCAGGTGTATGTGCATGTGTCAAGGGCGGGAGCGAGGGGCTAGCCCCTCGCGCACCCCGGGATATTTATCGCCAGAGGAAGGCGATCCCGGAGTTGTGGTCAAAGGCGGGACATGCATGATACCGGAAACACCAATGAGGGTTTCATGGCAGAGACAGAATTTCTAGAGACCGCGCAGGAGCGGCGGCTGGCCTATCACAAGAGTGACGGGGAAGGGCCGACCGTTGTTTTTCTGGGCGGGCTCAAGTCGGATATGGAGGGCACCAAGGCGGTGCATCTTGAGGCCTGGGCGCAGGCGCGCGGGCAAGCGTTCTTGCGGTTTGATTATTCAGGGCATGGTGAGAGTTCGGGTGCGTTCACCGATGGCTGTATCGGCGACTGGCACGAGGATACCTTGGCGGCGGTATCACGCCTGACCGAAGGGCCCTTGATTGTGGTGGGCTCGTCGATGGGCGGCTGGCAGGCGTTGCTGCTGGCGCGGGTGATGCCCGAGCGTTTGGCTGGGTTGGTGACCATCGCGGCGGCGCCTGATTTTACCGAAGACGGGTATTGGGCGTCGTTTTCAGAAGAACAGAGATCAGCTTTGGAGGCCGAGGGGCAGGTCGAACTGCCTTCGGATTATATGGAACCTTACATCATCACCAAGCGGATGATCGAAGACGGGCGGCAGCGGTTGGTGTTGCGCTCGGCGCTGGAACTGCCGTTTCCGGTGCGTTTCTTGCAGGGCACAGCGGATACGGCTGTCTCGACCGAGACGGCGGTACGGTTGCTTGATCACGCGAAGGGCCCGGATATGCGGCTGCTGTTGGTGAAAGATGCCGATCACCGGTTCTCGGACGGGCCGTGTCTGGATTTGATCGAACAGGCACTGTTGGATGTGATGAGCGACGCCTGACGAGGGAATGCCTGAATGGCTGGCGGAAAATGGGGTAATTGATGCGCAAACCCGGCAGTATGTGGAGTCTTGAGACTTTGGGCCGGGTGCGCCTGTCGAGGCATTTCTTTATGCGTGACTTCCTGTATTCCGAGATCGGAAATTTCCACCAAAAGCAAAACATCCCCGACAACCCTGATCTGGCCATTGAAACCGGGCGTGCCTTTTGCGAAGCCTTGATGGACCCGCTGGAAGAGACCTTTGGCCGGGTCGCTGTGCGGTCGGGCTATCGCTCTCGGTCTCTGAACCGGTTCGGGAATGAAAACCGCCTGAATTGCGCCCGCAATGACAATCCGCTGGAGTGTCATATCTGGGACTGGGGGCAGGGCGATGCACGGGTCGCGGGGGCATCGGTGGTGATCCCGTGGTTTGCGGACCGCTATGCCGAGGGCCGTGATTGGCGCGATCTGGCCTGGTGGATGCATGATCATCTCGACTATTCCGAGATCTGGTTCTTTCCCAAGCTGTGCGCGTTCAATCTGATCTGGCGGCCTGTACCGCAGCGCCGGATCGACAGCTACATTGCCCCGCGTGGGTGCCTGTTGCGTGCGGGAGAGGAACCGGGCGAAACGCTGGCGCAGCGGCAGGCCCGATACGCGGATTTTCCGGCCTTTCGGGGTATTCAATACCCCTGAAGATTGCGCTTGCCGCGCGATGGCAAAACTCTCATCCTTAGGCAAAACAAGAACGTTGGAACCGTCGACCAAAGGAGGCCCCGCGTGATCGAGCCGCTGGTTCTGCTACCCGGATTGATGAGTGACGCACGGTTGTTTCGACCGCAGATCGAACGGCTGTCGCAAAACAGGGCGGTGACCGTTGCGCCGATTTCGGGCGGAGAGCGGATCGAAGAGATCGCCTCGGGTCTGCTGGACCAACTGCCACACAGGTTTGCGCTAGCAGGGCATAGCATGGGGGGCGTTGTCGCGCTGGAACTGATCCGCCGTGCCCCGGACCGGGTCACGCGCCTGTGTCTGATGGCGACGGATGCGCAGGCCGATACGCCGCATATCGCAGCAGATCGCGAAGAACTGATAATCGGTGCGCAAGCCGGGCGGCTGGACGAAGTGATGCATAAGGTGATCGGCTCGGATACGCTGGCTCCGGGGCCGCAGCGGATATCCATTCTGCAGGATACGATCCGGATGGCCAATGAACTCGGGTCTGACTTGTTCGTCCGACAGATGCGCGCGCTGCAGCGCCGGCCGGACCAACAGGCCACGTTGCGTCTGATCAAGGTGCCGACACTGGTTCTGTGCGGCGCGCATGACAATCTGACGCCGGTCAGGAAACATCAGTTCATGGCGGAACTCATTCCCGAAGCCGAACTACTGGTACTGGAGGGCGCGGGTCATTTGCCGATGTTAGAGGCCCCGGACGCAGTCAATGCCGCGTTGAGGGATTGGCTGAAGGTGTCGCTGCGATTGCTCTAGCCGTAATAAGCCGCGCGCTGTTCCTTGGTCAGGATAATCGGCGTAACGACCGGTGCAGCGGTGTCTGCCGCGAAGAACTGCGATGTTTTCCAGCTGCCCGACAGGCGTGATCCAAGCACGCGTCTGATCAATCCGATTGCCGCATATCTCAGGTTCTCGTGCTTTTGCTTGCCGTCCGATTTTGGCACAAACCCACGTGTGGTGATGGGTCCCAATGTGGACGGGTCGGCAATACGATTGACTATAAAACCCGCAAACGGAAGCTTGCCAGTCTGAGGCGTGGTCGCCAGCGGTGCATCACAGCAGCTTGCGTACCACCGCAACATTCCCTTCGGGCCGAGTTGCATGGCCGCCAGACGCTCGGCACCTGTTTCGATGCGGATGTCTTCGGGCGTGGTTTGCAGGATATCGACCGGGTCGGGGGCAGGGTCGGGTTGTTTGAAATACAGCTGCGCCGCACGGCAATCATGGCAGTAACACCCGACATGGGTGCCGCGTTTGACACCCTTGGGCGTTATGTAACCCTGCAGGACACCGCAGGTGCAGGAAAAGGGAACGGCAGCTGCGGAAGGCTGGTTCATGCAACTTTGTTGCTGTTGGCGGCGCGGCGTCTGGGCTTCTTGCGGCTGTTTTCGTTCATGAAATCAATCACAAGCGGGCGGATGTTGTCGCGCCAGCTGCGACCGGCGAAGATGCCATAGTGGCCCGCACCGGGTTCCACATGGCTGGCCTTCTTGCTGTCGGGCAGGCCGGTGCACAGGTCCAGTGCCGCGATGCACTGGCCGGGGGCCGAGATATCGTCATTCGCACCTTCAACTGACTTCACCGCAACATCGGTGATCTTGCCGATATCCACTTTATGCCCGGCGACGACAAATTCGTTGCGCGCAATCTCACGGTTTTTGAACACACGCTCGACCGTCGACAGATAGAACTCGGCCGTCATGTCCATCACCGCCAGATATTCATCATAGAACCGGTTATGGGCGTCATGGTCCGAGGCTTCGTCCCGGATCACGCGCTGGATCTGATCAGTGAAGGCCTTGCTGTGACGCTCGGCGTTCATCGACATGAACGAGGCCAGTTGCAGCAGTCCGGGATAGACCATCCGGCCCACGCCTTTGTATTTGAACCCGACCCGCTGAATCATGGTCTCCTCCAACTGCCCCATGGTCACGCGGCGGCCGAAATCGGTGACCTCGGTCGGGGTGGCGTCGGGGTCGACGGGACCGCCGATCAGAGTCAGGGTGCTGGGCTGTGCCTTGGGCTCGACCTCGGCCAGATAGGCGGTTGCGGCCAAGGTCAGGGGGGCTGGCTGGCAGACGGCTACGACGTGTGTGTCGGGGCCCAGCTCCTTCATAAAATCGACAAGGTAGAGCGTATAATCCTCGATATCGAACTTGCCTTCGGAAACAGGAATGTCACGCGCATTATGCCAGTCGGTGATGTAAACTTCGCAATTGACGATCAGGCTTTTGACGGTCGAACGCAGCAGCGTGGCATAGTGGCCGGACATCGGTGCCACCAACAAAACCTTGCGCGGCTGTTCCTCGCGCCCGTTGACGCGGAAATGGATCAGATCGCCGAAGGGGCGTTCCAGAACCGTGGTGACGTCGACCAGATGGTCCTTGCCGTCCTCGCAGGTGAAGGTGCGGATGCCCCAGTCCGGCTTGACCACCATGCGTTGGAACGTGCGCTCGGTCACCTCACCCCAGGCCGCCATCCAGTTGAAGGCGGGGTTGGGTGTCATTGAAAACATCGGATAGGAGGCCATCGCACTGGCAGTTGCACCAAGCCACTGATTGGTGTTACGCATGGTTTCCATCAGGTCGTAGGTCATCATGTAGCGCATCGAATGTGTCTCCTGCGTATCAGCGTGAGAGTTTGGACCATTCGTCGCTTTGCCCCCCGACGCCCACGACGTTATTCTGCATAGCAGCGAGATTAGGTGGGAATTGTTAAAATGACAACTACTGACGACCAGACGCCGAAATTGACCGAAGAACATATTGAACGACTTAAGGAAAATATGGGCAAGGTCGAAGAATTGTCCAAACGTCTTGTCGAAGTCATGGCCGGCAAAACGCCGCACACTCCCGCGCTGGACGGTCCGAATCAAGAGCTTTTTGCAAAAGCAGCAACGGCCTACTGGGCCGAAGCTTTTCAGAACCCGACCAAGCTGCTTGAGCATCAGATCGAATACTGGGGCAAGTCGGTTCTTAACTTTGCCGAGGCTCAGAAAACTCTGACAAGCGGCGATGGCGAAGCGCCCGATACCCAGCCCAAGGACAAGCGGTTTTCAAACCCGATGTGGGAGACCAACCCCTATTTCCGCCTGATCCGCCAGCAATACCAAACCAATGCCGAGGCAATCTCGCAGGCGGTGGCGTCGGTCGAGGATCTGGAGACCAAGGATAAGCAACGCCTTCAATACTTCTCGCAACAGATCATCGACATGATGGCGCCGACGAACTTTCTGGCGACCAACCCGGATGCGTTGGAAAAGGCGATCGAGACCGAAGGTCAGTCTCTGATCAAGGGCCTTGAAAATCTGGTGTCGGACCTTGAGGCCAACGATGGCGAGATGGTCGTCCGATTGGCCGATGAAAGCGCGTTCGAGATTGGCGGCAATATCGCCACGACACCGGGCGACGTGGTCTATCGTAACCGGATGATGGAACTGATCCAGTACAAGCCGGTGACCGAGACGGTGCACGAAACGCCCATCGTCCTGTTCCCGCCATGGATCAACAAATTCTACATTCTGGACCTGAAAGCCCAGAACAGCCTGATCAAATGGGTGACCGAGCAGGGCTATACTCTGTTTGTGGTCAGTTGGGTGAACGCCGACAGCTCTCATGCCGATATCGGGATGGAGGATTACATTCAGGAAGGTTTCCTGACCGCCATCGAAGAGGCCAAGAAAATCTGCAAGGTCAAGCAGGTCAATGCGGTGGGCTATTGCATTGCGGGTACGACACTGAACCTGACCCTCTCTCTGCTGAAGCAACGCGGCGACAAATCGATCAAGTCGGCGACCTTCTTTACCACGCTGACGGATTTCGGAGAGCAGGGCGAATTCACACCCTTCCTGCAGAATGATTTCGTGGACGGGATCGAGGATCAGGTCTCGAAAGATGGCATATTGAAAGCATGGATCATCGGGCGGACGATGTCCTTTCTACGGTCTCGGGACCTGATCTATACACCGGCCATTCGCAACTACATGATGGGCGAAACGCCGCCCGCTTTCGATCTGCTGTATTGGAACGGCGACGGCGCCAACCTGCCGGGCCGTATGGCGATCCAGTATCTGCGCGGATTGTGCCAGAGCAACGATTTCGTCACCGATGGGTTCGAGTTGCTGGGGCATAAGCTGCATATCAAGGATGTCGATGTGCCCCTGATGGCCATCACCTGCGAGACGGACCACATCGCGGCGTGGAAGGATTGCTATCGTGGTGTGCAACAGATGGGGTCGAAGTCCAAAACCTTTGTGGTTTCGGAATCGGGTCATATCGCGGGCATCGTGAATCCGCCCAGCAAGAAGAAATATGGCCATTATACCAACCCGGATATGAAAGCGGATGCCGATACCTGGCTGAAAGAGGCCGACTTCCATGAAGGATCCTGGTGGCCGATGTGGGAGGCGTGGCTGAAGAAGCGCTCCGGCAAGCAGGTTCCGGCCCGCGACACCGGCGATTCGGACCATCCGCGCCTGTGCCCGGCGCCGGGGACCTATGTTTTGGTCAAGGCAAACCGCTGATATCATTTTGAAACCCACATTTTTCTGCATTGCAGCAAGAAAAAACTTGCAATGCTGCGATGCAGCAATCATATTGTCCTCAAGCTGATGAAACCCGGGGTGGGCCCGGATAGGCTAAAAGGATTAGGACAATGGCAAAGACCCAAGACTTTACCGCGACCCTGAAAGACATGATGGGTGCATTCCCGGTTGACACAAGCGCTCTGGAAGACGCGTTCAAATCGACCGCATCGCTGAACGAAAAGCTGTCGGGCGTTGCCCTGGACGCAGCTGAGAAGTCGGCTGAAATCTCGAACAAATGGACCAAGGAAACCCTGGCCAAGCTGACCGAGATGTCGAAAGCAAAGGCAGAGCCTGCCGACTACGCAAAAGCCGCAACCGACTTCGCAAGCGCGTCGGCTGAAGTTGCTGCCGAAAACATGGCCGCTTTCGCCGAGATCGCAAAAAAAGTTCAGACCGAAACCGTTGAGCTGCTGATGGCGGCTGGCAAAGACGCAGCCGAAGAAGCAACCTCGGCCGTCAAGAAAGCCACCAACGAGGTGACTGCTGCCGCAAAAAAAGCAGCAACCACCAAGTAAGGTTAGACTGCGATAGCGCACCCATTCCTCCCAAATGGTGCAATCGCTGCGGGCAGGTCGTTTGACCTGCCCTTTCTTTTTGTTCTGCAGTCGCATAACCTGCGCTGCAATGCATCATCCTTGGGGAGGGTACAAGGTGTCAGACCAAGAAAAGCCGTTGCTGATCAAGCGCTATGCCAGCCGTCGGCTGTATAACACTGAGACCAGCGACTATGTCACGCTTGAAGATATCGCCGGTTTCATCCGCGATGGACGCGAAGTTCAGATCATCGATCTGAAAACCGGGGATGATCTGACGCGACAGTATCTGCTTCAAATCATTGCCGAACATGAAAGCCGGGGCGAGAATGTGTTGCCGGTCAATGTGCTGAACGATCTCGTCCGCAGCTATATGGTGCCAGGCGGGGGCATGATGCCGCAATTCCTGCAAAGCTCATTCGAGATGTTGCGCGAAAGCCAGTCCAAGATGATGGAAAATATGAACGCGATGAACCCGATGTCGCAGATGCCGGGCTTCGACGCGATGCAGGCGCAGCAACAGGCGTTTCTGAAGGCCATGACCGGCGGGCTGTCCGGCAAATGGTCGGGTTCGGATGGTGAGCAGGAAGAGTCGGAACCCAAAGAAGATCTGGACGACATCAAAAAGCAACTCGCGGAATTGCAGCAGAAATTGTCAAAACTCAGCTGATTGGCCCGATGCGCTGGCTGCTTATGATCGGGGCGCTGCTTTGGGCGCACACGGCGCTTGCGCAGGGTCAATTCTCGGGCCTGTGGCAGCCGATCTGTACGATGGGGCAGGATGCCTCGGCTGGCTGTGCAGACATCCGGGATCGCGAAATTCTGAATGCTGCCGAGGCACCGTGGCAAGCTGTGGGGCGTGTCAATTTCGCCAGCCGCAGCCAGCGGTCGCACTGCACGGGCGTTATGATATCCGAACAGCTGGTGCTTACGGCGGCGCATTGCCTTTATAATTCTGTCCGTCAGCGCTGGATACCGCCTTCAAGCATCCGCTTCGCCGCAGGCTATCAGCGCGGTGAAGCCGTCGCGGTGTCTGACGTCATCGCTTATCGGCTGGCCCCAGCGCAAGGTGCGGATGGAGCATTCGACAACCGTGCCGATCTGGATTGGGCGGTGCTGGAATTGTCCGACCCGTTAGGGGCGGAACTTGGGTTCTTCTCCATCGCCACGGATGCGCCCCGTGAAGGATTTGTTGCAGGCTATCCCGGCCTTCGCCCACATGTGCTGAGCCGTACCGGGCTCTGTAAGCCTCAATTGCTCGGGAACAATCTGCTCAACGCGATTTGCCCTGTCATGATGGGGGATTCCGGCGCTCCGCTGTTGGTTGCGACCGACAACGGCCTAGCAGTTGCAGCGATATTGTCGCGCATCGCGCCGACCCCGGATGGGATCGACGCGTTGTTTTTATCGGTTCAGGCGTTTGATCTGACCGGGAATTGATCAGGTGCCATAGACCGGCATCGGACCGACCACTTCTCCGATCGAAGCCAGCAGGATATCCGCGATCACGTCCAGTTCATCACGCGTCAGACGCACGGGCAGGCGCACGTCGCATGCGCTCATCAGCATGGCGCGGGTTTGTGGCAGGTCGACCTGTTCGGGCAGGAATTGCCAGTTCCAGAAAGCACGCGCATTGTCCTGGCTCAGGCCGAAGACCTGTACCTTGACGCCCCGCGCATCAGCGGCTGCGGCGAAGGCTTTGATGTCATCCTCGCCAAGCCCCACCAGATTGAACTGGATCGAATCCGGTGCACGACGTTCAGGCGCCAGCGGCGCAGGTACGTCGATATGAGGCGATGCGTTCAGCCGGTCGGCAACATAGTCATGGTTTTCCAACCCGTCACGGACCCGGCGCGCCAGTTCAGGAATTTGCGGACGGATCACGGCGGCGCTGAGATTGCTCATCCGCAGGTTATACAGTGGTAATTTATTCTGCCAGCGGGCAAAGGCCAGCTCAAGCTCAGATCCGCCCGTGTGTTTCTTCCAGTTGTGCTCATATGCACCGGACATGATGACCGTACGGGCAACCAGATCGGCATCGTCAGTGATCAGGATGCCACCTTCTCCGGCATTGATCATCTTGTAGGACTGGAACGAGAAACAACCGACCTTGCCGATGGTTCCGATATTGCGCCCATTCCACGTGGTGCCCAGCGAGTGGGCAGCATCTTCGATCACGGGGATATCGCGCGCGTCGCAAAGTTCCATGATCGCGTCCATATCCGAGGTATGGCCGCGCATGTGGCTGACGATCACTGCCTGCACACCGTCCAGCTTGGCCGCGAAATCGGCCATATCGATGCGGTAATTCTGTCCGACCTCGCACAAAACCGGAATGCAATCCGCATGAACGACCGAGGACGGCACTGCGGCAAAGGTAAATCCGGGGATCAACACCCGTGCATCTCGGGGAAGCCCCAGAGCTTTGAGCGACAGAAACAGCGCGGCTGAGCAGGACGACACGGCCAGCGCGTATTTGCTGCCCAGCAGCGCGGCAAACTCGGCTTCAAGCAGCGCAACCGGCGCGTCTTGGGGTGCAGTATAGCGGAACAGGTCGCCTGATTGCATCAAGACGTCAATGGCATCTCGTGCGGCGGCGGGGATGGGTTCGGCGTCATGAACGTTGGGTACAAGCGTCATATTTGGATTTCCCGAATTGTATCTTTGGGAAATATAAAATCATAAGTCATCCAAGCCAAGACCCGTTTCGCCGCACAGGCGAAATTTCACCAAATCGTCGTGATTGCAGGGTTCAGAATCCCAGACGGTCGCGCAGGGCAAACCAGGTCATCGCCAGCACCAACAAGGGGCTACGCAGAGCGGGGCCTCCGGGAAATGGCAGGGCGGGGACACGGGCCATGGTGTCGAAACCCTCGGCCTGACCCTGAACAGCCAATGCCATCAACTGCCCGGCATGGGTGGCCGTACCCACGCCGTGGCCGGAATAGCCCGATGCCGAAAGGATGTTGGGGGCCAGCCGCGCCAGATAGGGCATCCGCCGCATGGTGATCGCAAGCGTGCCGCCCCAGGCGTAATCGATCCTGACATCACGCAGATGCGGGAAGATCTCGGTCATCGGTTTGCGCACCTTGGCGGCGATATCGGACGGAAAGCGATACCCATAACTCTCGCCACCGCCAAACAGCAGGCGATTATCGGCGCTGAGGCGGAAATAATTCACCACAAACTTGGTATCGGCGACTGCGACGTCCCGCGTCAGAACGCGGGCCGCGTCAGCGCCCAGCGGTTCAGTTGCGGCGATGAAGTTGTTGATCGGCATCACCCGCTTGGCCACTTTGCCGTTCAGGCCGCCTAAGTAGCCATTACAGGCCAGAATGACATGGTCGGAAGTTACCGTGCCCTGCGCTGTGCGCACGGTGGCCGGGCTTGTTTCCTCGATACCGGTGACCTCGGTGCTTTCGAAGATTCGCACGCCGGCTTTGGCGGCGGCCTGAGCCAGACCCAAGGCGAAGTTCAACGGATGCAAATGCGCAGCGCCCCTATCCAGATACCCGCCGCGATAGGTGGGCGAGGGGCAGAGCGCGTGCCCTGCGCCTTCGTCCAGAATCTCCATCTGGTCATAGCCATAGCGGCCGGACAGATGCGCCGCGTGCTCATGCAGCTCTTGCTGTTCCCCATGGCTAAGTCCCAGAACGGCCACGCCCGGTTTCAGGTCGCAGTCGATCTGGTGCCTTGCAATCAGCGATTTGACCAGATCCTTCGCATCCTCGGCCAGATCCCACAGCTTGGCGGCGTCATCGTTACCGACCAGCCGCTCAAGGTCTTCCTGATCCATCCGCTGCGCGCTGCCCAACTGGCCACCGTTGCGGCCCGACGCGCCAAAACCCACGCGATGCGCCTCGAGCAAAACCACATCGAACCCGGCTTCGGCCAGATGCAGAGCGGCGGACAAGCCGGTATACCCCCCGCCGACCACACAGACATCCGCCTTTATGTCGCCTGACAGTTCAGGAAACCGATCCATCGGATTGGCCGTCGCAGCGTACCAACTGGCCGGAAACTCGGCCTTGCGGTCGTTGGCATAAAGCAGGTTCATCGCGGGCCTCAGACGTTCATCAGCAGATGCTCACGCTCCCACGGAGAGATGACCTGCAGGAACTCCTCGTATTCAGCGCGTTTGACGATGCCGTAAACGCGGGCGAATTCTGGGCCAAGCACCTCATGCAGGGCGGTGGCCTCATCAAACAGGTCCAGCGCGTTACCCATGACCTGCGGGATATCTCCGTCCCCTTCATAGGCGTCGCCATAGAACTGACGGCGCGGACGTTCCTGCTGGGTCAGGCCCAGATAACCGCAGGCCAGCGACAGCGCGATGCCCAGATAGGGGTTGCAGTCCATGCCTGCGATGCGGTTTTCCACCCGGCGCGCCTCGGGTCCGGATAGCGGCACGCGGATACCGGTGGTGCGATTGTCGCGCGCCCATTCCAGATTGATCGGCGCGGCGTGGTCTTTCACATAACGGCGGTAGGAGTTCACATAGGGGGCCATGACGGCCAGACCTGCGGGCAGGTGGTTCTGCAGACCCGCAATGTAATGATAGAAAGCGTCGGTCTCGCCCCCTTGCGGGCCCGAAAAGATGTTCTGGCCGGTTTCCATGTCGATGATCGAATGATGGATATGCATGGCCGAGCCCGGCTCATCCTCGATCGGTTTCGCCATGAATGTGGCAAAGCAGTTGTGACGCAGCGCGGCTTCGCGGATCAGACGTTTGAAATAGAACACCTCATCAGCCAGTTTGACCGGGTTGCCATGGCGCAGGTTGATCTCAAGCTGACCAGCGCCGCCTTCCTGCGTGATGCCGTCAATCTCAAACCCTTGATGTTCCGCGAAATCATAGATGTCGTCGATTACGGGGCCGAACTCATCGACAGCAGTCATTGAATAAGCTTGCCGCGCCGCAGCCGGTCGGCCCGAGCGGCCCATCATCGGTTTGATCTCTTGCGCCGGATCGACATTTGGGGCGACCAGAAAGAACTCCATCTCGGGGGCCACAACCGGTTTCCAGCCTTTGTCGTGATAGAGTTGCACAACGCGTTTCAGCACGTTGCGCGGACTGAAGGGGATCGGGTTGTCGTCGCGGTCATAGGCGTCATGGATCACCTGCAACGTCCAATCGCCGGTCCAGGGCGCGGCGGAGGCTGTCGAGAAATCGGGCTTCAGGATCATGTCGCGTTCGATGAATCCGTCTTCACCGGCGGCCTCGCCCCAGTCGCCGGTGATGGTCTGATAGAAGATGCTGTCGGGCAGATGGAAATAGGCCTGTTTGGCGAATTTCGACGCAGGAACGGCTTTGCCACGCGCAATGCCGGGCAGGTCCGAGATAATACACTCGACCTCATCCAGCCGCTGCCCGTCGATATAAGCGCGTGCCGCTTGCGGCAGTTCGTCTTTCCAGTCGGCCATCAGGCCCTCGCTTTCTTCAGGAACTCAGCCATGTAGCGCCCGATTTTGCTGTTATCGTCCGGGGCGTCGCTGCGGTTGGCAGCGGCCTGCATCAGATCGTCGGGGACGACGCCCTTGCCGCGTGTCTCCATCAGGCCCTGGATGAAATCATTGCCGTATTCCGGGTGGGCCTGCACGGTCCAGATCGTATCGCCATAAGAGATCATGGCGTTGCGGCAAAAGTCGTTTGTCCCCATCACCCTGGCGCCTTCGGGCACTTCGGTCACCTGATCCTGATGCCACGCATTCAGCGTGACAGTTTGATCATCAAACGCATACTCAGTGCGCCCGATGGCCCAACCCCCTTTGAACTTTTCCACTTTCCCACCAAGCGCTTGCGCAATGATCTGATGACCAAAGCAGACACCGATCAGCGGATTGCCGGTCGCCTGAATATCACGGATCAATTGTTCGAGCTTTGGGATCCACGGATGATCCTCGTAGGCGCCGTGGCGCGATCCGGTGATGACCCAGCCATCGGCCTGGAGGGCATCGTTGGGGAACTGGTTGTCGACGACTTTATATGTCTGAAATTCAAAGCCGTTCCCGCCCAATAAAGCGCGGAACATACCATCATATTCTCCAAATTGATCATACAATTCATCGGGTGGGTGGCCGGTTACGAGGATGCCGATTTTCATGAGTCACCAAATTTGATCAAATTATACTCTAGCGGAGCACGGACTGCCGGGCAAGGGGATCATACGGCCTCGAGATAGCTGAGCCAGTGGTCTTCGGGCCGCAGATCCGCAAAGCGCGCGATTTCCTGCCGTTTGGTCATCGCCATATAACGGATCAGATCGGCAGGGAAGATGCGGGCAACTACAGGGTCGGTCTCGAAGGCAGAGATGGCCGCAGACCAGTCCGCCGCCAGTTGCGGCAGGCCCTCGATCTCATAGGCATTACCCGAGATCGGGGCAGGCGGCTGCATGTTGTCCTCGATCCCGACCAGAGCGGCCCCGAGCACTGCCGCCAGCATCAGATAGGGGTTGATGTCCCCTCCGGCCACGCGGTGTTCGATGCGTCGCGCGGCGGGCGCACCGCCCGGAATACGCAGCGCGGCGGTGCGGTTTTCATAGGCCCAGCTGGCCCCGGTCGGCGCGTGCGCGCCGGGCACCAGCCGCGTATAAGAGTTGCCATGCGGCGCAAAGATCAGCGTTGAGCCCGGCATCGCCGCCAGGCATCCGGCCACGGCTGAGTGCAGCACATCGGTTCCCTCGGGCCCGCCATTGTCAAAGACGTTCTTGCCCTGCGCGTCGACCACCGAAAAATGCACATGCATCCCGTTGCCCGCATCCTGCGCATAAGGCTTGGCCATGAAAGTTGCCGTAAAGCCGTGTTTGCGCGCAAGACCGCGTGTTAAAGCCTTGAAAAGCCACGTATCGTCGGCGCAACGCAGGGCGTCCTGATGGTTCAGGTTGATTTCGAACTGACCTATGCCGCTTTCGGATATGGCGGTCTGGGCGGGGATCCCCATGGCGGTGCAGCCGTCATAAAGATCGGTGAAAAAGGCATCAAATGCGTCCATCTCGGCCATCGAGAGAACCGACTCTGCCAGCAGCCTGCGCCCGGTCACGGGGTTGATCGGTGGCTGGGGTTCGGCGCCTGAGGAATCCAGCAAAGTGAACTCAAGCTCGGTCGCTGCGATCACCGACCAGCCGCGTTCGGCATAGCGGTTCAGGACGGCAGATAAAGCGTGCCGCGGGTCGCCCGGAAAGGGCGTTCCGTTGTCGTCATACAAGCACATCGGCACCAGCGCAGAGGGTGTTTCCAGCCACGGCATCGGGACGGCTCCACGTTCGGTCGGGCGCAGGACACCATCGGCATCGCCGCTTTCGAAGACCAGCGGGCTGCCTTCGATATCCGCCCCCCAGAGGTCGACATTCAGCGCCGAAAACGGCATGCGCACGGCCCCCTGTTCCAGCTTTTCAGCGTAGGAGGGAGGCACGCGTTTGCCGCGCATCTGGCCGTTCAGGTCGCAGGCGGCGACGCGGAATGTGTGCAGGGCGCTGAGGTCCATATTGGGGCTCCGTTGCTCGTGTTCCTGCAGGTTTAAAGGAGGTCCGGCGCGTTGTCACGAAATTTGATCAAATTATTGCTCACCATATCCCGCCGCCTTTTGCGGTTTCGGAAAATGTCCGTGTTGTACCCTGTCTGGAGGCAGAGTCTTATGTGTTGTACAAGACCTGACGGTCGATTGTGCCCGGCCAAGTGATGCATATATTCTCTCATCATGTTCATCTTTCTTACCATTCTGTTACTGATCGCCGGAGGTCTGGCTTTTTACCTCTGGTCGAAAAGACGGGCGCGTGACGCGCTGTTGGCGACCCCGCTCAACCCGCATCAGCGCGATATCATTGACCGTCAGGTGCCGATCATCCGACGATTGCCGCCGCCGCTGCGCCAGCATCTGGATGGCAAGGTAAACCTGTTTCTGGATCAGGTGAGCTTTTACGGATGTGACGGGCTGGAGGTGACCGAAGAGATGGAACTGTCGATTGCGGCGCAGGCCTGCCTGCTCGTGATCAACAGCGATCTTTGGTACGACAATCTGACGACGATTCTGATCTACCCGAACGCGTTCAAGTCAAAGCAGCAGCGCCATTCAGGTTATGTCGTGACCGAGAAAGAGATCGTGCGCACCGGCGAAAGCTGGGATCGCGGGCCGGTCATTTTGTCATGGGCGCACAGCCAGCAGGGCGCATTGGATGACCGGGACGGACAGAACGTGGTGCTGCACGAATTCGCGCATCAGATCGATGACCTGTCTGGCAGCACCAATGGCGTGCCGATCCTAAGTGCTGGCCAGAGCTTTGCCGAGTGGGAGAAAGTGTTTCTGACCGCCTATGACGCGCATGTGCGGGCGGTTGAAAGCGGGCGTCATACGGTGATCGACCCTTATGGCGCGACGGGCCATGAGGAGTTCTTTGCCGTTTCGGTCGAGGTGTTCTTTGAACGCCCCCGCGCCCTGCAGCGCGAGGTGCCCGAGGTTTATGAGCAGCTTTCGAAACTGTTCCGGCTGAACCCTGTCGCGTGGGCTTAGCGCGCCAGATTCAGACGGAACCGCATCTTGGATTTTCTGGCCTCGGGCAAGTGCCGGTTCAGGCGCTTGTTGACCCTGCCGAAACACCAGACGATCACCAGCGTCAGCAGGATGAAATAGAACGCCAGAATCGGGTAGGGGATGAACGGGTTGAAGGTTTTGTCCGCGAAATAGCTGGCGTAATAGAGCGCATCTCCGCGTTGTTGCCAGGCGGGGAAGGCCGAGAAAAAGACCAGCGTGGTGGATTGGAACACGAAGATCGCTTCGTTGGTGTAGGCGGGCCAGGCGAGCCGCAGCATGGTCGGCCAGACGACCCGGCGGAAGCGGGACCAGCCGGTCATGCCATAGGCATCCGCCGCCTCGATATCACCCTTGGGGATTGATCGCAGCGCGCCATAGAAAATCTCGCCCGAATAGGCGGATGTGTTCAGGAACAGCACGATCAGCGCCCCCAGCCAGGCCGAGGTGAAGGCGTCGAACATCGGATAGGGTTTCTTCAGCGACAGGAAGAAGAAATAGGCGAAGAAGAACTGGATAAAGAGCGGTGAGCCGCGGAACAGGAAGATGAACCATTCGGACGGCTTGCGCAGCCATTTGTTAGATGAAGCTTTGCCAACGGCCAGCGCGGTAGCGAGGAAAAATCCAGTGACCATCGCCATGATGCCGAAATAGATATTCCAGATCATGCCCGAGCCGATCAGGGTGAAATGCTCACACAGGGTGAAATCGGTCTTGGGAAGAAGGCGTTCGCCATAGCCAAGGGATCGCAGGCCATAGTCCTGAATGGTCTGGAGGCAGCTCATGCGGTGGTCTCCTTGCGCAGCAGCTCTCCGCCGGATGTGGCCTGACCGTGGGACAGCCGGCGCATCAGTTTCTCAAGCCCGATCTCGGATACACGCGTCATGCCGAGGTAGAAGATCAGCAGAGCGAGGAAGTACCACATGCGCCAGTCGCCATGGGGATAGTCGGTGAAGCGCGAGGTCTTGGTGCCGCCCAACTCGCGCGCCCAATAGACGATATCTTCGATCCCCAGCAGGAACAGCAGCGGTGTGGCCTTGATCAGCACCATCCACAGGTTGCTGAGGCCGGGCAGGGCATAGACCCACATTTGCGGCACAAGGATGCGCCAGAAGGTCTGGCGGCGGGTCATGCCATAGGCCTCGGCCGTTTCCAGCTGGGCGTGTGGCACGGCGCGCATACCGCCGAACAGGACGTTGGCGGCAAAGGCGCCGAAGACGATTGAAAAGGTGATGACCGCAAGGAAGAAGCCATAGGTCTCGTGTACCCATTCGGGCGCGGTACCCAGCGGCAGTTTGGCGGCCTGACAGACGATGAAGTCATTGCCCTGCCGCACCGGGTCGGTCCAGTCGGGGCAAAGCACCTTGTGACGGAGCCATTCGAAGCCCTGATCCAGCGCGATCACGAAGAACAGGAAGAAGGCGATATCCGGCACGCCGCGCACGATGGCGATATAGGCTTTGCCCAGCCAGCTGAGCGGCGGGATATGCGACCGGGCCGCCATGGCACCTGCAAACCCGAAGCCAAGCGCGACGGGGGCGGTGACGGCCAGCAAACCCAACACCTTGAGGAAGGACAGGTAGAACGACCAGTGGACGCCATTGGTCAGATAGCACGAGAACCAGCGGAACGTGCCCAGCGTGTCGGGATCGGCGCAGTAGGAGAACATAAGGCGTCTTTCGAACGTCTGGCCGGTCTCAGGGCCCGGCATGTCCGGCGCGGGTGCGCGCCGGACGATTGGACGGAAGGCTTAGTTGGTAACGACCGAGCCGTCGCTGTTATAGGTCGGAACGCCTTCGCCGAACCATTTCACGATCAGCTCGTTCAGCGAGCCGTCCGCTTTCATCGAAGTAATGGCTTCGTCGAACTTGCCGCGCAGTTCCGCGTCGGATTCGCGGATGCCCAGACCGATGCCGCCGCCCAGCGGTACGTCGCCGCCAACAAAGACCAGCTCACCGCCCGATTCCTCGACGATCGGGACCAGGAAGTCCTTGTCCGCGAACACAGCGTCCGCTTCGCCGTTGCGCACGGCTGCGATGGTTTCTTCGGGGGTTGCGAACTCGACCAGTGTTGCGCCCGATTCAGCCACATGACCGGCCTGAATGGTGGCGGTCTGCGCAGCAACGATGCCGCTGCCTACATCCACACCTTCCGATGCACCGACATAGGCCGAAGCTGCGGGCGGGAAGTAGTTCTGGGTGAAGTCGATGACCTCATCGCGTTCGTCGGTGATCGACATGCCGGCGATGATGGTGTCGTAGTTGCCTGAAACCAGGTTCGGGATGATCGAATCCCAGTCGTTCTTGACCCATTCGCAGTCCAGATTGGCGCGCTTGCACAGCTCGTCACCCACGTCACGCTCGAAGCCGTCAATCTCACCGGCATCGTTGATGAAGTTATACGGAGGGTAGGCGCCCTCGGTGCCCATGCGCACGGTTTGGGCCATGGCGACACCGGCGGTCAGCGCCAGTGCTGCGGTGGTCAGAATCAGGTTTTTCATTGTTACTCCCCTTATTGGTTCTGTCCGTTGGTTAAGCCGCCTGAGTGGCGGAGAGAAAGCCCTGAAGCCGTTGGGATTCAGGTGCGGTGAAAATGTCTTCGGCCGAGCCCTCTTCCTCGATCAGGCCCTGATGCAGGAACACGACGTGGCTGGAGATATCCGCCGCCATCTTCATATCATGCGTCACGATGATCATGGTACGCCCTTCGGCGGCCAGATCCTTGATCACCTTGATCACTTCCTGTTCCAGTTCCGGGTCCAGCGCCGAGGTGGGTTCATCGAACAGCAGCGCCTCGGGCTCCATGCACAGACCACGCGCAATCGCGGCGCGCTGCTGCTGGCCACCCGACAGCTGCGCCGGATAGACGTCGCATTTGTCGCCGATGCCGACCTTTTCCAGATATTTGCGGGCGCTGTCCTCGACTTCGGCCCTGTCGCGACCCAGCACGGTCACCGGAGCCTCCATCACGTTTTGCAGGATGGTCATATGGGCCCAGAGGTTGAACTGCTGAAACACCATCGACAGGTTGGTACGGATGCGCAGCACCTGTTTGGGATCGGCCGGGCGGCGGGCGTTGCCTTGTCCCGACCAGCTGACCGGCTCGCCCTTGAAGAGGATTTCGCCCTGCTGGCTGTCTTCCAGCAGATTGCAGCAGCGCAGCAGGGTGGATTTACCGGATCCCGATGATCCGATCAGCGACACCACATCGCCGCGATGGGCGGTAATGTCCACTCCCTTGAGCACCTCGAGATTTCCGAAGCTTTTATGCAGGTTCCTGATCTCGATGACGGGAGCGGCTTCTGTCACGGGCAGTCCATGTCTTGTGAAAGGTGTTGGTGCGGTAATAGGGCTGAATTTTTGGATCAATGCAATGCGCAAATGACATGTTGACGCTGCGAATTGACCAAAATGAGCAGTGGTGCTGTCTGAATTGTCAGTTGGTTGGGCGTGTGGCGGGTTGTTGGGGCGAACAGAAAGGTGTGCCTGTGAGGTTTGCGGTGGTTGTTCACATTACGTCGACAGATGAACCTCACCTAATGTCGGTCTTGCGGAGATAGTGTTGAAAAAGTCGGTTGATTGGTTGGTCTGGCGCTGATTCACTCGTTTTGAGAGTGGAGGACTTAGCAATGATGGGACCGAGGCAGGTGGCGCAGGGTGCGCTGTTTTATGAGTTCTCGATTGACGAGTTTGTTCCTGCCGATCACTCTCTACGCGGCATTGATCGTTTCCTTGACCTGTCAGACGTTCGACCGCTTCTGGCACCGTCTTATAGCGCGCATGGTCGTCCTTCGATTGACCCTGAGTTGATGATCCGGATGCTGTTGTTGGGCTACTGCCAAGGCATCAGGTCCGAGCGCCGCCTTTGCGAAGAGGTGCATGTCAATCTGGCGTACAGATGGTTTTGCAGGCTCGACCTGACTGACCCGGTGCCTGACCATTCAACTTTCTCGAAGAACCGGCATGGGCGTTTCCGGGAGAGCGGTTTGTTCCGACATCTCTTCGAAACCGTTCTGAGACGCTGTATTGATGAGGGTTTGGTTGGCGGCGAGAGTTTTGGTGTCGATGCCAGCCTGATCCCGGCGAATGCCAACCAGACACGCGGGATTGAAAGCAAGGAAGGTCTGCCCCCCGAACTGACCACCCGCGTGGTTGAGGAATATCTCGAAACGCTGGATGACGCCGCATTCGGCGCGTCCACCAAAGTCGTCCCCAAATACATCTCGCCGGTGGACCCTGCGGCGCGCTGGACAGGCGCCGATGGAGGGGCCGCATTCTTTGCATATTCCACCAACTACATGGTGGATTTGGACAATGCAGTCATCGTGGATGTGGAACCATCCGTACCGATCCGAACCGCGGAGGCCTTTGCCGCGCGACGGATGATCGACCGCATCACGGATCGCTTTGACATGACGCCAGACAAGTTGGTTGGCGATACAGGCTACGGATCGGCAGAGATGCTGGGCTGGCTGGTCGAAGAACGCGGCATCGCCCCGCACATCCCGGTCTGGGATAAATCCAAACGGACGGACGGCACATTCTCACGCGAAGACTTCATCTACGACCCCGCGACCGACAGCTACTCATGCCCTGGCAACAAGGAGCTGCGAACATATCGCCGGAACTTCTCCAAACCGCGAAAGCCGAACGGCGGCAAAGACGGGTTCATCAAATATCGAGCGTCAAAGCACGACTGCGACGCATGCCCATTGAAGGCAAATTGCTGTCCAAAACAGCCAGCTCGAAACGTGCTTCGCTCCGTCCACGAAGCAGCACGCGACGCCGCCCGCGATATCCGAAAAACAGACGCCTACATGACCTCGTTCATTCAAAGACGGAAAGTCGAGATGCTGTTTGCCCACCTGAAGCGATACATCGGCGTGCCGATGATGCGACTTCGAGGACCCAAAGGTGCATATGAGCAGTTCCAACTCGCAGCCACAGCTCAAAACCTAAGGAAACTCGCAAAACTAGCCCCGCAACCAGAACCAACAGGCTGAGAGGAACATCCCAAGCGGCTTTTGCCATCGCTCATCGGCAGTTCCAACGTCGACTTTTTCAACACTATCCGGACAAAGTTGCCATTCGTTTGGTTTACGTCTCAATGCAACATATCCGCTGAAGAACAGACCAAACTGATAACCGCATCAGAGTTTTCTTTCGATATCGCGCCTCATTGTGAATGTTCGCCGCCAAAGTCGTTCGTATTCAGGCGTCGAACGAATACGGTATATCTCGCTGGCGGTGGTAAGATCGCCCGCCTCGAGTTGATTTGCCAATTCTAGGCCGGTTTCGATCGCTGCTTCAAACATACTGATGATCTCGGACAATTCGGATGCCACATCGTCGTCCACATCACCCTTGCGAATGCGCGCCTTTATCCGGTTGAGATTGATTGGAATTACTTGCTCGGAAATGCCTGTAAAACTGTCCATCTCAGAACCATCTTCATTGGCCGGACGCGCCCAACCGCCAAGATGCGCAACAAGCGCTTTTGTCTGAAGGTGATAAAGGTGGCGGGAATCGTGCTCAATTGCGATGATGGTTTGATAGTCGGAGACAAGCAGTTCGATTTTATTTTCGTTTGCGATTTCCTGAGCCGAAATGCTTATCGGTGAAGTCATCCAAAAAGCTGTGGCAAGCGTCAGTACGGTACTTCTCATCACACCCCTCCATTTCAGAGCAAGGGGAGTTTAACACGCACTCTGCCGTGTGTCGGCATTGGGCTCTAAGCAGACATTAAGTTGGTTCGGCTGACTTAAGAACTTCGAGCAGCGCAAAAGATGGAATTTCTACCCGTTGGCATTCCAACCGGCTCAGGCCTTGGCCGCCCTTTGCCTCGCGCGGGCCGAATCGACGTCGCTGACGCCCAGCAGGCTGACCACGAGGCGCAGTAGCGAATCCTCTTCGCCGGTGCGTTGCCCGTCAGCAAGCGCAACTGACCACATCGCCTGCACCACGGCCAGCCGGTCGTCATAAGCGACGGCCTCTTTGATGGCGCGGGTGAAGCGGACGGTGTCGGGGGCTTCGGCCTCGAGGTCTTCGGCGCGGGCGCGCAGGGCGGCGGCCTCGAACGGGGACAGGCCGTAGCGCTCGGCCGAGATGCGGTCGATCCGGGCCATTTCGGTATCGGCATAGTCATTGTCGGATCGGGCGATGCGCACCAGAAGGGCGGTCAGGGCCAGACGGGCGTCGTCTTCGACAAGCGGATCGGGCTGGGGCTGCGTGAGCCGGGACAGGAAATCACTGAACATTCTGAACCATATAGTTGCTGGTTATGTCGCTTCCAACCGGCTTTGCACGCGTTCGCGCGCGGCCTTGCTGTCGTTGAAGCTGAGGCCCATGGCGATGCGCGCCTCTTCGACGATCTTGATCTCGCCCTCGTCCGAGTTGCCGTCGGCTAGCACCACCTCCCACAGGGCATCCAGCGCGGCCAGCCGTTCCTGCAGATCGGTGGTCTCGCGGATCAGCTTGCCGAACGTGTCGGTCTCGGGCGCGGCGGCGTGCAATTTTTCGCAGGTGGCGCGCACTTTGGCGGCCTCGATCGCATTGTGCTGATAGAGGCGGGCGAGGATGCGGTCGATCAGGCTGATCTCTTCCAGCTTATAGTCGCGGTCGGCCTGCGCCACGCGCACCATCAGCGCCCCCAGCGCCAGTTCGGCATCCGGGTCGGGCAGTTTGTCATGTTGCGGCGGGCGAAAGGCCTGAAAGAGCTTCTTCAACATATGGTTAGAATATTCCCAAATATCCGGCGCGCCAAGCGCTGCTAGGCCTCATAGCCCTGAATGATCACAAGATCGCCGGTCGAAACCGGGTCGCGCAGGGCTTTTGCGGCTTGATACCCCTCACTTTCATAGCAGGCCAGCGCCTGTTCATAGCTGGGGAATTCGATCACGACGGTGCGGGCGCGGGCGTTGCCCTCGACCTCGGTCCGTTCACCGCCGCGCACCAGGAATTTGGCGCCGTATTCGGCGAAAGGGGCTGCATTTGCGGCGATGTAGGCCTTGTAGGTGTCGAAGTCGTCGACATCGACATGGGCCACCCAGTATCCTTTGGCCATTGCGGCATCCTCCTCCACTTATGACGCGCAAGTTGCGGAGGATTAAGCCGGAATGCAATCCCCCAAAAGTGGATCAACCGCCCGATTGCAACGCCTCACGCGCCTTGTCCTGCAGCCAGGCGAGCATCTGCCGGTAGGGGACCGGACCATAGCTGATCCGGGCCACACCCAGCTTGGCAAGCGTTGGCGTATCGGGGGTGCCGGGCAGAGCGATGATGTTGACGGGCAGATCGGTCGCCTCGCAAAGCTGGCCGATCATGGCCTCGTCTTTCAGGCCGGGCGCGAAGAAGCCGCTGGCCCCGGCGTCGGCATAGGCTTTGGCGCGCGCCATGGCATCGTCCAGCATCGCCTGATCATGCGTGTCCGGGTGGGCCTTGAGGAAGATATCTGTGCGGGCATTGATGAAGGCGGGAACACCGGCCACATCGCAGCTTTCGCGCATGGCGGCGACGCGGGCGGATTGGGTTTCGATGTCATAAAGATCTTTGGTTCCAACGATCTGGTCTTCGAAGTTAAAGCCGATCACACCTGTTTCGAGCGCCCGTTTGACATTGGCTGAAATGCCGAACGTGTCCTCGGCATAGGCGCCTTCCAGGTCCATGGTGACCGGGATATCAACCGTCTCGACAATGCGGCGGGCATTGTCCAGCGCCATCTCGAAGGGGATGTTCTGGCCGTCGGAAAAACCCTGCGCCATCGCGACCGGAGCGCTGCCCGTGGCCAGCGCCTTGGCCCCCGCATCGCGCACGGCGGCGGCGCTGCCTGCGTCCCAGATATTATAGAGGATGACCGGATCGCCCTTCTTGTGCAGGGCGGCAAAGGTTTCTGCTTGGGTAATCTGATCGGTCATGGCTGGCCTCCTGTCGCTGCTATGGCGGCAGTTAACCGTGCAAACCGTCGGCGCGTAAAGATGTTTCGCGCCGACGGGTACAATACTGTTATCGGGCCGTGATCAGACTAGACGCGAAGTGTCCTTGGCCGCGCGCACGAATTCGCGGAACAGGGGGTGCGGATCGAAAGGTTTCGATTTCAGTTCCGGGTGGTACTGAACGCCGATGAACCACGGGTGATCCGACCACTCGACGATCTCGGGCAGGCGGCCATCCGGCGACATGCCCGAGAAGTTCAGGCCGGCCTTTTCAAGCTGTTCGCGGTACTTGATGTCGACCTCATAACGGTGACGGTGGCGTTCCTCGATCTGGGTGCCGCCATAGACCTCAGCCACTTTCGAGCCTTCGGCCAGAACCGCGTTATAGGCGCCCAGACGCATCGTACCGCCCTTGTCGTCGCCGACCTTGCGTTCCACCTTGTGGTTGCCCTGCACCCATTCCTTCAGGTGGTAAACCACCGGTTCGAAACGCTTTTTCCCGGCCTCATGGTCGAACTCCTCGGACCCGGCCTCGGTAATGCCCGCCGCGTTGCGCGCGGCTTCGATCACCGCCATTTGCATGCCGAGACAGATGCCCAGATAGGGCACTTTGTGTTCACGCGCGTATTGCGCGGCCTTAATCTTGCCCTCGGTGCCGCGTTCGCCAAAGCCGCCGGGGACGAGGATGGCGTGGTAGCCTTCCAGATAGGGGGCGGCGTCTTCGGTGTCGAACACCTCGGCATCGACCCATTCGATCTTGACCTTGACACGGTTGGCCATACCGCCATGAGTCAGCGCCTCGGCAATCGATTTATAGGCGTCTTCCAACTGGGTGTATTTGCCGACGATGGCGACCTTTACCTGACCTTCGGCGTTGTGGATGCGGTCGCTGACATCTTCCCATTTGGCCAGATCGGGCTTGGGGGCCGGGCTGATCTGGAACGCGTCCAGAACCGCCTGATCCAGACCTTCGCGGTGATAGGCCAGCGGGGCGTCGTAGATGGTGCTGAGATCCTGCGCCGCAATCACGCTGTCGGGGCGGACGTTGCAGAACAGGGCCAGCTTCTCACGTTCTTTCTTCGGGATCGGACCTTCGGAGCGGCAGACCAGAATGTCGGGGGCCAAACCGATTGAGCGCAGCTCTTTGACCGAGTGCTGGGTCGGCTTGGTCTTCAGCTCTCCGGACGCCTTGATGTAGGGCAGCAGCGTCAGGTGCATGAACAGACACTGACCGCGCGGCTTGTCCTGACTGAACTGGCGGATGGCTTCGAAAAAGGGCAGGCCCTCGATATCGCCGACGGTGCCACCGATTTCGCACAACATGAAATCGACCTCATCCTCGCCAATGGCGATGAAATCCTTGATCTCGTTGGTGACGTGCGGGATCACCTGAATGGTCTTGCCGAGGTAATCGCCGCGGCGTTCCTTTTCCAGCACGTTGGAATAGATCCGCCCCGAACTGACCGAGTCGGTCTTGCGTGCGGCCACACCGGTGAAGCGTTCGTAATGGCCAAGGTCCAGATCGGTTTCGGCCCCGTCGTCGGTGACGAACACTTCGCCATGTTCAAACGGTGACATAGTACCCGGATCGACGTTCAGATAGGGGTCCAGCTTGCGCAGACGCACCGAATATCCCCGGGCCTGCAACAGCGATCCCAACGCCGCCGAAGCCAGTCCTTTGCCCAAGGACGAAACCACACCACCAGTGATGAAAATAAAACGCGCCATGTTTTTCGGCTGCTCCCGTGAGACGTCATTATCAGCTGCCCGGCGGTTCGAAAAAACCGCTGCATCACGGGACTTCACATATAAAGGATTCGCGCGTGCAGCGCAAGAGAACCGCAAGATGCTGTTGCAGTTCTCCTCCGATTTTCTAGGTTTTGTGGCTTAGTCGGCCTGCGGGATCAGCGGCGCGTTGTCGCCCTGTGCCGGTGGCAGCAGGTCATCCGCCGACGGAACCGCCGGTGTGCTGTCCTCGGTCGCGGCCGGGGCCGGAACGCCCAGACGGTCGATCACCGAGCTGCCCGAGGATTTCTGGGCCGCCAGAATGGTCAGCGTGATCGAGGTCACGATGAAACAGGCCGCCAGGATCCAGGTCACCTTGCCCAGAGCCGTCGCTGCGGCGCGACCGGTCATGGCGCCACCGCCGCCGCCCCCCATACCAAGGCCACCGCCTTCGGACCGCTGCATCAGAACAACGGCAATCAGGCCCAAGGCCAACAGAAGGTGGATGATGAGAACGACGTTTTCCATGGTGGTCCTGTACAGCGAGACGTGTATCGCGTGGTACTTATGCAAGTTTGATCTTGGGGGCAAGTCAGGAGTTCGCATCACCATGCGTGATGTATCATATCACAGCAAAGGGACTGGACAGAGTGCCGAATCCTGACGCAGGCTCTGGCCCATGCCGCATGACGATCACGACCACCCGCACGCCTTATTGCCGCCGGAACCCGCTTTGCGCGTCAAAGCGCTGGTAACAATTCTGACCCGGAAGGGGCTTATCGACCCGGCGGCGCTGGATGAAATCATCGACACCTATCAGAACCGGATCGGCCCGCAGAACGGCGCCCGCGTTGTCGCCAAGGCGTGGAGCGACCCTGACTTCAAGGCCGCCTTGCTGGAGGATGCGACACCTGTCATTGCCGATCTGGGCTATTTCGGTCGGCAGGGCGAACATATGGTTGTTGTCGAAAACACGCCCGCGCAGCACAACATGGTCGTCTGTACCTTGTGCAGTTGCTATCCGTGGCCTCTGCTGGGTATCCCGCCCGGCTGGTACAAATCCGATGCCTACCGCGCCCGTGCCGTGCGTGAGCCGCGCAAGGTGCTGGCCGAGTTCGGTGTCACCTTGCCCGAAGGCACAGCTGTTCGCGTCTGGGATTCGACCGCCGAGATCCGCTATCTCGTCCTGCCCATGCGCCCCGCCGGAACCGAGGGCATGGCCGAGCATGAACTGGCCGCGCTGGTGACCCGCGACAGCATGATCGGAACGGGTTTGCCCAAGGAGGTCGCATGACCCGCGTACATGACATGGGCGGACGCTTTGGCGACGGTCCGATCCACCCCGAACCTCAGGACGAACCGGTCTTTGCCGAACACTGGCACGCGCGGGCGCTGGCGGTCACTCTGGCGGCGGGTTTTCTGGGTCAGTGGAACATCGATGTCTCGCGCCACGCCCGCGAACGCTTGTCGCCCAAGGATTACACCCGGTTTTCATATTACGAGAAGTGGATGGCCGGGCTTGCCGACCTTCTGGTGGGGCAAGGTGTGCTGACCCTGGACGATCTGCGTGAGGTGTCCGCTGACGCAGATCACCCTCTGGCAGCGCGAAAGCTGTTGGCCGAGAATGTTTCGGCGGCTCTGGCCAAAGGCGGCCCCGCGGACCGTCCGTCGAATGTTGCGGTCAAATTCGAGATTGGACAGGCGGTGCGCACGGCGCGCCCAAGCGCGAACAGATTGGTAGACGGCGGGCATACGAGGCTGCCGGTCTACGCCGCCGGCGCAACGGGCCGTATTCTCAGGCTGCACGGCACACATGTTCTGCCCGATTCCAACGCCCATGGGTTGGGCGAGGCGCCTGAACCGCTCTACGCCGTGATCTTCCCGGCCTCCGAGCTTTGGGCTGACCCGGAACATCCCGGCGATGAGGTGGTTCTGGACCTTTGGCAATCCTATCTGGAGCCCGCATGACCACATGCCTTACCCATACTGCGCTAGAGCCGGTTTTTGCTGAACCCTGGCACGCTCAGGTCTTTGCCGTCACCGTTGCGCTGAACGAAGCGGGGCGTTTTGACTGGCCCGACTGGGCTGACCGCTTTGGCGCAACGCTGAAACGACATGGGCTGAGCCGGGAGCTGGATGGGGGCGAGGATTACTTCAATGCCTGGCTCGAAACGCTGGAAGCGTTGCTGGCCGAGCAAGGCGCCGCCCCCGCCGGTGATGTCGCCACACTGCAGCGCGCCTGGGAAGAGGCTTATCTGACGACGCCCCATGGTCAGCCGGTGTGCTTGATGCCCCGTTAGAGGGGGGCGCTGCCCCCGCCGCCCGTTCCGGGCGACTCCCCCGGGATATTTAGAGCCAGATGAAGCAGGGGATCCGCGCTTCATCTGGCCAAAAATATCCCCGCCGGAGGCATCGCGCGTAGCGCGATTTCCCCATGCGGCGAAATATCGGTTTCCCTGCCGACTGAGCCTCGTTATATCAGCCGGGTTTGATATCTCAGCGCAAAAGGACCGGATATGGCCAATGTGGTTGTTGTCGGCGCCCAGTGGGGCGACGAAGGAAAAGGCAAGATCGTCGACTGGCTCAGCGAACGGGCGGACGTGATCGCGCGTTTTCAGGGCGGGCATAATGCCGGGCATACGCTGGTCATTGATGGCGAAGTTTACAAGCTGAACGCGCTGCCTTCGGGAGTGGTGCGCGGCGGCAAGCTGAGTGTCATCGGCAACGGCGTCGTTCTGGACCCCTGGCATCTGGTGAGCGAGATCGCCTCGATCCGGCAGCAAGGGGTGGAGATCACACCCGAGACGCTGATGATCGCCGAGAATACCCCTCTGATTCTGCCAATCCATGGTGAATTGGACCGGGCGCGCGAGGAAGCGGCCAGTAAGGGCACCAAGATCGGGACGACCGGTCGCGGTATCGGCCCGGCTTATGAGGACAAGGTCGGGCGCCGTTCGGTCCGTGTGGCCGATCTGGCGGATGACGCCACGCTTGAGGCGCGCGTGGACCGCGCGTTGCAGCACCACGATCCGCTGCGGAAAGGACTCGGCATCGAGCCGGTCGATCGCGATGCACTGGTGGCGCAATTGAAAGAGATTGCTACTGAGATTTTGCCCTTTGCCGCGCCGGTCTGGAAGGTGCTGAATGAAAAGCGCAAAGCGGGTAAGCGCATTCTGTTCGAAGGGGCGCAGGGGGCGCTGCTGGATATCGATTTCGGCACTTATCCATTTGTCACCTCGTCCAACGTGATTGCAGGGCAGGCGGCGACGGGTGTGGGCATCGGCCCGGGCTCGGTCGATTTTGTGCTCGGCATCGTCAAAGCCTATACAACCCGCGTCGGCGAGGGGCCGTTCCCGACCGAGTTGGATGATGACGACGGCAATCGTCTGGGCACCCGCGGGCATGAATTCGGGACGGTAACAGGCCGCAAGCGTCGCTGTGGCTGGTTCGATGCCTGTCTGGTGCGCCAGACCTGTGCCACCAGCGGTGTGAACGGTATTTCGCTGACCAAGCTGGATGTTCTGGACGGGTTCGAGACGCTGAAAATCTGCACGGGCTATGAGCTCGATGGCGAGCAACTGGATTATCTGCCCACAGCCGCAGACCAGCAGGCGCGCTGCACGCCCATTTACGAGGAAATGCCGGGCTGGAGTGAATCCACCGAAGGCGCGCGCAGCTGGGCCGAGCTGCCGGCGAACGCGATCAAATATGTGCGCCGGGTCGAAGAATTGATCGAATGCCCGGTTGCGCTTTTGTCCACCAGCCCGGAGCGGGAGGATACCATTCTGGTAACCGACCCGTTTGCTGACTGATGAGCGGCGAGGACAAGCCCGGTCTCAGCTATAAGGCGCGGCGGCGGTGGTCGCTGGTGCTGCTTCTGATCGGGCTGCCGCTCTATATCGTTGCGGTTGTGACGATCGTGAACTGGCTGGATCGCCCGCCGATCTGGCTGGAGCTACTGGTTTATGTCGCTTTGGGCATCGTCTGGGTCCTGCCGTTCAAATTTATCTTTCGCGGGGTGGGCAAGGAAGACCCGGATCAGAACTGAACACCTCGATCTAAGGCGCGGAATGATGCTGGGCAGTGGGCGCTGCTCATCAGAAAAGGGCCAGAGTTGCCTCTGGCCCTGTCGATCTTCGAGGGGGTTATTAAATGCGCCGTGTTCAGCCCGCAGCGCGTTCGTCGTCATCCGGGCGGAACCCGATCTGGGTCGAGGCGGCGAAACGACCGCCACCGGCTTTTTCGATCTTGCCGTCGCGCAGCAACTGGCCGAATGAACGCAGGCTTTCTTCGCGATTGAACGCATCCTGTTTCAGCGAGCGGACCTTGTTCATCAGTTGCGGGCGCGAGAACTGTTCCTGACCTTCGATGAAGGACAAGTATGAGGCGGCGGCCTCCAGCAGATCGGGCAGCGATTGTGCGCCCTGTTCCTGCGCGAAGGTGGCGAAACCGCCTTCTTCATCCGCGTCCTGTTCCGCTGTGGTCACGCGGCGCGGCATGACCGGGCCGGTGTCGGCGTCGTCGGTGTCGATGCGCTGTTCCGCGACCAGCTTCAGCGGCGCCGCGGTCTCGGCTGCGGGGCGTTCACTGGTGACTTCGACCTCGGGGCGGCGGGGGCTGACGACCGAGGCGAGATCGCCGCGATAGTCATCTTCACGCTCTTCGGTGGTGTCCTTGCCTTCGGCACGCTCGGCTTCAGTTGCGGCGACGGCGGTGCGCAGGTGTGAATAGGTTTCGCGCTGATCGCTGGTCGACGGATCGTCGAGCTGCGCCCCTGCTTTGTCCATCAGGCGCGAGACATCCTCGTCGAGACCGGACATATCCGTCCGCTCGGCCGAAACACCGGCTTCAAGCTCGGATTCGACCAGCGCAATCTCGTCCAGCAGCAGCGCTTCATCCTCGGCCGAAATCACATCGCGCGAAATGTCGGCCAGTGTCTCCGAGGCTTCTTCCTCGTCGGTCTCGGACACGTTGAGAATATTGGTCTGGTCTTCGGCCTCTGCCTCGGGCTCTTCATCGAGATCCGAGAACAGAACGTCGCTGTCTGTGACCTGATCCTGCTGTTCTTCTTCCTCGGCGTCCTCGGCGGGTACCAGCGCGGTGACATCGCCTTCGTCCTGCTCGATGGTCACCGGCAAGGCGGCCGTCAGATCGTCGGCGGGGGCTTCGGCCTCTTCCATCTGGGAGGCCGGTTCGGGAAGATCCTCGATCTGATCTTCTTCGGGACCTGTCGACAGGTCGGCCTCGGGGCTCACAGCGGGCGCGGAGTCTACAACCGGCTCGTCCAGATCGGCGGGGCTGAGCGCGCCGGCTTCGAAGGCAGCCGAGATGGCATCGACCTTGGGTTTGGCGGGCTGAATATAGCCGTTGTCTTCATCCTCGGAATAGGCGGTCTGCCCGTCATCGGAATGCGAAACCACGGCCCGGATACGCTGCAGCTTGGCGGCGATGCTGTCGGCTGCAGGTTCCTCGGTCGGGGCTGAGGGGGCGGCGCTGACCGGGGGCTGCGCGGGTGCAGGTGTCGGCGCAATGGCAGCGGGGGTCGGTGCTGCGGCGGCGGTTGTATCTGAGGCGCGCAGAAGCAGGCCGGTGTCGTTCTGGCTTGCCTCGACCTTACGTGCGACATCACGTTGGGCAATACGGGTCAGCATTTCGGCGTCTGGCTGAGGGGGTTCGGACCCGAAATAACGGTCGTCCGCGGCGAGGTCCCTGAAATATTCGGCAATGGCTTTCATCGTTTCGAATGAATCGTCGAAGCCTTCCAAAGTGCACGAGAAGGTTCCGTAAGAAACGGTTAACACCTTGTTGTTCTGTACCATCAGACGCACGTCCTCTACAAACTACCAGGTCACATTGCCAAACACAGATTTAGGCAATCGACTTTAAACTGTAGCCATGAGTCTATCAATTTGTGGTCTCATTATGTCCAAAACCGGGAAATATGGTCAATCTTGCGAAAAATGAGTCAATTGTTCGGTCCGAGGGGCCAATCGGGTTGTTTGGCGGCGGGGAAATCGGGCCTGAAGACGTGAATCTGGTGCTGAATCGCGTCGATTCTGCGGTTGCGGCGGATAGTGGCGCTGCGGCGCTGATTGATTCGGGGCGCATTCCGGACGCCGTGATCGGGGATTTCGACTCGCTTTCGCCTGCTTGCAGGTCGCGGATTCCTGAGGATCGGTTGTTTCCAATTCGTGAACAGGACAGCACGGATTTCGACAAGGCGCTGCGCAGTGTTCAGACCCCTCTGATCCTGGCTGCGGGGTTTCTGGGCGCCCGGGTGGATCACCAGTTGGCAGTGTTCAACAGCCTTGTGCGCAGGCCTGACAAGACCTGTCTGCTGCTGGGCGCACGCGAGGTCGTGTTTCACGCGCCGCCGCGTATCACGCTGGATCTTGCGGCGGGCGCGATCGTTTCATTGTTTCCATTTCGTCGCATAACGGGGCAGAGCCGGGGGCTGGAATGGCCGATTGACGATCTGGTGCTGGAACCGGACGGGCGCGTCGGGACCTCGAACCGGGCGCTGGGTGAATTCACGCTTGAGGTCGACGGGCCGGGGCTGTTGATGATGGTGCCGATCGGGGCGCTGGATCAGGTCATGCAGGCGTTTCTGTCGGGCCGGACCGGGCGTTGGCCCGCTCGTGCAGAATGACATAGAGACCCGCGGCGATGGTGATCAGGATGCCGATGGCGGCCATGCCATTGGGCAGGTCGCGGAAGATCAGCCAGCCGATCACCGTGGCCACCGGGATTTCCAGATACTGCATCGGGGCCAGCGTCGCCGACGGCGCATAGCGCAGCGACCATGTCATCAGCAGATGCGCGACGGTGCCCAAAGCGCCGATCGCAAAAAGCAGCCACAGCGTTTCCCGGTTCGGCATGACGAATGAGAGCTGATCGATACCAGCGCCGGTTCCCAGCAGCAGCACCGGCAACAGTGCCACCGTGGCCATTGCCCCCGACACCGCCTGCAGCGAGACCGGATCGGTCTCTTTCGCGATCTGGCGGGTCACCAGCATGAACAGCGCGAATACCACCGCGACGATCAGCGGCAGCAGGGCAGGGGCGCCCACCTCGGCAAAGCTGGGCTGGATTACCAGCAGCGTGCCGATAAAGCCGATGACGCAGGCCATCAGACGCCGGGGGCCGACCTGCTCGGCCAGAACGAATTTGCCCAGCAACAGCATGATGAAGGGCATCACAAAGGCGATGGCCACCGCATCCGCCAGCGGAAGGAAGCGCAGCGCGCCGAACATGGCCGAGATGCCGATGATGTGCAGGATCGTGCGGATCGCCGTCAGCCGCAGCACCCGCCCGCGCATCCGCCACGAGCGGCCCGTTGCGGCAATCAGTGGGGTCAGAATAAGGACCTGGACCGCAAAGCGTACCAGCACCAGCAGACCGATGGGTGTCGTCTCGCCCAGCACTTTGGCCATGGCATCGCCCAGCGGGGCGAGCACGCAAAAGCCGAGCATCAAGACGATGCCGAAAACGGGACGATCCTGGGTCATGGCGCGACGCTAGCGGTTTCGTGGCGCGGTGAAAAGGTCAGGCGTCGGGCAGCGGCTGCACCTTGGTATAGTCCGGGCCGATGCAGGTGGGCAGGTCGTCGTTCAGGTGCAGCCAGCCAAGCTTTTCCTCATGGGCCACATGCAGGGTGGGCGTCAGCGCCTCGGGGTTTTCCAGAGTGGCCACGTAGAGGTGCAGCACATCCGACATCTTGGCCGAGCGGAACGAGATCGGCGTGCCGCAATGGGGGCAGAAGCTGCGCTCGACCCCCGGAGAGGAATTGAAGCGTTTCGGTTCTTCACCGGTCCAGCGCCAATTGCCATCGCGGATGGCGAAATAAGTGGTCATCGGCGCAGCGCATTGGCGGCGGCAGCTGTCGCAATGGCAGGACACGCAGGACAGGATGGGGGGATCGACCTGATACGCAATCCTGCCGCACAAACAATGTCCACGCATGATGTCCCCTCCGTTATGACCTCAGCAGTTCGGCACGTTCACGGCCAAACCGCCCAGAGATGTTTCCTTGTATTTCTCGTGCATGTCCTCGCCAGTCTGGCGCATGGTTTCAATGGCCGCGTCCAGAGGCATGAAGTGCTTCCCGTCGCCGCGCAGCGCCAACGACGCCGCCGAGACGGCCTTGATCGCGCCCAACCCGTTGCGCTCGATACAGGGCACTTGAACAAGACCCGCGACTGGATCGCAGGTCATGCCCAGATGATGTTCCAGCGCAATCTCGGCTGCGTTCTCGACCTGCTCGGGCGTGCCGCCCATAACGGCGCACATGCCTGCTGCCGCCATGGCTGAGGCGCTGCCGACCTCGGCCTGACAACCTGCCTCAGCGCCCGAGATTGAGGCGTTGAACTTGACCAGGCCGCCAATGGCTGCGGCAGTTAAGAGAAAGTCTTCAATATGGCTTTCGGATGCGCCCGGAACATGGTCGAGATAATAGCGCAGGACCGAAGGCAGCACGCCAGCAGCACCATTGGTGGGGGCGGTGACGACCTGCCCACCGGCGGCGTTTTCCTCGTTCACGGCCATGGCGTAAACGCTCATCCAGTCGTTGATCGTGTGCGGTGGGTTCAGGTTCATGCCGCGCTCGGCCAGAAGCGCGTCGTGGATGCCCTTGGCGCGGCGGCGCACATTCAGGCCACCGGGCAGGATGCCATCGGTGGTCAGGCCGCGCTCGATACAATCGTTCATCACCTGCCACAGACGGGCCGAACCCTTGGCGAAGCTTTCGGCACAGCCGCGCGCGATTTCGTTGGCGCGTTTCATCTCGGCAATGGATTTGCCGCTGGATTTCGCCATCTCAAGCATCTCGGCGGCTGATTTGAACGGGAAGGGCACAGGCGCGCCTTCGTCGGTGGCTTTGCCTTCGGCCAGTTCCTCTTCGGTCAGAACAAAGCCGCCGCCGATGGAATAGAACACCTGCCGCAGGATCACGTCGCCCTGCGCATCGGTGGCCATCAGTATCATGCCATTGGCATGGCCGGGCAGGTTGTGGTCGTAGTCAAAGATCAGATCGGCCTTGGGATCGAACTGCAGGGTGGGCAGCCCGTCGGGTGTGACCGAATGCGTATCCGCAATCGCGGCCAACGCGGCCTCGGCCTTGGTGTTGTCATAGGTGTCCGGCACGAACCCGGCCAGACCCAGAATGGTGGCCCGGTCGGTGGCGTGGCCAACGCCGGTAAAGGCCAGTGATCCGTGCAAGGACCCGCGCAGGCCGGCGAATTCGAAGGGCGAGGCGCGCATCATGTCCAGAAAGCGCGCGGCGGCAACCATTGGCCCCATTGTGTGTGACGAGGACGGGCCGATGCCCACTTTGAACATATCGAAGACAGAGAGAAACATGTCAGGTAGCTGAGCCTTCTGGAGGTGTGGCGTGTATGGGTGAGGTGAACGGGGTCGCCCCAAGACCTTCGGCCGCGATGGCGGTTCGGGTGGCGGGGCGGGTTTCAAGCTTGACCAGGATGCGGTGCAGATAGGGGGTGTCGGCCAGTTGGTACCAGCTGCGATCAGCCTGCGCGGGATAGAGCGCCATCCAGCGCATCATGCAGGCTAGATAGTATGTCAGAACCGAAGGCTGGTCGGCGCGCAGCCAGTCCGGGGCTTGCGCTGCCACCGCATCCAGGTTTTGCAGATGAGTGCGCAGCCTTGGACGAATTCCGGTACGCAGAGTATCGGCCTGATCGGGGGCAATGTATTTTTCCGCATAGAACAGGATGCGCAGATCGGCGTGCAGGGTGTTCGATGCAAAAAACAGCCATTTCAGAAACGCGGCACGCTCCGGGCTGTCTGCGGTCGGGGCGAGTTGCCCGTGCGTATCCGCCAGCCACAGCAGAATGGCCGCGGTCTCGAATACCGGCCCATGGGGCGTTTCGAGCACCGGGATCAGCCCGTTGGGGTTCAGCGCCCGATAGGCCGCACTGTCCTGCGCGTTCTGGCGGCGATCAACCAGAACGGTTTCATAGGGCAGGCCCATCTCTTCCAACACCAGCCGGATCACCAGCGAGGCGTTGTCGGGGGCATAATGCAGGCGGTACGGCGTCTTCATGTCCTCTATCTACGTCGCACGTCACCCTTATACAGCGCCGATTGCGACGTTTCCTATCGGAAAGGCGTATTTCGGACATATGTCTGCAGGGTTGCGGACGATTTGCCTCTCGCAGTTGAGGGGGGCATTCCGTATAAGGCGAGCAGAATGCCTGGGGGTGAAGAATGAGCAATGATTTGTCGCCGATCGACAAAGCCAAATTTGTTGCGGCCTATCGCGCAGCGGATTTGGTGGAAGACGGCATGCGCGTGGGGCTGGGGACCGGCTCGACCGCAGCGTGGCTGGTGCGCCGTTTGGGGGAGCGCGTGCGTCAGGATGGGTTGAAGTTCCGAGGGGTGCCGACCTCGACCGCGACGGCGCAACTGGCGCGCGAGGCGGGAATTGAGGTCATTTCGCTGGATCAGGCCGGGTGGCTGGACCTGACCATTGATGGCGCCGATGAGTTCGATGGCGAGTTCAATCTGATCAAGGGCGGCGGGGCAGCCTTGCTGCAGGAGAAAATCGTGGCCACGGCCAGCGACCAGATGGTGGTGATCGCCGATGCGGGCAAAGAGGTGGAAACGCTGGGCGCGTTCCCGCTGCCGGTCGAGGTGATCCCGTTCGGCTGGCAGACCACCCGCACCCTGATCGAGGAGGCGCTGGATTCACTGGATGTGCTGGGCACCATGGTCACCTTGCGCATGAGCACAGAGGCGCCGAAGGTTACCGACGAAGGCAACCACATTCTGGACCTTCACCTTAAACGCATCGGCAATGCCCGGCAGTTGGCCTTGGTGCTGAACCAGATCCCCGGTGTGGTCGAAAACGGGTTGTTCATCGATATCTGTGACAAGGTCGTGGTTGGCTATGGCAATGGCCGGGTGGAGCTGCGCAACCTCAACGAGGGTACGATTCAGACCGATATGCTGGGCGACGACGGGGACAATCTGTTTTCGGATCTGGCGGATTAAGTCCGGGTAGATGATCCATGGGCGTTGAAAGAAAACCCAAATATCTGTTGGCCCGGGGGTTGGCAGCCGGGAATTCGCGCCCAGATAACCAAGGCCTTTTGGCCATGCGGAATAAAGAAGGAACGCACCTATGAGCTTTGACTATGATCTGTTCGTCATCGGAGGCGGCTCGGGCGGGGTTCGCGCGGCGCGTGTGGCGGCGGGTGAAAACGGGGCCAAGGTGGCGCTGGCGGAAGAGGACCGCTATGGCGGGACCTGCGTGATCCGGGGCTGCGTGCCCAAGAAGCTGATGGTGTTTGCCAGCGAGTTTTCCGGGATGGTTGGCGATGCGCAGGAATACGGCTGGGATATTCAGCCCGGCGCGTTCAACTGGGACACGTTCCACGGCAAGCTGGTTGCCGAGTTGGACCGGCTGGAAGGCATCTATCGAAATATCCTGAAAAACAATGGGGTCGAGAGCTTTGATCAGCGCGCCCGCGTGGTTGATCCGCATACGGTCGAGCTGGCCGATGGCACCCGCAAGACGGCCAAGCACATCCTGATCGCCACCGGTGGACGCCCGGTCGTGCCCGAGCTTCCGGGTTCGGAACTGGCGATTACGTCGAACGAGATTTTCCATCTGGAAAAGCTGCCCGAAAGCATCCTGATCGTCGGCGGCGGCTATATTGCCTGTGAATTTGCCGGGATCATGAACGGGCTGGGGGTCAAGACGACTCAGTTCTATCGCGGTGCGCAGATCCTGCGGGGCTTTGATGATGAAGCGCGCGGGCTGATCAGCGAAGAGATGTGCCAGAACGGTATTGATGTGCATCTGGGCACCAATGTGCTTGAGATGACCAAAGACGGCGACAAGATTCGCGTCAAGGCCACCAACGGGTCCGAGCAGTCGTTTGACGTGGTGATGTATGCGACAGGCCGCGCGCCGAATGCGGATGATCTGGGGTTGGAAGCCTTGGGTGTCGAACGCGGTCGCAAGGGTGAGATCGTCGTGGATGAGTACAGCCAGACCGGCGTACCCTCGATCTACGCCATCGGCGACGTGACCGACCGGGTCAACCTGACCCCGGTGGCGATCCGCGAAGGCATGGCCTTTGTCGAGACCGTGTTCAAAGGCAACCCGACGCCGGTGGATCACGAGCTGATCCCGACCGCGATCTTCACCCAGCCCGAGATGGGCACCGTAGGTCTGAGCGAGGAAGAGGCCGCCGCGCAGGAACCGATCGAGGTCTATGCGACCTCGTTCAAGCCGATGCAGAAGGCGTTTGCGGGTGGCACGCAGCGGGTGCTGATGAAGCTGATCGTGTCGCAGGCGACGCGCAAGGTGCTCGGGTGCCACATTGTTGCGCCCGGCGCGGGTGAGATGATCCAGCTGGCCGGGATTGCCGTAAAAATGGGCGCGACGAAGGAAGATTTCGACCGCACGGTTGCGGTTCACCCGGTGATGGCCGAAGAACTGGTGACAATGCGGCAACCTGTACGCACGGCTTGATTTGCAACCGCGCGCACACACGTTACAAGGGAAGCCGTGATCACACGGTCCAATACAAGGGAAAACACACATATGGCGGGCAACAGCGGCGGCCCCTGGGGGGGCGGAGGCTCATCCGGTGGCGGAGGAAATCGGGGTAACAACGGGGACGGGCGCAAGCCCCCCGAAGGCGATGGCCCGCAGATCCCCGAGATCGACGAGCTGATGAAAAAAGGCCAGGAGCAGCTGCGCGTCCTGATGGGCGGTCGCGGCGGCGGTGGCCGTGGCGGCAGCGGTCAGGGTGGCGGCGGTGGTCCGGCGTTCACCAAAGGCACGGTTGCCATAGGGATCGTGGCTGCGGCGGTGCTGTGGGGGCTGGCCAGCTTCTACACCGTCAAGCCCGAAGAACAGTCAGTTGAGCTGTTTCTGGGTGAGTTCTCGGCTGTCGGTAATCCTGGTCTGAACTTTGCCCCGTGGCCGTTTGTGACCGCCGAAGTTATCCCGGTCACCCGCGAACAGAACGAAGACATGGGCGGCGCGCGTGGCAGCGACGATGGTCTGATGCTGACCGGTGACGAAAATGTGGTCGATATCGACTATCAGGTCGTCTGGAACATCAATGACCCGGCCAAGTACCTGTTCAACCTGCGCGACCCACGTCAGACGATCCGCGCCGTGTCAGAATCGGCGATGCGCGAGATCATCGCGCAAAGCGAACTGGCCCCGATCCTGAACCGGGATCGTGGTATCATCGCCGAACGTCTGCAGGAGTTGATTCAACAGACGATGGACAGCTACGATTCGGGCGTGAACATCGTCCGTGTGAACTTTGACAAGGCTGACCCGCCGCAGGACGTGATCGCCGCCTTCCGCGACGTTCAGGCCGCCGCGCAGGAGCGTGACCGGCTGCAGAACGTGGCGGATGCCTATGCCAACCGGGTTCTGGCGGAAGCGCGCGGTGAAGCCGCGCAGGTGCTGGAAGAGGCCGAGGCCTATCGCGCCCAGCAGATCAACAGCGCCCAGGGTGAGGCCAGCCGTTTCAGTGCCGTTCTCGAGGAATATTCCAAAGCACCGGACGTGACCCGCAAGCGCCTGTATCTGGAACGGATGGAGCAGGTTCTGGGTGACGTGGACAAGATCATTCTGGATGAAAACTCGACCGGATCAGGGCAAGGCGTCGTGCCATATCTGCCGCTGAACGAACTGCGCCGTAGTCAGACCGAGGGGAACAACTGATGCGTAAAGCAACATTCATTCTGCCGGTCATCGTGATTGCGATTGTCGGTGTTTTGTCCTCGATTTTCATCGTGGACGAGCGTGAACGCGCGCTGGTTCTGCAGTTTGGCCGCGTCGTTGCGGTGAAAGAAGAGCCCGGACTTGCGTTCAAGATCCCGCTGATTCAGGAAGTTGTCCGCTATGACGACCGGATCCTATCGATTGACGTACAACCGCTGGAAGTGACGCCTCTGGACGATCGCCGACTGGTGGTTGACGCCTTCGCCCGCTATCGGATTTCCGATCTGGAGCAGTTCCGTCAGGCCGTTGGTGTCGGTGGCATCCCGGTGGCCGAGGATCGTCTGGACCGCATCCTGCGCGCAGAAACGCGTGAGGTCCTGGGTTCGGTATCCTCGCGCGATATCCTGAGTTCGGATCGTGCGGCGCTGATGCTGCGCATTCGCAACAGCGCCATCGCCGAGGCCCGCGCGCTGGGCGTCAGCGTGATCGACGTGCGCTTGAAGGCGACCGATCTGCCGCAAGCGAACCTTGAGGCCACATTCGACAGAATGAAGGCCGAGCGGGAACGTGAGGCAACTGACGAGCGTGCCCGAGGTAACGAAGCTGCGCAGCGTGTGCGCGCGCAGGCTGACCGGACCGTGGTCGAGCTGGTGTCGGACGCCAACCGCGAGGCCGAGATCATTCGTGGTGAGGCCGACGCCGAACGCAACGCGATCTTCGCCGAAGCCTTTGGCAAGGACCCGGAATTCTTCGAGTTCTACCGCTCGCTGTCCGCCTATGAGCGCGCGCTGCAGGGCGGCAACAGCTCGATGGTGCTGAGCCCGGATTCCGAGTTCTTCAACTATCTAAAATCGCCCACCGGGCAGGCGACCCGATAATGGGCATGATCCTTCTGGCCTTCGGGCTGGTGCTGATTGTCGAGGGGCTGGCCTATGCGCTGGCCCCTTCGCTTATTGAACGGATGCTCGAGGCGCTGAGGGCGTTGCCGGAACAGGCACGGCGGCTGCTGGGGCTGCTCTGCGTCGTCAGCGGTTTTATCCTGCTATGGGGCGCCTATCAGGTCGGGTTTTAAGTCAAGGTTCTCACTTGCCGGTGATTTCCCCCCGTTCCCGAGTTGCGGGCTTGGTCAAACTGACTACATTGGTTGTCGAGGGCGGGGCGCAGGCTAGTTCCCGCTGAAATATGTTCGACAAGGAGAACCCCAAGTGCAGGCGAAAGCGCGCAGTATGTCCGTCCGGCAGGACGATGTTGGTGTTATGGTGCGGCTGATGTGGCTGGCCTTTCTGGGGATGGTGTTGGTTCTGGCGCAGACCCTGGCCGCGCAGGCGCGCGACAGTCTTGCGCCGCTGGCCGAAAAGATCAGCCCGGCGGTGGTGAACATCACCACCTCGACCCTGATCGAAGGGCAGACCGGCCCGCAGGGGATTGTACCCGAGGGTTCCCCGTTCGAGGATTTCTTCCGCGAGTTTCAGGATCGCAATGGCGGCAACGGCGAAAACCGCCCGCGCCGCAGCAATGCGCTGGGATCGGGGTTTGTGATCTCGGAAGACGGTTTTATCGTCACCAACAACCATGTCATCGCGGAAGCGGATGAAATTCTAATCGAATTCTTTCCCGGCGACGGTCAACCCTCCGAGGAACTGCCCGCCAAGGTGATCGGTACGGATGAAAAGACCGACATCGCGCTGCTGAAAGTCGAGGCCGAGGGGCCGCTGAAATATGTCCAGTTCGGCGACAGCGACACCATGCGCGTTGGCGATTGGGTTATCGCGATGGGCAACCCGCTGGGACAGGGCTTTTCGGTATCCGCCGGGATCGTCTCGGCCCGGAACCGGGCGCTGAGCGGGTCTTATGACGACTACATCCAGACAGATGCGGCGATCAACCGGGGCAACTCGGGCGGGCCGCTGTTCAATATGGATGGTCAGGTGGTCGGTGTGAACACCGCGATTCTGTCGCCCAATGGCGGCTCGATCGGGATCGGGTTCTCGATGGCATCGAACGTGGTGATCAAGGTGGTCGATCAGCTGCGCGAATTTGGCGAGACCCGCCGCGGCTGGCTGGGCGTGCGCATTCAGGACGTGACCGAGGACATGGCCGAGGCGATGGGGCTGGACAAACCTGGCGGCGCGCTGATCAGCGATGTGCCGGAAGGTCCGGCGAAAGAGGCGGGCCTGCTGGCCGGCGACGTGATCATCAGCTTTGATGGTGTCGAGGTCGAAGATACGCGCGCTTTGGTCCGTCAGGTGGGTGAAACCACGGTGGGCAAATCCGTGCGCGTGGTGGTTCACCGCGATGGCGGCACACAGACAGTTCTGGTGACGCTGGGCCGCCGCGAGGACGCCGAGCGTGCCGACGAAGGCGGAGAGCCCGAGTCTGAGGCACCGACAGAAGAGGACAAGGATGTTCTGGGCCTGACCATCGCGCCGCTGAGCGATAGCCAGCGCGAGGAATTGGGTTTGGATGCTGATGCCAAAGGTCTGCTGGTGACCAATGTCGACGAATCCTCGGAAGCCTTTGAGAAGGGGCTGCGCGCCGGTGATCTGATCACTGAAGCCGGGCAACAAGCGGTAACCTCGATTGCGGATCTTGAAGCGCGGATGGATGAGGCGCGCGAGGCAGGGCGCAAATCGCTGCTGTTGCTGGTCCGCCGTGGCGGAGAACCCAGATTTGTGGCGCTGAGCCTGGAATAACGGCTCAAGCGAACAGATCGGATAAACAGGCCGGGGTCACGATCCCGGCCTTTTTTCATAGTTTGTTAAGAAGAAAGCCATATGCCGGGGATGGCATATGGCTCTGGTACAGGGAGAGATCGGTGGACAGATATCGGGGATGATAAAACCGACCTCCTACGGTAACAGGATTGACCTTAGGGCAATCTATTAGGCTCGTATGTGAAGCGGATCACATCTGTGCCGAAAATTTAGATTAAATCGGATTCGGCCAGTTGTCGCAGGGCGTCGAGATCGTGAATCTGCAGCCCCCCGCGCGAAGCTTCGACCACGTTGTCGCGCTTCCACGTCGAGATGGTCTTCGACACCGCCTCGCGCGTGGCGCCGACGAATTCGGCCAGTTCGCTTTGCGACAGAGTGATGCGCGCGGTCGGCTGATCCTGCTGACCGGCCAGATGCAGCAGCTTGCGCGCCAGCCGGATCGGCATCGGCAAAAAGACCTGTTCGTTCAGCTGATCGCCCATCCAGCGCATGCGCACACCGGCAAGGCGGATCAGGTCAACCGCCAGATCGGGGTTCTTCCGGATCTGATCCATTACATCCTTGTGCCGGACCCGCAGAACCTTGGCAGGGTCTGCCGCTGTCACCGTGGCGGTCCGGGGACCGCTGTCGAACAGCGCAATCTCGCCAAACACCTCGCCCGGGCGCATCAGCCTGAGCGACAGCTTGCGCCCGCTCATGGCCAGGAAGGACACTTCAAGCGTGCCCGAGAGGATTGCAAAAAGCGCTTCACCCGGATCGCCTTGTTCAAACAGTACATCGCCGCTGTCGAGTGTCACCTCGGAAGCCAGCGAGGCCAGCATCTTGCGCAGCTCTTCTGAAGCTTCGGACAGGAATCCACTGTTGGGAAATGCCATCATTCGGGCGGAAGTCTCCGGTGGTGAGTGGTGCGAGTTTGTCCAACCTTCCACAGCTTCGCGCTTAAGCCAAGCTGTTTTATTGGGTTTTCCTGATGTTTGGTGGTCCGCTATTGCTGATCCGGATCGTCCATATAGCGTTGCAACATGCTGAATTGCAGCATCAGAAAGCCCATCAGCGCGATGGGAAATCCAAAGGTTTCGATCTTGACCCAGAGGTCGGTCGACAGGGTGCGCCAGACCAGCTCATTAGCCACCGCAAGCACCGCGAAACAGGCGCAGAGGCGGCGGGTCAGGATCATCCAGCCTTCGTGCTGCATGGGCAACATCTCGTCCAGAACATAGGCCAGATAGGACTTTCGTTGCAGCAGACCGATGCCGAGGATCAGGGAAAAGAAGCCGTAGACCAGCGTGGTTTTCATCTTGAAGAACCGCTCGTCATTGAACCATGCGGTGAGGCCGCCGAAGAAAATCACCATGAAGGCGGTGAAAATCTGCATCCGGCTGAGCTTGCCCGTGAGGTACCAGAGGATGCCCATCGCGGCCAGCATCAGCGGCACAAACAGGATCGTGGCGACGATGAAGCCCGAATATTCAATGCCGCCGATCACGAAATTGTCATCACGCAGGCGCAGGTAGATGAGGAAGAAGGCCAGCGGCGGGCCAAGTTCCAGCACCTGTTTCAGGAATGGGTTGATGTCTTTTTTCTCTGCCATGATTCCGACCTGCTGCTTACCCGCCCATTTCAACTATTACGGCGCCGAGTGCAATCAATGCCATCAGCGCTATGCGTCTGGGGCCGACGGTTTCTTTCAGCACCAGCCAACCGATGAGAGCGGCAAAGACGGTGGAAGTTTCGCGCAAGACCGCGGCCTCTCCGACCTTGTCGAGGCGGGTGGCGAGCATGATGGCGCCGAAGGACAGCGGGGCAATGATCCCACCGGCAAGGCCACGCAGCATCAGCGGGCCGAGGGCCGGGCGGTGGATCATGGTCCGGTATCTGAGCGCGGCATAAATCGGCATCGCGGCCCCGTCGATCATGAAGAACCACGCGAGGAAGGTGAACGGGTCGGCCGTGGCGCGGATGCCGTAGGCGTCATAGGTGGTGTACAGCGCCACGAAGAGGCCGGTGGCAAACGCCAGAGCGAGAGCGATGCCCAGCGTCTCGCGATTGGTTTCGAGATAGCGCAGATTATAGGCGGCGAGGCCGAAGATGCCTGCCAGCAGAGTGGCAACGCCGAGCCATTGGATTGAGGAGAAGGTTTCTCCGAACAGAAGATAGGCCCCGATGACGGTAAAAAGGGGGCCGGTCCCGCGCACCACCGGGTAGACGACTGTGTAGGACCCTTTGGTATAAGCGGCGGCTTGCAGGACCTTGTAGCCGATATGGATCACCCAGACGGTTGCGAAGATTGGCCACATATAGGGTTCGGGCCATGGCACGACGAAGAAGGCAAAAGGCGCTGCCATAAGGCAGTAGCTGGCATCGATCGCGCCACGTGACATCCATGGATCGTGGCGGCCTTTTTGCAGCGCACCGAAAACGGCATGCAGGAAGGCGGCCATCAGCGCCAGACCAAGGGCCAGCTGGTGGCCTGCTTCGGTGCCTTCTAATGAGATCAGCCAGTCGCTCAAATCAGGGCTTCCGCTTGGGTGGAGAGGGTGGGGGGCTGTCTGCCCCCCACACCCCCCGAGGATATTTATGGCCAGATGAAGAGGCGGATCAGGTTTGCAGACCGGTGAGGGCGGCGGCGAACTCTTCCGGATCGAAGGGGGCGAGGTCGTCGATCTGTTCGCCGACGCCGATGGCATGGATCGGAAGGCCGAACTTGTCGGCGAGCGCCACGAGGACGCCGCCCTTGGCGGTGCCGTCCAGCTTGGTCATCACGAGGCCCGAGACATCGGCCAGTTTGCGGAAGGTTTCCACCTGGCTGAGCGCGTTCTGGCCGGTGGTGGCATCCAGCACCAGCAGCGTGTTGTGCGGGGCGGTATCGTCGACCTTGCGGATGACGCGGACGATCTTGGCCAGCTCCTCCATCAGGTCGGCGCGGTTTTGCAGGCGGCCTGCGGTGTCGATCATCAGCAGATCGGCGCCTTCGTTTTGCGCCTTGGTCAGGGCGTCGAAGGCCAGCGAGGCGGGGTCAGAACCTTCGGGGGCCGTCAGGACGGGCACGCCCGCGCGGTCGCCCCAGACCTGCAGTTGTTCGACGGCAGCGGCGCGGAAGGTGTCTCCGGCGGCGATGACAACTTTCTTGCCCGCCGCTTTGAACTGGCTGGCCAGCTTGCCGATGGTGGTGGTCTTGCCCGAGCCGTTGACGCCCACGACCAGCACCACCTGTGGGCGCTTGGGGTAGATCGGCATCGGTTTGGCCACAGGCTCCATCACGCGGGCCACCTCTTGCGCCAGCAGTTGTTTGATTTCCTGGGTCGAGAGTTTGCGGCCAAAGCGCCCCTCGGCCATGTTGGAGGTCACGCGCAGGGCGGTGTCGACGCCCATGTCGGAGGCGATCAGAAGCTCTTCGAGCTGTTCCAGCATGTCGTCATCCAGCGTGCGGCGGACGACGGTTTGGGTGTCGCTGCGGCTGAACAGGCGGCCCAGCAGGCCCTTGTATTCGGGAACCTCGGGCGGCGGCGGTGCGGGTGTGGGATCGGCAGGGATCGGTGCGGGCGGTTCGACCGGTTGAGGCTCTGGCGCCGGGGATGGAACTTCGGGCACCGGTTGCGGTTCGGGCTGCGGCTCGGGGATCACCGGGTCGGGCGTTGTTTCCTCGCCGCCATCCTCGACAATCGCGTCCAGCCCCTGTTCGAGGCGCGAGGAGGATTTGAACAGCTTGTCCTTGAGCTTTGAGAAAAACGCCATGTCTTGGTCTCCGCAGGTGTTCCCCCCACCTAATGCGGAATTGCGGCAGTTGCAAAGGGTCCAATGAAGGCGATCAGGAACCCGGCCTGCGCCCCCCAGTAAAGCGGCCAGACCATATAGGGTGTCAGCCTGAGGGCTGGGTGATCGGCGGGCAGCAGGAATTTCTCGGTCGCTAGGATCAGGTCCGAGGCGATGAAGGCCAGCGCAGCGGGCAGGGCCCAGCGTAATGCGCTTGCCTCGGGCAGGGTCAGAACCGCAATGCCCATGCCGAGGATGATCGGGATATAGGCAAGGACAGGACCTTTAAGCGCGCCAGCGCGGGGGGTGAGCAGGGTGGCCATGATGATGCCCAGTACAAGCAGGGACCAGAAGATCGCCGGTTGGGTCAGGATCAGGTCCGGGTCGCTGGCCGGATGGGTCAGGAACAGTGCGATATAGGTCAGGTGCCCTGCAGCAAAGGCGGCGATCCCGGCCATGAAAGTGGTCTCGGTTTCGCGTGACAGCAGGGCATCGCCGATAGCGCAAAGTGCGAGTGCAAGGATCAGCAGCCAGGGCGCGACCGTGAGCCCTGCGACGAGGGCCAGCAGCGCGACAGAAGCGGTTTTCAGCAGGGTGCGCAGCCCCCCGGCGGCACGGGCGGTGAGGGGCAGGTAGGCCAGCGCGCAGGCGGCTGCGGTCCAGAACAGGAGTGTCGGCATCAATTGTCCCCGTGGGTTTACGCGCATGTCGCCATGGTTTCGGGGATGCATCAAGATGTGACGTGGCGGAGGCCGCGCGAAAGGGTGAATGGCGCAGGCGGGCGGCATCTGACAGAATGTGGGCATGATCAGATTGTCGATGATTCTGCTGGCGCTGGGGGCGCAGATTGCTGCGGCGCAATCGCCTTTGTCGGGGGCGGAGTTTGACGCCTATACCCGTGGAAAAACCTTGTTTTACGGGTTTGACGGTCAGGCCTATGGGGTCGAACGGTATCTGTCCAACCGCCGCGTCATCTGGTCGTTTCTGGATGGCGATTGCAAGGAAGGAGTCTGGTACGAGCGCGACGGTCAGATCTGTTTCCTGTACGAAGACCGACCGGACCCGCAATGCTGGGTCTTTACCGAATCCGGGGGTGGGTTGATTGCTCAGTTCGAGGGTGATCCGACGGCGACCGAGCTTTATGAGGCTGAAGACATTGGCGAAGAGATGCTTTGCTATGGGCCGGAGATCGGGGTCTGAGATCAGGGGCCTGCGGGCTTTAGCTCGTCATAGCTGATCATGACGTGACGCTGAAACGCGGGCCTGCGGCTCAATGCCTCGTAATAGCGGCGTAAGGCAGGGAGTGCCGCGCGCCTGATATCGATATCGTAATACCGGAACAGTATGTGACCCAGTTGAATATCGGCCAGCGTCAGGGTCGGGCCTGCCAGATACTCGGTTCGGGACAGCTGCGCATCCGCGATGGCCAGCCGGGAGTCCAGTGACGAAACCGCCTGTGCAATCCGGGCATCGTCGCGCAATGCCGGAGTGGTACGTGCGACCTGCCAGAAGATCGGCACGGTGAAGCCCATCGCGACGTTGATCTTTGCCCATTCGGCCCATTTGTCGATCTCGGCACGTTGCACGGGATCCGAAGGCCAGAACCCGTCATCGCCATATCGGGATGCAAGATAGCGCAAAATGGCCCCCGTCTCCCACAGGGGAGAGGTGTCGCCATCCTGAAGCACCGGGATGGTCCGGTTCGGATTGAGCTTGCCGAATTCGGGGCTGTCCAGCCCGCCGAATCTGTGGCCGACATCATGGCGTTGGTATTCCAGTTCCAACTCGCCAACGCACCACATCAGCGCCTGCACGTTCGAAGATGTTTTGCGGCCCCAGATCGTCAGCATCGGTCAGAACAGAGACCCTTGATCCGGCGCGGGTGGCTTGGGCGTGCGCTGCTTGGGTTTGGCCGCGCCGCTCTGACCGGTGCTGAGCGTGCCGTCGGCGAATTCGATCTCGAGGTTTGTATGCTGCTCGGCCTGTGCCTTGCGGGTCAGAACCTGATCCCCGGCACGGACAACCGCATAGCCACGGTCCAACGTCGCCTTGTAGCTGAGTGTTTCGCGCAAACGGTCGGTGGCGTCCAATTGTTGGCGCAGGCGGTCCAGGCGGGTGGTCTGGGCGGTGTTCAGACGTTCGGACAGGCGGTTCAGCGTCTCACGGCGGGTCTCCAACTCGCGTTGAATTGGACGTAGCGACAAACGGGATGACAGGTTGCGCCAGCGGTCGCGGCGGGTTTCGACCAGTCCCCGCAGGGTCGAAGGGCGCAGATGCGCCGAGGTATCCAGCAGTTTGACCCGGCGGTTCTGAACACCCCGGATCAGGGCGTTGGGCAAACGCTCGGCCACCTGATCGAGCCGTTGGCGCGGAGTGTCCAGCAATGTCTCGGCGCGCGGCAGGGCGCGAGAGAGGTCGCGCAGGCGTTGGCTGCGCCGCTGTACGGCGTCGGTGGCGGCTCGGGACAGGCGGGCACCTTGTTCATTGGTCCAGGCCAGCAGTTCCATGCGCACGGGCACCGCGAGTTCGGCGGCGGCGGTGGGTGTGGGCGCGCGTCGGTCCGAGACATAGTCGATCAGGGTCGTATCGGTCTCATGCCCCACGGCCGAAATCAACGGGATGGTCGAGGCCGCGGCGGCGCGGGCGACGCTTTCTTCGTTGAAGCCCCAGAGGTCTTCGATCGAACCGCCGCCGCGCGCGACGATGATCAGGTCGGGGCGGGGAAGGGCTCCGCCGGGGGTGAGCTGGTTGAAGCCTTCGATGGCGCGGGTGACTTCGGGGGCGCAGTTCGCACCCTGTACGGCGACGGGCCAGATCAGCACCTTGCGGGGGAACCGGTCGCGCAGGCGATGCAGGATGTCGCGGATCACCGCGCCAGAGGGCGAGGTGACGACCCCGATGATCTGCGGCAGGTAGGGTAGGGGTTTCTTGCGCTCAGCCGCGAACAAGCCTTCGGATTCGAGCTGTTTCTTGCGCTTTTCTAGCAGCGCCATCAGCGCGCCTTGTCCGGCGACGGCGACCTCATCGACGTTCAGGTTGTATTTCGACTGGGCACCGAAGGCAGTGAGGCGACCGGTGACGACGACTTCCAGCCCCTCTTCGGGAACCACGGACAATCCCGAGATCTGGCCTTTCCACGTGGTGCAGGCCAGCACATTCCGGTCATCCTTGATGTCGTAATACAAATGCCCCGAGCGCGCCTTGAATACGCGCCCGACCTCACCGCGCACGCGGATTCGGCCAAAGGTTCCTTCCAGCGTGCGCTTAACCTCTCCGGATATGTCCGAGACGGTGTATTCGGGTGTATTCTGGCCGGGAATGGGGTCGTCTAGCAGGTCGGACATTTCAGCGCCTTGTGTCAAATGCCTGCCCAGCTTAGAACGCCGCGCAGGCGAGGCCAAGCAGATCGGAGAGCAGTCATGAACATCCTTATTCTCGGCAGCGGGGGGCGCGAACACAGTCTGGCCTGGGCGGTGATGCAAAACCCCAAATGCGACCGTCTGATCGTGGCGCCGGGCAATGCCGGAATTGCTCAGATCGCCGACTGTGCGGCCCTGGATATCGAGAATGGCGGGGCGGTGGTCAGCTTTGCCGAGGAAAACGCGATTGATTTCGTGATCGTTGGCCCCGAGGCACCGCTGGCGGCGGGTGTTGCGGATCGTCTGCGCGAGGCGGGTGTGCTGGTCTTTGGCCCGTCGGCGGCTGCGGCGCAATTGGAGGCGTCAAAAAGCTTCACCAAGGAAATCTGCGACGCCGCCAACGCGCCGACCGCAGCTTATGCGCGGTTTACCGAGGCTGACCCAGCCAAGGCATATATCCGCGAGCAGGGGGCACCCATTGTGGTCAAGGCCGATGGCTTGGCCGCAGGTAAGGGCGTGATCGTCGCAATGGACGAACAGACCGCGCTGGAGGCCATCGATGACATGTTCGGCGGTGCCTTTGGCGGTGCCGGCGCCGAAGTGGTGATCGAAGAGTTCATGGAGGGCGAAGAAGCCTCCTTGTTCGTGCTGTGCGACGGTGAGAATATCCTATCCATCGGCACCGCACAGGACCACAAGCGTGTGGGCGAAGGCGATACCGGGCTGAACACCGGTGGCATGGGCGCATATTCCCCGGCCCCGGTGCTGAGCGCCGAGATTGAGGCGCGGGCCATGGACGAGATCATCCGTCCGACCATGGCCGAAATGAAACGGCGCGGCATGCCGTTTCAGGGGGTGCTGTATGCCGGTCTGATGATCAAGGAGGGGCAGCCGAGGCTGGTGGAATATAACGTGCGCTTTGGAGATCCAGAATGTCAGGTGCTGATGATGCGGTTGGGTGCGCAGGCCATGGACCTGATGCATGCCGCCGCCGAAGGGCGTTTGAGTGAGACGCGGGTGAACTGGGCTGATGATCATGCGATGACAATTGTGATGGCCGCGAACGGGTATCCGGGCTCCTATGAGAAGGGATCGGTCATTGCTGGGCTGGATGCGTTGCCGGAAGACAGCAGCAACATGGTATTTCACGCCGGGACCAAGGCGGTGGACGGGCAAGTTGTAGCCTCGGGTGGCCGTGTCCTGAACGTTACCGCGCGTGGGGAAACGTTGCAGGCGGCGCGGGATCGGGCCTATGCGATGGTGGAGGGCATCGATTGGCCCGAAGGGTTTTATCGGCGCGACATCGGTTGGCGGGCGCTGTGATCTGATTGCCGGGCTGCGCCCGTCTCTATTTTTGGGGGTACGAGGGGCGCTGCCCCTCGCGCTCCCCGGGATATTTTTGGCCAGATGAAGAGCGGATCAGCAGGTCAGAGCTGCGCTGAGATCCTTGCGGTGCCTGAGTGGGCCGAGATCAGTGGTTTGCCAGCCGTCTTTGTAGAAAACACCGATAACGCGGGACCAGTCGGCGCTTGCGAGGACGAGGGCCGAGCGCTTGCCGCATTTGCGTATGCCGCCTGAGATGAAATCCTCTCCGATCTTGTGATTGGTCAGGCCGGGGATTGTGGCGATTTCGGTGAGCTCTCGGTTTTCGTAGCGCCAGATGCGCAGGGTTTTGGCGAGGTGCGGGCGGTCGATATAGGCGATCTCAACATGGCCGTCGCCGTCGAGATCGGCGGCTCCGATTGGGGCGAGCCAGCGGTTGCGGGTGCCGATATGTGGGGTGGCGACGATTTTGACGCCGCGCGCGTCGTAGATGGCCAGTTGTGCGCCGGTATCTTGTTGTGATTCAACAACGATAACTTCGGTTGTCCCGTTTTGATCGATGTCGACAAGTCGTGGTTCGAGATCTTCGAATACACGGTCGTCAGGCAGGCTTATTGTGATGACAGGCTGTTTGGAGAAGGGTTCGATTATCTGTTCGACCCGACCGGTGTAATTATCCTTTGCCACGGCAGAATTGTTGACTGTAATTACGAGCGAGCCGTATTCGATGTCGTCGCCCAGCACGCCGTGCGCATAGCGTGTGGTTGGATCACTGTAGCGAGCCGATGTGATCGTGTTTGCACCCGAGGCAACGCTAGCCCCAGCCATCCACAAGCACAGTGCCGCAAGCGCGCCGCGTGTCCCACTTTGCCACAGGCGGGCGGGCAGACGCGGCGCTTTGGAGTGCATCAGATCTGTTTTTCCGGCATCTGTACGACCAGACCGTCCAGCGCGTCTGAGACCTTGATCTGGCAGGTCAGGCGCGAACGGGCCGGGTCGGGCTCGTAGGCGAAGTCCAGCATGTCTTCTTCCATGTCGTCCTTGGCCGGGATTTTCTCGACCCAGTCGGGGTGGATGTAGACATGGCAGGTCGAGCAGGCGCAGGCGCCGCCGCAATCGGCCTCGATGCCGGGGATGTTGTTGTCGCGGGCGCCTTCCATAACGGTCAGCCCGTTGGCGACGTCGACTGTATGTTCGGTACCGCTGTGCTCGACATAGGTTATCTTTGCCATTGCTTGCGTCTTCCTTTTGCGATGTTCGAAACCTTCCTTAGTCAAGGCATTTGGGTCTGACCAGCCTCATTTGCGACTCATCGCGCCGCGACTGGGCTTTCTGACCATATGTTCCATTTTTGTTCCAATGTTGATTGCCCCTGTTCGCCTTGCCGTTTCAACCCGAGACTGGCCACGCCCGCCTGCCTGCCCGCCGCCCAACTGAATACCCCGCCCGAAGGCGCGCGGGTGACTGCGGCGGGGCAGGTGATCCTGCGGCAAAGGCCGGGGACGGCCAAGGGGGTGATCTTCGTCACGCTTGAGAATGAGATGGGCATCGTCAACGTGGTGGTCTGGCGGGCGATCTACGAACAATTCCGCCGCGCAGTGACCTCGGGGCGGCTGTTGCGGATGACGGGCCGGATGCAGCGGGCGCATTCGGTGACCATGTGATTGCGGAAGAGATTGAGGATATTTCAGGGCTGCTGGACGTGCTGGTGCGGGGGAGGGGTAGATTGAGGCACTTATCTCAGATCGCGAACTCTATCGAAGCTCAATTGCACTCTTTAACAATGTCGCTTCGGGTGCAAACGTTGATAGCAGGCTTTCGGCAATCGTAATGGCGCCTTGATTTGCGGCAGGCCCCATCAAAATTTCCAACTCAGAGAACACACCATCCCTCAACGGCACGTCGACGTAAGTTTCCTTTGGTATTATCCGCGCGCAATACTCTGAAAAATCCATATGCATAATGCCGGGTGTGATCGCGAAGGGAATTCGATATCGCCACTCATTCTCAAATTCCCAATCATCAGATTTTGTCAAGCCAACATGGGCGAGTTGAATTGACATCGCAGGATTATCTGGCCCATGCCCTTCAGCGTGGAAGGGTTGCAAGACCTTTGGTACATCCCCAGCTTTCTCCCGTGGTACGTAAGAAACCGGATCTGGGCCAGTGATTTGCTCAAACCGGTGTAGGAGCACTCTACCATCCGGACCCGGATTTAGAGCTGCCGGGATTGGCGGCGCCAGCTTTGCAGCATTGATTTCTTTGGTACCCCAATTGCCAAAGGAGATTTCACTTTTGGGAACAAACATATCACTCGGCATTCGAAGGCGAACGCCGTCTAGCCCTGAGTACATCCTCCACATGGGTAGCGTATCACGAGCGGAATTGTTCCATGATGACGAAAATACGAGATTCTCTGCAAGTTTGAAGTCAGGATTCTTTCCTTCAAGAGGATCGTTTAACGTACTCAATTGAGAAAAACGAAAAGTCCTGTGCTTGAGGATTAAAGCAAGCGTTTCAATTGATGTGTAGTGGTAGAGACAATCGGGTGTGTTAGGATTCATGTGCTGATCTACGAAGGCTATTAAGTAATCGGAAAGAATTGTGGGACAGCGAAAATCATCGCTTAAACAAAGTGCTTTGCGACTGCTTGTCCCGGTGGTCCCCACGCAACTCTGTATGCAGGGCGCGCCCGGCCTGAACGGCTGGACGGGCGCTGACAGTTTCCAGCCAGCGGGTGAAATGCGGTTTGTCCTCCAGCACCTGTTGCTGGCCTTCCCACAGACTGGCCCAGCCCCAGATTGACATGTCGGCGATGGAATAGAAGTCTCCGGCGACATATTCGTTCTCGGCCAGACGGCGATCCAGAACGCCGTAAAGACGCCCGACTTCGGTGCGGTAACGGTCTTGCGGGTAAGGCAGGTCTTGTGGCGGGTCCAGTTGAGGGGCGTATTTCAGGAAGTGATGCGCCTGACCGGCCATCGGGCCGACGCCGCCCATCTGCCACATCAGCCATTCCTCGACCGCGATACGGTCACGTTCGGTTTCGCCATAGAACCGACCGGTCTTGCGGGCGAGGTACATCAGGATTGCGCCACTTTCGAAGACCGAGACGGGCGCGCCGCCGGGACCGTCCGGATCGACGATGGCGGGCATGCGGTTGTTTGGGGATATCTTCAGAAACTCGGGGTCGAACTGGTCGCCCTTGCCGATATTGATCAGGTGAGTGTCATAGGGCAGCTCCATCTCTTCCAAAGCGATGGACACTTTCCAGCCGTTGGGCGTGGGCCAGAAATACAGATCGATCATGATATCTCCTCAGGTTGCAGGGATCATGAGGGTTTCCGGCGTTTCGGCAAGAGGGCGCGCGGCTGTGTTACGAAAGCGTGACCGATATCTTCCGGGCCTTGACCAAATGCGGGACGCGGCGTAAACGCATGCCCAATACGTGGCGATTTGTTACCGGATTGCGGGCCACGCTAAACAACACCGCTAAAAGGTCAGGATGAAAGACCCCTTTCGCTTGGCCGCGTCTGGGGTTTTTTGTTTGCCTCACTAAGCGAGGCTGAAAGGATTGAGATGAGCGAGAGCTGGAACAAGCGCACCCAAGCCGTCCATGGCGGCATCCGTCGCAGTCAGTATAACGAGGTCAGCGAGGCGATCTTTCTGACCCAGGGATTCGTCTACGAGAACGCTGAACAAGCCGAGGCCCGGTTTATCGAAAGCGGTCCGGATGAATTCATCTATGCCCGTTATGGCAACCCCACCGTGTCGATGTTCGAACAGCGCATCGCGGCGCTGGAAGGGGGCGAGGACGCGTTTGCGACCGCCTCGGGCATGGCGGCGGTCAATGGCGCGCTGACTTCGATGCTGAAAGCGGGGGACCATATCGTTTCAGCCAAGGCGCTGTTCGGGTCCTGTCTGTATATCGTCGAGAACATCCTGACCCGTTATGGCGTCGAGGTCACGTTCGTGGACGGCACCGATCTGGATCAGTGGAAAGCTGCGATCCGGCCCGACACCAAGGCAGTGTTCTTCGAATCCATGTCCAACCCGACGCTTGAGGTGATCGATATCACCTCTGTCGCGCTGCTGGCGCATGCGGTGGGCGCGCTGGTGATCGTGGATAATGTATTTTCCACGCCCGTCTTTTCGCGCGCCATCGCGCAGGGCGCGGATGTGGTTGTCTATTCCGCGACCAAACATATCGACGGTCAGGGCCGGGCGCTGGGCGGTGTCATCATCGGCACGAAAGAGTTCATTCGCGGCACAGTCGAACCTTATATGAAGCACACTGGCGGCGCGCTCAGCCCGTTCAGTGCGTGGATCATGGTCAAAGGGCTTGAGACCATGGCACTGCGCGTGAATGCGCAGGCCGATAGCGCGCAGCAGATTGCCGAAACGCTTGAGGGGCATCCGGCGCTGGAGCGGACGCTGTATCCCGGCTTGAAGACCCATGCACAGAACGCGCTGGTGCAGGATCAGTTGGGCGGCAAGGGCGGTACGGTTCTGTCGCTGGACATCAAAGGTGGCAAGGCGGCTGCGTTTGCGTTCCTCAATGCGCTGACGATCCCGGTGATCTCGAACAACCTTGGCGACGCCAAGTCGATTGCGACACATCCCGCCACAACCACGCACCAGCGCCTGAGCGAAGAGCAGCGCGATGAGCTTGGCATCACGCCGGGCCTGATCCGCCTGTCCGTGGGGCTTGAGGACGCGGGCGATCTGCTGGCGGATATCGAGCGCGCGCTGGCGGCGTCGCAGGCCTGAAGACACGGCCCTAATCCATGGTCAGGCGGTATTGATCCGCCTGATCCGGCGTTTTCAGTCGAAAAATGACGGTTTTTTGCCACTGATTCCCATCCAGGATGCTATTGCGCGCGTATCGTTCCGGACTGGTAATTAAACCTCGGTCGTATATAAACGTCGGCCTAGCAAGGGACCCGTGCCAATGAACATTCATCCGCGCGATATCAACGAGACACCTGATCAAGATCAGGCCGCTGCGGCGCTGAAGCTGCTGCGCGAATGGGCGAAAAACGCCTCGGCTGCTGAAATCAGCCAGCTTGATCCGGCGGTGGCGCAGCTTGTTCCCGGTCTTTTGCCGACGAATTATCCGGCCCTGTCGCGCGAGTATCCCGAAGGGTTCGAGGCTGATGCGGCCTATAAAGCGACCTTGCCGGATCTGCAAAACGGTCCGTCCAGCCTGATCCGTGGGTCAAAGCAGCAGATACAGCATGTCGGCATCTCGAATTTCCGCCTGCCGATCCGGTTCCATCGCAAGGACGGTGCCGACCTGACGCTTGAGACCTCGGTGACCGGCTCGGTCAGCCTGGAGGCTGAGAAGAAGGGCATCAACATGTCCCGGATCATGCGGTCCTTCTACAAACATGCCGAGCGCACCTTCAGTTTCGAGGTGATGGAGGCGGCGCTGAACGACTATATGTCCGATCTGGACAGTCTGGATGCGCGGATTCAGATGCGGTTTTCCTATCCGGACCGGATCGAAAGCCTGCGCTCGGGCCTGTCGGGTTATCAGTATTATGACATCGCCATGGAACTGGTTGAACGCGGCGGCGAGCGTCTGAAGATCATGCATCTGGACTATGTCTATTCTTCGACCTGCCCCTGTTCGCTGGAACTGAGCGAACATGCGCGCGCCACGCGCGGGCAACTGGCGACGCCGCATTCGCAGCGCTCGGTGGCGCGAATCTCTGTCGTGGTGGATCGCAATGCCGACTGTCTGTGGTTCGAGGATCTGATTGCGCTGTGCCGCCGGGCGGTGCCAACCGAGACGCAGGTGATGGTCAAGCGCGAGGATGAACAGGCCTTTGCCGAACTGAACGCGGCCAATCCGATCTTTGTCGAGGACGCCGCGCGTTTGTTCTGCGCCGAGCTGCGGGCCGATCATCACGTCGGCGATTTCCGTGTGATCGCAAGCCATCAGGAGAGCCTGCACAGCCATGATGCGGTGTCGATTCTGACCGAGGGCTCGACCTTTGATTCCGCCAGTCTGGACCCGCGTTTGTTCACCACGCTGTTCCATGTTGGCTGATTGACCCCGCGTAAACTTCTGGAATAGTGATCAAAAATTCCGCATTGGCGCATTATTGCCGCAATGCAGCAAGAAATGCTGCATCCGCTTCCTGATTCGCGTTAGACTGCGCCCGAGTGCAGCTGCTGCACGCCCGCAATTTCAAGGGGAGTGCAGCCCGAAAGGAAGCCGGGACGTGCGACGCCTTGGACTGCGAAACAACAAACCCGACCGAACAAATCGGGCGGGCAGGGCGCGTTACTCTACTTCCATCTGCCTCGGTTCTATGAGGAGAGACTTAAAATGAACCCGATTTCTCAACCGCTTGAGTTTCAGGCAGCGGCCATTCGTGTGGCCGGATACGCCATAGCCAGCCAGATGGAGGTCATGCAGATCATGACCCGCGCGGCGTTTGAATTTCCGATGGTCCCCCTGCAGGGGATGACCGCGAGCCAGGCATCGGCCTTGGCAGCGCGCCAGGCAGCACCGCGCAAACAGGCGGCGGCGCCCGCGAAACCGGTTGCCAAGCCAAATGCGGCTGCGAGGCCGAAGGCGGTTGCCAAACCCAAGGTTGCTGCGAAACCCAAGGCTGCACCGAAGGCGAAAGTGGCTCCGAAGACGAAGTCTGTGGTCGCCAAACCCGCTCCGGCAGCGAAACCTGCGGCAAAGGTGGCCCCGGCGAAGACTGCCGCCAAACCCGTTTCGACCGAGGCCAAGGCCGTTGCCGCGATGAAGTCCACAGTGGCTGCCAAGCCTGCGCCAAAGCCTGCGACCACGCCCAAGCCAACCGCAAAAGCGGCGCAGTCAGCACCGGCCAAGCCTGCCGCTGCCAAACCCGCAGCGGCCAATCCGGTTACGGCTAACCCCGCGCCGGTAAAGGCAGCGTCTCAGAAACCCGCCGTCGCGGAAGCGGCAGAGCAGGTCGCGCCTGCCGCACGCCGCACCCGCGCGCCGTCGAAACCGCCTGCGATGCCGACCACGAGCGCGAAATCCGACACCTAAGGCGGATCATCTGCTTGACACCGTCGGGCTGGCGCGCCAACGCTGCCCGTCATGATGGATCTTCGCCCGGTTGGATATGTGATTGGCCTGCTGGTCGCCATTCTTGGGGCGACCATGCTGCTGCCGATGCTTGCCGACATGATCGAAGGGCGGGGCGAGTGGCACGTTTTCCTTGAAAGCGCGGTCATTACGTTGCTGACCGGCAGTGTTCTTGCGATGAGCTGCTCGAACGGAGTGGGCGAGGGGCTGACCATTCGTCAGACCTTTTTGCTGACCTCGGGTGTCTGGGTGGCGCTGCCCGTATTCGGCGCCATCCCGTTTCTGTTCGGCGAGACCGAGCTGCGCTTTGTTGATGCCTATTTCGAAGCGATGTCGGGCCTGACCACAACCGGCTCGACCGTGATCTCGGGCCTGGATGAGTTGCCTCAGGGCCTGCTGCTGTGGCGCGGTGTACTGCAATGGCTTGGCGGTATCGGCATCATCGTCGTCGCCATGGTGTTCCTGCCTGAACTGCGCGTTGGCGGCATGCAGATCTTTCGCTCGGAAGGGTTTGAGACAATGGGGAAAATCCTGCCCCGCGCGCAGGAGATTGCGGGGCAGATTTCGCTGATCTACGTGTTTCTTACCGTGGTCTGCGCATTGGTCTATGCCGGGTTCGGCATGAACTTCTTCGATGCGGTCGTACATTCCATGACCACGATCGCCACCGGTGGGTTTTCGAATTACGACAGCTCATTCGCGCGCTTTTCGGGGCCGACGGAATATGCCGCCGCCGTCTTCATGATCCTCGCGGCGCTGCCTTTCGTACGCTATGTGCAACTGGCCAACGGCCACACATGCTCGCTGTGGAAAGACAGCCAGATCAGGGCGTTTCTGGCGACCATCGCGGTTCTGGTGGTGATCATGTCGGTGTTCCTGACCTCGGTCTTTCCGCACCATTGGGAGCAGGCGTTCCGCGAGTCGTTGTTCAACATCACATCGATCATCTCGGGCACCGGGTATGCGAGCGTCGACTATATGGGCTGGGGCAGTTTCCCGATCATGCTGTTTTTCCTGATCGGGCTGATCGGCGGCTGCGCGGGCTCGACCGCGTGTTCGATCAAGGTGTTCCGCTATCAGTTGCTGTTTGCGTCGATCAAAACCCAGATCCGCCGCATCCGCTCTCCTCATGGGGTGTTCATGCCGCGCTATGACGGGCGGGCGATTGGCCGGGACGTTCTGACCTCGGTTATGAGTTTCTTCATGTTCTTCGTGCTGTCGTTGGGGGTGCTGTCCTGGGCGCTGGCGCTGACCGGGCTGGATTTCATCACATCGGTGTCGGGGGCCGCAACGGCGCTGGCCAATGTGGGGCCAGGGCTAGGTGACCAGATCGGCCCGGCAGGGAATTTCGCCGGTCTGAACGACAGCGCCAAGTGGCTGTTGATCATCGGTATGCTGGTGGGGCGGCTGGAGCTGCTGGCAGTCTACGCCATTTTCACGGTTCAGTTCTGGCGCGGGTAGTGCCTGCGCCCTTTCTCCCGCAGCCCCACAAAAAAAGGCGCCACACCCGGATGCAGCGCCATTTTGTTGGTCTTGAGAGTTCAGTCCCAGCAGTGAACCAGAACGGTCATCCCGTTGGCGCGGCGGCTCAGCTCATTGGGTGAGATTCGGGCCGTGGCTTGCGCAGGCTGTCCCGAGATGCCTGCCTTGGTCAGAACCTCGGTCAGGCGGTCCACATTGGCGGCAAGGCTGACCGAACCGGGCAGGGTGCGCCCGTCGGACGGGGTGGGCAGCAGCATGCCCACGACGCTGCCGCTGTCGTCAAAGACCGGCCCGCCCGCGTCTCCTGGCTGAGCCGCCAATGCGAGGCGATTGACGCCGGCTTCGCCGTTCAGGCCGCGGATATCGGCGATCTCGCCAAAGGTCAGGGTTGGGGCACCTAGCGCGCCTTCGTAGGAAAAGCCGGAAACGGCGACCTGTGACTGAATGCGTGGCTGATCGGGACGGAATTCGGCAACGCTGATCGGAGCCAAATTCTGGCTCGGTCGCAGAACGGCCACACCCAGATCGGCGTCCTGCCACGCAACCTGAACCTCCTGATCGCCGTCCAGGGTGATGCGGGTGCAGTTTTCGGCGGCCTCGGTGACGGTCAGCACCGTTCCATTGGTATCGGCAAAGAAGCCCGACCGCGACAGGCGGGGTTTGCGAATCTGCAGGCCCGACATCAGATCGATGCGCTGTTCGGCATCCGCCCCGGCACCGGCGTCCAGGACCGCATCATTGGTGGTGAAGCTGGCGCGCATCGCGGCCAGAACCCGAGCGCGGCGGGCGTCATCGCCGTCGGGCCAGACCAGAGTGAAACCCTTGATCTTGCCGTCTTTCAACGCCGCTTGGGTGAACGAAACCATGCCTTTGCCGCGCCCTTCGATGGTGAAGCTGTTGCCGCGCAGGGCGCGTTCACCATCAAGCGGGACGATCTCAAGCGATTGCATCACCTGATACAGTGCGCGCAGAGTTGCCGGAGAGCCTTCCTGTGAGATCAACAGGGCCTTGGCCCCCAGATCGGAGGTGGGTTTGAAATGGGTAAACGGAGCCTCGTAGCGGTCGAAGGCCAGAACGCCCAGCGGCATATCCATCTCGATCCCGGCCTGTGGGTCGGAATACCGCGCCATTCCGGCGCTGAGCAGCGGCGCGTTGTAGTCATCCATCAGGTTTTTGCGCTGCAGCGTGGTCAGGACACCGGTCGCATCGAACCCGTTGAATCGCTGCCAGTCAGCCATCGACCGCCGGGTGCCCTGACCGAACGCGCCGTCGATGGTCGAGTTGTAAAACCCGGCCGCCTGCAGCGCAGTTTGCAGGTCGCGGCGTTCCTGCGCGCTCAGCAGGCGTTCGCCTTGCAGTGCCTGAGCGCGTGTCTCATCCGCGTCTTGCAGGGTCAGACCCGCCTGAGGCTGCTCGGGCTGGGGTTCGGGCTGGACCGGGGGCGTGACCACGCCTCGGTTCAGGATGTTGGCGCCGACGGGCCAGAACTGTTGTCCCAAGGCGTTGGAAAAGGCGATGAAACTATCGGAAGGGATCTGACGTTCCGCCCGATAGACGCGCAAAACCTGCTCGGCGTCGTCGCGCAAATAGGGCCCGATAACAATGGCATACCAGCCGGAATTCAGGCGAAAGCCGTTCACGTCGGGCAGAGTGTTCGCATAGGATTGCGCCCGTTCCTGCGCCTCGCGCAGCGAGGGCTGCGCTTCGATCTGAACCCAGACGCCAGCGTCCTGCTGGGCAAAGGCGGCGCGCAGGCCGAAGAGGAAAAAGAAAGTAATAACCGTAAATATGCGTGTCATTGTCTGCCCGTGTTATGCAGTGTTTTCACTTTGGCGCAGATTACGCGGAATCGCCGACGGATTGCCATGCCCGGAATACGGGGAATTCTGGGTGTGGCTGCGCAGTGACAGAGGGCCGTTGACGCCCTCGGGCACCTTGCATAGGAAGGGCCGAACCCACCGGAACCGGGCGCTTGGGCGTCCAAGGGAAATGACATGACCGAACCCAACAGCGCACCACGTTCATTTCAGGAGATTATCCTGCGGCTTCAGACCTATTGGGCGTCAAAAGGCTGTGCCATCCTGCAGCCTTATGACATGGAGGTCGGCGCAGGTACGTTCCACCCGGCGACCACCTTGCGGGCCTTGGGATCCAAGGCGTGGGCGGCGGCCTATGTGCAGCCCTCGCGCCGTCCGACAGACGGGCGCTATGGTGAAAACCCGAACCGGTTGCAGCACTACTATCAGTATCAGGTGCTGATCAAACCCAGCCCGCCGGATTTGCAGGAGCTGTATCTGGGATCGCTGCAGGCCATCGGCGTCGACATGGACCTGCACGATATCCGGTTTGTCGAGGATGACTGGGAAAGCCCCACTCTGGGCGCCTGGGGTCTGGGTTGGGAGGTCTGGTGCGATGGCATGGAAGTCAGCCAGTTCACCTATTTCCAGCAGGTCGGCGGCCATGACTGCGCGCCGGTATCGGGTGAACTGACCTATGGGCTGGAACGTCTGGCGATGTATGTGTTGGGCATCGACCACGTGATGGACATGCCGTTCAACGATCCTCAGTCGCCGAGTCCGTTGACCTATGGCGACATTTTCAAACAAACCGAGGAAGAATACGCCCGCTGGAATTTCGACGTGGCCAACACCGAGGTTTTGCTGCGCCACTTCGAAGAGGCCGAGGCCGAATGCGCCAGTATTCTGGCGCAGGAGCATGACGATCCAAAAACCGGCAAGCGCATCATCATGGCGCATCCTGCCTATGACCAGTGCATCAAGGCCAGCCACATCTTCAACCTGCTGGACGCGCGCGGGGTGATCTCGGTCACCGAACGGCAGGCCTATATCGGTCGGGTCCGGGCGCTGGCCAAGCAATGCGCCGATGCGTTCGTGCAGACCGAGGCCGCCGGGTACGAGGTCTGATGCCGCGCCTAGGCCAGACCGGGCAACAGCGCCTTCAGGCCGTCTGCGATCATGCTGATGGCGATGGCCGACAGGATCATGCCCATGAACCGGCTCATGATCACGCGGGCGTTGGCCGACAGCCGTTCGGCCAGCCAGGCTGCGTTCCAGAATGTGATCAACAACAGGGCGACGACGATCAGAAATACTCCTGCATAAGCAATGGCTTCGACCGGAGTTTTGATGTGGTGGGCATAGAGGATCAGCGTCGTGATCGTGCCGGGGCCGACCAGAATGGGAAAGGCCAGCGGATAGAACGCGACCGTTTCGGGCGCGGGGTAGGATTGCTTTTCCCCGTCAGTGCCGTGATGCGAGCTGCTTTCGTTGCCGTTCAGCATGTTCAGGCCGATCATCAGCACGACCAGACCGCCCGCGACACGCAGATGGTCGACGCTGATGCCAAACAGGCCCAATGTCTGGCTGCCGACCGAGGCAAAAGCGCCTCCGAGGATCAGACAATAAAGCGCCGTTTTCAGCGCGACTTTGCGCTGATCGGCGGCGGGCAGGTCCTGGGTGACGCTCAGAAACACCGGCAGGTTGGTGATCGGGTTCATGATCGCAAACAGCGCTCCGAAAAATCCGACGGCAACGGTGGTTTCCATGTTATTCGCCTTAAATCTGCCCGTAACGATATGAAACCTGAACGATTTTCCCGGAACATGAAAGAGGCTGCGTAAACAATGACCGGAAAGCTTCTGGCGTTGATCCTTCTGTTTTCTGCCCTGCTGGCGGGTGGAAGCATGTATTATCTGCAGGTTTACGGGTTCTACTATGAAGTCGAGCCGAGGCCGGGTGAAGATGTCGTGCTGCTGGCGGCAGGGTCCGATACACCGGAACCAATCAGCTATTCCGCGTTTCAGGCGATTGATGCTGACAGCTCTCCGATCCGGTACCGGGCCTGTTTTGAAACCGATCTGACGCCGGAACAGATGGCGGGATTCGTCGCGGTAGATAGCCCTGAACCGCTGACCGCGCCGGGATGGTTCGATTGCTACGACGCTATCGCGCTGGCGGATGCGCTGAAATCGGGGCAGGCGCGGGCCTTTATGGGCGCGAAGAACATCCATTATGGCGTAGACCGCATCGTGGCCGTCACGCAGGACGGCAAGGGCTATGCCTGGCACGCGTTGAACAATTGCGGTGAAAAAGCCTATGACGGCACGGTAGTGGGCGAGGAATGCCCGCCCAGACCGCAGGAGTAACATAGATGACGTCGGTCGTTGATATCCCGGATTTCATGACCGCCACGCTGGGCTTTGCGGTCTATTTGCTGGGGGCCGAGATCAACGCCCGTGTCGCCACGCTGCGCAGCTTCAACATTCCAGAACCGGTGACCGGAGGGCTGCTGGCCTCGCTGGTCGTCCTGCTGTTGTATCTGGCCTTTGGTATAGAATTGTCCTTTGGCCTGACTGCGCGGGATTTCCTGCTGGTGCTGTTTTTCGCAGGCATCGGGCTGAACGCCCGGCTATCGGATTTGATTGCGGGCGGCAAGCCATTGCTGTTGCTTCTGATTTTGACACTATTAACCATCGTCGCGCAGAATGTGATCGGTGCCGCAGGGGCGGTTTTGTTCGGCTATCCGGCGCAGGCGGGTGTTCTGTTTGGCTCTGCCGCGCTGATCGGCGGTCATGGTACTGCCATCGCCTGGGCGCCCGAGGTTTCTGCCGCCACCGGGCTGAATGGCGCGACCGAGCTGGGCGTGGCGGTTGCCACCTTGGGCCTTGTGCTGGCCGCTCTGATCGGGGGGCCGATTGCGCGGCTGTTGATCGAAGGGCGCAAGCTCAGCCCCGATAGGCCCGATGAAGAACATACGGTCGGTCTGCCCAACGAGGATGCGCCGAAGTCCAAAATCGATCATCTGACGGTCATGCGGGTTTTGCTGTATCTCAACCTTGCGATCATTTCAGGGGCGGTCCTGAGCGAGGCCATCAGCGCCGCAGGGCTGAAACTGCCGCTGTTTGTGCCTTGCCTGATCATGGGCATCGTGATCGCCAACCTGCGCGCCATGCTGGCACCAAACGCAAAGCCGGTTGCGCGCACGCCGTCGCTGGCGCTGATCTCGGAATTTGCGCTGGGGGCATTTCTGGCGATGTCGCTGATGAGCCTGCAATTGTGGACCATTGCCGAGCTTGGCCTGGCGATAGCGGTGATCATGACCGCCCAGACCCTGTTCGCGGTGGTGTTCGTGCTGTGGGTCCTGTTCCCGCTGATGGGTGCGAATTACCGCGCTGCCGTGCTGGCCGCCGGTTTTGGCGGCTTCGCTTTGGGCGCAACCCCGACCGCGATTGCAAATATGACCGCTGTGACCAAGCGATATGGCCCATCGCCTATTGCCTTTATCGTGCTGCCCCTTGTATCCGCCTTCTTCGTGGATATCGCCAATGCCATCGTCATTCAGGCGATTGTGAATTTCTAAGGACCGACTATGCCCGACCTGCTGATCGAACTGTTTTCCGAAGAGATCCCCGCGCGCATGCAAGCCCGCGCCGGGGAAGACCTGAAAAAGCGGATCACCGACGGTCTGGTCGAGGCTGGTCTGACCTACGCCCACGCCGCCGCTCTGACTACGCCGCGCCGCCTGACACTGGCCGTCGAAGGGTTATTGGCAGAAAGCCCCACCATCCGCGAGGAACGCAAAGGCCCCAAGGTCGGTGCGCCGGACAAGGCCATCGAAGGCTTTCTACGTGGCGCGGGCCTGACCCGCGATCAGTTGGAAGAGCGTGAGACGCCCAAAGGCGCGGTCTATTTTGCCACCATCGAAAAGGCAGGGCGCCCGGCGGCTGAGATCATTGCCGAGGTGCTGGACGCCACAATCCGCAATTTCCCTTGGCCCAAGTCGATGCGCTGGGGCAGTGGGTCGATGCGGTGGGTGCGGCCTCTGCATTCGATCCTGTGTATCCTGAGTGATGAGGCAGGCGCGCAGGTCGTGCCGCTTGAGGTCGAAGGCATCACATCCGGCGACACCACCGAGGGGCACCGTTTCATGGCCCCAAACCGGTTTTCTGTCACCTCTTTCGAGGATTATGCCGCCAAGCTGAAGCGCGCCTTTGTGGTGCTGTCGCCCGAAGAGCGCGCCGAGCATATCTGGAATGACGCCCAGAACATGGCCTTTGCCGCCGGTCTGGAAGTGGTTGACGACAAGGGTCTGCTGGCCGAGGTGGCCGGTCTGGTCGAATGGCCCGTAGTGCTGATGGGGCAGATCGACGAAGAATTTTTGGAACTGCCGCCCGAGGTGCTGCAGACCTCGATGAAGGAGCATCAGAAGTTCTTTTCCGTGAAGAACCCCAAAACGGGCCGGATCGAACGCTTCATCACCGTCGCCAACCGGGAAACCACCGACAACGGCGCGACCATTCTTGCGGGGAATCAGAAGGTGCTGTCGGCGCGTCTGGCCGATGCCAAATTCTTCTGGGAGAACGACCTGCGCGTTGCCAAATCGGACATCGCCCAATGGACCCGCGCGTTGGAGAATGTGACTTTCCACAACAAGCTGGGCACTCAGGCGGAACGCATCGACCGTATCGCCGCGCTGGCCCGAGAACTGGCCCCGGTGGTCGGAGCGGATGCGGGTCAGGCTGAGAAAGCCGCGCGTTTGGCCAAGGCTGATCTGAGTTCTGAGATGGTCTATGAATTCCCTGAACTACAGGGGCTTATGGGGCGGTATTATATCGAAGCGGCTGGCGAAGATGCTGCCGTTGCGGCTGTGGCGCAAGAGCATTACTCGCCGCTGGGGCCGTCAGACGACGTGCCGACCGCGCCGCTGTCGGTGACCGTGGCGCTGGCCGACAAGCTGGATACCTTGACCGGGTTCTGGGCGATTGATGAGAAACCAACCGGCTCGAAAGACCCGTTTGCCCTGCGTCGCGCGGCGTTGGGGGTTATTCGCTTGAGCCTCGAAAATGAAGTTGTTTTCAGGTTGAGGGAACGGTTGCTGAATCCTCTTCGATTTGCACGTGTACACGCCAATATGGCGGAGCAACGACATTTGAACGCGAGCGGCAACGTTAGTGAAAACGAAGCTAATTCAAAGCGTTTCGCAGAGCTTGCAGTTGAAGCGACGGAGATTGGGAACCGTTTACGCTTTGGAGCTGGCGCGCAAGCAGACGAAGCAGGTTTGATCGCAAACCTCCTCTCCTTCTTCCACGACCGCCTCAAAGTCTTCCTCCGCGACGAGGGTATCCGCCACGACATCATCGACGCCTGTATCGCGATGGAGGGCAATGACGACCTCAACCTGCTGGTCAAACGCGCCCGTGCTCTGAACGCGGTAATTGCGACCGAGGATGGCGAGAACCTCGTGCAAGGGTTCAAGCGCGCCAACAACATCCTGTCTCAGGCGGAAGAGAAGGATGGAGTCGAATACTCCTATGGCGCGGATGTAAAATTTGCCGAGACCGACAGCGAAAAAGCACTGTTTGCTGCGCTCGACGCGGCAGAGGCCAAGATCGATTCCGCGTTGAAGGCTGAGGATTTCCCCACGGCGATGGCGGCCATGGCCGCTCTGCGCGCGCCGGTGGATGCGTTCTTTGAGGATGTGCAGGTCAACACCGACAATGACATCCTGCGCCGCAACCGTCTGAACCTGCTGAGCCAGATCCGCAAGGTCTGCTCCAGCGTGGCCGATCTGAGCCTGATCGAAGGATAACGCCCTTGCGCCAAAGGCGCAGGGGCTTATGCTGCGGTGAAACCAAAAGGTGCCGCAGTGCAGAATAATCCGCATACCACGCTTATCACATCGAAAGCGCCCGTTGCCGCCAATACCCATGGCGGACGGGCGAAATGCCTGCAACGGCTGGTCCGGCTGGATATGCCGGTGCCGCGTACCGTGGCGCTGTCCTTTGACGCGGTGCAGCAAATCGCCGAAGGGCAGGTGCCCGATCTCGCGGCCATTCTGGAACAATTCGACGCCGAGGCGCTGTTGTGTGTACGGCCCAGTTCCGAGGATCCCGACTGGGGCGGTCCGGGGGCGGTTCTGAACATCGGCATGAACGATGCGCGCTATCTGGACCTGTCGTCGGATATGGGGCGTGATGCGGCAGCGGCGCTTTATCGGCGGTTCGTGCAAAGCTATGCCCTCCATGTGGCGCGTCTGGACCCGGATGTTTTTGATGATATCGAAGCGGATGGGCGCGAAGGGCTGAGCCTGTCCTTGCGCGCCTATGAGGATGAAACCGACGAGGCGTTTCCTCAGGACCGGGGCGAGCAGCTGATCGGTGTGCTGCGGTCGATGGCGCGGGCGTGGGACGGGACCTCGGCCCGGCTGTTGCGGCAGGCCAAGGGCGCGCCGGCAGATGCCGGGCTGGGGTTGGTCATACAAGAGATGATCCCGGGCGTCGGGCAGGGCGAATGCGGCTCGGGCGTGTTGCAGTTGATCGACCCGGCGACGGGGATGCCCCAGATCACCGGCCGTTATCTGAGCCAGAGCCAGGGACGCGATGCGTTGGGTGAGGGGGTCTCGGCGCTCTATCTGGAAAAAGATGAACGCGGGCAATCGCTTGAAGATGTGGCGCCCGAGGCCTTTGCCGATCTCAAGGCGCACGCCGCGCTGATGCGGGAAAAGCTGCGCGAAGAGATGCAGGTCGAGTTTGTAGTTCAGAATGGCGACGTGCATATTCTGGACGGCGTACGGGTGCAGCGCGGTTCGCGTGCGGGAATGCGGATCGCGGTGCGGCTGGCCGAAGACGGGATCATCCCACAGCAAGAGGCGGTGATGCGGATCGACCCGCACTCGCTGAACGAACTTCTGCACCGTCAGGTCCACCCCGAGGCTGAACGTGACGTGCTGGCCAACGGTATCCCGGCCAGCCCCGGCGCGGCAACGGGCCGGATCGTGTTTACCGCCGCCGAGGCGCAGGCCAGCGCGGCGCGGGGCGAGCCGTGTATTCTGGTGCGCCGCGAAACCTCGCCCGAGGATGTGCGCGGCATGCACGCCGCTGTCGCGGTGCTGACGGAAAAGGGCGGCATCACCAGCCATGCTGCCGTGATTGGCCGGGGCCTGGGCCTGCCTTGTATTGTTGGCGCGTCCGAGATGCGGTTTCAGACCAAGAAACGGCAACTGACGGCCCCGGACGGGCGTGTGTTCAAGACCGGGGATGTTCTGACCATCGACGGAACCTCGGGGCAAGTGCTGGTCGGAGAGCCCGCAATGCTCGAAGCCGCTTTGGACGATTGTTTTCAGACGCTGATGGGTTGGGCCGATGCCGAGCGTGACATCGCCATCCGCGCCAATGCCGATACGCCCGCCGACGCGCAGACCGCGCGGAATTTTCAGGCAGAGGGCATCGGCCTTTGCCGGACCGAGCATATGTTCTTTGATCCCGGTCGTCTGACCGTGATGCGCGAGATGATCTTTGCCCAGACGCCCTCGGGCCGGGCTGCGGTGCTGGAACGTCTGCTGCCGATGCAACGGCAGGATTTCGTGCAGCTGTTCCGCATCATGGAGGGGCAGCCGGTCTGTATCCGCCTGTTCGACCCGCCGTTGCACGAGTTCCTGCCAACGACCCGCAGCGGTCAGCGCGAAGTGGCCGAGGCGCTGGACATTCCGGTCTCGGATGTCGAACGCCGGGTGGCGGCCATGAGCGAATACAACCCCATGCTGGGGCTGCGCGGTGTCCGGCTGGGCGTTACCGTGCCGGAAATCTACGACATGCAGGCGCGCGCGATCTTCGAGGCGACGCTGGAGGCCTCGAAGGACGGCGATCCCGTGGTGCCAGAGGTGATGATCCCGCTGGTCTCGGCCAATCGCGAGGTGGAACTGGTCAAGGCCCGCATCGATGCGGTCGCGGCCGAGGTGGCCTCGGAGCGCGGGCAGGAGCTGGAGTATCGTCTGGGCGTCATGGTCGAAACGCCCCGGGCCTGTCTGCGCGCGGATGAGATCGCGCCACATACGGCTTTTCTGAGCTTCGGGACCAATGACCTGACCCAGATGACCTATGGTTTGTCCCGCGATGATGCGGGTCGGTTCATGTCGGCATATGTCCGCCTAGGCGTGTTTGGCGAAGATCCATTTCACGTTCTGGATGCGGACGGGGTGGGCGAATTGCTGAAACTTGGGGCTGAACGCGGGCGTCAAGCTCAACCAGACGTTACACTTTCTGTCTGCGGTGAGCATGGTGGCAATCCCGAATCAATCGCCATCTGCCGGGCGCTTGGGTTTGACTATGTGTCCTGCTCACCCTTCCGGGTGCCCGTCGCTCGGCTGTCTGCCGCTCAACTGGCGATTTCGTCCAAACTTGGGGGTTGACTAACTGTCTCCTACCTAGAAATAGTGGCGTAGGAAACGTTCCGCTGTCGATGAATATTGGCGGCGTGGGCGGTTTTTTTCTTGCCTTCTTAAGAATACTGGACGTCTGCCCCTTGGTAGGGTATTAGCCTCGTCGCGCCCGCCGGGGGAGGGTTAGGCGCGTATGTGCCTGTGCGAGGTTATCTGATGAGACGCTACATATTGGCTGTTGCCGTGGGGGCCGCAGCCTTGCTGCCAAGTTTGGCGTACGCTGAGAAAGCGCGCGTCGATACATCTGATCAACTGGTTGCCCGTAACGAGTTGCCAGGACAGAGTTTCCGCGACTACCTGAAGCTGTTCCAGCCGCGCCAGGCGCCGGAAAAGATTGAAATTTCCTATACCAAGGATTGGCTGGACAAGCAGCCCAAGGCGACCGGAGATGAAAATTTCCGCTGTCTGGCCGAGGCGCTGTATTTCGAGGCGCGCGGTGAAAGTGTGCGCGGCCAGTTCGCGGTTGCCGAGGTGATCCTGAACCGTGTCGAAAGCGGCCGTTTCCCGGATACACTGTGTGGAGTGATCAAGCAGGGCACCGGAAAGCGGTATCAGTGCCAGTTCACCTATACCTGCGACGGCCAGAAAGAAGTTATCCACGAAAAACGCGCCTACGAGCGCGTGTCCAAAGTGGCCCGCGCCGCAATTGACGGAGTCGCCGAAGAGATGACCTCGGGGGCGACGCATTATCACACCAAAGCGGTGCGCCCGTCCTGGGCACGGGTTTACAAAGAAACGGCCCGGATCGGCGTACATATTTTCTACAGGCACAATTATCGGACCGCGAGCAAGTAAATGTTGGCGCAGGTGGTCCCTTGCCGGGATCGCCTGACGCCGCATTCGATGGCTGGAATGGCGTTTGCTGCGGTGCTATATGCCCGCTCATCACGTAAATTGGGTTGATCAGCCCACCAAGTCCGAGAAGGTCCATCAGATGAGCTCTGAAATTCGCCTTGCGTTCGCGCATCCGTCTGAACGGTCCGAAGCGACCGCTTCACGCGGGCCGCTGGATCGTATCTCGTTGCGGGACCATATCGTCGAGGTCGAGATCGGGGCCTTTCAGGCCGAGCGCGGCACCACCCAGCGCATCTGTTTCAACATTGTGGTCGAGGTACGCCCGCTGACCGATCCCATCGACGATGATGTGGATCGCATCCTGTCCTATGACCGGGTGACCGAAGCCATTGCGTTCGAACTGGCGGCCGAACGGCTGAACCTGCTGGAGACGTTGGCCGACCGCGTGGCGGAACGTATTTTGCTTGAGCCTCAGGCTGTAAGAGCCTTTGTTCGCATTGAAAAACTGGATCGTGGGCCCGGTGCGCTTGGGGTCGAGATCGTGCGCGGCAAAGATGCGATGCATCATGATGTGACCGAAGAACAGCGGCCTCACCCCCGGCTGGTTTTCCTGTCGAACGAAGCGATTGTGTCGGGCAATCTGACCGGCTGGATTGACCAGCTTGAGAACCGGCAGCGCCCGCTGATCCTGTGCGTCGGGGCCGCGGATCTGGATGTACCGCAGACCGGCCACGCGATGACCCAGCGCCGGATCGACCTGCTGGCCATCGAGCAGAACGCCTGGGTTCTGGCAGCGCGTGATCATCGTTGTGTTGTCGTTTCGACCCGGACCGAACTGGATTGGGCGATGAAAAACGGCCAGATTTGTGTTTGGGCCCCGTCCAAGATCGTGCTGGATGCGGTGGATGGCCCCTCGGCGGCACCGTCGGACGCGGTCGCATTGGCGGCCTGGTTCGCCGCGACCTTCGAGGCCAGCGAGATGTTGGTGATTGGCGGCGAACTGCCCGAAGCCCCGAAAACGCCACTGCGTGCCGTTCCGGTGGATCAGGCGCAGTTGTGACTGTCTATTACCGTCCGCTTGTTCAGCACGGGCCTGTGCGCCCGTCAGGCGCCGCGTCGCTGGCAGGTCAGTCGCTGTGGTTTACGCAGGCTGAAATGCTGCAGCGTGGCAAATCCTCACAGATTGTGAAAATCAAAGATATTCCAGGTACATACATGGAGTATCTCACCCGTCCACGCGCGCCCATTGCCGGGCTGGACATGGCGCAGCCGCAGATCATGGGCATTCTGAATGCCACGCCCGACAGCTTCTCGGACGGGGGTTTGCACAACTCGGTTGACGCGGCCCGCGCAGCCGCTGCCGAGATGGTGGGCCACGGGGCCAGCATTCTGGACATCGGCGGAGAATCCACCCGCCCCGGCGCCGATTTCGTACCTGCTGAGGAAGAGATCGCCCGTACCGAGCCCCTGATCGCAGCAATCCGGGCCGAGACCGATGCGCTGATCTCGATCGACACGCGCAAGGCCAGCGTCGCAAGGGCGGCGCACGCGGCGGGGGCAGGGCTGATCAATGATGTGTCGGGCTTTACCTTCGATCCGCTGCTTGCTCCGTTTTGTGTCGGGATCAGCGCGCCAGTCTGTGTGATGCACATGCAAGGTGATCCGGCGACGATGCAGGATGATCCGCAATATGACGACGTGCTTCTGGACGTGTTTGACTTTCTTGAAGCGCAGATCGCACATCTGGAAGGTCTTGGCCTCAGCCGGGATCTGATCCTGGTCGATCCCGGCATCGGGTTTGGCAAAACCACCGATCACAACCTGACGCTGTTGCGCAATCTCAGCCTGTTCCATGGTCTCGGCTGTCCGATCCTGCTGGGCGTGTCGCGCAAGGGGATCATCGGCGAGATCGGCAAAGAGCCGCGCAAAGATGCCCGTGCGCCGGGATCAATCGCGGTTGCTCTGGCAGGATTGTCTCAGGGCGTGCAAGTTATACGCGTTCACGACGTGGCCGAGACCGCTCAGGCCTTGCGTCTGTGGGCCACCGTCCGGTAATCCGGGCACCAGGAATTTTCAGGAGTATTGACATATGCGCAAGCTGTTCGGAACCGACGGGGTGCGGGGCACCGCTAACACGCATCCGATGACGGCAGAAATGGCCTTGCGCATAGGGGCCGCCGTGGGCCGATATTTCCGCCGGGATGCCTCGGGCGTGCACCGGGTTGTCATCGGCAAGGATACGCGGCTGTCGGGGTACATGCTGGAAAACGCGCTGACGGCGGGGCTGACCTCGACCGGGATGAACGTGTTGCTGCTGGGACCGGTGCCGACTCCGGCGGTCGGACTGATGACCCGGTCGATGCGGGCGGATCTGGGCGTGATGATTTCGGCCAGTCACAACCCGGCTGAAGACAATGGGATTAAGTTTTTTGGGCCTGACGGTTTCAAACTGTCCGATCAGGCCGAACTGGAAATCGAGCGTCTGATCGAAGAGGGCGTGCGCCCGGCACAGGCGCAGAATATTGGCCGAGCGCGCAGGGTCGATGACGCCCGGTTCCGCTATGGCGAGCGGGTCAAATCCTCGCTGCCGCGCGATGTGCGGCTGGATGGGTTGAAGGTTGTGATCGATTGCGCCAATGGTGCCGCGCACCGCACCGCGCCCGAAGTGTTGTGGGAGTTGGGTGCAGATGTCATCCCCATCGGCATTGCGCCGGACGGCAAGAATATCAACCTTGACTGCGGTTCCACCAAACCGCGCGTCGCAGCGGAAGCCGTTGTCGCGCATGGCGCGGATGTCGGCATCTGTCTGGATGGCGATGCCGACCGCGTCGTTGTGATTGACGAGACGGGCAAGGTGGCAGACGGCGATCAGTTGATGGCTTTGCTTGCCGGGGCCTGGTCGCGGGCAGAGCAGCTGAAGGGCGGCACCCTGGTGGCGACGGTGATGTCCAATCTGGGTCTTGAACGCCATCTGCAGGGGCAGGGCCTGCGTCTGGAACGCACCGCAGTCGGTGACCGATACGTGGTAGAACGGATGCGCGAGGGCGGTTTCAATCTGGGCGGCGAACAATCCGGCCATATCGTGATGAGCGACTATGCTACCACCGGCGATGGATTGATGGCCGGCTTGCATTTTCTGGCCGAGATGGTGCTGTCCGAAAGGAAAGCCTCGGAGCTGTCGCGCCAGTTCGAAACGGTTCCGCAATTGCTAAAGAATGTGCGATTTACCGCCGGGCAGACCCCGCTGGAGGCTGCCAACGTCAAGACGGCCATATCCGAGGCCGAAGCGCGGTTGAACGGGCAGGGGCGTTTGCTGATCCGCAAGTCGGGCACGGAGCCTCTGATCCGGGTGATGGCGGAATGCGAAGACGCTGCTCTGCTCAATCAGGTGGTTGACGGAATCGTCGCCGAGGTCGAGGCGGTCGCGGGCTAATACCCGATCAGCATCTTACGCAGGCTGAACCATTGGCTGAGGGCCATGCCGGCCAGAATCAGCGCAAGCGCTATGAAAAAACGCAGCGGCAGTGCTTCGGACAGGATCCAGGCGCCAAAGACCATCGACCAGATCGGCACCTGATAGTTTACCAGCGTCAGAAAGACCGATCCGGCGCTGCGTGTGATCGAGACCCGCAGCAGGGTGGCAAAGGCGGTGGGCAACAGGCCCAGCACGATCAGCGCCACGGTCGGGCGGGGGCCTTGCCAGGTCGGCAGCCCCTCGGTCAGCAGCATGATTGGCACCAGAAGAGAGGCCCCCACGACCAGCGTCAGAGCTGCAAGGACCAGCGGATCAATTGGTGGGCAACGGCGCGTCATGACCGATGAACTGGCGTAGCACAGGGCGGCGCAAATGCACGCCAGTTGCGCCAGAGGCTCGGTCCCTTGACCCAATTGCGCAAGGCCCGGCCCGATCAGGACCAGCGCACCAGTGAACCCGAGGCAAACCCCGATCAGGCGGCGCAGGTTCAGGGGCTCATCCGAGAAAAAATGTGCCAGCGGCAAAACCATCAGCGGGATCGCCGCCATGGACAGCCCTGCGAAGGCCGAGGGGACGAACTGTTGCCCCCAGCTGAGCAGCATGAAGGGAACGGCGGTGGACAGCAGACCGATCAGGATGATCGAAACACCCAATGCAGGGGTCAACGCAGGCACGCGGCGGCCCGTCAACCGCATCAGCACCAGCAAGGTCACTGCACCCAATGTGGTGCGCGAGGTGGCAACCGTAATGGGGCCGTAGCCTTCCAGCGCCATGGCCACGACCATGAATGTTGCGCCCCAAATGAGGCCCAGAATGAAGACGCCGCTCCAGTCTCGTGTTGAGGGTTGTTCAACCATTCCACCCCCTTATCCCGCGTGGGTGAACATGTCACGAGGCGAAATTGACATTCCGTTAGTAATGATTTACCGTAAGTAATGACTTACGAAAAGGCTCTGACAGCGTTAGGCGACACAACCCGCAGGCAGGTGTTTGAAGCAGTCGCACACACGCCCCGATCTGTGGGCGAGATCGCCGCCGAATTGCCGGTCAGCCGCCCTGCGGTGTCGCAGCACCTGAAGGTGCTGTCGGATGCAGGGCTGGTGATGTGCCGCGCGCAAGGTACGCGGCGGATCTATGCTGCGTGTCCGGATGGGTTGGATGCGCTTCGCTCGTGGCTCGACCAATATTGGACGGATGTCATGAGCCGATTTGCGGATGAGGTGAATTCAGAGGGAGAGGGCTCGTGACCGATCCGATCGTCAAAACCGTAATAGTAAACGCCGACGCTACGCGTGCCTTCGACATTTTCGTGAACCGGATTGCGAAATGGTGGCCATTGGACGGGCACGCCGTGTCTGCCACCGGCGGCAAACCGGCCCTTGCGGTGGTGATCGAACCTCGGGTCGGCGGTGCGATCTATGAGACCATGTTCGACGGCGCGCGCGCCGATTGGGGCGAGGTTCTGATCTTCGAAGAGGGCAAGCGACTGGCCTTCACGTGGCACCCCGGCACGAACACGGAAAAACCGACGCGGGTTGAGGTGCTGTTTGAGGCGCAGGACAGCGGCAAGGCCAAGGTAACGCTGATCCATTCCGGGTGGGAGGTCTGGGCAACCGAGGCAGCAGACAAGCGCGCGAACTATGACAAAGGCTGGGATTTTGTCCTGGGTGACTGTTATGCAAATGCCGTTGCACAATGAAAAAGGGCGGCCACCGGGGCCGCCCTTTCGCTGACAAAGGCCAGTCTTAGTTCTTTTCTTTGTCGACCATTTTACCGGCCGAGATCCAGGGCATCATGCCACGCAGCTTGGCGCCGGTTTCCTCGATCATGTGCTCGTCATTGGCGCGGCGCGACGCTTTGATGGTCGGCTGGCCAACGGCGTTTTCCAGCATGAAGTCTCGGACGAATTTGCCCTGCTGGATGTCGTTCAGGACCTCTTTCATGCGCGCTTTGGTCTCGTCGTATTTCAGGATACGCGGGCCGGTGACGTACTGACCGTACTCGGCAGTGTTCGAGATCGAGTAATCCATGTTCGCGATGCCGCCTTCATAGATCAGGTCAACGATCAGTTTCACTTCGTGCAGACACTCGAAATAGGCCATCTCGGGCGCATAACCGGCCTCAACCAGAGTTTCAAAGCCGCAGCGGATCAGTTCGACCAGACCGCCGCACAGAACGGCCTGCTCGCCGAACAGGTCGGTTTCGCATTCTTCGCGGAAGTTGGTTTCGATGATGCCGGAACGACCGCCACCGATGGCCGAGCAGTAGGACAGGCCGATTTCCAGCGCTTTGCCAGTTGCGTCGCTGTGAACCGCCACCAGGCAGGGCACGCCGCCGCCTTTGGTGTATTCGCCGCGCACGGTGTGGCCGGGGCCTTTGGGGGCCATCATGATGACGTCGACGCCCTCTTTCGGCTCGATCAGGCCGAAATGCACGTTCAGGCCGTGGGCGAACGCGATGGCGGCACCGGGCTTGATGTTGTCATGCACGTATTTTTTGTAAGTCTCAGCCTGCAGTTCATCGGGCATGGTGAACATGATGACGTCGCACCATGCAGCCGCTTCCGAGATTTCCATGACCTTCAGGCCTTCGCCTTCGGCTTTCTTGGCCGAGGGCGAACCTTCGCGCAGGGCGACGACCAGGTTCTTGGCGCCCGAGTCGCGCAGGTTTAGCGCGTGGGCGTGACCTTGGCTGCCATAGCCCAGGATGGCCACTTTTTTGTCTTTGATCAGGTTGATGTCGCAATCGCGATCGTAATAGACGCGCATGTCGCTGGTCCTTTCAGTTTCGATTGCTGCGCTTTTATCCCGAGCGTTTGGTATTGGCGATAGGGTTGGGATCGAGTAACTGGAAAAAAGATGAAGAGTAATTCGTGTAAATCAAAACATGCGAAAAAATCATGCTTGATGATATTGATCGCCGCATCCTGCGCCATTTTCAAGCCGAGCCGAGCCTGACCACCGCCGAACTGGCCGAGCGATGCCGGATCAGCGCGGGTGTGTGCTGGCGCCGGATCGAAAAGATGCAGGCGGCCGGGATCATCGAGAGGCAAGAGGCCGTGATCGATTGGGCGGCGCTGGGCTATGCGGTCGAGGTCTCGTTGCGGGTGACGCTGGACAAAACCCAGGCGCGGGCCTTTGACGATTTCACGGCGGCGGCGCGTGAGGTGGCCGAGGTGATCGAGATTCAGACCTTTCTGGGCCGGGTCGATGTGCGCCTGTCCGTGCTTGCCCGCGACATGAGCCACTATCAGCAGGTCTATCGCGACCGGATTCTGACCCTGCCGCATATCGCGGATATCGAGGCGCTGATGCATATCGCGCGGGTCAAGCGGGACGAGGTGCTGCCAGTATGACCGAACTGGACGAGATTGATCGCAAGATCCTGCGCGCGTTGGTTCAGGACGCGACCCAAAGTGCCGGTGCGCTCGGGCGTCGGTTTGGCTTGTCACAGCCCGCGACCTGGCGGCGGATTCGCCGGTTGGAAGAGGCGGGCGTGATCAAGGGGCGGCGGCTGCGCCTGAATGCTGAGGCGCTGGGATTCGGCGTGACCGTCTTTCTGGGCGTCAAGCTGGCGCGCAAGGGGCAGGTCAGCCTTGAGGATTTCGAGCGCGCTGTCAGCGCCATCCCCGAGGTGCAGACCGTCGAGCATGTCCTGGGGCTTTATGATTACCGCCTGCGCGTCGTGGCACGGGATCTGGCCGATTTCGAGCGGGTCCTGCGGCGGCGGGTGATGACCTTACCGGGGGCCGGTGAGGTCGAGGCCAATGTCTTGCTGAGCGAGGAACGCCTGCCGGGGCCGATTGGCTGATTCTGGTCAGTATTTGGTGTGAATGCGGAAGCCCGGATGATGGGTCATGCGCGCGAATGTCATCGGTAACCCGTCTTTCCACGTCGTCCGTTCCAGTTGAATCATCGAAGTGCCTGTGGTTGTTCCCATGAAGTCGGCCAGACGATTGTCGGCCGAGATTGCACAAAAGGCGATCTCGGCCTCGGTGAAAGGCGCGGCGTTCAGCAGCCATTCATGTGGGCCGCTCGCGTTGAGATCGGCATGCTCAACATCAGGCACGGCATCGATGTTGATCCAGCGTTCTTCCAGTTGAAAGGGGCGGTTGTCGGCATAATGCATGCAGATCACGTGCAGAACCCGCGCGTCGGGTTCGACATTCAGTTGCGAGGTCAGCCAACCGGGGCTGTGCACCACATTCCGTTCGACCAGAGCATAACGATAGACCGAGTTCTGATTCTCGACCGCCTGACGAGCCAGCGAAATCTCAAGCTTGGCCTGTTTGCGAGGCTCTTTCTTGACCCGCGTTCCGCTTTTTCGTTTGCGTTCGACAAAACCCTGATCGGCCAGTTCGCGCAACGCCCGGTTTACGGTGGCACGGGCACAGTTGAACTCTTCCGCAAGTTGGGTTTCGGTGGGCAGAAGTGAGCCCTGAGGCCAGATGCGGGATTCAATCCGACGTTTAACTTCGTCCCGGACGACTTGGAAACTAATCCGTTTTTGCGCAGTCACGAGGTATTTAATCCATTCTTGTTCTAAGTGAATGTATCTGTTCAGAAACACCTAAGGGTGTAAAGAGAGGCTGACTCTAATTGGCGTCATTTCTGGCAATTGTTGCACGTAAAATCTCAAAATAAAACTTAAGGTTGCAATTGACCTCAGGTCAAGCGAGGCGCGGGTTTGGTGCTTTACCGGGCCTGCGAGACAGGGCAGAAGTAGAGGGAACAACTAAAAAGGACATGTCATGCCTGCATTGCTGGAAACTGTTGATCCGGATGGCCTCGAAGAATTCTCGGTGGTCTTCACGGATCGTTCGCTCAACCATATGTCGGCCAGCTTTCAGCAGGTGATGCGCGATATCTCGGGGATGCTGCGCGAGGTCTATAACGCTGACGGTGTGGCCGTCATTCCCGGCGGTGGCACCTATGGGATGGAGGCCGTAGCGCGCCAGTTCGCCCGCGATGCCAATGTGCTGGTGGTCCGTAACGGTTGGTTCTCCTATCGCTGGAGCCAGATTATCGAGTCTGGTGCGCTGACCGCTCAGACGACGGTTCTGAAGGCGCGTGAGACGGGGAATGCCAGCCCGTCGCCCTTTGCTCCGGCCCCGATTGATGAGGTTGTGGAGGCAATCCGCGAGAAGCGTCCGGATATCGTCTTTGCCCCGCATGTCGAGACATCTGCCGGAGTGATTCTGCCCGATGACTATGTGACGGCGATGGCCGCTGCGGCGCATGAGGTGGGGGCGTTGATGGTGCTGGACTGCATCGCCTCGGGCTGCGCGTGGATCGATATGAAAGCGACCGGTGTCGACGTTCTGATCTCAGCCCCGCAAAAGGGCTGGAGCGCGACGCCCTGCGCCGGTCTGGTCATGTTGTCCGAACGGGCCGAGGCGCGACTGGAGCAGACCAGCTCGGACAGTTTTGCCATTGATCTGAAGAAATGGCGCCAGATCATGCAGGCGTATGAGAATGGCGGTCACGCCTATCACGCGACCATGCCCACGGATTCGCTGCGCGCTTTCCGGGATACCATGGCCGAAACGCGGGACTACGGGTTCGAGAAGCTGCGGGTGGCGCAATGGGCGCTGGGGGATGGCGTACGGGCCTATCTGAAAGGCAAGGGCGTCATGTCGGTTGCCGCTGACGGGTTTGGTGCCCCCGGCGTGGTGGTCAGTTATACCACCGACCCCGAGGTGCAGAACGGCAAGAAATTCGCCGCCCTCGGTATGCAGATCGCCGCTGGTGTGCCGCTGCAATGTGATGAGCCCGAAGGGTTCAGCACTTTCCGTCTGGGCCTGTTCGGGCTCGACAAGCTTTATGATGTGGACGGCACGATTGGGCGCCTGAAACGGGTGCTGGATCAGGTGCTTTAATCAGCAGGGTCTCAGCGCACGCCGAGACCCATCTGCATCAGCGTCTTGCGCACGGGCGGCAGGGAATAGAGCGCATTCAACCCCATCGCCCGCGCATCGCGCAGCGGTCGCGCCTCGATCATCGAGGCGCGGTTGAGCAGGTCGATGCCTTTGACGCGCAGTTCGATCTCGGTATGGCGGGCCTTGTGATAGGCCTCCAGCATCTGCGCATCGCCCAAGCCTTCGGGGCGGGCTTGCGCCAGTTCCAGCAGGCTGCGCAGATCACCCAGCGACATGTTCAGGCCTTGCGCACCGATGGGGGGCACCACATGGGCGGCCTCGGCCATCAGCGCGATGCGTTCGCCCGACAGCCGGTCCGCCGACTGGCTGATGATCGGCCAGATCGTCCGGCGCGAGGCCAGCTTCAGCGGCCCCAACAAGCCGCAGGAGCGTTCGGTCATCGCTGCCTCGAACGCCTCGGGTTCAAGGTTCAGCAGTTCGACGGCGCGCGGGCCGCGTTCCATCCAGACAATCGCCGATGACGGCTGACCCTGCCAGTCGGGCAGGGGGACCAGGGTGAACGGTCCGCCCGAGCGGTGAATCTCGGTCGAGACATTTTCATGCGGGATCGGATGGGTGACCGCAAAGGCCAGCGCCTTCTGACCATAGCGCGTGGTGTGGACGTTAATCCCGACGGCCTCTCGCATCGGCGAGCTGCGCCCGTCTGCGGCGATTACAAGTTTGCAGCGGACGCGAGTTCCATCGCTCAGGCCCACGCGGGCCTCGGCGGTGCGGGTGAACAGGCTGACAGTACCGGTGCCGGGGCGGAAGTCGACATTGGGCAGCTCGGCCAGCCGCGCCACCATTTCGCGTCGCAACAGCCAGTTGGGCAGGTTCCACCCGAACGGCTGGTCCGAGATATCGGCGGCGTTGAAGTCACGCACCACGCGGGGTTCGGGCACATCGCCGCCTGCATCCACGATGCGCATGATCTGCAAGGGCGCGGCATGGGCGTCCAGCCGGGCCCAGAGGCCGCATTGTTCCAGCAACCCATGTGCAGGCTGCAGGAACGCAGTGGTGCGCAGGTCCGAGCCGTCTACGTCGCGTTCGGTGATCGGCGGGGTGGGGTCGACGCAGATCACGTCGAACCCGGCGGCGCCAAACGCGGCGGCGGCGGTCAGGCCGGCAATGCCGCCGCCGGAAATCAGGATGTCACAGCTATCAGTCATGGGCAGTTCTCCGTTGCCGCAGACCCTAGTGCCGTTCCGTGGCAGGTGCCAAGTGACATCCTGTCTCGTATCCTAGCCCCGCGAGATCAGAAGCAGGATCAGGAACATCACCGGCACCATCATCAGGGCAGGGATGTAAAGGCCGGGAACGCCGAACAGCATGATTGAACAGCCCCACATGCTGATGATGGCCGCGGCGGTATAATACAGGTCCTCGGCCTGAGCATTGGACACATCGCGGGCCATCCAGCCAAACAGGGGCACTGCAAACAAGAGGCGCTGCCAGATGGGCGGGCGCGCATGGATATCGAGCGCGGTCATTGGGGTCTCCGATTCTGTTCGTCGCTGGGGTGCATATGGAGATTATGCTGCACCTGCGAAACGCACAGATCGTCGCAGTGTGACAGCCTATCGCAGGCGGCCCAGAAAGCCGGTCAGATCGTCGGTGTGGTGATGAATGTGATCAGCCTCGTGCGGGTCGGGTGCGACATGCACGGTACGCATTCCCATCTCATGCGGGGCGGCCAGATTGCGCGGATCATCCTCGAACATGGCAGCCTTTTGGGCCTCGATCCCATCCTGCGCAAAGATCGCCTCGAACGCGGCTTTTTGCGGCTTGGGGCGATAGCCTGCATGTTCGACCCCGTAGATCGCATCGAACAGGCCATCCAACCCGCGCGCGGACAGAACCCGTTCGGCATAAGGCGCTGATCCGTTGGTATAGACAATGCGCCGCCCGGGCAGGGCGCGGATATGGTCGGCCAGTGCGGCATCGGGCTCCATATGGCTCATGTCCACCTGATGCACGGCGTGCAGATAGGGGTCTGGGTCCAGATCATGCTCGGCCATCAGGCCCGCCAGCGTGGTGCCGTATTGCCGCCAATAATGCGAGCGCAGCCGGTCGGCCTCGGGGCGGTCGACGCCGATGGCCTGCACCACGTAATCCGTCATCAGCACCTCGATCTGATCGAACAGGCGCATATGCGGCGGGTACAATGTATTGTCGAGGTCGAACACCCATTGGGTGACATGAGCAAAGGCCGGTTTCACCATGCTTTGGGTTTAGGGCGGTAGGCTGCGGTTTTCAATGCTGCACTTGATTGGGGGGGCGTGTGGCGGATAGACAGGGCCGAACGAGGAGAGAAAACAGCCGATGCCCCATTCCAAACAGTCCAACAAGGATGCCTACAGTCTGATCCTCGAAGCGATTGATGTGGGGGTCTACAAACCCGGTGACCGGCTGGTGGAAAGCGAACTGGCCGAGCGTTTCGGCGTATCGCGCACCCCGATCCGCGAGGCTCTGCAGCGGCTTGAGACGCAATCGCTGCTCGAGCGGGACGGGCGATCCCTGATCGTAGCATCGCTGGACCACAACCAGATGGCCGAGCTGTACGTGGTGCGGCGCGAGTTGGAGGGGCTGGCCGCGCGGCTGGCAGCCAAGCACGCCACCGAAGAGGAAATCCGCGTGTTGCAGGAGATGGTAATTGCCGACAATAAGCTGCTGGGCGATCCCTCGGCGCTGTCGCGGGCCAACCGGCGGTTTCATGAACAGATCCATCTGGCCTCACACAACCGCTATCTGGTGCAGCAACTGGATCTGGTGCACCGGACCATGGCGCTGATGGCGACCACGTCGCTGGCGGCGGAGGGGCGGGATGAGATCGCCCAGAACGAACATGACGGGATCATCAAGGCCATCGCTGCGCGTGATGAGGATGCTGCCGCGAAGGCGTTGCAGGACCATATCTCGGTCGCGTTCATGACCCGGCTGAAACAGGATGCGATCCAGCGCGAGAAATAGCCGCGTCGGATTCCTCGGCCGCGTGTCCGTGCTGGGTTTTGTCCCAGAAGAACGGGTTGACTGCCAGTTCCCACAGACCTTTATACGCCGCCAGTACACCCAGCGGGTAATACAGTACCATCGTCGGCACCCATGGCAGCAGAAACTTGCGGTTTCCGGCGATGACGCCCAGCATGCCCACCAGAATGTTGGCGGCTTCGGCTGCCAGGAACAGATAGACACAAGCGGTCAGGAAACCGGGTGTCAGAATAGGTTGGAACGGGTGCGGCAGGCCGAAAAAGGCGAGCCAGAACAGCCACAGCACCGGGGCCAACAGGAACTGCCCCAACGTTCCCAGAAAAAAGGCCTGCATCCCCAGAAACTTCAACACCCCCAGATCGCGCAGCAGCTGTCGGGGCGCGCGCATATGCACCAGGTAGGTCACCATGAACCCCTTGAGCCAGCGCGAGCGTTGTTTGACCCAGGGCCAGGCGCGAAAATTGGCCTCTTCATAGGTGGCGGTGTTCACGATCTCGGTCCGATATCCGGCGCGGCACAGGCGCACGCCCAGATCGGCATCTTCGGTGACGTTATGGGCGTCCCAGCCGCCCAGTTCCAGAAGCTTGTCGCGGCGGAAATAGAACGTCGTACCGCCCAGTGGCACGACCAGACCCAGGCGGGCAATGCCTTTCAGGATCACGCGGAACCAACCGCTGTATTCGATAGTGAAACACCGTGACCGCCAATTGGTGCGGGGATTGTAATAGTCCAGAATGCCCTGCAGACAGACCACATCCTCGGGCGCTGCGGAGAATTGACGGACAACCGTTTCGATCTGGTTCGCCGCCGGCGCGTCTTCGGCATCCCAGACGCCCAGAATGTCCCCCCGGCAAAAATCCAGCGCATAGTTCATCGCGCGCGGCTTTGTGGTCAGCTTACCGCGTTGCGGAACCACAATGGCGCGCATCCAACTTGGCAGCTCGATCTGCTTCAGCACCTCTTTGGTCACGTCGTCCTGTTCTTCCAGCACCAGAATGACGTCGAGCAGCGCTTTGGGATAGGTCAGGCGGCGCAGACGGGCGATCAGGACGTCCGCAATCTCACGCTCTTTGTATAGAGGGACAAGGATCGAGACACAGGGCAGGCGGACCGGTTGTTCTGTGTCCGGCTCTTTCCGCGTTTTTCCGGGCCATAGATAGGCGATCAGACCCGAAAGTCTGAGGATCAGGAACAGGCCCAGCGTCAGCAAGGTTGCGCCCAGAAGAAAACTGAGGCCAGAGACCGGAAAGAGAGCGAACAGGATCACGAGCATCAAAGCGGCTGCAATCGGACCCATCCGCGCCTTGGCCGACCAGTTGCGGCAGCTTTGCCGCGCGTCCACACGGGTCTCGGCTGCTTCCGCCAGTGGCTGTCCATAGTGACGGGCGATGGCGGCGTCGATCTGCTCGGTCCCGGCCAGAACCGGGACGATGGTTTGGCCGGTATCCTGCAGGGCCTCGATGATGGCAGGGAAACCGTCGGGCCGGGCAGTGGCAACCAACAGGATAGGACCAACCCGCATCCAGGGCAGCACATTATGCTCCAGCCAGAACTCAATCGGTTTCAGCGCACACAGCTCTGGGGGTGGCGGAATCTGATCAAGGTCGGCGATCTGCAGGCCGGTTTGTTCGGAAAGGGCCGAGAGTACCTGAGCCCGACTGGCCCAGCCTTCCCCGACCAGTATTTCCCCCAAGGGCGCATTCTGGCGCGCCTGCATCCGCAAAGCCTGCGCCAGTTGGTCCGAGGTGATGACACCCTGATCAAGCAGACAGGTTCCAAGCGGTTTACGCGAATGCGGGCCGGGCACAGGCCGCGCCAAGGTCTGACGCTGGAGATTCAGTTCTACCATAAGAAAACCCTGCCGAAAGTCACGCTCGGCAGGGTTGCTTGAACAGGGTTAACGCGCGGTTAACGTTGTTGAATTCCGTATTAAGCTTGTGCTTTTTGGTCCGCCATGGCTGCAGCGAAGCGTTCGAACAGGTAGAAACTGTCCTGTGGGCCGGGCGACGCCTCGGGGTGGTACTGCACCGAATAGACCGGGCGGTCCGTCATGCGGATGCCGCAGTTCGATCCGTCAAACAGCGAGCGGTGGGTTTCCACCACGCCATCGGGCAAGGTCTGCGCATCAACGGCAAAGCCGTGGTTCATCGAGGTGATCTCGACCTTGCCGGTGTCCAGATCCTTGACCGGGTGGTTGGCGCCATGGTGGCCGTGGTTCATCTTGACGGTCTGTCCGCCCAGTGCCAGCGCCAGCATCTGGTGACCCAAACAAATGCCGAAAACAGGCAGGTCGGTGGTGTCCAGAACCTCTTTGATCATCGGCACCGCATATTCGCCAGTTGCCGCCGGGTCGCCGGGGCCGTTGGACAGGAACACGCCGTCAGGGTTATGCGCCAGAACCTCGGCCGCCGTTGCGGTAGCGGGCAGGACGGTCACGTCGCACCCGGCTGAGGCCAGGCAGCGCAGAATGTTGCGCTTGGCGCCGAAGTCGAGCGCGACGACCTTGTGCTGAGGCGCTTCCTGCCGCGTGTAGCCGTCCGGCCAGGCCCAGCGCATCTCGTCCCAGCGATAGCTTTGGGCGCAGGTGACATCCTTGGCCAGATCCATGCCTTCCAGCCCGGCAAATCCACGCGCCGCGGCGACCAGCGCCTCGATATCGAAATTGCCCTCGGGGTCGTGGGCCAGCGCTACGTGTGGCGCGCCCTGCTGACGGATGGCGCGGGTCAGGCGGCGGGTGTCGACGCCACCGATTGCGATGCGACCACGCCGAGCCAGCCAGCTTTTCAGTTCTTCGGCCGAGCGCCAGTTCGACGGCTCGGTCGGGTCCCATTTGACCACCATGCCTGCGGCCACCGGATCGCCGGTTTCGTCATCCTCGGGGTTCACACCGACATTGCCGATATGCGGGAAGGTGAAGGTGACGATCTGGCCCGCGTAAGAGGGGTCGGTCATGATTTCCTGGTAACCGGTCATGGCGGTGTTGAAGCACAGCTCGGCCACGGTCTGGCCGGTTGCGCCGAAGCCAATTCCGTAGAACAGCGTTCCGTCGGCCAATGCCAGACATGCGGTGGGCTTTGACGGGGCGTTCTGGGCCATGGCGCGACTCTCCTGCAAGGTAAACCGGCGCATACCTAAGGGGGTTGCACGCTTTGGTCAAGCCTGTTCAAATTTTGGGCTATTGTTGAAAATCAATAGTTTAGCTGCATTGGTCCCCTGTTGTGCCTGCCTTTTTGTTTCGATATGGTCGGGGTTCCTTTGCCATGGGGATGGACAGACCATATGGATATGCGATCACGGGTGAATGCCGCCCTGAAGCAAGCAATGAAAGACAAAGCGGCCGAGCGTCTGTCGACGCTGCGTCTGATCAACGCCGCGATCAAGGATCGTGATATCGCCTCGCGCGCCTCGGACAATGAAGAGGCGAAAGGCTGTGGCGATGCCGAGGTGCTTGAAATCCTTGGGAAAATGACCAAGCAGCGCAAGGAAAGCGCGCGCGCCTATGAAGAGGGCGGACGTCTGGATCTGGCCGAGCGTGAATTGCGCGAGGTTGAGGTGATCGAGGAGTTCCTGCCCAAGCAGCTGGACGACGATGAGGTCAGCAAAGCGATTCAAACCGCCATCACGGCCACGGGCGCGGGGTCGATCCGCGATATGGGCAAGGTGATGGGAGAGCTGAAAACGCGCTATACCGGTCAGATGGATTTCGGCAAGGTCGGGCCGATGGTCAAGGATCATCTGTGCGCCGCCTCGAACGGCGGCTGATCACGCGGGTTCGCGCAGTTTCCGGTTCAGATCATCGTAAAGCGCGATCCGCTCATCCTCGGACAGGAACGCGCCGATTTCAACCTCGCGCCCATCACCGATCAATGTCACGTAATGCGGCACAGGTCCGCCGCTCGTGTGCATCTCGGGGCGGGCCCAGTAACGATTGCAGGACCATTCCTGATCACCCCTCAGCGGGTGGTGATGCACAAGCCGCGCCTGCGTCTTGTCCAGCGTCAGCACCTCGAACACGCTGCGCGCGCGATAGTTTGTCTGGATCGCCAGCCAGAGGCCCAGCACCGTCAGCAGCAGGAAGGGCAGCAAGCCCCACAGGACGACAGAGCCCAGCATCGCCAGCAGCGGAATCAGCCCGAACAGGAACACCGACAGGATGACGATCATGGCGCCGCGCGGGGGAAGGGAGTTGTGCGGCCACAGGCGCAACTCTTGTCTGGAATCCGAGGTTTGAGTCCATCGATAAGGCATGGCCGGAACCTAGCTCAGAAAACGACAAAGTCGAAGCCCAAAACTGTCAGATCACGTGCCCGACGCGCGCCCAGGACAGCGCGTCGTCCAGACGATCATCGCCCCAGAACACCTCATCACGTACGACGAAGCTGGGCGCGCCGAATACACCCAATTGAAGTGCGGTGTTGGTCTCGGCCTCCAGTGCCTCAACCATGTCCGGACTTCGGGCGCGGGCAAGGGCCAGGCGCGGGTCCTGTTGGGTGCGATGCAGGGCTTCGGTGATGGCGGTCTCAGATCCCGCCTCGATCCCCTCTTCGAACCAGATACTGTAAAGTACCTGGGTATACGTCTTGCCCCAGCCTTCGGTCATGCCCAGCAAGGCAACCTGATTGGTCAGCGCAAGGTCTGAAACCGGGTAGGGGGCAGGCAGGTTGGCGTGGATGTGATACTTTGCCGCCCGACGTTCGATATCGCGCCACATATAGGCGGATTTGACCGGCTTGCCGGCAAAGGGGATGTTTTGCTGTTCGGACATGACAGTGCGCACGTTGAACGGACGCCATTTCACAGTGGCATCATGTTCCGCGCACCAGTCGTCCAGCCGTTTGATGGTCAGGAAGCTGTAGGTGCTGCCGATGGAGTACCAAAAGTCGATCTCGGGCATCGCAAACCCCTCCGGTTGGCCGGATACATCGCGCGAACCAGAATAGCCTATTTTTGCTGTTCTGGCGACTGCCCAGCCTGTCCAAGCCGCTCCGGAACGAAAAACCCCGCCTCGATGGGCGGGGTTATCCAGTCTCTCAGGTCGGGATCAGTGCGCGTGGCCCTTGTCCCAATCTTCCTGCTTGGGCAGCTGCTCGAACGTGTGCTCGGGCGGCGGCGAAGGCAGGGTCCATTCCAGCGTATCCGCGTATTCGTTCCAGTAGTTGTTCCGGGTTTCACGCGCGCCACGTGTCAGGGCGTAGATCACGATACCGAAGAACAGCAGGAACGAGGCGAAGGAGATGAAGGCGCCAATCGACGAAACAAAGTTCCACTGGGCGAATGCCTCGGGGTAGTCGATGTAACGGCGCGGCATGCCCTGACGGCCCAGGAAGTGCTGCGGGAAGAAGGTCAGGTTGGCGCCGATGAAGAACAGCCAGAAGTGAACCTTGCCCCAGAATTCCGAGTATTGGCGACCGGTCATCTTGGCGAAGTAGAAGTAGATCCCTGCAAAGATCGCAAAGACAGCACCCAGGCTCATCACATAGTGGAAGTGCGCAACCACGTAGTAGGTGTCGTGATAGGCACGGTCCACGCCCGCCTGCGACAGCACAACGCCGGTCACACCGCCAACGGTGAACAGGAACAGGAAACCGAAGGCAAACAGCATCGGCGTCTTGAACTCGATGGAACCGCCCCACATGGTCGCGATCCACGAGAAGACCTTAACCCCTGTCGGAACCGCGATGACCATCGTGGCCAGCATGAAGTAGGCCTGCTGACGCAGCGACATGCCAACGGTGTACATGTGGTGCGCCCACACGACGAAGCCCAGAACACCGATTGCGATGATCGCCCAAACCATCGGCAGGTAACCGAAGATCGGCTTGCGCGAGAAGGTGGCGATCACGTGGCTAATGATGCCGAAGCCGGGCAGGATCACGATGTACACTTCCGGGTGGCCGAAGAACCACAGGATGTGCTGATACAGGATCGGGTCGCCACCACCGGCCGGGTCAAAGAAGGTGAAACCAAAGTTGCGATCCATCAGGAGCATGGTGATCGCGCCTGCCAGAACCGGCAGCGACAACAGAATCAGCCACGAAGTGACGAAGATCGACCAGCTGAACAGCGGCACCTTGAACAGGGTCATGCCCGGGGCACGCATGTTCAGGAAGGTGGTGATCATGTTGATCGCGCCGAGGATCGAGGAGGCGCCCGATACGTGCACGGCAAAGATCGCAAGGTCCATGGACATGCCGCCCTCGGTCGTCGACAGCGGCGGGTACAGAACCCAGCCGACGCCAGAACCGAGCTGGTCATTGCCACCTGGGCTCAGCAGCGATGCGACGCCCAGCGAGGTGCCGGCAACATACAGCCAGAAAGACAGGTTGTTCATCCGCGGGAACGCCATATCCGGCGCGCCGATCTGCAACGGCATGAAATAGTTGCCAAATCCGCCAAACAGCGCGGGGATGACCACGAAGAACATCATCAGAACACCGTGATAGGTGATCATCACGTTCCACAGATGTCCGTTAGGGGTACAAGGATCGGCCATGAAGCCTTCGAGGCACATGTACTGAACACCGGGGTGCATCAGCTCGAGCCGCATGTAAACGGTCATCAGAACCGAGATCAGACCGGCAAGTGCCGAGAAGATCAGGTAAAGAATCCCGATGTCCTTGTGGTTGGTCGACATGAACCAGCGCTGGAAGAATGTGCGCTGGTCTTCATGGTCGTGACCATGAATGGCTGCGTCTGCCATTAGGTGCCTCCTGTTGCAACTACACCGCGCAGCCGGACCTCTCCAACGCGCGGGATTCCTGCTGGTTTTAGATTGCGAAGGGGCGACCTTCAATGGTCGAGTTTGATCTGGATCAAGAATAATTGTCGCGGGCTGGCATTGCTGCCCGACAAACAGACCTTGGATACGAGTGATTTGGGAGTTCCATCCGTGATTTCAAGTGAGGCTGGAGGGAAACCCGCTTGACCCGCATCTGGCGGCGGCTCAGAACAACAGCAAAGTTCAACACCGGAGGCCCGAGATGACCGCTTATGATCCCGAAAACGTCTTTGCCAAGATCCTGCGCGGGGAAATCCCGTCGAACCGTGTGTATGAAGACGATGATACAGTCGCTCTGATGGATATCATGCCCCGGTCGGACGGCCACCTGCTGGTCATTCCGAAAACTCCCTGCCGCAACATGCTGGATGCCTCGGCTGAACAACTGATTGCGGTTATGGCGACGGTGCAGAAGATGGCGCATGCTGTCAAAGCTGCCTTTGATGCCGACGGAGTCACCATTCAGCAGTTCAACGAAGCCGCAGGCGGGCAGGAGGTGTTTCACCTGCATGTCCACGTCTTGCCACGTCACGAAGGTGTCTCGATGCGTCCGCCGGGCAAGATGGGAGATTTCGACCAGATCGCCGAGCATGCTGACAAGATTCGCGCTGCATTGGCCTGAACCTGATGGGATCCGCTTGCGATCAAGTTCCAAGCAAACGGGAAACGCCGTGCGGGCCTGCCTTTGTCCGGCTGTTCCGAAAAACAGATACCCCAAAATGAGAATTGCCGTTCCGATATGGGGTCGGAACGGCAGACTCGTAACCAAGCACTTCTCGGATTTCGCGGGAGCAGCCCCGTGATCACCGGTTAACACACCACTCACTCATGAACGGTAACTCTATACTATGTGGTTAGATGGCGTTTGTAAGGAGGGGATGTGAAGAATCCCTGAATTTAAGGCGAATTGGGGCGATTCAAAGGAAACGGCTGTATGGTTTGAGAAACAGAATGACGGGATTCCGGGCATTGTTGTTTCGGACTTTTGATCTGGTCGCCTCGGGTACGTGGAATCACTTATGCGTCAGACACCTTCGGCGATGAAGATTTCATTGAAGGTCTTTTTGAGCGCCACATCGACGTCATCCATCGTCACCGGCAACCCCAGATCGACCAGAGACGTCACCCCGTGTTCCTGAATGCCGCAGGGAACGATACCAGAGAAATGGGACAAGTCGGGCTCAACATTGATCGAGATGCCGTGAAAACTGATCCACTTCCGCAGGCGGATCCCGATGGCCGCGATCTTGTCCTCGGCGGTCTGTCCGCTCACCGTCAGCGGCTTGTCCTGTCGCTGCACCCAGACACCCACACGGCCTTGGCGAATTTCGCCGGTGACGTTGAATTCGGCGAGGGCTGCGATCACCCATTCTTCAAGCTGTTGAACGAAGCGGCGCACGTCGTGGCCGCGTTTTCCCACGTCCAGCATGACATAAACCACGCGCTGACCCGGCCCGTGATAGGTGTATTGACCGCCACGTTTGCTTTCATAAACCGGAAAGCGGTCCGGGTCTGTCAGGTCTTCACGCTTCGCGGATGTTCCTGCGGTATAAAGCGGCGGATGCTCCAGCAGCCAAATACACTCGTCCGCCTCGCCTGCCGCAATTGCGGCAACGCGCGCCTCCATGAACGCCGTGGCGTCTTCGTAATTGATCAGCCCGTCAGTGGTCTTCCATTCCATGACAGTTCCTTAGACCGTCTGCGGGGCAGGGGGAAGGGGTCAGGCGGCCTCGGCCAGGCAGCGTTGCAGAACTTGCGCATAGGTGCCGGTGCCCTGCGCACCGGTCAGCAGATATTTCCCGCCGAACACCATCGACGGCACGCCCGAGATGCCCCGGCTGGTCCAGAATTGCTGTTTCTCACGCACCGGCTGAACATGCGCGCCTGAAACGAGCGCCATGCGCGCCGCTTCCGGGTCCAGCCCGGCAAGCTCGACCGCGCCCAGCAACACCTCCGGATCAGAGACATCCTGCTGATTGGTGAAATAGGCCTCGAATAAAGCCAGTTTCAGCGGATGCTGCCGTCCCTGCGTTTCCGCCCAGTCCAGCAACTGATGCGCGGCAAAGGTATTCACGATGCGGCTGTCATCAGTGAAATTGAAGATGAACCCAAGCACAGCCCCCAAGGCGGTCAGCCGATCCCGCGCCTGCTGGCTTTGCTCCGGGGTCGAGCCATATTTTTCGGCGATATGCTCGCGCAGGTTCTGCCCCTCAGGTCCCATTGTCGGGTTCAGTTCGAACGGATGCCAACGCAGGCGGGCCAGTACATTCTCCTGCTTCAGCGCAGCATCGAGTTGACGAAAGCCCACGATACACCACGGGCAGACCACATCCGAGACGACATCAATCTGTAAGGTCGGGCGATGATCAGGCGAGGACATGGGCGGCTCCGGGCTGGTTCGTCTTGCGCTAAGATATGGCCTGCACAGGCGATTTCAATCCACCGCGTTTTGCCTCTTCACATCGTGCGATTCAGCGTCTATACGCCCCTCTACCAAGTCATTGGCAGTGCGGTCGTGGCGGAATTGGTAGACGCGCAGCGTTGAGGTCGCTGTGGGGTAACACCCGTGGAAGTTCGAGTCTTCTCGACCGCACCAGAACCAACTTGACCATCTGGTTGTGGGCCTCAAAAACAAGGACAATCGGCATTTTCCGAGTGTGTCGCATAACACAAACAACACACACGGACAGCACGCAATAGTCTTAGAGCGACGATCAAGTACATCGACTTCATTTTCTGACAATCACCACCGGGCGTTTTCTGATGGACGCGCTATTCGAAGCGGGTCCGGTCAAACCCGATCCGGTTTTTGGTGTCACAGCGTTGGAATGTGTCGATATCCAAACCTACGCGGTAATGACGAGCGAGATCAGCGAGGCATGGGAGGCAAAGGCTTTACGCTCTGCGAGACGGCCCTTAAACTGTGACTGGATGAGTGCGCCAGTCCATGCTGCGAAGTGCCGAGTGAGAAGGGGCAGGACAGGCAGGCTTGAAATTGAGTGAGCTTTGATATCTGTTGTTGTGCCAACAACAGATAGATAGTTTATCGCGACAAAAACATCCATACGCATTGTATGCCGTCAAACGAGTAGTTTATGAACAAGACCTTTTTGCTCGGCCTCGGAGCCCAAAAATCGGGGACAACGTGGACCTTTGATTATCTCAGAAGTTGCGACGAAGTAAATTTCGGCTTCATGAAAGAATACCATATCCTTGACGCGCACTTCGTTCCGTTGTGCAAAAAACAAGAAAAAAGGAAAAAAGCGAAATTCTTAGATGCAGAAAAAAAAGTTGACCAACTAACATCTGGGAAGATTGAAAACATCAGGAACGCCCGCGCGTTTTATGATGATCTAGATAAGTACTTTGACTATTTTAAGCATCTTATTGCTGGTGATAGCGGAAAAAGTGTAACCGGTGATCTGACTCCTACGCACTCAGCCTTGGAGAAAGATCACCTTGAATACGTAGATGAATCGTTTGCGCGTCGTGGTTTCGAAGTTAAGGCTATTCAATTGGTCAGGGATCCAGTGGAGCGTCTGATCTCTGCCGTTAGAATGCGGGAAAGGAACAAGAGACGTCGTAATAACGATAATTCGAATAGCCCCACATCACTGCATGACGAGTTGCTGGGGATTTATCGAATGCATGACCATCCTCAAACTCTGATTAGAAGTAATTATAAGGATATTCGAGAGGCAGCGAAATCTGTTTTTGAAAACAGATATATGATTATTTTTTATGAGGAGCTTTTTGAAGAAGAAACCGTAAGGGGAATTTGCGACTTTCTTGGGGTTTCCTATCGACCTCCAAATTTTGATAAATTTGTTAATCCAAGTAGGACCAAAAACGAAATTCCGGATAGGTTTCGAAGGAGTTTGTTTGGGTTCTACAAGGAACAGTATGACTATTTTGTGAGTGAGTTTGGCGAAAGGAAAATAGGCAGTGTCTGGCAAACTTACCGAGATTTTTGCCGCGAAGATAAGCCCTACGAACGCTTGAATTTGAATCTTGTCAATTCGTTTTCTGAAGAGAAAATGCGCCTGAAAGAAGAATAAAGGCAAATAAAGAAGCATTTCTGAGCGCGATTCCGGGTCAGATAGTCTATTGGTTTGCTACACTGATAGCGTCCCAGACCTCTTCGCCTCTAGAAGTCACACAGAATTGACCGACACAGACAACAACCGTCTATACAGCATACATTCGGGGGGACCTGAAGGCTGCCCTAAGGTATTCCTCCTTTAAAATATAGGGTCAGAGAAGTTGGTTCGAAGTCACCGCATGCTTCTCGACCGCAGCAAACAAGCCTGACTGGTCTACTCGCTCTCACATATGACCGATCAATTGTGCCGACCGGGCATGCTTGAGAACATTTCAGATGCGCCCTAAGCTCGCTTCCAGATGAATATTTGTATTGGAGTGATCTGATTTTTTAGGGTGTGAGTGATATGTTAACGAGTGTCAGGCGCTTTAACGCGCTTTTGGTTTGTTTTGTTTTTCTTTGCTCGGTGCTGCTTTTGTTGCGGCGTCTCGTTTATCTGACCAAGTCGGGCGGCGGCGGATTTCAGCACGCGGACTGGTTGGTGAACTATTCCAGCGGGATCGTGCGCCGAGGTATCTCGGGCGAGTTCTTTCTATATCTGTCGCAGCTATCGGGGGTCAGTGCCCTGTGGCTGGTCAGTGCGGTTCAGGCCGCTTTGACGTTGCTGTTGATTGGGGTTCTTTTGATCAAGGCGCTGCAACTGAAGATGCCGGACATGGTGGTGATCCTGTTACTCAGCCCAGCGCTGGTGCTGTTCTGGGTCAATGACACCACCTCCGCCTATCGCAAAGAGCTGTTGGGACTGGTGGCGTTTCTGCCGCTGCTGTTTGCCCGGACAAGCGGCCAGTTGGGTGTCGTGGCAGCCGTCGTTATCTACGGTGTTTCCGTCTTCTTTCACGAAGGTAATCTGGTCTTGGCCCCGGGGTTGAGCGCGGCGCTATACCTGCGTTGCAGGCGTGACAGCGTGGTCTTTCCTGTACTGACACTGTGGCTGATCACGTTTGCGGCGGCGGTGTTCTCGGTCATTTATGTCAGCGTGCCCGATACAGATGCCATGTGCGCGCGTCTGGTGGCGGCGGGGCTGTCTGATAGTTTGTGTATCGGGATTTTCCCATGGTTGGTTGACGGATTTGACGGCACGACCTCGGCGGTCAAGGTCATTGTTCTGGATCGCGTCAATATTGCGGTCGTCACCCTGATGACTGTGCTGCTCTTGCTGCCGGGTCTCTGGGCAGCACGCCGGGTTTTGAAGGGGCGTTTTGAATGGGCTGTGTTCCTGTTCTGCGCGGGGACGCCTTTCGTGCTCTACCCGATAGCAACGGACTGGAGCCGCTGGCTGTCGATGCAGGTCTTTGTCATGACCTTCCTGCTGTTGATCCTCGCCGAAACGCGGGCAGGGCTGAGCGCGCCGGTGCACAAGATTACCTACGCGCTGGTTCTGTGTTTCTGCCTGCTGATAGGTATCAATCAGATCGCCCCGGAACCGGTTGGGGGATTCGTTCATAATTTTATGCGTGCAGTAAGTGTCGTGTTGAGTTGAATTGGCCTTAAGGTAAATTGTTTTGAAGAAGTGAACAGTATGTGGGGTGGCGATGTAATTATGCCCGCTTTCTCTACCATAGTGGCGCATCACATAATTTTTCTACGCATGCCTACGGCGATCGGAATAGGGTTGAAGTGTTCCCCAGAGGTGGCATGACAGGATGCAGGGTCACAAGGTTCAATTCGTAGAAGAAAAGCAGCCAGATATGGATCGCGTGGCCGAATTGCTTGGGCAATGCGTCGGTCAAAGCAAGTGGGCCAATCAAGGGCCGCTCTATCACGCGCTGCGGGCGCTGTGTGTTGAACATGTCGACTTGCCGGAGACCTGGGATATTGTGCCGATGACCAATGGGGGCATGGCGCTTGAGGCGCTGGCTGCCCTGCAATCCTGCCGTGCGGGTCGCCCGCTGAAGTGGGTGGCCTCTGCCTATACGTTTCAAAATCTGGGGCGGGGACGGTTCAACGAGGTCCTGTTTATCGATTGTGATGAAACTGGGCGTTTGGACCTGCAGGCGCTCGAGGCTCTGGATCCTGTCAGCTATGATGGAATTATTGTGACCAATCCGTTTGGTCTGCACAGCGATTTCTCGGATTATATGGCCTTTGCGCAGCGAGCCGGTAAGCGGCTTTTGATGGACAATGCGTCGGGCTTTCATACAAGTCTTCCGGACGTTCCATGGCAGGCCATCAGCCTGCATCATACCAAACCCTACGGGCTGGGTGAGGGCGGTCTGGCGATCCTGCCCCGGGATCAGGCTGAACATCTTGTTGAACTGATCAGCTATGGGCTGGATCTGCGTGACGGCCCATATTGGGTCGGAAACAGCAAGATTTCAGACGTGGCCTGTGCTTTCCTGATCGATCGGATCGAAGGCGTTGATCGCTGGGGGCCGCCATCGCTGGAACAACGTGATCGGGTCATCGCAATTGCAACCGATCTGGGGCTGAAACCACTAAGCGCTCCGGTCGGTACAATTCCGCTGACCAGCATTCCCTTTCTCGCGCCTTGCGAGGTGCCCTATGAACGGTTGCTGCATGCGCGTTATCTGACCTTGCAAAAATATTATGTGCCTGCAGCGCCTCTGCCGCGCGCGATGGATATTTTCAGCCGGGTCGTGAACATACCCTGCCACAAGGACGTGGCGCGAATATCCGACGAGGAAATCCGCGAAGACATCCGCCTGGTTTTGGGAGGGTTGGAAATAGCAACGCTTGCCAGCGGATGAGGGCGGCGTAACGCTTTCGTCAAAGGTTCGTCGGCTCTTTCTGGTACACAGGCTCGACGCCGCCCACCGGGTCTCCTCACGTCATCCGCGCGCCACCGGGATCAAAGCGATATGTGCGGTCGGAGGAATAGCCCATGCGGACAGTCTGACCTGTTGTGACGCTGTGTTGGCCGAACAGACGCGCGGTGATCTGGTGATCCTGCGTTCTGGCGATTACATTGGTGTCGCCGCCAAGGTGTTCAACATGGGTGACATGCGCGGTGATCGGGCCATCATCGGACAGGAACAGGTCTTCCGGGCGGATGCCGACGGTGGTGTCTGCGCCTTCACCTAACAGGCTGGCCGGGAAGAAATTCATCGACGGCGCTCCGAGGAACCCCGCGACGAACTGGTTGGCAGGGTTGTTATACAGCTCCATCGGGCTGCCGACCTGTTCAACGCGCCCGTCGCGCAGGACAACGATCTTGTCGGCCAGCGTCATCGCCTCGGTCTGGTCGTGGGTGACGTAGATCATCGAGGCATCAAGCTGCTGGTGCAGATTGGCGATTTCCAATCTAGTGTTCATACGCAGAGCGGCATCCAGATTGGACAGCGGCTCGTCAAACAGGAACAGTTTGGGTTCGCGAACGATGGCACGACCGATGGCGACGCGCTGGCGTTGGCCGCCGGAAAGTTCCGAAGGGTAGCGGTCGATATAGGGCTCAAGGTTCAGCATCTTACTGGCTTTGGCGACGCGTTCTTCGATGACCTGTTTGCTCTGACCTTCCTGTTTCAGCGCCAGCGACATGTTCTTGCGCACGTTCAGATGGGGGTAGAGCGCGTAGCTCTGGAACACCATCGCGATGCCGCGTTTCGACGGAGGGGTGAGGTTCATCAGCTCGCCGCCAATGCGCACTTCGCCCGAAGTCACGTCTTCCAAACCGGCGATCACGCGCAGAAGGGTGGACTTGCCGCAGCCCGATGGCCCAACGAAGACGACGAATTCGCCATCTTCCACCTCGATATTGATATCCTTGAGAACCTCGACGGAGCCGAAGGATTTGTTCACGTTCGTAAGCGTCAGGGCGGTCATGTGTGAGCCTCTTTCAGCGAAATGGGTTGGCCGGTGCGGATGCTTTCGTCCGCGGCCAGACAGATGGCCAGCGATTGCACGGCGTCGTTCATGTGGCGGGTCAGGTCGATATCCTCGGCGATGGCGCGCAGCATATAGGCTTGCTCAGCATCGCAGAGCTCCTGATGGCCGGGCTCGTCGGGCATATCGATTTGAGTATCACCTTCCGGGCGATGGATCAGAAGGCCACCGACCTTGGTGTGGCCGTCGATATCCGCCGATGCGCCCTTATTGCCATCGGTGATCGAGACCGAGCCATTGGGCGAAACGATGTCTTTTACGAAGAACGCAGTCTCGGACATCATCGGGCCCCAACCGGCCTCATACCAGCCCACAGAGCCATCCTTGAAGACCACCTGAAATTGGCCGTAGTTGTACATGTCTTCGGCGATCTCGTTGCTCAGGCGTAGGCCCATGCCGTGGACGCGCACGGGGTCGGAGTCAGTGATCTGGCACATCACGTCGACATAATGGACGCCGCAATCGACGATGGGAGAGGTGGTCTGCATCAGCGCCTTGTGCGTTTCCCACTCGGCCCCGCTGCTTTGCTGGTTGAGGTTCAGGCGGAACACATACGGCCCGCCAAGACCGCGCGCCTCGGATATCAGGCGCATCCATGAGGGGTGATGCCGCAGGATGTAGCCGATCACCAATTTGCGGTTGGTCTCGATAGCTTTCGAAACAACGCGCTTGGCATCGGCCACGGTGGTTGCCAGTGGTTTTTCCACGAACGCATGTGCCCCGGCTTCCATTGCCGCGCAGGCGAAATCGGCATGGCTGTCGGAATAGGTGGCAACCACCACCAGATCGGGGTTCGTCTCTGCCAGAGCAGCGTGAAAATCGGAATAGGCCGGATAGGCTGACAGATCAGGATGATCCACACGGCCGGAGCGGTTCACCAGTCCAACAATCTGCGCGTCCGGATGATTGTGATGGGCCAGGGTGTGGCTCAGGCCCATATTGCCGAGGCCGGCGATCAGAACACGGGTCATTTGACAGCTCCTGATGTGATGCCCCGGATCAGCTGGCGCGAGAAGATGACGTAGAGCACCAGCACCGGCAGGATTGCCATGCTGAGCGCCGACAGAACCGCGTTCCAGTCGGTGACGAACTGGCCGATGAAAACCTGGCTGCCCAGCGTCAGGGTTTTGGTCTCTTCAGATGGGGCGAGGATCAGTGGGAACCAGAGGTCGTTCCAGATCGGGATCATGTTGAACACAGCGACCGTCGCCATGGCCGGGCGGACCAGCGGCAGGACCAATCGGAAGAAGATCGTGTATTCTGACAACCCGTCGACGCGACCTGCGTTTTTCAGATCGTCCGAAACCTGCCGCATGAACTCGGACAGGATGAACACAGCCAGCGGCAGACCTTGAGCGGTATAGACAAGGATCAGGGCCCAGAGGGTGTTCACCAACCCGGTTGCGACCATCATCTCAAGTATTGCAACGGTGCCGATGCGGATCGGGATCATGATCCCAAGCGCCAGATAGAGGCCCATCAGGGTATTGCCCTTGAACTTGTACTCGCTCAGCGCAAAAGCAGCCATTGCGCCGAACAACAGAACAAAAGCCAGCGATACCACGGTCACGATCAGCGAGTTCTGGAAGTAGAGGAAGAAATCCCCTTGTTTCATCACCGTCTGGTAGCCGATCAGCGAGAAGCTTTCGGAATCGGGCAGGGCGAGTGGCTCGCGGAAAATCGAGCGGCGCGTTTTGAAGCTGTTGATGATGATCACGAAGACCGGGAAGAGGGCGATCAATGTGTAGAGGATCAGCGCCCCATGCATGGCGGCCGTGTTCAGCGGGTTATGGCGTGCTTTGTTCATCCGGCGATCCTCACAGCTGATACCGGCGCATCCGGGTCTGGATGCCGAAGAGGTAGATACAGACACCCACAAGGATGATGGCAAACATGGCGCCAGCGATGGCGGAGCCCATATGCGGGTCGCCCAGTTGCAGCTGGAAGCCAAAGAAGGTGCGGTACATGAAGGTGCCCAGAATATCAGTTGAGAAATCCGGCCCTGCCAGCGCGCCTTGCGAGACGTAGATCAGGTCGAATGCGTTGAAATTGCCTACAAAAGTCAGGATTGAGATGATTCCGATTGAAGGAATGATCAACGGCAGTTTGATCTTCCAGAATGCCGAGGCTCCGGTGATGCCGTCTATTTCTCCGGCCTCAAGGATCTCTTCGGGGATCGACAGCAGGGCGGCATAGATCAACATCATCGGGATGCCGACGAATTGCCAGACCGAGACAAGTGCCAGTGTCGTCAGCGCGTATTCTTCCTTGCCCAGCCATGGTGCAAACAGAGACTTAAGACCAACTGCGTCCAGCATCGAAGGTGCAATGCCCCAAAGCGGGGACAAGATTAATTTCCACGCGAATCCGACAATGACAAAGCTCAGAATGGTCGGAATGAAAATCGCGGACCGGTAGAGCGCTGCAAACCGCAGGCGGGGATGCGAAAGTAGTGCAGCGAGTGCGATGCCAATCGGGTTCTGCACCAGCATGTGGATCAGGAAGAACCAGAAGTTGTTGCCCAAAGCGTTCCAGAACTGCTCGGACCAGATTGGATCGAAGAATAGGGTGCGGAAATTCTGCAGGCCCACGTAGATACGTGTCTGATCGACCTCGGTGAACAGTGCGAGGCGCAGAGTGTTGAACAAGGGGAAGATCATCACCGCCGTATAGACCAACACCGCAGGGGCGAGGAAAACGGCAATGTGCCAGCGTATGCGGCGGGTCTGCATGGGAATCTCCGGGGAAAAAGGTTCGGACGCGACGCGGTGGCCGCGTCCGGTGTGAGTGGCCTGGGTGTTACTGATGCGGTGCGTACCAGCTGGCCAGACCGTCTTGCAGTTGCTGACCCAGCGCTTCGGGTGTCTCGGCACCCTTGATGGCTGCAACGGATGCACCCCAGGTCTCGTTTTCCAGGTTCGGCGTGCCGCGCGACAGGATTTGGTAGGTCGAGCGGATCGTGCTTTCGCATTCCTCACGCCAGCCGACGATTTCCTTGGCCAATGGGTCTTCCAATTCAACCGGAGTGCTGGAGAGCGGGAAGAAGCCGGGCAGGGCATTGCCAAAGATGCTGGCGAATTCGGGGCTGGCGACCCAGGCCAGGAAGGTGCGTGCAGCTTCCTGATTTTCGCTCGCGGCGTTCATACCGATGCCGATATCGGTGTGATCCGAGATATAGCAGGTGTCGCCCGCGTTCTGGACTGGCGGCTTGAATGCGCCCATTTCGAAATCGGCCTGTGTATTGAAACCCGAAATCTCCCAGCTACCTGCCGGATAAACCGCGGCGCGGCCCAGCGTGAACAGATTCTGGCTGTCGGGATAGGTCTGTGCCTCATACCCGTCACCGAGATAGTCGGCCCACTTGGCGAGGGTCGCATATGGCGCAACCCACTGAGGATCGGTCAGCTTTTGCTCGCCCTTGATCAGTGCCTGACGGCCTTCTTCACCCTTCCAATAGTTCGGGCCGATGTTGTTATAGCCCATTGTCGCGGCTTCCCACTGATCATTGGTGCCCATCGCCATCGGGATATAGGTGCCGTCTTCTTTGATCTTGTCCAACGCGGCAAAAAACTCCGCTTCGGTGGTGGGGGCTTCGATGCCCAACTCGTTGAAGGCGTCCTTATTATAGATAAAGCCGTGGATCACCGACGCCATCGGTACGCAGAAGCTGGCCGATCCGTCATCTGTCTGCCATGCTGATTTCGCAACGTCCGAGAAATTGCCCATCGCCTCCAGATCGGACAGATCGGTCAGATGTCCGCCTTCATACAGCGCCAGCGAAGCATCAAACGGGCGGCACGTGATCAGATCACCAGCCGATCCGGCCTCGAGTTTCGAGTTCAGCACGGCGTTGTATTCAGCCGGAGCGGAGGGTGAGAAGATCACTTTGATGCCGGGGTGCTCGGCCTCGAACGCCGGAATGATCTTTTCCTGCCACAAGGCCAGATCGTCGTTACGCCAGCTTTCGATGGTCAGCGTGGCCTCTTGCGCATAGGCGCTTGTGACCAGCGCCGTGCTCATTAAGGCAAGGCTCAGAACTTTGCGTGTCATTTGGTGTCTCCCAGGTTGATGGTTTCTTGGTTTTGCATAATTCGCTCCAGCGCAGGGCGGAGGTGATCATTGGTGTCGCGCAGCATCGCCTGCGCTGCGTCCCGTGTCGCAGCGCCCGCCGCCAGCAGGGCCGCGCACTTTAAGTTGCCATCCGCTGCCGTCAGCGCCGATGCGGCCAGTTCGGGGCGGACGCCCGTCAATTGGCACACGATTCCGTTGGCGCGGGCGCGCAGCTTGTCATTGTCTGCGCGCAGGTTGATCATCATGCCGTCCTGAATATGCCCCAGTTGCATTGCCATCAGGGTCGACAGCATGTTCAGCGCGATTTTCTGCGCGGTGCCTGCCCCCATCCGGGTCGATCCGGAAACCAGTTCGGGTGGCGTTGGCAAATGGATGGCGTGATCCGACAATTGCAAAAGCTCGGTTCCCGCGTTGTTGGCGATTCCGATGACTGTAACGCCCTTGTTACGTGCGATCCGGGCGGCTGCGATGGTGTAGGGGGTTGTCCCGCTGGCCGAGACGGCGATCAGCGTGTCCTTGGTGGACAGATCGGCAAGTTCATCCGATAGGGTGGCCGAGATATCCTCGACACCTCCGGGCATTTCCACACCGGACGGCAGGCCACCAGCCATGTGAATGCGAATTTGGTCAGCGGGGATCGAGAATGTACCGCCAAGCTCCAGCGCGTCCGCTGCAGCCATCAGACCGGAAGAGCCCGCAGCCAGGTAACGCAGAATGCCACCTGCCCGGATTGTTTCGGTCATGGCGAGCGCTCCGGCGCAGATTGGTTCCGCAGCGGTCAAAGGCGCAGAGGCGGCGGCGGCCTGGGATTGAGCCAGAAGCGCGGCAACTTCCGCCAGCGGGCGTGCGTCGAGTCCGATCGCATCCTGATGCAGCTGTTCTGTCACTGGTGTGTTCAAGTGATTCTCCCCCGGTGTCTCAGTATCATACCTTTTAGATACCATTAGTCTACCATTTTATTTTAGGCGCCATATTTGGGGAATAATTGCAGCTTTGGTTTCATTTGGGTCTTCTAAATGTGAAAAAGGTATTGTAAAGGTATTTTCATGACTCTTTCTTCCGATACACTTGCTCTGGCAGTCGATGGGGGTGGCACGCGGTGTCGCCTTGCGTTGTCTACTGGTGGGCGGGTCTGGCAGGTCGAAGTCGGAGCGGCGAATGTGTCGACTGATTTTGAAGCCGCCTGCGCCGAACTGATGCGGGGCCTTACTGCCGTTCGAGGTCAGGCCGGTATTGACCAGATTCAAATTGCCAAGGTGCCCGCGTATCTGGGGCTGGCAGGGATCACCGGGCCGGTCATTGCGGATCGCCTTGCACAGGCGCTGCCATTTGCGCATGTGCGGATCGAGGATGACAGGCCGTCGGCCCTGCGCGGGGCGTTGGGGCCGGATGACGGGTTTGTGGCCCATTGCGGCACCGGGTCATTCCTGGCGGCGCAGCGCGATGGGCGCGCGCGTTTTGCCGGGGGCTGGGGGCCGGCTCTGGGGGATCAGGCCTCGGCCCAATGGGTTGGTCGGCAGGCATTGTCCCGCGTGTTGGACTGTGCCGATGGGCTGTGTGCATCGTCCGAACTGACGGCGCAGCTTTTGTCTCGGTTCAACGGGACGGCTGGCATCGTCGAAGCCGCCTCCGTCCTGTCCCCGACTGAATTCGGCGCTCTGGCACCTGTCGTTACACATCTTGCCGGGCAGGGGGATGAACATGCGGCGTCAATCATGCAGGCGGGCGCGGACTATTTGCGGGATCGGATGGAAAAGATGGGCTGGGCACCGGGCCTTCGGATCTGTCTGACCGGGGGAATCGGGCCGCATTATGCCGCCTATCTGCCAGACCCCATGCGGCGGGACTTGATACAGCCATCAGGTGACCCGCTGTCGGGTGCAATCGCGCTGGCCCACGCCTTCAAGGAGGAGATCGAACATGAGCGTTGCTGATTTCCTGAGGCCCGAAGGTTGGTTGGGACAGACCGCCGGTCCGCGTTATGTGCAGTTGCGTCAACGGCTTGAGCAGGGGATCGCGGAAGGTATTCTGCCGCCCAACAGCTCGCTTCCGCCCGAGCGTGAGATCGCAGAAATCACCGACTTGTCCCGTGTCACTGTGCGCAAGGCCATTCAGGAGCTGGTGCGCAAGGGTACGATCGAACAGCGGCAGGGCTCGGGTTCATTCGTGCGGGAACCGGTCACGCGGGTCGAACAGTCGCTGTCGCACCTCACCTCGTTCACCGAGGACATGGAGCGGCGCGGGTTCGAGACGACCTCGACCTGGCTGGAGCGGGGGATATTCCTGCCGTCGCCGGATGAGATGCTGGCGCTGGGCCTGTCGGCCAATGATCAGGTCGCCCGCATCCACCGTTTGCGCGCCGCCGGAGGGCGCCCGATGGCGTTGGAACGCGCGGCGCTGCCGCTGGATATCCTGCCCAACCCGACCGAGGTCACAGGTTCGCTCTATGCGTTTCTGGAACAGTCGGGCCATCGCCCGGTGCGCGCGATCCAGAAAATCTCGGCCATCAACCTGGAAGCCCCCGAGGCGCGCCTGCTGGAGGTTGCCGAAGGTACCGCCGGGCTGCGCATTCAGCGCACGTCCTACCTGGAAAGCGGGCGTGTCGCGGAACTCACCCGATCCATCTATCACGGCGATGCCTACGATTTCGTGGCAGAGCTGCGTCTGTCAAACTGAAAGGCCGCGTGCGATGTCCGCTTCAAACACGCAAATGCGTCATGAAATCAACGAGATACCGCACGCGGTTGATCGTCTTTTGACCAATGGTGCAGAGACAATCGAACAGGCTGCGAAAGCGGTCCGGGCGCATGATCCAAGTTTTCTGATCTCGGTCGCGCGGGGGTCATCCGATCATGCCTGCAGTTATCTGAAATACGCTTCGGAACTGTTGCTGGGGCTGCCAATGGCTTCGGTCGGTCCAAGCGTCAAATCGATCTATGGTGTGGATATGCGTTGCCCCGGCGCGCTGTGTATCTCGGTTTCGCAATCTGGCCAAAGCCCCGATATCGTGCGCTTGACCCAATCGCTGACGCAGGGCGGAGCCTATTCGGTTGCGATTACAAACAACACGGAATCGGCGCTGGCAGGTGTGGCCTCGGCCGCGCTGCCCATCCATGCGGGGCCGGAACTGAGCGTGGCGGCGACCAAGACCTTCGTCACTTCGCTGGTTGCAGGGCTGTGGCTGCTGGCTGAGGTGAAGGGCGATGGTGCATTGCTGTCGGCGATCCGCAAGCTGCCCGAAGATCTGGCGCAAGCCATCACCTGTGATTGGGGCAGTGTGGTCGAGGCGATCAACGGCCAGTCGCTGTATACGTTGGGGCGTGGGACATCCTGGGCCATTTCGAACGAGGCCGCGCTGAAATTCAAAGAGACCTGCCAGATTCACGCCGAAAGCTATTCGTCCGCCGAGGTGCTGCACGGGCCGGTCTCCATCGTGGATCAGGGCTTTCCGGTGCTCGCGATTTCCTCGGGCGACGCGGCCGAGGCCAATATTGCCGAGGTTGCCGACGCGCTGGCCGCCAAAGGCGCGAAGGTCTTTGCAACGACCGACCGCGTGAAGGATGCGGTCTCGTTACCGCATGTCCGGACAGCGCATTGGATGACCGACCCCGTTGCGTCGATCGCGTCTTTCTATGGCATGGTCGAAACCGTCGCCACGGGTCGCGGCATCAATCCCGACACCCCGCGCCACCTGCGCAAAGTGACGGAAACGGTATGAGCGTGCCGACCATCACCTTCGCGGGCGGCCCGATCTTTGACGGAGAGGCCCTGTTTGCCGACCACGCCGCACGGTTCGTCGATGGTGTGCTTGATGCAATCGTGCCGAGGGCCGATCTGCCGTCTGACACCGAGATCGAGGACCTTTCCGGCGATATCCTCAGCCCCGGTTACGTCGATCTGCAAGTGAACGGTGGGGCCGGTGTGATGTTCAACGATGATCCCTCGGTCGCAACCCTGCAGCGGATCGCGGAGGCGCATCGCGGATTGGGGGCGGTGTCGATCCTGCCGACGCTGATCACCGACACGCCCGAAAAAACCACCGCCGCCATTGAGGCCGCGACCGAGGCTGCTCAGCGTGGGGTTCCCGGCATTGCGGGCTTGCACCTTGAAGGGCCGCATCTTTCAGTCAAGCGAAAGGGGGCACATGATGGTGCCCTGATCCGCCCGATGCAGGATCGCGACCTTGACCAATATCTGGCGGCGGCCCGCGCGTTGCCCGCCCTCATGATCACTCTGGCGCCCGAAAATGTGACGGTTGATCAGGTTGAGGCTCTGACCCGGGCCGGTGTAATCGTCTCACTTGGCCACACCGATGCGCCCTTCGACATTTGTATGGCTTATGCAAAGGCTGGCGCGCGCTGCGCGACACATCTGTTCAATGCGATGAGCCAGTTTGGCAGCCGCGAACCCGGTCTGGTCGGCGCGGTCTTGTCCAGCGGAGACCTTTCGTCCGGTTTGATCGCGGATACCGTGCACGTCCATCCTGAATCAATGCGCACCGCTTTTGCAGCCAAACGCGGCCCCGGTCAGATTTTCCTTGTCAGCGACGCGATGGCCGTCGCAGGCACTGATCTGCAGGAATTCCGCTTGGAAGGGCGGCTTATCCGTCGAGAGCAGGGCAGGTTGACGCTGCAGGATGGCACACTGGCCGGGGCCGATCTTGACCTGACCACAGCGGTCAGGGTGCTGACGCAAGAGGTGGGTGTTCCCTTGGCCGATGCATTGGCTGCGGCCACGAGCGTTCCCGCCCGGTTGATCGACGCTGATCCCGCACCCATGACGCTCGGAGACACAATTCGGATTGCCCCTGACTTAAGCAAAGCGCGTCCGGTTTAATCCAGCGCAATTTCCTGACGCTGTTTTCCGGTCGTCTTGTCGAAGATCAGGATGCGATTGTCGTCGGTCACAACCGCATACCAGTTGCCGCCGATGGTCAGGGCCTGAGCGCGTGCGCCATCGGGCAATTCGATCTGATCCGGCAGGGTCGGGGTGCGGTCCGATAGGCGGATGACAATCAGGGCAAATGTCACTAGAACCCCGCCAATCATTACCGCGGTCAACAGCATGACCATGCGCCGCAGCAGTCGCAGCTGCGGTGTTTCCTGCGGTTCCTGAGGTTCGGAAGGGACAGTCATGGGCACCCGCCTGATAGAGTTTCACATTGCGGCCGCTCCGCCGCCCCGCCTTGATAAGGCGCTTGCGCGGGATGTGCCAGCGGAAGAGAACCTGTCGCGCACCCGGCTGACCCGCCTGATCGGCGATGGCGCGGTGACGGTCAATGGTTCGATTGTCAATGACCCCAAGGCCCGGATTGCCGAGGGTGCGCAGGTCGGGATCACCGTGGCCGAGGCCGAAGACAGCCATATCGGCCCCGAGGATATCCCGCTGGATGTCGTCTATGAGGATGATGACCTGATTGTGATCAACAAGCCTGCGGGGATGGTGGTGCATCCTGCGCCGGGCTCTCCGAACGGGACGCTGGTCAATGCGCTGCTGCATCACTGCGGCGATGATCTCTCGGGTGTGGGGGGCGTCAAACGTCCGGGTATCGTGCACCGGATCGACAAGGAAACCAGCGGCCTTCTGGTGGTAGCCAAGTCGGACGCGGCGCATCATGGGCTCGCCGCTCAGTTCGAGGCGCATAGCGTCGAACGCTATTACCGGGCCGTTTGCTATGGTGTGCCCGATGCCAATGATCCCCGCTTGCGGGGGATAAAAGGTGTCAGTTTTGAGCCGGGCAACATCATGCGCCTGACCACGCAACTGGCGCGGCACAAAACCGACCGGCAAAGGCAGGCCGTGCTGTTTCACGGTGGCCGCCACGCAGTGACGCGGGCGCGGATCGTTGAGGTTTTTGGCGCGCCCGGAGGCATCTCGTTGATCGAGTGCTGGCTTGAGACCGGCCGTACCCACCAAATCCGGGTCCACATGGCCCATGCGGGGCACAGCCTGATCGGCGATCCTGTCTATGGCGGCAAACGCAAACTGGCCGCACGCGCCTTTGCGCCCGAGGCCGCCGAGGCCGTGCGGATCTTCCCGCGGCAGGCGCTGCATGCTGCCGTTTTGGGCTTTGAACACCCGGTCTCGGGTCAGATGCTGCGCTTTGAGGCGCCGCTGCCCACGGATATGGAAGACCTGCTTACCGCGTTGCGGGAGCCAGTGACATAAAACGCAAAGGCTTGTGATTTGGCCAATTTTAGCTTTTCTTTACATCAGGTTAATTTCAGACTGGTAACTGATCCTCTTGAATGTATCGGGTCTGGTACCCATATCCCATGTTAAGGGCTTAAACATTTGTCCAAGGGGCAGAAATAAATGGCAAATTACTCAAATCTTCCGGCACCGACACCCGAGGGTGGTCTGAACCGCTATATGCAGGAGATTCGCAAGTTTCCCCTGCTGGAGCCGGAGGAAGAATATATGCTGGCCAAGCGCTGGGTCGAGGAACAGGATACCGAGGCTGCGCATAAGATGGTCACGTCGCACCTGCGTCTGGCGGCCAAGATCGCCATGGGGTATCGCGGCTATGGCCTGCCGCAGGCCGAGGTGATTTCCGAGGCTAATGTGGGCCTGATGCAGGCGGTCAAAAAGTTCGACCCCGAAAAGGGCTTCCGTCTGGCGACCTATGCCATGTGGTGGATTCGCGCCTCGATCCAGGAATATGTCCTGCGGTCGTGGTCGATGGTGAAGCTGGGCACGACCTCGGCGCAGAAGAAGCTGTTCTTCAATCTGCGCAAGGCCAAGGCCCGTATCGGTGCGTTGGAAGAGGGCGATCTGCGCCCTGAAAACGTCGCCAGAATTGCGGAAGACCTCGGCGTGACCGAGGATGAAGTAATCAGCATGAACCGCCGGATGTCCGGGGGCGATGCCTCGCTGAACGCGACCGTCGGGTCCGAAGGCGAAGGCACCATGCAATGGCAGGACTGGTTGGAGGACGAGGATGCCGACCAGGCTGGTGATTATGAGGCGCGCGATGAGCTTGAGGCCCGGCGCGAGTTGCTCGCCGCTGCGCTGGATGTGCTGAATGATCGGGAAAAGGACATTCTGACCCAACGCCGGTTGATGGATCAGCCGGTCACGCTTGAGGAACTCAGCACGCAGTACAATGTCAGCCGCGAGCGTATTCGCCAGATCGAAGTGCGCGCGTTTGAGAAACTGCAGAAAAAGATGCGTGAACTGGCGCGAGAGAAGGGCATGCTGGGCTCGGTTTGATCCGTCCGCTCTGCCGAACTCTGAATACCGGTCTGATACTTGTCAGGCCGGTTTTTCCTGCGCCAGATCAATACCGATGGGCATGACAGAGTGGATCTGTGCTGATAAGGATACGATAGCGCTAACGAAGTATGGGCGAGGGGGCATTCATGCAAAAGCCGGTTCAGTGGGGCATTCTGGGGGCCTCGAAATTCGCCCGTCAACAGATGGGCCCTGCCATCCACGCCGCTGACGGCGCGCGCCTTGCCGGGTTGGCGACCTCAGACCGGGCCAAGGCCGAACCGTTTCAGACATTTTGTCCCGATCTCAGCGTTTATCAAAGCTACGATGACTTGCTGGCCGATCCCGGCATCGACGCGGTCTACATCCCGTTGCCCAATCATCTGCACGTTGAATGGAGCCTTGAGGCACTGGACGCAGGCAAGCATGTGCTGTGCGAAAAACCGATGACGATGCGGGCCGGTGAGTTCGACCTGTTGATCGCCAAGCGGGATCAGACCAGGTTGCTGGCGGCCGAGGCCTATATGATCGTGCATCACCCGCAATGGCAGCTGGCCCGCAAGCTGATCTCGGACGGGGCGATCGGCAAGCTTGTGCATGTGACCGGCGTCTTCAGCTACGACAACCGTGCCGATACGCATAACATTCGCAACCGACCGGAAACCGGCGGGGGCGGGTTGCGCGACATTGGCGTCTACGTGATCGGCAGCGCGCGATATGCCACCGGGCAAGAGCCGGCCGTTGTCAGCGGTGCGATCCGGTGGGAGAATGATGTCGACGTTTTCACCGAAATTCGCGCGCAGTTTCCGGGCTTTACCTATTCGGCCTATGTTTCGACCCGGATGCACCCGCATCAAGAGATGGAGTTTCATGGCGAAGGCGGTGTGATCCGTCTGACCGCGCCCTTCAATGCGCGGGTCTTTGGCGAAGCGCGGGTTGAACTGCATCGCCCGGGGCTTGAGGTTCAGGTGACCCGTTTTCCCGGCGATGATCACTATAAGCTGCAGGTTGAAGCATTCTGCCGGACGGTGCGGGACGGGGCCGAATATCCCTATCCGCTTGAATTCGCACGCGGCACACAAGAGGTGATCGATCAGGTCTTTGACAGCGCCATATCGCTGTAACTTGCCACGGACGGGACGTCTCGATTATTCTGCTCTGACCGGATCAGGAGGGTTCCATGGCGGGCGGTTGGGCGCGCGACGGCGCGGTAAGCGAACAGATCGAAGCGTCAATATCCGACGAACTGGCGCGGATGCAGGCGCAAAAGCGCCCTGTCGGCGAAAGCCTGACCCATTGCGCCGAATGCGAAGAACCGATTCCCGAGAAACGCCGCGCCGCTCTGCCAGGTGTCAAGCTATGCCTGGACTGCCAGCAGGAGCGTGACAGCAGTTTCAAGGCCCGTGGTGGGATAAATCGGCGCGGATCGAAGGATAGCCAGCTGAAGTAACGCGCGGAGCCGCCGGTGCAGGATCAATCGCAGAAATCATCGTTACTGCACAATGGGTTGGTTCTTGGCTTTCTTGCTGCGTTTTTGTGGGGCACGCACAGCGTAATCGTAAGATATCTGACCAGTGATCTGGGTGGGTTGCAGATTGCCGTGTCGCGGCTGTTTATCGCGGCCCTTGCCATGTATTGCATGTTGCGCCTGATGGGCGCGCGGGTTTCGATCCAGTTTGGCGACTGGAACTTCCGGCTGGCAGTGTTGTCAACGGTGGTGAACTACATCCTCTTCCATATCGGTCTGGAACATACAGGTGCTGCAAATGCGATGGTGCTTGAAAATACCGCCCCGTTTTTCGTTTTGATATTCCTCTATTTCTTTGCTGATACCCCTGTCAGTCGCACCGAGGTTCTGGCGACGGCCTTGGCCATATTCGGTGTATTTCTGACTGTTTACCGGGATTTTGAAGGCGGAGGGGACCCTCTTTTGGGCGACTTGATGGAGATTGGCGCAGGGCTGAGCTGGGCAGTGTTTCTGATCTCCAGCAGCCGGGCTATGCAATCGTCGGAAACAACGGTTGAACGGCTGAACTTTCTGTTCGGGATATTCTTGTGCGCCGGTGTTCTGCTGATGCCTCTGGCGGCGTTTTCTCTGCAGATGCCCTCGGCAAACGATGTGGTATTCCTGATCCTGTTGGGCGTGTTGCCAACGGCGCTGGCCTACTACTTTTGGTATGAGGCTGCAGCCCGGGTCTCGACACTGACTGCAACCCTGATGTTTGCCGCCTCGGTGGTGTTCACATTTGTGAATTCCGCGCTGTTTCTGGGAGCAACGATCACATCGCTGGCCATTGTTGGGGCGGTCTTGATTGTGGCGGCCATCTTCATGACGTCGATGAAGCCTGCCAAGGGAAAATGAGGCAGCCTGATCCGGCTGCCTCGCTGCATCAGCTTTCCATCGCTTCCAGTTCGTCAATGAAGCCTGAAATCATCGACAGACCCTTGTCCCAGAATTCCGGGTCGCTGGCGTCCAGACCGAACGGGGCCAGCAGTTCCTTGTGGTGTTTGGAACCACCGGCGCGCAGCATCTCGAAATACTTGTCCTCGAACCCCTCGGCGCCGCTTTCGTAAACCGAATACAGCGCATTCACGAGGCCGTCGCCGAAGGCGTAGGCGTAGACGTAGAAGGGCGAATGGACGAAGTGGGGGATATAGGCCCAGAAGGTCTCATACCCGTCCATGAATTCGAATGCGGGGCCAAGGCTTTCGGCCTGAACGCTCATCCAAAGGGCGTTGATATCGTCCGGGGTCAGTTCGCCCTCGCGGCGGGCAGCGTGGAGCTTGCATTCAAAATCGTAGAAGGCGATCTGGCGGACCACCGTGTTGATCATATCCTCGACCTTGCCCGCCAGCAGCACCTTGCGCTGTTCGGGGGTCTCGGCCTGATCCAGCATCTTGCGGAAGGTCAGCATCTCGCCAAACACGCTGGCAGTTTCGGCCAGCGTCAGCGGGGTGGAGGACAGCATCTCTCCCTGATCGGCGGCCAGCACTTGATGCACGCCATGACCAAGCTCATGCGCCAGCGTCATCACATCGCGCGGTTTGCCCAGATAGTTGAGCATCACATAGGGATGAACCTCGGTGACGGTGGGGTGGGCAAAGGCGCCGGGTGCCTTGCCGGGCTTCACCGCCGCATCGATCCAGCCTTTCGAGAAGAACGGGGAAGCGATTTCGCCCATGCGGGGATCGAAGGCATTGTAGGCGTCCATCACCGTCTTTTCGGCCTCATCCCAGCCGACAATGCGGGTGTCTTCCATCGGCAGCGGCGCGTTGCGGTCCCAGACCTGCATCACGTCCAGACCCAGCCATTTGCGTTTCAGCTCATAATACCGATGGCTCAGCTTGGGATAGGCGGCCACGACGGCCTCGCGCAGGGCTTCGACCACCTCTGGTTCAACATCATTCGACAGATGTCGTCCGGTCTGCGCGGTCGGCATCTGACGCCAGCGGTCGACGATCTCTTTTTCCTTGGCTTGCGTGTTATGAACGCGGGCGAAGGTTTTGATATTGTTTTGGAAAACCGTAGCCAGCTCTCGTGCAGCGGCCTCGCGCTTGGCGCGGTCCTGTTCCGTCAGCAGGTTCAGAGTACCTTCGATATTCAGCTCTTCGCCATCGACGGTAAAGGTAAGGCCCGCGATGGTTTCGTCGAACAGGCGTTCCCAGGCGTCGCCGACAACACCCAGATCATGCAGGAATTTCTCAAGCTCATCCGACAGCTGATAAGGCTTCATCGCGCGGATGCGGCGGAAGACCGGCTCGTACCGGGCCAGATCGGCATTGGCATCGAAATGCGTCTTTAGCACGTCATCTTCGATGCGGTTGATCTCAAGCGTGAAGAACACCAGCGGAGTGGTGAAAACGGTGATCTTTTCCTGCATGTCCGACAGGAACTTGGCGCGATCTGCATCGGTGGTCAGCTGGTAATAGCGCAACCCTGCAAATGACATGATGCGGCCCGCGATGGCGTTGATCTTTTCGTTGCGATGCACGCAAGTCAGCAGGCCTGCAGCGTCAAGATCAGCCAGCTTACCCTCGTAATCCGAGGCAAAGGCGGCGCATTCTTCTTCCAGCCAGTCCAGATCGCGGGACAGTTCCGCGGCATCCTCGGACGTATACAGATCGGTCAGATCCCATTCCGGCAGGTTGCCCAGATCATCGGCGCCGCCGCCTGCATTTGCGTCACGGACAGGGAAGGGAAGGTCGCGCATGGGTCACCTCGAATAAACTGCGTTCGCAAACATTTAGGCGCGGCGCGCCCGGATCACAAGCAGCCCGTCGACCCAGACCTTAATGACAGGGCTCGGGCCTGGGTTTTGCGTTGGCTGCCAGAAAATGAGCGGCCAGTTGGTCTAAGACAGGGCCCCGTACCTCGGGCGCTTCCATCAGAACCTCGTGTTCGCCGTCTGGAATTTCGACAAGTGTCCCGCTGGGCCAGTTCGCCATACGTGCCCGGATCGCCTTGCGATCCACGATCTGTTCGTGGCTGCCCAGAAACGTCAGCGCCGGGGTATCAGGCGCGGTCTGTTCCATCAGCCAGGTACATTCATCCAGCGCCTCGCGCAGCCAGATCGTGGATGGCGCGCCCAAAGCCAGTTCAGGATGCGCCGCCAACTGATCCCGCATCATTTGATACATCGCGGGATCACGGGTCAGCACATTACCTTCAAAGGGCTGCGAGACCACATAGCTTTCCAATGAGGTCGTGGGCGGTGTTTTCTCACCCAGTCCCAGACGCGGCCCCCAATAGGCGGTCAATTGGCTGAGCGGTTTCATGATTGGAGAAAAATAAATTCCCCACATCGGCCCGGTGAAGGCGCAGGCCGCAAAATCAGCCCCTTCAAGGATAGCGCGCAATGCGATGGCCCCGCCCATCGAATGGCCAATCACGTACCAGGGTTTGGGCAATTTCAGTTTATCGGCAAGCTCCAGAGTGGACCGCACATCATGCTGGTAATCGGTAAACTGACCAACATGACCGATCCGTGGATCCTCCAGCAGGCGATCTGCAAGACCTTGCCCGCGCCAGTCGACCGACAGGCTGGCAAAGCCACGATTTGCAAACTCTCTGGCTGTATCTCCGTATTTTTCGACATATTCCGTGCGGCCGGGAAACAGCATCACCGTGCCGCGTGTGTCGCCATCGGGGCGCCAATGCGCCACCCGAATGCGTTTGCCGTCTTGCGTGGTCAGCCAATGGGCCGCACCACCGGCAGGGCCGCCGGCCACGTCTTCGAACAAGGGGGCCGGCGAGAACTCCATCAGGCCAGCACCGAGGCGAGTTTCATGGCAATACCCATGTCTCCGTCAACGCTCAGCTTACCGGACATGAATGCACCGGTTGGGTTCAGGTCGCCGCTGAGGATTTGTTCAAAGGTATCCGCATCGGCGCTGAGGGTCACATCAGCCTCATCATCGCTGACGCGCGCACCGCTTGCATCCAGGATGATAGACCCCAGATCGGCAATGGCAAACTTTGCTGACGCGTCGAAATCGCCGCCCGACAGTTTCTCATTCAATGCCGCCGCGGCTTTTTCCAGAATATCGCTCATGGTCTTCCTCATATTGTTCATGCGCCGTGAATGGACATCCCCGGTCGCAACGCTACACTGACCATTGTTATGGGTATTGCAATCACCAATCTCAAACGTACCGTCGCGGCACTCGCCGTCATAGTCACGTTTTCCACCACTTGCGCCGCGCAGCAGGCGGATTCGCGGGACGAAACCGTGCTGTTGCAGCAACTCGCGCAATCGACGCCCGAACAGGCCATCGGTCTGGATCGGCAGTTGCAGGCGCTGTGGTCGCAGTCGGGATCGGCCTCGGCGGATCTGCTGCTGGAGCGGGGGCGAGAGGCTCTGGAGGATGGCGATGTCGAAGCCGCCCTGGATCATCTGACGGCGCTGACGGATCACGCGCCGGAATTTGCCGAAGGCTGGCATGTGCGCGCTTCGGCTTTCTTCGGCATCGACCGGTTTGGCATGGCTGCGGCCGACCTCGAACACGCGCTGACCCTCAACCCGAACAATTACGAGGCCATTTATGGTCTGGGTCTGATATTCGAGATCGTGGGCAAGCCCGAACAGGCGCTTGAGGCCTATTCGCGGGCGTTGGCTATACATCCCCATCACGAAGAAGTAACCAATGCCGTGAATCGGCTGAAGCCTCAGGTTGAAGGCAAGGCGCTGTAAGTCTCAGGGCGCAGGGGGCAAAGGTGAGCGGGTCTTCCCGAATAGTGGCCGTACTCGGCCCGACCAACACAGGTAAAACCCATTACGCGATCGAACGCATGCTGGGGCACCGCACCGGTGTCATCGGTCTGCCGCTGCGTCTGCTGGCGCGCGAAGTTTACGACAAGATCGTCGCAATTCGCGGGCCGTCCGTGGTGGCATTGGTCACGGGTGAGGAGCGCATCGTGCCGCCGCGTGCCCAGTACTGGGTCTGCACGGTCGAGGCGATGCCCGAGGGCATGGGGGCCGATTTCGTCGCCATCGACGAAATCCAGCTTTGTGCCGATCCCGAACGCGGCCATGTCTTCACCGACCGCCTGCTGCGCGCGCGCGGTACGCATGAAACGCTGTTTCTGGGCTCCGACACCATGCGCGGCCCCATCGCAGCGCTGGTCCCCGAGGCGCAGTTCGTCCGGCGCGAGCGGATGTCGCAACTGGTCTATTCCGGCTCGAAAAAGATCAGCCGTATGCCCGCGCGCAGTGCCATCGTCGGATTCTCGGTGGATAACGTCTATGCCATCGCCGAATTGCTGCGCCGTCAAAAGGGCGGGGCGGCTGTGGTCATGGGCGCGCTCAGCCCGCGCACGCGGAACGCGCAGGTGGAGCTGTATCAGAATGGCGAGGTCGACTATCTGGTTGCCACCGATGCCATCGGCATGGGGCTGAATCTGGATGTGAACCACGTCGCGTTTTCCTCCCTGACCAAATTTGACGGGCGGCGGATGCGGCCTCTGGCCCCCAACGAACTGGCGCAGATCGCAGGCCGGGCCGGGCGCGGCATGTCCGACGGCACCTTTGGCGTCACCGGTGAGGCTCCGCCGCTGGACGAAGGCACGGCGCAGGCGATTATGGACAGCCGCTTTACGCCGATGAAAAAGCTGAACTGGCGGAATGCTGCCCTTCGCTTTGGCTCAATTGACGCGCTGATCAACTCGCTTGAGGTCTCGCCGAATGACGAACATCTGATCAAGGCCCGGCCTGCCGATGATCTGAATGCGCTGAAATCGCTGTCGCAAGTGGCCGAGGTCGGGGCCCGCGCCAGCGATGGTCCGTCGATCCGTCTGCTGTGGGATGTGTGCCGAATTCCCGACTTTCGCGGCATCAGTCACGCCGAACATGCCAGCCTGCTCGAAGTGATCTATGGCCACCTGCATGAACGCGGCTCCATCCCCGACGATTTCATGGCGCGGCAAATCCGCCGGATCGACCAAACCCATGGTGACATTGATGCATTGTCCAAAAGGTTGGCATATATTCGCACCTGGACATATGTTGCGCAACGAAACGGTTGGGTGCGTGACGAATCGCATTGGCGTGAGGAAACGCGCATTGTAGAAGACAGGCTGTCGGACGCGTTGCATGAGCGTTTGACTCAGAGATTTGTGGACCGGCGCACATCCGTGTTGCTGCGCCGGCTCAAACAGAAGGAGGCCCTTTTGGCCGAAGTAAATGACAAGGGTGAAGTGACCGTCGAAGGCGAATTCGTCGGTCGTCTGGAAGGGTTCCGGTTCTCGCCGGACAAAGCTGCGCAGGGAACCGAGGCGAAAGCTCTGAAATCGGCCTCACTGCAGGCACTCGCGCCGCAATTCCATCTGCGTGCCGATCGCTTCTACAATGCGCCCGATACCGAAATTGATTTCACCGATCAGGGTGGCCTGATGTGGGGCGAATATGCCGTCGGCAAACTGGTTGCCGGGGCAGAGCCGCTCAAGCCGATGGTCGAGGTTTTTGTGGATGAGGCCGCAGGGCCGGATGTCGAGCAGAAAGTGCAGCGCCGATTGCAGCATTTCATCGACCGCAAGGTCGCCGCGCTGTTCGAACCGCTGCTGAACCTGTCGCGGGATGAGGAACTGTCTGGTCTCGCCAAAGGTTTCGCCTTCCGCATGGTCGAGGCGCTGGGCGTATTGCCGCGCGCGCAGGTCGCGCAAGAGGTCAAGGATCTGGATCAGGACGCCCGTGGCGCACTGCGCAAGCACGGTATCCGCTTTGGTCAGTTCACCATCTTCATGCCGCTGCTGCTGAAACCCGCGCCGACGCGCCTGCGTCTGGTGCTTTGGGCGCTGTCCAGCGGCCTGCAGGAATTCCCCGAGGCACCGCCTCCGGGTTTGGTCACTGTGCCGGTCGCCAAAGATGCACCGCAGGGCTATGACACCATGTGCGGCTACCGCGACGCGGGCGAACGCTCGATCCGGATCGATATGCTGGAACGCCTGGCCGACATGCTGCGCGCCGAGGACAGTCGGGGCGGGTTCGAGGCCAAGCCCGACATGCTCTCGATCACCGGCATGACGTTGGAGCAATTCGCCGATCTGATGCAGGGTCTGGGCTACAAAGCCGAACGTGGCGAGCGTGAGAAGATCAAACCGGCACCGGTCGAGACCGCGCCCGAAACTGCGACAGACGCGCCCGAGCAACCTGTCGCCGAAGAAACCGCCGCGCCGGAAACCCCGACCGAAGAGGTCGCCGCACCCGCCGAGGCGCCAGCCGAGGCCACCGAAAGCACCGAGGCGGCAGCCGAGGCTCCCGCTGCGGAAGAACCCGAAGCCGAGGTGTTCTACACCTTCACCTGGGGCCGTCAGCGTCAACCCAACCGTGGCCCGCGCCGCGAGCAGGGGCAGGGCAAGGGCAAACCGCGCGGCAAGCCTCAGGACGGTCGCAAGCCGCAGGGCAAGAAGGGCGGCAAGCCGCAGGGTGCCAAATCCTTCTCGTCGCGGCCTCCGAAAAAGGAAAAGGCCATCGATCCCGACAACCCGTTCGCGGCGGCGCTGATGGGTCTGAAGGACGGTAACTGATCCGTCATGGATCAGGCCAAGCTGCGGATCGATAAATGGTTGTGGCAGGCGCGGTTCTTCAAGACCCGTAGCCTGGCCGCCAAACAGGTCAGCGGCGGCCATGTCAGGTTGAACGGAAATCGGGTGCTAAAACCGGCGCAGGCCGTGGCCCCCGGTGACGTTCTGACCTTCCCGCAGGGGCGGATCGTCAGGGTCGTTCGCATCGAAAAGCTGGGCGAACGCAGGGGCCCGGCCCCTGAGGCGCAAACGCTGTACTTTGATATGACCGAAAAGCAGGACGCACCGCCCAAAAATCCGGGTTTTGAGGGAAAAGGTCGTCCGACCAAGAAAGAACGGCGCGCGCTTGATCTTTCTCGCACCCCAAAGGGATGATCTGACCTTGAAGATGGTCCCTGTCTGGATTAGCTAGGCGCCAAAGCGTAAATGGGAACCAAACAATGACCTATGTCGTCACCGAAAACTGCATTGGCTGCAAATACACCGACTGCGTCGAGGTATGCCCGGTGGATTGTTTCTACGAAGGCGAGAATACGCTGGTCATTCATCCCGACGAATGCATCGATTGCGGCGTGTGCGAACCCGAATGCCCTGCCGACGCCATCCGTCCCGACACCGAACCGGGGATGGAGCAGTGGGTCGAGTTTAACCGGAAATACTCGGAAATGTGGCCGGTGATCGTCACCAAGAAAGATCCATTGCCCGAGGCCGAGGAACGCGACGGCGAAGAAGGCAAGATGGAGAAGTATTTCTCGGAAGCGCCGGGCGAGGGCGGTTAAGCGATTCGGGGAACAAGCTTCGCAGGATTGATGCCCGCTGACGCCTTATCCTGTTGAGATAATGCGTGATTTCCTCCTTTGCCGGAGGATGCTCTTTTGGGTGTCGCATTTTTGTGATATACTCAATACCTGAATGATGACTGTGATGGGGATGTGCTCCGTAAGTATGATCACTTTGGAGTCCTGATTTTGTGACAAAAGAACCGCCTGACGGGGCCGTATCGGACCTCGGCTGGGGTGTTTTTGTCGTCTTATGTCCCGGTCTGTAACGAAGGATGTATCTGAATGTCGAAGTCGAAGAAGCTTGAGTTCCGCCCGAACGATTATGTTGTCTATCCCGCCCATGGCGTGGGTCAGATCATATCGATCGAGGAACAGGAGGTCGCGGGGTTCTCGCTTGAGCTGTTCGTGATCTCCTTTGAGAAGGATAAGATGACCCTGCGGGTGCCGACCAACAAGGTTACCGAATCCGGTCTGCGGTCGCTCAGCTCGCCGGATGTGATCAGCCAGGCGATGAAGACGCTGAAGGGCAAGGCCAAGGTCAAACGCGCCATGTGGTCGCGCCGGGCGCAGGAATATGAACAGAAAATCAACTCGGGCGACCTGATCTCGATCGCCGAGGTGGTCCGCGATCTGCACCGCACCGACGATCAGCGTGAGCAGAGCTACTCCGAGCGCCAGCTGTATGAAGCCGCGCTTGAGCGTTTGACCCGCGAAGTGGCCGCCGTATCGGGCGCGGATGAAATTTCTGCTGCCAAACAGGTGGATGAGGTGCTGACCTCGCGCGCCGCCTGATCCACATACCAACCGTTTCAAAGCCGCCCTGTCACCGGGGCGGCTTTTTTCATGGCCGGTGCTTGGTATCGCGTCACTTGTCGGGTATTTTTCAGTAACTGCAGGAAGATACGGGGTCGTGATGAAGCAGACTGTGAAGTATCTCTACATCAGTCACGAGCCTGTTTCGGTCTGGTTCCGTTATGGGCTGATCCTGTTCGACATCGCCTCGATCATCTTTTTTGTCGCCACCGCGAACATTCCGCACGGGCCGGGACTTACGGCTGCAAGCCTAGGGGTTGGGCTGATCATCCTGCTGGATTTCTGTGCCCGGTTGTGGATCGCCAAAGATCGCTGGAAACTGTTGCGCCAGATTTACACGCTGGCCGACATCGTGGTGATCGTATCCCTGTTGCTCGATCCATTTTTGACCGGGAACCTGGCATTCGTGCGGATATTGCGCGCTTTACGGCTGATACATTCCTATCATCTGCTGCGGGACTTGCGCAGGGACAGCCCGTTTTTCCGCACTCATGAGGACGCGGTGATCGCGGCGACCAACCTTTTGGTATTTGTATTTGCGACCTCGACCGCGGTGCTGGTCTTCTTTGTCCCGGATGACGCGCAAAACCCGTATATCGATGCGCTCTATTTCACCATGGCGACACTGACGACAACCGGGTTCGGGGATATCACGCTGACAACGCCAGCAGGCAAGCTGTTCTCTGTCTTCATCATGGTGGTCGGTGTGGCGCTGTTCGTGCGTCTGGCCCAGGCGATCTTCATGCCGCAAAAGGTGCGTTACAAATGCCCGAGCTGCGGTCTGTTCCGGCACGACCCGGATGCTGTGCATTGCAAGCATTGCGGCGCGACATTGCGCATCGAAACCGGGGGCGCATCTTAAAGCGATGAGGTCAGCACCAAAAGGAATACAACCTCGGATACCTGTTGAGTGGCGCCCAGAATGTCGCCGGTCTGACCACCGATCTTGATCTTGGCGACGCGCGCCACGATGGTCACGGAGATCAGGGCGCAGAGCATCGGTACGATGGCTGATCCACCCAGCAGCACCAATGACAGTATGAAGGCCAGACTTATACCAGCCAGTACAGCGGGCAGGGGCGGCGCGCCGACCGAATGGCTCAATCCCGATTTGCGGGCATTGGGCAAGGCGCGCATCAAGGCTGGCATCATGGCGCGGGAAAACAGGCAGGCGGCCAGAACGCCCGTCAGCAGACCTGCACCAATCAGGGCAACCACGGCGCTGAGCCGCAGCAGTTGCACAAGCAACAGCGCCAGAACGCCATAGGTGCCGATATGGCTGTCTTTCATGATCTCCAACCGACGCTCGGGCGTGAAACCACCCCAGAGCCCGTCGGCAGTGTCGGCCAGCCCGTCTTCATGCATCGCTCCGGTCGCGATGATCAGCACCGCGATCAGCAGGACAGCGGTCGCGAGCGGGGGCAACTGCGCCCAGATCGCGATCCAGGCAACCCCGCAGGCCAGTGCTCCGACAACGAGTCCCGCCAGTGGATAGGCCCATGCGGCGCGCGACTGCCGGGCAAATGCCGCGTCGGGCAAGCGCGGAAGGGGCAAGCGGGTCAGCAGGACCAGAGCCAGAGGGATATCCCACGCAGAAAACGGGGCGGTGTCGTTTTTGGTCACTCCCAGGCCTTTCAGGGTCTTGTTGCTTTGCCAGCATTGGTTAAACACACACAACCACTCTGATGCAACGAGGCTTTCAATGCTGCCTGAACTCAATGATCTGAACAGTTTCCGCGATGCGCTGACCAGCGCGCCCGGTCCGGACCCCTCTGCTGTGGAGGGCGCGGGCGAGCGCAACGGCCAACTGACCAAGCCGCCCGGCGCGTTGGGTCGGCTTGAGGATCTGGCGATCTGGTATGCGGGCTGGCGCGGGGATGCGCGGCCTCAGATCAATGCGCCTCAGGTCATCGTGTTTGCGGGCAATCATGGTGTCACCGCGCAGGGCGTTTCGGCGTTTCCGCCTGAGGTGACGGTGCAGATGGTCATGAATTTCGAACATGGCGGTGCGGCGATCAACCAATTGGCCAAGGCCGCAGGCGCGAAGATGGACGTGCACGCGCTGGAGCTTGAACGCCCCACCGCAAATTTCACCCAAGGCCCCGCGATGAGCGAAGAGGAGCTTCTGAGCGCCCTGCGCACAGGCTGGCAAGCGGTCGACCCGCAGTCTGATCTGCTTGTGGTCGGAGAGATGGGGATCGGCAACACCACCCCGGCTGCGGCCATTGCCTGCGCGCTTTTCGGCGGAGAAGCGGCGGATTGGACCGGACGTGGGACCGGTGTGGATGACGCGGGGCTGGTCAACAAAACTCGCGTTGTGGCCGAAGGCGTTGCCCTGCACGGTCAGGGCGACGGTCTGCATGTCCTGCGTTGTCTTGGTGGACGCGAGATTGCGGCCATGGCGGGCGCGATTGCCGCCGCGCGGGTGCTGCGCATTCCGGTCATTCTGGACGGGTTCATTTGCACCGCAGCGGCGGCCTGTCTGGCGCAGATTTCCGATACAGCGCTTGACCACAGTGTTGCAGGCCACCAAAGCGCCGAGGGCGCGCATGCGGCCATGTTGGGCAAACTGGGCAAGGAACCGTTGCTGAGCCTCGGTTTGCGCTTGGGCGAAGGTTCAGGTGGGGCGCTGGCGATCAATATCCTGAAAAGCGCAGTGGCCTGCCATTCCGGCATGGCGACCTTCGCCGAGGCCGGAGTCTCGGACGGTTAATCCAGGCGCCTGACCGGGGCAGGGGCCCGGGTCAGGCCGATTTCTTTGCGTGTTCCTCGGCCAACTCCAGCAGGGCCGTTTCCAGATCTTTCTCCAGTTCCTGCGCCCGCTCGATATACTTCTTGTTCTCGGCGGTCGGCATGCCCGGTATCCACAGTTCCGCCAATTGGCGGACTGAGCTGCGATCATGGTGATAGAAGGTTTGCTCTGCCTGTGCCGCTTCGTATTCGCTGAGCCCGATATTCTCCAGAACATACCGACCCGCGCGCAGCGATCCATCGAACATCTCGCGCACGATATCGTTGGCTCCGGCCTGATAGAGTTCGTAGACATGGGTGCGATCACGAGCACGTGCGATGATGTGCAGGTCGGGCCGTTGACGGCGGGCGTAGCCGACGAGCCGGGTCACCTGTTTGTAATCGTCCATCGCGGCCACCAGCACGGCGGCCTTTTCGATGCCGGCCGCGCGCAACAATTCGGGACGTGTGGGATCGCCGAGAAACCCCTTGACCCCGAAGCGGCGCATCAACTGGATGGTTTCGATGTCATGATCCAGAACCACCGTCTTGAACCCGCTGGCTTGCACCAGCCGATTGACGATCTGCCCAAACCGACCGATCCCGGCGATGATGACAGGGCCTTTTTCGTCGATCTGATCGGGCTCGACCTGCGGTTTGCTTTCACCGACAAAGCGCAAAAGCAGGTCGTAGATGATGAACAGAAGCGGCGTGATCAACATGGTCAGGGCGATGATCATCAACAGTTTCTGCGACAGGCCCGGCGGGATCACGTTCTGCTGCGTTGAAAATGCCAGCAGGACAAAGCCAAACTCACCGGCCTGCGCCAGCCCCAGAGTGAACAGCCAGTGATCGCGCCCGCGCAGCTTGAAGGCCCGCCCGACGATGAACAGGATGATTCCCTTGGCCAGAATGACCAGCAAGGCCAGACCGATCAGGTCAAACGGATCGTCGAAGAAATACCCCACGTCGATCCCGGCACCGACTGTGATAAAGAACAGGCCCAGCAACAGCCCCTTGAACGGCTCAAGATCGCTTTCCATTTCGTGCCGGAATTCCGAACTGGCCAGAACCACCCCGGCCAGAAACGCGCCCAGAGCGGGCGACAGGCCGACCAGGGTCATCAGGAACGAGATGCCGACCACGATCATCAGCGCCAGCGCCGTGTACATCTCGCGCAGTCGGGTGGCGTGGATGAAACGGAACAGCGGGCGGGTCAGGTAGATACCTGCCAGCACGACGAAGGCGACCGCACCGATGGTGACAAGCGTAACGGCCCAACCGGGCAGGCCTTCGACCAATGAGAGCGTGGCGTGATAATCCGCGTCCTTGGCGGCACTTACGCCTCGGTTGATCGAACCGTCATCTTCGATGTGGATGCTTGCAGGCAGCGCCAGAAGTGGCAGGAACGCCAATATCGGGATCACCGCGATATCCTGCGTCAGAAGTACCGAGAAGGTGGCCCGCCCGCCGTTGGTTTGCATCAACCCCTTCTCAGACAAGGTTTGCAGCACGATCGCGGTGGAAGACAGCGACAACGTGAGGCCAACCGCCAGAGATACCGACCAGGGTTGGCCGGTATAGAAGGCCACCGCTGCGATGGCGATGGTCGACAGGCCGACTTGCAGCCCGCCAAGACCCAAAAGCTTGTCCCGCATATCCCACAGGGCGCGAGGTTCCAGTTCCAGCCCGATCAGGAACAGCATCATCACGACGCCGAATTCGGCCACGTGCTGCAGGCTTTCGGTCTCGGCGCCGACAAGGCCCAGAATGGGGCCAATGGCGATGCCCGCGGCCAGATAGCCAAGCACCGAGCCCAGCCCCAAACGGGCTGAAAGCGGGACGGCAATCACCGCCGCTGCCAGATAGATCGATGCCTGATAAAGGAACTCGTTCATTATCGTCCTCTTGAAACCGCTCAGGTCGGGAGCGGCGCGTCGCGTTTCAACTGATCCATTACGATCTGGCTTTGCACCCGTGCCACCGCAGGATGCGGCAGGATCACCTGATGAATCAAGCTGTTGAGTGCCGGTAAGTCGTCACAATAGACGTGAAGCAGGTAATCCGCCTCTCCGGTCATCGTCCAGGCGCTGCTGATCTCGGGGCGGGTGTTGACCATGCGGGCGAAACTGGCAGATTGATCGGGGCCATGGGTGCCCAGATGCACCTGAATGAACCCCTGCACCTGCAGGCCCAGCTTCAGCGGATCAAGCCGCGCAGTGTATCCGGTGATGTAGCCTTCGGCCTCCAGCCGCTGTCGGCGACGGCCCGCCTGACTGGCGGACAGGTTCAACATCTCACCCAACTGATGCGCCGTCAGGTGTGCGTCTTTTTGCAAAGCTGACAACAGCCGTGTGTCGGTTGCATCCAGCATGTGCGGAGAATCTCCGGTTTCTGCCCAAATCATGCGGGTTATCCGCGTTTCCTATTAGGTTACACGAAAACAACGCGCAGAAACAGCGTTGTTTAAGGCGTATTTTTGAATCAGCAAAGAAATTCCTGTTTTCCGAGGAGACGCGCCATGGGTCCTTTCCCACACAACGCCCCGAAATCCGTGATCAGCGATGAAAACCCCGCCGGCACCGACGGGTTCGAGTTCGTCGAATTCGCCCATCCCGAGCCGCAGGAGCTGCGTGACCTGTTCGCGCGGATGGGGTTCGACTATGTCGGTTATCACCGCGATACGCCTAAGGTCGAGCTATGGCAGCAAGGCGATGTCACCTATATCCTGAACGCGGACCCCGACAGTTTTGCCGCCAAGTTCGTGGCCGAGCATGGTCCCTGCGCCCCTGCGATGGGTTGGCGCGTGGTGGATGCGCAGAAAGCCTATGAGCACGCCATCGCCAAAGGGGCCGAGCCTTATGACGGTGCCGACAAGACCATGAATGTCCCTGCTATCAAAGGCATCGGCGGTTCGCTGATCTATTTTATCGATCAGTATTACGACACCTCGCCCTATAATGAAGAGTTCGAGTGGCTGGAGCAGTCGAAACCCCGTGGCGACGGGTTCTATTACCTCGATCACCTGACCCATAACGTGTTCAAGGGCAACATGGACAAATGGTTCAAGTTCTACGGCGATCTGTTCAACTTCCGTGAAATCCGTTTCTTCGACATCCAGGGCAAGTTCACCGGGCTTTACAGCCGCGCGCTGACCTCTCCTTGCGGTCGCATCCGCATTCCGATCAACGAAGACCGGGGCGAAACCGGGCAGATCGTGTCCTATCTTAAAAAATACAAGGGCGAGGGCATCCAGCATATCGCCGTGGGCAGCGATGACATCTACAGCTCGACCGACGCGATTGCCGAGAAAGGGCTGAAGTTCATGCCCGGCCCGAACGAGGCCTATTATGACATGTCCTATGATCGCGTGACAGGTCATGACGAACCCAAGCACCGGATGATGAAACACGGTATCCTGATCGATGGCGAAGGCGTTGTCGATGGTGGCGAGACCAAGATCCTGCTGCAGATATTCTCAAAAACCGTGATTGGCCCGATCTTCTTCGAGTTCATTCAGCGCAAGGGCGATGACGGGTTTGGCGAAGGCAACTTCAAAGCGCTGTTCGAATCCATCGAGCGGGAGCAGATTGAATCAGGTGAAATCTCGGCCGCCTGATCACGCCACTGAATCTTTCAAAGCGCCGTGTCTGCCCGACATGGCGCTTTGTCTTTATCCGCGCGGCATCTTGAGCGTGACGTTCTTGCCGCGTTTCTGATAGCGCAACTCACTGTCGCCAATTGCAACAACATTGCCGCCATCAATGCGATCCCCGACCTTCAGCTTTTTGTACCGCCCGCTGGGCAGTCGGACCAAGGCGCGGCGGTTGGCCGGTGTGCCATAGACACCGATCAGGTTGAGCTTGCGCAGGTTGATTGCGTTGTCGATGGTCGCTTGCCGTGCGACCGAAGCAGTTGTCGGGATTTTCGGTTGCACCGCCTTTGGCTGGAATGAACCGGCCTCATCCTCACTGCTGGTAACGTTTGCGGTCGATGCCAGCGGGGCGCTGCCTGTGCTTGGTTTGGGCGTTGCCCGTGCTGTCAGGCTAGCAGGCCGGGTTTTTGGGCGCGGCACGCGCACAACCGCCAGTGCTGTTGGTGTTTCGTCAACCTGCTGGGGCACCTGCAGCGTTTCGGGTCGCAACTTGGGTCGGACCGAAGCCAACTCTTGCAGGGACCGCCCGCCAAGCTGCTGGCGTTCAAACTGGTCGACAAGGTTTTCCGGGCGCGGTCGCGGGCGGATGGCGGCGAGCCGTTCGTCAACCACTTCGACGACGACAGGTTCAGCCTCGAACCGGGTCGGCGGTTCGGGTGGCACCGAAGGTGGGCGGCCCAGATAAACCATCACACCGGCTGGGTTCAGCGTGCCTTCGGTACTCGGCGTTACCAGGCCGCGCTCATCCAGTTCAAACCGCTGCCCGGCCTCACCGGGCAAAGTGATCTGGGCGGGGGGCTCGTCCGTGTCCAGACTGGTGAGCGACGGCAGAGCCACAATGTCGGTTGACAGGTCCGACCGGTCGACCGAGGTCAGATAGAGGTCATCTTCGATTTGTCCGGGTGCTGCGCCAATGTCGGAAGGTTCTGCCGGGGCCGTGCCCGTGAATGCATGAAATTCAGTTCCGTCTTCCAGAGGTTCTGCAATCTCTTCAACCGGTTCCGGCGCGACCTTCAACGCTTCGAGGATGGCCGTATCCGTTGCCGACAGCTCTGGCTCATCCTCTGTTGCGGTGGCTGACGCTTCGGGTTCGGGCGGCAGGTTTGCGACCTGAGTTTCCGGGGCCTCTGGCTGAGTGGTTTCAGGCTCCGCTGCGGCGGTTTGCTCCGGCGGCTCTTCGGTTGCGACTTCTGGTTGCGGTTCCGGCTGTGGATTCAGCGGCTCTGCCACTTCGGCCACTTCCGGTTCTGAGCTGTTGAAGGACCAGACGCCCAACAGCATTCCGACCACAACCGACGCGGCTATCGCGGGAAGAGCAAAGCGTTTCAGGTCAATCCCTGGCTTTGTGGCTGCGGGCAGGGCGTTAGATGCGGGCGCGAAAGCAGGGGCTTCATCCGCGATTGCATGCACAGGGATTTGCGGCGTCTCATCGCTCTCAGGCTCAGGCTCAGGCTCAGGCTCAGGCTCAGGCTCAGGCTGTGGTTCAGGATCGGGCGCCGAGAGCGAAATCTCGGGCGTTTGGGCGGGGGAGGCCACGGTCGTTTCGTCCTGCACGACGGGTATCTCAAAGAACGGCTCGTCCAGCGTGTCTTGACCGGTTGCGCTCAGCCAGAATGCCTCGGGGATAAAACCGTGATCGGTGGCAAATCCGCTGGCCTCATTCAGTGTCTGCTGCGCCACGGCGGCAACGTGGGTCTCAGGGCCATCGACATCTGTGACATAGGCCAGTTCTGACAGTTCATAGGGCGTCGCAGCGGCCAGTGCTTCTTCGACCTTCTGCACCGCTGCGTCACCGTCCAGACCATCGGTTTCAACCGTCAACAGCCGAACCTGATCTGCGGGGATGATCAGCTTGCAGCTTAGATCGTTTTCCAGCGCGAATCCCTGATGGCGCAGGGCCTGGATCTGTTCTTGATGATCGGGCGCATCCAGCGGAACGATACCGATGCAGTACCAGTCTCCGTCCGACTGGTGATGCAGGGCGATACCGCTTTCAGAAAATGATAGCGCAAAGGCGGGTTTCATAATCCGGATGAACCATAATTGTCAGCTTCAATGCAAACGCTTGGATGTCTGCCGTCCGAGATTAGAGCAGGAACCCGCCGAGGGAAAGAAAAAGGCGCGTTTCCCCCTTGCCGTGTATGGGCTGTGATGTCCATCTTGGAGGCAAGTCAACAGGAGGGATCACCTTGAAGACACTTGCTTTTCTGGCTGCGATGACCGCAGCCGTCGCCGCGATGCCAGCCCATGCGGAAGAACGTCGCATCTCGGTCAGTGGCACCGGAACCACCGTGTCTGCCCCCGATATGGCGACGATTACGCTGGGGGTGACGAACCATGACCCACAGGCCTCGGTGGCGATGCAGGCGACTTCGGATGCGGTGGCGCAGATTCTCAAACGGCTTGACGAGATGGGGTTGGAGGCACGCGATGTGCAGACCCGCGATCTGTCACTGTCGCCTGTCTGGTCGGGGCGCAGCAATTCCAGCAATAAGCCCCCCAAGATCACCGGATTTACAGCTTCGAATCGGGTGTTCGTGCGGGTGCGCGATCTGGACAAGCTGGGGCAGATCATGGACGCAGTCATCAAGGACGGCGCGAATGATTTCGGCGGTCTGAGCTTTGGTGTGCAAGAGCCCAAACCGCTTGAAGCCGAAGCGCGGGCCAAAGCGGTTGCGGATGCGACCGCCAAAGCGCAGCAACTGGCGCAGGCCGCCGGGATCACACTTGGCCCGGTGATCTCGATCAACGATCACGGTGGCGGTGTGCGTCCGATGGCCCAGATGCGCGAAATGGCGATGTCCGATGCCGGAGGCGTCCCGGTTGCAGGGGGTGAGATTTCGGTATCGGTCAATATCTCGATGGATTTTGAGATATCCGAGTAACCTCAGACCCGGGCCTGCAGCGATTGACGTTGCTGGCCCGCACCATCGAAATTGTCGGGCGACAGCCACGTCTGAAAGGCCGATTTGATCCGTGGCCACTCACTGTCGAGGATCGAATACCAAGCGGTGTCGCGGTTGCGCCCTTTGTAGTGGGTTGCCTGCCGGAAAATGCCCTCGAAGGTAAAGCCCAAGCGCTCGGCCGCCTGACGAGAGGGTGCATTCAGGGCGTCACATTTCCACTCATAGCGGCGATAGCCCAGCTCGTCGAAGACGCGTTGCATCATCAGGAACATGGTTTCGGTCGCCATGGGCGTGCGCTGCAATAGCGGTGAAAAGTGGATATGCCCCACCTCGATCGATCCTGCCGACGGGGTGACGCGCAGGTAAGAGGCCATGCCGACCGGGGTGCCATCACTGTCGAGAACCGTATGGAACATCGGATCGCCCCCGGTGCAGGTGGCCTGTACCCAGTCAAAGAACTCTGCCTCGGCGGCGAAGGGCCCGTAGGGCAGATAGGTCCAGTTGCGTGCATCCGTGTCGTGGGCAAACGCCCGGAACAATCCGGGCGCATGACGGTTTACGTCCAGGGGCTCGACCGAACAGAACTGGCCCTGCATCGGCGTATAGGGCGGTGTCGGGCGTGGAAAATCGCCCGTCACCGGCAGGCCGATGCGCTGTCCCAGCGCGTTCGTGTGATAGCCCGCAGCCATGGGTCAGGCGCTCGCCTTGGCCAGTGCCTGATCGAGGTCGGCGATCAGATCGTCCGCATCCTCGATCCCGATGGACAGGCGAACCACATTGGGGCTGGCGCCGGCGGCTTCCTGCTGTTCCGGCGTCAGTTGTCGGTGCGTGGTCGAGGCCGAATGGATGATCAACGACCGCGCATCGCCCAGATTGGCCACATGGCTGAAGATCTCCAGCGCGTTGACCAGTTTGATGCAGGCGTCATAGCCGCCCTTGACCGCAAAAGTGAACAGCGCACCCGCGCCGCGCGGGTAATGCGCTTTGACCCGGTCGTAATAAGGCGACGAGGGCAACCCGGCATAGGTCACGTATTCCACCCGGTCATCCGCCTCCAGCCACGCAGCGATCTTCTGCGCGTTTTCAACGTGGCGTTCCATCCGCAGCGACAGGGTTTCGATCCCCATCAGCGTGTAATGCGCCGCCTGCGGATTCATCGTCATGCCCAGATCGCGCAGACCGATGGCGATGCTGTGGAAGGTAAAGGCCAGCGGACCAAAGGTTTCGTGGAATTTCAGCCCGTGATAGGCCGGTTCCGGCGCGCTGAGCGATGGGAACTTGTCATTTGCGGACCAGTCGAACTTGCCCGAATCCACGATGCAGCCGCCGGTGACGGTGCCATTGCCGGTCAGGTATTTGGTGGTCGAATGCACCACCAGCGTCGCGCCCTGTTCGATGGGGCGACACAGATAGGGCGTGGCTGAGGTGTTGTCGACGATCAGCGGAACGCCCGCCGCGTCGGCCACATCCGCCAGCGCGCGAATATCGGTGACATAACCTCCGGGGTTGGCGATGGATTCGCAGAACACCGCGCGGGTGTTTTCGTCGATGGCGTCTTTAACCGCGTCCAGATCGTCGGTGTCCACGAATTTGGCCGACCAGCCGAAGCGTTTGATGGTCTGACTGAACTGCGTGACCGTGCCACCGTACAGACGGGTCGAGGCGACCACGTTGCAGCCCGGCCCCATTAGCGGGAACAGCGCCATGATCTGCGCCGCGTGGCCCGATGAACAGCAAACCGCACCTACGCCGCCTTCCAGTGTGGCTACACGTTCCTGCAGCACCGCAACGGTCGGGTTGGTCAGGCGCGAATAGATAAAGCCCACTTCCTGCAGATTGAACAGCGCGGCGGCGTGGTCAGCATCGCGGAACACATAGGCCGTAGTCTGGTAGATCGGTGTCTGGCGTGCTCCGGTCGCCGGATCGGGGCGGGCCCCGGCGTGAATTTGCAGGGTATCGAAACCGTAGGTGGGGCCGTCTGACATCTTTGAATCTCCAGTTGGAATCTATCCTGCTGAATCTCTAGGACATTGCCGCCGCGCGCACAACTTTGTGATTACCGCAACCACAGCCCCTTGGACTTGATCGTCTTGCGGATGACCTGTTCGCGCGCAGGCAGGTTTTCCCGGTCGAACAGGGCGCGGATCTTGGCGCCCTTGCGCTGGATCACCAGCTTCTTCAGCGGGTCATACCCTTTGAGCACCTTTTTGATCTTGTTCGGGGTCACCACAGTTTCCAGCACCTCGACCACGTGATCGCTTTCGCGGGCATAGAGCATCGGAAACAGGCGATAATGGCAACTGACCGAGCCATCCAGCAAACCGTCGGGCAGAGCGTCGCGCCCGCCGCCGAGGGAATGGATGACCAGAGGCAGGGCGATCTGATCCAGCCAGGGGTCAAGAACCTGCCCGGTCAGTTCGGGAATTTCCTCGTCGCGGATTGTGCAGGCGTAATCCAGAAAGCGTTCGCCAAACAGGCGGGGACATTTGTAGAAGAAGTAGCCTGCGTTGAAATACAGGTAGTGCCGCCAATATCCCGATGGCTGGCCGGGATCGAGCGAGCTTTCGAAATCCAGCCCGAACCGGTCATAAAGCGCGCGCCAGATACCGTCATGGCCGGGACCATAGAGGGTGGGTTTCGGCCACGTCCCCTCGACCCGAAGCGAGGCACCGGGCCGTTCGAAATCGAAGGGAACCTCGCTCAGCTCTCCGGTGATCAGCGTGTCGCTGTCGAAGAAGACAAATGGCTCACCCTCGGGCATTGCCAGCAGGGCTTCGATCTTGTTGCCGTTGGGATAGCTTGCGCCGAATGTGTGTGACTCGAAGGGCAGGATTTCGGCACCCAGATGTTGCAGCGCTTCCAAAACATCGGGGTCCTGAATGCTGGGGTTCTGTGGCCACAGCGGACCGGGCTGCGGCACGCCGACAAACAGCCGCCCCTTAAAGCCGGGCGCGCTGTGGCGCAGCGATGCCGCAAACAAAAGCGCCTCATATTGCAGCCGGTTGTTCTGCCCGATGATGAGGATGTTGAATGTCGCCGGGCTTGCCTGCATCTGGTTGCGCTTTCTGATCGAGCCGATTTTCGGCCTCTGCCTCAACCGGAAGTACAACAAGCGGTGGAGGGCGTCAAAACCCCAAAACCATCCCGGTTTGAAATTCAGATTCCGGGTCCCATCTAATGAGGCAGCAAAGCAGGAGGAATGCAGATGCGGGTCAATGCGGATTTCAGCCAGCGGGTCGCCGTTCACTTTGATCAGACCGAATGGGTGGCGTCGCCAGCCGCCGGGGTCGAACGCAAGATGCTGGACCGTATCGGTGAGGAAGTCGCGCGGGCAACGACCATCGTGCGATTTGCCCCCGGCAGTGCCTTTGCCGCGCATACCCATGACGGCGGCGAAGAGTATCTGGTGCTTGATGGCGTATTTCAGGACGAGACCGGCGATTTCCCGGTGGGCAGCTATGTGCGCAATCCTCCGACCTCATCCCACACGCCCTCGGCCAGCGAAGGGGCGACGATCCTGGTGAAACTGCATCAGTTCGATCCCGATGATCGTACCGAGGTGCGCCGTTCGATCAACGGGGGCGGGGATATCGACCTGTTCAAGGATGCGCACGAGGATGTTCAGGTGCAAAACTGGGCCGCGAGCCAGATCGTCGAGTTGGACGCCAGCAAGGGGCTTGAGGTTTTTGTGATCGAAGGCAGCTTCTCAGAAGCAGGCGAGGATTTCGGCACCTGGGACTGGCTACGGTTGCCGCCGGGATCACGCTCGACCGCCGTTGCGGGCAAAGGTGGAGCCCGCGTCTGGATCAAATCCGGGCATCTGAACGGGATGATCTGACGCAGCGAGGATCGATAAGACTGCAATTATCCTTGAAATCCGGGCCTTTACGTCCGGGTTTTTATTTTTTGACCAGATGATAAAATTTACCAGTTGATAAAAAATGAAATTGTGGCAAGCTGAAGGGTATAACAAACATATCTACAGGGAGTAGAGTGATGGCACAGGGCCAGATGGCACCCGGCATCGTTGCTGGGCGGCTTTCCAGCGATGAGTTGGCATCCAATTTTTCCGATCTGCATCCGCCGCTCGCGCCGCATGAGGCCGCCGTAGCAGCAGATCGTTGTTATTTCTGTTACGACGCACCCTGCGTGACGGCCTGTCCCACGGATATCGATATCCCGCTGTTCTTGCGCCAGATCCAGGCCGGTCAGCCGCAAGCCGCGGCGCGCACGATCTTTGATCAGAACATTCTGGGTGGCATGTGCGCCCGGGTCTGCCCGACCGAAACCTTGTGTGAGGAAGCCTGCGTGCGGGAAACCGCAGAGGGCAAACCGGTCGAGATCGGACGGCTGCAGCGTTACGCGACCGATACGTTGATGGCGACCGGCGAACATCCCTTCGATCGTGCGGCGCCGACGGGCAAAACTGTTGCCGTGATCGGGGCGGGGCCGGCAGGGCTCGCCTGTGCGCATCGTCTGGCGATGTTGGGTCATGACGTGGTGATCCACGAAAGCAAACCCAAGGCGGGCGGTCTGAACGAATACGGCATCGCCGCCTATAAATCGACCAATGATTTTGCACAGGCCGAGGTCGACTGGCTGTTAAAGATCGGCGGGATCACCATTGAGACGGGGTCAGCCTTGGGCGCTGGCGTCTCTTTGGACGGATTGGCTGAAAACTATGACGCGGTCTTCCTGTCCATCGGCCTGGCCGGTGTGAATGCGCTGCGGGCGCAGGGATCCGACAAGGATGGCGTACGCCACGCGGTCGATTTCATTTCGGACGTGCGGCAGGCAGATGATCTGGCGAACCTGCCGGTTGGGCGCAATGTCGTGGTGATCGGTGGTGGCATGACTGCCGTCGACGCGGCGGTGAAGTCCAAGCTGCTGGGCGCGGAACAGGTGACCATCGCTTACCGCCGGGGTCGCGAGGCGATGGGCGCAAGCCGGTATGAACAGGATCTGGCGGCCTCGCACGGGGTGCGCATTCTGACAAATGTTCAACCCGTGGCTGTGCACGGCAACGGATCGGCGGTTGAGATCGAATTGGAATATACTTCAAGCGAAGGGGGCAGCCTGTCCGGAACCGGTGAAACGGTGCGTATCCCGGCCGATCAGGTGCTCAAGGCGATTGGCCAGACTCTGGAAGGCGCGCCCGAAGGGCTGGCGCTGGATGGCAACAAAATCGCCGTGACCGGTGCAGGGCGAACTTCGGTCGCCGGGGTTTGGGCCGGGGGCGACTGCGCCGCCGGTGGCGACGACCTGACCGTGACCGCCGTGGCCGAGGGGCGGGATGCCGCGATGGATATCCATGCCAGCCTGATCGCATGATCCAGCGGTTGCGCCATGAGTATTTGTGAAAAGATGAAGATGCAGAACCGCATCAGGGAGGCCGGATAAATGGCTGATTTGACGACAAACTTTCTGGGAATTTCAAGTCCGAACCCGTATTGGCTGGCCTCGGCGCCGCCCACGGACAAGGAATACAATGTCCGCCGCGCCTTTGAGGCCGGATGGGGCGGTGTCGTTTGGAAGACGCTAGGGGCCGAAGGACCGCCGGTCGTCAACGTGAACGGCCCGCGCTATGGCGCGATTTACGGGGCGGACCGGCGCCTGCTGGGCCTCAACAACATTGAACTGATCACCGACCGCCCGCTGGAGGTGAACCTTGAGGAGATGGCGCGGGTCAAGTCTGACTACCCGGACCGTGCGCTGATCGCCTCGATCATGGTGCCCTGCGAAGAGGCGGCGTGGAAAGCCATCCTGCCGCGCGTGGCCGAAACTGGCGCGGACGGGATTGAGCTGAACTTCGGCTGTCCGCACGGGATGAGCGAACGGGGTATGGGCTCTGCCGTGGGGCAGGTGCCGGAATATATCGAGATGGTGACCCGCTGGTGCAAGCAGTATTACGACCGTCCGGTCATCGTGAAGCTGACGCCGAACATCACCGATATCCGCAAGCCCGCGGCGGCGGCCCGGAATGGCGGTGCGGATGCGGTATCGCTGATCAACACGATCAACTCGATCACCAGCGTCAATCTGGACACGTTCAGCCCCGAGCCTTCGATCGATGGCAAGGGCAGTCATGGTGGCTATTGCGGACCGGCGGTGAAACCTATCGCCCTGTCGATGGTGTCCGAAATTGCCCGGGCCGAAGCGACGCATGGTATGCCGATCTCGGGTATCGGCGGGGTGACCACATGGCGCGACGCGGCGGAATTCATCTCGCTGGGTTGCGGTAATGTGCAGGTCTGTACGGCGGCGATGACCTATGGTTTCAAGATCATCGATGAACTGATCGCAGGTCTGTCGGAATGGATGGACGAGAAGGGCTATACCAGCATCGATCAGGTGATCGGTCGCGCGGTGCCGAATGTCACCGATTGGCAGTATCTGAACCTGAACTACATCGCCAAAGCAAAGATCGATCAGGACCAGTGCATCAAATGCGGGCGTTGCTATGCCGCTTGTGAAGATACCAGCCATCAGGCGATCTCGATGTCGGCCGACCGGGTGTTCGAAGTGATCGATGAGGAATGCGTGGCCTGCAACCTCTGCGTCGATGTTTGCCCGGTCGAGGACTGCATCTCGATGGTGCCGATGGCGGCGGGCGAGGTTGATCCGCGCACCGGGCGCGAGGTTCAGCCGGACTATGCCAACTGGACCACGCATCCGAACAACCCGATGGCCAAGGCAGCCGAATGATCGGAAGATTGCACATCAGGAAGGGGTCGCTTTTGCGGCCCCTTTTTTCAGGGTGTCAACAGCTTGCGATAGAGCAAGTCGACAAAGGGTTCAGCCCCTTCAAACGGATCTTCGTCGCAGAGAATGGCGCGGACCTGAACATCGAAATCGGCATAGTGCTGCGTCAATGCCCAGATCGAGAACATCAGATGATAAGGATGCACCCGGGCGATTTTGCCCTGATCCATCCAACGGGTCAGAATCGCAGATTTGTCATCGACCAGCGCCTTGAGGTCTTCGGACAATGCCGCGTGAATGCGGGGCGCGCCTTGCACCAGCTCATTGGCAAACAGGCGACTTTCGCGGGGCAACTCGCGGCTCATCTGCAGTTTGCGATGGATATAGGCCAGGATTTCTTCCATTGGATCGCCGTCTTCATCCAGCGCATGCAGCGGTGCCAGCCAGATTTCAAGCAGCCCGGACAGAAGAGCGGTGTGAATCGCCTCTTTCGAGGGAAAATAATAGAGCAGGTTCGGCTTGCTCAGACCGGCCTCGGACGCGATCTGATCAACCGTCGCGCCCCGGAAACCATGGGATGAAAACACGTTCAGCGCGGCATCCAGAATGGCAGCGCGGTTCTTTTTCTGAATTCGGGTCGGTGCGCGATCTTTCGGCATGTTTTCAGGTCGTCTCATTCTACGTCAAACGGGCGATGATTATGCTAAAAATTCGGGCTGCGCCACGCAATTTCTTGACTGGTGTAGTCCCCGTGATAGCCTGAGTTTGACCATATGGTCAAATCAAGACACCAAATAGCGAGTTCAATCGCAAGCAACAGGGAACAGTACAATGGCAGCTCCGGCGCAAAATCTCAGGATAAATGGCGACAGGTTGTGGGACAGCCTGATGGAGATGGCGAAGATCGGCCCCGGAATTGCGGGTGGTAACAACCGCCAGACCCTGACCGACGAAGATGCCGAAGGCCGCGCCCTGTTTCAGCGGTGGTGTGAAGAGGCGGGCTGTTCAATGGGGCTGGATCAGATGGGTAACATGTTTGCCCGCCGCGAAGGCACTGACCCCGAGGCGCTGCCGGTCTATGTGGGTTCTCATCTGGATACGCAGCCCACAGGCGGGAAGTATGACGGCGTTCTGGGTGTTCTGGGCGGGTTGGAGATCATTCGCACGCTGAACGATCTTGGGATCAAGACCAAACATCCGATTGTTGCGACCAACTGGACCAACGAGGAAGGCACGCGCTATGCCCCCGCGATGCTGTCTTCGGGCGTGTTTGCCGGGATGCACACGCAGGACTGGGCCTATGACCGTGAAGATGCCGAGGGCAAAAAGTTTGGCGACGAATTGCAGCGCATCGGGTGGCGCGGCGATGAAGAGGTCGGCGCGCGCAAGATGCACGCCTTTTTCGAACTGCATATCGAACAGGGGCCGATCCTTGAGGCCGAGGGCAAGGATATCGGTGTTGTCACCCATGGTCAGGGGCTGAGCTGGACGCAGGTAACGGTGACCGGCAAAGACGCGCATACGGGGTCCACCCCGATGCCGATGCGCAAGAATGCCGGGCTGGCGATGGCGCGTATTCTTGAGAAGGTTGATGAGATTGCATGGTCTCATGCACCGCACGCTGTCGGGGCGGCGGGGCATATCGACGTCTATCCAAACTCGCGCAATGTGATCCCCGGTAAAGTGGTGTTCACGGTCGATTTCCGGTCGCCTGAATTGGACGTGATCACGGATATGGAAAACCGCCTGCGGGTTGCGGCAGAAGATATCGTCAATGAGATGGGTCTTCAGATCGAGTTCGAAAAGGTCGGCGGCTTTGATCCGGTCAAGTTCGACGAGGGCTGCGTGAGTGCCGTGCGCAATGCGGCCGAGCGGCTGGGGTACACGCATACCGACATCATCTCGGGCGCGGGGCATGATGCCTGCTGGATTAACCGGGTGGCGCCAACGGCGATGGTGATGTGTCCTTGTGTCGATGGGCTGAGCCATAACGAGGCCGAAGAGATCAGCAAAGAGTGGGCGGCAGCCGGGGCGGATGTTCTGTTTCATGCAGTCCTCGAGACGGCGGAGATCGTGGGATAGAGGGCGCTGCCCCCGTCGCCCGCAGGGCGACTCCCCCGGGATATTTATAGCCAGATGAAGCAAGCGGCGCAGACCGCATGAGGGAGATTAAAATGAGCACTGTTATCAAGAACGGGACCGTCGTGACCGCCGATTTGTCTTACAAGGCGGATGTGTTGGTCGAAGGTGGGGTGATCACAGAAATCGGGATGGGCCTGAAAGGGGACAAGGAATTGGACGCGACCGGCTGTTACGTGATGCCGGGCGGGATCGATCCGCATACCCATCTTGAGATGCCGTTCATGGGCACCTATTCCAGCGACGATTTTGAAAGCGGCACGCGCGCGGCACTGGCCGGCGGAACCACGATGGTGGTGGATTTCGCGCTGCCCAATCCGGGCGAGAGCCTGCTGGACGCGTTGAAGCGCTGGGATAACAAATCGACGCGGGCGAATTGCGACTACTCGTTCCACATGGCGGTGACCTGGTGGGGCGAGCAGGTGTTCGATGACATCAAGACGGTGATCGAGACGCGCGGGATCAACACATTTAAGCATTTCATGGCTTATAAAGGTGCGTTGATGGTGAATGATGACGAATTGTTCGCCTCGTTCAAGCGTCTGGCCGAGCTGGGCGGCACCGCGCTGGTGCATGCCGAGAATGGCGACGTGGTGGCCGAGCTGAGCGCGAAGCTGCTGGCCGAGGGCAATTCGGGCCCCGAGGCGCATGCCTATTCCCGTCCACCGCAGGTGGAAGGCGAGGCGACCAACCGCGCCATCATGATCGCGGATATGGCGGGTGTGCCGCTTTACGTGGTTCACACATCTTGCGAAGAGGCGCACGAGGCCATTCGACGGGCCAAGATGCAGGGCAAACGGGTTTGGGGGGAACCTCTGATCCAGCATCTGACCTTGGATGAAAGCGAGTATTTCAACCAGGATTGGGATCACGCGGCACGGCGGGTCATGAGCCCTCCGTTCCGGAACAAGCAGCATCAGGACAGCTTGTGGAATGGCCTGCAATCGGGGTCTCTGAGCGTCGTGGCAACGGATCATTGCGCCTTTACGACCGAGCAGAAGCGATATGGCGTGGGTGATTTCACCAAGATCCCGAACGGCACCGGCGGGCTGGAAGACCGGATGCCGATGTTGTGGACGCATGGGGTGAACACCGGTCGGTTGACGCCGAATGAGTTCGTGGCGGTGACATCAACTAATATCGCCAAGATATTGAACTGTTACCCGAAAAAGGGTGCGGTTCTGGTGGGTGCGGATGCGGATCTTGTGGTTTGGGACCCTGAAAAGACCAAGACGATCAGTGCTGACACGCAGCAGTCTTCGATCGATTACAACGTGTTTGAGGGCAAGGAAGTCAAAGGTCTGCCACGCTTTACCCTGACGCGCGGTCATATGGCGGTGCATGATGGAGAAATCCGCACGCAGGAAGGTCATGGGGAGTTTGTCGCGCGCGAGGCCAATACCACCGTGAACAAGGCGCTGAGCACCTGGAAAGAACTGACCGCACCGCGCCCGGTTGAGCGGACAGGTATTCCGGCGACCGGCGTGTGACGCGCCTGAGCCGCCTTCCTGGGCGGCTCCAATCCACTCTTTTCAAGGCGATGGAATGACTACTGAAAGAACGACCCAGCCCGTGATCGAGGCAAGGCAGCTTGACCTGACCTTTCAGACCAATGATGGCCCGGTTCATGCGCTGAAAGATGTGAATCTGACTATCGACAAAGGAGATTTCGTCAGCTTCATCGGCCCCTCGGGCTGCGGGAAGACCACCTTTTTGCGCTGTATTGCGGCGTTGGAAACCCCAACCGGAGGAACGCTGACCGTCAACGGCATGACCCCGGACGAGGCGCGGCGCAAGCGTGCTTATGGCTATGTTTTTCAGGCCGCGGGACTGTATCCGTGGCGGACCATTGCCAAGAATATCAAACTGCCGCTTGAGATCATGGGCTATTCGGCGGCGGAACAGGAAGAGCAGGTTAAGAACGTTCTGAAACTTGTTGATCTTGAAGGATTTGGTGGGAAATTTCCATGGCAGTTGTCTGGTGGTATGCAGCAGCGGGCCAGTATCGCGCGGGCGTTGGCGTTTGATGCCGATATCCTGCTGATGGATGAACCGTTCGGTGCATTGGACGAGATCGTGCGCGATCACCTGAACGAACAGCTTCTGGCCCTTTGGGCGCGGACCGAGAAGACGATCGGATTCGTGACGCATTCGATCCCCGAGGCGGTGTATCTGAGCACGAAGATCGTGGTCATGAGTCCCCGGCCCGGACGGATCACCGATGTGATCGACAGCCCGTTGCCGAAAGAGCGGCCATTGGACATTCGCGATACGCCGGAATTCATCGAGGTCGCGCATCGGGTGCGTGATGGCTTGCGAGCGGGGCATTCCTATGACGACTGATCCGCAAACGCTCGGGATTCGCCGCGCTGTGCCTGACGATGTGTTGGCCTGCGCCGGAGTGGTCCACGCCTGGGCCACCGAAACCGCATGGATGTCCGAAGAACTGCCGGTTGACCTGTTGGCCGCGATGATCGGTGAGGCGTTTGACAGCCGGGAGATCTGGGTCGCGGGTGATCCGGTCGATTGCTACATGTCGGTTGATCCCGCGGAGCAGAAGATCGGTGCGCTGTATTGTCGGCGAACGGGGCAGGGCATTGGCAAGGCGTTTGTCGACAAGGCCAAGGAAAACCGGGATTTTCTATGGCTAACGACGCATGTGCCGAACAGGCCCGCGCAACGGTTCTATCGCCGCGAAGGGTTCGAGGTCACGGCCGAAGAACCCCCGGTTTTGCCGGATACGGTACCGGTCTATCGAATGGAGTGGCGGGCATGAAGCAGTTCCTTTCTGTTATGACCGTTTTGTTTGCCATCGCCGTTTTCTGGTATCTGGCGGTCGCGCCGATGAATATGCGTGTCTCGCTGGATCAGGCGGAACGGGCAGGGGAAACCGTGATGCCCGAGGCGTCGCGTGACCGTCAGCAGGTCTCGGTCTGGGTGCTGATGGTGCAGAACCCCGCGCATATCACCCGCGGTTATGGTCTGGAGCGTCCGCGCCTGCCGACGCCGGTTCAGGTGGGGCAGGAGTTGTGGAAGACCACAGGTGAGATGGCGATGAGAGGTCGGGCGATGTCGAAACGGTCGCTGATCTACCACGGCTGGATCACGCTGCAATCGACGCTTTGGGGCTTTGTGCTGGGCACTGCGGTTGGCATCCTGGGGGCTGTGGCGATTGTCTATTCCCGGGTCGTGGACATGAGCCTGATGCCCTGGGCGATCATCAGCCAGACCGTGCCGATTGTGGCGCTGGCTCCGATGATCATTGTGCTGAGCTCTCAGCTGGGGATCGAAGGGCGCGGGGTGCCCAAGGCGATTATTTCGGCCTATTTATGCTATTTCCCGGTGCTGGTCGGGATGGTCAAAGGACTGCGTTCGCCCGCCGTGTCACAATTGGATCTGCTGAAAACCTATAACGCGACCGGGTTGCAGGCGTTTCTGAAGCTGCGCCTGCCGTCATCGGTGCCTTATCTGTTCACCTCGCTGAAGGTCGGCATCGCGGCGGCGTTGGTCGGGACCATCGTGGGTGAGCTTCCGACGGGTGCGATTTCTGGTCTGGGTGCCCGTATCCTGATCGGGGATCAGTTCGGCACACCGCTGGCTATCTGGGCCGCCTTGTTTGCGGCGGCCATTCTGGCGGGCATTCTGGTGACATTGCTGGATATCCTGCAGCGGGTCACCCTGAAACGTATGGGGATGGGCGCATGAGCTGGGTGATCTTTTCGCTGATCTTCTGGGCCGGGGCCTGGTGGCTGAATGCCTGGCTGGCGCGCTCGATCTATCGCGACTCCAGGGGCATTCGCGTATTTGTCCCCGTGCTGTTCGGCGTCACGCTGTTGATCCTGTGGGAGGGGCTGGTGCGCGGCCTGAATGTCTCGCCGGTCATTCTGCCGCCGCCGTCGATGGTGGCGCAGACGTTTGCGAACTCGACAGATATCCTGTGGCAGGATTTCAAACAGACCGTGTTCAAGGGGGCCTTCACCGGCTTTGCCATCGGCAGCGTTGCGGCCTTTTTGACGGCTGTACTGATCGATCGGTCCGTTTTCCTGACAAGGGGGCTGTTGCCGATCGGCAATTTCGTGGCGGCCCTTCCGATTGTCGGTATCGCGCCTATTCTGGTCAGTTGGTTCGGCTTTGACTGGCAATCCAAAGCGGCCGTCGTGGTGGTGATGGTGTTCTTCCCGATCCTCGTGAATACGGTGCAGGGCCTGCGCGAGGCGGATGCCATGCAGCGCGACCTGATGCGCACATATGCCGCCAGCTACACGCAGACGCTGATCAAGCTGCGCCTGCCTGCTGCGATGCCGTTCATATTCAACGGGCTCAAGATCGCCACGACGCTGGCGCTGATCGGCGCGATTGTGGCCGAATATTTCGGTTCCCCCACGCGCGGTATGGGGTTCCGTATCTCGACCGGGGTGGGCAGCCTGTCCATTGACCTTGTCTGGGCTGAAATCGCCGTGGCGGCTTTGGCCGGAACGGTGTTCTATGCATTGGTGGCGGGGCTCGAAAAATTGGTGACCTTCTGGCACCCCTCGCAGCGCCGACAACGGAATTAACAGACCTCGAAAACGGGGCATCAACAGCAACTAGGAGACTTGAAGATGAAGAAGCTAATCAGCGGGGCGGTCGCCGCCTTCAGCCTGACAGCCACAGCCGCTCTGGCTGCGGATGAGGTGACCTTGCAGCTCAAATGGGTCACTCAGGCGCAGTTTGCGGGTTATTACGTGGCGCAGGACAAAGGGTTCTACGAGGAAGAAGATCTGGATGTGACCATCCTGCCGGGTGGACCCGATATCGCGCCCACGCAGGTGATTGCAGGGGGCGGGGCAGATGTAACGGTCGAATGGATGCCCGCTGCGCTGGCTGCGCGCGAAAAGGGATTGCCGCTGGTCAATATCGCGCAGCCTTTCAAAAGCTCGGGCATGATGCTGACCTGCTGGAAGGATGCCGGGATATCCGCGCCCGAAGACCTGAAGAACCGCACTCTGGGCGTCTGGTTCTTCGGCAACGAGTTCCCGTTCATGAGCTGGATGAGCAGCCTGGGCATCGACACCGGCGGCAAGAGCGAGAATGGCGTCGAGGTGTTGAAGCAAGGCTTCAACGTCGATCCACTGCTGCAGCGACAGGCCGATTGCATCAGCACCATGACCTACAATGAATACTGGCAGGTCATCGATGCGGGCGTCAGCCCGGATGAGCTGGTGACTTTCAAATACGAAGATCAGGGTGTCGCAACGCTTGAGGACGGCCTGTACGTGCTGGAAGACAAGCTGAGCGATGCGGCTTTTGTCGACAAGATGCAGCGTTTCGTGCGCGCCTCGATGAAAGGCTGGAAATATGCCGAAGAGAACCCGGAAGAGGCCGCTCTGATCGTTCTCGACAATGATGCAACCGGTGCGCAGACCGAGGAACACCAAAAACGCATGATGGGCGAGATTGCCAAGCTGACGGCGGGATCGAACGGCGCGCTGGATCCGGCAGATTTTGAACGCACGGTGTCGACGCTGCTGGCTGGTGGGTCCGATCCGGTTATCACCGCCCAGCCCGAGGGCGCATGGACGCACCAGATCACGGACGGTGCTCTGAACTAAGACGGACTACATTTCCGTAGCATCAAGCGCGGCCCTTTTTAGGGCCGCGTTTTTTGTGACGGATGTCGGATTTGTGTCTGTACTTGGCTCGTTGATCGCTTAGTATTTCCCTGTAATTTAGTGCATTTCATGAGGAAATGCAGTCGTACAGGAAAGAAATGCAGGGATTTGCATTAGAATTCAGCAATGCTTTGGGCCTGATCCTGAAAGGGGATGCGGAACTCTGGGCGATTGTGCTGTTGTCCCTGCGGGTTTCGGTCTTCGCGGTGTTGATTTCAGCAGCGATCGGTATGCCAATTGGTGCAGCGCTGGCCGTCGCGCGGTTTCCTGGGCGGCGGGTTCTGATCATCCTCATGAACGCCTTGATGGGGTTTCCGCCGGTTGTTGTCGGATTGCTGGTTTATTTGATGCTGTCGCGCTCGGGCCCATTCGGGGTGCTGGAACTGCTCTACACCCCAACCGCCATGATCATCGCGCAGGTTGTTCTGGTCACGCCCATCGTGGCCGCGCTGACTCGGCAGGTGGTTGAGCTGCTGGCCGAGGAATATTCCGAACAATTGCGGTCTTTGGGCGTCTCCCGTCTGGCGTCGGTTCCGGTGCTGTTGTGGGATGCGCGTCTGGCGCTTGTCACGGCGTTGTTGGCCGGATTCGGTCGCGCCATCGCCGAAGTTGGCGCGGTGATCATCGTGGGGGGCAACATCAACCATGTGACCCGGGTGATGACCACGACGATTGCGCTTGAGACCTCGAAGGGCAATCTGGCGCTGGCCTTGGCGTTGGGGGCGATCCTGATCGGGATTGCCGTTGCGGTAAACGCAATGGTCAGCGCCCTGACCCTGCGGGCCGAGCAGGAGGGGTTGCGCCATGCGTGATGTGGTGGCCGAGATACCGGGTATGATCGAGGCGCGTGATCTGCATATCAGCCGCAAGGGCAAGGTGCTTCTCGATGTGCCTCAGCTTTGTCTTGATGGGCCGGGACCGACCGTCATTCTGGGGCCGAATGGTGCTGGGAAGAGCCTTCTGTTGCGCTGCCTGCACGGGCTGATCGCGCCTGATCGCGGGCGCGTCTGTCAGGATGGGCAGCCATTGGGTGCTGCACAAAAGGCTCGTCAGGCGATGGTGTTTCAAAGCCCGGTTCTGTTGCGGCGTTCGGTTGCGGCCAATCTCGATTTCGTGCTGAAACGCCAGGCCATGCCCCGTGTGCTACGCAAGCAGCGTATCGCAGAATTGCTGGGCGAAGGCGGCCTTGAAGGCAAGGCGCGCCAGTCCGCCCGTTCGCTTTCGGGGGGTGAGGCGCAGCGTCTGGCGATCCTGCGTGCTCTTGCGCTGAAACCCGAGACGCTGTTTCTGGACGAGCCCACCAGCGCGCTGGACCCGAGTGCAACGCAGAAGATCGAACGGATGGTGCTGCGTGCCTCAAAGCGTGGGGTGCGCATTGTGATGGTGACGCACGATATCGGACAGGCCCGTCGGCTGGCTGCGGATATCGTGATGATGCAGGGCGGGCAGGTGGTTGAACACGGGTCCGCAAAACAGGTGCTTGAGGCGCCGCTCAGCGCCGACTCGCGCCGCTATCTGGCTGGCGGGCTGGTAACCTGATTTGAGAAAGATGGAGTTTGGAATGATCCGGAAATTTGTTCTGGCATCGGTGGTTACGCTTGGGCTGACCGTTTCAGCTGCGGCTGAAGAGCCATTCATTGTGGTGCAATCCACCACCTCGACGCAGAACTCGGGTTTGCTGGATTATATCCTGCCGGGATTTGAGGCTGAAACCGGCACCGATGTGCGTGTTGTTGCCGTAGGCACGGGGCAGGCGATCCGGAATGCGGTGAACGGCGATGGCGACGTGCTGCTGGTGCATTCCAAACCTGCGGAAGAGCAGTTTGTGGCCGATGGCTGGGGCGTAGAGCGGTTGGATGTCATGTATAACGACTTTGTACTGGTCGGCCCGACATCTGATCCAGCCGGGGTTGCCGGGGGGGACGACATCGTTGCCGCGCTGACCGCGGTGGCCGAGGCCGAGATGCCCTTTGCCTCACGCGGGGATGACAGCGGTACCCACAAAGCCGAGATGCGTCATTGGGGGGCGACGGGGATCGACCCGACCGAAGCCTCGGGCGATTGGTATCGCGAGACGGGCTCGGGCATGGGGGCAACGCTGAACGTGGCCAGCGGCATGGATGCTTATGTGCTGACCGACCGGGCGACGTGGATGTCCTTTGGGAACCGGGGCAATCTTGATGTGTTGGTCGAAGGTGATCCGCGTCTGTTCAACCAATATGGGGTGATCCTTGTGAACCCCGAAAAGCACCCCGGCGTTCGCGCCGCTGCCGGTCAAAGATTTATCGATTGGCTGACCGGACCCGACGGACAAGCAGCGATTGCGTCCTATGCGCTGGAGGGCGAGCAGTTGTTCTTTCCCAACGCGCAGTAGTTTCGCCTTCGGCGAGAGTATTTGGGAAAAGATGAAGGTTCAGCCGCTGGCACCGTTGTGGTGGATCTGCCCCAGATCTGTGAGGTCATAGCCTCCCAATTCGGCGGCGCGTTCGGCGAAGCGCCCGGATTGCAGGAACTGGATCAGGGTCTGCATCGGCGGTTCAAAGAATGCGCGACGCCAGATGGCGAGGTCCAGACGTTCGGAATGGGTGGGTACATAGCTCAGGCCATAAGGCCGGGCGAGTGCCCCGAGGCCGAAACCGGCCTCGGCCTTGCCGTCGCGCAGGGCGGTGGCCAGCTCTTCCTCGGTACGGGCGCAGATGGGTAGGGGGTTCAGGTCGTCGCGGCTTAGATCGTGTGCGCGCAGTTGTGCATCGAACAGATGTTGGCTGGCGGCGCTGTTCTGACGCAGGATGATGCGTCGGCCTTTCAGGTCGCTGAACCCCGCGATGCCCGAGGTGCCAGGGGCCAGCAGCAAGCCGCGTTGGCGGTGTGCGATCTGATAAAGGATCACAGGTGCGTCGCCGACCGAGTCGCGCAGGGCCTGCGTGTTGAAACCGTCCGGTTCGTGGATATGCAGGGCTGCGGCCTGTGCACTGCGGTCGGCAAGACGGCTGAGCCCGTCGAAGGAGCCGTCATAGTAAGTCGCAAGCTCGGAGCCGCTTTCGCGCAGAGCCCAATCCAGCAGCGGATCATGGCTGCCGGCGACGATCGGGGGCAGGGGCGGTTCAGCCACATGCGGACCAGAACGTGAGGCGTTCAGCCAGGCAATGATTTCGGCCTTGGGGAACAGCAGCTTTCCCATGGCGCGCACGCAGGGAATCTCGCCCGAAGAGGCCAGATCATAGGCCTTCCGCTCGCCAATGCGCAGCAGGTCCGCCAGTTCGCGGGTGGTCAGGTATTGTGACATTCAGTCGAGGCGCACAGCCGAACCAGACGTCGTTTCGGCCGCGCTGAATCCGATCTGTTCCAGAGTATAGGGGGCGGCGACGGTGATCACGACCATCGCGGCGATGGCGGTCAGAAAGGCTTTCATGGTCTCCTCCGGCTCAGTCATGTGCAGCGGTGGCGCGGCGCAGAAACGCGATCAGGTCGATCCGGTCCTGGGGCTGCGTGATCCGCTGCATCGGCATCTTTGACCCCGGAATGTAGTGATCCGGGCCCTCGTCGAAAAGAGCATTTATGGTCTCTTCATTCCAAATGATATCAGAGTCTTGCAGCGTGTCCGAGTATAAATAGCCGGGCAGCTTGCCCGCCGGTCGCCCGAAGATATCGTGCAGGGTGGGACCTGCGCGTCGCTCGCCATCCGGGGTCAGGCTGTGACAGATCGAACATTTCCGCGCGAATTGCCGCTCTCCATTGCTCATCTCGTCGGGGTTTTTCAGAAAGCTCGGCTCGGCGGCGGCCATCTGCTCCTGATCGCCCAGCGAGGAGATCGGCCAACTGTACATCGCCTCGTCAATGCCGCCTGCGTGGATGTTCTGCCCGTCCGACGAAAAAGCCAGTGCCCAGACCGGGCCGCGCAGGGTGGCGCGGAAATCCTGTGCGATGCGCCATTCGTCCGTGTCGATGACCATGATATAGCCCTCGCCATCGCCCACGGCCAGAAGCTTGCGATCAAGGCTGAGCGTCAGGGCGAGGATGGGACGTCGGTCGAGGGTAAAGTCTCGCTCCTCCCCGGTGGTCAGGTTCAGAATGCGGGTCACACCATCAACGGCACCATAGGCGATCCAACCGTCCTGTGGGTTCAGGATCAGCTCGTTGATGCCAAAGCCATGCTCAATCAGGCGATCTATTTCCTGACCGCTGGCGACATCCCATAGGCGCAGCGTGCCATCAACACCCGCCGAATAAAGCTGTTTGCCATCAGGGGTAAAGACCACAGCGTTTACGCCGATGCCGGTAGGGCCAAGCATAGTCGGCTCTGACCCGTCCACCGGCCACAGCCCGATGGTGCCATCCCAACTGGCGGTCGCCACATGGGTTTTCGAGGCTGCGATGCCGACGATCTTGCCTTTGTGGCGACCGACCACGTCGCCTCCGGGCCAGCGGCGCAGGGTGAAATCATCCCCGGCGGAATAGATCGCGGTGCCGTTGAAAGCGACCGAGTTCACCGCCGCCTCGTGCCCCTCAAGCCATTCGGGGGTTTGCCCTGTCCACAGGCCAACTGAATTGTCGAAACTGGCCGTGGCGATGCGCCCGTCCGGGGCGGTCGCGATTCCCATGATCGGTCCGCCATGTCCTTTGAGCGTAAAGAACTCGGACGAGGCGGGCAGGGGGATCAGGGCAAGCGCCAGAGCAAGCCAGCGCATCTATTCAGCAGGCGAGGCCGCCGCCTTGCTGGCCTCTTTTTCCTGGACCTCTTCCAGCCACAGCGAGTGATGCTCGCGCGCCCATTGCTCTTCGACCTCGCCGGTGCCCATGGCGTCGAACGCGCCCTCCATGCCGACCGATCCCAGATAGATATGGGCGATGATGATGGCGATGAAGACGTAGGCAATCATGACGTGCCAGACTTGGGCATACTGCATCTCTTCCTGAGGCGACATCTGTATCGGCAGGTTCAGACCCAGCATCTGCGGAAAGCCGGTGGCGTTGGCGATCTGGAAGGTCTTGGCGAACATCGGCAGTTCAAACGGGAACAGCAGCGACAGGCCCGACAGGCTGATCGAGACGCCCAGCAGGATGCAGGCCCAGAAGATCACTTTTTGACCGGCGTTGAACTTCTTGGCGGGCGGGTGGCTGTTCTTGGTGAACAGACCGCCGCCAGCGGCCAGCCATTTCAGATCAGTCCTGTTGGGGATGTTGTGGGCGATCCAGTTCACCGTGACGATGATAAGCCCCAGCATGAAAGCCCAGGCAAGGTTGTTGTGCAGCCATTTGCAGCCCTGTGCGATGGTGGCAAAGCCATCCTTGCCGAAAATCGGGATCAGGAAATCGCGACCATAGAGCGTCAGCAGCCCGGTCAGGCCGAGGATCAGGAACGATCCGGCAAATAGCCAATGGCCAAAGCGTTCAAAACCGTTGAAGCGGGTGACGGTGCGGCCGGTTTTCTCTCCGTCGATGCGGATTTTGCCGCGGATCAGGAAGAACAGAAGGATGATGCCGACCATCCCGGCAATGATGTAGGTGCCGTATTCGCGCAGCGGCCCGGTGCGAAAATTCAGCCACCACATGCCGCCGTCCTGGATCAGCACATTCGCCGCCGGACCATTGGACGAAACGGTCACGTCCGCCGATCCATAGCGCAGGGCGCGATAAACATCGCTGTCGGATGTTACGCCGCGCGTACCAAGCTGGCCCAGCAGACCCTCGACATTGCCTTGTCCGGTATTGTCAGAGCGATAGCTGTTATCGACCCGCTCTCCGCGCTGGCGGGCGAGGATGTCTTCAAGGGTCGTTGCCCCGCCGGTTTCCACCCTTTCGGGCGCGGCGGTGCCGTCATCGGTTGTTTGGGCCGATGCAGAAAGGGTCAGCCCAAGGGTGAACAGCATTGCGATGAGAAAGCGAAGCATCTGAACCTCGGTCAAATTCCAAGATCGGACAACCCGCACGGGGCGGGTCATCCATTGCTTATGCGAAAGGCGGATCAGCCGTCTTTCTGGTCGTAGGCCGTGCCCCAACCCCATGCGCCCGAGCCAAACCCGCGCGCCACGACGCGTTCGCGGTAGACGGCAGACACCACGTCGCCGTCACCGGCAAGCAGTGCCTTGGTGGAACACATCTCGGCGCAGATGGGCAGCTTGCCCTCGGCGATCCGGTTGCGACCGTATTTGGCGAACTCTGCGGTCGAGTGCGTTTCCTCGGGGCCGCCGGCGCAGAAGGTACATTTGTCCATCTTGCCGCGCGATCCGAAGTTGCCCGCCTGCGGGTATTGCGGCGCACCGAACGGGCACGCATAGAAGCAATAGCCGCAGCCGATGCACAGGTCCTTGGAGTGCAGGACAACCCCTTCTTCGTTCTGATAGAAGCAGTCGACCGGGCACACCGCCATACAGGGCGCATCCGAACAATGCATGCAGGCCACCGAGATTGAGCGTTCGCCCGGGTTGCCGTCATTGATCGTCACCACCCTGCGGCGATTGATGCCCCAGGGCACCTCGTGCTCGTTCTTACACGCGGTCACGCAGGCGTTGCATTCGATGCAGCGTTCAGCGTCGCAGAGAAACTTTGCTCTAGCCATTTATCGTCCTCCTTACGCTGCCGAGATTTTGCAGAGAGTACATTTTGTCTCTTGCATCTGGGTCACTGAATCGTAGCCATATGTCTGCGCGGTGTTGGAACTTTCACCCAGCACATAGGGGTCAGCACCAGCAGGGTATTTCGCCCTGAGGTCCTCACCCTGGAAATGGCCGCCGAAATGGAATGGCATGAAGGCCACCCCGGCACCGACCCTGTTGGTCAGCATCGCCATCACCTTGACCTTGCCGCCTTCGGGACCTTCGACCCAGACCTGTGCCCCGTCACGGATACCAAGGTTGTTGGCATCGCGCGGATTGATCTCGACGAACATGTCCTGTTGAAGCTCGGCCAGCCACGGATTCGACCGGCTTTCCTCGCCGCCGCCTTCATATTCGACCAGACGACCTGACGTGAGGATTATTGGATAATCCTTTGAAAAGTCGTTCTTTTGGATCGAAGCGTAAAGGGTTGGCAGGCGATAGGCCTGACGGTCCTCATAGGTTGGATAGTCCTCCACCAGATCGCGACGGTTGGTGTAAAGCGGCTCGCGATGCAGTGGGATCGGATCCGGGAAGGTCCAGACGACCGCGCGGGCCTTGGCGTTCCCGAAGGGCGCGCAGCCATGCTCGATCGCGACCCGCTGGATACCGCCGGATAGGTCGGTTTTCCAGTTGGTCTCTGGCCCCGCGACAGCGTCGATTGCCGCGCGTTCCTCGGCCGTCAGATCACCGTCCCAGCCTAGGTCCATCAGCATCTGCATCGTGAATTCGGGATAGCCATCCTGAATTTCCGAGCCGACGCTATAGACCCCTTCGGCCAGCAGGTTGTCGCCATCACGCTCCACGCCGAAACGGGCGCGGAAGGTCAGGCCACCTTCGGCCACCGGTTTGGACATGTCATAGAGGTTCGGTGTCCCCGTATGACCCATCTCAGCCGTTCCCCAGCAGGGCCAGGGCAGACCATAATATTCGCCGTCGTTGGGTCCGCCAATGGCTTGCAGCGTGGTTCTGTCGAACGTGTGCTGGTTGGCCATGTGGCTTTTCAGACGTTCCGGCGACTGACCGGTATAGCCGATGGTCCAGAGGCCCGAGTTGAATTCACGCGTGATGCTTTCAACATTCGGGGTTTCGGCGTCTTCCATCTCGATATTGCGGAAGAACCGATCTGCCCAGCCAAACTTGTTGGCGAACTTGGCCATTATGACCTCGTCCGGCAGGCTTTCGAACAGCGGATCAACCACCTTGTCGCGCCATTGCAGCGAGCGGTTCGAGGCCGTGACAGAGCCACGGGTTTCGAACTGCGTACAGGCGGGCAACAGGTAGACGCCATCGGTGCGGTCATGCAGAACGGCGGAAACGGTGGGATACGGGTCGATCACGACCAGCATGTCCAGCTTCTCCATCGCCGTCTTCATCTCCGGTCCCCGCGTTTGCGAGTTCGGAGCGTGACCCCACAGAACCATGGCGCGGACGTTGTTGTCCTGATCCATGTTGGCCGGGTCTTCCAGAACACCGTCGATCCAGCGGGAAACCGGGATGCCGCGTTCATTCATCAGCGGCTTGTCCTTGCCTTCCTTGTCCTTGATCGTGGCGAACTGACCTTTCAGCCAATCGACATCCTCGCCCCAGACACGGCTCCAATGTGCCCAGGCACCGTTGGACAGACCGTAATAGCCGGGCAGGGTGTGGGACAGAACGCCAAGGTCCGTCGCGCCCTGAACGTTGTCATGGCCGCGGAAGATGTTGGTGCCGCCACCCGAGGTGCCCATGTTGCCAAGCGCAAGCTGTAGCACGCAGTAGGCGCGGGTGTTGTTGTTGCCGTTGGTGTGCTGCGTGCCACCCATGCACCAGATCACCGTGCCGGGACGGTTGTTGGCCATGGTGCGCGCTACGCGCTTGAGCTGAGAGCCGGGGGTGCCGGTCACGCGCTCAACTTCTTCAGGAGTCCACTTGGCGACCTCTTCCTGAATCTGGTCCATGCCCCAGACACGGGTGCGGATGAACTCTTTGTCCTCCCAGCCGTTGTCGAAGATGTGCCACAGGATACCCCAGATCAGCGCAACGTCGGTACCGGGGCGGAAGCGGACATATTCATCCGCGTGCGCTGCGGTGCGCGTAAAGCGCGGGTCGCAGACGATCAGCGGCGCGTTGTTCTGCTCTTTCGCGCGCAGAACATGCAGCAGTGAGACGGGGTGCGCCTCGGCCGGATTGCCGCCGATGATAAAGATGGCGCGTGAGTTATGGATGTCATTGTACGAATTGGTCATGGCGCCGTAGCCCCATGTGTTCGCAACACCTGCAACAGTGGTCGAGTGGCAGATACGCGCCTGATGGTCCACGTTGTTCGTGCCCCAATAGGCGGCGAACTTGCGGAACAGATAGGCCTGTTCGTTGTTATGCTTGGCCGAGCCCAGCCAGTACACGCTGTCCGGCCCGGATTCCTCGCGGATGCTCATCATGCCGTCGCCGATCTCGTTGATCGCCTGTTCCCAGCTGATGCGCTTCCACTCGCCGCCTTCCTTTTTCATCGGATATTTCAGGCGGCGCTCGCCATGGGCGTGCTCGCGGACCGAGGCCCCCTTGGCGCAGTGTGCACCCAGGTTGAACGGGCTGTCCCAGCCGGGTTCCTGCCCGACCCAGACGCCGTTCTGCACTTCGGCAACGACGGTACAGCCGACCGAACAGTGGGTGCATACGGATTTGATGTTTTCAACGGCCTGATTGGCCGCTGTCTGGGCGCTGGCTGGCGTCACGGTTCCACCCGTGGCGCTGATCGCGGCAAGTCCGCCGATCGTCAGGCCCGATCCACGCAAAAATGCGCGGCGATCGACGGTTTTCTCGCCGACCTGGGACAGGATACTTGTCCGCTGGGGGCGTCTCGCAACCCCGTTGGTCTTTTTCCTAAGCATTGGTTTCCTCCCTTGCGCGCCGTGTCAGCCACGGCTGGCTTGGTACTTCGAAAAACCGACGTCAGGGCCAATCGCAACCGTCAGTCGGGTGGTGAAGGCGTCCGGTCCTAGAACCGGGTGCTTTCATCGTCACTCAAAAGCGCGTGCTTTCGATGTAGGCGCGTGTATGCGCGGTGTCCTGAATACGGGTCTCATCCGTCGGCAGCTCGGCTGCTTCGGCTTTGCCGGTCAGGCTGGCAGCGGCAACGGCAGCGGGGGCTGCGGTTCCGGCCAGTTTGAGGAAATCCCGGCGTGTGGCGCCGTCTTCCTTGGTCTTGCTCATGGGCTTCTCCTTCCCCATTTGCAGTTTAGCGCCCCAGCGGGCGCTGGCGAATGACAGCGATTCACGCTGCCGTCATTCGGAAGGCTTCACGCTCGATCTCCATGAACACCCGACCGGCTGTCCCGACCGAGGCATAGAGGACCGAGTTTTCGGCACCTTCCAAATCCGAATAGAAATGCGCGGCCCAGGGGCCGATATGCTTGTTCCAGAACGCCCGCTGATCTTCGAGCGATGCAGGTGCGCCGAAACGACCGACGATCATGCCCGCCATCATCTCCATCAAAGATGCGATGTTGTCTTCCGGTTCATACACATTCTGCGCCCGGGTGATGCCGCGCGCGGCCATGTCGTTGCGCAACTGGGCGAGGGGTTTTTCGTTCAGGAACCCGGTCAGGTAGAAGCTGGCATAAGGCAGCAGTTCTCCGCGTCCCAACCCGATGAACAGCGCGTTGAACTCACGCTCGGCGGCGGCGGGTTTGGTCACCTTGGCCACCCGTGCCATCGCCTGAATGGCCTGTCCCAGATCGGTGTCATCCCCGCCAAGCCCGGCCATCTGATCCAGCAGCAATTGATCCGGCGGACCGGCCAGCAGCAGGCCCAGAAAGTTGTAGAAATCAGCGCGCAGGCGATCCTCGGCCGAGATATCAATGGTTTGCGCGTTGTCTGCGGTCATAGAGTTATCCTTCGAATTCAAATTTCATGCGACGCGGGGCCGGGGGAAGGTCGACCTCCTCGGCCTCGTCCACTTCGGCCATCAGCACGGGTTTAGCTTCGGGCTCGGCTGTATTGATCTGTTCGTCATCCGCAGCGATCACCTCGGGCGCATCAAGCTCTGGTTCTGCATCAAGCTCTTCGGTCTCAGCCGCCAGCGCTTCGACATGGGCCAACATGCCTTTGCCAACCTGATAGGCCGTCTGGATGTTTTCGATCACGCAGGCGGCGTCGGTATAATCCTCGCCATAGTCGACCAGCCCGTCGACATTCGCCAGAACGGGGTTCAGCCGCCACAAGCGACGCAGCGCCCGGCGGCGCAAACGGTCCGGCACGGCCTTGGCCATGAAGCCCGAGACATCATCACCGGCTTGCAACGTGTCGGGATCGGGCAGGTTGAATTCGGCCAGAAGCTCGGCGTCGGTCTTTTCTTCCAACTCGGCTTTCTGCGCCGCGATGAACTGTTCTTCAGCGGCCAGCGCTTCGACTTCGGCCTCGGCCTGAACGGCTGCCTTGCGGCGGGACCAGAAATCGCGGGCCCCGCTCATTGCAGCACCCTGCGCGGGGCGCGATAGACATCCGACTCCTGCCGGATGCGGGCGTCGCCTTTGCCGTCTTCCACCAGATCGGTACGCTTCTTGTCGCGGCGGCGTTTCACAAACACCTCGTCGCGGTGATGCTGCAGGGTGAAATCCCGCAGCCATGCGATCAGCCCTTCGGTCATCGGAATTTTTTCGACAATCTCTTCGCCAGTGTCGGCATAGTCCTGCCCCTCGAACGGAGAGGCGGTGATCAGCACCGCGTTCAGCGGCGTGTCGCCCTTCAACTCGTCCCGCAGCACGAGGTAAAGCGACGGCTGACCGTCCGACAGGTTCACCATGTAAGCCTCGGTCTCGTCCGCCCATAATGTCAGGGGCAGGGTGGCGGCGTGGTATTCGACGGCCTCGCCTTCGCGGCGCAACTCCTGCCAGTCGGCCGGTCCGGCCCCCGGCAATAATGCTACTGCGCGCCAGTTCCATCGGGCCCAGCGTGTGAACCCGGGTGTTTTGCGCACGACGACGCCAACCGGCATTTCAATCTGACTTGCGGCCTTGGCCACTGGCTCCTCCCCGAAGGCTCTCCCCTGCCTTCCCTCGATGTACTATGGTACATAAATTGGTGACCTGCCAAGTCCAGTTTGTGCGATGTGTGTCGCAATCACTAACTGTTTATTCGCAAATTTCTTATGCCTGTGCTGGGCACGCAAAGTTGTGATGAATAATAATGCACAAAAATGACCTTTAACCCGGCCTTCACATTGTCACGGCGTGGATTAGGACTAAGGTGCTGACGTGCAGCAAGCAGCGCCGGGAGGGAATATGGCCAGCAAGCTCGTGTTGTGTGATTGCGATGGAACGCAGGCACTAGATGCAGACGGAATTTCTTCTGCCTGTGAGGTGGCGTGCTCGAAAGTCCATACCGCTCTGTGTACGCGGGAATTGGCGGTCGCCGCCGACCTTCTGAAAGCTGATGCGCAGGTGGTGATTGCCTGCGGACAGGAAAGCGCGATTTTCAGCGAACTTGCAGAAGAGCTGGGTGTTGCAGAGCCCGGCTTTGTCGATCTGCGCGACCGGGCAGGGTGGTCCGAGCAAGGCGCGGATGCGATGCCTAAAATGGCAGCATTGGCTGCCGAGGCCCTGTTGCCTCAAGCAATCACCCCCAGTGTTGATGTCATCAGCGAAGGCACCTGCTGCATCATCGGTGCCGGAGAGGTTGCCTATCCACTGGCCGAACAACTGTCCGGCGCGCTGGCCGTGACCGTTATCGTAACGGATGAGGCCGAGCCGCTGAGCCGGGCTTTTGATGTCGCCCGGGCGCGGGTGCGCAATCTGACCGGTGCACTGGGCGGGTTCACCTGGCATCTGGATCAGGTGCAGCAGCTAGAGCCCGGTGGGCGCGGTGGGTTCGGTTGGAGCGCGCCGCGGGATGGCGCAACGTCGCGCTGCGATATCGTCGTTGATCTGACCGTAGGAACGCCCCTGGTCACGGCCCCAGACAAGCGCGAGGGCTATTTGCGGGCCGATCCCCGCGATGCGCTGGCCGTTGCACGTCTTGCCTTCGATGCGGTGCAATTGGTCGGGACGTTTGAAAAGCCGCTCTATGTCCGGCTGGACGAGACGCTTTGCGCGCATTCCCGGGCAGAGCAGACGGGCTGTTCGAATTGTCTGGATATCTGCCCGACCGGCGCGATCACGCCTGCGGGTGATCACGTGGCCATTGATCCGATGATCTGTGCCGGGTGCGGTGAATGCGCGGCCCTGTGCCCGTCGACCGCCATCACCTATGAGGACCCGCCGGTCTCGGCGGTATTGTCGCGGATGCACATTCTGGCCCGCTCGTTCCGGCGCGCAGGCGGCGTAGCGCCGCGCCTGTTGGTGCATGATGCCCATGGGGCGCAGATGATCCGCATGGCGGCCCGGTTTGGACGGGGCCTGCCCGCCGACGTGATTCCACTGGAACTGAACGTGGTTTCAGGCTTTGGCCATGCCGAGATGCTGGCCGGGCTGGCGCATGGTTTTGCCCGCGTCGATGTCCTGATGGGGCCCCGGACGGAACGGGATGCGCTGGATCGGGAACTGGAACTGGCGCGGGCCATCGCGGGCCAAGATGCGCTGAGCCTGATTGATGAGGCTGACCCGGATGCGCTGGCTGATCTGCTTTATGCGCAAGACGTTCCACAGCCTTTGATAGATCCGGTCCTTCCGCTGGGCAACCGACGCCAGATCACGCGTCTGGCGGCACAGGCTTTGAACCCGAACACCGAGGCACCGCTGGCATTGCCCGAAGGCGCGCCCTATGGCGCAGTGGCGGTCAACACCGACACCTGCACCTTGTGCCTCAGCTGCGTATCCCTGTGCCCCTCGGGCGCTCTGATCGACAATCCGGACAAGCCACAGCTGAATTTTCAGCAAGACGCCTGTCTGCAATGTGGAATCTGCCGTACGATCTGCCCCGAGCAGGCGATTACGCTGATGCCTCAGCTTGACCTGAGCGACGCTGCGCTGTCGCAGCAGGTGCTGAATGAGGAAGAACCCTTCGAGTGCGTCGAATGCGGCGCGGCCTTTGGTGTCAAATCGACGGTCGAGCGGATCATCGAGAAACTGTCAGGGACACACCCGATGTTCGCAACCTCGGATCAGGCCAGATTGATTCAGATGTGTGACAATTGCCGTGTGAACGCTCAGTTCCACAGCGTCGACAACCCATTCCAATCGGCCCCCAGACCCCGGGTTGTCACGACGGATGACTATTTCTCGAAACGCAAGGATCACTGAAATTGCAGCGGAGCGCCCAGATCGGCGGCGCGCAGGGCAGCGACAAAGGCCAGAATCGCTTCGAGGTCATCAAGGCTCATCTCGACCGGATGGATGGGCGAGGGGCGCTCGGGCGGGAAAGGCTCGGTCACACCTTCGATCTGTGTGAAGGCGGGATGCGGGTTCAGGGCAAAGAAAGCCTGAAACCTCTCGGACCAGTCGGGCATCGCGCGCAACACGGCAAAAGACGGGGTCGAGCCCAGTCCGTTCATGCGATTCTGCGGGCCGATCACGTGACAGCGGCCACAATGGGTCAACGACAGATCCTCGCCCAGCAGCGCATTGCCGTCGACCTCTGTTTCCTCGGTGATGGCGGCGATTTCGAAACTTGCGCTGAAGGGCGTGCCGTCTGCGGGGGCAAAGCTTTCGACCGTACGTTTTCCGATATCGGATTGCAGCCAGTCGCGGAACCGTGCCTGCCTTGCATTGTCGTCGATGCGCAGGTGATAGATCACCCCATCACGTTCAAAGACCGGATCGCCGGGCGGGGAAGGGGCCAGTGACATGACGCCGCTTTCGTCCGAAACAACACGTATCCCGGTCTTGAGAGAGAAGCGTGGAAGAATATGTTGCAGCAGACCCGAGTCTGTCACCTCATCCGGGGCGGCAAGGCCAAGCGCCTCTTGCGACCAAGAGGGGGTGGCGGTGAGCGTCAGGCTCAGGCACAACAGGACAAAGCGCATGGCCAAGCCTAGCGGCGACAAACCGGATGCGTCAAATAAACAGAAAGAGACGGAGACACATGCAATGAGCGGCGACTACAACCTGTCGATACGCAAGACCCTGAACGCAGGGCTGATCAAGGGAACGATGGCATGAGCATCCGTGACGCGGTTCTGGCGAACCTGAAAAAGATCACAGACCCGGTTTCAGGGCAGGATATCGTCAGCGCGGGCATCGTGCGGGCGCTGAATGTCGAAGGCGATACCGTTCGCTTTGTGCTGGAGATCGACCCCAAGCAAGCCGAAAAGATGGAGCCTGTGCGCGCCACCGCCGAACAGGCGGCGCAGATGGTCGAGGGCGTGTCCAAGGTCTCGGCCATGCTGACGGCGCATTCGGACAAGGCGCCGCCCGATCTGAAGCCGAAACCCAAGCCGTCGCAGACCGGCCCGCAGGCGGTGCCGGGTGTGGACCGGATCATCGCGGTGGCCTCGGGCAAGGGTGGGGTCGGCAAATCGACCGTATCGGCCAACCTCGCCTGCGCTCTGGCGGCTGAGGGGCGGCGTGTGGGCCTGCTGGATGCCGACGTTTATGGCCCGTCGCAGCCCCGGATGCTGGGCGTGTCTGGCCGCCCGGCCAGCCCCGATGGCAAGACCATCCTGCCGCTGCGCAATCATGGCGTCACCATGATGTCGATGGGTCTGATGACCAATGAAGGACAAGCGGTTGTCTGGCGTGGCCCGATGCTGATGGGGGCGTTGCAGCAGATGATGGGGCAGGTGCAATGGGGGGCGCTGGACGTACTGATCGTCGACCTGCCGCCCGGCACAGGCGACGTGCAACTGACGCTGAGCCAGAAATTCAAGGTGGACGGAGCCATTGTGGTATCAACCCCGCAGGACGTGGCCCTGATCGATGCCCGCAAAGGGATCGACATGTTCAACCAGCTCAAGACGCCCATCGTTGGCATGATCGAGAACATGTCGACCCATATCTGCTCGAACTGCGGGCATGAGGAGCATGTTTTCGGTCACGGCGGTGTCAAATCCGAGGCCGAGACGCTGGGCGTTCCGCTGCTGGGGGAAATCCCGCTGCATCTGGATATTCGCGTGGCTGCCGATGGGGGCGCACCGATCGTGGTCAGCAAACCGGACAGCCCGCAGGCCGACGCTTTCCGCAAGATCGCCCGCGACATGATTGCCAAGGGCAACGCATGAACCAGCCGGTCTTCCCGCCTTTGCTGACGGGCCACCCGGCGCAGGGCGGCGAGGACCCGTTCGAACGCGCGCAGGCCATGGCGGCGCTGGGCTGCGATTCAGGTACGGTGGTTTACAACATTCAGGCGGATCGTCTGCGCGTTGCCATCGTCTTTGCGCCTGAGGTTGCGCTGCGGGACGCGATGGCGATGCTGCCGCTCTGCGCGGTCGGGTTCCAGAACGCGCTGGGCGCGCTGGCCCCGCCCGAGGTTGCGGTGCATCTGGGTTGGGACGGGTTGATTTGCGTGAACGGCGCCAAATGCGGGGTGATGAAGGTAGCCGCCGCCTCTGCTGAGCCAGAGACCATTCCCGATTGGCTGATCGTCGGCTGGGATCTGGCGCTGCTGCAAACCAGCGACGCGCCGGGGGACACGCCGGATGTGACCGCGCTTTATGACGAGGGGTGTGCCGAGGTCTCGGCGACTCAACTGGTCGAAAGCTGGTCGCGCCACATGCTGACCTGGCTCAACCGTTGGAGCGAGGATGGCAACGCGCCGCTTCATGCCGAATGGTTGGGGCTGCTGCGCGGCGTCGGAGAACCCGTTGGAGATTTGGGCGTATTTCTGGGCACCGACGAACGGTTCGGGATGTTGATCCGCGACGGTGCCGACACCCATCTGCGCCCGCTAACGGAATTGTTGGAGACCACCTGATGAAACTCGCCCGTGCAATCCATTTCGATGAAAGTGATATGAACGTGTTCCATTCGCCCGCAAGAACCGGCGAATGGTGCATCTCGGGCGGGTTCGAATTCTCGAACTGGGGTGAAGGCGATCTGGAGGGCAAGGCACGTCAGGCCTTCGCCAATGGATGGCTGGGGCTTGAAACCTTCGGGCGCGTGACCTTTGTTGCAGTCACGCAGGTTGAGCTGGCCGAGATTGACCGGATCACGGGGTATCTGGCCGAGCATTTCGTGCAGCTTTATGGTGCGCCATCAGTCGAGGCCGCGATGGAGGTGGCGCAGTCAGAAATCGCGCATATGGCCGAGATGTGCGAGGATCACGCCCCGAACACCTTGCTGACCGTCGCGCGGGAATTGACGGGGGCAGGGGTGCACGAGGCGTTTCGCGTGATCACCCCGCAGGAAACCCAGCTGGAAGCCCTGGCCGTTCACGGATCGCTGGACGATTAAATCAGGTCGGCAAACCCGCCGAATTGTCCGCGCTTGAAGATCAGCCCCTGACCGGGGCGATGCATGACCGTGTCGACCTGACCGACAAGGATCAGGTGATCCCCGGCCTCGTGACGGGCCGATAAACGGCAGTCGAAGCGGGCCAGACATTCCGCAAGATGGGGCCGCCCGGCATCATCTTCCTGCCAATCCGCATGGGAAAAGTCGAAGCCGTTGCGTGCAAACTGCAAGGCCTGATCGTGCTGGTCCTGTGCCATTACATGGATTGCATAATGCTCGCAGGTGCTGAACGCGTCATACCGGTTCGAATTCCGATCCAGACACCACAAGACCAGCGGCGGGTCCAGCGATACGGACGCAAACGAGTTCACCGTGATCGCGGCAGGGCCTTCGGCGGTATTGGTGGTGACGACGGTAACACCGGTGCCGAAACAGCCCAGGGCCTCGCGAAAGGCAAATCTCTGCTCGGGTCCGGGAGTGAAAGTTGTTTCCGTCATCACGCGCTCGTTCAATGGGCCTGTCTCAGGTGCCACGCGGCGCGGGGATTGTCCATGAAAAGCTGATGCAGGTTCTGGAAATTCCGATCAGTTCAGATCTTCCAGCAACCGTCCGTGTTTGCGCGTTTCCACGATGACGTCGCCAAATGTCACCATGCCGCGCGCCGTCAACATTGGGAGCATCCGAACCAGTACCTCGGCGGTGGCGACGGCATCACCCAAAGCCGTGTGTCGCAGGGCTTCGGGGATGGTTATGCCCAACCGCTCGCAGACCGCATCCAGCGTGTGGGTTTCGCTTGCTCCGAACAGCACGGCGGACAGCAGAACGGTGTCGAGAATGGGATGGCTCCACTCCACCTGCATTCGCTCGGCATGGCGGCGCAGGAAGGCCATGTCGAATGGAGCGTTATGCGCAACAATCACCGCATCGCGGGCGAATTGATGAAAGCTGCGACCGGCCTCGGCAATGTCAGGCGCGCCTTGAACCATCCTGTCGCTGACCTTGTGCACCTTGGTCGAGGCGGGCGGGATCGGGATGCCGGGATCGACCAGAGTATCCAGCCGCTCGCCTTCGACGATCTTGCCTTTCACGACGCGCACCGCACCGATCTGCACGATCTCGTCCTTATGCGGCAGAAGGCCCGTAGTTTCGGTATCGAAAACAACAAAGCACAGGTCCAGCAAGGGCTTTTCTTCAAACGCGTCGTCGCCGGACGTATCGAGCAGTTCGAAATCATAAACCAGTGGGCGCGCCTCATTGGGGTCGATCTGGGCAGCGCTGTCATCGAAGACAAGCATATAGCCGGGCGCATCGCCCAGAGGTTTCATCCGGGCCGAATAGGATTGTCGCCCATCGACGCTGGTCAGGGTGCAATGCACGTCCTTTCCGGTCTTGACCAGCTTGGCATAGGAATCCGTCAGGCCCGTCGCTTCGAGATAGTCGAACAGCGAGGCGTTCAGCCGGGGATGCGCGATCTGGGCCAGAACCTCAGCCGCCTGCGCGTCATACAGAACGATCTGGTGCTTGGGACCGGCCAGCAACATGGCAACCGGAATCTCGGTCAACAGCGCCGTGAGCCGTTGCTTTTCCGATGCGAGATGGGCGGTTTCCGCCGCCACCGCCTCGGCCGTGTTCATGGCATTGGCGGCCAGTTGCTCGGCCAGCCCGGCCGCGGCTGGGGCCAGATCGCCCAGATACCGCGCGGCCTGCAGGTCCAGATCGGTGCTGACCCCGGCATGGGCCCGCGCGCGCAGTTGGGCCGAAAGCCGTTCGATCGGTTTTGCGATATTGTCATCGAACAAAAGCCAAACCCCTGCGACCAGCGCCAGCATCCCGAAGGCGATCAGGATCTCGGCAAAGATGAAGGCGTCCATCAGGGCCGGATCACTGGCCCGCTGATAGCCGATCCACAAAGCCAGAGCGCTGATAATCAGCCCTCCCGCCGCCAGCAGCAGGAAGAACAGGAAGATTCTCAGGCGCAGGCTCAGATGGTTCAGCATGGTCAGACCCCGCAGGTGGCCTCGATTACCGGATCATCGGCGTTGGCCTTGATCCAGCTGGCATTCAGCAAGCGCCCGTCATCGGCGAATTCTGCGCCATCGGCCAGATTGGCGCGGCTGTTGTCGGCGCAGTTGACGGCGACTGGTACTTTGGAGACAGGTGCCCAGCGGCCAAAGAAATAGAGATCGACCAGACGCTCATCCGGTACGCTTGAATTGGTGCGCACGGACGCGGCGTCGATGGCGGCAAAGCGGTCGACAAAGGGTACCGCATAGGTCCAGGGGCGATAGAATGTGCGGCTTTCGACCTCCTGCACCACGGTCAGGCTTTCGGGCAGCTGATCACGAGTGCGGTCGTACCAGGAATACTCGCTGGTGATCGTCATCGCGATCATCCCGACACCCGCTGCGACCGGCGCGGCCCATTTGGGCAGGCGGCCTCCGGTCAGCTTGTTTACCACCATCACGACACCCGCAAACGCGAAGCCCGCAAAAATCGTGCCGATCAGTTCCAGAAACATGTGGTTTCTCCGTTCATTCCTGCTGTCTTAGCCCAGCATACCTTTGCCATGTCCGACCGCCGATTGCATCGTTTTTACCACGACAAACGCATCGCGGAGATGACTTCGCTCAAAATCGGACAAATCAGCCGGGGGCAGGTAATTGTCCGGCGCATCACCCGCCTTGACCAGACGGGCCTGATGTTCCAGTCGGGTCTCGGCGATCAGGTCGTAGGCATCCAGCAGATCGCGCGCGCCCGAGGCGCTGAGAACCCCAGCAGCCTCGGCGGCGCTGAGGCGCGCGCGAGTGTTCGCTTCGGTCAGTTGCCCCTGCAGGCTGTAGATGCGGGCCAGGTCCACGATGGGCACGACACCGTTATGCTTGAGGTCCAGCGTATTGCGATGCTCGCCCGACCGGATGGTGGCGAACCCGCGCAGCAGGCCCAGAGGAGGCGTGTGTTTCAGTGAGTTCGAGATCATATGCGCCACGAAGATCGAGTTAGCATTGGCCGCAGCCAGCGTATCGGCCTGCAGATCGGTGAACAGATCGAAAGAGCCACCGATGGGCCGCAGGTCGAACATGACCGACGCCAGCATCTGTGCCTCGGGGTTGGGTTTGGCGATCCAGCCTTTGAAATAGTCGCGCCAGACGCGCACCGGCTGACACCAGCGCGGGTTTGTCGCCATCATGTCGCCGGGGCAATAGAAATATCCGCAGGTGTCCAGCCCGTCCGAGACGAATTTAGCCAGAGCCGCGAAATAGGTCATGTCGTCATCGCTCACGCTGTCATCCAGCATCAGGCAATTGTCCTGATCCGAAACACCGGTCTGTTCCTGCCGTCCCTGTGAACCGCAAGCCAGCCACAGGTAAGGCACCGGCGGCGCACCCAGTTCGGCCTCGGCCAGTGCCAGCAAGCGCCGCGTTGCGGTATCTGCGATGTCGGTGATCAGCCGCGTCACGATCTCGTGCCGGTTGCCGCCCGCGACGAGCTGGACCAGCAGCTGCGGTATCTCGGCGGTGACCGAGGCCATTTCTTCGGCAGTGTCGGCGCGGGCAATCCGGCCCACCAGCTCGGCAGAGTTGACTGCCTGATAGCGGGTGAGATCGGTTTGGGTGACGATACCAACCAGCCGCCCGGCCTCGGATATCGGAATATGGCCGATGCCACGCTCCATCATCACATGCAGCACGTCCGAGCCGATATCGGTGGGCGCCAGCGTGATCGGGTTGGTGGTCATGATGGCCGAAACCGATGTGTCGGCAGGCATCGCCTCGGCGACAAATTTGCCCGAAATATCGCGCAGGGTCGCGATGCCCAGCAGCCGGTCGCCCTCGGTCACGCAAAGCGATGAGATATGGCGGTCGCGCATGATCTGCGCGGCAGTCTGCACCGGCGTGTCGGGCGGGCAGGTAGCGGGGTTATGCGCCATCAACACGTCGACCGCGCTGGTCGCCAGACTGTCTGGTCCGGTCCGGTTGCCACGTGTCCTGTTGAAGAATTTCGAGACCACGTCGTGCCCGTCGATCAACTTACGCACCAGATCAGGGGGCAGAAGGATCAGAACGGAGGGCGTGTGCGCCCGGGCCTTGGTGGCGGCCTTGCCATCTTTCAGCAGCCCACGTTCACCAAAGGAATTCCTGAGCCCGAGATGAGAGACAACGGCGCCGTTCTCATCGGTGATTTCAACCTGTCCTTCATAGATGACGAACACGCCCGGCATTGCATGGCCAAGCTCATAGATCGAGCTGTCCTCATCCAGTTCCCAGACTTCGATCTGTTTTGCCAGATCGTCCAGAACCTGCGCGGGCAGGGCGTCATAGGGGTGTACGGATTTCAGAAACCGGGTGATCTGGTCATGGGACAGGGGCATCAGATATTCCTGCGTCTCTGGGATAAAAATCCCGCCCGGTAGAGTGCCGGGCGGGAGTCGTCGGTCAAAAGACGCGACACATGGGCTTACCCAAGTGCCGCATCATGCTCATTTGTTCTGAGCTGCGCCCGCACCACGGGGAATGCGTACGCTTTCGACCAATTCCACGATCTCCGGCGGAGTCTCTTTGGTCATGCCTGCAACGATGTAGGCAACGCCGAAGTTGATCATCGCACCAATCGCGCCGAACGAGGTCGACTTGATCGGACCCAGCAGAGGATCAGCATCGGTGAACGAGTTGGTGCCCGGAATGAACAGCCAGCCCTTATGCAGGAAGATGTAGACCAGAGTAACGGTCAGACCAGCCAGCATACCAGCAACCGCGCCGGTGTTGTTGATGCGGGTCGAGAAGATCCCCATCATCAGCGCCGGGAAGATCGAAGCTGCCGCCAGACCGAAGGCCAAGGCCACGGTTTGCGCCGCAAAGCCCGGTGGGTTCAGACCCAGATAGGTTGCGACAACGATGGCGACAGCCATTGCGATACGCGCGGCCAGCAGTTCGCCTTTTTCCGAGATCTGCGGGTTGATCGCGCCTTTGACAAGGTCGTGGGACACCGCCGACGAAATCGCCAGCAGCAGGCCCGCAGCGGTCGACAGAGCAGCCGCAAGACCACCGGCAGCGACCAGACCGATCACCCAACCCGGCAGGTTGGCGATCTCGGGGTTGGCCAGAACCAGGATATCGCGGTTGAACTTGGTCAGCTCGTTACCGACCCAGCCTTTTTCTTCCGCGATTGCAGTCATCGCTTCGGACTTGTCGTTGTAGTACTGGATCTTGCCGTCGCCGTTCTTGTCTTCCCAATCCAGCAGACCGGTTTTCTGCCAAGTGGCCATCCAGTCATAGCGCGGATCAGTATCGATTTCCTCGACCGAAACAGCGCCACCTTCGATGCCACCATTAGGCCACATCATGTCGGTGATGTTCAGACGGGCCATTGCGCCAACCGCAGGGGCGGTCAGGTACAGCAGCGCGATGAACACCAGCGCCCAGCCAGCGGACCAACGGGCGTCAGCCACTTTCGGCACGGTGAAGAAGCGCATGATCACGTGCGGCAGACCGGCGGTACCGATCATCAGCGACAGGGTGAACAGCACCATGTTCAACGTGTTCGAGTGGTGGGCCGTATAGTCGTTGAAGCCCAACTCGGTCACGATGGCATCCAGCTTGGTCAGCAGGGGCTCACCGCTGGCGGTGTCACCGAACAGACCCAGCGCCGGAACCGGGGTGCCGGTCAGCTGCAGCGAGATAAAGATGGCCGGGATGGTATAGGCGGTGATCAGCACGCAGTACTGAGCGACCTGAGTGTAGGTCACGCCCTTCATCCCCCCGAACACCGCATAGGCAAACACAACGCCTGCACCGATCAACAGCCCGGTGGTGTTCGATACTTCGAGGAAGCGGCCAAAGGCGACGCCAACGCCGGTCATCTGACCGATAACGTAGGTCACCGATGCCACAATCAGACAGATCACCGCCACGATGCGGGCTGTCTGGCTGTAGAAACGATCGCCGATGAACTCGGACACGGTGAACTTGCCGAACTTGCGCAGGTAAGGTGCAAGCAGCAGCGCCAGCAGAACGTAGCCACCGGTCCAACCCATCAGGAAGGTCGAGTTGTCATAGCCGGTAAAGGCAATCAGGCCCGCCATCGAGATGAACGAGGCCGCGGACATCCAGTCCGCCGCTGTCGCCATACCGTTGGTGACCGGGTGAACGCCGCGCCCGGCGGCGTAGAATTCCGATGTGGAACCCGCACGGGCCCAGATCGCAATGCCGATGTAGAGCGCGAAGGATGCGCCAACAAACAGCAGGTTGATGGTAAACTGGTCCATGGCCGTTACTCCTCGTCCACGCCGTATTCAGCGTCCAGCTTGTTCATGCGCCAGGCGTAGTTGAAGATCAGCACCAAAAAGACCAGGATCGATCCCTGCTGAGCGAACCAAAAGCCCAGATCGGTGCCGCCTACGGCGATGCCGGACAGCAGCGGACGCAGCAGGATGCCGAATCCAAAAGACACCAGCGCCCAGATCGCGAGGCTGATGTAGATGAGGCGCAGGTTGGCCTGCCAATAGCCCTTGTCGGCTTCGGCAGTCTGCGCGGAGTTTGTTGAATGATCCGCCATCGCGGGTTCCTCCTTCGCTTCCTCGTTGGGCGGCCCTGTGCCCAACTCCTCCAGTGCGTCGGGCCGCTTCTCGAATGTGCCGAACGCTCCGTAACGTCAGGCAAAACTTCCCTGTTCCGCCAAGGCGGTCCATTGAAGTATTCTGTTGTGGGGCAGGCCCTTGAGCCTCTCTCCTCCCCTTAATTCATGACTTTGCCCACAAGACCCTGCAGGTCCCGGGCGATGTCGTCGATCTGTCCCATGGCGTCGATGCCGTTCAGCACGCCCTGGCTCTGATAGTAGTCAATCAACGGCGCGGTCTGCGCGTGATAAGCGGCCAGACGCGAGGCGACCGTCTCGGCATTGTCATCGGCGCGGCGCTTGAACTCGGTGTGGCCGCATTTGTCACATTTGCCCTCGACGGCAGGTACCTTGAACGTGTCATGGAACCCTTCGCCGCAGCCCGCGCAGGTGTAGCGGCCTGAGATTCGCGTCACCATTTCAGCGTCTTCAACCTCAAGACTGATGGCTGCGTTGATCTTCTGTTCGGCAGTGGCCAGCAGGCCATCCAGCGCCTCGGCCTGAACCGTGGTTCGCGGGAAGCCGTCCAGAATGACGCCCTTGGCGCAGTCCGGTTCCGCCATCCGGTCCCGCAGGATGTCGATGACGATCCCGTCGCTGACCAGTTCACCGGCCTCCATCACCGCTTTGGCGGCCTTACCGGCTTCGGTGCCCGCGGCGACCGCATCACGCAGCAGATCACCGGTGCTGAGCTGCACCAGCCCGAACTTGTCTTCCAGCATACGTGCCTGCGTTCCCTTCCCGGCGCCCGGAGGGCCGAGAAGGATCAGAACAGCGGGGGTCGTGGTAGTGGCAACGTCCATCACACCCTCACTTATTCGCACGGTTTTCGATCAGGTCTTCGACAACCGACGGATCGGCCAGCGTTGACGTATCGCCCAGCGAGCCGAAATCGTTCTCGGCAATCTTGCGCAGGATACGACGCATGATCTTGCCCGAACGGGTCTTGGGCAGGCCCGGTGCCCACTGGATCACATCCGGGGATGCAATCGGGCCGATCTCGGTCCGGACCCATGTGCGCAGCTCTTTCAGCAGATCATCCGAAGGTTCGCGATCATTCATCAAAGTGACATAGCAATAGATGCCTTGCCCTTTGATTTCATGGGGATATCCCACAACGGCGGCCTCGGCTACGGCGGCATGTGCGACCAGCGCGCTCTCCACCTCGGCTGTGCCCATGCGGTGACCCGAGACGTTGATCACGTCATCCACGCGCCCGGTGATCCAGTAATCGCCATCCTCATCGCGACGGCAGCCGTCGCCAGTGAAGTAATAGCCTTTGTAGTCCGAGAAATAGGTCTTTTCGAACCGCTCATGATCACCCCAGACGGTGCGCATCTGGCCGGGCCAGCTGTCCTTGATGCACAGCACGCCCTCGACGCCGTTGCCGCTGATCTCGACACCCGATTGCGGGTCCAGAACCACCGGTTCGATGCCGAAGAACGGTTTCATCGCCGAGCCGGGTTTCATCGCGTGCGCGCCGGGCAGGGGGGTCATCAGATGGCCGCCAGTTTCAGTCTGCCACCAGGTGTCGACGATGGGGCAGTTGCCGTTGCCAACCACCTCATTGTACCAGTTCCAGGCTTCGGGGTTGATCGGCTCGCCCACGGTTCCCAGCACCTTGAGGTCACTGAGGTCGTGTTTCTCGACCCATTCATTGCCCTGACCCATCAGCGCGCGGATCGCAGTGGGGGCGGTGTAGAATTGGTTGACTTTGTGCTTGGCGCAAACCTCCCAGAAACGGCCTGCATCGGGGTAGGTGGGTACGCCTTCGAACATCAGTGTCGTCGCGCCATTGGCCAGCGGCCCATAGACGATATAGCTGTGGCCCGTGACCCAACCGACATCCGCTGTACACCAATAGATGTCGCCCTCGTGGTAATCGAAGGAAATTTCATGAGTCATCGAGGCATAGACCAGATAGCCGCCGGTCGTATGAACGACGCCTTTGGGCTGACCGGTCGAACCGGAGGTATAGAGGATGAACAAAGGGTCTTCGGCGTTCATCTCAGCCGGGGCGCAGTAATCATCCGCTTCCAGCGCCATTTCGTTATAGTCGTAATCGCGGCCGTCGATCCATGTGGTCTGCCCGCCGGTACGTTTGACGACAAGGCATTTCACACTGTCCTTGCAGTGCAGCAGGGCGGCGTCTGCGTTGGATTTCAGCGGTGTCTTGCGGCCACCACGTGGGGCTTCGTCGGCGGTGATGATTACCTTGGCGTCACAACCATTGACCCGCGCAGCCAGCGCGTCGGGCGAGAAGCCCGCGAAAACGATGGAATGAATGGCACCGATACGGGCACAGGCCAGCATGGCATAGGCCGCTTCGGGGATCATCGGCAGATAGATGACCACGCGGTCGCCTTTGCGCACGCCCATGGATTCCAGAATATTGGCCATGCGGCAGGTGCGGCGGTGCAGCTCTGCATAGGTGATGTGCTGGGCCGAATCCTGCGGATCATCCGGTTCCCAGATGATGGCAGTCTGATCGCCACGGGTTTTCAGATGCCGGTCCAGACAATTGGCCGAAACGTTCAGCGTACCGTCGGAATACCAGTTGATCTTGACCGAGCCGAGATCATAGTTGACGTCTTTGACCTGAGAATAAGGTTTGATCCAGTCTACGCGCTTGCCTTGCTCGTCCCAGAAGGCCTCGGGGTTGTTGATCGAAGCCGCATACATGTCGGCATATTTGCCGGCGTCCACATGCGCACGAGCGACGGTTTCTGCGGATGGCGGATAGGTCTTGGCATCTGCCTGAGCAGCGGTGGTCATTGTTGAGGCTCCTCCCTCTAGAACTGGATTACATTGGATTGATATCGCCGCCGATCAGGCAATGTCGATCCGGTTCCTCCCCACTTCGGATAATACGGGGCTTGGAAAAGAAAGAAATAAATTACGGTAATCCTTGGATTAGTTTGTAAATAAATTTCTGTATCTCTGCAAAATCTGTAAAATAATCCTGCTATGTCATGAATTGCGATGATAAAACAAATAGTAAGCTGTTAGGTGTGATCGCTGAATCGGCAAGGCCGATGTCACTTCTTTCACCTGCCCATAGCGATCTGCATCCGGTCGCCTGTCTGATGCGGGGGTTGGCACATCAGGGACTTAGCGCTAGCTTCCAAATCAAGCGTCTCGTCAAGCGGCGCATCAATGGGAGGATACACTATGAACAAGATGTTGAGCGGTGCGGCCATTGCCGCGCTGAGCCTTGCGTTCGTCACCGAAGCGGCGGCGACCGAGTGGAATGCCTCGGTCTGGGGCAAACGCCGGGCCTTCACCGAACATGTCGAGAAACTGGCCGAACTGGTTAGCGAAAAAACGGGCGGCGATTTCACCATCAATGTCAGCTATGGCGGTCTGTCGAAGCCGCGCGAAAATCTGGACGGAATCGAGATCGGAGCCTTCGAGATGGCGCAGTTCTGCGCGGGCTACCACCGTGACAAGAACCGCGCGATCACCGTGCTGGAACTGCCGTTTTTGGGTGTGAATACGCTGGACGAAGAAGTGGCCGTCAGCCATGCGGTCTATGATCATCCGGCGGTCAAGGACGAGATGGCGCAGTGGAATGCGCGCATCATCATGACCTCGCCAATGCCGCAATACAATCTTGTCGGCACAGGCGATGCGCGCGACAAACTGGCCGATTTCGACGGCATGCGTGTGCGCGCGACCGGTGGTCTGGGGCAAGCTTTTGAGGCCGTTGGTGGCGTACCCACATCCGTTCCCGCAACCGAAGCCTATAACGCGATGGAATCGGGCGTGGTCGACACGGTCGCCTTCGCGCAGCACGCTCATCTGTCCTTCGGCACGATCAACGAGGCCGACTGGTGGACCGCAAACCTCAACCCCGGCACCGTGAATTGTCCCGTTGTCGTCAATATCGATGCCTATGAGGCCCTGCCTGCCGAGCACCGTGAAGCTTTGGACAGCTCAGTCGATGAGGCCATCGCGCATTATCTGGCCAATTACGGCGGGCTGCTGGAACAGTGGGACAGCGTTCTGGAAGAGAAGGGCGTTGCGAAAGTCATGATCGACGACGCCGTGATCGAGGAGTTTCGCGCCAAGGCCGCAGATCCCATTCGCGAGCAATGGATCACGGATATGACAGCGCAGGGCCTGCCGGCTCAGGACCTCTACGATCTCGTCCAGACCACGTTGAAGCAGCAGCGCGGCGGCAACTGATCGGATCAGCCGGGTGCCGTCCGGTGCCCGGCCATACCTGACAGCGAAGGATCACCAGTATGGCAGGACATGCCACTGTGCTGCAGGACGGCAGCCTGATCAGCCGTCTGGACCAGCGTTTGCTAAGGTTGGAACGTTTTCTGGCGCTGATCAGTGGAATGGCGGTGTTCGGGTTGATGGTGCTGGCAGTGATCTCGGTCAGTGGCCGTAACGCTCTGAACGCACCACTGCCGGGTTATGTCGACTGGATCGAGCAGGCCATGCCGCTGATTGCGTTTCTGGGCATCTCCTATGTTCAGCGTGACGGCGGCCATATCCGCATGGATATCGTGATTTCGCGCCTGAAGGGGCGTGCGCTTTGGCTGTTCGAACTGACTTCGGTCCTACTGATCCTGCTGTTGATGCTGGCCCTTGTCTGGGGCAGTTGGTCCCACTTCGACCGATCCTTTGACTTTGGTGCCCCGATGTGGAGCCGCGACAGCTCGATCGATATCGGCATTCCGCTCTGGCCCGCCAAGCTGCTTGCCCCGGTCGCTTTCACGGTCTTGTGCCTGCGTCTGGTCCTGCAAGTCTGGGGCTATGGCCGCGCGCTGATCACGGGGGCAAAGCTGCCGGTCGCTGTGCCGCTGATCCAGGATGCCGCGGCGCAGGCGGCCGCCGAGGCCGAGCAGTACGAAAGGCAGAACTGACCCATGGACACGATCGAAATCGGGCTGTGGGTCACTGCAGGTCTGCTGGTCATGGTCGTTACCGGTATGCGCGTGGCCTTTGCCGCCGGGCTGGCCGGATTGATTGGTCTGATTTGGATATTCTGGGCCAAGTTCGGTTATGATCCCGGCCGGTTCGGCAAGGCCGTCACCGTCGCCGTGAAAACCGCAGGTCAGGTGCCGCACTCGAAAGTGGCGTCTCATACGCTCAGCCTGATCCCGACCTTCATCCTGATCGGCTATCTGGCCTACTACGCCGGATTGACACGCGCCTTGTTCGAAGCCGCCAAGCGCTGGATCGCGTGGGTGCCCGGTGGTCTGGCCGTGTCCACCATCTTCGCCACGGCTGGCTTCGCGGCAGTCTCGGGCGCATCGGTTGCGACCTCGGCGGTGTTTGCCCGCATCGCAATCCCCGAAATGCTGTCTGTCGGCTATAACAAACGCTTTGCGGCAGGCGTTGTTGCCGCTGGTGGCACACTCGCCTCGCTGATCCCGCCCTCAGCGATCCTTGTGATCTACGCCATCATCGTCGAACAGGATGTGGGCAAACTGTTGCTTGCCGGATTTATCCCTGGGGCGTTCTCAGCGGTCGTTTATGGCGTTCTGATCGTTGGAATTGCTGTGGTCTTCAAATCGGTTGGGCCTCCGGTCACCGGGTTTACCTGGAAAGAGCGTTTCACCGCTTTGCCCGGCGCCTTGCCCATTGTCGCGGTGATCCTGATCATCATCTGTTTCGTCTACAATCCGTTTGGCGAAAAAGCGTGGGGCACCCCGACCGAAGGTGGCGCGATCGGTGCGTTCATCGTGTTCTGTTTTGCGCTGTTTCACGGCATGCGCTGGCCCGAGTTCAAATCGGCGCTGTTGGAAACGGCCAAACTGACGGCGATGATTTTTACGATCATCTGGGGTGTTCTGATCTATGTCCGCTTTTTGGGATTTGCGGATTTGCCCGGGGCGTTTTCCGACTGGATCACCTCGCTTGAGATGTCGCCGATGCTGATCCTGATTTGCATCCTGTTGGCCTATGCGGTCTTGGGCATGTTCATGGATGCAATCGGCATGCTGCTGCTGACGCTCCCTGTCGTCTATCCTGCGGTGATGGCGTTGAACGGAGGAGAGACCGTCAGCGCCGCCGACAGTGCTTTCGGCATGTCTGGCCCCATGTGTGCCATCTGGTTCGGCATTTTAGTGGTGAAAATGGCCGAGTTCTGCCTGATCACACCACCCATCGGCCTGAACTGTTTTGTTGTCGCCGGGGTAAGGCCCGACCTGAGTGTTCAGGATGTCTTCAAAGGCGTGACGCCTTTCTTTGTTGCAGATGCGCTGACCATCGCATTGCTGGTGGCTTTTCCTGGAATCGTGCTCTATCTGCCGTCGCTTGCGGGATAGCAGTTTTTTGCGAGGCTCTGCCTCGCGCTCCGGGATATTTTTGGCCAGATGAAGCAAGGGATCCACTCTCCGATTGCAACCGGAGTGCTTCACCTGGTGCGGCCACCGGTACTCCTGCCTGTACCGTACCGTGAGTATCGCAACGAATGGCTAAAGATCCGCTGCTTCATCTGGCTAAAAATATCCCGCGGGGCCGCCGAAGGCGGTGGGGGCAGGGCCCCCTCGGCTGTTTGTCGCTTTCAGGGCGAAATAGACGAATACACGGTCTATTCAGCCCGCATCAGCATTCCGAACAGGTCTCGTGGGTCATCTGGGTCAGCCAGCATATCCAGCGGCTCAAAGAAGTCCGTCCCTGCGATGGCCCGTTTGATGTAGCGCAGGGCAGAAAAATCCTCGATGGCGAAGCCTACACTGTCGAACAAGGTGATTTGGCGGTCATCCGTGCGTCCCTTGGCCTTTCCGGTCATGACCTCCCACATTTCGGTTACGGGATGATCCGGTTCCAGAGCCTGTATTTCGCCTTCGATACGGGTCTGTTCGGGATATTCGACGAAGATATCGGACCGGAGTAGGATGTCGCGATGCAACTCGGTTTTGCCCGGGCAGTCGCCGCCGATGGCGTTGATATGGACACCGGGGCCGACCATGTTGTCGGTCAGGATCGTGGCATATTTTTTGTCTGCGGTGCAGGTCGTGATGATCTGGGCGCCTTCGATTGCGTCTTCCGGTGTCTTGCAGGCGATGACCGTCAGCCCCTTGCCCTGCAGATTGGCTGCGCATTTCGATGTTGCATTCGGATCGGTGTCATAAAGGCGCACGGTGTCGATCCCGCACATGGCCTTGAACGCGAGACACTGAAACTCGGACTGCGCTCCGTTCCCGATCATTGCCATAACGGTTGCGGATTTAGGGGCAAGATAGCTGCCCACCAAAGCCGACGTCGCCGCTGTGCGTAGTGCGGTCAGCATCGTCATCTCAGTCAGCAATGTAGGGTAGCCGGTGTAGACGTCGGCCAGAAGGCCAAAGGCGGTCACCGTCTGCAGCCCCTCGGATGTGTTTTTGGGGTGGCCGTTGACGTATTTAAACCCATAGGCCTCGCCATCCGAGGTGGGCATCAACTCGATCACACCGTGGGGGGAGTGCGCCGGGATGCGGGGCGTTTTGTCGAAACTCTCCCATCGTTTGAAATCGGCTTCGATCTGAGCGGCAATCTGGGTGATCATCTGCTCGACCCCGATATGGTGAATCAGGCGCATCATGTTGTCCACGGATACAAAAGGTACCAGCGCCTTGTCGGAAGGTTGGGTCATCAGAAACTCCGTGTCGGGCGGTCGAAGATGCGGCGCCCCATCAGCGAGGCGGCCAGATCGACCATCAGTTTTGCGGTGCGGCCACGTTCATCAAGAAACGGGTTCAGCTCGACCAGATCCAGCGAGCAGACAAGGCCGCTTTCGTGCAGCAGTTCCATGGCCAGATGCGCCTCACGCTCGGTGGCGCCGCCGGGGACGGTGGTGCCGACCGCAGGCGCGACCGAGGGGTCCAGGAAATCCACATCCAGCGAGACATGCAGGATGCCTTTCGCGGCCCGCACCTTATCGAGGAAGGCCAGAAGCGGCGCTTTGATGCCATGCTCGTCGATACTGCGCATATCAGCCAGCATGGCGTGATCTTTTTCCAGTGCGGCGCGTTCGGCCGGATCGACCGAGCGCAGGCCGATCATACCAACCCGGTCCGTCGGGATGGGCGCGGCGAGGGGCGGGAAGGCCTCGAACCCGGGCTGGCCGGTGACGTAGGCGACGGGTGTGCCGTGCAGGTTGCCGCTGCCGGTGCTGCCGGGCGTGTGAAAGTCGCTGTGCGCATCGAGCCACAGCACAAATAGGGGACGATCAATGCTCTGCGCATGCGCTGCCATGCCCGAGACCGTGCCCATCGAGAGCGCGTGATCGCCACCCATGAATATCGGCAGACCTTGTTGTGCGGCATCCTGTGCCGTCCGGGCCAGCGCTTGCGTCCAGCCCACGCATTCGGGCAGGGCGAACAGATGTGGATGCTCGGCCATATCCACATGGTCCGGTCGAGTGTCGCCAATATCCGTGACCGTGTGGCCCAGATCGGTCAAAGCCTGTGCAAGACCGGCCACGCGATAGGCATCGGGACCCATGCGGCAGCCCTGACGGCGTTTGCCGGAATCCATCGGAGCTCCGGCCAGAATGAGCGTTTTCTTGTCCATATGTTTTTATAGAAATGCGGTACGGGTTGAGAAAAGAGACCAAAATGATCAAACTGGATTGGTGAAATTCGATTTGGAAAGCTCTTATGGACGAACTGGATAACCGATTGCTGAATGCACTGCACCGGGACGCGCGGGCATCGTTGTCGGAACTGGCTGAGGTGCTGGGCGTCACACGGACGACCGTCCGAAGCCGCCTTCAGCGTCTCAAGCAATCGGGTGAGATCGTCGGCTTCACCGTCGTGACCCGTCAGGGCGTGTCGGAAAGCCCGGTGCGCGGACTGATGATGCTTGAGATTGAAGGTCGGGGAACCGAGCGGATCAGATCACGTATCGCGGCGATGCGCGAGGTGGGGGCGGTGCATTCCACCAACGGCAGCTGGGATCTGATCGTCGAGATCGGCACCGACACGCTGGCTGAGTTTGACGACGTGCTGTTTGCAATCCGACGGATGGAGGGCGTCACCCGGTCCGAGACCAACCTGTTGCTGTCGACACGCAAGGGGCGGACATGAATCCGGGCGCAACATGCTTTGACGGCTGGCAATTATATGTAAAGCTTTGACCTGAAACCGAAACCCGCAACAGGGTAGGGATAATCAGAATGACTTCAGAGGCAACAAGCGACGAGTCGCGGGCCCAAAAGCTGGCCGAGCGTGTAACGGGCCTGTTGGAAAAACCTCTGGTTCGGATTGCGGTGCCAGTGGCGATAACGCTGATCGCGTTATTTGTTCTTCACGACCTGTCGGCTCATGTGAAATGGGCGGATGTGAAGACCGACATCGCCGCGACTTCGTGGAAGGTGATGTTTTTCGCGCTGTGCTGGACGGCGGTCAGCTTTCTGTCGCTATCCTTCTATGATGTCCTTGCCGTACAGAGCGTCGCTGAGGGCAAAGTCCCTCTGCCCATCGCAGGCATGGCAGGGGCCAGTGGCTATGCGGTGTCGAATTGTCTGGGCTTTTCCTATATCACCGGCACGGCCATCCGCTATCGCATCTATGCCTCGCTGGGATTGGATCTGGGGCGCGTCGCCGGGGTGATCGCGACCTCTTGGGTGGCGTTCTGGATGGGGCTGATCCTGCTTCTGGGTATACTTCTGACCTTCCATCCCGATGGTATCTCGAAGGTTTTGCCTATCGGAGGGACCACCGAAACCGTCATCGGTCTTTGTCTACTGGCAGGGCTTGTGGCGCTGTTCGTCTGGCTGTCTACCGGGGGGCGGCGATTGGGATACGGCGGGCTTGGCTTTAACCTGCCGGGTGGCAAGCTGGCCAGCCTGCTGACCGTTGCAGCGGTCGGGGATGTATTCGGCGCATCCATGGCGCTTTATGTGCTGATGCCGGATGATCTGGGTGTCGGTTTTCCGTACTTTTTCACCATTTATATCGCGGCCATCGCGGTAGGCATTCTCAGCCACGCGCCGGGCGGGATCGGCGTGTTTGAGGCGACCCTGATCGCAGGTCTGGGGGCCTCGGGGCGTTCGGATGTGATCGCGGCGCTGTTGCTTTATCGGGTCGTCTACACCTTTTGCCCGTTTGGCATAGCAACCCTGTCTATCGCCGGGGCCTCGGCCCTGACACAGCGGGACAAGATCGGAGGGGCGGCGACATGGGTTTACCGCGCCATTCGCCCGATCGTGCCGATGGTCGCCGCAGGTGTCGCGGCGGTGGCCGGGATTGTCCTGCTGGTCTCGGGCGCGTTGCCTTCCAGTTCGCAGAACCTTGGCGTCCTGCGTGAGGTGCTGCCGCTGTCCTTCGTCGAGGCTTCGCATCTGGCGGGCAGCGCGGTAGGGGTGTTGCTGCTGCTGGTCTCTCGCGGTCTGTTCCGCAAGCTGTATCGCGCCTGGGTCGTGGCGATGCTGTTGATGGTGGCGGGGTTCTTTGCCTCGCTCGCCAAAGGTCTGGACACGCATGAGGCGCTTTCTCTGCTCGGCACCATCGCCTTGCTGGCCATGTTCCGTGGTGCCTTCTACCGGGTCAGCGGCGCGTCGATCTTCCGGTTGAACATCCCGTGGCTGGTCAGCGTTATGGCCTTGCTGTTGGTGATCTTCTGGATCGGGTTGTTCGCCTATTCCCATGTCGAATACCAGAACGCGCTGTGGTGGGAGTTTGCCTGGAACGGCGATGCCTCCCGCTTCCTGCGCTCCAGCCTCGTGGTGGCGGTGATCCTTGGGGTGGTGGCGGTGAATTCGCTGTTCGGGCGAGAGATTCCGGCCCCGACCCGGACAGAAATCCCCGAAGTGGTCGAGCGGCTGGTGATGGAATGTGAAGACACCGAGTCCCAGATTTCCCTGACCGGAGACAAGCAGTTCCTGATTTCAGATGATCAGACCGCCTTTCTGGCCTACGCCGATACGGGCAACGCCCTGATCACCAAGGGCGAACCGGTGGGCGACGAAAGGGCCGGGCAACAATTGATCTGGCAACTGCGTGAATTGGCGGATCGCGAAGGCAAGCTATGCGCTTTCTACAGCGTTTCGACCAAGTATCTGCCGACGTTTCTGGACCTCGGCTTGTCGATCCTAAAGATTGGCGAGGTTGCGCGGGTGCCGCTGACCAATTTCTCACTGGACGGCAAGCCGCGCAAACGGTTCCGGCAGGCCAAGAACCGGGCCGAACGCGAAGGCTGTGTGTTCGAGATCATTCCCAAAGAGGAACTGGCCCCGGTGCTGCCGGAACTGCGCAAAATCTCGGACGACTGGCTTGCCAAAAAGGCGGGTGAGGAGAAGGGCTTTGCGCTGGGGGGCTTTGACGAAAAGTACCTGTCCTATTTCGACCATGCGGTTCTGCGGGATGAGAGCGGCAAGATCATGGCCTTTGCCAACCTGTTTCAGGGTGGCAACAAGTCGGAACTGTCACTGGATCTGATGCGCTATGAACCCGACAGCCCCAGCTTTGTCATGGATGCGCTCTTTGCCGAGATGATGTCATGGGGCGCAGAGCAGGGGTTCCACTGGTTCTCATTGGGGGCCGCGCCGTTTTCGGGGATCGAGAACCGGCAACTGGCCTCGCTGTGGAACCGCATTGGCGGCTTTGTCTATGAGCATGGGGAACAGTTTTATCACTTTGAGGGGCTGCGCGGCTTCAAACAGAAGTTCGAACCGGAATGGAGCCCGAACTATTTGGCCAGTCCCGGCGGGTTGGCCGCGCCGCGCATTTTGTACGAAGTGAACATCCTGATCTCGGGCGGGCTGCGCGGGCTGACGAAATAGGGATCAGTTCAGGCTGGCCCCGGTGGGCGTTTTCTGCAGCAGATCCCCCCAATCGGTGCGATAGGCCATCTCGGCCAGCACCGTTTCGGGCAGGAACTCCTGATTTTGTCGGATCTGCCAGCCACCGCCCAAACCTTTGTAGATGGCGACCAGATTTGACGAAACCTCTTGCCGCGCCTCGATCAGGTTCGCCTGCGACCGCAGAAGCGCGGTTTGCGTATTCAGGATGCGCGAGTAACTGGCAATGCCGTCGCGATACTGATCGACGGCAATCTCGGCGGCGCGGCGCGATGCGTCAACGCTGCGTTGATAGAAGGTGACCTGCTTGCGCGCCTGTGCATAAGCGCCCATGGCGCTTTCAACCTCAGAATAGGCGGTCAGGACAGTGTTCTGATAATTCGCTATCAACGCCTGATAGGCGGCGTCCTGCGCGCGGACATTGTTCTTGATGCGGCCATAGTTCAGCACGTTCCAGACAACGCCCGCATTGGCCAGACCCGTGGTGCTGTTGCCGCTGAACAGATCGCGCCCACCCGAGGCCTGCAGGCCGATTGACCCGGACAGAATGAACTGCGGATAGAGATCGGCCAGCGCGATGCCGACCTGGGCCGATTGCGTTGCTGCGGCCAGCTCTGCCGCGCGCACATCCGGGCGGCGTCGCAGCAGTTCTGCGGGTACACCCACGGCCACGTTTGTGCGGGCTGATGGGATACGACCGGACCCGCTCAGCATCCCCGCCATTTGCGCCGGGGTTTTGCCCAGCAGTACCGCCAGCGCATTCTTGGCTTGCAGCAGATCGCTCTCCAACTGGGGCACCAGCGCCCTGGTGTTGTTCAGCAGCGCCGTGGATTCCTGCACGTCCAATTCGGTGGTTACGCCGTTGTTGAAGCGCAACTGGGTCAGGTCCGCCGATACCTGCTGAATCTGGATATTCTCGCGCGCTACGCCCAGGGCCTCCTGCAAGGAGCGGACGTTGATATACAGGGCGGCCACATCGCCGGTGAGCGTTACAAGCGCATCGTCATAATTGGCCACCTGCAGGGCGAGGTTCGACCGCGCCGCCTGTACGCCACGCCGTTGTGCGCCCCATACGTCCAGTTCCCATTGCGCATCGAACCCGACCTGCGAGGTTGAAAACTCGGTATCCAGCGGGATGATCCGCCGAATATCGGAAATCGGGCCAAGGTTGTCGCTGATCTGCCGCCGTTCCAGCGATCCGCCGATGGCTTGCGACTGGGGGTAAAGCTCTCCGAATGCGATACCAAGCTGTGCGCGGGCCTGCAGCACGCGGGCCCCTGCAACCTGCAGGGTCAGGTTCTGGGCATAGGCCTCGGCGATCAGTTTGTTCAATGTAGGATCATTGAACGTCTCCCACCATCGCACCACCGGTGCGCTGCGCGAAGTCAGGCCGCTTTGGCCCGCACTGGGGCTGTTGACCTCGATCCATTGTTTCACGACCGGAGAGTTCGGGCGCACGAAATCCGGCCCTACCGGCGTACAGGCAGCAAGGGTGGCGGCGCAGAGGGCGGTGCCGAGCAGTCGGCGGAGTGTCATGGCGCGCATCCTCAGATATCCAGCGGTCGGATGAAGTTGGCGAAGGAATAGAGGCGGATGTTGATGCGCCTCAGAAACTCGAAGCTTTTGCCCATGCCCGTGTAGATCGCCACCGCCGCGTGGCCGCCAGCGGGGAAGGTATGACCTTCAGGCACATCGACCGAGATTTGTACCGCGATGCGGCCGGGCAGTTTCGGCAGTTCAAACCCGGGCAGGCGGCCCGAGGGCAGATACTGACCTTGACGCGTCGCCCACCAGATCGCCTCGACTTTGCCGGTCAGGATTTCACCGGGATAGAGGTCCAGCGCCACCTCGACCGGCTGGCCGACCTCAACGAATTTCAGGTTCTGCTGCCGGAAGGTGGCGAGGATATAGGGGCTGTCTTCAGTCACGAAGCTTGCAATCGCGCCCAGCCGGATTTCACCCACCACCATGCCCGGACGCGCCTGCTGCGAGACGATCATGCCGTTTTCGGGTGCGTATATCGTTGTGTTATCAAGAAAGTACTCGGCCTCGGCCAGTTGTGACTGGGCCTCGATGATGCCCGTGTTCACACCGTCGACCTGTGAGGCCGCTGCAAGATTGGCCTTCTCCAGATTCGCCTCGGCCTCTTTGACCTTGGCCTGATCCTCGGCCACCTGTTCATTCCAGCGGTCCAACTCGTCCTGCCGCGCGCCACCTGCAGGAACGAGGTTTTCGTACCGGGCCTGTTCTGTCAGGGCATAGGCCAGTTGCGCATTGGCGCGTTCGACGGCTTCGGTCGCGGCAATGACATCCTGTTCCAGGATCAGGGCATTTTGCTGCGCCGCCACCAATTGTGCATTCGCCTTTTCGACGGCCAGCGAAAACACCGTGTCGTCAAAGCGATAAAGCGGCTCTCCCTTCGTGACCCAGGTGTTCGGTTCGACCAGAACCTCGGTCAGAACCGTGGGCTGAGTCAGTCGGGGAACGATCTGGATGGTCGAGCGCACCACGTGACTGTCGGCCGAAAAGGGCTGAAAGAACCGCAAGGCGACAAGGAAGATCAGCAACAGATGCGCCCCGACCCAGAACGAGACGATCCCCCACATGATGTTGAATTTCAGCCATTGCGCCTTGAAGAACACAAACCAGACGAAAATGATGTAAAACAGCGTGATGCCAAGGGCGACTAGCATATGTGTTGATTTCCTCTGACCTTAGCTCTTCTGAGTGTCGTCTGTATCCAGCGGGTCCTGATATTCCGGTTTCACAGTTCCACCCAGCCGCCTGATCTCATCACGAATAGCCTTGCGCTCGTCCTCGGGTCCGCGGCGCATGTCTACGGTGACGCCGTCATGGAAGGCCCAGATGAAGGCGTGCACCCAGGGCACGATGGCCAGAAACCCCATCCATCCCATGATCTTGACCGCCTCAGCGTGGGGGTGGTTGCGCTTGATCGCAATGCGGCCCGGCAAGCCCATGATGAACAGGAACAGCGCCATGACTGCCGCCAATAGCAGGATGAGCGCCACGAATGTCAGATAGTCGTAATAGCCAAGCGGCTGTCCCAGAAGTCCCATTCTCGCGCCTCTCGTCGGGAAGGTTGTCCTATCCTCAGTTGTTGTTGCCCAATTCGTCAATCAGTTTGTAGCTGGTGGGCGGGTCGGCGCAAATGGTCGGCCCGCATTCGATCAGGGTCGACACGGCATTCAGCACCGCCAGAGCGAGTAGGGTGAAGAACGCGGCCTTGGCCAATGTACTGCCGCCGAAACGTGGGCCTCGTTGGCCGTCGCTGACATATTGGCGGTCAAACATCAGCATGACCGAAGTGCCCAGCAGGATCAGAAAGAACCCGATTGCGGCCCAGGTATAATAGTGCAGCCCCAGAACGGGTGAGCCATAATGGCCCGTGCCCGGCACAATATGCAGCAGGATTTGCCGCACGGATACGCTGCCACCATAAAGCGCGGCCAACAGCATCAGCGCGTAGTGTCGCGGACGCGCGCCGTATAGCAGGTTGAGGCCAAGCCCGACGCCCACGGCCACGAATCCAACCCGTTGCAGCAGGCAGAGAGGGCAGGGCAGTTCATCCAGCGTGAACTGATATGCATACGCAAGGATGAGGATGAGGTTGACAGCAAATGCGCCCAGGGCGTTCAGGCTTCGGGACAGGTCTGGTGTCATCATCACGCTCCGCTACAGTTGGATGGTCAAAACGCTGGTGGCGTGAAATTTTAGCCAGTAAACGCTCAACGCCAGCGTGATAAGGAACAAGGTCGTTCCGATACCCGTGCGACCGAAATAGTTCAGCCCCATTGTGACTGTAAGTAGCGAAAACAAAAGCGCGATCATGGCCCGGTACCATCCCTAAAGTGCCTGATGCTGATGATCACAATACTGTCATCTCAAGGGGCATCTGACAAGGTAGAGCAACCAGAAGGTGATAGGCCTCAGGGACATTCGACAATTCGTGTTTGCCAGTCGGTACATCTCGCAGGCAGTTCGTCGGGCAACGGGGCGTCCGAATAAATCACGTCGACATCCGCCAGAGAGGCGATGCGCGCCGGGGCTGTTCGCGCGAATTTGGAATGATCCGCAACAAGACTGGTGTGCCGCGCCTGCGCGATGATGGTTTGGCTGACCAGAACTTCCTGCAGGTCGAAATCCATCAGGTCGCCATCAACATCCAGCGCCGAGCAGCCGATGACCGCGTGGTCAAACTTGAACTGACGAATGGTTGAAACGGCCAGATTCCCGACCAACCCGCTGTCCGACCGGCGCAGCACGCCGCCAGTAACGACGATCTCGCAGTCCGGGTTTTCGGCCAGTATCGAGGCCACGTTCATGTTGTTGGTCACCACCATCAGATTCTTGTGGTGCAACAATTGCCGGGCGACCGCCTCGGTCGAGGTGCCGATGTTCAGGAAAAGCGAACTGCCATCCGGGATGTCAGCCGCGCAGCGTTCGGCAATACGGGTTTTGACCTCGTGATTCAGGGCGCGGCGGTCCTCGTAGCCGATATTCGAAACGCCCGAGCGCAACACGGCCCCGCCGTGTACCCGGTCGAGCATTCCGGCCTCGGACAGGTCGGACAAATCGCGGCGGATGGTCTGGACGGTGACCTGAAAACGGTCTGCCAACCCTTCGACCGTGACGCGGCCGTCTTCCTTGGCGATTTCAAGAATGTCCGATTGGCGGAAGGACAAGGACATGGGTGATCTCCGTCTGCGTGGGTGTTTTCGTTTTTGCTCTTTTTATTCAAAGTGACAAGTTATGACTGATATAATAGCTTATACCATTCGAAAGCGATAAATAACGAAAGCAATTATTGACCAAACGAACATAAATCAGGTTAATGCGCGCAAAGCTGCAGAAATTGGGAATCGCATAACAATGTCATCGGACAGCACTCAGGTAACCGACCTGTTCATCATCGGTGGTGGCATCAACGGCTGCGGTATCGCGCGCGATGCGGCGGGGCGGGGATTGTCCGTGGCGCTGGCCGAGATGAATGATCTGGCCTCGGCCACGTCCTCTGCATCGACCAAACTGTTCCATGGCGGGCTGCGGTATCTGGAGTTCTTCGAGTTTCGTCTGGTTCGCGAGGCGCTGATTGAACGCGAAACATTGCTGCGCGCCATGCCACATATCTCGTGGCCGATGCGCTTTGTGCTGCCGTATCACGCCGACATGCGGTTCGATTCCGAGACGCCGACCTCCAGACTGCTGAGCACGGTCATGCCCTGGATGCGCGGGCGGCGTCCGGCCTGGCTGATCCGGTTGGGCTTGTTTTTGTATGACAATCTCGGCGGGCGAAAAATTCTGCCCGGAACACGGTCGCTGAACCTGCGAAACGGACCTGAAGGTGCCCCGCTGCAGGACAAGTTCGAAACCGCCTATGAATACTCCGATTGCTGGGTCGAGGATTCCCGGCTGGTCGTCCTGAACGCCCGCGATGCCGAGGCGCGCGGTGCGCAGATCATGGTGCGCACCGAGGTTGTCTCGGCCGAGCGGGTCAATGATCTGTGGAAGGTGACCCTGCGCGACCGCGACAGGGATGAAACCAGAATTGTCCACGCAAGGATGCTGATCAATGCGGGCGGGCCGTGGGTGGGCGACATCATCCAGACCAAGATCCGCATGAATTCGCGCGAAGGCGTCCGGCTGGTGCGCGGCAGCCACATCGTGACGCCGAAACTCTATGATCACGACAAATGCTATTTCTTTCAGGGTGAAGACGGGCGGATCATTTTCGCCATCCCGTACGAGCAGGATTACACTTTGATCGGAACCACGGATCAGGATCATTCGGACCCGTCCGAACCCCCGGTCTGTACCGAGGCAGAGCAGGAGTATCTTTGCGCTTTGGCCTCGAAGTATTTCAAGACGCCAGTGACGCGCGCGGATGTCGTCTGGACGTATTCCGGCGTCCGGCCCTTGTACGATGACGGGGCCAGCAGCGCGACGGCGGCAACACGGGATTACACCCTGAAGGTGGATGCCGAGGGCGGCGCGCCCGTGCTGAATGTCTTTGGTGGTAAGATCACGACCTACCGCCGTCTTGCAGAAAGCGCGCTTGAGAAAGTAGGCGAGCATATCCCGGGCGTGTCTGGTCCCTGGACGGCGGGTGTGCCATTGCCGGGAGGGGATTTTCCTGTCGATGGGGTCGATGCTTTGGTGCAAAGCCTGAGGGCCGATTATCCCTTCCTGACGGAACGCTGGGCACATCGTTTGGTGCGCGCTTACGGCACTGAGGCGCGCGCTGTGTTGGGTTCAGCGCAGGAACAATCCGATCTGGGTGAGGATTTCGGGGCCACCCTGACGGCGGCAGAGCTGAACTGGCTGATTGAAAAGGAATATGCCCGCACCGCGGAAGATGTGATCTGGCGACGCAACAAGCTCGGGCTGCGATTGACACCGGAACAGATCACCCGGATCGATAGCTGGATAGCCAATCGCTGAGATCAAAGAGAACGCCCCGCAATTTTGCGGGGCGTTTCTGATTATCCGATCATGCGGCCTCTTCCGAAGGGCCGGGATCATTCTTACTGCCTTTGATCCACTCTCGCAGCCCCTGCATCACGGCATAGAGAACCGGAACAAGGATCACCCCGAACAGCGTCGCGGCGAGCATCCCACCAAAGACGGCAACCCCGATGGCCTTCTGGCTGGCCGCACCGGCACCGTTCGCGGCCAGCAGCGGCACGACGCCCAGCAGGAAGGACAGGGCGGTCATCATCACGGCGCGGAAACGCTGATACGCCGCCTCAGCCGCTGCGTCTTTGATCGACAGGCCTTTGGCCCGCTGCTCCATCGCGAACTCAACGATCAGAATTCCGTTCTTTGAGGCAAGCCCGACCAGCATGATCATCCCGATCTGCGTGTAAAGGTTGATGTCACTGCCCACGATCGCAACCGCTGCGACTGCTCCGAACAAGGCTACAGTCACCGACATCAGGATCGATACAGGCATGGTCCAGCTTTCGTATTGGCCGACAAGGAACAGGTATCCGAACAGGATCGCCAACCCTAGGATCACGACCACCAAATTGCCCGAAGCCAATTGCTGTTGCGCCGTTCCCGTCCATTCGAAGGCATAGCCGGGGGGCAGGGCGGTTGCCGATTCCTCGGTCATGGTGGTGATCGCATCCCCGGTCGAAAGCCCCGGAGCCGGAACAGCGGTCACCGTGGCGGAACGGAACAGGTTGTGCCGTTTCAGAAGCACCGGCCCCAACACGTTCTCGATATCGATCAAAGTGCCCAGCGGCACCATTTCGCCTTTGGTTGAACGCACATAAAGGTCCGAGATGTCATCGACTTTGTTCCGATAGGACCCCTCGGCCTGGATCATCACGCGATAGACCCGCCCAAACAGGTTGAAGTCGTTCACGTAGTACGAGCCGAGCTGCGCCTGCATGGTCTGGAACACCTCGGCGACCGAGACCTGCAGGGTCTTGGCCTTTTCCCGGTCCAGATCGACGAACAGCTGCGGCACGTTTGCGCGGAAGGTGGTGTAAGCCTGCGCAATCTCGGGCCGTTGGTTGGCGGCGTAGACATATGAACCAACCGCCGAGGCCAGATCCTGTGGCGATCCGCCACCGGTTTGCTGAACCTCCATTTCAACGCCCGCAGACATACCCAAACCTTGGATTGGCGGCGGGTTGAAAGCCACGATCGAGGCTGCGGATTCCTGGTTGGCGATGGCCAGCACCTTGCCCAGAATGGCATTGGCGCTGAGGTCGGGTTCCTGCCGTTCTCCCCAGTTTGTAAGGTTGACGAAGATCGCCGCGCCGTTGGTTGTTGTGCCATTCAGCAGAGAGAAGCCGTTCACCAGAACGGTGCTGGCAACGCCCGGTATCTCCTGAATTTGGGCATCGAGGCGGGCCGAGACGGTTTCGGTCCGCTCAAGCGTTGCCGCGTCGGGCAGTTGGATATCGACGAAGAGATAGCCGTTATCCTCAAGCGGAATGAACCCTTGCGAAGTGTTGCCCATGATGGTCCCGGTGCCCATGCCGAAAGCCGCAATGATGCCCAGCGAAATGACAGGCAGGATCAGCAGTTTGCGCACGATTGCCACATACCCGCTGCGTACCGAACCAATGAACTTTTCGAAGACCGCCAGCAAACCCTTGGGCGGGCCCGAGCGCGCCTGAAGTACAAGCCCACATAAGGCCGGGGACAATGTCAGAGCGTTTATCGAAGAGATCACAACAGCGGTCGAGATCGTGACCGCGAACTGCGAATAGAGCCGCCCCGAGATACCGGGCATGAAGGTCACCGGCACGAAGACGGCCAGCAGAACCAGCGTCGTTGCAATCACCGGGCCGGTGATCTGGCCCATCGCCTTACGCGTGGCTTCGGCGGGGGGCAGGCCCTCATCCGCGATGATGCGCTCGACATTTTCGACGACAACGATGGCGTCATCCACCACGATCCCGATGGCCAGCACCAGCGCGAACAGAGAGATCGTGTTCAGAGACATGCCAAAGGCCAGAAGGAAGGCGAATGTCCCGATCAATGACACCGGAATCGCCACCGCCGGAATGATGGTCGCGCGCCAACTGCCAAGGAAGATGAACACGACGGTGATCACCAGAATGAAAGTCAGGATAAGCGTCGAAACCACGTCATTCAGTGATTGTTCAACAAAGTCCGTCGTGTTGAACGGGACAGCGTATTCCACATCCGTCGGGAACGAGCGTGACAGACGCTCAAGCTCGGCCTCGACACGCTCGGACACGGCCAGGGCGTTGGCCCCGGGGGCCTGATAGATGCCGATGACGGTGGCGGGGACGCTTTGGAAATAGCCAGAGGCCGAATAGAACTGCGCGCCGAGTTCGGTGCGTGCGATGTCTTTGACGCGCACAATGGCACCCGCGTCGCCGGTGCGGATTACGATGTTCGAAAACTCTTCAGCCGAGGTCAGGCGGCCCTTGGTTTTGATCGTGTATTGAAAGGTCTGCCCCTCGGGAACAGGCGGTGAGCCGATGGAACCCGCTGATACTTCGATATTCTGCTCGCGGATCGCGTTGATCACATCACCCGGAGAGATCGACAGCGCCGCCATCTTGTCCGGGTCCATCCAGATCCGCATGGCGTATTCCAGATTGGTCAGAACATCCGCCTTGCCAACGCCCTGAACCCGCGCCAGCGCGTCTTTCAGATTGATCGAGGCATAGTTGGACAGAAACACGCTGTCATAGGTGCCATTGGGCGAGGTCAGCGTGACCAGCAACAGCATGTTTGTCGACGCCTTCTGCGTCACAACACCCGACGAGGTGACCTCGGATGGCAGCGACGCCATCGCCTGTGCCACGCGGTTTTGCACGTTCACGGATGCGATATCGGGGTCTGTCCCCACTTCGAACGTAACGTTCAGAGAATACGAACCGTTATCCGATGAGGTCGACGTCATGTAGATCATGTCGTCCACACCGTTGACCTGCGCCTCGATGGGGGCGGCGACGGTGTTCTCGACGGTCTCGGCATTCGCGCCAGTATATGTGGCGGTGACGCTGACGACCGGGGGCGTGATATCGGGGAACTGCGCAACCGGCAGAACCAGATAGCCGATGCCGCCCAGAATGGTCAGCACCAGCGAAATAACAAGCGCCAGCTTGGGCCGGCTGATGAACAGGGCTGAGAACATCGGTTATTCCCCCGGCTGTTCGGCAGCGACAACCGCGTCGACCGCCACGCCCGGGCGCACCCGCTGCAGGCCCTCGACAATCACGCTTTCGCCTTCGCGCAGACCATCCGCGACGATGATGGCCGAGTCGACCGTGTCGCCGGTGGTGATATAGCGTTGTTCGACCATTTGTTTGTCATTGACCACCAGAACGAATTCACCGCGCTGATCGCGCTGCAGAGCCGCCTGCGGAATCAGCACCTGCAGCGTGGGCTCCAGGGCTTCGATCTGGACGTTCAAAAAGGCCCCGTCGATGATCAGCCGGTCGGCGTTGTCGAACTGGGCGCGCAGTGTGATGGCCCCGGTCAACGGATCGATACGGTTGTCGACAAAGATGATCTTGCCGGTTTCATCCAACTCGGTGCCATTGGGCAGCGTCACGTGGACATTCGGGCTTTGATCGCTTTCGGCCAGAGAGGCTGCGCTTTCGCCAACATGTTGAAGAACCGTGGTAAACTGCTTCTCATTGAGTGAGAAGTTCACGTAGATCGGCGCTTCGCTCACCAGATTGACCAGCGGCGGATTGTTCGGGCCGACCACGTCCCCGACGCTTGTCGCAACGCGGCCCAGTCGTCCGGTGAACGGCGCATGGATTTCGGTGTAGCTCAGATCCAGTTGGGCCTGTTGAATAGCGGCGTTCGCGGCCTTGACCTCGGCTTCGGCTACTAGTTCGTTGGCGCGGGCGATGTCGCGTTCGGATTCTGGCGTCGCGTCGCGTTTGTACAGTTCTTCCTTTCGGGCCAGATCGACCTTGGCCAGTTCAAGATTGGCCTCTGCCCGGTCCAGATCGGCCTTGCGCGACTGCAGGGTCGCCTCATACAGGTCCGGTTCGATCTTGAACAGAAGGTCGCCTTCATTCACCAGCGCGCCGTCTTCGACATCCTGACTTTCGAGAAAGCCACTGACGCGCGCGATGATATCGACTTTGTTGATCGCTTCGGCGCGTCCGATAAAGGTCGCCTCTTCCGTGATCTCCTCGGTATAGGCGGCAGCGATCGAAACCTTCGGTGGTGGCGCATCGCCTTGGTCCTGCGCCCACGCGGCCGAGGCCAGCCCGAGGCTGATCAGAAGGGCCAGGGCCCTGAATGATCCGCTGTGGCGATGGATGGACGTAGGAAATGCAAGGGACATGGCGGCGCCTCGTTCGAACTAAGGATTGCCCATCCGGACATGTGCGATGCCGGGACGAGTCGATTGACTTCTCACGCAGGATGGCCGGTTTGCGACAATATCTCAAGCTTCTTGAATGCGAAGCCTGTCGCGACCCGGTCGAGGTTTTTCCCGCAACTCGGCAGACTTAGGGATGCCTGCCAAAGAAAACGGGGGCCAAAACGGCCCCCGTTTGCTGGTGTTCCGAGATGTCGACCGTCAGTCGCGGGTTCCGGCAAAACGGCTTTGCCAGTCCTCGCGCTGTTCGTCGGTGATCTTGGCGAACAGCACGTCAGGCACGGTAAATTCGTGGCCCGCGGGCAGGGCGGCCAATGCAGCGGCCACGTCATCCGGCCAGCTGGTGTCCAGCGTGTTCATCGCGCTCAGCATCCGGGCCGATGTGTCCGGGATAAACGGCGCGCTGAGCACGGCATACAGGCGGATCAGGTTCAGGCCCAAACGTACCTGCGCGGCAGCCTGTTCAGTATCTTCCTTGAAGGTCGACCAGGGCGCTGCGGCCTGCAGGTATTCGTTGCCCGCCACCCAGATCGCGCGCAATTCCTGCGCGGATTTGCGGACATCCATCGCTTCCATATGCGCTTCATAGGCACGGACGCGTTTGGTCAGTTCTTCGATCAGCGCCTGCTCGCGGTCACCGAACGTGCCGCCTTCGGGCACGGCCTCGGCGAATTTCGAACGGCAGAACTTGGTGATCCGGCTGACGAAATTGCCCAGCACATCCGCCAGATCCTTGTTCACCGATTGCTGGAAGTTTTCCCATGTGAACTCACTGTCGCTGCTTTCGGGCGCATGGCTCAGCAGCCACCAGCGCCAGTAATCGGCGGGCAGGATTTCCAGCGCCTGATCCATGAACACGCCACGACCCTGAGAGGTCGAGAATTGGCCGCCGTCATAGTTGAGGTAGTTGAAGGATTTCAGGTGGTCGACCATCTTCCACGGCTCGCCCGAGCCGAGAATGGTGGCCGGGAACGACAGGGTATGGAAGGGCACGTTGTCCTTGCCCATGAACTGGACATAACGCACGTCATCCGCACCTTTGTCAGTACGCCACCAGCGTTCCCAGTCGGCGTCAGACTTGCCATTGGCATCAGCCCATTCTTTGGCGCAGGCGATATACTCGATGGGCGCGTCAAACCAGACATAGAAGACCTTGCCCTCCATCCCCGGCCAGTCCTGGTCACCTTTCTTGACCGGCACACCCCAGTCCAGATCGCGGGTGATGCCACGGTCCTGCAGGCCATCGCCGTCATGCAGCCATTTCTTGGCAATCGAGGTGGTCAGGATCGGCCAGTCTGCCTTGCTGTCGATCCAGGCATCCAGTTGATCTTTCATCGCAGATTGGCGCAGATACAGGTGCTTGGTCTCGCGCACCTCCAGATCGGTCGAGCCACTGATCGCGCTGCGCGGCTCGATCAGGTCAGTCGGGTCCAACTGCTTGGTGCAGTTCTCGCACTGGTCGCCACGTGCGCGGTCATAGCCGCAATTGGGGCAGGTGCCTTCGATATATCGGTCGGGCAGGAACCTTTTATCGGCATTGGAATAGACCTGCTTTTCGCTGACCTCACGGATCAGCCCGGCCTCGTCCAGTTTACCCGCGAAATGCTGTGTCAGCACCTTGTTCTGCTCGCTGGACGAGCGGCCAAAGTGATCGAAGCTGAGCCCGAAGCGCTGCGCAATCTCGGCCTGAACGGCATACATATCCGCGCAGTATTCCGCGACGGGCTTGCCCGCCTTGGCAGCGGCCAGTTCTGCCGGGGTGCCGTGTTCGTCCGTGGCGCACAGGAACATCACCTCGTTCCCCCGGCCACGCTGATAGCGCGCATAAAGATCAGCAGGCAATTGCGAGCCGATCAGATTGCCGAGGTGTTTGATCCCGTTGATGTAGGGGATCGCCGAGGTGATAAGAATCCGAGCCATATTCCGTTTCCGCGTAACTGTCTGCGCGCTCGTCTACATGATGTGACCGCGCAGCAAAAGGCCGGGTTTCGCCTGCATGTCATTTTAGCCACTTGCTGGTCATGTAATCGGACATTCCCGGTGACCGGGATTGTGATTGCGGGACGGGTCAAAATAACCTTGGGTTGAGCTGTGGAATCACAACTTCCTGAATTTTCGTTATGACTACCCATTTATATTGCATACCAAAGTATACAAAAACGGGAACATATCGCTGATGTTCAGCTTTCTGCTTGATGGTGCGTTTGCGCCCTTTACCATTTCACTTGCGCTGCCGTTTGGTCTGCTGGGGCTGGAACTGATCGCGCTGATGTTGGGTGGCAGCCTGTTGGCAGGCGATGGCGAAGCCGATCTGGATATGGCAGATGCCCCCGATCTTGAGGTTGCGGATTTTGATCTGGATCTCGACGCAGATGTCGATCTGGGCGATTTTGAGCTTGCCGAGGTCGAAGCCGAGGTTACCACCAATGCCTCTGCAGGTCCGCTTGGCTGGCTGGGCATCGGCAGGATGCCATTCCTGATCTGGCTTGTGGTTCTGCTGGCAGGCTTTGGGCTGTCCGGTATGGGCCTGCAACTGGCCCTGCGCGATCTGTTGGGCTTTGACCTGCCCGCATGGATGGCCGCGATCCCCGCCGGAGCCTTCGGCATGTGGTTTGCGCGTGGCTTTGGCGGTGTATTCGCCCGGCTGCTGCCCAAGACCGAGACCGAGGCGATGTCCGAGAGAATGCTGTCGCGCCGCCGGGGTTTCATACCGCAAGGAACCGCGTCCCGCGGTCGTCCAGCCGAGGTGCGGGTCATGGATCGCTTTGGCAATGCGCACTACCTGCGGGCAGAGCCGCTGCAAGATAAAGATACGCTTGAGCAGGGCACCGAAGTGCTTGTCCTGCGCGACCGACGGCAGGACCGGTTCGTTCTGGTCGGCCTGTCAGACTAACCAAATTCTAAACCCCAAAAATCGGAGGATTTTGCATGGAACTTGAATTCCTGGCCATCACAGTTGTGACCATTTTAGCAGTCGTCTTATTCATCGGCCTGGTGCTAGGCCGTCTCTATAAACGCGCGACACGCGAGATCAGCCTGGTAAAAACCGGGGCGGGCGGCAAGAAAGTCATCATGGATGGCGGCGTCATCATCGTGCCGCTGCTGCACGAGGTCAGCCCCGTCAACATGAAGACCCTGCGCCTTGAGGTGCAGCGTAGCGGCGAGGCCGCGCTGATCACCAAGGACCGGATGCGCGTCGATGTGGGCGTCGAGTTCTACGTCTCGGTCATGGCCACCGAAGAGGGCATTGCACGCGCCGCACAAACGCTGGGCGACCGTACCTTTGACGTTGAGCAACTGCGCGAGATGATCGAAGGCAAGCTGATCGACGGTCTGCGTGCCGTGGCGGCCCAGATGACCATGGACGGTCTGCATGAAAACCGCGCTGACTTTGTTCAGGAGGTGCAGAATGCGGTCTCCGAGGATCTGCTGAAGAATGGTCTGTCGCTGGAATCGGTCTCGCTGACCGCGCTGGACCAGACACCGTTCGAGGCTCTGGACGAGAACAACGCCTTTAACGCTGTCGGTATGCGCAAGCTGGCCGAGGTTATTGCCGCCTCGAAGAAAGAGCGCGCGCAAATCGATGCGGATGCCGAGGTCGAAGTCCGTCGTGCTGCGATGGAAGCCCAGCGTCAGAAGCTGCTGATCGAGCAGGATGAGGCGCAAGCGCGCATTGAGCAGACCCAGAAGGTCGAAACCCTGCGCGTGGCGCAGGAGGCCGAAATTGCTGCACGGACCGAGGACTCGGTACGCGAAACCGAGCGCGCCCGCATTGCCCGTGAGGAGGCCATCCGCGCAGCCGAGATCGAGCGCGAGCGCAAGATTCGCGATGCCGAAATCGCCAAAGAGCGTGAGATCGAAGTGGCCGAACAGGAACGCCAGATCATCATCGCGCAGAAGTCCGAGGAAGAAAGCCGCGCGCGGGCGTCGGCTGATCTGGCCCGGGCCGAAGCGACCAAGGCGACCGAAGCGGTGGCAACCGCCCGCGAAGTGGCCGAGGCTGAACGTCTCAAGCAGATCGCCCTGATCGAAGCCACGCGTGAGGCCGAACGTCAGGCGACCGCCATCCGTCTGGCCGCGCAGGCCGAGAAAGAGGCCGCCGCCGATCGCGCCGAAGCACGCCGCGAGGAAGCGCAGGCCGAAGCGGATGCGCTGAACATCCGCGCCGAGGCCAAGAAGAACGACATGCTGGCCGAAGCCGAAGGTAAGCGTGCGATTGTCGAGGCCGACAATGCTCTGTCGTCGGCACAGATCCGCATGAAGGTGGATCTGGCGCGGATCGAGACCATGCCCTCGATCATTTCGGAAATGGTCAAACCGGCTGAAAAGATCGACTCGATCAAGATCCATCAGGTTGGTGGTATAGGTGGGTCGACTGGTGGCGGCGCTGCCAACGGTGACAAACCGGTGGTCAATCAGGCGCTGGATTCGATCATGGGTATGGCGGTGCAGATGCCCGCGTTGAAAAAGCTGGGCGAAGAACTGGGCCTGTCGATGGAAAACGGCGTGGCCGGGGTGGTGAACGGCGCGCTAGACGCCTCACCTGAGCCGACAGAGGTCGTCGAAGGGGTGGCGGAAGACACGCCGCCGACCCAGCAATAAGTCAAAGGGCCGGGATTTCCCGGCCCTTTCTTATTCTTCCCGTGAACGTTTCAGCAGCCGCCCGATGGTGAACGAGGTACGAGGTGCGTAGACGTAGTTGGTCCGCTCGTCCGGCGTCGGGCGCGACCGCATCCGTGCCAGGCCGAACACAATCAGAAATACATGCCCCAAGGCGACAAAGGCAAACAACGCGCCGGGGCCAAACTGTTGGATCAGTGTTGAAGAGATATAGGGCGAGGCAATCGCGCCCAGCGCATACCAGAACATCAGAGCTGCCGACAGCTCGACCCGCTGTTCTGCTGTGGCAAAATCGTTGGCGTGGGCCGAGGATACCGAAAAAATCGGGAATGTGGTAAAGCCGAAGAACCAGGCTGCCAGCATGACCCCAAGCGTACCGGTGCCGCTGGCCATCATGGTGATACCGCAGCTCACAACAGCCACTGCAGACAGCCAGATCAGCACCCAGCGCCGGTCGTATTTATCCGCAAGCCACCCCATCGGATATTGCGCCATCGCGCCACCCAGAACGAACGAGGCCAGGAAGAACGCGATCTGATCCACGCCCAGTCCGACCTCTTGCCCGTAAACCGGGCCAACCATTCGGAACGAGGCCGAACTCAGCGCCGCGACAATCACGCCCGCAACGGCCAGGGGCGAACTGCGCCATGCCAGTTTTGGACGCAGGCGCGGTGCATCCGGTGTCTCGGGTTGGCTGGCGCGTGTCAGGGCCAGTGGCAATATCGAGGCGCAGCACATGATGGCCAGCAGATTGTAAGACACATAAGAGGCCGGAGGCAGAACCGCGATGATCAACTGCGCGCAGAGCGATGCACCCATATCCGCAATCCGGTAGGTGCCCATAGCGCGCCCGCGTGTTTCGTTTGTCACCTTCGCGTTCAGCCAGGCCTCGATCACCGTGTAGCATCCGGCGACGCAGGTGCCCGAGGCTATCCGCAGGACGGCCCAGATGCGTGGATCTTCTGTCAATGTGTGCCCCAGCAACCCCATCGCCCCCAACGCGGTACAGACGGCAAAGGCGCGGGAATGACCGACGCTGCCCATCAGGCGCGGGGCCCACCAGCATCCGATGAAGAAGCCAAGGAAATGCGCCGATCCCAAAAGACCGATCTGTTCCGTCGAGAAGTTCAGTGTCAGACCAGATATCGCGTCCAGCGGACCGACGCCGCCGGTGGAAAGCTGCAGCAGAATGACTGAAAGAAACAGGGCGGCGAAGGAAATGATTGTGCGCATAGTGGCTTTAACCTGACGTCATAAGCGAGTTTTTCGCGCGACTATTCGACCTTCGCAAGTCGTTTTTTGTCTTTCTGAGTCAGCTTTCGCGCAGGATCTCGGCATGGATGTTCAGCCCGACGGTGTCCTGCACCAGATCCGGATAGCCCGAGGCACCGAACTCATGCCGGTTCAACGCGCCGACCAGACGTATCGACAAGACATCCAGATCGTCGACGGCGCTTCCGGGTTTCCGGTAGAGGCTGGCCATCAGGGTCACGGGCCGCGTTACGCCGCGCACCGTCAGATCTCCGGTGACCATTGCGCCCTCGGATATGCGACCGGTGGGGCCGAGCTGTATCCTGGTCGAGGTGAAGCGGATCGTCGGGTGGCTTTTGGCATCCAGCACGCTTTGGCCCAGCATCGGACCGCGGGCAAAGGGCAGCTTTGTGCGCGCATCGGCCACGTCCATCACCACATCGACTTGGCTGTTCTGAAGGCGTTTGGTGTCGATCAGAATATCGGCGGACCGGATCGGCATCGTTCCCGATTGCGTCACGCCCGAAAGATCGAAGGTGAATCCGACCGAGGTGCCCTTGGGTGCCAGAACATAAGGAATCAGAGCCGTTTGCGCGACTCCTGCAAGGGGCAGGGCGGCCAGGCCCGCGATCAACGTGCGTCGGGTCAGATTTGTCATGCCATGACCTCTTGTCCTTGGGGGCGCGACCGTTTCAACAGCGTCAGCAGGATGGCGATATTCAGGCCGTTCCATAGGATGCCATTGATAAAGGCCAATTGATAATTTCCGGTTACGTCGTAAATCCAGCCGGACATCCAACCACCCAGCGCCATGCCCATGATGGTCATCATCATGACGAAACCCACCCGCGCGCCCGCCTCTTGCGGGGGCATATATTCGCGCACCACAAGGGCATAGCTGGGCACGATGCCGCCCTGCGCCAGACCGAATAGCATGCTGACGACATAAAGCGAGACCATCCCGTCATATGGCAGGAACAGAAACAGCGCGATGCATTGCAGGACCGAGCCGATCAGCAGGGTGGTCAGACCGCCCAATTTGTCGGCCACAAGGCCCGAGATCACGCGGCTGACCACGCCGCCCAGCAGCATAAGCGACAGCATCTCGGCCCCGACGGCCGGGCCATAACCCAGCCCCACGCAATAAGACACGATATGGACTTGCGGCATCGACATCGCCACGCAGCAACCAATTCCGGCAAGCCCGAGGATGTATTGCAGCGCGCGCGGCGACAGGCCCACGCTCTGCGATCTGATTTGCGCGGCGGCCGCGGCGGTGCTGTGCGCCTCGGTCGGAACTGTACGGCGCAACAGCAGGGACAATGGAATTACAATGACCAGAGTGATCAGCGCCAAAGTCAGGTAGACCTGCTGCCATCCCTCGCGTGCCAGAATGCCCGACAGCAGCGTAGGCCAGATCGCCCCGGACAGGTAGTTGCCACTGGCGACCAGCGCCACCGCGATCCCGCGCCGTCGCATGAACCAGTGCGAGATGTCGGCAATCAGCGGCCCGAACCCGACCGATGTGCCCAACCCAAGCAGCAGATGTGCCAGCGACAGAAGCACCATGTTCGGGGCCAGCGTAGCCAGCAGATAGCTGGTGGCGCTGAGGGCAGCTGCGCCGATCAGCGCTTTGGTGACGCCCAGCCGGTCCACCAATTGCCCCAACCACATGTTACCCAGCGCAAAGCCGATCATCGACAGCACATAGGGCATCGAGGCCTCAGCCCGCCCGGCACCGAACTGCGTCTCGATGGCGGGCATCACCACGATCACGGCCCACATGCCGACATTGACTACCGTGGCAATGGCTAGGGTGATCAGCAGGCGCAGCCAGGAATAGCGGCTATCGTGGATCGCGTGGGTCATCCCGGAACGCTAGGGCGCGACTGCGGTTTTGACCAGTCACAAGTTGCGTGACCGGCCCGCCGTCACTCAGGCGTGTCACTGACCTCGACCCGTTGCAGATGCAGTCTGGTTTGATCTGAAGTCCGCGTCACGATCCAACTGGCAGGCGGTTGCGAGCGGGCGCGGCGGCGGGTCAGGGTCCAGCCTTGGCCCGCGTCGCAATAGGTTGGGGCCAGATGCCAGCGCGTTTCGATCCCTTGCGCGCCTCCGTCATCGGGGGTCAGCAGCAGCCCCAGCGGGGCTTGCCCTGATGCGCCCCCTTGTTCAGCAGCCAGATGCAGGCGCCGGACCGGGGTCAGCCCCGGCGGGCCGGGCAGGTCGCCAATGACCAGCGGGGCTGCACCGCTGCGCAGCGCTTCCTCCATACACCAAAGCAGGTCTTCGGCTTTCGACGGGCGGACCAGCAAAAAGCGCGAGGGATCGGCGAAGGGCAGCATACCTTCGGGATGCAACTGCCCGACCTCCCATTCAGGGCAAATCCACAGCACCGGCCCCTGAGTCTGTCCGGCCAGCCACAGGGCAAAGCTGCGCCGCGCAGGGCCGCAAGCCTCGTGCACGCGGGCCAGTTGCAAGCTGATCTGTGGATGCAGGGCTATCCCGGGCGGGGTACGCGCGGGTTTGCGGCCAAGAAGCTGGGTGGACATGCTGTCAGATTAGCATGTTCTTATTTTGTTCTCAATCGAGGAATGCCGTCAGCGCGACAGAATCAGACGCCCATCGGCAAACTGGATGTTCGAGAAACGATGCAGATACTCCATCCCCAGCAGGGATTGATCCAGCTCACCCTCGGTGATCGAGGCAGGCACATTGCGGTCGGTGATCGGTCCCAGCGCAAGACTGTCCAACCGCACCGGAGCCGTGCGCACCACGCCATTCGCGGTCGCAGCGCGGCCCAGATAGGTCAGCTGCGCGGTATCGATCCCGGCACGCTCGGCGTCCTTGTCGCTCAGGACGATGTCGCTGGCGCCAGTATCAACCAGAAAGGTCACCGCTTTGCCGTTCACCAGCACCGGCAGGTAATAATGACCGTCATAGGACCGAGGCACCTCGATCCGCTGATCGGTCACCGTCAGCTGAGGCGAGGGGCCGACGGTCGAGCGGATATCGTCCCAAAGTCCGATCACAGCGATGACACCGATAAAGATGAATACCCAGGCTGCAGCCTGTTGCATTGTCTTGCCCAGCGATTGGCGGTTCTGGGTGATGAACCACATCAGCAGCGCCGCCGCCAGCAGCACCAGATAAGTCAAGCGCCCGATATTCTCTCCATCCATTCCGTCACCCGAAAATCATTGCTCCACTACATATATGGGGGTTCAGGCGGCGAAGCCAAAGGCCTTGAGCCCATCCAGAATAAACTGCACCGACAGCGCCGCCAGCAACATCCCCAACAGACGGGTCAGCACGTTCAGCCCGGTTTTTCCCAGAATGCGTGCGATTAGTCCCCCGGCCAGAAAGAACGAGAACACCACGACCATGACGGCCAGCATGACGGCACAGGCGGCAGCAATGCCTTGGATGCCCGGGTTCTGGCCCGCCAGCAGGATGATGGTGGCAATCGATCCGGGCCCTGCTATCAGCGGAATGGCCAGAGGGAAGACAGAAGGGTCGGGGTGTTCTTCTTCCTCGGCCCGGTCCTCGCGGCGTTTGGTGCGGCGGTCGAACAGCATGTCCAACGCGGTCAGGAACAGCAGCGCGCCACCGGCGACTTTGAAAGCCTCCATCGAAATTCCGACAAAACCCAGAACCGCTTCACCGAAGGCGGCAAAGGCGATCAGGATGAAAACGGCGGTCAGGCAGCTTCGGATTGCGGTTTTGCGGCGGGTTGCCGCGTCCATGTCCTGCGTCAGTGCGACGAAGATCGGCGTTGTGCCGAACGGGTCGATCACAACGAACATCGTCGTAAATGCGGTGATGAAGAAAGCCAGGTCGATCATGCGGCGTTCTCGGCGTTTTCCAACCGTTCGACAGCGGCGATCCACAGCGCCTCGGCCTTTTGCATCGCTTCGCTCACCTCGGCGAATTTACGGTTCCAGGTTTCCAGATCGTTGATCTTGTCATCCTCGTACAGTGCCGGATCGGACAGCTTGGCCGAGAGTTTCTCGTGCATGTCCGTCAGCTTCTCGATCCGGTCTTCGCATTTGCGTAGATCGGCGCGCAGGGCCAGCATGGTATCGCGCGAGGGGCGTTTGGGCTTTGCCGTGACGGGCTTTTCCTTTGCCGGCTTGTCGCGGGCCAGCAGCTGGGAGCGGTAGGCTTCAAGGTCGCCGTCAAACGGTTTCACCGTGCCGTCCGAGACCAGCCAAAGCCGATCCGCCACCAGAGACAGCAGGTGCATGTCGTGGCTGACCAGAACCACCGCGCCGGAATAGGCGGTCAGCGCCTCGACCAGCGCCTCGCGGCTTTCGATGTCCAGGTGGTTGGTGGGTTCGTCGAGGATCAGCATATGCGGCGCGTCGATGGTGGCGATCAGCAGCGACAGGCGGGCTTTTTGCCCCCCCGACAGGCGCCCGACCAGCGTTTCCGCCTGATCCGCGTTCAGCCCGAACCCGGCCAGACGCGAGCGCCACTTGCCCGGCGCCTCATCCGGACGCAGGCGGCGCAGGTGGTCCAGCGGCGTTTCGTCCACATGCAATTCATCCACCTGATGCTGCGCGAAATAGCCGATGCGCAGCTTGCTGCTGCGGCTCATCTTGCCTGCCATCAGGGGCAGGCGGTCAGACAGCAGTTTCGACAAGGTGGATTTACCCTGACCGTTCTTGCCCAGCAGTGCGATCCGGTCGTCCTGATCGATGCGCAGGTTCAGGCGGCGCAGCACCTCGTTCTCACCATAGCCGGTGATGCCGCCTTCGATCTGGATGATCGGCGGCGACAATTCCTCGGGTTCGGGGAAAGAGAACGCGCGCAGGGCGGCCTCTTGTGGGGTCGAAACCAGTTGGATGCGTTCGATCATCTTCAGGCGCGACTGGGCTTGCACGGCCTTGGATGCTTTATAGCGGAAGCGATCCACAAAGCTCTGTAAATGCGCGATGCGCGCCTTGGCCTTGGCGTTTTCCGATTCTGCCTGTGCCAGTCGTTCCGCGCGACGTTCGGCAAACTTATCGTAAGGAACGGCGTAATAGGTGAGCTTGCGGTCTTCCAGATGCAGGATCGAGCCCACCGCGCGATTCAGCAGGCCCCGGTCGTGGCTGATGATAATGACGGTATGGGGATACTTGGCCAGATAGCTTTCCAGCCACAGCGCGCCTTCGAGGTCCAGATAGTTGGTCGGTTCGTCCAGCAACAGCAAATCAGGTTGCGAAAACAGCACAGCCGCGAGCGCCACGCGCATCCGCCAGCCACCCGAGAAATCCGAGCAGGGCTTTAACTGGTCCTCGTCATCAAACCCCAGACCTTTCAGGATCGAGGCCGCGCGTGCCTCGGCCGACCAGGCGTCGATATCGGCCAGCCGGGTCTGGATCTCGGCAATGCGGGCGGGGTCGGTGGCGCTGTCGGCCTCGGCCATTAGCGCGCTGCGCTCGGTATCGGCCGCCAGTACGGTGTTGATCAGCGAAACTTCGGACGAGGGCACCTCTTGCGCCACCCCGCCAATCCGCGCCCGTTTGGGGACCGCTAAATTACCGGATTCCAGCGACAACTCACCCCGGATCAGGCGGAACAAGGTGGTCTTGCCGGTCCCATTGCGCCCCACAAGGCCAACCTTGTGCCCATCAGGAATGGTAGCACTGGCCCCGTCGAACAGAGGGCGGCCTTCAACGGCATAGGTGATGTCTTCAATCCGTAGCATGAGGCCGCTCTTAGCAGAGCCGGAATGCCGCCGCCAGCGGCTTGGCATGTTCAATGCGCGGGCAATGTGCTAGCGCTGTCTCGTTTGCTTTTCTGAAACGGTTTTCGACATGCGCGCGGCCCGGACGCCCCCTCGTTTGATCACGCTGATCTTTGCCACGGCGCTGTCGGTGCTGTCGCTGAACATGTTTCTACCGTCGCTGGCGCATATGAGCGAGGATTTCGCGGTGGATTACGGCCTCGTGAACCTTTCGGTCGCGGGGTATCTGGCGGTTTCAGCGGTGCTGCAACTGATCATGGGGCCGCTGTCGGACCGGTTCGGGCGCAGGCCGGTCCTGCTGATCTGTTTGACGATCTTTGTCTTCGCTTCGGTCGGCTGTGCTTTGGCCGAGTCGATCTGGCTGTTTCTGGGCTTCCGCCTGTTGCAGGCGGCAGTGGTGGCGGGGTCAGTATTGTCCAGCGCCTCGATCCGGGACCGGTACTCGCCAAATGAAGCCGCCAGCAAGCTGGGTTACATCGCGATGGCCATGGCACTGGCGCCGATGCTGGGGCCGATGTTGGGCGGTACATTGGACATGCTCTTTGGCTGGCGTGCGGGGTTCGTTCTGTACTCGCTGCTGGGGGCAGGGCTGCTGACCCTGCTGTGGTTCGACATGGGCGAGACGAATATCAACCGCGCCTCGACCTTCTCGGCCCAGATGCGCGAGTATCCTCACCTGTTCCGGGCACGACGCTTCTGGGGCTATGCCCTATGCGCGGCCTTTTCGATTGGAGGGTTCTACAGCTTCATCACCGGCGCACCCTTGGTCGCTGCCGCATGGTTCGATCTGAGCCCAGTCATGCTGGGACTAGGCATCGGCATTATCACCGGCGGCTTCATGGTCGGCAACTTCGTCACCGGACGGATCGCGGCACGCACCCGTCTGACCACGATGATCCTGATCGGGCGGATCGTGGCGTCGACCGGGCCGTTTTGCGGGTTGCTTCTGTTCTCGGCCGGCCTGGGCTCGGTCTGGGTATTTTTCGGCTCGGCCATCTGCGTGGGGTTCGGCAACGGTTTGACCAACGCCAATGCGTCCGCTGGGGTCATGTCCGTGCGCCCAAAGCTGGCGGGCAGCGCGGCGGGGCTGTCGGGAGCAATGGTTGTGGCGCTTGGTGCCATCCTGACCTCGATGACGGGCGCTTTGGTCAGCCCTGAAAACGGGCCTTATCTGGTGCTGAGCATGATGTGCGGCAGCAGCTTCATCGGCCTTCTCGCGGTGCTTTATGTCCGTCGCGTGGATCGTCTGGAGCCGCTGCCGGACGCAATCTGATCACCAAAGCGCCGGGCGGGCCATCATTCCACTTTTCATGCGGCAAATACCATGTTAGGCGGCGCGCGATGGATTTCGGCGCATATCCCGCGCCCGACAGAAAAGGAGAGGCCGACATGGCACTGGAACGCACATTCTCGATCATCAAACCTGATGCAACCCGCCGCAACCTGACTGGCAAGATCAACGCCAAGTTCGAAGACGCGGGCCTGCGCGTTGTTGCACAAAAGCGCATCCACATGACCAAAGCTCAGGCTGGCAAGTTCTACGAAGTGCATGCCGAGCGTCCGTTCTATGACGAACTGTGCGAATTCATGTCGTCGGCTCCGGTCGTCGTTCAGGTTCTGGAAGGCGAAGGCGCCATTGCCAAGAACCGCGAAGTTATGGGCGCAACCAACCCCGCAGACGCGGCCCCCGGCACCATCCGCGCCGAGTTCGCTGAATCGGTCGGTGAGAACTCGGTCCACGGTTCGGATGCGCCGGAAACCGCGGCTGTAGAGATCGCCTACTTCTTCTCGGGCATCGAACTGGTCGGCTAAGCCACAGCTTCGGTGAAAAGATTGGGCCGCTCCTGCCGGGGCGGCCTTTTTCGTTTTCAGAGGGGTTTCAGATCAGCCGAAGTCACACGCACGCCCACCGCGTCCAGGTCTGAGATCATCTGGCTTTCGGGCGCGCGGCTGACACCGGCCTTGATCGCATCGAACCGTTTGCGCAGGGCTTTCTTCTCTTCCCCCTTGCAGTCGTTCCACGGACGACCCTGCAGCCCCATCACCAGAACATAATATCCGATGAAATGCGGGCGCGAGCCAGCTTGGAGCAGGCGCGCATAAGCCTCATCCGCACCCAATTCCCGCAATTGCTGCGCAGAATGGATGCCCGCACGGGTGCAGGCCTGCTCGAAGGCGGGTCCAAGATTTCGGATTGAAGAGACCGGATCTGACATGGGCCTTTCTTAGCCTGATCAGCATCCGCTGTCATCCGCGCAGAGTTGTCCGGATGTGTCGCATGCGCTAGGCATGAGATGGACAGGGAGGATGCGATGAGCCGCGTAAGCCATCAATATTTGGTAAAAAATCTGGATCTAACGCACCCGCCGGACGGCTTTGTCGAGGACCCGTTCCCCTTCTATGATGCTTTGCTCGAACATGCGCCGGTGCTGCCGCAGCCCGATGGCTCGGTCCTGTTGTCGCGTCACGCCGATCTGGATCGAATCTATCGCGACACCACGCTTTATTCGTCAGACAAGAAAGCCGCTTTTGGTCCGAAATTCGGCGTGGACTCTCCACTATTCGAGCACCACACGACCTCGCTGGTCTTCTCTGACCCGCCATTGCACACGCGGGTACGCAAGATCATGACCTCGGCCCTGACACCGCGCGCCATTGCGCGGATGGAGCCAGGCCTGATCGAGACCGTGGACGCATTGCTGGATGCCATGGCGGACCGGTATCAGGTGGATTTGATCGAAGATTTCGCCTCGACCATCCCGATCCAGATCATCGGGAATCTGCTGGATGTGCCGATGTCCGAGCGTGGGCCGTTGCGTGACTGGTCATTGGCCATTCTGGGCGCGCTGGAACCGGCGTTGACCGAGGTGCAGTTGGCGACAGGGCACAAGGCGGTGACCGACTTCAAAACCTATCTTGAAGACCTTGTTGCCCGTCGCCGCGCCAATCCGGGCGATCCGGAAACGGATGTGCTGACCCGTCTGATCCGGGGTGAAGGGGCCGATGCGAAGCTTAGCGAAATCGAGTTGCTACAGAACTGCATCTTCATTCTGAACGCGGGACACGAAACCACCACAAACCTGATCGGTAACGGGTTGGCGCTGCTGCATGATCATCCGAATCAGCGGCAGCGTTTGTCCGAGGACGCTGCGTTGATTACTTCGACCGTCGAAGAGGTGCTGCGCTTTCGCTCACCCAACCAGTTCGGCAACCGTGAAACTACGGCGGATGTTGAGTTGGACGGTCTTCACATTGCCAAAGGCACCAACCTGCACCTGTGTATCGGTGCGGCCAACCGGGACCCGGCGGTGTTCGATGATCCGGGGCGGTTCGACATCACGCGCAAACCCAACCGGCATCTGGCTTTCGCCGGGGGGCCGCATGTCTGTGTCGGCCTGACGCTGGCACGGCTGGAGGGACGGGTTGCGCTGGGTCGGTTCTTGCGCAGGTATCCGGATTACAGATTGCTGCCCACGCGCCAACATGGCGGCAGGATCAGGTTCCGGGGATACGCGTCACTTCCGGCTGAGATTTAAAAGCAAATACAATATGTAATGTGGCTTTATTAAACTGCTTTAAGGTTTTCGCGCCAACCTCAGAACAGTCTCAAGCCCCGGCTTGCGGTTCTGCGCGATGAACTTGCCGCCGTGCATGTGCGAGATCGCCGAGACCAGTGCCAGACCGAGGCCCGCGTTGCGCTCGGTGCGGGCGGGATCAAGGGTCACGAATGGCATCTGCAATCGCGGCAGATCGCTATCCGGCACACCGGGACCCCGATCTCGTACGCTCAGCAAGGTAAAGTCGCCATCTTCACGGATATCGATGGTGATCGCGGTGCCCGCAGGGGCATAGCGCATCGCGTTTTCCAGGAGGTTGGACAGCGCCTGTGACAACAGCGGGCGGTGACCCTGGATCGGTTCGGCGCTGCCCTTGACCTCCAGCCGGATGTTCTGATCCGCGGCGACGGGTTCATACAGTTCGACCACATCGCTTACCAATTGCTGCAATTTCACAGGTTCGAACTGCTCACGGCCCAAACCGGCCTCGGCACGCGAGATTTCGGTGAGCTGGCTGAGAACCCGCAGCAGATGATCGATCTCGCCGGTGGCGCGGGCCATGTCGATGTCCCGTTCCTGATCACTTTTTCCCGGCTCGGCCAGCGCTTCGACGCGCTGACGCAGCCGCGACAAGGGCGAGCGCAGATCGTGCGCGATAGAATTCGAGGTCGTGCGCAGATTGCTGATCAGCTCTTCAATCCGGTCCAGCATGTTATTGAGCGTGCCCGAGACCTGATCGAACTCATCCCCGGTGCCGCGCAAGGGCATCCGCAGCGCCAGATCGCCGGAGACGATGTTGTCGGCCGTATCGGCAATATCCTTGAGGCGTGAGAACACCAGACGTGTCAGCAACCATCCGGTCAGCAGGCTGAGCGCCAGTGCGGTGGCAAGCGCCAGAGCGACAGATCGGAACAGGGCGCGGTCGAACTGCTGTCGCGCCAATGCGTCTCGCCCGACCAGCAATCGCTCTCCTCCCGGCAGGCGGAAAGAGGCCGCTGAAATCGGCACGGTCTGGTCGCTGTCCTCGCGACGCAGCTGCAGCTCGACCCAGCCGCTGCCAGGGGTGATTCCGTCTGGCCAATGGGACAGGTTGCCCGCAAGTTTGGTGCCTTGCCGACCGGTCAGCAGATATAGCGCGTCGCGTTGCGCTGCGGTCGGAAGACGGCGGTCAATGGCCGAGATCAACCCAATCATGCCGCGTCGTTCATATTCATCCGCCAGACCGGTAAGCTCGGCCTGAACGACCGAACGCGTCTCGCCCGAGATGGTGCGGTTGGCGGTAAAATAGACTGTCGCCAGCACAGCCGCCGTCAGCAACGTGCTCAGCACCATGCTGGCGATCACCAGCCGGGTGCGTGCGTTCTTCAGCGACAGGCGCAGGTCAGGCATCCGAAACCATGTATCCGGCGCCCCGAACCGTTTCGATCATCGGGTCCGCGCCGTCTTCATCAAGCTGGCGGCGCAGTTTCGAGATATGGACGTCCACCACATTGGTATTCGGGTCAAAGTGATAATCCCACACACCTTCCAGCAACATCGTGCGCGACACGACACGGTTCTTGCGGCGCAGGAAGAATTCCAGAATCTGGAATTCACGCGGCGTCAGTGTAATTTCGCGCCCGCTGCGGGTGACCTTACGGGTCAGCAGGTCCATTTCCAGATCGCGACACGCCAGGGTCGGGGTCTCTTCCGCTTCTTGCGGACGTCGCAATAGCGCTTCGATCCGGGCGTGCAGTTCCTGAAACGAGAAGGGTTTGACCAGATAGTCATCCGCCCCGGCGCGCAATCCCTTGACCCTCTCGTCAACGGCGCTCATCGCGGTCAGCATCAGCACCGGGGTTTTCAGCCCCGCCGCCCGCATCGATTTGATCAGCGATAACCCGTCCAGACCGGGCAGCATCCGATCCAGCACAATGGCGTCGAACCCGCCGTCGGTGGCATGGTACAGACCTTCGCGGCCATCTGATGCGACTTCGACCACATAGCCTTCTTCGCCAAAGCCCTTGGCGATGAAATCCCGGGTCTCCTGGTCATCCTCAACAATCAACAGGCGTCTGCTCATGGTCGGGGCTCCTTTCCCAATCGGATATAAACACAGATACTCTTTGAAAAAAACAGGCCGGGTGCGAGGTCGCACCCGGCTGTCCCAGTGGCGCGTGGACACTTCGCGGCCTCCGGAATAGGCGCACCAGATTTCCCCATCATGTGGCGCGCTTAGGTGTTGTGGTTCAGGCGATCTCGACCGCCACGAAGATCTGGTTGCCGCCGCGATTGATCAGAACCAGCGCCGGATCGGTCTTTTCGCTCTCTAGCGCGCTTTTCAATGCGTCCGGAGTAGCCGTTTCCAGATTGCCAAGACGCACGATCACGTCGCCGCGTTGCAGTCCGGCCTTTGCGGCAGGGCTCTCGGGGTTCAGATCGGTGACGATCACGCCGGTCACGTCCTCTCCGACACCGGTTTCAGCGCGTGCGGTTTCGGTCAGAGGTGCAACGGTCACGCCAAGCGACGTGCCTTTGAATTCCTCTTCCACCACGCTGTCGGTCGCTGCCGAGGTGGCCTGATGCTGACCGATGGTCAGTTCGATCTGTTCTTCCTTGCCGTTGCGAATAACGGTCAGAACGCTGTCAGTGCCCACTTTGGTGGTGCCAACAAGGATCGGCAGATCACTACTGGAATCAACGGGTTCTCCGTTGAAGCTCAGGATGACGTCGCCCTGTTGCAGCACACCATCAGCGGGGCTGTCGGTGACGACATCGGAAACCAGCGCGCCCGCTGCGGTGTCGATCCCCATTGCCGATGCCAGTTCCGGGCTGATATTCTGGATCGAGACGCCCAGCCACCCGCGGCTGACCTGACCGTCATCGCGCAGATCGGTGGTGATGTGATCGACAATGTTCGAGGTCACGGCAAACCCAAGACCCACCGAGCCGCCGCTGGGCGAGTAGATGGCTGAATTCACACCGATGACTTCGCCTTCCATATTGAACAGCGGACCGCCCGAGTTGCCCTTGTTGATGGCCGCATCGGTTTGAATGAACTCGGCATAGGGCCCTTCCGAGATGTTGCGGCCCTTGGCTGAGACGATACCGGTTGTCACGGTCGAACTGAGCCCGAACGGGTTGCCAATGGCCACCACGTCCTCACCCACACGGATTACGTCGCTGTCACCCAACTGAACGGCCTGCAGGTCTTCGCCCGCGTCGATTTTCAAAACGGCGATATCGGTCAGCGGGTCGGTGCCGATGATTTCCGCCTCGAACACACGATCATCATTGAGGCGTACGGTGACCTCGGAGGCGTTGTCGACCACGTGATGGTTGGTGACGATGTATCCGGCCTCATCCAGTACGAATCCCGAACCAAGCCCTTGCGCCGGACCCCGCTGCGGCATCTGGAACCCCTCGGGGCCGCCGAAGCGTTTGAAGAACTCACCAAAGGGCTGGCCCTCGAAATTGAACTCCTGACTCTGCGCCGGGGTCGGTGCCGCATCTTGCTTGGCGATGATGGTGACGACCGACGGCGATACGGTTTCAACCAGATCGGCCAGCGCCTCGTCCGCCATCGCGGGCAAGGCGGTTGTGGCCAACATGGCCGCGCCCAATGTGCAGGCCCCCAGCCAGCTCGATGTGCGGGGGAAAAGCAGTGAGGATTTACGGATGCTCATTTTGACTCCTGTCTGTGTTTGGCGGTTAAGCCCGCGCTTGTGACAGGAGATGCCCCAGCAATCTTGGTGGTTCCTGAGCGAAAAATTAAGAAACCTTAATTTCGCCATTTTCTGGTATTGCTATGCGCCCACCGACTCCGGGCGGATGAGCGGGAATCAGCCAGTCGAAAGCCGCACGAATCGGTGGATTGTTGCCGGTTTTGCCCATGCCGGACCAAAAGCGCCATATTGATTCAGTTTTGTTAACAAACTTAGCGTTCGTGGTGTTGGAGCGCCGATGCTCAGCTTATGGTTGCATGATTGATCAACGCCCTTGCTTCGCGCTGAACAGAGTGACTGTAATAATAACGAAGTCTTACGGTTAGAAAGCTTTTGATGCCGATTTTACCCTGAGTTGCCGCAGGGGAAGTGCAACCTAAGCGGGATTTTTCATTGTTGCATTTTTGCGCAAACGCAAGTCCAATTCCGGGGAAATTTACCATTTCCTCCAATTTTACGTTGTTTGGAAGCATCTGATCGGCGACGATGTAATTGCCCAAGTGAGGGGGGCCCGAGACACTAGGGGGTGTCAAAGGCACATTTCAGTCTCTGAAGCGCAGAGCGGCATGTTAACGAGGGGGTCTTGTTTAGGTTCGGCAGCTGATAGTCAGATAGCCTGTATGGCGATCTGATCGCGCTGGAGAGATTGGTGAAAGTGGTAGTCCTGTTTTTTGGGCAAGCGGCCCGGTCATTTTCGACCGGGCCGCATCTATTTCGGGGGGCGGCTTGATCGCCAGACCGCCCAATCCGATGGGGTATCCAGATCCAGTACGGCGTTTCTGCCCGGCAAGCGCTGCAGGTGCACCTTGTCTTTATTGCGCTTCACCACGTCTTGCGCTCCGCTGTCTCCGCTCAGTTGCGCAAGGTCGCGGAACAGTGTGCGGTCGAAGATCACCGGATGGCCGGGCACGCCATCCCGGGTTGCGCCACGCCAGACCAGATTGTCGGGGTGTTCTGTCACCGAGCGTACCACGGCGTTCAGATCCCCCGATGTCAGGTCAGGCAAATCTGCCAGCAGGATCATGATCGCGGGTGCATCCGCAGGGATCAGGGCCAATGCCCCGCGCAGACTGGCATTCATTCCTTCTGCGGCGTTTTCAATCTCGGCTTCGGTGACACCAAGCCCATCAAGCGCCGCGTACCGGGCATGAGGCTTGGGGGGCAGGGCGGCGATCACCTGACCAACGGCCTGCGCCGTTTGCGCGGATCGGCGCAGCAACGGAATGCCGTCTATCGGCTGCATCAGCTTGTCCACGCCGCCCATGCGGCTGGACTGTCCAGCGGCCAGAAGAATGATCGGAATAGCGCTCATACAGTGACCATGCCGTCTGGCGTAAGCCAAGTCACCCCCGCATTCGGGCACCATCCGCGTCGAACAGGGGTGTGCTGATCACCCGTGCGCTGCGCATCTGACCAAGGATTTCGATCTCGACCGCCTGACCGTCTGTTGCATGTTCGATGGGCAGGAATCCCATGGCGATGGATTTCCGGGCATAGTGAGAATATCCGCCAGAGGTGCAGAAGCCGACCACGTCGCCATCCAGCCAGATCGGCTCATAGGCGTTGACGTCCGCGTCTTCGGCATCAACCTCAAAAGCGACCAGCTTGCGGGTCGCGCATTCAACCTCGGCAGCTTCGCGTCCGATGAACGGGCTGGGCTTCGAGAAGATAATGAACCGGTCCAGACCGGTTTCCGCCGCTGTGTAGTCAGGCGAGAATTCCCGCATCCACGAGCCAAAGAACTTGTCCAGCCGCAGGCTCATCATCGCGCGCATCCCGAAGGGCACCATGCCGTGGGGTTGGCCGGCTTGCCACAAGGTCCACCAAAGCTGCCGCTGCGCCATCGGGTCGCAATAAACCTCATAGCCCAGATCACCGGTATAGCTGACGCGCTGAACGATGCAGTCGGTCATGCCGACCGTCATGCGGCGCACGTCGAGGAAGCGGAGTGTACTGATATCATCGCGCGTGCAACTGGCCAGAACTTCGGCCGCTTTTGGCCCTGCGATCTGGAACCCGTTCAGGCGGTCACTGATATTCTCGACCTCCACACCCTCCTGCGCGTTCTGTTGGAGCCAGCGCATGTGGAAGGCCTGACTGCCGTAAGAGGCGGTCAGCTGGAATTCGGTTTCACTCAGGCACGAGACAGTGAAATCGCCGATCAGCTTGCCCTTCGGCGACAACATCGGTGTCAGCGACAGTCGTCCGGGCTTCGGAATGCGCCCCGCCATGATCCGGTCCAGCCAGGCGCGTGCGTCCGGCCCGGTGATGCGGTACTTGCCGAAATTGTGCACTTCGTTGATGCCGACGCCTTCGCGTACAGCCCGAACTTCGCGCCCTGTGGCGTCAAACGCGTCCGAGCGGCGGAACGAGGGCGTCTCATATCCCGGCTCATCGCCCTGCGCAAAATAGTTCGGCACCTCCAGCCCGTATTGCTGCCCCCAGACCGCGCCCAGATCGTTGAAGATGTCATACATCGGCGTGGTGCGGTTGGGGCGGGCAGCCGGAAGTTCCTCGTTCGGATAGGCGACGCTGAACCGTTTCTGATAGTTCTCGATCACTTTCGGGCGGGTATAGCCGGGGCTGATCCAGTCTCCGAAGCGGGCCACGTCCATCGCAAAGACGTCGCGTTCCGGTTCACCTTCGATCATCCACTGCGCCAGTGTAAGGCCAACACCGCCGCCCTGAGAAAACCCGGCCATCACGCCACAGGCCGACCAATAGTTACGCACGCCCGGCACCGGCCCGACCAGAGGGTTGCCGTCTGGCGCAAAGGTAAACGGCCCGTGGATGACCGATTTAACCCCGGCCTCGGCCAGAACCGGAAAGCGGCGATAGGCGAATTCGATGCTGTCGGTGATCTTGTCATAGTCATCGGGCAGCAGTTCATGGCCGAACTCCCACGGTGTGCCGTCCACGGCCCAGGGCTTGCAGGGCTGTTCGTAGAATCCGATGCACAGGCCGCGTCCTTCCTGCCGCAAATAGCTTTCGCCAGCCGGGTCCATCACGTGCGGATGCTCTCCGCCCGCGTCGATGATCGCTTCGATTTCGGGGATGGCGTCGGTGACCAGATATTGGTGCTCCATGGGGTGGAGCGGGAAGTAGATGCCCGCCATCGCCCCAACTTCGCGCGCCCACAGACCGCCTGCATTAACGATATGTTCCGCGTGAATGGTACCCTTGTCGGTGACCACATCCCATGTGCCGTCCGGGCGCTGATTGGTCTCGCGCACCATGCAGTGGGTTTCGATCGTGGCACCGCCCATCCGCGCGGCTTTGGCATAGGCGTGAGTCGTGCCCGAGGGGTCCAGATGTCCGTCCAGCGGATCGTAGAGCGCGCCGAGGATACCGTCGGTGTTGGTGATCGGGGCGATCTTTTTGATCTCGTCGGGGCCTACGATCTCGGTCTCAAGGCCCATGAAGCGATGCTTGGCGCGTTCGGCCAGCAGCATGTCGAACCGGTCCTGATTGTCGGCCAACGTAACGCCGCCCACATGGTGCAGGCCGCAGGACATGCCGGTGATCTCTTCCAGCTCTTTATACAGCCGGATCGTATAACCCTGCAGCGCGGCCATGTTGGTGTCGCCGTTCAGCGTGTGAAACCCGCCCGCCGCGTGCCAGGTTGAACCGCTGGTCAGTTCGGACCGTTCCAGCAGCATCACGTCCGACCAGCCGAGTTTGGTCAGGTGATAGAGGACCGAACATCCGACAACGCCGCCTCCGATAACTGCGACACGGGTGGTGGTTTTCACGATTGATCTCCCATTATTTGGGGAAAAACTGTCGATCTGATGCAGATATTACTATTCCGTTAGCGACAACAGGTGTCGTATGTCACGTTTTGCACCAGCTTTGGATTTGCAAAGCTTTCTCACGCAACCAAAGTGCATCGAAACCACCGACCAGTCTGTAACCGCGTGAAAACAGATCGGTCGCCTGTGCTTCGTTCAGCGCGACGTTCCCCAGTGGAATTCCAGCCTTGAAGGCAGCTTTTTCCACCTTCTGAACGGCTGAAACAAAGTCCGGGTGATCAAACTGGCCCATCACGCCCAGTTCTGTGCTCAGGTCGAACTGCGCGATGATCAACAGATCGACACCAGGTACAGCGCAAATCGCGTCAATGTTTTCAAGGGCTTCTGCTGTTTCAATCAGTATACAGCAGATCAGTTCCGGCCCAACAGCGCCGGGATAGGTGGCAAGTGTTTCCCCCCAACGCGATTGCGCCAGAAAAGGCCCGAAACCGCGGGTGCCATCGGGAGGATAACGCAGGCTTTCGACGGCGCTCCGGGTATCTTCCACGGTTCGGATCAGCGGGAAAACAATACCTTCTGCGCCCAGATCCAGAGCACGCTTAACATCTGCCGGCTGGTTTTGCGCAACACGCACCAACGGCGCACAGCTTGTTCCCGCGGTTGCTGCGATCATCGCGTGGGCCGAGGCATAGTCGACAGCACCATGTTCAAGATCGATGATCAGTGAGTCGACCCCGCAAGCTGCCAATGCCTGAGTAACGGTTGCCGATGGTATCGTGCACACCACCGAGCTGAGTCGATCTTGTGTGTCCTGCAATTTCTTCTTGAGGCTGGGCATAATCTATTTGTCCTGCAATTCATTGGTATTTTCGATGACAGGCACCCTAGCAGCGCTCGGGTTAATACCGAAAACAAATTGCAGACGTTACAGAGGGCGCACTTTCAGCCCGGTAATCCGGTTCCCCTCGCGCGCGGTGACTTCGAACCGGAAGCCGTGAAACGAGAACACCTGACCGACGATAGGGATCATCTGAGCTTCGTGGATCACCAGACCGGCCAGCGTGTTGGCCTCTTCATCCGGCAACGACCAGTCGAGCGCGCGGTTGGCGTCGCGGATGGTCATCGCGCCTTCGACCAGATACTGGCCGTCGTCGGTGCGGGTGACGGGCACCTCTTCGTCGATGTCGAACTCGTCGGCGATCTCGCCCACGATCTCTTCCAGAATATCCTCGAGCGTGATCAGCCCGCGCAGCGAGCCGTATTCGTCGACAACCAGCGCAAAATGGCTGTGCATCCGAAGAAACTCGCGCATCTGGTCGTCCAGAGTGGTGGTCTCGGGTACGAAGTAAGGATCGTTGGCCACCTTGGCGATGTCGAAATTCTTCAGCCTTTCGGTATCGCCATCCGCGCCGCCGACCTGGGCGTACATTGCGCGAAACAGATCTTTGGCATGGACGACGCCGACGATGTTTTCCTGTTCATCCCGAAACACGGGCAGGCGGGTATGTGGGCTTTCCAGACATTGTTGCAGGATCATTTCGGGCTCGGCATCCGCGTCGATCATCTCGATATTCGAGCGGTGGAGCATGATTTCTTCCACCGCGCGGTCGCCAAGGTCCAGCGCGCCCAGAATACGGTCGCGGTCTTCCTTTTCGACCACGCCTTCGGAATGACCCAACTGCAGGGCGCCGGCGATTTCCTCGCGCACGGCCAGAATGTGGCTGTCCGGGTCGATCTTTACGCCGAACAGGCGCAGGACGCCACGCACCAGCAGCCGTACCGCAGCCACCATTGGTGAGAATACCGTGACCACGATACTGATGACCGGCGCGACCAGTGCCGCGGCTTTTTCGGCATTGGTGATGGCATAGGTCTTGGGCAGCACCTCGGCGAAGATCAGAACCAGAAGGGTCATCACCAGTGTAGCCAGCGCAACGCCGCTTTCGCCGAACAGCCGGGTGAAAAGGGCGGTGGCCAGCGAGGCCGCCAGAATGTTCACAAGATTGTTGCCCAGCAGGACCGAGCCGATCAGACGTTCATTATCGTCGGTGATATCAAGCGCCTTCTGCGCCCCCTTCGATCCCTTGTCTGCCTGTGCCCTCAGCTTGCCGCGCGAGGACGCTGTCAGCGCTGTTTCCGAGCCAGAGAAGAAGCCCGACAGCACGAGCAGAAGAAGAATAGAGCCTGTGGTGATCCAGAAGGCGCCATCAAGCAGAGAAGAGGTGGGTTCCATCGGTCCTTGAATATGTTTGTTGCTGCATTGGTTATGGGGGTGCAGCCCCGTACGATCAAGGGGTTAGTCCTGATCGCCCTTGTCGTCTTTCGCCAATGGATGGTGTTCCAGCACCAGTTCCGACAGGCGTTCGTCCAGCACGTGGGTATAAATCTCGGTCGTTGCCACATCCGCATGGCCCAGCAGCGTCTGGATCGAGCGCAGATCGGCACCGTTGGCCAGCAGATGCGTTGCAAAGGCGTGGCGCAGGGTGTGTGGGGTGACTTTTTCAGGCGAAACGCCGCCCTCGACCGCCAGATCCTTGATCAGCAGAAAGAACATATGCCGGGTCAGATGACCGGATTTCCCGCGTGAGGGAAACAGAAAGCGCGAGGTCTGGCCACCTTTGGCAACAGATTGCTCTTCGGCTTCGTCGCGCTCTGTCAACCATGCGGCCAGCGCATCGCGGGCGTCGGGGGACAGGGGCACCATCCGCTCTTTCCCGCCCTTGCCAAGCACCAGCAGCATGCGCGGGTCGCCACGGGCCGAAGAAACCGGCAGCGAGACCAGTTCGGTCACGCGCATACCCGTGGCATAGAGCAGTTCCATCAGGCAGGTGTTGCGCACCTTGTCGGCTTGCGTCCGGCCGGTTCTGCGTGCCGCCGCCAGAAGCCGGTCAACCTCGGCCACGTCCAGCGTTTTGGGCAGACGTTTGGCGCGGCCCGGACCTTTGATCTGGATCGCCGGGTTGGTTTCGCGCCAACCTTCCTCGAACGCAAAGCGATAGAGCTGCTTGATAGCTGACAATCGTCGCGCCCGCGTCGAGCGGGACAACCCTTGTGCATCGCAATCGATCAGATAGCCTTCGATCCGGTCTCGGTCTGCATCCGCAAAGCTGGCCTTGCGGCGTTCAAGCCAGGCGGAAAAATCCTTCAGGTCGCGCCCATAAGCCAGCAGCGTGTTGGTCGCCGCCCCAAGCTCGGCTGCTTGCGCTTCGAGAAAGGTGGATATCCACAATTCCTGTGAGGCGGGCGCGGCCATGGTCAGGCCCCGTTGAGGATCATCAGCTGCAATGCTGCCCGGCGGGCGGTATCTTCAAGACCCACGCGGCGGAAGGCGGCGATTGCGGCGGTCAGGTCCACCAGATTGCCGCGCGCGCCATGGGCGAACAGTTGCATGGTTTCCAGAATGGCCTCACCCAGCTGATCATTGCTCAGCAGCGCATCGATATCCGACGGGATCGGGGCTGACCAAGCGAACCCTTCCGAAATTGCGTCCGCCAGCGGAGTGGGGGCCTCGGCGCGCCCCGGATCACCCATCGCAAGGGCGGCGAGAAAGGCGTTGGCTTCAAGGCCGTCCGGCACGAATTGCGCGGCCTCTTCGTAGAGTTCGGACAGCAACAAAACCCGCCACCGCAGATTTTCGGCAGACGGGTTCGACAGTGTCAGGGGGGCAAGACGCGGCGCAAACAATTCGGCAAACGCGACCTCTAGGCCGACGGTTTGCATCTGCGACCACGCGGCGGTCAGCGTTTTTGCTATCGCTTCAAGGTTCCCGGTGTTCAGCGTGGTCTCGAACCGCTGGATTGCGGCAACACGGTCCCAAACTGCGCCCGAGGCGGCAGGCGAACGTTCGGTATAGAGACCCAGCAACTGGTTCGGAGTCAGCGCCCCGATCCGGGTCAGACGCTCGGCAGCTTCGATCTGAGCTTTCCAACCGGCGACGTCCCGCAGATCGGCATTGGCAAAAGCCCGGGGCAGCGAGGCGGTGGGCAGGCGCTCCCCAATGGCTTCGAACAGGCGAAATGTCAGCGGATCGGGGTTTTCCGGCTGCGGCAGATATTCGGCGCCTTCAAACAGTTCGGGGCTGAGAAAACGGTCGAGCAGGGCAAGCTCATCATCGGGCAGGACGTGAAGCGCGTGCGCGGCCTCAATCGTCAATGCGGCCGAGGCCCAGTCCCCGCGCCGCGCTTTGCAGAAAATCTGTGCGGCATAGTCCCGTGACAGATGCGGCAGCGCGATCAGCGCGGTGCAACTGCGATCTTCATCTCCGGTCAGCAAAGTGGCATCGAACCAGCGTTTGAACCGGTCCTGCGTGTCGGTTGGCCCGGCCAGTTGCACCAGCGATTGAACCGGGTCCGATGCGCCCAGTTGCATCAGGCGATCCAGCCGCGCATTCAGCAAAACATCCTGCGTTTGTGCGCCTGCGGGCGGGCGTGCCTCGGTCAGCAACAATGTAAACAGCAGCCGCTGCATTGCGGGATTGGCCCTGACCGGAACATGGGCAATCAGGTCCGCAAGCCGCTCGGGCGCACTGCCTTGCCACAAATCGACCGGCAACCCGGTGACCGAGGAGGCCACCAGACCCAATGGGGGCGACAGAGCCTCAAGCGGGGTTACCTGCACGTCGGGTTGCAGCCCGGTCTGTGTGACCGGAGGTTCCAGCAACACGGTGCCCGGCAGATTCTCTGGCGGATCGGTCAGCCAGTCGATGGCCGATAAGGGTTCCGCAGTTTGTGCCTGCGCTGAGCCGGCGAGAAAAAGCGCCAGCAAGGTCGCTCTAGTCAGCATTCAGTGTGACCGGTTCGCGGATTTCGCTTTGAGGCGCAGAGAAGTCTGCGCCAAAGAATGGCCCGACATAGGCATACCCAACCAGCCCGATGAAACACAGGCAAATAAGGTAAATCAGGAACTTGATCAAACGACCCATGGGTGAAGGCTGCCTCAAATTTTGGTTTTGCCCAAGTTATAACTGGCATTTTTTCCAAGATCACGTCATTCACGATGAAATGAGCGAAATTAAGCATAACGCGTCGCGCCCCGGCACCGCCGATCGGTTTCGATTGCACAAAACCGTTGTTTTGGTCGGAATGATGGGCGCAGGAAAGACCGCCGTGGGGCGTGCGCTGGCCGCGCGGCTGGGTGTTCCGTTTCTGGACAGCGATGCCGAGATCGAATCGGCGGCCAACATGACGATCCCGGAAATCTTCGCGCGCGATGGAGAAGTCTTTTTTCGCAGCAAGGAGACTCAGGTCATCGGGCGGTTGCTGGACGAAACGGAGAAGGGCATTCTGTCGACCGGAGGCGGGGCGTTTCTGGCTGCAGGTAATCGCCAGATGATCTCGGACCGCGGGGTCTCGGTTTGGTTGCGGGCCGATCTGAACGTGCTGTGGAACCGGGTCAAGCACAAGGACACTCGGCCCTTGCTGCGCACTGCTGATCCCTATGCGACATTGCGCGATTTGTATAACGCGCGTGTGCCCGTCTATGAACAGGCCGATCTGGTCGCCGATTCGGACGGCGAAACCGCGATCGAGGATATGGTGGGCCGGGTTATCACAGCGCTTGAGACGCGCCCGGATGTTTTGGAACGGAACTAATGCATCAGACCGTACATGTAGACTTGGCCGAGCGTTCCTATGACGTCGAGATCGGACCGAACCTTCTGGCGCAAGCCGGTGCGCGCATCGCCCCATTGCTGCCGCGCCCGCGCGTTGCGGTGCTGACGGATAAGACGGTCGCGGATCTGCATCTGGACGCGTTGCGCGACGGTTTCGCCACATCTGGCATCGAGATGACATCGCTGGCGCTTCCTGCGGGAGAGGCCACCAAAAGCTGGCCGCATTTCGAACGCGCGGTTGAATGGTTGCTGGCCGAGAAGGTCGAGCGCCGTGATGTTGTTGTCGCCTTTGGCGGCGGCGTGATCGGAGATTTGGCGGGTTTTGCAGCTGCTGTGATGCGGCGTGGTGTGCGGTTCGTTCAAATCCCAACCTCTCTGCTGGCGCAGGTCGACAGTTCGGTCGGGGGCAAAACCGGAATCAATGCGCCCCAAGGCAAGAACCTGATCGGGGCGTTCCACCAGCCCTCGCTTGTGCTGGCAGATACTGCCGTGTTGGGGACACTGACCGCGCGCGATTTTCTGGCCGGATATGGCGAAGTGGTGAAATACGGCCTGCTTGGGGATGCCGAATTCTTCGAATGGCTCGAACGTAACGGCCCAAGCCTGTCTTCCGGCGACATGGCGGCGCGTGTTGAGGCCGTGACCAGATCGGTTCAGATGAAGGCCGATATCGTTTCGCGAGATGAGACCGAACAGGGGGATCGGGCCCTGCTGAATCTGGGCCATACCTTCTGCCACGCACTGGAAGCGGCAACTGGATATTCAGACCGTCTGCTGCACGGCGAAGGTGTCGCCATCGGCTGCGCATTGGCGTTTGAACTGTCCGCGCGGCTGGGCCTGTGTTCGCAGGAAGATCCAAGCCGCGTGCGGGCACATCTGCGCGCGATGGGGATGAAAACCGATTTGGCCGACATTCCCGGAGAATTGCCGGGTGCCGAGGCTCTGGTCGATCTGATGGCGCAGGATAAAAAGGTGCTCGACGGTCAGTTGCGATTCATTCTGGCACGCGGCATCGGGCAGGCCTTTGTCACATCGGATGTCCCAAGGGATGCGGTGATATCGGTGCTCGAAGACGCGCTGGAGATGTGTTGATCCGGGCGCTCAACGCCCCTGAATGACCATCAGTTCGCCGATATTCTCGCGGGTGATATATCCGACCATCTTACCGGCCTTGGTGCAAACGGCGATGGCCGGAGCGCCCGAGTGCAACCCTTCGAGCACTTTGTTCAGACTGCTGGTCAGTGAAACCTTCGGAATGCTGGTCTCCATAATCGACACCGCAGGTTCCGATCGTGGGTGATTGCCCGCAAGGGCAGCAAACAGATGATTGCGGGTGACAAAGCCCAGCAGTTCGCCCTCGTGATCCAGCACCGGAAACTCGTGCTGCGTGGTGTGGATGACGGCTTGCGCTGCGGTGGCCAGCGTATCCTCGGGCGAGAGTGCGTGGAATTCGGTGATCATCGCGTCGCGCGCCTGCACCCGCCGCGCGACCGAGCGCATGGCGACATCCTGACTTTCGGCATTGGCCGCGACAAAGACAAAGATCGCGATCAGAACCAATATCGGATTGGCAGACGTCAGCCCGAGGAACCCAAGCCCGACCGCCACCATCTGCCCGGCGACCGCAGCATAGTGAGTCGCCTTGACCCGATCCATCTTCAGGCACAGCAGGGCGCGGAACACACGTCCACCGTCCATCGGAAAGGCCGGTATCATGTTAAAGGCAGCCAGCAGCAGGTTCACATAGGCCAGCCGGGTCAGCAAATCCGAATGTGTCGATTCAATCTGGGCAAAGGTCTCGAGCTGTGTTCCCGCGCCAAGCACCACCAGTATGGCCCAGATCACCACATTCACCGCAGGTCCGGCCAGAGCTACCCAGACCTCTTGCATCGGTTTTTCCGGCATGCGTTCCAACCGGGCTAGCCCGCCGATGGGCAACAGCGTGATGTCGGGGGTACGAATGCCATAGCGCCGCGCCATCAGGGCATGGCCGAACTCATGCGCGACGACACAGGCAAAGAGGGCCAGAACGAACAGAAGATTGTCGATAGCAGCAGGCCAGCCGCCGCGGGAATAGGCGGCGAAACCAACCCATGCCAGCAAAAGAAAGAAGGTGACATGGACCCTCAGTTCCGAACCGAGCAATCGGCCGAGTGAGAAGGACCATGCCATGTTTTATCTCCGTCTGGGTTTAGAACGGAATCTCGTCATCGTCGATTCCGCCGGATGCGGGGGCAGGGGCGCTGGATTGGCCACCATAAGGGTCGCCATATCCACCACCGGCTTGACCACCACCATAGCCTCCGCCGCCGCCACCGCCTTCACCGCGGGCATCCAGCATCACCAGGGTCGAGCCGAACCCCTGCAGCACAACCTCGGTCGAATAGCGGTCCTGGCCGGACTGGTCCTGCCATTTACGCGTCTGCAACTGACCCTCGACATAGATTTTCGAGCCTTTGCGCAGGTATTGCTCGGCCACCCGGACAAGGCCTTCGTTGAAGATCGCGACCGAGTGCCATTCGGTACGTTCGCGGCGCTCACCAGTGTTGCGGTCTTTCCAGGTTTCCGAGGTGGCGATGCGCAGGTTACACACCTTGCCGCCATTCTGAAATGTCCTCACCTCCGGATCGCGCCCCAGATTGCCGACCAGAATCACCTTGTTGACTGAACCCGCCATATATTCCCTCGTTTTTGTTTTGGTGGATCGCGCCCGAATCTGGGCACGCTATGCTGTTGCCGACCCTATACGGGCTGGGTCTTGGTTAAAACATGATTGATGAAGCAACATTGAGTTGGAAAATGTTAGGGCGATCTTTACCAAGCTTTCATTTCTGACTGATTTATCTATAATCTGTCTGGTTATTGAGCGTGCAGGATTGGCTTTAATGCGTTTTCTGGTTGGTGGTCTTTCGATCTTAAGTCTTTGCCTGGTGGCTTCGGTGACACAGGCGCAGACGCTATCCTCCAAGAACCGTAAGGATATCTTCCTCAAGCAATCGAAGGTTCTGGATAACCGCGCGGCGTCGCAATATCGCGGCTCGGAACGGCTCAAACCAAAGACCGAGCGTGGGAAATTCTCGAAACGTTATACCGGTAACTACCGGGGGCAATATCTGGAACATGCACGCAAAGCTGCGCGACAGCACAACGTGCCCGAGGACCTGTTTTTACGTTTGGTACAGCAGGAAAGTGGCTGGAACCCGCACGCCGAATCTCACAAGGGCGCGTTGGGGTTGGCGCAGTTGATGCCACAGACGGCGCGACTGCTAGGTGTAAACCCGCATGATCCGATCCAGAACCTCGAAGGCGGGGCGCGGTATCTGTCGTGGCAATACCGCAAGTTCAAATCCTGGCGTCTTGCGCTTGCGGCTTATAACGCCGGGCCAAAAGCGGTTGAGAAGCATGGCGGTATCCCACCGTATAAAGAGACCCAGAATTACGTGAAGGTGATCTGGGGCGGCTAATCCCACGAAAAAAAGGCCGGTTCAGCACCGGCCTTTTCTTTTGGAGTTCCCGCGATCTATTCCGCCGCGACTTTGATGACCGGTTCCATGCGCGCCAATATGTCTTCTGCCAGATGGCATTTGACCTGATGGCCGTCCGCCAGCGTCTGAACCGGCGGCACATGGGATTCACAGCGCCCGTCGGGCACTTCGGATTTCCACCGGCAGCGGGTCTGGAACGGGCAGCCCGGCGGCGGGTTCATGGCCGAGGGGATGTCGCCTTCCAGAACGATATGCTGTTTTTCAACCGAGGTATCGGCGATGGGAACCGCGCTCAGCAGCGCTTCGGTATAGGGGTGATAGGGCGGGGCAAAGACCTGATCGGTGGTGCCCAACTCGACCACATGGCCCAGATACATCACCATGACCCGGTCACTGAGATAGCGCACAATGGAAAGGTCGTGGCTGATGAACAGCAGCGTGGTCTTCTGCTCTCGCTGGATTTCCATCAGCAGATCGGTCACCGCCGCCTGCACCGATACGTCCAGCGCCGAGACCGGCTCGTCCGCAACAACAATCCGCGCGTCACCGGCAAAGGCGCGGGCGATGCCCACCCGCTGCTTCTGACCACCCGATAGCTGACGCGGCATCCGGTCGGCAAAGGCGCGGGGCAGTTTCACCAGATCAAGCAGTTCCAGCATTCGCTTCTTGCGCTCGGCTTCGGAATTGCCGACGCTGAAGATTTCCAGTGCCCGGATGATCTGACGGCCTACCGTCATCGACGGGTTCAGCGTGTCGAACGGGTTCTGGAATACCATCTGTACTTCGCCCACGGTCTTGGCGTCGCGTTCTTCGATGGGCACGTCTTCGATATTGCGATTGTCCAGCAGAATCTGCCCGTCGGTTGCTGTCTCCAGCCCCATCAGAACCTTGGCAAAGGTGGACTTGCCGCAGCCGGATTCACCCACGATGGCCAGCGTCTCGGATTCGTGCGCCTCGAAACTCAGCGTCTCATTGGCTTTCACAACCTTCTTCTCACCACCACCGAACAGGGCGTTTGCCGCTACTTCATAGTATTTTTTGAGGTTGTCCATCTTCAGAACCGTCCGGCCGATCTCGGCCTTCTCTTTCTGCTCACCCACCGTGATCGGCGCGTTCCAGTCGATCTCCTGGAACTTCAGACAACGCGTGTGGTGCCGGTCGTTGCCGGGCACAGCCTCCATCAGGATATCCTTGGCGTCGCAGCGACCCTCTTCGAAATAGTCGCAGCGCGGGCCGAAGTTGCAGCCCGGCGGACGTTCGTGCGGCAGCGGAAAGTTCCCCGGAATCGCCACCAGCGGACGCGAGTTCTTGTCGGCGCCCGGCAGCGGGATCGACCGGAACAACGCCTGCGTATAGGGGTGCTGCATCTCGTCGAATACATCTTTGATCGAGCCGCGCTCGACCGCTTCACCCGAATACATCACACACAGCCGGTCGCAGGTCTCCAGAACCAGACCAAGGTTGTGCGAGATAAACAGCATCGAGGTGCCGTATTTCTTGCCCAGATCCTTGACCAGTTCGACCACGGCGGCCTCAACCGTCACGTCCAGCGCGGTCGTCGGCTCATCGAGGATCAGCAACGCCGGTTTCGACATCAACGCCATCGCGATCACGATGCGTTGCTGCTGACCACCCGACAACTGGTGCGGGAAGGAATTCAGCATCCGCTCGGGGTCGGGCAGGCGCACATCGGTCACCACTTCCAGCGCGCGCGAATAGGCCTCTTCGGCGCTGACCCCTTCGTGGATCATCGGCACTTCCATCAATTGCTTGCCGATCTTCATCGCTGGGTTCAGCGAGGCCATCGGCTCCTGATAGATCATCGCGATCTCATTGCCGCGCACGTCACGCAGTTCTTCGGTGGTCATCTCGCTCAGATCACGGCCCTTGAACTTGATGGTACCGCCCACGATGCGACCATTTTTGCCCAAATCCTGCATCACACCCAGCGCCACGGTGGATTTGCCACAGCCGGATTCACCGACCAGCCCCACAGCCTCGCCCGGCTGCACGCTGACGGAAAAATCCATCACCGCCGGAATTTCCCTCAGACGTGTGAAAAACGAAATCGAAAGCTTGTCGATCTCCAGAATTGGCCCGTCATAATCCGCCAGTTTATTCATCTTGTTACTCCTCGCGAGAGTCCGGGGGATCCCCTTCATCTGGCTAAAAATATCCCGGGGGTCTGGGGGCAGAGCCCCCAGCCTCGATCTCAATCAGTCCTTCAGACTTTCTTCGCGCAGACCGTCTGCCAGCAGGTTCAGACCCAGAACCAGCGACAACAGCGCCAGCGCGGGCGGCAGGGCGGGGTGCAGATAGATCGACAGCAGCTTGCGCCCCTCGTTGATCGTTGATCCCCAATCCGGGCTTTCCGGTGGCAGGCCCAGCCCGAAGAAACCAAGGGTTCCCAGCAGGATGGTGGTGTAGCCGATGCGCAGACAGAAATCGACGATCAGAGGGCCGCGTGCATTGGGCAGGATTTCCCACAACATGATGTACCACGGACCTTCGCCGCGGGTTTGGGCCGCAGCCACGTAGTCACGGGTTTTGATGTCCAGCGCCAGCCCGCGCACGATGCGGAACACCGTGGGCGAGTTCACGAAGACCACCGAGACAAAGACCACCAGAATACCGCCCGGTATGTCGAACAGATCCAGATAGGTCGGTAGGCCCCAGATGCTGTAGCTGTCGGTGTTAATGACATAGCCATCGGTCGAGATTAGAGACAGGTAGAGCCAGCCCGCAACGCCCAGTACTCCGATCAGCAGCGGCGTCCGGAAGTTCGGTCGCGTGTAGTAGCGCGAGTTCAACAGAACAGCGAGGAAGATGATCGGGAACACGAACAGGATCGCCGCCATATAGTTCGGCACACCGGTCGCAACGATTTCGGGCGTGACCAGCAGATAGAACAGCAGGATCACCGGGAAGGCCAGGATCAGGTTCGCCAGGAACGACAGCAGCGTATCCAGTCGACCGCCATAGTAACCGGCAGGCAGGCCCAGCGTGATGCCGACCATGAAGGCGAACATCGTGGCCAGTGGGGCGATCTGAACAACGATCCATGCCCCTTTGACCATACGGCTGAAAACGTCGCGGGCCAGGTTGTCACCGCCCAGCAGATACCAGGCGTACTGCCCTTCTTCCAGATTGGGCAGTGGTGTACCCGGCACCTTGTTCTTCATGCCCGAGATCTGGGACAGCGGGTCATGCGTCACGATCAGGTCCATGGCGCCGAAGATGCCGGTAAAGACCCAGAACATCACAAGACCAAAGCCAATCATGCCGATGGGGCTGTCATACAGCTTGCCATAAAGGCCCAGCTTGCGTTTGAACGCGATCGACATGGTATAAAGGATGATCAGCGACACCCAGACAGGCAAAAACTGCTGGGAAATGGCTCCGATTATCCCGGCGCTGGTGCCCATCAGGATGCCCAGCACGATATAGGCAACCGCGATCCCGACACTGGCCAGGAAACTATAGCGGAGCGCGGCCTGTATCATCGTCCGCAAGCCCGAGCTTGAGCTTAACGTGCCATCCGGGTTCACCGTCATCTGGTCTTCGGGCAGCACGATGCTGGCCAGCATCCAGACGACAATGGACAAAGCCATCAGCGCAAGCGCCAGTGCAAATAGCGGGTTCAGGAAGGCGATAGAGCCGGTCCAGGTAAGTGGTTCCATGATCTGACCCTCCTTATGAAATGCGAATGCGCGGGTTGAGGTAGACATAGCCGATATCCGATATCAGCTGCGTCACTAGCACCACAAAGACCGACACGACCGAAATCGCCAGCAACAGCTGGATGTCATTGTTGCCTGCCGCCTGAACCAGCGCCCAGCCAAAGCCCTTGTAGTTGAACAGGGTCTCGACGATCACCACGCCGTTCAGCAGCCAGGGGAACTGCAGCATGATGACGGTGAAGGGCGCAATCAGTGCATTGCGCAATGCGTGTTTCATGACGATGTTCGGGAAGGAAACACCTTTCAGCCGGGCGGTCCGGATGTATTGCGCCGTCATCACCTCGGTCATTGAGGCGCGGGTCATCCGGGCGATATAGCCCATCCCATATAGGGCGATGGTCAGAACCGGTAAGAAGAAGTTCTCGAACGTCGGGTTCTCCATCGCCTGCGTGGCGGTGCCCTTGAACCATTTCAAACCGACAGCAGAAGAGGTGAAGATGGCGATAAAGATAACGCCCGAGACGTATTCCGGTGTCGCTGTCGTGGTAATGGCAAAGGTCGAAAGTGTCCGGTCAGTGGCCGATCCTTCTTTCATCCCTGCCAGAATTCCCAGCATCAGCGCGGACGGGACCATCAACAGCATGACCCAGAACATCAGCCGCCCGGTCAGGGCCAGTCGGTTGCCAACAACGGTTGAGACCTCTTCCTTGAAGACAGTAGAATACCCCCAGTACCCCTGCAGAATACCGCAGAAATTCGGAGACTCTTCGGCGGTTTTACCCGGCAGAATGCATCTGCCCTGAACCGTGCCGTCCTCATTCGTGTATCGGAACGAGGGCAGGACACCCAGCCATTCGCCATATTTGATCGGCGTCGACTGGAGGTAGCCGTTTTTCTCCAGATAGCTCTCGACCTGCTCATCCGACATCCGGAAATTGCCCTGCGTTTTCGCAAGCTTTTCCAGGTTCGGATAGAGATTGGTCAGGAAGAAGACCAGGAATGTCAGACATAATGCTGTCAAAAGCATGATGCCGACGCGCCTTAGAATGAAAAGTCCCATATTAGCCCCTGTTGGTCGGCCAGCGTGATTTTCATATGGTTTCACGCATCGCTGTTATTTTTGGTCGCCGCATTTAGGACGAAAAGGCCGCGCCAGAGCGGCGCGGCCTTTGTTTGTTTGGCTCAGGACGTGAGGCCGAACTTGTAAAGTTGCGGCAAGTCCGCGATGTGCTTTTCGACACCCACCATATTGTCGCGGTGGTGACGCATCGCAGTCCGCCAGTACGGCTGGATGATCACGCCTTCGTCGATCATGATCGCCTGCAGCTTGGCCATCACCTCGCGGCGCTGATCCACATCCGCGATCGAGTTCGCCTCGGCCAGCAGCTTGTCGAACTCTTCATTGGCGAAACCGGATTCGTTCCAGGCAACACCCGATTTATAGGCCAGCGCCAGAACCTGAGTGCCCAGCGGGCGGTGGTTCCAGTTGGTCGACGAGTAAGGGTACTTGGTCCAGTCGTTCCAGAAGGTCGAGCCCGGCAGAACCGTGTGCTTGGCCTTGATGCCCGCATCGTTCAGCTGAGCGACAACAGCGGCAGTGGTGTTGCGCCGCCAGTCATCGTCGATCGACTGTACTTCGTGTTCAAAATCGCCCATGCCCGCTTCGTCCATCAGCGCCTTGGCGCCTGCCGGATCATACGGAATGCGGGTCACGGCCGAGTCATGCTCGGGGTGCATGGGACCAACATGGCAGTTGTCAGCCGGAATGCCGTAACCCGACATGCCCAGTTCCAGACACACTTCGTTGTCCACCGCCATGGCCAGAGCCTGACGCACGCGCTTGTCGCCATAGATCTTGTTGCCGTTCTCGTCCTCGGCCAGCTGGTTCGGACGGATAACAATGGTAAAGCCCGACGGGATTTCCGAGCGGACAAGTCCGATGCCGTCGAAGATGTCGACGAATTCGCCAACCGACTCCCAGTTCATGTCGATCTCTTCGGCCTCATAGGCCGCCAGGAACGCCGCCGGATCGGTGCCGTAGTCGATGAATTCGATCCGGTCGATATAGCCGCCTTTGCCGGCCTCATAGCCCCACCAGTCGAAACCTTCGTTGCGGACGAGCACGCCTTTGACCCCAACCTCGTGGCTTTCGGGGATCATGAAGCCGGTGCCAACCGGGTTCGACAATATGTCGTTCGCATCAAAACTGCTGTGGACGATTGCGCCCGGATAGTCGGCCATGCCCGGTATGATGGTGATGTCCGGTGCATTGCACTTCAGTTTCACGGTGTGTGAATCAACAACGGTGATCGCACCGTCTGCCGCTTGCTGGGTGCCTTCGTCGATCAGCGACGCCATGCGCGATGCCATCGAGTTGCCTTCCAGACCGGCATCACACCAACCTGCGATGTTGCGGGCCACATCTTCGGCGGTGAAATCGTCGCCATTGTTCCACTTCACGCCTTTGCGGACGTTCAGAGTGTATTCGGTGGCGTCGTCATTGGCTTCCCAGCTTTCCAGCAACATCGGCTTGAACGAGCCGTCATTGTTGTACTCGACAAGGTATTCCAGCCAACCAGCGGTGAAGGTTGCGATCTGGGTCCAGTCATAAGTCCGCGGATCTTTGAGTGCGCGCACTTCCATCTGATAGCGGATGGTGCCGCCACGCTGCGGTTCTTGTGCCGCTGCGGGCGATTGCAGACCGATCATGCCATAGGCAGCCGGTACCGCCACACCCAGCGCGGTCACGCGGGCCAGGAATTCGCGGCGGCTCAGATTGCCTTCGCGGTATTCCTGAGCGTGCATCTCTGCCGCCCAATGGACCGGTGCTCCGGTAAGGGTTTCTTTGGTCATTAAGGTTTCTCCCTGTGAAACTTGTACGTGTTGAAGAGGATCAGAACCGCTCAGACCGGATCGTGCCGGACAGCAGGTTCTTGGCATTTGTTTTGGACATTGGTCATCCCCATGCCGCTATTCGGCCCCAGAATTCCGGTGACGTCAATGTTCGAAATCGTCATAAGAGGCACAAAAACGACATGACGAGGGGTTGTGAGGCATCCGCCTATCGTTATGGCGAGCCGTCATTCGCCCTTGCTGCAGGCCGGTTTGGATGGATTCGACCACAGGGGAATCGCCGATGTGAATTCAGGCTTAAAATTTCTTTAGAAATTTTTTGTATCATTTTGAGAAATCGACGCGATTCCAGTTTTTCATCCGTGCGCGAAACCATGTGCGTTGCCGCTTCGCAAAGCGCCGGGTTGAGATGGTGGCGCGTTCGCGCGCTTCTTCAAGGCTGATCTCACCGTCCAAATACGACATTAGCTCGGGTACGCCGATTGCCTTGAATGCGGGAAGTGACGGGTCATACCGGCCCCGCATCGCCCTAACCTCATCCAGGGCGCCCGTGTCCAGCATTTGGTCAAAACGACGCTCGATCCGGTCCAGCAACCATGCTTTATCAACATCAAATACGATCGGAACGCTGTCTTCGATCCTCAGAACCGGCGGCGGTGTATCGGCCTGCCACGACAGCAGGCTACGCCCTGTGGCTTGCTGCACCTCCCATGCCCGCTGCACTCGCGCGCGGTTGTTTGTGTCGATATTGGCCAGCGTTTGCGCATCGACGCCTGCGATCAGATCAGGCAAGGGCAACTGGTCCGCACTCAGCCGGACATCGGTCGGGGTCGCGGGGATCTCGGCCATGCCTTGGGTCAGGGCCGTAAAGTACAGGCCCGTCCCGCCAACGATGATCGGGCGTTGCCCGGTAGACAGCAGTGGAATGACCTCGCGCAGCCAATGACCAGTCGAATAAGTCTGATCATAAGCGATATGCCCATAGAGTTTGTGCGCAGCGCGGGATTCCTCTTCGCCGGATGGTCTGGCCGAGATTACCTGCCAGCAGTCATAGACCTGACTGGCATCCGCGTTGACGATGACACCCCCAAAGGTCTCGGCAATCTGCAAGGCAAGTGCGGACTTGCCCGAGGCCGTCGGTCCGGCGATCAGCACCGGTTTGTTATCGGGAATTGGAGGCAGCCGGCCCCAAATCTGTGCTGCTGATCGGTCGGCCATAATCGGAAGCCTCATTCCTTACTATCCGCATTGAACCTGCGGAGCTTTTGCTTCATTTTGCGCCGGAAAATAAACCCGTGCCAGCCCGGAGCGCAACATGAGCCTGACCTCGTCCACCGACATTTCTAAAACCAAGTATGACCGCGTTATGCTGAAGATCTCGGGCGAGGCGCTTATGGGGGATCAGGGATTCGGTCTGCACCCGCCAACCGTTCAGCGCATCGCGCAAGAAGTGAAGTCGGTACATGATCTGGGTGTGGAAATCTGCATGGTGATCGGCGGCGGCAACATCTTCCGGGGCCTCAGCGGTTCGGCGCAGGGGATGGAGCGGACTACGGCGGATTACATGGGCATGCTGGCCACCGTGATGAACGCGCTTGGGATGCAGTCGGCACTGGAAGAGATCGGGGTGTTCACCCGAGTAATCTCGGCCATCCGCATGGATGAAGTGTGCGAGCCCTACATTCGCCGTCGCGCTGTGCGCCACTTGGAAAAGAAACGGGTCTGCATCTTTGCTGCCGGTACCGGCAACCCCTATTTCACCACAGACACGGCGGCGACACTGCGCGCCAATGAAATGGCCTGTCAGGCGATTTTCATGGGCAAGAACGGCGTTGACGGAGTCTATGACAAAGACCCCAAAGAGCACGCGGATGCGGTGCGCTATGACACGGTGACCTATGATGACGTGCTGGCCAAACGCCTGCGGGTCATGGATGCGTCGGCCATTGCGCTTGCACGTGACAACAACTTGCCCCTGATCGTTTTCGGCCTGGACGAGCCCGGTGGCTTCCGGGGAATTCTGGCGGGCGAGGGGACCTATACCAAGGTTCAGGGCTGACGCTTTCCTCACGCAATCGTCAAAAGCCTCGGCCAATCGCCGAGGCTTTTTTAGTTTAAGTTCGGGTTGACCGCCAAAGAGCGTGTTGTCTAAGTATTCTTGCCCTCCGGTCGAAACGACCTGTCTTGTAGGGCTGCCTGCGCTTCGTCATTGCATTGACGACAGCTGCGGCTGGGCTGGAAGACCTGCCATGATTCCTGAGGTGTCCGGAAACATGCGCGGGCATTTCTTTCATTTGAAAAGCATGACTGAGGAGTGAGATGCCATGGCAGCATTGGATATAGATTTCGTGCGGGCTCAGTTCCCGGCTTTTTCCGAGCCCAGTCTGAAGGGGCAGGCGTTTTTTGAGAACGCGGGCGGGTCTTATACCTGCAAGCCTGTCATTGACCGTCTGACGCGGTTCTACACCCAGCGCAAGGTTCAGCCTTACGCGCCCTATACTGCCAGCGAACTGGCCGGAGCAGAGATGGACGAAGCGCGGGCGCGTCTGGCGGCGATACTCGGTGTCGACACGGATGAGCTGAGCTTTGGTCCGTCGACCACGCAGAATACTTACGTTTTGGCGCAGGCGTTTCACCAATGGATGAAGCCCGGCGACGCGGTTGTTGTGACCAATCAGGATCACGAGGCCAATTCAGGCCCGTGGCGGCGCCTTGCCGAAGAGGGGATCGAAGTTCGCGAATGGCAGATTGATCCCGAAAGCGGTTCACTTGATCCAAAGGATCTAGAAAATCTGCTGGATGAACGGGTGCGTCTGGTCTGTTTTCCGCATTGCTCGAACGTGGTAGGTGAGATCAATCCGGTGACCGAGATCACCGCGATTGCCCATGCCGCAGGTGCGTTTGTCTGCGTCGACGGCGTATCCTATGCACCGCACGGATTGCCGAATGTCGGCGATCTGGGGCCGGATATCTATCTGTTCTCGGCTTACAAGACCTATGGGCCGCATCAGGGCTGCATGGTGATCCGGCGCAGTCTGGGAGAGATGCTGCCTAATCAGGCGCACTATTTCAACGCGGATACGCTGTACAAGCGGTTCACCCCGGCAGGACCTGATCATGCTCAGATTGCGGCCAGCGCGGGCATGGCGGACTATCTGGATCAACTTTGTGACCACCATGGCGGGCCTGACGCGGGTGCTGCGGCGCGCGGCGCGTTTGTGCATGACCTGATGCGCGCGCATGAGGTCGCATTGCTGCAACCCTTGCTGGATGCGGTGAAGGATCGCAACACCCTGCGCCTGATCGGCCCGTCAGACGCGGCCCGCCGCGCGCCGACGGTTGCTCTGGCGTTGAACACAGCAGCGGAACCTGTTGCCGCCGAACTGGCCAAGCATGGCGTTATGGCCGGTGGCGGCGATTTCTATGCGGTACGTCCGTTGCAGGCGATGGGGGTTGATCCTGATCAGGGCGTCCTGCGGCTCAGCTTTACGCATTACACGACGCGACAAGAGATTATTCAGCTTTTGGAGGCGCTTGACCGCGTTTTGTGATCCACTATCTGGCCCGTCTCGTAGTTCAGAGAAAACACGGGTCCGATATGGCAACTGAACAGCCAGCAGTCATCTTATGGTTTCGTCGCGACCTCAGGCTCGGCGATCATCCGGCGCTAAGTGCGGCGGCGCAATCCGGCGCGCCTGTTATTCCTGTCTACATACTGGACGATCAAGTACAGATGCTCGGCGCTGCCCCGAAGTGGCGGCTTGAACAGGGCCTGCAGACTTTTTCCCGAATTCTTGAGGATCATGGCAGCCGTCTGATACTGCGTCAGGGAAACGCTCTGGACGTGCTGCACCAGTTGGTGACCGAAACCGGAGCGGTCGCGGTCTACTGGACACGGGCGTACGATCCCGGAGCAATCGCGCGGGATAAGCAGGTCAAATCCACCCTGACCGAGCAGGGGATCGAGGCGCTGTCGTACCCCGGTCACCTCTTGTTCGAACCGTGGACGGTGGCAACCAAGGCCGGTCAGCCCTTTCGGCTCTTTACGCCCATGTGGCGGGCGGTGTTCGGTCGAGATGTGCCGTCGCCCGAGCGAAGCCCCGCACAGATATCGGCACCGCAGGTCTGGCCGCGTTCGGATCGGCTATCCGACTGGCAGCTCGGTCGTCAGATGCAGCGCGGTGCGCGCATCCTCAGCCCACATGTCCGGGCAGGCGAGGGCGCGGCTTTGGATCAGTTGAATAATTTTCTGGATCGCCTCAGCCTCTATCCTGATCAAAGAGATCGACTGGACGCAGCGGGCACCTCAAACCTGTCCGAATATTTGTCACTAGGGGAAATCAGCCCCCGCACGATCTGGCATCGTGTACAGAACGCGACGCAGATGGGGGTCTCAGGGGGCGAACCCTATTTGCGGCAGTTGGTCTGGCGCGAGTTTGCTTATCACCTGATGTTCCATTGGCCGCATCTGCTGAGCGACAATTGGAAACCGGAATGGGATGCCTTTCCCTGGAACACCGATCCGGACAAGCCGGAGGTGCAGGCCTGGAAACAAGCCCGGACCGGAGTGGCCATGGTCGATGCCGGGCTGCGCGAGATGTATGTGACCGGCAGGATGCACAATCGCGCCCGGATGATCGTGGCAAGTTATCTGACCAAGCATCTGGCAACACATTGGAAAATCGGTTTGGACTGGTTCGTCGATTGCCTGATCGACTGGGACCCGGCGGCGAATGCGATGGGGTGGCAATGGGTGGCGGGATCGGGTCCGGACGCAACGCCTTATTTTCGGATCTTCAACCCGGATACGCAACGCGAGCGCTTTGATCCAAATGCCGAATACCTGCGCCGCTGGATCGCCGAAGGGCGAGCAGAACCGTCCGCGACTGCATTGTCTTATTTCGATGCGATACCCCGATCCTGGGGGCTTTCCCCATATGATAATTACCCGGACCCGGTCGTCTCATTGGTCGCAGGTCGCGCCCGCGCGCTCAGCCATTATGAACGCTACAAAAAACCAGTAAGGAACTGAAAACTTGCCAGAAACCGAATCCCGTCCTAGCTTTATCCGGCAACCGCAGAGGGGAGAGCGGATGTTTCTGACGTCCACAGAGGGGCAGGATAACCTGCCGAGATATTTCGCACAGGTCTTCAAGATGCTGCAGCGGATGGAGTCCGGGCGGCTTGACATTGCTTTGCCGGACGGTCGCGTATTCCGTGCGGATGCGCCAAATCCCGGCCCCGTGGCACATGTTGATATTCATGACCCCGAAGTTTTCGCCCGTCTGGTGCGCGAGGGCGAGTTGGGCTTCTCGGACGCATATCTGGAAGGCGACTGGAGCACGCCCGATCTGCGCAGTTTCATGGATCTTGTGCATCTGGGTACAGAAACAGTTTATGATGATTTTACCGGACAGTTTCTGGTTCGCGCCTATGAACGCCTCAGATTCTGGCTGCACCGCAACCACCGGTCTCAGGCAAAAAAGAACATCTCGTACCACTATGATCTGGGGAACGACTTCTATGGAATGTGGCTGGATGACACCATGACCTATTCCAGCGCGATCTTTGAGACCGGGCAGGAGAGCCTGGAGAAGGCGCAGACAGCAAAATACGCCAGTCTCGTGGATGAAATGGGGGCCAAGCCGGGGGATCACATTCTGGAAATCGGCTGCGGCTGGGGCGGGTTCGCCGAATACGCGGCAAAAGAGCGTGGCCTGCGAGTGACCGGCCTGACCATCAGTCAAGAGCAGTTGAAGTTTGCGCAAGATCGTATTGAAAAGGCAGGACTATCCGATCTAGTTGACTTCAAGCTGCAGGATTACCGTGACGAGCAGGGCCAATATGATGGCATCGCGTCGATCGAGATGTTCGAGGCGGTCGGCCAGAAATACTGGCCCGCGTATTTCGACACGGTTCGCGACCGTCTGAAGCCCGGTGCGCAAGCAACGCTGCAGATCATCACCGTCGCCGATCATCGCTGGGATATCTACAAGAACGGCGTTGATTTTATTCAGAAATACATCTTTCCGGGCGGGATGCTTCCGGCGCCGACCATCCTGAATCAACAGATCACCCAAGCGGGGTTGAGCGTGGTTCGGTCAAAGGAGTTCGGCAAAAGCTATGACCTGACGCTGCGGCGCTGGTACGAGACATTCAATTCCAAATGGGACGAGATTTCCGAACTGGGCTTTGATGAGCGTTTCCGCCGCATGTGGAATTATTATTTGACCGCGTGTGGCGCAGCCTTTGACACCGGTAATTGTGATGTGACACAGATCACTGTAGCCAAACCCAGTTGAAGACGGAAAAACCGAATGCCTACAGCCTCACGTCTTGTCGCAGCCTTTTGTCTGCTGGTGGTGGCGTTCATCGTGTCGGGAATGGTGATCTCCAACGGCGAAGAAGGCAGGGATTACGGCTATTTCACTTTTGTGAACATGTTTCTCGGTGTTGTCTGTGGCTGGGTTGTCATGGGTAAACGGGCCGGACGCGGATGGACGGCAGCGGTCAACAACGGTCTGACCGGGGTTACTGCGATGGTGTTCTGGGGCCTTTTTGTCCAGGGGGCGAACGAAATGTTCACCCTTGCCATGCGCCAGCGTTATGGCGGTCCGTTCGAAGCGCTGCTGGCCATCTTCAAGTTGGGAGTTGAAATGGGTGAGCAATTGCTTGTGCCCGAAATACTTCTGACCTTTGCGATCGGTTCGGTCGTCAGCGGTATCTTGACCGAAATCGCAGCGCGCCGCTGGCGCTGAGCCCCTACGATAATACCCGAGTTCCTGAACCATGTCCGATCTGTTTTTCTACGGCACCTTGCGCCATATGCCATTGCTTGAACTGGTGTTGGGGCGGCCTCTGGCCGAATTGACGATTGCCCCGGCCACGTTGAGCGATCATGCAGTATATAGCGTCAAAAACCAGTTTTTCCCCACCATTGCAGCTGAAAAGGGAAGCATTGCCAAGGGGCTGCTGGTTCAGAACCTGAGCATTGAGGACTCGCAAAGGCTGGCCTATTACGAGGGCGGGTTCGACTATGATTTGCGTAACCAACAAGTCGAACGTGCCGACGGCTCGACGGCTGTGGCGCAAGTGTTCCATCCTCAGCACGGTCAGTGGATGCCGGATCAGCCCTGGTCATTGCGGGGTTGGATTGATCGATGGGGTGCAGTCAACCTTCTGGCGGCCGAAGAAGTCATGGCACATTACGGGAAGGTCGAGGCTTCGGTTATTGCCCGCAGTTTCCCGGCCATACGCACGCGGGCTTGGGCAAGGCTGGCGGCCCGGCATCGGGTCGACGGGGGGCAACGCGATCTGGCGCGGGACATAGCCGTTCATCAGTATAGGCGCCCCTATGTCGGCTATTTCGGCATGGATGAGGTTGAACTGCAGCATCGCCAGTATGATGGCTCGATGGGACCGGTTCTGCATCGCAACGGGTTGATGCAAGGCGCGGCCGTCATCGTCCTGCCATACGATCCCGTCCGCGATACGGTCTTGCTGGTTGAACAGTTCCGTACGCCGGTCTTCATGATCGACGACCCGAACCCCTGGCTGTGGGAGCCGGTCGCGGGAATGATCGATCCGGGTGAGACACCGGAACAAGCGGCCCACCGTGAAGCGCTGGAAGAGGCGCAGATCACTCTGAAACATCTGGAAGGTGCCGGAGGTGCCTATTCCTCCAGCGGGTCTTCAACAGAGTATGTTTATCTGTATGTCGGTTTGGCTGATCTGACGGATACGGTCGAAGGCGCAGGGGTCGCCGCCGAAGGTGAGGATATCCGCAGCAAAATCCTGCCCTACGATGCGTTTATGGATCAGGTGGACGCCCATGTTTTCAAGGACCTGCCGCTTTTGACTCTGGCCCATTGGCTGGCACGAAACCGTGATCGCCTGCGGGCATAGCTATCGCGGCTTGTGGTTGTGGCGGGGCGCCTGTAAATCTTCTGCGATACCAAGTGAAAAGAGGGTGCTATGCGCATTGCACGAGACCTTGCCGACGCGGTCGGTAAAACACCTTTGATCCGGCTGCGCCGCATCAGCGACGAAACCGGATGCGAGATTCTGGGCAAGGCCGAGTTCATGAATCCGGGCCAGTCGGTCAAGGATCGCGCGGCGCTCTATATCATCCGCGATGCCATTGCGCGCGGCGATCTGAAACCCGGTGGCACGATTGTCGAAGGTACAGCGGGCAATACCGGGATTGGTCTGGCGCTGGTCGGGGCCTCGATGGGCTTCAAAACCGTGATCGTGATCCCCGAAACCCAGTCGGAAGAGAAAAAGGATATGCTGCGCCTGGCCGGGGCACAGCTGGTGCAGGTGCCCGCCGCGCCCTATCGCAACCCCAACAACTTTGTGCATTATTCACGCCGTCTGGCCGAAGAGCTTGCTCAGACCGAGCCCAACGGTGCCATCTGGGCGAACCAGTTTGACAATGTGGCCAACCGTCAGGCGCATGTGGAAACCACGGGCCCTGAGATTTGGGAGCAGACGGGCGGCAAGGTCGATGGCTTTATCTGCGCCGTCGGTTCGGGCGGGACGCTTGCAGGCGTCGCCGATGCGCTGCAGCCCAAAGGGGTCAAGATCGGTCTCGCCGATCCGATGGGCGCGGGGCTTTATTCCTATTACACCACCGGCGAGATCGCGATGGAGGGGGGCTCGATCGCGGAAGGTATCGGTCAGGTGCGGGTGACGAAGAACCTCGAAGGGTTCACGCCCGATCATTCCTATCAGATCACCGACAACGAAGCGCTGCCCTATATCTTCGATCTGCTGCGCGAAGAGGGGCTGGTCATGGGAGGCTCGACCGCGATCAACATGGCGGGCGCAGTGCGGCTGGCGAAAGAGATGGGGCCGGGACATACGATTGTGACGATCCTGTGCGATTATGGCACCCGCTATCAGTCGAAACTGTTCAATCCTGAATTCCTGCGCGAAAAGGAACTGCCTGTTCCTGACTGGATGACCCAGTCACCGCGCAGCATACCGGGTGTATTCGAGGACGTGTGATGGTGCGACAGGTCCGCCTGTTTCTGATTCTATGCGCCTTGTGCCTGTTTGGGTTGGGCGGGATGGCCTCGGCTCAGCTGACCGACCGGCAGAGCGAATACTATAAGGAATGGATCAGCACAGCGGACCGCGCTGTGTCCGTGATCAGTGCAAATCGGGCGTCGAATGCGGCGCTCGAAAATCTGCGCGCAGAGATCAACGGTTATCGCGAGGACTTCAACAAGGCGCGTGGTGCAAACACGGATCGCATTCAGACGCTGGAAAGTCAGATCAAGGCTCTGGGTGAGCCGCCGGCGGATGGCGAAACGGAACCCGAGGATATTGCGCAGTTGCGCGAGCACCTGGAAACGCAGCTTAACAGTCTGCGGGTTCCGCGCATTATCTCGGAAGAGGCGTTCAGCCGGGCGAACGGTCTGATCAGTGAAATCGACCGGATCATCCGTGACCGTCAGACCAAAGAATTGCTTGAAAGAGGGCCGTCGCCGCTCAATCCGGTCTATTGGGCCCCCGCATGGGTCGATGTCACGGAAGCTGCCCGCAGCCTTATCAACGAGACTACCAAGAATTTCAAAACCGACGTGGTGCGCGAGCGGATCAGTGAACGCAGTCTGGGCATTCTCGCTTTGCTCGCGATTGCGGCGGTATTGCTGCTTTATGGGCGGTACTGGTCCGAGAAGGGCGGCGCGTATCTGCGCTCGCTGGGCGGGCAGGGCAGCGGCGTCTGGACCTTCATCGTCTCACTATTTCGCATATTTCTACCCTGGCTGGGCGTCTGGGCTCTGGTCGAAGCGGTGATGCTGACCGGGGTGCTGGGTCTTCGCGGCACACTTTTGTTCGACAAGATACCCTACTGGGCCGCGATCATTTTCTACTTCGATTGGATCGGCAGACAGATCTATCTGATGGGGGCTGCCCAGAATTTCCAACGCTTGTCTGAAGGCAAGATCAGGGAAATCAGAGTATATATCGATCTGCTGGCAGTCATGCTGATCCTGCACGAATTGGCGCAGTTGTTCGAGCAGATCGAAAATATCTCGGATGCGACAAGGGCTGTGGTTGGTTTCCCGGTCGTTTTGGCGACGGCATTGCTGTTGCTGCGTGTGCGTCAGGTCAGACAGGTTGACCCTGTCGAACAAGACACGCCGCGCCGCGCTGCCGGTTTCAGCCAATTGGTCGAATTCCTGAGACGTGCGCTGTTCCTGCTGGGGATCGCGACGCCTGTACTGGCGGCGTTCGGTTACATCAATGCGGCTGAGGCGATTGTATTCCCGGCGATCAAGACACTAATTCTTATCGCAGCGCTGGTGATCGTGCAGCGATTCTTCAGCATGGTATATGGATGGCTGTCGGGGCAGGGCGAGGCCGCGCGGGATTCCCTGTTTTCGGTGTTGGTCGGGTTTGCGCTGGCCATTCTGGCGCTGCCAATACTGGCTATCTACTGGGGCGCGCGCGAAACCGACCTGCTGGAAGCCTGGTCGCGCCTGCTGCTGGGCTTTGACATTGGCGGCGTCACGATCTCGCCCAGCAACTTCCTGACCTTTGTAGCTGTTTTTGCCATCGGTTACACGCTGACCCGGCTGCTGCAGAGCGGGCTGAGAAACTCGCTGCTGCCCAAAACCAATATCGACCCGGGCGGCCAGAACGCCATCGTTTCAGGCACCGGCTATGTCGGTATCTTCCTGGCTGCGCTGATTGCTATCATGATTGCAGGATTTGATCTGTCCTCGCTTGCGATTGTGGCTGGTGCCTTGTCGGTCGGGATCGGTTTCGGACTGCAGACCATCGTGTCGAACTTTGTGTCGGGCATCATTCTGCTGGTCGAACGTCCGATCTCGAAAGGGGACTGGATCGATGTGAACGGTATGATGGGCTATGTCCGCGATATCTCGGTCCGGTCGACGCGGATCGAGACCTTTGACCGCTCGGATGTGATCGTCCCCAACTCAGACCTGATCAGCGGCGTGGTCACGAACTATACGCGCGGCAACACGATTGGCCGTTTGATTGTGCCGGTCGGTGTGGCCTATGGCACCGATACCCGCAGGGTCGAGACCATTTTGGATGAGATCGCGAATGCGCATCCAATGGTATTGGCGAATCCTGCGCCCAGCGTGGTGTTTCAGGGGTTCGGCGCAGATTCTCTGGACTTCGAAATTCGCGCGATCTTGCGGGATGTGAATTGGGTGCTTTCGGTCAAATCCGACATGAACCACGAGATCAACCGACGCTTTGTCGAAGAAGGCATCGAAATTCCCTTTGCTCAGCGCGATATCTGGCTGCGCAATGCCGAAGTGCTGCGGGCTGGTGGGGGCGCGGAAGAGGTCGGATCACCAGAGTCGGGCACGCCCGCAGAGCGCAGCACGGGCCCGGTTGATCTGACAGAATCCGATCTGGATTCCGCTGACGGGGACGAGCTTTAATTCACCCGTAATCGGGCCTTGCAAATCCGGTTTCGATGGTCCAAATAACGCCGACACGGAGAGGTGGCCGAGTGGTCGAAGGCGCACGCCTGGAAAGTGTGTAGGCGGGAAACCGTCTCCAGGGTTCGAATCCCTGTCTCTCCGCCATATTCCCCAATCGCGCAGCATAATTGTTAATCAACACACCTCTGGCCCTGCCATTTGGCCGGTGTTCTTTCGCCTTATGCGCAAAAAAGTTAACAAAACTGTCAATTTGATATAACCTCATAGTGTTATTGCCACTAATCAGTCGGTTTTGTGTTGTGAGTCAGACGATTTATGAAAAGTATGGTGGCTTCAAAACCATCAGCCGCGTTGTGATGTCATTCTATGAAATGGCATTGGAATCCGATGAGATCGGAGATTATTTCGATGATATCGACTTGCCGCGCCTGATTGATCATCAGACCAAGTTTGTCTCATCCCTGATAGGGGGGCCGGCCTCGTTCAGTGACGACCGGATCGAGGCGGTGCATAGACATCTGAATATTTCACATTCGGACTTTGACGAGATGGCAACGCTGTTCAGCGAGGCCCTAGCCATGCATGGAATGTCCGAGCCGGACATAAATGTGGCGCTGGCCGCGATTGAAGGCAAGCGCGCGATCATCGTAACCCGGAACGCGGCATGAGCATTCTGGCCATCAATGAGCATCTGCTCCGCGCGATTGGCGTAGGTGTCGCCGTTTTGCGCGCGTCGGATCTGACTTTCGTTTTTCACAACAGCCCGTTTGCCGAATGGTTTGGAAAGCCGGAAGAAGGGCAGACGATTTTGGATCTGTTGCCCGATCTCGACCCCAGAGAGCTTGAAGACGTAAAGCAATCCGGTTTGCGCTATTCCGTCGAGCTGCAGATTAAACCCAAGCGGCGCACGTTGATATTCGCAACCACCGTGTCGCTTGCCAACGGGCTTGAGGAACAGGTCCTGGTCGTGGAATGCCAGAACATCACGAAAATCCGCGAATTGGAAAGCATGATCGACAGCTATTCAACCATGGTCGAGCGGAATACGCGTGAACTGGAACGCGAGAAAGAGCGTGTCGAGCGCCTGTTGCTGAATCTGATGCCCAAGGCGGTCTATGAAGAATTCAAAACCTTCGGCGTTGTCACACCGCAATTGTTCAAACAGGTGTCGGTGGTGATGCTTGATTTCGTGGGCTTCACCGATTTCGCGGCCAGAACTGATCCGACGGTCACGCTGAGCGAGTTGAATGACATTTTCACGGCCTTTGACCGGATCGTCGAACAGTTCGGCTGTGAGCGGATCAAGACCATCGGTGATGCTTATCTGGCCGTTTCCGGGATGCCGGATGAGACGCCCGATCATGCCACCGCAGTCGCCCATTGTGCGGTACGGTTCCTGCGATATCTGGAACGTCGAAATGAAAGCCATCCGCATAAATGGCAGGCGCGCATCGGGTTGGGGATGGGGCCTGCTGTCGGCTCGGTCGTGGGTATTCAAAAATACGTCTATGACGTTTTCGGGCCTGCAGTGAATATCGCCTCACGCCTGCAGGTATTTGCCAATCCAATGCGGATCGTGGCGCCAGAAGAGATGAAATATGCGCTGATCGATGAGTTCCAGATCACCGATATCGGGCCGGTCGATATCAAGGGCATGGGGCACATGGACCTGATCAACGTGACATCGCGTTTGAACTCACCCGCAACCAGCCGGGTGTTCTGAACCTTCAGTCGTCCTGCGCCACCAACCCCAGACCCCGTAGATATATGCCGATTCCGGATTCCAGTAGATCCTCGGGCGGAAACGGAGAGCTCGCACCGGTGTTGCGCGCATAAAGTTCGACCACCCCATGGCTCATCGCCCAAATATGTGCGCTGAACATTGATGCAGGTGGGCGTTTTTCTGGTGGAATATGCTGCGACAGATCACTGGCTGCCTTCTCAAGCACGTTTTTGGCGCGGTTGGCCGCAAGGGCAAGCTCGGGCGTCCGGTTGATCGAGATGCCGCTTTCGAACATTGCGATGTAGTGCCCGGGATGTTTGCGGGCAAAAGCCAGATAGGCACGGCCTGTCGCCTCGAACGCGGCGAGGGCCGAGGGTTGCCCTTTGTCATAGGCAAATTGCATCAGGTCGGCGAACATCTCGAATCCTTGGCGCGCGGCCTCGGCGATCAGGTCCTCGCGCCCTTCGTAATGTCGGTAGACGGCGGCCGGCGTGACACCAGCGGTTTTGGCGGCCTCTGACAGCGTGAACCCGGTCGGACCTTTCTGCTCGATCAGCGACAAGGCCGCTTCGATCAGCGCTTGTTTCAGGTTTCCGTGGTGATATCCGCGTTTCGTCATCCCGGCCTCAGGCACGTTTCTTCTTATATATGTATGAGTTGCGTCCGAGACCAGCAGGTTCAGGCATCCCAGATATCAGGCCCGCCACTGATTTTGTCATCGGGTGCGCCAACAACGTCCGTATCCTTCCCCTCATATTCCAGCGCGCCGAGCACCGTGCGAATGGCCGCCAATCGTGCCCGTTTCTTGTCATCCGATCGGATGATCGTCCAGGGACAGTTCTCTGAATGGCTGCGGGTCAGGGTCTCGGCGATGGACTGGCTGTATTCGTCCCACTTGCTGAGACCGGCCACATCGATGGGGCTGAGTTTCCATTGCTTCAGGGGATCCGTCTCGCGGGCGAGGAACCGGTTCAACTGTTCGGCGCGTCCGACATTCAGCCAGAACTTGAACATGTGGATTCCGTCATTCCTGAAACCGGTTTCCAGAGGAAGGACCTGCCGGAAAAACCTCTCACGCTCATCATTGGTGCAAAAGCCAAAGACGTTTTCGACGACACCGCGATTGTACCAGCTGCGGTCAAAAAAAACGACCTCACCAGCCGATGGCAGGTGCGAGATGTAGCGCTGAAAATACCACTGGCTGCGTTCCGCATCCGATGGTTTGCTGAGCGCCACGTTACGTGCGCCGCGAGGGTTAAGGTTTTCGCGGAACCGCTTGATAGTACCGCCTTTTCCGGCAGCGTCACGACCTTCGAACAGGATTGCGACCCGCTGGTCCGTTGCCTTGACCCAGGATTGCATCTTTACCAGCTCGATCTGCAGCGCATCCATCTGCTCGTCATAATCCTTGCCCTTCATCTTTTCAGAATAAGGGTAGGTTGGGTTCAGGATGTCGCCCTTGCGGGAATCCTCAATGGCGGCTCGAACCTCTTTCGGTGCTTCATTCCGGAAATAGCTTTCGATTGCGCCCTGATCTTTTCGGGTCATATAAGCCCTCGCCATAAAATCCAAATCTTACTATGGATTACGGATTGCACTAACGCAAACCCGCGCGTTCTGCGGCGCGGTTTATGGCGGCGGCGACCTCGGCGGCGGCAACGACTTGTGGCATATGTCCGATACCGTCCAGTTCGATCAGTTCCGCGCCCGGGATTTGTTCGATCAGCCGTTCGGAATGCCAACCCAGCCCTACAGTATCATCTGCGGTGCCGTGAACGATTTCCGTCGGGACAGAGATTTCGCCATAGCGCGGCTGAAGTTCGGTCACCTCATCCAGCAGGTTGGCGCGTTGTTTCGCGTTTGCATGCATCGAGGCGCGGCGCATGGTCAGACCCGGGCCGAAATGTTCGGCATACCCCTCGGGCGCTTTCTGCGGCGCAAATACCTTGTCCAAAGCCTTGGTGACATACCAATCAGGTACATAGGCAGCGATCAAGGGCAGGGCCAGCGCATTCCCGGCCGAGGTCGCGCCGATGGTGTTGAACGCATCAAGTGGCGTTTCCCACGGAATGGCAGCTGGGGCGATCAGAACAAGCGCCGAGATATTATCGGGCCGTGTGACAGCCCATGCCAGCGAGACCGATCCGCCATAGCTCTGGCCTGCGACGATGGGCTTTTTCGCCCCGAGTTGCGCCGCCGCTTTCTGAAGGATTTCGGCTTGTTCCACAATGGTTTCACCATCGGGGTTAAAGCTGTCAGAGTACCCAAGGCCCGGCCGGTCGAACACGATAACCCGGTAATTCTCGGCCAGTATCGGTGCCAGTGCAAACGTCATGTCACGGGTATTGCCGCTTGACCCGTGGATCAGCACCACATCGGGGCCTTCACCCATGACGACGGCATGTACCGAGACGCCGTCGACATCGACAATCTGTCCCTCGGGCGGGAACAAGGCTTCGGCCTGTGCTTCGCGCTGCGCGCCGCGCCAAGCGGTGGCCGCAGCGACACCTGCGGCCAGGATGCACAGGGATATCAGCAGCTTACTGGCCAATTTTGTTCAGATCGAACGGGGTTGTCTGGTAAATTGAGTTGATCCAGTTGCCATAAAGCAAGTGCGCATGGCTGCGCCAGCGGTTCTGCGGATCCTGAGTTGGATCGTCGTCCGGGTAATAGTTGATCGGCACATTGATTGGCGTGCCGTTGGCGACGTCACGGTCATATTCCTGCTTGAGCGTATCGCTGTCATATTCGAAGTGATTGAAGATATAGAGCGCGCGATGGTCGGGGTCCTCGACCAGGCAGGGGCCAACGTCGTCGCTGCCCAACAGGGTGATCAGGCCCGGCGCTTCGTCGATCTCGGGCTGGCGCATTTCGGTCCAGCGGCTGACCGGTATGACGCAATCATCAGAAAACCCGCGCAAATATGGCGAAGCAGGTGCCAGATTCCGATGCCGGAAGCAGCCAAACGCCTTGGTGTCCAGCATGTGTTTCCTGACCTCATGGAAATGGTTGATCATCGCCATGCCACCCCAGCAAACGCCAAAGGTCGAATGCACGTTGGTTTGGGTCCAATCAAAGACTTCACGCATTTCGTCCCAATAGGTCACATCGGGGAATTCAAGATGCTCAATCGGGGCACCGGTGATGATCAGGCCGTCGAATTTCTGATCCTTCACCTCCTGAAAGGGGTGATAAAACTCGGCCATATGTTCAGAGGCCGTGTTCTTGGTCTTGTGCTCGGTCATACGGATCAGGGACAGCTCGATCTGCAACGGGGTTGCGCCGATCAGGCGTGCGAACTGGTTTTCCGTCTGAATCTTCTTGGGCATCAGATTTAACAGGCCGATCCGCAAGGGGCGGATGTCTTGCCGTGCAGCCTGATCCTCGGCCATGACCATGACGCCCTCGTTGGTCAGGACATCAAAGGCGGGCAGGTCTGAGGGTATTTTGATAGGCATAAGGTCACGCTGTTGAATCTGCGAAAGAAGTCTGGAACTTAGGTGGGGTTGCGGCGGGTCTCAAGGGTGCGTTCGATCAACTCATCGAAATCACTGCTGTCGCGCACCTTGGCGATGTCATCGGCCGAGATCGTAATACCCCAGTTGCGCGCCATAGCCTCATATCGGGGCTGCCGGTGCGCCAGTGCCTTCGCATAGGTCCAGCGGATGAAGGCGTCTGGGTCGACGTCATCACCGCTGCAGCCCTGTAGCGCCAGATAATCGTCCCAGACACGGGCCAGAAACTCGGCCTGATAGGACATCGGTTTAGGGGCCTTGTCAAAACGGCGGATCAGTTCTTCGGTATGCGCATCGTCGCCCTTGATCCAGATCATCAGGGTCTGACGGGACAGTTCGGACAGGATCTGATCGCCCGGATCGTCGGGTTCGACCCACTCACAGATTGAGCCTCCGGTATCGCAGATGAAATGCGGGTAATGATACAGACGCCGGGCGCGTTCAATAAAGTACTTGGTGTCCAGAAGCGCATGGATTTCAGCCAGCCGAAACTGCTCTTGCCGCATCTGGTATTCAGATATCTCCAGACCGCCCAATTCCGGGTTGCCGGGTTTGCCCAGATAGGCCGAGACCGGGGTCAGGTTTTCAAAGCTGATATTCGATCCGATATAGATCGAGTCCGACAGCAGCAGATCACGCAGGAAGGGAACCTTCATCGCCTCGGCTTTGGCATTGTCGGTGATGTATTCGCCCATGTACCGGGTGCCGATGCGGTAATCTATCGAATAGTGAAACCAATCGCCGGCATCGCGGAGGGTGTTCGAGACATAGGACTTACCCAGTCCGGACATGCCAAAGAACAGCACTTTCTTCCGTTCGGCCTCGCGCCAGTCTTTCGCCGAGCTATAGATCATCGTCCGCCGTCCCTTGTTTTGCCCTAGCTAAAACGGGCGGTTGGCGGCGTCAATCGCGTCTGCGGGATTGGCTGAGGATTAACAGCCCCAATGCCAATATGGCAAAACCGATGAAGGCGCGCGAGGGCAGGGCCTCATCCCGGACCAATGCGCCCAGCAGGATCGAGACCGGCGGGATGATCAACGTCACCAGCAATACATTGCCGCTGCCACCCTGTTGCAGCACGCGGTAGTAGAGCAGATAGGCCCCGGCGGTTGCCACCAGCGCGTAGTAGCCGATGGCGGCCCAGGTCAGGGCAGGAAGGTCAAGTGCAGGAACGCCGTCGATCATCAGGGTGACTGGCAGCATGATGAGCGTCGATGCGGTCAGCATCCCCGCGGCGGCGATTTGTGGCGAGAGGTCGCTGAGATACTTGCGCGCCCAGACAGCAGCGAAGGCATAAGAAAGCGTGCCGGACAGAATGGCCAGTTGCCCCAGATTGCTCAGGTTGAAACTTCCAAACTGTCGAAGGCCGATAGTGACCGATACGCCCAGAAAACCCAGCGCGACGCCCAGAAGGCGCGTCCTGGTCAGGCGTTCATCGCGAAAGAAAATGGCAGCCAGTAATACTCCGAAAATGGCTGTGGTGGCGTTCAGGATCGAGGTCAGTCCGACTTCGACATAAAGCTGCCCCCAGGCCATAAGCGAAAAGGGAAGGACATTGTTCAACACGCCCATCACAAAGAATGCCCCCCAGATGCGTGGATCGCGCGGGATTGGTTGTCTTTGCAGCCAGATAACGACCCAGAGCGCAAGCGATGCCCAGAAGACCCGGTGAAAAACCGAAGTTACGAACGGGATTGTGTCCAATGCGATCCTTATCGCCAGAAAGGATCCGCCCCATATCACGCCCAGCAGGATCAGTTCGGCCCACGCGCGGGGAGAAAGATTTTTTTGATCAGCCATGGCCTGTTCTCGCATCCCGCCAGTGATTGATCGACCCGGAACATGCGAGAAAGCCCCGCCAGACGGGCGAGGCTTTTAAGTTGGTCTTTGGATAGTATCAGTCCAGAGCGTAGGTGATCTGGAAACCAACGCTCCAGGCGCTGTTGCCGGTGAAGGTGGCGCGGTTGTCCGGGCCGGTACCGTTTGCAGTGGCGTCACCGATGTCGGTATAGCGAACGCCGCCCGAAACCTTTGCCTTTTCAAACGAGTAGGTGCCACCAAGTCCGATGCTCCAGAATCCGTCCGTCGGACCTAGGTTGGACACAGAGTTCCCTTGCGAGCTTTCATAGCCCAGCGTGACCGCACCCGAGAATTGTTCCGAGAACTGATATCCCAGGCCGAGCGAATAGGTCCAGGTGGCCTCTTCGTAATCAACCAGATTGATACCTGTCAGGCCGGTATAGACCGGCGGAGCGTAAACCGTCTGCGGCCAGTCGACCCAGCGGACCGAACCGAACAGCAGGGTTTTCGGCGCGACTCCGGTCTGGAAGTCGAGGTTGACCGATTGCGGCGTCACAACCTCGGAGGTTGAGTCTGCGCTTGTGCGGCCAACGGTCGGAATGCCGGGGGGGAAGATGAAACCGTTGACGAAATCATTCGCTTCGGTCTGCGACAGGTCATGGGTGATCTTCGAGTTGTAAGTCAAGGCAACCCGGGCCGCGATATCCGGGCGTTCCCATGCGACACCAACAACATAGCCAAAGTCGATTTCAGCATCTGTTTCGACGCGATACCCGCCTGAGGGGAAAGGCTGGGTGCCCGCACCGGCGATTGGCACCGAGACGCTTGCTTTCAGGCGCTGTGCCCGAACACCGCCGATGACACTGAAGCCGTTATCCAGCTTGTATCGCAATAGCGCAGTGACCGCGTCTGTGTCCGCCTTCGCACGCAAAACATCCGTACTGCCGCCCGGAAATCCAGACAGCAGGTTCTGCGACAGCGGATAGTCGGCATTGTATTCGACATCGGCGCCAAACGGTTGATCGTAAACCAGCGCAAAATCCAGTTTTTCGGTCAAGGCCGTCTTGAAGGCGAGGTGCGGAGTGAAGAAGCTGTTTGCAATATCACCTGAGTCGATGGTTTCACCAAAAGTAGGGCTGACCGGAATCTGGTCTTCCATCGTGCCGCTGACGCTCGGATCCGTATAGCCAAGCCGGAACTGGGCGACGGTGCCTTCCTCAAACAAAATATTGACACCCTGACCGCTTCGGTCAAGACCGCCCGCTTGTGCAGCTGTCGCACCCACACATAGAGCGCACGCTTTGATCAGCGTTTTTTTCATTTATTCCTCCCAAATCCTGTCCTATCGCCTGTTACGTGCACCCTCACATGCACACCCGGCTTCGTTACCGGTTGTTACTGTCTTAATCCTTAAAATAAGGTCAACTGGTGACGGAGCGTTAGTCCGCGTCGGCACGGTGAGCGTGTGTTGCCAAATTGTTACGATTTTCCGACCAGACATTCAGGAAGATGCCCGAGAAAATGACCATTGCGCCCAGCAACGTCCATTTGTCCAGCGGTTCCTGATAGAGGATCATGCCAACAATCGCGATGGTTGGCAGACGTGCGAAATCGAACGGGACAACCACCGTAGCAGGGGCTATGGCCAGCGCGTTGGTGATACAGTAATGCGCCAGCAATCCGGCCAGTCCGATCAGCAGCAGAAACGGGGCAGTGCCAAGCGAAGGCAGAGTTATGTCTCCGTCCAGCCCCGAGGCGACAAGGCCAAGGACCGCTTGCATGACCGTCAGCCAGAGCATGATACAACCGATACTGGCGATGCGCGTCAGGGATTTGGTCGAGATTGTTGTCAACGCAAAGAAAATCGCGCTCAGCGCCGCCGCGATTACGCCGGGACTGATCGAGGCCGCGCCCGGGCGCGCCACGATAAGGATGCCAGCGAATCCGATCAGGGCAGCGGTCAGGCGAATTGCGGTCAGACGTTCCGCCAAGAGCAGTGGCGACAGCAGGATGACCCAGATCGGGTTGGTGAACTCCAGCGCGAAAACCTGCGCCAGAGGGATAACAGTAACTGCATAAAACCAGAGGTTCTGCCCGGTGAAATGCAGCACGTTGCGTATGCCGTGCAATCCCAGCTGCTTGGTCGTGACCTGATGCCAGCTTCGGGTGAGCGACAGCACGAGCGCAACAACGCAGATGCCGACGAGGCTGCGATAGAACATGATCTCGAACGTATCGTGCGTCACGCTCAACTCGCGACCCGCAACAGCCATGGATGAGAACGAGGCAATCGCGCCCGTCATCCAGAGGGCGGCTTTGCCGATCTGAGTTTTGCTCTCATCCATTGATCAATTGCTCTGCCGGGGGTGCAACGCGCTGACTAAAGGGCGTTTTGTGAGGGATTGCAAAACAAAAAAGCCGGGCTGTGACCCGGCCTTTCGTTCATTCCCACTCGATGGTTCCGGGTGGTTTTGAGGTGATGTCGTAAGTGCATCGGTTGATGCCCTTGACCTCGTTGATGATGCGCGTGGCGGTCTCACCCAGAAATTCGTGGCTGAACGGGTAGTAGTCCGCCGTCATGCCATCGACCGAGGTCACCGCGCGCAGGGCGCAGGCATAGTCATATGTGCGCCCGTCGCCCATCACGCCGACGGTGCGCACGGGCAGGATGGCCACGAAGGCCTGCCAGATCTCGTCATACAGGCCGTGCTTGCGAATCTGGTCGATATAGATCGCATCCGCCTCGCGCAGAATCTCAAGCTTTTCGCGGGTAATCTCGCCGGGGCAGCGGATCGCCAGACCAGGTCCGGGGAAGGGGTGGCGACCGATAAAGCTTTGCGGCAGGCCCAGTTCACGGCCCAGGGCGCGCACTTCGTCCTTGAACAGTTCGCGCAGTGGTTCAACCAGTTTGAGGCCCATCTTTTCAGGCAGGCCGCCGACATTGTGGTGGGACTTGATGGTTACCGAAGGGCCGCCCGAGAACGAGACGGACTCGATGACATCCGGGTACAGTGTGCCTTGCGCCAGAAACTCGGCGCCGTCGATGGTGTCGGCATGTTTCTGGAACACGTCGATGAACAGCTTGCCGATGATCTTGCGCTTGGTTTCCGGGTCGCTTTGCCCGCCCAACTCGCCCAGGAACAGGTCGCTTTCATCTGCATGGATCAACTGGATATTGTAGTTGTCGCGGAACATGCCAACGACCTCGGCGGCCTCGTTCTTGCGCAGCAGGCCATGGTCGACAAACACGCAGGTCAGCTGATCGCCAATCGCCTCGTGGATCAGGATCGCCGCGACCGAGCTGTCGACGCCGCCCGAAAGGCCGCAAATAACCTTCTTGTCCCCGACCTGCTCGCGAATTTTGCGGATCATCTCTTCGCGATAGGCGCCCATGGTCCAGTCGCCGGTGAACCCTGCCAGTTTGACAAAGTTCTCATACAGTTTGGCGCCCTTGGGTGTGTGATGCACTTCGGGGTGAAACTGCACAGCATAGAAATGACGCGCAGGGTCGGCGGTGATCGCAAAGGGGGCGTTCGGTGAGGTGCCGAACACCTCAAAGCCCGGGGCGATTTCGCTGACATGGTCGCCATGGCTCATCCAGACCTGCTCGTCGCCGTCCGCGAACCAACCATCAAGGATATCGAGCTTGCTTTGCGGGGTCACGAAGGCGCGGCCAAATTCAGCGGTGCCATGTCCGCTTTCGACCTTGCCGCCCAACTGGTGCATCATCACCTGCTGGCCATAGCAGATGCCAAGGATCGGAACGCCGTAGTCAAAGATCTCTTGCGGGGCGCGGGGTGATCCTTCGCGCGTGACACTGTCCGGCCCGCCCGAGAAGATCACGGCCTTGGGGGCCATTTCCCGGACAAAGTCCATCGTCACGCTTTGATAAGGGTGGATTTCGCAATAGACGTTCAGCTCGCGCAGGCGACGGGCGATCAGCTGGGTTACCTGGCTGCCGAAGTCGATGATCAGAAGGCGGTCGTGGGTGTCTTGGGTCATGACTGGCTATTAGGTCGCAAGCCTTGCTTGTGCAAGCGCAATGACGTCAATTGAGCAAGGAGGCTGACATATGACGACCCTAAAGCTCAGGACTGCCGAAGACGGCGACGCCAAAGCGATACGGGCCTGTATCGCAGACGCCTATGCACCGGCAATGCGTGACATCACCGATCTGCCCGATGTAACGAGCGGGGTCGCCGAAGAAATTGCGGCGCATCAGGTTGTTGTTGCTGAAGAAGCTGGGCGTCTTTTGGGCGTCATTGTCTTTGATCAGCAGGCGGATGCGATGATGATTTTCAACCTTGCCGTTTCGCCAGAGGCGCAGGGCAAGGGCGTCGCGCGACAGCTGCTTGCGGTCGCGGAACTCAGGGCGGCTGAGGCGGGGATTTCGATTCTCCGTTTGCGGACCCATCGGCTGATGCGTGCGACGCGTGCGATGTATACGCATCTGGGCTGGCATGAGGTCCAAACCTCGGGAAACTCGGTCGTGATGCAGAAAAAAGTGACGTAGGGGCCAAACTCAGCAGGGCCGCGATCAGTGGCGGTTCATGTCGCTTTTACCCCTATTGCGCCGTAAACTACCTGCGGCGGTGATTGCCGTTCATGTAACTAATTTACCAAACCAACCAATCACGGGATTTTCTCAATGGCAGAGGCAAACACCCGGCGCAGGGCACGGGGTGGCGGTGGTGCCGCCCGTCGGGCCGAGCGCACGGCGGTCAAGATCGAAACCGCGAAATACATCGAACGCAACATTCCCAATTTCGAGGTTCTCAACGAAGAAGCGTTGCAGATCATCGAAGCCAACGCAGAGACCATATTGGCCGAAGTTGGGGTCAACTTTGTCGACAATCCGGCTGCGCTGGAACGTTGGAAAGATGCCGGTGCCGATGTCGAGGGAGAGCGTGTGCGACTGCCGCGCGGTCTGGCGCGCGAATTGATCAAGACCGCCCCCAGCGAGTTCACCCAGCACGCCCGCAACCCCGAGAAATCGGTGGTCATCGGCGGTCGCAATATGGTTCTGGCCCCGGTCTATGGCCCTCCGTTCGTGCGCGATGCGCAAGGCGGTCGCCGCTATGCGACCATGGACGATTTCAACAAATTCGTGAAGCTGGCCTACATGTCCAAATGGCTGCACCATTCGGGTGGTACCGTTTGCGAGCCGACCGATATCCCGGTGAACAAACGCCATCTGGATATGCTGATGGCGCATATGACCCTGTCGGACAAACCGTTCATGGGCTCGGTCACCGATCCCAGCCGCGCGCAGGATTCGGTCGAGATGTGCGAGATTCTGTTCGGTAAGGAGTTCGTGCAGAACAACACCGTGATGACCTCGCTGACCAACATCAACTCGCCGATGACCTTCGACGATGTGATGATGGGCTCGCTTGAGGTTTATGCTGCCAATAACCAGGCCTGCATCATCTCACCCTTCATCGTGGGCGGCGCGATGGCTCCGGTTTCGGTGGCAGGTACGCTGACGCAGGTTCTGGCCGAAGTCATGGCAGGCGTGGCTTACAGCCAGATCATCCGTCCGGGCGCTCCGGCGATCTTCGGTGCCTTCGTGTCGTCGATCGACATGAACTCGGGCGCGCCGACATTCGGGACCCCCGAGGCGTCGCACGTGACCTATGGCGCAGGCCAGTTGGCGCGGCGGCTGGGGCTGCCGTTCCGTTCGGCTGGATCTTTCTGCGGCTCGAAACTGCCGGACGCGCAGGCCGCTTATGAGACTGCGAATTCGCTGAATATGGGGCTGATGTCGGGCGTGAACTTCATGCTGCATTCCTGCGGCTGGCTCGAAGGCGGTCTGGTGGCGGATTTCGAGAAATTCGTCATGGATGCCGACCAGTTAGGTGTTCTGCACGGATTGGCGAAAGGCGTGGCCTATGACGAGAACGCCCAGGCGATGGACGCCATCCGCGAAGTCGGACCTGGCGGTCACTATCTGGGATGCGACCATACGCAGGCGAACTTCAAAGAGGCGTTCTGGAAGACTGACCTGCTGGACTACAAGCCGTTCGAAACCTGGGAAGAAGAAGGCGCCCGCGATACACGGACGCTGGCTTCGGCGCGGGTTGAGCACTTGCTGGCCAACTACCAGCAGCCGCAGATCGATCCCGATGTGAAGGCCGCACTGGACGCCTACGTGGCCGAGAAAAAGGCATCGATGCCCGACGCCTTTACCTGATCACGGATATCGCGCGGCGCGGCTGGCCTGATACAGCTGCGCCTCGCCAATTACGGCGATCAAAACATCCAGATGACGCACCAGCGAATAGGCTGCGTCATCTTCTTGTCTTTGCTGGTCAATTTCACGTTCCAGTTCCATCAGCCTGATCAAGGCTGATCCTGTTCCCGGTATCGATCCATAGCCCAGAACGCGCTGCAGGTGCCGGTCCCGATTATAATCCTTCGCGCCGATTTTCGCTGCACGGGTCAGCAGGCGCGGACGGCGCAGCGTTGCGATCATGGTCATCAGGTCCTGCATCAGGGCATTCCTTCATTTTTGTTCCGATGCCAAAGATGTTGCACAACCTAAGCGGGTGTTGCCTTGCTGTCACTCACTCCGAACTATGGTTTCACGACTGTTTATCTTTTTGAATCAATTCTGCTCGGTGCCGTCTGTGGTTAACGAACGAGTAACGAAAGCGACTCTAGTTAGATTTGGTTAACTAAGAATCCGACGGCGAAAACTGTCAGTCTGCTTTGTCGACGAGGGCATAGAAATATGGAAAACAGCGTGGCTTTCACCGTACCGGCATGGGTCCCAGAAGGGGCGCAGCGATATCTGGATCATACCGAGGCGGGCCGCTCGATCCGGGATATCGCACGCGCTGCGGGATGCCATGCCTCGACCATTTTGCGGCAGATACGCCGGGTCGAGATGCGTCGCGATGATCCGCTGGTTGACGCCGCGCTGCAATCGTTGGCACAGGATCATTTCGCCCAGAACGGACAAAACGCGCCAATCTATACGACCGATAATTCGCACGATGAGGTCGAAGATCATGTGTTCGAACGCGAAGCCCTGCGGGTGCTGCGCCGCCTGTGTGAATCCGGCTCGGTGCTGGCGGTTGCGGAGGATATGGACAAGGCCGTTGTGGTGCGGGACAACGGCGAAGGTGGCACCACCCGAACCGCCGTGGTGGATTGCAAGATCGCTCAGGCGCTGGCGCTGAAGGACTGGATATCCTGCGACAATCCCGGGCGCATTTCGCGGTACCGGATCACGACCGCAGGACGTTCCGCACTCAGCCACTTGCTGGCCGAGGCCGAGAATGAAGCACGTGCGCAGAATGAGTTCGGCATGGCCGAGGCGCAAACCCCGTTTCAGGCGTTCGGTGCAAAGGCAAGGCCGAAGACTATCGTGCGGGCGCGGTACAGCGCTGCCGAAAGCCCATTGGTTGCCCTAGCGCGCAGGCGGGACCGGGACGGCAGGCCGTTTCTGGACGAAACTCTTGTCGCCGCAGGCGAGCGTTTGCGCGAAGATTTCGAACTGGCGCAGATCGGACCTCAGGTCACGCAGAACTGGGATCGTTTCCTGACTGGCGGCGGCCGCGGGGATTTCGTAGCGGATGCGCAGATCGGGCAGGGCCCATCCGGCGCGCGGGATCGTGTGGCACGAGCGCTTTCGGACCTTGGACCGGGGCTCAGCGATGTCGCATTACGTTGCTGTTGCTATCTTGAGGGGCTGGAACTGGCAGAAAAGCGCATGGGCTGGTCGGCGCGGTCAGGCAAAATTGTGCTGCGGATCGCGCTGCAACGGCTGAAACGGCACTATGAAGAGCAGACCGAGCGTGATCGGATGATTGGCTGATATATCCATCTTGTGGATCTGGTGGTAAGTGATAGTCAAAGGTTATGAATTTCACATTCCGCCAATTGCAGTATTTCCGTGCTGTTGCCGAGCAGCGAAATTTTGGCCGCGCGGCGCAGGTCTGCCATGTCTCGCAGCCTGCGTTATCGGTTCAGATCAAGGCGCTGGAAGAAGCCATGGGCGGGCCGCTGTTTGAACGGCAGGCCCGCGATATTCTGCTGACGCCATTGGGGCGGGATATTCTGGATCGCGCGGATCAGGTCTTGAAAGCGGCTGATCGCTTGGACCGGTTCGCCCGAGACCACTCTGGCGGGCATCGGTCCCTGTCGATTGGCATGATCCCGACCGTGGCGCCCTATCTGTTGCCCGGGGTGCTGGCCGGATTGCGCTCGGGCGATGTTTCGCTGCGGGTTCAGATCCGTGAAGCCCGGACCGAGCGTCTGTTGACGATGCTGCGTGGGGGTGAGATCGACGCAGCGGTGCTGGCGTTGCCTGCCGGGGGCGCTGACCTGCACGAAGAGCCGTTGTTCGAAGATCGTTTTTTGCTGGCGGGCAGTCAGACCCGGCTCAGCCGTCTAACCGTCAGCCCCGAAGCCTTGCGCCCGTTGGACCTGCAGGCGGCGCAGTTGATGCTGCTGGAAGACGGTCACTGTCTGACCGATCAGGCGCTTGAGGTTTGCGGTCAGGACCGGACCAGCGGGCATATCAACATGGGGGCCTCGTCGCTGGCTACATTGTCACGTTTGGTGGCCGAGGGGTTTGGTCTGACCCTGATACCGGAACTGGCAGCAAAGGCTGAGGCGGACGCAGTGCCCGGTCTGCGATTGTTGCGGTTCGCCGCACCGCAACCGGCGCGGACAGTCGGGCTGGTGCGGCGTCTGTCGACCGGCAGCGAAGACTGGTTCGATCGCCTAGCTGAGGTGATCCGGCAGGTTGGGCAGGATGTCGTCGCCCAGACGCGCGCCTGACGAAAGAGGCCCGCCGGTTGGGCGGGCCTTGTCTTGCGATTCAGGATCGGATCAGGCCAGCGCAGGCACGCGCGCCTCATCCAGATGTTTCATCAGGTTTTCGGGTGACGACACGCCATAGGGATCTTCGGGGCAGTTATCCATCAGGCCGGGCTCTTCGAACCATGCCTCGACCACGCCATCATTGACGATGGCTGCATAGCGCCACGAGCGCATGCCGAAACCCAGATTGTCTTTGTCGACCAACATGCCCATTTTGCGCGTGAACTCGCCCGAGCCATCCGGGATCACGTTAACGTTCTGCAGACCCTGATCGGCGGCCCATTTGTTCATGACAAAGCTGTCATTTACCGACATGCAATAGATCGCATCGATGCCTTTGGTGGTGAAATCGGCAAAACCGTTCTCAAATCCCGGCAACTGATAGGTCGAGCAGGTGGGGGTAAATGCACCCGGCAGCGAGAACAGGATGACGCGCTTGCCTGCGAAGTAATCAGCAGTGGTTTTGTCTTCCCAGCGGAACGGGTTCGGGCCCTCGATTGCGGCGTCACGAACGCGGGTGTGGAAGGTCACGTCAGGCAGTTTTGCACCGGTTTTCATCATCAAACTCCTGTGATTCACATTGATTTGAGGCGAGGGTTAAAACGATTCTAAAACGGCTTCAACAATAGATATGCTGCAACTGCCAAATATCTGAAATGCGATTAACCATGTTGGCATTAAACTAGAAAATACTGAAATCGCGCCTGATTTTCTGCGTTTGCGCGGTAGAGGTGCATAGCGGCTATGCGTCGCTGGCCTAACCAGTTCAGTCGGTTTATGTTAGGCGCAAAGCGAATTGACCCGAAGTCAGGAAAGCCAGCCGTGCGTGATCTGAAAATTCCCGAGCAAAGACACCCTGAAAAAGCGCATCGCCCTGACAATGCGGCCCCCCGCAAACCAAAATGGATTCGCGTGAAGGCGCCCGGCGGCGAAGGCTATGCCGAAACCCACAAGATCATGCGTGACAACAATCTGGTCACCGTCTGCGAAGAAGCCGGTTGCCCCAATGTCGGCGAATGCTGGAGCCAGGGCCACGCCACTATGATGATCATGGGCGAGATCTGTACCCGCGGCTGTACCTTCTGCAACATTGCAACTGGTCGACCCGATGAGTTGGATGCGTTTGAACCGGGGCGTGTCGCTCATGCGGTGCAGAAGCTGGGGCTGAACCACGTTGTAATCACCTCGGTTGACCGCGATGACCTTGAAGATGGCGGGGCCGAGCATTTTGCGCAGACCATCCGCGCCGTGCGGCATCGTTCACCCAAGACGACAATTGAAATTCTGACCCCGGATTTCCTCAAATGTGATCCTTCGGTTCTGGAGGTTGTCGTCGAAGCAAAGCCGGATGTGTTCAATCACAACCTCGAAACGGTTCCGGGGCTGTATCCGCAGGTGCGCCCGGGCGCACGCTACTTCCACTCGCTGCGCCTGCTGCAGCGTGTGAAGGAAATGGATCCCTCAATCTTTACCAAATCGGGCATCATGGTCGGCTTGGGCGAAGACGAGCAGCAGGTGCGTCAGGTCATGGATGACATGCGCGCGGCGGATATCGATTTCCTGACGATTGGCCAATACCTGCAGCCAACGCCGAAGCACCATGGCATTGACCGCTTTGTCACCCCGGAAGAGTTTGCGGCTTATGAAAAAGCAGCCTTTGGCAAGGGTTTCCTGATGGTATCGGCCACGCCGCTGACACGATCCTCTTATCACGCGGGGGATGACTTTGCGCGTCTACGTGAAGCACGGCAGCAGAAGCTGGGGCAAGGGTGAGCCCCGAGCTTCAGAACTGGCTTATCGAAAAGCGCCATGAGTTGCATCAGGTGCCCGAGGTTTCAGGTGACGAACGTGGAACAGCTGCCAGCATCGCCAATATGCTGCAGGCCTGCGGACCCGATGCGGTTCTGACCGATATCGGCGGCTACGGGGTCGCCGCAATCTATGACAGTGGCCAACCCGGTCCGACAGTTGGCATCCGGTGCGAGCTGGACGGGTTGCCGATTCAGGAAATCTCGGACGCCACATATGCGTCGCAATACCCCGGCAAGGGGCATCTGTGCGGGCATGACGGTCATATGGCGATGGTGCTGGGCGTGGCTTTCGTGCTGGGTGAAACGCGTCCCGCGCGCGGAAGAGTGGTTCTGATTTTTCAGCCAGCCGAAGAAACCGGGCAGGGGGCCCGCGCCTTTCGCAGCGATGCGAAGTTCGCCGACATCGCACCGGATTATATATTCGCGCTGCACAACCTACCGGGTCTCGAACTTGGAACGGTCGAGATTTGTAGCGGCCCGGCCAACTGCGCCTCGCGCGGGATGCGCGTTGCGCTGACGGGCAAGACGTCTCACGCGGCGGCACCTCAAGATGGGCTGTCTCCTGCGCAGGCGATTTCAGAGCTGTTGCCGGCGCTTGCGGCGCTTGGTGCGGGCGGGACATTGGATGAAAATTATGCGCTGACAACGGTCACGCACGCCCGGCTTGGCGAAGCAACGTTCGGCGTCGCCCCCGGTCAGGCCGAGCTATGGGTGACGCTGCGCACGGTTTCGGATGAGCGGATGGATGGTTTGATCGACGAGGCCGAGCGATTGGTTCACGCGGTTGCGCAGGAACAGGGCCTTGCTGTGGAAATCACCTATGACGACATATTCGAGGCCTGCACCAACGATTCAGAGGCCGCACATATTCTATCAGACGCCTGCGATATACAGAGCGTTTGGCACAGGCTGGCCAAAGATCCGCAGAGGTTCTCAGAAGATTTCGGGCAGTTCGGCAAAAGCGCAAAGTCGGCGATGTTCTGGTTGGGTGCAGGGATGGATCAGCCACAACTGCACAATCCAGACTATGATTTTCCCGACGCGCTGATTCCGGTGGGCACCGGCATTTTCCTGGCTGCGATTGAGCGTACTCTTACGGCCTGAGTTTTCTCGGCTCGCTTCCCGCCCAGTCCGGCCACCAGCCCATAAATTCTATGCCTGCGATCAACAGGCATACCAAGATGGCACCAAAAACCAGCTTCACGCGCCGCTCGGACGGCGGATTGCGCGCCCATAGGGTCATGCGAAGGAAGTGGCGCAGATTCATTTGTGTTGCTATTCGACGAACCGAACCTTGCCGATGAAAGGCAGGTTGCGATTGCGTTGGGCGTAATCGATGCCATAGCCCACAACAAATTCATCCGGAATCTCGAATCCGATCCAGTCGGATCGGAAATCCACTTCGCGGCGGCTGGGTTTGTCCAGCAGCGCGATGGATTTCAATCGCGCGGGTTTGCGGCTTTGCAGCAGCTGGGTGACGTGGTTCAGCGTATGGCCGGTATCGACAATATCCTCGACCACCAGCACATCACGCCCTTCAATTGCGCCGCGCAAGTCTTTGAGAATGCGGACTTCCCGGCTGCTCTCCATTGAATCACCATACGAGGATGCCTCGAGAAAATCGACCTCGATCGGCAGATCAAGCTCGCGTACAAGGTCTGCGATGAACACGAAACTGCCGCGCAATAGGCCCACGACAATCAGTTTGTCGGTGCCGCCGAATTCCTTGGTGATCTCGCGGCACAGCGCCTCGATCCGCGCGGCTATGGCCTTGGCCGAGATCATCTCATCTATCACATATGCGCGGTCGCTCATCGCTGCCCCCTTGATCTTTGGCGCGCAACATACGAAATCACGCGCCATTGTCACCAGTTAATCCCGGATATCATGCCAACCCATTCCGAAACCCGACCGCTGCCTTACACCGCTCAGCAAATGTACGACCTGGTCGCGGATGTGGCGAAGTACCCCGAGTTTCTACCCTGGTGTGCCGCGGCCCGCATCCGCCGCACCTATGCCGCGGGGGAAGGCAAGGTGATGGAGGCCGATCTGGTGATTTCGTTCAAGGTATTCCGCGAACGTTTTGGCAGCCGGGTCACTTTGTTCGATGCGCATAAACGGATTGACACCGAATATCTGGACGGTCCGTTCAAATACATGCGGTCGGACTGGGAGTTCGAGGATACGGAAGAGGGGTGCAACGTTTCGTTTCATGTCGATTTCGAATTCAAGAACGCTGTGCTGCAGGGCATTATCGGCGTTGTGTTCAACGAAGCCATGCACCGGATCGTGCGTGCATTTGAACAGCGCGCCGCAAACCTCTACGGCTGAGGCTTTACGACCCGCCCGCGCGCGCTAGACTGCGTGGCATGAGCAACCTGACCTCCTCGCTTGCCGAATTCGCCGCAGGCCCCGTTTCGACCACGCAACAGGCGCGTATCGTGACTTCGCTGTCCGTTCTGGACTGGATTGCGGTCGGACGCGCGGGGGCCGAGGAGCCGGTCTCACAGATTGTCCGTCAGATGGTGCTGTCCGAAGGCGGGATGGAGCAGGCCCGCCTGTTCGGCGGAGGCGCCGCGCCCTTGCGGGCCGCATCGCTGGCGAATGGCACCATTTCCCACGCGCTGGATTATGACGATACTCATTTCGCCCATATCGGCCATCCTTCGGTAGCCGTTTTGCCTGCAGCGCTGGCCATCGCGGCGTGGGAGGATCGCCCTCTGGTCGATTTCCTCGAGGCTGCGCTGATCGGCATGGAAACCTCGATCCGTGTCGGGCTGTGGTTGGGGCGCGGGCATTATCAGGCCGGGTTTCACCAGACAGCAACCGCCGGAGCCTTCGGGGCCGCCGTCGCTGCCGGGCGCATCATGGGTTTTGACGCGACGCAGATGTCTGCGTTACTGGGTCTGACCGCGACCCGGGCATCGGGCCTTAAGGCGCAGTTCGGAACGATGGGCAAACCTTATAACGCTGGCATTGCAGCATCGAACGGGGTGGAAGCGGCGTTGCTGATCCGCAATGGATTTCTGCCAAACGCAAATGCCCTTGAGGGCGCTTATGGCTTCGGCACCATCCATCTGGGGGCTGACGATGCCGACACTGCGTTGCAGGGCCTAGGTGATGAATGGCTGTTCGAGACTGTCAGCCACAAGTTCCACGCCTGCTGCCATGGCCTTCACGCCGCGTTAGAGGCGGCTCGCGACCTTGATATCGCCGAGCCGGAAGTCGCTGAGATCAAGGTCAAAACCCACCCCAGATGGATGAGTGTCTGCAACCAACCAGAGCCCTCAACGAGGCTCGGTGCCAAATTCTCGTATCGTACCGTTCTGGCGATGCAATCGCTTGGCTATGATACGGCATTGCCGGGCAGCTATTCCGACAAAATCTGCGCCGACCCGCGCCTGCAATCGCTGCGAGACCGGATCACCGTCGATGCGGATGACAGCCTGTCTGAAACACAGGCCCGTCTGTCGCTGCTCCGCCGCGATGGCGCGCGGCTTGAGGCAACACATGATCTGCTGGCCCCGATGTCTCTGTCAGATCGCGAGGATCGTGTGCGGGGCAAGGCGTCGAAATTGATCGGCGGAGATGAGGCTGACGCCATCTGGTCCATGCTGCGCACCGGTGGGCGCGCAGCGGATCTGGCCGACAGACTGGACGATTAAACCACGCGCCAGTGCAGTGGAAAGCCCGGATCGAACACGGTCACGGGCCCATCGCCGGTTTCAATCTTGGACGGGTAGGCGACCGGTTCACCCTTGGTCAGAGTGATCGTCTCATCGTTGACGGGCAGGCCATAGAACGCCGGGCCATTCAGGGAAACAAACCCTTCCAGCTTGTCCAGCGCACCCTCGCGCTCGAACATCTCTGCCACCAGCGACATTGTGTTGGTCGCGGTAAAGCACCCCGCACAGCCACAGGCCATTTCCTTGTTGTCATCGGTGTGCGGCGCGCTGTCGGTGCCCAGGAAATACCGCTTGTCGCCCGAGGTGGCCGCAGCCAGAAGCGCCAGGCGATGCTCCTCGCGCTTGGCGACGGGCAGGCAGTAGTAATGCGGTTTGATCCCGCCGACCAGGATGTGGTTGCGGTTGATGATCAGGTGATGCGCCGTAATCGTCGCGCCAAGGTCGGTGTCGTTGGCTTTGACATAATCCACCCCGTTTGCGGTGGTGATATGCTCCATTACCACCCGCAGACCCGGTGTCGCTTTGCGGATCGGGTCCAGCACGCGGTCGATGAAAACGGCCTCGCGGTCGAAGATATCGATCTCTGAATCGGTCACTTCTCCGTGAACACACAGGGGCAGGCCGATCTCGGCCATCCGCTCCAGCACCGGGCGCACCTTGTCGAAATCGCGCACACCCGAGGCGGAGTTTGTAGTCGCCCCCGCCGGATACAGTTTCACCGCCTTGATCAAACCGCTGGCATGGGCGGCGGCAACGTCGTCGGCATCCGTGTCCTCGGTCAGATACAAGGTCATCAGCGGCTCGAACGACATGCCGTCGGGCAGGGCGGCCATGATGCGATCACGATAGGCCGCGGCCTGATCGCCGCGCACAACCGGTGGCATGAGGTTCGGCATGATGATCGCGCGGGCAAAATGACGCGCGGTTTCGGGCAGGACGGCCTGCAACATGGCGCCATCGCGCAGGTGCAGATGCCAGTCGTCGGGGCGGCGGATCGTGAGGGTATCGGTCATGGCCTCCGGCTAGCACAGCCGGTTCAGAGGGAAAAGCCTTGTCAACCAACCAGATCGTCGTAAATCCCGAAAAAGCCCCGGTCTTGACGCGCGCCCGTTGCCATGACCTGTTGGGCGCAGCGATTGAGGGGGTCACATGACGCAACCAAATTCCATCGACGCGGTGCAGGAAACTCTGGGCGCTCAGGGTTATGTCTGCGGGCGCGCTCTGGCGACTGTCGTGTTTCTGTCGCTGAAACTCGGACGTCCCCTGTTTCTGGAGGGCGAGGCTGGCGTCGGCAAGACTGAGATCGCCAAGGCGCTAGCCGCAGGTCTGAACCGCCGCCTGATCCGGTTGCAATGTTATGAAGGCCTCGACGCATCCTCGGCCGTTTATGAATGGAACTTCCCGGCGCAGATGGTGGCAATCCGTACGGCAGAGGCTTCGGGCGGGGCCGACCGCGCGGCGCTGCAGACCGAGCTTTTCTCGGACGACTATCTGATCGAGCGCCCCCTGCTGCAGGCGATGCGCCCTGATGAAAATGGCGCTCCTGTCCTGCTAATCGACGAATTAGACCGGACCGATGAACCGTTCGAGGCCTTCCTGCTCGAAGCGCTCAGTGACTTTCAGGTCACCATCCCGGAACTCGGCACCGTTAAGGCGCCGGAACCACCCATTGTCATCCTGACCTCGAACCGCACGCGCGAGGTGCATGACGCATTGAAACGCCGCTGCCTCTATCACTGGGTCGACTACCCCGACTTCAACCGCGAAATCGAAATTCTCCACGCCCGCGCGCCCGAAGCTGCCGAGACGCTCAGCCGCGAGGTGGTCGCGTTCGTCCAGCGCTTGCGCACCGAAGATCTGTTCAAGAAACCGGGTGTGGCAGAAACCATCGACTGGGCCAAATGCCTGCTGGCGCTGGATGTGATCAACCTCAGCCCCGAAGTGATCGGCGATACGCTGGGGGCGATCCTGAAATATCAGGACGACATCCAGAAACTGCAGGGGGCCGAGGCCAAACGCCTTCTCGACGAAGCCAGATCCACTCTGGAACCCGCATGAGATTGGGTGGCGTTGAAATTATCAGTCGAGCAACGAGAGCTTCGATGAGGGTGCTATTATCGCTCAGTGTAGCCATATTGCTGGTTCATTACTTGGAAATTGATATCTCAGAAATCACTGTTTTAGGCATCCGATTAAAACTTGATCAAACTGAAGGAGTAATAATATCAGTCCTATTAATCGTATTAGTTTCGCATACCGTCCAATGGTTTGGAGATTTTCTAAGTCTTAGAAATTGGAACGTAGCACTCAAATCTACCGAGGTACAAATTCTTTTCGGTGGTAGAACCACGCTGGTTTCAAAACTAGAGATGTATCTAAAGGATTGGGAAAATCTGAAATCGAACGTTAATGACGACAAATTTGATGTAGTGGAGAAACAAATCGAATCTTTGTTGTCCGAAACTAAGAAACTCAAACGGTTTGTTCTCGGTGATACGTTTTACGCTTGGTTTTACGTCATTTTTTGGAGTTTGGTTTTGCCATTGGGAACTGGAATCTGGGCGTGGAAGGTCGTTTGATGGCCGAAGAACTTCCCCTCGACATCCCCGACAACCCCAAGCTTGCGCAGAACATCACCCATTTCGCCCGAGCCCTGCGCAAGGCGGGCCTGCCCATCGGCACGGGCCGCGTGGTGGATGCGATCCGTGCGGTGCAAGCGGCAGGGTTTACCAAGAAACAGGATTTCTACTGGACCCTACACGCCTGTTTCGTGAACCGCCCGGAACACCGTACGGTTTTTGCTCAGGTGTTCCGGCTCTACTGGCGCGACCCGCGCTATATGGAACACATGATGGCCATGATGCTGCCCGCCATTCGCGGCGTGCAGGAGGAACGCAAGGCGGATGCCGGTGAAAAACGCGCCGCCGAAGCGCTGCTTGATGGCGTCGAACGGGATCAGCCCGAATTGCCCGAACAGGAGGGCGAGACCGAGATCGAGATTGATGCCACCCAGACTGCCTCGTCCGAGGAACGTCTGCGCAATCTGGACTTCGAACAGATGAACACAGAAGAAATGGCGCAGGCCAAGCATCTGCTGGCGCGATTGTCCCTGCCGGTCAAACCCATTGCATCGCGCCGCGCGCAGGCCAGCCATTTGGGCCATCGGATCGACCGGGCGCGCACATTGCGCGCGGCCATGCGTCAGGGCGGAGAACTGCACGAGATCGCCTTACGCAAACCCAAACCGCGCTGGCCGAACCTTGTGGCGCTATGTGATATTTCGGGATCGATGAGCCAGTACAGCCGTGTGATTCTGCATTTCCTGCACACGGTTTCGAACGCCAAGGGGGCGGGGTGGGCCAAGGTGCACGCTTTTACCTTCGGCACACGCCTTACCAATATCACCCGACATCTGCATCAGCGCGATGTCGATGCAGCGCTGGCTGCCGCCGGGGCCGAGGCGCAGGATTGGGAAGGCGGCACGCGGATCGGAGAGTGTCTGCATCAGTTCAACCGCGACTGGTCTCGCCGGGTGATGGGGCAGGGCGCCGTTGTGCTGCTGATCACCGATGGGTTGGAACGCGGTGAACCTGATCAGCTGGAGAAAGAGATCGAGCGTCTCCACCTGTCTTCAAAACGTCTGATCTGGCTGAACCCGTTGCTGCGCTGGGACGGGTTCGCACCCAAAGCACAGGGGGTCAGGATCATGCTACCTCATGTCGACAGCTTCCGCGCCGGGCATTCGATCGCCTCGCTGGAAGATCTGGCCAACGTGATCTCTGCGCCCGACGACCAAGGGCAGAAAGCACGGCTGATGGCCGCGCTTTCCGAAGGGTGATTACGAGAGCTGTTCTTCGTTGCATTTACGCGCCATTTCCATGGCTTTGTAGGTGCCGGTCAGATCGACGGTGAAGGCAAACTCTTTTTCGGGGAACACCACCATGACCTTCTTCTTTGCCAGATCATCGGCGAATTGCGGATCATCCGACAGGACATAACCGCCGGAATAGCCCTTGGTGATATTGCCTTTCATACCCGTGGCTTCGCCAACATAGATGTTGTCACCAATCAGAATGGCGACGCCCTCTTTCTCGCCGCGCTTGATGTTGGTTTTGGCTTTGGTGAAGACGCCAACGTAACCCACGCCGCGGTCCTCGGTCAGACCCATCTGCACCACGTTCTCTGCATCATCGACGGTCTCGATCAAGCAGGACTTCTTCTCCTGATCGATAAATACCTTCCAGCCCTCGACTTCTCCGTATTTCAGAAATGTCTCAGCCCAACCGGCGCTGGCTGTGGCCAGGCCAATAATGGCGCCCAGTGTAAGAATGCGTTTCAACTGTCTGTCTCCGCTTTGAAAATGAAGGGGGATGTTCCGGGTTCAGCCCGGGAACGACGTCAGGCTAAAGGGTGAGGTGGGGACAATCAACATTTTGTGAATGTGAAAATGAAATCGGCTCTTTAGCGCCGGAAACTCTTGTGTCTGACTGCTTTCCAAAGTTGTAAAGCTAACTATGTTGAAGCCGAGCAACGTCGGAGGTCTCGATGGAACGATTCGACAACAGCCCCGAAACTGCATTGCGGTGGTATCGCGCGGGCAAAAAGGCAGCCCTTGCCACCGTGGTCGAGACCTGGGGCAGTGCGCCGCGTCGCGTCGGTGCGCAATTGGTCATCGCGGGCGATGGTCGGATCGAGGGCTCGGTTTCGGGTGGTTGCGTCGAAGGCGCGGTGATCGTGGAAGCGCTGGAGGCAATCGACGAGGGCGAGGCGCGGTTGCTGGAATTTGGCGTCAGCGACGAAGACGCCTTTGCGGTCGGTCTGGCCTGTGGCGGCACCATTCGGGTTCTGGTCGAACCGGTCGGGCAGGTCCTGCCGGAACCCATGCTCGCCGAACTGGTCGCGGCCCGCGCGCGGCGCGAGCCCTTGGCCTATGAGGTGAATGTTGAAACCGGCCATCGTGCCTTGCGCCGCAATGCCTATGCGGAACGGTTGCGGATGGACCGTTCGGGGTTTGAAGAGGACGGGCAAACCTTTGTCGCCGTGCATAACCCGCCGCTGCGGCTGATCGTGGTGGGGGCGGTGCATATCGCGCAGGCATTGGTGCCCATGGCCCGGATCGCGGGCTACGATCCGGCGATCATTGACCCCAGAGATGCCTTTGCGTCGGAGGCCCGGTTCCCAGGCGAGACCATTCTAACGGATTGGCCGGACGAGGCCGTGGCCAAACTGGGTCTGGATTCGCGCACCGCCCTTGTGTTGCTGACCCATGACCCCAAGCTTGACGATCCCGCCTTGCAGGCGGCGCTGGATGCCGGTGTGTTTTATATTGGCGCGCTCGGGTCGACGCGCACGCATGCCAAACGTGTGGAGCGGATGAAGCAGGCCGGATTTTCTGACGCGCAGATCGGGCGGATACACGGTCCGGTCGGGCTCGATATCGGGGCGGCCGGTCCTGCGGAAATCGCGGTTGCCATTCTGGCCCAGATGACCGCCGTTTTGCGGGGCAAGGCGTGAAGTTCGGGCCGGTTCCTCTGTCAGAGGCCAGCGGTGCCATTCTCGCCCATTCGGTCAAAACCGGGGATCAAAAGCTGCGCAAGGGTATCGCGCTGACCCCCGAGCACATCACGCAGTTGACGCAAGCCGGTCTGGACGAGGTCATCGTCGCCCGGCTTGAGCCCGGCGATTGCCACGAGGATGAGGCAGCAACGATGCTGGCCGAGGCGCTGGCCCCCGATCCTGCGGGTGTCAAACTGCGCGTCACTAAGGCCTTTACCGGCAGGGTGAACCTTTTGGCCGATGGGCCGGGTGTCGTTGAACTGGATGTTGAGGCCGTGCAGCGGTTCAATCAGGTTCACCCCATGATCACCGTGGCAACAGTGCCGCAATATCAGCAGATGGGCGCGGGCGGCCTGGTCGCGACCATCAAGGTGATCTCTTACGCCGTGCCGCGGTCCGACGTGCAGCGTGCGGCCGATCTGGCCCGGGGGGCTGTGCAGTTGACTCCACCGAAATTCCGGACGGCGGGCCTGATCGTGACGGATATCGCCGGAGGACCGTCGAACGAAAAAGGGATCGCTGCGATTCGCGGTCGGGTCGAGGCGTTGGGGATGGACCTGAAGGATGTTCAGGTCGTCAGGCACAGGATGGATGATCTTTCGCAAGGGCTTGCGTCTCTGCAAGGCGACGTTGTGATGATCCTGACCGGCTCGGCGACATCCGACGAAAACGATGTCGCACCCGCTGCGGTGCGCCTTGCTGGCGGAAAGGTGGGCAGGTTCGGTATGCCTGTCGATCCTGGCAATCTGCTGTTCCTTGGGGAACTCGGCGCGCGCCCGGTGATCGGATTGCCCGGCTGCGCGCGCTCACCCGCCCTGAACGGGGCCGATTGGGTATTGTCGCGTGTGGCATGTGGAATCGAAACAACCGGATCGGACATCGCCGCAATGGGGGTTGGCGGGTTGTTGAAAGAAATCCCAAGCAGGCCCCAGCCGCGTGCCGCAAAAGTGAAATGACGCAACGGCATCTTTGCCCTTCGCGCGGCGCGCATCATGATTATTGGACTATGTGGCGGGCCATTGAAAAATCGAGCAAATATTTTTGTTCTCAAACAAAATTTCCCGTGTTTAACTCGGGCGCAAAGGAATAATCCAAATAGGGAGGATCTCATGACACAGGTCTCAATGACCGTGAACGGGAAAGCCGTTAGCGGTGACGTGGAAGGGCGGACATTGCTGTCCGGCTTTCTGCGGGATCATTTGTCTTTGACCGGAACGCATGTTGGATGTGACACGGCCCAGTGTGGCGCCTGTGTCGTGCATGTGAATGGCGAGGCGGTGAAATCGTGCAATATGCTCGCGCTTGAAGCGGACGGGGCCGATGTCGACACGATCGAAGGGCAGGCGAACGAAGATGGTTCGCTGAACGTGATCCAGCAGGCATTCCAGGATCATCACGGGCTGCAATGCGGCTTCTGCACGCCGGGTATGGTGATGAGCGCGGCGGCGCTGCTGAAAGACAATCCGCGCCCGACCGAGTCCGAGGTTCGCAAGTATCTGGAAGGCAACCTGTGCCGTTGCACCGGCTATCATAACATCGTGAAGGCGATCATGGCCGCTTCGGGTCAGGACGTTTCCAGCATCGCGGCCGAATAAAACGGCCAACAGGAATTTTCCAGGAAAGTTTTTCCCAGGGAGGAGAACAAGCAATGCCCAAAGACAGCGGCATCGGAGCCAGTTCCAAGCGGCGCGAGGATATGCGCTTTCTGACCGGAGCAGGCAATTATACCGACGACATCAACGTGGCCGGACAGGCCTATGTTTATTTTCTGCGCTCGGATATCGCGCATGGACGGCTGAAGAGTGTTGATACCTCGGCAGCCGAAGGCATGCCGGGTGTGGTCAAGGTTTTCACCGGCAAGGATTTCGAAGGCGTGGGCGGAATGCCCTGCGGCTGGGAGGTGACCGACAAGCACGGCGCGCCCATGCAAGAGCCTCCGCATCCGATTCTGGCGCAGGGCAAGGTCCGTCATGTGGGCGATCCCATCGCCGCCGTTGTGGCAGACAGCCTGGAACAGGCACGCGATGCGGCTGAGGCCATCGATGTGGATATCGAGGAACTGCCCGTCGTGATCGACATGAAGGCCGCCGCGCAAGAGGGCGCGACGCTGGTCCATGACGATCTGAAGAACAACATCTGCTATGACTGGCAACTGGGCGAGACCGACGATGCCAAGGTCGACGAGGTCTTTGCAAGCGCGGCCCATGTGACCACGCTGGAACTGGTCAACAACCGCTTGGTCGCCAACCCGATGGAGCCGCGCGTGGCGGTAGGGGAATACAAGCGTGGCACCGATGAGTACACGCTTTACACCACCTCGCAGAACCCGCATGTGATCCGCCTGCTGATGTGCGCCTTTGTGCTGGGCCTGCCCGAGCATAAAGTGCGCGTGGTGGCCCCGGATGTGGGCGGCGGATTCGGCACCAAGATTTTCCACTATGCGGAAGAGGCGTTCTGTACCTTCGCTGCCAAGGCCTGCAATCGCCCCGTGAAGTGGACGTCCAGCCGGACCGAGGCGTTCATGTCAGACGCCCATGGCCGCGACCATGTCAGCAAGATCGAACTGGCGCTGGATGCGGATAACAACTTCATCGGGCTGCGCACAAACACCTATGCCAATCTGGGGGCGTATCTGTCGACCTTCTCCAGCTCGGTTCCCACCTGGCTGCACGGCACGCTGATGGCGGGCAACTACAAGACGCCGGTCATTCAGGTGAACGTGAAGGCGATGTTCACCAACACGGTGCCGGTGGATGCCTATCGCGGCGCGGGCCGGCCCGAAGCGACGTTCCAACTGGAACGCGTCGTGGACAAGGCTGCGCGCGAGTTGGGTGTGGATCCGATTGCGCTGCGCCGTCAGAACTTTGTCACCCAGTTCCCCTATGACACGCCAGTGGCGCTGACCTATGACACCGGGGATTACAACGGGACCATGGACAAGCTTGAATCTGCCGCCGATATCGCGGGCTTTGCCGCGCGGCGTGCGGAAAGCGAGGCAAATGGCAAGCTGCGCGGTCTGGGTGTCAACTGCTATATCGAGGCTTGCGGCATCGCGCCTTCGAATATTGTTGGCATGTTGGGGGCGCGCGCCGGTCTCTATGATGCCGCGACTGTGCGGGTGAACGCCACCGGTTCGATCAGTGTCATGGTCGGCGCACACAGCCACGGGCAGGGGCACGAGACCGCCTTCCCGCAGGTTGTGGCGGACATGATCGGCATCGACGAGTCGATGGTCGAGATCGTGCATGGCGACACCTCGAAAATCCCGTTTGGCATGGGCACCTATGGCTCGCGGTCTTTGGCGGTCTGTGGCTCGGCCATGGTCAAGGCGACCGAGAAGGTAATCGACAAGGCCAAGAAGATTGCGGCGCACCTGTTGGAGGCGTCCGAGGCCGATATCGAGCTGAAGGACGGTCAGTTCAGCGTCGCGGGCACTGACAAGTCGGTGGCCTGGGGTGATGTCACCCTGACAGCTTATGTGCCGCACAATTTCCCGTTGGAGGTAGAGCCCGGGTTGGAGGAGACGGCGTTCTACGACCCGGCCAACTTTACCTTCCCGGCGGGGGCCTATGCCTGCGAGGTCGAAGTAGACCCCGAAACCGGTCAGGTCACCATCGAAGCCTTCACCGCCGCGGACGACTTTGGCAACATCGTCAATCCGATGATTGTGGATGGTCAGGTTCATGGGGGTATCGGTCAGGGCATCGGTCAGGCGCTGCTGGAGAACTGCGCCTATGACGAGAACGGTCAGTTGCTGAGCGCGTCCTATATGGACTACGCGATGCCGCGCGCCGATGACGTGCCGTTCTATGGCGTCGATCATTCCAGCCAGACACCCTGTACGCATAACCCGTTGGGTGTGAAGGGCTGTGGTGAGGCTGGTGCGATTGGCTCGCCGCCTGCGGTGGTCAACGCGGTTCTGGATGCGTTGAATTCGGGTGGCAAGGCGGTGGATCACATCGACATGCCGGTAAGCCCGTCGCGCGTTTGGGCGGCGATGAACAGCTGAGAGGTTGGGGTGCGAGGGGCCAGCCCCTCGCGCTCCCCGGGATATTTATAGCCAGATGAAGGGCGGATCCGCGCCTTTCGGAAAGGAAATACGAAATGTACAGTTTCGATTTTGAGAAGCCCTCGACCATCGCCGATGCGGTCGCCGCACTGGGGTCCGAGGATGCACAGGCGCTGGGGGGCGGTCAGACGCTGATTCCGACGCTGAAGCAGCGGTTGGCGGCACCATCCAAGCTGGTGTCGGTGAGCGGGATTGCCGAGATGCAAGGGGTTTGCATCGAAGATGACGGCTCGGTTGCAATCGGTGCAGCGACAACGCATGCGACGGTGGCGCGCGAGGCGGCGGGGGCATACCCCGCGCTGGCGGCGCTTGCCGGGCAGATTGGTGATCCGGCGGTGCGCAACCGAGGGACGCTCGGTGGCTCTGTCGCCAATAACGACCCGGCGGCCTGTTATCCGGCGGGCGTCCTGAGCTCGGGCGCAACAATCGTGACCAACACGCGGCAGATTGCGGCGGATGACTTCTTTGAGGGCATGTTCGGCACCGCGCTTGAGGAAGGTGAGATCATCACCTCAATCCGGTTCCCGGTGCCGCAGGCGGCGAGCTATCAGAAGTTCCTGCAACCGGCCTCCCGCTTTGCGCTGGTAGGGGTCTATGTGGCACGCTTTGCTGATGGCGTGCGTGTTGCGGTAACCGGAGCGAGTGAGGATGGAGTGTTCCGCTGGTCCGAGGCCGAAGCGGCGCTGAGCAAGGAGTTCCGGCCGGATGCCCTGATGGGACTGCATATCGACCCGATGAACATGATCGGCGACCTGCATGGCAGTAAGGAATATCGCGCGCATCTGGTCGGTGTGATGACAAAACGGGCGGTCGAAGCCTGTATCTGAGCCGACCCTGTTTGACCTTGGAAAGCCCCGGTCAGTCCGGGGCTTTTTATTTAGTGCGTATTCTGGGTGGTTTGGCGGGTTGCCAATAGGCACCGGTATCTTCCCGCGCTTTTTGGTAACGCTCAACCCGATCGCGCGCGGCGCGTCCGCCGGCGGCAAAGAGATGACTTAATAGAACTTCAAGAACAGCCATGGCGCCGGTGAAGCTGGAGAGGTGGTGCTGTGTTCGGGCACTGATCGGCAGCATGATATCGGGGGTTACGCCGGGGGCGATGACCTCGCTGTCGGACAGCAGGATGATTCTGGCGCCGCGATCACGGGCAAATCGAATGGATTGAATCGTGTCCGAGGAATAAGGGTGCACCGTCAGGGCGAACAGGCAATCATTGTGATCTGCATCCAGAAGGTCGTCGATTGCGGTCCCCATATGACGGGGGATCAACTGAAAGCCCGGATGCGCCATCCGTCCGGCATAATGAAAGTAATAAGCCAGCGCATAGCTGGCCCGTGTTGCGGTGATGAAACAGCGATTGGCTGTGAGCATGTGGTCAATCGCACGCTCGACTTGAACCGGGTCCATCAGACGAAGGGATCGCGACACCACGTTCAACTCATTTTGCACGTATCCTGCCTGCGCCGCGCTGAAGGTATCTCCGGCCCGCATACGGTCCAGCCAATCCTGCCCCAGGCGGTCTTCGCGATCTGTCACCAACGTCTGCCGGAAGGGGACTCGGAACGCGTTGTAGCTGTCAAAACCCAATCGCTGCGCCAATCGGACCAGAACGTTGGAACTGACCCCGATTTTTCCTGCAGTGACACGGATCGGGTCCAGCCCGAAATCTCCGGGGTGATCGATGATGTATTTCGCGGCAGCCTGCATCTGGGGGGGCAGGGTGTCGATTTCCCGGAGCAGGCGCTTGGTCAGGTGGGCGGGGCTGGTTTGCATAGGGTCAGAAAAACATATGTTCTGAAAAATTGGAATTGAAAACGATCAGGCTGACGATAGGTGAGTTGTGCTATTGATGGAATGCTGAAATGAGTGACACAACTTCCTTGTTTAATGCCAGCGACGTCCGGCCGTATGTGCTGGTCGCACCCAATGGAGCGCGGCGCAGGCATGAGGACCATCCGGCGGTGCCGGTCGGGATCGGTGAGATCGTCGAAACGGCGCACGCCTGCCATGCCGCAGGCGCAGATGGAATCCACCTGCATGTTCGAGACGAGGCGGGAAAACACGCGCTGGATGCGGGGCTTTACCGAGAGGCTATTGCGGAACTACGTCAGGCCGTGCCGGGGATGGACGTGCAGATCACCACTGAATCTGCGGGGATATTCGATGTGCAGGCGCAGTATGATTGCCTGCGTTTGGTGCGCCCGGAATGGGCTTCGATCTCCGTGCGCGAGATTGCCCGGTCACCCGATCTGGCCCCCAAGATCTATGCCCTTTGTGCAGAGCACGGGACGCGAGTTCAGCATATCCTATATGATGCGGCGGATGCCGAGCTTTTGACGCGCTGGCAGACAGCCGGTGTCGTGCGCGATAACCAGGTCGACCGCCTGCTGGTTCTGGGACGCTATACCACGGATCAGGAATCAACACCCGACCTTCTGGACACCTTCCCCGAAAGCCCGGCCCCCTGGATGGTCTGCGCCTTTGGTGCGCAGGAGCATCTGTGCCTGCAGCGCGCAGCTCGGCGCGGTGGGGATGTTCGGGTGGGGTTTGAAAACAGCCTGATCAGTGCCGAAGGCACCCGTTGGGCGGACAACGCTGCCTCGGTTTCAGCACTGATTGACCTTCTCAAGAGGACTTGAAAATGAGCCATGTTTTTCCACGCCATACAAAGTCTGCGCTGCCAGTCGCTGCGGGTGGTGACGGCTGTTACCTGATTGATTCAGAGGGGCGGCGCTTTTTGGATTGTGGCGATGCTGCGGTGTCGTGCCTTGGGCATTCGAATGAAGCTGTAATCAAGGCAGTGCAGGATCAGGTGGGTCAGATTGCATTTGCCCATACCGGTTTCATGACTTCTGAACCGGCCGAGGCCTTGGCGGATTTGCTAATCAAAAACGCGCCGGGGGATCTGGATCGGGTTTATTTCGTCTCTGGCGGATCCGAGGCGACCGAGGCTGCCATCAAGCTGGCGCGGCAGTATTTTCTGGAAATCGGACAACCCGAGCGCCGTCACGTGATCGCGCGGCGGCAGAGCTATCATGGCAATACGCTGGGTGCGCTGTCGGCTGGCGGCAATGCGTGGCGGCGGGCGCAATTCGCGCCGATGCTGATCGAGATGACGCATATCGCGCCCTGTTATGAATATGCCGAAAAGCCTGATGGTGAGAGCAGCTTTGAGTATGGCCAGCGCGTTGCCAATGAGTTGGAGGCCGAGATACTGCGCCTTGGGCCTGACACCGTGATGGCCTTTATGGCCGAGCCGGTGGTGGGCGCGACGCTGGGTGCGGTTCCGGCGGTCGAAGGGTATTTCAAACGGATCAGAGAGATCTGCAATCAGTACGGTGTGCTGCTGATCCTTGATGAAGTGATGTGCGGAATGGGTCGTACCGGCCATCTGTTTGCTTGCGATCACGATGGCGTGGCACCGGATATTCTGTGTATCGCCAAGGGGTTGGGGGCCGGATATCAACCTATTGGGGCGATGATGTGTACCGGGAAGATCTATGATGCGATCCGCGATGGCTCGGGTTTCTTCCAGCACGGGCATACCTATATCGGCCACCCGGTTGCGACGGCTGCTGCTTTGGCTGTGGTGCGCGAACTGACCGGGCGTGAACTGCCCGCGCGGGCAGGGGTCATGGGGGACAAGGTGCAATCGGCACTGGTGGCTGCCTTTGGTCAGCACCCACATGTGGGCGATATCAGGGGCCGGGGACTGTTCCGGGGGATCGAGCTTGTGGCTGACCGTGAAACCAAAACGCCATTTGAGCCTAGGTTGGGTATCGCCGCAAAGATCAAAAAGGCTGCCGTCGCCGAAGGGCTGATCTGTTACCCGATGTCCGGCACCCGCGATGGCCGGAATGGCGATCACGTCCTGCTGGCCCCGCCATTTATCATCGAAGATGCGCAGATTGACGAGATGGTGACCAAACTGTCCCGCGCCATCACGGCGGTTATTCCGTAACAGTCATCGCCCGGTGATACAGGGCGTTGAGGGCCATGATCGGATGCTCGGACTGGGATGAGCATGTTTCGTCAACCACAAGGGCGCCATGCGAAATGGCGCCGCTTTGCAACCCGCGTTGAACCGAATCCACGATGGGCGCGTCCTCGGCGAAGGTTGTGGTGCGGTGTTGCAGGATGATTTCGCGTTCGACAGAGTTGGGGGTCGGATGGGGCAGCCACCAGTCAACCTCGATCTTGGTGGTGCCGACCGATAGCGGCTTCCACCGATAGGTGTTCACGATCCCGCCGGGATAGACCTGCAGCGCGAACAAAGGGAAGAACCACCAGGTCAGGAAGCGATCAGTCCGGGCATGGGGGTCGGCCACATAGCCATAGGATTTCTGTCCATCGGGGCGTGCCGGGCTGCAGTGACGGATGCCATAATCGAAGCCTTGAGTGCGGTATTGATGCGGGTCGACAACGCCGGTGGTCAATGTTTTGTGGACCACCGCGCAGTGGTAGCACTCGTTAAAATTCTCGGCCACCACCTTCCAGTTGGCATGGGCCAGCCGTTCGGTGCGGTCGGCCCGGCGGTAGCTGGCCAGATTGGGCGCATAGACCGCAATTTCAGGCGTGGCCAGACGCGCAAGCTCGGCCAGCGGCGGCGCGTTCTGATCCAGATTGATCAGGATCAGCCCGAAGAACAGTTCGATCCGAATGGCGCGCAGTTTGTAGTGGGATGTGTCAAACCCCGGGAACGCACGGGCGTTGGGGGCTGCGCGCAACTGGCCCTGAGTGTCATATGTCCAAGCATGATAAGGGCAGGTCATTTTCTTCGTGCAGCCCTTACCCCGCAGCAATTCGTGCCCCCGGTGGACGCAGACATTGTAGAAGGCCCGAATGCCGCCGTCCTGACCCCGGATGACGATGACCGAGACGTCGTTGACATCCTCGACCACATAATCCCCGAAATTGGGGATATCCGTTGCGTGACCTATCAGATGCCAGGACCGCTGAAAGATGCGGCTTTGCTCCTGGGCGAACACGGTTTCATCGCAATATGCCGAGGCCGGAAGCGAGTGGTACACCCCTCCTGCAAATGCCATCTCACCCATGTCCACCTCGTGGTTTTTCTTCTTTCAGGCTCGGGTTTCACGAAGGTTGAGTCTTGCCTTTTCGCGGCAAGCCACTGTCGAAACCAGAGCGCCCGAAATCGACAGGGCGTCGCTTTCAGACGCCTTTCAGATAAGAAGTAGCAGGGGCCAAGGCCAATCGCGTCGGTTGACGTTCCGGTGAACGAAAAAGCCCTGCCAGAGCGTCTCTGACAGGGCGGTGATCTCTCGATGAGCAGAGGCCTATTTCTGCGGCAGCGGGCCGATCATCATGATCATCTGACGGCCTTCCATCTTCGGCATGTTTTCGACCTTGCCGATATCCTTGATGTCTTCGGCCACGCGTTCCAGCAGCTCACGCCCCAGATTCTGGTGTGCCATCTCGCGGCCGCGGAAGCGCAGAGTGACTTTGACCTTGTCGCCCTTTTCCAGAAACTTGAAGACGTTCTTCATCTTGACGTCATAGTCATGGGTGTCGGTGTTGGGCCGAAATTTGACCTCTTTCACCTCGATGACTTTTTGCTTCTTGCGGGCTTCGCTTTCGCGTTTTTGCTGTTCGTACTTGAACTTGCCAAAATCCATGATCTTGCAGACCGGCGGGTTCGCGTTGGGCGAAATCTCAACCAGATCGAGGCCGGCTTCGGCGGCAAGTTGCATGGCTTTGGCGGGATGAACCACCCCGACATTATCTCCATCAGCGCCAATCAGGCGGATTTCGGGGGCACGGATTCTGTCATTGACGCGCGGGCCGGTATCTCTCTGCGGTGGCGCGTTGTGAGGTCTGCGGGCTATGGGTTCATTCCTTTGATGATTGCAGAATTTCGAGCCCGGAATTTAGACCGGGCTGAGAAGCGTTTCAAGCGGCATAAATCGCAGGCCGCATGAATTTTCCATGAATTCCGGGTGTTTTTGCCGGTCAGGAGGCATTGTGACCCGACCGGCAATGCCGTTTAGCCCACAAAGGCCTTTTCGATCACGAACTCTTTGGGTTCGGAATTTGCACCTTCGCGCAGGCCGAACTCTTCCAGAATGGCCTTGATGTCGTGGTTGAAGGCCAGGCTGCCGCAGACCATGGCGCGGTCAGTGTCGGCGTTGATACCGCCTTCGATGCCCAGATCGGCAAAGACGGTGCCGTCTTTCAGCAGCTCGGTGATGCGACCCATCTTGGGGCTCTGTTCCCGAGTGGTGGTCGGGTAATAGCGGATCTTGTCGCCAAAGCCTTCGCCGATCAGTTCGGCCAGCAACTCGTCCTGCTTGATGCTGTCGATCAGCTCTCGGCCATAATCCAGCTCGGCCACGTCGCGGCAGGTATGCGTGATGATGACCTCGTCGTAATCCTCATAGGTCTGCGGTTCGCGCAGCAGCGAGGCGAAGGGGGCAAAGCCGGTGCCGGTGGCGAAGAACCAGATACGTTTACCGGGCAGCAGCGCGTCATGCACCAGCGTGCCAACCGGCTTGGGACGCAGGATGATCTGATCGCCCTGTTTGATGTGCTGCAGCTTAGAGGTCAGCGGACCGTCCTGCACCTTGATCGAGTAGAATTCCAGCTCTTCGTCCCAGGACGGCGAGGCAATGGAATATGCGCGCAGCAGCGGCTTGCCGTTGTCGCCCAGCAGGCCGATCATAACAAACTCGCCCGAACGAAAGCGCAGCGAGGCGGGGCGCGACACCTTGAACGAGAACAGGCGATCGGTCCAGTGCTTTACCTCGGTGACGGTCTGGGCGTCGGGCAGAACGGGGGCCTTGACGGCGGTTGCTTCACTCACGGATTTCATCTCTGTCATCGTTTCACTGCCGGTCTGCTAAACCGACATCTCCGTTTAATCTTTGATCCAAGTCAGGAAAAGGGGCAGATTGCCCCTTTCATGTCACAAGCTGGCGATTTGCGGGCTCAGCCGCGCAGGCGTGCCTGATAGTTGTTGTCTTGCCAGTTGGCGCGGGCCAGCCATTGATCCTCGGGCTGACGGTTGGCCAGCGTATGATCAATCTCGACCTCGTCAAAGCCGCTGCGCCGGGCCATGGCGTATTGATCGGCCAGCACATGCCCCTTGGCGCGCAGACGTCCGGTATAGCCCTTCAGGCGCAGAACCCGCGCAATGGTAAAGCCACGTCCGTCCGCCGAGGACGGAAAGTCCACACGCACCATCCGGGCGCTGCCCAGCCGTTCGACCAGCTCATCCGGGTCGGTGTCGGATGCGACATCCAGCGCGACCACATCATTCGCGGCATCGTCCAGCGTGACATAGCCGTCAGTCCAATCATCGGGGGCGAACCCCTCGTCGGTTACGATTACGTTCATGTTTTTTCTCCAACGCGGACCATCTTGCCATCGACGAAATGGATGCCGCATTCTTCTTTGTTCTGGTCGCGCCAGCGTCCGGCGCGGGGGTCTTCGCCCTCTTTGACCGGCGAGGTGCAGGGCGCACAGCCGATCGAAGGGTATCCTTTGGCCACCAGCGGGTGCCGGGGCAGGTTGTTCTCGTCCATATAGGTGCGCACATCCTCGGGCGCCCAATGGGCCAGCGGGTTGACCTTGATCCGGCCCGTACCATCCTCGACCTCAAAAAAGTCGAGCGCGGCGCGGGTTCCGGATTGAAACCGTTTGCGCCCGGTAATCCAACCGCAATACCCGGTCAATGCCTGTTGCAGCGGGAAGGTCTTACGCAGTTTACAGCACGCATCTGTGTCGCGCAGACGCAGCGCACCATAGGGATCGTCGCGCTGAATATCCTGATCGTCCGCCCGGATGATATGCACGTTCTTCAGCCCCAGACGCTCGCTCACCTCGTGCTGGTATTCCAGCGTTTCGGCAAACAGCAACTGCGTATCGACGAACAGCACCGGGGTCATCTTGTCGACCACCGCCGCCATGTGCAGCAGCACCACCGATTCCGCACCAAAGCTGGAGACGAGGGCAAGATCCTCGATCTCCTCAAGCGCGCCATGCATGACGTCATGGGCGCTGTGGTGGCGGAAGCGGGTGTTCAGCGCCTCGACCTTTTCGGTCAGTTCGGCGCGGTCAGCCCCCAGTTCCGTCTGGATCAGGTCAAGCGGCATTCGCCCGTGCCTCGGGGTAGAGGGCAGTTTTGAACGGTGCCATGCCGACGCGGCGGTAGGTCTCCAGGAAAGTCTCCTCGGCGCTGTCGCGCTGTTCCAGATAGGTGTCGACGATGCGCTCGACCGCAGGCACGATTTCGTCATAGGCAAAGCCCGGCCCGGTGCGGTCGCCGATGGCTGCGGTCTCGGTGCCGTCGCCACCCAGAGTGATCTGGTAATTCTCGACACCGGCACGATCCAGGCCCAGAATGCCGATGTGACCCACGTGGTGGTGACCACAGGCGTTGATGCAGCCCGAGATTTTGATCTTCAGGTGGCCGATATCATGCTCCAGCTTCAGGTCTTCGAAACGGGTCGCGATTTCCTGCGCAACCGGGATCGAGCGAGCCGTCGCCAGCGCGCAGTAATCCATGCCGGGGCAGGCGATGATATCGCTGATCAGGCCGATATTGGCGGTGGCCAGCTCGTATTCCTTCAGCTTGGCGTGGATCGCGGGCAGGTCCGATTTGTGGACATGCGGCAGGATCACGTTCTGCTCGTGGCTGATGCGCAGTTCGTCATAGGCGAACTCTTCGGCCAGATCGGCCATCACGCGCATCTGCTCGGCAGTCGCATCGCCCGGTGTCTGGCCGTGCTTTTTGATCGAGATCGTGACGATCGCGTGGTCTGCGTTCTTGTGCGGTGCGATGTTGGTGTCGACCCACGACCGGAACACCGGATCGTTGGTATAGGCGCTCTCGAACGACGCAACCGAGCCTTCGCGGAAATCAGGAGCGGCAAAGTGACCCTTGATCTCTTCCAGCAGGTTCATATCCGCGCCTTTGAACTGCGGGCGAACCTGCAGGAAGCGTTCGTTCACCTTGGCGCGGATGGTGTCGATGCCATTCTCGTGCACGGTGATCTTGATGCGCGCCTTGTACTTGTTGTCGCGGCGGCCAATCTGGTTCCACACCGAAACGGTGGCTTCCAGATAAGCCAGCAGGTCGTCAAAGGCGACGAATTCGGACAGCTCTTTGCCGATCATCGGGGTGCGGCCCAGACCCCCACCAACGATAACACGGGCACCAAGAACGCCGTCACGCTCGACCAGCTGCAGGCCGATGTCATGCGCCTTGATCACGGCGCGGTCGTTTTCCGAGCCGGTGATGGCGATCTTGAACTTGCGCGGCATGAACTGGAATTCCGGGTGGTCGGTGGACCACTGGCGCAGCAGTTCGGCATAGGGGCGCGGATCGGCGATCTCGTCCGCAGCGGCACCGGCGAAGTGGTCCGCCGTTACGTTGCGGATAGTGTTGCCGCTGGTCTGAATGGCGTGCATGCCAACCTCGGCCAGCGCGTCCAGCATATCCGGCACGTCATTCAGTTTCGGCCAGTTGTACTGGATGTTCTGACGGGTAGTGAAATGGCCATAGCCCTTGTCCCATTTCTCGGCCAGCAGCGCCAGCTGACGCATCTGCGCGCTGGACAGCGTGCCATAAGGGATCGCCACGCGCAGCATGTAAGCGTGCAGCTGCAGATACAGGCCGTTCATCAGGCGCAGGGGCTTGAACTCGTCCTCAGTCAGCGAGCCGTCAATGCGGCGCTCGACCTGGGCGCGGAATTGTTTGTTGCGCTCTTCCAGAAAAGCTGTGTCGAACTCGGAGTAGCGGTACATGTCTAGCTGTCCTTCATTGCAGCCCCGAAACCGGGGCCTTTAAGGGGAGAAGAGGGCCGTTGATCAGACCCGGGGCTGCGTTGCTGTTTCCTGCTTGCCATGGGCATAGTTGGACGGGCCGGTGCGGCGAAAGTCCTCGCGGAAATGAGTGGGTTCAGGGCCGTTTTCGCCAGCGATGGCATCGGCGAGATAGGCGCCGACGATCTTATCGGCCTGACGCGAGGCATCCAGCAGGCGTACCTGCGCGTGTGCTTCGTCGGTGATTAGCTCGGCCTCGGACAGTTCGCGCGACCAGCGATCATCTTCGGTCAGGTAGATCACATCGCCTTCCAGCAGGTCGTTGGCCGTAACCACTTTGGGTGTAAAAGCACGGGGCATCAGGCAAGTTCCTTGTTAATGACAAGCGTTGGCTCAAAGCCGTCGGGGTTGTTTGACTTGACCTGCAATATAGGAAATATTCCCACCCTAGCGCCATATCCCGCGACAAATAAGGACGTTTGTTTTGGCTGGCGGTGCAATTGGAACCCCTGTTCTGAATAGAGGGAAAAAGTGGAATGTCGGTGCGTATAGATGACACGGATAGGAAAATTCTGGCTGAGCTGCAGCGGGACGCCAGCCAATCACTCGACGAAATCGCGGCCCGTGTCGGCAGTTCGAAGACCCCGGTCTGGAATCGCATTCGCAAACTGAAAGGAGCCGGAGTTATCGGCCAGCAGACCGTTCTGCTGGATGCCGAATCCCTTGGTTTTGAGGCAACTTTCTTTGTGCTGATCCGGACCTCTGAGCATGAGGCCGAGTGGCAAAAACTGTTCCTGAAGGCCCTGCGCGACCGGCCCGAAGTGCAAGAGGCGCATCGGCTGGCAGGCGACATCGATTATATCCTGAAGGTCCGCGTCAAAAACGCCCGCGCTTATGATGCGTTTTATCAGGCGCTGATTTCAGAGGTACGTGTTCACAATGTCACCGCGCTGCTTTCGATGGAAGAGCTCAAGTCGACCACAATGTTGCCATTGAATTCTGCGGGCACCGCTTGATTGGCAACGGCGAGGGGGCTCTGCCTCCGCCGCGGCAAGCCGCGACTCCCCCGAGATATTTTTAGCCAGATGAAGCAGGGGATCCGTTCTTCATCTGGCCTTAACTACTTCTGCCACAGACATTGCGCGGCAGGCGCGATGCGAGCTTCTTAAAGACGTACGGTCAGGTCGGTCAGCCCATGAAAATGATAGCTGTCGGAATAGCTTGGTTTGTCCGCGAGGGTAAGATTCGGGCAGCGGTTGAACAGGATTGGCAGCGCAATCTTCATTTCCAGGCGCGCCAGCGGTGCGCCGACGCAGAAATGCAGGCCACCGCCGAAGCTGGTATTGGCAGAGATCGGACGGGTCGGGTCAAAGGTGTTTGGGCTGCGCCAAACCGCCGGGTCCTGATTGGCGGCACCTAGCAGCAGGGCGACTTGGTCTCCACGACTGAACCGGTGACCCAAGACCTCGACATCTTCATATGCATAGCGCGTGAACATATGCAGAGGTGGGTCGAAGCGCAGGATTTCCTCGACCGCTGTGTCGATGGTTTGGGCGGATTTGACCTGTTCCTGCGTACCGGTTTCCAGAATCGTTTTTGCGCCGTTGCCGATGGCATGGACGGTCGCCTCATGACCGGCGTTGAGCAGCAGGATGCAGGTGGTGATCAGTTCTTCGCGAGAGAGTTTTTCGCCATCTTCCTCGGCGGCAATCAAACGAGTGATCAGATCATCGCGCGGGTCTTTGCGGCGTATCTCGATATAGCTTTCCAGAAAGCGCGTAAACTCTGTTGACGCATTGGCGGCGGCGTCTTCGGTCTGACGCGTGCGGTTGGCCTGATACATGGCCACCATTGCGTGAGACCACTTCAGTAGCTGCGGCGCCATTTCCGACGGCACCCCCAGCAGGCGGCAGATGGTGATTACGGGGACTTGCGTGCAATAGGCCTGCAGAAGGTCGAAAGGCGCGTTCGGAAACCGGTCGATCAGGTCATGGCACAATGTTTCGATCGCAGGTGCAAGCGCCGCGATGGCGCGTGAGGTAAAGGCGCGAAGCACCAGCGCGCGCAGCCGTGTGTGGCGGGGCGGTTCGAGCTCGAGCATCGAATGCGCCTCGACCGCGAGCCACGGGGCGAGGTGATCCGGGCCGGGCTGTGCAAGTTCGGGCGGGATTTCGCGCCCAAAGCGGCGATCTTTCAACAACGCCTGTACCGCGCGGTGGGAGACCGCAGCAACCATGCCGTAGTCCTCCCAGAAGATCAGATCACCGAACGCACGGGCGGTGTCGTAGAACGGGTAGGGGTTTTGTACAAAACCGGGCTGCGTCGGGGATTGGGACAGTGTCTTCATGCGCTGCACACTTGCCACGGGTCGCTGCGAATGCAAGACCCTAAGACATGCAACGGGTTTGGATCATTGCTGGATTTCTGTGTGCGGTTGCCTTGTTGTCGGCGGCAGTCTGGACCTACGGCTATCGTCAGGCGCTGACTCAACTCAGCCAGCAGGCTGAGGCTGACCTGGAGCTGGCGGCCGACCGATTGAGCACTCAGATGCAGGTGTATCAAGAGGTTGCGGCGTTGATGGCGGATCATCCGGCTTTGCGTGAACTTGAGACCTCGACACAGATACAGACCGCGCAATCGGTTCTGTTGGATGTGGCGGACAAGACCGCGGCGGTCAACGTGATCTATCTGGCCCCGGATGGCCGGGTTCTGGCCTCGGCGCAGCCTGTCGCGCAACCGGATATGACCGGTCATCCTGCCTTCGAGCGCGCCATGCAGGGGGCGTTGGGCAGTGCGCATGGGGTCATGCCGGACAGCGGTGATCGCATCTATTCCTATGTGGCTCCGACATTCGGGCCTGCGGGACAGGTAGAGGGTGGGCTGATGGTGGTGGCCGATGTTCAGGATGTCGAGCAGACCTGGCGCGGCAGTACCGAAGCCGTTTTTTTCATTGATGGCAACGGGGTCGTCTTTATCTCGAACCGCTCGGATCTGCTGTTTTGGCAGCGCATCGACGGGCAGGCGGGGCTGATACCTCCGGACGGACAAACCGTCGATTTTGCCTCATCACGGGTTGGCGGGCATGAGGTGTGGCGGCTGGGATGGGGACGCTATTTCCCGCGCCGGGCATTGCATCTGACGCTCACGCTGCCCGTGATCGATATGAGCGCCGAGGTTCTGGTCGATGTCGCTCCGGCACGGCGTCTGGCAGGCTTGCAGGCGGCGGCAGTGGCTGCGATCTGCTTTGCTTTTGGTGCGCTGTTGTTCCTTGCCTCGGAACGGCGCAGAACATTGGCCGAGGCCAATACAGTGCTGGAAAGCCGCGTGGCGCAACGTACGCGTGCGTTGACGGCGGCAAACACGGCGTTGAAACGGGAAGTGATCGAACGGCAAGAGGCAGAAGCGGCCCTGAAGCAGGCGCAGGCGGATCTGGTGCAGGCGGGAAAGTTGAGCGCGCTTGGAAAGATGTCCGCCGGGATCAGTCATGAACTGAACCAGCCTCTGATGGCGATCCGTCAGTTTGCTGATAATGGATCAGCCTTTCTGGAGAGGGGGAAGGGAGAGCGGGCAGGTGAGAACCTGGGCCGTATCTCGGACATGGCGGCGCGTATGGCGCGGATCATCAAGAACCTGCGCGCGTTTGCCCGGAACGAAAGCGAGCCGATGGGCAAGGTTGATCTGGTACAGGTGTTGAACACCGCCGTGGAACTGACCGAAACGCGGTTGCGCGCCGAGGATGTGGCCCTGGATTGGTCGCCGCCGGTTTCGGCGGTCTATGCGTGGGGCGGCGAGGTGCGCCTTGGTCAGGTTTTCGTCAACCTGATCAACAACGCGGCGGATGCGATGATGGATCAGCCGAACCGCCGGATATCGATCCGTCTGATCGAAGGCGAACGAATTCGCGTATCGGTGCGCGATACCGGGCCGGGCATCGAAGATCCGGATCGTGTATTCGAGCCGTTTTACACCACCAAGATGGTTGGAAGCTCGGAAGGTATGGGGCTGGGCCTGTCTATCTCTTATGGCTTGGTGCAAAGTTTCGGAGGCGACATCCGGGGCGCGAACACCGAAGATGGCGCCGAGTTCACGGTCGAACTGGAACCCTATGACGAGGACAAGGCGACATGATCCGTAAGGTTCTTTTGGTGGATGATGATTCTGCTGTGCGCGAAGCTTTGGCTCAAACGCTGGAACTGGCCGAGTATGACCCCATGACCGCAGGGTCCTTTGTGGCGGCCAAGGATCATATTCGGCGTGATTTTGACGGCGTGATCGTCTCGGATATCCGAATGCCGGGGCGTGACGGGTTTCATCTGCTCAACTATGCGCGCGAGGTTGATCCTGAATTGCCGGTGGTATTGCTGACCGGCGAAGGGGATATTCCCATGGCCGTTCAGGCAATGGGGCTGGGTGCTTTTGATTTTCTGGAAAAACCCTGTGCCGCTGCTGATCTGTTGGCGGTACTCGAGCGGGCAATTGCGGCACGTGCCGAAATCCTGTCGTTGCGCCAACAGAAAAGCGAGCTTGAACGCGGTGATCCTGCTGCGCGGATGTTGTTCGGACTGTCGGATCAGGCTGAAGCGTTGCGTGAACGGGTGCGTGTCGTCGCCCCAACCCGGGCCGAGGTATTAGTGACCGGACCGGCAGGTAGTGGGATTTCGAAGGTGGCGGAAGTCGTGCACCTGATGTCGCCGGTCGGGCAGGGACCGTTTGTCAAACGGCCGGCTTCGGGATTGTCGGCGGAGGAGCTGCGGCAAAGCTGTGAAGACGCGTCGGGCGGGTCGTTGTTTCTGGATGAGGTCTCGGCCATGTCTGACGCCACGCAATATGCGGCGCTGGAACTGATCGAGCAGGGCGCGGACGCGCGGATCATTGCAGGAACGACGGCAGACCTGTCCCAGCTTTCGGCGCAGGGACGATTCAATGCGGATTTGTTCTATCGTCTGGATGTAATGCGCGTGCGCATTCCGTCCTTGTCGGAACGGCCCGAGGATATTCCGGTCATCTTCCGGCACTATGTTGCGCAGGCGGCGGAACAGGCCGGGCTCGCCGTTCCTGAGGTGACGCCAGAGCATCTTGCCTCGTTGATGGCGCAGGAATGGCCGGGAAACGCCCGGTCTTTGATGTCGGCCGCCATGCGGTTTGTTCTGGGGATGCCGGATGAGGTGACCGAGGCCGCTGATCTGGGACTGAACGAGCAGCTTGCGCGGGTCGAGCGTTCCCTGTTGATTGCGGCGCTGGGACGTCACAATGGCAAAGCGGCGGATGCGGCAAAGGCGCTGAAACTGCCGCGCAAGACATTCTATGACAAACTGGCACGCTATCAGATTCGCCCCGAGGATTATCGTCGTTAACAAGCGCTCCCGCCTGTTTTGCCAGCATTATCATGCAGTCAAAACAGTTGGGCCGGGCAGTCCGCCTTAGGCGGGCTGCGGTCGCGTGTCAGGTCAGGTCGTACGATTCGGTCAGGATGATTCGTGAGTGTGCGGAAATCCGCACAGGATCGATCCGCGATGTGCGGGAATTCGCACAGAGTTGGAGTGATGCAAGGATGCTGTCTGCGGAAACGTCACTTAAGCGCCAGTAATATATAGATAATTTGAGATATCATAACCACAGAAACAAAACGTTGAGCGAGTGGCGGCGATTCGCTTCACTGCGGTGCAGATGGCGCTGAATGGGCGCCTGATGGAAGTCTCAAGGAAGTCTGGGAGGACGAAACCGATGAAATTCCTGGCAACAGCCGCAACCGCGCTTGCGCTTACTGTGACCGCCACTGCAGGCATGGCCGCCTGTGACGATGGCGAGATCGTGGTCAAGTTCGCGCATGTGACCAATTCCGACAAACACCCCAAGGGCATCGCCGCCTCGCTGCTGGAGCAGCGCGTCAATGACGAGATGAACGGCGTGATGTGCGTGGAAGTCTATCCGAACTCGACCCTTTACAACGACGACAAGGTGCTAGAGGCGATGTTGCAGGGCGACGTGCAACTGGCCGCGCCGTCGCTATCGAAGTTCGAAAAGTTCACCAAGCAGTTCCGCCTGTTTGATCTGCCGTTCATGTTCAAGAACATTGACGCAGTGGACGCGTTCCAGGCTTCGGCTGAAGGTCAGGCGATGAAGGACAGCATGCAGCGACGTGGCCTGCAGGGTCTGGCCTTTTGGCACAACGGTATGAAGCAGATGTCGGCGAACAAGCCTCTGGTCGATCCGGCGGATGCCGAGGGTCTGAAGTTCCGCGTGCAATCCAGCGACGTGCTGGTGGCGCAGATGGAAGCCATCGGTGGCAGCCCGCAGAAAATGGCCTTCTCGGAAGTCTATGGCGCGCTGCAGCAGGGCGTTGTGGACGGGCAGGAAAACACCTGGTCGAACATCTACGGCAAGAAGTTCTTCGAGGTGCAGGACGGCATCACCGAGACCAATCACGGCATCATCGACTATCTGGTCGTGACATCGGTCGACTGGCTGGACAGCCTGGACCCGGAAGTGCGCGATCAGTTCCTGACCATTCTGGCCGAAGTGACCGAGACCCGGAACAAGGAAGCCTTTGCTGTGAACGAAGCGGCCAAAGCCTCGATCACCGATGCGGGCGGTATCATCCGTGACCTGAATCCGGAACAGCGTCAGGCCTGGGTCGATGCGATGAAGCCTGTTTGGGACAAGTTCGCCGACGACGTCGGGCAGGACAAGATTGACGCCGCTCAGGCGATCAACGCCGGGTTCTGATCCCGGACATCAGGCTGCGCGTCCGGGGACTGGGGAGTTATCGACGCGCGTGCCGGGCGGGCCGTTCAAAGGCCCGCCAACCTAATACTCTCATCAAGAAAATGCGGGGACAGAGAAATGTCTGGTGCGAAACCCGGCCCAAGCGGGCTGGCCGACCAAATCGAAGAGACATTGATTGCGCTGCTGTTGGGGCTGATGACGATCATCACCTTTGCCAACGTGATCGCGCGATTTGTGTTCAATTCCAATATTTTGTGGGCGTTGGAGCTGACGGTTTTCACCTTCGGCTGGCTTGTGCTTCTGGGGGCCTCTTATGCGGTGAAGAAACACGCGCATCTGGGGGTAGATGCGATCCTGAACATGCTGGCCCCAGCGCCGCGCCGGATACTGGCGCTGATCGCGGTTGGATGCTGTCTGGTGTTTTCGCTGCTGCTGCTGAAGGGCTCGTATGACTATTGGGCCGTGTTTGCCGACCTGCCGCCCACCTCGGGCCGCTGGTTTCCGACCGGCTTCGACATGAGCGCACGCAGCCAGAGCTTTTATGAAGTCGATGACATTCCCATGGTCGCGCCGCTGCGGTTTCTGGAAGACCTGATCAACTATGGCGAAGGGTACGAGAAACTGCCCAAGGTGGTTCCCTATCTGGTGTTGCCCGTTTCCATGCTGTTGCTCGTGATCCGCTTTACGCAGGTCGGAGTGCAAATCTGGCGCGGTGAGGCGGATCGTCTTGTCGCCAGTCACGAGGTCGAGGACGAGATCGAAGAGGTCCGCGCCCAACAGGGGGAGCATGACTGATGGACGTCGTACTTCTGTTTTCGATGGTTGTTGGCCTGCTGCTGATCGGTGTTCCGATTGCGGTTTCCCTTGGCCTCAGTTCAACTCTGTTCCTGCTGATTTATTCCGACAGCTCTCTGGCCTCGGTCGCGGGCACGCTTTTCGAAGCGTTCGAGGGCCACTTTACCCTGCTGGCGATTCCGTTCTTCATTCTGGCCTCGTCCTTCATGACGACCGGCGGGGTGGCGCGGCGGATCATCCGGTTCTCGATTGCCTGCGTGGGGCATCTGCCCGGTGGTCTGGCGATTGCGGGCGTGTTCGCCTGTATGCTGTTCGCAGCACTGTCTGGCTCGTCCCCGGCAACCGTGGTGGCCATCGGGTCAATCGTCATCGCCGGGATGCGGCAGGTGGGCTATTCCAAGGAATTCGCTGCTGGTGTGATCTGTAACGCCGGTACGCTGGGTATCCTGATCCCGCCCTCGATTGTGATGGTGGTTTATGCCGCCGCTGTCGAGGTCTCGGTCGGGCGGATGTTCCTGGCGGGTGTGATCCCGGGTCTGATGGCCGGTCTGATGCTGATGATCACCATCTACGTCATGGCCAAAGTCAAGAACCTGCCGAAAGGCGAATGGAAAGGCTGGGGCGAGGTCTTTACCTCGGCCCGCGAGGCCGGTTGGGGCCTGTTCCTGATCGTGATCATTCTGGGCGGAATCTACGGTGGTATCTTCACCCCGACCGAGGCCGCCGCGGTGGCCGCTGTCTATGCCTTCCTGATTGCCAGCTTTGTCTACAAGGACATGGGGCCGCTCAGCACCGAAGGCGATGCGCAGAATATCTCGCTGCTTAAGAAGCCCTATGCGCTGGTCACGGCCTTCTTCCACCCGGACACCAAGCACACGCTGTTTGAGGCCGGGAAACTGACCGTCACGCTGCTGTTCGTCATCGCCAACGCGCTGATCCTGAAGCACGTGCTGACCGATGAACAGGTACCCCAGCATATCGCCAGCGCCATGCTGTCGGCGGGTCTGGGGCCGGTCACTTTCCTGATCGTGGTCAACGTGATCCTGCTGATCGGCGGCCAGTTCATGGAGCCTTCGGGCCTGCTGGTCATCGTAGCACCTCTGGTTTTCCCAATCGCCATCGAACTGGGCATCGACCCGATCCACCTGGGCATCATCATGGTGGTGAATATGGAGATCGGGATGATCACGCCTCCGGTCGGGTTGAACCTGTTCGTGACCTCGGGCGTGGCGGGGATGCCGATGATGAGCGTGGTAAAGGCGGCGCTGCCGTTCCTGGCCGTGCTGTTCGTCTTCCTGATCATGGTGACGTACATCCCGTGGATATCGACCTTCCTGCCCAACACCTTCATGGGGCCGGAAATCATAACCAACTAGCGGGCTTGACCCGTATCGCCGGGTGGTTGCAACTGCCCGGCATTTTCATGCCTTGAAACGGCCGCGCGGATGCTTATCTGAAGCGCAGAGGACGACCTCCCCAACACGGGCAGTTCATGCGGGACGACCCGCAATGACAAGGGGTCATCTCATGGCATTGATCATGCTGCTTATTGCCGGAATTCTTGAAGTTGTCTGGGCGGGTGCGATGAAGCAATCCGCTGGATTCACGCGGCTTTTGCCCACTGCGATCATGGGTGTGTCCATGATCGGGTCATTCGGGTTGCTGGCTCTGGCGATGCGGGACCTGCCGCTCAGCACCGCCTACACCATCTGGGTGGGCATCGGTGCTGTGGGGGCTTTCGTGGTGGGGGTCACGCTTTTGGGCGAAGCGTTGACGCCGATGCGTATTCTGGCGGCTCTGCTGATCATTGCAGGGATCGTGACCATGAAGCTGGCCTGATCCGTTGACGGTATGGGCGACATTGGGCAGGCTGTTGGTGAGCGCCCGAACCAAGGATCATTCCTGATGCTGACTGAAACCGACAGCCGCCTGCTGCGTATCGCTTATGATGAAGCAAAAGCCGGGTTTGATGAGGGTGGCTGCCCCATCGGCTCGGTTCTCGCCCGTGGCGGCGAGGTGGTGGCGCGCGGCCGAAACCAGAGGGTTCAGGGCGGCGACCCGATTGCGCATGGCGAGATGGACGCTTTGCGCAAAGCCGGGCGACAGAAAACCTACCGGGATACGGTGCTCTATACGTCTTTGTCGCCCTGCATGATGTGCGCGGGCACCATCGTTCAATTCGGTATCCCGCGTGTTGTGATCGGCGAGAACCGGAACTTCGGTGGCAACGAAGACTTCCTGCGCAGTCGCGGGGTCGAGGTCATTGTCGCGAACGACCCCGATTGTATCGCGTTGATGAAGCGTTTTATCGAAGAAAAGCCTGAGCTTTGGGCCGAGGATATCGCCGAGTAGCGCCGGTTATCAGGCGCCCTCGAGCGCCTGAATAATACCCGAGAAATCGGCGGCCTTCAGGCTTGCGCCGCCCACCAGGGCTCCGTCCACATTCGAAACAGCAAAAATCTCGGCGGCATTGCCGGGTTTCACTGATCCGCCATACAGCAGACGCACCGAGCGACCGACGCCTTCGCCAAAACGCCGTTCCAGACGGGCGCGGATGAAATCATGGACCTCGCCAATCTCTTCCAGCGTCGGAACTTTGCCGGTGCCGATGGCCCAGATCGGCTCATACGCCACGATCAGGTTCTCACCGGTCGACTGATCCGGGATCGAGCCCGACATCTGGCCGCCGATGATATCCAGCGTGTTGGCGGCTTCGCGCTGCTCAAGGCTTTCGCCGACACAGATGATCGCCTTCAGACCGGCATCCATCGCAGCGCGGGCTTTGGCGCGGACATCTTCGTTCTGCTCATCGTGATCCTCGCGGCGCTCGGAATGGCCCAGAATAACCGCGCTTGCCCCGGCATCCACCAACATCCTCGCACTGATATCACCGGTATGCGCGCCCGAGTCCGCCGCGTGACAATCCTGACCGCCCACGGTGATTCCGCTGCCTTCGGTCAGGGCCGCAGCACGGCTCAGCAATGTGGCAGGGGGGCAGATCAGAATATCGATCGACGGGGCAGGGTGATTTGCCGCCAGCGCCTCAAGCTCGCTCAGCGCAGGGCCGGTTCCGTTCATTTTCCAGTTTCCAGCCGCCAGCTTCCGCCGCATGTCCAAATCTCCCAACGTGTTCGGTATGTTGGTGTTCGGATATCATTGTCGGCAAAGGCTGACAATTCGGTTGCGCAGCAGAATCGCTTGTTTCAACCGGGCAGGGCCTTAGGTCCGTGTCGGCAGGCTTTCATCAAACTTGATCGATTCACCGCAGCCGCAGGCATCGACCACATTCGGGTTACGGAACTTGAACCCGGATTCAAGCAGCGAGACCTCATAATCGATCTCGGTTCCGAACAGGAACATCTGTGCCATAGGCGCGATCATCACGCGCGCTCCGTCCTGTTCGACCACCTCGTCATTCGGATCGGCCTGATCGACATAGTCCATGGTGTATTCCATGCCGGCACAGCCGCCTTTTTTCACACCGATGCGCAGACCGGCATGGCCGCCGGACTGCATCAGCCGAACAATCTGTTCAGCGGCTTTTTCTGTCATGGTCACGGCCTGTTTGCCGGGAATGCCAAACATCGTGGGCTCCGTTTTCGCGCGTTGCCCTTAATCTAAGTCCGACAGTCGCCGGGCTCAAGGCATTGCGTGTGCAAATACACTTTCTGATCCGGGTTGTATCCGGGGGTCGCATGCCTTTAGCGTGGCGAGGCGGGCATATCACAGTGAGAGGTCAGAACAGATGGCAGAACGGTGCGGGATCATCAAACCCATAGTGGCAGCCATGATTTGTTGCGGCTTGGCTTACCCGGCGATGGCTGCGGATGATACAAAACGTCATCCGGTCAATTGCGCCGCGGCACCCGGAGATCTGCGTGCGATTGCGGCCGAGAAAAAACATGCCGAGGATCAACAGGTCGAAAGCGTGGTCTCGATTCTGCCCGCAGGTGCCTTGCTGGGCTTGGTTACCGGGACCGAGAACAAGCATCTCAAGATGTTGTCGGGCGACTACATCAAGGAACTGGACGCACGCGCCGCCGAGATCAAATCAACCTGCGGCGTCGAATAGGACGCAAAAAAGACCGCCCTCGGGCAAGGGCGGTCTGAATTCCGGGTCAGATCATTGGGGGACGGTCATCAGTCATTGCCCGGAGCGCAGGCACAGCGGGGACGGCATATGCTTGCGCCGCAAAACTGCCGGTCATTTGTGTCGAAGAACAAACGAAACGATGACAGATAATTAATCGTTTTGCGACGAACCGATGAATATTGTGGATAGAGCAGAGGCTTACATAAAGCCAAGCTCTAGCCGGGCCTCGTCCGACATCATTTCCATGCCCCAGGGTGGTTCCCATGTCAGTTCGACGTCGACTTCCTTGACGCCTGCCACCGGCTCGATGGCCTCAACGATCCAGCCGGGCATTTCACCAGCGACAGGGCAGCCGGGTGCGGTCAGGGTCATGATGACTTTGACGGCGTTCTCGCCGGTGATGTCGATCGTGTAGATCAGGCCAAGGTCGTAGATATTGACCGGAATCTCGGGGTCAAACACCGTCCGGCAGGCTTCGACCACCGTTTCGTACAGCGGATGGTCGATGGTCGAGGGCGCGATCAGAGGGCTGCCTTCGAACTGTTCACTGGGATGGGTCATCTAAGCCTCGGGTCTGTTACCTGAGAAATTATATAGGGAAAGTGCCGGGCAGCGTCCAGAGGGGCCGTGGCGCCAGTTTCGGGCGCCACGCCCGGTCAATCATTTATATCGTGATTGAACGTTTTGACCTGCCCGTGAGGTAGCGCAAACATGCGGCGCAGCACCAGCCATGCGACCAGTGAAAGAACCGCAAAGATCAGCAACAGGACAGGCAGGGATGGCGCAAGGCCGGGGATCAGCAATACCACTCCGGTAATGGCCGCGCCGATGGCGAAGCCAAGGAAGATGAAGCCGGGCAACGCAACTTCGAGGATGGCCAGCGCAAGCGCCCCGGCCAGCCAGATCCACCATGTCAGCCAGAAGGGATCGGCCATCATTTGCCTCCTTTCAGCATGTTAAAGGCATTGCCGAACGCTTCAAGCGCATTTGCGGGCACAACGATGGTCTGCGAGCCGGTGCCATTGCCCAGCGCGTTCAGCGCTTCGACCTGTTTCAGAGCGACCTGATACTGTGCCGCTTCCAAACCGTTGTCCTGAATGGCCTTGGCCACGACCTGAGTCGCATAAGCTTCGGCCTCAGCCGAGATTCGGCGGGCTTTGGCAGTCTGTTCCGCGGCATAGAGCTCGGCATCCGCGTGCAGTTCGACCGCGCGTTTCTGGCCTTCGGCTTCAGTCACCTGCGCGCGGCGGGCACGTTCTGCGTTCAGCTGCTGCAGCATGGCATCACGGGTGGCCTGATCCAGGTTTACGTCCAGAATCTCGGCGCGGGTCACTTCGATACCCCAGTCATCGACAGCGGTCTCGACGCTTTCCTGAATGCGTTCAATCAGTTGTGCGCGGTTCGACTGCACCTCGTCCAGGTCCATCTTGCCGATCTCGGCGCGGACAATACCGGCCACGGTTGTGGCAATCGCTCCGTCCACGTCGCGGATACGGTAGACCGTCTTTTCAGGCTCAAGAATACGATAGAAAACCGATGTATCGATCTGCACCAGCACGTTGTCCTTGGTAATCGCATCCTGCGTTGCATTCGGCAATTGACGTTCAAGGATGGATATCTTGTGGCGCGCAACATCAAGAAAAGGAACGATAAAGTTGATCCCGGGGCCAAGTACCGAATGCAGGCGACCGAAACGTTCGACCACGTATTTCTCGGATTGAGGTACGATCTTGATGCCTTTGAAGATGACAATCGCAACAAGCGCCGCCGCCAGCAGGTAGATGATGTTTGATGTAAGCAGTCCGATAATCTGGTCTTCTGTCATACTGTCCTCATAATTTGTGTACATTGGTATACATTTGGGGATTGAGTCGCCCGATTTCAACTCTGGTATGGATTGTGCGGGTATGAATGCAAGTCTTTGAACGCGTTCATGTCAGCCAGTTTTTCTCTGCTGTGTCCGCTTTGCATCCCGCTGGTGTTTGCGGTATCGGAAGGGATGAAACTGATTATCGATACAGACCCCGGCATCGACGATGCAATGGCCATCGCCTATGCCGCCGCCGCCGATGACATTGACTTGATCGGCCTGACCACCGTGTTCGGCAACACCCATGTGCATCAATCCAGCCGCAACGCGCGCTTTCTGGTGGATAAGCTGGGTTTGGGCATTCCCGTGGCTGAAGGTGCGCCATTTGCGCTTGGAGAGACCACTCATTCCCCCTCAGAGCATGTGCATGGTCCTGAAGGTTTTGGCGATCTGACTGATATTGAAGAGATCGGAGAAAACCACGCTCTGCCCGCCGAAGAGTTTCTGGTCGAAATGGCCCGCGCCCATCGCGGAGAGCTGGTGGTTTGTGCAGTCGGCCCACTTACAAATATCGCAAACGCGATCCGGTTGGACCCCGAGTTTTCGCGCAATCTTGCCAAGCTGGTCATCATGGGCGGGGCTGTGTTCTGTCCGGGCAATATCACCGAGCACGCCGAAGCGAACATTTATCACGATGCCAAAGCGGCGGATGAGGTTTTTGCCGCGCCGCCGCCCACCGTGCTGGTTGGTTTGGATGTCACGCTGAAGACCCTCTATGAGACCGCGGATTTTGAGACTTTGGCCCAACGCTCGCCGAATATGGGGGGCTTCTTGCGGGACATCTCACGCTTCTATCTGAAGTTCTACAAAGAGGTTGGCGGGCTTGAGGGGTGTGGCCTGCACGACTCGACCGCAGTGATCGCCTGTACCCATGAGCCGATGTTCGAAACTGTCAACACCGGCCTGAGCGTGGCGCTTGACGGCCCCGAGATCGGCGCGACGCGACCGGACACTGCGCGCCCTCCGGTTCGGGTATGTCGCGATGTGGATGGGGCAGGGGTTGTGCGCTTGTTTACCGAGCGCGTCGCCTCGCTGCCCTGACGGGTTGCATTGCATCAGCGGATCGGGCAAATCCTGCCCGGTTCAGCGACCCAAGGCGAAATCATGACTCAGCGATTTTCTTTCGACCTGAAAGCCACCGACGGCAAGGCCCGTACCGGCGTGATCAGCACGCCGCGCGGAGACGTGCGCACACCTGCATTCATGCCCGTGGGGACGGCGGCGACGGTCAAGGCGATGATGCCGGAAAGCGTGCGCGCCACCGGGGCGGATATTCTGCTGGGCAACACCTATCACCTGATGCTGCGCCCCACGGCCGAACGGATCGACCGGTTGGGGGGGCTGCACAAGTTCATGAACTGGGAACGCCCCATCCTGACGGATTCCGGCGGGTTCCAGGTGATGTCGCTGGCCGGTCTGCGAAAACTGACCGAGAAGGGTGTGACCTTCAAATCTCATGTGGATGGGTCAAAACATGAACTGACACCGGAACGGTCGATGGAAATCCAGCGGCTGCTGGGCTCGGACATCGTAATGTGTTTCGATGAATGCCCGGCGCTGCCTGCGGATCGGGATCGCATCGCGGAATCCATGCGCCTGTCAATGCGTTGGGCCGAGCGTTCGCGTGAAGCGTTCGGCGACCGCCCGGGACATGCGCTGTTCGGCATCATGCAGGGCGGGTTGGAACGGGACCTGCGCGAAGAAAGCGCCGAGGCGCTGAAACAGATCGGGTTCGAAGGCTATGCCATTGGCGGCCTTGCCGTGGGCGAGGGGCAGGAGGCGATGTTCGATTGCCTCGATTACGCGCCCGAATTCCTGCCGCAGAACAGGCCGCGCTATCTGATGGGGGTCGGCAAGCCCGATGATATCGTCGGCGCCGTCGCGCGTGGCGTGGATATGATGGATTGCGTTTTACCGTCGCGTTCGGGCCGCACGGGGCAGGTGTTCACGCGCTACGGTGTGGTCAATATCAAGAACGCCCGCCACGCCGACGACCCGCGCCCGCTGGATGAGCAATGCAGTTGTCCGGCTTGTTCGAACTATTCCCGCGCTTACCTGCATCATGTGTTCCGCTCGAACGAGATGATCTCGGGCATGTTGCTGACCTGGCACAACCTGCACTATTTCCAGGAAATCATGCAGGGTATGCGCGACGCGATTGCGGCCGGTACGTTCGATGATTGGCAGGCACACTTCCACACGCAGCGCGCGCAGGGCGATATCGACCCGCTCTGAGAGCGGTGACAAACAACGCGTTTTCTGCTATCCTGACGACAGTTTATTTCAATAATTTTCTTGTTTTGTTCAGGAGGGCTTAATGCCTCGTTTCACAGCTATTTTCTTAACATTGTTTCTGGCGTCCGTCGTACAAGCCGATGTTTGGACGTTCGAGACACCATCGGAAAACATTCAGTGCGTTGTGGGAGAGGAACCCGGCACCTCGGACCTGACCTGCACAATTTTCGAACGCTCGGGCGCGCCTGCGTTGCCCAAGCCGGCGAACTGCAATTCGGATTGGGGGCACGATTTCTTCATGACCAATCAAGGTGCGGTTCGCATGTTGTGCCAACCTTTGGTCCGCACCCGCGACGGATTTGACCGCGCGGATTATGGGGTCACCGGACAGTTCGGCGGATTTGTCTGCCACTCGTCCAAAAAGGGGTTGGAGTGCAAAAACGAGGTCGGGCACGGTTTCTTTTTGTCACGCGCCGTCCAAAAGGTGTTCTAGCGCGAGATTGTGTCTCAGGAACCGTCTGTATGGCATACAAACTGCAAAAACGGTGGATATGTTGGCGCGATGCCTTGCAGTCCCTAAATCATCGCGTCATGCTGCCTCACGACAGATGGCGGTAAGGTTGAAATAGGGGAACAGGTGCCCCACCTTTATCGTCCAAGACAGGAGATGGCCGAAGGTTGCCTTGAAAAGGGACCGGTGCCGTCTTGCCAATGATAAGGATAGAGCATGCAAGAGCCTCTGAATTCCTCATACCCCGTTCTGCCGCTGCGCGATATCGTGGTGTTCCCACATATGATCGTGCCGCTGTTCGTGGGCCGTGACAAATCGGTCCGCGCACTGGAAGAGGTGATGCAGGATGACAAGCAAATTCTGTTGTCCAGCCAGATTGATCCCGGTGAGGATGATCCCGAAATCGACGGTATCTACCGCTCGGGCGTTCTGGCCAATGTGCTGCAACTGCTGAAACTGCCCGATGGCACCGTGAAGGTGCTTGTCGAGGGGCAGGCGCGTGTGCAGATCACGGAATTTCTTGAAAACGATCAGTTTTTTGAGGCCCGCGCCGAATATCTGACCGAAATTCCCGGCGACGTCACCACCACCGAAGCGCTGCTGCGCACGGTTGCGGATGAGTTTGAGCGCTATGCCAAAGTGCGCAAGAACATCCCCGAAGAAGCGCTGGCCGCCGTAGGCGAGACAACCGAGCCCGCGAAACTGGCGGATCTTGTGTCAGGTCATCTGGGCATCGAGGTTGAACAGAAGCAGGAATTGCTTGAGACGCTCTCGGTCAGCGAGCGGCTTGAGAAGGTCTATGGCCTGATGCAGGGCGAAATGTCGGTTCTGCAGGTCGAGAAAAAGATCAAGACCCGCGTCAAATCCCAAATGGAGAAGACGCAGCGCGAATACTATCTGAATGAGCAGATGAAAGCCATTCAGAAGGAGCTTGGCGATGGCGAGGACGGCAGCAACGAGGTTGCCGAACTGGAAGCCAAGATCACTGAGACCAAGCTGTCGAAGGAAGCGCGCGAGAAGGCCGAAGGCGAGCTGAAAAAGCTCAAGAACATGTCGCCCATGTCGGCCGAAGCGACCGTTGTGCGCAACTATCTGGACTGGATTCTGTCGTTGCCATGGGGCACCAAATCCCGCGTCAAAAAGGATCTGGGCCGCGCGCAGGATATTCTGGACGCCGATCACTATGGGCTTGAGAAGGTCAAGGAACGGATCGTTGAATATCTGGCGGTTCAGCAGCGCTCGAAAAAGCTGAAAGGCCCGATCTTGTGTCTGGTTGGCCCTCCGGGCGTGGGTAAGACCTCGCTGGGTAAATCCGTTGCGAAAGCGACGGGGCGTGAGTTCATTCGTATTTCGCTGGGTGGCGTGCGCGACGAATCCGAAATTCGTGGACACCGTCGGACGTATATTGGTTCGATGCCCGGCAAGATCATCCAGGCGCTGAAAAAGGCGAAAACCACGAACCCGCTGATCTTGTTGGATGAAATCGACAAGATGGGGCAGGATTTCCGTGGCGACCCGGCCTCGGCAATGCTCGAGGTTCTGGATCCGGAACAGAACAGCACGTTCATGGACCACTATTTGGAGGTCGAATATGACCTGTCCAACGTGATGTTCCTGACCACCTCCAACAGCTACAACATGCCCGGGCCTCTGCTGGACCGGATGGAGATCATCCCGCTGGCTGGTTACACCGAAGAGGAAAAGAGCGAGATCGCTAAGCAGCACCTGATCGACAAACAGGTCAAGAACCATGGTCTGAAAGCCAAGGAGTTTGAGCTGACCGATGAGGCGCTGCAAAAGATCATCCGTACCTATACCCGCGAAGCGGGCGTGCGGAACCTTGAACGCGAAATCGCCAAAGTGGCGCGGAAATCGCTGACCAAGATCATCAAGAAAGAGGCGGAAGAGGTCACTGTTACGCCCGACAATCTGGATGAATTCCTTGGCGTGCCGAAGTTCCGCTATGGCCTTGCCGAACAGGACGATCAGGTCGGTGTTGTCACCGGTCTGGCCTGGACCTCGGTCGGGGGTGACTTGCTGCATATCGAAGCTCTGAAATTGCCCGGCAAAGGGCGGATGAAGACCACCGGTAAGCTGGGCGATGTGATGAAGGAATCCATCGACGCGGCCTCGTCTTATGTGCGGTCGATCTCGCCCCAGATCGGGGTGAAGCCGCCGCAATTCGACAAGATCGACATCCACGTGCACGTGCCCGATGGGGCAACGCCCAAGGATGGCCCCAGCGCCGGTCTGGCGATGGTGACGTCGATCGTCTCGGTTCTGACGGGCATTCCGGTGCGCAAGGACATCGCCATGACGGGTGAGGTTTCGCTGCGCGGCAACGCAATGCCAATCGGCGGATTAAAGGAAAAACTGCTGGCCGCGTTGCGCGGTGGGATCAAGACCGTTCTCATTCCTGAAGAGAACGAGAAGGATCTGGCGGACATCCCCGATAACGTGAAGGAAGGGTTGGAAATCATTGTTGTAAAACATGTTTCCGAAGTTCTGGAGCACGCCCTGATCCGCGAACCGGAGCCGGTGGAATGGGATGAAGCCGCCGAGGAAGCGGCTGCCGCAGCGGCGAAAGCGGCGGAAGGCACAGGGCCATCAGCGACAGCACATTGAAAAGATGAAAAGGCGGGGCACTGACCCCGCCTTTTTCTTTGTGCATCAGTTCATTTCCTCGTCTTTGCTGAAAAAGATGGAAAACGAATGCTGCTCGTAGCACCCTGAATATTCACCAATGTCAGGAGAACGCGAGATGCCCCAGTATAATGACCTGTTTGAGCTGTCGGTTGATGATATGGATCTGATTGAAGAGGCCTTGCGACAGACGATTGCCTCGAAATCCCTGGAATATCCCGATGAAACTGGCGACGACCGGATGACTCGTGAAGATTTCGTCCGCAGAATGCACGAGCTTTTGGGCAGGCTGCATGATCAGAAGATATTCTACCGGCCCAAAACGGGGGTCTATATCGGTGGCTAGAGGCCGGCGACGATGACCGGTGTCGCTTGATTCAAAAAGAAAGAATGGTGGGTGATAAGAGATTTGAACTCCTGACATCTTCGATGTGAACGAAGCGCTCTACCACTGAGCTAATCACCCATGAGGCCGTCTAGTACAGAGACTTTGGGTCGCCCGCAAGGGGGGCGAAAGCAAATTAGCACACCGTGGCTGGCCATCCTGTGTTCCGAGCCGACAGAACGAGGGCGCGTGTTCGAACATGCGCCCCAAAAGCACAGAAATCGGGGGCAGTTAGAGAATGAAATCGTCTGCAGTTAGATTATGCAGACCACTCAACTGGATCATCATCTCGGCAGAACTGTCGGAATCTGTGTCGATGATAACCAGAGTATAGTCATTGTCCTGACCGGGATTGTTCACCCGTTTAAAGTAGATTTCGCCTTCTTCGGACGTACCGGTGCGGGTCTGACCATTGAAAACAAACGCATCATCGTCTTCCGTTGCACTGTTTGCGTCAATCGCACTAAGGTCAATTTTGTCGACGCCAACTTCGAAATCCCTGATAACATCGGTATTCTTCGTTTTCAGAAGCGCGCTGTCTTTTGTAGATCTGAAAACAAAGTGATCAGCGCCATTTCCACCAAACAGGTAGTCTTTTCCGGAGTTACCGATCAGAGTGTCGTCGTCGTTGCCTCCATACAAGCGGTCTGCGCCGCTTCCACCTTGCAGCAGATCATCTCCATTGCCGCCATAGAGTTTGTCGCGACCGCCCTTGCCATGGAGTGTATCTCTGCCTAGGACTCCGCGCAATATATTGGCGCCGCTGGTGCCGCTTAGGTTATCTGATCGGCTACCGCCTTCGACATTCTCGATGTTCAGGATTTTGTCATTACCAGCGGCACCGGTATCTTGTCTGTCCGTTCGGGCGAGATCGACAGTTATTGAGGTATTCCCCGAGAAAACAAGCCAATCGGTGTGATCACCTCCATTAATATGATCGTTGCCATCGCCTTCGGTTACTAGAATCGTATCTTTGCCATTGCCTCCGTAGATCCTGTCGGACCCGAAATCTCCAGATAGCGTATCGTCCTTGTTATGACCTTTGATGAGGTCATCGCCACCGCGGCCATAGATCTTGTCTTCGCCGTTCCTCCCGAACAGTTCGTTGTCGGCGCTGTTACCTTTGATCCGGTCATTGCCCGACCCACCGATGGCATTCTCGATTATAACGCCATTTGCGATCGTAAATCCGCCCTGAATGCCCTTGGCGTAAGAAGGTGAGCCACCCGCGTCGCTTCCACCCAGGTCGGCTGCTTTCAGGTTGATAACAACTTTACGGCTGACACCTTCGGCCGAGATCGTATCTTCACCGTCGGTATCCCAGATCGCTCGCCAGCCGACACCTTCTTGGTTTTGGCCTTTGATATTATAAACGTTGTCACCCGTGTTAAACTGTTTAGAGCCATAAATGGCTTGCAATGCAGCGATGTCCAAGGCCATCGGAGTCGCGGAACTGCCGATGTCGTAGTACATCGGTTCGATCTCAGTGGGATAGCCGCTGTTATAGGACATGATCGTGAACACGCCCTGATTCTGCCCATCTGTTCCGTAGTCGCCGGTGCTGCTGGTAACACCCGGAAAGATTGAGGAAGAACCGCCGTTATCATGTGGATGCGCAAGTCCGAGACCATGCAGGATTTCGTGCATGATCACCTCAAAGCCGAGTCCACCTTTTTGCAGCCCCTCTTCGGAAAAGTATATGCTATCGCCAGCAAATGCCCCGATCAGGGCACCCAACCCAAAACTGTCTTCGAAAAATGGCTCGTCTCCGGGTACCTGATGATATCCCAAACCACCCAAAGCGTCTTCTGTTTCCAATACATAAGTCAGGTTGGCTTGCCTGGGTTGGCCATTGCTTCGCAGGAACCCGACTTCCTGAAAGGTCACCGGGATGTAATTGTCGATAACTTCAAACGCCTTACGTACCGCTTCTTTCATATAACCAGCGAACTTGCGGTTACCCAGCGTTCCATTATCGAACGAGTATGTGATGACACCTTCCGGGCCGCCCTGGTTCGTATCTACATTCCAAGATGTTCCCCAGATCAGGCTATCAACATAAACGTCTCCGGTCGGGTCTTCACCCGGGTAATTCACTGTAACTACTGCCATTTCACTTCGGTACTGTCACTTTTTCTCAGATCATCTCAACGCGCGTGCCGAAGCAGGTCGTGTCGGACGATTTCGTTGGATTTCTTGAGGCAAATTTGGGTCTTCATCCTAAATAAGGATCCTATGGCCGATTCTCAGATTCAATCTTGACCCTTGGAATTGTAAACAGATTCAGCAATGGGTTGCAGCCTGTTTCTCAATGAGAATTGGGGCCGCACCAAGGCAAATAGTGTCGAACTCAACGTTATGTTGCCTTGTTGAAAGGGCTTGAGCATACACTATGCATAAGCCTCAAATAACCTGACTTACTTCGGGCCGTATGAAGTGAATCACAGCATAGTATGGCAACGAACCGCAGCAGGGTAGTTTCAGGGAAAAAACTGCAGTCGATCCAGCAATTTTGAGGATGCAGATAAAAAACTTCAAAACGCCGCTTGACGCTGCCCGAGCGTGGCCATAATACACCCCAACGTTCAGCAACGAACGTGCAGCGGGCGGTTGTAGCTCAGTTGGTTAGAGTACCGGCCTGTCACGCCGGGGGTCGCGGGTTCGAGCCCCGTCAACCGCGCCATCGCTGCAGTCCTTGGTCCAGGATAAAGGCCACGAAAATAGATGCGCGGTTGTAGCTCAGTTGGTTAGAGTACCGGCCTGTCACGCCGGGGGTCGCGGGTTCGAGCCCCGTCAACCGCGCCATTTTCCCCTACAAATTCGAAAATCTGCGCTGACAAGTCGGCAATGTCATGTTGTATTGCCTTCAAAACGACCGAGGGCTGCAGTGACAAGTTTAAACCGGGTGATCATGGCGCGGCGCAGCCGTCAGTGGATTCGCGAGTTGAATCCGTCAAAGCTGGACGCGGTCGAAATTTCTGGTTCGTGGGGCAATCAGTTCGGCTTTCGCAGCTATGAGCAGGCCTGGCGCAATGATCATGACATCTGCACCGGCCCGCTGCTTGATGAGCGGGGGCAGGTGAGGACGTTCGACCTTGTTCTCGCTAATCAGGTCTGGGAGCATCTGGACCGACCATTCGAGGCGACGCTAAACGTGCAAGAGATGCTGCGCCCCGGCGGCTATTTCTGGCTGGCCGTGCCGTTTTTCGTCCCGTTCCATGCGGCCCCTTATGATTGTTCGCGCTGGTCCGAGCGCGGTTTGCGCAATCTGCTGATCGAATGCGGGTTCGATCCCGCTGAAATCCGGGCCGAGCAATGGGGCAACCGGCAGGCAGCGCTGCGAAACCTCGAACCGGACTGGCCTCCGGTCTATGATCCCCAGACGGATGATCTGGAAAATGATCCTGCCTTTCCGATTTGCGCGTGGGCGATCGCGCGCAAATCTGAAGGTTAGCGAGGGATTGACCGAAAATTCGCTTGTTCACACTTTGTTCTAACTTTATGGTTGGAGACTCACCGTCGCTCGCCTATTTCTGAGAGGCGTTGGTTGTTGGGGGCCGAAATGGCTGAGCTGAAGAATATCGAGGTGCGCGGCGCGCGCGAGCATAACCTCAAAAGCATCGATGTGGATATTCCGCGCGATCAGCTGGTGGTGATCACCGGCCTGTCGGGCTCGGGCAAGTCATCGCTGGCGTTTGACACCATCTATGCCGAAGGCCAGCGCCGTTATGTCGAAAGCCTGTCGGCCTATGCCCGGCAGTTTCTGGACATGATGGAAAAGCCCGATGTGGATCACATCAGCGGCCTGTCCCCGGCGATTTCAATCGAACAGAAGACCACCTCGAAGAACCCGCGTTCGACCGTGGGCACCGTTACCGAGATCTATGACTATCTGCGTCTGCTATTCGCGCGCGCCGGAACGCCTTACAGCCCGGCCACCGGCCAGCCGATCGAAGCACAGCAGGTGCAGGACATGGTCGACCGTATTATGACGATGGAGGAGGGCACACGCGGTTATCTGCTGGCCCCCATCGTGCGTGATCGCAAGGGTGAATATCGGAAAGAGTTTCTGGAACTGCGTAAGCAGGGGTTCCAGCGCGTCAAGGTGGATGGTGAGTTCTATGAGCTCGATACGCCGCCCACACTGGACAAGAAGTTCCGCCACGATATCGATGTGGTGGTAGATCGTCTGGTGGTGCGCGAAGGCATGGAAACCCGGCTGGCCGACAGCCTGCGCACCGCGCTGGATCTGGCCGATGGTATCGCCATTCTGGAAACCGCGCCAAAGGAAGGCGACCCTGAGCGGATCACCTTCAGCGAGAATTTTGCCTGTCCGGTCAGTGGCTTCACCATCCCCGAGATCGAACCGCGCCTGTTCTCGTTCAACGCGCCCTTCGGGGCCTGCCCGGATTGTGACGGGCTTGGGGTTGAGCTGTTCTTTGACGAGCGGCTGGTGGTGCCTGATCAGACCTTGAAACTCTATGACGGGGCGCTGGCGCCGTGGCGCAAGGGGAAATCGCCGTATTTCCTGCAAACCATCGAGGCCATCGCGCGGCACTACGAGTTCGACAAGAACACGCCGTGGAAAGGCCTGCCCAAAAAGGTGCAGCAGGTTTTCCTGCGTGGCTCCGGCGATGAGGAAATCCAGTTCCGCTATGACGAGGGTGGGCGGGTCTATCAGGTCACCCGCAGCTTCGAAGGCGTGATTCCCAATATGGAGCGCCGTTATCGCGAGACCGACAGCGCCTGGATTCGTGAAGAGTTCGAGCGCTATCAGAACAATCGCCCCTGCGGCACCTGCGAGGGTTATCGCCTGCGCGCCGAAGCGTTGGCCGTCAAGATTGCGGGTCTGCATGTGGGGCAGGTGGTGCAGATGTCGATCCGCGAAGCGCTGGCCTGGGTCGAGGACGCGCCGAACCATCTGAGCGTGCAGAAGAATGAGATCGCACGGGCCATCCTCAAAGAAATCCGTGAACGCCTCGGGTTCCTGAATAACGTGGGTCTGGAATACCTTACGCTGTCCCGTTCAAGTGGTACCCTGTCAGGTGGCGAGAGCCAGCGTATCCGTCTGGCCAGCCAGATCGGCTCGGGCCTGACGGGGGTGCTGTACGTGCTGGACGAGCCGTCCATCGGTCTGCATCAGCGCGACAATGACCGTTTGTTGGGCACGCTGAAAAACCTGCGTGATCAGGGCAATACGGTGATTGTGGTTGAGCATGACGAAGAAGCCATCCGCGAAGCGGATTACGTCTTTGACATTGGTCCCGGTGCAGGTGTGCATGGCGGGCAGGTGGTCAGCCATGGCACGCCCGAGCATATCGCCGGCGACGCGGCCTCGATAACCGGCCAATACCTGTCGGGTACACGCGAGATCGCTGTCCCTGCCGAGCGGCGCAAGGGCAAGAAGCAGAAGGTTACGGTGGTCAAGGCAACCGGCAACAACCTGAAAAACGTGACGGCTGAATTCCCGTTGGGTAAGTTTGTCTGCGTGACCGGCGTGTCCGGGGGCGGCAAGTCGACTCTGACGATCGAGACGCTGTTTAAAACCGCCTCGATGCGCCTGAACGGGGCGCGGCAGACACCAGCGCCCTGCGAGACGATCAAGGGGCTGGAGCATCTGGACAAGGTGATCGACATCGATCAGCGACCCATCGGACGAACTCCGCGTTCGAATCCAGCGACTTACACCGGGGCTTTCACGCCGATTCGGGACTGGTTTGCCGGGCTGCCAGAGGCCAAGGCGCGGGGGTACAAACCCGGTCGGTTCAGCTTCAACGTCAAGGGCGGCCGGTGCGAGGCGTGTCAGGGCGACGGTGTCATCAAGATCGAGATGCATTTTCTGCCCGACGTTTATGTCACCTGCGAAACTTGTAAAGGCGCGCGCTACAATCGCGAGACGCTTGAGATCAAGTTCAAGGGCAAGTCCATCGCGGATGTGCTTGATATGACTGTGGAAGACGCGCAGGAGTTCTTTAAGGCCGTGCCGTCGATCCGGGATAAGATGGATGCTTTGGCGCGGGTTGGGCTGGGGTATATCAAGGTCGGTCAGCAGGCGACCACTCTGTCAGGCGGCGAAGCGCAGCGGGTGAAACTGTCGAAGGAGCTCAGTAAGCGGTCGACCGGACGCACGCTGTATATCCTTGATGAACCGACCACGGGGCTGCATTTCGAAGATGTGCGCAAGCTGTTGGAAGTGCTGCATGAACTGGTCGATCAGGGCAATACGGTTGTAGTGATCGAACATAATCTGGATGTGGTGAAAACGGCGGATCATATTATCGATATCGGCCCTGAGGGCGGTGACGGGGGCGGTGAAATCGTCGCCGTCGGAACGCCCGAGGATGTGGTTGCAGTCGAACGCAGCCACACCGGGCGTTACCTCAAACCGATGCTGAATGCCGAGCGAGTGGCCGCAGAATAGCGGCCTTAATACAGGATATCGGCAACAGCGCCGATGAGGTTCAGCACTTTGTGAGTTTCGGGATCGATTTTATATACATAGTCGCCCGCGCGCACATAATTGCCACCGCGCCGCAGCCCATAGCGATAAGGATCTTCGATCCAAATGTAGTCATCTAGCCGGTCGCCCGTCCGATAGAGCTTTTTGGCCTGGCCGGGCGGCACACACGGGACTGCCTTTTTGGCCAGACCCGGAGGGCAATGTCCGGCATTGCTACGTGCCACGCCAGATTTCGGCGCGACCCGTTCGACCTGAAAATTAGATTTGTTTTTGCCTTTACCTTTTCCATTGCCGTTCCCGGCCAATGCAACAGCGGGGCTCAATGTGAGCAAAGCAATCATGGAAATGTTGATCAGAGATTTCATAAAGGCGCGCTCCGGCATGTATGTGTTGTCGCGGGTCGACAATACCCAATCACCTAAGGGCGCGCCTCTGGATTTTCCAGAGCTGTGCGGTTTTCCGCCGCAACGAGTTCTAGGAACGGGTGCGTTTCTCAAATCGCGGTAGCATTGCGCTGAAATCCTGGCCCAGTCCGTTTTCTTTCTCGACAAACTGTTCGTAAAGCGCGGTAGCTACCTGACCCATTGGGGTATCGGCATCCGCGCTATCCGCCGCCTGTTGGCTGAGCCGTAGATCCTTGAGCATCAGTTCGGCTGCGAATCCGGGTTGGTAGCCATTGTCTGCCGGGCTTGTCGGGCCGACACCGGGGGCAGGGCAATAGGCGTTCATCGTCCAGCTATAGCCAGAGGACGTGCTGACCACGTCGAACATCTTTTGCCGATCCAGGCCGAGCTTGTCCGCCAGCGCGAAAGCCTCGCAGGTGGCAATCATGGTGACGCCGAGGATCATGTTGTTACAGATCTTCGCGGCCTGACCTGCACCGGCTTCTCCGCAATGCACGGCCTTCTGGCCCATGATGTCAAAGAGGGGGGCGGCCTTGGCGAAGGCGTCGTCCGAGCCTCCGGCCATGAAGGTCAGAGTACCGGCAGCCGCGCCGCCTATGCCGCCCGACACCGGAGCGTCGACGGCCTGAAGTCCTGCGCTTGCCGCTTGCTGCGCGACGGCGCGGGCACTGTCGACATCCACGGTTGAGCAATCGATCAGCACAGCGCCCTCTGTCATGGCCGGGATGATCGCGTCCGCCACGGCGCGCAGGATTTGGCCGTTGGGCAGCATGGTGATGACCGCCTCTGCACCTGACGCTGCCTCGACCCCGGTCGGGGCCATCGTCACGCCATCGACCGATACGTCTGCCATGTCATGGCCGACCACCTCATGCCCGGCTGCTGCCAGATTGGCGGCCATCGGGGCGCCCATATTGCCCAGTCCAATGAATGCGATTTTCATCCCTTACTCCTCTGAAAAGCTCAGCGCGTTGGCACCCAGGGGCTGCAGCATCTTTGAGACTGCTACGGCCGGTACGTTCATATCGGTAAATTGCCATTTGGGGTTGCGGTCCTTGTCGATGATCTGGGCACGGATGCCTTCCAGAAAATCACCGTGTTCCATCGCGCGATAGGTAAAGCGGTATTCCATGTCCAACGCCTTGCGCATCGTAAGGTTGGCCCCCCTCAGCCGGTGCAGCATTTCCACGGTGCAGGCCACCGAAAGCGGAGAGTTGCGTTGCAGGCTGACAAGGGTCTGTTGCGAAAACTCTTCGTCAGAACAGCGCAGGGTATTCAGGATATCGCTCAGGGTTTCGCCGTCGAGCAACGTATCAATCTGCGGTTGGAGATCGGCGAGTTTGCCTTTGGGCGCGGTTTCAGCGTGCTCTTCGATCACCTCTGCGCGGCCTGATGCCTCCAGAAGTTCGATGAGGTCCGGCCAGCGGTCTTGTGGAATGAAATGGTCGGCAAAGCCCGCATAGATCGCGTCTGCGGGGCCCATGCGATAGCCGGTTGTTCCGAGGTATTCGCCCAGACGTCCCGGTGCCAGTGCCAGCATCAATGATCCGCCCACATCCGGGACAAGGCCGATCGAGCATTCCGGCATTGCGATCCTCGAGCTTTCGCCAACGATACGATGACTGCCATGGCAGCCGATGCCTACGCCGCCGCCCATGGTAAAACCCTGTAGAAAGCTGATCACGGGTTTGGGGTATTCGAAGATCAGCGCATTCAGACGGTATTCATCGCGCCAGAACGTGCGGCCATAATCGTAGTTTCCCTTGGTGCCGGTGGCGTAAAGCTCGGCAATGTCGCCTCCGGCGCAAAAGGCTTTTTCCCCTTCGGCGTCAAAGATAATCAGGTCGACCGCATCATCTTCGCGCCAGTTCCGTAGGGCAGTTTCGATGGCCATGCACATCTCATAGCTCATCGCGTTCAGCGCCTTCGGGCGTGTCAGAGTGATGCGCCCGGCGCGTCCGACTGTGCGGATGTCAATGTCAGCCATGAAGTCCTCAGCGGTTGGCAAGCATCTGGCGCGCGACGATGACGCGCATGATCTCGTTCGTGCCTTCAAGTATCTGGTGCACGCGCAAATCACGCACAAGCTTTTCGATGCCATAATCGGCCAGATAGCCGTAACCGCCGTGCAGTTGCAGGCACTGGTCGACCACTTTCGATCCTGTCTCGGTCACGAATTTCTTGGCCATGGCGCAGAACTTGGTGGCATCTGGCGCACCCCGATCCAGCTTCCACGCAGCTTGCCGCAGGAAAGTGCGGGCGGCCTGCATCTCGATCTCCATATCCGCAAGTCGGAATTGCAGCGCCTGGAACTGATCGATGGATTGGCCAAAGGCCTTGCGCTCGGACATGTATTGCAGCGTCATATCCAGCCCGTTCTGCGCGGCCCCCAGCGAGCAAGAGGCGATGTTTAGCCGCCCGCCATCCAACCCCATCATGGCGTATTTGAACCCGTCGCCTTCCGTGCCAACCAGATTGCCAGCCGGGATTTTGCAGTCGTCAAACTGGACCTGCGCGGTGGGCTGGCTTTTCCAACCCATCTTCTGTTCAAGCGCCCCAAAGCTGAGGCCGGCGGTGCCGTCTTCGACATAGACCGTCGAAATCCCTTTGGGGCCATCTTCGCCTGTGCGAACCATGCAGACATAGGCGTCCGAATAACCCCCGCCCGAGATGAAGGCTTTGGACCCGTTCAGGGTATAGCCCTCATTCGTCCGCTCGGCGCGGGTTTTCAAGGCGGCTGCGTCCGACCCGGAGCCGGGTTCCGTCAGGCAATAGCTCAGCACCGTATCGAGGCTGAGAATACCGGGCATGATGCGGGATTTCAGCTCATCGCTGGCAAAGCTGTCCAGCATCTTTGCGCACATGTTGTGGATCGACAGGAAAGCCGCGACCGAGGGGCAGGCCATCGAAAGCGCCTCGAACACCAAGGTGGCGTCAAGGCGGCTCAGCCCCGATCCGCCGCCGTCTTCCGAGACGTATAGCGCGCCGAATCCAAGCTCGCCAATCTTGGGCCAAAGCTCTTTCGGGATGGTGCCGTCAGCTTCCCACTGACGCGCGAAGGGGGCGATATTTTCTTGGCCAAAGGCATAGGCCATGTCGAAGATGGCCGTCTGTTCCTCGGTCAGCGCGAAATCCATGGCTGTGGTCCCTATACTCTGCAGAATTGAACGAGCGTTTTATTCTTCAATCCTTACAGAAATTTTTCAACGGCGGCAAACATTGCGGCCATGTTTGGGGGAATTGAGTGGCTGCGTTATACTGCACGAATTCTACAGATCATTTTTTTGGAGTATTCCGATGGCGTCACACAAACTGGCCGTGGTGGTGATTCACGGTATGGGTAGCCAACATAAGCCGCAGGGCCAGCCTGCATCCACGACCCCGACTTTCTCGAAAGGGCTGAAGCAGCGCGTCTCGAACCGGGTCGGCGCGGATATGAGCGATGTGATCTGGCATGAGGTGGTCTGGGCGCAGATTCTGCAGGGACGGCAGAAAGCCTATCTGAAAAAGATCAAACGCAGTCTGGGATATGACAAGCTGCGCGAATTTGTGGTGTGCAATCTTTCGGATGCAGCGTCGTACCGCCCGACACCGGATGATGGCGACAAGATTTATGAGGCCATACACGAGAAGATCGAGAATGTGATGGGTGTGGTCAAACATCAGGTCGGACCCGAGGGACCGGTTCTGATCCTTGCACATTCGCTGGGTGGACACATCATGTCGAATTACATCTACGACATGCAGCGGCATCTGCGCCCGGGTGGTGGGACCCCGGTGCATCAGACCGATGTCGAGAACATGAAAACAGTGGCTGGGATCGTGACCTTCGGGTGCAATATTCCCATTTTCCTGTTTGCCTATCCCGAGAGTGACATTTTCCCGATCATGGCGCCAAACAGCAAGCTGCCCGCGGCGCTACAATTCCGGACGTGGTGGTACAACTACTACGACAAGCACGATGTTCTGGGCTTTCCGCTGGGCAAGAGCGCTCCACGCTACAAGCAACTGGCCGACAGCCGGGCGCTAAAGGACAAGCCGATCAATGCGGGTAAGATTTTTACCTCGTGGAACCCGTTCTCGCATGGCGGATATTGGACCGACCGTGACCTCTATGAACCCGTAGCCGAGCGGATCAAGGATATTCTGGCGGTTACCTGAGGCTTACAGGTCCGCGTGGAATTCTTCGATCAGGTGTTTCACCACCGCCTGTCCGGGGTCGTCGCCGCGCGCGACGGCTTCGGCATGGGCGCGGCGCTGGCGGGTGGCCGAGGTGCCGCTTTCGGCGATTTGGCGCAGGCGGGCAAGTTCGGTCATGGTGCCCAAGGCTTCGGCATCTTCGGCCAGCATGCCCATCAATTCACCCATCAGTTCGGCCATGGGTTTGATCGACCGGTCGCCGAAATCGATCAGACCCTCGCCCACGCCATAACGTTGCGCGCGCCAGCGGTTTTCGCCGATCAGGAACCTGTCATATTGCCGCCAACGCAAGTTGCGGGCTTTCAGGCGGCACAGCATCCGGGTCAGTGCCTGCACCAGCGCCGCCAGTGACAGAGTGTGCTCCAACCGGGGTTGCACATCCATGATGCGGGTCTCAAGCGTCGGAAAGCGATGCGACGGGCGCAGGTCCCACCAGATCTTCGTTGTATCCTCGATCACGCCCAACTCGACCAAAACGCCCGTTGTACGTTCATACTCGCCCCAGCTTCCGAAGATCGGCGGCAAGCCGGTGCGGGGCAGATTGTCAAACACGGTCAGCCGGTAAGAGGACAGACCGGTATCCTCTCCATTCCAGTAGGGGGACGAGGTCGACAGGGCCAGCAGATGAGGCAGAAAGTAAGACAGTTGCGGCATGAGATCGGCGCGCAGCGCCTGGTCCTGTACCCCCACATGCACATGCATCCCGCAGATCAGCATCCGCCGCGCCACGCCACCCAACGCATGCTGTAACGCATCATAGCGCTCTTTGCGTGTATGATGCTGGTCTTTCCAGTTCGCAAACGGGTGGCATGAGACAGCAATCGGGGCCAGATTGTATTCGGCCGCGCGTTTGGAAACGCAGGATCGCAGGCGTTTCAGATCTTCGCGCGCGGTCTTGACGGTCGCATGCGGGCGGGTGCCCACCTCGATCTGGCATTGCAGGAATTCCGGGCTGACCTGACCTTCGAAATCGGCCTGACAGGTCTCCATCAACGCCTCGGGGGCTTCGGCCAATTGCAGGCTGTCGCGGTCGACCAGAAGATATTCCTCTTCAATACCGATCGTGAATTCCTGCTGCATGGCGGCCCTCGCTGGTCAATTCTCATCAGTGAATACGGAAATTTCCGTTTTGCCAAGGGTTTGACATGCAGGGTTCTTGCGAACGCCCGGCTGGCGCGGGTAAGGAACAAACAGAACCGAATGTGGAGCCTCGCGTGAAACCAAGGAAATTTCCCCAGATCAACGCCGCCCTTGATGAGTTGGGGGTAAAGCTGATCGACAAGGCAACCGAGAATGACGAACGCGCGCGGCTTGAGGCGTTTGAGCGGGCAGGGGGGCTGACCCGTCCGGCCTATGCGCTGTCACCGGGGATGGCCGGGTTCGACATCTCGCAACTGGTTGCGGAGTACGCGCAGCACAAGGCGGCGCTTGACGCGCTGAAAGATCCCGAACGCAACCAGACCGGTTACCAGTTGGGAAATGGCTACTATGACAGCCCGGACGCGGATGCGCTGTATCTGATGATCCGCAGGTTCCAGCCAAAGCGGGTGATCGAAGTGGGCTGCGGCAACTCGACCCGCGTTACGCGGCAGGCCATCATTGATGGCGGGCTGGAGACCGAGATCACCGCGATCGACCCTTATCCCCGCGCCGACATTGCCCATGTCGTGGATCATTTCGAGCAGAAGCGGCTGGAAGACGTAGACCCGTCCCTGTTCGAACAGCTCGAATCTGGGGATGTTCTGTTCATCGATTCCAGCCACGTCGTGCGGATGAGCAACGATGTGGCCCATCTGTTCTGCCGGATCATTCCGACGTTGAAGCCGGGTGTGGTGATCCATGTCCACGATGTTTTTCTGCCCTATGAATACCCCAAGCGGTTCTTTTATGATTGCCCCGGCTGGGGCGAGCAGTACATGCTGCACGTGTTGCTGCAATCTGGTGCATATTCAATGCTTTGGCCGGGGTACTACTTGCAGCAGGACCGCCCGGATGCGGTGGAGGCACTGCCGTTCCTGAAGGATGGCAAGGCGCAGAGCATCTGGGTTCAGCTCAAAGAAAATTGACCTGAATGTGATCCGGGCCGCGCAGTGTCGCGTAACCCTTTCCATAACAAGCTGGAGAGGAGTTAACAGCCATGTTCCGCCGCACATTCATGGGCGCCGCCGCCGCACTTGCACTGGCACTTCCGGTCAAAGCGCAAGCCGCTGACATCGTCGATACGGCCGTTTCTGCCGGATCGTTCAACACTCTGGTCGCCGCGGTGCAGGCCGCGGGTCTGGTCGATACGCTGAAGGGCGATGGCCCGTTCACCGTTTTCGCACCCACGGATGAGGCCTTTGCCGCGCTTCCCGAAGGCACGGTGGAAACGCTGCTGTTGCCTGAGAACAAGGATCAGCTGGTGTCAATTCTGACTTACCACGTGGTTCCAGCAAAGGTCATGTCGGGTGATATCGCTGGCAAACGGGCCAAAGTTCTGACGGTGCAGGGTGACCGCCTGAGTGTCAATGCCAAGAACGGCGTCAAGGTGAATGACGCAAAAGTCGTTCAGGCCGATATCGAAGCCAGCAATGGTGTCATTCATGTTGTTGATGCAGTGATCCTGCCTGAATAAGTCTTCAAGACCCCCGGAAGACAAAGCCCCGGTCCATGTGGCCGGGGCTTCTTGTTGCAAAAGGCAATCTGCTTACAGCAGCCGTACCTGAGTGCCGACCTGCACAAGCGGATACAGCTCTTCCACATGCTGGTTGTAAAGACCGATGCACCCGGATGAACTCTGCCGACCGATTTTCCGAGTGTCATGTGTGCCGTGGACCAGATAGGCGGGCCAGGACAGATACATCGCGCGGGTGCCCAGCGGGTTGCCTGGTTCTCCGCCCTCCATACGGATCGGCAAAGTCGGATCGCGTTCACGCATTGAGGCGGTCGGCGTCCAGCTTGGGTTTTCGCGCTTGCGCACAACCTCGGTATAACCACGCTTGGTCAGTTCTTCGCTCATCGGGACCGAGCTGGGATACAGCTTGTAGGTGCCATCAGCCCCCCAGTAATGCACCGCGCGGCTGGTGATGTCGGCCAACAGGCATCCGACGCCCAGTTCGTCAAAGTGATCCTGCCAGTTCTGTTGTGAGAACGAGGATACATTGCGGCGTACAGGCGCTTGCGTGCTGATCGCCTCTTCATTCTGTGGAAAGGCATCCAGGCTTTGAGCGCGCACCAAAGCGGGTGTCGCAATCACTGATGCAGCCCCCAACAGGGCTGTGCGGCGGGTCATACGGTTTTGGGACAAGGCTGCCTCCGGAAAAATATCAACTGCTCGGTCTTTTGAATTAGCGGTAAAATATTGGTGATTACCTCATTTTTCCAGAGGGGCACCGCTGAATTTCTTGTGAGGTTGGACTTGCGTCAAAACCGGCCTGAAAACTAAAAAACCCGGCCAAATCTGGCCGGGTTTCTGAGAAAGCATCGAAACGATCAATCCATCGCTTTGAAGTTGAACTCGCCACCTTCCTTGATGCCCGAGGGCCAGCGCGCGGTGACGGTTTTGGTGCGGGTATAGAACTTGAAGCTGTCGGGGCCGTGCTGGTTCAGGTCACCGAACATGGATTTCTTCCAGCCACCAAACGTGTGATAAGCCAGCGGTACCGGGATCGGAACGTTGATGCCGACCATGCCGATATTGATCCGGCTGGCAAAGTCGCGCGCGGTGTCACCGTCACGGGTGAAGATCGCGGTACCGTTGCCGTATTCATGGTCCATCGCCAGTTTCAGCGCTTCTTCGTAGGAACCGGCGCGCACGGTCGACAGGACAGGGCCGAAAATCTCTTGTTTGTAGATGTCCATGTCGGGCGTGACATTGTCGAACAGGTGGGGGCCGACGAAGAAGCCGTCCTCATAGCCCTGCAGGCTGAAATCACGGTTGTCGACAACCAGCTTGGCACCCTGTTCGACACCGGAATTGATCAGGCCCAGAATACGCTGTTTCGAGGCTTGGGTGATCACCGGGCCCATATCGACGTCGTCTCCGGCAGTGTAGGGGCCTACCTTCAGCTTTTCGATGCGCGGCACCAGCTTTTCGATCAGCGCGTCTGCGGTATCATCGCCCACCGGTACAGCGACCGAAACCGCCATGCAGCGTTCGCCTGCCGCGCCGAAACCGGCACCGACCAACGCGTCAGCGGCCTGATCCATGTCCGCGTCGGGCATGACGATCATGTGGTTCTTGGCACCGCCAAAGCACTGCGCGCGTTTGCCGTTTGCGGTGGCGCGGGCATAGATATACTGCGCGATCGGGGTCGAGCCGACAAAGCTGACGCCCTGAATGATGTCGCTGTCGAGGATGGTGTCGACCGCTTCTTTGTCGCCGTTCACGACCTGGAACACACCCTTGGGCAGACCGGCCTCGACAAACAGTTCGGCCAGCATCAGCGGCACCGAGGGGTCACGCTCGGACGGTTTCAACACCACGGCGTTGCCACATGCGAGCGCCGGTCCGACATGCCACAGCGGCATCATGGCAGGGAAGTTGAACGGCATGATCGAGCCGACAACGCCCAGCGGCTGGCGCATGGAATACATGTCAATGGCAGGGCCTGCATTGTCGGTGTATTCGCCCTTCAGCATTTGCGGTGCGCCGATGCAGTATTCGATCACTTCCAGACCACGCTGCAGGTCGCCCTTGGCGTCGGGGATGGTTTTGCCGTGCTCGCGGCTCAGCGCTTCGGCCAGCTTGTCCATGTCGCGGTTCATCAGATGAACCATTGCCATCATGACACGCGCGCGTTTCTGCGGGTTGGTGGCGCCCCATGCGGGCTGTGCGGCAGCGGCGGCCTCGATGGCTGCAGTGGTCTCTGCTGCGCTGGCCATCGGGCATTTATACTGCACTTCGCCCGTTGCCGGGTTGTAAACATCATCGAAACGGCCGGACGTGCCCGCAACCATTTCGCCATTCAGAAAGTGGGTCAGATCATTCATCACAAATTCCTCCGCTGAGATTGCGCGCAGAATAGACTTGCAAAAACCCCAAGGACAGAGGCAATGTCTCAAATCTGTTTTGCAAAAATGCAAAGGTTGGGGCTGTGACACCAAACTGGGACGATCTGCGCGTTTTTCTGGCGGTCGCGCGCGAAGAAAGCCTGTCGGCGGCGGGGCGGGTGCTGAAGATCGATCCGGCCACGGTTGGCCGCCGAATTGCAAGGCTCGAGGCCGCATTGGATGCGGTGTTGTTTACCAAATCACAGCAGGGGTATGTGCTGTCGACAGCAGGCCAGCGATTGATGGAGCATGGATTGCAGGCCGAAGAGGCCATGCGCGCGGCGGCGGGTGTCATGACCGGGTCCGCCAAGTCGCTGAGCGGCCAAATCCGCATAGGCGCGCCCGATGGCAGTGCCAACTACCTGTTGCCGCAGGTCTGCGCCCGGATCAGCGACGCCAACCCGGATCTGGATATCCAGATCCTGGCCTTGCCGCGTATCATCAACCTGTCCCGACGCGAGGCGGATATGGCGGTCACCGTCAGCGCGCCAACCGCCGGGCAATTGCTGGTTCAGAAGATCAGCGACTATCGGCTGCATATGGTGGCCAGCCAAAGCTATCTTGATAGCCACCCGCCGATCCATACGATTGCCGATCTGAGCGATCACCGGATGATCGGGTACATCCCCGATATGATCTTTGACCGCGAGTTGGACTATCTCAACGATATCGGCATTGACCGTGTCGCGCTTGCATCAAATTCGGTGTCGGTACAGTTGCGGCAGGTGTCTTTGGGAACCGGTGTCTGCGTGGCGCATGATTTCACCTTGCCGTTTCATCCCGGCCTGCGGAAAATCCTGACGGATCAGGTCAGTCTGACACGCGGGTTCTATCTGGTCCGGCATCAGGGCGATCAGCGAAACGAACGGCTGAACCGCTTTGCCGAGGCGCTGACATCCGGCCTGCGGGACGAAGTAGCGCGGCTTGAGCGCGAAGCTGCATCTTGACACCTTCAGACATTCCGGCAACGCTTTGGAAAACAGTACGTTATACCGGAGGTTTTGCTAATGCTTGTTCAGGCCATTCTTAAATCCAAAGCCACTGACGAGGTGGTGACGGTCGAACCATCAGCAACAGTTTCCCAGGCTGCCGAAATTCTGGCCAGCAAGCGGATCGGTACTGTGGTCATTTCCGAGGATGGCGGGCAAACGGCGGCTGGCATCTTGTCCGAGCGTGATATTGTACGCGAGCTGGCGGACAGCGGCAGCGGCTGTCTGGGCAAACCCGTCAGCGCCTACATGACCAAAGACCTCGTGACGGCGACCCGGCAAGACACGGTTGAGGATATTCTGTCCCGCATGACCGAAGGCCGGTTCCGTCACATGCCGGTCGTGGAAGAGGGCAAATTGATTGGAATCGTCACGCTGGGCGATGCGGTCAAGGCGCAACTGTCTGAACTCGCGATGGAAAAAGACGCGCTGGAAGGCATGATCATGGGTCACTGAGGGGCCGGAATGTATGGCTGACCCTTGCACCTGCGGCAAAGATGTGTTTGCTAGCGCAGAAATATTGTTGCGCAGGAGGCCCTGATGCGGGTTGGATTATATCCCGGAACTTTTGATCCGATCACCATCGGTCATATCGACATTATCCGTCGGGCCTCGGCGCTGGTGGACAAGCTGGTGATCGGTGTTGCGATCAATCGGGACAAGGGGCCGCTGTTTTCGCTGGAAGAGCGTGTGGCGATGATCGAGGCCGAATGCGCTCATCTGTCTGATCAGACCGGCACCGAGATCGTGGCGCATCCGTTCGAAAACCTGCTGATCGACTGCGCCCGCGATGTCGGCGCTCAGATTATTGTGCGCGGTCTGCGGGCGGTTGCCGATTTTGAGTATGAATTCCAGATGGTTGGAATGAATCGAGCATTGGACGATTCAATCGAGACGGTGTTTCTGATGGCCGAAGCACGGCATCAGGCGATTGCATCCAAGCTGGTGAAGGAAATCGCCCGTCTGAACGGGGACGTGTCGAAATTCGTCACGCCCCGCGTCAGAGATGCCTTGCGAGAGCGTTTAGGATAACGCACCCATAGCTGCGGCTGTGTCCAGCATACGGTTCGAGAAACCCCATTCATTGTCATACCAGGCCAGCACGCGCACCAAAGTGCCGTCGGTGACCTTTGTTTCCGCCAGAGAAACGGTTGAGCTGTGGGGGTCGTGATTGAAGTCGACTGAGATCAGCGGACGGGTCTCAGCGGCCAGAACACCCGGGATTTTGGCGGCGGCTTCGACAAACAGGGCGTTAACCTCTTCTTCGGTGGTCGGACGCGAAACTTCGGCCACCAGATCGACGACTGAGACATTGGGAGTAGGCACCCGAATGGCTTGCCCGGTCAACTTCCCGGCCAACTGAGGCAGAACCAGCCCGACGGCCGAAGCCGCACCAGTCGTTGTCGGGATCATCGACAGAGCCGCCGCGCGGGACAGGTATGGGTCTTTGCCCGCTGTATCATGCACCGGCTGGCTGGCCGTATAGGCGTGGACGGTGGTCATGTTGCCGTGCTTGATGCCCAGCCCTGCATCCAAAGCTGCCGCGACGGGCGACAGGCAGTTGGTGGTGCAGGAGGCGTTGGAAACCACGATGTCGCTGGCAGTCAACTCGTGCTCGTTCACACCGAATACCACGGTTTTTACAGCACCATCGCCACGGGCAGGGGCTGAGATCAGAACTTTTTTCGATCCGTTCTTCAGGTGCCGTTCGGCGGCCTCACGGGTGCGGAAGACACCGGTGCATTCCAGAACCACATCCACATCCGACCAATCCAGCGCTTCGGGGTCACGTTCGCTGGTCAGCCGGATCGGGCCGGCACCAACGTCCAGCCCGGCATCGCTGAGCGTGACCGGTTCGGAATAGCGGCCATGAACGCTGTCGAATTCAAACAGATGCGCGTTCATTTCGGGTTTCGCCAGATCGTTGATCGCAACGATTTCGACATCGGTACGACCCGATTCCATAACCGCACGCAGAACACCGCGCCCGATCCGTCCAAATCCATTGATTGCCAGCTTGAGTGTCATGGTGCGCTCCGTCATAGTCGGGTCCAGTAATGGTTAGCGCTAACAATGACAGATTGCGGCGAAAGTCAAGCAAAACCTCTGTCAGCGCCAGAAGGCCAGCCAATCCAGGAAATCATACAGCTTTTTGCCGAGGAACAGCAGGTGTTCGGTGCCGAACAAGGCGACATCCAGCATCAAACCGCCGAGAATGAGTATTCCAAGCCAGATTGCGATTTGATTGGTCATGGATGCGCCCTGAACGAAAATGCCCGCTCAGATAACCTGAGCGGGCATAAGGGTACAAGCGATGTGCGAAGGGTCAGTTAAGGCGGCCCATCGCGACAGCGACGTCGGCCATACGAACCGAGAAGCCCCATTCGTTGTCATACCACGCCAGCACGCGCACCATGCGGTTGTCGACGACACGGGTCTGTTCGGGCGCGAAGATCGAGCTTTCTTCGGTGTGGTTGAAATCGGTCGAGACCAGCGGCGCGGGCTCATAGCCCAATACGCGCTGCATCGGGCCCTTGGCGGCTTCTTCGACGATGGCGTTGACCTCTTCCACGGTGACGTCACGCGACGCGCGGAACGACAGGTCAACCGCCGAGACATTCGGGGTGGGAACACGGATGGCCGAGCCGTCGAGACGGCCTTTGAGGTTCGGCAGAACTTCACCCAGCGCTGCTGCGGCTCCGGTCGAAGTCGGGATCATCGACATGGCAGCGGCACGGGCGCGGTACAGATCGCTGTGACGGCGGTCCAGCGTCGGCTGGTCACCGGTATAGGCGTGGATGGTGGTCATGATGCCATGTTCGATGCCGACACCTTCGTCCAGCACCTTGGCCAGCGGGGCCAGGCAGTTGGTGGTGCACGATCCGTTCGACACCATGTTGTCATTGGCGGCCAGCGTGTTGTGGTTGACGCCGAACACAATGGTTTTGTCCACGTTCTTGCCCGGAGCCGACAGCAGAACCTTGCCTGCACCACGTTCCAGATGTGTTTTGGCCTTCAGACCATCGTTGAACTTGCCAGTGCATTCCAGCACGACGTCGCAGCCTTCCCAGTCCAGCTCGTTCATATCGTAGGTCGAGAACATCTGCATCGGGCCGCGGCCCAGATCCATGGTGTTGCCGTCAATGGTGACATCGCGCGGGAAACGGCCGTGAACGCTGTCATATTTCAGCAGATGCGCCGAGGTTTCCAGCGGGCCGGTGGCATTGACCTTGATCACTTCGATGTCATTGCGGCCCGAGGCGGCAATGTGCGACAGGGTGCAGCGGCCAATGCGGCCAAAACCATTGATACCGACCTTGATGGTCATCTGACGTCTCCAAAATGCGCTTGCGTTGCAGGCCATATAGCCGCGAATATGGAATCTCAAAAGGGCAAAAACGGCATATTTTTAAGGTGTTAGCGCAAACCTCACGCGATTGCGCTAACGCTTGCGCTAGCTGCCGGATCAGGTAGGGTCCCTCTGCGGCGGATGAAAGAAAGGAAGCGCGATGAGTGGTCTGTTGGCCCTGTTGGATGATGTGGCGGGGATTGCCAAGGTCGCGGCGGCATCCGTGGATGATGTCGTGGCGGCGGCGGGAAAGGCCGGGGCCAAGACCGCCGGAGTGATCATCGACGACGCTGCGGTGACGCCGAAATACGTACAGGGCTTTGCCCCGGCGCGGGAATTGCCGATCATCTGGCGTATCGCGCGCGGGTCTATATTCAACAAGATCATCCTGTTGCTGCCGGTTGCCCTGCTGCTGGCCAATTTTGCGCCCTGGCTGATTACTCCGCTGCTGATGCTGGGGGGCTCTTATTTATGTTTCGAAGGGGCCGAGAAGATTTTTCATGTTCTGTTTCCTCATGGCAGCCATGTGATCGAGGAGGATATGAAGAACCGCGATCCCGGCCATCTGGAGGAGCAGAAGGTCAAGGGCGCGATCAAGACCGATTTCATTCTGTCGGCTGAAATCATGACCATCGCGCTGGCAGCCATTGAGGCTCCGAATATCTGGATGCAGGCGGCAACCTTGGCAGTTGTGGGGCTGGGGGTGACTCTGGCCGTTTATGGCTCGGTCGCGCTGATTGTGAAGATGGACGATGTGGGTCTGTTTCTGGCCGGGAACGCGCCGACCCCGGTGGGGCGCGGGCTGGGGCGTGGGCTGGTTCGGGCTATGCCCGTGGTGATGAAACTGCTCTCGACCATTGGGACAGCGGCGATGCTGTGGGTTGGCGGATCGATCATCATTCACGGGCTTGAGGTGTTGGGCTTTGGTGCTTTGCAATATCAGATTTATGACTGGGCCAAGGCGATTGCCTCTTCGGTGCCCGATCAATGGAGCGCTGCGGTCAAATGGCTGTCAAAGGCGACGATGGACGGCATTCTGGGGCTGGCCTGGGGGCTGGTTCTGATCCCGCTGGCGACCAAGGTGTTGATGCCGCTTTTCGGAAAGTCCGCATCGCGTTGATATCCAAATGAAAAGGGCGGCCTAAGCCGCCCTTTGCACGATAAGCTGGGTCTGTTTTACAGCCCCAGCAATTCCTTGACTTTGGCGACGGTCGCCTCGGCGGTGATACCGAAATGCTTGTACAGTTCGCCCGCCGGGGCCGAAGCACCGAAGCTGGACATGCCGATGAATCCGGCCTTGGCCTCACGGCCACGCTCGCCCAGCAACCAGCGATCCCAGCCACCGGCGCGGACTGCGGCTTCGATGCCGACGCGGACCGGACCGGCAGGCAGCACACGCTTGCGGTAAGCCTCGTCCTGTTCGGCGAACAGTTCCATGCAAGGCATTGAGACCACACGGGTGCCGATGCCTTCGGCTTCAAGCATCGCTTTGGCCTCCATCGCCAGCGACACCTCGGATCCGGTGGCGATCAGGATGGCCTGACGTTTGCTTTCGGCATCCGCGAGGACATAGGCGCCCTGCGAGGTCAGGTTTTTACCCTTGTGCTGCGTGCGGACGGTCGGCACGCCCTGACGGGTTAGCGACAGAACCGAGGGGCTGTCCTTAAAGGTCAGCGCCAGTTCCCACGCTTCGGCTGTCTCAACCGTATCTGCGGGGCGGAATACATAGGTGTTCGGTGTCGCGCGCGAGATCGCCAGATGCTCGACCGGCTGGTGGGTCGGGCCATCTTCGCCCAGACCGATCGAGTCGTGGGTCATGACGAACACGCTGGGCACTTTCATCAGCGCGGCCAGACGCATGGACGGACGGGCATAGTCGGTGAACGCCATGAAGGTGCCGCCATAGGGGCGGATACCGCCATGCAGCGCCATGCCGTTCATCGCGGCGGCCATGCCGTGTTCGCGGATGCCGTAATGGATGTAGCGGCCTTTGCGGTTTTCCGGCAGGAACACGCCCATATCGGCCGATTTGGTGTTGTTCGAACCGGTCAGGTCGGCCGAGCCGCCCACGGTCTCGGTCATGATCGGGTTGACGACGTTCAGAACCTTTTCCGACGAAGCGCGGGTGGCCAGTTTCGGCTGATCTTCCGACATCTGTTTCTTGAACGCGCGGATAGCTCCGGCCAGCTTCTTGGGAGCTTCGAACGCATAAGCGCGGTTGAACTCGGCCTGCTTGCGTTCGGATATCTGCGCGAAACGCTCTTCCCACGCAGCGCGTTCGGCGGCACCGCGTGCTCCGATGGCTTCCCAAGCGGATTTGACATTGGCCGGGACCTCGAACGCGTCATGGGGCCAGTCATAGGCCTGTTTCGCCGCTTTCAGCTGATCCTGATCGGTCAGCGCGCCGTGGCCTTTCGAGGTGTCCTGTGCGGCGTGACCCAGCGCGATATGGCTTTCGCAGGCGATCATCGTCGGCTTATTGGATTTCTTGGCCTGCACGATGGCGGCATCAATCGCTTTCGGATCATGGCCGTCAATCTCGATCACATGCCAGCCCGAGGCCGCGAACCGGCGCACCTGATCAGTGCGGTCGGCCATATCAACGGTGCCGTCGATGGTGATGTTGTTGTTGTCCCAGAAAACGATCAGCTTGCTCAGTTCGTGACGACCGGCGAGGGTGATCGCCTCTTGGCTGACGCCCTCCATCAGGCAGCCGTCGCCTGCGATCACATAGGTATAGTGATCAACGATTTTCTTGCCGTAATGCGCGCGTTGGACTTCTTCGGCGATGGCAAAGCCCACAGCGTTCGAGATGCCCTGACCCAGTGGGCCGGTGGTGGTCTCGATCCCGTCGATCAGGAAGTTTTCCGGATGACCGGCGGTCTTCGCGCCCAATTGGCGGAAGTTCTTGATCTCGTCCAGCGTCACATCCGCATGGCCCGTAAGGTACAGCAGCGAATAGACCAGCATCGAGCCATGGCCCGCCGACAGGATGAACCGGTCGCGATCCGGCCAGTTCGGGGCGGATGCGTCGAATTTCAGGTGCTTTTCGAACAGCACGGTCGCGACATCGGCCATGCCCATCGGCATTCCGGAATGGCCGGAATTGGCGGCAGCGACAGCATCAAGGGTCAGGGTGCGGATGGCCGCAGCCTTGTCCCAGTGTTCGGGGTTGGCTTTGCGCAGCGCAGTCAGGTCCACGGGCGTTATTCCTTTGGGTTACGGGCAGATTGGGCGCTGAATACCATCCGCCCGTCAAAGTGCAAGCAGAACCCGGTGTTGGGCCTGTTTGCCGCATGAACTGCGTTCCGCAAGTGGTTGAAACCAAACAGTGGGTATTTTCCGTCACATTCCGTTAGACTAGGGATCAGAACCGCCGCCCTTGATTCGGGCAGGCGCGCAACAAAACGAACCTTGATAAAGAGGTGACAGGGGCATGAGCCAGATCGAAGAATTGCAACGCCGTATCATTGCAGCGATGGAACGGATCGGCAGCGGTGTAGAGGCGCTGCAGACGCCCACGCTGACCGGTGGTGATGACGCCGCATTGCGCACTGCGCTTGAGGAAGAACGTTTGGCCAATGCGCAGTTGGAGGAGCGGATCAAGGCGCTGAATGCGCGGCATGCGCAGGAAATCGATGCACTGCGCGCGCAACCTGCTGCGGATGGTGAGGCAGATGCGCTGCGCGACCAACTGGCCGAGGTCAAGGCGCGGCTTGCGACGGTTGAAGCGGCGCGCGCAGATCTGGCAGAGGCAAAAGCAGCGCTGGAGAGCAATGACGAAATCGCGGCGCTGAGGGCAGAGGTTGAAACGCTGCGGCCTTATGCGGGCGCTGCGGAAGAGGTTGAGTCTCTTCATGCCGAAGTCGAGCAACTGACGCTGGTCGCCGATCGCGCAGAAGAGATGGAAGCAGAGCTTAACAAACTGCGCACTGAACTTGCCGATAGTGAGCGGATGACGGAACTCAGCGCCGAGCTTGAGATGTTACGCGCCGAACGGGCCAGCCATGGCGCGGCGATGTCGCGGCTGGACGACGATCTGCAGCGGTTGCGCAACGCGAATGAGCAGTTGCGCGGCGTTGTTGATGAACTGCGCGCCGCCGCCGAGGATGGCATGACCGACGCAGACATGCTGAACCGGGCAACGGCTGCCGAACTTGAGGCAACGCGCGCTGCGCGGGCCTCGGATGCGGCAGAAGCACATGCTGTTCTGGCCCGGTTGGAGCCGCTGTTGTCCCATGCCAAACTGGCTGAAGGAGAGGTTGAGTAATGCCCGAAGTAACCATTCATATCGGTGGCCGCGGCTTTGATGTCTCGTGCCAGGACGGGGAAGAGGTCTTCCTGCAGGCTGCAGCCAAGCTGCTGGATGACGAGGCGCAGGTGCTGTCGGATCAGATCGGGCGCATGCCTGAATCGCGCATGTTGCTGATGGCGGGCCTGATGTTGGCTGACAAGGCTGCGGCACAGGACGACCGCGTGAAAGTGGCTGAGGCGAAACTGGCCGAAGTTGAAGCTGAACTGAACCGCCTGCGCAATATGCCTCAACCCGCGCCCGAACGCATTGAGGTTGCGGTGGTGCCGCCCTCGGTAACCGACACACTGGCCGAGATGGCGGCGCGCGCCGAAGCGCTAGCCTCTGTCATAGAAGAGAAGACTGCATGATTTCGGGAAAGCGCCTTTCCCTGTGTATCAGCGCGCTGGCCCTGTGGGCACCAGCAGCGTTGGCCGAGATTGATATTCTGTCGGTCACATTCACCTGCGAAAACGCCACCCAAATACCGGTGTCATACTTCAATGCGACGGATGGGACCGGTGCGGCCGCAATGGTCATTGATGGAAAGCTGATCGCGATGCAGCAGGCCGAAAGCGGATCGGGTATTCAGTATGCCTCTGTCGGGGCAGATGGTACCTATACGTTGCGGTCGAAAGGCTGGGAAGCCACGATCAGCTTTCAGGCCGCCGGCGATACAGCCCCCGAACTGGTTTTGTTCAGGGACTGCGTGAGCCGATAGTTTACGCGTTTGCTTCGCGGATTTTGTCGGCCGCTTCCTTGTTGTAGCCGACGCCGTTATCGTCAAACAGCGTGTCCAGTTCGCCCGACAGGGTCATCTCGGTGATGATATCGCAACCGCCGACAAATTCGCCTTTGACGTAAAGCTGGGGCACGGTCGGCCAGTCGGAATAGTCCTTGATGCCCTGACGCACGTCCTCATCTGCCAGTACGTTCACGTCCGTGTATTCCACACCCATATAGTTCAGAACACCGGCCACGCGCGAAGAAAACCCGCATTGCGGCATTTCTTTGGTGCCCTTCATATACAGCACCACGTCGTTGGCTTTGACGGTTTCGTCGATCTGGGTCTTAACGTCGCTCATCTTGCTTTTCCTTTTCATCCGCCTGCGCGGGGGTCTTTCCGTTGTCGGGCAGCTCAGGTGCCCATCCTTCTTCTTCAAGCCTTCGGTGTTCGGCCTGTGCCAGTGTCACCGGATCAAGCCCGTATCGTTCGATGCCGCCAACCTTGCTGAGCTTTTCCGGGTCAGGGCGCATATCCGATAGCCTTCGTTTTCGGTTGCGTTTGACATAGGCTTCGATCAGGGCTGCGGCAATTATCAAAGCCGCGATTGCGCTTATCCAGATCGGCCAGCCGGTCATGTCCGCCGCGCTATCAGATCATCGGTATGGAAGCAGCCCGGCCTCACTCTGGCGCTTTCGTGGTCAACGCCAACGCATGTAACTCGCCAGCGGGGCCGTCCATCTTACCCTTCAGCGCCGCATAGACAGCGCGTTGCTGCTGCACCCGGTTCTTTCCGCGAAAGCTCTCGTCCACGACCATGGCCGACATATGCACGCCATCGCTGCCGCCAACCTGAATTTCCGCATCGGGAAAGGCATCGCGCAGCAGGGTTTCAATCTCGTGGGCGCTCATCGGCATGTAGGTGTACTCCTGAAAGTCTTTCCCAAGATGTAGAGCGATGCGCGGGGGCGTGCAAGATGGGACCGGAGTCTCGAAACGGGAAATCCCGCGCCGGTGTCGGGCGCGGGATTTTCATGCTTGATCCGTGAAAAGGGCAAGCGGTCAGGCAACCGCCGCCGCGAAGCTGGTGCGGAACGTGTCGGCCAGTTCGCTCAGAGGGGCTTCGGACCCGCCGATTTTGACCGCATCACCGGTGAAACGGCCCACCGAGACCAGCGGTACACCCGCCTGACCGGCGGCGATCATTAGCGCCTCGGCCTGATCGAAGTTGCAGGCGACCAGATAGCGGGCCTGATCTTCGCCAAACAGGAACTCGGTCGGGGCGTCGTCGAGGCAGACGCCCACGCCTGCAGCCTCGGCCAGTTCGAACGCGGCCAGTGCAATGCCACCGTCGCCCAGATCGGTGCAGGCCTTGATCATGTCACGGTTGGCGCGGATGAAGTCACCATTGCGTTTCTCAGCTGCCAGATCGACATATGGTGCATCGCCGTCTTCGCGGTTGAACACTTCGGCCAGCAGGGCGGATTGGCCAAGGTGTCCTTTGGTTTCACCGATGATAAGTGCGACGTGACCTTCGCGGACCTCGTTTCCGATGATCTCGTCGGTATGGTTCAGCAGACCGACCGCGCCGATGGTTGGTGTCGGCAGGATCGCCTGACCGTCAGTTTCATTATAAAGCGAGACGTTGCCTGACACGATGGGCATGTCCAGCGCGCCGACAGCTTCGCCAATGCCTTGAATCGCGCCGACGAACTGGCCCATGATCTCGGGCTTTTCTGGGTTGCCGAAGTTCAGGTTGTCGGTGGTGGCCAGCGGTTTGGCCCCGACGGCGGTCAGGTTGCGATAGGCTTCGGCCACAGCTTGTTTGCCGCCTTCGACCGGGTTTGCCCGGACATAGCGCGGGGTCACGTCGCTGGTGAAGGCCAGTACCTTGTCGGTGCCGTGGACGCGCACCATGCCTGCACCCAGACCGGGGGTGCGGGTGCTGTCGGCCATGACCATGGTGTCGTATTGTTCATAGACCCATTGCTTGCCCGCGTAGTTGGGCGAAGCGAGCAGGGCGCGCAACCCGTCGATCGGGTCGATCTGGGGGACATCGTCCAGCGGTGCCGCTTCGGGTGTCGGTTCCCACGGGCGGTCGTATTCCGGTGCGGTTGAGGACAGTTTCGACAGAACCAGATCGGCTTTGACCTCGCCATTGTGCATGATCAGGAAACGGTCTTCGGCGATGGTTTCGCCGACGATGGCAAAGTCCAGATCCCATTTCTCGAACACGGCGCGGGCCTCGGCCTCAAGCTCGGGCTTCAGCACCATCAGCATGCGTTCCTGAGATTCCGACAGCATCATCTCGTACGCGGTCATGTTCTCTTCACGCTGGGGGACGTTTTCCAGATCCAGACGCACGCCCAGACCGCCTTTGTCGCCCATCTCAACAGCCGAGCAGGTCAGACCCGCCGCGCCCATATCCTGGATCGAGATCACCGCGCCGGTCAGCATCAGTTCCAGCGTCGCCTCCATCAGGCGCTTTTCGGTGAAGGGGTCGCCGACCTGAACGGTGGGGCGTTTCTCTTCGATGGTGTCGTCGAATTCGGCCGAAGCCATGGTCGCGCCGCCCACACCATCGCGACCGGTTTTGGCACCCAGATAGACGACCGGCATGCCGACACCAGAGGCTGCCGAGTAGAAAATCTTGTCGCTGTCAGCCAGACCGGCGGCGAAAGCGTTCACAAGGCAGTTGCCGTTATAGGCGGGGTGAAAGCGAACCTCGCCCCCGACACAGGGAACGCCAAAACAGTTGCCATAGCCACCGATGCCTTCGACCACACCATTGACCAGTTGCCGGGTTTTGTGGTGGCCTGGCTCGCCAAAGGACAGGGCGTTCATCGAGGCTATCGGGCGCGCGCCCATGGTGAAGACGTCACGCAGGATGCCGCCAACGCCGGTTGCCGCACCCTGATAGGGCTCGATGTAGGAGGGGTGGTTGTGGCTTTCCATCTTGAACACCACCGCCTGACCGTCGCCGATATCGACCACGCCCGCATTCTCACCCGGGCCGCAGATCACCTGAGGGCCGGATGTGGGCAGGGTGCGCAGCCATTTCTTGGACGATTTATAGGAACAATGTTCGTTCCACATAGCCGAGAAGATGCCCAGTTCGGTAAAAGTCGGTTCATGCCCGATGATCTCGAGGATCATGTCGTATTCCTCGGGCTTGAGCCCGTGTGCGGCAATCAGATCGGGTGTGATGGCGGGCTCTTGCATCTTCTGTCCTGTGTCCAAGTGGGCCGAGATTGCGCGCCTTGTAGGGCAACAGGCGGCCTGAGGAAAGGGCCAAACCCGCGCAGGGGCATTCAGGCAAAGAAAAACGGGACCAGTCTTAAGACCGGTCCCGCCATTTGGTTCGATTACACCTGGTCCAGCCGGCAGGTGGTGCCGACCAAAAACATGCAGGTCAGGCAGGGGCCTCGCCCTTGTTCAACGAGTCCGCAGCAGCTGCGCCAACGGCTGCCTTTTGCTCTTCGGTCAGGTTTTCAGCTTCTTCCAGACCCGGGATCGCAACGCGCACCTCGCGGCGGGCAAAGTCGATGCCGTTTTCCTTGAACGCGGCCTTGACCCGGTTGAAGATTTCCTTGCGCAGGGTGAACTGCTTGCCCGGCTTGGCCATGAACTTGCCGCGGATGATCATGCCGACGTCGTCAAAGTCGAACACGCCCTGCGACTTGAACGGCTGCAGGAAACCATCCTTGTGGATCTCGTCCTCCATCATTTCGGCACCGATCTTCTTGAAGATCTTCTTGACCTTGTTCGGGTCGGTATCGAAGGGCACGGTGAATTTCAGCTTCATGATGACCCAGTCACGGCTGTAGTTGGTCAGCTTCTGAATCTCACCATAAGGAATGGTGTGCACCGGCCCGCGATGGTGGCGCAGCTGCATGGACCGGATCGAGATCTTCTCGACCGTGCCCGTGGTGCCACCCACATCGACATATTCGCCCACCCGGAACGCGTCGTCGATCAGGAAGAAGATACCACCAACAATGTCCGAGACGAGTTTCTGAGCACCGAACCCGATGGCCAGACCCAGAATACCGGCACCGGCCAGCAGCGGGGTGATGTCCAGCCCCAGCGCCCCAAGCGCAAGCAGCAAGAAAATCACCGCAATCGCGACCTGAGCGGTCACCCGCAGCAGCGGCAGAACCGTCGCCAGCCGCGATCCGCCCGAACCGCCACCTTCACCGGCCTCTTCATCGGGGCTTTGATCCGCTGTCATCTCTTGCGCCAGACGACGGTTGATCCAGAGCGAGACGACCTCATTCAGGATGTAACCAATGGCGATGATGATGAAGAACTGGATCACCCGGCTGCCATCTTCCTGACCACCGCCCGCGATCTCTTGCAGGTCCAGATTCCACGCTTTGGCGATCATCAGGATGACCAGAATACCAGCCAGCACGCGGCCAATCCGGATATAGCTGCGCTTGGTCGAGCGATAGGCTTGTTCAGCCACCGGACCTTCACCCAGCATCGGGGGTTGCAAGTGACGCACCAGTCCACGGATCAGGGTGTCAAGCGCCGGAGCGATCAGCAGCCAGAACATGGTGGTGAAATGCGCCCCCTGAACCAGAAGGTACAGCGTTGAGGGGTTGTTCTGCGCCACCAGAAACTCGACCAGCAACCAGGTTGCCGCCGATACGGCGATGGCGAAGTATGGGTAGTAATGCGCGACCTCTTCATCGAATTTGGTGTGATCGGGATCGGTGCCCAGCATCATCTGCGACAGGCCTTCGCGCGCCTTCCATGCGATAACGCCGATATAGATGTGGATCGCCGCGTTCAGCCAGAATCCGATGCGGGTTTCTTCCCCGGTCACTCCGTTCAATGCGTTGAAGCGCACCACAAACAGGGTAATGCCGATCAGGATCAGCAGACCGATCAGGTGGCGGTGCAGATATTGCGCCCAGTGATCGTCAATATTGACCAGACGGTATTCTGCCTTGTTGGGTGCCAGAATAAAGCGCGATGCGGCCGCACCCAGTCGTGGAATCCAGATCAGATAGAATACGAACGGGGCTGCATAGACGATCTGTTCCGGCGTCAATAGCCCGCGCCCGACCGCCCGGATGACAACATAGAAGACGACCAGACCGGCGAGTTCGTTGCAGAAGCGGACAAACAGGTATTTGACTGCGCCCCAAAGATCATTCTCATCTGCGGTGTCAGGCATCGCGTGCCATTTACGCGTCAGGAAGCCAAACAGCTTTTCAGCAATGAAGCCAACGATCAGGACGCCGATCACAAGACCGATCAGGGTCAATGCGCCGCTGCCGCCAAAGGTAGAGACAAAGTTCCCGGCAGCCTTGGCCTGAGCGCTGAATATGTTGGGAACCGTGGTCAGGACATGGGTCCAGGACGCGACCATCTCGGCCCAGATCTCGTTGATCTCGGTGATCGGATCTTCACGCTCTTCCGCTGCGGCTGCGTTTTTTTCGGCGACGGCGTCGAGACGTTCAAGCAGGATGGACCTGACCTGATCATCCGACATCCGCGCGACCAGACCATCGACTTGTTCGGGGGTCAGGTCTTCGGGGATTGAAATCGTCGCGGGGGACGTCGATGATGATGTGGAGGGCACTTGTGCGTGCAAAGGCCCAGCTATCACCACCATAGCGAGAAGCGCCGCAAACAGGCGTAGGGTTTGGAGCATATAACTGTCCTCGATCACGGAAATTTGGTTGATTTTTCGGGATCATATGCACGTATCGCCAGATTTCCCAGCAATTTCGCAACCCAATTTTCAGGCAGTGTGAAAAAAGCCCAAAAAAAAGGCCGAGCACTAAGCTCGGCCATAGTCCAACAGGGAGGTATGAAGATGATAAGCGTTTCAGCATCATCGCCTTCAAGAGCTCATTTAGGGATCACCTTTCGAACGATCAAGGTTTAATCGGGCATCAGGTGGTCATGTCGGCTATGCGGTTGGCGCATAGCTATAGTTTTCCAAGCTGCCTCAGGTGCTTGCGGTGAGCGATGATTTCATCCTGCACAAAGTCCCGAAACGCCGCGATCCGTTTGGAATGGCGCAGCTCTTCGGGATACGCGAGGTAAACCGGGACATCTGCGGTTTCAATATCCGACAGCACCGGAACAAGCTCGGGGAAGTCATCGGTCACATAGTTGGGAAGCACGCCGATCCCAAGGTGATGTATCACGCCCTGAAGTACCCCGAAATAGTTGTTCACCGTCATCAGAGAGCCCGGATTGTAGGTCATCACATGGCGCACCATTGCTGCACTGGCACCGACCTGCGGGGCCGAGGGGGTCTGACAGATCAGCCGATGGTTGGAGATTTCCTCAAGCGACTTTGGTGCGCCTCCGTTCGCCTCAAGATAGGTCGGCGTGGCATAGAGTGTCATTTGAACGGTCATCAGGCGTTTGCGGACCAGATCGGCCTGGCTGGGTTCTTTCATGCGAATGGCGACATCGGCCTCGCGCATGGGCAGGTCGAGAACGCGTTCTTCGAGCATCAGGTCGATATTGAGGTCGGGGTAACGTTCGTAGAGTTTGGGCAGGCGCGGAGCCAGCCAGAGCGTTCCGAAACCAAAGGTCGTGGTTACGCGCAGAACGCCAAAGACCTCATCCTCACTGTCGCGAATGCGCGCGGCGGCAGCGTCCAGACGTTTGGACATGGCCGAGGTTGCGTCAAACAGCAGTTCACCCTGTTCGGTCAGAATCAATCCGCGTGCATGGCGGTGGAACAGGGTGGCATCGAGTGATTCTTCGAGCGCTCGGATCTGGCGGCTCACGGCGGATTGAGACAAATTGAGCTTGTCGCCCGCGTGTGTAAGGCTGCCAGCATCCGCAACCGCGTGAAATATTCTGAGCTTGTCCCAATCCATCGCCGCAACTTTCGTTATCCCCGGGCAGCCCTATATGAAACACATAACAAATTCCACAATCAAACCCGGAAATCGTTACGGAATAGAGTGAATTTACTATACAGGTCAGCAATTGTGACCTAATATACGCAGGTATGAAGCACACTAATCCGACGAGGGGAGACGTCAGATGAGTCAGCCGAAAATATCACTCAATGACCGGTTCGATCTGGATCGGAGCCCGGTTCTGCTGAACGGAACGCAAGCGCTGGTGCGACTGATGCTGATGCAAAAGGCGCGCGATACGGCTGCGGGTCTGAACACCGCAGGTCTGGTCACCGGATATCGGGGGTCGCCCCTTGGCGCGGTGGACCTGCAGATGTCTCGTGCAGAAAAGCAACTGGCTGAAAGCGATGTCACGTTTCAGTTCGGGTTGAATGAAGATCTGGCTGCGACGGCCTTGTGGGGTAGCCAGCAGGCCGGGCTGCGCGGCGATGGCAAGTTCGATGGCGTGTTTGGTCTGTGGTATGGCAAAGGTCCGGGCGTGGACCGGTCCGGCGACGTCATGCGCCACGCGAACATGGCAGGCACAGCGCAGCACGGCGGTGTGCTGATGGCGATGGGCGATGACCACACGGGCGAAAGTTCGACCGTTTTGCATCAGTCCGAATGGTCGCTGGTGGATATGTACATGCCCGTGGTCAGCCCGGCGGGGGTGCAGGAGATACTGGATTACGGCATCTATGGCTTTGCGCTCAGCCGGTTTGCCGGGGTCTGGGTTGGGCTGAAGACGATGAAGGACACGATCGAGGTGACCTCGGTCGTCGATGGCCGCCCGGATCGAATGCAGTTGGTAACTCCGCAGTTCGACATGCCCGAGGGAGGTTTGAACATTCGGCTGGGCGATACGCCGCATCTGCAGGAAACGCGCGTGATCGACCACAAACGCTTTGCGGCCGAGGTATTCTCGCACGTCAACAAGCTGGACAAACGGGTTTGGGGCAAGCCGGGTGCCAAGATCGGATTTGCGGCTGCTGGCAAGAACTGGTTGGACCTGGCGCATGCGATGTCATTGCTGAATATCGACGCGAATGAAGCTGAGCGGCTGGGTATCACCACTTACAAGATCGGCCAGACTTTCCCCTTGGATATGAAGGGCTTCCACGATTGGGCTGAGGGGCTCGATCTGATCGTGATCGTCGAGGAAAAGAGAAAGCTGATCGAAGTGCAGGTCAAAGAGGCCATCTTTGACGACCGGCGCGGGCGCCGTGTCTATGGCTGGTACAAAGGCGGGGCAGGAACGCTGCACCGGGAAGAGCTGTTCCCGACCCGAGGGGCGCTCGACCCCATCATGATTGCCGAGAAGCTGGGCGAGATCCTGATCGAAGAGGGGCGCGATACGGACGGCGTGCGCGCGGGTCTGGCAGCGCTGTCCGAGGCGCGGCGGGCTGACAACGCCCAGGAAATCGCAGCGCGATTGCCGTATTTCTGTTCCGGCTGTCCGCATAACAGCTCGACCAGACTGCCAGAGGGCAGCCGGGCTTATGCGGGGATCGGCTGTCACTACATGGTGCAGTGGATGGACCGTGAGACCACCGGCTTTACCCAGATGGGCGGCGAGGGGGCGAACTGGATTGGCGAGGCTCCGTTCTCGACCACAAAGCACGTGTTCCAGAACCTTGGTGACGGGACCTATAACCACTCGGGCGTGCAGGCCATCCGGGCGGCGCTGGCAGCGGGCACCAACATCACCTTCAAGATCCTCTATAACGATGCCGTTGCGATGACCGGCGGGCAAGAGAATGAAGGCGGGCTGAGCGCCGAGCGTATTGTGGCCGAGGTCAGGGCGATGGGCGTCAGCAACGTGGCCGTTGTCTATGACGAAAAAGAAGATGTGAACTTTGGCGCTTTGCCCTTGGGCGTCGAAACCTTCGAGCGCGCCAAGCTGATGCAGGTTCAGGAAAAATTCCGCGAAACCGAGGGTGTATCGGTCATTGTTTATGTCCAGACATGTGCAGCTGAAAAACGCAGACGACGCAAGCGGGGCACGTTCCCAGACCCGGACAAGCGCGTGTTCATCAACACCGACATCTGCGAGGGCTGCGGCGATTGCGGTATCCAGTCGAACTGCGTGTCCATCGTTCCGAAGGAAACCGAACTCGGCCGCAAGCGGGCGATTGATCAGTCAAGCTGCAACAAGGATTTCTCGTGCCTGAACGGGTTCTGCCCATCCTTCGTGACTGTTGAGGGTGCGAAAATTCGCAAAGAGGCAACGACGGAGATCGACTTGCCGGACTTGCCGGACCCTGTTTTGCCGCAGATTGACGGCACGCATAACGTTGTGATCACCGGCGTTGGTGGTACGGGCGTAGTCACCATAGGCGCGGTTCTGGCGCAAGCGGCCCAGATCGACGGAAAAGGCGCGGGCATGATGGAGATGGCGGGCCTCGCACAAAAAGGCGGGGCGGTTCATATCCACTGCCGTCTGGCCAACCGGCCTGAGGATATCAGCGCCATCCGCGTCGCTACCGGCGAGGCACATGTGCTGATTGGCGGTGATCTGGTGGTTTCGGCAGGGGCAAAGACACTGGGCCTGACGCAGTCCGGTCGAACCGGGGCGGTGGTGAACAGTCATGAGATCATCACCGGAGATTTCACGCGCAATACCGATTTCACCATCCCCAGCGATCAGTTGCAGCTTGCCCTGCAGGCGCGGCTGAAGGACGGGGTGGCTTTGTTCGATGCCACCGATCTGGCGCGCGCGGTGATGGGGGATTCGATCTACTCGAACATGATGGTCTTTGGCGCCGCCTGGCAGCGAGGTCTGTTGCCGATAAGTCATCAGGCGATCTTGGAGGCACTTGAGTTGAACGGCACGGCTGTAGAACGCAACAAGCGCGCGTTCGAAGTTGGCCGCTGGGCCGTGACCCATCCGGACGAGGTTGCAAACATTCTGCGCCCCAACGTGACGGAATTGCCAAAGACGCTTGATCAGGTGATCGATTTCCGCGCTGCGCATCTGACCGATTATCAGGGCAAGCGCCTGGCGAAACGGTATCGCAAGCTGGTTGATAGCACCGAGGATCAAAAGGTTCGTGAGGCGATTGCCAAGGGCTATCATAAACTTTTGTCCTACAAGGATGAATACGAGGTCGCACGGCTGTTGCTGGATACGCGGCAGAAGGCCGAGGCCGAGTTCGATGGCAATTTCAAGATGACCTTCCACCTTGCGCCACCAACGCTGGGCACGAAAGGCGACAATGGGCGCCCGACCAAGAAGGCGTTTGGTGAGTGGTTCCTGGGGCCGTTGAAACTGCTGGCCAGGCTGAAAGGCCTGCGCGGCACCCCTCTGGATGTCTTTGGATACTCGGCTGAACGGAAGATGGAGCGTGCTTTGATCCGTCAATATGAGAAGGACATGAAAGAGGTTCTGCCCAAGCTCACACCCGAGACCCGCGATGCGATTGCGGCACTGGCGGCTCTGCCGTTGGACATTCGCGGCTTTGGCCCGGTGCTGGTGGCGAGCGAAACCAAAGCTGCAAAACGGCGCGAGGAGTTGCTGGCCGTCATCCGCGATGGCGGGCCAGAGTTGAAGGCTGCGGCAGAGTGAAGCTTCACAAGCCTGTCACGTAAGCTATGCAATTTGGTTGTCCGGCCTTATCTAGCAGTCAGCAAACCGGAGGAACCAATGCCCTCGCGCCATCACGTCGCCCGTGACATTTCCTATGCCCATTCCGCGGAAACGCGGAGCGGGCAGATGGTAATCAAGCTGATGGAGAATACGACGGGCCGTATGCGCCTGATCCGCCGTGCCGACGGGTACGAGCAGGAAGTGGCGCAGGGGCGTGATTTCTGGTCCGTGATGGTGGATCGGTATGGGTTGACGTTGGACGTGGCGGGCGGCGCGTTGTCGAACATCCCCAAAGATGGGCCGCTGATCCTGATTGCAAACCACCCCTATGGCATTCTGGATGGGCTGATGATGGGCCATATCCTGTCCCAGACACGCGGAGATTTCCGCATTCTGGCCAACCACGTGTTTCGCATGGCTGAAGATCTGAACCGGATCGTTCTTCCGATCTCGTTCGAGGCCAGCAAAGAGGCGATGAAGCTGAACCTCGACACCCGCAAGACCGCGCTGAACTATCTGGGCGAGGGTGGGGCGATCGGCATTTTCCCAGGTGGCACCGTCAGCACCGCCGCCAAACCATTCTCGCATCCGATGGACCCGGGATGGCGCGGTTTCACCGCCCGGATGGTGGCGAAATCGAGCGCAACCGTGGTGCCGGTGTTCTTTGATGGCCACACCTCGCGCCTGTTCCAGATTGCCAGTCATCTGCACAACACGCTGCGCATGGGTCTGCTGATCAAAGAGTTCAAAAAACGCGTTGATACCCCGGTCCGTGTGGTCGTTGGCGAGCCCATTGGGCGCGACATTCTTGACCCATTGGGCAAGGATACGCGCAAGATGATGGATTTCCTGCGCAAAGCCACGTATGAGCTGTCTCCGAAACCGCTGAAGTCTTATGACTACGGCTATGAATTCGAGGAACGGCATCGCGCCTGAAGGGCAAATGGCAGTAGGTATCTTTGATTCCGGATTGGGTGGTCTGACCGTCCTGAACGCCGCGCAGAAACGTCTGCCCGACGTGGATTTTCTGTATTACGCAGACAGCGCGCACGCGCCCTATGGTGTGCGCGACGCCGAGGATATCTATGAACTGACCCGCGCAGCCGTGCAGAACCTGTGGGATCGCGGATGCAATCTGGTGATTCTGGCCTGCAATACAGCCAGCGCCGCCGCTCTGCGCAGAATGCAGGAGGCTGGCGTACCCGATGGCAAGCGGGTGCTGGGCGTGTTTGTCCCGTTGATCGAGGCGCTGACCGAGCGGCAATGGGGCGACAACTCTCCGCCGCGCGAAGTCGAAGTGCAGCATGTCGCGCTGTTTGCCACACCAGCCACCGTATCCAGCCGGGCCTTTCAGCGCGAATTGGCGTTCCGCGCGATTGGCGTGGATGTCGAGGCGCAGGCCTGCGGCGGTGTGGTCGACGCCATCGAAGAGGGCGACATGATTCTTGCCGAAGCGTTGGTGCGCAGCCATGTGGATGCCCTGAAACGCAAAATGCCGGAACCGCAGGCGGCCATTCTGGGCTGTACCCATTATCCGTTGATGGCAGAGACGTTTCAGCAGGCGCTTGGCGCGAATGTGAAAGTCTACAGCCAGGGCGATCTGGTTGCTGAAAGCTTGTCTGACTACCTGCAGCGCCATCCCAACATGTTGGGTGAAGGCAAGGCCGGGTTTCTGACGACGGGCAAGCCGGGCGTGGTGACGGATCGTGCGACTCAGTTTCTCCGACGACAAATCTCGTTTGAAGCCGCCTGACCTAGGTCAAGGACGGCGCTTTTCCCATTTCGTAATTCGTTGACCGTCACAACGGCGGTCACCCATGTGACACATGAATGAAAGAGGTCTGACATGACCCATAAAATCGCAATTCTGGGTGCTTCCGGCTATACCGGTGCCGAACTTGTGCGGCTGATTGCCGGGCATCCGAATATGGAAATCAAAGCTCTAGCCGCCGAACGTAAGGCCGGGCAGACCATGGCGCAGGTGTTTCCGCATCTGCGGCACATGGATTTGCCGGTGCTGTGCAAGATATCCGAAATCGACTTTTCCCAGATCGACCTGTGTTTCTGCGCCTTGCCGCACAAGACCAGTCAGGAAGTTATCCGCGATCTGCCCAAGACCCTGAAAATCGTCGATCTTTCGGCGGATTTCCGGCTGCGGGATGGTGACGAGTACCAGAAATGGTACGGCAACCCGCATTCCGCGCTCGGGCATCAGGAAGAGGCCGTCTATGGCCTGACAGAATTCTACCGGGATGAGATCCGGTCGGCTCGGCTGGTCGCCGGGACCGGGTGCAATGCCGCGACCGGGCAATATGTGCTGCGGCCTTTGATCTCGGCTGGCGTGATTGATCTGGATGATATCATTCTGGACCTGAAATGCGCGGTTTCGGGCGCGGGTCGGGCACTGAAAGAGAACCTGCTGCACGCAGAGCTGAGCGAAGGCGCGAATGCCTATGCGGTGGGCGGCACTCATCGGCATCTGGGTGAGTTCGATCAGGAGTTCTCGGCAATCGCTGGCCGTACCGTGCACGTGCAATTCACACCGCATCTGATCCCCGCCAACCGGGGCATTCTGGCCACCACTTACGTGAAGGGCGACCCTCAGAGCGTTTATGAAACCCTGCAATCGGCCTATGAGGACGAGCCTTTCATCGAGATGCTGCCTTTTGGTGAAACACCTTCGACCCACCACGTGCGGGGATCGAACTTTTGCCATATCGGCGTGGTCGGAGACCGGATCGAGCGCCGCGCGATCGTGGTCGCGGCATTGGATAACCTGACAAAAGGTAGCAGTGGGCAAGCCTTGCAGAACGCCAACCTGATGTTAGGTGAGGATGAAACCCAGGGGTTGATGATGGCCCCTCTGTTCCCGTGAGGACGGTATGAAAACGCTCAAGAAACGTCGTCGAGTTCAAGTCATTCTGCTGGCTGTCGTGGCCCTTGTGCTGGCGACGGGTCTGATTGGCTATGCAATGCGCGATGGCATCAACTTCTTCCGCTCGCCCAGTCAGGTGATCGCCGAGCCCCCAAAACCGACCGAGGTTTTCCGCATTGGCGGTCTGGTCGAAGAGGGCTCGATCATTCGCGGGCAAGGGGAGACGGTGCATTTTGTTGTCACCGATGGCGGCGAGAGCGTGAAGGTTGCTTTCACCGGTGTTCTGCCTGACCTATTTTCGGAAAATCAGGGTATGGTCGGCACCGGCAGTTATGTGAACGGTGTGTTCGAAGCTACTGAAATTCTTGCCAAACACGATGAGACCTACATGCCCAAAGAAGTGGTGGACGCGCTGAAAGAACAGGGCGTTTACAAGGAGGGCGGCGACAGCTGAATTCAGCTTTGCTGCTTGCCTCCGGCAGAGGTGTTTTTAAACAAAAGAAGCAGGGCGTTGCGTGCGATAGTCGGGCAGCGCCCTTTGATTTGTCGGGGTGTTAATGCCTTTACCTGACCGTTTGGACCATCTGAGCAAGAGGGTGGTTCTATGCAGACGGTTCGACAGATTGCGGATGATATCGTGGCGCGCGAGGGTGGTTTTGTTGATGACCCGGACGATCCCGGTGGTGCGACCAAACATGGTGTGACGATCCACACGATGCGGCGTTTGGGTCTGGATCTGACGGCGGATGGCGTGGTCGACCGCGCGGACGTGCAGGCATTGACCCGGGCGCAGGCGGTCGAGATCTTCCTGAAGCATTATTTCGAGAAGCCTAAGATCGATCTGTTGCCTGAGGCGCTGTGGCCCTCTGTTTTTGATATGTATGTGAACGCCGGTGCGCATGCGGTGCGTATCTTGCAGGAGCTTTTGGGTCAGATGGGCTACGACTTGGATGTTGATGGTATCATTGGCGTCCATACAGCGCGCACCTGCAGCGATGCGGCCAATCCTCAGCCCATAGTGCTGCGGGATGCTTATGGGGTTGCACGCCGAAGCTATTATTTCCAGCTGGCCGACCGCAATGCTGCATTGCGCAAATACGCCCGTACCCGCGCTGGTGGCAAAGGGGGGTGGATCAAGCGTGCCGAGGCGTTCTTGTCACCCGTCTATCATCTGAGCGATGAAGAGTTTCAGCGGAGGATTTCAGAATGGGCCTGATTTCAGGAATTCTTGGGCTACTATTCGGCAGTGGTCGGAACGTCGTTCAGGAAACCGCCGAAGTCTTTCGCGAAAACACCGAGAGCGGGGCCGAGCGTGCGGTGATGTTGCGAGCGGCGGCGATGTCGCAGTTCGGAGCCGAGTTTCAGGCGCCGTCAAAGGGTTACTTCGATCGGTTCATGGACAGTGTGAACCGCCTGCCACGCCCTGCGCTGGCGCTTGGGACTTTGGGTCTGTTTATCGCCGCCATGGTCGATCCTGTTTGGTTCGCGGCACGGATGCAGGGCATATCGCTTGTGCCCGAGCCGCTTTGGTGGCTGTTGGGCGTCATTGTCTCGTTCTATTTCGGCGCCCGCCATCAGATGAAAGCGCAGGATTTCCAGCGTGAAATCAGCACGTCGATGCGCGGAGTTCCGGATGTTATTGCCAATCTCGAAGCGCTGGATGCCCTGCAGCCCAAAGATACCCGCATAGCGGAATCACCGCTTAATCAGGGCGGGGCTCAAGCCGAGGCCAATCCAGCGTTGGACGAATGGAAACGTCTGCGCGCAGGCTGAGGCGCGACACTATGTGCGGTGATCCTTGACGAATGTTAATGGCACATGGCTGGTTGCCGCAGTATAACCGGCCCATGATTACAGAGCTCGGCCATTTCGCACTGATCCTCGCCTTTCTGGTAGCCATCGTTCAGACCGTGGTGCCGCTTGTTGGCGCCGCAAAACGCTGGACCGGATGGATGGTTTTCGCCGAACCGGCGGCCATCACCCAGTTCATTCTGGCAGCATTTGCCTTCGGTGCGTTGATCTGGGCGTTTGTGACCTCGGACTTTTCGCTGCGGGTCGTGGTTGAGAACAGCCATTCCGCAAAACCGATGCTCTACAAGATCAGCGGGACATGGGGGAACCATGAAGGTTCGATGCTGCTGTGGGTTCTGATCGTTGCGATTTTCGGTGCGATGGCGGCTGTGTTCGGGGGCGGATTGCCTCCAACACTGAAAGCGCGGGTGCTGGCGGTTCAGGCGTCGATCGGTGTGGCGTTTTATGCCTTCATTCTGTTCACGTCGAACCCGTTTGACCGGCTTCCGGTTCCTCCGTTTGATGGCCGAGACCTGAACCCGCTATTGCAGGACCCCGGTTTGGCCTTCCATCCGCCTTTCCTGTATCTGGGCTATGTCGGTCTCAGCATGGCGTTCAGCTTTGCAGTTGCCGCGTTGATCGAAGGCCGGGTTGACGCTGCTTGGGGGCGCTGGGTGCGGCCCTGGACGTTGGCGGCCTGGATCTTTCTGACTATCGGCATCGCGCTTGGATCCTGGTGGGCTTATTATGAGCTGGGCTGGGGCGGGTTCTGGTTCTGGGACCCGGTTGAAAATGCCAGCTTCATGCCATGGCTTTTGGCCGCAGCGCTGCTGCATTCGGCCATCGTGGTCGAAAAGCGCGAGGCGCTGAAAAGCTGGACCATCCTGCTGGCCATCATCGCCTTTGGATTCTCGCTGATCGGGACATTCATCGTGCGCTCGGGTCTGCTAACCTCGGTCCATGCGTTCGCCAATGACCCCGAACGCGGGGTGTTCATCCTGTTCATCCTGATCATCTTTACGGGTGGCGCCTTGACCCTGTTTGCCGCGCGCGCGCAGGCGATGGAGGCGAAGGGCGTCTTCGGAATGGTCAGCCGTGAAAGCGCGCTGGTGCTGAACAATATCCTGCTGGCGGTCAGCTGTTTCGTAGTGTTCTTCGGAACGCTCTGGCCGATGGTGGCCGAGATGGCGTTTGACCGGAAGCTTTCGGTTGGTGCGCCCTTCTTCAATGCCGCTTTCACGCCCTTCATGGTGGTGCTTGGAATCGTTCTTCCTGTGGGCGCGATGATCCCATGGAAGCGGGGCAGGTTGGGCAAGGCAGCATGGTCGCTGCGCTATGCCTTCGTTCTGGCCATCGCGCTGGCGATACTAGTCTGGGTCCTGCAGACGGGACGCAGCGCTTTGGGTCCTGTGGGACTGTTCCTTGGCGCGTGGATCACTTTCGGTGCCATTGTAGACTTGTGGAGCCGCACGGGCCGCAAAGGCAGCCTTGGCCGTCTGTTCCGACTGCCGGGTGCCGATTGGGGCAAGGCTGTCGCTCATACCGGATTGGGTGTCACGATGTTCGCCATCGCCGGTCTGACCGCGTGGGAAGTGGAAGATATTCGTGTCGCGCAGCCGGGCCAGCCATTCGAAGTAGGTCAGTTCACGCTGACCCTGCAGGATGTGCGGCGCGTGGAAGGGCCAAATTACTTTTCGACCACCGCTGATGTTGCCGTTGAAAAGAACGGGCGTCAGATCACCACCCTGCACCCCGAGAAGCGCGACTATCCGGTGGCGCGCATGCCCACGACCGAGGCGGCGATTGACTACCGGTTCCTGCGGGATCTGTATGTGGTGATCGGGGATCAGCAAGCAGATGGTGGCTGGGTGATGCGTACATATATCAAACCTCTGGCCAATTGGATCTGGGCGGGATGTATCCTGATGTCTCTGGGCGGCTTGCTCAGCCTGTCGGACCGCCGTTTCCGCGTGGCCGCCGGTGCACGCAAGTCACCAGCAAGCGGAGTGCCTGCGGAATGAAGCGCCTTATTCTGATACTGATGCTGATATCCAGCCCGCTGATGGCGGTGCAACCGGATGAGGTTCTGGACGATCCGGTGCTGGAAGAGCGCGCGCGTGAGCTCAGCACCGGTCTGCGCTGTCTGGTGTGCCGCAATGAAAGCATCGACGAAAGCAACGCAGAGCTTGCGCGCGACCTGCGCATTCTGTTGCGTGAACGTCTGGTGGCGGGAGATACCGATCAGGAAGCGGTGGATTTCATTGTTGCCCGCTATGGCGAGTACGTGCTGCTGAAACCCACAACAACCGGCGCCAATCTGATGTTGTGGCTGGCCGGTCCGATCATGTTGCTGATCGCGGCGGGTCTGGGCTGGAGCTTTTTGCGCAAACGGTCACAGTCGCAGGGGGGCGGGCATACAGACACGCTCAGCGACGAAGAACAGGAACGTTTGCGCCGAATTCTGGAAGACTGACGCGCGGTTCTGCTTTTCCTTCCCTCACATTTGCGTAAGCTTTCGCAAGATGCTGCGCAGGTGAGGTTTTTTAGATGGAATATGAAGCAGTCCAGCTTGAGATTGCAGAAGGTCTGGCGGTTCTGACGCTGAATCGCCCGAACAAAATGAATGCGCTTACGACGCAGATGCGGGCGGAAATCACCTATGCCATGAAAGACGCCGCCCGGAAGGCGCGCGCGATTGTTCTGACCGGGGCAGGGCCGGCGTTCTGCTCGGGCCAGGATCTGGGCGACGCATCGAGTACGGGTTCGATCGATCTGGAACGCGCGTTGCGAGATGAATATGAACCGATGCTCGAAGCGGTCTATGACTGCCCGGTGCCAACCATCGCTGCGGTCAATGGACCGGCTGCCGGGGCAGGGGCCAATCTGGCGCTGTGCGCGGATGTGGTTATCGCGACCGAAAGCGCTTATTTTCTGCAGGCTTTCGCCAGGATCGGCCTGTTGCCAGATGCCGGAGGGACATGGTTCATGCCGCGCCAGATGGGGTTTGCCAAAGCGATGGGTGCGGCACTGTTTGCCGACAAGATCAGCGCGCGGCAGGCAGATGAATGGGGGCTGATCTGGGAAGCCGTGGCGGATGACCAGTTCGACGCGCATTGGCGCAAGCGGGCGGCCTATCTGGCCAATGGCCCGACCGCCGGGTTCCGCGCGATCAAGCAGGCGATCCGGGGGACCTATGACAAGACGCTGCCGCAGCAACTGGCGGCCGAGGCGCATCTGCAGGGGGAATGTGGCCGAACGCGGGATTTTGCGGAAGGCGTCGTTGCATTTCTTGAAAAGCGCCCCGCGAAATTCGAGGGGCGCTGAGTGTCTGATTAAGCCCGGCGACGGCGACGTGCGCGCCGTTCAGGTGCTGCATCGTCCCCGGTTCCATCCGAGGCGGAGGTAAACGGACCAAGCGCGAGCGTGATCTCATCCAAAGTCGGACGGTTACCGCGAGGCCGTGTATCCAGTGCTTTGCGCATCTCCCGCAGGTGCGCTGGCATGGTCCCGCAGCATCCGCCCACGATGGTGGCCCCTGCGTCACGGGCCATCGCCGCGTACTGTCCCATCAATTCGGGCGTACCGTCATAGTGTATGTGACCATTCACATATTTCGGAATGCCTGCATTGCCCTTGGAGATGAGCGGGCGTTCGGTCCCTTGCGCCGCAAACCCCAGAATGGTGCGCAGAATATCCGACGCTCCGGTGCCACAATTGGCCCCGAAGGCCAAAGGTGGATTCTGCAGGGTTTCAACCATCGTCGCCAGATCGGATGAGGTCACGCCCATCATTGTGCGACCGGCGGTGTCAAAGCTCATTGTGCCGCACCAGGGCATATCGGCCAGCGCAAAGGCCTCGGCGGCGGCGCGGAATTCTTCCGGGGCGCTGATGGTTTCCAGCCACAGAACATCTGCGCCGCCCGCCTTCAAGGCGTCCGCCTGTTCGTGGAACATCTCGACCGCTTCGGCATGGGTCAGGCTGCCGACCGGCTCCATGATCTCACCGGTTGGGCCGACCGAACCCGCTACGATCACCGGGCGGCCCGCCTTGTCGGCGACCTCACGGCCCAGCTCGGCACCGATGCGGTTCAGCTCGGCCACGCGATTCTGGGCGTCATGCAGTTTCAGCCGTGCCGCAGTGCCGCCGAACGTGTTGGTCAGAAACAGATCGCTGCCCGCATCGACCGAACCCTGATAGAGCGCGCGAATCTTGTCGGGTGCCTCGACATTCCACAATTCGGGCGCATCGCCGGATTGCAGGCCCATGTTGAACAGGTTGGTGCCAGTCGCGCCATCCGCGAGGATGACATCAACAGTTTCCAGAAGCTTGCTGAGCGCGTTTGTCATTGGGGTATTCCAAAAATAAGGGCCTGAGCCCGTAAAATATGAGACGCCCCGTGTCACACGACCGGGGCGTCAAATCAAACTCATAATTCTCATGAAGATCATGAGTTTTGAATTTCAGGCCATCAGCTTTCGGCTTCCGCCATCACCTGTTCTTTGGCCTCGGCCAGAAGTTCAGCCATTTTCGAACGAATCTTGGCCTCGTCCGCGAGATCGCCAAGATAGCCTTTGACTGCCTCGACAACATCGTCTTCGCTGACATTCTGCAGATCGGCATGGACCAGTTCCTGACCGTATTTCCGTGCCTGTTCAACGGTTTCGCCCTTCAGCGCCGATGCCCATACTGCCATGAACCGGTTGCGGCGCATACGTGCGATGAACTGCATCTTTTCGTCATGGGCGAATTTGCTTTCAAACGCAGCTTCACGTTCGTCGAATGTGGTCATTGGTTGGGGACCCCTTGGATTGCAATCTCTTTCCTGATGATATGACTATACGACGCCTCGGGCGCAAGGTATTTGCGCTGCGTCAAACCCTCTCGGGTCGCTGAACTTGCGGGAAGGCGGGGCTTGCACTATGAGGGCGCCAACGTGAAGGGACTCATTCCCTTTCGCCAGTCTGGAAAGGTCGCTCATGGCGCGTCGCAAGAAGATTTACGAAGGTAAGGCTAAAATTCTGTATGAAGGCCCGGAACCGGGTACGATCGTGCAGTACTTCAAGGACGACGCCACCGCGTTCAACGCCGAAAAGAAAGATGTCATCGACGGTAAAGGTGTTCTGAACAACCGCCTGAGCGAATTCTTCATGACCGGCCTGACACAGATCGGCATTCCCAACCACTTCATCCGCCGCCTCAACATGCGCGAGCAGCTGGTCCGCAATTGCGAGATCGTTCCGCTGGAAGTGATCGTGCGTAACTATGCCGCCGGTTCGATGTCGAAACGTCTGGGCATCGCCGAGGGAACGCAACTGCCACGTCCGATCGTTGAATATTGCTATAAGGATGATGCCTTGGGTGATCCGTTGGTCACCGAAGAACACATCGCCGCCTTCGGTTGGGCCAGCCAGCAGGACATGGACGATATCCTCAGCCTCGCGCTGCGCGTGAATGATTTTATGAGCGGCGTGATGCTGGCGGTCGGCATCCGACTGGTCGATTTCAAGATCGAGATCGGACGGATTTTTGAAGGCGACTATCAGCGCCTCATCGTCGCCGATGAAATCAGCCCCGATAGCTGCCGTCTTTGGGACATCGAAACTGGTCAGAAGCTGGACAAGGACGTGTTCCGCCGCGATCTGGGCAGCCTGACGGATGCCTATTCCGAGGTGGCTCGCCGTCTGGGTGTTCTGCCCAAGACCAACGTGACGAAGCCAACGCTGATCAACTGATCCCGCCCAGTATCGGCGGGGTTGTCCGACAGATCCAAGCGGGATATCCCGCGCGCAATGAAACGGACCGGCTGGCGGTCCTCGACTGGAGTTTTCGACCATGAAGGCACGAGTGCATGTGATGCTCAAGAACGGGGTTCTGGACCCGCAGGGTGAGGCTGTGCGTCACGCATTGGGTGCGATGGGTTTTGATCAGGTCGAAGGCGTGCGTCAGGGTAAGGTGATCGATTTGGAACTCGCCGATGGCGCAACCGAGGCGGATGTGACCGAGATGTGCGAGAAGCTGTTGGCCAACACCGTCATCGAACGCTACGAGATCGAACTGGTCTGAACGGATGCGGGCGGCGCGTCTGATCTCTTATCGACAGCCGCTTGAGGTGACGACGGTTCCCGACCCGGAACCGGCGGAGGACGGCGTGGTCGTTCGGGTTCTGGCCTGTGGCGTTTGCCGGTCAGACTGGCACGCATGGTCCGGTTCGGACCCGGATGTTGTTCTTCCCATAACCCCCGGTCATGAATATTGCGGCGAGGTCGTTGCCGTTGGCCGCCGGGTCAACCGGTGGCGTGTTGGGGATCGGGTCATTGCGCCCTTCATTCTGGCCTGCGGTCACTGCCCGGATTGCGCGCAGGGTCATCAAACGATTTGCGCCGACCAGGTCGTGCCGGGGTTCACCTGCGATGGCGCTTTTGCCGAGTTCATTTCGGTCGCTCACGCTGACGCCAACCTGACCGCTTTGCCTGACACTTTGCCCCCAGAAGTCGCAGCAGCGCTGGGATGCCGGGTGACGACCGCGTGGCAGGCCTTAGTCGGGCGGGCACAGTTGCAGGGCGGAGAATGGCTGGCTGTCTTTGGTGGCGGAGGGGTCGGTATCTCGGCCCTGCTGTTGGGCAAGGCCCTTGGCGCGCGCGTCGTGGTGGTCGATATCGCCGATGACAAGTTGGCCTATGCAGAAAGCCTCGGGGCTGATGCGGTGGTCAATGCGGCCAGCTGCGACGCACCGCAAGCGGTCAGGGATCTGACCTCAGGCGGCGCGCATGTTGCTATCGAGGCCCTGGGTATCGAAGTCACAACCGTCTCGGCCATGCGTTCGTTGCGCAAACTGGGCCGGATGGTGCAGATCGGTATGCCTGCAGGCGATCATGCTACCATGGCGCTGCCCATGGACGTTCTTTATTCCGGCCAGTTAACCGTCTATGGAACGCGCGGTATGCCCAGTTGGCGCTATCCGTCGTTGTTGTCGCTGATCGCGGGCGGAGGCGTTGATCTGAGCCCGCTCGTCACCCGCCAAATCACTCTGAACCAGGCAAGCGCCGAGCTTGCTGCCTTTGACAATCCGACGCCTCCGGGTGTCGCCGTTGTCACCGATTTTGTCTCTTAGGAGGGTCCGCCATGCGCGCAGCCGTCATCGTATTCCCCGGGTCCAACTGTGACCGCGATCTTGCCGTTGCTTTCGAACAGGCCGGGTTCTCGGTTGATATGGTCTGGCACAAGGATGCCACACTGCCCGAGGGCGTCGACATTGTCGGCGTGCCGGGTGGCTTTTCGTATGGTGATTACCTGCGCTGCGGTGCGATTGCTGCGCAATCGCCGATCTGCAAGGCGCTGGCCGCTCATACCGAACGGGGCGGTTATGCTGTTGGCATTTGCAACGGTTTTCAGGTCCTGACAGAAACTGGTATCCTGCCGGGTGCGTTGCTGCGGAATGCCGGTCTGAAATACATCTGCAAGACCATCGGCCTGAAAGTCGAGACCAGCGCCAGCGCCTTTACCGAAGGCTACAATGCCGGGGATGTGATCGATATTCCGATTGCGCATCATGACGGCAATTATTTTGCGGATGATGAGACGCTGGCGGCGCTGAAAGATCAGGACCGCATTGCCTTCACCTATGCCGACAATCCCAACGGTTCGCGCGATGATATTGCGGGTATTTTGTCCCACAACCGACGCGTGTTGGGGATGATGCCACACCCCGAACGGGCGGCGGATTCAGGCCACGGAGGCACGGATGGAACGGCGCTCTTCCGCGCATTGGCCGGGGTGCTGGCGCCAGCGTGACTTGAGGTCATCGGTCGGGACGCGTAGCGTCTGGGCATGAGTGCGGACGATCAATCAAACAGCGCTGGATTTCTGAACCGGCTTCGCGGCTCGCCTATGGGCTGGCGGCTGCGGCTTGCCGTTTTCTTGCTGTTGATCGCAACTGTGGCGACGGTGTGGATCACCAACAGCCTGTTGACCAGTCGTTTCACCGAATCCACCCGCAACCGGGCCGAGCTGCGCCTGGCGTTGTATTCCGGCAACCTGCTGAGTGAATTGCGCCGCAATTCGATTGTCCCGCAACTGCTGTCTCGCGATCCGACGCTGATCTCGGCCCTGCAATCCAGCGACTATACGCTGTCGACCCAGCGCCTGATTTCCTTTGTCGAAGAGATCGGCGCGGCTTCGCTGGTCTTGCTGGACCGTGATGGGTTGACCGTGGCGGCGACTGATCGCAATCGTCTGGGCGAGGGGCATCGCGGCACGCCCTATTTCATCGATGCGATGCGTTCAAACGCGACGATATTCTCAGTCATTCCGCGTGAAGCGGGCGGCTATAGCTTTGTCTATTCGCGCCGGATCGAAGCAAATGCCGAAATTCTTGGCGTGATCGTGGTTGAGGTCGATCTGCAGAAATTCGAACGTGCCTGGGCCGGTATCTCCGATGCGGTGATGGTGAGGGACAGTACCGGTACGATCATTCTGTCGACCGAACCACAATGGCGCGGGCTGGACGAAAGCGGCGCACTTCTGCGGCAGCCGCCACAAGGCGCAATCCAGCGCGCGATCCGGGCCACGACCGATTGGCATGCGCTGCCGCCCGATGCCTATTTGCAGGGCGAGGCCGTGATGCGGATGGAAACGCGCATTCCGTTCCGTGGCTGGCAGATGACGTCGTTCACCACTTATTCTTCGATCCGGGAGAAGGTGAACAGCGTTCTGGCGCTGGAAATCATGGGTTTTGCGATTCTTCTGGCGCTGGCCTTCTATGCGCTCAGCCGCAGGGCCACGTCGCGCATGACTTTGTTCCAACGCGAGTCGGCGGAGCTTCGCGCATTGAACGCAAGACTGCAGCGGGAAATTGCTGAGCGCGAACGGGTTGAAAAGACGCTGGAAGTTGCCGAGCAGACCCTCGCGCAAAGCTCGAAACTGGCCGCGTTGGGCGAGATGTCGGCGGCCGTCAGTCACGAGCTGAATCAGCCTCTGGCGGCGATGAAAACTTATCTGGCGGGTGCCCGCCTGCTGCTGCGCCGGAATCGGCCCGAAGAGGCGCTGGCCAGCTTTGGCCGCATTGACGGGCTGATTGAGCGGATGGGGGCGATCACACGTCAGCTCAAATCCTATGCCCGCAAGGGGGCAGACGCGTTTTCGCCTGTAAATCTTGGCGAAGCATTGGCCTCGAGCCTGTCTATGATGGAACCGCAGCTGCGTCAGCGCCATGTGAAGATCACGCAGATTTTGCCCGAAGAACCTGTTATAGTGATGGGAGATCGGATGCGGATTGAACAGGTTATGGTCAATCTCTTGCGCAATGCGCTGGACGCCACCAAATCTGTACAGGAACCGGATGTCGAGATCATCCTTGCCGCGGGTGAAACCGCAATATTGACCGTGCGCGACAATGGCTACGGGATCGAAGACATCGAAAACCTGTTTGAACCGTTTTACACGACCAAACGCCCAGGAGACGGCGTGGGTCTGGGGCTTGCCATCTCGTCCGGGATCGTGAACGACCATGGCGGACGGCTGACCGCGCGCAACGGCCAACAGGGCGGCGCGGTGTTTGAGATGCAATTGCCCATACTGGGAAGCGACGGCCTTGAGGCCGCGGAATAAAGGAAGTGACTATGGCACAGGCCATGAAAATCGCCATCGTGGATGATGAACAGGACATGCGCCAGTCGATCAGCCAATGGTTGGCTCTGTCGGGATATGACACCGAGACCTTTGCCAGCGCCGAGGATGCGCTGAAGGTGCTTGGGCCGGAATATCCGGGGATCGTAATCTCCGACATCAAGATGCCCGGCATGGACGGCATTCAGTTGCTGAAAAAACTTATGGGCGCAGACAGCACCCTGCCGGTGATCATGATAACCGGGCATGGGGACGTGCCCATGGCGGTTGAAGCGATGCGCGTCGGTGCATTCGATTTCCTGGAGAAGCCCTTCAACCCGGACCGCATGTCCGAACTGGCCAAACGCGCCAGCAATGCCCGCCGATTGACGCTGGACAACCGCGCCCTGCGGCGCGAGCTGTCGGGCGGCACCCAGATCATGAACAAGCTGATCGGGGCCAGCCCGGTGATGGAGCGGCTGCGTGAGGATATTCTGGATCTGGGGCAGGCGGATGGCCATGTCCTGATCGACGGAGAAACCGGGACGGGTAAAACACTGGTCGCGCATGCTCTGCACGCCGTGGGCAGCCGGGCCGGGAAGAAGTTCGTATTGGTCTCATGCGCGGCGCTTGAGGAAGAGGCGTTGTCGAAACGTCTGTTCGGCCCGATGCTGCCCGAGGACACGCAACTGCCCGCCATCGAAGAGGCGCGCGGTGGTACGCTGGTTCTGGAAGATGTCGAGGCGCTGAGCGACACGCTGCAGGCCCGGTTGCTGAGCGTGATGAATGAGCAGGGCACCCCGGCGGAAACACGGATCGTCGCAATCTCGAACCTGCAGGAAGCAGGCAAGACCAGCGAAGACGTGCTCCGCCCCGACCTGTTCTATCGTCTTGCCGCGTTGCGCATCACCATGCCGCCACTGCGTCAGCGAGGCGAGGATATTCTGACCCTGTTCACGCGACTGAGCGAGCAATTTGCCGAAGAATACGGCTGTGACGCGCCGCAGGTCAGCGCGCAGGAAGCGGCGCAATTGTTGCAGGCCCCTTGGCCGGGCAATGTGCGGCAGTTGATCAACATCGCGGAACGGGCTGTGCTGCAGTCACGGCGCGGGTCGGGGACCATCGCTTCGTTGCTGATGTCGGATCACGAGGAAATGCAGCCGGTGATGACGACCGAGGGCAAACCCCTGAAGGAATATGTCGAAGCGTTTGAACGGATGCTGATCGACAACACGATGCGGCGTCATAAGGGCTCGATCGCGTCGGTGATGGATGAGCTTTGCCTGCCGCGCCGGACGCTGAATGAGAAGATGGCCAAATATGGCCTTCAGAGGTCGGACTATCTGTGAGGGCGAGGAGGGGGCCAGCCCCCTCTTGAGCCTTCGGCTCAATTCACCCCCGGGATATTTATAGCCAGATGAAGGGGATCCTGTGGGTCCGGCAGGTGGGGATGCAGTTTGCCCATTGTCTTTTCCACAGGACTGCCTTTATTGTGAGCAGACGGGCCGGGTAAATTGCGCCTGCAAGCCCCGTATTTTTGAGTTTCGCTGCTGAGCCGATGATCAGGAACAATCCCGCGCGGCACGGCAGACCGATTGTGCCCCTAATGGGGCAGATGAACGCCTGAGCCCGCCTGTGCGGGTGAAAGGAATAAATGGGCGGGCCGCGTTCACACGCGCCTGTCGGAGAAGAACCGCGATGACGCGCGCGCAACGATTGAGTATACGGGCAGGGGGCCATGGCGCCAGACCCTGCTGCGCGCCGTCCGATATCGCCCGTACAAGACACCTCCCCAAAAGCGCCTGTCCACCCGGACGGGTCAGGACAACGCGTTTGGCGCGGTGCACCAAGGACACATGGCTAAGAAAATGCTTATCGATGCCACCCACGCGGAGGAAACCCGCGTCGTGGTGGTCGACGGAAACAAGGTTGAGGAATTTGACTTTGAATCCGAAAATAAACGCCAGCTTGCTGGCAACATCTATCTTGCAAAAGTAACACGGGTCGAACCGTCGCTGCAGGCGGCGTTCGTGGATTATGGCGGGAACCGGCATGGTTTCCTGGCATTTTCCGAGATTCATCCCGATTATTATCAGATCCCCGTCGCCGACCGTGAGGCGCTGATGGAGGAAGAACGTGCCTATGCCGAGGCGATGAAGGCGCGTGATGAGGCCGAAGAGGCCAAGCCCAAGAAACGCCGGTCGCGCTCGCGATCGAAGGCGGCTGACGTCAAGACAGACGATCCGGTCGAGACGCTGGAGGTTTCGTCCGAACCGACCGGCATGGAAACCATCGATCTGGATGACGGCGAAGAGACGGAGGTGCCCGAAGGGACATCTCCGATGGAGATCGTTGCCGAGACCCCGGTGGAAGAACCCGATGATGGAGACGCGCCTGTAGCTGAGGATGCGCCAGCCGAAGCGCCTGTTTCAGAAGAGGTATCTCAGGACGAGGAACCCGCTGCTGAGAGCGCCGAGGATTCGGACGAGGACGCTGCCGAAACCGCAGATGACAGCGCGCAAGAGGTCTCTGACGAGGGTGAGGCTGACGCCAAATCCGATGATGAAGAGGCGGCGCCTTCTGACGATGATCAGGACGCGGACGATGACGCCGAAGAGAAAAGCGCCGACGCATCCGCGAAGGATGACACCATCGAATCCGTGGCGGATGAGGATGACAGCGAGGATATCCGTCCTCCGCGCAAACCGCGCCCGCGCCGGTACAAGATTCAGGAAGTCATCAAGGTACGTCAGGTCCTGCTGGTGCAGGTCGTCAAGGAAGAGCGCGGCAACAAGGGTGCTGCGCTGACAACCTATCTGTCTTTGGCCGGTCGCTATTGTGTGCTGATGCCCAATACGGCGCGTGGTGGCGGGATCAGCCGCAAGATCACCAATGCGGCAGACCGGAAGAAGCTGAAAGATATCGCCTCGGAAATCGATGTGCCGACTGGTGCGGGGCTGATTGTGCGCACGGCAGGTGCCAAACGGACGAAATCCGAGATCAAGCGCGACTATGAATACCTGCAGCGCATGTGGGAGCAGATTCGTGAACTGACGCTGCAATCCATTGCGCCCGCGAAGATTTACGAGGAAGGCGATCTGATCAAACGGTCGATCCGCGACCTCTATAACCGCGATATCGATGAAGTTCTGGTTGAAGGCGAGGGCGGGTATCGCATCGCCAAGGACTTCATGAAGATGATCATGCCGTCCCACGCCAAAAACGTGAAACGGTATGAAGACGCGCTGCCGCTGTTCGCGCGCTATCAGGTGGAAAGCTATCTGGCGGGCATGTTTAACCCGACGGTGCAGCTGAAGTCCGGTGGCTATATCGTGATCGGCGTGACTGAGGCGCTTGTGGCGATTGACGTGAACTCAGGCCGGGCGACCAAGGAAGGCTCGATTGAAGAGACGGCACTGAAGACCAATCTGGAGGCTGCCGAAGAGGTGGCGCGCCAGCTGCGTCTGCGCGATCTGGCCGGTCTGATCGTCATCGATTTCATCGATATGGACGAGCGCAAGAACAACGCGGCGGTCGAGAAGCGCCTGAAAGAGAAACTGAAAACCGACCGCGCCCGCATTCAGGTGGGTCGGATTTCGGGCTTTGGCCTGCTCGAGATGAGCCGCCAACGCCTGCGCCCCGGCATGATCGAGGCGACGACTCAGCCGTGCCCTGCCTGTCATGGTACCGGCCTGATCCGCTCGGACGACAACATGGCGCTGTCGATCCTGCGCCAGATCGAAGAGGAAGGCACCCGCCGCCGCTCGCGCGAGGTTCTGGTGCGCTGCCCGGTCAGCATCGCCAACTTCCTGATGAACCAGAAGCGTGAGCATATCGCCCAGATCGAGTCGCGTTATGGCCTGTCGGTGCGGATCGAAGGTGATGTGCATCTGGTCAGCCCCGATTTCTCGATGGAGAAATTCAAGACGGCCAGCCGGGTGGTGCCCGAAGCGACTGCGCCTGTGGTCTCGGTAGATGCAACGCTGATGGATATGGTCGATGCCTCGGAAGAGGAAGAGGCCGTCGAAGAATCCGACGTTCAGACTGAAGATGAGGCGAAGCCCAAGCGCAAGCGGCGTCGGCGTCGTCGTAAGAAGAATGCGGGCAATGCAGAAGCCGCAGAGGGTAGCGCTGAGGCGGCAGAGGGCGACGCGGATGACGCGGCATCGCCGGATGCGGCGAAAGACGATGAAACCGCCGAGGAGAAGCCAGCGGGAGCGGAGCCTGCTGCCGAAGTCGCTGAAGAGGCGGAGAAAGTCGAAAAGCCCAAGAAACGTCGGGCACCGCGTCGTCGAAAGAAGGATGCTGAAGTTGCCGCACCTGTTGAGGCAGAGGCTGTTCAGGCACCTGAGACAGAGGTGGCGGAAGCCGCATCTGATGAGGTGGAACCGATTGCTGATTCTGATGAGGCCGAGGTGACGCAGGAAGCTGAAGCCGAGGGTATAGAAGCCGGAGCGGAGGGTGTTACAGAATCTGAGGCAGTGACTTCCGAAGAAGCCAAAGAAGCTGCCGAACCTGAATCGCAGGTAGAAGAAGTTGCAGAGCCGGTGGCGCAGGAAGAAGAAGCTGCCGGTGAGGCTCCGGCGGAAGAAACCCCGGAACCCGTGCTTGAAACAGTAACGGAAGAGCCTGAACCAGCTCCGGCCAAGCCAAAGCGGCGCGGTTGGTGGTCGCTGGGGCAGTAACACGCGGCAGCGACCCTGCGGGCTTAGCAAACAGGAATTAAGAAAAAGCCAGGCCAATGAATTGGCTTGGCTTTTTCTTTGGCCCGATTACTTCTCAGAATATCTTCGGGGACGACCTATCCAGCGCGGTGTGCGGGCGCAGAAGGATTTGAAAGCGTCGCCATGCTTTTGCAACAGAATGGCTTCTTCCGAACGGATTTGCATCATCGCAGAACTCAGGAACAGCAATACAGAAATGAGGCCCGGAAGTGACGGAACCGACAGAGCTACACCTGTAAGAAGTGCTGCTTGACCCAGAAAGGCCGGGTTTCGAGACAGGGTGTACAGCCCCTCACTGATCAGATCTCCTGTGGCATCCGCGCGAACGCCAACTCTCCACGAAACACCCATCGCAATCTGAGCCGAAAAGGCCAGCATGGCTCCTGCAATGGCGATGAGATGCCCGGGCAAGGCCAGCCATTTAAGGTTTGGGTTCCACAAAGGATCCAGCGCAAACAACGTTGGCACAGTTGCATAAACCAGAGGTCCGCACAGCGTCAGGGCAAAGCTTGCCCGAAATCCGATTGCCGCCAAACGATCCCGCCCACGCGCGCCTGCAAACAACCAGACGGAGTGACCCGCAGCCTTGGCTGCCAAAGTTGAAAAAGCGAAAAACGCAACGAGATACAATGCTACAGTGAGCAGACTTGCAGTTTGAATGACAGACATGAGTGCGTCCAGAGAATGATTTCGTGACCTAAATTAGACTTTAAAAGTTACCGAATTGGGTTAGACCATGCTGTCGAATGCGGGCGCGGCACTTAACCCGTCTTCTGGATCAGATAGACCTGATACCCGCCCGTCGACTCCTGTGAAATCAGCGTATGCCCCGCCTCGCTGCAAAAATGCGGCACGTCGATGATCGCCGCTGGGTCGTCGGCCAGCAGGCGCAGCAACCCTCCGGCGGGCAGGGATTTCAGCCGTTTTCGGGCTTTCAGAACGGGCAGGGGGCATAACAGCCCCAACGCGTCGAGTGTCTCGGTCTCATCTGTCATGTGATTGAGATATTTCCAACACGCGATGCTGTCCAGCATGCAACAGACAGCCACGAGGATGTGACTGAATGGCCCCGTGACGAAACCGACTTGATACCATATGTGCTAATCCATGTTCGGAATAGATATCATCGACGCAGGGCTGCTGCCCGCCATGTTCATCGCCATGCTGGGCGGGTTGATCAGTTTTCTGTCGCCCTGTGTGTTGCCGATTGTACCGCCTTATCTGGCTTATATGAGCGGCGTTTCGATCAATGAAATGAAGGATGAGGCGCGCGCGCGGCGCAAGGCCACACTGGCGGCGTTGTTCTTTGTCATGGGGCTGTCGACGGTTTTCTTGCTGCTCGGCTTTACCGCCTCGGCATTCGGGGCGTTTGTTCTGCAGAATCAGGTGCTTTTCGCCAAGCTGTCCGGTGCCGTGGTAATCGTCTTCGGTCTGCATTTTCTCAACGTCTTTCGCATCCCGCTGCTGGATCGCGAAGCCCGGGTTGAGACCGGAGATTCCGGTGGTTCGATCTTTGGCGCCTATATCCTGGGTCTTGCGTTTGCCTTCGGCTGGACGCCGTGTATCGGGCCCCAATTAGGTGCAATTCTGTCTCTGGCCGCGTCCGAAGCTTCGGTCGCACGGGGCACCTTGCTGCTGGGTGTTTATGCGGCGGGGCTTGGCATTCCTTTCCTGCTGGCGGCCATGTTCCTGAACCGCTCGATGGCGGTGATGAATCGGATCAAACCGCATATGGCGACGATCGAAAAGGTGATGGGCGGGCTGCTCTTGTTCGTAGGCATCATGTTGATCACAGGTCTCTTCACCGAATTCAGCTGGTGGCTGCTTGAAACTTTCCCGGTTCTGGCCACTTTCGGTTAACCCTCTGGCGCTAAACATGGATGTGGCGATGGCGGGTCTTACTCTAGCCATCACTCTGCGCTAATCTACACGGCAGAGGGCCGGGTTAATGAGCAGACAACAAACCTATCCAGAGGTGCGCAGGCGCCGGGTATTCTACATCCCCGGTTACGACCCGTTTCACCCGCGCCGATATCGAGAGCTTTATCGGACCGAAGGGAACGCTCAGGCTGCCATCTCGGGCTATGACATAACCATCCGGGGTCGGACAGGGCGCGACCTTTATGGCTGGCATGTTCGGTCCCAACAGGATGGTGCATTGGTCGAGGCCGAGATTGATGTGCTGGTCTGGTCCGATCTTGTGCGTCAGAGCATGGCGCGTTCGATCCCCGCGACCTATCTGCAGCTTGCCCGAACCGCGTGGATTTATATCTCTACAGGAACGCTCTGGCGTTTGATGCAACTGCGCAAAGGGCCGGTGATCGCGGCGCTATACCCGGTGGGGATGCTGTTGCTGCAACTGATTGCAGCGCTGGGTCTTGCCTGGGTCTTATACGCCTTGTCGCATCCTCTGGTCGGTGGGTGGGGCCTGCCACTCGCGATAGGGGCTGCCTATGCGCTGCTTCATTGGTTTCGAAAGCTCGATAATCGGCTTTTTGCCTATTATTTGATGCATGACTACGCGCATTCTGCCCGGCTGCGTGGGGCATATGCGCCCGAGATGAAGGAACGGCTGGCGCAATTTTCTGATTTGATCTCAGACGCCCTCAGCAGCGATTTGGATGAGGTGTTGGTCGTGGGCCACAGCTCGGGCGCTCATCTGGGCGTCTCGGTTCTGGCAGAGCTGTTGCGACGGCAAAAGGTCCCCGACGGCGGTCCGGTGCTATCTTTCCTGACCTTGGGGCAGGTTGTTCCGATGGTTTCGTTCCTGCCAGCGGCCACCGGCTTACGTGCAGACCTGCGCTATCTGTCAGAGCATCCCGATCTGAGATGGGTGGATGTGTCCGCACCGGGGGATGGCTGCGCCTTTGCCTTGTGCGACCCCGTGTCGGTGAGCGGGGTCGCGAACGCCGACAAACGCGGCCCTCTCGTTTTGTCGGCCGCCTTCACTCAAACCCTGTCAGCCGAGCGTTGGAGGCAACTGCGTTGGCGGTTCTTCCGTCTGCATTTTCAATATCTCTGCGCTTTCAACCAACCCGGAGACTATGACTATTTCCGCATCACCGCCGGGCCCCAAACCTTGGCCAGCCGCTTTCAAGGCCGTGCGCCCTCGCAATCGCGGATCGAAAGGTCGGTATCAAAATACACATCGGTGCGCGCATGAGGCCGCCGAAGCCACAGGCACGCCCGGACAAGGTTTCTTTGTGGCGGTATCTGCGCCTGTTCCGGCAGGACCTGCTATCCGCGCAACCTCAGCGGCTTTATCACGCGTGGATGGCCGAGTTTCGGACGCCGTTCTTTCGGTCATACATGATCAACCAGCCCGATCTGATCCGAACCGTGTTGAAAGACCGGCCAGATGCCTTTCCCAAATCCAACCGTATCAGCGAGGGGCTGCGTCCTTTGCTAGGGAATTCGGTTTTTCTGACCAATGGGGAGACCTGGAAGCGTCAGCGGCGAATTATCGACCCGGCGTTTGAAGGCGGTCGGCTGAAAGACAGTTTTCCGGCCATGGTTGCTGCCGCGCAGGCTTGCGCAGACCGTATGGGCGCACAAACCGGTCAGACGGTGGAATGTGAAGAGATCACCAGTCATGTGGCCGCCGATGTTATCTTCCGCACGCTGTTCTCGGTGCCGATCGACCATGCAGTCGCCGCGCAGGTGTTCGATAAATTCCGTGCATATCAGCGCGCGCAACCACTGTTGAACCTTGCCGCGTTCATTCCGCTGCGGCGATGGATGCCGCGGCTTCATGCCCGCCAAACGCGTCAGACCGCGCAACAAATTCGCGATCTGATCGGTCGACTGACCAGCGAACGCGCGACGGCGATCAAAGCGGGCGAGGCGCCGAATGATCTGGCGACAAAGATCATGACAACGCCGGACCCCGAGACAGGGAAATGCTTTGATACAGAGGAAATGATCGATCAGGTCGCGATCTTCTTCCTGGCCGGGCACGAAACCAGTGCGTCGGCTCTCGCCTGGACTTTGTATCTGATGGCGCTCTACCCCGATTGGCAAGAGAAGGTGGCGGCAGAGGCGCAGGCGCTGGAATTTGCAGAATTCGCGGTGATGTCACAGCTTAAGCTCAGTCGCGATGTGTTCCGCGAAGCGCTGCGCCTTTACCCTCCGGTGCCTATGATGGTGCGAGAAACCACATGCCCGGAACAGTTCCGCAACCGGGACATTCCGCAGGGCGCTCAGATCGTGATCAGCCCTTGGCACCTGCACCGGCACGAGCGTCTGTGGGACAATCCAGACGATTTTGACCCCACCCGCTGGTCCACTGAAAACGGTCGGACTTGCCAGCGAGAGGCGTATATCCCGTTCTCTGCCGGTCCACGGGTCTGCACCGGCGCAGGCTTTGCCATGATCGAGGGGCCGCTGATCCTGTCGATGCTGCTGCGGCGCTATCGCTTTGAAACAATCCGGGGCAAAACGCCCATACCGGTCGCGCACCTGACCGTGCGATCGAAAGATGGCATATGGTTGCGGTTGATTGAGCGCTAACAAACTATCATCGCTCAGCCGCTTGCTGTATGCGGTTGGCAAATGCGGAATCATATTGAACGGGAAAGAGTTATGTCCAAGGCAGAACAGCGCGCGCAGATGTCCGATGGCGCAGGATTTATCGCAGCACTGGACCAGAGCGGCGGTTCAACCCCCAAGGCACTGGCGCTTTATGGCGTTGAGGCATCGGACTACAGCTCGGACGAAGAGATGTTCGGCGAAATCCAGAAAATGCGCGCCCGCATCATTCTGGCGGATGATTTCACCCGTGAAAAAGTGATCGGCGCAATCCTGTTCGAACGTACGCTGGGTGAAGAAATCGCAGGCAAGAAGGTTGCTGATTACCTGTGGTCAGCCAAGCAGATCGTGCCGTTCCTGAAGATCGACAAAGGTCTTGAGGAGCAGGCAAACGGCGTTCAGATGATGAAGCCGATTCCGGGTCTGGCCGAGACACTGGCCAAGGCCGAGGGCGTGTTTGGAACCAAGGAGCGTTCGGTCATTCACGAAGCCAACGCCGAAGGCATCGCCGCGGTTGTCGCGCAACAGTTCGAGGTTGCGCGCGTTGTAACCGATGCGGGCATGGTGCCGATTGTCGAGCCTGAGGTGAACATTCACTCGGAAACCAAGGCCGAGGCCGAGGATATTCTGAAAGCCGAGATCCTGAAGAACCTTGATCAACTGGCCGAAGGGCAGGAGGTTATGCTGAAGCTGACCATCCCGAGCCAGGCGGATTTGTATGATGCGCTGGCCGATCACCCCCGCGTTCTGCGCGTTGTGGCGCTGTCGGGCGGATATTCGACCGAGCAGGCCTGCGATCTGCTGGGTCAGAACGGCAAGATGATCGCTTCGTTCTCGCGCGCTTTGACGGAAGGTCTGTCCAAGCAGCAGTCGGATGCTGAATTCAATGCTGCATTGGGCGGGAATATCGACAAGATCTATCGCGCCTCGGTCTGATCATCAGACAGATTTGGTGAACGAGCGGCGCAACTGCGCCGCTTTTTCACGACCGACACATTCTTCGGCGTGATCATTGATCAGACCCATGGCTTGCATGAAGGCAAATACGGTCGTTGGGCCAACGAATTTCCAGCCCCGTTTCTTCAAATCCTTCGACATGGCGATGGATTCAGCAGAGGTTGAAGCGGTCTGCGGGGGCGGTGGAGTTTCGGGTTCGTATCTCCAGACATAAGCGGCAATTGAACCTTCTTCCGCCACCAGCTCTTGCGCACGGCGGGCGTTGTTGATGACCGCCTCGATCTTTCCGCGATGCCTGATAATGCCGGTATTTTGCAGAAGGCGTTCAACATCTGCTTCCGTAAATGCGGCCATCTTGTTGAAATCAAAGCCGCAAAACGCCGCACGAAAATTCTCGCGCTTGTTGAGAATGGTGCGCCAACTCAGACCGGATTGAAAACTCTCAAGGCACAGTTTTTCAAACAGTCGCCTATCATCCGAAACCGGGTAGCCCCATTCATTGTCATGATAATCAAAGAATTCCGGGGCTGCCTGACACCAGGAACATCGTGGCTGACCGTCCGGACCCAATACCGTTTTGCTCATGAATGTACCCTTTTTGTTCTTGGCGAGGTTACCCGGAAAGAGCTGTGAATGACAACCGTCAATCCTTGTCGCGATACCAGTTCAGAACAAACACGCGAATGGCAGATGCAAGCCCGGTATCCGGGTCGCGATCCACGTCAATTTCAGCGGCCAAAGCGTTGATAGGTCGTTCTTTTTCTTCAGCGATATCGCGAAAAGCGCGCCAAAATTCATCCTCGAGGGATACCGAAGTTCGATGCCCTTTGAGGGTCAGAGAGCGTTTGACAGGCGGCCCGCTCATTCATCCAGCTCATGATTGTCGAGGTCGCGTTTCAGCTTGCCCTGCTGAAATTTAGCAACGTCTTTCTCAGCCTTGGTACGCCCAAAGGCTACAGAGTTCTGGTCTGCACGGGCCTTTTTCTCGGCCCGCGCTTTTTCCTTTCGATACCGGTTCAGATTAACCGGCTTGCCCATCAGTCTTTCGGGCCGATCATCTGTTCAGGGCGAACAACCGCGTCAAAGGTCGCTTCATCTACGAAGCCCAGCGCGATGGCTTCTTCCTTCAGCGTGGTGCCGTTTTTATGCGCCGTCTTGGCGACGGTGGTGGCGTTGTCATAGCCAATGGTCGGTGCCAGCGCGGTGACCAGCATCAGCGATTCCTTCATCAGCTTGTCGATGCGCGGCTCGTTGGCCTGAATGCCCAGCAACATCCGTTCGGTGAAGCTGTCGGCGGCGTCGCCCAGCAATTGAATGGACTGCAGCAAGTTGTAGGACATCATCGGGTTGTAGACGTTCAGTTCAAAATGACCCTGCGACCCAGCGAAAGTCATCGCCGCGTTGTTGCCCATCACATGGGCCGCGACCTGCGTCAACGCTTCGGCCTGAGTCGGGTTCACTTTGCCGGGCATGATCGACGAGCCGGGCTCATTCTCGGGCAGGATCAACTCACCCAGACCCGAACGCGGGCCGGAGCCGAGGAAACGGATATCATTCGCGATCTTGTAGCAGCTGCCCGCAATCGTCGCCAAAGCACCGGACAGGAAGACCATGGCGTCATGGGCAGCCAGCGCCTCGAATTTGTTCGGGGCAGTCACGAAAGGCAGGCCGGTGATTTCGGCCATATGACCCGCTACAGCTTCGCCCCAGCCGTTTTGAGTGTTCAGGCCGGTACCAACGGCCGTACCACCCTGGGCCAGTTCGTAAATTCCCGGCATTGCTGCATGAACACGGGCAATACCCTGACGGATCTGATGCGCATAGCCGCTGAACTCCTGACCCAAAGTCAGAGGTGTGGCGTCCTGCGTATGTGTCCGACCGATCTTGATGATGTCTTTGAACTCGTCGGCCTTCTGTTCCAGCCCCGAGGCCAGCTTTTCAAGGCCCGGCAGCAACACGTCGCGCACGCTGGTTGCGGTGGCGACGTGCATTGCGGTGGGGAACGTGTCGTTCGACGACTGGCCCATGTTGCAGTGATCGTTGGGATGTACCGGGTCTTTCGAACCGATCTCACCGCCCAGAATCTCGATGGCGCGGTTCGCAATCACCTCGTTCGAGTTCATATTCGACTGGGTTCCAGAGCCTGTCTGCCACACGACCAGCGGAAAGTTGTCATCGAACTTGCCTTCGATCACCTCACCGGCCGCCTGAATGATCGCGTCGGCGATTGTGGCGTCCAGTTTGCCGGTGGCCTTGTTTTCCATCGCACAGGCCTTCTTGATCACGCCTAGCGCGCGCACGATGGCCACGGGCTGCTTTTCCCAACCGATGGGGAAATTCATGATCGAACGCTGAGTCTGCGCGCCCCAATACTTATCGGCAGGGACTTCAAGCGGGCCAAAGCTGTCGGATTCGGTGCGGGTCTGAGACATCTGTCACTCCGTCGGGTATGCGATTGTATGCCGTTTAGCCTGAGCGACGCCAGGACGCAATCGGCCAGTTGCGCGCACCTTAAACGCCGCGTGTTCAAAGGTATAGACGAGGCGTTGGTACAAATATTTTCCGTTAGCGAAAACAGTGCCATTGTACGTCAGCGGGTGAAAGCTAAAATAGAAAGGTAACTCGCGTCGGAGGCAGTCATGCGTGTCACTGTAATTGGATCGACCCTTTATGGGGTTTTGTTCGCGCTGGTCGCATCCGCATGGCTGGCCGTGTCGGCGCAACAGGCAGCAGCCAATGCCATCACGCCGTTTGTCGGTGACTATACCGGTTCGGCGGATGTGGTAGATTCCGACGGCACGGCGACCCCCCGGGACATGAGCGTTTCCATTCAGGAACTGAAAGGCGGGTTCAATATCAGCTGGACCACAACCACATATAAATCGGACGGTCGGGTCAAAGAGGGCAAATACTCGGTGGATTTCCAGGCCTCGGACCGCCCGGACGTCTATTCCGCAGCGATGAGGCGCAATGTGTTCGGCCATGAAGTTCCGCTGGATCCGATGAAGGGAGAACCCTTTGTCTGGGGACGGATCGAGGGTGAAACGTTGACCGTATTCTCACTGTTTATTGGTGAGACCGGAGATTATGAACTGCAGCAATTTGACCGGACCCTGGCCGAAGGCGGTCTGGATTTGTCATTCTCTCGGTTCCGAAACGGTGTGAAGTCCCGCTCGGTCGAGACTTTCCTGAAAAAACAGTAAACCCCGCATCAATACGGGGTTTAAGCAGGCTTATTTCCGGAAACTGTCCAGCGACACCACATCGGCATCGTGCTGTGGTTCCGGGTCCTCCTCCGCGTCGACCTCGATCGGGGCTTCGGCGGGCAGATGATCCATCTCGTCCTCGTCTTCGGGGCTTTCGAAGCGCAGACCGAACTCGACCGATGGATCAACAAAGGTTTTGATCGACAGATAGGGGATATAAAGCGGCTCGGGCGCATCCCCGAAGTTCAGCGTGATCGAAAACCCGTCTTCGCCGACCTCAAGGTTTTCGAACCAATGCTGCATGACGATGGTCATCTCATCTGGATACCGTTCACGCAGCCAATCGGCAATTTCGACACCGTCTTGCCGTGTATCGAATGTGATAAAGAAATGATGCGCGCCGGGCAGGCCGGTTTCCGACACGTCCCTCAGGACGGTCTTGATCAGGCCCCGCATGGCCGTGTGCATCAGATTCCCGTAGTCGATGTCTTCCGACATGGTTGATCCTTCGAAAGTGGTTGATCTCAGCATAAGGGATTCGAGCGGAAACGAAAGGCCGTGCTGGGCTGCATTGATTACAAAACCTGCAATCCAATCCCGGCCAGAACCATTATGCACAATGTGGCCGCTAAACCGGATTTCAGACGGAAAATCAACAGCCCGGCCGACAGTGTCAGGATCACGGCGTGGAAATTCAGCGTGCCCGGGTCAGGCAGAGGGATCGAAACCGGTCCCCGGGTCCAGCCAACAATGTCGCCAAACAACACGTTCAGACCAAACCACACGGACAGGTTGAGAATCACCCCAACCACTGCGGCGGTGATTCCATGCATCGCTGCAGACAGGCGCGGTCGGGCGGCAATCCGTTCCAGATGGGGGGCGGCGAGGAAAATCCAGAGGAAACAGGGCACAAAGATCGCCCACAACGCTACCGCTCCGGCTGCCAGGGCCAATGCGGCACCCCCGGCCAACTGGCCGCTCAGCATGGCGACGAACTGTGTCACCAGGATCAAGGGGCCGGGTGTGGTTTCGGCCAGTCCCAGTGCATCGATCATTTGATCGGTGCTGATCCACTGATAAGTCTCGACCACGGTTTGGGTCATGTAAGCCAGGACCGCATACGCACCGCCAAATGTGACCACGGCAAGCTTGGCAAAGAACCAGCCAAGATCGCTGAGCAGTTTCTGATCGCTCAGGTCCAGCAAAACCAGCGGGCCCAGCCATAAAGGCAGCCAGATCAGGCAGGTTCGAATGGGGTTCGACGCCGCAGGCAGCGACTCGGTCGGAGACATCGCAGTGGTTTTCGAGGTGGCGTACCCCCACAGCGCTGCGCACAGGATGATCAGGGGGAAGGGCAGGTTCAGGACAAAGATGCCCAGGAAACCAAGCGCGGCAATCACCTTGTGCTCGGTGTCGGTGAGTGCTTTGCGAGACAGGTTCCGCAGGGCCTGCAAAACGATGATGATGACCGTCGCCTTGACCCCAAGAAAACCGGCCTGAACCAGTGGTAACGTCCCGAATGCAGCATAGAGCGCGACCAGAATCGCGATCACCAGCGCACCGGGCAGGACGAAGAGGGTGCCGGCGATCAATCCTCCGACGACACCGCGCAAACGCCAGCCGGCATAGGTGGCCAGTTGCATCGCCTCGGGGCCGGGCAACAGCATACACAGGGATAGCGCGCGCAGATATGTCTGTTCGTCCAACCATGAGTGACGCTCAACAAGTTCCTGATGCATAAAGGAAATCTGGGCCGCGGGGCCGCCAAAGGACAGCAACCCGATACGGCCGAAAACTCGGATAAGATCGGAAATGCTCGGTGTCATTGCCCGTGTCCAGCAGGCCAGCTGTGGGTTTCCTCGAACCCGTCCCGGGCCCAGCGATAGAGTGCGTCATAGAGATGCAGGCCCGCTTTCAGCTGTTGTTGATCCTCGCGATATTGGCGGGACAATCCGACCGACAGGGCGAGCAACCCGGCAGCTTCGGGTGCCAGATCGTGCCGATCGGTGTCTGCCGCGCGGATCACATTCGCCATGCGGTCCAGCGCGGCAGTACGCAGATTGAATCCGTCCAGCATGGAATCAAACGTGCAGGCATCGCCTTTATGGCTCCATTCGGCACCGTCGATATCGAAAGGCACCGCGCCAAAGTGTTGAACAACGCCCGAGAATTCCGAAGGTGCGACAAACAGGAATCGGGCGCGAGTGTCTACAAATCGGCGGATCAGCCACGGGCAGGCGATTCGGTCAATCTTGGGTCTATGCCGCGTCACCCAGAGCGAACTTTCATCAACTGGAGCAGGCAGGGCCGAGGAGGGCACACTCGGGGCATCCGACAAATCGCGCCACGCGAACATACCGCCTTCCAAGTATTCGGCCTGAAGCCCATCGGCCTGCAGCCATGAGACAACGCCCTGACTTAGCTTTTTGCCTTTCTGGCAGACAACCACGCATTGCGCGCCACCGATACGCTGTCCTATCCCGGCGAGATCCGAATAGCTCAAGCGAATGGCACCCGGGATCAGGTGAGGATCTTCCTCAAAATCCGGGTCGGTGCGAATATCGATGAGAACTGGTGCCTGAGGGGTACCGATCAAGCGGGACAATTGACGGGGTGTAATTGCATTGGGGGCAGCCATAGCATGTTTCCTTTGTGTTTCGGATACATGCGAACTTGGGCTGCCGCCTCACGGGGTGTTCGCAAGCCAACCCCTTGTCCTTCTGCTAGCGTGGAAGGTTGCCATTGGTCAAGGCCCGCATCATGCCCAGTCGAGCCGTTGTCCGGTCATACAGACGGGTAGGGTGTCCTGCGGAAACTGGCCCAATTGCTCAAAGAATGAAATGAAATCAAACTGGTTGTATGCCTCGACCATCTTGTCGTCCTTGAACCGGGCCATGACCTGTCCGGTGACCTCAAGCGGGGCGCCGTTATCGGCGCGGCAGGTGCGGACATGCAGGATTCCGGACACCCAATCTCCGGTTTCGATGATTTTCGGCAGGTCGACCGAGATTTCACCAAGCACATGGCGGAAGGCCATTACCAGATCGCGGAAATCGTCAGCACCGACCTGCATTTCGGGGATCAACCCCTCGGCCAGTGTATCCGGGGCAAAGAACTGATCGATGGCGTCGACGTTGCCCTTTTCCCAAACCTCAGAATACCACGCGCGCAATCTGTCAGATTTCGACATCTCGACCCTCCTGTCTTTCAAGGGGAAGGATGGACCAGAGAGGTGAATAAACTCTGAATCTCAGCTGATTTATGCGCATTAAACAGACATAAGCGGAGAAATGCAGGTTTCTGTTGCCAGGTACCTGCGAACCCCGCCTTACGCGGCTAGGCGCAAGGGCTTAAGTTTCGGTCTTGTTACTGCTTACGCAGCAACTGCAACCGGAGCACGATTGTCGTTTGCAATTGTACTATTTTCGCCGGTAACGGTGGCAGACAGCCGAGACAAAGCTAACCCCTTTAGACGTTCGTCGATCCTGTTTCGGCCCCAAAATCCCCAAACGAAGGATGGTTGGTGGAGCCGCCGGGTACCGCCCCCGGGTCCGATCCGCTTATTACGAGCGCGTTTATGTCCATAGTCCCGAAGGACATCTCATATATAGGTGAGGATCGGGGGCGATGCAAACTCAGATTGGCAATCTGTACCTTTAATCAAACCAATGCTTTACGAAGCTTTGCTCATGTTGGCGAGGATCAACCACAGGGCCAGAACCAATTCGATTCCTCCAAAGGTCAGCGCTTTGACCAGCGGGGGGTTGTCTATCGCCACTGACACGAACCGGCCCAATGCAGCACCGGCATAGACCACGCCCAACATCACGTAAGCCATCGGATTGTTCAGCCATAACACCACGATTCCTGTGACAACAAACAGGCCGCCAACCGACGCGCGCATCTCGCTGAGACCCATGGTGCTGTTCGTGGGGGCCAAATCCAGCGCCGAGGCCGTGTGGGCCGGAGCCAGAAACCCGAAAAGACCAAAGCCAATGGTCAGAACCGCGGCCAGGGCATTCAGTGCATAGATCATATTGCCTCTCCGTCAGGCCGCGTATGCGGCGTCAAAGAAATCACGTTCCAGTTCGATGGCGCGATGAAACAGGCGCGTCACTTCGGCCTGTGCGTCCGCATCCAGCGTCGGCCAGGCCTTGTCCAGTTGCCCGCGCAGATATTCGACCACGCCCTCGAATCCTTCGCCTGCATGTAGCGTAATCCATTCCGCAAACCAGAACGGCAGGTCTTCTTTCGGTGGATTCACCGGGCTGGCCCAGCAAAGATAAGCCCATTCCGCCACCACCAGAACCGCCAGCATATTTTCGTACCGGCCCGAAGCTGCGGCGTGTGCCATCAGGTCTTGAAACGCCTTTGTACTAGGGGCCGGCTCGGTGATGGGGGTCGTGCCCAGCGCCTCCATCGCGCGCAGGAAATAGGTGTTTTCGGGGCCGGTGATCACCGCCAGAAACTGCGCGGCGGGCAGGCTGTCGGCCAGGGTCGGGGCATGAGCGATGGCGCTGGCCAGCAATCGGGCGAACCCGCCGACGAATTGATAATCCTGTTGCAGGTACCAACGCATCTTGTCCTCAGGCAGGGTGCCCTGGGCCAGTTCGCCAGTGAACGCATGGCTGGTGGCGGCCTGCCAATCGACCATCCGGCCTTGTCGCAGCAAATCTGTAGGGCGCGCGGTGTCTGGCATTCGGGAACTCCTGAAATCTGTCCGCTGTCGACAACGCGGCTTTATGGCTGAAATACAAGGTGCTTACAGGAAATTGAAACCTTACAAAGCCGACCACAGGCCCAGAATGCCGACAAGGATCAGGCTGAGCGCCCAGATCACTTCCAGATTGAACCAACTGCGAGACAGGAATTGCAGCCCCAACCAGCGATAGACGGCAAAGGCCAGAAGTCCTCCGCCGAAGATCATCGCCGCAGTATGAAGCGCAGCTACAGCCAGAACGAGGAATCCGTTTGTCGTCATGATTTCAGATATTGCCCTGTGACCGGCATCCAACTCGTCCAGACCACACAGGCCCAGATAGATCGGCACCAGCATCAAGGCGGCGCCATGGGCGAGGGCGACCAGAAAGGACCACAGCGCCAGGCGGCTGGGCGGGATGCGCGACAGGAAACGGGGGTGACTGCGGGTGAGCGCGATGTAGAGGCCCATGGCAATCACGATCAGCGCCGCTCCGATGCGGATCTCTCGCTGATAATCGACCAGCACCGCCATCAGGGCAAAAGGCAGCAACACCCCCAGCATTGCCACGAAATGCCCGCCGGCAAGGGCCGCGAGGGCGCGCCAGAGGGCGGATTGGCGTTGCTCCATCAAGGCGGACGACACCGCCAGCGGCCAACCCATTCCGGGGTTCATCCCGTGATAGGCACCGCTGAGGATAACGGCCAGCCAGAGGCCAGCCGTCGATGTCATCAGAACCTCCAACTCAGACCGATGGGTAGCAGAAGCTGTCGGTAGAACAGTCTCCTCCCTCAAGGCGGATCTGATGGCTGCGATAGCCTTTGGGGAATTCGACCCAGAACTTGGGATCAAGCGTCAGACCGCCGTTTTCGCCCACATCCGCCTTGACCATCGCCGCCCCACCTTCTTCGGGATAGAACTGATCGTCCCATGTGGAATAGAGCGAATTGGTCCAGTAGACGCGCTTGCCGTCTCGACTGATCTCGACCATCTGCGGGCCATAGCCGAAGGTCTGACCATTGGGATGTTTGGTTTTCTTCACGATCCCGCCGATTTCAACCTTGCCGGAAAGCTTGGGATTCATCGGGTCCGACACATCGTACTGGTGCATCTCGCCAATACCCCAGCAGGCGACATAGAGGTATTTGTCATCAAGGCTAAGGTCGATATCCGTGACCAGAGGTGGCACGGCGGCAAAGCCCTTCAGAAGCTCTGGCAGGTCGTCCGGATCAGCGGGTTGGGGATCGATGGTGATGGTTTTCTTGGCCTCAAACGTGCCATCATCATTGCGCCACCACGTGAAAATCGCGCCCTGAAGGTTGGTTGTATCCACGACGACGCCACAGAACCCATGTTGCTTGACCGGGTCGTGAGCAGGCCGGATTTCCAGCGCCATCTGATGGTTTTCACCCAGATCGATGGTCTGGATATTGGTGCGGCTGCGCAGGTTCCAGAAGTGGATGCTGTGGCCGTATTTGTTCGACAGCAAATCCTCGGCCACCAACCCATTCTCGAACTGCGGGGGCAGCGCCCATTCGGAACTGACCATGTAGTCGCGCGGCAGGTTCCACCAGAAATCATAGTGCTTGTCCTGCACACCGCGCTCGATCTCGTACCGGCCGATGATCTCGAAGCTTTCGCAATCCATGATGAAAATACCCGGAGGGCCGTCGGTGCCGTCTGCACCACCGCCGCCAAGCGTGCTGACATAGATACCCTCGGGGCCGCAGTGGATCGTATGGGGGCGAGAATACCCTGTCTTTGCAAAGACTTCCTCGGGTTCGATGATCTTGTGTATCTTGGCCTCAAGCGGGTTTTTCACGTCAATGATGTAGATACGGCTGGACCGGATACCCGGAATGATCAGATACCGGCGCTCCAGAAACGCATGGCCGCTGAGCGGTGATAGTGCCGAAGAACAGGCGTTCCAGCCAAAGTGATGAAATTCATCACCTTTTTCCGGCATGATGACCTGATGAACGATCTTGCCATAGTCATCCGATGTCGGGTCGACGTTCACGACAGCCAGCCCGTCCGGTTGCGAAAAATCGGGGCTGAGCATGAGTGTGAAGGCCAGTGTCTCGGTGGGGCCTTCCATTGCCAGCTTGGCGGATGGGTAAAATGTTGGGTCCGGTCTTTGGTTCATAACGTCCTCCCGTAAGTCATTGATCTTCAATTCATAGTGAGAGTTCCGGTCTTAATGCCGGATGTCATGTAGCCTGCTCGGGGTCCTCTTTGGTTCTTATGCGGGTTTGCGCCGCTGTTCGGCGACATCATGCGCCAGTTGTCTTGTATAGCTTTCCAGTTTGACCAGCGCGGCATCCACGGTCGCCGCATCACCAGCCTCCAGCCCGTCGGCGATGTCGGTGTGCATGGCGATGATCTCTTCGCGCGACCGCGCTGTAAAGGTGATCATGTTCATCAAGGGTTGCATGGCTTCGACTGCACCCGCAAGCTGATAGGACAATACCGGATTGCCCGCCCCATCGACCAGAGCGCGATGAAAGGCCACGTCCGATGCACAGAAGGCCTCATCGGTCAGGCCCGGTTGAGACTGCCGGAAGATCTCGGCCCGCATCGTTGCCAACTGATCTGCGGTGCGGCGCTGCGCCGAGAGTGTTGCACAGGCCCGTTCCAGCGCATAGCGGGCCTCACAGGCCGTATCGAAGCTGACGGCGTTCATCGACAGCAGCAGGGTCGAGGTCGTGATCTGCTGAGAATAGGCGTCCTCAAAGTTCAGCCGGTTCACGAACGCACCGCCCGACGCGCCGCGTTGTGTTCGGATCAGGGACTGCGCCGCAAGCCGTTTCAACGCCTCGCGTACCGTCGAACGCGAAACCTGAAACTGATCGGCGAGCTCTGATTCAGACGGCAGCCTTTCATCCACGATCAACCGGCCAGACATAATTGCATCCCGGATCGCCTGGGCAATTTGGGCCGACAGATCAACAGGTCTTTGCGGGTCGATTTTCATGGTCTTTGTCTGCAGTCGTGAATTTTTATTTGTCTGACATTTAAAAGTCTGACATTTGAAAAGCAAGGGAGTTGAGTCGGGAGAGGCAAGTGAGTCGCTCAGTTTTCCGCAGCGCGCTTTGGTTGGGCTTCTACATCACGATCCTTTGGGCGTGGTGGATGATGTTCAGCATGAGCCGCGATATGGATCTGGACTGGATCGGCAGACCGGGCCCGATGGGGCAGGCCATGGCCGCGATGGACCCGCGCATGGACATGTATATGCCCATGGCCGAATTTGGTCCGCTGTTCTGGATGTGGGCAATCATGATGGCGGCGATGATGCTGCCAACGCTGGTGCCCACCTTGCGCAGCTATGATGACCTGATCCGCAGCGCAAATGGAACGCGGGCAGGGTGGCTGGGCGTGTTGTCCGGTTATTTCATCGTCTGGGTCGGTTTTGCAGCTCTGATCACCGGCCTTCAACTGGCTTTGCTGTTTGGGGGTGCGGTTGACATGCTGGGCATTGCCAAATCACCCTATCTGGCAGGAGGGCTGCTGATTGCGGTCGGCGCATTCCAGTTCACCCGCGCGAAAGAGGTCTGCCATGGGGTTTGCCATGCGCCGATGACCTATTTCCTGGGGCATTGGAAGACCGGTTTCGCGGGCGGCCTGCGTATGGGGCTGGGGCTGGGCGCGTTCTGCGTTGGTTGCTGCTGGGGCTTCATGGCGCTCGGCTTTGTTGGCGGCGTCATGAGCTTGTTGTGGATGGGGCTCGCGACCCTGTTCATGGTGTTGGAGAAGCTTCCCCAAATCGGGCACGCGGTGACGCGGCCGATGGGGTTCGCGCTGATTGCGGGCGGTTTTGGACTGCTGGCGTATCACATTGCATACGGAGGATAAGCCAATGGCAAAAAACAGAAAACCGGAATCGGACAAACTGCCGATCAGTCAGCGGATCGACAGCCGGATGCCAAACCCCAAGCGCCGTGAAATGAGCCCGACCGATTGGGCCATCAAGGGTGAGCTGATCCTGAACTGTTCCTGCGATGTATTCTGTCCCTGCGTGGTGTCGCTGGGCGCGCACCCTCCGACAGAGGGGCATTGCCACGCATGGATGGGTGTCATCATTGATGAGGGCCATTATGAAGGCGAAGACCTGTCGGGCCTGAATGTGGGTTTGCTGGTCGATATCCCGGGCCGTATGGGGGAGGGTCAGTGGAAGGTCGCGGCCTATGTGGACGAGCGCGCAAGCGGCAAGGCCTATAATGGCCTGCTGCAGATATTTAGCGGTCAGGCAGGCGGCACCACCGGTTTGTTCACCATGCTGGTCAGTGAAATCATCGGGGCCGAGCGGGCTCCTGTCGTGATCGAACGTGACGGCACCAAGCGGCGCATCGTGATCGGGCGCAAGATTCAGGGCGAGATCGAGATGCTGGCAGGTAAGGACCCCGAGCATCCGGTGATGGTGTCGAACTCGAAATACTGGATGGGGCCCGATATCATTGTTGCACGCGGCACCAAGTCGAAAGTCCGCGATTATGGCCGGGTGTGGGATTTCGGGGGCAAGTCCGCCGAAATCTGTCCGATCGACTGGCACGGGCCCAAGTGATGATCACCGGGGCCTATGCACGCGAGATGGCCCGCTATGGTCATTGGCAAAACAAGCAGTTGGCGGGATTTCTTCAAGTATTACCCCCCGAGGTTTTGTCTCGGGATCGGGGCGCGTTTTTTGGCTCGATCATGGGGACGGCAAACCACTTGCTATGGGGCGACTGGATCTGGATCTCTCGGTTCGACAAGGGGCAAGGGCCAGGTGGCGGTATTCCCGAGAGTGTCTCGCTCTCCGCTGATCTGGCCGAATGGCTGCCGCTGCGCGACAAGATAGACGCGCGGATCGCTGAATGGGCCGGAACGTTGGGTGACGATCTTCTGACTGGCGATTTCACCTGGTACTCAGCGGCGAAAGATGCTGATGTCACAAAGCCTTACGCGCAATGCGTCATCCACATGTTCAACCACCAGACCCATCACAGGGGCCAGTTGCATCAGATGCTGACCGAAGTCGGCTCGGGCGCGCCGGTGAGTGATCTGGTCTTTTTGCCTCAGGAGGTCTGAGTGCCCCAGATATCGTTATCCCGGCGGTTGCGGCGGACGCCGTTTTCAGATGGCGTAGAAGCGGCCGGTGTCAAAGCTTACACGGTCTATAACCGGATGCTGCTGCCTACCGTGTTTGAAAGCGTCGAGGCGGACTACCGGCATTTGAAAACCGATGTTCAGGTCTGGGATGTGGCCTGCGAGCGACAGGTAGAGTTGCGCGGCCCCGATGCGACGCGCCTGATGCAGATGCTGACCCCGCGCGATCTGCGGGGAATGCTGCCCGGTCAGTGCTTTTATGTGCCCATCGTGGATGAAACCGGGGGGATGCTGAACGATCCGGTTGCGGTGAAATTGTCGGACGACCGGTGGTGGATTTCAATTGCCGACAGCGATTTGCTGCTTTGGGTCAAGGGGGTGGCGAACGGTTATCGTCTGGATGTTCTGGTGGACGAGCCGGACGTCTCTCCGTTGGCGATTCAGGGTCCGAAAGCCGATGATCTGATGGCGCGGGTGTTTGGGGATCGGGTGCGGGACATTCGTTTCTTCAAATTCGATATGTTCCAGTTTGAAGGGCGGGATCTGGCCGTGGCGCGCTCGGGCTATTCGAAACAGGGCGGGTTCGAGATTTATGTCGAGGGCGGCGATATCGGTATGCCGCTCTGGAATGCTCTTTTCGCGCAGGGTGAGGATCTGAACGTGCGCGCCGGATGCCCGAATCTGATCGAGCGGATCGAGGGTGGTTTGTTGTCCTATGGAAACGACATGACCGACGACAACACGCCGCATGAATGTGGCTTGGGCAAGTTTTGCAATACACATACGGCCATCGGCTGCATCGGGCGAGATGCCTTGTTGCGGGTGGCAAAAGAAGGTCCAGTGCAGCAGATCAGGCCGATAGAGATTGCGGGGGACGCCGTGCCCCCCTGCGATCGGCCATGGCCGGTTTATGGCGGCGGGAAACAGGTGGGTCAGGTGACCTCGGCCGCTTGGTCGCCGGATTTCAGCACTAATGTCTCGATTGGGATGGTGCGGCTGAGCCATTGGGACGCGGGCACCGCGCTTGAGGTTGAGACGCCTGATGGGATGCGGAGTGCAGTTGTAAGGGACGGGTTCTGGATTTGACCGGAGGAGGGGGCTCTGCCCCCGTCGCTGCGCGACTCCCCCGAGATATTTTTGGCCAGATGAAGCAGCGGATCTGGTTTTGGGAAACAGGAAGGATGTCAGATGTTTAACGCATTGGTGATGGACAGAGATGAAGAGAGCGGGCTGGCGAGCGCGTCGGTCAGGCAGATCTGCGAGAGCGATCTGCCGTCGGGCGAGGTGACAGTGGCCGTGGAATATTCGACTGTGAATTATAAGGATGGATTGTGCATGTCGCCCAAGGGGGGCGGGTTGGTGCGCAGTTATCCTCATATCCCCGGAATCGATTATGCCGGAACGGTCGAGGCGTCGTCGGATGAACGGTACAATCCCGGCGACAAGGTTGTGCTGACCGGTTGGCGTGTGGGCGAGGCGCATTGGGGTGGCTATTCGCAGAAGGCCAATGCGCGAGCGGATTGGCTGGTGCCTCTGCCGGGTGGTTTGACCGCGCGTCAGGCGATGGCGGTGGGGACCGCCGGTTTTACCGCGATGCTGGCGGTTATGGCGCTGGAGGATCACGGGCTGGAGCCTGGGCATGGTCCCGTCCTGGTAACCGGGGCCGCTGGGGGCGTTGGGTCGGTCGCGACGGCTATTCTGGCGCATCTGGGATATGAGGTTGCTGCGGTTACCGGGCGCCCGGAGACGGCGGAGTACCTCAAGTCTCTGGGGGCGAACACGATTGTACCGCGGGATGAGTTGAATGAGACCACCAAGCGCCCGTTGGAGAGTGAAACCTGGTCAGGCTGTGTGGATGCCGTAGGCGGTGCGATGTTGGCACGTGTCTTGGGGCAGATGAAATATGGCGCATCGGTAGCGGCTGTGGGCTTGGCTGGCGGCGCGGCGCTGCCCGCCACCGTGATTCCCTTCCTGCTGCGTGGAGTGAACCTGCTGGGGATCGACAGTGTGATGCAGCCCTATGACAACCGCGTGCGCGCATGGCAGCGTATCGCGACCGATCTGCCGATGGATAAGCTTGAGGCGATGGTGCATCCGGCGACCCTGTCTGATCTGCCCGGATTGGGGGCTGATATTTTGCAGGGACAGGTCAAGGGGCGGGTTGTCGTCGACGTCAACGCTTGATCAAATACAGACCAAATGCTGGTCAGGCAGTCGCCCTGACCAGCGTTGATAGCAGGGCCAGAGGCGGAATGCAGGAAACAGCTCTGGTCATTGCCACAATTCCTGACCATGATTGCTATACATCCCAATTGTGATGGCTTATGACCCATCTCAACAGCACCTGAATACGGGGAGTGAGCAGCATGTCTGACGATTTCGAACTGGATACCGATGATCTGAAACGCCGCATGGACGGCGCAATGGCCAACCTCAAAACCGAATTTGCCTCGCTTCGCACCGGGCGGGCGTCGGCCTCGATGCTCGAGCCGGTGATGGTTGACGCCTACGGCTCGATGACGCCGATCAATCAGGTTGGAACGGTGAACGTGCCCGAGCCGCGGATGGTGACCGTGAATGTCTGGGACAAGTCGCTGGTGGGCAAGGTTGAAAAGGCGATCCGAGAAAGCGGGCTTGGCATTAACCCGCAGCTGAACGGTACCATTATCATGCTGCCGATCCCTGAATTGAATGAAGAACGCCGGCGCGAGCTTGGCAAGGTTGCCGGACAATATGCCGAAAGCGCACGCGTTTCGATCCGTAATGTCCGGCGCGACGGCATGGATCAGATCAAGAAAGGCAAAGCCGATGGCCTGTCCGAAGATGACCAGAAGCTGTGGGAAGCCGAGGTTCAGGACCTGACTGACTTGATGATCAAGGCGGTTGATGAGGCGCTTGAGACCAAACAAGCCGAGATCATGCAGGTCTGAGCCTGATCATGCCGAAAGATCCTCATACAGCGCTTGAAACAGGGCCGCGCCATGTGGCCATCATCATGGATGGGAATGGCCGTTGGGCGCAGGCACGTGGGCGGCCCCGGCTGTTTGGCCACCATGCGGGCGCACGGCGCGTTCGAGAGGTTGTTGAGGCCTGTCCAGGTTTGGGGATCAAGTATCTGACGGTGTTTGCGTTTTCGACGGAAAACTGGAAACGCACGCAGGTCGAAGTGGCCGGGCTGATGAGTCTGTTTCGCCGCTATATCACCAAAGAAACCAAGACGCTGAAGGATAACGGCATCCGGGTGCGGTTCATTGGGGATCGTGTGCGTCTGGATGCAAAACTGACTGATCTGATGGACTCGCTGGAACGTGAGACACAGGATAACGATCTGGTTCATCTTACTGTTGCGCTGAATTACGGCGGTCGGGATGAGGTAGCGCGCGCCACCAAACGTCTGGCTTGTGACGTGGCTAAGGGGCGTCTGCGGCCCGAAGATGTGGATGAAGAAACCCTGCCTAAGTATCTGGATACACGCGTTCTTCCGGATCCGGATCTGGTAATCCGTACCAGCGGTGAGGCGCGGATTTCAAACTTCCTTCTCTGGCAGTCCGCCTATTCCGAGTATGAATTCATCGACACTCTGTGGCCGGATTTCACGGCTGCCGAGCTTGAACGCCTCTGCCAAAACTATGGTTCCCGCGAGAGGCGGTTCGGAGCGGTTCCGGCATGAGTGACGACCGATGGTCTGATCTGACAACCCGAATTCTGTCGGCTGCGGTTCTTGTTATTGTTGGCTCCGTCGAAGTCTGGCTGGGTGGCCTTTGGTTCGAGATATTCATCGCGTTGGCCTGCGGGCTGATGACATGGGAGCTTGTGCGTATCATCGACCCCGAACGTCAGGGCGTCGCCATTCAACTGGCAATCCTGACGGGGTTTGCGGTCGTCCTTAGCTTTCATCTGCCGCCGCTTTACAAACTGCCATTTTTGCTGGCACCGGCCTTGGTCGGGGCTGGGCAGATGCGGCAGGCGCGTGGTCTTTATGTAGTGTTTGCGTTTTGGATAGCCGCCTCGGGGTTGGGCTTTATCTCGATCCGTGAAAACATGGGGATTGGCTGGATGGTTTGGCTGATCCTTGTGGTGGTCGCCACCGACATAGCCGGGTATTTTGTGGGCAAGACACTGGGCGGCCCGAAATTCTGGCCTAAGGTTAGTCCCAAGAAAACATGGTCCGGTACGGTTGGCGGCTGGGTCGCTGCCGCGTTGGTTGGTACCGTCTTTGCCGTCTACGCAGGGTTTGGGATCGCGTTCGTTCTTGTGTCCGTTCTCGCTTCGATGGCCAGTCAGGCTGGGGATATTGTGGAAAGTGCGGTGAAACGAAAGTTCGGGGTCAAGGACAGTTCGAACCTGATCCCCGGCCACGGAGGATTCCTGGACCGCTTTGACGGCATGATGGGCGCGGCGGTCTTTGTGCTGATCGCAGGTTTGATTTACGCGCCCGGAGGCATGTGATGCGGAAAGTGTCGATATTCGGAGCGACCGGATCGATTGGGCAGAACACCATCGATCTGATCGCAAGGCACCCCGACGCCTATGATGTCGTGGCGCTGACCGGCGGCAGCAATATTGCCCAACTGGCGCAGGACGCCAAGCGGCTGGGCGCAGATATCGCGGTGACTGCATTTGAAGACAGGCTGCACGATCTGCGCACCGCGTTGGCGGGCAGCGATGTGCAGGCTGCAGCCGGGCAGGCGGCCCTGATCGAAGCGGGCGCGCGCCCGGCGGATTGGGTCATGTCGGCCATCGTCGGTGCGGCGGGGTTGGCGCCAGGGATCGAAGCGCTCAAACAGGGCGCGACCCTTGCCTTGGCCAACAAAGAAACTCTGGTCTGTGCCGGGCCATTGGTGTTGGACACCGCCCGAACGCATGGCGCGCGGCTATTGCCAGTCGACAGCGAGCATTCAGCGGTGTTTCAAGCCCTTGCTGGCGAAGACCTCAGCACAGTCGAGCGGATTATCATTACCGCCAGTGGAGGGGCGTTTCGCGATTGGCCGATGGCCGATCTGTCCCGCGCAACAGTCGAACAGGCGTCGAGTCATCCGAACTGGAACATGGGGCAGAGGATCACTATCGACAGCGCTTCGATGTTTAATAAAGCGTTGGAAGTGATAGAAACCAAAGAATACTTTGGCGTCGATCCTGCCCAGATCGAAGTGCTGGTTCATCCTGAATCCATCGTTCATGCGCTGGTCGGGTTTCGGGATGGGGCCTTGATGGCACATTTGGGGGCGCCGGATATGCGCCATGCCATCGGCTATGCACTGCATTGGCCTGAACGGCGCAATCTGCCGGTCGAACGGCTGGACCTCGCCAAACTGGGGCAGTTGCGTTTTGTAACACCGGATGAGGCGCGCTATCCCGCCTTGCGCTTGGCCCGAGAGGTCATGGAGCGTGGCGGCCTGTCAGGTGCCATCTTCAACGCCGCCAAGGAACGGGCACTGGATCACTTCATCAAAGGTCGGATCGGCTTTCTGGACATGGCAGATACGGTGGCCGCGATACTTGATCGTTTTGAGGCCTCGAACGGCCTTATTGATGCCCCTTTGACCCTTGATAACGTACAGCAAACGGACCATCTGACACGGCAATGGGTCGATGAAACCGTATTGCAACGAGCAGGATAAACACCTTTGGATATACTCTCTCTGATTCCGCAATTCGGCAATCTTCTCTATACGATCATTGCTTTTGTTGTGGCCTTGTCCGTGATCGTCGCGGTGCATGAATACGGGCATTACATCGTGGGCCGCTGGACCGGCATCCATGCCGAGGTGTTTTCGCTCGGCTTCGGTCCGGTGCTCTGGAGCCGGGTCGACAAGCGCGGTACCCGTTGGCAGATCGCGCTCTTGCCTTTTGGTGGTTACGTCAAGTTTCTGGGGGATGCCAACGCGGCCTCTGGCAAAGACGAAGAGGCTATGGAAGTGATCGCCGAACGAACCCCGGAAGAGCTGCGGCGGACCATGCATGGCGCCCCGCTTTGGGCGCGCGCGGCAACCGTTGCGGCGGGGCCGGTTTTCAATTTCGCGATGTCCATTCTGGTGTTCGGCCTGATCTATTGGTCTCAGGGTGTCTCGCGTGAACCACTGACCGTTGGTGCGCTGCAACCGCTGCCAGGTACCGAGCAAGGGCTGCAGGAGGGTGATGAGATCATCGCAATCGCCGGCATTCAGACCCCTGATTTCGATGATCAGAGCAATTGGTCGGACTTTATCGATGCTTTGCCCGTACAGCCTGAACTGGATTATACCGTCATCCGTGATGGTGAGACTGTAAATGTTCAGGCACCCTGGCTGTTTCCCCCTCTGATTCAACAGGTTACACCGCGCAGCGCAGCGATGGATATCCAGCTGCAGCAAGGCGATGTGATCACCGCTGTCGACGGTGATCCGATTTTTGCCTTTGGTCAGTTGAAAGAACATGTTGAGGGGTCGGATGGCCGGGCATTGTTACTGACAGTCTGGCGCGACGGGGCGGATCTTGATTTCGCGCTGGCACCACGCCGGACGGATGAGCCGAAACCCGATGGCGGTTTCGTAACCCATTGGCGCATCGGAATCGTCGGCGGAATGATGATCGAGCCTGAAACGGTTCCCGCGGGACTTTGGGATTCGCTGCAGGGTGGAGTGGTTCAGACCGGGCGCATCATTCAGGGCTCACTCTCGGGCATGTGGCATATGATCACCGGCGCGATCAGCACCTGCAACATTTCAGGCCCGATCGGGATCGCCGAGGTATCCGGCGCGATGGCCAGTCAAGGCGCACAAAGCTTTGTTTTCTTCATTGCGGTTTTGTCGACGGCGGTTGGATTGCTGAACCTGTTCCCAATCCCGGCATTGGATGGCGGCCATCTGGTGTTTTATGCCTATGAGGCGGTTTCGGGCAAACCACCCAGCGATAAGGCGCTGCGCGTGCTGATGGGGATTGGGGTAACGCTGATCCTGTCTTTGATGCTGTTCTCAGTCACCAACGATTTGTTCTGCTGAATAAGGCGGAACTGGCACGGTTCGGACGCAATCTTGCCGCAATTCAGGCCTATGCTCTTGGGTGCTTTCGTATGAATGGACTCAAGAGCGATGACCAGAGCGTTACAGAAATCCTATCAGGGCTTCAGCCACCTGTTTCTTTTGAATTGGGATGTCCTGCTTAGCTTCGGGGTGACCGCTTTGGCGCTTGCGGTTGGTGGATATATCGTCGGCTTGTGATTCTTGCAGACTGACAATGACTTCTAAGAACGGCCTGCGGGCCGTTTTTTGCATTTTGCGCTTTTGACATGATGCCACAATCGGGCTACTCAGCACCTAAAGTCTGAAAATTCTGGGTAGTGAAAAAAATGACTGACAGCAGAGGCACGGGCACATACTGCGGCTCACGCGGGCGGCAAAGCAATATTTTGTGGCAGGCACTAGTATTCTTTTTCTTCTTTGCAATCCCGGGCTTGTTGGTTCTTCCACAACCGGTGCTAGCGCAGTCATACACGATCAACAGCTTCGAAGTTGAGGGCAATCGACGGATCCAAACCTCGACGATTATCTCTCGAACAGGAATCGAACCGGGACAGACTGTCACCGCCGGACAACTGAACGACGCCTTTCAGCGTTTGCTTGACAGTGGTGTTTTTGAGACAGTCGAACTGACGCCGCGCGGCAATACTCTGGTCATCGAAGTCGCGGAATACCCTACAATCAACCAGATCAGCATCGAAGGAAACCGCCGCGTCAAGGATGACGTGCTGCTGGATGCGATCTCTTCGGAAACCCGCCGGGTCTTTACCCCTCAGGTCGCCGAGGCCGATGCGGATCTGATTGCCGAGATTTATTCGGCGCAGGGCAGGGTTTCGGCCACGGTTATCCCGCGCATCATCCGCCGCAGCGACAACCGGGTGGATCTGGTGTTTGAAGTCGCCGAAGGGACAACTATCGAAGTTGAGCGTGTCAGCTTTGTCGGTAACCGCGCTTATTCCGACCGTCGCCTGCGTCGCGTGCTGGAAACCAAACAGGCCAACGTTCTGCGCACTTTCCTGCGGGGCGATACCTTCATTGCCGACCGGATCGAATTCGACAAACAGGTGATCCGCGACTTCTATCTGTCGCGCGGCTATGTCGATTTCCGTGTCAACAGCGCCAATGTTGAATTCACCCGCGAACGGGACGCGTTTTTCCTGGTGATGAATATCACCGAAGGTCAGCGCTTCTCATTCGGTCAGATCTCTACGGTGAGTGAGATCCCGGGCGTGGACGCCGCGCCCTATCAGGAAGCGCTTAAGATCAAACCGGGGGTAATCTATTCGCCAACGCTGGTCGAAAACTCGATCGCGCGGATGGAACGTCTGGGGCTGAAGAATGGTGTCGATTTTCTGCGGGTCGAGCCGCGTGTAACGCGCAATCCGCGCGATCTGACGCTGGATGTACAGTTCGTATTGACCCGCGGTCCGCGCATCTTTGTTGAGCGGATCGACATTGAGGGCAACACCACCACGCTGGACCGGGTGATCCGTCGTCAATTCGACACGGTTGAAGGTGACCCGTTCAACCCGCGTGAGATTCGGCAGAGCGCCGAGCGGATCCGCGCACTTGGTTTCTTCTCGGTCGCTGATGTGGACACACGCGAAGGTTCGTCGCCCAGCCAGGTCATCGTTGACGTGGATGTGGAAGAGCAGCCCACCGGCTCGCTCAGCCTTGGTGGTAGCTATTCGGTCTCGGATGGTTTAGGAATCGCGATTGGTCTGAGCGAGTCCAATTTCCTGGGACGGGGCCAGACTCTGGGTGTCACTCTGTCGACCGCACAGGACGCGGAGCAGTATTCAATCAACTTTACCGAGCCATACCTGCTTGGCCGTAAGTTGCGCTTTGATCTTGGGTTGGGGCTGTCTACTACGAATTCAAGCTTCGCCAGCTACGATACGAAAACGGTCTTTTTCAATCCGCAGCTCAGCTATGCGATTGGCGAGCTGTCCTCACTGCGCTTGCGCTATGGCTGGAATCGCAGCGAGATGACGCAGCAAAGCGGTCAGACCAACGGTGCGGTGATCGCATCGGAAATCGATCAGGGAAAACGGACTTCCAGCTCGTTCGGTATCTCTTATGTCTATGATAGCCGTATCGGTGGACTTAACCCGACCGCAGGTGTCTTGTTTGAAGTAGGGGTCGATGCAGCGGGACTGGGTGGTGACAACGAATACATCAAGTCCTCCGCGCGTGCGATTGCGCAGAAGCGGGTCCTGAACGAAGAGGTTGTGCTTCGCGCCAGCTTTGAGATGGGTGCTTTACATTGGACCGGGGATGACTTTAGTCGGACCATCGACCGTTTCGTTCTTGGCCCCAACACCTTCCGTGGCTTCGAACCCGCCGGTATCGGCCCGCGGGATCAGTCGAACGGTCAGGATGATGCTATCGGCGGCAACTACTACTGGGTGGCGCGATTTGAATCGGATTTCCCTTTGGGCCTGCCCGAGGAACTGGGTCTGCGGGGCGGCGTATTCTATGACGTCGGAAACCTCTACAATATCGACAACGTGAATACCTTGGGCGCCGATATCGTTGGAGCGAACGGATCAATTCGCCACGTCATCGGTGTTTCAGTTCTGTGGACCACGCCTTTTGGCCCGCTGCGCTTCAATTTCTCAAAGGCGCTCAAGAAAGAGGAATTTGACAACGAACAGAGCTTTGACCTGACTATTCAGGCTCAGTTCTGATCCGCGAATGAATTTCGGCTTGATAAAACTTCTACAGGGCCCTTTGCGGGCCCTGTGTGTTTTGATTGCTTCGTCGGCACTGCCCGCTGGCGCGCAACAACTGGGCGTGCTGCAGACCGGTGTTCTGACGATTTCCAGCGAGCGTTTGTTTGCGGAATCCGCCTTTGGCCAGCGCGTGTTTCGTGAGATCGAAACGGAAAGTGCATTGTTGGCTCAGGAAAACGAGCGGATCGTCGCCGAACTGAGCAAAGAGGAAAAAGACCTCACCGAACTTCGGGCGACTGTATCTGCTGAGGAATTCCGCCCCCTTGCGCAGGCGTTTGACGAAAAAGTTCAGTCGCATCGAGACAGCCAGCGAGCCAAGCTCGATGTGTTGGCGCGGCGCGGAGAAGAGGCGCGCGGTCAGTTTTTCGAACTGGCGCAGCCGGTGTTGATTGAGTTGTTGCGTGAATCTCAGGCGTCGGTCGTGATCGAACGCTCTACCGTAGTGCTCAGCTCGGACGCCTCGGACATCACCAATGCCGCAATCGAGCGTATCAACGCTGCAATCGGCGACGGGACAAGTCTTGGGGCAGCCAACGGCGACTAGGCTGGCTTGCCCTTACCCAGCGGTATTGCTAACCACGCTTGAAAGAGACATCCAGAACAGGACACCTAAACCATGACCACGGAAACCAAGAGCGCAGACATTCAGCTGATTCAGCGGATATTGCCGCATCGCTATCCGTTTTTGCTGGTCGACAAGGTGGTGGACATTCAGGGCTATCAGTCCGCAGTCGGCATCAAGAACGTGACCATGAACGAGCCGCATTTTCAGGGCCACTTCCCGGGAACACCGATTATGCCGGGTGTCACCATTGTCGAGGCGATGGCCCAGACCGCTGGTGTCATGCTGGGCGTCGGCATGGATGTGATCGACAGCGAGCTGCTGATCTATTTCATGAATATCGACAAATGCAAGTTCCGCCGCAAGGTCGTGCCCGGCGATGTGCTGGAGATGCACGTTGAAACTGTGCGCGGCAAAAAAGGCGGCAAAATCTTCAAGTTCAGCGGTCGTGCAACCGTCGAAGGCGAAGTGGCCGCCGAGGCCGAGTTCTCGGCCTATGTCGATTGGGACATGGAAAAGACGACATGAGCGGCATCCATCCCAGCGCAATTATCGAAGACGGCGCTCAGATCGGGCAGGACTGTACCATCGGTCCGTTCTGTTATGTCGGATCGCAAGTTCGGTTGGGTGACCGGGTCGAGCTGAAATCTCATGTGGTGGTGACCGGCGATACCAGTGTCGGCGAAGAAACCGTGATCTTCAATTTCTCGGTCATCGGAGAAATCCCGCAGGATCTGAAATTCGGCGGCGAGAACACCCGCTTGGAAATCGGCAAACGCAATCGCATCCGTGAACATGTGACGGTCAACACCGGTACCGACGGTGGCGGTGGTGTGACCCGTATCGGCGACGATTGCCTGCTTATGGCCGGTGTCCATGTCGCCCATGACGTGCAGATCGGCAACCGGGTGATCATGGTCAATCATGCCGGCGCGGCTGGTCACTGCATCATCGAAGATGACGTAATCGTTGGCGGCATTTCCGGTCTGCATCAATTTGTGCGTGTTGGTCGCGGTGCGATTATCGGCGCGCTGACAATGGTGGCCAATGATGTGATTCCCTATGGCCTTGTGCAGGCTCCGCGCGGCGAGTTGGATGGTCTGAACCTGGTCGGACTGAAACGGCGTGGCGTGGCGCGCGCCGATATCTCGGCCTTGCGCGCCGCGTTTCGCGAATTGTCCGAAGGTGAGGGCACCTTCATGGATCGGGCCAAGCGGTTGGGAGATGATCACGAAAGCGAATATGTGCGCCGGATCGTCGATTTCGTCACCGGTGAATCCGATCGCTCGTTCCTGACGCCGAGGAAGTAATCCGATGCTGGCTCTGATCGCGGGGACAGGAGTGTTGCCGGATGCGGTTGTCTCGTGCCTGTCCGACCGCCCGCTGATTTGCGCCATGGAGGGGTTCGAACCGGACACTCTGACAGCAGATGTGGTTTTTCCTCTGGAACATCTCGGCAGTTTCATCGCCGACCTCAAAACCCGGGGCGTAACCGAGATCTGCATGGCCGGAGCGGTACGCCGCCCTGTTGTTGACCCGGCGCGGATCGACGCTGCAACGATGCCGCTGGTTCCGGTCCTGCAGCAAGCCATCATGTCCGGAGACGATGGCGCGCTGCGGGCGGTCATCGGCATCTTTGAAGACGCCGGACTGAACGTTCGGGCCGCACATGAGATTGCGCCTGATCTGCTGCCTCCGCTTGGTTGCCTGACCAAAGCACACCCGTCCGAGGCCGATCTGTCTGATGCGGATCGCGCTGCGGGTATCCTGCGCGCGATGGGTGCTGCCGATATCGGCCAGGCTTGTGTGGTTCTGAAGGGGCAGGCACTGGCGGTCGAGAGTATCTTCGGCACCGCATGGATGCTGCAATCCCTGACACAACGGCCCGATGCGGGCGGCGGTGTCCTGTTCAAAGGGCCCAAGCCCGATCAGGACCGGCGCGCGGATATGCCGGCCATCGGCCCCGACACCGTGTCCGGAGCGGTCGCCGCCGGGCTTTCAGGTATCGTGATTGAAAAGGGCGGCGTCATCGTGTTGCAGCGTGATCGTGTCGTCGAGGAATGCAACCGACTGGGCCTGTTCCTTCAGGTCCGAGAGCGCGCGGTCTGATGCGCGTCTTTCTGGTCGCTGGAGAACCTTCGGGCGACCGGTTGGGGGCCGCATTGATGGAGGGGCTGCGCGCGCTGGTTCCCGATGTGGCATTCGACGGTGTTGGTGGCCCCTTGATGCGGGCGCAGGGGCTGAACAGTCGCTTTCCAATGTCCGAGCTTAGCGTCATGGGGTTGGTCGAGGTTCTGCCGAAGTTTTTCCACCTCAAACGCCGGATTACCGAGACCGCTCAGGCAGTGCTTGAGACGCAACCGGATGTTCTGATCACCATCGACAGTCCTGATTTCTCATTGCGGGTCGCCAAACTGGTGAAGGCATCGGGCAATATCCGCACCGTCCACTATGTCGCCCCCAGCGTCTGGGCCTGGCGTCCGGGGCGGGCAGACAAGATGGCGAAGGTGATCGACCATGTCCTTGCCCTGTTGCCGTTCGAGCCGCCCTATATGGAACGCGCCGGGATGGAGTGCGATTTCGTCGGCCATCCGGTTGTGAACGAACCTGTTGCCACAGATCAGGATGTCGTGCAGTTCCGCGCGGATCACGATCTGGGTGATGCGCCGATCCTCCTCGCACTGCCCGGCTCTCGGCGGGGGGAGGTTGAACGGCTGGCCCCGATATTTGGGGACGCTCTCCGGCAATATCTGCAAGACCGCCCGGGCACGCGCGTGGTGGTTCCGACCGTCGCGCATATGGTCGAGGCTGTCACCGAGCAGGTGAAGGATTGGCCGGGGCATCCGGTTATTGTCGATCCGCGGGAATTGCCCACGGATCAGGCTCAGACGCAGAAAAGGGCGGCGTTTGCGGCTGCCGATCTTGCGCTGGCGGCATCGGGCACGGTGTCTCTGGAACTGGCCGCACAGGCGACGCCGATGGTGATTGCCTATAACCTGAACTGGCTGACTACGTTGATCGCGAAACGCATGGTGAAACTGGATACCGTGACGCTGGTCAATCTGGTCTCGGAAACCCGAACGGTGCCCGAATGTTTGCTGGACGACTGCCAACCCGACAGAATCGCCCAGGCGCTAAGACAGGTCGCGGCAACCCCGGATACGCAGCAGCAGGCTATGGCCGAGACGATGGACCGTCTTGGGCGTGGCGGAGAGGCCCCCGGCCTGCGCGCCGCGCGCGCGGTTCTGCAGCGGATGGCGTAGCGACATGTTCGACCACCTCTTGTTTGCCATATCGGCCGGGGTGGCGATGGTGTCGACCAACCTCGACAATCTGGCGGTTTTGCTTGGCCTGATCCTGATCATGGAACAACGCCGCGCCATTGCCGGTTTCGCGATTGCGCAGGCCATTGTCCTGTCGCTTGCCATGACCGTCGCGGTCGGGCTGGACCAAAGTGGCATCCCCGAATGGATCGGCTATCTTGGTCTTGTGCCCTTGATCTTCGGCTTGCGCGGTATCTGGCAGCAAATGCGGGGAACCGAGGCGGAAGATCTCAGCTCCAAAGGGGCCGTCAGCTCGGTCGTCACTCTGTTTCTGAGCCTGTCCATTGACAGCTTTGCGGTAATGACGTCGCTCTTGGCCGATTCTGCGCCCTCATTCCGGTTGGCTGCATTGCTCGGTGCTGCGGGGGCCGCTGCTGCATTGGTCGCGATCGCAACCTGGGGCGCGCCGCGGGCCCAAAGCCTGGGACCTCGGGTGGCGCGAATGGACCGGATCGCGCCCTACATCATGGTCTGTGTCGGGCTTTACATCCTGTTCAATTCGCCTACAGACGCCCTGTAAACCATCCGGCACAATGACCGGATTGTGATCGAACCGCATCTGTCGCAGCACCTTCAGGCATGGGTATGTAAGCCGCGAAGGAGAATGCCTATGACCCGTATCCCGCCTCTGAGCGATGATGACATGACCGACGCAGCCCGCGCGGCCCATACAGCATTGGGTGCCTATGGGCCGTTCGACAACTGGGCACGGGTCGCAGCCTATTGCCCGCCGGTTCTGGAGCATGTCACAGGTATGCTGACGACATTGCGTGCGCAGGAAAACCTGCCGCGCCGGGCGCTGGAGCTGGCAATGGTCACGGTATCGAAACTGAACGCCTGCGACTATTGCGTGTCCCATCATACCCCGTTGCTGACCGTGGCAGGGCTCAGCCCCGAAGGGGCAGCACGCTTGCCGGATGTTGAGGATCATCCCGAGCTCGACGATTGTGACAAGGCGGTGGTGCGCTATGCCGAGGCGGTGACTACCCGTTCAGGCCGGATGCTGGATGCCGAGGTCTCGGGCCTGCGCGAATGGTTCAGCGATGCGCAGATTGTGGAACTGACCTGGCGCATAACGCTCTGCGGTGCGTTCAACCGGTTCAACGATGCCCTGCACATACAAATCGAGGCTGAGATCGAGCCCGTTTCGGCCTAGTAACCGCGCCAGATCCAGCCGCCGCCAAAGATGCGGCTGCCTTCATTCGCATAGAACACACAGGCCTGACCCGGAGAGATACCTTCTTCGGGTGTCAGCAACTCGACCTCGGCGGTGGTGTCGGACAGGGGTCGAATGATCGCTTCGCGCGGGGGGCGGGTCGAGCGGACTTTAACCGACAGGTGCCATTCCTTTTGCGAGGTGAAAGGTTCATCCCCAAGCCAGTTGATCTCGCGTACCGGTACGATGCGGGTGGCCAGCATTTCTTTGGGGCCGACAACGACCTGCTTTTTGTCCACGTCCAGCTTGACCACATACAGCGGCTCGCTAAGGCCGCCGATGCCAAGGCCGCGCCGTTGGCCGATGGTGTAGTGGATCACCCCGTCATGCTGCGCCAATACACGGCCATCGGCATGGACGATCTCGCCCGGTTCCGCCGCGCCGGGGCGCAGCTTTTCAATCACGCTGGCATAGTTGCCATCGGGTACAAAGCAGATGTCCTGACTGTCCGGCTTGTCCGCAACGGCCAGCCCGTATTGCGCGGCCATCTCGCGGGTAGCATCCTTCGAGGGCAGATGGCCAAGTGGGAAGCGCAGGAAATCCAGCTGCTCGGGTGTGGTCGAGAACAGGAAATAGGACTGGTCCCGGTTCGCATCCTCGGCGCTGTGCAGTTCGGCACCGTTCGGCCCCATTTTGCGCTGGATATAGTGTCCGGTGGCCATGCAGTCGGCCTCAAGGTCCTTGGCGGTTTCCAGCAGGTCCTTGAATTTCACCCGTTCGTTGCAGCGGATGCAGGGCACAGGGGTCGCGCCCGCCAGATAGCTGTCGGCAAATTCGTCGATCACTGCATCCTTGAAGATGTTCTCGTAATCCAGAACGTAATGCGGAAACCCACGCTCTTCGGCCACGCGTCGCGCATCATGGATGTCGATGCCTGCACAGCATGCACCCTTCTTGGCCAGCGCCGCGCCGTGGTCATACAGCTGCAGCGTCACGCCCACCACATCGTATCCCTGATCGGCCAGATAAGCGGCCACAACCGAACTGTCCACTCCGCCGGACATCGCGACGACCACCCGTGTTTCCGAGGGCGGTTTGGCAAAGCCAAGCGAGTTCAGCGGGGTCTCGGTATCGAGGGCCATGGGTGGTTCCAGTCCGGGTTAAGAAAGACCGGCAGAATATAGGAAAATTCTACACACTCTCAAGGGGCGGTTTCATGCTGTTTTAAGTAGGCTGGGCGCAGCTTTGTCGCAGTAATAGAAGGTGTGACAGATGTATTTGCACAAAGTCGAAGGGCCAAGGTCGGTTACCTTGCCGGATGGAACTGTTTTGACGCGCGCAGATTTGCCCCCTGCGGATACACGACGCTGGGTTGCCTCGCGGAAGCTGATCGTCGTTCGGGGGGTGCTTTACGGGCTCATTTCTCTCTCGGATGCCAAAAAGCGATATGGGTTGAGCGATGAAGAGTTCAACATTTGGGTCTCGGCTGTTGCCGAGCACGGAACCGACGCCTTAAAGGTCACCGCGCTAAAAAAATATCGACAACTTAAAGGGGAAAGTGAATAAATGAATCAACGGTAACGACAGGTTAACCATTTTTAGCCAGTCTCGATTTGAACCGATGATATTGTACCGAATTGGAGCGGCTGAATGCGTATACTTCTTGTCGAGGATGATCCCACAACGTCCAAAAGCATCGAACTGATGCTGACACATGCTAACCTGAACGTGTATGCGACAGATCTTGGCGAAGAAGGGATCGATCTGGCCAAGCTTTACGACTATGACCTGATCCTGCTGGACCTGAACCTGCCGGATATGAACGGGCATGAGGTGCTGCGGCAGTTGCGCATTGCGCGGGTTGAAACACCCATTCTGATCCTGTCAGGCGCAGATGATACGGAAAGCAAGATCAAGGGGTTCGGCTTCGGCGCCGACGACTATTTGACCAAACCCTTCCATCGCGAAGAACTGGTGGCGCGTATTCACGCGATCATTCGCCGCTCGAAAGGGCATTCGCAATCGGTGATTCATACCGGACAGGTGGCCGTTAACCTGGATGCCAAAACGGTCGAGGTCGGCGGCAAAACCGTCCATCTGACGGGCAAGGAATACCAGATGCTGGAACTTCTGAGCCTGCGCAAGGGGACGACCCTGACGAAAGAAATGTTCCTGAACCACCTTTATGGTGGAATGGATGAACCGGAACTGAAGATTATTGACGTGTTTATTTGCAAGCTGCGCAAAAAACTCAGCAATGCGACGGGGGGAGAGAACTATATCGAGACGGTCTGGGGCCGCGGATATGTTCTGCGTGACCCGCAAGTCGGCAGCGTCGATCAAACGCGAATGGCGGTTGGCGCCTGAAACAATCAACAGATTGCCGCCGTTGGTCCGGGGCGGCATTCCCACTCGCGGCTCAGCACAGCACTGGACCTGACCATGGCCTCGCCCTATCACTGGGGTCCAAGACGACGTGACAGGGCGGGGACATGAGCAAGATCACAGCGGTAGCAGAGTTGAGCGAAGACGAAGCACGGGAAGAACTGGCCCGTCTTGCCGCGGCCCTGCTGCGCGCAAATGAGCTTTATCACGCCAAAGATGCGCCCGAGATTTCGGACGCCGATTACGACGCGCTCAAGCGCCGAAACGCCGAAATCGAAGCCCGTTTCCCAAATCTGAAGCGCGCAGACAGCCCTACGGATCAGGTTGGGGCGCGACCTGCGGACGGCTTTACCAAGGTGGCCCATGCTATGCGCATGATGTCGCTGGGCAATGCGTTTGACGACGAGGATGTCGCCGATTTCGACCGTTCGATTCGTAAGTATCTTGGCCTGAGCGCGGATGCGCCGCTGGCCTACACTGCCGAACCCAAGATTGATGGTCTGTCTCTTTCATTGCGATATGAAAACGGCGCGTTGGTTCAGGCCGCCACCCGAGGAGATGGCGAGGTAGGCGAGAACGTCACCGCCAATGCCCTCACCGTCGCGGACATCCCGCACCACATAGACGGCGCGCCTGACGTGCTTGAGGTTCGGGGCGAGGTCTACATGTCTCATCAGGATTTCAACATATTGAACGCGCGGCAATCCGAGAGGGGCGGCAAAACCTTCGCGAATCCCCGAAATGCGGCGGCGGGCTCTCTGCGGCAACTTGATTCCGAGATCACCCGGGCGCGACCGCTTCGGTTCTTCGCCTATGCGTGGGGCGCGCTTTCCGAGCCTTTGGCGGATACGCAGATGGGAGCAATCGAGAGGCTCAAAGACTTTGGGTTTAAGGTCAATGATCTGACCCGCCTGTGCACCACAACGGATCAAATGCTGGAACACTATCGCAAGATAGAGGCGCAACGGGCGGTCCTGGGCTACGACATCGATGGTGTGGTCTATAAGGTCGATGACCTCGGCTTGCAGGGCCGGTTGGGGTTTCGATCCACGACCCCTCGCTGGGCGATAGCGCATAAATTCCCAGCAGAACTTGCCTGGACACGGCTTGAGGCCATCGACATTCAAGTGGGCCGGACAGGCGCACTCAGCCCGGTTGCGCGATTGCATCCGGTGACGGTTGGCGGTGTCGTGGTTTCGAACGCGACCTTGCACAACGAGGATTACATTGCTGGTCGGGACGCCAAGGGCGGCATGATCCGCAATGGTAAGGACATCCGCGTCGGCGATTGGGTACAAGTCTACCGCGCGGGTGATGTGATCCCCAAGATCTCGGATGTGGACCTGTCAAAGCGGCCCGATGATGCCGAACCATATGATTTTCCATCGAAATGCCCCGAATGTGACAGCGACGCGATCCGGGAAGAAGGCGATGCGGTGCGCCGCTGTACCGGCGGTCTGATTTGCCCGGCACAGGCGGTCGAAAAGCTCAAGCATTTTGTCTCGCGCAAAGCGTTCGACATCGAAGGATTGGGCGCCAAACAGATCGAAATGTTCTATGACGACCCGGTTTTGCCCATCAACACGCCCGCTGACATCTTCACGCTGCAGGACCGTGACGCGGGCAATCTGTCGCGATTGAAGAACCGGGATGGTTGGGGCGATACGTCGGCCAGCAACCTGTTTGCAGCAATCAGCGACAAACGCAGCATCGCCTTCGCAAGATTGCTGTTCGCGCTTGGCATTCGCCATGTGGGCGAAGTCGGCGCGCGCGATCTGGCGCTGTTTTATCGGGATTGGGATGTGATGGCAGCGGCGATTGACACCGCGCGCCCGGCGGCGCTGGCGCAGCGGGCCGCGGATGAGGCGGAGGAAGCCGAACGGATTGCCGCCACTGCCGAGGGTCGGCGTGCAAGGCTTAAGGAATCGCGTGACACTGCGATGTCGCGGCTGGATGTTCCTCCCTCAGCGGCCAGCGCATGGTCCGATCTGATCGGGATTGATGGGATCGGGGCGACTCTGGGCCTGTCGCTGTCTGATGCTTTCGCCAATGCTGACGAACGTAAGGCCTTTGACGATCTGCGCCAATACCTGACGATCATACCGCCCGAGGCCCCGGCCTCGGATAGCCCGGTTGCGGGTAAAACCGTGGTGTTCACGGGGACATTGAAAAAGATGACCCGCGCCGAGGCCAAGGCGCGGGCCGAGGCATTGGGGGCAAAGGTCTCTGGTTCGGTCAGCCAAAAAACCGACCTGCTTGTGGCCGGTCCGGGCGCCGGATCGAAGGCAAAGAAGGCGGCTGATCTGGGGATCGAAACACTGGACGAAGACGGCTGGCTGCAGCTGATCGAGGATGCATGAGCGGCAGACCTGAACAACTCTTTCCACTGTTTGCCGGGCTCGAGACACTGGATGGCGTTGGCCCCAAAACGGCGCAATTGATGGGGCAACTCGGGATCGAGTCGCCGCGCGATGTCTTGTTCGCGTTACCCTATGCGGTGATCGACCGGCGGCGGCGCGATACAATTCAAGGTGCCGACCTGCCGACGACCCTGACGGTCGAGGTGACGGTCGGGACGCATCGTCCGCCTCGGAACAAAGGTGGGGCCTATCGCATTCATGTCGAAGATGCGCAGGCCGATTTCCAGCTGGTGTTTTTTCACGCACGCGGGGAGTACCTGAAGAAAATCCTGCCACAGGGCGCGCGCCGTATTGTGTCGGGCAAGCTGGAGCTGTTCGACGGCATGGCGCAGATGGTGCATCCGGATCATGTCGTTGCACCGGAAAATGCTGGCGAGTTGCCGGAATTTGAGCCGGTGTATCACCTGACTCAGGGTGTCACCCAGAAGACAGCCTATAAAGCCGCGCAAAGCGCATTGGCGCGCGCGCCCGCATTGGCCGAATGGGCGGACCCGGCACAGGTTGCGCAGCAAAGCTGGCCGGATTGGCAGACCGCGATACGGTCAGCGCATCATCCGCAGGGGGCGGATGATGTCGCCCCATTCGCTCCGGCACGCGAGCGGCTGGCTTATGATGAGTTACTGGCCCATCAGCTCACATTGGCCATTGCACGCCAAAGAGAGCGCAAGACACGTGGGATCGTCAGTGTCGGCACAGGTGCGTTGCACTCCAGAGTATTGGCAAGCCTGCCGTACCGTCCGACCGGGGCGCAGACACGTGCGATCGCGGAAATCTCGGCCGATATGGCCTCGGGCAGTCGCATGAATCGTCTGCTGCAGGGGGATGTGGGGGCAGGCAAGACACTTGTGGCATTTATGGCCTTGCTGGTCGCCGTTGAAGCGGGCGGGCAGGGGGTAATGATGGCCCCAACCGAGATTCTGGCGCGCCAGCATCTGGAAGGGTTGCGCCCGCTGGCCGAGGAGGCGGGCGTTGTCCTTGAAATCCTGACGGGACGTGACAAAGGGGCGGAACGGCGCGCCAAGCTGGCGGAATTGAAACAGGGCGACATTCAGATACTGGTCGGCACCCATGCAGTTTTTCAATCCGATGTCGAATTCAACGCCCTGCGGCTTGCCATCGTTGATGAGCAGCACCGCTTTGGTGTCCGCCAGCGGATGGAACTGTCCGAGAAAGGCCAGCGCGCGGATGTTCTGGTGATGACCGCGACGCCAATCCCGCGCAGCCTTGCGCTGGCGCAATATGGGGATATGGATGTCTCGGTTCTGGACGAAAAACCTCCGGGCCGGAAACCGATCAAAACGGCCATCGTCAGTACGCAGCGCATGGATGAAGTTGTGGCCCATTTGCGGGGCGCGATTGATGCGGGCAAGCAATGCTATTGGGTTTGCCCTTTGGTGGACGAATCCGAGGTGTCGGACCTGACAGCCGCCGAGGAGCGGTTTAAACGACTGCGCGCGATACTGGGGGACGGTGTGGTGGGGCTGGTGCATGGACAAATGCCGCCTGCCGAAAAAGACGCGGCCATGGCTGCGTTCCAGTCCGGGCAAACCAAGGTGCTGGTTGCCACAACAGTGATCGAGGTGGGCGTGAATGTGCCCAACGCAACGATTATGGTAATCGAACGGGCCGAGATTTTCGGGCTGGCCCAGTTGCACCAGCTGCGTGGCCGGGTGGGGCGGGGCGAGGATGCCTCGACCTGTTTGCTGATGTACCAGCCACCGCTCAGCGAAGGCGGGCGCAAGCGGTTGGAGGTTCTGCGTGAAACCGAAGACGGGTTTAAAATCGCCGAGACCGATCTGCAGATGCGCGGGGCCGGAGACTTGATTGGTACCGCACAATCCGGGTTGCCAAAGTTTCGCATCGCCGATCTGGAACGGCAGGCCGGACTGATGGCTGTCGCCCAAACGGATGCCCGTGCACTGCTAACTGCGGATCCGAATCTGACAACCGACAGAGGCAAGGCGGCGCGCGTTCTTCTGTGGCTCATGAAACAGGATCAGGCTATCCGTTTGATTTCAGTTGGTTAGCCCCAATAACAGCAAAAAGTTCACGAATGTTCTCATAAAGTTCTTTACTGGTCCGTCGAAATATGAGAACAAAAGGTCAACAAAAGATTAAACCCTGACCGGAGGTGAGACCATGCTGGCCCAGATCAAGACCGCTTTCAGCCGTTCGCAAGCAACGATTTTGCAGGATGCGGTGGGTGCGATTTCGCTGGTTGTCATGCTGCTGGTTGCCCTTCACCTGCCGACGGGGTTTTAAGCTTTTCTGCCTGCGATCTCATGCCGATAACGCCGTGCTTGTTTCCCCATCTCAGTCAAGGGTGACCTGCCTGTCCCAAACCCCTTGAAGGGGCCAGCCTCGGCCCCGCGCGGAAAACCGGACCCTACGTGAGAAACGCATAACCTGCCGCCGCCCTTTCCGCCCGGAAGGCGCGGCGGTTTTTTTTTACAGTTGTCCGGTTTTGATGATCTCGAGCATCGCGGACAGAACGGAATTCACCGCGACCGAAGCCAGAATCATCCCCATGACCCGGCTGATGATGGCAGCCCCGGAATGCCCGATAAGGCGTATGATAGGCTCGGCCAGCAGCATCAGCACAAACGCGATGGCGATCACGGCCAGCATGACCAGCGCCGTTATGCCCTGATCGGCAATGCTGTAGCGGTTGTTGTCAGTCAGGACGACAATGGCCAGCATCGCCCCGGGTGAGGCCAAAGACGGAACCGCCAGCGGAAAGATCGCCGGATTGGTCTTGTGCATCTTGTCATCCAGGTCCTCCTGGGCTTCACGCTGCTCGGTGTCCTGTTTGCTTTCGCCAAAGATCATGGTCAGCGCGAACAGGAACAGGATTATCCCGCCAGCGACTTGAAAGGAATTCAGACCGATATCCAGCGCTTCGATTACCAGCTGTCCGCAGACAAGGAAAAACAGCAGTATGCCAGCACTGACCACGGCCGCCAGAAAGGCCGTTTTGCGGCGGGCAGCTGCCTCAACACTCGCAGTAACTGCGATGAAAACGGGGATCGTGCCAATCGGATCTATGACAACCCAAAGGGTCACAAAATGTTCGAGCAGTTTTTCCACGTCTGAACCTCCCCCGGATTTCGGCAGAGATTACACGGATTTGTCGGAAAATACTACGTTCAGGCGCAGTTTGCCTGTTCTGCCTGTTCCATCGCCTCGGCAGTGGCTTCCAGCGCCAGCAGGATCGACGCATGGCGGTTCTTGTAATCGCGCGCCGGCATCAGCACCTCAAGCCCGTCAAACGGGGCGTCAGGGGCAGGGCCGTCCTTCTTTAGCATCGCTGAAAGCTGATCGCGCGCGGTTTCGACCTGCGCCCGTGTTGCACCAATCACCGCGTTTCCAACCACCGAGGCTGAAGCCTGACCCAGAGCGCAGGCTTTCACATCCTGCCCGAACGCAGAAATCCGCCCATCTTCGACCTGTACATCCACAGTCACCGTCGACCCACAAAGCGGCGCGCGCTTTTTCACGGTCGCATCCGGGTTATCCAGCCGTTCCAGATGAGGGATATCGGCGGCAAGCGCGAGAATGCGCCCGGAATAGAGCTTGATCAGATCGGTTTCGCCGCTCATGGCTTTCCCTCGTTGACTGTTCCCCATACATAGTGGCCATGTTCCGGGATGCAAAAGGTTTTTGCGATGACACAAACTGTCTCGTTCGATCCGTCGACGCTCAAGTATGATCAGGCAGGTCTGGTGCCTGCAATCGCGCAGGACGAAGGCTCCGGCGAGGTGCTGATGATGGCCTGGATGAGCGCGGAATCAGTCAAACGCACGTTAGAGACTGGTCGGGTAACCTATTGGTCAAGGTCGCGACAGGCGTTCTGGGTCAAAGGCGAAAGCTCGGGCCATGTGCAGGAACTGGTGGATTTTCGTGTCGATTGTGATCGGGACTGTCTGCTGGTGCTGGTGCGACAAACCGGGCCGGCCTGTCACACCAATCGGCGCAGCTGTTTCTATACCGCAGTACGTGACGGGACTGAGGTTGAGTTGATGTCGCCCATGGAATGAATGCCGCTGGGCGGTATGCCTTCGGCGAGAGTATTTGGAAAAAGATGAAGCAGGGTCAGAGCCCGATCAGCTTTCGAATCTCGTTGGGCGTGGCGCCTTGCTCTCGGTAAAGCGCGATGGCGCGTGCGTCGTCTCGTTTGGCGAGGCGTTTGCCGTCCTGATCGCGGATCAGGCGATGGTGATGATAGGTTGGCGTCGGCAGTCCGAGCAGGCTTTGCAGCAGGACATGGATCTGCGTCGCTTCGAACAGATCCTCGCCGCGCACGACATGGGTTATGTTCTGATCCGCATCGTCGACAACGACGGACAGGTGGTAGGAACTGCCCATATTCCGGCGCACGAGGATTATGTCGCCCACCGCGCGGATAAGGTGATCAGGACACAGGCGGTGGGTGCCCGAGAATGCTGTTCCGGATTCCTGAAATGACGTAATATCAGCAACTTGAAGCGCTTTGTGCATGTCGAGCCTTAGCACATCATCTTGACCTGCATCTGACAGATTTCTCTGACGGCAAGTACCAGGGTAGATGCGACCATCTGGACCGAACTGAGGTACGCCTTCCTGGGGAGCACCAGCAGCGGCCTCGATATCAGCCCGCTTGCAGGAACAAGGGTAGACTAGCCCTTTGTTCGCCAACGCTTCCAACGCCTTGCGATAGTGCGGAAGCCTGTCCGATTGCCGCATGACAGGCTGCGGCCAGCGCAGGCCAAGCCATGTTAGGTCTTCATAGATCTGGTCTTCCCATTGCGGACGGGATCGGGACTGGTCGATATCTTCGATCCGCAGCAGAAACTGTCCGTTTTCGGCCATAGCCATATCCTGTGCCAAAAGCGCGGAATAGGCGTGCCCCAGATGCAGGGGGCCGGTCGGAGACGGAGCGAAACGGGTGATAAAGGTCAAGCTTTTTCAACAACGTAGACGTCAGATTTCATGTCCATGCCCGGAAGATGGGGGCCGTATTCGCGAAACAACAGCCGCCCGTGTCCCATATCCAGCCAATCGTTCAACCGCGTCGTATACGCTCGATCCGCAAGAGTATAGTCGTTGAATGAAAACGCCAGATATCCGTTGCGGGGCAAGGCGTTCATGAGGAGATCGAACGTTTCTGGTGGTGCCGCGCCTGATCCGATGACTCCGATTGCTGTGATCGCGGTATATGCGCCTGCCTCAATCGGCTTGGGATCGGTAACTTCAAAACCAATGAGGTTGCGGTAAACACCTTTGGCCGCCGCCTGTTCCAGCATCTTCGGCGTTGGGTCCATCCCGTCAATGACACGAAACCCCGCCTTGTGCAGTGCAACGCCCGACAGCCCGGTGCCGCAACCATAATCCAGGATCGGAACCTGATCATCGGGCATATAGGATTTCAGCGCTGCTGCAACGCGATCGGGTGTGACATAGCCATGCTCACCCACCTCGTCGTCATAAGATTCAGCCCATTTTTGATAGTGTTCGCGGGTTTCCCGAGCAGAACTCAGGTCATATGTGTCTTTCAGAAACTTATCGCCCATGGCCTACATGTTAGGCGCTTTGAGAACATAACGTCCAGTCAGCAATGCGTCAGCCACTCGTACCAGGCCGATTTTGCGCGGTCCGTATAGGCTTTGTAGCGATCCTTGCGACCCCGACGGCCGCCTTTCAGACCGTCGACCGGGCGGAACAGCCCGAAATTCACGTTCATGGGCTGGAAGGTCTTTGCCTCCGCTCCACCGGTGATGTGATGGATCAACGCGCCCATGGCGCTGTCTTGCGGGACCTCGGGCAAGGTGCGCCCCTGGATTTCAGCTGCAGCAAGGCGACCGGCCAGCAGACCCATCGCGGCGCTTTCCACATATCCTTCCACCCCGGTGATCTGACCGGCAAAACGGATATGGGGCCGCGACTTCAGTCGCATCTGTTCATCAAGCAAAGTCGGAGAGTTGATGAATGTATTGCGATGAATGCCACCAAGCCGCGCAAAACTGGCGTTTTCCAAGCCAGGAATCATACGAAAAACATCGGTTTGCGCGCCATACTTCATCTTGGTTTGAAATCCCACGATGTTGAACAGCGTGCCCAGCGCGTTATCCCGGCGCAGTTGCACCACGGCATAAGGCTTTACCTCCGGCTGATGCCGGTTGGTCAGGCCGACCGGCTTCATCGGACCATGCCGCAGCGTTTCGCGCCCGCGTTCTGCCATGACCTCGATGGGCAGACAGCCGTCGAAATACCCGGCGGTTTCGCCCTCGTGGAATTCAGTCTTGTCAGCCGCCAGCAGCGCATCGATGAACGCCTCATACTGATCGCGGTCCATGGGGCAGTTCAGATAGGCAGTCCGTTCTTCCTCGGTCTCGCCCTTGTCGTAGCGGGACTGCATCCAGGCCCGGCTCATGTCGATGCTGTCTGCATAAACGATGGGCGCGATTGCATCGAAAAAGGCCAGCGACTCGGCCCCGGTTTCCGTCCGAATGGCATCGCCCAACGCGGGGGAGGTCAGGGGGCCGGTGGCGAAAATCCAGTGCCCGTCAGCAGGTAGCGAGGTGACCTCTTCACCAGTGACCGAAACGCGCGGATGCGCCTTCAACTTGGCCGTCACCGTCTCGGCAAATGGATCACGGTCCACCGCCAACGCGCCGCCAGCGGGCAGACGGTGGGTGTCGGCGGTGGTCATGATCAGCCCGTCGGCGGCACGCATTTCCCAATGCAGCAAGCCCACGGCGTTCTGTTCATCATCGTCTGAGCGGAACGAGTTCGAGCACACCATCTCGGCCAGATTGCCGGACTGGTGCGCAAACGTTCCCACCTGAGGGCGCATTTCGTGGATAACCACATCCACACCCATCTCAGCCGCTTGCCATGCGGCTTCGGACCCGGCCATGCCGCCGCCCACGATATGCAATTTCTCTGTCATGGGCTGCCACATAGGGCACACCGAAGCGCTGCGCAATATGGGTGATTTTCTTAGGGGAGTCTTGGGGTCGCCGCTGCGGGAATGTCAACGCCGGTGAGAGAAACCAGCTTGGAGGGACCTTCCGCCCACGGCGACCCAAAAGTGTATCCAGGCCTCAGCCTTGACCCAGCATTGCCACAGTGTTGCCCTTTTGAAAAGTGCAAAAATGCGAACAGTAGGTAAAAATGCATATAATAATCGCGTTACTGCTGCCAATCTGGCGGACGTTTTTCGATAAATGCGGATATGCCTTCCTCAGTGTCGCGATACATCATATTCTGTGCCATTACTGCGGCGGTATGGGCGTAGGCCTGGTCCGTGGGCATTGGAAGCTGTTGATAAAACGCCTCTTTTCCGATCTTCACGGCTGCGCCAAGTTTAGCCGCCAGTTTTTCAGCCAAAGCATCCGTTTCCTGTTCCAGCTGATCTGTGGGCACAACCCGGTTGATCAAGCCCAATTCCGCCGCACGCTCGGCGCTGATGAAATCACCCGTCGTCAGCATCTCGAACGCCTGTTTGCGCGGGATGTTCCGGCTGAGTGCTACCATAGGGGTTGAGCAGAACAGGCCGATATTCACACCATTGACGCCAAACCGCGTGCCCTCGGCCGCGACGGCCAGATCGCAGGTGGCGACCAGCTGGCACCCGGCAGCAGTGGCGATGCCATGGGCCTGCGCAATGACCGGTTGGGGTAGGGATTGAATGGACATCATCATCTTCGCACAGCGATCGAACAGGTCCTGGAAATAGCCAAGCCCGCCATCCGGCGCTTGCCGCCCCTGAGTCATCTGTTTCAGATCGTGGCCGGCGCAAAATGCCTTGCCCGCGCCGGACAGGATCACCACGCGAATCGATTTGTCCTTACGCAAGGCGTCCAGTTCTGCCTGCAGGGCGGCCAGCATCTCGTCGCTAAGCGCGTTCAGACGCTCTGGCGCGTTCATTTGAAGCCGCGCAATGGCGCCTGTGTCGTTACGTTCCAGAATTGCCATCTTGCCCTCCTGCTGGCTGTTGGGCCAACTCTATGGGGGCAGGGCGATGAGGGGAAGCATGTCGTTAGCATTAAACAAAGAAGAACTGGCCGCATATCTGGCTCAGGTGTTCCCGCAGGTTCATGAGGATTTCGTGGTTGAGGATTTGACCGAGACCACAATCACCATGCGCCTACGGGTCGAGGATCGACACCTGCGCCCCGGCGGTACGGTTTCCGGGCCGTCCATGTTCGGTCTGGCGGATGTGTCTGTCTATGCAATGGTTCTGGCCAGCAAGGGGCGGCAATCGCTGGCGGTCACCACAAGCAGTTCGATGGATTTTCTGCGCAAACCCGAGGGCGGCAGGGATATGGTTGCAAAATGCCGGTTGCTGAAACTCGGTCGGACATTGGCCGTGGGTGATGTGCTGATGTATTCGGAAGGGTCCGACAAACCGGTGGCGCGCGCCAGCATGACCTATTCTATCCCACCTGCAGGCTCCGCTGCGGCGGCCTTCGGATAAAAAAGGCCGGGGTCAGACCCCGGCCAGGAAGAGGTCCCATGAAATGGGACTGGGGATGGCTTATCTCATCCAGAAATAGCGGCTGGATTCAGTGTCCGCCTGAAGGCGGGTCAGACCGACATCCTGCAACAGCCTGTCATCCAGTTTGCCCAGATTTATGCGGCTGCGGCGGCGTTGTTCCCATTGTGTGACCGACGCCGCAAACCGCACGGCCAGCGCAGCGATCAGCGGCAGCCGGGGACTGTCGTTCAGCAGCATGAGGGCGGGGTTGTGCATTGCGCGTGTCATCTTGGGTATCCTTTCAAATTGTATTGACACAAAATAGAAATGCTCGGTATGGTATTTTGATACATTCAGCATTGTGTCAAAATCAAAGGAAGAATTGTAATGGATACAATTTGGCCGGAAGCGTTACCGAAATCCAAGGGGCCAAAGTATACGCTGGTTGCCGACACAATCCGCAAAGCCATAGAAAACAAGACATTAGAAGTTGGCAAGAAACTGCCGCCCGTGCGGGAACTTGCGTATCGCCTGAAGATCACCCCCGGAACGGTCGCGCGTGCGTATACGATTCTGACGGATGAGGGTTTGCTACAAGCCGAGGTCGGACGTGGTACATTCGTAGCCCCTCCGCGCGCGCCCATTCTGGATGACGTCTGGTCGCGCCAATTGCATCTGCGCGACGACAAATATGATGCCAAAGTCAGCCTGTTCAGCCCGCGATTGCCGGACGTCGGGCAGGTGGCCTTGATCCGCGAATGTCTGTCCAAAGTCGCGCAGGGCGATCCGCGCATGTTCATGAATTACCCGACTCGTGACGCTTATCAACCGGTTCGACAGGCCGTTGTGGATTGGCTGTCTGACTTACCGCTGGGGGCGGTCACGGCAGATGACATTGTGCTGACGCATGGCGGTCAGAGCGGGTTGTGTGTCGTGTTCCAGACCGTCCTTAGTGGCGCCAAGCCTGTGGTTCTGGTCGAGGACCTGTCTTATGCAGGATTCCGCCGGGCCGGAGAGCTGATGCGTGCAGACGTAATCGGCGTAAAGATGGATAAATGGGGGATCAGCCCCGAAGCGCTCGATCATATTCTCAGACAGACTCAGGCGCAGGCGATTTGTGTTTCGCCCGAAGTTCAGAACCCGACCGGAGGGCACTCTCCGCTGGAGCGTCGCAAGGAAGTTGTTGAGATTGCACGCAAACACGATCTTCAGATCATCGAGGATGATTGTTATCGCATGGGCGACGCCCGCGCGCCCAGCTATCGTGCGCTGGCTCCCGAAAGGGGCTGGCATGTCTCTTCGATCTCGAAAACATTGACGCCCGCGCTGCGCGTGGGCTTTGCCATTGCACCGAAGGAACGCAGCGTCGATCTGCGCAGGTCTGCGGAATATGGCTATTTCGGACTCGCTCAGCCACTGGCAGAACTGACACGCCTGCTGCTGAGCCACCCATCAGCGCGTCAACTGACCGTAGACGTCCGGTCGAAGATGGGAGAATACGTGCGCGTCGCCGTAAACGCTCTGGGAGGGTTCGAATTGAACTGGGACCGGGATATCCCCTTCCTCTGGCTGAATCTGCCCTCGGGCTGGCGGTCCGCCGCCTTCAGCCGCGCGGCTGAGCGGGAAGGGATCCAACTGCGTTCGGCCGACGAGTTTGCCCTACGCGATGGCCGCGCGCCAAACGCTGTGCGCATCGCCGTGAACGGGCATGTTTCATTGTCCAAATTCGAAGACGCAATGCTGCGGCTGCGGTCGTTGCTGGACAATCCACCAGAACAGATCAGCGTCTGATGGCATTAGCCCAGCGGGGCTGGATCACCAAAGAACCCGGCCAGTTGCGCGATCTTTCCATCTGCACCCAGCCGAATGAAGTCGTGTCCACTCACCATGATCGTTCCGTCCGGCGCAACCATATGCCAGGTAAAGTGTACGACGCCGTGGTGCGAGGTAGGTTCGCTGGTGATCTCAACACGGCCTTGCGTGTCTTCCAACACCGCTCCGATATGGGTTGAGAACTGACTTCTGCCGGACACCTCTGCGGTCGGGTCGACATAGCGTCCGGTCTCGGCGAAACAGCGCGTAAGCAACTTCAGCCGCTGTTCCGGGTCAGTTTCCTGCCATGCCGCGCCATATGCGGCGATGACCTGTTTCAATTCCTGCATGGTCGTCTCCGGCTTTGAATGAATTCGAACTGTAATTTGCACCTAAGCTTCTCAGGGTCGGGTATATTGGGTATTTAGATGGGGTAATATAATACCTAATTTATAAGGCGCTGTTATTGCTATATATAATCTGACTTGTGTGTGTTGACGTGCAATGCGAGTGGGTCTAAACCCCCTCCATCGAATTCGGGCCGCTCTGTCTTGGGGCGGTCTTTCACATCAAACAGGACTATCCTGCCATGAAAACCTTTTCTGCAACACCTGCAGACATCGACAAGAAATGGATCCTGATCGACGCCGAGGGCGTTGTTCTGGGCCGTCTTGCCTCGATCGTCGCCATGCGCCTGCGTGGCAAGCACAAAGCGTCGTTCACCCCGAACATGGATATGGGCGACAACGTCATCGTGATCAACGCTGACAAAATCCAGATGACCGGCAAGAAGCGCGAAGAGAACTTCTACTGGCACACTGGCCACCCGGGCGGCATCAAGTCGCGCACCAAGCAGCAGATCCTCGAAGGTAAATACCCCGAGCGCGTCGTGACCCAGGCGGTCAAGCGCATGCTGCCGGGCAACCGTCTGGCACGTCAGCAGATGACCAACCTGCGCGTTTACGCCGGTGCCGAGCATCCCCACGAGGCGCAAGCGCCCGAAGTTCTGGACGTCAAGTCCATGAACAAGAAAAACACCCGGAGCTAATGACCGATGGCTGATCAGATCAATACTCTCGAAGAGCTGAGCGCCGTCGCAGGCGTTGAAACCGTGGCCGAAGAAGTCATCGTGCGTGAACCCGTACGTGACGAGCTGGGCCGTTCCTATGCCACCGGCAAGCGTAAAGACGCTGTTGCCCGCGTTTGGATCAAGCCGGGTTCCGGCAAGGTCACCGTGAACGGCAAAGATCAGGACAAGTATTTTGCACGTCCTGTTCTGCAGCTGATCCTGCGCCAGCCGTTCCAGGTTGCTGGTGTGGAAGGCGAATTCGACGTTGTCGCAACCGTCAAAGGCGGTGGCCTGACCGGTCAAGCCGGTGCGGTCAAGCACGGCATCTCGAAAGCGCTGCAACTGTACGATCCGTCGCTGCGTGGCGCTCTGAAAGCCGCTGGCTTCCTGACCCGCGACAGCCGCGTTGTGGAGCGTAAGAAATACGGTAAGCGCAAAGCGCGTCGTTCGTTCCAGTTCTCGAAGCGTTAATTCGCTGCGGAATACAAAAAACAAAGGGCTCGCAACTGCGAGCCCTTATTCTTTTTGCGGGTCGAAACGTTTATTCTTCGTAAACCAGCTTCCACGCGCCGTTTTCGACAACGCTGACAAAGACGGTATCAGCCCCCTGATGGTCGTCGGGCCCATAGGTGATCTGGTTGCCGACCAGCTCATCCATATAGTCCAGCGACTCCATCGCGGCGATAAAGCTGTCATGGGTCAGGTCAGGCCCCGCCGCCTCCAGCGCTTTGACCATCATCTCGGCTGCTGAATAGCCAAGCATTGAGAAACCGACCGGATCCTCGCCGGTAGCCTCTTTGTATTCTGCGATAAACGCCGCCGGGGCAGGCTCTTCCGCACGGGCCCACAGGTCCAGCCATGACGCGGCTGCGTAGAAACCATCCGTCACGCCACCCGGAACCTGTGCCACAACAGTCAGGAAACTGGCCGAGGTGCCGAGGAAATTCATGTCGGTCAGGCCCATCTTCTTGGCCGTTCCAACAACGGTGATCGCCTGACGCACGCCCAAAGCCATCGTGACGATATCGCAGCCTTCCTCCTTAAGCTTGCTCAGCGAGCCCACGAAATCTGTCTCGTCCGGCTTGTGGGTGGTCTCTGCGCCAAAGGTGATGCCGGCCTCATCGGCTCCGGCTTTGCTGCCTTCAAGGATTTCCTCGCCGAAATCGGTGGGCAGGTACATGGTGCAGACGGTTTGCGATCCGAACTCAGCGTTCAGATACTTCACCCCGATCCGCGCCTGATCGTAATAGGTCGAGAATGAGGTGAACTTGTTCGTCATCGGCTCTTGCAGCATTTGCCGCGCGGCGGTCAGGGGGGCGACGTTGGGAATTCCCTTCGGATCCAGCAGCTTGAAACCGGCGACATTCATCGGCGTACCCAGCGATTGCAGCATCGCGAACACCTTGTCGCGGTTCAGCAACTTGTTATAGCCCTGCATCGCGCGCGGCATCTGATAGCCGTTATCCTCGACCACAAAACGAATCTTGCGCCCATGAACGCCGCCCTCGGCGTTGACACGGTCGAAGACCACATTCGCACCCTTGGTGGCTGGCACGCCCACGGCGGCGAAGATACCGCTGAGGTCATTCACCGAACCGATGACGATCTCATCATCTGTCACGCCCTGCGTTTGTGCCCAGCCCATCGTGGCGGATGCGGTCACTGCCGTGGCTGCGGCAAGCCCCTTAATCAATTGTTTCATATTTCTCCTCCCTATTGGGTCGCCCCTTAACTAATTGTACATATCTTCAATGAGATGTGCGTGTTTCTTTTCCACCAGACCACGTTTCAGCTTCATCGTCGCGGTCAGTTCCTCATCCTCAGCGGTCAGCAGCACGTCGATCAGGCGGAAATCCTTGATCTGTTCCACCCGCGCAAACTCGTTGTTTACGGCCTTGATTTCCGCTCCGATCAGATCGGTTACCTCCGGTGCGGCACAAAGGGATGCGAAATTCGAGAATGGAATCTTACGCTCCTGCGCGAATTTCTCGACGTTTTCCTGATCGATCATGATCAGCGCGGTCAGATACTTGCGCCTATCCCCGATGATCACGGCATCCGATATGAACTGGCTGAACTTCAACCCGCTTTCGATCTCTGCGGGCGTGATGTTCTTACCGCCAGCGGTGATGATGATGTCCTTGAGGCGGCCCGTAATGGTGACAAAGCCATCCTCGTCGATATGCCCCATGTCCCCGGTGCGCAGCCAGCCGTCGCAGGTAAAGCTTTCGGCGGTTTTGGCATTGTTGCGCCAGTAACCCTGAAAGACGTTCAGACCTTTGACCTGAATTTCTCCGTCCTCCGAGATGCGAATGTCATTGCCCGGAACCGGCTTGCCGATGGTGCCGATCCTGTTGGCCTCAAGCGTGTTCAGCGCGGCGATGCCTGCGGTTTCGGTCATCCCGAACCCTTCGACAATGGGCACACCAATCGCCCAATACCACCGCAGCAAATCAGGTGAGATTGGCGCAGCGCCCGAACCGCCGCGCCGCATCCGGTCCAATCCAAGCATGCGACGCAGGTTCCGTAGGACCAGCCGATCCCAGATCCAGAACCGCAGCCGAACCATCGCGGGAACGGGTTTGCCTGCAAGGATATACTCGGCTCGTGCCATACCTGCGCTGAGCGCCTGCGCGAATGCGAAACGCCCGGTCGGCGTTGCCTCTTTCGCCATGAACATGACCTGCGAGTAAATCTTCTCCCACACGCGCGGGACGGCGGTGAAAGTGGCGGGAGAGACTTCTTGCAGGTTCGCGAACACTGTTTCGGGGCTTTCCGCGAAATTCACGGTGCTTTTCGTCGCCAACGGATAGTAGATCGAAACATCACGTTCGAGGATATGGCAAAGCGGCAGGAAACACAGTTGCTCGTCGGACGCCAGCGACGGCAGGGAATGCGCTCCGGCCTCGATCGCGGCCATGATGTTTTCATGGCTCAGCATCGCGCCTTTGGGGTTGCCGGTGGTACCCGAAGTATAGATGAGCAGGGCGGTGTCTTGCGGCATGGCCAAGGCGATTTCCGCCTCGAATGCGCGGGGATCATCGGCCTCGGCCTGCTGCCCCAAAGCGTACAAGTCCCCTATCATTTTGCAGCGCGGATGGTCGAGATCGTGCAGGCCTTCGTTCTCAAGGATAATGACCATGAGCAGATCTGGCAGGTCCGCTTCGACCTCAAGGAACTTGTCCAACTGCTCTTCGTTTTCAACGATCAGAAAGCGGCTGCCACTGTCATTGACCAGATACTTCAACTGGCTGGCTGAATCCGTGGTGTAGACGCCCGAGGCGATCCCCCCGACACATTGGATGCCCATATCGAACCACGCCCATTCCTTGCGGTCCTCGGACAGGATCGAGACGACCTCACCGCGCTGCAGCCCCAGTTTGCGCAGTGCAAGCCCGATCCATTTGGCGTGTTGCCAGTAATCGGCCCAGGAATAGGATTTCCAGATGCCGAAATCTTTTTCGCGATGCGCGGTGCGCGACCCCAGCGCGGCACAGCGTTTCTGGAACAGCTCGCAAATCGTGACGCAGCCATCAACGCGAAGGGGGCGCTGACCCGGCGTTGCGTTGAACTGAACACCGTTGATGACGGTCTGTGGGGGCAGGGGGCTTGCGTCCATCCGGCTCACCTCCACGTCTTCTTGCGTTTCCAGCGGCGGTTTTCCCGCGCACCTTCTTCCTGAACACCCAGATAGAAATTCTGGATGTCTTCGGATTGCAGCAGCACATCGGCGGTTCCATCCATGACGATCCGCCCGATCTCCATCACATAGCCATGATGGGCGAGTTCCAGCGCGGCATTGGCGTTCTGTTCGACCAGCATCATCGTCATGTTCTGCTCGGCATTGAGGCGCTTTAGGATACCGAAAATCTCCTGCACCAGCAGCGGGGACAGACCCAGAGACGGCTCGTCCAGCAGCATGATGCGCGGGTTGGCCATCAACCCGCGCCCGATTGCAAGCATCTGCTGTTGTCCACCAGACAGGGTTCCGGCCTCTTGCGAGCGACGTTCCTTCAACACAGGGAAATATGAGAAGACCAATTCCCGGTCGTGATCAATCTGGCCTTTATCGGACAGCGTATAGGCCCCGAGGCTCAGGTTCTCATCGACGGTCAGCAGCGGAAAAACCTCGCGCCCCTCGGGCACATGCACGATGCCCTTTTGCACAACCTTATGCGGCTCAGACCCTTGAATCTGCTGCCCGTCAAAAGTGATCGATCCTTTCTCGGGGTCCATCACGCCCGAGACGGTTTTCATCAGCGTTGTCTTGCCCGCGCCATTTGCGCCCAGGATCGAGACGATCTGACCCGGATGCACATCCAGCGACACACCGCGAATGGCCATGATGGGGCCATAGAAGCTCTCGATATTTCGGATGCTGAGGATTGGCTGGCTCATGAGGCTTTGCCCAGATAGGCTTCGACCACTGCTGGATGCGACTGCACCTCTGCCGGTGTGCCAAGCGCCAGCTTCGCGCCATCGGCCATTGCCAGAACCCGGTCGGATACGCCCGAGACCAGTCCCATATCGTGTTCCACCATCAGCACAGTGATCCCCATCTGCCGCCGTATGTCGTCGATCCACCAGCGCATATCGGTGGTCTCTTCCACCGACAGGCCCGAGGCGGGTTCGTCCAGCAGCAGCAGTTTCGGATCGGTGGCCAGCGCGCGGGCGACCTCGACCACCTTGCGCACGCCATATGGCAGGCCCGAGATCATCTTGTCGCGGAACGCCTGAAGGTCGAGAAAATCGATAATTTCCTCGACTTTTTCGCGATTTTCGATCTCTTGCCTGCGCGCGGATGGCGTGAACAGGATTTCCGAGATCAGGTTGGTTTTCCGATGCCGGTGCCGCCCCACCAGAAGGTTCTGCAGAACGGTCGCGTGTTCGAACAGTTCGATGTTCTGAAACGTCCGTGCAACGCCATAGGCCGCAACGGCTGAAGGTTTGACGCGCAGCAGATCATGCCCATCGAACCGGATTGCCCCGGCAAAGGGATCGTAGAAGCGCGAGATCAGATTGAAGACGGTGGACTTGCCCGCGCCATTCGGGCCGACGATGGCGAATACCTCGCCCTCCTGAACATCGAATGACAGATCATCCACCGCGGTCAGCCCGCCGAATTTCAGGGTGACGTTATCAAACTTCAGCAGACTCATCTCAGACGCTCTGTCTTGAGATAGGATTTCTGCCGTTTGAACATGTCCTTGCGGTAGAACGGGAACAGCTCGAACCATGTGCGGATTTTCAGCCAGCGGCCATACAGTCCCATCGGTTCGAACAGGATGAAGGCGATCAGGATCATGCCGAAGATGCCGAATTCCAGCCCCGGGATGGCGACCGTATTGCCGCCGAACAGGGCTGCGGCATATTCCTTTGAGATCGACAGGAATTGCGGCAGGAAGCCGATCACGATCGCGCCCAGAAACGCGCCATGGATCGAGCCCAACCCGCCGATCACGATCATCATCAACAACTGGATCGAGATTACGACACTGAAGGTTTCGTTATTGAAAGCTCCGGCGAACATCCCCATCAGTGCGCCTGCCAGCCCGGTGACAGCGCAGGACAAGGCAAACGAGATCGTTTTGGTCCGCGCGATATCGACGCCCATTGCCTGCGCCGAAACCTCGGAATCGCGCACAGCAATAAAGCTGCGGCCCAGCGGCGCGCGCAGCAGATTGATATAGCCCAGCGTCACAATGACGGCGACCGCCAGAACCAGCCAGAAGAACTGATCCGGCGTGGACCAGCGATCCACCAGATGGCCGAATATTTCGACACCGCCCAGATATTTGCCTGCGACACCTCCGGTAACGGGTTCGGCCAGAACGATGATGTCGTCCATCAGAACAGACAAGGCCAGCGTGAAGATCGCCAGATAGATGCCGTGCAGACGCAGGGCCGGGATGGCGACCGTTGCTCCGACGATGCCAGTCAACAGCCCCGCCAGCGGGAAGGCCAGCAAGAAGGGCACGCCTGCTTCGATCAGGATGACATTGGCATAGCACCCGACCGCCAGAAAGGCGGCATGGCCCAGGCTGGCCTGTCCGGTATGACCGGTCAGGATCATCAGACCCAGCCCCGCAATGGCCCAGATCAGGACATTGGTCAGCTCCCCTAAATAGAAATCATCCAGCCACCAAGGCGCGACGGCCACGACAGCCAGCAGAGCCATGTAGAGGCTGAGCTGATAGCCATCCTTCCAGGGGCGTATGTCCTGCATATAGTTGGTTTTGAACACGATCCGCATGGCGATCAGACCTTTTTGACCCGCACCTGACTGAACAGGCCATGTGGTCGGAAGATCAGAACCGCCAGCAACAACGCGTAAGGTGCAATCTGGCTGTATCCGGCTGCAATGTAGCGGCTGGCAAAGGGTTCAATGACGCCGACGATCAGCCCTCCGGCCAAGGCGCCGGGCAGGCTGCCGAACCCTCCGATCACGGCCGCCGCAAAGGCTTTGATCCCCAGCAATCCCGTCGTGGGATCAACCGAGCCCTTGGCGGCGAATAATATTCCGGCAATTCCGGCGACCACGCCAGCCAGTGCCCAGATAAAACCCTGCACCCGCTTGACAGGTATACCCATGTAATAAGCCGCCAACTGGTTCTGAGACGCGCCCTGCATGGCAAGCCCCAGCTTGGTTTTGCTGAAAAACACGTAAAGACCCCAGGTCAGCAGGACGGTGACGACGATGACAGCCACATCCTCCATCCCCAGCACGAGGCCACCAAAACGCACCTCTTTCCCGGCCAGTGGGTTCTGCAGAGTCTGCGGTTCATGCCCCCAGATCAGCCCGGCGGCAAAACGGATCACAAAGCCCAATGCGATGGTCAGGATCACCACAGCGGTCTGGCTTTCGCCAAACAGGCGGCGGATGATCAGTCGGTCGACCAGATACCCCAATACCCCCATGATCCCCAGCGAGATCGGCAGCGCCAGCCAGAAGGGCAGGCCCATATACTCGGTGTTGGTCAGGCCGATGGTGACAAACGCACCCAGCATCATGAAATCGCCCTGCGCGAAATTCACCGCCTCGGTCGCTTTGTAGATCAGAACAAAGCCGAGTGCGATCAGGCCGTAGACGCAGCCATTCGCCAGCCCGCTGATCAGCAGCTGTGCGTTATCCAATCTCACCCTCCCTCAGCCGGTTTTGTCCGGCGCTTTGATCTACTATGGCGCGATAATCACCTTGCCGTCACTCTTTTTCAGCGCGTCCGCGAGTTTTGGCAGCACCTCCCGCAGGGAAAGCCGGGCAGAGACATCCGTGTGCCAGCGGCCATCCGCGAACCGGGCTTGCACTTCACCGACAACCCGCATCTGGTCGGCAGGGGGCGTATCCATCATCCAGCGGGTCAGCCAGAACCCCTCGATCCGCTTGCTCATGAAGATCAACTGCCCCATCTGAGTCAGCTTCGGCAACTCAGTGCTGAGCTTGCCGTAACACACCCAGCGCGCACCGTTTGGCATGGCGCAGAAAATCTGCTCAGAAAGTTGATCGGCCACGGCATCCAGAAAGACCCGAGGCTTCAGGGCCGAACTGATCTTGTCGAACCTGTCCGAAATCTCCGGGTCGCCGGTCACCAGAACCTCGGCGGCCCCAAGCTCTTTCAACGTGTCTACAGCCTCCGCCCGACGCACTAGGGCGATCGGCTTCAAACCAAGATCACGCCCCAGACTGCACATAAGCTTGCCCAACTGGCTGGTCGCGGCAGAGATGACAAAGGCCTCTCCGGCGTTGTGGGCAATATCCACCATCGCCATTGCGGTCAGCGGGTTCACGATCTGCGCCGCACCATCCTCGTCCGAGATATCGGGCCGCAAAGGGATACACATCAGCGCTTGCGTCACCACATATTCAGCCCATGCGCCCGAGCCAGCGGCGACAAAAGCCACGCGCTGACCCTGCAACGCTTCGGCCCCGCTGCCTGTTGCAACGACATCGCCGCAGCCTTCGAACCCGGCGGCGGCGCCTTTGACACGCGGCTGGCCATATTCGCCCTTGATAAAGTGGATGTCGGACGGGTTTACCGATGCGGTACGCAACCGGATCAAAACCTGTCCGGGTCCCGGTGTGGGGACAGGGATTTCTGCTTCGGCCAGCCAGTCCGAGGCGTCTGCCAAAGTCGGGCCAGAGGCGCTGCCCGAATATCCTTCATGCGTTTGAACAACGGCAAACATAGTCTCGGGCAGGGCTGTCATGTTGCAATCCTTTGTCGCTGATTTGGGCTGCGGAAGCCTCTGTTTAAGCGGGGAAAATCCGTACAGCTTTCAACTCAAGGCAAGCAAAATAAAACATCGAGGTCAATCCGCCAGCTTAATGACGCGGCGGAATCCGCTGGGTCAATGCAACTCGGGCTGGCCGATTTTGGCCAACCCGGTGTTTTCTTATTGCTGCGTCAACAGCGCCCGCAGATCCTGAATTTTCGCTACTATCGTCTCTGGCGATGCCTTGATGTCATCAAGGATCTGAATGACCTGAGTTTTTACGGTGTCTGCCAATGCGCTGTCCTGTACCGAGGCAAGCATCGCATCATAATCGAAATTCTGTGCGGTCAGCATGCCATCCTGTACCCAGGTATTCAGCAAATCCTGTCCCTGCGTCGCCAGCGCTGCAACCTGATCGCCCGCCTGAGCGGCGGCGTCATTTGCCTGTTCCGCCAGAGCGCTGGCAGTGTCGCTGGCCTGTTCTGCGACCGATGACGCCGCCTCGGTCGCCTGATCTGTAAGGGACGATGCCGCCTCAGAGGCCTGTTCGGTCGCCTCATTCACGGCATCTGTCGCGGCTTCCTGCACGGCCGAGGCAGCATCGCCCACCGCTTCGGTGGCGTCTTCCGCAGCGGCCTGCAGCTTTTCAGCCGGGGTCGGCTCGGGTTTGGTTGTGTAATAATAAGCGCCGGCGCCAATGGCGGCGATGGCAACGATAAGTAGTAGGCGTGACATATGAGTCTCCTTTGAATGCTCTGTCGCCGAGATGGGGTAAAACTACACGGGCTCAAAGGGGAAAACCCGTGAAATTGCAGCATAATCCGGGTTTGGGCCATGGCACGCTGATTAACCCCGGATCGGGCGGCGGGTTCACGCCACTGGCAATGGCTGTAGCGCATTTAATAGTTTTGGGACTTGAAGATTATGGCGGAGAGACAGGGATTCGAACCCTGGGTGGGCTTGCACCCACAACGGTTTTCGAGACCGCCCCGTTCGACCACTCCGGCACCTCTCCGCGGGGGTCTGTGAGGGGGGGATTTAGTGAGGAACGCGCAGGGGTGCAAGCAGAAAATTCCGGAATTTACCGATCGCGGGATTTTCCATTGCCAGTGCGCCGAAAACTCCTAGGCTGATAGCTATGACATATCATCTACGCCACCTCGTTTTGTGCCTTGTTCTACCGCTGCTCACCCTTGCCACGGCGGCGCAGGCCGCAAACCGGGATCGGATCGAGGCGTTTCTGACCACAACAGGCTTTGATGTCGCGCTTGAAAGCATCGCACTGGCCTCGGCTTCGGCGCCTCAGATGCTGGGGATTGATCCGGACGGATTCGGCTCGGATTGGACACGACTGACCAAAGAGGTGTTCGACACCGAAAAGATGCATGAAACCGCTGTGACGATTCTGGAACAGACCCTGAGCGACGAAGCGTTGAACCATGCAGTAGAATTCTATGCCTCGGATCTCGGCCAAAGACTGGTTGCAGCCGAGAATGCCGCGCATGTGGATGAGGATGACGAGGGCAAGCAGCGCCAGGGGCAAGAAATCGTGTCCGAGCTGATCAAAAAGGGCTCGACCCGGGTCGAAAGCCTGAAGCGCATGAATCGTGCGGTGGATGCCAGCGGCACGTCCCTGCGGGCACTGCAGGAGATTCAGGTTCGGTTCCTGCTGGCTGCCAGCGCATCCGGCGTTATCGAGCTACAGCTCAACGGCGACGAGCTTCGAGAAAGAATGCGCCAGAACGAGGGCGATATGCGCCGGTCGTTGCAGCTTTCTGCACTGGCAGGTGCGGCTAGTACGTACAAGGATTTCTCGGATGCCGATGTCGACGCATATGTTGAGGCGTTGGAGCAACCGATGATGCAGGAAGTTTACGAACTGCTGAACGCCATCCAGTATGAGATCATGGCCATGCGGTTTGAGGTTCTGGCCGCCCGAATGGCGGAACTGCGCCCGGCGCAGGACATCTGATGCGTTTGCTGGCCGCAGTAACAGCGCTGCTATTGTCGGCAGGTTCGCTGACCGCAGGTGAGCAGGTCGAGCGGCTGTTGCAAGCCATGCATTTGTCCGAGTTTCTGAACATCCTCAGTGATGAGGGTCGGGCGCAGGGGCAATCGTTGAATGAGATGATGTTGGGTGGCTCAGGTGGGAGCTATTTTGAGGCGCAGATCAGCCGTCTCTATGATCCCGACCGGATGCACCTGCAGATGTCAAACGCAGTCGAACGAAATATGTCCGAAGCGCAACTGGAACAGGCAGCCATTTTCTTTGAAAGCGATCTTGGGCAAACCATCGTCTCGCTTGAGAATTCGGCGCGGCGTGCCTTATCCGATGAAACAATCGAGGACATGGCGCGCACGGTATATGAACAAGCGGATCGTGAAGACACGTTTTTTCGACTGGTGGATGAATATGTTCAGGTCAACGATCTGATCGAACAGAATGTCAGGGGCACGATCAGCGCTGATTTCAGTTTCTATCGCGGATTGGCGACCGGGCAGGACGCAGGTGCCAATGAAGAAGCCTGGCTGGCAGAACTGCTCTCGCAGCGAGAGGAGACAAAGAAAGAGACGACGGAATGGATGTACTCTTTCCTTTTGATGGCCTATCAGCCGCTGTCAGAATCCCAGATGCGAGAGAATATCGCCTTTTCCCGCACCGAAACCGGGCGCGCCCTGAACAAGGCTTTGTTTGAAGGGTTCGATCAGATGATCAACGGTATTTCCTTCCAATTGGGTGAGGCGGTGGCTCAGGCGATGCAGGCGTCTGATCTCTGATCCCGGAATTGGGTTGACTTTACCCATGAATGTTTGGATAAGCGCGCATCCCGGCCGGAATCTCCGCGCCGGGTCTCGTTATTATTGACCCAACGGCTGATGCCTTCGGGTCGTCACACAGCCCGAAAAGGGCGCGCTGTTCGAGGTGGCATTTGCCAGCAACGCCCGAGAGGGGACCACAGAACGCGGTTAGACAAAGGAAAGACGCATGTTTGCGGTCCTCAAGACTGGCGGCAAGCAGTACAAGGTTCAGGCGGGCGATATCCTCCGCGTTGAAAAACTGGCTGCCGACGCAGGTGAAAAAGTTCAATTCAACGATGTTCTGATGCTGGGCGGTGACGCACCGGTTGTTGGCGCACCTTTCGTTGAAGGCGCGGGCGTACAGGCCGAAGTGATCGAACAGATCAAAGGTGACAAGGTCATCAAATTCGTCAAACGCCGTCGTAAGCACAGCTCGAAGCGTACCGTTGGCCACCGTCAGAAACTGACCCTGGTCAAAATCACCGACATCCTGTCGTCGGGCGCTGACAAATCGGGCATCAAAGCTGCAACCGGTTCGGTTTCTGCAACTGCTGTTGAAGCGGCTGCACCCAAGAAAGCACCGGCCAAGAAAGCTGCCAAAGCCGAGGCACCCGCTGCCGAAGCTGGCGCGGACGATCTGAAGAAACTGTCCGGTGTTGGTCCGGCGCTTGAGAAGAAACTTCTCGAAGCAGGCATCACCACCTTTGCCCAGATTGCGGCATGGACGGATGAAGACGTTGCTGCTATGGACGAGAAACTGTCGTTCAAAGGCCGGATCGAGCGTGAAGGCTGGATCGAACAGGCCAAAGAACTGGCTAAAGGCTAAGGAGAGAGAGAATGGCACATAAGAAAGCTGGCGGTTCCTCCCGTAACGGTCGCGACTCAGCGGGTCGTCGCCTTGGCGTGAAACTGTATGGTGGTCAGGCCGCCATCGCAGGCAACATCATCGTGCGTCAGCGCGGCACCAAGTTCTGGCCGGGCGAAGGCGTGGGCATGGGCAAAGATCACACCATTTTTGCAACCACCGATGGCGCCGTGAAGTTCCACAAGGGACTCAAGAACCGCACCTTTATTTCGGTCCTGCCAGTGGCGGAGGCCGCAGAGTAAGCCGAAACCCAGAAGGTTTAATAAAAAATTCATGGGGGACCGGCAGAAATTGCCGGTCCCTTTTTCGTTTTAACGCAGTTGTGATCACCCGAACCGATGACCGTCGCGACCACCAGTTTCCTGATTTTTGCCGCCAGCCAGGTCGGCACGCCGGGACCGGCCAACATGGTCCTGCTGGGTACGGGTGCGCGCTATGGCTTTCGGGCGGCGCTGCCCTTTGTGGGCGGCGTCATTCTGGGCAAGCAGTTGATCATCTGGCCGGTTGGTTTCGGTTTGATGCAGGTTGCCGATCAGGCACCACTGGTGTTTGAGGCGCTTAAATACGCTTCAGCCGCCTATATTTGCTGGCTTGCGTGGAAGATCGCCAATCTGCGGTTGTCACGCGGGTCGGCGGATGAGCAGGTGCCGGGTTTCATGGCCGGACTGATCGTGCATCCGCTCAATCCCAAGGCCTGGGCGATGATTATTGCCGGGTTCACGGGGTTTGTCGCCACCGGGACCTCCAGCTTTGACGCGACGCTTACGATCGCTGCGTGTTTGTTACTTTGCCAGGTCATTCTACACCCGGTCTGGACATTTGCCGGAGATCGGATCGCCCATGCGGTTGAAGGTCGGCCTGCGGAAAAATATCTGATGTGGACGTTAGCGAGTTTGACTGTTGCGTCCGTACTTTTTGTGTTGTTCGGAGGAGGAACGCACTCATGAAACTTGAGACGATAATCAATCAGCCGGTCATCGAAACCGAGCGGTTCGACCTGCGCCCTCTGCGTCGGTCGGATATGGGTCTCATTGAACATTATGCAGGCGAAGAGCGCGTGGCGCGCATGACGTCCAGCATACCGCATCCGTTGCCGCCCGGCTCGATCGAGGCGTTTGTGACGCGGGCGATGGCCGAGGACCGGGACGAGGATGTCTGGGCAATGGATGCCACCAAGGATGGCGGGCCAGAGCTGATCGGCGTGATCTCACTGACCCGGTTAGATCGCAATCAGTCCGAAGTTGGCTATTGGGTCGCGCCGCTCTATTGGAACACCGGCATCGCATCGCTGGCGGTTGAAGCGCTGGTGAATGCCAACCCGCTTGAGAACGCCAACATGTTCGCCAGCGTGTTTCAGGACAATCCGGCCTCGGCCCGGGTGCTGACCCATTGCGGATTCCAGTATCTTGGCGATGCGGAAAGCTATTCGGTGGCGCGCGACGCGAATGTGCCCACCTGGACATATACTAAGAAACTCTGACTTGTGGCCGGTGGGGCCTTTGCAGTAGGGGACAGTCATGAAATTTCTCGATCTTGCAAAGGTCTACATCCGGTCCGGGGCCGGAGGTGGCGGTTGCGTCAGCTTTCGGCGCGAAAAATACATCGAATACGGCGGCCCCGATGGCGGGGACGGCGGTAAGGGCGGTTCGGTCTGGGCCGAGGTTGTCGACGGGCTGAACACCCTGATCGACTTCCGCTATCAACAGCATTTCTTCGCCAAAAACGGACAACCCGGTCGCGGTCAGCAGCGCACCGGCAAGGATGGCGATGATATCGTTCTGCGCGTGCCGGTCGGGACCGAGATCCTGGACGAAGACGAAGAGACCGTGATCTGCGACCTGACAGAGGTTGGACAACGGGTGTTGCTGGCCAAAGGTGGCAATGGCGGCTTCGGCAACCTGCATTTCAAATCCGCGACCAATCAGGCCCCGCGCCGCGCCAATCCGGGGCAGGCGGGCATCGACCGCACCATCTGGCTGCGGCTGAAACTGATTGCTGATGTCGGCCTGCTGGGTATGCCCAACGCGGGCAAATCGACCTTTCTGGCCGCCACATCGAATGCGCGCCCCAAGATCGCGGATTATCCGTTCACAACACTGCACCCGAACCTGGGCGTTGTCGGCGTTGACAACGTGGAATTCGTTGTGGCTGACATTCCCGGCCTGATCGAGGGCGCACATGAAGGGCGCGGGATCGGTGACCGTTTCCTCGGACACGTGGAACGCTGCGCGGTGCTGCTGCATCTGGTCGACGGCACCTCGGAAACCGTGGTCCAGGATTATCACACCATCATCACCGAACTCGAAGCCTATGGCGGCGCGTTGGCGGACAAACCGCGCATCACTGTTCTGAACAAGATCGATGCGCTGGACGACGAAGAACGTGACCTGATCAAGTCCGAACTGGAAGAGGCCGTCGGCGGCCCGGTCATGACCATGTCCGGCGTTGCGCATCTGGGCGTGACCGAGGTGTTGCGCGCCTTGCGGGCGCAGATCGACGAAAACCGACTGCGCCAGAAACCCAGCGAGGAGGCCACGCCTTGGCAACCCTGAGCAATGCCCGCCGTCTGGTGGTCAAGATCGGATCGGCCTTGCTGGTCGACCGAAAAACGGGACTGCTCAGATCGGATTGGCTGAAATCGCTGGCGCAGGATGTGGCCTGGCTGAAAGGGCAGGGCACGGATGTTGTACTGGTCTCGTCGGGATCAATCGCGCTGGGCCGAGGCGTTCTTGGCCTGCCGATGCAGAATCTGCCGCTGGAGCAATCGCAGGCAGCCGCAGCGGTCGGTCAAATCCGTCTGGCGCGCGCCTATGAAGAAGCGCTGGCGCCGCATGAGATCAAGACCGCTCAGGTGCTGGTGACTCTGGAAGACAGCGCAGACCGGCGGCGATATCTGAACTCCCGTGCGACATTGGAAACCCTGCTGAGTCTGGGCGTCGTTCCGATTGTCAACGAAAACGACACAGTTGCCACAGATGAGATCCGATATGGCGACAATGACCGGCTGGCCGCTCAGATCGCCGTGACCATCGGGGCGGATCAGTTGATCCTGCTGTCGGATGTCGACGGGTTCTATTCCGGCAACCCCAACGAAGACGCCTCAGCCACCCGTTATGATGTGATCAAACAGATCACCCCCGAGATCGAGGCGATGGCGGGCGATGCAGGATCGGGTCTGTCCAAGGGCGGTATGAAGACCAAACTGCTGGCGGCAAAAATGGCCACGGCAGGCGGGTGCGATATGGCGATCACGGAAGGATCGCCACAGAACCCTTTGAGAACGCTCGATAATGGTGCAAACTGCACATGGTTCACGGCTACACTTGATCCGCATGCGGCCCGGAAACGCTGGATCTCGGCGATGAAACCGCGCGGCGAGATCGTGATCGATGACGGCGCGGCAAAGGCGTTGTCCAATGGCAAGAGCCTGCTGCCCGCTGGTATCGTCGAGGTGACCGGAGATTTTGGCCGTGGTGACCCGGTGGCCATACTGGACGCGCATGCGCGGCGGCTGGCGCAAGGGCTCAGCCGCTATACCGCGCAAGAGGCGGACGCGATCAAGGGACGGAAATCGTCCGAAATCGAGGCGACGCTGGGCTATCCTGGCCGCGCGGCGCTGATCCACCGGGACGATCTGGCGCTGTAATGGCCGGGCCTGATAAACTGAAACCGAAAGGCGCTTGAGATGAAGGATTTCGACAACATTCCCGCAATGATGGCCGACCTTGGTGCACGTGCCAAAGCCGCATCGCAAGAACTGGCTTTCGCCAACGCCGAACGGAAACATGCCGCGCTGATTGCAGCGGCCGAAGCCGTCTGGACCAATCGTGCCGACATCATCGAGGCCAACAAGAAAGATCTGGAATTCGGCCGCGAAAAGGGCCTGAGCCCGGCGATGATGGACCGCCTGATGCTGGATGAGGCACGTGTTCAGGGCATGGTTGACGGGTTGCGCACCGTGGCCGATCAGGCCGATCCGGTGGGTGAGGTGATTGCCGAATGGGACATGGCCTCGGGCCTGAACATTCAGCGTGTGCGCACACCGCTGGGGGTAATTGGCGTGATCTATGAAAGCCGCCCGAACGTGACGGCGGATGCGGGTGCGCTGTGTCTGAAATCCGGCAATGCGGTGATCTTGCGCGGTGGGTCCGAGAGTTTTCATTCCTCAACCGCGATTCACGCCTGTCTGGTCGAGGGGCTGAAAGCGGCCAATCTGCCTGAAGACTCCATTCAATTGGTGCCCACGCGCGACCGTGCAGCGGTGCAGGAATTGTTGACCATGACCGACTTTGTCGATGTCATTGTGCCCCGCGGTGGCAAAGGCCTGGTCGGGCTTGTGCAGCGAGAGGCGCGGGTTCCGGTCTTTGCGCATCTCGAAGGCATCGTCCATATCTATGTCGACAAGGCCGCCGATCCGCAGAAAACGCTGGATGTTGTACTGAATGCCAAAACCCGGCGCACCGGAATCTGCGGCGCGGCGGAATGCCTGCTGATCCATCAGGATGTAGCCGAAACGCTTGGCCACGACCTTGTTGCAGCACTGCAAGCCGCTGGGGTTGAAGTTCATGCACAAGGTGCGCTGGCCACTGAAAACACGGTGGCTGCGACCGAGGATGACTGGGGCAAGGAATACCTCGACAGCATCATTGCGGCGCGACCCGTGGCTGATATCGACGCGGCGATCGCGCATATCCGGCAGTACGGCTCAAACCACACCGATTGCATCATGACCGAAGATCCGGCTGCGGCTGCGCGCTTTTTCGAACGTCTGGACAGCGCCATTCTGATGCACAATGCCTCGACCCAATTTGCGGATGGCGGAGAGTTTGGCATGGGCGCCGAAATCGGGATCGCAACCGGCAAAATGCACGCGCGCGGCCCGGTTGGGGCCGCACAGTTAACCAGTTTCAAATATCTGGTGCGCGGAAATGGAACGACCCGCGCCTAGAACCGTAGCGTGACCCGGGTCGCGGTGGTCTCGGCAGCGACCCGGCGGCCCATGGAGGTCGCCGTTTCGGGCAACAGCGCAAATTGAACCTGCGCCGGGCTGACCATATCGACAAAGCGTCCATTTACGACGCCCTTCCACAAGCCGCTGTCGATGTTCAGCTTGTCGGCGACGCCCGTCACGGTCCAAAAGTTGTCCTGTGTCGAAATCTCGACCTCTCCGCCGAACGGCATCGCACTTTCGCAGCACATCAGGGCCAGAAACGCCAGCTTGACCTGATTGCGCGGCACTGCCTCGGTCAGGTTCCAGCGGATGCGGACCCGGCCTGCGCGTTCCACATCACGCAGAAGCTCACTGACCTCGGTCCGACCCAGCGGCTGGTCGCTGGCAGAGCCAAAGGCCACCCGAAAGAACCGAATACGTGCGCCCGCGCTGCCAACACTGCCCGAGATCAGCTCCATCTCGGGGCCCTGTACGGCGCCCACCATTTCGAGCAGCTCAAGCCCGTTGGTGATGGCCCCGATCGGGCTGATCAGATCATGGCAAATCCGGGATCCGATCAACTCGGCCAGGTTGACGTCTGTTGCACCCATGCGTACCTCCTGCTGCATCTGCCGCAGGAAGCCGGAGCCCCGATATGACAGACCTGAATGCTATTCTTGCACCGGGCATGTATGTCCGCCACCCCGATTTCCCCGATTGGGGCGTTGGACAGGTTCAGTCCAATATCGGAGGCAAGATCACCGTGAACTTTCGCGAGCAGGGGAAAGTGGTAATCGACGGGACACGCATAGCCCTGATGCCGGTCTTTGATCTGTGAAACTGGTTTAGGAATGGTTAACGCCGTTGATCATAAGTGTGACCCGGCGAGAGAATATTGCCTTCGCCCGGAGTCCTGCGTTATCAGCGCAAGACTCTTAGACGGAAATCTCAATGCCAGATACAGGCCCTTCGTTCACAATCAAATTGGCCGAGACCGAGGACGAACTGCGCGCCGCCCAGCGTTTGCGCTATGACGTGTTTGTCCGCGAACTGGGCGGCGGCGGAGAGATGGTTGATCACGAGGCCGGGTTGGAGCGGGATCAGTTCGATCCGTATTTCGACCACATGCTGGCGATAGACAACCAAACCGGGGAAACAATCGGCGTTTACAGGCTGTTACCGGGCGAACGTATGAAAGAACTCGGGCGGTTCTACTCCGAGGATGAGTACGATCTGAGCGTGCTCAAGGACGGCGGGCGAAAGCTGCTGGAACTGGGCCGGTCCTGCCTGCACCCGGATTATCGCGGCGGCACCGCCATGTATCATCTCTGGAACGGGTTGGCCGCCTATGTGGCCGAGCGCGAGATCGAGGTGCTGTTTGGCGTTGCCAGCTTTCACGGCACCGAAGTTCAGAAACTGGCGCAGCCCCTGTCGATGCTGCATCACAACCATCTTGCACCACCGGACCTCAGGGTGCGCGCGCAGCCGGATGTGTATCAATCGATGGATCTGGTCGCGAAGGACGCGTTGGATCGCCGCGCGGCGATGGTGCAGGTGCCCGCATTGATCAAGGCTTACTTGCGGCTGGGAGGGTTCGTGGGCGAGGGGGCTTTTATAGACCACGCCTTCAACACTACCGACGTGTGCCTGATCCTCGACACAGCCCGCATGAACGAGCGGCAGCGCCGCATTTACAGTGGGGCCTGACACGATGAGCGGAACCTCGTGGCAAAGTGACGACGACCCCGATCCGCTGCATCTGGGATTCGTGGGCTGGATCCTGACGGTCCTGCGCGGTCTGCCCCTGGCAATTCTGGTTTTTGGCGGGCTGATCGTGTTGCTGGTTGTCCGGCTGGTCGAAATACCGCTGTTTGGCATGTATCGCCCGGTCACACCGCATATCACCCAGTTTGTATGTCGCAACGCGTTTCGAATATTAGGAATCGGGTTCCGGACCTCGGGGAACCTGATGCAGGAACGTGGGGCTGTTGTGGCCAATCACAGCTCGTGGCTGGACATATTCGCGCTGAATGCCCGCAAGCGGGTCTATTTCGTTTCCAAGGCAGAAGTTGCGAAATGGCCGGGGATTGGTTGGCTGGCGCGTGCAACAGGTACCGTTTTCATCGAGCGCGACCGCAAGAAAGCGCGAGAGCAGACGTTGGTGTTTCAGGAACGCCTTTCGGCAGGCCATAAACTGTTGTTCTTCCCCGAAGGAACATCGACCGATGGATTGCGTGTTTTGCCATTCAAAACAACGCTTTTTGCTGCGTTCTTCACTGATGAGTTGAGGGATTTCATGTATGTACAACCGGTGTCGGTGATCTATCACGCGCCCAAAGGGCAGCCGGGCCGGTTTTATGGCTGGTGGGGCGACATGGATTTCGGCCCCCATCTGCTCAAGACGCTTGGGGCGCGCAGGCAAGGGGCAGTCGAGCTGATATATCACGCACCCGCCAAAGTCAGCGACTTTGCCAATCGCAAAGAGCTGGCCGCGCATTGCGAACAGGCCGTTCGCCACGCACACGCGCTCGCATCGCTTGAAAAATAAGGGCATTTGGCCCTTGCACTGCCTCAAAACCTGCCGTATACGCGCGCCATTCAAACCCGCAGGCGGGGTTTGGCCTTTTTGAGGGAGACATCCTCATTAAGACCGCCGGTTGGAGCATCCGCTTCTTTCACCCCCGCCAAGGCGTAAACCGGAAAAGGAAAATAGCATGGCTCTTCCCGAGTTCACCATGCGTCAGCTGCTGGAAGCTGGCGTTCACTTTGGTCACCAGACACAGCGTTGGAATCCCCGCATGGGCCCGTTCATCTACGGCTCGCGCAATGGTATTCACATCATGGATCTGACCCAGACCGTCCCGATGTTGGATCAGGCTCTGCAGGCGGTCCGCGACACCGTTGCAAAAGGTGGCCGTGTTCTGTTCGTCGGCACCAAGCGTCAGGCAGCTCAGCCGATCGCCGAAGCTGCTGAAAAGTCGGCTCAGTACTATATGAACCACCGCTGGCTGGGCGGCACGCTGACCAACTGGAAGACCGTTTCCCAGTCGATCAACCGTCTGAACCAGATCGACGAAGCCATGGAATCGGGTGCCGAAGGCCTGACCAAGAAAGAGCGTCTGGGCATGGAGCGTGACCAGGCCAAGCTGCAGGCTTCGCTGGGTGGTATCCGCGAAATGGGCGGCGTTCCGGACCTGCTGTTCGTCATCGACGTCAAAAAAGAAGCACTGGCCATCGCCGAAGCCAACAAGCTGGGTATCCCGGTTGTGGCTGTTGTCGACACCAACTGCTCGCCCGATGGTGTTGACTACATCATCCCCGGCAACGACGACGCAGCCCGCGCCATCGCGCTGTACTGCGATCTGGCCGCACGTGCTGCGCTGGACGGCATGACCGCTCAGATGGGTGCAGCAGGCGTTGACATCGGTGCATTCGAAGAAGCCCCGGCTGAGGAAGCCGTGGCAGAAGAGGCCCCCGCCGAAGCAGAAGCCGCTGCAGAAGCGTAAGCTGCCCGTCACGTAAATGACATATGGGGCAGGGTAGACCTGCCCCAATTCCGTTTGAATTGAGGAGAGCCAAAAGATGGCAATCACAGCAGCAATGGTGAAAGAACTGCGCGACTCGACCGGCGCAGGCATGATGGACGCAAAAAAAGCGCTGACCGAAACCGGCGGCAATATGGACGAAGCCGTAGATTGGCTGCGCACCAAGGGTCTGGCCAAAGCGGCGAAGAAATCGGGCCGTACCGCAGCCGAAGGTCTGGTGGCCGTACACGTCAACGGTGGCAACGGTGTTGCTGTCGAAGTGAACTCGGAAACCGACTTTGTTGCGAAGAACGGCGAGTTCCAGGAAATGGTCGGCAAGATCACCTACGCGGCCGAAGGCGTCGACGATGTTGACGCGCTGCTGGCGGCTGATCTGGGTGGTAAAACCGTTGCTGACACGCTGACCGATAAGATCGCCACCATTGGCGAAAACATGTCGGTGCGCCGCATGTCGAAGCTGTCGGGCGACACTGTTGTGTCCTACGTCCACAACGCAGCGACAACCGGCATGGGTAAAATCGGCGTTCTGGTTGCCCTTTCGGGCGGCGACGAAGCCATCGGCAAGCAAGTTGCGATGCACATCGCGGCTGTGAACCCGGCTGCCCTGTCCGAAGCGGACATGGACCCGGCTGTTGTCGAGAAAGAAAAGCAGGTTCAGATGGACATCGCCCGCGAATCCGGCAAGCCGGAGCAGGTGATCGAGAAGATGATCGAAGGTCGCATGAAGAAATTCGTCGCCGAATCGACTCTGCTGAACCAGCAGTTCGTTGTGAACCCCGATCTGACCGTCGAAGCGGCTGCCAAGGAAGCAGGCGCAACCATCACCGGCTTCATCCGCATGGAAGTTGGCGAAGGTATCGTGGTCGAAAAAGAAGACTTCGCAGCAGAAGTTGCCAAAGCCGCACAAGGCTAAGGCAAACCCAAAGCTTAAAAGCAAAGAACCCGGTTGCCGCAGGCAGCCGGGTTTTTCTGTATTGAATCAATGGATTTCGTGCCCGCGCCGAAAAGATAGCCATGTCTGATGATGGAGGTATGAGGGGCCCCGCTATGATGGGGATGGACAGGGCCCCTCAAAAATTCCAACAAAGAGACGTGGACGAATAGACGCCTCAGAGTCAGAGCGATCGGAGAGCTTCGTTATCGCAAAGATCCAATCAAAACGTTCCCTGGCTAAAGCCACCACTCACGGAACACGAATAGGTTGCAATTTTCATGACCGATTGGAAAGTCATGATTTCCTTACCTAGGGTCAATTTGACACAAGTTAGCGTCAATTTAGCATTAGACTTCCATCACAAACATTTGATTCTGAAGAGCGGCCTTCAGAACGGCCTGCGCAGTGGTCTCAACAGAAAGCGCCTCGCGGGCGAGGCGAAGATGCTTTTCGACGGTGGCCGCGGTCAGCCCCATCAGCAACGCGATGTCCTGCGTGGTTTTGCCATCGCCAACCCATTGCAACGCTTCCCGCTGCCTCTTGGTCAGGGCACGGTTTGGGGCGTGATAGGGCAGGGTCAGAATCTTTAAATGGGCGACATTGTTCATCAACAGAATGTCATCGCCGTGCTCTTGCCAGACATCGTTTATCTCATCCTGGCTATGATTGTTCGATGACAGAGAAATCGCGCCTTTCGAGCGCATCGAGACAGAGTTGAAGCTGACGGTATACCCGACTGTAACGCCTCGGGATTTGTTGAACTCGAACACCCGGCGTTCTTCCGGCGACATTGTACCGCTGGACATCATGTCGTGGATCATGCTCCAGCTTGCGGCGCCCTCGTTATTCAGAGCCCATTTCAGCATAGGTGCATGGAAATAAAGACCAGACCGAATGAACCCGTCCAGGTATTCCGAGGAATGGTTGGTCAGTATCACAAAGTCTTCGGGATCGCCCAGCGAAGTCGCCGTACGGTACTGTGTGTAGCCATATAAAATACGGTCGAACCCATATTTTGCCATCTGGCGGCAATGCGCATCCCAAAGTTCTTCGAGCGTTTTGGTATAGCTCAGAAAATTCAGGTAATCCTTGAGGATCATGCCGCACTCTCCTTGCTGAGGTGGGCAGCAAGTGCATCCAGCGCCATAACATAGCTTTGCGCCCCAAACCCGCATATCTGCCCAATCGCAACCAGCGCGATGTAAGAGGTGTGCCGAAACGTCTCGCGCGCGTGGATGTTGGACAGGTGCACCTCAACCACCGGAACCTGAGCCGAGGCGATCGCATCCATCAGAGCGATCGAGGTGTGGGTATAAGCACCCGCATTCAGAACGATTCCATCATGGACGCCACGCGCCGCATGGATTGCGTCGATCAGTGCGCCTTCGTGGTTGGATTGCAGGTGGGTGATATTCACCCCCAGAGTTCGCCCATGGGAAATGCACAAATCCTCTATATCTTTCAACGTCGTATGGCCATAAACCTCAGGCTGCCTTGTGCCCAGTAGATTCAGATTAGGTCCATTCAGAACCAGGATATTGTGCATCTTCAAATTGTCCCCATTTCTTTTTTTCATAGACCCGAAACTGGCGGGCGTCCAGCGGCCAGAATATTGGTGAGTGAGGTTCGTCTATGTATGTTGGCCAATAGCACCAGTCGACGTTGCCGCGCGGGTCACAAATCGTCCATCGCAACCACAACCTTTCCGAGAACGGCACGCTGATTGATCAGATCCAATGCCTCGGCGGCACGGGCCAGAGGGAAGCGCGCTTGAATCCGAGGTGTGATCTTGCCGTCGCTATACATGGCGAACAGTTCGCCCAAGTTCTGCGCATGCCCCTTGGGGTTGCGGAATACCGAAGCCCCCCAGAACACACCCACGATCTGGCACCCTTTCAACAAGGTCAGATTCAACGGAAGGCTTGGAATACCGGCGGGAAAACCAACGACCAGATACCGTCCGGCCCAGGCCATGCTGCGCAGCGCAGGTTCCGCGTAATCGCCGCCAACCGCATCATAGACAACATCAACGCCTTCACCGCCAGCCAGCGACTTGATCTCGGCAGATAACGCCTTTTGCGCCGCACGATCCATCTCGGGCGGGTAGATGAGGGTTTCATCCGCACCGATTTCCCTGCAGAACGCCGCCTTGTCCGCGGACGAGACCGCAGCAATAACACGCGCACCCATCGCCTTGGCCAGCTCAATTGCTGCAGACCCGACACCACCGGCGGCCCCCAGCACCAGCACCGTTTCACCGGATCGCAGCTGCGCCCGATCCTTCAGGGCATGATACGAGGTTCCATAGGTAAAGATAAAACAGGCGGCGTCGTCGAAGGGCATCGCGTCGGGGATTTTCACCGCCGTCGCCGCCCTCAATGCCAGATGGGTGGAAAATCCGCCATGTCCAGTCAGGGCCAATACCCGATCTCCGGGCGCAAATCCACTCACTCCGTCACCAAACGCGATGACCTCACCCGCGACCTCGCCGCCTGGTGCAAAAGGGCGGGGCGGCTTCATTTGGTATAGATCGCGAATGATCAAGGTGTCCGGAAAGTTAACGCCCGCGGCCCGCACACGGATCAGAATCTCGCCCTTGCCGGGCGTCGGGTCGGGCAGAGTGGTCAGTTCCAAAGTCTCGGGGCCGCCAGGTGTGACGCTGAGTAATGTTTGCATGTTTTTCCTTACCCCTTGCTTCGGTGTTCATGAAATCGTTGGATTACAGGCGAGTGTTGTCAAGCAGACAGCCCCACCGCTTCCGCAACGGTAAATGGGTAAGGGAGAACTCATGACGCCCGAAACATTGTTTTCGCTGCACGGCAAAACCGCTTTGGTCACCGGTGGTGCCACCGGCATTGGCCGGATGGCGGCCGAGGCTCTGGTCCGCGCCGGAGCCCGTGTGCTGATCGCCTCGCGCAAGGGTGAGGCCTGTGCGGCCGTGGCCGCAGAACTGAACGCGCTGGACGCCCCTGGTTCTGCCGAAGGGTTTGCCGGAGATATCGGCAGCGAAGAAGGGATCGACGCGTTGGTCGATGAGGTGAAGAAGCGGACGGAAACGCTTGAAATCCTGATGAATAATGCGGGGGTTACCTGGGGCGCTCCGATGGGTCAATTTCCCTATGCGGCATGGGACAAAGTGATGTCGGTTAATGTAGCGGGCATTTTTGATCTGACTCAGAAGCTGTTGCCATTATTGATGAAATCCGCCTCGGACCGGGATCCCGCGCGGGTGGTAAACGTGGGATCGGTGATGGGTGAAACGCCGATGGGCGACGGCGCATACAGCTATTCCGCATCAAAAGCGGCGGTGATTCATCTTTCCAAAATCATGGCCAAAGAGCTGGCGCCGTACCGCGTGACGGTAAATGCTCTTGCACCGGGACCATTTGTGTCGCGCATGACGGCCTTTGCCACAGAAGATGAGGACAAGCGTGAACGCGTGGGCAAGTCTGTCCCGTTGGGCCGTGTCGGGCAGGCCGAGGATATTGCGGGTTGCCTGCTGTTCCTCTGCGGGCGCGGCGGCAGTTATGTCACTGGGGCCGTCGTGCCGGTTTCGGGCGGGATCAATGTGCAGAGCGGAGGGAACATCTTCGCTGACGCACCTTAGCGGCGTTCAACATCTGGAAGACGGATGACTAATCAGGATAATACGTTAGATATAAATGCGGTAGATGCGTATCTTAAGGCGCATTTAACAGGTTATCAGAGCCCGTTAGAGGCTACCAAATTCACGGTTGGGCAATCGAACCCGACTTATCTGTTGCGAACACCTGATCGAAACTACGTGCTGCGCCGCAAACCTCTGGGCGTTCTGCTCAAGTCCGCGCATGCAGTAGACCGTGAGTTTCGGGTTCAGAGCGCTCTGATCGATACGAACGTCCCGGTGCCGCGGATGTACCTACTGTGCGAGGATGACAGCGTCATCGGTTCGGCTTTTTATGTGATGGAACATCTGGACGGCCGCTCTTTCGTGGATCCCGTCATGGAGGGCGAAACCAGCGCCACCCGGACTGCCATTCTGGATGAGATGAACAGGGTTTTGGCGGAACTTCATATGGTCGATATCGATGCCGCAGGTCTGTCGGATTTTGGTCCTCCGGGAAACTATTTCGTGCGACAGATCGGGCGCTGGACCAAACAGTACCGCGCTTCTGAAACCGAAGACATAAGCCAAATGAATAGGTTGATCGACGAACTTGAACTACAAGTGCCTGCTGAAGACGGGCAAAGAACACTGGTTCATGGCGACTATCGCATTGATAATATTCTGTTCGAACGCGATGGAACGGCATGTATTGGCGTATTGGATTGGGAGTTGTCGACAATCGGTCATCCCTATGCGGATTTGGCAGCGGTAATCATGCAGTGGCAACTGCCACCGGGAAAGGAGGGGCGGGGGCTGGCCGGGGTGGATCGGGAAGCGCTTGGGTTGCCCTCGGACCGGGCCTTCGTTGCAGACTACTGCGCGCGGCGCGGCCTGCCCGGGATCGACAATTTTGGTTTCTATCTCGCCTTCAATTTCTTCCGCATGGCCGCTATTCTTCAGGGCGTCTATAAACGGGCGTTGGACGGCAACGCATCAGACCCTGCACGAGCGCGCGCCTTTGGGGCATACGTCCCGGTATTTGCCCAGCATGGTCTGACCGCGCTGGAGGAGTAGATCATGAAGTTTGACCCAACGGCGCTGCCCCGCATTCAGGACTGGATGCAGCGGTATGTGGACGAAAGGAAATACGCCGGTAGCAGTCTGCTGATCCAGCATGACGGGCAAGAGGCATTCTTTCATAGCTGTGGCCGCCGATGCATCGAAAAAGACCTGCCATTTCAGCGTGATAGTCTGGTCCGCATCTATTCCATGACCAAGCCCGTGACCTCGGTTGCCCTGATGATGCTGGTCGAACGCGGGTTGTTCCATCTCGATGCTCCCGTATCCGAATTCCTGCCCGAGTTTCAATCGATGCACGCCCTGATCCCCGGTGCCACGCGTCTGGATCAGACCGAGGCCGCGCCGACGCCAACCTTGCACCAGTTGCTGACCCATACCAGCGGATTGAGCTATCCGTTCAATCCCGGGCTGTTGCCCGAAGCGATGGATGAGCTTGATCTGATTTTCTCTCCGGCACAGGGCGCGCTTGCGGATCGGGTCAAGCTGCTGGCTGGTTTGCCTCTGGCCTTTCAGCCGGGTCATCGCTGGGAATACTCCGTCGGCATCGACGTCATCGGTCGCGTGATCGAGGTCGTCTCGGGTCAGCCATTCGACCGTTTTCTGGCCGAGCACATCTTTGACCCGCTGGGCATGCGCGAAACCGGGTTTTCCGTGCCGACCGGGGCAGGGGACCGGTTTGCCTCGCTTTATACGCCGCTTGCCGGGGATGCGATGGATTTGAATGCGGCCAAAACCGGAGGCGATACGCTGCGCCTTGTCGACTGCGCCGGAGAGTCACCCTTTGAAGCCGCCACCACCTTTTCTGGCGGAGGCGGCCTGATCAGCACGATCGACGATTACGGTCTGTTCGCAGAGATGCTGCGAAACAAGGGCTCGGGCGACGGGGTGCGAATACTGGGACCTAAAACCATAGAATTTATGTTTCGCAATCACTTACCCAGTGACATTGCTTCAATGGGACCGCAAAGCTTTGCCGAACAGCCTATGGAGGGCACCGGGTTCGGCATAGGCGGCGCGGTGGTGCTTGATCCTGCGCGATTGCGGTGCCCGGGCTCGGTCGGAGATTTCGGCTGGGGCGGCATGGCATCCACTTATTTATGGGTGGACCCGGTCAACAATTTCTCGGCAGTTTTCTTCACGCAATTGTCGCCTTCCAGCTCATATCCCTCGCGGGCAGAGTTGAAGGCGCTGGTGCACGGGGCGCTCGTTGAATGATCGTAACGCGGATGATAGCGGGTAGTATCACCGAACCGGAGACCCGCCCATGACCGAAGCTGAACGCGTCCTGCTTGACCTGCTTGATATCGAGGCGCTTGAGGTCGACCTGTTTCGCGGCACCGGTTCAGGTGGTGAAACGCCCACACGCATCTTTGGCGGGCAAGTGATTGCTCAAGCTCTGGCAGCGGCTTACAGAACGGTCGAAGATCGCTTGTGTCATTCTCTGCACGCTTATTTCATTCGACCAGGCGATCCGTCTATTCCGGTTATTTATCAAGTGGATCGCGCACGGGATGGAGGGTCTTTCACCACCCGCCGCGTTGTTGCGATCCAACACGGTAAACAGATCCTGAACCTGTCGGCATCGTTCCACAAGCAGGACGATGGATGGGATCATCAGCACCCGATGCCTGATGTTGAACCGCCAGAGCATCACCCTTCACGCGATGAATTGCGGCAGAAATATCTGACGCGCGTACCAGAATCGCTCAAAACCGAACTGCTGCGCGAACGACCTATCGAAGTCAGAGAGGTCGCGCCGCTGGACATATTCACTCCTGAGAAAGCAGATGATCGGAACCATGTGTGGTTCCGAATGGGGGCCGCAGCGCATGCTGACAGGATCATGCAGCATCTGCTGTTGGCCTATGCCTCTGATATGAGCTTGCTAAGTTCGGGCATGCGCCCGCATGGCCTCAGTTGGTTCACCGGTGAGATTGATGGCGCCAGTCTGGATCACGCGATCTGGTTCCTCGCGCCGGTGCAGTTTCAGAACTGGCACCTGTATGCGATGGAATCGCCATGGACGGGGCAGGGGCGTAGTTTCAATCGTGGATCGATCTTTTCACAAGACGGAACATTGGTCGCGTCGGTCGCTCAGGAAGGGCTGCTTCGGCGACGTCGTTCGCGTTAGGTTTCTCCGTTATACTTCTGATTTAACTTGGACATTCCACTAATCCAACGATCATAATCCGCAGTTTTCAGACGCATATAGTCCAATACCTGCGGATGCGGCAGGATCAGAAACCGTTCCTCGGCCAAGGCCTCGACGCAGGTTTGCGCGACGGATTCGGGCTCGAGCATTCCGTCGATTGCCGCAACCGAATCCTCATGTCCGCGGGTCATGTCCGAACGCACCGCCTGGGGACACAGAACTGACACCCGGATACCTTGATGCGCATAGGTTAACGCGACCCATTCTGCGAACCCGATGGCTGCATGCTTTGTCACGCCGTACGGTGCCGCACCGGGTTGATTAAGCAATCCCGCGGCCGAGGCGGTCGTCATCAGATATCCGCCGCCGCGCGCCACCATACGCGGCAACAAATGCCGCGCTGTCCAGACATGGGACATAACATTGATCTGCCAGATACGGTCCCATTCGTCGTCTGGTACATCAAGCCCGCCAAGCGTGAGAATACCGGCATTCGCGCAAAACAGATCGATCGGAGCCATAGTGCCCTCGACGGTCTCAATCATGTTGCGGATGTCGTTCTCAAGAGAAACATCGCACTGGATCGCTTCACCGCCAATCTCGTCGGAAACGCGCAGCGCACCGACCATGTCGATATCCGCGCAAACCACGCGAGCGCCTTCATGAGCAAAGCGCCTGGCAAGTCCTTCACCAATACCTCCGGCTGCACCGGTCACAACGACGGTCTTATCCTTCAGATGCATATCTGCCTGCGTTCATGGTTCTGCAGATTAGCGTAACAGATTGAAAAACCATCACCAGAGCTGGTTGTGTGCTGCTGGATATATTAACCATAATACCGATTATACGTTTGGTGATTGTGTGGCGGCAAAGCTAAAATGTCACCCATGAGCAAAGCAGAAGTGTCACTCTACCCTCAAAAATCATTGAGGGCGAGCGGACATGGGTTGGGTGATGATGAGCGAGCGCGAGTTGAACCGCGTAGAGGTGTTGGCGCAGGTCGACGATGGTCTGCTGACCGTCGACAATGCGGCGAACATGTTGGACCTGACGCGTCGGCAGATTTTCCGCCTGTTGAAACGCTATCGTCGGGATGGAGCATCGGCGATCCGGCACAAGGCGCGCGGCAAGCCTCCGAACAACCGGATTCACAAAGCCAAGCGCGACTATGCGTTGGCGTTGATCAAAGAAAACTACGCGGATTTCGGGCCGACACTGGCCGCTGAGATGTTGGCTGAGCATCATGGGTTGAAGGTGTCTCGCGAGACGGTTCGTAAGTGGATGCAGGAAGACGGGATTTGGCTGTCGCGCAAACAGCGACGGACCTTCCATCAGCCGCGTCTACGCCGTGAATGCTATGGTGAGTTGATCCAGATTGATGGTTCGGATCACCGATGGTTCGAGGACCGAAGCGACCCCTGCACCCTGCTCGTCTTCATTGATGACGCTACCAGCACGTTGATGGAGTTGCGGTTTGTGACTTCCGAAAGCACGTTCAGCTACTTCGAAGCCTTGGAGCGCTACCTGCTTAAGCATGGCCGTCCCGTCGCTTTCTACAGTGACAAACACACCGTCTTTCGAGTTCCCAAGCCCAACAAACATATGACTGGCATGACACAATTCGGCCGCGCACTGGCGGAACTGAACGTCGAGATCATCTGCGCCAATTCCTCTCAAGCCAAAGGTCGGGTCGAGCGTGCAAACCGGACGCTACAAGATCGGTTGGTCAAAGAACTGCGCATTGCGGGCATCTCAAACATAGATGATGGTAACGTGTTCCTAACCGACTTTGTCGAGCGCTATAACGCCAGGTTCGCCAAAGCTCCGGCTAAGCCAGACAACCTGCACCGCGCTTTGAACATTGAACCGGATCGCCTCGCCGAAGTCTTCTGTCTGCGCGACAAACGCTATGTGACCAGAGACTTGACGCTGAAGTACGACCGCAAGCGCATCAGATTGGAGGTCAATGATCTCTCGCGCGGCCTGGTCGGCAAATATGTCGATACCTACGAGTTCGCAGATGGCCGAATCAAGTGCGCGCAAAAGGCGTTGCCCTGCCCTGCAGCATCTTCGATCCGCACCAGCAGCGCGTCACCCATGCCGCAATCACGGAAAACAAGCGCCTCGGCGCTGTCCTCGCCCATATCAAGGAAGAACAGGAAAGAGGCCCAATCAAAACCACAGTCAAACCAGAAAGCAATCGCAATGGATATCGCAAGAACGGGCGCAGAAACAACGGTTGGAACACACTCGCGGACAGAAAACGCAAAGCCAGCCAGGGCTGCGATATATGAAGTCTCCGCCCTGTCAGGCTTTGCTACCGTAGCGCACTATGGTGACATTCCTGCTTTGCGAACCCGGTGACATTTCTACTTGGTTGCAACATGATTGCACACGAATACACGACCCAAGTACCCGTTCTCTCTAAGCGGATCAGTGGTTAAGATGTGCCAGACTGCACCAAAACTCCACGCCATAACTGATGGCTTCATCATTGAAGTCATATGACGGATTGTGAAGCGGCATCGCTGAGGATCCTTCGACGCCGTTACCCATCAGAATAAATGCACCCGGCCGATAAGCCAGGAACTCTGCAAAATCCTCTGAGAATCCAACGCGCCCATAATCTGCATCTACGGTTCCAACCTCACCGGCGGCCTTTGAGATTATGTCGGTCGCGTTTGCTTCATTGACCAGCGGTCTGAACGAGGTCGAATAGCTGACCTGCGCCTGTGCGCCTTGCGCAGCACATACGCCCTCGACAACTGCGCGCATTCTGCTTTCGATGGTTTTAGACACTTCTTTGGAAAACCCGCGGCAGTCCCCTCGCAAGGTTACGTTGCTTGGCAGAATGTTGCGGGCGCCATCGGTGAGGAACTCGGTTATGGATACCACACCATGTTCGCTTGGCGGCAATGACCGGGAGACGATGGATTGCAACTGCATGACAATTGCAGATCCCGTCACAATTGGATCGATCCCTTTCTCGGGCATCGACGCATGTCCACCCTGCCCCTGAACACTGATTTCGAAATTATCCTCAAAAGCACAGAACGGACCGGACTGTGTTGCGAAGTGACCTAGCTCCATTCCCGGCAAGTTATGCAGCCCAAAAATTGAGGTCATGGGGAAGCGTTCGAACAGGCCGTCGTCGATCATCGCCCTGGCACCATTTCCGTTTTCTTCATCCGGCTGAAAGATGAAGTGAACCGTGCGGTTCAAGGATTGATCAGCCGCCAGCTTTAGCGCGGCACCAAGCAGCATGGTGCTATGGCCATCGTGACCGCAGCCATGAAATTTCCCATCCGTGTTCGAGCGATATGCAAAACTGTTGGCCTCATGTATCGGCAGCGCGTCCATGTCCGCCCGAAAACCTATGGCCGTTTCATCGGAACCGCGACGCAAAGTGGCAACAAGCCCGGTGCGGCCAATTCCACAAACCACATCAAGCCCTGCGCGCTTCAGCTCAGAGGCAATCCGGCGCGGTGTCCTGTCAAGATCGAACCCGATCTCGGGATGGGCGTGCAAATCACGGCGAAATGCGATGAGATCAAGCATCAGGAACGCTCCCTTAGGAATAAGGGATCAACGGCAATTCGGCGTTCTTTGTCAAGTAAATGGAAGGTTTCATTGCCCGGACATATCTGGAGTATTTACGCCTTTGGCCGGCACGTCTGTCTGCATTCAGGTGTGAACGTGCCGGCGGGAAAGCGGCTTAGTAGAACGCCTGCAGCCCGGTCTGTGCCCGCCCAAGGATCAGCGCATGCACGTCATGCGTCCCCTCATAGGTGTTGACCGTTTCCAGATTGATCATGTGGCGCACCACCTGGAACTCGAGCGAGATTCCGTTGCCGCCATGCATGTCCCGAGACATCCGCGCGATATCCAGTGCCTTGCCACAGTTGTTGCGCTTGATGATCGAGATCATTTCGGGCGCGGCTTCGGCTTGATCCATCAAACGCCCAACGCGCAGGCTTGCCTGAAGACCCAAGGCGATTTCCGTCTGCATCTCGGCCAGTTTGCGTTGGAACAATTGTGTCTGCGCCAGTGGACGATTGAATTGCTTACGATCCAGACCATATTGACGCGCCGCATGCCAACAGCTCTCGGCTGCGCCCATAACACCCCAACTGATCCCATAACGTGCGCGGTTCAGACATCCGAACGGCCCTTTCAGACCCTGAACATGCGGCAGCAGCGCCTCTTCGCCAACCTCCACGCCGTCCATAACGATCTCACCAGTGATCGAGGCCCGCAAACTTAGCTTGTTTTCGATCTTCGGCGCGCTCAAACCCTTGGTGTTCTTGTCCAGAATAAAGCCCCTGATCTTGCCGTCATGCGCGTCCGACTTGGCCCACACGACAAAAACATCCGCGATCGGAGAATTAGAAATCCACATCTTGGTACCGGACAGTCGATAGCCGCCATCGATCTTCTCGGCGCGGGTTTTCATCGCGGCGGGATCCGACCCTGCATCCGGTTCGGTCAGACCAAAACAACCAATCCATTCTCCGCTGGCCAGTTTCGGCAGGTATTTCCGGCGCTGTTCTTCGCTGCCATAGGCATAGATCGGATACATCACCAGCGAGCTTTGCACCGACATCATCGAGCGATAGCCGGAATCCACCCGCTCGACCTCGCGCGCGACCAGACCATAGGTCACATATCCGGCGCCAATGCCGCCATATTCCTCGGGGATGGTGGTACCCAACAGACCCATTTCGCCCATCTCGCGGAAAATCTCAGGGTCGGTTTCCTCGTTCTGGAACGCCTGCGTCACCCGCGGCTGCAGTTTTTCCTGCGCATATGCGCGGGCGCTTTCGGCAACCAAACGTTCATCTTCTTGCAACTGATCGGAGAGGCGAAAAGGATCGTCCCAGCTGAAATTGCCCAATTCGGGCGCGTCTTTTGCCCGCAGGACGGGTTTGGTCTCTGGCGCGTTCATGGCGTATCTCCGGTTTAGCGTTTGGCGCATCATAATCTGAGGTTTCCTCAAAAAACAGCGAGACATTTGCACGTTTTCATGACTAAAACGCATAGATGAGCATACGTCGCCCTGTCCTACCTCCAATCTCGGCCCTGCGCGCACTAGAGGCGCTGGACCGGCTTGGCTCGGCCTCGGCGGTGGCCGAAGAAATGGCGCTGACGCAAAGCGCTGTCAGCCGGCAGCTTCAGACACTTGAGACTCATCTGGGCGCAGAACTCGTCAGCCGAAGCCGCAAGCGATTGTCGCTGACGAAGGCCGGACAGGATTACGTGCAAGAGATACGCCCGGCTTTGTCCCAGATCGCGCAGGCAGCGTTGAAGCTGCACGTCTCACCGGTCGGAGGAACGCTGAATCTGGCGATCCTGCCAACCTTCGGGATGCGCTGGCTGGTTCCGCGCCTGCCCGATTTTGCGCGTCTGCATCCAGACATAACTATCAACATGACAACCCGGTTGAGGCCGTTCAATTTCGCATCGGAACCCTTTGATGCCGCATTGCATTTTGGCGAACCGGACTGGCCGGGAACCGAGCGGCTGTTGCTGAAGATGGAACGGGTTTTACCCGTCTGCGCGCCCGAATTGCTGCCGCAGGGAACATTGTCGTCACCGGACGATCTGCTCAAACTGCCCTTGCTGCATATCCAGACGCGCCCGCAGGCCTGGCAAGAGTGGTTCCGGCAAATGGGTGTTGAGCCTCCGCATCCCCTGCCCGGGACGGTGCACGATCAGTTCAACACCATCAATCAGGCCGCGCTGCATGGTCTGGGCGTTGCGTTGTTGCCCAACTATCTGATCGAACAGGACCTTGCGACCGGCAATCTGGTCGCCGCGTTTCCCGATGCCATCGAAACGCTGGGCGCCTATTATCTGGTCTGGCCCCACGACAAGTCGCGTGACCAGTCATTGCGGCAATTCCGTCACTGGCTCGCCTCACAGGCCCAGGCCGAAGAAACGTTACCCCGTTAGCCTAACGCGTACCCTGCCCCGCGCACTGTCCGCACCGGATCGTCGCCGCCATGCTGCGTCAGGGCCTTGCGCAAGCGACCGATATGAACATCCACCGTGCGCGTATCGACATAGATGTCCCGGCCCCAGACCCGGTCGAGCAGTTGCTCACGGCTCCAGACCCGGCCCGGCTTTTCCATGAAGGTGCTGAGCAGGCGAAACTCGGTCGGGCCCAATTTCAACGGTTTGTTGTCCCGGCTGACCTTGTGGGTTTCCGAATCCAGAATGATGTCGTCATATTCCAGTCGGATGCCCACTGTCGCAGGCCGCACGCGCCGCAACTGGGTGCGCACCCGTGCCATCAGCTCAACGACGGAATAAGGCTTGACCACATAGTCGTCCGCACCGGTTTCCAGACCGCGCACCTTGTCCACTTCCTCGGACCGCGCCGACAGCATGATGATCGGGATCGAACGGGTGTCGGGTCGGATCTTGAGACGCCGGCAGACCTCAATCCCGCTGAGGCTGGGCATCATCCAGTCAAGAACGATGATGTCCGGGCGGTCTTCTTCGACCAGCAGCAAGGCCTCCTCCCCGTTGGCTGCGCGCGTAACGCGAAACCCTTCTGCGTCCAGGTTGTAGGCCAGCACTTCGCGCTGCGCCAACTCATCCTCAACCACCAGCACCGTCGGTTGATCAGCGGACATGAGCCTGTCTCCTAGATCGTTTGCGAGGTGTTGTCGGCCTTGGGCCGCGCCTCGGTGGGCCGTTCGCCGGTCACCAGATAGACCACCTGTTCGGCGATGGCGGTAACGTGGTCGCCCATACGCTCGATGTTCTTGGCGATGAAATGCAGATGCATACAGGACGAGATGTTGCGCGGATCTTCGGCCATGAAGGTCAGGAACTCGCGAAACAGCCCGTTATACATCTGGTCGACTTCCAGATCGCGTTCGATCACATCGGTGGCCAGTTCGGCGTCGCGCTGGATATAGGCGTCCAGCGCATCGCGCAGCATCCGCTCAACCTCACGCGCCATGCGGCGCAGGGCAGCGGCACTGCCGCTGATTTCACCGGCATTGACCAGAACCGTGGTCCGTTTGGCGATGTTTTTGGCGTAATCGCCGATCCGCTCCAGATTGCCCGATACTTTCAGCACCGACAGTACCAGCCGCAGATCGCCCGCCGTGGGTGCACGCAACGCGATCAAACGCGCGGTTTCTTCGTCAATCAGCTCTTCCAGCGCGTCGATGGCCTTGTCGCCCTGACGCACTTCCTTGGCCAATTCCTCGTCGCGGGTCTCCAACGACCGGGCGGCGCCCATGATGGCGGCTTCGACCAGCCCGCCCATCTTCATGATATGCGCCTGAATGGTCTCGAGGTCGCGGTCGAACGCGGATGCAATATGTTGTTCGCTCATCGCAATAATCCTGTACTCAGCCGATCCGGCCAGTGATGTAGCTTTCGGTCCTTGGATCTTCGGGGTTGGTGAAGATCTGCCCGGTCTCACCAAATTCAACCAGATTACCCAGATGGAAAAACGCCGTTTTCTGGCTGACCCGCGCAGCCTGCTGCATCGAGTGGGTCACGATCACCACCGAATAGCGCGAGCGCAGCTCGTCAATCAATTCCTCGACCTGCGCGGTTGCAATCGGGTCCAGCGCCGAGCAGGGCTCGTCCATCAACAGAACCTCGGGCTCGGTCGCGACGGCACGGGCGATGCACAGACGCTGCTGCTGACCGCCAGACAGGCCGGTGCCGGGGGCGTCCAGACGATCCTTGACCTCATCCCAGATGGCACCGCGGCGCAGGGATTTCTCAACGATGTCATCCAGCTCCGCCTTATTCTTGGCAAGGCCGTGGATACGCGGGCCATAAGCCACGTTGTCATAAATCGACTTGGGGAACGGGTTCGGTTTCTGGAACACCATGCCCACCTTGGCGCGCAACTGCACCGGGTCGACGCGTTTGTCATAGATATCCTCGCCATCCAGCAGGATATCGCCCTGAACGCGGCAGATATCGATGGTGTCGTTCATTCGGTTGAGACAGCGCAGAAAGGTAGATTTGCCGCAACCCGAGGGGCCGATGAAAGCCGTCACGGTCTTGTCCTCAATGTCGACGCTCACGTCTTTGATGGCGTGGGTTTCGCCGTAATAGACCTGAACCTGCTTGGCGTTGATCTTGATATTCTTGGAGTCCACGGCTCTCTCCACTTGTGTCATGTGGTTCATTTCAGCCCCCTCTTACCAGCGGCGTTCAAAGCGGCGGCGCAGGATGATTGCGATGATATTCATGGTCAGCAGGAACATCAAAAGGATGATGATACCGCCCCAAGCTTTCTCATAGAAACCAACATCGGCGCGCGCGGCCCAGGTATAGATTTGTGCGGGCATGGCAGAGTTCGGCTCGGTGAAACCCGCGACGAATCCATCGGGATAGCCACGGGCGACAAAGCCCACCATGCCGATCAGCAGCAGCGGAGCGGTTTCACCCAGCGCCTGCGCAAGACCGATGATAGTCCCGGTCAGGATACCCGGCGCGGCCAGCGGCAGCACGTGATGGAACACCGCCTGCATTTTTGAGGCCCCTACCCCCAACGCCGCATCGCGGATCGACGGCGGAACCGCCTTCAGCGACGCTCGGGTCGAGATGATGATCGTCGGCAAGGTCATCAGCGTCAGCACCAGACCACCGACCAGCGGCGCCGATTGCGGCAGGTGCATGAACTGGATGAACACCGCCAAACCCAGAATACCGAATACGATCGACGGAACAGCGGCCAGATTCGAGATGTTCACCTCGATCAGATCGGTAAATTTGTTCTGCGGCGCGAATTCTTCCAGATAGATCGATGCGGCGACCCCGATTGGCAGCGACAGGCACAGTACCACCAGCATCATGAAGAACGACCCCACGACCGAGGCACCAATGCCTGCACCGCCGGGGTTATCCACGCCCGAATCCGCTCCGGTAATGAAGGGCCAGTTGAAGGCCTGCCTGATGATGCCCGCCTCTTTCAGCGCGTCCACCAGATCCAGATCGCTGAGCTGCAGGAAACGGCTGTCCTGCAGGGTGTCACGCGACACGCGGCCTTTGAAATAACCATCCACCCGACTTGAGGCCGCCAGATCGAACATGACCGGCTCGCCCAGTTTATTGGGGTTATCGGCATAAAAGCTGCGGATTGTCCCTCCGATTTTGCCCAGAAGACGTTCGATTGCAGCCTCGTCGAAATCAACGGTGATACCGCTTTCAGCCAGTTGCTCATTCAGCTCTGCAATGAACAGGTTGGAATAGGCCTTGGTCTTGAACAGGGTTCCCTCCGCCTCGTCGCGCTGGGCTGGGCTCAGCGTGAATTCGACGCTGACCACAGTGCGCTGAAAGGCCGGAATGCCTTGTGACAGGATCGAGGCAAACAGCACGATCAGAAAGAACAGGCCTGTTGCAATCGCGACGATCCCATAGGCGCGAAAACGCTTTTCTGCAGCGGCACGTTTCTTGGTCCGGGCGTCGGTGGCCGTTAGGGAAACCGAATGGCGGCCTGTTTCGGGGCTTTGCATGCTGGTGTCGGTCATTCGTACTGCTCCCGATACTTGCGCACGATATAAAGGGCGAAGACGTTCAGCCCCAGCGTGAGGATGAACAGGGTCATGCCAAGCGCGAAGGCCACAAGGGCCTCGGGCGACGCGAAATCAGCGTCGCCGGTCAACTGGCTGACGATCTTTGCGGTGACGGTGGTCATGGCCTCGAACGGGTTCAGGTCCAGACGCGCGGCGGCCCCTGCCCCCAAGACCACGATCATGGTCTCACCAATGGCGCGCGAGGCGGCCAGCAGGATTGCACCTACGATGCCGGGCAGCGCTGCGGGCAGAACGACCTGACGAATGGTCTCGGACTGAGTGGCCCCCAGCCCGTAAGAACCGTCACGCATGGCCTGCGGCACCGCGTTGATGATGTCGTCTGACAGCGAGGACACGAACGGGATCAGCATGATGCCCATGACCAGACCGGCCGTCATCACGGCAGTACCGGCCTTCATCCAACCCAATCCGTCGTCGCCAAATACGCTCAGCAACAGCGGACCAACGGTGAGCAAGGCAAACAGGCCGTAAACGATGGTCGGGATACCAGCCAGAACCTCAAGCAGCGGCTTGGCAAAGGAACGGACGCGGGGCGAGGCATATTCGCTGAGGTAGATCGCAGCGAACAGGCCAATCGGTACAGCCACCAGCAGTGCGACCAGCGAGATATAGAACGTACCCCACAGCAGCGGGATGATGCCCAGATCGGACGCGCCGCCCCGCCCCGAGAAACTGGGGGCCCAGGTGGTGCCGAAGAAGAACTCGGATGCCGGGTAGAGCTTGAAGAACTCCCATGTGTTGAAGATCAGCGACAACACAATTCCGACCGTTGTCAGGATCGCGATTGAGGCGGCCGCCAACAACAGCACGCGAATCCCTTGCTCAACAACGTTACGCGCGCGGTAATCGGAGTGCGTCTGGAACCAGCTGAACGCGACACCGGCCAGCGCCACAAGTAGAACCGCAACCGACATGATCGCGTAACCGGTGGAATTCATCGCCCGATAGCTCTGCGCCCCGCGCAACACCGGCTGCGTGATATCCGAGGTCACCACCTGACCGGCGTCCTTAAGCCGCTGGGTAATATCGGAGGTATCCGCGCGCGCATTCTGCGCGAGCTCTTCGGTGAGATGACCCTGTGCCACTGCACTGTCCAGGCCATATGCCGTGCGGCGCACCTCGGCCATGACGAGGCTGAGGGAAGAGCCGTCCTTGACCGCCGTTTCCGGGATCATTCCCGAGACCTGAGAATTTACATAAAGCGGCTGCACCAGCAGCCAGACGATCAGCAGACCAATTGCGGGTACGATCGTTTTAAGCGCCACGTTCGCGCCGTAGAACGATGGAAGCGAATGCAAGGCCCGAATTTCTCCGCCGCCGCTTTGTAAGGCGCGCCTGCGGCCCAACACGTATCCAACGGCAGCAATCGCAAGCACGATCAGAATGAGCCAAAGAATTGGCATGGCACCCCCACAGGTCTTGATCGGGATTTGAGGTAAAAAGCGGGGCGACACCCTGCGCCGCCCCCTGTCATTTTAGATGGGGTCTGGACTTAGCTGCCCGAACCCATGGTCACTTCGTTCGCGATGGCGTCCTGAGTGTTCGCCAACTCGGGGTCAGCAACCAGACCGTAATTGGCCAACGGACCCGAACCACCTGCGATCTCATCATGCGTGAAGAACTGAGCGTATTCTTTCAGGCCGGGGATCACGCCAATATGCGCTTTCTTGACGTAGAAGAACAGCGGGCGCGACACCGGGTACTCACCCGATGCGATGGTCTCGGTCGACGGGGCGACGCCACCCATGGTAGCCACTTTCAGCTTGTCGGTGTTGTTTTCGTAGAACGCCAGACCAAACACGCCGATGCCGTTGGGGTTGGTGTCGATGCGGGCCAGAGTCTCGGTGTAGTCACCGTCGATGTCGACCGACTTGCCATCGGTACGCACGTCCAGACACGCGTCTTCGGCATCGTCTTCGCTCATACCGCCTGCAATCATGGCTTCCATGGCACCGGTTGCTTCACAACCTGCCAGCAGAACCTTGTCTTCGAACACTTCACGGGTGCCGTGCTTGGTGCCGGGGATGAACATCGCGATCTCGACGTCCGGCAGGTCGCCGTTGAACTCGGCCCAGCGGTTGTAGCTGTTGTCGACCAGCGCGCCGTCCTTGATGACTTTTGCGCCGATGGCGTTGTAGATGTCCGCAGGCTGGAAGGCCGAGAAGGCAGGGCCGGACTGCTGGCTTGCAAACACGATGCCGTCATAGCCGATGCGCACTTCGATGATGTCGGTCACACCATTTTCAGCGCAGGCTTTGATCTCTTTTTCGCGGATCGCACGCGACGCGTTTGCGACGTCGATCGTGTGCTCGCCAACGCCTTCGCAGAAACGCTTGAGGCCTGCGGACGAACCGCCCGATTCAACGACCGGTGTGGGGAAGTCGGTATTTTCGCCAAACAGCTCGGCCACGATCGACGCATAAGGCAGAACGGTGGACGAACCGGCAACCTGAATATTGTCACGTGCAGCAGCGGCGGTTGCCGAGACGGTGGCGATTGCCAGCGCAGAAGCCGACAGTTTTACAAAGGACATTTCAGTCTCCTTGACAAGGATGGGTACTGATCACCCCCATGATGATCTGCGCAAAGCCCTAAGAGTCGCGCGTAAGCCTTTTGTGACAGGTATGTAACGGTTTCATGACAAGTCAGGAAATATCCAGAATTTCTTAACTTGACGCGCCGTCAGAGCCCGGACGTCTGCACCAGGTCTGAGCTTAACGGGGCAGTATCACCGTAAATACAGCGCCCTGCCTCTCTTCGCTTTCAACCCGCAGCCGACCGCGATGGCGATTGACGATGTGCTTGACGATGGCCAGTCCCAGACCCGTGCCCCCCAATTCGCGAGAGCGATGGCTGTCGGCCCGATAGAATCGCTCGGTCAGTCGAGGCAGGTGCTTGGCGTCGATTCCCGGTCCTTGGTCTATGACCCGGATACGAACCGCGGCACCGCGCATCGCAGTATCGCGCTCAGACAATGTAACGACCACATTCACCACGCCGCCGCTGCCGCCGTATTTGATCGCATTTTCCACCAGGTTGGTCAGAACCTGACGCAGTTGATCACTATCTCCCGCAATCGTCACCGGATCATCAGGGGCGTCGAGCGACAGTTTTACACCGGCATCATCCGCCAGTGGCCGCAGCGTGTTCAGGGTGGATTGGATCAGGCCCGTCAACTCGACAGGTTCCTTGGGCCTGACCCGCTCTTCGCTTTCTACCCGGTTCAGTGACAGAAGGTCTCCGACCAGCCGGTTCATGCGATTGGCCTCATCCGCCATGATCTGCAAAAATCGCTCGCGGGCTGCCGTATCGTCGCGCGCGGGTCCGCGCAGGGTTTCGATGAAACCCATTAGAGCGGTCAACGGCGTGCGCAGCTCATGGCTGACATTGGCCACGAAATCCCGTCGCATCTGGCCTGCCTGTTCCAGGTGCGTGATATCCTGAAACACCACCAGCGCAACATTTGAACTGGCCATGTACCGGCACTGAACCTCAAAGGTCGTATCCTGCGCGCCATCATTCGAAAGGTGCCGTGCGTTGCTGGGCCGCTTTGACCGCACACATTGTTCAATTGCATCGATGACCAGAGGCTGCCTGAGGATCGTGGCGAAGTGCCGCCCCTCAATCGCCGCCCCCAGCAGGCTCCGCGCGTCGGTATTGGCTGCGGCGATCCGTTCAGCTTCGTCGACCAGCAAGGCGGGCATCGGGATGGCTGTGACCAACTCGGTGAACAAGGGTTCAGGCATGCGGCGTCAGACCGGATTCAGCATTTCACGAAATTTGCGCATGTTGTCCTGATAATGCTGCGCACTGAGGGTCAGGCGCTGCGCCGCCTCCTCGTCCAGCTGCCGGACCACCTTGCCCGGTGTCCCCATGACCAGTGAGTTGTCGGGTATCTCTTTGCCTTCGGTGATCAGCGCCCCAGCCCCGATCAGGCAGTTTTTACCGATCTTTGCCCCGTTGAGAACGATAGCACCCATGCCGATCAGCGTGTTGTCTCCGATCGTGCAGCCGTGCAGCATCACCTTGTGCCCGATGGTGCAATTCGCCCCGATGGTCAGCGGATATCCGGCATCGATATGCATCACGCAGTCTTCCTGCACGTTAGTGCCCGCGCCTACGCGAATTTCTTCATGATCGGCGCGGATGGTGCTGCCGAACCAGACCGAGGCGCCTTGCTCCAGCACCACCTTTCCGATCAGATTGGCATCGGGTGCGACCCAGGTATCCTCGTGAATCTGCGGTTGATGCTCTCCCAATGCATAGATCGTCATGACTGATCCTCGAATTCGGTTTGCAAGGTGCGGATATGGTTCTGCAGGCGCGGCTGCTGAATGCGGCGCATCCGCTCGGCGCTGATGATGGTTTTCAGCTTTTCTTCGGTGGCATCGAGATCGTCGTTGATCAGGACATAATCATAATAGCCCCAATGGCTGATCTCATCCCAGCTTTTCAGCATCCGCTTGGCGATCACGTCGTCGCTGTCCTGCCCACGGCTTTCCAGCCTGCGCCGAAGTTCTGGTATCGAGGGGGGCAGGATGAAGATCGACAAAGCATGCTTGCCCAGATCCGAATTCCGGATCTGCACCTCACCCTGCCAGTCAACATCGAACAATACGTCGCGGCCTTTGTTGATCGACTCGCGGACAGGTTCAGCGGGCGAGCCATAGAAATTGCCGAAGACGTGGGCATGTTCCAGCATCTGGCCCTCTGCGACCTGCTGCTTGAACGCATCCTCGGACAGGAAGTAATATTCGCGCCCATGCTCTTCACCCGGGCGCGGGGCGCGGGTGGTGGCCGAGATCGAGAATTCCAGATCGCTGTCCCACCGCATCAAACGACGCGCCAGCGTGGATTTGCCTGCACCCGAAGGCGAGGACAGGATGATTAATAGACCGCGGCGATCTGCCATGTGTTTGCCCTCGTTCCTATTCCACGTTCTGAACTTGTTCGCGCATCTGATCGATCACTGCCTTCAGTTCAAGCCCGACAGCGGTCAGCTCGGCATTTTGCGATTTTGAACAGAGCGTGTTGGCCTCGCGGTTGAATTCCTGCATCAGGAAATCCAGCTTTCGCCCGACCGGACTGTCCTGATCCAACAGCGCGCGCGCAGCGTCGACATGGGCTGCCAGACGGTCGATTTCTTCGGTGATGTCGGCCTTGACGGCGATCAAGGCCAGCTCTTGCGCGACCCGTTCAGCGTCGACACCTTGCGCATTGTCGACAACACGCGCCAGATTATCCTTGAGCGCTTGCGCCATTTCATCCCGGCGCTGCTCAGCCAGATTTGCGGCTGTGTCTGTCAGTTGCGCAATCTGGTCCAACTGACCGCTGAGGATGCCGGCCAGCGCCTGCCCTTCGGCCTTTCGCATATCCAGAAAGGCGGCCAGCAATCCGGCGAATTCGGATTTCAGTTGCGCGACCAGCGGTGCCGGATCGTCATCTTCGCTGCCCGCCTCCAGCATCCCCTTCAGCGCCAACAGGTCACTGGCCTTCGACCCGGCCAGCTCGATACCGCGCGCGCCTGCCATGGCCTCGGTCTGGGCCAACGCATCCAATGCAGCCTCCATCGCCGCCACGTTCAGTTTGATTTCCGAGGCACTCTCTTCCCGGCTGAGGCGCAGCGACAGGGTCACATTGCCCCGGCTGACCCGCTTCGACAGATCGCCACGCAGCGCGGCCTCGAGCCCGGTCAGCCAATCAGGCACACGCAGTCGCATATCCAGCCCCTTGCCGTTCACGCTGCGCAGTTCCCAACCCCAGCTATGGGGCCCGAACGCCCCTTTGCCCGAGGCGAAACCGGTCATGGATTTGATCATGCCTGCCCTTTCCGTCAAAACCGCTCGCCGCACCTAATGCCATCGGCGGGCGGGGGGCAAGACCCTGCTCATTTCTCGCTGTCGACCAATCGGTTAACCATTCGTTAAAGAATTACTCCAAATTTGTATTAACCCGTGTCAATTTGACAATCGCAGCCGCTGGCGAATTCCGGCTTTGCCCGATAGATGGCATTTTAGGAAAATCGCGATTGAGTGATGGTAGGGTGATGAAATGAAAACCTTTTTTGGTAACGGATCTGGCTCAGGATTTGGAAAGATCGTCGCGATGGACCGATTTGACAGCGGGCGCAGCCTGTCCCCTATCCGTCAGGCCGAGGCTTATTGGACCGCCTTGCTCGGTGGCGACGGCGTGCCGATGCGGTCACAGATCGACCCGCGCGGGCTTGAGAATGTTCTGGAGTATACGTTCATCCTCGAACGCATCGCTCCGGGTCTGGCTCGGTTTCGTCTGGCTGGAAGCCACCTGAACAAGCTGGCCGGGATGGAGGTACGCGGCATGCCGCTGACCGCGTTTTTCGACCCCAGTGCGCGCGATGATGTCAAAACCTATCTGGACCGAGTGTTCACGGCCCCTGCGGTAGTCGAACTCGGGTTGACCTCGAAGGGCAAGATGGGTCGCACCAATCTTGAGGCCAGAATGATCCTGTTGCCGCTGAAAAGCGACCTCGGCGATGTCAGCCGCGTGCTGGGTGTCATGCTCAGCGACGGCACGATCGGGGCCACGCCGCGTCGTTTCTCGATCACCGATCATCGGGTGCGAGAGGTGTCAGAGCTGCGGAAGCCACCCAAACCCGCCGCACATGAGGCCATGGGCTTTGCTGAGCAGCAAAGTGAGTTTACGCCCCGCAAACCGCATTTACGGCTGGTTTCCTCGCGGGACGACTAAGCAAAACGGCGGGCCAATGACCCGCCGTTCAGATTTTCCGCATTCTCGACCCTGATCAACTCGCAGCGCGCTTGACCCTGTCGCGACGCAGATTTGTCAGCTCTTCTGCAACGAGGAAGGCCAGCTCCAATGCTTGCGAGGCGTTCAGACGCGGGTCGCAAGCCGTGTGGTAGCGGTCCGAGAGATCCTCTTCGGTCACTGCCCGCACACCGCCGGTGCATTCGGTGACGTCCAGGCCCGTCATCTCGAAATGCACACCGCCGGGGATGGTGCCCTCGGCCTGATGCACGCCGAAGAAGTCGCGCACTTCGCGCAGGACCGAGTCGAACGGACGCGTCTTGTAGCCCGTCGCCGATTTAATGGTGTTGCCATGCATCGGGTCGCAGACCCAGGTCACTTTCGCGCCCTCTTCCTTCACGGCCTTGACCAGACGCGGCAGATGTTCACCCGCCTTGCCGGCACCGAAACGCGCGATGAGGGTCAGGCGACCCTCTTCATTCTCGGGGTTCAGCTTGGCCATCAGGACCTTCAGATCTTCTGCGGTCGTGGTGGGGCCACATTTCAGACCGATCGGGTTCAGAACGCCGCGGCAGAACTCGACATGCGCACCGTCGGGCTGACGGGTACGGTCGCCGATCCAGATCATGTGGCCGGAACCGGCCAGCCAGTTGCCCGAGGTCGAATCCAGACGGGTCAGCGCCTCTTCGTACTCCAGCAGCAGCCCTTCGTGGCTGGTGTAGAACTCGACCGTCGAGAACTCGTGCGTGGTATCCGCCGTGATCCCGGCAGCGCCCATGAAGTCGATGGTGTCCTGAATACGGTCGGCGATTTCCGAGTATTTCTGAACGTCCTGTTCATCCGTGAAACCCAGCGTCCACGAATGCACCATGCTCATGTCGGCAAAACCACCGGTCGAGAAAGCGCGCAGCAGGTTCAGCGTCGCCGCCGCCTGCGTGTAGGCCTGCAGCATCTTGCCCGGATTCGGGATGCGTGCCTCGGGTGTGAAGGCCAGCTCGTTGATTATGTCACCACGGTAGCTGGGCAGTTCCACACCATCCACCACTTCGGTCGGCGCGCTGCGCGGCTTGGCGAATTGCCCGGCCATGCGACCTACTTTGACAACCGGCACCTTGGCGCCATAGGTCAGAACCATCGCCATCTGCAGCATCACCTTGAAGGTGTCACGAATTGCGTCCGCGCTGAATTGTTCAAAGCTTTCCGCGCAATCCCCGCCCTGCAGCAGGAAGGCCTCGCCGCGACCGGCGGCACCCAGATGTTGCTTGAGACGCCGCGCCTCGCCTGCAAAGACCAGCGGGGGATACTGCGAAAGCTGCGCCTCGACTTTGGCCAGCGCGGCCGCGTCGGTATAGTCTGGCATCTGAACCCGGGGCTTGTTGCGCCAGTTCGTTTTTTGCCATTCGGTCATAGCTTTGATCTCCGCTGAGGTATTTCAGGTGGCCTCTATACAAAATGCAATGATGAGAGACCATATCACATTTGCGCCTCTTGACGCCGGAAACAAGCTTTGAGCATGGTGGCTGGCATATTTGCAACCGGGGAAATCCGGTCTGCACCGAATCAAGGACAGTTCGCCATGCAAGAGCAACGCCAAGTTGTCACCGTGGATCAGGGCGCGGGCAAGCCGCTGAATTTCGTATTTGTGCTGCTGGACAAGTTCTCATTGCTTTCCTTTGCATCGGCCCTCGACAGCCTGCGCATCGCCAACCGGATGGCCAACCGTGAGCTTTATACCTGGACACTGGCCGGTGAAGGCGGGGACATCGTGCATTGTTCAGCCGGCACCACCTTCAAGCTGGATGCAGATCTTGAGGAATTGCAGCGCGACGAAGTGGTCCTGATCTGCGGCGGGGTCGACGTTCAGGCGGCGACCACCAAACGGGTCCTGAACTGGGTGCGCCGTGAGGCGCGCAAGGGTGTGAAGATCGGCGGGCTGTGTACCGCCGCCTACACGCTGGCCAAGGCCGGGTTGCTGGAAGGCAGGCGCGCAACGATTCATTGGGAAAACTCGGACAGCTTCTCGGAAGAGTTCGACACGGTCGAATTGACCAAATCTGTGTTTCAGATCGACGGAAACCGAATGACTACGGCCGGCGGCACCTCGTCGATCGATCTGATGCTCAAGATCATCGCCGATGACTATGGCGAGGATCTGGCGAATGCGGTTGCGGATCAGATGATCTATTCCTCGATCCGCACCGATCAGGACACCCAGCGCCTGTCGACGCCCACGCGCATCGGCGTGCGGCATCCCAAGCTGAGTCAAGTCATCCTGATGATGGAAAAGAACATCGAAGAGCCGATCTCGCCTTCGACTCTGGCTAAGGATGTGGGCATGTCTACACGTCAGCTGGAGCGTCTGTTCCGTCGCTACCTCAGCCGGTCACCCAAACGCTATTACATGGAACTGCGCCTGCACAAAGCACGCAACCTGCTGATGCAGACGGATATGAGTGTGATCAACGTAGCGCTGGCCTGCGGCTTTGCCTCGCCGAGCCATTTCTCGAAATGCTACAGGGCGCATTACAATACCACGCCTTATCGTGAACGTGGTGCGCAAAGCGGGCGGCTTTCGGTCTAACCCTTCGGCGTCATCCGATAAACTGCCCCCTGCCCGACCGAGATGAACCAGATCGCCCCGTCAGGGGCCTCGACGATGTCGCGCACGCGTTCTGTCTCGGGCCCCTTGATTTGTTCCGCTTCACGCAGCGAAGTCCCGGACAGACGAGAAATATAGTCGAACTTGAGCGAACCCACGAACAGATCGCCTTTCCAGCCCGGCCACAGCTTGCCGGAATAGATCATCAAACCCGAAGGCGCGATGGACGGATCCCAATAGTGTTGCGGCTGCTCCATGCCGTCTTTGGTCGTCCCCTCACCGATGGCCTCGCCGGAATAGTGCGTGCCGTATGAAATAACGGGCCAGCCATAGTTCCGGCCCGGTTGGATCAGGTTCACCTCATCCCCGCCCCGCGCGCCGTGTTCGGCCGTCCACAAGCGACCCCGAGCGTCCAGATCGGCCCCTTGCGGGTTGCGATGCCCATAGGTCCAGATTTCAGGCCGAATATCTGCCTGCCCGACAAAGGGATTGTCCGAGGGCACCGAGCCATCGCGATTCACACGGATCACCGTGCCGATGTGGTTTGATCTGTCCTGTGCCTGAGGCCGGTCACCGCGGTCTCCGATTGTGACGAACAATGTGCCGTCATTCGCCTCGACAACCCGTGATCCGAAATGGCGGCCACCCGAGCCTCCGGGGCTGGTCTCGAAAATGACACGCGTCTTGGTCAGGCGCTCGCCATTCTCTGACAGGCGCGCCACCGCAAGCGCCGTACCGGCCTTGCCGCCGCCCTGCGGCTTCGAAAATGTCAGGAAAATCTCGCGCGTTTGGGCAAAGTCCCGCGCGATTGTGACATCCAGCAGACCACCCTGCCCCTTTGCAGCGACTTTCGGCACGCCGCGCACGATCTGAGTCTTGCCCCTTGACACATAAAGCAGTTTCCCATCACGCTCGGTCACCAGAAATTCTCCATCCGGCAATATTCCGACAGCCCAGGGTGTATCGAGCTCTTCGACCATGGGTTCGACCCGCACCGGACCTTTTGAGGTTTCAAGGATATCAGCACGGACCATGCCTGCGGTGAACAGCAGGACCAAAATCGCAAATGTTCTGAACGTCATGATCTCTCCCTTTGGCACACAGCAAATATCATCATGAGAATAAATAGGTTTACAGCTGGCAAAAACACGTTTGCGTTAGGGCTTTTCTTTTTTGCGGGGCTTGCCTAGGGTCATGCCCAGAACAAAGATGTTCGAATGATAATGGGGAGTAACCATATGAAAAAGCTGCTGACTGCAACTGCAGCCACCGCTCTGCTGGCGGGCACCGCAATGGCCGAGGACGTCAAACTGGGCGTGCTGTTCGGCTTTACCGGCCCGATTGAATCGCTGGCTCCGGCCATGGGGTCGGGCGCCGAAATGGCGATGGCCGAAGTCACCGAATCCGGCAAGCTGCTGGACGGCGCATCCGTCACCGGAACCCGCGCTGACACTGGCTGTATCGACAATGGTCTGGCCACCTCGAACGGTGAGCGCATGATCGCCGACGGCGTTGCCGGAATCATCGGCGGCGACTGCTCGGGCGTGACTGGTGCGATCCTGCAGAACGTCGCAATTCCGAATGGTATGGTGATGATTTCACCGTCAGCGACCTCGCCGGGTCTGTCGACCATGGAAGACAATGGCTTGTTCTTCCGCACCGCGCCGTCGGATGCGCGTGAAGGTCAGGTTATGGCCGATATCCTGAACGATCGCGGCATCAGCTCGATCGCTTTGACCTACACCAACAACGACTATGGCAAGGGTCTGGCGGACGCCATCCAGTCGTCCTACGAGGCGTCGGGTGGCGAAGTGACCATCGTGGCCGCGCACGAAGACGGCAAAGCCGATTATTCGGCTGAAGTCGGCGCGCTGGCCTCGGCTGGTGGCGACATTCTGGTTGTAGCTGGCTATCTGGACCAAGGTGGTCTGGGCATCATCCAGTCGGCGCTGGACAGCGGTGCATTTGACACCTTTGGCCTGCCCGGCGGCATGATCGGTGACTCGCTGCCTGCCAATGTTGGTCCCGACCTGAACGGCTCGTTCGGTCAGATCGCCGGTTCGGGTGGCGAAGGTGCCGAGAAGTACTTTGCCATGGCAGAAGCCGCGGGTTTCGACGGCTCGTCGCCCTATTCGCCTGAATCCTATGACGCCGCTGCGCTGTTCATGCTGGCCATGCAGGCTGCAGGCTCGACCAGCCCGGCGGACTATGGTGCGAAGATCATGGATGTTGCCAACGCTCCGGGTGAGAAGATCTATCCGGGTGAACTGGCCAAGGGTCTGGAACTGCTCGCTGCCGGTCAGGAGATCGACTATGTCGGTGCCTCCGGTGTTGAGCTGATCGGCCCCGGTGAAAGCGCCGGTTCGTACCGTGAGATCGAAGTAACCGACGGCGAAAACAAGACCGTCAACTTCCGTTGATCCGGCGTTAACAGTCATAAAATCGAGCAGCCCGGGCCTTGTGTCCGGGCTGTTTCAATGACAAAAGGCCGCACCTCTTATACGGGGATGGGACAATAACGCCGAAAACGGCGGCTAGGGGAAAAGATGATCGTCGTCGAAGACGTGCACAAGCATTTCGGCGGGTTTCATGCGGTGGATGGGGCATCGCTGGAAATCCAAAAGGGCTCGATCACCGGTCTGATCGGACCGAACGGTGCCGGAAAAACCACTCTGTTCAATGTGATTGCGGGCGTTCTGCCCCCAACCAGCGGCAAGGTCCATATGGATGGTGAGGATATCACCGGCCTGCCGCCGCATGAGCTGTTTCACAAGGGCCTTCTGCGGACTTTCCAGATCGCGCATGAGTTTTCCTCGATGTCTTGCCGCGAGAACCTGATGATGGTGCCCGGCGCGCAATCGGGTGAATCGCTGTGGAATACATGGTTCGGACGCAAGCGCATCGCGGATGAGGAGCGTGCATTGCGGGCCAAGGCGGATGAAGTGCTGGAGTTCCTGACCATCGAACATTTGGCCGATCACAAGGCCGGTCAGGTCTCGGGCGGTCAGAAAAAGCTGCTGGAACTGGGCCGCACCATGATGGTCGACGCCAAGATCGTGTTTCTGGACGAGGTCGGCGCCGGTGTGAACCGCACCCTGCTGATGACCATCGCCGACACCATCCTGCGCCTGAACAAGGAACGCGGCTATACTTTTGTCGTCATCGAGCACGACATGGATTTCATCGGCAAGATCTGCGACCCGGTCATCTGCATGGCCGAGGGTAAAGTTCTGGCCGAAGGAACGCTGGACGAAATCAAGGCCAATGAACACGTGATCGAAGCTTACCTAGGCACCGGCCTTAAGAACAAAAACAAGCTGGAGGCGGGCGCATGAGCGACAACCCCTACCAGGACGACAAGGGCAACAAGGACGCCTCAATCACCAACACGCATGGTGTCGGCACAATGACCCCCGCTCATCGCAAAAGCGGCGAGACGCATAAGGTCGAGGGCGGCCCCTTCCTGATCGGCGACACGATGACCGGTGGTTATGGCAAGGGTCCAGACATCCTGCACGATTGCACCATCGCCGTCGACAAAGGTGAGATTGCAGTGATCGTTGGTCCCAACGGTGCAGGTAAATCCACCGCGATGAAGGCTGTGTTCGGGATGCTGGATGTCCGCTCTGGCGCAGTGCGGCTGGATGGCGAGGACATCACCTCGCTTACCCCGCAGGATCGCGTGATGCGTGGGATGGGTTTTGTGCCCCAGACCTCGAATATCTTCACCTCAATGACGGTGGAAGAGAACCTTGAGATGGGCGCATTCATCCGCCGCGACGATTTCTCGGACACGATGGAGCAGGTCTATGACCTCTTCCCCATACTCCGCGACAAGCGCAATCAGGCCGCCGGAGAGCTGTCGGGCGGCCAGCGCCAACAGGTCGCCGTGGGCCGTGCGTTGATGACACAACCCAAGGTTTTGATGCTGGACGAACCCACTGCCGGCGTTTCACCCATCGTGATGGATGAGTTGTTCGACCGGATCATCGAGGTCTCGCGCACCGGGTTGCCGATCCTGATGGTCGAACAGAACGCCCGTCAGGCGCTGGAGATCGCGGACAAGGGATATGTGCTGGTTCAGGGGCGGAACGCCTATACTGGCACAGGCAAGGAACTGTTGGCCGATCCCGAAGTGCGCAAGAGTTTCTTGGGGGGGTGAGGATGAAAACTAGTCTTCTCAGCCTTACTTGTGCGTGCTTCCTGAGTGACGTCGTGTTTGCCGAGGGAACAAAGCTCCAAATGGAACAGCATGCAAGTGGAGTTGTTCTTCATTGTGAGTTTGAGAACAACCGGACGGTGAAGCTATTGTCGGTCGATGATAGAGTTGTTTGGCACGAAAATGGCAAGGAATACCCTACAAGTTCTTGGGCTCATATTCGCATAACGGATGATCCAATCTTGTCCGTGTTCGCCTATGGCATCGGTATTGGGAGTCCAAGGCTCGATATGTATCAGGGCGTCACTCACGCTGAAAAGCCCACCTATGAACTTGGGACAGCAGTCTTGAGCGACACACAGGTTGGCCGCGATAAGCTGCTCATAAGGACCGTCGAAGGCTATTGCCAATCGGAGCAACATAAATAATGGACTTCCTCAACGCCTTTGTGGCGCTCTCCAACTTCGTTCTTGTTCCCGCAATCGCCTATGGCAGTCAGCTGGCGCTGGGGGCGCTTGGCGTAACCTTGATCTACGGCATCCTGCGGTTTTCGAACTTTGCCCATGGCGACACCATGGCCTTTGGCGCGATGATCGCAGTGCTGGTCACATGGGGCCTGCAGGCCGCCGGGGTCAGTTTCGGGCCGTTGCCGACCGCCCTGCTTGCCCTGCCCTTTGCCATTCTGGGCTGTATCATTCTGGTGCTGGTCACCGACAAGCTGGTGTACAGGTTCTATCGCGAGCAAAAGGCCAAACCGGTCATTCTGGTGATCGTATCGATGGGCGTAATGTTCATCATGAACGGGCTGGTGCGCTTCATTATCGGGCCGGATGATCAGCGGTTCTCGGACGGCGCACGGTTTCTGATCAAGGCGCGCGACTTCAAGGCCTGGACGGGGCTGAACGAAGGACTGGCGATCAAGACCTCGCAGGCCATCACGGTCGTGGTTGCGGTGCTTGCCGTGGCCGCCTTGTTCTGGTTCCTCAACAAGACCCGCACCGGCAAGTCGATGCGCGCCTACTCAGACAATGAGGATCTGGCGCTGTTGTCGGGCATCAACCCCGAGCGTGTGGTCATGATCACATGGATCATCGTCGCCGCGCTGGCGACCACCGCAGGTGTTCTCTACGGCCTCGACAAGAGCTTCAAGCCTTTCGTTTATTTCCAGCTTCTGCTGCCGATCTTTGCATCGGCTATTGTGGGCGGCCTCGGAAACCCTCTGGGCGCCATCGCAGGTGGTTTCATCATCGCGTTTTCCGAGGTGACCATCACCTATGCGTGGAAAAAGGTGCTGACTTATCTGGCTCCGGAAATTCTGGAGCCATCCGGATTGGTCCAGTTCCTGTCCACCGATTACAAATTCGCCGTCAGCTTCGCCATCCTGCTGATCGTACTGCTGTTTAAGCCCACCGGCTTGTTCAAGGGAAAAGTGATATGAGCGAGCCCGTCAAAAACACCCTACTCTTTGTAGTCGTTGGTGCGCTGATCCTGCTGACCGGATTTACGCAAAGCTGGAACGCAGCGATCCTGATCCTGAACATGGGCCTGATCTCGGCCATCATGTCCATCGGGGTGAACCTGCAATGGGGATTTGCGGGCCTCTTCAATGTCGGCGTCATGGGCTTTGTCGCGCTGGGCGGGCTGGCGGTTGTGCTGGTCTCGACCCCTCCGACGCCGGGTGCATGGTCTGGTGGTGGATATGGTGTCATCCTTGCACTGTTGCTGGGCGCGGCGACCGTGGTTGCCGCAGTGATGGTTGCGCAGAAAATGCCCAAGGGGCGCATGCAGACGCTGGCCATCATAGGCATCCTCGTGGTTGGATTCTTTGTTTATCGTGCGATCTTTGATCCAAATGTCGCGGCGATTGAGGCGATCAACCCTGCGGTTGCAGGCAATATCGGTGGCCTTAACCTGCCCGTTCTGCTGGCCTGGCCTGCCGGAGGTTTGTTGGCCGCCGGTGCCGCCTGGTTGATCGGCAAGACCGCGCTGGGCCTGCGCTCGGACTATCTGGCGATTGCCACGCTGGGGATTGCCGAAATCATCATCGCGATCATGAAGAATGAGGACTGGCTGGCTCGTGGGGTGAAGAATGTCTACGGCATCCCGCGCCCCTCACCCGTGGTTGGGTATGAGGTCGAACTGCAGCAGGACCCCTCTTTCCTTGCGCGCGCCGAGTGGTTCGGGATTGACCCGGTTACCGCGTCGACGCTGTCGGTCAAGCTGGGCTATTCGCTGCTGTTCCTGATCGTGCTTCTGGTGCTGCTTTGGATGGCTCAGATGGCGCTCAAAAGCCCGTGGGGCCGCATGATGCGCGCCATTCGTGACAACGAAGTTGCCGCCGAGGCGATGGGTAAAGATGTCACCCGCCGCCATCTGCAAATCTTCGTTCTGGGCTCGGCCATCTGCGGTATCGCGGGCGCAATGATGACCACGCTGGACGGGCAGCTGACGCCGGGCACGTATAATCCGCTGCGTTTCACGTTTCTTGTCTGGGTGATGGTGATCGTGGGCGGATCGGGCAACAACTTTGGAGCCGTACTGGGCGCGTTCCTGATCTGGTTCTTGTGGGTGCAGGTCGAACCCATCGGTCTGTGGCTGATGAACCTGATCACCGCCGGAATGCCCGACGGAAGCGCGCTCAAGTCGCATTTGATAGACAGCGCAGCCCATATGCGCTTGTTTACCATGGGCCTGATATTGCTGATTGTTCTCAGGTTCAGTCCAAGAGGCCTGATCCCCGAGAAATAGCCCCGGATCAGACAAAATTTACCGAACCGCGCCCATTGAGTGGCGCGGTTTATTGATTGTTAAACCTTTATTTTGTAGATGCGATTATCACCACCCACTGAAACATCAGGTTCCTAACAAATCCGGTCGGAATTGCGCGGCATACGGCCAATCCGATTTTAACTATTGAAAACAAGGTTGAGGCTAAATGAACAGAACACTCAAGGCCGCCATCGTCATGATCCCGCTTGCGGCAATGCTGACCGCCTGTATCCCGTCGCCAGAAGATCTGGAAACCACCCCGGTTCAGGTACAGACATCCAAAGGCGTCGTGACCTGTCAGCTGTATCGTCATGATCGCGTGACCTGGGACCGTGCGATTAATTTCCCGGCAACCAAGATGTCGGTATCCGAGGCTGACAATTACTGCCGTCAGGAAGGCCAGCGGCGCCTGAAAGGCTAAGCGATGTCGGCGCCCCAATCCGAGGAGCGCCAGCACCATCTCTTAGCGATTGCGGAACAACCCGCCCAGAATGCCGCGCACAATGCGGCGGCCGGTTGTTCCCTTCAATTCCTTGATCACGACTTCGCTCATCGCTGTGGCAAAGGTATCTTTCTTACGTGAAGCACGCGACGAGGAACGCCCGACGCGGCTGCCGGAATAACGGCGGGCCGAAGCGTATTCACGTTCCATGGGACTTTGCTGATCCAGAATCTCGTCAGACTCGGCCTCGGCTGCTGCCTGCGCCGCGGTGTTGGCCCGCGCCTGCAGGATTTCAAACGCCGATTTTCGGTCGACCCGCGTGTCATATTTCGCCTGCATCGCCGAGGCATCCATTACCGCCTTGCGTTGCGCCTTTGTAATCGGCCCAAGCTGAGACCCCGGTGGCCGGATCAGGGTTCGCTCGACCATCCCCGGAACGCCCTTTTTCTGCAGCATTGAGGTCACCGCCTCACCCACGCCGACCTCACGAATGGCGGTTTCAGTGTCGAATGCCGGGTTTTCGCGATAGGTCTCGGCCGCCAGACGCAGGTTCTTGCGGTCCCTTGCGGTAAAGGCGCGCAGGGCATGTTGCACCCGGTTGCCCAGTTGCCCCAGAATATCCTCGGGAATATCCGCCGGGTTCTGCGTGATGAAATAGACGCCAACCCCTTTCGAGCGGATCAGGCGCGCAACCTGTTCGACCTTGTCGACCAGCACTTTGGGTGCGTCTTCGAACAGTAAATGCGCCTCATCAAAGAGAAATACCAGCTTGGGTTTGTCCGGGTCGCCGACCTCGGGCAGTTCCTCAAAAAGCTCGCTCAGAAGCCAAAGAAGGAAAGTCGCATACAGGCGCGGGGCACCCATCAACTTGTCCGATGCAAGGATGTTCACCATCCCCTGCCCGTTTTCATCCGTGCGCATCAAATCCGAAAGTTCAAGCGCCGGTTCGCCAAACAGGTTCGTTCCGCCCTGATTCTCCAGCACCAACAGCCGCCGCTGAATCGCTCCGATCGATGCGGTCGAGACATTGCCGTAGCGCAAGGACAACTGCGCCCGGTTTTCTCCGATCCAGACCAGCAGTGCTTGCAGATCCTTGAGATCCAGCAGGGGCATCCCTTCTTCGTCCGCCACGCGGAAGGCGATGTTCAGGATACCCTCCTGCGCCTCGCTGAGTTCCAGCAGCCGCGACAACAGAAGCGGGCCCATCTCGGTGACGGTGGTGCGCACCGGATGGCCCTGTTCACCAAAGAGATCCCAGAAGGTGACCGGACACGCGCCATATGAAAATGCGTCGAACCCGATCCGGGCTGCACGATCCATGAACGCCTGATGCAGTTTGTGCTCGGTGCTGCCCGGCAGTGCAAGGCCGGACAGATCACCTTTGACGTCGGCCATAAAGACGGGGACGCCCGCCTTCGAAAACCCCTCGGCCAGGATTTGTAGCGTCACGGTTTTGCCAGTACCGGTCGCGCCCGCGATCAACCCGTGGCGGTTAGCGTATTTCAGCGAAAGCCCTTGCGCCTGGCCGTACCCTTCGCCCGCGCCGCCAATAAAGATATCGTTGTCCATTAAGTAACTGTCCCGAATTCTACGATCTGACCCAAGCATACAAAGTTAACCTTTGGCTGCGAGAGTGAATCTCGCTTCATTGCGGTTCTGCTGCGATGCGGCAATTTCCTCCCTGTTGACTGGCCGTGCCTTCGGGCACGGCATTTTTTCAGAATACGGCAAATTTCGCCCTTAAATAGGTTAAATTCTTTGGGTTAGCAGTTGACCCACGGGTTCCCCTTTCGTAACGTCTGCGCATAACTAAGTCGGCCAGTCCGACGGGGAGAAAATTCTATGAAGGGGGCCGCTCCACCGGCTCCCTTCTTATTTGCCCAAAACACGATTTTCCGGACCAACTTCGGCGAAAAAACGTACAAATACCGCCTTGTTCATCGGTTTGACACTGACACCGCCAACGGGTGGTGTTAGACCGGTCAAAAAGCTGGATCAGCAAGATGAGGCATTCATGATCAGGAAACTTCTCCCGCTTAACCTTGTGGCCGCAGCACTGTTGTGTGGCACGGCCTATGCGCAGGACACAACAGAAGCCCCCGAAGCGGAGGCCGAGGTTGGAAGCGATCTGGATCTGGGTCAATCCGGCCCCCGGATCGGCGAGCAATATGTCAAAGAACAAACCGGCGACTGGAACATTTCCTGCATCAAGACCGAAAGTGATGACGATCCCTGTGCCATGGTGCAGATTCTCAACAACCAGCAAGGCGATCCGATTGCCGAAGTGTCGATCGGTAAACTGCCCGAAGGCGGCGCGGCCGTGGCATGGGCGAATGTGGTCGTTCCCCTTGAGACCCTGCTGCAGGCACAGTTGGCTGTTTCAATCGATGGTGCGCCGCGCAAGCTTTATAACTATCACCACTGCGTTCCAGTCGGCTGCATCGCTCAGCTTGGGCTGACCCAGGGTGATATCGATGCAATGAAAGCGGGCTCGAAAGCGGTTCTGTCGCTGGTCCCTGCCCGCCTGCCTGATCAGGTATTGAATATGGACATGTCCCTGAGCGGCTTTACCTCAGCCTTCGACGGGCTGAACGTATCGATCAGATAAACCCCTGACCAAAAGCCAAACAAAGCCGCCGTTTCAAACCGGCGGCTTTCTTATATCCGCTTCAGCGCGAGAACCGCGTTCAGACCGCCAAAGGCAAACGCGTTGCTGAGTGCGACATCGACCTTCGCCTCGCGCGCTTCGTTGGGGACAACATCCAGCGCGCATTCCGGGTCGGGCTCTTCATAACCGATTGTCGGGGCAATCACGCCATCGCGCAACGCCATGATACAGGCCAGCAGCTCGACTGCGCCGGTGCCGCCGATCAGATGACCGTGCATCGATTTGGTCGACGATATCATCAGGTCATCCGCATGCGGCCCGAACACATCCGCAACCGCCGCGCATTCCGTCTTGTCATTGGCCGCCGTACCGGTGCCGTGCGCGTTGATATAGGACACGTCGCTTGCATTCAGGCGCGCATCCCTCAGGGCACCGGCCATCGCGCGCGAGGCGCCCTGTTTGCTCGGCATCACGATATCAGCCGCATCCGAGGACATGGCAAAACCCACAACCTCACACAGGATATCGGCCCCGCGTGCGCGTGCATGTTCATATTCCTCGAACACGAAAATTCCGGCACCTTCGCCCTGAACCATACCATTGCGATTGGCGCTGAAGGGACGGCAGGCGTCCTTGGACATGACCCGTAACCCTTCCCATGCCTTGACCCCGCCAAAGCACAACATGGATTCCGATCCGCCGGTCACCATCGCCGGGGCTGCGCCGCTGCGGACCAACTGAAACGCCTGCGCCATCGCATGGTTCGACGATGCGCATGCGGTCGATACCGTAAAGCTGGGGCCTTTGAGGTTATGCTCCATCGAGACATGACTGGCCGCCGCATTGTTCATCAGTTTCGGCACTACGAACGGATGCACCCGGTTCTTGCCGTCCTCGTAAACCGAACGGTAGTTATCATCCCAGGTCGAAACTCCGCCACCTGCAGTGCCCAGAACCACACCGGACCGCGCCGCCGTGTCACCGGAAAACACGATACCGGATTGGTCGATCGCTTCTTTCGCTGCGGTCAGAGTGAACTGCGTGAAGCGGTCATAAAGGCTCATCTGTTGCCGATTGAATCGGCCTTCGGCCTCAAAGCCGCGCACCTGCCCACCGATCCTGATCGAAAGGCGGTCGACATCGCGGAATTCCAGTTGAGAAATACCGCACCGGCCTTCGCGCATCGCTTCCAGAGTATCGGGCACCGAATGACCCAGCGAGTTGATGGTGCCCGCACCCGTAATGACTACGCGTTTCATAATCCGGCGTCAGACCTTTTCCGCGACAAGCTTTTCAATGCCCGCAATGATTGCAGCGACATCGGTGATGTCGAAATCGCTTGCGGTCGGCTCATTGGCGTTGAAGGGCACCGAGATGTCGAACTCTTCTTCGATGGCAAAGATGCTCTCGACCAGACCAAGGCTGTCGATGCCCAGATCTTCGAGCGTGCTATCGGGCGTCACATCCGAAGGCTCCAGCACTGCCTGTTCGGCAATGATTGCAATGACGCGGTCGCTGATGCTCATATCGGTTCCCTGATTTTCGCGTTGGGGATGATTTAATCGCTCGACGGCTGTTTGAAAACAGCCTTTTTCAACGCTTCGACGTCACGGACCATGCGCGGCAGTCGGCGTTGCGCTTTGTAAATCTCGGTGTGGCTTTCCATCTTGATCCCCGGATAGCCCATGATGACCCGCCCGGCAGGTACGTTCGACAGGATCTTGGTACCGCCACCGGAAATCACGCCATCACCGATGAAGATATTGTCGACAACACCGGTCTGGCCGCCCAGCACGACGTTATTGCCAATCTCGACCGACCCCGACACGCCGGTCTGACCGCATAGCAGACAATCCTGACCGACGCGCGTGTTGTGACCCACATGCACGAGATTATCCAGCTTGGACCCGCTGCCAATCACCGTGTTGCGGATGGTCCCGTTGTCGACGGTACAGTTGGAGCCAACCTCGACATCATCGCCAATCTCAACCGCGCCCAGGGAATGGATTCGCATCCAGCTTTGCGCCTTGGCATCCCCTTGGTCACCCAGGGTTTTTCGGGCATTTTCGGCCCCTGAAACCTCGGGCGTGACATAGCTGAAGCCGTCGCCACCGATCCGGGCCCCCGGCTGGGCGATGAACCGATCACCAATCTTCGCACGCGCCCCGATGCTTACCATTTCGCGCAACAAGGCATTTTCACCCAACACCGCGTCGATCCCGACCACGCAATGTGCCCCGATGACAGACCCAGCCCCGATCTGAGCGCGCGCACTAATGACGGCCAGCGGGCCAATCGAGACATTCGCGCCAATCTCGGCTGTCGGGTCGATCACGGCAGAGGGGTGAATTCCGGGTGCAATCCCCTGCCCCCGATCCAGCATCGAGGTGATCCCGGACATCGCCATCCGCGGACGTTGAACGAATATGGCCGCCTCAAGGCCCAGGGACTGCCAATCGGCACCATCCCAAAGCACGGCGGCGCGGGCAGAGCCATTTTCCAAAGCCTCGGCATATTTCGGAGACATCGCCATCGCCAGATCGGTTGGCCCGGCATCCCCTGGCTCGGCGGCGCGCAGGATGGTCAGGCCGGTCTGACCGGCGGCCTCGGCCCCAATGGCTTTGGCGATTTGCTCAACGGTGAACTGCATGTCGGGCTTCCTTTTGGCAGGACTTGCCCCCGTGATTACCCCTGAACGTCCGGCAGGGCCACCCCTGCCTTTTGCAACGCTTCCCAAATCTTGGCGTCACGGTTGTAGACATCGCGGCGGTACTGAACGTCCCCCTTCGGGCCGATATAGGCGGTGCGATAGATCAGATGCACCGGTACTTTCTTATCCAGTTTCACCGTCGTTTCCTTGCCCGTGTTCAAAACGCGGTGGAAAAATGCCTTGGGATTCTCCTCCTGCCGGGCCAGCAGCGCATAGGCAAACTCGAACGGTTGTGCCAGCCGGATACAGCCATGCGAGAACGCCCGCACCTCGCGCGCGAACAGAGATTTCTGTGGTGTATCATGTAGATAGATGTTGTACTTGTTAGGGAACATGAACTTCACCAGCCCCAGAGCATTGCTTCGGCTGGGGGGTTGGCGCATCGAAAACGGGAAGTTCCGCGCGGTGAACTGAGTGAAATCCACGGCACCGCGATTGACCTGCCGTCCGCTACGGTCCGTAATCTGGATATGCCCGACCGCATTCGGATTGGATTGCAGTTTGGGCAGATATTCCTTGGTGATGATCGAGCGCGGGACATACCAACTGGGGTTGATCACCATATGCTCCATCTCATCCGAGAATTCGGGGCTGCGGCGATCGCTCGTGTTCTTGCCGATCACGGCGCGGGTCTCGAACGTAACTTGCCCGTCATCCACGATCTTGGCCGAAAAATCCGTCTGATTCACAAGGATATGGCGCTGACCACGATCCTCAGGCAGCCAGCGCTCGCGTTCCATTGCGACAAGGACGGCGCGCAGACGGTCCGATGCCGGACGATTGACCTCGGTGATCGTCCCGTTTCCTGCGACACCATCGGGCTCCAACCCATGCGCCGTCTGAAACGCCCTTACAGCTGCAATCAGTGCATCGTCATAAGCCGGGCTGGCCGTTGGTTTCATATATCCCATTGCAACCAGTCGGTTGCGCAGTTTGATCACATTCGGACCGGTATCGCCATGCTCGAGCTTGGTGACCGGAACGGTTGCACCCCATCCACCCTGAGCGATCAGATCTTCCAGCACCCTCTTTTGTTTGATCAACGCGCGGTATTGTGGCGATTGCGGCATCAGCGCCTGGAAATATCCCGCGTCTTCGGACGATGTGAGGCGTTCAAGATGCGCAACGGCCGAGCGCCGCTCGACCTTTCGCACCAGCCCATCATCCACCTGTGATGGCGTAACCGTACCCGATTGCATATCGCGCGCATATTTCACGAACACACGGCTCAGTTCCGCCTCGACCAATCCCAGATCACGGGTGGTCCGGGCCTGCTGCATTTGCGTCAGCAGCGATTGCACGTCATAGCGCGCCGCTGGCAACCCATGCAGATCAGTTGTCGACAAGGCCTTGATCAGAGCCGCACGCCGCGCCTCATGCTCCGCTGTTTCGCCAACCCAGATCGGGTCGAAACCATTGCTGCGGTAATATTCGGCTATTGCCGGGGTCGAAGCCGTGTTCTCGGCAACCGCCATCTGAAAGGCCGTTCCATCCGTGCCAGCATGCGCCAAAGATGCGCCAGAGGCCAGCAGGGCAAACAGCAGAGAACGGGAACGAGAAACAAACGACATGGGATGACCTTGGTTATTCAATAACTTGACGCACACTGCTCGGGCGCGTCAGAAGATAATGTTAAGCCGCTTGGTCAATGTCTATTCACAAATGCATCACCAAGACGCATCTTTTTGCCCGTGGTGCGCGTTTGCATCGGGCCTGACCTAAGCGCGTCAAATTAAAGCATACCTGCATCAGTTGCGCAAAAAACTGCCGAAAATTCCCCCTAGTTTTACCTGCGACCAAAGAATTCTTGGCTGTTGATTCCGGCTGTGCCATAAAATCCGCATCTGGGATGGGAAAAATTAACACCGCGCGCGTAACATCGTGCGCAGGCAGGAACAGTACGGGACGAAACAAAAAATGACCAAGAGCAGTGCATCGGGTTTGACCCGTCGTGCCCTATTGGGTGCATTCGCAGCAACGGCAGTCGTAGCAGCTCCGACCTATTCCAAGGCAGCAGGATTCCTTCGCGGCGGGGGCGATATTCGTCGCATCCGTATGTATTCGGGCCGCACGGGCGAACGTCTCGATATGGTATATTGGGTCGATGGCAAATACATCAAGGACGCCGTCAAAGAAGTGAACTACTTCATGCGCGATTGGCGCAATGATCAGGTCAAACCCATGGACCTGCGCACCATCGACATCATGGCAGCCGCCCACAACATGCTGGACGTCAGCGAACCTTATATGCTGCTCTCGGGCTACCGCTCCCCCAAAACCAACGCCATGCTGCGCTCCAGATCGCGTGGAGTTGCCAAGAACTCGCTGCACATGAAAGGCCAGGCCGCCGATCTGCGCCTGTCGTCGCGCTCGGTTTCACAGATGGCCAAGGCCGCAATGTCCTGCCGTGCGGGCGGCGTCGGGCAATACTATGGCTCGAACTTCGTCCACATGGATTGCGGCGTCATCCGTACCTGGCGCGGCTAATCGCTAAGAACTTCGTTCTGTTGAGTTAACCCCCTCAGCCCATGCTGTTGGGGGTTTTGTTTTGCCTGATCATCTGTATCAGGCGTCGCATCAACACTGAGGAAATGGCGCACTTGGGAGGTCTGCGCTTATCGTTTTCTTTCACAGGTTTTCATTGGAAACAGTTACCCCATCACGGCACAATTTATCGTAATCGGTGCGTCGATCACACGTTTTCGGCGTAATTCCAGGTGCTCAGGTTGTTGATGTCGGATTGTTTGTGCCCGTTTGCGATGGCGGTCAGTGTTCGATTGGGCCAGGCGTGCGGATCGGCGCTGTTCAATTTACAGGTCTCCATCATTGACGCGAGGATTGCCCAGTTCTGTGCTCCGGCCTCATGGCCAGCGAAGAGCGCGTTCATGCGATTCAGGGCAATCGGGCGGATTGTGCGTTCGATGCTGTTGGAATCCAGTTCCACGCGACCATCGTCCATGAACACGGTCAGGTCGTCCCAGCGTTTGGCAATATAGCTCAGGGCTTCGCCGATGGGTGATTTGGCGGAGACGCGAGAGCGCGTTTCCCGGAGCCAAAATTCCATCCGATCAATGATTGGTTTTGAGCGTTCCTGCCGCACTGTGTTCAGGGCGGCCGGGCTTTGGCCTCTGATTTCCTTTTCGATGCGGTAGAGGTCCTGGATCTGCGTGATACCCTCATCCGCATCGAAGTGGCTTTCCCAGCTTTGGCCACGTCAATGAGCTTACGACGGGCATGCGCCCAGCAATGAGCCAATTGGATTGCTCCTTCCTGCCGTTTGAGCAGGCGATTGTATCCGGCATAACCGTCTACTTGCAGCGTGCCGTTGAACCCTGTCAGAATCTGCTTTGCCTATTCATCGGCGCATCCCAGCGCATAGGTGAAAGCCACACCGGGCGGATCAACCCTACCCCATGGCCTGTCATCGCGGGCGAGCGCCCAGAAGTAACCTGTTTTGGTCCTCTTGCGACCGGGTCCAGGACCGGGGCTGCGGTCTCATCCATGAACGGTTTGGTCGAGCGTTTCAAATCAGCCATCAGGGCATCGTAAACAGGGCGCAATTCGAACGCTGCACGACCGACCCACGCCGCCAGGGTCGAGCGATCCAGATCAATCCCTTGCCGGGCGTAAATCTGGGCCTGCCCAAACGGGGGAGATGATCCGCATATTTATGGATGATCGTGCTCTGAGACGCGATTTTCTGGCCATTTGTGATTAGGGTTTTCCGCGACGAATTCCTGGCTGGGAGGAGGAACGGAAGCGATGAAAGCAGCGAGATTTACGGACGCGCAGAAAGCGTTTGTTTTGAAGTAGGTTGAAGAAGATAAGACAGTTGCTGAAGTCTGCCGTGAGGCCGGGAACAGCTCGGCGACATATTTCAATTGGAAGAAGAAGTATTCGGGTATGTTGCCCCCTGACATGCGTCGTCTGCGCGAGTTGGCAGACGAGAACAGTCGCTTGAAAAGGATTGTGGCCGATTTGACGCTGGACCGGGAGATGTTGCAGGACGTCATCAAGCGAACGCTCTGAGGTCGGATCGGAAGCGCGAGCTTATTGACGGTGTCCGGGAAGTCTGGCGGGTGTCTGACAGGCGCGCCTGCAAGGTGTTGCGGTTCGACAGATCGACCTACCAGTATGCTTCCCGCTGCACTGATCCGACCGTCCTGACACGGCGCATCAAAGAGATCTGTGAGACCCGTGTCCGTTATGGATACAGGCGCGTGTACTATGTGTTGCGCCGCGAGGGTTTACCGGTCAACGTCAAGAAAGTTTACAGGATTTACCGCGAGATGGGGCTGCAATTACGGAACAAATCGCCAAAACGGCGGGTGAAGGCCAAGCTGAGGGAGGATCGCTCGGATGCCGCGAGGCCCAATAATGTGTAGGCAATGGACTTCGCTCATGATCAGCTTGCGACTGGCCGTAAACTGCGCGTCCTGACTGTGGTCGATACATTCTCGCGCGTCTCACCCGTCATCAACCTGAAGTTCAGTTACAAGGGCGAGGATGTTGTCGCTACGCTGGATCGAGTGTGTCTGCAGATCGGCTTCCCGGCGACGATACGGGTGGATATTGGAAGCGAGTTCATCTCTCGGGATATGGACTTATGGGCCTATCAAAATGGCGTCACGCTCGACTTCTCACGCCCAGGCAAACCAACCGATAACGCCTTCGTCGAAGCATTTAACTCCAAGTTCAAAGCAGAGTGTCTGAACATGCATTGGTTCCTGTCGCTGGCAGATGCTTGCGAAAAGATGGAGGAGCGGCGTAGATACTACAACAAAGAAAGACCGCACAGCGCCATCGGGAACATCCCACCGGCAATGCTGGCAAACTCACATGACGATACCAGCAAGTCATGATGAGAAAAGGCGGAAAACTCTACGCCCAGGTGGCAGAAGGTTGGGCAGCAGAGCATCGTAAGAAAGCAGCAGACGAGAACTGCTTCTCGATCAGATTGCGCATCATAAGTGCCCACCGCGGGCTTCGGCCCTAAGATGGAACGAATTTATGCTAGGATGAAAGAGCGCGCAGGCAGGAGCGGCGGGGCTGGAACTCTGATATCGTCCTCTCGACCACGCACAGGGGTGCCCCATTGACTTACCTCTTGGATGCGGCTCTGATTACACCGCTTCTCAGCACTTTTTGATCTTCGATTGGCTCAAGTTGATTTCAACTTTTACGGAAATGTGTCCTTCAAGCACACCAATTCCGTTGCTCTGATTCCCCCCCCGCTTGAAGTTCGTCTATTTGAAATTAGGCAGTTTTATGAGTTGGGGAAGCCAGGAATTAGAATAGCGATTGCCAATAAAGCCGATATCTTGCGCAACTGTCTAAGGTTGGATTTCAATTTCTTCTCGCGTTCAAGACAAAACTCTCAAGTAATCCTCAATATGGCCCATGCTCTTTGAAACCTCTGGACCCCTACGACACAGAATGCGTTCTTCCTTGATTGTACGCACACGCATTTTGAACCCGCGAGTACTTGCGATCAGGTGATAATTCGGTCGGATCTTCTTTGCTCCGCCTCGTCTGGGAAGCACGTCCATGCGCAGCCCCTCCAACTCACGAACAAGCACGGCAAGATGCAAGGCAGCACCTTCCTCACCACCGATCCGTTTGGCTGACGCAAAAAGGTCCAACTGCTCAGCCAGCGTCAAATTCTGTGGATGTACCACAGTCCAACCGAGCTCTGGCAGGCGTTCTTCTACTGCCTCAAATCCGATGCGCGTAGGACCACTTGGTAGCTGACTGCGCGACAACCAGATTTTTTTCTTACCACCACCTATCGGACCTCGCCGGGCAAGAAAGTGTGCATGAAGGGGGTGAAATTGGTCGCTGATTTGAAACCCGGCTTCAGGTACGATTACTTTCGAGAATCGGGTCGGTCGGTCAATCAGACACACCCTGCGTTCCAACCCGAGATGTCGGAGCAGATCCATTTGCCAGGGGGTCAGTTCGTCTTGCCCTGGCACAACAGACCAAGCGATCCTCGCACGGCGCCAAACATCAGTGGCCCAAAGGCGCGCCAGCGACTCCAGCAGGAAATGGCCGAAATGGTCATAAAGTGGCCCGGCGTAAATCACAGTACCACTAACACGCGCGGCTGGGATGAACTCTCCGGGAACGGAAATTCGCACGCCGTTTCGGACCAAAAGACTCGATTCCACGCATTTTCCATCCGCCGAATAGACACCTGACCGAGCCAACAGTGCTTCGGGAAATGGCCCATCTTGGCCCGGAACCGTGGCCCAAGGTGCGATCAGCCCATTCCGAACGCTTGTATACGGCAGCCGAGCATTCGTTTCTAAGTCGGATTTCTTAAGCAAATCTAATAAGTACATGACCTGAGCCAATTTTGTTCGCGTTGTTAGACCTCCTATTAAAACTAGACTTTGCGGAATTCCAGCGGATGTACACAACGCACACTGACATAGTAAGACTTCAGACGCATTTGGCTTATGCGGCATGACCAAATGTCGAACCGCAACACGTCGAGCGAATACAAACGTCCACGCACAGGACCCGATCAGGTCAACTTTGTTGTTTCAGATTACCTCTCGGCTTTCTAAGCTTCTGCCACCAACCGCTGCTTGGCCGGGGCTGTTCAGGCTCTGGCATCACAAAGCGCGAAAGCGGAGAGTTCAGGCGGGCAAGCGCCGTGTCAATGACGGGATCAAGTTCTTCCCAGCGCAACTTATGGGCACCCTTTTTGCTGCGACGTTTGAAAAGCTCGATCTCCCCTCGCAACGCGCGTTCGATATGTTCAGGATTGTTGATGTCAGGGCGATTGAATTCCTGGTGCGAGAAAGCATTTATCTTCTTCTGAATCTGCTCGGGATCCATTAGATAACTGAAATGCCAGCCGGCATTTGAAATTGTAGGCTTTCCCTTTGTTATTCTCAAAGAGTTTGGCGAGACTACCATGTGACGTCGGTAGAGTACGCAAGATTTCGACCAGTCGGATCTTCGGAAGTTCAGGTAGAAATAATACATCTTTTGCTGCAGTTCAGATGGTTGTTCGGAGTCAACCTGACGCAGAACTTCGGGCATATTCGGAATTTCGTCGACATCAGAAATCACGACAAGATCGTCCGGCTTCGCATCCACCAATCCGCGCTCGATACAGTTACGTTGAAATTCTTCGCGAATCCAAGGATTTGGCGATGCCGGCATATCCTCTACCTGAATGTAGATGATGCGATCTTTCCACGCCGAAAACCGCTGGATGTGATCTGGCAGGCAAAAATCTCTGGAGCTCCCGGTGAAAGACTCGTTGGCTTCCACAATCACCCAACGATCAACATAATTCTCAGTGAGCGCGAAACGCAACTCAAGAAGATCGACTTCATTATAGAAGGTAAAGCAATCGAATATCATTGCGGCCTATCCCCTTGATGGTTCATCGAATACATCATGCTTTGTAGCGTTGCCATGAAGGTATGCAAGGTGCTGAACTTCTTGAGTTATGCTCTGCTGCCCAACCTTCTGCCACCTGGGCGTAGAGTTTTCCGCCTTTTCTCATCATGACTTGCTGGTATCGTCATGTGAGTTTGCCAGCATTGCCGGTGGGATGTTCCCGATGGCGCTGTGCGGTCTTTCTTTGTTGTAGTATCTACGCCGCTCCTCCATCTTTTCGCAAGCATCTGCCAGCGACAGGAACCAATGCATGTTCAGACACTCTGCTTTGAACTTGGAGTTAAATGCTTCGACGAAGGCGTTATCGATTGGTTTGCCTAGCGTGAGAAGTCGAGCGTGACACCATTGCACATATTATATCGTCATTCTTATACAGCCAAATCTGAACCAGTTCTTCGACATGTGTCACCTAAAGTGTCACCAATCGGAGCGCAATAACCAAGTAAGATATTATTAGAACATACTTTTTTGGACTGTATGGCGCACCTGAGAGGATTCGAACCTCTGGCCTCTGCCTTCGGAGGGCAGCGCTCTATCCAGCTGAGCTACAGGTGCCTTGGCCGTTAGCTACCCTCGTTCCGATCCGGGTGCAACTGCAAATGCGACCGGATCAGGCAAACAGATCATGCGCCAGTTCCAGCGCATCGATCAGAGTGTCGACCTCATCCGTGGTATTATAAAGCGCAAAGCTGGCGCGGCAGGTGGCGGTGACGCCCAGGTGGTCCATCAGCGGCCCGGCGCAATGGTGACCCGCACGCACGGCAACACCTTTTTTATCCAGAATGGTCGAAACGTCATGCGCGTGCCCTGCCCCGTCCAACGTGAAACTGAAGATCGCGGCCTTGTCGGCGGTCGTTCCCTGTACCTGCAGCCAGTTCAGCCCGGTCAGGCGTTGCATGGCATAATCGCGCAGCCCTGCCTCATGCGCGGCAATGTTCTCCATACCCAGATCCATCATGTAATCCAGCGCCACGCCCAGACCGATGGTCTGGACGATACCGGGGGTTCCGGCCTCGAACTTCATGGGCGGATCGTTGTAGATCACCTGATCTTCGGAGACTTCCTTGATCATGTCTCCACCGCCGATGAACGGGCGCATCTCGGCCATGCGGTCCGAACTGATGTAAATCGCACCTGACCCGGATGGACCATAGAGTTTGTGGCCGGTGATCGCATAAAAATCGCAGCCGATATCCTGCACATTGACCGGCATGTGAACCGCGCCCTGACTGCCGTCGACAAGAACCGGCACGCCCTTGGCGTGTGCGCCTTGCGTGATGGCTTTGACATCGACAACAGTCCCTAGCACGTTGGAGCAATGGGTCACCGCGACCAGTTTGGTTCTGGGCCCGATCGCGTCGATCACCGCTTGCGGGTCCAGATGACCCGCAGCATCCACATCCACCCATTTCAACACGACGCCCTGCCGTTCGCGCAGGAAATGCCAGGGCACGATATTGGCGTGATGCTCCATCACGCTCAGGACGATTTCGTCTCCGGCCTGCAGATGCGGCATGGCCCAGCCATAGGCGACCAGATTGATCCCCTCGGTCGTGCCGGAGTTCAATACGATCTCATTCTCGTCCGCAACGCCCAGAAACCGCGCGACTGTGCCCCGTACGGATTCGTATTTTTCGGTTGCAAGGTTGGACAAGTAATGCAGGCCGCGATGCACATTCGAATATTCATGAGCATAGGCCTGTGTGACCGCGTCGATCACCACCTGAGGTTTCTGCGCCGATGCGCCATTATCCAGATAGGTCAGCGGCTTGCCGTTCACCTGTCGTGACAAGATCGGAAAGTCAGCGCGGATTTTCTGCACGTCATACATGAACAGGAATTCCCTATACAGACCCGCCAGGGGTCAACCAAAGAACGAAGGGGATGGCCAGAACGCCTGCGATGAGCATCACCAGAAAGGATTTGCCAAGCGAGTCGAAGCGGTGCACTTCGTTCAGGAAATGCAGGGTGATGTAGAGGCTGAGGCCTAGCATCACCAGACTGGCCGGGAGGAACAGGAAGGGGGCGAAAGACGCGACCACAAGAATAACCGCCTGACCAGCGATCTGCAGTATTTGCAACCAGATCACCAGAGTCGCCACCTCATTGATCTCGCCCGCTCCACCCAGCATGCGGCCGACCAGTTGAAAGGTCACCACGCTGATCACGATGGCTGCGGCGGATACCAACAAGGTGCGCGACATTGGCACGGCCAGTTGCTGCATGTCAGCCGAAATCAGCGGCAGGATGATAGTCGATGCAGAGTGCACCAGCGCATTCAGAATCACCGCCAGAAAAAAAGCCAGCCACAGCACGTCGTTACCAAGCTTCATCGACAACAGACGTCGTGCGGCCCCTGCCGGGTTCGACAGGGTCAGAACGACCATTCTCATCAATAAGGCAGAGCTCATTCGGGCGCCCTTTGCGTTTGTCTCAGCCCCGAGAACCAGAACCAGACGAAAATCGCAACCCAGAACAAGCCGACCAGCGACTGTGTAGGCCCCGGACCGATGAACCCAGCCACCAAACCGTTCAGCAATACCAGGGGCGCCGACGCCAAAAGCGCCCAGAATAGGGCCAGACGAGCTCCATAACTGGTGCCTTTGCCGCCAAAGCCTCGTGCGACCAGATGGGTTACCCATGCCAGCAGGTAAAAGAGTAGCGGCAGAATGAAAACAGAACCCAGCAAGGCACCGCCCATCAGCATGTTCAGCTCTGCCCCTTCCAGATGGGCCTTGCGGGCAAGTCCCGGAAGTTGCGCGATAAAGCCGATCACGCAAAAGGCCATTACAAAGGCCAATGCACGGTCTTCACGTGGCCCCATATCCAACAGACGACGCACAACGCGCCCCGGTCCGCGATATGTGGCCACGATATCGGTTGTGACGGGCATCAGCTTCGGCGCGCCAACCAGCTTTCGAGACGTTCGACGATGACTTCGGCCAGTGCTTTGTCCTCGATCTCTTCCACGGCTTCCGCAAGGAAGGCCAGCGTCAGCATATCAGTCGCGTCCTTGACCGGAACGCCACGAGATCGCAGATAGAACAGCGCCGTTTCATCAATCGCGCCTGATGTTGAGCCGTGTGAACAGGCGACGTCATCGGCGTAGATCTCAAGCTCGGGCTTGGCGAGGAACTGGCTGTCGTCATCCAGCAGCAGAGACTGGCTGATCTGATAGCCATCCGTCTTCTGCGCGCCTTCTTTTACCAGGATCTTGCCCTGGAACACGCCAGTCGCGCCGTTGCGCAGAACCTTTTTGAACACCTGACGGCTTTCGCAGTTCACCGCATCATGAGTGATGAAAACCGTATCGTCATGGTGGAAATCGCCGTCGCCGACACAGGCGCCCGCCACATGCGCCACAGCGTCGTCTCCGGTCAGTTCGATAACCTGCTCATTGCGGGTCAGAACACCGTTCACCGTCAGAGTGAACGATTTATAAACCGACTCGTGCCCCATGCGCGTGAACATATGAGTCGCTGCGCGGCGCTGATGATCACGGCCTTGCGCGCGCACATGGTGCAACTTGCCGCCATCGGCGATGTCGATTTCCATACATTTGTTGAAACGCGACGCTGCGGGACCGTTTTCAAGAATCGTCACCTCAGCCCCGCTTTCGACCCGCACGATGTGGTGCAGGATCGCATCCGAGGTCTCGGATTCATGGCGATAGATCAGGCTGATCGGTTTCGATGGCTTTCCGGTGACGTGAATGGCCACACCGTCCGAGGCGAACGCGGTATTCAATGCCGCCAACGGCCGCTGAACCGGGTGTTGGCCTTTCGCTTCGAGAACGCCGTACAACTCTTTGGCCCAATGGATATCTTTGCAGCAGATATCCTCGAGACGGTCGATTTTCACCCCTTCCAACGAAAGGTCATCAGACTCATCCGGGCTGAACACACCGTCAATGAACACGATCTTGAGGCGATCAAATTCATTGAACATCAGTGGTTCATCATGATGAAATACTGCGGCGGTCGGGGCATCGGCCGTGGTCAGCGAATCCGGGCGGGTGTATTTCCAATACTCATCCCGACGACCGGGCAGACCCATTTCGCGTACACGTGCCAGTGCAGCCTCGCGCGCCTTGCGGGTGCATCCGGCGTCTGGCATCGACATCGATGCCAGCCGTTCCTCGGTTGCTGTCTGTTTTGCTTGGGGCAAAGCCATCAGTTCACCTCGGCCAGAATATCGGCATAACCGTTATGTTCCACTTCCAGCGCCAGCTCGGGGCCGCCGGTTTTCACGATGCGGCCGTCTGCCATAATGTGCACGACATCGGGTTTGATGTGATCCAGCAGGCGCTGATAGTGCGTAATCACAAGGAAGCCGCGCCCCTCGTCACGCAGCGCATTCACGCCTTCCGACACCAGCTTCATAGCATCGACATCCAGACCTGAATCGGTCTCGTCTAGGATGCACATCTTGGGTTCAAGCATCGCCATCTGCAGGATTTCGTTGCGTTTTTTCTCGCCGCCCGAGAAACCCACATTGACCGGGCGCTTCAGCATGTCCGCATCGATCTTCAGGGTCTTGGCCTTGGCACGCACTTCTTTCAGGAAGTCCGTAGCCGACAGTTCCTCCTGTCCGCGTGCCTTGCGTTGCGCGTTCACGGCAGTGCGCAGGAAGGTCATGTTGCCGACGCCCGGGATCTCGACCGGGTATTGGAATGCCAGAAACACACCCGCAGCCGCGCGCTCTTCCGGCTCCATCTCGAGCAGGTCTTCGCCAGCCAGCGTGGCCGAGCCTTCGGTCACCTCATAGCCATCGCGCCCGGACAGAACATAGCTGAGCGTCGACTTGCCCGAGCCGTTTGGCCCCATGATCGCATGCACCTTGCCGGCCTCGACCGTCAGATCGACACCTTTGAGGATTTGCTTGTCTTCTTCCTCAAGTTTTACGTGCAGGTTTTTAATTTCCAGCATTTTTTTACCTCGTAGATTTCGTGTCCATCCGTCGGATGGTTTTGTTCTGTGTTGTCGACAAAGCGCATGCAACGATGTCTGGCGCGGCAGAAAAACAGCCAGCGTCATGACAACTCAGCGATGTCGTGTTTCGGGTATGATTGGGTGCCGCACCCCAGACGCCACGCACCTGGGTGCAAGCGCTCAGTTGAACTCGATCGCAATGTGGAACAGTTGAATACTGTTCGGCACCGTTATTTGCTTTACGAAATCCACCCATTCCGGGCCGTAAACCACTTCGAACGCGTCGGGATAGGCCCACACTGCGTTGTGAAACGTGAAGGTGGTCAAAATCATCGCGAACGCGCTTGCTGACGCGAATTCCTTTTGATTGTTCTTCAACAAAAACGAGATCATGAAGACGACGCCACCGGCCAGCGCCAAGCCGATGAAATCCTGCCCGCCGCCGCCCGACTCGCCCGGAAGCCCGGCCAGTTGCAATTGCAGATAGCGAGACAGAAAGAACGCCCCGATCCCCAGAGCAAAAGCTCCGACGAATGCCAGCGGATAGGAGAGTCGGGTCCAGACCGTGTCGGGCCGTCGCTTTGGTGCCTGTTTTTTGGTTTCCAGAGCCCGCGCATTGATACGTTCGACGCGATCCTGAAAACTCGAAGCCTGCTCTTTGCTCATGGGCGCACTTATAAATTACACAATCGAAATCCTCCTGCTTGCTTAGCAAGGAGAATTTCGAAGGGCAATTCACAATCTCCGGGCGAACGGCATCCCGGGCCACCAAAGGCCCATCGCTGCTGCGCCCAGTGCGCCATGCGTCACCGATTATGATCGAACAGGTCTGCATTTTGCCTTAGCCGACCGAGCCTTCCAGTGAAATCGCCACCAATTGCTGCGCTTCCATGGCGAACTCCATCGGCAGCGCCTGCAGCACGTCCTTGCAGAACCCGTTGACGACCAGCGCCACCGCTTCTTCTTCGTCCATACCGCGCTGACGGCAATAGAACAGCTGATCGTCATCCACCTTGGATGTCGTCGCTTCGTGTTCCACGCGGGATGAGTTGTTCTTGACCTCGATATACGGAACCGTATGCGCGCCGCATTTGTCGCCGATCAACAGGCTGTCACACTGGGTATAGTTGCGGCTGTCCTTGGCCTTGGGGTGCATCGAGACCAGACCGCGATATGTGTTCTGCGCCTTGCCCGCGCTGATACCTTTCGACACGATGCGCGACTTGGTGTTCTTGCCCAGATGCACCATCTTGGTGCCGGTGTCAGCCTGCTGCATGTTGTTCGTGATCGCGATCGAGTAGAACTCACCCTGGCTGTCGTCACCGCGCAGGATGCAGGACGGGTATTTCCACGTCACGGCCGAACCGGTTTCGACCTGAGTCCACATCACCTTGGACCGGTCGCCTCGGCAATCGGCGCGTTTGGTCACGAAGTTATAAATGCCGCCTTTACCGTTCTCATCCCCGGGGAACCAGTTCTGAACGGTCGAATATTTCACCTCGGCATCTTCTTCGATGATGATCTCGACCACCGCCGCATGCAACTGCGCGGTATCGCGCTGCGGTGCGGTGCAGCCCTCCAGATAGGACACGTAAGACCCCTTGTCGGCGATGATCAGGGTGCGTTCGAACTGACCGGTGTTTTCCGCGTTAATGCGGAAATACGTGCTCAGTTCCATCGGGCAGCGCACGCCCGGCGGGATGTAGACGAAGGACCCGTCCGAGAACACGGCCGAATTCAGCGTGGCATAGAAGTTGTCTGATACCGGAACCACAGAGCCCAGATATTTCTTGACCAGTTCGGGATGCTCTCTGATCGCCTCAGAGATTGAGCAGAAAATGACGCCCGCCTTTTTCAGTTCGGCCTGAAAGGTCGTGCCAACCGAAACCGAGTCAAACACCGCGTCGACCGCAACCTTGCGGCCCTCGGCAGGAGCGTCCTCAGCGCCTTCGACGCCTGCCAGGATCATCTGCTCCTTCAGAGGAATGCCCAGCTTTTCATAGGTGGCCAGCAGCTTGGGATCGACCTCGTCCAGCGATTTTGGTTTCTCTTCCATCGATTTCGGGCGCGCATAATAATACTGGTCCTGAAAATCGATCTTGGGATAGCTGACCATGGCCCAGTTCGGCTCTTCCATCTGGGTCCAGCGCTCGAATGCAGCCAGACGCCATTCGGTCATCCATTCAGGTTCTTCATTCTTTTCCGAGATCAGACGAACGATGTCCGGATTCACGCCCTTCGGCGCGTATTCCATCTCGATATCGGTTTCCCAACCGTATTTGTAGGTGCTGACCTCGCGTACCGCATCAACGGTTTCCTGATCGACACCCTCTTTTACCTGGGTCTGGTCCAAAGCGGCCATCTGACACCCTCCGTCTGATCACGCGGCGCGCGCGCGATGCTTTTTCTCTTTTTCCAGCCACGTTTCTGCGAAACGCAACACATCTTCTTCCGTCGTTTGCGGGCCCAGCGAAACGCGGACCGCGCTTGAGGCCACCGCCTCATCAAATCCCATTGCCGTCAGAACCCGACTGGTCTTGACCTTGCCGCTGGAACAAGCGGACCCTGCGCTGATGGCAAAGCCCGACAAATCCATCTGCATTACCTGCGTTTCGCCTTTCCAGCCGGGCGTCGCAAAACACAGGGTATTCGGGAGTCGCTCCTGATCTTTCCCGACAAAAATAGTAGATTTAGAACCAGCCTCAAGAGCGTTTTCTAGAATATTTCTAAGTTCCCTGACATTTTCCCATACACCATCTGCCAGATCACGCTGAGCAGCCTCGGCAGCCGCGCCGAACCCGGCGATACCCACAAGGTTTTCGGTGCCCGATCTGCGCCCCATCTCCTGACCACCGCCGCTGGCCAAAGGCTCGATATCGAGACCTTGCCGTAAGATCAACGCACCCACACCTTTTGTTCCGCCAATCTTATGCGCCGACAGGATCGCCATATCGGCACCACTCCAGGTGAAAGAAAACGGGATACGCCCCACGGCCTGAGTTATGTCCAGCAACAGCCAATCCGCGCGCCGCGCCCCATAGGGCCACTGATTTTCCACCTTTTTGGGCGGCTGGGTAATGATCCCGGTCTCAGAATTCGCAAGCCCCATCGCCAGTGTGTGACCGGGGCCATACGGACGCTCGCCACAATGGGTCAGATCGAAATGCGACCACAGCGCATCGTGAGCAGTGGCATCGACAAACACGTCGCAACCTTCGGGGCGGTTTTCCAGAACCCGCGCGGCCTCGGTCGCGCCCGAGGTGAAAATGACCTCTTGCGGGCGACAGCCGACAGCCTCGGCCACCTGCGCCCTCGCGCGTTCGACGACCGCCTTCGCTGCCCGCCCCTCGGCATGAACCGATGATGGATTGCCCACCACATCCATCGCCGCCATCATGGCAGCCCGGGCCTCGGGCCGCAGCGGTGTTGTGGCGTTATGATCCAGATAAACCCGTTTCATAGATACATCTTTTTCTGTGCGCTCAGCGGTTGGTCGGTTGACGGCTTCATAGGATCAGTCGTCTACGACAGCAAACAGGCTAGGTACAGCCGGACAGGGCGCCAAATCGTTCCGGATCACATCTGACAGGCGGGTCTGGTGCAGGAAGACATAGACATTCGCACTCAGACTTTCCCACAAACGGTTGGTCAACGATTGCGCCCGGCTGCCCGAGGACCCACCCGAAGCACCTGCGCCCTTGTGCAATGCATCTACCGTTTCATCGACGGCTGCCAGAACCTCAACCACTCGAATATCCGACGCGGGGCGCGCCAGACGATACCCGCCGCCCGGCCCGCGCACCGAGCTGACCAGTTCGGCCCGCCGCAGTTTGACGAACAGCTGTTCGAGATAGGGAAGAGAAATATCCTGACGCTCGGATATCTCGCCAAGAGTCACCAGCTTGTCGGAAGACTGAAGTGCAATATCAGCAAGCGCAACCATCGCATAGCGGCCTTTGGTCGACAGCTTCATATCATTCCCTCTCGGCAAGTACGCGCGAAAACATTGACGCCGCTGCAGCCAGTGCGTATCTCCCACTGACAGCGTCTTTACGCGACATAGATGTAATTAGAACCGTTCTAAAGTACCCGACGATTACCGTCAAGATAGTCTCGGGTCAGATACGGCAAAAAACAGGACCAAAGCACACATGCCCGAGGTGATTTTTCCCGGACCCGAAGGCCGCCTGGAAGGCCGCTACCACCCGCAAAAGGAAAAAGACGCACCGATCGCCATCGTGCTGCACCCGCATCCTCAATTCGGCGGGACCATGAACAACAAGGTCGTCTATAACTTGCATTACGCCTTTTACAACATGGGCTTCACCGTCCTGCGCTTTAACTTCCGGGGCGTAGGTCGCAGCCAGGGCGAATATGATCAGGGCGTGGGCGAGCTGAGCGATGCGGCATCGGCGCTGGATTATCTGCAGTCGATGAACAACAACTCAAAACACTGCTGGGTCGCCGGATTTTCGTTTGGCGCGTGGATCGGAATGCAGCTGCTGATGCGCCGCCCCGAAATCACCGGCTTCATCAGCGTGTCGCCGCCCGCCAATATGTATGATTTCTCGTTCCTGGCCCCCTGCCCGTCTTCGGGTCTGATCATCAATGGTTCGGCCGACCGCGTAGCGCCGCCTGCCGACACCACCTCGTTGGTTGGTAAGCTGCACGAGCAGAAAGGCATCACCATCACTCATCACGAGGTCGAAGGTGCGGACCATTTCTTCCAGGATCGTCACATGGACACGCTAATGACCGACGTGACCGATTACGTGAAACGCCGTCTGACTGAGAACACCCGCTGATGTCGAACACCATCGATACCCTTGCGGCCAAATTGGCCGAAGACACGATCAAGGTTATGGATGAAATCGGCGAAGAGCGTTTTTTCGTCGAGGTCGGGGACGTTCTGGCGGCCGCATCGCAATCGCTGGAAGAGGCGTTCCTGACCGAAATCCGCGTCAGGCTGGCCGAGCGTAAGGCACGGCAGTACGTGGTCAAGAAGCTGTCCGAACATCGGTCAAAATTGAAAGCGATCGAAAAGCAATAAGCCAAAAAAAAAGGAGCCCGAGAGCTCCTTTTTCACAATCGTTCGGCGGACGCTTAAACTGGAACCCCGATATACCGATCAACACTTTGGGCTGCATCAATGTCGACGGACCCCCCGTCTGCAAGCCACCCGAGCGCCACGATCATTACCGAAACGATTATGACAGATTTTGCAAAAGTCGTCATTTTTGGAAACTCGTTAAGAAAACACACCATTAAACACGTAAAGTACTACCATGACATGCAATTCTCTGAATAGTCAGGTTTACCTGACCTTTGGTCAATTTAATCCAAATCGCAAACATGTTTCGAAATGCCCTGCCCGCGTCCCGCCGCTTGTGCTCAAACGCAGCCTAAAAACCCCACGAACAAGAGATCCATTTGCGCCCAGGATCTGCCCGATCCCGTCGCTGGCCTGATGGCCAAAACACTCGGTTCAACCGCATTGTAGAGGAGTCTGCAATCACCCGGTTCTGGCCCGCGCTTCCTGTCGTGCCTGGATACGGCTGCACCTTTTATCTTATGGCGCTGACGCACAGGGCCCTGCTGGTCGGGATTGTCTATTCGATCTGGTCCGGTCTTGGGATAGTTCTGATTGGTTTTCTGGTATTCGGACAACGCCTCGACTGGTCCGCGATCCTGGGGCTTAGCATGATTCTGAGTGGGTTTCTGATCATCCACCTGTTTTCCGCCACTGCCAGCCACTGACTGGCGGTTAGGGCTGGTATATTTCGCCGCACCACGTTATGCGCCGGGCAACTTCCCGTTCAAAGGCTGACCTCTCATGGACCTGCGCAATATCGCAATCATCGCTCACGTGGACCACGGCAAAACAACGCTGGTGGATGAGCTGCTCAAACAATCCGGTGCGTTCCGGGAAAATCAGGCCGTGGCGGAACGCGCCATGGACAGCAACGATCTCGAGCGCGAGCGCGGCATTACCATTCTGGCCAAGGCGACCTCGGTCGAGTGGAAAGATACCCGTATCAATATCGTAGACACCCCCGGCCACGCCGATTTCGGGGGTGAGGTGGAACGTATCCTGTCGATGGTCGACGGAGTCGTCCTGCTGGTCGACGCAGCTGAAGGGCCGATGCCACAGACCAAGTTCGTCACCTCCAAGGCGCTGGCACTGGGCCTGCGCCCGATCGTGGTTCTGAACAAGGTCGACAAACCCGATGCCGAGCCCGACCGGGCGCTGGACGAGTGCTTTGATCTCTTCGCCAATCTCGGCGCTGACGACGATCAGCTGGACTTTCCCGCCATGTACGCCTCGGGTCGTTCGGGTTGGGCAGATATGGAACTGGACGGGCCGCGCAAGGACCTGACCGCGCTGTTCGATCTGATCGTCGATCACGTCCCGGCTCCCAAGCAGATCGAGAAAAAGGACGAACCGTTCCGGATGCTCGCCACGACGCTTGGCAGCGATCCGTTCATCGGACGCATCCTGACCGGCCGCGTGGAAAGCGGCACACTGAAGGCAGGCGACAGCCTCAAGGCACTCAGCCGTGATGGCACCCTGATCGAAAACTTCCGCGCCTCGAAGATTCTGGCGTTCCGCGGTCTGGCACAACAGCCCATCGACGTGGCCGAAGCGGGTGACATCGTCACCATCGCCGGCATGAGCAAAGCCACCGTGGCGGATTCACTCGTCTCTCCACAAGTGGATGAGGCCCTGCCCGCCCAGCCCATCGATCCGCCGACCATCACCGTGACCTTCGGCATCAACGACTCGCCGCTGGCGGGCCGTGACGGCAAGAAGGTACAGTCCCGTGTGATCCGCGACCGCCTGATGAAAGAGGCCGAATCGAACGTCGCTATCCGCATCACCGACACCCCCGGTGGCGAGGCCTTCGAGGTTGCGGGCCGTGGCGAATTGCAGATGGGCGTACTGATCGAAAACATGCGCCGCGAAGGGTTCGAGCTCAGCATCTCGCGCCCGCAAGTTCTGTTCCGCGAGGAAGATGGCCAGCGGTTGGAACCCATCGAAGAAGTCACCATCGACGTGGATGACGAATATTCCGGCGCTGTAATCGAGAAAATCACCGGTGCGCGTAAAGGCGAACTGGCCGAGATGCGCCCTGCAGGCGCGGGTAAGACCCGCATCATCGCCCATGTCCCGTCGCGCGGGTTGATCGGCTATCATGGAGAGTTCCTGACCGACACTCGCGGCACCGGCGTTCTGAACCGCGTATTCCATGGCTGGGCCGCTCATAAGGGGCCGATTCCCGGTCGTCGGGCGGGCGTCCTGATCTCGATGGAGAACGGACAAGCTGTCGCCTATGCGCTTTGGAATCTTGAGGAACGTGGACGCATGTTCGTTGCGCCGCAAACGGATGTCTATCAGGGCATGGTGATCGGCGAGCATTCGCGCGACAACGACCTTGAGGTGAATCCGCTGAAGGGCAAAAAGCTGACAAACGTACGCGCCAGCGGCTCGGACGATGCTGTCCGTCTTACCCCGCATGTTCAGTTCTCGCTGGAAGAGGCCATCGCTTATATCGACGATGATGAGCTGGTCGAGGTGACACCGAATGCGGTGCGCCTGCGCAAACGCTACTTGGATCCGCACGAACGTAAAAGAATGTCCAAATCCGCGTAGGCCTTGCAGTAATCTGGTTCACAGTTTGGAAACAATGGCGCAATCGTGGCAATTTTGCGTCATATCCAAACACCTCCACGAAATGAGGGGCAGCCCGCGCATCAGGCTTACCCTTTGTTTTTATTAAATTTATATTTTCTCCTAGATATATCCGAACGAATCCGCCTCGCCTTCTCCTTGCAAAAACGACGGAATATTGATCACTTCATGTTCAAAATATGACGCCGCTTCTGTATATCGCGGTGTAGTTAACGAGTATTCAGGAGTGGCGCCATGCGCATCAAACCCAGACTGTTATCCATTGTTTTTCTTTCGGCGACATTGCCCGTTTTGGCGCCAACTTCAGCCAGCGCAATGTGCACCGTCGCGACCGCCAAACAGTCGGTATCGTCCAACACCCTTTGTGCTTGCGATGTCGTCAGTTCTCGGATGCTGAAATATATCCAGCGCAGGGCTGATTTCGAGTCCATCCTCGAACGGACTCTGCTTGATTGCCCCGGCTTCGCAGCAGTCCTGACGGACTTTCCAACTGCATCTATCGGATTTACGGATCAGCGGTCTGGCGATGGTCCAGCCGATGAAAATCAGCGCGGTGATGATGGAGCTACAAACAGTTCCAATTCAGGCAACGACGATCCGGACGACGATGATAAAGATCCCGGCGCAGACAACGATGGCGGCAAAGGCGGCGGTGGCAAAGGCGACGACGGCAAAGGCGACGACGGCAAAGGCGACGACGGCAAAGGCGACGACGACAAAGGCGACGACGGCAAAGGCGACGACGGCAAAGGCGACGACGGCAAAGGCGACGACGGCAAAGGCGACGACGGCAAAGGCGACGACGGCAAAGGCGACGACGGCAAAGGCGACGACGGCAAAGGCGACGACGGCAAAGGCGACGACGGCAAAGGCGACGACGGCAAAGGCGACGACGGCAAAGGCGACGACGGCAAAGGCGACGACGGCAAAGGCGACGACGGCAAAGGCGACGACGGCAAAGGCGGTGAACCGCAAACCTAGTTCAAGAGCCACGATAGTGCGGCCGAACACAGAAAAAGGCGATCAATCAGATCGCCTTTTTACGTCAATTACCGACGAATCTTGACTTGATGAGCGCTGTTTTTCAGCTTCGTCCGTAAACCCCAACCCAATTGCGCGGCTGCTTCGGATCTTGCATCCGCAGGAACAGATAGCGCGTTTCAGACCAGGGTTTGATCCGATTGGTCAGATTGTCCAGAACCAGATCCCCCTGGCTCGAACGATAGACCAGGACGGCATGAGAGTTTCGGCGCGTATCCAGAACCGTTGCGATCAATAGCTTGCGTGGATCGATGCCAGCCTGGATCAAATCCCGTTTCTTGAGCAACGCAAAATCCTCGCAATCACCACCCAATGACGTAGGGAGCGCCCAAAGTTCGCGGGTTTTGTACTGAATCTGATCGGTCACTTCACGCGTCGATGAATTCACACGACGATTGATCTTCTTGACCAGCTTCATTTCCTGTTCGCTGGGCATCGACGCTGCAGATTTTTGTGCGCAGGCCCAGGTATAATCCCGACACAGTTGGCGCGCACCCGAAGGTGGCGGCGAAGCGGCTCCGCTGGTGATGAATGCTGTGTCACGCGCATCCGCGCTCGACCCGAGCAACATTGAGCTGCACACCATCGCAGCAGCGGCGCAGCCGGCGCCAAACCGAACGATACGATGTCCAACGGTCTTCAATGTCGTTCCTAGCCGCGCCATTCCTGTCCCTCGAGCACTGTTCAAACCAATCGATTGGCGTGACGCAGAACCCTATCTGTTGCTTGGGAAATATCCGTAAACGAGGGGCAGCACGCAATCCTTGTTGAAGCTGGGGGGAAAAAGCGGCGGAAATTCGTCATATTTTGTGACCATTTCCGCGCCAGATCATGGCGCGTTGGTCACAATCAGAAAGCTAAATACAACAAGAACGCCGCATAACACGTTGTAATTATTAACTATAAGAAGATCATTTGCGTGAAAAAATTGAACGCGCAGTCGATGCTGCGCGCCCATAGATCACTTAACTGTCAGGTGTCGACACACCCGAGTGATTCTCATTCGGTGGTTTCGACGACCATCAGCTCGCGCTCGCTGGCGCCACGGGCGTGGTCAAGTGCCTCTTGGTATTCGGGGGAATGATAACAATCCACCGCCGCCTCAAGCGAGGGGAACCGCGCTACGACATTGCGTGGCCGCTCCTTTCCCTCGAGCTGAACGAAGCGCGCGGCGCGGGCGATGAATTCACCACCATGTGCCGCAATCGCCGGACCAGCGAGTTCTGCATACTTTCCATACGCTTCGGCATCCGTCACCGTCACATGTGCGATCCAGAGTGCTGGCATCTTATCCTCCCAAAACCTGTTCGGCGGCCTTGATGGCCGCATCCGCGTTCGATGCGTCTCTGCCGCCCCCCTGTGCCATATCGGGACGGCCCCCGCCGCCTTTACCGCCCAGTTCCGCCACGGCAGCTTTGACCAGATCAACCGCCGACACCTTGTCTGTCAGGTCAGGGGTCACACCCGCAGCGACCGCCGCCTTACCGCCCGTATCGGCGATCAGCAGTACCGCGCCTGTTCCCAGGCGGCTTTTATGTTCATCAATCAGAGCGGGCAGATCCTTGCCGGACACACCGGTCAGAGCCTGCGCCAAAAACGAAACGCCATTCACCTGTCGGGCCTCGGCACCACTGCCCTGCCCCGCGCCACCGGCCATCGCCAGATCACGGCGCAGCTGAGCCACTTCGTTCTGCAGCGCCTTGCGTTCATCCATCAGGGATTTCACACGCGCCACTACGTCGTCCGGCTGCGCCTTCAGCTCAAGCGCAATCGCGCCCAGACGTTGGTCCTGTGCAGAGAGGTATTTGAACGCTTCATCACCGGTCAGCGCTTCGATCCGCCGCACACCTGCACTGCTGGCACTGTCGCCCAGCACCACAAATGTTCCAATATCACCGGTCTGACGGACATGGGTGCCGCCGCACAGTTCAATCGACCAGGTCTCGCCATCCTGCCCTTTGCCGGTGGGGGCCTTGCCCATCGAAACCACACGCACCTCGTCGCCGTATTTCTCGCCAAACAACGCCTGCGCACCCAGCGCACGTGCGTCATCCGGCGTCATGATACGGGTCTCGACGCTGGAATTCTGACGAATGAACGCGTTCACCTCGCGCTCGACCTTCTGAATTTCCTCCAAAGTCAAAGCCTTGGAGTGGCTGAAGTCGAACCGCAGACGCTCAGCGGCATTCAGCGAGCCCCGCTGTGCAACGTGATCGCCAAGCGTTTCGCGCAGCGCTTCATGCAGCAGGTGTGTGGCCGAATGGTTGGCGCGGATGGCCGTGCGGCGGGCATGATCGACCTCAAGTTCAACCGCGTCGCCCTTGGACAGAACGCCCTGATCCACGGTGATCTTGTGCGCATAGACCTTACCATCCGCAAATTTCCGGGTATCTTCGACGCGTGAAACATCCGAACGCTCTTCCAGGCGCCGGATCTCACCTGCGTCGCCGATCTGACCACCCGCCTCGCCATAAAACGGGGTCTGGTTCACGACGACCCATCCGGAACCGCCCTGATCGATCTTGTCCACCAATGCGCCGTCAACGATAAGCGCGGCCACCTGTCCTTCGGCTTTTTCGGTGTCGTACCCCAGGAAATCCGTGGCCCCGGCGGCGTCCAATACGTCGAACCATACAGCCTGGTCAGCCGCTTCCCCGGAACCGGACCATGCGGCGCGGGCCTTGGCCTTCTGCTCGGCCATAGCGGCATCGAACCCATCGGTATCGACGGTCCGGCCCTTTTCACGCAGGGCATCCTGCGTCAGGTCCAGCGGAAAGCCATAGGTGTCGTAGAGCTTGAAGGCCGCATCACCCGGCAAAGCCGCACCTTCGGGAAGGCCCGCAACCTCGTCGTCCAGCAGCTTGAGACCGCGGTCGAGGGTCTGCTTGAAACGCGTTTCCTCAAGCAAAAGCGTCTCTTCGATCAGAGCCTGCGCCTGTCCCAATTCGGAATACTGTGCACCCATCAACTGAACGAGGGATGGCACCAATCGGTGCATCACCGGATCCTTCACGCCCAATAGATGTGCATGGCGCATCGCGCGGCGCATGATGCGGCGCAGGACATAGCCGCGCCCGTCATTGCTGGGCATCACCCCATCCGCAATCAGGAACGAGGTCGAGCGCAGGTGGTCCGCAATCACCCGGTGATGCACATTCTGATCGCCATAAGGATCAACCCCGGTGGCATCCGCCGACGCCTCGATCAGTGTCTTGAACAGGTCGGTGTCATAGTTGTCATGGCTGCCCTGAAGCAGAGCGCCGATCCGCTCCAGCCCCATACCGGTATCGATCGACTGCATGTCGAGTTCAACCATCGAGCCGTCCTCGAATTGCTCGTTCTGCATGAAAACGATGTTCCAGATCTCGATGAACCGGTCCCCGTCTTCCTCGGCCGAGCCCGGAGGGCCACCCCAGATGTGGTCGCCATGGTCATAGAAGATCTCGGTACACGGGCCGCAGGGGCCGGTCGGGCCCATCTGCCAGAAGTTGTCATTGGTGGCGATACGAATGATCCGATCTTCGGGCACGCCGACTTTTTTCCAGATCTCAAAGGCTTCATCATCCGTATGATAGACGGTGGTCAGCAGACGGTCTTTGTCGATGCCGAATTCCTTGGTGATCAGCTCCCACGCGAAAGGGATGGCATCGTGCTTGAAATAGTCTCCGAACGAGAAATTTCCCAGCATTTCAAAGAATGTATGGTGGCGCGCTGTATAACCAACGTTGTCCAGATCGTTGTGCTTGCCGCCAGCGCGCACACATTTCTGCGCCGTAGTGGCACGGCTATAGTCGCGTGTTTCCAGACCCGTAAACAGGTTCTTGAACTGCACCATGCCCGAGTTCACGAACATCAGGGTCGGGTCATTGCGGGGAACAAGCGGGCTGGACGCCACGACTTCATGGCCCTGCTTGGCGAAGTAGTTCAGAAAAGTTGATCGGATATCGTTCAGCGTGGGCATTTGGGCTCTCTCGGCGCACATTCATATGGGTCTGCGAAGGTTTAGCCCTCCACCTCGGGAGTGTCCACAGCGTTGGCCACTCCGATACGAAACAAGGCGGCCCTGATGGACCGCCCTGTTCCAAGTATTCTCAGCACCTCAGGGGGCACCGGGGGATTTCCACTGTTCCCGTCAGCGTTCTTCAGGCTTCGAGGATATCATCCTCTTCCGCCTCGGGCGGCATCTCAAAGTCCAGACCATGCGCGGCGCGGATCTTGTCCTCGATCTCAAGCGCGGCCCGGGTGTTGTCGCGCAGATATTGCTTGGCGTTCTCGCGCCCCTGCCCGATGCGTTCATCGCCATAGCTGAACCACGAGCCAGACTTCTCGACCACACCAGCCTTCACGCCCAGATCCAGCAGCTCGCCCATTTTGCTGATGCCTTCGCCATACATGATGTCGAATTCCACCTGCTTGAACGGCGGTGCCACCTTGTTCTTCACAACCTTCACACGGGTCTGGTTGCCGACCACCTCATCCCGGTCCTTGATCGCACCGATGCGGCGGATGTCCAGTCGAACCGAACTGTAGAATTTCAGCGCATTACCACCGGTGGTGGTTTCCGGGCTGCCGAACATGACACCGATCTTCATCCGAATCTGGTTGATGAAGATCACCATGCAGTTCGAACGGCTGATCGAGCCGGTCAGCTTGCGCATCGCCTGGCTCATCAGTCGCGCCTGTACGCCCACGTTGCTGTCGCCCATGTCGCCCTCAAGCTCGGATTTAGGCGTCAGCGCCGCCACCGAGTCGACCACGACCATGTTCACAGCCCCCGACCGCACCAGCGTATCGGTGATCTCCAACGCCTGCTCACCTGTGTCGGGCTGCGAAATCAGCAACTCATCCAGATCGACACCCAGCTTGCGGGCATATTGCGGGTCCAGCGCATGTTCCGCATCAACGAATGCACAAACGCCGCCGCGTTTCTGCTGTTCTGCAATGCAGTGCAGCGTCAGCGTGGTTTTACCGGAACTTTCCGGTCCGTAAATCTCAACAATCCGGCCCATCGGCAGACCGCCGATCCCCAGCGCGATATCCAGCCCCAGCGAGCCGGTCGAGCTTGCCTCGATATCCTGCTTGGAATCCTCGCCCAGCTTCATGATCGAGCCCTTGCCGAACTGCCGTTCGATCTGTGCCAACGCGCTGTCGAGCGCCTTTTGCTTGTCTGCGTTTTTCTTGTCGCTCATCGTCAGAAGATCCGCCATTGTCCTGTCACTATCCCTTTTGTCACACCCTTTGACGGGCGGCAATCGCTGCTTTGTTCGCCTCTTGTTCCTTATGGGACCAAAAAGAGAACATTTCAACTAAAACTTATGAAACCCACTGTTGGACAATTGTGTTAAAGAGTCGTTTACGACAATCTGCGACACGAAAAGCGTTGAAGAGAAAAGAAAAATGCTTGTGTTTTACAAAGAGCGTCTGGCGCTTTTATCCGTTCCGAAAACCGGCAGTACCGCCTATCAGACCGCTTTGCGCGACCGGGCGGATCTTGTCATCGCGGGTCCGACTGACCTGAAACACGCGAACATGCGCCGCTATGACCGGTTCTTTCAAACCATGTTCCGCAAGATGTTCGATACCGAGATGGAGGTGATGGCCGTTATCCGCGAGCCCATCGATTGGCTGGGAAGCTGGTATCGATATCGCAGCCGCCCCGAACGCGCCGGTCATCCACATGCGACTCAGGGGATGAATTTTGATGCCTTCCTCAACGCCTATTTGCAGTCCCCGCGTCCGGCCTTTGCGGATGTCGGATGCCAGACCGATTTCCTGAAACCGCGCAGCAACGGCGCCGGCGTTGATCATTTGTTCAAGTATGAAAACCAGGATGAGATATTGCGATTCCTACAAGATCGCTTGGGTTGTGGCATTCATCTCGCGCGCGAGAATGTCTCACCCGATCTCCCATTGGACCTGTCGCCCGAAACCGAGCAGCGGTTTAGAACCCTGCACGCCGCTGAATTCGCGCTTCACCAATCGGCGCGCTAGCCAAGCTGCTGGTACACCGCCTCGGTCAGTTGGGTGAGTGAAAAGGGCTTTGGCAGGAACGCCGAGTTTTCAATCTTGGGACCTGTTTCGTTGAATGCCCCTTCGGTATAGCCAGACATAAAGACTACTTTGACATCCGGACGCGTCTGCCGGGCCTGACGTACCCAGGTTGGGCCATCCATACCGGGCATCACCACATCGGTGACAAAGACATCCACCGACAGATCCGGGTCCTCCAGCAATTGCAGAGCGTCTTCGGCTGATTCTGCTTCGAGCACGGTATAGCCTTTCAAACGCAACGCCCGGGTCGCAAAAGCGCGCACCGGAGCTTCGTCTTCAACCAGCAGAACAACGCCTTCCCCCTGTCGTGAGTCATGTTCCTCCAGCGTCACGGGGGCTTCGGGCTCTGCGGGTTCAACCGCAGCACCCACGGGCAGCAGGACGGTAAACTCGGTGCCCTTGCCCTGCACACTATCGACAAAAATAAACCCGCCTGTCTGCTTTACGATTCCATAGACGGTGGAAAGGCCCAGCCCCGTCCCCTCACCCGTGCGCTTGGTGGTGTAGAAAGGCTCGAACACTTTTAGCAGCTTGTCGGCGGGGATGCCGACACCGCTGTCGATCACTTTCACCGTGACGTATTCTCCGGGCTGTACGGTGGCCCGGTCGCGCGTAAGGGGGCGATCCAGGGCCAGGACTTCGGTCTCGATCCGAATCTCTCCACCATCCGGCATCGCATCGCGCGCGTTGACCACGAGGTTCATCAACACCTGTTCGAGTTGCCGTTTATCCGCACAGACGGGTTTGAGCACGGGATCGTGGCTGAGGGTCAGCCGGACCTTCTCGCCCACAAGCCGGTTCAGCAGGTGGATCAGATCTGAGATCGTGTCACGCAGATCCAGCGTTTCGGGCCGCAGGGTCTGTTTGCGTGAAAAGGCCAGCAATTGGCTGACCAGCGCTGCCGCGCGGTTGGCGTTCTGGTTGATCTGGATGAGATCACTGTAGTTCGGATCACTCTGATCATGGCGCAACAGCAGCAGGTCACAATGACCGGAAATCGCGGTCAGAAGGTTGTTGAAATCATGTGCAACACCACCCGCCAATTGCCCCACGGCCTGCATCTTCTGGCCTTGCACGAACTGCGCTTCGAGCGTCTTGAGTTCGGTCGCGTCGTTCAACACGGCAATCAGGCCCGCCTGCCCATCACGTTGCGTACGGGATAGCGTGACCTGAACAAAAACCTCTTTGTCCCGCCGCGTCAGGCGCAGGAATTCAGACCGCGAAGCTGTGTCCTGCGCGATCGTGCGGGTCAACCAATCCCTCAGCGGATGACCGAGGCCTTGCATCAACGCCTCGATATTGGCGTTGCCGGGTTTGATTTCTCCGACCAGCTGTTCCGCCAACGGGTTGGCTTCCAGAATCTCTCCGTCCGGAGACAACCGCATGATGGGCACCGGAAGGTCCGTGAATGAGGCCGCATCAGCGACCGAACCGGTTTCTTCGGCCGGAAGCAACAGCAGATCACGCACCAGGCCGTTTTCCCGCAGGGTCGAGACGATCACAGGCATTTTGCCCTGCGGCGTAATAATCTGTCGAAGGCCGTCTGAACCGCCATCTATAAACACCTGCCCGACAGTCGATGGAGTATCGCCCAGCAATCCCCTGGCACTGTCGTTCAGCCCCAGAATAACGTCATCAAAGCCGACGGTTATGACCGGAACGTTGATATCGGCCCAGGCACTTTCGGTGTCCGCAGTAATGCGCCAGCAAAACCTGTCATGATTCAGCTGCGAAACAAACAATGAAACCGACTGCCCGCGCGTCACGATGTCTTTCCGCGCATACCCCTTCGCCGCTGCTTGTGACTGCAGGCGCAGAAGAACAGAGGCAGGATGCGCGATTACAGATCGGAGGCATATTTCCAACCGATCCCCCACCCTGGCACGAAAGCAGGTTCTGGCAAATGTGTTGGCAACAAGGATATCGCCGTTCGTGTCCGCCACAAGACAGGCCGAATCCTGATGGTCCAGATAGGTGGCCAGATAAGTCTGCACCCGATGCTCTGCCGTCTGAACAAGCCGTTGGTGCACGATCTGAAAGACGCCGACCACCAGAAAGGACAGCCCGACCGCGGCAATCATCAGGCTCCAGGGCGAGGGCACCAGACCGATGGTTGCGCTCAGGCATAAACCAACCGCGATTATCCCCAAAAGGACATAGCGCAGGTTCACGTTGTCCCATCGGCTTTGATCGCTGGGGAAAACATCGGAAAGACAGGACATAAAGCAGCTCTTGTTAACTCAATTTTTGGCCAATATCGGCCTGCAATGGTTAACCCCCGCTTAACGCAAGTGCGGGATGAACTTCTTATAGTTGATTTTATACAATCAGCTTCGCGTCAAGTGACCTGTATAGAATCCATCCGTACCGTGGGAAACCAGCCACGTTTTGCGGAAAACTGAATGCCAGGTGGGGTGATCCAAAAGAAACCCGTCGACCACGGCGTCATTCTCGGCTGTCAGCATCGAACATGTGGCATAAGCCAATACCCCTTTGGCTGCGACCAGTGGTGCGACCTCTTTCAATATGCCCGTCTGAATCTCGGACAGCGCGTTCAAACGTTCAGGCGTCAGCGCCCACTTCCCTGCGGGCGCACGTCGCCAGGAGCCACTGCCTGAACAGGGAACATCCGTCAGCACGACATCAAACGGGGCCTGTTGCGCGAGTTGCTCCGCGGTCAGGATGGTCACTCTGGCCCCTGCCCGCTCAGCCCGCGCAGGCAAATCCCGCATCCGGGCCGGATTGGCGTCATGAGCAAACACCTGCACGCCCTCAACCGCCGCCAAAGCCAGCGTTTTGCCTCCGCCGCCCGCACAAAAGTCCAGAACCCGCATACCGGATCTCAGGTCGAGCGCCGCAACAACCGCCTGGCTTGCCGCATCCTGCAACTCGATAAGCCCCGCCTTATAGCCATTGCTCTGCGCGATCTTACGCTCGCCTTCGATGACCTCAAGCGCGGTGTCGCAGGCTGGATGCGGACATGTCCGAATGCCCTCGGCAGCCAGTCTTTCAACCGCGTCCGACCGCTGGGCCTTTGCGCGGTTTACACGCAGATGCACCGGCGCGCGGGATTGCAATGCCATCGCTGCCTGCTCCGCCTCATCACCCAACGCGCGCTGAAACTCCGGCCAGAGCCATTCGGGAATATCAAGGCGTTCGGCGTCGGTTCGAAAGTCCGAATCCCGATCCTCAGCCTTAACAGGTGATGGCGCGAACTGTTCGCCTGTGAACATGTCTGAAGGGTCTGCGCCCGCCGTGCGGATCGAGCCAATCATCAGGCCCCGGCCCGTCTCGGAACCGCCTCGCGTTGCGAAAGATCGCTTGCAGCGCAACGCCCCGAACACATGATCGCGGATCGCCGCGCGGTCTTTTGACCCGGCGAACCGGCTGCGACGGGCCCATCCGGTCAGCGCCTTTTCGACAGGCACCCCCGTCAGAATCTCATCGAGTAACTCGATCGCGGCCTGCACGCGCGCTGCCGGGGTCATCGCTGTCTCCGATCTCGATCGCTTACATCACCCGGTAATTCGGGCTTTCACGAGTGATCTGAACGTCATGCACATGGCTTTCCTTCAGGCCCGCACCGGTGATTTTGACGAAGTTGCAGTTACGGCGCATCTCATCAACGGTGGCGCATCCGGTATAGCCCATTGCAGCGCGCAGACCGCCGACCAGTTGATGCACAACCGCGCTGGCCGAGCCCTTGTAGGGTACCTGCCCCTCGATCCCTTCGGGCACCAGCTTGTCATTGGCGGCGTCCTTCTGGAAATACCGATCCGCCGAACCGCGCGCCATTGCGCCAAGGCTTCCCATGCCGCGATAGGATTTGAACGACCGGCCCTGATACAGGATCACCTCGCCCGGGCTTTCATCGGTGCCCGCGATCATCGAGCCGACCATGGCGCAGGACGCCCCCGCTGCAATCGCCTTGGCAAAATCGCCCGAGAACTTGATGCCTCCGTCGGCGATCACTGGCACATCGCCTGCTGCTGCCGCGCAATCCATGATCGCGGTCAACTGAGGTACGCCGACCCCCGCAACCATTCGCGTGGTGCAGATCGAGCCCGGCCCGATCCCAACCTTGATTGCATCCGCCCCGGCATCGATCAGCGCCTTGGTTGCTTCGGCCGTCGCTACGTTACCCGCGATGATCTGAACCTCATTCGACAGCGTCTTGGCGCGTTTCACTGCGTCCAGAACCCCTTGCGAATGACCATGTGCAGTATCCACAACAATGATGTCGACACCCGAATCCACCAGTTGCTCGGACCGTTCAAACCCGGCATCCCCGACCGATGTCGCCGCCGCCACCCGCAAGCGACCCAGCCGGTCCTTGCAGGCGGTGGGGTTCAGCACCGCCTGTTCGGTGTCCTTCAGGGTCAGCAGACCGGTCAGCTTGCCAGAGCCATCCACGACCAACAGTTTCTCGATCCGACGGGCGCGCATCAGGCTTTTAGCCTCTTCCAGATCGGCCGGTTCCTGCAGCATCGCCAGATTGTCCGCCGTCATCATCGCGTGGATTGGCGTGTCGTCCGAGGTGGCAAACCGCATGTCCCGATTGGTGACGATACCAACGACGCGCCCGTCGCGGTCAACGACCGGAAAACCGGTGAAGTTGTAACGCTCGACCAATGCCTGCGCATCCGCCAGCGTCTGATCCGCGCGCAGCGTGACCGGGTTATAAACAATGCCGGATTCAAACCGCTTGACGCGCCGTACCTCGCGCGCCTGCTCTTCGACCGACAAGTTCTTGTGGACCACTCCAATGCCGCCCGCCTGCGCCATGGCGATGGCCATACGCGCCTCGGTCACCGTGTCCATCGCCGAGCTGAGCAGCGGGATGTTCATGGTGATCTCGCGCGTCACGCGCGTGCTTGTGTCCGCTGTTGCCGGAAGCACAGAAGATGCGCCCGGAACCAGAAGAACGTCGTCAAAGGTGAGTGCCTCACGAATCTGCATCTGAAAACCCCATGCAAAAGCCCGTTTGACGGTGACCCTATTACATGGATTTTGACCAAGGGAAAGCCCTGAACCCAAGTTGTTTTCCCATGTGGGGTTCTACCGCACCCGAAAACGACGCAAGCGGTGCAAAACGTGCCGCTGAATACCCTTTCGCTTTGCGTTCAAACCCATATGTTCCACCGCATACGCGCGAATACAAAGGCAGGCCATTCATGACCACCGAACCTCTTGTCGTTTTCACCCCGTCCGGCAAACGCGGGCACTTCCCCGTTGGCACACCGATTCTGACCGCAGCCCGCCAGTTGGGCGTCGATCTGGATTCGGTCTGCGGCGGGCGCGGGATCTGTTCGAAATGCCAGATCACCCCCAGCTATGGCGAGTTCCCCAAGCATGGCGTCACCGTCTCCGAAGTCGCGCTGAGCGAGTGGAATGCAGTCGAGCAGCGCTATGACGAAAAGCGCGGGTTGAAACCGGGCCGTCGCCTTGGCTGTCAGGCCTCGGTGCAGGGCGACGTGGTGATCGACGTGCCGCCCGAAAGCCAGGTTCACCGGCAGGTCGTCCGCAAGGCCGCCGCCGCGCGCGCCATCACCATGGACCCGGCGACGCGCCTCTATTTCGTCGTGGTCGAAGAACCCGACATGCACTCGCCCACCGGCGATCTGGAACGGTTGGAGCGCGCCCTGCAGCAGCAATGGAACCTTGACGCGGTCACCGCCGACCTGTCGCTGATGTCCAAGCTGCAGCCGGTGCTGCGCAAGGGCAAGTGGGAAGTCACGGTGGCCGTTCACAAAGGCCACAAGGACAGCGTCGCCCGCATCGTCGAAATCTGGCCCGGGCTGCATGAAAGCGGTCTTTATGGTCTGGCCATCGACCTCGGCTCGACCACCATCGCCGCGCACCTGACCGATCTGGAGACGGGTGAGGTCAAGGCGTCCTCGGGCCTGATGAACCCGCAGATCCGGTTCGGCGAAGACCTGATGAGCCGCGTGTCCTACGCCATGATGAACCCCGGCGGCGATCAGGAAATGACCAAGGCCGTGCGTGAGGCGATCAATGACCTGACAACCTCGATTGCCGAGGAAGCCGGGATCGACGCGGCCCTGATCGTCGAGACGGTCTTTGTGTGTAACCCGGTCATGCACCACCTGCTGCTGGGTCTGGACCCGGTCGAACTGGGGCAGGCCCCGTTTGCGCTGGCCACATCCGAGAGCGTCTCACTGCCCGCGCGCGAGATGGACCTGACAACCATGAACCCGCGCGCACAGGTTTATATCCTGCCGTGCATCGCGGGCCATGTGGGCGCGGACTGCGCCGCCGTGGCGCTGTCGGAAGAACCCGGCAAATCGGAAGACCTCGTACTGATCGTCGATGTGGGTACCAACGCGGAAATCCTGCTGGGCAACACCCAACGTGTGCTGGCCTGTTCCTCTCCCACCGGCCCCGCCTTCGAGGGCGCCCAGATCAGTTCGGGCCAGCGCGCCGCGCCCGGTGCCATTGAACGGATCGAGATCGACCCCGTCACCAAAGAACCCCGCTTTCGTATCATCGGGTCCGAAAAATGGTCTGACGAAGAAGGCTTTGACCTCGATGTCGCCACCACGGGCATCACCGGTATCTGCGGCTCGGGCATCATCGAGGCCGTAGCCGAGATGCGCATCGCCGGATTGCTGGACGAAAGTGGCCTGATCGGGTCCGCCGAGCAGACTGGCACCGCGCGTTGCGTGCCCGAAGGCCGGACACATGCCTATCTGATCCACGACGCCAGCGCCGAGGGCGGTCCGCGCATCACGGTCACGCAGGGCGATATCCGCGCCATCCAACTGGCGAAATCCGCGCTTTATGCCGGCGCCCGCCTGCTGATGGACGTGATGGAGGTCGATCGCGTGGATCGGGTGGTTTTGGCCGGCGCTTTCGGTGCCCATATCTCGACCAAACATGCGATGGTTCTGGGCATGATCCCAGACGCGCCGCTGGACAAGGTCTCTAGCGCTGGCAACGCCGCAGGCACCGGCGCGCGGATCGCGCTGTGCAATATCGGCTCACGGGCTGAAATCGAGCGTGTGGTGCGCGAGATCACCAAGGTTGAAACCGCCATTGAGCCCAAGTTCCAGGATCACTTCGTCGCCGCCAACGCAATCCCGCACAAAACCGATCCGTTCCCCGAACTGGCACAAGTGGTCACCCTGCCCGCGCCGTCCTTCAACACCGGCGGCGGGGATGAGGAAAAATCTGGCCGTCGCCGCCGCAGGAGGTCATAGTCCCCTCACAAGGGGGCAAAGATGCTGACAATCAACGAAGACCAGGAAGAGTTCTGGGGCAAGTCCGAAATGGGCACACGATGGCTGACCTTCGAAGATCAGCTGGACAGCCTGTTCACCCCGGTTCTGGACCTGGTCCTTGATCAAGCCGCGCTTCAACCCGGAATGCGGGTTCTTGATATCGGTTGCGGTACTGGCGCAAGTTCCCTGCGGGCCTCCCGGCAGGTCGGCACTAAAGGTCGCGTGCTGGGCGTTGATATTTCGGAACAGTTTCTGAAACGGGCCCGGGACCGCGCGGCCCGTGACCAGCTTGAGGGGCTGGCGTTCCAATATGCCGACGCGCAGGTCTCGGATCTTGGTGCAGGCCGTTACGATGCCCTGATCTCACGCTTTGGCGTCATGTTCTTTTCAGATCCGGTTGCAGCCTTCACCAATATGGCACGCGCTTTGAAACCCGGCGGGCAAATGACCTTTGCCGCATGGGGCGGATTGTCGGAAAACCCGTGGTTCAAGACGCCTCATGTTGTGGCTGTCAAACGGTTGGGCCAGCCGCCCAAGGTAGACCGAAACGCGCCGGGGCCATTGTCGTTTCACGACCGCGAGAGGGTGGCGGGTCTGATGTCTGCCGCAGGTCTGAGCGATGTGCAGGTCAAGGCGGTTCCGCTGACGCTTACAGGTCCCGCAACCGTCGAAGATGCCGCTTTGTTATGTACTCGGGTCGGACCCGCCGCCCGGGTCGTTGCTCATTTCGAAGGCACGCAAGAGGATGTCGACGCCATCGTCAATGCAGTCGCTTCAGAGTTTAAAACATACCAAACACCCGAAGGTGTGAAGGTTCCTGCCGTAATCAACCTTCTTCAGGCGCGCGCGCCTCGGTGATGTCAGGAAATTGGAGCGGGTAGCGGGAATCGAACCCGCGCGTTCAGCTTGGGAAGCTGACAGGCTACCATTACATCATACCCGCCGCAAAGGCGTGGATAGCATCGCCTGTTGACCGACTGCAAGCGGCATTCAACGCGCTCACTCTGTTCTGGCGCGAATACTGTCGATCAGGGATTGATCCACATCCAGCGCCTTGCGCGCGGCCTCCAACGTGCGCTGATCGAGATGCTGTGGGCTCAGGTCCACGTCTTTTGAGAATGCCTTGACGATGGCCTGCATTGCCGAGATGCGAGCGTATTTCTTGTTGTTGGCAGGGATCACATGCCACGGCGCGGTTTCCGTCGATGTCCGCGCCAGCATCTCATCAACGGCTACCTGAGCCTCGTCCCAACGCTCACGATTGCGGAAATCCTCATAGGTCAGTTTCCAGCGCTTCATCGGATTGCGCAGACGTTCGGTAAAGCGTGCCATCTGTTCGTCTGCAGAAATGTGAAAGAACAGTTTCACGATCCGCGCCCCGTCATCCACCAACATGCGCTCAAAATCATTGATTTCCTGATAAGCCGCGCGCCAGCGCTGTTCCGGCGTCAGGTTTTCCAGCCTTTCGACCAGAACACGGCCATACCAGCTACGATCAAAGGCGGATATGGCCCCTGCGGGGGGCAGCCTCTCCCAAAAGCGCAGCAGATAGTGGCGGTTCAGATAGTAGTTGCGCGGCGCGCCGATGGGCCAGACCTTGAAACTGCGCGGGTCCAGCGCCTGACTGATCCGTCGGATGGTGCCGCCCTTGCCTGCCGCATCCCAGCCCTCAAATACCAGAATGCCCTTGTGGCCGTGAAACAGAAACGCCTGCTGGATCAAGGCCAACTGTGCCTGTAAATCCACCAGCCGATCGAAATACTCTTTCTTTCCAAGCCGTTTCGTCAGATCCGCATCTGAGAGTTTCGGAGGGTGATGAACCATTCTGAGCACCTGCTGCACGCGTTCGGATGCAAACAGTCTTTCCGGTCCGGCCACAAAGGGCCTTGATCCGTGTCAAAACGAAAAAGGCCGGGCGCTGGGCCCGGCCTTTCGGATACAAAGTGATTGGATCAGGCGCGGCGGCGGCGGCCACCGCCACGACGGCCACCTGCAGCGCCGGCTGCACCGGCCTCGTCAGGCGCTTTGTTGAACTTGATCCACGCCCCGCCATGCGGGTCGTTGTTGGTCAGCAGGTTGGCGGCGCGGATGGCCTCCATTTCCTTGCCCGCGCGCGGCTGGGTCGAGCCCAGACCGAACAGCTGGCAGAAGGTCTCATCGTCCATATCCGCAGGCAGCACGATTCCCTTGGCTTCAACCTCTGCCTTTTTCTCGGCCAGTTTCTTGGGTCCGACCGGCAAAGCCACCGGGTTCATGATCGCCGAGGTCATGCCAGCGCCCATCGCCATCGGCAGGAACGCATTGTTGATGCCGTGACGGTTCGGCAGGCCGAACGAGATGTTGGACGCGCCGCAAGTGGTGTTCACGCCCAGCTCTTCGCGCAGGCGACGGACCAGAGCGAACACCTGCTGGCCAGCGGTTGCCATCGCACCGATGGGCATAACCAGCGGGTCAACCACGATGTCATGCGCGGGGATACCGAAATCGGCCGCACGTTCAACGATCTTGCGGGCCACTTCGAACCGAACATCGGGATCTTCCGAGATGCCGGTGTCGTCGTTCGAGATCGCCACGACTGGAACGTTGTATTTCTTGACCAGCGGCAGAACCAATTCCAGACGCTCTTCTTCGCCGGTGACCGAGTTCAGCAGCGGACGGCCCTCGGCGGCCTCAAGACCTGCCTCAAGCGCGCCGGGAACCGACGAGTCGATGCACAGCGGCACATCGACCAGACCCTGCACCAGCTCGACGATCTTGGTCATCAGCGGCGGCTCGGTCTCGTTGGGGTTGGGGTTTGAGTTATAGACAACGCCCGCGTTGATATCCAGAACGGTCGCGCCTGCTGCGACCTGTGCCAGCGCGTCTTTCTCGACGGTCGAGAAATCGCCTGCTTCCAGTTCAGCGGCCAGTTTCTTGCGGCCGGTCGGGTTGATCCGCTCACCGATCACGCAGAACGGTTCGTCAAAGCCCAGGACGGCGGTTTTTGTTTTTGATTCTACGACTGTACGGGTCATGTCCGTTCCTTAGGAGTTTACAGGCTTTGCCGAGGCGCCGCCGTTATTGATTGCCCAGTTGGCATTGGTCTTGATCCCGCCCAGCGGGAAGAAGTGTACTTTGGTGATGTTGAAGTCCGGGTTGGCCGCCTTGTGGTTGGCCAGTTCGGTCAGAACATCGGTCGGCTCATAGGGCAGCAGCAGCTTGGAGACATCCATGGCGCGCTTTTGCAGAACCTTCAGCGACGGGCCAACACCGCAGGCGATGGCGAATTTGATCAGCGTCTGCAGCTTGGCCGGTCCGGCGATACCGATATGGATCGGCAGATCGATGCCCGCCTCTTTCAGGCTGTCAGCCCATGCGATGATCGGCTTGGCGTCAAAGGCAAACTGCGTGGCCAGCGCCATTTCGGCATCGGTGGTTTCGTTGAACTTCTGCTTCCAGCGCAGCGCGTCATCGACGTTTTTGGTGGAGCCGTCGGGATCGATATCCTTGTTGCCCTCGGGGTGTCCGGCCACGTGCAGACGCTTGAAGCCCGCCTTGTCGAACAGACCGGTTTCCATCAGCTGCATCGAGCTGTGGAAATCGCCATGCGGCTTGTCCACACCACCGGCCAGCAGCAGCGCCTGCTCGACGCCTGCTTCGCCCTGATACATGGAAATCCAGTTTTCCAGCGTCGCCGCATCCTTGATGATCCGCGCCGGGAAGTGCGGCATCACAGGATAACCTTCGTCCGCGATGCGTTTGGCGGTCTTGACCATGTCCTCGATCGGGGTGCCCTCGATATGGGCGATGTAGACGCGGGTGCCTTCAGGCAGCAGCGCGCGGAAATCCTCGACCTTTTCGGCGGTGCGGGGCATCACCTCGATCGAATAACCCTGCAAAAAGGCTTCGACGGTCGGATTTACCGGGCCGTTTTCGGCGGCATCACGTTTCTTGAAATTCAGCAAAGCCATAGCGGCCTCCCATAAAGATTTCGGGCTCATGCCCAACCGTCATTGGCGATCAGCGCTTTGATGCGGTCCTGATCGTATTCTGTTTCCAGACGCACGGCTTCGGTCTCGGCAATCTCGGACGGGTCGCCCTCAACCGCGAAAGGCTCGGCCTTGCGCCACTCGGCCAGGTAGGCATCGCTGTCTTTGGCGTTCACCTTCATGGCGGCGCGGTCGATGGCTTGTTCAAACCGCTCTTCCAATTGCCGCTTGGCACCGCGACGGCCTTTGCCGACGATGACTTGGGCGGGAATGTCGCGCCAGTATACGATGGTGACGTCAGGCATCTGCTTTGATTCCTCCTAACCAGATGGGCCGGTTCTAAACATCTATGTGGGGCAAGGTCGGTCGGTTTTCGACACACAGCGCATTCACAGCGACCTTTTTGCCCACGATGGGATACCAAGGCTTTTAGCGCCGAGCACACAAGAATCGAACATCAAAATACTAATGACTTTAATGAGCGTCTTGCGTGATCGAAACGTGCGACCTATGGTCGGGGTAACTCGAAAATCGGAGGGCGTTGAAGATGGCGCCCAAGCGTCCCAAAGGTGCGGGCGCGTTCCCGAAAGCGGTCGAAAGCCCCGCGCCGGCAAGACCCGATCCGGATGCATTATATGCGGCACTGGATCTGGGGACCAATAGCTGCCGCATGTTGATAGCCCAGCCCAAGGGCAGCGGGTTCCATGTGGTGGACAGCTTTTCCAAATCCGTGCAACTGGGCGCGGGTCTGGAACGCACGGGACGTTTGTCGCGGGCGTCTATGTCGCGTACCGTTCAGGCATTGAGGATTTGTCAGCAGAAACTAAAGCGCAACAGGGTCAAGCGCATGCGCCTGATCGCGACCGAGGCCTGCCGCCGCGCCAAGAACTCGCGCGATTTCATAAGACAAGTGAAGCGCGAAACCGGCCTGACGCTGGAAATCATCCAACCCGAGGAAGAGGCGCGCCTGGCCGTCATCTCTTGCGCACCGCTGGTATCCACCAAGACCGAACAATTGCTGGTCGTCGATATCGGTGGCGGCTCGACCGAACTGGTGTGGATCGACATATCCTCGGTTCCACGCCGCGACCGTCCTGCCGCGATCATGCGATTGCATAATGGCTTTCACACCGCCGACAGCCCCTTCCCCGCCGCCAAGGTGGTGGACTGGATCAGCGTTCCGCTGGGCGTTGCGACGCTGCGCGATCAGTTCCACGATGTCGAGGACGACTCGGCCCGGTTCGCACTGATGAGCTGGTTCTTCGAGGAAAACCTGGCCGATTTTGCCCCCTACAAGGACGAGCAGGCGCGCGAGGGTTTCCAGATCGTCGGTACCAGCGGTACCGTCACCACCGTCGCGGCCTCGCATCTGGGTCTAAAGCGGTATGATCGGACCAAGGTCGACGGTTTGCGCATGACCAGCGATCAGATTGACAAAGTCATACGCGGGTATCTAGAACTCGGCCCTCATGGCCGCCGCCGCGACCCCCGTATCGGGGATGACCGGCAGGCGCTGATCATGTCCGGCTCGGCGATATTGCAGGCGCTGCTAAGATGCTGGCCCACCGACCGCCTCTCAGTGGCGGACCGGGGCCTGCGCGAGGGTCTGCTTTATGCACAGATGAGCGCGGACGGCGTATTGGAAGACGGACCGTTCTGATGGCGAAGACACCGACTGGGAAAAGCAACTCGGGCCGCGGACAGCGCGACCTGAAGGTCAAGGTGAAAACCGCGCGCGGGCGCAAGCTCAGCTCGACCCGCTGGCTGGAACGGCAGTTGAACGACCCTTATGTCAAGCGCGCGAATGCCGAAGGCTATCGCGGTCGCGCAGCGTTCAAGATATTGGAACTGGACGACAAATTCCGCTTTCTGGTGCCCGGCGCGCGTGTGGTCGATCTGGGCTGTGCCCCCGGTGGCTGGCTGCAGGTGGCGGTCAAACGGGTCAATGCCTTGGGTGAGAAAAGCGGCAAGCGCATCGGCACCGTTCTGGGCGTCGACCTGCAAGAGGTCGAACCGGTTGCAGGTGCCACCGCCCATGTGCTGGATTTCATGGAGGACGACGCTGACCAGAAGGTCAAGGACTGGCTGGGCGGCAAGGCCGATGTGGTTATGTCGGACATGGCCGCAGCCTCATCAGGGCACAAGCAGACCGACCATTTGCGCATCATGGCACTGTGCGAAACCGCCGCCTATTTCGCCTTTGACGTGCTGGAAGAAGGCGGCACCTTCGTGGCCAAGGTTCTGGCCGGTGGCGCCGAGGGGGACCTGCAGAAGCTGCTAAAGCAGAAATTCACCAAAGTGTCGAACGTCAAACCACCGGCATCGCGCTCGGACAGTTCCGAGAAATTCGTGGTCGCCACCGGGTTCCGGGGCTAAGCATCAGTCAAGCTCGATCCTGTCTTGCACCAGATGTTGCTTGCGCAATGAAGCGGTCGCGATGCCTTGCAGCAGCAACGCTTCACCATGGTTGATATACGTGGGCTTGCGCGTCCGTAGTTCCTCGATCCGATGATCAAGCGATGTTGTCCGCGTGCCGGTCAATGGCGGCAGATGCGTTGCTGAACGGTCCGACATGGTTCACCTTTTGATTTCGCTGGTGAGCCTAGCGGAACAATAGGCCCAGAACGTGACGCGAATCTGCCGGTTCGGTGCCGGATTGTGAAGCAGTTGAACAGGCATCGGCTACATGCATCAGATCGGGTTCCGGAAATCAAAAGCGGTAGTCGCGCGACCCGGTGGCAAGAACATATCCACTAGCGCCTTGCCTGTACCGCCGCAGCCCGACAATCATTTTGATGGCACTGACGACGGCGTCATCTGTTTTCTGCATTTTGCAGGTCGATGAGCGCCCCGTTGTATTCCGCGCCGAGGATCAGCATCGCCGAGCAGAGATACAGGAAAATCAACGCCGCCATCGCGCCCGCCAGCCCGGCATAGGTCGCGCTGTATGTTGCAAACTGAGCGATATAGACCGAAAATCCCCAACCGCCCGCCGTCCACAGGGCCAGTGTCAGCAACACGCCCGGCAAAATCTGCGCCAGACTGTGCCGCCGTGTCGGCAGGACCAGATGCGCCAGAAGGACGGTCCCTGCCGGAACGGCCACGGTAAAGGTCCAGCGCAAACGGTCAACCGACAGCCAGTCGTCTACATCCACCGCCGTCGTTTCCGCGACCAGACGTGTATAGACCGGCAAAACCACCTCGACCGCCGCGATGGCCAGGATGGCTGCGCCGCCCAGGATGACCAGCGCAAAACACAGCAGCCGCGTTTTCCAGAACGGCCAGCTGTCCTTGTCGTGATAGGCCTGCGTCATCGCCTTACGGACAGCCGCGACACCGTTCGACGCAAAATAGATCGCCAACAAGCCGCCCAGAGTGATCACACCTGATCCGGCCCCGGCCAGAACCGCGCGCAGCTCGGCAATGATCGGGTCCGCAACATCCTTGGGCCATGCGCCAAAGAGCAGGTCGATCAGTTCGTCCGTCACATAGCCCTGCGACAAGGCCCCGGCCAATGCCACAGTGAACAGGACAAACGGAAACAGCGCCATCATCAGCGACATGGCGACATGGCTGCTCATGACAAAACCGTTCTTGTTGTTGAACCGCCGCAAGGCCAGCCAGAGGCCGCGTATCAATTGGCTGGAAGATGGAATCGCACTGCGTGACATAGCCCGACCCTATCCTGCCTTGCGGCATCACAGAACCGCCAATCCGACAACCGTCGTGAATTCCGACGCCTAAGCGCCTGCACGGATTGCATAAACCGGCCAGCCCGTGCAGGATCGGCATCAACACCAATCGAGGTGATCCCATGAAGCCTGATGTCAGCGATAGCCAGACCCAACCACGCCCTCAACTGAGTGTGCTGCGGGATGTCGTCATTGTCGCCACGTTGGGCGTGCTGGGGCTTTATGCGGGGGTCAATTTTCTGGTACCCCTTACCATGGCACTTCTGATCAACGTGTTGATCATCGCGCTCAGTGACCGCGTCATCGCGCTCACCCGTGCTCCGGTCTGGCTGGCCAATATCGCCGGGGTGACCGTCGTGCTGGCCGGTTTGTTCATGATCATGTACATTCTGGGCAGTCAGGCCACCCAGTTTGCGCGCTCGATCAACACCTATGAAAGCCAGTTCGACAATGCGGTGAACCGGATTACCGGCCTTGTGGGCAATGATGTGACCAGCTTTATCCGCGACAATCTGGTCAGCATCGATATGTCCTATGTCGCACGCCTGCTGCTGGGCAGTGCAACGTCCCTACTGAACCAGTTCTTCCTGATCAGCCTTTATGTAGCCTTCCTGATGGCCGAGCGTTTGGCCTTTCGCAAGAAGATCCAACTGGCCGCAGGCAGTCCACAGCTTGGTGCGGATCTGGCTTCGGTGCTGGATGCCATTTCGTATAGCCTGCAACGTTACGTGGGCGTGAAGACCCTGATCAGCCTGATCACGGCCACCATCAGCTATACCATCTTCAAGGTTCTGGGTCTGGAATACGCGGAAACCTGGGCTGTTCTGACCTTTGCCCTGAACTTCATCCCGTCGATCGGGTCGATCATCGCCGTGATCTTCCCGGCGATGATCGCGCTGGTGCAATTCGAGAGCATCGGGCCGTTTCTTGTCATCGTGCTGGGCTGCGGGACCATTCAGTTCGTGATCGGCAATTTCCTGGACCCGGCAATGCTGGGGCGGTCTCTGAACATGTCGACCTTCCTTGTGATACTGGCGCTGACTTTCTGGACCACCGTCTGGGGCCTGATTGGAGCGTTCCTGAGCGTGCCCTTGACCGTCTGTATCCTTATCATTTTCAGCCACATTCCGGCCTTGCGGCCTGTCGCAATCCTGATGTCTCTGGACGGGCGATTGGGTGAGGATGACCACACAGAAAAAGTTCATTCAGGGTGACCCCAGCTTTGACAGGGTGAGTTTAGCGCACCCAACCGATCGCTTTGCAGATCAACTTCAACCCAGAATACAGCCCTGCTGCGGAAAACCCGGAAGGCGCATTTGCCCTGCCGGAACCGGTCACCGCAGGCAACAGGATTAGAAAGGTGGGATTATCGTTGATATAGCCAATGACAAGTCACGCATCTACACTGGGACAAACTGAATAAACCCGGACGGTTACGCATCGATGTGGACACTGCTTGTTTCGCTTTTTGTATTTGCTCTTTATTGCGTGGCTGTCGTTTTTGCGGTGCGGGCGGCCCAGACGGCGCGCACGCCACAGGGCGCGGTGGGCTGGGTGGTGTTTCTGGTATCCGCACCGGTCTTCGCCGTCCCTCTCTATCTGTTTCTGGGTCACCATCGGTTTCGCGGCTACCGCATCGCCCGGCAGGAAAGCGAGCGTGTCGTTGAAGGGATCAAGACCTTTGCCGATTTCTCGAAACCCGATCCCGAAACATTACGGATCAATCCCCGCCCGTTCGAGGCACTTGCCCATCTACCCGTTTCGCGCGGGAACGGTGCCGAGCTGCTGATCAACGGAGAAGCGACCTTTGCCGCCATTCTGGACGCCATCGACAAGGCCAAATCCTATGTGCTGATCCAGTTCTACATCGTGCGCGACGACGAACTTGGACGAAAGGTGCAAGATCATCTGATCGCGGCCGTCAAACGCGGCCTGCATGTACGGTTTATGACGGATGCGGTGGGCAGCTATGGTCTGCCAACCAGCTATCTTGACGCCCTGCGCGCCGGTGGGGTCGATGTTGCCGACCCGCGCAAGCAACGGGGGCCGAATTTCCGGTTTCAGCTGAACTATCGAAATCATCGTAAAACGGTAATCATCGACGGAGAGACCGGATTTATCGGCGGGCATAACATCGGGGTGGAGTATCTCGGCCAGAGCCCCCGGTTCGGGCATTGGCGGGATACGCATATCAGGATGACCGGCCACGTCGTGCGCCAATTGCAACTGATCTTCACCGAAGACTGGCACTGGGCACGGGGTGAGGACCTGATCGATCAACTCGACTGGGCGGGCAGCGAATCCGATCAGGACATGAACGCTTTGCTGGTGGCAACAGGTCCGGGTGATGAGACGGAAACCGGCGCGATGATGTTTTTTGCCGCCATCACCGAAGCGAAAAAGCGACTGTGGATCGCCTCACCTTATTTTGTGCCCGACATCGACATCATGACCGCCTTGCAACACGCCGCACTGCGCGGCGTTGATGTGCGCATTCTGGTGCCCGACGTAATTGATCATCGTCTGCCATGGCTGGCCGCCTTTGCCTATTTCGACGAGATCCGCGACTGTGGCGCTCGCGTGTTTCGCTATACCGACGGGTTCATGCACCAAAAGGCCTTCGTCGTCGATGATACGCTGGCCGCGGTGGGCACCACCAATCTGGACAACCGCTCATTCCGGCTGAATTTCGAGGCGATGGCCCTGTTCTTCGATCCGCGCGCGGCAGACGCGGTGGCGCAAATGCTGCAGACCGATTTCGAATCAAGTTACGAGCTGACGCGAAATCTGCCGCAACAACCGATACATATCCGCTTTGGCGCCCCGCTTGCGCGGCTATTCGCGCCGATCCTCTAACGCAGGAACCGTTCTTCGAAGACACGGGTCATCAGGGCTACAAGGAAGGCGGTTGAAAGTCCGAAGGCCAGCAACCCGGTGACCGATGCGAAGGCTCCGAAAATCCGCAGCCCCTCGCCCAGCACGATATCGCCATAGCCCAGCGTCGTGAACGTCACCAACGAGAAATACAGAGCCGAATTCCAGTCGGGCAGCACATCCCCCATTACCCAGACAATGGCCCAGATCCAGACCTGTACGGTATGGGTCAGCACGATGAACAACAGCGCCACGGTAATGGGCCCGGCGGTCGCCAGCGTCGTGCTGCGGGTTTCCCATTTCTCGACCAGTCTGCGGATGACGACGACGCAGAGGGTCAACAGGACGATTTCGATCAGAAAGCAAACGCCCAGATAGAGGCTGCCCCAAAGGATTTGCTGTGACAAAGTCATGAAACGGCTTTGGCCCCCTACGCTGACGTTGATTGCAGCATGGGGCTTTCTGTGGCGGTGAACAACCCTTGCCTCGCGCGCGAGACCTGCGGCGAATGGAAACGAATTCCGCTCTGGACACTGCCGGTTGGCGTTGCACATTGTGACCCAACCACAAGAGGTCACGCATGCTGCTGTCGATTGATCACGTCCGGAAATCCTACCCCGGTGGGCGCCCTGTCCTCAGTGACGTCTCGTTGTCCCTGGAACAGGGACAGACGCTGGCGCTGACCGGCGAAAGCGGCAGTGGCAAAAGCACATTGTTGCATCTGGTTGCGGCGCTGGATGGGTTTGACGCCGGAGAGATCACCCTGGACGGGCAGCCATTGTCGCCGCTGAGCGATGCAGGCCGCGCCGCGCTTCGGCGAGACAGCCTGTCGCTGGTGTTTCAGCAATTCAACCTGTTCCCCTCGCTGACCGTCGGACAGAACCTGTCAATCCATGCGCGCCTTGCCGGGCGGGATGATCCAGATTGGACCGGACTTCTGGCTGAAAGGCTTGGGTTGTCTGAGTTGCAAGACCGATACCCGGAAAATCTTTCGGGTGGCCAGCAGCAGCGCGTGGCCATCGGGCGGGCGATGGCCACGCGACCGAAATTGCTGCTTGCGGATGAGCCCACCGGCAATCTGGATGAAACCGCCAGCGCCGTGGTGCTGGACCTGATGTTGTCGCTGGTGGCCGATACCGGTGCCGCATTGCTGCTGGTTACCCATTCGGCCGAGATCGCCTCGCGTCTGGACCGTCGCGCACATCTGTCGGGCGGTCAAATCGCATGATTTGCCCTGCCACCCAATCTCTGCTGTCCCATTGGCGCGCCCATCCGCTGCAACTGGTGACTTTATTGACCGGGATTGCGCTGGCCACCTGCCTGTGGTCGGCCGTACAGGCGATCAACGCCGAGGCCCGGGCCAGCTATGCACGCGCCAATGCCCAACTTGCGATCGGGCAGTTCGATGAGCTTCAGAACCCCGGCGGCGCGATCACCATTCAGCAATATGCCAAGCTCAGACGCGCGGGCTGGCAGGTGGCCGCAGTTCTGGAAGGGGCACTACGCGTCGGAGATCGCCGCCTGCGCCTGATGGGGGTGGATATGATCGCCTACCCGGCCCTTCCTGCAATCGCCGAAGTCAATGAAAGTGCAGCACCGCCCGATCCATCCAATGTTCTGACCGCACCGGGCCGGTTGCTGATGGCTCCCGAACTGCTCCCGCACTTTGAGTCGACAGATGATTTTCCACCCGCCATCGAAACCACCGCCCTGCCCCCCGATCTGGTCCTCACCGATATCGCGGTGGCCGAGCGACTGCTGAATCGACCGGGCCAAATCTCACGACTGGTGATCCTGCCCCTTCAGCCGCGAGCGGTGCCACCTTTGTCCGACATCGTACCCGAGCTGAAACGTATCAGCCCATCGGCGCAGATGGACACGGCGCAGCTGACCGACAGTTTTCACCTGAACCTCACAGCGTTCGGATTGCTCTCGTTCGCGGTCGGGCTGTTCATTGTTCACGGCACGGTCGGGCTGGCCTTTGCCCAAAGGCGCGCCATGATCCGAACCCTGCGGGCGCTTGGACTGCCGCTGCAACAGCTCGTCTGCCTCATGCTGGGCGAATTGCTCTTCATCGCTCTGATCGGAGGCCTCCTTGGCCTTATGTTGGGTTATTTCCTCGCAGGTGCGCTGCTGCCCGACGTAGCCGCCACGTTGCGCGGGCTTTATGGCGCACCCGTAGATGGTCAGATGACCCTGCGTCCGCAATGGATCGCAGCCGGGCTTGCCATGGCGGTCGGGGGCACTCTGGCGGCCAGCGGTCACGCCCTCTGGCGGTTGTCGCGCATGTCGATACTCGCTGGCCCCGGTCTGCAGGCCTGGCGCGGCCAGGGGGCAGAGCGATTCGGAGGCGCGGCAGGTCTGGGCCTGATCGCAGCCGGAATCGTCCTATTCTTTGCCACCGATGGTCTTCTGGCCGGTTTTGCCCTGCTGGCCGGAATACTCACGGGCGCAGCCCTGATCCTGCCCGCGCTACTGTCTGCGCTTCTCACCCTGTTCGCACGCCGGGCGCACGGGCCTCTGGCACAATGGGTCTGGGCCGATATGCGTGCGCAATTGCCGGGCCTGTCGCTGGCGCTGATGGCACTGCTGTTGGCGCTGGCCACAAATATCGGCGTCGGCACGATGGTTTCGAGCTTCCGGCTCACCTTCACCGGCTGGCTAGACCAGCGCCTGACATCCGAACTCTACGTGACTGCGCAGGACAAGGCACAAGCTACCGAGATCACTGAATGGTTAGCCCCTCAAGTCTCGGCCATCCTGCCCATCCGCAGCACGGAACTGCCGCATGAAACAGGGTCGCTGTTCCTGTATGGTATCGTCGATGACGATACCTACCGGCAAAACTGGCCCTTGATCGCCAGTGGTCCCGAGGTCTGGGATGACGTCCTGCTGCGCGGTGGCGTGCTGGTCAACGAACAACTCGCCCGGCGTGCCGACCTGTGGCCCGGTGATACGCTGTCGCTTTCACCGACCCATGATCTGATCATCGCCGGGGTGTATTCAGATTATGGCAACCCGACCGGGCAGGCGATTGTCGCGATGCCCGTGATGGACCAGATTGCGCCGGATACCACCACCTTGCGCTTTGGCATCAGGATTGAACCCGAACGCGCAACCGATCTGGCGCGGCGCCTGCGCGCGCATTTCGATCTTCCCGCCCGGGCGGTTGTCCATCAGGCCGCGATGAAAGCACAATCGCTGGCGATATTCGAAAAAACCTTCGTGGTGACATCGGCCCTGAATGTGCTGACGCTCGGCGTTGCGGGTTTTGCGATCCTGACCAGCCTGCTGACACTGTGGACACAACGCCTGCCGCAGGTCGCCCCCGTCTGGGCGCTGGGCCTTACACGGGCGCAACTGGCGCGGCTGGAGCTTTTGCGCAGCGTGTTGCTGGCCGCCCTGACCGCCTGTCTGGCGCTGCCGCTTGGGCTGGTGCTCGCCTGGGTGCTGCTGACCGTCATCAATGTACAGGCGTTCGGGTGGCGGCTGCCAATGCACCTTTTCCCCGGCGACTGGATCGGCCTGTTCGTGTTGACCCTGATCGCCGCAGCCGTCGCGGCGGCATTGCCCGCGTGGCGCTTGCTCCGCCTGCCCCCGGCTGCTTTGCTGAGAGTTTTTGCTAATGAACGCTAAAACCTTCATGTTCTTCCTGCTGCTCCCGGTCACCGTCTGGGCGCAGGGCTACGCCGGACTCGGCGGCAGCGCCGAAGGGTTCGACCGACCCGTTTCGGGATACAGCTTCCAGTTCCCCCGCGATCATGGCCCACATCCGACCTACCGGATCGAATGGTGGTACCTGACGGCCAATCTTACCGGCGAGGATGGGCGCGATTACGGCATCCAGTGGACCCTATTCCGGTCGGCGTTGAAACCCTCGGAAGCCGACGGATGGCAGAGCCCCCAGATCTGGATGGGCCACGCCGCCATCACCACGCCCGACACGCATTATTTTACCGAACGCCTGTCGCGCGGCGGTGTCGGTCAGGCCGGTGTCACCGCAGAACCATTCGAAGCGTGGATTGATGAATGGCACATGCGCGGAGACATTATGGACGCGTTAAGTCTGACTGCCGGCGGGCAAGATTTCAGCTATGATCTGAACCTGCAGGCACAAGGTCCATTGGTGTTCCATGGCAAGGACGGATACTCGGTCAAATCCGCCGATGGTCAGGCGAGCTATTACTACTCGCAACCTTTCTTCAGCGTCACGGGCACCCTGCACCTTCCCGACGGCGAAGTCGCCGTAACCGGTCAGGGTTGGCTGGATCGCGAGTGGTCCTCGCAACCATTGGCCGAAGATCAGAGCGGCTGGGACTGGTTCTCGCTCAGCTTCGATGGCGGAGACAAATTGATGGCCTTCCGCCTGCGCGGCGCGCGCGGCGATTTTACTGCCGCAACATGGATTAACGCAGACGGCCGGACTGAGGCGCTGCCAGATGGCTCGGTCATTTTCTCGGCCTTGGACACAAGTCAGATCGCACAACGCGACGTACCGACACATTGGCGCGTCGAGCTTCCAGACCGGGCACTTGATATCAAAGTGTCCGCCCTGACCCCTCAATCCTGGATGGGCACAAGTTTTGAATATTGGGAAGGCCCGATCACGATCTCGGGCAGCCATACCGGACGCGGCTATCTGGAAATGACCGGGTATTAGAGCCTGATCGACGGGACAACTGCATTATCGACCGTGAATCTCTGAGAGAGAGGCTGGAAATTACCCCCTCGCCAGCCCCTCTCACGCTACCACTCACCCTGTTTCGCCAGTGAGACGGCGGCGTTTCGTCTTGTCGGCAGCGTCATCAAGAGCCTTGTTTGCGCAGAATGTTCCAGAACAGCAATTTAGGCGCCGCCCGCGTCGGTTTGCGCAACAGCAATCATTCAGTGACAAAACCAACATAATTGAGTTTTCGGAACCACACCACCGAAGCGCAGACAGAGATTACCTATCCTGATGCGCGGGCCGGAGGTGAAATGAGCGACGCAAGCCGCTCATTAACAGCTTCCAACCCAGTTGGCGTTACCGGCCTTCAAACTTGTCAAGGGCCGAAGGATAGTTCCTGTCGTTTCTCGACGCACCATTCGTACTCTTTGACGAGCTGGTACCGCCGGAAAAGCTGCCAGCATTTGTCGTATCTGGTCCATTGCCCCAGCCATTGTCACCTTTTTTGGTTTCTGATGGTGGATCCGGGTCGTCAACCTCCTCTACGGCATACACAGGCGCAGAAAAAGCCAACGTGGCAGCAACAAAGCTGATGATGGCAAACTTGGTATTTTGCATAATAGTCCCCCAAAAATTAGTTCCTAAAATGTAGCCTGAAACATCAGGTCACAAACTCAGTCTATCCAAATTCAGTTGAACCGAATTAAAACAAGCCATTCACATAACGTTAATTTTCATAATTTTTTTCTTTTTTTCATCACCTTATGATCATCGCGAACACACCCGTCGCGCGCTGGCAGTCTCGGACTACTGGCGATAGAAACCAGTATCGCCTGTGTTTTTGACAAGCCTCAAAGTGCATCAATTTCTCAGTAAGACTCATGAGCTTATGCCCCGCTCATGCGTCAGGAGGTACGCACGGAGTCCGTGTTCTCGTGCATATTTAGTCTAAAGGGTTTGATGTGGTGCCCAAGGAGAGCTTCTGGGACTCAAATCGACACGGCGAATACCCAATGAAATAAGGCGTTTAAGCGGGGTTGAAAAGCCCCCATTTTCAATTTGTGTGTCAGGCAGGCCCCGATTTGTGTGTCAGGTAGATACAGTCAGTATCAATGGTGACATGGTGGCGGTCACCAGTGACTTTTCGAAGACTGTGATAAGCACCTTTCATGATGAGTTTTCGTGTCTGAATAGGTACCAATTAGGGCTTTCCGGGACCGCATGCTTCTGCCTATGTTCATCTTCAAGAAGCAGCAGGTAAAGCAATGAGATTAAAAAGAATTGAAGTGAACAACTTTCCCCCAATTCAACATTTCCTCGCAGACAACCTTTCCGATTTGGTAGTCATTGCGGGTGCAAACGGTGCTGGAAAGACCCGGCTAGTATCCCAAGTCCTTCAGGCATTCCAGAATGCGAACCAACAGAATGTCAAGTTCACGGTCGAGGCGACCAATCAAGGTGAGGTTCAGAGTTTTGGTAGGCGCGAAATAAATTCGGAAGACCCCCAGCAAAGGCAAAGAGTTCAGCAACTATTGCAGCAAAACCGACAACGGAGAAACTACCGAAGTGGTATCCTCTACTTCGAGAGCGACCGAACAGTATCTCAAGTAAAACCACTTACTTTTCAGTTCGAGTTCAATGACCCGGATACCGAAGCCGTTAGTTGGCAAGTCCCAATGCAGCCTCTCAAAGGGCGTTGGACTGATACACAACATGCGATTTTCAAGAAAGTATTCTCACTTCGTAGTCAATTGGGAAGCCGGGCGATGAACCTCAAACGTGAGGGAAAGGAAGAAATGACCCTTGGCTTCTCAGACCCGCTACAGCCCTTCAAAGACGCCTTCTCAAAGCTTCTTTGGCCCAAGACTTTGGTCGAACCCTTCTGGTGATTATCCTTTACCTTCAGATTGAGGTACATCTGAGCGGCATCCTGAAGGGTCGCTTTGGGTGGTTCTGCTTTGGGGTTGAGCAGGGCTTTTACGACGAGCGGGTCGGCCTCTCGCTTTTTCAGTTCATCGCCGATCATGCCGCGCGCTTCATGCTCATCTAGGCCCGTAACGCCCTCTAGAAGCCCTTCCGCCTCTAATAACGCCTCTTGCCACTTAGCGACCGGACTACGGCTGTCTGAGCCCCTCAGGCGCTGTCTGGCATCATCGACCAACCGGTCGAACTCACGAAGCACCGCCTCGTATTCGATCTGCATCTTAACGCCTTCGCGATTTTTTAGCGTGACCTCCATCGGTGCTTTGCCAAGAATTTCTTCGCAGTCCTTAGGAAATCGCCTCCTGAAGCGCAGAGCGCCGCTTTTTCTGGGGTCAATATGCTTCAATTTCACGGTAAGACTCATGGGCTTGTGTCCTGCTTGTGTGTCCAAATGTGTGTCAGGAGGCAAGCCCAGAACCCTTATTTTCAAGCATATATAGCTCTAAAGGGTTTGATGTGGTGCCCAAGGAGAGACTCGAACTCTCACGATGTTGCCATCGGGGGATTTTGAAACCTCGGACAAAAATTAGTCGTTGTTTTTGTTGTGTTTTTTCAACCTCAAGTCACCAGTTAGTGCCAATAAGTCACCAGTGACCCACTCAAGTCAGCACATTCGATCAACAACCTGACGCAGAGTCACTACGTATCCCCAGCAACAACTAAAGAGTCAGCTTACAAATGTACTACGATCGGGTCGATGCTTCAGCCGAAACACAACAGAATGGGATTTTGTGGTGCCCTTCCCCGGACTCGAACCGGGACGCCGTTGCCGGCAAGAGATTTTGAATCTCTCGTGTCTACCATTCCACCAGAAGGGCACAGTTGCTTCGTTTATGTGAGAGGCTGAGGGCCGTCAATAGGTACTTTGAAATCTAAAACTAACTCAGAAAGAGATTGTATAGTGTACCTCCTACTTGTGTGAACAACCACACTGCTATGCCACCCAATATAACGCGATGCTTGAGCGCTCGGTCGTTGTTGTCGTCCAACACATTCACCGGGAAGGCCCATTTTGCGTATGTTACTAAGCCCCTATAAAATAGAAGGCTTAGGCCAACGAAGTAAGCAAAAAGCGGCCATCTAAAGAGCTCATAAGTGCTGCCCTCCGGAATCAATCGGTTCATGTAGTAAGCGGAAAAATACAACGAAATAGGCATGGCAACGAACCAAAGACCAAAGTCGTACGTGAAGTTGCGGTGAATACGCGAATACCAAGTCTTATGACCTAAAAGTTTTTGCTCTACAGTCCTTACTACCGAACGAAAGAAACTCACGTCTTCTGATTTCACCCAAACCCCACTGCTGTTCGGGGTTTCAGCGGAGACTAGCGGGTTCGGATCAAACACGTCCGGTTTGTCAAAATCTAGCGTCACTGAAATGGTGTTTCTCGGCTCCGTACCGTTTGCTTCTCGCTTAAACGCGGTAGAGTTGGTAAAAAAGATTGACTTGATGGGAGTGGGAAGCTCCGGATCGTCAAAAACGTCAACCGTTTCTCCGTAGAGCTGTTGATCTTGCATTCCGGTTATTGTGACGGTTAGACGAAACGCACGTTCGAGCAGGATTTGCTTGTATTCGTGCCACGCTTCTTCTGTCTGCGCAGGGTCCTTTCGGAGTGTGCTTATTAATTGCTCCCCGAAAGACTTGTTGGTAGCGTCCAACTCTCGATAAAGGTTCTTGATTTTTTCAAGCGATAGCCTGCACCCTCGAACGGGAATGTCTTCCTCAAACCACTTTATGGGTGCACGTTCCGTCACGACTAGAGCGTCGTCTGTCATTACTTCCTCGAATTTGATCTAGTATGTCGTTCCCAACCTATTTGTTTGACGCACAAGTACAATAGGTTGACCAATCACTAGAGCTGCAAACCAAATACAAGATTAGACATAACGATCAACAAGCCCTCTGCGGTTCGGTGCCTAAAGAGGTGACGGGCTGTAACGGAACTTTCCCGCAATAGGGGACAAATTTGATCTATTTGAATCAGGCACTTACGGGGTTGAAGCCGCAACATTGAATGTAGAAAATGTTCCCGCAGGTGACAAAGATTGCGATTTTGAATCCCCTGCGTCTACCATTCCGCCACTTGGGCCACGCCCTTGGATTAGCCTTCAACCGACAGAAGGTCCAGAGGCAAAAATCAACCATTGCGTGGTTTGTTTCCATGGCAGAGCTTGACCCCTTGGCAGGTGCATGATTTGGCTTGGCCCAACAGTTGCCGGGATATTTGTACCTTATGTTGCGATCACTTTATGACTGGACCATTCGTCTGGCCGAGCATCCGCATGCGCTTTGGGCGCTGGCCATCGTCGCCTTTGTCGAAAGCTCGTTTTTTCCAATCCCGCCCGATGTTCTTATGATTCCCATGATCCTGGCGCGGCCCTCGCGCGCCTGGCTGATCGCCACGGTCGCACTGGTCGCCTCGGTATTGGGGGGGATGCTGGGATATGCAATCGGTGCCTTCTTCTATGAAAGCCTCGGACAGCCGGTTCTGGAGGCCATGGGCAAGGCAAACGCCATGGAAGAGTTCAACACCCGCTTCAACGATTTCGGCTTCTGGGCCGTTCTGGCCGCCGGGGTCACGCCGTTCCCCTACAAGGTGATCACCATCATGTCGGGCTGGACCGGAATGCCATTGGGCACGTTCGTCGCGACCTCGATCCTGGCGCGGGCTTTGCGGTTCTTTGTCGTGGCCGGTTTGCTTTGGGGATTTGGCGAACCGATCCGGGGCTTTATTGAGAAACGACTGGGATTGGTGTTCACGCTGTTTATCATCCTGCTGATCGGAGGATTCGTTCTGGTGCGTTACCTATGACACGGAAAACATTGAACCTGCTGGCGGCATCCGGGTCAGCTGCCTTGCTTCTGGGCGCCTGGGCGTTTCAATATATCGGCGGCCTTGCGCCCTGCAATATGTGCATCTGGCAGCGTTACCCGCATGGTATCGCGGTGATCCTGGGCGTGCTGGCCTTCGCCTTTCCGGGCATCCGCCCCCTACCCTTGTTGGGCGCGCTGGCGGCAGCTACCACTGCCGGTATCGGATTTTTCCATGCGGGCGTCGAACAAGGCTGGTGGGAGGGTCCTTCGACCTGCACATCCGGCCCCATCGGCGGGTTGAGCGCCGAGGAACTGCTGGATCAGATCATGTCCGCCCCGCTGGTGCGATGCGACGATATCCCGTGGGAGATGTTCGGAGTTTCGATGGCGGGCTGGAACGCGTTGTTGTCCAGTGGCCTCGTCCTGATCTGGATCGCGGTCTGGCGCGCGAGCTAGAGTCTACTGCTGATCCAGTTCCGCATCCCAATAGAGGAAATCGATCCAGCTGTCGTGCAGATGGTTGGGCGGAAATTTGCGGCCGATGTTGCGAAGCGTTTCAGCATCCGGCTGGCGCGGTGGTTTGTTCAGCGACATTCTGGCTTGCCGCAGCGATTTAGACCCCTTGCGCAGGTTGCACGGGCTGCAGGCCGCAACCACGTTCTGCCAGCTTGTAACTCCACCAGCCGCGCGCGGCACCACGTGGTCAAAAGTCAGGTTATCGCGGCTGCCGCAATACTGGCATTTGAATTCATCCCGCAGAAATAAATTAAAGCGCGTGAAGGCCACGCGCTTCCTGGGTTTCACATAATCTTTGAGGACTACGACCGAGGGTATTCGGATCTCGGTACTGGGACTGCGGACAACCTCGTCATATTCCGCAACGATATCCACCCTGTCCAGCCAGGCGGCCTTTATCGCTTCCTGCCAGGGCCACAATGACAGGGGATAATAAGAAAGCGGGCGATAATCGGCGTTCAAAACCAATGCCGGATGATGCTTGAGCGCACCGGTTTCCCTGACAAATTCGGTCCTGAAGTCTCCGTCCATAACAGAATCGCTCCTCGCTCTGTACTGCCCGTTTGTGACATCAGAGCGGGGAACACCCGCCCCGGCCTTAACTTAACTATATCTCGTGTTAAAACTCTGACAAGTGCCGAGTTCACACAACATCTCGGGTATTTGTTATGTTGGATCCGTAACAGATAAGTGACACTTATCCACAGGTTGCGCAGATGTGGCCCGAACGCTATGGCGGGGACATGTCCTGGTTCATCCGTTTCAACAAACCCTATGATGTGCTGCCGCAGTTTACGGACCGCGCCAACGCCGACTCGCCACGCCGCACTTTGTCGGATTACATCGACCTGCCCGGAGTCTATCCCGCCGGGCGGCTGGACCGGGACAGCGAGGGCCTGATGCTGCTGACCGACAACGGGCGGTTGCAGGCTCAGATATCCGACCCCAAACACAAGATGGCCAAGACATATTGGGTTCAGGTCGAAGGCATCCCCGATGTATCGGCGCTGAAGGCGCTACGCGAAGGAGTGGAGTTAAAGGATGGTTTGACCCGCCCCGCCAAGGGGCGCCTGATCGACGAGCCAGATGATCTGTGGCCGCGCACGCCGCCGATCCGCGTCCGTCAGACAGTGCCGGACAGTTGGATCGAACTGACGATCCGTGAAGGCCGCAAACGTCAGGTACGCCGTATGACCGCAGCCGTCGGCCACCCCACCCTGCGCCTGATCCGCGCCCGGATCGGCGACTGGTCTCTGGAGGACCTCGATCCCGGCACGTGGGAAAGCCTGCCCATGCCAGCGATCGAAGCAGCACCGCACCGCAAACGGGACCGCCGCCCGCGCCGGTGACAAAAACCGCGTGATGTGATAGGCTTAAGGCATGAAAGTCACACCGGACATTCCTGCCCCATCAGCCATTCTGGAAGCCGCGCTTTATGTCGACGATCTGGACGTGGCCGAGGAGTTCTATGGCCAGATACTGGCGCTGGAGAAAATCCAGCGCGTCACCGATCGTCACGTATTCTACCGGATCGGCGAGTCGGTTTTATTGCTGTTCAACGCCGACGAGACCGAGAAACCGCCGGGCAACCCCAACCTGCCCGTCCCGCCGCATGGCGCGCGCGGGCCCGGCCATGTCTGCCTTGTCCTGACCCGCGACGAAATCGCCGTGATGCGCAAACATCTTCTGGACTGGAACGTCCCCATCGACGCCGAGTTCGACTGGCCCAACGGCGCCCGGTCGCTTTATGTGCGCGACCCGGCGGGCAATTCGGTTGAGTTCACTGAATCGCACTTGTGGGATTGAAATCCCGAAGCCGACGCACCGGTGTTACAGGCTCAGCTTATCCCGCATAAAAGCCAGCGCCACGCTCAGACCATCTGGAGCAATCCCGTGGCCTGTGCCTTTCATCACATGCGCGTAAACCTCTTTGAAGCCAGCGGCCTGCAGCGCCTCGGCCGCCTCGGGCAGCGATTGCGGCGGCACGACGTCATCGACATCTCCGTGGACCAGCAGGATCGGCATGCGGCTGACGGTCTCATCCGGAAGCAGGTCAGGTTCCACTAACCGGCCTGATATGGCAACAATCCCGGCAACCGGATCTTCGCGACGCGGAGCGACGTGCAGGCTCATCATCGTGCCCTGACTGAACCCGAACAGAACGACCTGTTCGGGCAGGACATCCTCGTCCACCATCAACGCATCCAGAAAGGCGTTGAAATCCTCGACGGCCATTTCCATGCCACGACGCGCCTCTTCCTCGGATGAACCGTCGATCCACGGGATCGGAAACCACTGAAAACCGTTGGGCATGCCGGGAATCTGCTCGGGCGCATCGGGGGCGACGAACAGCGTATCCGGCAGGTGTTCCCCCAGCGGATCAGCCAGCCCCAGCAGATCGGCCCCGTTGGCGCCATAGCCATGCACGAACACCACGACCGAGCGTGTATCGCCCGAAACAGGCTCTTTCCTCAGCGCATTCAAAACCCGTGTCATCTGATCCCTTCTCTGTCTTTTGCGACCCGGTAATAGGCCCACAGCACCCGCGCCGCAACCGATCGCCAGGGCGACCATGCTTCGGCCATCTGGCGCAACTCTTTGTCTTTCGGCCGTTCTGGCAGATCGTAGAGGATGCGTGCGGCCTCTTGCAGGGCCAGATCGCCGGGTGCAATGACGTCGGCACGGCCCAGCGAGAACATGGCGTATATCTCGGCGGTCCAGACGCCTATGCCCGGCACCTCGGTCAGGACCGCGACCACCTCGTCATCCGGGGCATCACGAAGTGCTTTGTAGTCGATCCGCGCTTCGGCCAAGGCTCGGGCATAACGGATTTTCTGACGGCTGAGACCCACCGCCCGCAGATCATCATCCGTGGCCCAAATGATCTTGCGCGGGCCGGTCAGTTTTGCGTCCTGCAATCGCTTCCAGATCGCATTGGCCGAGGCCACGCTGACCTGCTGGCTGACAATCGCGCTGAGCAGTTGGGCAAACCCATCCGGCTTGCGCCGCAGCGGCAATGGACCTGTTTGCTCCATCGCATAGGCCATCCGTGGGCAAGCCGCAGCCAGCCATTCGGCCCCTTCACTCACGCAGTCCGGGGTATCGATGATGCGTCCGACGGACATGCGCTCTCCGACAAGTGATCCTCGTCCGCACGTTAGGCGGATGTGCCGCATATGCAAGCCGCTTGTGCCTGATCTCAATCGTAGATAACCATTCGCCCATGACCATGATCGCTGCCACCTCCGACGACAGTCAGGCCAGACGCAACGTCGCCGTATTGGTGGCGGCGCAGGCAGTTCTGGGGGCGCAGATGCCGATGATGTTCATCGTCGGCGGGTTGGCCGGGCAATCGCTGGCCAGCAATGCCTGCCTTGCAACACTGCCGATTTCATTGATCGTTCTGGGCTCGATGCTGGCGGCCACGCCGATCTCGGCCATCATGCAGCACTGGGGACGCCGCGCCGGGTTCCTTGTGGGGTCAACCGCAGGCGCTGCGGGTGGGGTCATCGGGGCCTACGGCCTCTATCTCGGCTCATTTCAGGTCTTCCTGTTGGGCAGCTTTCTGACCGGCATCTACATGAGCGCGCATGGCTTCTATCGCTTTGCCGCTGCCGATATAGCGTCCGACACGTTCCGACCCAAAGCGATATCCTATGTCATGGCCGGGGGGCTTGCGGCGGCGATCATCGGCCCTCAGATCGTCAAGCTGACCTCACAAGCCTACGTGATCCCCTTTTTGGGCACCTATCTGGCCGTGATCGCGATCAACGTACTCGGCTCGTCCCTGTTTTTCTTTCTCGACATCCCCACACCATCCAAGCCCGCCGAGGACGAGCCCAAAGGCCGCACGCGGCTGGAGCTGCTGAAAACCCCGCGCATTGCGGTGGCGATCATTTGCGCCATGGTCTCCTACGCGCTGATGAACCTTGTGATGACGTCGACACCGCTGGCCGTTGTCGGGTGCGGATTTTCTGAAGGCGATGCGGCCGATATCGTAACCAGCCACGTACTGGCGATGTATATCCCCAGTTTCTTCACCGGCCATCTGATCGCGCGGTTCGGCGTCGAAAAGATCGTAGCCCTTGGTCTGGCCATCCTCGGCGGCGCAGGCATCGTCGCCTTGCAGGGCGTGGAACTGGGAAATTTCTTCGTCGCCCTGATCCTGCTGGGCATCGGCTGGAATTTCGGCTTCATCGGCGCCACCAGCATGCTGGCCGACTCGCACGAAGTGCATGAGCGTGGGCGGATGCAGGGCTTGAATGACCTGCTGGTCTTTGGGGGCGTCACTTTTGCCTCGCTGGCCTCCGGCGGGCTGATGAACTGCTCGGGCGGCTCAGCGGTCGAGGGCTGGACTGCCGTCAACCTTGCCATGATCCCGCTGCTGACCCTGGCGGGCGGTGCGCTGTTGTGGCTGGTTCTGAGGCCGTCCGACACCCAAACCGCCTGAGCTCACCATCCTCCGGTCGCCGCTGCCTTCATCAGGGAAAATCGGCGGCGGATTTCACCTTGCACCAATGCCCCTACGGCCACGCGGTCTGGCTGGGCCAAAGCTGTCCGCAGCACCCATTCCGCCTGCCACCCCGCGTAAAGAGCGGGTCGCGCCTGTGCTGAAACCTCTGTACGCGCGGATCGCGCGCGCGCCATCCGGTCCAGCGCCTTTTGTGCCAACGCCCGAACTCCATCCTGCGTGCCATCAAGCAGAGGAATACGGCCCCGCGCCTCAAGCTCGGGAATGGCCCGCAGCCAGTTTGCAATTCCAACCGCATAGCCAAAATCGCGCAGAACGGCCTCGTCTGCCGAACCCAAAGCCTGCGCGGCCACCACCATCAGGGTTCCGGCGCTGTGATTGATATAGGCGTCAAAGTGGTCTTCATCCTCGAACGGATCACGATAGATATCCCAACGCCTTACGGCGACATATTCATCCAACTGCGCCGCCAGATGCGGTGAAAGAACGCGCGACAAAGGCGTGACAACCTCGTGCCGTCGAACGGTTGGACCTTCGGCAATCTCCTGCAATGCATCTCGCCACCATTGCAGTCGCATTTCGGCGATCATGCTTTCCTGCGTGACCCACGGTGCGCGCGCCACCTCGACGTTCAACGCGTAGATCGGGAACAGAATTGCCCGCGCCGCCACAGGCGCAGCCATGGCCGCCATGAAGCGATCCGGATCGGCCCGATGCACCAGCGCCGCGCAGGATTTGATGTCGTTGTCGAACTCCACGCTATTCAGCAGCCGCCGAGCGCGGGGCGCAATCGGTCACAAGTTTCCACTGGATCGCATCCAGCAGAGCCTCGAACGAGGCATCGATTATGTTCGCACTGACGCCAACAGTGGACCAGCGCCGCCCCTGCCCATCTTCGCTGTCGATGATCACACGGGTCACCGCTTCGGTACCGCCTTGAGTGATGCGCACCTTGAAATCGACCAGCCGCATATCCGACAATATCTGCGAATACTGCCCCAGATCCTTGGCCAGAGCCTTGGCCAGCGCGTTCACGGGGCCGCGGTCGCTGCCGCTTTCATCCAGCGATTCACTGACCGATAGTTTCTTTTCGCCATCCACCTTCACGACAACAACCGCCTCGGACAGGCTGACCATCTTGTTGTATTTGTTCTTCCGACGCTCAACGGTGACCTTGTAGCGTTTGACCTCGAAGAACTCGGGCAACTGCCCCAACTCGTCCCGCGCCAGCAGCTCAAAGCTGGCCTGCGCGGTGTCATAGGAATACCCTTCCGCCTCGCGCCGCTTGATCCGTTCCAGGATATGCCCCAGCGCCGGATCACCCGCTTCGACCGACAATCCCGCGTCGGTCAGACGTTTACGCAGGTTCGATTGTCCGGCCTGGTTCGACATCGGGATGATGCGCGCATTTCCCACGCTTGCAGGTTCGATATGCTCATAGGTCGATGGATCCTTGAGGATCGCGCTGGCATGCAGACCGGCCTTGTGCGCAAAGGCCGACGCGCCGACATAAGCGCTTTGCTTGCTGGGCACACGGTTCAGGATATCGTCCAGCATCCGGCTGATCCGCGTCAGCCCGGCCAGCGCCTCGGGCCTCACCCCGATCTCATAGCGCGAGGCATAGGGCTGTTTCAGCATCAATGTCGGGATCAGAGCAGTCAGGTTCGCATTGCCGCAACGCTCACCCAACCCGTTCAGCGTGCCCTGAATCTGCCGCGCCCCTGCATCGACCGCAGCCAGCGAGCACGCCACAGCGTTCTCGGTATCATTATGCGTATGAATTCCCAGCCGATCCCCCGGCAGACCTGCCGCAATCACCTCGGATACGATCCGCCCAACCTCGGCAGGCAGCGCACCGCCATTGGTGTCGCACAGCACAACCCACCGCGCACCCGCGTCCAAAGCCGCGCGGCAGACCTCAACCGCATATTCGGGGTTGTCCTTGTAGCCATCAAAAAAGTGTTCAGCATCGAACAGAGCCTCGCGCCCCTGCGCCACGATATGCGCGACCGAGGCGCGCACGTTCTCGGTATTCTCCTCCAACGCAATGCCAAGCGCATGGGTAACGTGATAATCATGCGATTTGCCGACCAGACACACGGCTGGCGTTCCGGCGTTCATTACCGCGGCCAGAACGTCATCATTCTCGGCCGACCGACCCGCGCGCTTGGTCATCCCGAACGCGGTCAGACAGGCCGAAGATTTGGGCGCGGCCTCAAAAAACGCACTGTCCGTCGGATTCGCCCCCGGCCAGCCGCCTTCAATATAATCCACCCCCAACGCATCGAGCGCCTGTGCGATTTGCACTTTCTCAGCGGTCGAGAACTGCACACCCTGCGTCTGCTGCCCGTCGCGCAAGGTGGTGTCGTAGAGGTAGAGGCGTTCCTTGGTCATTTGACCTCCTCCAGCTTTGCTGCATCGAAACCAGAGCCGGGCACCAGTTCCACACCCTTTTTGCTCATCCGAACTTCAAGCCCGGCTGCGATATAGGCCGCCTTGAGGCGATCAACCTCCGAGAAATCCTTGCTCTGCATCGCAAGCGTCCGCGCATCTGCCAGTTTATTGGCGTGAGACGACAGATCAGCAGAGTCTGCTTCCGCCCAGCCTCCCATACCATCCTCCAGCAGCCCGATTACCGTCGCGCTCGCCAACAAAGACGCAGCTTCCCCGTCTGCAGCCAAACGGTGGAGTTCCGCGATAGCACCTGCGGTGTTCAGATCGTCCGCAAGCGCATCGATGACCGCAGGTGCCGCGGTGGCGGCGGGCTCGATGCCCGCTGTCAGCGCCCGCCACTTGCGCAACGTTGCCTCGGCCTCACGTGCCTTTTTCTCGGTCCAGTCCATCGGCTTGCGGTAATGAGTCTGCAGGAAGACAAACCGGATCACTTCACCCGGCACGCCTTGTTCCAACAGGTCATGGACGGTGAAGAAATTGCCCAGCGATTTGGACATCTTCTTACCTTCGACCTGCAGCATCTCATTGTGCAGCCAGACGCGTGCAAATTCGCCCTGCTGATGCGCGCAGCAGCTCTGCGCTATCTCGTTCTCATGATGCGGGAACATCAGATCGTTGCCGCCGCCATGAATGTCAAAGCTCTCGCCCAGCAGTTCATAGCTCATGGCCGAGCATTCGATGTGCCAGCCCGGGCGCCCCCGGCCCCATGGGCTGTCCCAGCCGGGCAGCTCATCGGTCGAGGGTTTCCATAGAACAAAGTCCATCGGGTTTTTCTTGTAAGGCGCGACCTCTACCCGCGCTCCGGCGATCATGTCATCGACCGACCGGCCCGAAAGCGCGCCGTACTGGTCTTTCCAACTGTCTACCGCAAACAGAACATGACCCTCGGCAGCATAGGCATGCCCTTTAGCGATCAGGTCCTCGATCATCGCAATCATTTGCGCGATATATTCCGTGGCGCGCGGCATTGCGTTGGGCTCCAACGCCCCCAGCGCACCCATGTCGTGCCGATACCAGCCGATGGTTTCGTCCGAACGTTCCTGCACCAACTGCTCCAGTGAACCCTCGGCCCCGGCCTGTTTGCGCGCCAAAGCAGTGGCGTTGATCTTGTCATCCACGTCGGTGAAGTTGCGCACGTAAGTCACATGATCGGCACCATAAACGTGCCGCAACAGACGATAGAGCACGTCGAATACAACCACAGGCCGCGCATTGCCCAGATGGGCGCGGTCATAGACCGTCGGGCCACAGACATACATCCGCACATTGTCGGGATCGATCGGCGCGAAATCCTCTTTCGTCCGTGTCCTTGTGTTGTGCAGTTTGATCGTCGTCATCGGGTTGTGCTCCTGAAACAGCATATACGTCACGCGTTGGCGCGGGCTTAGCAACTTGTCTCAGGGATGAAAACGAAAGAAACCGGCCCGCTTGATAAATCAGCAGGTAATGCAGCAGATAATGATGCAGGTTTTCCGGTTCATGCGCTTTGCCTAGCACGGGATCGGTGCTAAGCCAAGCCTTGAGTTTTGCCCTCCGCAGCGTCACTCTGCCCGCCATGACCCGCGACTACGTCAATTCCGTATTCGCCGAGTTGCCCGGCGCCGAGCTCTCCGATCCATGGGGCGGAGGCCATGATACGTGGAAGGTGGGAGGCAAGATGTTTGCCTGTGTCGGTACGGTCGGGGATGGGGTTTCGGTCAAAACACCTGACGTCGAGACAGCGCAGATGCTGATCGATGCCGGGATCGGCACCAAAGCCCCCTATTTCCACCGCAGCTGGGTTCACCTGCCGTGGGAAACAGAACCGGACGAGATGCAGCACCGCCTGATCGCCTCATACGATATTGTCCGCGCATCGCTGACCAAGAAGGTCCAGGCAAACCTGCCGTCCCGAAGCTGATATTCAGATCCGGCGATGACACATTGAGAAAGATGTTGGGTGCGCCGCGACACGGCTCCCCCCCTTGTCCAAGGGCGTTGCAGCTATCACCGTCTGATGTCCGGATCAGAAACGAAAGGTTGTCCGCAGATTGAAGACATTAGCATCCAGCCCACGGCCCGCGCTTGGGATGTCATCGAAATCCTGCCGCAACGCCTCACCGCTGATGACGAATCGATCCCCCAGAGGATAGGCAACACCGATGCCGTAGACGGCAGCCGTGTCGCTGTCACCCGATGTGCTTGCCCGGGCAGTACCGACCACCACATAGCCAAGCGCCGGGCCAAAATCATATCCACCGCGCAGTTTCAGACGAGACATGCTGTCGAGGCTCCCCTCCGAGCTGCCGAGGTCGAGGTTCAGGCGGTTATATTCAAGCTCTCCCCCCAGCACAAAAGTTCCGAAATCGTAATCATAGCCGATATGAGGGCCAAAGCTGCCATTACTGCCACCTGCATCACCAGATCCATCGACATCGGCATAACCAAAGCTGAATCCGGCATAGGCGCCTGTCCAATCCTCGGCAACAACAGGTCCAGCCACCACGAACAGGGCTGTGACAACAAAGGCCTTCATCGATTTCATTCAGACCTCCGAACCTAAGGTGCCGGTCTGGGCGGATTGATTGGCTGCGCAGCAGCGATTACGACTTAAACTTTCAGACTTTGATTAATTAACTATGCACAGAGTAACAGATTTCTATCCCAACGGGAAAAAACATTTTCTCACGCATTCGTTGCGCGCCCGTAAGACAGTCAACGACAATTATCCACCTCAAAGTCGCAAACGGGACAGATTGTGTCGTCACAAATTGAAAGACTTCGCGTACCAAGCTGAGGCGACACATGCAAAATGATGTCTGGAAAATACACCTGATCAGCCGCACCATCGGTGCGGATCGGGGGCGTGCGGCGCGAGGCAGACCAGCGGTGCGCTGATTCTGCTCGAACACACTCACGACCCTCAGAACCGGACTCTCTTCATGAACGATCACTCCCGTACCTCCTCTCGCAGCGGTGGGCGCGCTGCGCGTCGCGCTGCCCGCGCCAGCGCCCTGCCCGACCATCTTCGCCCCGTGCGCCCGGGGATGGAGGGCGGCGTCCTCAACGTCCTGACTCAAGCCCAGATCGAACGCATACACGAAGCCGCGCTAACGGCGCTGGAAACCATCGGGTTGGCGGATGCGCCACAAAGCGGTATCGACTATCTGACCGCTGCGGGGTGCACATTGGGCGACGATGGCCGCATCCGCTTCCCCCGCGCTCTGGTGGAAGACACGATTGCAAAGGCCAACCGCTCGGTCACGCTCTATAGCCGAGATGGTAAAACCGACTTGGAACTGGCAGGCACCAAGGTTCACTATGGCACCGCCGGGGCCGCAGTCAGCATGGTTGATGTCCATGGGAAGGAATACCGGGACTCAACCGTTCAGGACCTGCACGATGCCGCGCGCATCTGTGAACAGCTTGAAAACATTCACTTTGTTCAACGTCCGATGGTCTGCCGTGATATCCCCGATAACCTCGAGATGGACCTGAACACGATCTATGCCGCCTGTTCGGGCACCTTCAAACACATCGGTACATCCTTCACCGAACCCAGCCACGTGGCTCCGGCAATGGAAATGATCTATATGATCGCTGGCGGCGAGGACAAATACCGTGAGCGGCCATTTGTGTCGAACTCGAACTGCTTTGTTGTTCCACCGATGAAATTCGCCACCGAAAGCTGCGAGGTGATGGAGGAATGCATCAAGGCCGGGATGCCTGTCCTGCTGCTGTCTGCGGGCATGGCCGGGGCCACCGCGCCGTCGACCATCGCCGGAGCGATCATGCAAGCCACCGCAGAATGTCTGGCCGGATTGGTTTATGTAAACGCCGTAAGCCCCGGAGCACCTGCGATTTTTGGCACCTGGCCCTTTGGCCTTGACCTGCGGACAGGCGCGATGTCCATCGGTTCGGGTGAGCAAGCCTTGCTGACCGCGGGTTGTGCCCAGATGCATCGGTTTTACAACCTGCCGGGCGGTGCCGCAGCAGGCGCATCGGATTCGAAACTGCCCGACATGCAGGCCGGGTGGGAACAGATGTGCTCGAACGTGATGGCAGGCCTGTCTGGCCTGAACATGGTGTATGAAGCGGCCGGGATGCACGCTTCTCTGCTGGGTTTTTGTCACGAAAGCCTCATCCTAAGCGATGATCTGATCGGTCAGGCGCAGCGCTGCGTGAGAGGTATCGAGGTCAGCGATGAAACGCTGGCACTGGACCAGATCGCCGAGGTCTGCATGGGCGGACCCGGGCACTATCTGGGAACGGATGCGACGCTCAGCCGGATGCAGGCGGATTATGTTTATCCGACCCTGGGCGACCGGACCTCGCCCAAGGAATGGGCGGAACTGGGTAAGCCGGATCTGATCGAAAAGGCCATCGCCCGGAAACAAGAGATCCTGTCCACACCATCCAGCGCCCGGTTCGATCCGCTGCTTGACGCTGAGCTGCGCGCCAAATTCAACATTCACTTACCCGCGTAACACATTGAAAAACGGCCCGAGTTAAACTCGGGCCGCCTCCTTCCCATTGCGGTCAGCCGTTGCTGGGGGGCAGCAGGCCGGCTTCTTGCGCAATGGCGACTTCATCCGCATCCAGCGATCCGTCCCCATTTGCATCCATGACCGAGAATGTATCCGCGTCGACTTCGGGTAAGATGACCTGCACCTCTTCGATAGTCAGAACGCCATCCCCGTTTGCATCCGCGCTGGATTGTGCCAGTGCGATGGCCGGGGCCGCAAATGCGATTGCCGAAAGAGCGGCCAGTTTCTGCAGTTTCATGATAGTGCCTCCTGAGTGGTGTTTTGCGTGTTTTCGTCCGGACAGATGCAACAAACACCCTGCGCACAGGTGCTGTCACCCGCATGGGGCGATCCGAGAAGAAACGCGCCAATCTCCGCGTGTTTGGCCGAGTCGCATTCGCAAACGCCCGCTGGGTAAAACCGTCAAAACCTGTTTCGGCGGTTCTTGCCCCATTGGATCAGGGTGATCCGGCAGGCCTCTGCTCATTCCGTGCGAACAATCCGCAAAAAGAAAGGGGGCCGAAGCCCCCTGTCAGTTTCGCCTTCCAGGCTCATTTCGTTGACCGCCCGGTGTTTTTTTGCCTGCGGCCTGGACTGCGCATGGGACGAGCGCACCCGCCCCGTGAGAGAGTGGGAGGGAGCAAATATTCCGCCCCACCCTGTTCCCGGCCAACACGGGCATGTCGGCCGAGTGGACCAAGGCATCGATGGTAAGTCTCAGCGCCTTGCTCCGTATTCGTCGGGGTCGGTACCTGTGGCAGCTATCCGACCCCTGCACCCCGGGTTGCCGGGGCGCTAAACTCAGCTACACCCGCTTGTCGCGCCGCAGGTGTTGCACTTCATGCAGGTGCCGTTGCGCACCAGCGTGTAGTTTCCGCATTCGCCGCAAGGGTCACCCTCATAGCCTTGCATTTTGGCCTTGGTGCGGGCGTCCATTCCGGTCGCGACCGCCGTTTCTGCCGGCGCCTCGAATGAGGCTGCGGTTTCCGCCATGCCGGTCACGTCAGCCTGACCGCCGTTGAAGACCATCAAGTCTTGCGGCAGACGTTTGCGCAGATAACCGGTCGAGCTGATTTGTTTCAGCACTTCCAAGGATTTGGTCGCCGCGCTTTCACTGATTTCCGAGACGTTGGACAGTCCGTCTTCTTCGCCCCGGCCCAGATCGTCGAAGGTTGCGCCTTCGGGCTTCACATGGGCCAGATCGGTGCGGTCCAGATAGGACACGGCCAGTTCACGGAAGATGTAGTCCAGGATCGACGTCGCGTTCTTGATCGAGTCGTTGCCCTGCACCATCCCCGCCGGTTCGAACTTGGTGAAGGTGAAGGCGTCGACGAATTCCTCCAGCGGCACGCCGTATTGCAGGCCGACTGACACGGCGATGGCAAAATTGTTCATCATCGCCCGAAAGCCAGCGCCTTCCTTGTGCATGTCGATGAAGATCTCGCCCAGTTTGCCGTCTTCGAACTCACCGGTGCGCAGATAGACCTTGTGGCCGCCAACGATCGCCTTTTGGGTATAGCCCTTGCGGCGATGCGGCAGTTTCTCGCGATGGCTGCGGATCATTTCCTTGACCACAACCTTCTCAATCACCTTCTCTGCCAGAACGACGGCTTTCTCCTGCGCCGAACCGCTTTCCAGCACTTCTGCCGCCTCGTCGTCATCCTCAACCAGCGCCGCGGCCAGCGGCTGCGACAGTTTCGAGCCGTCACGGTATAGCGCGTTGGCCTTTACACCCAGCGACCAGCTGAGTTCATAAGCCTTCTGGCAATCCTCGATGGTCGCATCATTCGGCATGTTGATCGTCTTCGAGATCGCACCCGAGATGAAGCTCTGCGCCGCCGCCATCATGGTGATGTGGCTATCAACCCCAAGGAAACGCTTGCCTTTCTTGCCACACGGGTTGGCGCAGTCGAAGATCGAATAATGCTCTTCCTTCAGATGCGGAGCCCCTTCCAGCGTCATGGTTCCGCAGACATGATCGTTCGCCGCGTCGATATCCGCCTTGGTAAAGCCCAGATGGCGCAGCAAGTCGAAGGTCGGGTCATTCAGCTTGGTCGCCGGGATGCCCAGAACGCCGGTGCAGAAATCTTCGCCCAGTGTCCACTGGTTGAAGACAAAGCGAATATCAAAGGCGCTTTCCAGCGCGGCATCCACCTTGGCCAGTTCGTTCGGGCCAAAGCCGTGACCGGTCAGCGAGGTATGGTTAATCCCCGGCGCGTTGCCGATGGTGCCGTGGCCAACCGCGTAGCCCACGATCTCTTCGATCTGAGCCGAGGAATAGCCCAGTTTCTCAAGCGCCGACGGCACCGAGCGGTTGATGATCTTGAAGTAACCGCCACCGGCCAGCTTCTTGAACTTGACCAGCGCAAAGTCAGGCTCGATCCCGGTGGTGTCGCAATCCATCACCAGACCGATGGTGCCAGTGGGCGCGATCACAGTGGCCTGCGCGTTGCGATAGCCGTTCTGCTCACCAAGGCTCAGCGCTTCGTCCCAAGCCGACATAGCCAGATCGACCAGACGCTTGTCCGGGCAGTTGCCGTGATCCAGAGGCACCGGCTTCACCGCCAGTTTCTCATATCCATTGGTCACGCCCTGCGCCGCCCGGCGGTGGTTGCGGATGACGCGCAGCATGTGGTCGGCATTGCGCTCATACCCTTTGAACGGACCCAACTCACCGGCAATTTCGGCCGAGGTCGCATAGGCCACACCGGTCATGATCGCGGTCAGCGCACCACAGATCGCCCGGCCCTCATCCGAGTCATAGCTGTAGCCCATATTCATCAGCAGACCGCCGATATTGGCATATCCCAGACCCAGCGTGCGGAAGTCATAGGACAGCTGCGCGATTTCCTTCGACGGGAACTGCGCCATCGTTACCGAGATTTCCAGCGTCAGGGTCCACAGGCGCGAGGCATGCATGAAGTCCGCCGCCTGGAACTCACCATCCTTCAGGAAGGTCAGCAGATTCATCGACGCCAGGTTGCAGGCCGTGTCATCGAGGAACATGTACTCCGAACACGGGTTCGAGCCGCGAATTTCACCATCTTCGGGGCATGTGTGCCATTCATTGACCGTATCGTGGAACTGGATGCCCGGATCGGCGCAGGCCCAAGCGGCGTGGCCGACCTTCTCCCACAGATCACGCGCCTTGACGGTGCGGGCGACCTTGCCATCTGTGCGGTTGATCAGTTCCCAATCGGCGTCTTTCTCGACCGCAGTCAGGAACGCATTAGTCACGCGGATCGAGTTGTTCGAGTTCTGGCCCGAGACCGAGCTGTAAGCTTCCGAATCCCAGTCTGTGTCATAGGTCGGGAATTCGATACTGTCGTGACCCTGCCGCGCATAGTCCAGCACGCGCTTGATGTAAGTCTCAGGGATCGCAACCTTTTTGGCTTCGCGAACCGCTTTCTTCAGGCTGTCATTCTTGTTGGGGTCATACGCGTCATCCGCCGCACCGTCCCAGCTGCGGATGGCCTCGAAAATGCCATTCAGCATCTTCTCGTGCATCTTCGATCCGGCAACGATCGAGGCCACCTTCTGCTCTTCGATCACCTTCCATTCGATGAATTGCTCGATGTCCGGGTGATCCGCATCGACGATCACCATCTTTGCTGCCCGACGGGTTGTCCCGCCTGATTTGATCGCGCCAGCGGCGCGGTCGCCGATCTTGAGAAAGCCCATCAGGCCCGAGGACTTGCCGCCACCCGACAGCGCCTCACCCTCTGCACGCAGATGGCTGAAATTGGTGCCGGTGCCCGAGCCGTATTTGAACAGGCGCGCCTCGCGCACCCACAGATCCATGATGCCTCCTTCGTTCACCAGATCGTCATCGACGGACTGGATGAAGCAGGCATGCGGCTGTGGATGCTCATAAGCCGATTTCGATTTGGTCAGCTTGCCGGTATTATAGTCGACGTAATGATGCCCCTGCGCCGGCCCATCGATTCCATACGCCCAGTGCAAACCGGTGTTGAACCATTGCGGCGAGTTCGGCGCGGCGCGCTGGGTTGCCAGCATATAACGCATCTCGTCGAAATAGGCGCGCGCGTCTTCCTCGGTCGAGAAATAGCCGCCCTTCCAGCCCCAATAGGCCCAAGCGCCAGCCAGACGATCGAATACCTGCTTGGACGAGGTCTCGCCCGTGAACTCTGCACCCTCGGCCGGGACCGAGCGCCACAGGAACTCGGGCACGTCTTTCTCTTTGACCTTCTTCAGCGCAGACGGAACACCCGCCTTGCGGAAGTATTTCTGCGCGATCACGTCGCTGGCCACCTGGCTCCACTTCGCGGGAACCTCAATCTCGTCCAGACGAAAGACGATGGTGCCGTCCGGATTGCGAATCTCAGAGGTCGCGGACACAAAATCCAGATCGGCATATGCATCCTGTCCAGGTTTGGTGAATTTTCTTTCAATCTTCATGTCCGCTGCCCCAGCTTCGCGTTGTCCAAAATTCTCGTCTCCGGCACCAAATCTTGTGTTGCGGGGTGCCGCCCGCAGTGCCGATTCTTCAGAGACGCAAAAGCCCGGGCGCTGTCCGTCACAGCGCAAAACCGCAAGTGCGGTTACACTTCAGATTGCTTTGTTATCCGTCCCTTGCCCGATGCCTGCTTCCGGTCATTACCTACCAGATTTAGTGGCTCGCGTATCGGCCCATACAATCTGACGTATACAGCCATAGTTGGTCAACGGACTTTTTCGCTCATTTTTGAAATCTTTTGGCTTGACCCTATGCGCCAGACCAGCAGGAAATCGCCGGTCCACGATTCCTCCACAGCCGTCATGTGGACATCCGTTCGATCGGCAGCCCAAGTCCCAATGTGATTTCTCGTTTTGAACGCCATAGTTACAGGCGACAGATCAAGCAGGGCCACATTAAGGACAATGTCAGAGAATCATCGTCGCAACCGCAGAAGGCATGTCATAGTCAGCGCAGAGTGATTTTCTGTACGGGATTGTTTTCAGCCATGCGCCTGCTCTTGCTGCTGCCCCTACTGGCCCTGATCGTGTCCTGTACAGCACAAGAGACGCCGCTGCCATCACGCAGTGCGCAGTTTCCCGAATACCCGCAAAGCTTGTTCAATACCTTCAAGACGGACTGCGCCGGACCCGGCGACAGCTATATCAAGGCGGGCTCCAACAGTTTCGAATGCCGCGAGACCCTGTCGCCCGAGGCAACCGCTTATCTGATTCTCAGCTTTGACGGATACCCGCAGAAACTGCCTCAGATCGTGACCCGCCTGAGTTCGTTCAAGAACCAGCAAGGCTATCGCGTCGATGCGGAACTGTATTTTCTCGTACCGCAGAAAAACGGCACTACGCTCAGAATACCGATTGAAAGCGAAGATCTGGATCGGGATTTTTCACGGCTTTACGCCGATTTCGGCGGCACCCCCGTGTAGAGGAAGAAGTGGTCGGGGCGGCAGGATTCGAACCTACGACCCCCTGTACCCAAAACAGGTGCGCTACCAGACTGCGCCACGCCCCGGACCGTGCGCCTTCCTAAACGCGCTGATTTGATTTGAAAAGCCCTAACAGGGCCAAATTGCAGGACCTTGCGAAAAAACTTCGTGGCGCATCTGGGTTCCGGGCCGGATACCATAGCGCGCGGCCAGACCCGCGTTGATTTCCAAAACCGCAAAGACCGAATCGCCACCCTCTATCGGGGTCAGGTCGCCGGGAATGGCGCCTTCATGCACACGCGTCACCGTTCCGGCACGATCAACGAAAATCATGTCGAGCGGGATCAGAGTGTTCTTCATCCAAAACGCCACCGGCTGTGGCGGGTCGAAGATAAACAGCATCCCCGACCGGCTTGGCATGTTCTCGCGGAACATCAACCCACGCGAGCGCTCCTGTGGTGTCACGGCCAGTTCAATATCGAACCGCACCTGTGCCGTATCATTTCGCAACTCAACCCGGTCGGCACGACACTCCGCCCAAGCGGGCCCAGAGCATAGAACCGTCAGAGCCACCAGAGCTGTCGCGAGTTTCTTCATGCGTTGCTTAGCTTGTCAGTGCCGCTTCCCAAGCCAGGACCTGAGCCGCCATGCGTCCGCGCTTGCCATCGATGACCCGCATCGCCAGTGCCTCGCCCGGTTGCAAATCGGCAAGACCCGAGCGGCGCAAAACTTCGATATGCAGGAACACGTCTTCGTTGCTGCCAAACACATTGGCAAAGCCAAACCCCTTGCCCTTGTCGAACCACTTGACCCGCGCTGCCTCAAGCGGAGCACTGCCGATCACCTCGGGATCAAGCTCGGCGAAGTCGGCCAGCATCATTGTCTCGGCCCGTACCGGGGGATCCACGCTGATGACTTCGACCGCCTGAACGCCACGGTCGGTTTTGTGAGTCATGATCTCGATCCCGGCCCCATCTGCGACCGAGCTTTGACCGAAATTCCGCAAGACATTGACGTGCAACAGAATATCCGGCCCGCCTTCGTCGGACACAACAAATCCGTATCCCTTGGCGGGATCGAACCATTTTACGTGTCCTCGGACGCGGTACATGCTGTTCAGATCTTCTGGCACTGTTTTCCCATCACGAAGATTACCAAGTCGTTAAGGGTTTGTTGTTTATGGTATTGGCCCGTAATTTCAAGTTGAAAAAACCCTTTACTTACGGACTGTTGCATTTCACGACACGCGAACGTCATGGATTTAGCCTCTGCACCTGCCAGTCTGAATCGGCACTGTCACGTTTCCACTGAAACCGGTCGTGCAGACGAAAGGCCCCGTCAGCCCAAAATTCGATCTCAACAGGCGTTAATCTGTACCCGCCCCAGAACTTAGGGCGCGGCGGATTGGTTCCCAGCTTGGCGGTCAATTTTGCGACTTCAGCCATCAAAGACGCACGACTCTCAAGCGGTTGCGACTGATGCGAGGCCCACGCGCCCAGCCGACTTTTGAGCGAACGCGAGGCATAGTATTCATCTGCCTGCGGGCCGTCTTCCCGGGTGATTGTACCACGAACACGAATTTGACGCCGCAAAGATTTCCAGTGCATCACAAAGGCCGCCTGCCCCTGATCATCCAGTTCCTGCGCTTTGGCGCTGTGATAGTTTGTATAGAAAACAAACGCGTCTTTTTCGATTTCCTTCAGCAACACCATCCGGACATTGGGCAATCCCCCATCATCCACGGTTGCCAGCGCAATCGCGTTCGGATCGTTTGATTCCGTCTTTTCTGCCTCGGCCAGCCACCGCGCCGCTATTTCAAACGGATCGGCTCCGGCAAAGATGCCACTACGCTCGTTCATTTCCATCCCCTGGAAACAATTGTCCTCGACCCTAAGGCGAGAACCCGCTGCGGGCAAGAGCGCATGGCCTTGAAGCAGACCAATCAATGGCATAAACCAACCGAACACAACGCGACGACATGCGGAGAACCGAAGATGTCAAATCAGTTGATGGCCGGAAAACGCGGCCTCATCATGGGACTGGCCAATGACAAATCAATCGCATGGGGAATCGCCCGCGCCTTGTCCGATGCCGGGGCCGAACTGGCCTTTTCCTATCAGGGGGATGCCCTGAAAAAACGCGTCGACCCTCTGGCCGCGCAACTGGGCAGTGAAATTGTCCTGCCCTGCGATGTCAGTGACGAAGAGTCGATTGACGGGCTGTTCGCAGCGCTCGAACAGAAATGGGGAAAGCTGGACTTCGTCGTGCACGCCATCGGCTTTTCCGACAAGAACGAGCTGCGCGGGCGTTACGTCGATACCAGCCGTGCGAATTTCAAGCTGACCATGGATGTTTCGGTTTATTCCTTCACCGCCGTCATGCAGCGGGCTGAAAAGCTGATGACCGAAGGCGGCTCTGCCGTCACCCTGACCTATTACGGTGCCGAGCAGGTGATGCCGCACTATAATGTCATGGGGGTCGCCAAGGCGGCGCTGGAAGCATCGGTGAAGTATCTGGCAGAAGATCTGGGCAGGGACGACATTCGCGTCAACGCGATTTCGGCCGGTCCGATCAAGACGCTGGCGGCCAGCGGCATCGGCGATTTCCGCTATATCATGAAGTGGAACGAGTATAACTCGCCCCTGCGCCGCAACGTGACCATCGACGATGTGGGCAATTCGGCGCTCTATCTTCTGTCAGACCTCAGCAGTGGCGTGACCGGAGAGAATCTGCACGTGGATTCGGGTTATCACATCGTTGGCATGAAGGCCGTCGACGCGCCGGATGTGGAAAAAGGATAAGAAGACATGAGCGCCAAGGACCGTCTGCCCCACGAAAAAGGCTTTCACATCAGCTGGGACCAGATTCACCGCGATTCTCGCGCGCTGGCCTGGCGGCTTGATGGGCAAGGCCCCGACGACGGCGCCTGGCGTGCCGTGGTGGCCATCACCCGCGGCGGCATGGCGCCCGCGATGATCGTCAGCCGCGAGCTGGACATTCGTACCGTCGACACCGTCAGCGTGAAATCCTATCACCATCAGGCACAGGGTGAGGCCGAAGTGCTCAAGGCCCCTAATGCCGATCTGATGGGCGACGGAACGGGTGTTCTGATCATCGACGATCTGGTCGACAGCGGTAAAACGCTGGAACTGGTGCGCGAAATGTATCCCAACGCGCATTTCGCCACCGTCTACGCCAAACCCAAGGGCCGCCCGATGGTTGACACCTTCATCACCGAGGTCAGCCAGGACACGTGGATTTTCTTCCCGTGGGACATGGCGTTGCAATATGTCGAACCCTATCGGGGAACAGACTGAACTCTGCCCTCTGTTCAAATACATCACAGAGCGCGAGGCAGAGCCTCGGATAAGGACGGTCATGCCATGGCTCAAACACGCACCAGTGCCACATTTCCTCCTCCGGTAATGGAGGCACGGCGCTGGCTCGAAGGTGTTGCGTTTACCGATGACCGGCCCTTGATCAATGTCAGTCAGGCCGCTCCGGTTGACCCGCCCCCGCTGGCGCTGAGGCAGGCCATGGCTGACTTCGCGGTGTCGCAGGACAGTGCACATCTCTACGGCCCGGTATTAGGCAATGATGACCTGCGGACCGAGCTTGCCGCTCAGATCAGCACCCATTACGCAGCGCAGGTCGTGGCCAATCAGGTCGCCATAACCTCTGGCTGCAATCAGGCCTTCTCGGCTGTGATCTCCGCCATCACTGATCAAGGGGATGAGGTCATCCTGCCAACCCCTTGGTATTTCAATCATAAAATGTGGCTGGATATGGCCGGCGTTGCGTCTGTCGACCTGCCCACAGGCGATGACCTTTTGCCTGATCCTGACAAGGCCCGCGCCCTGATAACCGACAGAACCCGCGCAATTGCGCTGGTCACGCCGAACAATCCGGGCGGTGTGGAATACCCCGCCGAGCTGGTGCGCGCCTTCTATGACCTTGCGCGGGAATTCGGCCTGCATTTGCTGGTCGATGAAACCTATCGCGATTTTGACAGCCGCAGCGGCCCGCCGCATGAGCTGTTTCAGCAGGACGGCTGGGATGCCACGCTTGTCCACCTCTATTCTTTCTCGAAGGCCTACCGCCTGACCGGCCACCGCGTCGGTGCGATTGCGACCAGCCCTGCGTTGCTGGCCGAGATCGAAAAGTTCCTCGACACCGTCGCCATTTGCCCCGGTCAGATCGGCCAGTTCGCAGCGCTTTGGGGCATGCAGAACCTGTCGCAATGGGTGGCGGGTGAACGGGATGAAATCCTCGACCGCCGCGCGGCGATTGCCGAAGGGATGCCGCGCCTGTCCGACAAGGGATGGCGATTGCTTGGATTGGGCGCTTACTTTGCCTATCTCGAACATCCGTTCGACATTCCCTCAGACGAATTGGCCAAACGACTGGTGGCTGAGGCCGGGGTTCTGCTGCTGCCCGGCACCATGTTCATGCCCGCGCATGACCCTGCCGGAAAGCGGCAGGTGCGCGTTGCGTTTGCCAATCTCGACCGGGCCGGGATTACGCAATTGTTCGACCGGTTGCAGGGCCTGTCCATCTGAGCTTGCCCCCCGGCGGTGTGCAGCGTATTCAGGGCCGCAACCGACAGGGCAGACACTTGCCGACATAATCAAGAGGGCACCATGGCCGCAGGCATGAAAAACCTATCCAAGACCTTTGTGTGGATTCTCATGGGTCTTCTGATGCTGGGCCTTGCGGGCTTTGGTGCGACCAGCCTGACGGGCACCGTGCGCACCGTGGCGCAGGTCGGGGATGAGAGTGTTTCGGTCGATGAATATTTCCGCGAGTTGCAGCGCGAAATCCGCGCTGTTGAGGCTCAGACCCGTCAGCCCCTGCAAATCTCGCAAGCGGTTGATCTGGGTCTGGACCAGCGCGCCCTGTCCCGGCTGATCGCACTGGCGGCCCTGGATAATGAGGTCGGGCAGCTTGGCATTTCGATCGGCGATGAGAACCTGCAGAACGAGATCGTGCAAATCCCCGCGTTTCAGGGTGTCGATGGCACGTTCGACCGCGAAGCCTATCGCTTTCAGCTGGATCAGGTCGGCATGTCGGATGCCGAGTTCGAATCAGACCTGCGCAAGGAATCCGCCCGCACCATCGTTCAGGGCGCAGTCATGAGCGGGGTCGAAATGCCCCCGACCATGACCGAGGCGCTGGCGAACTACGTGCTGGCCCGCCGCAGCTTTACTGTCGCCACCCTGTCCGCCGATGCTCTTGAAACCCCGGTTGCCGAACCGACGGATGAGCAGGTGCAGGCCTATTACGACGAAAATGGCGACCGCTTTACCCTGCCCCGCACCAAACGCCTGACCTATGCCATTCTCTCGCCCGAGATGCTGCTGGACACGGTTGAGGTGGACGAAGATTCTCTGCGCCGTCTCTACGATCAGCGCACAGATCAGTACCAGCAGCCCGAGCGTCGTCTGGTCGAACGCCTGACCTATCCTAGCGAAGAGGCCGCGACCGAGGCGCTGGCGCAGTTGGAAGTCGGCGGCGCGGATTTTGAGCAACTGGTACGGGATCGCCAACTGGAACTCAGCGACGTCGATCTGGGGGATGTGACCCGCGAAGACCTGGGCGAAGCCGCCGATGCCATCTTCGCCGCCGAGATCGACGATGTGGTCGGCCCCCTGCCGTCTACCTTTGGCCCCGCCCTGTTCCGCGTCAACGGCTCGCTGGCCGCAAACAGCGTGACCTTCGAAGAGGCCGAGCCCGAGCTGCGCGATGAACTGGCCGCCGACCGCGCGCGCCGTCAGATCGAAGCGCAGGCCGAAGACATCAACGACCTGCTTGCAGGCGGTGCGACACTGGAAGAACTGGTGGGTGAAACAGAAATGGAACTGGGTCAGATCGACTGGACTCAGCTCAGCGATGAAGGTGTCGCCGCTTATGACGGGTTCCGCGACGCTGCAGTTGCGGTACAGGACGGCGATTTCCCCGAGGTTGCGTTCCTCGAAGACGGCTCGATCTTTGCCCTGCGTCTGGATGAAGTTCTGCCCGAACGCCCCGAGCCGCTAGACAGCGCGCGCCCACGGGTCGCAGGCGCCTGGGTACAGGACGAGATCGCCAAAGCTCTGCAAAATCAGGCCAATTCGATCCTGACGCAGCTGGCGACCGACGGCGATTTCACCGCCACAGGCCTGCCCTTCCGCGTCGAAAACGCTTTGACCCGCACCGCGTTTCTTGAGGACGTCCCGGTGGATTTCATGGCTCAGGTCTTCGAAATGGACCCCGGTGAATTGCGCGTCATCCCCGGGAATGGCACCGCCCTGATCGTGCGGCTGGACGAAGAACTGCCCCCGGCGGAAACCGACGAACAGCGTCAGATGCAGGATGCGCTGGCTGCACAGCTCAGTCAGGCGCTGGCGCAAAACATTTTTGACATCTATGTGCGTGACGCCCGGACGCGCGCGCGGCCTGTGCTGGATCAGCAAGCGCTGAACGCGGTACAGTCGAGCTACTAAAAGAGACTTCAGATGGCCCTGACCCCGGATTTCGACAGTTTCGCGCGCGCCTATGACGCGGGTGAAAATCAGGTCGTCTATACTCGCCTCGCAGCCGATCTGGACACTCCGGTTTCGCTGATGCTCAAGCTGACGGGGGCGCAGAAAGACGCCTTCATGCTTGAATCGGTGACCGGGGGTGAGGTGCGCGGACGCTACTCGATCATCGGTATGAAACCCGATCTGATCTGGCGTTGTCACGGAGAGGCTTCGGCCCTGAACCGCTCGGCCCGGTTCGACCCCGAGGCGTTCGAGCCGCAGGACGGTAATCCGATGGACAACCTGCGCGACCTGCTGGCCGAAAGCCGCATCGCGCTGCCGGATGACCTGCCGCAGGCGGCCGCCGGGCTGTTCGGTTATCTAGGCTATGACATGGTGCGGCTGGTGGAGTACCTGCCGGATGTGAACCCCGACCCGCTGGGCCTGCCCGATGCGATCATGCTGCGCCCGTCGGTCATAGCGGTACTGGATGGCGTCAAAGGCGAGGTCACCGTGGTATCGCCCGCATGGGTGAGCGAGGGCCAGACCGCCAAAGCTGCCTATGCGCAAGCGGCCGAGCGTGTGATGGACGCCGTGCGCGATCTAGAACGCGCCATGCCTGCCGAAACCCGCGATCTGGGCGACGCGATCGAGGTTGGCCCGCCGGTATCGAACTTCACCAAATCCGGCTATATGGAGGCCGTCGAGAGGGCCAAGGAATACATACGCGCGGGCGATATCTTTCAGGTCGTTCCGGCGCAACGCTGGACACAGGATTTCCCACAGCCGCCCTTTGCACTGTACCGGTCCTTGCGGCGCACGAATCCGTCGCCCTTCATGTTCTATTTCAACTTCGGCGGCTTTCAGGTTGTAGGCGCGAGCCCCGAAATCCTTGTGCGTGTCTTCGGGAACGAGGTCACCATCCGCCCCATCGCGGGCACCCGCCCGCGCGGCGCAACGCCCGAAGAGGACAAGGCCAACGAGGTCGACTTGCTGGCCGACAAGAAAGAACTGGCCGAGCATCTGATGCTGCTGGATCTGGGCCGCAACGATACCGGTCGTGTCGCCAAGATCGGCACCGTGCGTCCCACCGAAGAGTTCATTATCGAACGCTACAGCCACGTGATGCACATTGTCTCGAACGTGGTTGGCGAGCTGGCCGAAGACAAGGACGCGCTGGATGCGTTCTTTGCCGGGATGCCTGCAGGCACCGTCTCAGGCGCGCCCAAGGTACGCGCGATGGAGATTATCGACGAATTAGAACCCGAAAAGCGCGGTGTCTATGGCGGCGGGGTTGGGTATTTCAGCGCCGGTGGCGACATGGATATGTGTATCGCGTTGCGCACAGCCATCGTGAAGGACCAGAAGCTATACATTCAGGCGGGCGGCGGCGTTGTCTATGACAGCGACCCCGAGGCAGAATATATGGAGACCGTCCACAAATCCAACGCGATCCGCCGGGCGGCGGCGGATGCGGCGCGCTTTACCGGAAACGGGAACAGCTAAGGGGGCGGCAGCAGATCACTGCTGCCGTCTTGTCCTTACGACCCGGAATCGTCTTCCTGAACCTCTTTCATCATGACGGCAGAGATCGGGGCCATTGCCACCCGGCTGCCGCGATCTTCAAGCCCCCACAACAACAGCGCCGATATGGTTTCGGGGCGCAGGCGGCCCATCATCACCACGGCACCCTCCTGCCCGGCACGGAACGCTGCCTGATCCAGGAAACGCCGCATGATCATGGGGTCCTGATTGGCCCCGTCGAAATCCCGGAACACAACGCTGGACGGCACACCGTTACGCGCGGCCAGCTTCTGCACCGTGTTCAGGCCATTGTCCTGCGTCACCAGTCCGCGCCCGGTATCCCCGGCAATCGCTGCGATCTGATCGGCCAGCTTGCGGTTACCTTGTATGCCCGAGCCCACGCCTTCAAGAATACCAACCGTATGGGGCAACTCCTCCAGCCAGACGGACAGGGAAACCTCGGCATCCTGCGCGTTCGAGGCTTCGTGCATATCGATCAGGGCCAGCACCTCAAACCCGGCCTCGCGATGGCGGGCCATTTTCTCGGCGGCATCGGGGTCAGTCGGGCTGATGGCAAAGCTGAGCGGATATGGGAAATCCTGCAGCGCCTCGGCCCCGAAGGCCCCTTCATCATCGATCAGAATGATCGACATCAACGGCTTGGCATCGGGATTCTCAAAACTGGCCGCGTGCTCCTCGATCGGTTTCCGGGCGGTCTCAACCGCTTCTTCCGTTGTCTCGGCAGGCGGGTCGTCGCGATCGGTCAACGGCACAACGCGCTTGCCGGCTAGCGTACCGGCGTTGACCGGCCCATCTCCTCCGATCTGAGGCAGTGTGCGTACCCGGGGCTTAGAGACCTGACGTGTGTCCTCCTCTCCCTCTACCGCGATGGGATTGTCCTGAGGAGTTTCCGGCTCCGCGCTCTCAGGGGTCTCTGACACCTCTGGCTGCAAGGCTGCGATCTGAGGTTCTTCTTCTGGCTCTTCCTCAACCACTTCTGGTTCAGGGGTCACCTCGGGTTCGGGCGCAGGCGGAGCTTCTGCGATGACCTCTGGTGCGGTCTCCGACTCGGGCAAGGCGGGCAGCTCTGCGGGTGCCTGCGGTGCGGTTGGCGCATCAGTCTGCACCGTCACTGTGGTGGTCGAAACCGCTGCGGGGGCTTCAGAATCGGACTGAACCTCGGGCACCGTCGGAGGCTGCTCCGGTTGCAATTCGATCCCTGTCAACGCATCCAGCGAATCTGACCCGGCCTTTGGGCTGTCCGGTCCCGAAGGCGGCAACTCAACCAGATCCGCGTCCACACCGGTGTCTTCAACCTTAACAGCCTGTGCAGGTTCAGGGGCCGCGGCCACTTCCGGTGCCTCGGCTGTCACTTCCGGTTTGCGTGACAAAGGCGTTGTCAGCGACAAGACGACACCCAAAGCCAGCACAGACACCGCCCCGGCGCTCAGTCCACCGTAAAATCCGCCCATCGAAATCTCGCCTCTCGCGTTGTTTCGTGCCTCAACCGCCCCTGCGCCATCTTCTGCGGCGCTCACCTGCAGGCCGCCAAGTTGGGTATGTCCTCTTGACGCTGCCGCACAAGCCTGAGCATGTATGTTCCGACATCATACCGTGGCTAAGGGTTGCATCGCCAGCCTGAAATGCCCTTAGGAAGATAAGTGCCCAAATGCTGCTGCTGATCGACAACTATGACTCGTTTACCTACAACCTCGTTCACTATCTGGGTGAGCTTGGGGCCGAGATGGTCGTGCGCCGCAATGACGCGCTGGATGTGCAGGAAGCGATGGCGATGAACCCGGCGGGAATCCTGCTCAGTCCCGGCCCCTGCGACCCGGATCAGGCAGGCATCTGCCTGGCCCTGACCGAAGCCGCCGCCGAGACACAGACGCCGCTGATGGGGGTTTGCCTTGGCCATCAGACCATCGGTCAGGCCTTTGGCGGCAAGGTCGTGCGTTGCCATGAAATCGTGCATGGCAAGATGGGCACGATGAAACACATCGGAAAAGGCGTGTTCGCCGGTTTACCCTCGCCGTTCGAGGCCACCCGCTATCATTCGCTGGTTGTCAAGCGTGAAAGCCTGCCCGATTGTCTTGAGATTACGGCAGAGCTGGAAGATGGCACCATCATGGGCCTGCAGCACAAAGAACTGCCGATCCACGGTGTTCAGTTCCACCCGGAATCCATCGCCTCCGAACATGGGCATGCCCTGCTCAAGAATTTCCTGAATGAAATGAAAGTCCCCGCATGAGCGACGCTCTGAAACCGCTGATCGGTGCTGCGGCCGATCGACCTCTGACCCGTGCCGAGGCTGAAGAGGCCTTTGGTATCCTGTTTGACGGTGCCGCGACACCCAGCCAGATCGGCGGACTGCTGATGGCCATGCGCACGCGGGGCGAGACGGTGGATGAATACGCCGCCGCCGCCGCTGTGATGCGCGCAAAGTGTAATGCAGTGAAGGCCCCGACAGGTGCGATGGATATCGTCGGCACCGGTGGCGACGGCAAGGGCACCCTGAACATCTCGACCGCGACGGCCTTTGTGACGGCAGGCGCCGGGGTAACGGTTGCCAAGCACGGAAACCGGAACCTGAGTTCGAAATCCGGCGCGGCAGATGCGCTTGGCCAGTTGGGTATCAACGTGATGGTCGGGCCGGAAGTGGTTGAAAAGGCGCTGCAAGAGGTCGGCATCGGTTTCATGATGGCCCCGATGCATCACCCGGCGATTGCCCATGTCATGCCCTCGCGGCAAGAGCTTGGGACGCGCACGATTTTTAACATTCTGGGCCCGCTCACCAATCCGGCTGGCGTGAAACGCCAACTGACCGGCGCTTTCAGCCGCGATCTGATCCGCCCGATGGCCGAAACACTGGGCCTGCTGGGCGCGGAACACGCCTGGCTGGTGCATGGATCGGATGGCACTGATGAACTGACGATCACCGGCATCAGCTGGGTCGCCTCAGTCGAAGATGGTGTTGTAAAAGAGGTCGAGATTCACCCCGAAGACGCAGGGCTGCCGGTGCATCCGTTCGAGGCCATAATCGGTGGTACACCCGAAGAAAACGCAGTGGCATTCCGCGCCTTGCTGGATGGACAACCCTCGGCCTACCGTGACGCGGTGCTACTGAACTCTGCCGCCGCCCTTGTCGTCGCCGATGCAGCCAGCGATCTGCGTGAAGGCGTCGCCATGGCACGCGACAGCATCGACAGCGGCAAGGCCCGTGAAAAGATCAACGCGCTGGCACGCATTACACAGGAAGCCGCATGACCGAGACCGTTCTGGACAGGATCAAAGCCTACAAACTGGAAGAAGTTGCTTCAGACAAGGCCCACAAGTCTCTGGAAACATTGGAATCCGAGGCCCGGAATGCACCGGAAGTGCGCGGGTTCGCCAATGCTCTGCACGACGCCACGCGCAACGGTTATGGCCTGATCGCCGAGGTGAAGAAGGCCAGCCCCTCCAAAGGTCTGATCCGCGCCGATTTCAACCCGCCTGCTTTGGCACAGGCCTATGAAGAGGGCGGCGCAGCCTGTCTGTCGGTTCTGACCGATACACCCAGTTTTCAGGGCGCAAAAGAGTTTTTGACCGTGGCGCGCGCAGCCTGTTCGCTGCCCGCGTTGCGCAAGGATTTCATGTATGACCCCTATCAGGTGGTCGAGGCGCGTGCGTTGGGTGCGGATTGTATCCTGATCATCATGGCGTCGGTCGAGGATGCACAGGCAGCAGAGCTTGAGCAGACCGCCTTTGACTGGGGTATGGACGTGCTGATCGAGGTCCATGACGCTGATGAACTTGAGCGCGCGACGCAGCTCAAAAGCCCGCTGATCGGGATAAACAACCGCAATCTCAAGACCTTCGAGACCACTCTTGATACAACACGTCATCTGTCGAAACTGGTTCCCGCAGATCGCACCATCGTGTGCGAAAGCGGTCTGAGCACGCCTGCCGATCTGGCCGATATTGCCCGCTATGGTGCGCGGTGTTTCCTGATCGGCGAAAGCCTGATGCGACAGGACGATGTGGCCCACGCCACCCGAACCCTGCTGGCAAACCCGCTCATCCCCGGAGTGATGTGATGCCGCTGACTCATTTCGATGCTCAAGGTCAGGCGCATATGGTCGATGTCTCGGACAAGGCCGTCACCGACCGGGTGGCGGTCGCGGCTGGTTACATTAAGATGGCACGGGAAACCTTTGATCTTATTTCAGAAGGTCGTGCCAAGAAGGGTGACGTTCTTGGCGTGGCTCGGCTTGCAGGAATCATGGGCGCGAAGAAAACGCCCGATCTGATCCCGCTTTGCCACCCGCTACCGGTTACTAAAGTGGCGGTGGAATTGACATTGGACCCGGACCTGCCGGGCGTACGGATTGAGGCAACCGTCAAAACCTCAGGCCAGACCGGGGTTGAGATGGAGGCGCTGACCGCTGTGTCTACCGCCGCCCTGACCGTGTATGACATGACCAAGGCCGTGGATAAGGCCATGGAGATCGGCGGCATTCGCGTTCTTCTGAAAGATGGCGGAAAATCAGGGCGTTACGAAGCGACATGATCTCAGTCGAAGACGCCCGCGCCCTTCTGTTCGACCTGGTTTCGCCGTTGCCCGCCGAAACTGTTCCTCTGATCGAAGCCGCGGGACGTGTCTTGGCGCAAGACGTCTCGGCCACGCGCGATCAACCGCCCTTTGCGGCCTCGTCTATGGATGGATATGCGGTCAAAGCAGCCGAAGTCGAGCTGCATGCCATGTTCAAACTGGTTGGCGAAGCGGCCGCAGGCAGGCGTTTTGATGGTACCGTCGGGCCGGGTCAGGCTGTCCGCATCTTCACCGGCGCACCCGTGCCCGAAGGCGCAGATTTTGTCGTCATACAGGAAGATGTCGACCGGCGCGGCGATCTGATCACCATCACCGACACGCCCGGCCCGAAATCCAACATTCGACCGGCTGGTGTGGATTTTTCCGTTGGCGCACAAATCACCGCGCCACGACGGCTCCGCCCCGAAGATGTTGCGTTGATGGCGGCGATGAACATCGCCTCGGTCCCGGTGGCGCGGAAACCGGTGGTCGCGTTGATTTCGACCGGAGATGAACTGGTGATGCCCGGAGAAGACCCCGGCCCCGACCAGATCATTGCCTCAAACACCTTTGGTCTCAAGGCGTTGCTGGAAGAAGCTGGCGCGCAGGTGCGAGTGCTTCCCATCGCGCAGGACACTGTCGCCTCGCTGCAAACGGCCTTTGGTCTGGCGCAGGGCGCGGATCTGGTTGTGACGATCGGCGGTGCCTCGGTCGGAGAATACGATCTGGTTGCAGATGTGTCCGAGGCATTGGGGATGGAGCGGTCATTCTACAAAATCCGCATGCGCCCCGGTAAGCCGTTGATGGCAGGTCGTCTGGGGGATGCAGCGATGGTCGGTCTGCCGGGAAATCCCGTCAGTGCCATGGTCTGCGGCTATCTGTTCCTGATCCCGATGGTGCGCCGCATGTTGGGGATCGAACAGGTTCTGAACCCGTTCCAATCTGCCCGCCTCTCCGCGCCGCTGACCAAGAACGGCCCGCGCGAACACTATATGCGGGCGGTTCTGGATGACACCGGCATTCGCGCCTGTGACGATCAGGACAGCTCGCTTCTGAGTGTTCTGGCGCAGGCCAATGCCCTGCTGGTGCGACAACCGCATGATCCCGCGCGCGATGCAGGGGATGAGGTTCTCTACCTGCCGATCTAGCAAATCCGTTGACACAAAACGTGAACATGCGTAGAACAAAAGAAAACGCATGAGCGATGAGGTGCGAGCGATGCTGACCAAGAAACAATTGGATTTGCTGGAATTCATCCATAAACGCGTTCAGGCGGACGGTGTTCCGCCCAGTTTTGATGAGATGAAGGCCGCGCTGGATTTGCGATCGAAGTCCGGGATTCACCGGCTGATCACCGCACTCGAGGAACGCGGATTTATCCGTCGCCTCGCCCACCGGGCGCGTGCGATTGAGATTGTGAAACTGCCCGAAAGCCTGGGTGGAGAGCCGACTGCAGCCTTCAAACCCCGCGTGATCGAAGGCGACCGCCCCGAAGGCCCGCGCCCGGCCAATTTTGAACCGGTCACGGTGGATGCGATGGAACTGCCGGTCATGGGCCGCATCGCTGCCGGTGTGCCGATTGAAGCGATCAGCCATGTCTCGCACCGGGTTGCGGTGCCGGGCACGATGATTTCCGGAAAGGGTGAACACTATGCGCTTGAAGTGCGCGGGGATTCGATGATCGACGCGGGCATCAACGATGGCGATGTGGTGGTGATCCGGGAAACTTCGGCCGCGGACAATGGCGATATCGTGGTGGCTCTGGTCGAAGATCAGGAAGCGACCTTAAAACGTTTCTTCCGCCGGGGTCACGCCATTGCGCTTGAGGCTGCGAACCCGGCTTATGAGACACGCGTATTGCCCGAGGACAAGGTCAAGGTGCAGGGCCGGCTGGTCGGTCTGATCCGCAGCTACTGACGAAGAATGGGCGACCACAACCGGTCGCCCGTAACCTCGGCGCTGCTCAGCAGCCGTCCGTTCGAAAATGCCAGGCTGCCGGTGACACCAAGCTTGTCCAGATCATAGACAACGCAGTCGCCACTAAGGTCCAGCGCAACCGGAGCAATGACGATCTGCCCGCGCCCGCATTCTTCAAACGCAAGCGCGGCGCGTTTTCCGGTGAGGTGAACCAGCTCTTTGTCTCCGATCAGGTACCGCTGCACGCCACGCGAGGCATTTGGCCAGCGCCCTGCCGCGTTCAGCTGATCGGCAGAATCACCATCATTCTCCAACCAGACCGACGCCACAAAGCCACCGCCCTTCTCTTTGCTCAGGGCGCGACCCTGTTCGGTCATCACGCCGACAAGCCCCCCAGTCTGGGCGATCAGGGCCTCGGGCCGATGCCCCTGCCCCCACATCGCCAATGCGACGCAAACCGGCACAACACCCAGCCACCGTGCACGGCCTTGCCAGAGGATGAGCCACAGTAGCGACACCGCCAGAACCGGCAGCACCACAACCGGTGGGCTGGCAACATGACTCTGAGCTCCGTCGAGTCCCGAAACCCATTCGGCCACCCAAAGGATCCAGCGCAATCCCAGCCCCATGGCCTGAAGCGGCAGAGCGTCCAACCCGAAGGGTGCCAAAAGCGCCGCGACAACTGCGGCCGGAACTACCAGCGTTCCCATGACCGGCACCGACAGAAGGTTTGCCAACAGGCCGTAATGGGAAAGTGAATTGAAGTGCGCGGCTCCGATCGGGGCCGTCGCCAGCCCGGCTACACCGGACGAAATCAACAACGCCCAGACCGGTCCCAGCCATTTAGGCCCGGGAAGCGGACCATGGTCACGCAACGCGCCGAACACAGCCACGAGCGCCACGGTGGCCGCGAAAGACATCTGGAAGCCCGGACCCAGAAGAGTCGCGGGTCGCAGCACCAAAACGATCAGCGCGGCCACGGCCACAGCCCGCAGCGAAATCGCGCGCCGGTCCAGAAGCACCGCGCCGAGCATGACGCAGACCATCACGAAGGCACGCTCGGTCGCGACATTGCCGCCGGATAAAAACAGATAGATGGTCGCAGCGCACAAGGCACAGATCGCCGCGAGTTTGCGGACAGGCAATCGCAAGGCAATGGTGGGAACGCAGGAAAGCCCCATCCGACAGGCAACAAACACAAACCCTGTCAGCAACCCCATATGCAGTCCGGAAATCGCCAGCAGATGTGCCAGATTCGAAGCGCGCAGCCTATCCAGCGAAGCCTGCCCCATCCCGCTGCGGTCCCCGGTGGTGACAGCGGCTGCAAATCCGCCAACCTCACCGGGCAGCACCCGGCGCACATGATCCGATATCGCCATGCGCCATGCGGTGATCCGAACGCCTTCGACGCCCTGATCAGCGGGTGCGATTGTCAAAACCGGAACGCGGGTATAGCCAACAGCACCCAGCCTCTGAAACCACGCGTGACGGCGGAAATCGAAGCCCCCGGGTTCGACCGGGCCTTGTGGTGGCGACAGATGCGCCGTGGTCATCACCCTTTGCCCCGGCGACAGATGCGCCGGATCGCCAAGCAAGGATAGCCGAACGCGCCGGGGCCTCTGATCCGCAGGAACGTCCCCGATCCGCACCTGATCCAGAGTGACCCTCGGCGCGTCCGACGCAGAGCGGTCCAGCGCCACGACCCTCCCCTCAACCGGGCCATAGTAGCGCCATTGCAGAACCGGCTCTGCAACGGTGTGTGCCCGCGCCCCCGCAAGCAGGAAACCTGCCGCCACAAGAGCAACACCAATAAGCAACGGCGACCAAGCCGCCTGCATCCACCGAGCGGTTGTCGTGCAAACCAGCACCAGAACCGCCAGCCCGGCATAAAGCCCGGCATCCGGTTCGAATCGCAGGCTGAAGTACCAGCCGATCCCGACCGCCAGACAGACCGGAGCCCATGGAAACAGATACCCGCGCTGGGTCAGTAACGCGGCCTCGGCCTGTGCCAGAACACGCATGGTTGCCCCCGTCCTTCGGGCTGGGTAGATAGGCGCCAAACTATGCCCGCTACGGTTACCAAAAGGTTAATCCACACAATGTCCGATCAGGTCGTCACCCGTTTTGCCCCCTCTCCCACCGGTTTCCTGCATATCGGTGGCGCGCGCACCGCGTTGTTCAACTGGCTCTTTGCGCGCGGGCGTGGCGGTAAGTTCCTGCTGCGGATCGAGGATACGGACCGCGAACGCTCGACCCCCGAAGCGACGGCGGCGATTCTGCAAGGTATGGAATGGCTGGGGCTGGACCATGATGGAGACGTGATCAGCCAATTCGAAGGCGCCGCGCGCCACGCCGAGGTAGCGCATCTGTTGCTGGCCGAGGGCAAGGCCTACAAGTGTTTCTCGACCCAGGATGAGATTGCCGCATTCCGGGATCAGGCGCGGGCCGAGGGTAAATCGACCCTGTTCCGCAGCCCGTGGCGCGACGCCGATGCCTCGACCCATCCGGACGCGCCTTTCGTAATCCGCATCAAGGCCCCGCAGGACGGCGCCACCCTGATCCGTGATCAGGTGCAGGGCGACGTGACCATCCGCAACAATCAGTTGGACGACATGGTCCTGCTGCGCTCGGATGGCACTCCGGTCTACATGCTGGCCGTTGTGGTGGACGACCACGACATGGGCGTGACCCATGTGATCCGGGGCGACGATCACCTCAACAACGCCGCGCGTCAGATGATGATCTATGAGGCGATGGGCTGGGACGTGCCGGTCTGGGCCCATATTCCGCTGATTCACGGGCCGGATGGCAAGAAACTGTCGAAACGACACGGAGCGCTTGGCGCACAGGAATATCAGGCGATGGGCTATCCGGCTGCCGGTATGCGCAATTATCTGGCGCGACTGGGCTGGAGTCATGGCGACGATGAGTTCTTCACCGATACCCAGGCGCTGGAATGGTTCGATCTGGGCGGGATCGGCAAAAGCCCGGCGCGGTTCGATCTGAAGAAGCTGGAAAACCTCTGCGGTCAGCATATTGCCATTTCGGATGATGCTGCGCTGCGGCAAGAGATCGAGGCATATCTGGCTGCGGCGGCTCTGCCCGCTCTCACTCAAGCACAATCAGGTGATCTGGAACGTGCGATGTATTGCCTCAAGGATCGGGCGCGGACTTTCCCGGAACTTCTTGAAAAAGCACATTTTGCACTCACATCACGCCCGGTAGAACCCGATGAGAAAGCGGCAAAGGCACTGTCGACTGTATCCGACGGTATACTGGAAGAATTGACGCCGCACTTGCAAAATGCTAGCTGGTCTCGGAACGAACTGGAGGAGACCCTGAATTCCTTCGCGGAAGCGAATGGGATTAAGTTCGGCAAACTGGCAGGTCCGCTGCGTGCGGTACTGGCAGGTCGGGCGGTCACACCTTCGGTTTTTGACATGATGCTTGTGCTTGGGCGGGATGAAACCCTTGCACGGCTTTCTGATGCAGCGACCTGATCCCGGCTTCACATTCGGGTAACGCTGCTCCGTTAAGACCCGGACTGCGCCACCGCGCGCAGCCGTTGCCCGATTTGTCGGACAGCGAACCGACAAACGCACGAATGAGGAAGGGACATAAATGACCGATAGCCAAAAAACAGCGACCCTGACTGTCCACGGCAACACCTATGAATTGCCGATTCACTCACCCACCGCTGGCCCCGATGTCATCGACATCCGCAAGCTTTATAGCCAGGCCGATGTGTTCACCTACGATCCCGGCTTCACCTCGACCGCCAGCTGCGACAGCACCATCACCTATATCGATGGCGAAAAGGGCGAATTGCTGCATCGCGGTTATCCAATCGATCAACTGGCCGAAAAGTCCCACTTCCTCGAAGTTTGCTATCTGCTGCTGTACGGAGAGCTGCCGGCGGCGAAAGATCTGGAGCAGTTTGAAACCACGATCACCCGCCACACCATGCTGCACGAGCAGATGCAGTATTTCTATCGCGGTTTCCGCCGCGACGCCCATCCGATGGCGATTATGGTCGGTGTGGTTGGTGCGATGTCGGCCTTCTATCACGATTCAACCGATATTGCGGACCCGCATCAGCGCGAGGTCGCCTCGCATCGCCTGATCGCCAAGATGCCGACCATCGCGGCCTGGGCTTATAAGTACCACATCGGTCAGCCCTTCATCTATCCGCGCAACGATCTGGACTATGCCTCGAACTTCCTGCGCATGTGCTTTGCCGTGCCTGCGGAAGACTACGAGGTGAACCCGATCCTCAGCCGCGCGATGGACCGCATCTTTACCCTGCATGCCGATCACGAGCAGAACGCGTCGACTTCGACCGTGCGTCTGGCGTCGTCTTCGGGGGCGAACCCGTTCGCCTGTATTGCCGCCGGCATTGCCTGTCTCTGGGGTCCGGCCCATGGCGGCGCGAACCAGGCGTGCCTTGAAATGCTGGAAGAGATTGGCAGCGTCGACCGTATCCCCGAATACATCGCGCGCGCCAAAGACAAGAACGATCCGTTCCGCCTGATGGGCTTTGGACACCGCGTCTATAAGAACTTTGACCCGCGTGCGAAGGTGATGAAGCAGTCAGCGGACGAAGTTCTGGACCTGCTGGGGATCGAGAACAATCCAAAGCTGCAAGTCGCCAAGGCGCTGGAAAAGCAGGCTCTGGAAGATCCGTATTTCGCCGAGAAGAAGCTGTTCCCGAACGTGGATTTCTATTCGGGCATCATCCTCGAGGCGATGGGCTTCCCGACCTCGATGTTCACTCCGATCTTCGCGCTGTCGCGCACCGTTGGCTGGGTCAGCCAGTGGAAAGAGATGATCGCCGATCCGCAGAACAAGATCGGTCGTCCGCGCCAATTGTATCTGGGCGAAACCACCCGGGATTACGTGGATATCGAAAAGCGCTGAGCCGTCCTGCGGCTTACACCACAGAACCATGCGACAAGGCCCCGATTTTCGGGGCCTTTTTGCTGTGGTGTTACCGAAATGTAGCCCTCGACTCGAAACTCGCACAAACGCGGTGCGCCTGCCTTTGCAGCGGGGATCACTCTGCCTAATGTCCAGCACAGCTTTTGATAGGCCGTTGGATTCATGCGCATACCCGTATTCTGTCTCGCTCTGCTGTTTGGCACCCCTGTGGCTGCGCAAACCCTGCTGGAAAACGCCTTCAAGAACGCCCAACGTGAATACGCGGCGGGCTCGCTGGCGGTTCTCAGCCTGGTGGGCATTCCCGATGACTCGGCCAGCGCGATCTCATTGCAATCCAACACCGGTGATCGCGAGTATGATTTCAAATCGGCGCAACTGGGCGGCGGGTTTCGCCTGAGCGAGGGAATCCCGCTCTATCTTGAGGGCTATATCGGGTATGCCCGCTATGACCCGGTGTTTACCTTCGGCGATACGGGCGAAACGACCGCCGTACCGCTGAAATGGACCAGTCTCGCCGTCACCGGCGGTGTGGGTTATCAGTTCGATCTGGGCGAACGTTGGAAGCTTACGCCGATGGCACATATCTCGGTGGGGCGCACGCAATCCGATGCCTCGGTCGGGGCGCAGGTCATCGCCAACCGGCTGGGACTGGAGCGTGATTTCGTCGAAAGCGGTGGTCTGTGGGCCGGTGGTGCCGGTGGCTCACTGACCGTGGATTATGACCTGCCGCTTGAAAACGACCGCGAATTCGAGGCCAGCCTGCGATATACGCATATCGAGTACTGGCCCATCGGAGATGATGAGGACCTGCTGATCGAATCCACCGCCGCCAATGCGGTTCTATGGGCCCGGTATCGTTTTCCCACCGGCAAACAGATGTTCGGGCGACCGGTGCGCTGGGTTGGCGATCTGTCCTTTTCCTATCTGCTGGGCGATCAGGCCATCGTGCTTGGCACCGACTGGCTGGCGCGTGTCGGCGGCGGGGTTGAGGTTGATCTGTCCGACACCTGGGTGCCGTGGGTCACCACAACCCGGCTTATGGTCCGTTACTATGGCAGCGATACAGTGAATGGCTTCACGGTTGGACTGGGGATCAGTTTCTAGAACAGCGACAGCTGATCACCCGGCTGCGGTGGCGGCGCAAAATGTGCGGTACTGAGCGGCTGTGACTTGATCGCAAGGCCCAGTCTTTTGCAGGCGGCCTTGAACCGCTGGGCTATCATCTGAGCATAGGTGCCCTCGCCCCGCATCCGGTGCCCCCATCGCGGGTCATAATCCCTGCCCCCGTGCATCTCGCGCAATCGCGCCATAACCTTCGCGGCGCGCGCTGGTTCATGTTCGTCCAGCCAGTCTTGCCACAGGGCCGACACCTCGCGCGGCAGGCGCAGCATGATCCAACTGGCGGCATCCGCGCCAGCCTGCTGGCCTGCTTCAAGCAACTGCTCAAGCTCATGATCCGTCAACCCGGGTATAATGGGCGAGGTCATGACCCGCACCGGCACCCCCGCTTCGGTCAACCGGCGGATCATCCGCAACCGGCGCAGCGGAGACGGCGCGCGCGGCTCCATCCTGCGCGACAACCCGGCATCCAGCGTGGTGAGGGAAATACCGACCCTCACCAGATTATTGCGGGCCATGGGGGCCAGGATATCCAGATCACGTTCAATAAGCGCGCCCTTGGTGACGATCCCGACCGGGTGCTGAAAGTCGCTGAGAACCTGCAGACAGGCCCTTGTGATTTCACGGTTTTTCTCGATTGGTTGGTAGGGATCGGTATTGGTCCCCAGCGCGATTGTCGCCACTTTGTAGCGACGCGCCGACAGCTCTCGCCGCAGGACTTCCGCAGCGTTCGGGCGAGCGACAAGGCGCGTTTCAAAATCAAGCCCCGGCGACAAACCCAGATAAGCGTGGCTCGGGCGGGCAAAGCAATAGACACATCCGTGCTCGCACCCGCGATAGGGATTGATCGAGCGGTCGAATGGCAAATCCGGTGATTTGTTGTAGGTGATGAGAGTCCGCGCAACCTCGTCCCTGACCTCGGTTCGCAACGGCGGCAGATCCTCGGGCAAGTCCCAGCCGTCATCCGTGGATTCGGTCGCAAACCGTTCGAACCGGCCAGCGTCGTTCGACGCCACCCCTCGCCCCTGATGCTTTGGCTGAGTCAACATTTGTTCACCTTATGTTCTTAACCAATGATTAGCTGACCGCGCACGGGCTGGCAAGGCATACAAAGATCAGGGTTATGCGACCAATCCGGCTTCAACAGCGAACAAATCGGGACTTAGCCGCCAGAAAATGAATGGACTGCAGGATGATCTTGCAAAAAAATCGGTCGCCCGGAGTCACATTTCAACATATAGGTCGGTCTCAGAACGGCCAAGGTCGCAATCGTCACAGTACATCTGCGACGAAATCGCCAAACAGGAAAAAATTGCCACCACGGGCCACAAGCCCGCCAAGCTCAGGGAAACGCCCCATGTCCGATGAAGAAGACATCGTACTGTCCGAACTCAACGACGACGAACTTGTCGAACAGATGTTCGATGACCTCTATGACGGTCTGAAAGAGGAAATCGAAGAAGGCACCAACATCCTTCTCGAGCGCGGCTGGACGCCTTACGACATCCTGACCAAAGCACTGGTCGGCGGTATGACCATCGTGGGCCACGACTTCCGCGACGGCATTCTGTTCGTGCCCGAAGTTCTGCTGGCTGCAAACGCGATGAAGGGCGGCATGGCTATCCTCAAGCCGCTGCTGGCCGAAACCGGCGCGCCGCGCGTTGGCAAGATGGTCATCGGCACCGTAAAAGGTGACATCCACGACATCGGCAAGAACCTTGTGTCGATGATGATGGAAGGCGCAGGCTTCGAGGTTGTCGATCTTGGTATCAACAACCCGGTCGAAAACTACCTGGAAGCGCTGGAAAACGAAAAGCCCGATATTCTGGGCATGTCCGCCCTGCTGACCACCACCATGCCTTACATGAAGGTCGTGATCGACACGATGGTCGAGCAAGGCCTGCGTGAAGAATACGTCGTTCTGGTCGGTGGCGCGCCGCTGAACGAAGAATTCGGCAAGGCCATTGGTGCAGACGGCTACTGCCGTGACGCCGCTGTGGCCGTGGAAATGGCCAAGGACTTCATGTCGCGTCGGCACAACCAACTGGCCGGCTAAGGCACAGACTATACTGTGAAGCAGGCCGTCCTAACCAGGGCGGCCTTTTTCGTCTCAAAGGTCGCGTACCTATATATCATGTAGCCAGGTGGAGAGATCAGATGACCGACGCACCATTGCCAGATGATGACAGCCTGACCCGCGAAGGCTATGTCGCCCCGCGCGTGACCGAATCCATCCTTCTGATCGCCTGTGGCGCGTTGGCGCGCGAGATACTGGACCTGAAGGAGAGAAACGGCTGGGATCACATCGCGCTGACCTGCCTGCCCGCCATCCTGCACATCCACCCCGAAAGGATCACGCAAGCGGTTGAGGATGCCGTTGCCAAACATCGCGACAGCTACGACCGGATTTATGTCGTCTATGCCGATTGCGGCACCGGGGGCTTGCTGCAGGCCGCATGCGAAAAGCTGGGCGTCGAGATGATCCAGGGCCCCCACTGTTATTCTTTCTTCGAGGGTAATCAGGCCTTTGCCGCCCATGGCGATGACGAAACAACCGCGTTTTACCTGACCGACTTTCTCGCCCGGCAGTTCGACGCTTTTGTTTGGAAGCCTCTGGGTCTGGATCGTCATCCAGAGCTGCGGGATATGTATTTCGGCAACTATACCAAGCTGGTCTATCAGGCGCAGACCGACGATCCCGACCTGACACGCCGCGCGCAGGACTGCGCCGACCGTATGGGGCTGGCGTTCGAACGCCGCCTGACCGGCTATGGCGATCTTGAAGTCACGTTGTCGGAATGGGCCGCGCGCGGGAAATCCGGCTGACGGTCAGGCGCTGGCCAGCGCAACCTCGCGAATACGCTCGATCATCGACCGTAGCCCGTTCGAGCGTTGCGCCGAAAGGTGATCGTGCAGACCCAGCCGCGCCAACTCACCACCTGCATCCACTTTGCTGACGTCTGCGACGGGCAGCCCATTGTAAAGCTTGCGCAACACCGCGATCAGGCCACGCACGATCAGCGCGTCGCTGTCACCGTCAAAGTGAAACTGGCCATTCGCGATGGTCGGGTGCAGCCAGACCTGACTGGCGCAGCCGGTCACTTTGGTCGCCGGCACCTTCAGCGCCTCGTCCAGAGGTTCCATCGCTTTGCCCTGCTCGATCACATGGCGATAGCGGTCTTCCCAGTCCTCCAGGAATTCGAAATCCTCGACAATCTCTTCAAAGGCGGGCGTTGCCATGGTGGGCTGTCCTTGCGTTACGCGATCACAAATGTGAACTATGCCCGGCTTTCCCCGCTGTCCAGTCCCTTGCGTGCCTTTTCAAGACACAGAATTTGCGCTAACCCCTTGGGTGTAAAGTTGCGCAAAGTGTTGGGTCCATGCACAAAACTCTGTCTGTACTATTGGTCGCTGCGATGTCTGTTTCTGCCTGCAGTGGTTGGAGTAATTCCCGGGCAAACCCGTCGAACTGGTTTGGCAGCAGCACCCCGGCCCCGACCGAGGTTTCAGCCGATGACGCAAACGCCCTTGTCCCGCAACAGAGCGATGCACGTGGGCTGTTCGCGCGGCCCGAAGCTGAAGACAACAGCGTACCAATCGCCGTGATCGATGAACTGCGCATCGATCCAACTACGACGGGCGCGATCATCTACGCCTCGGGAACAGCGATCCGGCAAGGGGCATTCAACGCTCAACTTGCACGCGTGCGGTCAGAAGAGCTGAGCAAAAATGGGGTGATGGAGTTCACCTTCCGCGTGGATTATCCGGAATACGCCACGGCTCAGGGCAGCGCGCGTTCGCGCATGGTGTCCGAGGCCGTCACCGTAAGCACGCAGGATCTGGAAGGTATTCGGTTGGTTCGGGTCGTGGGCGCGCAAAACGCGCTGGAATCGCGGCGGCGCTAAAGCGATACGACGCGCACCGTCTGACCTTTGGCGGCCAGGGCGATCTTGCCGTCGCACAGTTTCAGCGCGTCTTCCCCGAATACCTCGAACCGCCAACCAGATAGCGCAGGCACTTCACGCTCACCCGCGGCGATCTGATCCAGATCCGCGCTCGAGGCGATCAGCTTCGCCGCAACCCCAGCACTTTCGGTCTTGGATTTCAGCAGTACCCGCAGCAGATCGGCCAGTGCCGGGTTGACCTTCAGCTTGTCGCGGCTGATATCCACCTTGGGCAACTTGTCTGGCGGGCAATTCACACCGCGTTTCACCGCCGCCAGTATTCCATCCGCAATCGCACCCTTCCGCGCCTCGCGCAACAACATGCGTGAACCGCCCAGATCCGATGGGGTTTTGGGTTTGATCGAGGCCATCTCGATCAACGCGTCATCCTTGAACACCCGGCTGCGCGGGACGTTGTTCTGCTGCGCATAGGCTTCGCGGAACTCAGCCAATTCCCGCACCACCGCCAAAAACTTGGCCGAGTTGGTGCGCGTCTTGACCCGGCGCCAGGCTTCCTCGGGGCGGATATCGTAGGTCTCGACACGGGTCAGGATACGCAACTCTTCCGCCACCCAATGATCCCGCCGGGTCTTCTCCAGCTCAGCGGCCAGATATTCGTAGATCTTCCGCAGATGCGTCACGTCCGCCAGCGCATAGGATTTTTGCGCATCGGTCAGCGGACGCCGCGACCAGTCTGTGAACCGAGAGGTCTTGTCGACCCCCTCCTTGCAGATCTTGCGGACAAGCGTCTCGTATCCGACCTGCTCGCCAAATCCGCAGACCATGGCCGCCACCTGAGTATCGAACAGGGGCGTCGGGAAAACACCGGCATCGACCCAGAAAATCTCAAGATCCTGCCGGGCGGCGTGGAAAACCTTGACCACGTTTTCGTTGCGGAACAGCTCATAAAGTGGTTCCAGCGACAGGCCCTCGGCCAGCGGATCAACCAGCACCGCGCTGTCCTCGTCTTCGGACGGTACCGCAAGTTGCACCAGACAGAGTTTTGAATAGTAGGTCCGTTCGCGCAGAAATTCGGTATCTACGGTGACGTAGGGATAGTCCGCAGCAGCCGCACAGAATGCAGTCAGCTCTTGCGTCGTTGTCAGGGTTTTCATGCGCCGTACTATTCTTGCTTTTATGGTTCTTGTGACTGCCCGTTTGGTCCTCGTCCCGAGCGATATGCGACCATAAGACGAATATTCAGCGCATGTAAATCACCCCGGCAGGTCAGGGCAAAAGAACCGGTTCGGTGTTGCCCTGAGAATACCGCCGCAGAACTGCAGGATAAAGCTTGTGTTCCCATTCCAGCACACGCGTGGCCAGCGTTTCGGGCGTGTCACCGGCTTCGATTACGACGCGCGCCTGACCCAGAATCGGGCCGTCATCCAGCGCGGCTGTCACTTCGTGAACAGTGCATCCATGCTCGGAATCCCCCGCCTCGATGGCGCGGGCATGGGTGTTCAGACCCTTGTATTTGGGCAGCAGTGAGGGGTGGATGTTCAGCATCCGCCCCTGAAAGCGCGAGACGAAATCCCCGGTCAGAACCCGCATGAACCCGGCAAGACAGACGATATCGGGTTCGGCCTGCAACAAAGGTTTCAGCAATTCAGCCTCAAACGCCGCCCGATCCTTGCCAAAAGGCCGGTGATCAACGGCGGCAGTCGGAATTCCAAGGGCGGCCGCCTTTTTCAGGCCGCCTGCCTTGGCATCATTGGACATGACCAGACAGGGCCGCGCGGGATGGTCGCCGGTCATGCTGTCGACCAGAGACAGCATGTTCGAACCGCCACCGGAAATCAAGATGGCGACGCGCTTATGGCTCACAGCAGCTTGCCCGAATAAACGACGCCCGCCGCATCGGTGACGGTCCCGATCCGCGAGACGGTTTCACCTGCGTCTGCCAGCAATGCCTCCAGCGCTTCGGCCTGATCCGGCGCGCAAACAACGATCATGCCGATGCCGCAGTTGAAGGTCTTGAGCATCTCTGCCTCGGCAATCCCACCGGTTTCCGCCATCCAGCGGAAGACGGGCGGCAAATCCCATGCACTCAGATCGATCTGAGCGCCCAGCCCTTCGGACAGCACACGCGGCAGGTTTTCGGTCAGACCGCCGCCGGTGATATGTGCCAGCGCGTGAACGCCCCCTGCACGGATCGCGGCCAACGCGGGTTGTACATAAAGACGTGTTGGGGTCAGCAGTGCCTCACCCAGCGAGCCGCCACCGAAGGGTGACGCCGCATCCCAGCCAAGCCCGGACATCTCGACCAGCTTGCGCACCAGCGAATAACCGTTGGAATGCACCCCGTTCGAGGCCAGCCCCAGCAGAACATCGCCCTGCTGCACCCCCTCTGGCAGTGCCGTTCCACGCTCCATCGCGCCGACCGAGAACCCGGCCAGGTCGAAATCTCCATCCGGGTACATGCCCGGCATCTCGGCGGTTTCGCCACCGATCAAGGCGCAGCCGGACTGCACGCAGCCCTCGGCGATACCTTCGATGATCCGCGCAGCAGTGTCGGTGTCTAGCTTTCCGGTGGCGAAATAATCCAGAAAAAACAGCGGCTCGGCACCCTGACAGATCAGGTCGTTGACGCACATCGCCACCAGATCGATACCCACACCATCGACAACGCCAGTATCGATGGCAATCCGCAGCTTGGTGCCGACACCATCGGTCGCGCCCACCAAAATCGGATCTTCGTACCCGGCCGCCTTGAGGTCGAACAGAGCGCCAAAACCGCCCAGACCACTCATCACCCCTGATCGGTTGGTGCGCTTGGCTGCAGGCTTGATCCGGTCGACCAATGCGTTCCCCGCATCGATATCGACACCCGCATCGGCGTAGGTGATTCCGTTCTTGCCCGCTGTCATGGTCAATCCCTCATGAGTGCTTTGCGCGCGGGTTATTCGATTGTGGCCGATGTTGCAACGGTCAGGCTTGACGCGGGCCCTGATCGTGGTACCCAAGGCGTCATGGCGGGCCTGTAGCTCAATTGGTTAGAGCAGAGCGCTCATAACGCTTTGGTTGCGGGTTCAAGTCCTGCCGGGCCTACCAAATCACCGCCCTATGACAATATCCGCGCATAACCCACCCAGCTTTTTGCTGCTGCCCAGCCGCAAGGTGCCGCCATGCACGCGGGCGATATCGGCGACTATGGCCAGGCCAAGACCGACGCCGCTGCCCTGATTCTGATTTCGCGCGGGGTCAAGCCGGGTAAAGGGCCGCACCGCTTCGGTGCGCTGTTCGGGCGGGATGCCGGGGCCGTCATCCTCGACCCGGATGCGCAGGGATTTTGGTGTCAACGAAAGGCTGACCTCGGCCTTGCTCCCGTAGCGGATCGCATTCCCGATCAGGTTTTCAACCGCCCGGCGCATGGCGGTCGGGCGCAGCATGGCACTGCCCTGCCCTTCGACGGACACCAGTTCAACCTGCTGACCAGCGCGCTGCGCGTCATCGACGATCTGGCTCAGCCAGGTTTCGGGCGTAACCGACTCGGGTGCGCTTTCAGCTGTTCCGCGCGAGAAATCAAGGAACGCATCCAGCAGGGATTGCATCTCATCGACGTCCTGCAGCAACGGCGCCGCCTCATCCTCGGGCAAGAAAGACAGGCCCAGCTTGAGCCGCGTCAGCGGGGTGCGCAAATCATGGCTGACCCCCGACAGCATCAGGGTACGCTGCTCGATTTGCCGCTCGATCCGGGCGCGCATGTCGACAAACGCGCTGCCTGCGGCCCGCACCTCGATGGCGCCGCCGGGGGTGTAGGGCACGCTGCGACCACGTCCAAAGGCCTGCGCCGCATCGGCCAGACGCGTGATCGGGCGCAACTGATTGCGCATATAAAGAAACGAAATCGACGTCATCAGACCGGCAAAGAACACCATCGTCACGATCAACTGATGTGGAGCTGTCGGTGACAACCGCCGCCTGTCAAAACCCAGCTCGAGCGTTCCCAGATCAGTCGCCAGATACAACCGGACCTCTTGTCCGTTGGGCAGCTCGATCTCCTCAACCTCGGGAATGCGCGCGTGCAGTTCGGCATCCACCTGCGACGCAACGAAATCATACCAGCGCCGGGTCCCATTCTGCGGCATTTCGTTAAGGTCCAGAAAACGGGCTGACATATCCAGAACCGATAGGTCCTTTCGCACTGCAGCCAAAGCCTGCTGCTGGGTTTCCGCCCCCTTCATTCCATCCATCACCAGCAAGACTTCGCGCGCGGTGGTGCGGGTCATCTGGGCGGTGACTTCCTCAAGATGTTTCTGCAGAAAGGCGATGGCGACCACCAACAAGACAACGATGACCGGGAGCACCAGAATCAATGCGGCGCGCGCATAAAGGCTGCGCGGCATATAAGGTTTGAGCCATTGCAACAACATGCGCTAAACCTAGCGGGCTGCCCGGGTAAGAGGAAGAGGTCACGATGCAAGCCCCCGACGATTTCAACCCTGCGCCAGGGCAAGTTCACGCGCTGTCACCGGGCCTGCGCCGGGTCCTGGCCCCCAACCCCTCGCCAATGACCTATCGCGGGACAAATACCTATCTGTTGGGGAACTGCGACATTGCCGTGATCGATCCGGGGCCGCTGAGCGATGCGCATCTGCAAGCCATCCTTGACGCCCTGCAGCCCGGCCAGCGGATAAGCCACATCTTTGTCACCCATACCCATCTGGATCATTCACCGCTGGCTGCGCCGCTTTCAGCCCGCACCGGTGCGCCCGTTCTGGCCTTTGGTGGCCCGCAGGCCGGTCGCAGCGACGTCATGTCCACGCTGGCCCAGAACGGGCTGGCGGGCGGTGGCGAGGGAATCGATGCCGATTTCCGCCCTGATATCGAACTCGAAGACGGCGCGCATGTTTCGGCTGATGGCTGGCAGCTTGAGGTCATCCACACGCCCGGTCATCTGGGCAACCATATCGCGCTGGCATGGGACGATATCTGCTTTACGGCTGATCACGTCATGGGCTGGGCCAGTTCGCTGGTCTCGCCCCCCGACGGGGACCTGACCGATTTCATGGCCGCCTGCCACCGCCTGCGCGCGCGGGAGTGGTCGGTTTTTCACCCCGGCCACGGCGCGCCTGTCACCAATCCCGCCGGGCGTCTGGATTGGTTGATTGACCACAGATTGCAAAGAGAAGCGCAAATTCTGGGCGTTCTGGAACAATGTCCCGCGACACCGTCAGAGCTTGCGCAGCGAATCTATACCGAAACCCCCGCCGCCTTGCTGCGCGCGGCCGAGCGGAACGTCTTTGCCCATCTGGTCGACCTGACCGGCCGGTCCCGGGTTGCGCCCGAAGGTGACCTTTCCGAAAGCGCTCGTTTCTGGCGCATCGCTTGAACAGAAATTTTTTTCCGGGCCATGCGCTTCGCCTCTGGACGGCGAAAATCCGGGTTGTTATATGCGCCTCAGTTCCGGCGTAGCTCAGCGGTAGAGCAGTTGACTGTTAATCAATTGGTCGTAGGTTCGATCCCTACCGCCGGAGCCAAATCACCCTAAATTCAGCCAAATTCGCGCCTTGGGCGACCGTCGATTTCTGCGTGGAATATTTCGATGAAAAAACTCCACGATCCCTCTGGACGTCGCAGAAACAGGTTGCTATACGGCGCGAACCGTTCCGGCGTAGCTCAGCGGTAGAGCAGTTGACTGTTAATCAATTGGTCGTAGGTTCGATCCCTACCGCCGGAGCCATTCTTCCCAGATTGGCACTTACCCCATCAGCGCATCGCTGAAATCGGCGCGCAGGTTGCGTTTCAGGACCTTTCCGGTCGCGTTCAGCGGCAGCGCATCGACGAATACAACCTTGTCCGGCACCTGCCATTTGGCGATTTTACCGTCAAAGAATGACAACAAATCCTGTTCGGTCGGCTCTTCGCCTTCTGCTTTCACGGCAACCAGCAGGGGCCGTTCATCCCATTTCGGATGTGGCACCCCCACAACGGCAGCGGTCGCCAGTTGCGGATGCGCGACAGCGATATTCTCCAACTCGACCGAGCTGATCCATTCGCCGCCTGATTTGATGATGTCCTTCGACCGGTCGCGGATGGTCATGTACCCGTCCGGGTCCAATGTCGCCACGTCGCCGGTTGCGAACCAGCCCTCCTGCAGCAAGGCCTCATCCTGCATGTGGAAATAGCTGTCCAGCACCCAGTGGCCGCGCACCATCAGATCGCCCTGTGTCTCTCCGTCATGGGGAAGATCGTTGCCGTCATCGTCAACGATTTTCAGTTCAACCCCAAAGGGCGGACGACCCTGGCTTTCACGCAGCTTGTGCTGGGCCTCGACGGGCATGTCCAGATGTTTGGCCATCGGGTAGTTCGTTGTGCCAAGCGGACTCATCTCGCTCATCCCCCAGGCGTGGACAGTATCCACGCCATAGGTCTCGCGGAAGGTTTCGATCATCGAGGGTGGACATGCAGCACCGCCGATCACGGTACGATTAAGGCTTTCCAGCTTCGTTCCGCATTTCGCAGCATGGGCCAGCAGGCCCTGCCAGATCGTCGGCACGCCCATTGCCAGCGTCACACCATATGTATCGATCAGATTGACCAGCGCTTCGCCATGCAGGCCCGGCCCCGGCAACACCATGCGCGAGCCGGACATGGCACTAGCATAGGGCGAGCCCCAGGCGTTGACGTGGAACATCGGCACCACCGGCATCACCACATCCATGGCGGAATAGCCGATCACGTCGCGCGTGTTCGATGCGAAGCTGTGCAGAACTGTAGACCGATGCGAATAAAGAACACCCTTGGGGTTGCCCGTCGTGCCGGAGGTGTAGCAGAGGCTGGAGGCGGTGTTCTCATCAAAGCTGGGCCACGCGTAATCCACATCACCGGTTTCAATCAGCTCGTCATAGAAAAGAAGCCCCGGCACCTGAGACAGCGCGGCCTCATCCCGCGCGCCCATCAGCACGAAATGCTGCACCTCGGTCAGATGCTCTTGCAGCGCAGCAACTAACGGCAGGAAAGTTGCATCAAAGAACAGAACCCGATCCTGTGCATGGTTGATGATATAGGTCAGCTGTTCTGGGAACAGGCGGGGGTTGATCGTGTGGCAAACAAAGCCCGCGCCCGAAACCGCATAGTAAATCTCAAGATGGCGACGGTTGTTCCACGCCAGCGTGCCTACGCGATCCTGCGGCTGCAGCCCCAGCTTTACCAGCGCCGAACCCATCCGATGGGCGTTCCGCGCAATCCCGGCCCAGTTGGTTTCGGTCACGGTTCCGTCGGTCTCGACCGAGATGATCTCGGTCTGGCCGTGATAGCGTTTGGCGTGATCAATCAGCGACGAAATCAGCAAAGGCTGCGTCATCATCTGTCCCAGCATGGACGTCCCTCCCATCGTCGGCGCCAGACTGCGCCTTTGTTTCTTGGCAACAACCCTGCCAAGAATTCAATTGTCTGACAATAAGAGAGTGCGACCGGGTGTCGCGTCAATCGCGATGACGCAAGGCGAATTCAACCAGCGCGGCGGTGGAGCCGTCCTTGCCCTCGGTCCCGACCTCGCCATCGACAATCGGCCCCAGAGACGTCGCCAGTTCCTTGCCCAGCTCAACGCCCCATTGATCGAACGAGTTGATGCCCAGCAACACCCCTTCGACAAACACACGATGCTCATAGAGCGCGATGATCTGGCCCAGCACGAAGGGCGTCAGTTGCGGGTAAATCAATGTGGTCGATGGCCGGTTGCCGGGAAAGACGCGGTGTCTTGCCTGACGTTCCAACTCACCTCCGGTCAGGCCCTTGTCTGCCATGCGCGACCGGGCCTCCTCCAGCGAACGACCCCGCATCAGCGCCTCGGACTGGGCCAGACAATTGGCCAGCAGCAGCCGGTGATGATGGGCCAGTTCAGGCTCGTGCCCTTCGGCAGCCACCATGAACTCACACGGGATCACGTCGGTGCCCTGATGGATCAGTTGATAGAACGCATGCTGCCCGTTGGTTCCGGGCTCCCCCCAGACCACCGGGCCTGATGGCAGGGTCAGATCGCTGCCATCCATCGCAACGGATTTGCCGTTCGATTCCATCTCAAGCTGCTGGAAATAGGCCGGAAGGCGCAGCAGGCGCTGATCATAGGGCAGCACCGCGCGGCTGGCGTGGCCCAGCACCTGACGATGCCAGACACCCACAAGCGCCAGCATCACCGGCATGTTCTCGGCCCATTCCGCCGCGCGGAAATGCAGGTCCATCGCCTGCCCGCCCCGCAGGAACGCATCGAACGCGTTCGAGCCCACGGCAATCATCACCGGCAGGCCGACCGGTCCCCAGACCGAATAGCGACCGCCCACCCAGTCGGCAAATCCGAACACGCGTGCCTCGGGGATGCCAAAGGCGGCGGTTTTGTCGACGGCGCTTGAGACGGCTGCGAATTGTTGCGACGGATCGCCCCCGCCCTCCGCCATCCATGCCCGCGCAGTGCGCGCGTTGGTCATGGTTTCGATCGTCGTGAAGGTTTTTGAGGCCACAATGATCAGCGTGCGCGTCGGATCAAGTGTGCGCAACGTATCCGCGATATGCGCGCCATCCACGTTTGAGACATAGTGCAACCGCGGCCCATCATGATACGGCGACAGCGCATGGGTCGCCATGACGGGCCCCAGATCCGAGCCGCCGATGCCGATATTCACCACATCGGTAAAACTGCCCCCTGCCCCCTGAATCGCGCCTCCGCGCACTTCCTCGGCGAAGACACGCATCCGCTGTAACGTGGTGAGCACCTCGGGCATCACATCCTGCCCGTCAACCGCGACCGGCCCGCCATCGAGGTTGCGCAGCGCCGTGTGCAGAACGGCACGATCCTCGGTCTCGTTGATCTTCTGACCGGAGAACATGGCCTCGCGACGCGCGGCCAGTCCGGCCCGGTCGCAAAGCGCAATCAACTCTGACCGGATCGGCGCGTCGATCTGCGTTTTCGAATAGTCAAACAGCAGATCGCCCGTGGAGGCCGAAAAACTCTGCGCCCGCGCCGGGTCGGTCTTGAACAGATCTTCGATGCGATGATCTCGTGTCAATGCAGCATAGGTTTTGAGGCTCTCCAATTCCATCGCCCCTACTCCGCCCAATGCACGGTCATGCCGCTCAGTACGGCGGCAATCGGGGCGTCTTCGGGGGGCAAGGTCATCGCCCGTTCCAGCGCATCGCGTTTGGCGGTGCCAAAGATGATCAGGTGTTTTGACAATGCGCCGTCCAGAACCGGGGCGGTCAGCGTGATGCGTGCTTCGGGCTGTACATCGGTGCGGGCGACGGCCAGCGTGGGCGCATGGCTGTTTAAGGCAGCCTCCAGCCCCGCCATCCCCGGAAACAGTGAGGCGGTGTGCATGTCCTCTCCCATCCCAAGCACCAGAACCGAAAGCGGCAGAACCGGGTTTATCAGGCTTTCGATCTCGGGCAGAACGTCCTCGGGCTCGTGCCCCTCAACGTAAAGCGGTACGTATTGCGCGACCGAGGCGCGGCTGGTCAGCAAACGTTCCCGGATCAAACGTTCGTTCGAACGCTCACTATCCCCGGGAACACATCGCTCATCCGTGGGCAAAACACGCACCCGATCCCATTCCAGATCGGCAGCGCAAAGGCCATCAAAGACCGGCCCCGGCGTTGTGCCACCAGGAACCGCAAGCGAGACCATATCATGGTGCAGCAAGGCGGATTCGAGGTCTCCGGCCAGATCATTGGCGACATCGATCGCCAGCATGTCACGGTCGGCATATTCTTTGATATTCATGGGTTAATCCCTTGCCAGCGGCGACCATCTCGTTTCATCAGCAATTCGGCGTCGCCGGGGCCGGTGCTGCCACTTTCATAGGGTTTGGGCACATCGCCGCGCGCTTCCCACCCGGCGATGATCGGGTCGGTCCAGGCCCAGGCAGCCTCGACCTCATCGCCCCGCATGAACAGGGTCTGGTTGCCGCGAATGACATCCATGACCAGCCGTTCATAAGCATCGGGCGGATTCTGGCTTTCGGGCCCCAGCGCCTCGGCAAAGCTCATGTCCAGCGGCACGTCAACCAGTCGCATTCCACCCTGTCCGGGTTCCTTGATCGTCACTTTCAGCGTGATGCCTTCGTTGGGCTGAAGGCGGATCGAAAGCGCGTTGGCATGGCGCCCGGCCTCTTCCCCGAAAATCGAATGCGGCGCGTCCTTGAACATCACATTGATGACCGACGACCGCGCCACCAGTTCCTTTCCCGTGCGCAGATAGAACGGTGTGCCTGCCCATCGCCAATTGCTGATATGGGCGCGCAGGGCCACGTAGCTTTCCGTGGTCGAGCGCGGATTTCCGACTACTTCGCGATATCCCCGACCCGCAGCGCCTCCGGCAAACTGGCCGCGTACGATATGGTGCGGCTCGACCGAATCCAGCGCCCGGATCACCTTGAGTTTTTCATCCCGCACTGCGTCGGGATCGAATTTCGCGGGCGGCTCCATCGCGATCAGGCACAAAAGCTGCATCAGGTGGTTCTGCATCATGTCGCGCATGGCACCTGCGCGCTCATAGTATTCCTCACGCCCGTCAATGCCGACCGTTTCGGCCACCGTGATCTGAATATGGTCGACATACTGGCTGTTCCAGAGCGGCTCGAACAGCATATTGCCAAAGCGGACGGCCATCAGATTCTGAACCGTCTCTTTGCCCAGATAGTGATCGATCCGGTAAATCTGACCCTCGTCAAAATGTGCGGCCAGCGTTGCATTCAATGCCCGGGCACTTTCCAGATCGCGGCCAAACGGTTTCTCAACCACAATCCGCGTCTGATCGGTCGATAGATCATGCGCCTTGATCTGCTCGGCCAGCGGACCGAACAGGCCCGGCCCGACCGAGAAATAGAAGGCCCGCACGCGATCCGTCTGCAACTTGCCAGCCAATTCTGCCCACCCGTCATCAGACAGGGCGTCCAGCGAGACATAGTCAACCCGCTGCATGAAACCTTGAAGCGCCTCGGCATCCCCGGCCTGCACCAGCACATGCTGATGCAGCGATTCGGAGATCATATTGCGAAACGCCTCACGCCGCAGATCCCCGCGCGCGGCACCGATGATCTGCGTGCCTTCCGGCCATTGACCGGCACAATAGCGTCGGAACAGCGCCGGAACGATCTTGCGCTGCGCCAGATCGCCGGTTGCACCGAATATGACCAGATCGAACGGGTCAACAGGTATGACACGAGAAACCATGGGTTTTCCTTACCTTGCCGCTCGGGTCATGTCCAATGTTAGCGCAATCATGAGTCAATAATCTTTCATCATCAAAACTCCGTCAGCAACGGTCCATCGCACTTAACTCTCATGACACAAGAGGTTAAGTCAGTTCGGCAATTGCACAGAACCGGATACCGGAATGAAAGACAACGCCCCTCAGGTCGCCAATATCGGCAAGTTTCAAAACAGCTTGGTGACAGCAGACGGTCAGACCCGCGCGTCGGTTGCGCTGACCCACCCCGAGACGTTGTGGTTCAACACCGGCACCTTGTGCAACATCGAATGCGTGAATTGTTACATCGCCAGTAGCCCCACCAACGATGCCCTGGTCTATATCTCCGCGGATGAGGTGCGCGACTATCTGGATCAGATTGACGCGCGCAACTGGCCCATCCGCGAAATCGGCTTTACCGGCGGCGAACCTTTCATGAACCCCGAGATGATCGACATGACGCGCGCCGCGCTGGAACGGGGGTATGAGGTTCTGATCCTGACCAATGCGATGCTCCCGATGATGCGCCGCAAGATGCGCGACGGGTTGCTGGAGCTGCAGCAAACCTATGGCGACAAGCTGACCCTACGCGTTTCGGTCGACCATTATCGACCCGAACTTCATGACGAGGAACGCGGCGCGGGCAGTTTTGACAAGACCGTCGCGGGGATGCGGTGGCTGCGCGATAATGGCTTCAGGATGGCCATCGCCGGTCGTACCGTCTGGGGCGATACCGACGCCGAAAGCCGCGCCGGGTATGCTGCATTCTTTGCCGAACACGGGTTTGACATTGATGCCGGGAACCTGGGTCAGACTGTCCTGTTCCCGGAAATGGACGAAACGGTTGAAGTGCCCGAAATCACCACCGCCTGCTGGGGTATTCTGGACAAGTCCCCCGATGCGGTGATGTGCGCCAGCTCGCGCATGGTGGTGAAACGCAAAGGCGCGCATAGCCCCGCCGTACTGGCCTGCACCCTGTTGCCCTATGCGCCGGAATTCGAATTGGGCACGACACTGGCCGAGGCCGAGGCCGAGGTGCACCTGAACCACCCGCACTGCGCCAAATTCTGTGTCTTGGGCGGGGCAAGCTGTTCAGCCTGAAGGTCAGTTGACCCGGAACTCCCCCACCATGTTGCGCCATTCCCCCGGCGCGATCATCTTGCGATGCGTGAAGCGGACCGAATGCAGCGGTCCCTCAATCTCTTTTTGCCAGAATTCCACGAACTCAAACAGCTTCGGATGATCCGGAGCGAGGTCGTAATCCTGCCAGATGAACGTGTTCAGAACGTGAATATAGTCGGGCATGTGATAGAAGAATTCCGCCGTCGTCAGCCCGTACCCTTTGAGCATCAATTCGGTTTCATTTTGCGTCATGCAGACCTCCAAACTTGTTGCAAGGTCTCTTCAGGGTAACACGGAACTCTCCTAATACTTAGATAACAATATGTTACCCTCGTGTTACCGCGGTATTTTTCGCGAAATGATCAGCTTGCTTGCACCTTATGTGCCGGGTCTGATAAGGTGCATCCACAAGATATAGACCCAAAACAAGATACGGGCAGTTTACGTGAGCGATACGCCAGAAACCCCAGAAAACATGGACGAAACCCCGCCCGAGCGCCCGGCATATGACGGCCCGACGGTCTCCATCGAATCCGAGATGCGCACATCGTATCTCGATTACGCGATGTCCGTCATCGTCAGCCGCGCGATCCCCGATCTGCGCGACGGGCTGAAGCCGGTGCACCGGCGGATTCTGTACGCCATGCACGAGACGGGGAATACCCACGACAAGGCCTACCGCAAATCGGCCCGCCCGGTCGGCGATGTGATGGGTAAATACCACCCGCATGGTGACTCAGCCATCTATGACGCGCTGGTGCGGATGGCGCAGGATTTCTCGATGTCGCTGCCGCTGCTGGACGGTCAGGGCAACTTTGGCTCGATGGACGGGGATAACCCGGCGGCCATGCGGTATACCGAAGTGCGCATGGACAAGCCCGCCGCCGCCCTGCTGGCCGATATCGAAAAAGAAACGGTCGATTTTCAGGACAATTACGACGGCAAGGACAAGGAACCGACCGTCCTGCCCGCCCGGTTCCCGAACATGCTGGTCAATGGGGCCGGTGGTATCGCTGTGGGTATGGCCACGAACATCCCGCCGCACAATCTGGGCGAAGTCGTCGATGCCACGCTGGCGTTGATCGATGACCCGGACCTGACCTCAGAACAACTGATCGAATACGTCCCCGGCCCCGACTTCCCGACCGGCGGCGTGATGCTGGGTCGGTCTGGTGCGCGCAAAGCCTATCTGGAGGGTCGCGGCAGCGTCATCATTCGCGCCAAGACCCGAGTCGAAGAGATCCGCAAGGACCGATACGCGATTGTCGTGGACGAGATCCCCTATCAGGTAAACAAGGCCTCGATGATCGAAAAGATCGCCGAGGCAGTGCGTGAAAAGCGCATCGAAGGTGTAAGCCACGTGCAGGACGAATCCGACCGCAACGGCGTGCGTGTCGTGGTCGAACTGAAACGCGATGCAACGCCCGAAGTGGTGTTGAACCAGCTCTATCGCTTCTCGCCGATGCAGACGTCCTTCGGCTGCAACATGCTGGCCCTGAACGGTGGCCGACCCGAGCAGTTGACCCTGCGCCGATTCCTGACCTCGTTCATCGACTTCCGCGAGGATGTCGTGGCCCGCCGTACCGCATACGATCTGCGCAAAGCGCGCGAACGCAGCCACATCCTGTGTGGTCTGGCCGTGGCCGTCTCGAATGTGGATGAAGTGGTTGCCACCATCCGCTCATCGGCAGATGCTGCCGAGGCGCGTGAAAAGCTGATGACCCGCCGCTGGCCCGCCGCCGAGATCGAGGGCTATCTGCGCCTGATCGACGATCCTCTGTCCAAGATGAACGATGACGGCACCTATAACCTGACCGAAGTACAGGCCCGTGCCATCCTCGACCTGCGTCTGCAGCGCCTGACCCAACTGGGTGTCAAGGAGGTCACGGACGAGCTGGAAGAACTGGCCGCCAAGATCAAGGAATACCTGGATATTCTGTCCTCGCGCGAACGCATCATGTCGATCATCGGTGATGAGCTGCGCGACGTCCGCGAAAAGTTCGCCGTCGACCGTCGCACCGAGATCGTCGACTGGTCCGGCGACATGGAAGACGAGGACCTGATCGAGCGTGAGGACATGGTCGTGACCGTCACCTCGGGCGGTTACATCAAGCGCACGCCGCTGGCCGATTTCCGCGCCCAGAAACGGGGCGGCAAGGGCCTGTCGGGGATGCAGACCAAAGAAGAGGACGTGGTCACCAACCTCTTCGTGGCCAACACCCACACGCAGCTGCTGTTCTTCACCACCGATGGCATGGTCTACAAGCTCAAGACCTGGCGCCTGCCGCAATCGGGGCGGACCGGCAAAGGCAAGGCGATCGTCAACATCCTGCCGATCCCCACGGGCGTTTCCATCGCGGCGATCATGCCGGTCGATGTGCCGGATGAAGAGTGGGAGAACCTGCAGATCGTCTTTGCCACCAGCGCAGGCACCGTGCGGCGCAACCGGCTGTCGGATTTCACCAACGTCAAGCGCAACGGCAAGATTGCGATGAAATTCGAGGATGAGCACGCCGACACCAAGCTGATCAACGCGCGCATCTGTTCCGAAGATGACGATGTGATGCTGGTCACCAAATCCGGTCGCGCAATCCGGTTCCCGACCACGGATGTACGGGTGTTCAACAGCCGCGCATCGGTCGGGGTGCGCGGTGTGCGCCTGAATGGCTCGGATGAGGTTGTGTCGATGTCGGTGATCCGCCATTTCGAGGCCACCTCGGACGAACGTGCCGCTTATCTCAAGATGCGCCGCCTGATGGCCGGCATCACCGACGAGACCGAGGCGGACGAGGACGAAGGCAACGCCGACAGTGTGCTGCCGCAGGAACGCTATGCCGAGATGTCGGCGGCCGAGAACCTGATCCTGACTATCACCGCAGGCGGCTCGGGCAAGCTGAGTTCGTCGCATGACTACCCCGTTCGCGGACGCGGTGGCATGGGTGTGGCCGCGATGGATAAGGCGATGCGCGGCGGCGAGTTGGTGGCGTCCTTCCCGGTAGAACTGGACGACCAGATCATGCTGGCCACCTCCAAGGGTCAGTCGATCCGGGTGCCGGTCGAGGGCATCTCATTCCGGTCCCGCAGCGCGGGCGGTGTGCGGGTCTTCAACACCGGCAAAGGCGAAGAAGTTGTCAGCGTTGCCTGGATCGCCGATCAGGGTGACGAAGAAGCCGAGGAATAACAAAGCACTACAGAAATGTAACAAAACGCCCGTTTCGCGGGCGTTTTTTACGTTCTGGCACACATTCCCGCCAACGGCCCGGAGGGCAAGCTTGCCCGGGACCGATCACAAGCCTAGCTTTTTATTATGTGGTCTTTCGCCCATATCCGCCCCGCCTACAGCCGTGCAGAACGCATAAGCGACGGTGTAATACATGTGCTGGGTGTATCTTCGGCAATTATCGCGGTTCCGGTGCTGATCGTCATGACGGTCTTTTACCGCTCCGATCCCGCGGCGGTATTGGGCGCTTCGATCTATGGGATCACGCTGGTCCTGATGCTGACCTTCTCGGCGCTTTACAACATGATCGAACACGACGAGTGGGCAGATGTCCTGCGCCGTCTCGATCATTCCGGCATCTACGTGAAAATCGCCGGAACTTATACGCCCTTCCTGCTGCTCTCGGCCTCGCAACCACCGGGGTTGTTGCTGGGGTTGTGGTCGTCCGCAACGCTGGGTTCGGTTCTGAAGATGATCGACCCGAACCGGTTCCGCTGGTTCGGGCTGGTGCTTTATCTGCTGATGGGCTGGGCCGCTGTCTGGGCGGGTCAGTCCATGCTGGCCGAGCTGTCTCCAGGCACATTGACCCTGATGATTGCCGGGGGCCTCATCTATACCGCTGGCGTGGTCTTTTATCTTCTGGATTGGCTGCCCTATCACAACACGATCTGGCACGTATTCGTGCTGGCCGGAAGCGGCTTGTTCTTTGCCGCCGTCGCTCTGCGTATCGAAATGGTGCCTTCAGGGCCCGTCTGAAGCCGCGGGATGTACCAGAGTCAAAGACCGTAGAGCGCCCCGAATTTGTCCTCCAGATACGTCAACAGTGGCTCCGGCCCCGGCTCTACCCCGCTGGCGCGCCGAATGATCTCGCGCGGGGCGTAAAGCCCGCCATGTTGCTGCACGTGCTCGCGCAACCAGCTTGTGGCGCCAGAGGTATCCCCATTAGCCAGCTGCGCATCCAGCCCCGGCACCGCGCCCCGCAGCGCCTGATACAGACACCCGGCATAGACATTGCCCAGCGAATAGGTCGGGAAATAGCCAAACAGGCCAACCGACCAGTGCACGTCCTGCAAACACCCGTTCGAAGGTCTGTCGACCGCATAGCCGAAATCGGCTTTGAAGCGGTCATTCCAGGCGGCCTCAAGATCGCCGACCTGCAGATCACCGGCCATCAATGCGCGTTCCAGATCGAACCGCAGCATGATGTGCAGGTTATATTGCACCTCATCGGCCTCGGTGCGGATGTAACCGTTATGGACACGGTTGACGGTGGCATAGAACGCATCCGCATCGGCGATGCCAAAATCGCCAAACGCCTCTTTCATCTGCTCAAACAACCATCCGGTGAACGCGCGGGAACGGCCCAATTGGTTCTCGTAGATTCGGCTTTGGCTTTCATGCACACCCATCGAAACGCCGCTGCCCAGCGGGGTCAGCAGATAGTCACGGTCGATGCCTTGTTCATAGGCGGCGTGGCCGACCTCATGAATCGTGGAATAGAAACAGTTGAACGGGTCGGTCTCGCTGGTGCGGGTGGTGATCCGAACGTCCAGACCGCTGCCCGAGCTGAACGGATGCACTGCCTTGTCGACGCGTCCGTTGTTCAAGTCATATCCAAACGCCTCGGCCAGCTTTTGCGACAGTCGCATCTGGGTCAGTTCATCGAAGCTGCCGGTCAGAGCCGCAGGCTCGGGTCGATCCAGAACGGCGGCTCGCAAGGCAACCAGTCGCGGGCGCATTTCGTCAAAGATGGCGGCGATCTGGGCGCCGGTTGTATAGGGCTCATAATCCTCGACCATGGCGTCATAGACGTCGCCGCCCTGAGCCAGAGCTTCGCCCTCCTGACGTTTCAGGGATACGACCTCGCTCAACACGGGAAGGAAGGCAGAGACGTCTTCGTCCGCACGCGCCTGCGCCCATTGTCCTTGTGCCGCCGATGTCACACGTGCGATGGCCGTTGCCAGATCAGCGGGCACCTTCACCGCACGCTCGTAAGCGCGGCGGATTTCACGCAGCTGCGCCTTGCCGACCTCATCCTGCGGTGCGGCCTGTTCCAGCCAATCGGCCACACGCGGGTCGGATCGGCGAGCGTGCAGCACGGCCTCGATCGCGGCCATTTCCTCGGCCCGTTGCGGCGCGGCCCCGCGCGGCATCACGGTTTCCTGGTCCCAACCCAGCCGTCCGGCAATCTGGCCCAGGGCAGAGGTTTCGCGCTGAAAGGCCATCAGGTCGTTGAATGCTGTCATGGGATCAAACTCCGCGCACAGATGTTGCGATGGGATAAGCTGTCAGGAACCGCGCACGCAGGATCAGGGTCCAGACGACCACGGCCATGAACTGGTGGAAAATGGCGATCTGCCATGGCGCTGCATAGACAACGGTAATGATGCCCACGACCACCTGCAGCGACAGGGCTGCGAACATGGCGTTGAAGGCAAAGCGCGTCTGCGGATGCGCGCTGCTGCCGCCGCGCCGCCAGACGATGATGGCGAAAATGAACAGCAAATAACCTGTACACCGGTGGATGAACTGCACCAGACCGGGGCTTTCGAAGAAATTGCGCCAGATAGGCTCCAGCATGGTGGCATCCGGCGGCAGCAGCTGCCCGCCGATCAGCGGCCAGTCAGTGTATGATCTTCCGGCGTCGATCCCTGCCACCAGCGCGCCGATGAGTATTTGCAAAAAGGCAAAATGCATCAGGCCGGTCGACAGCGAGAACAGTTTAGCCTCTTTCGCGCGGCGAGCCTGCATCAGGTCACGTTCTTCGCGCCCCAGTTCAAAGATATACCACGCCAGAAACCCGAGGATGACAAAGGCCAGCCCCAGATGCACCGCCAGACGATAACTGGCCACAGCGGTCATGCCTTCGCCCTGCGTCACGCCCGAGGCGACCATCCACCAGCCGACCGCGCCTTGCACGCCGCCCAGAGCGCCGGGGATCAGCAGCTTGCCGGCCCATCCTGTCGGAATTTTGCGCGCCGCAAGGAAACCAAAGAACCCTAGGGCCCAAACGAGGCCGATCACACGGCCAAGCTGTCGATGGCCCCATTCCCACCAATAGATGGATTTGAAATCGTCCAGCTCCATCCACTGGTTCTGGATGCGCCACTGATCAATTTCTTTGTATTTGTCGAACTCGGATTGCCAGTCGGCCTCATTCATCGGCGGGATGGCCCCGGTAATTGGCCGCCATTCGGTGATCGACAAGCCGCTGTCGGTCAGGCGCGTCAGGCCACCGACGGCAATCATGATCACCACAAGCGCAAACAGGATCATCAACCAGACACGGATCGCCCCGCGCGCGCCACCGCGCCCACGGTCGATCATGCCGGGCTGAACCGCTTCCTGCTTCTGGTCGCCCGAGACCTCTTCGAAGATGCTGCGCTTGCCACTCATGCTGGCCTCATGTCTTTGATTTCGTCGCAAGCTAGGGCCAAGGCGGGCCGAGGTCCAGCCTCAGCCCTTATCCTTCCAGCGGACCATCTGCCGCATGATCCCGTGCAGCATCTGCACATCGGACCGCGTCATCCGCATCCGCGACCACAAATTGCGCAGATTGGTCTTCATCCCTTCGGCCTTTTCGGGCGGATAGAAGAACCCGGCCTCTTCCAGCCGGTCCTCGTAATGTTCGACCAGCTTTTCAACCTCGATGCCCGTCGCCCAGTCACCCTTGCCCAGATCGGTCGCTTCGTGAACAACGTCTCCGGTTTGGCGCATCCATTCATAGGCCGTCAGCAACACACACTGCCCAAGGTTCAATGAGGCATATTCCGGGTTCACCGGCACCGAGATGATGGCATTGGCCTTGGCGATATCCTCATTCTCAAGCCCGGCGCGTTCGGGGCCGAACAGCACGGCCACTTTCTCGCCCGCCGCCACCTTCTGCGCTGCAAGCTGCATCGCACGCTCCGGGCTGTAAACCGGCTTGGTCAGCCCGCGCTGCCGTGCCGTGGTGGCAAATACGAACGTCGAATCCTCCAGCGATGCGGCCAGATCGTCGAACAACTGCGCCTCGTCCAGCAATCGCCCGGCGCCGCTGGACATGGCGACCGCTTTGGGGTTGGGCCAGCCGTCGCGCGGGGACACGATCCGCATCCGATCCAGCCCGAAATTCCACATCGCCCGCGCCGCGGCACCGATGTTTTCGCCCATCTGCGGGCGCACCAGAACGAAGGAAGGCTGGGATGTGTCGCTGGGCATGGCTTACTCCAAAAAACTCCGCCTGCTCTAATGGCCGCGCCCGGCAAGGGCAAGCCGCCCCGGCTTGTTCCGCCGCCAAATAGACGCCCGGCAAGCATAAAAGTTTGCTTCCCCCGCCCAATCCGCTAAACCCCGCCAAAGAATGAACACCGAAGGATGCGCCATGGACACCCCCGAGCAGCCGCAGATTTACCTGATCACGCCTCCGACCATCGAGCTGAGTACGTTCACGAACAAGCTGGCAACCGTGCTGGACGGGGCCGAGATCGCCTGTATCCGTCTGGCCCTGGCTGGCAGTGACGAAGACACCATCGCGCGCGCCGCCGATGCCTGCCGCGAGGTGGCGCATGCGCGCGATGTGGCCATCGTGATTTCTAACCATGTTCTGCTTGCGCAGAGGCTGGGACTGGACGGGGTGCATCTGGATGACGGCGCGCGCTCCATCCGGGCAGCCCGTAAGGAACTGGGCGCGGACGCCATTGTCGGCAGCTTTTGCGGGGCCTCCAGCCATGACGGCATGACCGCAGGAGAAAGCGGTGCGGATTACGTTGCCTTCGGTCCGGTCGGTTCCGCCACCCTCGGTGATGGCACACAGGCCGAGAAAGACCTGTTCCAATGGTGGTCCGAGATGATCGAAGTCCCCGTTGTGGCCGAAGGCGGCCTGACCACTGATCTGGTCCGAGACCTTGCCGCCTGTACCGATTTCTTCGGCATCGGAGACGAAATCTGGTCGCAGGACAACCCGCTGGACGCGCTGAACTCTCTGATAGCCGCAATGCGCTGAGGGATGTGAGCGTTAACCCTTGCACCCGCGCCGGGGCTGCGGCATGACACGAGGCATGAACAAGAACAGCGAAATCCTGTGTATCGGCTCGGTCCTGTGGGACGTGATCGGCCGGTCGGCCAGCGCCATGCGTCAGGGCTCGGACGTGCCGGGCCGCATCACCCGCCTGCCCGGCGGCGTTGCTATGAACATCGCCATGACACTGGTGCGGTTCGGTATGACCCCTACGCTGCTGACGGCTATTGGCCGCGATGCCGAGGGCGACGAGCTGGTTCAATCCTGCGCGCGCCTCGGGATGGTCACCGATCACATCTATCGCTCGCAAGACCTGCCGACCGACAGATATATGGCCGTCGAAGGGGCCAACGGATTGATCGCCGCGATTGCGGACGCGCATTCGCTTGAAGCCGCCGGTGCCAAGATCCTGCGCCCCCTGATGCACGGGCCGCTGGGCTATGAGAACACGCCCTTTGAAGGCCTGATCGCATTGGATGGCAACCTGACGCTGACCCTGCTGGAAGAGATCGCCCAAAGCCCGGCCTTCGCCAAAGCCGATCTGCGCGTCGCGCCTGCCTCGCCCGGCAAGGCGGAACGCTTGTTGCCCTTCCTCAAACACGCCCGCGCGACGCTGTATGTAAACCTTGAAGAGGCCGGACTGCTGTGCCAGCGCGAATTCACCGATTCTGAAAGCGCCGCCAAGGGCCTGCTGGATCGCGGTGCGCTGCGGGTGCTGGTAACCGATAGCGGCAGTTCAGCCTCTGTCGGGGATGCTGATGGCGTTCTGACCCAAACACCCCCTTCCGTTCTGGTCACCCGCGTGACAGGCGCTGGGGATACCTTCATGGCGGCCCATATCGCCGCCGAGGCAAATGGCGCAGATAACGACGCGGCCCTCACCCGCGCCCTGCACGCCGCCGCAACCTATGTTTCCGGAGAAACCCCACTGTGATCACCCTGCACTATTCCGCCGAGGTCCGCGCCGCCAAAGACGCAGGCCAGCCCATCGTGGCGCTGGAAAGCACCATCATCACCCATGGCATGCCCTATCCTCAGAACATCGAGGTCGCAGCACAGGTCGAACAGGACATCCGCGACGCAGGCGCGATACCGGCCACAATCGCCGTGATCGACGGCGTTCTGAATATCGGCCTTGAAGCCGACCAGCTGAGCGCGCTGGGTCAGGCGCAAGGCGTCGCCAAACTGTCGCGCGCCGACATGGCCGCCTGCCTCGCCACTGGCGGCACCGGCGCCACCACGGTCGCGGCCACGATGATCGCCGCGCATTATGCTGGCATCGAGGTCTTCGCCACCGGCGGCATCGGTGGCGTCCATCAGGGGGCCGAAACCTCGTTCGATATCTCCGCCGACCTGCATGAGCTTGCCCAGACCCCGGTTACGGTTGTGGCGGCGGGGGCCAAAGCCATCCTCGACCTCGCCAAAACGCTTGAGGTTCTGGAAACGCTGGGCGTGCCGGTCATCGCGCATGGACAGGACGAATTCCCGGCATTCTGGTCCGCGAAATCTCCGCTCGCGGCCCCGCTGCGCATGGACAGCGCCGCCGACATCGCCAAGGCCCACGCCACCCGCCGCGCGCTGGGTTTGCCCGGTGGTCAACTGGTGGCCAACCCGATCCCGAACGCCGATCAGATCCCGTCCGACGAACTGGCCCCGATCATCGCCTCCGCCCAGTCCGACGCCGAAGCGCACCGCATCACCGGCAAGGGCGTCACACCCTATCTGTTGCAACGTATCTATGAACAGACCGAGGGCCGCTCCCTCACCGCCAATATCGCGCTGGTCCGCAACAATGCCCGTCTGGCTGCCGCCATCGCGCGCGAGCTGGCCAAATCGGCACCGTGACCGGGGGCCTATTGTACCCAGGCCCTTGACTGCTTAATTAATCCGCAAAACCACTCAGGACCGCAATGAACACGCCGTTTGACGAAGAACCCCACCGCCGCTCTGGCCTGCTGAGCAGTCTGCGCGCGTCTTTCCTGACGGGTATCGTCGTCATCGCACCGGTCTGGTTGACGATCTGGCTGATTTGGTCGGTGGTCGGCTGGATCGACAGCGCGGTCCTGCCGCTGATCCCGCAGAAGTTCCAACCGTCGGAATATGTTGGCATCAATCTGCGCGGTGTCGGCGTGGTGATCTTCCTGATCTTCACCGTCATCGTCGGCTGGATAGCCAAGGGCATTCTGGGCCGCTCACTGATCCACTTCGCCGAAAGCGTCGTCGACCGGATGCCGGTTGTCCGTTCGGTCTATTCCGGCATCAAGCAAATCTCGGAAACAGTATTCGCCCAGACTGAACGGTCCTTTGAAAAAGCCTGCCTGATCCAATACCCGCGCCGGGGCATCTGGGCCATCGGCTTTGTCTCGACCACGGCCCGCGGTGAAGTCAGCGATCGCGCCGAAACCGGGGGCGAATTGCTGAGCGTGTTTGTCCCCACAACCCCGAACCCCACATCCGGTTTCCTGCTGTTCTTCCCCGCCGAAGACGTGATCCTGCTGGATATGACCATCGAAGACGCCGCCAAACTGGTAATCTCTGCCGGCCTTGTCTATCCCAACGAAAAAGACCCGACCGAACCGCCCGAATAATCAACCGAACATTGCGGGCAGATCGACGGTGCTGCGCTCACCCAGATCGTCCTTGTGCAGGCTTAGAAACTGATCCGCCGCAGCGCGCCCTGCGCGTTTCAACCGGTTCAGCACAACCGGATTCGGCACGATCTTGGTGGCCGCCGACAGATCGTTCATCAAGGCGTCATCAGCGATCATGTGAACCAGCACCCGGCTCATCTCGCCCGCCTTCAGTTTGCCCTCGGCCAGCAGGCGCTGAACGAAATTGATTGCCCGCAACTCGCGAAAAAGCGACGAGTTAAAGCTGATCTCGTTGACCCGGTTCTGGATCTGGTGCGGCGTTTTGGGAACCTCATCCCTCTCCAGCGGATTGATGTTCACGATCACCACGTCATCCGGCAAACCCGCATTGAACAGCGGATAAAGCGCCGGGTTGCCCGTATAGCCGCCATCCCAGTATGCCTCGGTCCGACCAGATTTCGGATCATAGATTTCAACCGCCTGAAACAGGTTGGGCAAACAGGCCGAAGCCAGAATGGCATCGGTCGAAATCTCCTCGCCGGTGAATACCCGAATCTTGCCGCTACGCACGCAAGTGGCGCAGACAAACAATTCTGGCCCCTCATCAGCACAAATCTCATCAAAGTTGAACCGGTCGACCACCGGGGTCAGCGGGTTGCGATAAAACGGTCCATAAGCATAGGGCGACACCAGCCGCGACCACGCCTCGGCCATCGAAAACGGAACCGAGTATTCCAGCGCCTGCGCGACATGAGCGGGCTCGATGCCACGCATCCAATGGGCGATCCGCATATCTCCGACGGCCCCCATGCGCTTCCACAAACCGTTCAGGCTCTCACGCGCCCCATCGCGCCCTGCATGCACCATCCCGGATTTGAATGCCGCCCCGTTCAGCGCCCCCGCCGAGGTTCCGGTGATGGCCGCAACCTCGATATCCTCTTCATCCAGCAGCCGATCCAGAACTCCCCAGGTAAACGCGCCATGCGCGCCACCACCTTGCAAAGCCAGATTTATCTGTTTCACCGGATCCTCCCTTCATCTGGCCAAAAATATCCCGGGGGTGTGGGGGCAACGCCCCCACTGAAAGTCACAGCGCTGTCCAGCCCCCATCGACCGAAATCGTTGTCCCGGTAATCTGCGCCGCCGCATCCGAGCACAGGAAAATCGTGGTTCCACCCAACTGCTCGACCGTGGCAAACTCTTTCGATGGCTGCCGTTCCAGCAGAACGTTCTTCACCACATCCTCACGGCTCATGTTGTATTCTTTCATCGTGTTGGGAATCTGCGCCTCGACCAGCGGGGTCAGCACATAGCCCGGGCAGATCGCATTGCAGGTGATCGGTTCCTGCGCAGTTTCCAGCGCCACGGTCTTGGTCATCCCGACCACACCATGCTTGGCCGCAATATATGCCGCCTTAAAGGGCGAGGCCGTCAGACCATGGGCCGAGGCGATATTCACGATCCGCCCCCAGCCCGCCGCGCGCATCAACGGCAGTGCCGCTGCCATGGTGTGGAAGGTCGAGCTCATGTTGATCGCGATGATCGCATCCCACTTGTCAGCCGGAAACTGATCGATCGGGGCGACGTGCTGAATGCCCGCATTATTCACCAGAATGTCGCAGGCGCCCGCTTGCTCGATCAGGGCACGACACTCATCCCCTTTGGACATGTCCGCCTTGATATAGCGCGCATTGGTTCCCGTCTCTTGCCCGATTTCAGCGGCCAGCGCGTGATCTTCGTCCCGGTCGGTGAATGAGTTCAGCACCACGTTCGCCCCGGCCTTCGCCAGTTCGCGGGCGATGCCCAGCCCGATCCCTGAATTCGATCCCGTGATGACGGCTGTTTTGCCCGACAGACTCATGACACTTTCCCTTCTGGATTCCATTTCGTGGACACAGTGCCATGCTGCACCTGCAAAGAAAACGGGGAATGATGACAGGTTTGTTTCCCGGCCCGATTGGCCAAAAAAAACGCCCGCACGAAGCGGGCGTTAAGTTATTGAGGCAGGTTTCATACAGGCAAGAAACCTATCGAGCAGTGCATCCTTTATAAGCAATTCTGCGCCTTCGTCCAAGCTAAAAGTTTGAAAACAGGAAAAATCATGGCTACGATGAATCCCAAACAAAATAAGGCCAGAGCAGGATTGTTTCCAAAATGAGCCCCGATTATCTTCGCCCCGTTCGACCCCTTATTGCGGGAATCACCTGCATTTTTGTTGCCTCTCTGGCGTCGGCAGAATCGGCCCATGGCATAGCTATGTATGGCGAACCGGCCCTACCACCGGATTTTGTGTCGCTGCCCTACGCAAACGCGGACGCACCCAAGGGCGGCAAAGTTGTGTTCGGAAATACCGGCGCCTTTAACAGCTTGAACCCGTTTGTGCAAAAAGGCACGTCACCCTGGCAGTTGCGATTTTGGACCCATGAAAGCCTGATGGGCCGGTCCTGGGACGAACCTTTCACTCTTTACGGGTTGTTAGCCGAATCAGTTGAAACGGCCAAGGACCGCTCCTGGGTCGAATTTACCCTCCGTGAGAACGCCGCATTTTCAGACGGATCACCCGTCACTGTTGATGATGTGATCTGGTCGTATGAGGTTTTGGGCACCGAAGGGCACCTGCGCTATCGCGGGCTCTGGGGTAAGATCGACAGTATCGAACAGACAGGCCCGCGAACGGTGCGCATCACCTTCAATGAGCCCGACCGCGAACTGGCGCTGATCGCCGGTCTGCGCCCGATCCTGCAAAAGGCGCAATGGGAAGGTAAGGATTTCGCCAATGCCTCGCTTCACGACATCCCGATCGGGTCGGCCCCCTATGTCGTGGATGACTATGAGGCCGGGCGCTATGTCACCCTGAGGCGGAACCCCGATTACTGGGGCGCGGATATTCCCTTCCGCAAAGGCACCATGAACCTCGATGAAATGCGGATCGAATTCTACGGCGATGCGACCGTACTGTTCGAGGCCTTCAAGGCCGGTGAACTGACCGCCGTGCGCGAATTCAACGCCGACAAGTGGGACACCCAATACGGCTTTCCCGCCGTTCAACGCGGCGATGTGATCAAGACGGAAATTCCGCACGGCAAACCTTCGGGCATGACGGGCTATGTCATGAACACACGCAAAGCGCCGTTCGATGACTGGCGCGTGCGTGAGGCGCTGACGCTGGCCTTCAACTTCGAGTTCATCAACGACACCATCACCGGCGGCGCACAGCCCCGGATCACCTCGTATTTCTCGGGTTCGGACCTTGCCATGCAACCGGGGCCGGCGACGGGCCGGGTGGCCGAGCTGCTGCAACCCTACGCCGCCGACCTGCCACCCGGTACACTCGAAGGCTACACACCACCCGAGGGCGACGGATCGGCCCGCAATCGCGCCAACCTCCGCAAGGCCGCAAAACTGCTGGCCGAGGCGGGCTGGACCATTCAGGACGGCGTCTTGCGCAATGACAAGGGAGAGCCGTTCACTATCACGGTCCTGCTGCAACAGGGCGACAGCGACAATATGACGGCGATGGAGATCTATACCCGCGCGCTGGAACGTCTGGGTATTGCGGTGACCATCGAACAGGTCGACAGCGCGCAATACACCGGTCGCACCGCCGAGCTGGATTTCGACATGACCATCTTTCGCCGAGCTCTGTCGCTGTCTCCGGGCAATGAGCAGCGCCTGTATTGGGGCAGAGAGAACGCTGACTCGCCGGGCACGCGAAACCTGATGGGTGTGGCCTCGCCTGCGGTCGACGGGCTGATCGATGCGATGCTGGCCTCGGAAAGCCATGAGGATTTTGTTGCCGCCACCCGCGCATTGGATCGCGTGCTAACCGCCGGTCGCTATGTCATCCCGATCTGGAGCTTCGATGTCGGGCGCATTGCCCACGCGAAACAGCTGAAGCAACCCGAAACCCTGCCCATCTATGGCGACGGGCCGGAATATATGCCTCAGGTTTGGTGGTATCAGGATTGACGCACCCATTCTATTTCCATATTTCATGAAATATGGAAATAGAGATTCATGACAGATTAGGCGCGCTTGCGCACCCCAAACGGCTGGACCTGTTCCGGTTGCTGATGCGCCGCTATCCGGATTCCGTCCCGGCGGGTCAAATCGCCGAGGCGCTGGCGCTGAAACCCAACACGACCTCAACCTATCTGGGCGCGCTCAAGGCTGCGGGTTTGATCGAACAGACCCGCGCTGGCACGTCGTTGCAATACACCGCCAACCTGTCCGCCGTGCGTGGTCTGTTCGACGGTCTGTTGGGGGACTGCTGTCAGAATCGCCCCGATCTGTGTCTGCAACCTTCCGATGAGCCTTTGGTGGTTCAGCCGAACCGCGTGATGAACGCCCTCTTCATCTGCACCGGAAACTCAGCCCGCTCGATCATGGCCGAGGCCATTCTGAATCGTCAGGGCAACGGGTTGTTCCGTGCCTTCTCTGCCGGAACCACCCCGTCAGAGGGGCCGAACCCGAACGTGTTGGAGCTGCTTCAACAGAAGGAATACGACATCTCCGATCTGCGCTCGAAATCGCTGGATGAGTTTGCATCCAATGACGCGCCGAAGGTGGATTTCGTCTTTACCGTCTGCGATCACGCCGCCAACGAGGCCTGCCCCGCTTGGCCGGGCCAGCCGATCAGCGCCCATTGGGGCCTGCCCGACCCGGTCAAGGCCCAGGGCACCGGGGCGCAAAAGCAACTGGCGTTTCAACAGACCTATGGGCTGCTGCACAATCGTCTCACCGCGTTTGCCAGCCTGCCTTTTGAAACGCTCGACCGTATCTCATTGCAACACAAGGTGGACGATATCGGCCGCATGGTCGAGTGATCCCCTACCAACGCAAGGACTTCCGCATGAACATACTGGTTCTCTGTACGGGCAACTCTGCCCGGTCGATACTGTTGGAATCGATCTTCAATCACACCAGCGGCGGGCGCGTGCGCGCCTACTCTGCCGGATCGAATCCGGCCGGCAAAGTGCATCCGCAATCGCTGACGCTGCTGGGCAGCGAAGGCCACGATGTCCGTGACTCCCGATCCAAAAGCTGGGATGAATTTGCTGCCGAAGACGCGCCCGAAATGGACATGGTGATCACCGTCTGCGGCTCGGCCGCCGAGGAAACCTGTCCCGTCTGGCCTGGTGCTCCGGTCCGCGCCCATTGGGGCGTCGAAGACCCTGCCGCCGCATCCGAGGCCGATTGGGACACCGCCTTCCGCACCGCTTATGACATTCTGGGTCGCCGCGCCGAGGCCCTGCTGGCCCTGCCCATCGAGACCATGGACAACGACGAGCTAACCGCTCAACTCAGTCGTATCGGAGAGATCACATGAATGCCCGTCAGTATTTTGCTGAATTCCTCGGCACCGCATTCCTGCTGATCGGGGTCGTCGGATCGGGCATCATGGCGCAGACGCTGGCGGGCGGGAACATCGCGCTGGCGCTTCTGGCGAATGCAATTGCGACCGGCTGCATGCTTTACGCCATCATCACCACGCTTGGCCCCGTCTCGGGCGCGCATTTCAACCCTGCAGTGACGCTGGCCTTCGCTTTGCGTGGTGAACATCCCTGGCGCGCGGTCGCGCCCTATATGCTGGTCCAGATCGCTGGCGGCATCGTCGGCGTATGGGCCAGCCACTATATGTTCGACCTGCCGATTCTGCAGAGTTCAGAAACCCTGCACCGCACCGGATCGCACCAATGGTTCTCGGAAATCATCGCAACGCTGGGCCTGCTCTTTGTGATATTCGGCGGAATTCGGCACAAACCGGATACGGTACCAGCGCTTGTGGGTCTCTATATCACTGGCGCCTACTGGTACACGTCTTCAACAAGTTTTGCGAATCCGGCTGTTACCATCGCAAGGGGCTTTACGGATACATTTGCCGGGATATACCCTGCGCATATCCCGATGTTCATCTTAATGCAGATAATTGCTGTATTTATCGGGTATGTATTGCTGAACTGGCTGTTTCAGCCAGAAGAATAACGGACCGGCCGCCACTCACTAAACAGCAGGTCCGTGCGCCCGTTGCGGTTTTACCGCAGCGGGTTTTTGTCTCTGGTCGACCAATTAACGCCCTGCGACATTTTGTCATGTCCGCAGCATCGCCCCCCGCTCCGTAAGCTGACTTGGGGGAGAGCTATCCTGAAACACCAACAAAGGAAGGCTCGCAGATGCTAAACTGGGCTGATCTGACGCAAGATTGGGGCGCGTCGTATGAGCGCGCTAAACGCAGGTTTCCGAACCTGCGCGACACGGACATGGCGCGCGTTGGCGAAGACCGCAAACAGTTCGAGGCCTATCTGGCCGAGCGCCATCATCTGACCGTAAACGAAGCGCGCGAAGAGCTTGAGGATTTCCTGTTCACCGAAGCGCTGAACCGCGAGGCGGCTCAATCCTTAAGTAAGTGACGTCACCCAAAGGATCGTGGCGTCCTCATCACTGACCGAGATGACATTGTGCCCCATGCTGCCATCGTAATAGGCACTGTCGCCCCGGCGCATCTCGACGGGTTCATAGAATTCGGTAAACAGACGTACCACACCAGTCAGAACATATAAGAATTCCTCACCATCATGACGCACCCAGCCGTCGAACTCCTCCATCGACCGCGCACGCACGCGGGCGCGATAGGGCAGCATCTGCTTTTTGGTCAGCGTTTCGGCCAGCAGCTCGTGTTCATAGGTTGCGGTCGCGTGCGCGGCACCTTCCCCCATCTTGGTCACGGACATACGGCCAATCACCTGATCCCGCTGCGGCGGCGTGAATAGCTGTGGCACCGAAATCTCCAGCCCCGTCGCCAGCTTTTTCAGCGCGTCATAGGTCGGGGACATCTGGCCGTTTTCGATCTTGCTGAGCGTCGACCGCGCCAGTCCCGCCTGCGTGGCCGCCTGTTCAAGCGTCCAATTCCGTGCCTTGCGCAGTTCGCGCACCCGCGCGCCCAGATCGACTGGCTCAAGCTCGGTGCTGATGCCGTTGTCGCGCGCGATGCGGACGATGGAGTTATGATCTTTCGTGGTCATGGCTCTTTCTATAGGCCCAGCCCGCGCCGCTTGCAACGCGCCGCAACCAGCGATAGCCGTGGGCCATGTTGTCGATCTTTGATCAGGGACCCTTCGCGCCCTGCCCCAGCCCGTTCAATCTGGCCGCGCATGTGCTGCGCCATGCCAATGACTGTGCCGACAAAACGGCTCTGTCCGTTCTCGGCCCGCACTCTGCCAGTGACTGGAGCTATGCAGAGCTGCAGGCTGCGATCCTTGGCACCGGAACCGGCCTGCTCGACGCGGGGCTGACGGCCGGAGATATCGTGCTCATGCGGCTGGGCAACACGGTCGATTTCCCGATTGCCTATCTGGGTGCCATCGCGGTGGGGCTGGTTCCGGTTCCGACCTCGTCGCAGCTGACCCAGACGGAAACGGCAGCCATCATCAAAGACCTGAACCCGGCTGCGATCCTGCGCGATCCCGACGTGCCCTGCGCCCCGCATCCGCGTCAGATCACCCTGCTCGATCTGACCGAGATACGCAGCCGGCCCCCGGCGCAGTTCGAGATGGGAGACCCAGACCAGATGGCCTATGTGGTCTATACTTCGGGCACCTCGGGCAAACCTCGTGCGGTCGCCCATGCGCATCGGGCGATCTGGGCGCGGCAGATGATGGTTGAGGGCTGGTATGGGCTGACGCCATCCGACCGGCTGTGCCATGCGGGCGCGTTCAACTGGACCTATACGCTGGGCACCGGGTTGATGGACCCTTGGACTATTGGTGCAACTGCACTGATCCCTGAGCCCGGGACCGACACCTCGGATCTGGCTACATTGCTGAACACCCACAAGGCCACGATCTTCGCCGCCGCACCCGGCGTCTATCGCAAGATACTGCAGGACCCGGCACGCGTAACCCTGCCCAACTTGCGGCACGGCCTCAGCGCGGGCGAGAAACTGTCGCACCACCTGCATGAGCTTTGGCTGCAGACCACGGGCACCGAGCTTTATGAGGCTTATGGCATGTCCGAATGCTCGACCTTCATCTCCTCCAGCCCAAGCCACCCGGCACGCAGAGACGCTCTGGGCCAGCCGCAGCCCGGGCGCCGTGTCGCCATTGTCGGACCGGACGGCCCGGTTCCGCAGGGGCAAGAAGGCACAATTGCTATCCACCGTAATGATCCCGGCCTGATGCTGACCTACCTGAACGCCCCCGAAGAGGCACAGGCTCGTATGACCGGCAATTGGTTCCTGACCGGCGATCAGGGGGCGATGGCGGCGGACGGGCAGATCATCTATCTTGGGCGCGATGACGACATGATGAATGCGGGCGGCTATCGGGTGTCCCCGGTCGAGGTCGAGACCGCCCTGTCCACCCATCCCGGCATCACGCAGGTCGGCGCGGCGGCGGTCGAGGTGAAACAGGATGCTTCGATCATCGTTGCCTTCTACACCGGCCCCGAAGAACTGGACGCGGACGAGCTGCGCGCCTATGTGTCTGACAAGCTGGCGCGCTACAAACAGCCGCGCGCCTTTGTCCACCTGCCCGCCCTGCCCACCGGAGGCAACGGCAAACTCCTGCGCCGCGCCCTGCCGGCCTATTTCAAGGCGACGCCCGAATGACACAGACCGTAAAGCTCGACATCATGTCCGACCCGATCTGCCCCTGGTGCTATATCGGCAAGACCCATCTGGACAAGGCGTTGGCCGAAGTACCGAACCACCCGTTTGTGATCGAGTGGCACCCCTTCCAGCTGAACCCGGACATGCCCGACGCAGGCATGGACCGGCGTGAGTATCTGGAGCGCAAGTTCGGTGGCAAGGACGGTGCTGTCCGCGCCTATGCGCCCGTGGTCGAACATGCAGAAAACGCCGGTCTGAAGATCGATTTCGAGGGCATGAAACGCACCCCCAACACGCTGGACGCCCACCGCCTGATCCATTGGGCCGGGATCGAGGGCAAACAGAACGCCGTGGTCGACGCGCTGTTCAACGCCTATTTCGTCGAGGCGCGAGACATCGGCGACCATGAAGTTCTGGCCGATATCGCCGACAGCGCCGGTATGGATGCTGCCGTGGTGGCGAAACTGCTGAAATCGGACGCCGACCGAGAGGATATCCGAACCCGCGATTCGCATTCCCGCGAGATGGGCGTGAACTCGGTGCCCACCTATATCGTGGCCAATCAACATGCGGTTCCCGGCGCGCAACCGCCTGAACTGTGGGGCAAAGTGATCGCCGAGATCATGTCTCAGATTGAGGCTTCTCCTGCAGAATAGCACATACCTCTGTGCATTCCTGATCTAGTCCAACCCGCAGCAGCGTGATAGCGCTGCTGGGAAGGAGCTCCCCATGACCAATCGCATGTCCCGGGGCGAATTCATTGCGCTGGTCGCGATGATGTTCGCCACGATCGCCTTTTCGATCGATTCAATGCTGCCCGCCCTGCCCGAGATCGGGGCAGAGCTCAGCCCCGGTGACCTCAACAAAGCGCAACTGATCCTGACGTCTTTTGTTCTGGGTATGGGGATCGGCACCTTCTTCACCGGACCGATTTCCGACGCGGTCGGGCGCAAGCCGGTCATCTTTGGCGGCGCGGCTTTGTATATTCTTGCCTCTGCCGTCGCCTGGGCCAGCTCGTCGCTGGAACTGGTGTTGGCTGCACGCGTGGCCCAAGGCCTGGGTGCCGCCGGCCCGCGCGTTGTCGCGATGGCTATCATCCGTGACCTCTTTGCCGGGCGCGAAATGGCCCGCATCATCTCAATTGCGATGATGATCTTCACGCTGGTTCCGGCAATCGCGCCGCTGCTGGGTGCGGGTGTTATCGCTCTGGTCGGGTGGCGCGGTATCTTTGCGTCCTTCATCCTGTTCGCGTCGATCATCATAATCTGGATGGCGCTGCGCCTGCCCGAATCCCTGGCCCCCGAAAACCGCCGCCCCTTCCGTCTGCCGCTGATGATCGCAGCTGTGCAAGAGATGATGGCCCATCCCACCGTGCGCCTGTCGATCCTTGTGCAGACACTGTGCATGGGGCTGCTGTTCACCATGCTGACCATGGTGCAGCCGATCTTTGATGTCATACATGGCCGGGCCGAAAGCTTCCCGTTCTGGTTTGGTGTGGTGGCGCTGTTCTCTGGCTCGGCCAGTCTGCTAAACGCCGCGCTGGTGATCCGTGTGGGCATGCGCCGGATGGTGACCTGGGCCCTTGGCGCACAAATCCTGATCACAAGCGGCGTCGTCTTCCTGAACATGACCCCATTGTCGCCCGACACCTCGTTCGGCCTGTTCGTAGCCTGGCAGACGTCAATATTCTTCATGGCAGGCGTGACCATGGGCAACCTGAACGCCATCGCGATGGAGCCGATGGGCCATATCGCAGGCATGGCCGCATCTGTAATCGGTTCAATCGCAACGGTGCTGGCGGCAGCGATTGCGGCCCCGGTCGGATTGCTGTTCGATGGCTCGATCACACCACTGACGACCGCCGTTCTGATCATGTGCATCCTTGGCTTTGGGCTGATGCTGCATATGGGCCGGATCGAAAACAGACTGCCCGCCTGATCTGTGCAGAGCGTATGAATCGCGCTAACCTGCCTGCATTCAGTGGGGAGGGGATTCATGAGCGACTATTACAATCTGGGCACATATTCCTGTGCGGTCAGCACGTCATCACCTGAGGCGCAGCTCTGGTTCGATCGCGGGCTGGTCTGGACCTATGGCTATAACCATGACGAGGCGGTTGCCTGTTTCCAGAAAGCCGCCGAGCATGACCCCGACTGTGCCATGGCCCATTGGGGCGTCGCCTATGCGGCAGGGCCGAACTACAACCTGCCGTGGGAATTGCGCGACGAACAGGGCCAAACCAATGCGTTGGCGACTGCCTATGACGCGATGCAACGCGCGATGGCTTTGCTGGACAAATGCACGCCGGTCGAGGCGGCGCTGATCCGCGCGCTGCCTGCCCGGTACCCGCAGCGGGATCCGGCCGAGGATATGCACCGGTGGGACTATGACTATGCCGACGCCATGCGCGCGGCTTTCGCTGATCACCCGGACGATCTGGACCTGCGCACGATTTATGTGGAATCGCTTCTGAATCTGACCCCATGGCAGATGTGGAACCTGAAAACCGGGCAACCCGCCGAAGGCGCGGCCACGCTCGAGGCGCAAGAGGCGCTGGAAACGGCGATGGCCGAAGACCCGGCGGCGATGTCGCATCCCGGTCTTCTACACCTCTATGTCCATCTGATGGAGATGTCGCCGACGCCGGAAAAAGCCCTGAAAGCCGGTGATATCCTGCGCACTCTGGTGCCCGATGCGGGGCATCTGGTACATATGCCAACCCATATCGACGTGCTCTGCGGCCACTACCAAAACGTCGTCCATTGGAACGCGCAGGCCTCGGTCGCCGATCTGAAGTATTACGAGCGTGAGGGCGCGTTCAACATCTACACCGGTTATCGCCAGCACAACTATCACTTCACCATCTATGGCGCTTTGTTCCTCGGCCAGATGGAACCGGCCCTGCGCGCCAATCAGGGCCTGTGGGACACAACCCCCGAAGATATGCTGCGGATCGAAAGCCCGCCCATGGCGGACTATTTCGAAAGCTACATGTCGATGGGCCCCCATATCCTGATCCGCTTTGGCCAATGGGAAGAGGCGAAGGCGCTGGCATTGCCCGAGGACCCTGATCTCTATCGCACGCTCACCGCGACCACGCATTACGCCCGCGCCATCGCCCATGCGGCCACCGGCGAAGTGACACAGGCCGAATCCGAAGAACAACTGTTCCTCGCCGCCAAGACCTGCGTGCCCGAGACCCGCCGCCTGCACAACAACCGTGTCATCGACCTGCTGGAGATCGCAGCCGAAATGCTGCGCGGCGAGATCGAGTATCGCAAAGGCAATTACGAGATCGCCTACGCTCATCTGCGCCGCTCGGTCGAGTTGGACGATACGCTGCCCTATGACGAGCCCTGGGGCTGGATGCAGCCCACCCGCCACGCGCTGGGCGCGCTGTTGTTTGAACAGGGCCACGTCGCCGAGGCCGAAGCTGCCTATCGCGAGGATCTGGGTCTTGGCGGAGCGCTCAGCCGTGCCTCGGTTCACCCGGACAATGTCTGGAGCCTTAAGGGGTTGCATGATTGCCTGAAGGCACGTGGTGAGACGGTGGAAATCCGCCAGATCAAGCAACGCCTGGATCTCGCGCTTGCCCGCGCGGATCGTGCCGTCGGTGCATCATGTTTCTGCGCCCAGGCCGCGATGAGGGCCGCTGAATGAAAGTGACCCTTCTGGTGGCAAGCCTGCTGATCGCTGGCCCGGCCCTTGCGCAGCGCCAGACCTTTCCGCCCGTCGATGAGGCGGACAAAAACCCTTCATTGGTCGCATTCCGCGCCGACCTGCTGGCGAAGATCATGGCGCGCGACACCGACGCCGTCACCGCCGCCGCCTGCCCCGACATTTATCTCAGCCATGGCAGCGCCGGTGGCCCGGAAGAGTTTCACACCAACCTCACCGTCCCCCCGGAAACGCTTGGCGAAGAATTTCAGGACGAAGCCGCAGAGCTTCGCGAATATTACTGGACGCAATTGCAGGAAACGCTTTCGCAACCGGGATATTTCGACGATCAGGGCGAATTCTGGATGCCGCATCACTGGCGGATCACCCTGCCCGCTTCGGTGGACCCGTTCACGGCCTTCTTTGTCTCGGGGGAAAGCGTCACGCTGCGCCAGACCCCGTCGCGCGGTGCGGCTATCCTGGCGCTGGTCAGCCATGAGATAGTGATCGTGCCTGACTTTCAGCCCGATGCGGAATACCAGAAAATCCGGCTGACTGACGGAACACCGGGCTACCTGCTCAGCGATTTTCTGACATCAATGGTAGGTTACCGCGCCGCGTTGGTCCAATCCGACACGGGCGAGTGGCAGCTTTGCACATTCGTGACCGGCGACTAGGCTTTGGCCTTCTTCTTCTCGGCCACGACCTTCTCGGCCAGATCGCGGGCGATCGCAAAGGCCCCCTTGATCTTGTCGCTGTCCTTTTTCCAATCGCGCCGGACAACGATTTTATTGTCCTTGACCTTGGCCAGCCCGCGCTGGTTCTGGATGAACTCGACCAGCCCCTGAGGTGAAGCGAACTTGTCATTGTGGAACTGGATCGTCGCGCCCTTTGGCCCGCCATCCAGCTTGGCAATGCCTGCGCGTTTGCACATCGCCTTGATGCGCACCACCAGCATCAGGGTGTTGACCTCTTTCGGCAGCGTTCCGAAACGGTCGATCAGTTCGGCGGCGAAACCTTCCAACTCGACCTTGGTCGACAGCGACGACAGGCGACGATAAAGCCCCAGGCGCACATCCAGATCGGGCACGTAATCCTCGGGGATCAGCACCGGCACGCCCAGATTGATCTGCGGCGCCCATTGGTCATCGGCGTCCGACAGCCCCTCCATCTCACCGGCCTTGATCTTGGCAATCGCCTCTTCCAGCATGGACTGATAAAGCTCATAGCCTACATCGCGCATCTGGCCAGACTGTTCCTCACCCAGCAGGTTGCCCGCACCGCGAATGTCGAGATCCTGCGACGCCAGCGTGAACCCGGCCCCCAGCGTATCCAGTGATCCCAAGACCCGCAGGCGCTTTTCGGCAGTCGCCGTCAGCCGCTGGCGCGGCTTGGTGGTCAGATAGGCATAGGCACGGGTTTTCGAGCGCCCCACCCGGCCCCGGATCTGATAGAGCTGCGCCAGCCCGAACATATCCGCCCGATGCACAACCATCGTGTTCGCGGTCGGGATATCCAGCCCGCTTTCCACAATCGTCGTGGCCAGCAGCACGTCATATTTACCGTCATAGAAGGCGTTCATCCGGTCGTCGAGTTCACCTGCCGCCATCTGCCCATGGGCGACCACATAGGTCAGCTCGGGCAGTTGCTCTTTCAGGAATTCCTCGATCTCGGGCAGGTCCGAAATGCGCGGCACCACATAGAAGCTCTGTCCGCCGCGATAGTGTTCGCGCAGCAGCGCCTCGCGGATTGTAACGGCATCGAACTCGCTGACATAGGTGCGGATCGCCAGACGGTCGATGGGGGGCGTGCCGATGATCGACAGGTCACGCACGCCGGTCAGGGATAGTTGCAGCGTGCGCGGAATCGGCGTTGCGGTCAGGGTCAGCACGTGGATGTCGCTGCGCAGCTGTTTCAGGCGTTCCTTATGCCCCACACCGAAATGCTGTTCCTCGTCGATGATCAGCAGGCCCAGATTGTTGAACCGTATCCCCTTGGCCAGCAGCGCGTGGGTGCCGATCACGATATCCACCGTGCCGCGCGCCAGCCCGTCACGTGTCTGCTGCGCCTCTTTCGCCGAGACGAAACGCGACAGTTGTCGGACCTCCAGCGGGAATCCCCGGAAGCGTTCCTTGAATGAGGCCGCGTGTTGACGTGCCAGCAGCGTGGTGGGCGCGATCACCGCGACCTGTACGCCGGACATGGCGGCGACAAAAGCGGCGCGCATCGCGACCTCGGTCTTGCCGAACCCAACGTCGCCGCAGATCAGGCGATCCATCGGCGCACCGGAATGCATATCCTCCATCACCTCGGATATAGCGCGCAACTGGTCGTCGGTTTCCTGATAGGGAAAGCGCGCGCTGAACTCCTCCCACGCATGCGGCGGAGGGTCCATCACGGGCGCCTTGCGCAGGGCGCGTTCAGCGGCGATGCGGATCAGCTTGTCCGCCATTTCGCGGATGCGCTCTTTCAGCTTTGCCTTCTTGGCCTGCCACGCGCCACCGCCCAGCCGGTCCAGCAGCCCCTCGTCATGGCCGTATTTCGACAGCAGCTCGATGTTTTCCACCGGCAGGTACAGCTTGGACTGTTCAGCATATTCCAGCAGCAGGCATTCATGCGCGGCACCGGCGGCGGTGACCACTTCCATCCCCTGATAGCGGCCGATGCCGTGATCCACATGCACCACCAGGTCACCGGGGGACAGCGACTGGGTCTCGGTCAGGAAATTCTCGGCTTTCCGGCGTTTCTTGGGCTGGCGGATCAGCCGGTCACCCAACACGTCCTGTTCCGCAATCACTGTCAGGTCCGGGGTTTCGAACCCGTGTTCCAGCGCCCACACGGCCAGATGCAGACCGCGCTTGCCAACGCGGGTGCCGTTGGCCACAGGGATTGCCTCGGCCAAACCTTCGTCCTCGATCAACCCGGTCAGACGTTCGCGCGCACCTTCGGAATACGACGCAATCAGCACCGGCCCCTTGGTCATCTTGTCGGTGATGTGACTGGCCAAAGCACCAAACAGGCTGATGCTTTCCTGCTGCCGCTCGGGGGCAAAGTTGCGCCCGATACGTCCGCCCGCGTCGATCACACCCGGGCCGCTGGCTTGCGGCAGCGGGCTGAACTGCAGCACCCGCCGGTCGCCCACCGCCTGTTCCCAAGCCGCATCATCCAGATACAGCAGACCCGGTGGCGTCGGTTTGTAGACCGTATCCATGCGCGAACGGTTCTCCAGCGCCAGTTTGCGCGTCTCGTACTGATCGGCAATCGTATCCCAGCGCGCCAACCGCGCCGGGGTTACCTGATCGTCCAGCGAGATCGTCGCGACCGGCAGATAGTCGAACAGCGTTTCCAGCTTTTCATGGAAGAACGGCAACCAATGCTCGATGCCCTGATGCTTGCGGCCTGCGCTGACCGCCTCGTATAACGGGTCATCGGTACCGGCCGCGCCAAATTCGATGCGATAGTTCTGGCGGAACCGAGTGATCGCGGCCTCGTCCAGAATGACTTCGGACACCGGCGCAAGCTCGACCACCTCCAGCTTTTCCGTGGTGCGCTGCGAGACAGGATCGAACCGGCGCGCACCGTCCAGAACGTCTCCGAACAGGTCCAGCCGCACGGGGCCGGATTCGCCCGGCGGAAAGATGTCGATAATACCGCCCCGGATGGCATAATCACCGGGCTCCATCACCGTGGGGCTTTGGGTGAACCCCATACGGACCAGAAACTTGCGCAGCGCGTCCTCATCCACCCGATGATCGACCCGCGCAGTAAAGGCCGCCTCGCGCAACACATCACGTGCGGGCACGCGCTGAGTCGCGGCATTCAGCGTGGTCAGCAACACGAACCGATCCGGCATCTGGTGCACCAGCGCGGCCAGAGTCGCCACCCGCGCCGCCGCGATATCGGCATTGGGCGAAACCCGGTCAAACGGCAGACAATCCCAGCCCGGAAACACAAAAACCGGCATGTCTGGCGCAAAGAAGGCCAGCGCGGCCCGCATCGCCTCCATCCGCTTGTCATCGCGCGCAATATGGCACACCGGCCCGCCCGAACGATCGATTTCCTTCAGAACAAGCTGTGCGTCAAACCCCTCGGGGGCGCCGCCAACCGTTACTTGGTTCGGAGCCGTCATCGCCTTGCCCTTCCTCGCGGTTACCAGCCCAAAAGGCCGATCGAGAAATTCTGGTACATCCCCCAAAGGGAGGTGATCAAGATTGAAATCATGCCGATGATCTGTGTGTAGACCCGGCATCGCGTCAGCGTTTTGGAAATCGCCTCAAGCGTCTTCTCTTGCCGACGCAATCGCCGCGCCGCCGCGATATTCACCAGCATGACGAAGCTCAGCGGAAAAAGCAGCAGGAACACGGCCTGCGCAAATTCGACACCATAGAAAAACCCCAGTGTCGCCAGACCGGTAAAGAAAAAACAACTCAACGCCAGAATGACCAGCCCGGATACGTCGACGATATACAGCAAGCGGTTCACATTGATGCGCACGATGTCCAGCAGGTCCTGCTCGGTCTGGCCGCCCACCCGGCGCGCACGCACCACCAGATCATAAGGAATGCCCATGGTCCAATGGCTGGCGGTTGACCACAGAACAGCCAACCCGATCCAATACCACAGATTCGAGAAGCTGCGCATGTCGATGAGTTCGAAAATCGAAGAGTATATGTCCAAGCACCAGCCCCTTATTCACTGTCTGCAGGGACCCTCATCGCAGTGACGCGTCCATTGTTACCCTTGAGACCACGCGCAATTCATGCCACCCAATGCGCAATTGATCAAGGAGAGTGCGCCATGAAACCCACCATCGCCCCCTATCCGCAGACCCGCTTCCGCAGGGCACGTCAATCCGAGGCGATCCGGGGGCTGGTGCGCGAGAACACATTGACGGTGGATGACTTCATCTGGCCGGTCTTTGTGCGCGATGGTGAAGGCATCGAAGAGCCCGTGCCGTCCATGCCCGGCGTCATGCGCCGCTCGGTCGATCTGATTGCCAAAGCTGCGATTGAGGCACAGTCACTGGGTATTCCGGCGATCTGCATCTTTCCCTACACCGATCCAAGCCTGAAAACCGAAGACTGCGCCGAGGCCTGGAACCCCGACAACCTGTCGAACCGCGCCATCCGCGCGATCAAGGCGGCGGCCCCCGACATCGCGGTGATGACCGATGTGGCGCTGGATCCCTATAACATCAACGGCCATGACGGCTATGTCGTTGATGGCGAGATCGTGAACGATCAGACCGTCGAGGCGCTGGTGAAAATGACGCTGGCACAGGCTGAGGCCGGGGCTGACATCATCGGCCCGTCCGACATGATGGATGGCCGCATCGGTGCCATGCGCAGCGCACTTGAAGCGGCGGGGCATCAGAATGTGATGATCCTCAGCTATGCCGCCAAATACGCCAGTGCCTTCTACGGCCCGTTCCGCGATGCGGTTGGGGCCTCGGGCGCGCTGACCGGCGACAAGAAGACCTATCAGATGGACCCGGCAAATTCGAACGAAGCGCTGCGTCTGATCGAACGCGATCTGACCGAAGGCGCGGACATGGTGATGATCAAACCCGGCATGCCCTATCTGGACATCTGCCGCCGGGTGAAGGACAGCTTTGGCGCGCCGACCTATGCCTATCAGGTGTCGGGCGAATACGCGATGATTCAGGCCGCCGCACAGAACGGATGGATCGATGGCGAAAAGGTGATGCTGGAAAGCCTGCTGGCCTTCAAACGCGCCGGATGCGACGGCATCCTGACCTATTTCGCGCCCGAGGCCGCGCGTATCCTCCAGAGCTAACACCTCAGTTTTTCGCAATTTTTCGCCGATTTGCTGCGGTAGCGGCACAGCTTTCCCGTGACAGGCGGGCACAATCGGCGTATTCTTGCACACAAGATCGGGAATACCCGACATTTCAGGCACATTTACAGAGACAGAGAAACATGAGCAGTTCCAATCTTCCCCGACTAAGCCGTCGCGGCTTTGCCTTTGGCATGGCCGGACTGACCCTGACCGCGGCTTGCGGCAACGGTGTCGGCAACTCGAACGCAGCCACCATCGACGCGCGCGTCGATGCGACGCTGACCGAGATGTACAACAAATACCCCAACACGCGTGAGATCGCCAACAAGGCCAATGGGATGCTGGTCATGCCGCTGATCACCGAGGCCGGGTTTATCTTTGGCGGTGCCTACGGTCAGGGTGCGCTGCGCATTCAGGGCGCGACCGTCGACTATTATTCGGCCATCTCGGGCAGTGCGGGCCTGCAGATCGGCGCACAGCAATATGCGCATGTGCTGTTCTTCATGACCGAAGAAGCCCTGAACGATTTCCGCCGTTCCAGCGGTTGGACCGCCGGGGCCGATATCGGCTATGTGGTTGATGCGACCGGAGAATCCCTGTCCACCGACACCACGCAGCTGCGCAAACCCGTGCTGGCGGCCGTCTTCGGACAGGCTGGCCTGAAGTTCGGAGCCACCGTCGAAGGCACCAAATATACGCGCATCATTCCCTGATCCCGCAGATACCCCCCCTCCCCCCCTCGGACGAGCCCCGCTACATCTTGTGGCGGGGCTTTCAGTTTTGTTGGATATCCACAAATTCCTGTGTCATTCCTCTTTCGATCCGGTGGGTGTTCCAGTAACCTCGGCGCAAACGAATACTTAAGAAACTTGAGGGACAGATGGGTCTGGTTTTTCGCTGGCTGGTGAGACTTACGACAGGCCTGATCGTGCTGGCGGTCGCCGCCGTGGGGCTGGTCTATTTTCTGGCCAGCCAATCGCTGCCCGAATATGACCAAACCATTGAGGTCAAAGGCATAACCGCACCGGTCGAGATCATCCGCGATACGGCCAACGTGCCGCATGTTCTGGGCCAATCCGACCCGGATGTGTTCTTTGGCCTCGGATATGCCCACGCACAGGACCGGCTTTGGCAAATGACCGTCCTGCGCCGGACCGTGCAGGGCCGGTTGTCCGAGGTATTCGGGCAGCGCACCGTACCTGTCGACAAGTTGTTGCGCCGGCTGGATCTGTATGGCCTCGCCCATCGCTCGGTCGAGGTGCAGGACGATTATACCAGGGCCGCCTTGCGCGCCTATTCCGCCGGGGTCAACGCACGACTTGCCGAGATCAACGAACAGGCGCTTGGCCGTGGCGCCCCCGAGATGTTCCTGTTCAACGCGCCTGTGCCACCATGGCAGCCGGGCGACAGCCTTGCCATCATGAAGCTGATGAGCCTGCAATTGTCCGGTCATCTCGCCGATGAGGTACTGCGCGCGCGCACGTCTCTGATACTGAATGATCCGGCGCGGCTGGCGGATATCCTGCCCGACGTGCCGGGCCCGGGGATTGCCGCCCTGCCCGAATACGCCGCTCTGTTCCCGATCCTGCCGCAATATGCGCAGGGCACGCCGATGCCCTATACGCCGCTTTCGCCCTTTCCCGAACGTGGTCTGGCAGGCGCGTCAAACGCCTGGACCGCCGCGCCATCGCGTTCGGCCAGCGGGGGTACCTTGCTGGCCAATGATCCGCATCTGGGACTCACCGCCCCCGGCATTTGGTATCTGGCGCGACTGGAGCTGGCCAAAGGCGGTGTCATCGGCGCGACCATTCCGGGCATTCCCGCCGTCTCTGCCGGGCGCAGCGAGCGTTTGGGTTGGGGCGTGACATCGTCTTATCTGGATGATCAGGATGTTCACATCGAACAGCTGAACCCCGACAATCCCGAAGAATACCTGACCCCCGCTGGCTACAAGCGGTTCCAGACCCGCCCCTCGATTATCGAGATCAAGGACGCGGCTCCTATCACCCTGACCCTGCGCTGGACCGAAAACGGCCCTGTCCTGCCGGGCACGCATTATGATCTGGGCACCATCACGCCTGCGGGCCACGTGGCCTCGTTGTCCTGGACGGCTCTCAGCCCGCGCGACACGTCGATGAGCGCATCGCTGGCGCTGATGAACGCTGATACGGTGCGTGAAGCCATAGATATGGTCGAGGATTACATCGCCCCATCGCAGAACCTGTCTCTGGTCGACAAAGACACGATCGGGCTGAAACTGGTCGGTGCGATGCCCCGGCGCGATCTGAACAACCAGAGCCGGGGCCGCATCCCCACCCCCGGCTGGCTGGAGCGGAACCGCTGGCAGGGTCGATTGCCCTATTCCGACAACCCCGAATTCGTGGCGCCAGCCGGTGGCGTACTGGGCAACACCAACAACAAAATCATCGACCGGCCTTTCCCGCGTCACGTCTCGTATGAATGGGGCGACACACAGCGGGTCAACCGCTGGGAACGTCTGATGCAATCGCGCGAGGTGCACACCCGCGACAGCTTTATCGAGGCGCAACTGGATACGGTCAGCTTCACGGCGCGCTCGCTGCTGCCGCTGATCGGTGCCGACCTCTGGTTCACGGGCGAATCCGCGCCCGAAGGCACGCCCGAACGGCAACGTCAGATTGCGTTGGATCTGCTGGCCAACTGGAACGGCGAGATGAACGAACATCTGCCGGAACCCCTGATCTATGCCGCGTGGCTGCGCGCGCTGCAAATCCGCCTGATCTCGGACGAGCTTGGCCCGCTGGCGGCTGAATACAAACATGTGGAGCCGCTGTTCATCGAACGCGTTTATCGCGATATCGACGGGGCCTCGATCTGGTGCGATGTTCGCCAAAGCGCCCCGGTCGAGACCTGCACCAACATGGCCCGGCTGGCGCTGGATGACGCCATCATCTGGATTTCCGAACGCTACGGCAGCGCTCTGGAATCCCTGCGCTGGGGCGATGCGCATCAGGCCACCCACGACCATCCGGTATTGGGCGAGCTTCCGGTGCTGCGCTTCTTCGTCAATATCCGCCAGTCCACCAGCGGCGGCGACAATACTTTGCTGCGCGGACGCACCTCGGGCGAAGGGCCGGATCCATTTCAGAATGTCCATGGCGCCGGTTATCGCGGCGTTTATGACTTTGCCGACCCCGACAGTTCGGTGTTCATAACGGCAACCGGCCAATCGGGACATTTTCTATCGCGCTATTATGACGATCAGGCCCAGCTGTGGCGGCGCGGAGAATACATCCCCATGTCGCTGGATATCGGACTTGCCCGCGCGGCGGCGGTCGGCGTGACTGTGCTCAACCCGCGCTGATCATATCGGCAAATCCCCGCCCCTTTTTGCGCCCTGCGTAGACGCAGTTGTACGGCTGCGCCTGAACGCACAAGGTGGGCACATTGCACGAGGGGGGAAAGGCATGGGCAGCCTTCGCGATACGTTGAACAATCTGGCGCGCGACTACGCCATCGCCTGGAGTTCGGGCGATCCCGAAGCGGTCGCAAGCTTCTTCGCGCCCGATGGCCGGGTCACCATAAATCACGGCGAGACCCTGCACGGCCATGCCGCAATCGCCGAGATGGCGCGCACGCTCTATTCGGATTTTCCCGATCTGGAAGTGCGTTGCGATATGATGCGTTGGGCCGGACCTCATGCCCTGTTCGTCAGAACCCTTGAGGGCCATCACAAAACCACCGGAAACCGTGTTGTCACCCGAGGTTGGGAACAATGGGAATTGACGCCGGACAACAAAATCCAATCGTCGCTGGAATGGTTCGATACGGATGAACGTCAAAGCCAGATTGACGGCCTCTAGGGCATTCGGGCGCTACTGTGAGGTTATTGAATACGTCCGGGGGATGCCCTGCGTGATCTCATACCAGTCCGAGTTCTTCGTCCGTGCCTGATGGGCATCAAACGCGGCCTGATTTACAAACACCTCAGACACATTGAACCGGCCGGGCTGATCCGTATCTTCGTGGACCTCAAACGACACACATCCCGCCTCCGCCCGTGTCAGCGCGATATGCGCAGGTAAAGCCTGCCGCACATGTTCCAAGCGGTCTGGCGGGACCATGATCTGCCCTCGGAGATAGACCTTTGCAGTGTCTTCGCGCGTCATCGGTTCCTCCTTGAGATGAGGCTGGCCACGGGTCACAGTGCCGCGAAGCGGGCCGCCTGTTTGTCGGTCCAAAGCACCGTGATTTCGAATCCTTCTTCGGTCTGTTCCTCCGACCGCACAACATCCTGACGAAACAGCCAGGCGCGTTTTTGGCCATCGGCAAAGCCCAAAGACAGCGTGACCTCGTGCCGCGCACCCTGCAGGATCGTGGCGATTTCGGACAGTAGAGGATCAACGCCCTCACCCGTCACCGCCGATATTGCAAAGATCGACGGATCGCGCTCGGCCCGCGCCAATGCGGCTTCGCGCTCCTCGGGGCTCAGCAGGTCGATCTTGTTCCAGACTTCCAGCCGGGGGCGATCATCCTCGACACCCAGAGAGGTCAGGATCGTCTCGACATCCTGCGCCTGTGCATCCGTCTCTTCGTGGCTGATGTCGCGGACATGCACGACCAGATCGGCGCCCAGCACCTCTTCCAGCGTGGCGCGGAAGGCGGCGACCAGTTCCGTGGGCAGGTTCGAGATGAATCCCACCGTGTCCGACAGGATTACCTCGGGGCCGTCCGGCAATTGCACCCGCCGCATGGTCGGGTCCAGCGTGGCAAACAGCATGTCCTTGGCCATCACCTCAGCCCCGGTCAGACGGTTGAACAGCGTGGATTTTCCGGCGTTGGTATATCCGACCAGCGCGACAATCGGATAGGGCACCTTGGCCCGTGCCGCCCGGTGCAGCGTTCGGGTCTTCACCACTTTCTGCAACTGGCGACGCAGACGCACCAGTTGTTCGTCGATGGCACGGCGGTCAGCCTCGATCTGAGTTTCACCCGGGCCGCCGACAAAACCAAGCCCGCCGCGCTGACGTTCCAGGTGAGTCCAGGCCCGTACCAGCCGCGTGCGCTGATAGCTCAGCGCCGCCATCTCGACCTGCAGCACACCTTCGCGGGTGCGGGCACGGTCGCTGAAAATCTCAAGGATCAAGCCGGTCCGGTCGAGGATTTTGACCTTCCACGCCTTCTCCAGATTGCGCTGCTGGACCGGCGTCACCGGGCCGTCGATCAGAACCAGCTCGATCTCGTTGTCATGCAGGCGGTCGGCCAGTTCCTCAATCTTGCCGCTGCCGAACAACAATCCGGCCTGTGCACGCGGCAGACGCACGATTTCGGACCCGACCACATCCAGATCGGGCAATGCGGCAGCCAGCGCCACCGCCTCTTCCAGCGCCGGTTCGGGGACGCGGCGCTGTTCGTCTGATTTGATTTCGGGATGCAGCACCCAGGCCCGGGTGCGCGCCCTCTCATGTTCCATCAAGAGGCGTCTTCGCCCTCATACAGGTTGATCGGCTGCGAAGGCATGATGGTCGAAATCGCGTGTTTGTAGACCAGCTGCGACTGTCCGTCGCGGCGCAGCAGCACGCAGAAATTGTCGAACCAGGTGATCACACCCTGCAATTTCACACCGTTGATCAGGAAAATCGTGACCGGGACCTTTGCTTTCCGTACATTGTTCAGGAACGCGTCCTGCAGATTCTGTCTGTCCGAAGCCATATTTTATTATCTCGCCATTGTTCTTGCTACGCGCTGCGGACCAACGCGCTCCCTCCGGCGGAGTATGGAGTGCTGCGCGCAGATATTCCAGATGAAAAATCAGGCAGTAACACCAACAGTTGACGATAGGTCAATCGCGCCACAGGGTGGGCGTGATCAACGCAACGATGGCCAGCGTCTCAAGCCGCCCGATCACCATCGCCGCACACAGCGTCAGCTTGGCGCCCACAGACAGATCGATCAGGCGGATCGGCACGTCGGTTGCCAGCTCGATCAACGGCCCCGTGGTGCTGAGGGCGGCAACGCTCAGCACCATCGCCTGTTCGAATCCGACCCCCATCATCGCCAGCAACAGATCGAACACCGCCAGCGTCAGGGCGAACATCATCAGAAAGATCCAGGCGATGAACGCTCCATCACTCTGGATTCGGCGGTTGCCCCCGCCCTCTCCACTGACCGACGAGGGATAGATCAACCGGTCAATCTCGCGCTTGCCATTGAGATACAGCGCGAAGACCCGCAGCAGCTTGACCCCGCCCGCCGTGGTGGCCACCCCACCGCCGATCAGCGCCAGCCCCATCAGGATCAGACCCGGCGTGCCCAAACCGGACAGTTGCTGCGCATCATTCCAGTTAGCGCTTTCGAAACCGGCTGTGGTCAGAAAGGACAGCGCGGTAAAAATCATGCCCCAGATCACATGCAGCGCCTGCAGCGGCGTCACTTCGAGGCTCAATTCGGCCACCCCGGCCAGGAAGCGCAGAAACAACAGGCTGGCCACGGCCAGAACGATCAGGATACCGATGCGGAACTCGGGGTCCTTGTCCAGCCGCGAATAGCCCGACGTCGCGGTGTCGGTCGAAAAGGTAAGCCGCGACAGGGCGAAGAACAGAAAGAGGAACAGGATCGCCTCACCCGTAATCCCTGCCTTTGATCCTTCGAGCCCTCCGACCGGAGAGATGCCCGAGGTCGCAAGGATCGACATCGCATGGCAGACGGCAGTCAGGCCCTGCTCACCCGCGATCAGCAGCAGCACCCAGATCACCGCAGTCAGCCCCGCATAAACCGGGGTCAGCGTGCGTGTTACCCGGATCAGATGCCCGCGCGGGTCCATCTTCTCGCTTTGCGCCACGCCCGAGACCGGACGCCCCGGCTGCCCGCGCGCGGTGACCTCGAACCCGCCCAGCGACAAGGGGGCAAGGATCGCAGCAGCCGAAATCCACATCAGCAGACCGCCCATCCAGCCAACCTGGGCGCGCCACAGATGCAGGGGTGCATTCAGGCGCGAGGGGTCGGGGAACAGATCGGCCCCGGTGGTAGTCAGGGCACTGACCATATCGAAATAGGCATTCAGAAAACTGGTGGTGCCCAGTGCTTCGTGGAAAGGGATGGCCAGAAACAGCGGCAATATCGTGAAGGCGGACAGCAGAACCGCCAACTGTCCCAGGGTTCCACGGCGCGGGGTTCGGTTCGACATCGCCAGCGCGATGATCAACACCGCAAACAGACCCAAAAGCCCGGAATAAAAGAACGAGCGCGAGGTTTCGTGATCATCCAACGTCAGCGCATAGACCGCCGGTATCCACATCAGGAGCGCGGCAATACCCCAGATCATCAGCAACAGCGGCAATCGCCGCAGCACTCCGACCCGTTGCTGTTGGCGCGCCTGCAACATCAGAAGAAATCAATCGAGACCTGCATCAGCCGTTCGACCTCGGGTACGTCTTTGGCCATGGCAAAGATGGCAACCACGTCTTTCTCTTCGATCCGCAGACTGCCGGTCGGGCGCAAGACCTCATCGCCCTTTCGCACCGCGCCAACAAGCACACCTTCGGGAAAGTCGATATCGCGCAGCTTTTGCCCGGCCATGGGTGAGGTCGACAGCACTTCGGCCTCGATCACTTCAGCTTCGGCATCGCCGATGGAATAGACCTGACGCACGCGCCCGTGGCGGATGTGACGCAGGATGGAACTGACGGTGGTGGCGCGCGGGTTGATATAGGCGTCGATCCCCAGCGGCCCCATCAGCGCCACCATGCTGGGATCATTGATCAGCGCAATCGCCAAGGCGCAGCCTTCGCCCTTGGCACGCACAGCGGCCAGCATATTGGTGCGGTCATCATCAGTGACCGCCAGCATCGCATCGGCGCGTTCGATGCCCGCCTCGCTCAGCAGCGCAGAATCCAGACCGTCGCCATTCAGAACGATTGTGCGTTCCAGCGCCTCGGCGGCGATTTCAGCGCACTTGCGGTCCCGCTCGATGATCTTGGCGCGCACCCGGCTTTCATGCTCTTCCAACGTCCGGGCCACTTCCAGCCCGACATTGCCGCCGCCAACGATCACGACCCGATCCTGTCTGCGCTGCGCTTTGCCGAACACCTCCATCGTGCGATCGACATCCTTGACGCTGGTGAAGACGTAACATTCATCCCCCACAAACAGTTGATCCCCCGGTTCCGGAGCAAACAATGTGCCTTCGCGCCGAACTCCCACCACGATCGAGCTGAGGGTCGAGAACAGGTCGGTCAACTGGCGCAGTGGTGTGTTCACGATAGGACAGTCTTCTTCGACGCGAATGCCCAGAAGCTGCGCCTTGCCATCCATGAAAAGTTCGGTGTCAAAGGCCGAGGGGGCCGAAAGGCGCCGCATGGCGGCCGCTGCAACCTCGCGTTCGGGGCTGATCACCACATCGATGGGCAGATGATCACGGCGATAGAGATCCGAGTGGATTGCTTCCAGATACGACTTGGACCGCAACCGCGCGATCTTGCGCTGAATCGAGAACACCGAATGGGCCATCTGGCAGGTGACCATGTTCACCTCGTCCGAATGGGTCGCGGCGATGATCATGTCGGCATCGCGGGCCCCTGCCCGATCCAACACATCTGGATAGCTGGCAAAGCCGGCAATCCCCTGCACGTCCAGCGTTTCGGTCGCGCGGCGGACCAGATCGGGGTTGTTGTCGACCACCGTCACATCGTTCAGCTCGCCCGAAAGGTGACGCGCAATCTGCCAGCCCACCTGACCGGCACCGCATATGATGACCTTCATAACTCTGGCCCTTCTGCCTGAAATCTTTGAATGACAGATGCCCCCAAAGCGGTCAATTGAATTGTCATGCTGCCTGAGCTGCGGCATGATAAGCACATGAAAACATTGCTGCCCGGCCTGATCTGCCTGCTGACCCTCTCCGCTTGCGGCCCGCTATCGCTCTACTACCGCGAAGGTGAGAGCGTTGCGCGCATGCAGACCGAGACCACCGCCTGTCAGGTGCAGGCGCTGAAAGACGCCCCCGTGGCCAATCAGGTCCGACAGAGCCCGCCGACCTATTGGCCGGGTCGTACCTATTGCGACGGTCGGGGTCGGTGCTATCGCAATCCCGGCTGGTGGGAACCGGGGCGGGTTTATACGGTCGATGTGAATCAGGGGTTGCGGAACAAGGTCGAAGCTCAGTGCATGGCGTCCAAGGGGTATCGCCCTGTCAGCTTGCCGCCCTGCAAACAAGGGGTAAAATCGAGTGTTGCCCCCGCTCGTACAACCACATTGCCGCCGTTGAGCACAGCATCCTGTTTCGTGAAGTTTGACGATGGCTCGTTCCAGATCATCACGCCCGGGCAAGCGGGCTGATACTCATTCCTGGCTGACAGCCGCCTCGCGGCGCAGCCCCAGAAACATGTGCACTATCATGGCGATGGCATAGAAGCCCAGAACAGCCAGGAACATTGCCGCCTCACCCTGACCCACTAGAATCGCCAGCAGAACCGGCGTGCCCAGCAGGTTTCCGGCATTGCCCATCTGTGCCATTCCACCATAGCTGAGCGCCTGCGCCTCTGCCGTGTCGTTGAGCTGGGGCACCGCCGCAAAGCTGCCGCCTTGTACCAGCCCCAACACCGCGAACAACGCGACACAGACAACCGCCAGCGGAGCGCCCATGAACAAGATCCCGATGGCTGCTATGCCCAGACCAAATCCGAGATTGACCACCGTGACGCAGGATAATGCATTCAGAAGCAGAGGCACCAGTAGCCAGGACAAAGCGATCCCGGCTAATGGCATCAATGCCGCGACCGACGCGCCCTGCGCCTCGGGCAGCCGTCCGGGCAAAATCGCCAGCAGCGAGACAAAGGTCAGCGTATAAAAGAACCAGCCAATCGCCGGGGCCGAGATAAAGGGTGAGCGATAGGTTCTGACATGCGCCGCAACAAATTCAGCCCATCCACGACCGGTTTCCCTGATCGTTCCCATCTCGACCCTGATCCGGCTCAGCGCGATCATCGTGGCGATCAACAGCATCAGGGCTCCGTGCAGGGCAAAATAAGCAGACAATCCGAAACGGTCGACAATCGGCAGACCGAACCACGCATTCAGCGCAAAGGCGACACCAAAGAAGGTGCTCCACAACACCATCGCAAGATTGCGCGCTTTGCCAGTGGTGATCTGCGCAATCAGTGTGGGCGCCGCCACAACGATTGCCAGATGCGACACCCCTTCGACCAAACGGCTTGCCAACATAAGGTGGAAACCCGGCAGGCTGGCTTGCAGCACAGACAACACTCCGCCCAGAACCAGACCCGACAAAAGCAGGCGCATCGGCCCGACCCGCGCGGTTATCGCGCCAGAGGTCGCTCCGAACACCGCGCCCATCAGGCTGATGATCGACAACAGCCAGCCAATCACTGCGGACTGTTCAGGATAGAGCAGGCTGATATCGGCGAAGGGCACTGCGATCTTGGCGAACTGCGTGGCAGCGCCAAGCCCCGCCAGCCAGATCAGCATGACCTGCACAAATCTCAGGTAAGGATGTGTCATACCCCGGATTTAGCCTGCCCGCTCATCCACGGGAACGCATAAATTATGCGGCGCGCCCTCGCGACCCGCTGACCAGACGTACCGGAGTGCCATCGGCCAGGTAAAGCCGCTCCCAAACGATCTGACCCGCGCTGATCCTGATCCGGTCATGCACGGCCTCAGAGGTCAGAAACGCCTTGGGCGCAGGGGTATGCATGTCCCACCAGCCTTCGTTCTGCAACTCTGCCTCGGCCTGCCGGATTTCATCCGTTGCAAATTGCCAAAGCGAAACACCCAGCAACGCGGTCTGAGACGTCTTCCAATCACGGGCCCGGCTGGCTGAATAAGCCAGACAGGTATGGCTGGCTTCCTCGACCAGATGAACGCAATCGGTCGAATGGGCCACCAGCCTTTTCAGCGCAGAATCCTGAGCTCGCACCGGACCAAGGATTGAAAAGACGCCCTGCTGAACCTCAGCCGAGGGCGCCTGAGCCTCGTTTTCCCACCGCGATATCGTGGCCTGATCGACCTCCAGCATATCGGCCAAAGCGGATTGCTTGAGACCGACCGACCGGCGCAGTCTGAGCCTGCGACCAAAGGCAGGATAACCGATAGGCCCTGTGCCATCAGCCTTGGCATACCTGCTGATCATACGGCCCCCCTTTGGTCGGCGAAATCACTCTGCCGGTTCAGGTTCGTCAATCTGCGCGACACGTGCGCCCGATTTGTTCGAAGTCACGACCCCCAGCGATTTCAGCTTGCGATGTAGTGCACTGCGCTCCATGCCGACAAAGCTGGCGGTGCGGCTGATATTGCCGCCGAAACGGTTGATCTGGGTCAGCAGATATTCGCGCTCGAACGCCTCGCGTGCCTCACGCAGCGGCAGGGTCGCCAATGCGCCAGACAGAACAACACGACCGGACTCGTCGGATTTTTCTTCCTCGCTCGGCAGTTCGCGCGCCTCGATCGGGCCGGTGCCATCGCCAAGGATCAGCACACGCTCGATCAGGTTCTTGAGCTGGCGCACGTTGCCCGGCCACGTCATCGTTTGCAGCAGCGCGACCGCCTCGTCTGTCAAATCACGGGCTGGCAAGCCCTGTGTCTCGTTGCACATCTCGATGAAATGCTGCGCCAGAACCGGAATATCCTCGCGCCGTTCTTCCAGAGACGGAACCGCAATCGGCACGACGTTCAGGCGATGATACAGCTCTTCGCGGAAGCGTTCGGCTGCAATCTCAGTTTCCAGATCGCGGTTGGTCGACGAGATGACGCGCAGATCGACCCGCACCTTGTCACTGCCGCCCACCCGCTGGAACTGCTGATCCACCAGAACCCGCAGGATCTTGGACTGCGTGCCCAAGGGCATATCGGCGACCTCATCGAAATAGATCACGCCGCCATGCGCCTCTTCCAGCAGCCCGGATTCGATCCCGCGTTCCGAGGATTCGCGCCCGAACAGAACCTCTTCGACCCGCTCAGGCTCGATCCCTGCGCAGTTCACCGTGACGAAGGGGGCATTCGCGCGGTTGGAATGGGCGTGGATATAACGTGCGGCGATTTCCTTGCCCGACCCGGCAGGGCCGCTCAGCATCACGCGCCCGTTCGATTTGGTCACCTTGTCCAACTGACCCTGCATCGCCCGGAACGAAGCCGACTTGCCGATCATGTCCGAACAGCTCACCTCTTTGCGCTTCAGCGAGGCATTCTCGCGGCGCAGGCGCGAGGTTTCCATGGCGCGGCGGATCACCACCATCAACTGGTCTATGTTGAAGGGCTTTTCGATAAAGTCGTATGCACCTTGTTTGATGGCAGCCACTGCTATCTCGATATTGCCATGGCCCGAAATGATCACCACCGGCACATCCGGGTTGTCGCGTTTCACCGCCTTCAGGATGTCGATCCCATCCATGCGGCTGTCCTTCAGCCAGATATCCAGAATCAACAGCCCCGGAGGTTCGGCATTGATCGACGACATACACTCGTCCGAGTTTGCCGCCAGCCGGGTGGAATAGCCTTCGTCCTCGAGAATATCGGACACCAATTCGCGAATATCGCGTTCGTCATCTACGATCAGAATGTCGCTCATCTTTGGCCTGCTTTCAGTTTGTTTGTTTTAATCGCCTGTTTTTCCGGCGCGATTGTCGGGTCGCCTGAGACCCCGGGAAGACGAATGACAGCCATCGCGCCGAAATGGTCCTGTCCGTCGAATGTGGGCGCATCTTCCAATGTCAGCGCTCCGCCATGTTCTTCGATGATTTTCTTCACGATAGGCAAGCCGAGACCGGTGCCCTCATCACGAGTTGTCACATACGGTTCAAACAGCCGCGCCCGGTCTTCGGGCAGGCCGATACCGTTGTCGGCAATAGTGATTTGCGTACCCGCGTCGTCGCTGGAAACCGCCACTTTGATCTGAGGTTTCAGATTGTCCGGCGCGCCCTTTTCTTTCAGCGTTCCAATGGCTTCGCCTGCGTTCTTGATCAGGTTGGTCAGCGCCTGGCTGAGCATGGTGGCATCCACGTCCGCCATAATCGCATCCTCGGGCAGATCGGCGTCGATCTGCACATCCGGCTGCCCGGCCTGCTGCAGCAACACTGCCTCGCGCACCAGGCCCACAATATTCTCTTCCCGCCGTTCCGGTTCCGGCATCCGGGCGAATTTCGAGAACTCATCCACGATCCGCCGCAGATCGTTGGTCTGTCGTACGATCACGTCCGTCATCGACTCGAGACTGTCGCAATCTTCCTCATCCAGCTTACGCGAGAATTTACGTTTTATGCGCTCGGCGCTCAATTGGATCGGGGTCAGCGGGTTCTTGATCTCATGCGCGATCCTTCGGGCCACGTCCCCCCAGGCCGCCATACGCTGGGCGCTGACCAGATCGGTCACGTCATCGAAGGCCACCACATAACCTTCCAGCCCGCCATCTTCACCGCGCCGTGTGGCCATGCGCACCAGCAGGTTTTCCAGCTGCCCCTTGCGTGTCACCTTTACCTCGCCCTGCACCGCCTCCTGCCCGCTGGATTTCAGGTCGTCGAACAGCGGCAGGAACTCGGGCACGGCAATGCCGATGGCCAGATGCTGCTCTCCGCCTGACCAATCCAGCAAACGTTCAGCCGAACGGTTCACAAAGGTCACGCAGCCATCGGGATCGACCCCCACGACACCCGAAGTCACAGAACTCAGCACCGAGTCGAACAGCCGCCGCCTGCGCTCGATGTGGCGCGTGTTTTCCAGCAGCGTATCGCGCTGGCCTTTCAACTGGCGGGTCATCTGGTTGAAGTAACGGCCCAGCATGGCGATCTCATCATCGCTGGCCTCTTCGTAGACCTGAACGCTCAGATCCCCGGCACCGACGCGTTGCGCGGCCGTCGTCAGGCGGCCAACCGGGCGCGATAGCCGCTCGGCAAACCACATGCCCAGTGACATGGCGGCCAGGATCAGGATCACCGCAAACCCCAGATACAAAAGACCGAATTCGAACAGCACCCTGCCCCGTTCACTCTCCAGCTGGCTGTAGAACTGCGCTGTTTCCTTGGTTTCATCGAGCAGCGTCAACAGCTCGCCATCTACCTCACGACTGACATAAAGATAGCGGTCCAGATAAGCCTGCAGCGGTACAAGCGCGCGGAACTCGCTGTTTTCCCAATCGGCGATGATGACCATGCCCTGATCATTCGCCTCGATCATCTCTTCCGGCGTTGGGGCTTCGTAGTCGAACAGGTAGGAACGATCGCCACGCGACCGGATCTCACCAATGCCATCTATTACATAGGCCTCGCGCAGGCCGCGCTGAATTTGCGCCTGCCCCTGGGCCAGAACCTCACGCAGTTCGGCATCCGAGATGTAGTAGTTCAGCGTTCTCGCGTTATCCAGAAACCGCGCCAGAACTGTGGCATCCTGCGTCAGACCCTGCCGGTGCTCTTGTTCATAGGCTTCCGCCGCGCTGAGGGAGGAACCCACTACCTGCCGCACCCGGTCCGAAAACCAGCCCTCAAGACCGATATTCACGGTCAGACCGGCGAAGATCGCCACCGTGACGGTCGGCACCAGAGCCAACAGCGTGAATGCGCCGATCAAACGCAGGTGAAGACGCGACCCTGCCGATTTGGCCCGCCGCGCTGCGATCAGACTGAACAGCTGCCCCAGCACAAGTGCGGCCACGACCAGCACGTAAACCAGATCGGCCAGAAGTATCAGCCGCAGCGTCGGGGCTGCGGTGCCAAGATCGAAAGGACCGATGACCAGATATGTCGCCAGCGCCAGAACCGGGCCCAACATAACAAGGCCCAAGGTGCTGAAATTGCGCATCTTCCGGGACTTGCGCCACCGGTTGATCGATAGGATCGGCCCGTTCTGTGCCCGGGTTGCCACCGTCTGCCCTCTTACTGATGTGCCGCTTTCGCGGCGTACCGCCATATGTCGTGGTCGTTCCCGGGTGCGAACCCGAATGCCACGGTTTGTGTGGCGATATTACATCAGTTTGCGACGACGTGTCACCTGAATATCGAGGTCGGTGATCTTTTTCCGCAGCGTATTTCGGTTAATCCCCAGAAGATCGGCACATTTTGCCTGATTGCCGCCGGTCGCATCCAATGCGATTTCGATCAATGGCACCTCGACCTCGCGCAGAATGCGCTGATACAGGCCCGGAGGCGGCAGGATATTTCCGTGCAGATCGAAATAGCGTCGCAGGTGGCGACCGACCGAGGCAGACAGCTTCTCGCGCTCGCCATCGCCCAGAACCGGTTCAGCCTCGGGCTGACTGCCCAGCACCATCTCAACTTCGGTGCGCGAAATTTCATCGACGCGGCTGGTCAGGCTGAGGCGGCGGATCGCGTTTTCCAGTTGGCGCACATTCCCGGGCCAGGAATACCGGCGCACCAGTTCAGCGGCCTCGGGGCTGAGACGGCGTTGCGTGCCGCTGTCCCGCTCTTCCCGCGCCAGAAAGTGATCAGTGAGCAAAGTGATATCATCGACCCGTTCCCGCAAGGCCGGAACATGGATCGTTGCACCGCAAAGGCGGTAATAGAGGTCTTGCCGCACGCGGCCGCTCTCCATCGCTTCGGTCAGATCCGTTTGGCTGGTGGCCATGAAACGCGGCACATGATCGCCGGTCGTGTCCATCATCCGCACGATGCGGGCCTGAATTTCGTCATCGATATCGGCAATCTCATCAATCAGCAGCGTCCCGCCCCGCACGCGTGCCATCACCCGCGCGGGGCCTTCCAGATCGCTCAGATCGGCGGCCGTCGCGGTTACAAACGGCAGCGTCCGACGGTCCGAAAAATCGTGAATGGCACGCCCGATCAGGGACTTACCCGTACCGCTTTCGCCCGAAATCATTACCGACAGATCGGTATTCATCACCCGTGCCACCAGACGATACAGCGCCTGCATCACCGGGGTGCGCCCCACCAGCGGCAGGTCTTCCGGGCGGTCTTCGACGACCGCAACAGGATCAACCTGCGCGCGCTGTTTCTGGTCCAGCGCACGGGCGGTGCGCTTCATCAGATCGGGCAGGTCGAACGGCTTGGGCAGATAGTCATAAGCCTCGGCCTCGGCTGCCTGAATGGCCGTCATGATAGTGTTCTGGGCCGAGATCACGATGACCGGCAAACCGGGACGGTCCTGCGCGATCTTGGGCAGCATCTCCAATCCGTTTCCATCCGGCATCACCACGTCCGAAATCACCACGTCACCCTTTCCCTCGGCCACCCAGCGCATCAGCGTGGTCAGCGACGAGGTCGCATGTACCTTGCACCCCGCCCGCGTGAGGGCCTGTGTCAGAACCGTGCGGATCGTGCGGTCGTCATCGGCAACCAGAACTGTGCCATCCATCAGATGCTCTCCTTTTCATAGGCGTCCGGCGGCGCGCGCCGCAGGGACAGGCGGAAGACGGTGCGCCCGGGCACCGATTCCGCTGAAATCCAGCCGTCGTGGTCGGAAACGATCTTGCTCACCAGCGCCAGCCCAAGACCGGTGCCGTTTTCCTTGCCCGAGACGAACGGATCGAAGATATCGCTCTGGATATCCTCGGGCAGGCCCGGCCCGTCATCGATGATCTCAATCTGCAAGGGCAGCAAATGACCGGACCCGTCACTGCGCCGCAGCCGAAAGGAATGCTCGAAATAAGTTCGCAGCCGGATTGTGCCATTGCCTTCAGCGACTTCCGAGGCGTTCTTGAGCAAGTTCAGGATCACCTGCAAGAACTGATCCGGGTCTCCGTAGGCCAATGGCAGCGACGGGTCATAATCCTCGACAATGGTCATATGCGCGCCAAACCCCAGCAGCGCCGAGCGGCGCGCACGGTCCAGAACGTCGTGTATATTGACCGGCTTGAAATCGGGTTGCGACAGGTTTCCGAACTGCTCCACCTGCTCCAACAGCTTCACGATGCGGCGGCTTTCCTCGACGATAAGGTCTGTGAGTTCAAGGTCTTGCTGCGAGATATTCATGCTGAGCAATTGCGCCGCGCCGGTAATTCCAGCCAAGGGGTTCTTGATCTCATGCGCCAGCATCTCGGCCATGCCGATGGCAGACTGCGCCGCCGATTTCACCGTATTGCCCCGCGTCATCCGACCCGCCAACTCGCGGGGCGAAATGATCATGATCATCGAGCCAGGATGCCCCATCAGCGGCGCGATCTGCAGCGCGCATTGCAGCGGCGCGCGATTGCCCGAGCCCACATCCACATCATTCACGAACAAGGGCGTGCCCTGCTGACGGGCGCGCAAGAACGCCTCCTCCAACGGTGCATCGACCGCCAGTTGATCCCAGACCGGGTGTCCGATCACCGCCTTGCGTGAGGCGTTCAGAAACCCCTCGCCCGAGGAATTGACGTCGGAAATACGATCCTCAGAATCAATGATGAAGGCCGGAACCGGAAGCGAGCTCCAGATGCTTTGGTCCGAGGTCACGCCGCCACCTCCGCCCGGTCGCTCAGCGCATCGCCAAGAAGGTTCAGAACCTCATCCGTATCGCGCGACGTCAGAACCGCGCGCCGCAAGGTGGCCTGTGTCCCGGCTTCATCCATGTACCAGCCCAGATGCTTGCGCGCGACACGCAGACCCAGATCAGCGCCATAGAACGCCAGCATCGCCTGATAATGCGCGCGCACCATGTCGATCAGGTCCGAACCCGTCGGAATGATCGGAGCTTCAGCGCCATAAAGATCGTGACATATCTGTGCCAGCAGCCAAGGCTTGCCCTGCGCGCCGCGTCCCACCATCACTCCGTCAGCCCCGGATTGATCCAGCGCGCTTTTCGCGGCCTCCGTGTCAATGATATCGCCATTTGCGATGACGGGGATCGAGACCGCTTCTTTCACTGCCCGGATCGCGTGCCAGTCGGCGCGGCCCTTGTAGAACTGACAGCGGGTGCGCCCATGGATCGTGACCATCCGAATGCCTGCGTCCTGCGCCCGCCGCGCCACATCGGGTGCGTTCAGCAGAGTGTCATCCCACCCCAGCCGTGTCTTCAACGTCACCGGCACGTCCACCGCACTCACGACGGCCTCGATCAGCGTCAACGCATGATCCGGCGTCTTCAACAAAGCCGAGCCGGAATAGCCGTTGGTTACCTTCTTGGCGGGACAGCCCATGTTGATATCGATCACCCGCGCGCCCCGATCGACGACCTGCCGGGCGGCCTCGGCCATCCAATGCGCCTCACGTCCGGCCAGTTGCACGGCAGTGTTTTCCACATCCGCCGACAGTTCGGCCCGTTCGCGCACGCCCGGTTTGGCCTGTACCATCTCCTGACTGGCGACCATTTCACTGACCACCATGCCCGCGCCAAAGCGCATCACCAGATCCCGAAACGGTCGGTCCGTGATTCCGGCCATGGGTGCCAGCAGCACCGGAGGGGTCAGATCCTTATCAGCAAGATGCAGGGTCAATGTGCCTAATCCTTGAGCAGTTGCGCATTTGATATCGAAATCGCAGCATATGAACAACAAAACGGCGCCATTCAAGCCTGCAAAATCATCATTTGCCTAATTATTGGGCATGTTGACGCGGGTGATTGCCTCTGCATTCACCGCCCCCTAAACAATGCCCCAATCAGGAGAACCCGCAGATGACCACAGCCGCCATCATCGTCGCCGCCGGACGCGGCCAGCGCGCCGGGGGCGGTATGCCCAAACAGTGGCGCGCTTTGGCTGGCCAACGCGTCGCCGATTGGACCATTGAAAGGTTCAGGGGTCTGGTTGACCATATCGTTCTGGTGCTGGCCGAAGAAGACACCGCCGCCTGGGACGAATTCGGCGCAACCGACCTGATTCTGGCGCCGGGCGGCACAGACCGGGCCGGATCGGTCCGCAACGGGCTGCGGGCCTTGGAAGCATATGGCGTTAGAAAGGTTCTGATCCACGACGTTGCACGGCCTTGTGTCAGTGCTCGGGTAATCCACGATGTTCTGGCTGCGCTCGACACGTATCCCGCAGCCGCGCCGGGTCTGGCGGTCACCGACGCGCTCTGGACCGGGGATGGATCGGTGGTAACAGGCACACAGGACCGGTCCGGTCTGTACGCTGCGCAAACGCCGCAAGGGTTTCACTACGGCGCAATCACTACCGCCCACGCGACCCATCCGGGGGGTGCCGCAGATGATGTCGAAGTCGCACGCGCTGCCGGGATTGATGTTGCGATCATTCCGGGCGACGCGGATAACCTGAAAATCACCCGGCCCGAAGATTTCGACCGGGCAGAACGCATAATGGGTAAAGATATGGATGTAAGGCTGGGCAACGGCTATGACGTGCACCGCTTTGGCGACGGAGACCACGTGATCCTCTGCGGCGTAAAGGTACCGCATGACCGAGGATTGCAGGGCCATTCCGATGCCGATGTCGGAATGCACGCGGTCACCGACGCGATCTATGGCGCGCTGGCGCAGGGCGATATCGGGCAGCATTTCCCGCCCTCTGATCCGCAGTGGAAAGGTGCAGCCAGCGAGATATTCCTGCGCCATGCCGTCGATCTGGCCGGGCAGATGGGATATGCCATTTCGAATGTCGATTGTACGCTGGTCTGCGAATACCCCAAGATCGGTCCGCACGCCGCGGCAATGCGGGATCAGATGGCCCTGATCATGGGCCTGCGCGCCGATCAGGTCTCGGTCAAGGCCACCACGTCCGAGCGGCTGGGCTTTACCGGCCGCAGCGAGGGCATCGCTTCGCTCGCCACCGCCTGTCTGGTGAAGTCATGACTGCGGCGCGTCTGATCGGAACCGTCTGTGGCGTTGGCTACCTGCGCCCTGCCCCCGGCACATGGGGGTCGCTGGCCGCGCTGCCATTGGCCTGGGTGCTGCACATGCTGGGCGGCTTCCCCCTTCTGGTCATCGGAACACTCGCAGCCTTCATCGGTGGCCTCTGGGCCACGCGCGTAATGACCGCAGGACAGGAAGACCACGACCCGTCCGAGATCGTCATTGATGAGGTCGCGGGCCAATTCATCGCGCTCTGGGCGATTTCCTACCCTTCATGGGCGCACGGGATCGAAATCACCGCGCTGTGGCCCGGCTGGATCGCCGGTTTCCTGCTGTTCCGACTGTTCGACATCACCAAACCCGGCCCGGTCGGTTGGGCCGACCGGCGCGGAGACCCGATGGGCGTGATGCTGGACGACGTGATTGCGGGCATCTTTGCCGCAATCGGTGTGGCGCTGCTGGCCGGGTTTTCGCACGGAGTGCTGGGCCTGTGACCGCGACCGAAATCCTCGACCGCGCCAGGGCGCAGGGCGTGATGATCGCCACCGCCGAAAGCTGCACCGGCGGCATGGTCGCCGCCGCGCTGACCGATATTCCCGGCAGCTCTGCCGTGGTCGAGCGTGGTTTCGTCACCTATACCAACACCGCCAAGCGGGAAATGTTGGGCGTACACGCTGACACGCTTGAAGCCCATGGTGCAGTCTCGGAACAGGTTGCCCGCGAAATGGCCGAGGGCGCGCTGCGGAACGCGCACGTGCAACTGGCGGTTTCGATCACCGGCATCGCAGGCCCCGGCGGGTCAGAGCACAAACCCGAAGGGCGCGTCTGTTTCGGGCTGGCCCGCGCGGCACATCCAACCCGCACCGAAACTGTAGAATTCGGCGCGCTGGGGCGGGACAACGTGCGCAAAGCCGCGCGCGATCACGCGTTGCAGATGTTGCTGAGCGGCCTTTCGCAATCCGCTTAATTATAGGGCATAAGCGCCAAAAGGGCGCAAAACCAATCGTCATTTGAGAAAAAGCCGCCCAAACAGGCGGCTTTTTGCACCTCTGCCTCTTTTTTCCCCAACCCGGCTCGGCTTCAAACCGCCCCACACCACTCGCGACGCATCGGGCGACCCCGCCCGACGCCCAAAGGGAAAGGAGAGCGGCCCATGAACGGAGCCGATACAGCGTGGATCATCGTGGCAACAGCACTGGTCCTGTTCATGACATTGCCGGGCCTTGCCCTGTTCTATGGCGGGCTTGTCCGTGCCCGAAATGTACTCAGCGTCTTCATGCACTGCTTCTCGATTGCCTGTTTGATGAGCATTCTGTGGCTAGTCGCAGGCTATTCCATCGCCTTCGGCCCGGGTGAAAGCGGCCTGTGGGGCGGTTTGGGCAAAGCGTTCCTGAACGGTGTGGACGCCGACAGCCTTGCGGGTACCCTGCCCGAGGTGCTGTTCTTCGCCTTCCAAATGACTTTTGCCATTATCACCCCTGCTCTGATCGTCGGCGCCTATGTCGAGCGGGTGGGCTTTGGCTTTGTCCTCACCTTCTCGGCGCTGTGGATGCTGCTGTGTTATGCGCCTGTGGTGCATTGGATCTGGGGTGGCGGGATGCTCGCGGACGGAGGCATTCTGGGAGAGATCGGCGTGCGCGATTTTGCGGGCGGCATCGTCGTCCACGAAACCGCCGGTTTGGCGGCACTGATCATTGCCGTTGTCCTCGGCCCGCGCCGCAATCGAACGACACCGCCGCACAACCCCGGTTACGTGATGGTAGGCGCCGCGATGCTATGGGTCGGTTGGTTCGGCTTCAACGGCGGCTCGCAACTGGCAGCTGACGGAGGCGCTGCGATGGCCATGACCGTCACGCATCTGTCCGCCGCTACCGCGTCGCTGACCTGGGCGATGTGGGAACGCATCCGCTTTGGCAAGGCCTCGATGGTTGGTCTGGTGACCGGCACCATCGCGGGTCTGGCCTCGATCACCCCGGCCTCGGGTTTTGTGGGTCCGGTTCAGGCTCTGATCATCGGTGCGGTTGCAGGTATCCTGTGTCAGGAGGCCGTCAGCGTGATCCGTAACAAGTTGAACATCGACGACACGCTGGACGTTTTCGCCGTTCACGGTGTCGGGGGTATCTTTGGTACTCTGATGATCGCGCTGTTCGGTCTGGGCACATGGACCGCGCAGTTGGGCGGGCTGGTGATCGTGGGTGCCTTTACGGTAATTGTCACGATTGTGTTGGTGAAGGTGGTTGCGTTGATCACCCCGCTTCGCGTAGACGCAGAGACCGAAACAAACGGGCTCGACCTTTCGGTACATGGGGAACGCGCCTATGACATGAGCAGCTAAGCCCACCTTAGCGCTCTGCCGCCCGCAAGGGCAAAGCGGACCTCTTGGGGGTCCGCTTTTCTTTTGGTCAGCCCCCTCGACTCTGCACCGGGGCTCGGGCTATCAGCCTGCGACACCCTTCCAGCCCAGAGGTTTGCGCTATGATCCCCAGTTCCTTCCCCGACAGCACCGAAATCGCCCGCCTGACCGCGCGGATGCTGCTGGAGATCAAAGCGGTACATTTCAATTCGCGCGAACCGTTCACGCTGGCATCCGGCCTGCCCAGCCCAACCTATATCGACTGCCGCAAGCTGATCTCATACCCGCGCATCCGCTCGACCCTGATGGATTTCCTGACCGTCACCGTGATGCGCGACGCCGGATTCGAGGCGTTCGACAATATTGCAGGTGGTGAGACCGCAGGCATTCCCTTCGCCGCAATGGTCGCCGAGCGCATGGCGCTGCCGATGACCTACGTGCGCAAGAAACCCAAAGGCTATGGCCGCAACGCCCGCATCGAAGGCGCGATGAGCGAAGGGGAACGCGTGCTTCTGGTCGAGGATCTGACCACCGATGGCGGCTCGAAACTGTCTTTCGTCGACGCGATCCGCGAAACCGGTGCCACTTGTGGGCATACTGCGGTGATTTTCTACTACGGTATTTTCCCAGAGACCGAGAAAACGCTGGGTGATCATGGGGTGAAGCTGCATTCACTCTGCACGTGGTGGGATGTTCTGGCCGAAGCCAAAGCGCAGAAAGCGTTTGATGAAGAGACCCTTAACGGTGTCGAGGCTTTCCTGAACGACCCGCGCGGCTGGCAGGAAGCGAACAAATCCACGTAAATCTCCTGTGGATGAATTGGGGATAAGTCTTAAAGAATCGGGTCGCAGACCACGATATCTGGTGACTTTTTACCGAGTTCATACATAATAGACCAGGCATACGCAGGTATCCAAACTATCCGGAAAGTTATCCCAAGGCTTTATCCATAGTTAGCCACAGGGATTTCCAGATAGCCGACACGCCGGAATTGCGTGTAGAAAGCGCCGTGGGCAGCGGGGACAAGATGAACGAGATCAGCAGTATCGAGCAGGCAGCGGCACAGATTCAGAATGCCGAAACCATGCCGCACTCCATCGAGGCCGAACAGCAGCTTCTGGGTGCGATCCTGACCAATAACGACCTCTATGACCGGGTCGCCTCGATCATCGGGGCCGAGCATTTCTATGACCCTGTCCATTCACGCATCTACGAAGTCGCGGCCACCCGCATCGCCAAGAATGCGCTGGCCTCGCCGGTCACGCTGAAATCCTTCATGGCCGAGGATGAGGGGCTGAAGGAACTGGGCGGCCCGGCCTATCTGGTCAAACTGGCCGGCGCGTCGATCAGCGCGTTTGCGGTGCACGACTATGCCCAGATGATCTATGACCTCGCCATCCGGCGCGAGTTGATCCGGCTGGGTCGGGATATCTCGGACAAGGCGGCGCGGGTCGATGTCAGCAGCGAGCCCAAGGAACAAATCGTCGAGGCCGAGCAACAGCTCTATCAGCTATCCGAGCAGGGCCAGACCGAGCAAGGCTTTCAATCCTTCCTTAAGGCGGTCACAGAAGCCGTCAACGTCACTAACGAGGCGTACCAGCGCGGTGGCGGCATGGCGGGGATTTCCACCGGTCTGGCCGATCTCGACAAGCAGTTGGGCGGATTGCACCCGTCCGACCTGATCATTCTGGCCGGTCGTCCGTCGATGGGTAAAACCTCGCTGGCGACCAACGTGGCGTTCAACGTGGCCAAGGCCTACAAGCGCGGGTTGAAACCCGATGGCAGCGAAGGCGCGGTTGACGGCGGTGTGGTCGGATTCTTCTCGCTCGAAATGAGCGCAGAACAGTTGGCGGGCCGGGTTCTGGCCGAAGCCTCCGAGATTTCGTCTCACAAGATCCGTCAGGGTGACATGACCGAGGCCGAGTTCCGCCGTTTCGTGGACGCGGCCAAAGAACTGGAAGCCTGCCCGCTGTTCATCGACGACACCCCCGCCCTGCCCATTTCTCAGCTTGCTGCCCGTGCGCGGCGGCTGAAGCGGACGCATGGGCTGGACCTGCTGGTGATCGACTATCTACAACTCTGCCGCGGTATGGCCGACAACCGCGTCAACGAGATTGCCGAGATTTCGATGGGCATGAAAGCCATCGCCAAGGAACTCAATATCCCGGTCATCGCCCTGTCACAGCTATCGCGTCAGGTCGAAAACCGCGACGACAAGCGCCCGCAACTGTCCGACCTGCGGGAATCGGGCTCGATCGAACAGGACGCAGACGTGGTGATGTTCGTGTTCCGCGAGGAATACTATAAGGAACGCGAAAAACCCGGCGATCACGAGCTGGAAAAGATGGAAGAGTGGAAGCAGGCCATGGAACGCCTGCATGGCAAGGCCGAGGTTATCGTCGGCAAGCAGCGCCACGGCCCCATCGGCACGGTCGAGCTGTCATTCGAGGCCCAGTTCACCCGCTTTGGCAATCTGGTCAAACCCTGGCAACAGGGCGGCGAGATCGAAGGATACTGACGCCTACCAAAGCTCGGGCCGGTTCAACGCCGCAACACAGCGCGACGCGCCTTTCAAGGGGTGCATCTGGTCCCCCGACAGGGATTGCGCCAGCCAACCGTGCGGATAGCTCAGCTTCAAGGGCGCCTGCGCAACCGCCTCTGAAACCGGCAGGAATCCCGTTTTGCCGTAATAGGTCGGGTCTCCATAGGTAAAGACCACATCCACCCCCGCTGCGCGCAGCTGATCCAGTCCATGACGGATCAGAGCCTGCCCAATTCCGGCCTTCTGATGGTCTGTCCTGACCGCGACTGGGGACAGAATGAACACCTGCCGCGCATCCTGCGCGAACCACATACGGGACAGGAAGATGCACCCAAGCAGAACGCCATCTTCGACGGCTGAAAACACATAAAGATCCTCTTCGGCCGTATTTACCATCAGATCGCGCACAAACGCGCCGATCTGTTTGCCTTCATCCGCCCCTTCTGAGGCTGTGAAGACATCAGTGAAAAGCGCCCCGATCCCGGCCTCACAATGGTTGAAACCTGACATAAATTGGATAGCCATCGACATGCCCCTGATCGCCTTAATCCCCGACCACAGAGTGCCTCTGGCCTTCGCAGCATAGCAACCATCAAATAAGCATATCGCTCTGCCTGCACGAAAAACATGAACGATTGGTGCCTGAGGGATGTTTTAACACCGATGTGAGTACAATCACGCTCAGGGCCTGAGTTTGATCCAAACCGCGCAAATCCTTGGATTTATTGGCCCTACGACGCATCAAACTCATTCTGAGACATCAAAGCCTGTTGCTGGTTACCATTCCCTCTTGACCTTGGTTCGGGCAATGTTTTGAACGGGATCATGAGTACTGCACATCTAACGATCAATCTGCACGCGCTGGCACAGAACTGGCAGGCGCTTAATGCCAAAACTGACGTCGAAACCGGCGCCGTAGTAAAAGCCGACGCATACGGGTTGGGGGCGGAACCGGTTGCATGGGCTTTGGCCGAAGAAGGTGTGCGCAAATTCTTTGTGGCCGCAGCCGAGGAAGGCGCCATCGTCCGCGAGGCGGTTGGCCCCGGCCCGATGGTTGCCGTCTTTTCAGGCCATATGGAAGGCGATGCCGATCTGCTGCGCGACCACAAGCTGACGCCGCTGATCAGCTCGCCCGAACAGTTCAAACGCCATCTCGAGGCCCTGCCGGATCACAAGTTCGGCATCCAGCTGGACAGCGGCATGAACCGCCTCGGGCTGGAACCCGCGGATTGGGCGGAACTGCGACACGACGCGTTAAAGCGTGATCCGCTGGTTGTGATGTCCCATCTGGCCTGCGCGGACGAGCCCGACCATCCGATGAATCGCCAACAGCTTGAGACGTTCAAGCAGATGACTGATGGCGTCGAGGTGCCCCGCTCGCTGGCCGCGACCGGGGGTATTTTGCTGGGTCCCGAATATCACTTCGACTTCTGCCGTCCGGGCATTGGCCTGTATGGTGGGATGCCCTTTGCCGGGGCCAAGCCGGTGGTCGCTGTCGATCTGCCGGTAATTCAGGTCCGCGACGTCGCGGTGGGTGAGACCGTGGGCTATGGCGGCACCTGGACCGCGCGCCGTCCGTCCAGGATCGCAACTGTCGCGGCGGGCTACGCCGATGGGCTGCATCGTGCCATCGGCGGCGGCATCGATACATTCGCTGGTGATCAGCCCTGCCCGGTGGTAGGACGTATCTCGATGGACCTGATCACCGTGGATGTAACCGATTTGCCATACAAACCCGATCGCCTGCGTATTCTGAACGGGCACCAAACCGTCGATGATCTGGCCGAAGCCGCCGGAACCATCGGCTATGAAATTCTGACCTCTCTCGGCAGCCGCTATTCCCGAGGCTACGTGGAATGAACCCCGTCTCATTGCTGGGTGAGCTGGGACGCGCCATCCTGACCGTGCTGGCCGCGTTTGGCCGCGTCGCGCTGTTCGCGCTCGACGCGGTTTCGCATATTTTCCGACCGCCGTTTTATCCGCGCGAGTTCGGCATCGCCTTGCTGAATATCGGCTGGCTGTCCCTGCCCGTGGTCGGTCTGACCGCCATCTTCACTGGCGGCGCGCTGGCGCTGCAGATCTACGCCGGTGGCGCGCGATTCAATGCCGAAGCCGTGGTGCCCCAGATCGTCGCCATCGGCATGGTGCGAGAGCTTGGCCCGGTACTGGTCGGCCTGATGATCGCCGCCCGCGTGACGTCTTCGATCGCCGCCGAGATCGCGACCATGAAAGTGACCGAGCAGATCGACGCACTGGTCACGCTCTCCACGCACCCGATGAAATACCTCACCGCCCCGCGCGTGCTGGCCGCCCTGATCACCGTCCCGGCGTTGGTCGGGGTCGGAGATATCATTGGCATCGCAGGGGGTTACACCGTGGCCACGCAAAATCTGGGCTTCAACCCGGCGGCCTATCTGAAAAACACGGTGGACTTCCTTGAAACCCGCGACATCGTCTCATCACTGGTCAAAGGCGCTGCTTTCGGCGTCATCGCCGCCATCATGGGCTGCTATTATGGCATGTCCTCGGGCCGCGGCGCGCAGGGCGTGGGCCGCGCCACAAAAGGCTCGGTCGAGGCCGCCGCCGTGCTGATCCTCGCCGCCAATTTCGTACTCACGGGGGTGTTCTTCTCGCTATGATCCGGATGGAGAACGTAACGAAAGCCTTTGACGACAACCGCGTCCTGCAAGGCATGAACCTTGAGATTCCCAAGGGCACATCGATGGTCATCATCGGCGGCTCAGGGACGGGCAAATCGGTGGCGCTGAAATGCATCCTCGGCCTGATCAAGCCCGACAGCGGCATGATCTATGTCGACGGCAAGGACGCTACCAAAGGCGACCGGGATGCGTTTCTGGCCCGCTTCGGGATGCTGTTTCAGGGCGCGGCGCTGTTTGACTCGCTGCCCGTCTGGCAAAACGTCGCCTTCCGCCTGCTGCGCGGCTCACTGAAACGCCCTGCGGACGAGGCCCGCGAGATCGCCATCGAGAAACTGCGCCGTGTGGGCCTGAAATCCAACGTCGCTGACCGCTTCCCAGCCGAGCTTTCGGGCGGCATGCAAAAACGCGTCGGCCTCGCCCGCGCCATCGCCGCCGAGCCCGAGATCATCTTTTTCGATGAGCCCACCACCGGCCTCGACCCCATCATGTCCGGCGTCATCAACGACCTGATCCGCGAAATCGTGACCGAGATGGGTGCCACCGCGATGACCATCACCCACGACATGAGCTCGGTCCGCGCGATTGCCGACAACGTGGCCATGCTGCACGGAGGCCTGATCCAATGGACCGGCCCGGTCAGCCAGATGGACGCCTCAGGTGATCCTTATGTCGAGCAGTTCATCAGCGGGAGTGCAGAGGGGCCGATTGAGGCGGTGCGGTAGTGCAATTCGTGAAACTGCTCATTGAACAGCTTCCGTTTCTCTACTTCATTTCGGTTGTGCTAGCTTGGTTTACCATTCATTTCATAGGCGAGAAGTCGGGAGTCCCACGCTCGCTGCGAACCGAAGTCATTTTCGTTCCTGTCATAATCTCCGCTTTGCAGGGTGCCTTTCCGGGAATGCTCGCGTCGATTCTATTGGTAAAAACGCTGAACATTGAAGAACCGCTCTCGGGTATTCCTTTGTCCGTTGGGTATGTCATTTCAGGACTTCTGCTGCATCGGAAACTACTTGTCACTGTCGCAGACAAAAGAATGTCATATGGCCTTGTTGGCGGCATTACCTTGCTGTTCATTGTGGGTTGGATGGTTTCCGTCCGAAACATGATCAACTAGCGTATCGGATATGACCCTCCGCCTCGCCACCCTCTCCCTCCTGATCCTCTACCCCATCGCATGGTTCGCCCCGCTGATGCGCGCAGGCCTCCTGCCGATCTTCGGCCTCAGCGAGATCAGCGTCATCACCGGCCTCCAGTCCTTGTGGAAATCCGACATCTTCCTCGCGCTGGTCGTCACCGTCTTCGCCCTCTTCGCGCCCTACATCAAAACCATCGGCACCGCGCTGGTCCAATGGAACCTGCTCGACCCGCGCGTCCAACCCGCGCTGAACATCCTCGGCAAGCTTGCGATGGCCGATATCTTCCTCATCGCGCTCTACATTACACTGGCCAAGGGCATCTCATACGCCACCATCGAAACCGCTTGGGGCCTCTACCTGTTTACCGGCTGCATCCTTGCTTCGTTGACCCTAGGTCATATTACAGAGATGACATTTGGATCACGAAAACCTCAGACCTAATTGATTGAAAACGCATTTCTGAGTATCTTTATGATATTTCGAGCAGCAACGTGTTTGTAGTTCACGGGTCCTGAGCGGACCAGATCGTGCTTGATTGTCGTCCGCTTTGACCCGGTTTCACATCGGTTGAAGAAGGAGATCGACGATCATGGCCGCCCTCCATAGCCTGACTTTGCAGTTTCAGAATGCCCTATTGAAACTGACATTTTTCCTGATCTGCGCCGCAGCATTATTCGCGGTCACAACAACTGTTCTATCTGCCTTCGGCATCCTGCCATGGCTTTCGCTTCAGGCCGGCCTCAGCGGTGGTGCCACCATCGATGCCGGTCCCTATGTCCAATTCGGCCTGACCGTGCTGATCCTGATGCTGGCCTTTTACCTGCCCTCCAGTGCCCGCATGATGGCGCTGGAACGGACCCACCGAAACTTCTCGCTGAACATGCAGGACGTGGCCGGGGCGTATCAGCTGGCCCATGCCGCCGACCGCAGCGGCGCCTTTGCGCTGTCCTCGGAATTCGACGCGGTGAAAGAACACATGGCCTTCCTGCGCGACCATCCCGATCTGCAAGGGCTCGAGCCGCAGGTGCTGGAACTGGCTGCTCAGATGAGCCAGATCAGTCAGGAACTGGCCGAGACCTACGGGGACGCCAAGGTCGAGCGCGCCCGCGCCTTCCTGCGGCAGCGTCAGGAAGAGGTCGAGCAATTCCAGCACCGGATCGAAGACGCCCAGACCATCCAGCATGAGCTGCGCCAATGGACCCGCGATATCGAGATCGAGGAATCCATCGCCAAATCGCAACTCGCGCGCCTCAGGGATGAACTGTTCGACCTTCTCCCCGAGCTTTCCGCTCAGTTGCAATCCCCCTCGGACGACAAAACACCCGCCAGCGTGGTGGCCATGACACCCCCTCGGGCAGCCGAATAGGCGCTTTCAGCGCCCGCCGCGGACGATGGCCCACAGGGCCTGAGGACGCGGCGCGCCCCCGGCGGTGAGGAAAGCCCGCAAGGGCTTGAAGAACCGCCCTTCCTCGGGCACCAAGGGCGGTATGGCAAAGACACAATCCTTCACCTGCTCCGCCTGCGGTGCCTCACATACAAGATGGTCGGGCCGCTGCGATGGCTGCGGCGAATGGAATACCATCATTCAGGAAGCACCCCTCTCGGCTGGGCCAGCCAAGAAATCGCTCGGCGGCAAACGTGGCCAATCCGTCGCGCTCACTGACCTGTCGACCGAAGAAACACCCCCGCCACGCACGCTCTGCGGCGTCGAAGAGCTTGACCGCGTTCTCGGCGGTGGCCTCGTCCCCGCCTCGGCCCTGCTGGTCGGCGGAGATCCCGGAATCGGCAAATCCACTCTACTGCTACAGGCCGCTGCGCGTTTTGCGCGCAAGGGCGTGAAAACCATCTACGTCTCGGGTGAAGAAGCCAGTGCGCAGGTTCGGATGCGCGCGCGCCGGTTGGGTCTGGAGGAATCGCCTGTTCAACTGGCCGCCGAGACCAACCTGCGCGACATCCTCACCACGCTGGAAGCTGAAAAGCCCGGCCTCGCAATCATCGACTCGATCCAGACCATGTGGGCCGACAATGTCGACAGCGCACCGGGCTCGGTCAGTCAGGTCCGCGCCGCCGCGCATGAACTGACGACATTTGCAAAACGCCACGGCGTGTCGATCATCATGGTCGGCCACGTCACCAAGGAAGGCCAGATCGCAGGCCCCCGGGTGGTCGAACACATGGTCGACACCGTGCTCTATTTCGAAGGCGAGCGCGGCCACCAGTTCCGTATCCTGCGCGCGGTCAAGAACCGCTTTGGCCCGGCAGATGAGATCGGCGTGTTTGAGATGACCGGCAAGGGCCTGGCGCAGGTCACCAACCCTTCGGCGCTGTTCCTGTCGGAACGTGGCACGCCCAGCCCCGGCTCGGCGGTGTTCGCGGGTATCGAAGGCACGCGGCCCGTTCTGGTGGAATTGCAGGCACTTGTAGCCCCATCGCCCCATTCGCAGCCCCGCCGCACCGTGGTGGGCTGGGACAGCGGCAGGCTGGCGATGATCCTCGCAGTACTCGAGGCGCGCTGCGGCATCCCCTTTGCCGGGCTCGATGTCTACTTGAACGTGGCCGGAGGGCTGAAAGTCTCGGAACCCGCCGCCGATCTGGCCGTTGCCGCCGCGCTGCTGAGCGCCCGCGAAGACACGGCCCTGCCCGCAGATACCGTGGTTTTCGGAGAAATCTCGCTATCCGGGGCACTTAGACCGGCCCCGCAGACCGAAAACAGGTTGAAAGAGGCGCAAAAACTTGGTTTCACGGCGGCAATTGCTCCGGCAGGTGGCAAAACCGGCACTGTGGCAGGTCTGACACTCACCCGACCCTCTGATTTGGTGGGGTTTGTTGGCGAAACCTTCGGAGCAGGTTAAGGTCGCGCCCCGAGGGGCAGAAAAACGAACAGGCGAGGGCCATGGAAGGTTTTACAATAATTGACGGGGTTGTGGCCCTGATCATCGTGCTGTCGGGCTTGCTGGCCTATTCGCGCGGTTTCATGCGCGAGGTTCTGGCCATCGCGGGCTGGGTCGCCGCCGCCGTTCTGGCGTTCATCTTCGCGCCACAGGCGGTGCCTCTGGTCAAAGAGGTTCCGGTGGTCGGAGAGTTCCTGCGCGACAGTTGCGAATTGTCGGTCATTACCGGCTTTGCGGCGGTTTTCGCCATTGCGCTGATCGTGGTCAGCATTTTCACCCCGCTGTTTTCATCGCTGGTGCAACGCTCGGCGATTGGCGGTCTTGATCAGGCGCTTGGTTTCTTCTTCGGCATCGCCCGCGGCATCCTGTTGGTGGCGATCGCGTTCTTTGTCTACGACACCGTGATGACCGGTCAGTCCTACACGATGGTTGACGAAAGCCGCTCGGCCAAAGTGTTCGAACAGTTCAGCGGCAAGATCGAAGAACAAAACCCCGAGGCCGCTCTGGGCTGGGTCACGGCCCAGTACGAACAGCTGGTTGCCAGCTGCACCGCGGACGGTTCTTCGGAAGGTTGAAATCAGCCAGTCAGACCCTGATGAAAGCCCGGCCCCAACCGGGCTTTTTCATGTCTGGCACACCGGAATCAGAGGAACCCTTCGCCCCCGCAAATAGTACAGCGGATGGATTTCAGCCCGAAACAGCCATCGCAGCGGTTGGGAATGGGCTTGCCAAACTGATCGCGGCTTTTGATCACTTCGCCGCTGCCCTTGCAGATCTCACAGGGCGCGCGCCCTGCCCCACGGCAGCGATGACACCGCCGCTTAACCGGTTCTTGTTTTGGCCTGTTCTGCTTGTGTTGCCACATAGCTGTCTTCTACCCGATGCTTCCGAACTGCCTGCAAGGGCGTGTGTCGACATATGACAGCATAGGTCTGCGCAATTGTCACCTGAAACTCACGGTGCGGTGAAATCCCACCTGCGGCAAATCGCAGATGTGATCCTTTGATGACACACGCATCGTTTGGCAGTATGTGGAGGCCGAACCAAGATGGAATCGGAGCTGCCGATCTTGCTGTATCTGCTTTCTTTCGCACAGGCCGCCGTTGCGGCTGTGCCCGCTTTGCGCCCTTCTGGCCCGCATAATCCCGTTCAGATACCCAGCCGCAGCCGCCCCGACCTGACCGTCAGCCTGAACAAGTCATAGAAATTGGAGCCCGTTTATGTGTGGGATTTTGGGGATCGCAAGTCGGACACATGATGTCTTTGCGGAAATCTATGACGGGTTGCTGATGCTGCAGCACCGAGGTCAGGATGCCTCGGGGATCGTCACCTATAACGGCGAATTCTTCCGCGAGAAAAAGGCCAATGGTCTGGTCAAGGACGTGTTCAACGCCAATGACGCCGAAACCCTGCTGGGCAAGGTCGGCATGGGCCATGTCCGCTATCCCACCGCAGGATCGCTCAGCGCGGCCGAGGCGCAGCCCTTCTTCGTGAACGCCCCTTATGGCATCTATCTGGTCCATAACGGCAACATCACCAACACCGAAGAGCAGCGCGAAAAGGTCACCGCGAAATACAGCCGCCACCTGCGCACCACCTCCGACTCCGAGGTCCTGCTGAACGTGCTGGCCGACAAGGTGGCCGATGCGATCAAGGTGAACGGCAACGCCGATCCGATCCGCAACCTGTTCGCGGGCGTCAAGATGACCATGGAACGTATTCAGGGCGCCTATTCGGTGATCTGTCTGGTCGCCGGCGTCGGTATGCTGGCCTTCCGCGACCCCTATGGCATTCGCCCGCTGTCGGTTGCCAAACGTGCGGCGCAAGGCGAAGGCGACGATTATGCTTTTGCCTCCGAAGACGTGGCCTTTGGCATCAACGGCTTCGACAAGCTGCGCGATCTCAACCCCGGCGAGGCGATTCTGATCGACCTTGACGGTAACATGCATGAATTCCAGGCCGTCGAAGGCAAGCTGACGCCGTGTATCTTCGAATATGTTTATCTCGCCCGTCCGGATTCGCTGCTGGATGGCGTGTCGGTCTACAAAACCCAGATGCGCATGGGACAGACGCTGGCAAAACAGATTGAGGATTCGGGACTTCAGATCGACCGGATCATCCCGGTCCCCGACAGCGCCCGGCCTGTGGCGCTGGAAGCGGCCAAGATCACCGGCATCCCCTATCGTGAAGGTCTGGTAAAGAACCGCTATGTCGGGCGCACCTTTATCATGCCCGGTCAGGCCGAACGGCAGAAATCCGTCCGCCGCAAGCTGAACGCCGTTCCGCTGGAATTCGACGGCCATAACGTGCTGCTGATCGACGATTCGATCGTGCGCGGCAACACCATCAAGAAAATCGTACAGATGTGCCGCGAGGCCGGTGCGAAAAAGGTCTATATCGCCAGTGCTTCGCCACCGGTGAAGTATCCCAATGTCTATGGCATCGACATGCCCACCCGGCATGAACTGATTGCCCATGGCAAAGAGATCGAAGAAATCCGCAAGGAACTGGGTGCAGATGCCCTGTTCTATCAGCGGCTTGACGATCTGATCTGGGCGGCCAAGGAGGGCAACCCAGAGATCGAGGCGTTTGACTGTTCCTGCTTTGATGGCAATTACATCACCGGCGTCGATCAGGAGTATCTGGACAGCCTGGAGAACAGCAGCCGGGTCAGCAAAAAGCGCGAGGATATGCAGGTCGTCGGCAGTTCGTGGAACGCGGCGAAACTGGCCTCGGGCTAAACGTTTCCGACAAGCGATTCGGGACGCATTGACGTGGCTGGCCCCGCCAATGGTCAGCCGCGCTAATCGGTCAGAATCCGCCTACTGTTTTTTCTGATTGGGCAGTGACTTGCACAGGTGGAAACTTAAGCCGTCGCAGCACTCTTGCGTGTCTCTTCAGGTCGCCTACATGCCGTGATACGCGAACGCTTCAAACCACTCAAAACACGGGGTTCGGGCACCTGACCCGACCGCAGATCATGCCAAACACAACGGTCACAGGTGCAGCCACGCAGGCGGGTGCGCTGAAAAGAAATTCGGTTTCGGTGTTGGGGGTTTTTGGCCCCAAAGCCGAGCTGCAGGCGCTGGTCCGAACGTCTTCGGGTCGAGTGAAAAAGGTGAAACCCGGCAGCCGCGTGGGGTCAGGCCGTGTGCTGGCCATTGATGAACAGGGCGTCGTGCTGCGACAAAGCGGCCAGAACCTGCGGATCGGCATTCCCGGCGGCTGATCCTGACTTGACGCTTTGCGCGCGCGGGTTCAAACCCTCCCTCATGACCGATCAGAGCAAAATCGCCCTCGTCACCGGGGCCTCACGCGGGTTGGGCGCGGCATTGGCCGAAGCGCTGGCCCCAGAATACCACATCGTCGCCGTTGCCCGCACCACAGGCGGGCTGGAAGAGCTGGACGACCGCATTCAGGCCAAGGGCGGCTCGGCCACATTGGCGCCGATGGACATTGCTGACCCGAATGCGATGGCAACCCTGTGCCGGGGCATTCACGACCGCTGGGGCAAGGTTGATCTGTGGTTGCATACGGCCATCCACACCTCGGCCCTGACGCCCGCGCATTTTGTCGACCCCAAGGAATGGGCCAAGGCCGTCAACATCAACGCGACGGCCACCTCACTGCTGATCTCGTATGTGACGCCCTTGCTGGGGGATGCCGGTCATGCGGTATTCTTCGATGATCCCAAGGCGGGCGAGAAGTTCTATGGCATCTACGGCGCCACCAAAGCGGCGCAGATGGCACTGGCGCGCAGTTGGGCGGCTGAGACCGAACGGACAGGGCCGCGCGTGTCGATTGTCGAGCCTTCGCCGATGCCCACAGCCGTTCGCGCCCGGTTCCACCCCGGCGAGGATCGGGATGCACTGACCAGCCCTGCAGATGAAGCGGCGCGAATACTGGCGCAGCTGTAGCGGATGGCCCTGACGGGCCATGCCTCCGGCGGGGATATTTTTGGCCAGATGAAGCGGGCGGATTACGCGATATGGACGCCGTTGCGCCCGGCGAGATCGACGAAGAACTGCCAAGCCACGCGGCCCGAGCGCGACCCGCGCGTGGCTTGCCATTCGATGGCTTCCGCGCGCAGGGTTTCAGCGTCGACCGTGACGCCATGGGCGGCGCAGTAGCGGTCGATCATCGCCAGATATTCGTCCTGATCGCAGGGGTGGAAGCCGAGCCACAGGCCAAACCGATCGGAGAGTGAAACCTTTTCCTCGACCGCCTCGGACGGGTTGATTGCGCTGGAGCGTTCGTTTTCGATCATGTCGCGCGGCATCAGATGGCGCCGGTTCGAGGTGGCGTAGAATACCACGTTTTCCGGGCGGCCTTCGATACCACCATCCAGCACCGCCTTGAGAGATTTATAGTGCTGGTCATCATGGCTGAACGACAGATCATCGCAGAACAGGATGAACCTATGCGGCGCAGAGCGCAGGTGGTTCAGCAGGCGCGCGACCGAGGCCATATCCTCGCGCTGCAGTTCCACCAGTTTCAGGTCCGGGTGCTCAGCCTGCAAGGTGCCATGGACGGCTTTGACAAGGCTGGATTTCCCCATTCCGCGCGCACCCCACAAAAGCGCGTTGTTGGCCTTGTAGCCAGCGGCAAAGCGGCGCGTGTTGTCCAGCAGCGTGTCGCGGGATCGGTTGATCCCCACCAGCAAATCCAGATCGACCAGGTTGACCTGCGTGACGGGTTCAAGCCGGTCGGGTTCCACATGCCAGACGAAGGCCGGCGCGGCGTTGAAATCGGGCGCAGCCAGCGGTGCGGGCGCGATGCGTTCCAGCGCGTCGGCGATACGGTTCAGGGCTTGGTCGTCCATCGGCTCCTCCGGGGTGGTCCTGCGGCGTTCAACCATGTTCCGTTCGGCACAACAAGGGCCGCACATGAAAAAGGCGCGCCGAAACCGGGCGCGCCTTTTCCGTTGTTTGCTCAGATTACTTGGTCTCTTCGTAATCCTGCATCATGTCCGCATCGGCTTCGGCCTCTTCATCGTCATAATAGCCATCGGCACGCAGCTGTTCTTCGCGTTTCTTCTCAACCCGGGCGACCAGGAAGATCGAAATCTCATAGAGGCCATAAACCACCACAAACAGGATGATCTGAGTGATCACATCCGGCGGTGTCACGATGGCGGCCAATACCAGAATGCCAACCACCGCATATTTACGCACCGCGCCCAGACCTTCGGCACTGACCAGACCCGCCTTGCCCATCAGGGTCAGCAGGACGGGCAGTTGGAAGCACAGGCCAAAGGCCACAATGAACTTGATGGTCAGGTTCAGATATTCCTGTGCCGAGCCCTGGAACACCACGCTCAGCGGGGCGGTAGCGCCTTCGGCGACGGCCTCACCTTCGGCTCCGAATTGCTGGAACCCTAGAAAGAAATCATAGGCCAGCGGTGTGACGACATAAAACGCAAAGCTTGCGCCCAGCAGGAACATGAAGGGCGAGGCCAGCATGAACGGCAAAAATGCGTTTTTTTCCGATTTGTACAGGCCCGGCGCCACGAACCGCCACATCTGCATCCCGATATAGGGAAAGGCCAGAATGAAGCCGCCCAGCAGCGACACCTTGATGGCGACAAAGAACCCTTCCTGCGGAGAGATGAAGATCAGCCCGCAATCCTGCCCACGCTCAGTCAGTACCTCGCACAAAGGCTGCGTGAGGAAGTTGAACAGCGGCGTGGCCACGGTGAAACAGATGATCATGCCGATCAGGAACGCCACAACGCAGTGGATCAGCCGTGTGCGCAGCTCGGCCAGATGCTCGATCAATGGGGCCGAGCTGTCCTCGATCTCGTCGGTCTTGGTCATGTCTTGCTTTCGGTTTTCAACGCGGCTTCGGCCTCTTCCGCCTTGGCCAGCGCATCTGCAGCCTCTTTGGCTTTGCGCTCCGCAGCCGCGCGGGCCGTTGTGGCCTGAATCTTCTTGGCTTGTTCGGCCCGCTCAGCAGCCAGCTTGCCCGTTTCGCTGTCAGGGTCGAACTTGGTCGGATCGAGGGACTTGGCCACATCGCGCGCGGCCTCGTTGATGCCGTCCATCGCGCTGCCCACGGGGTTGGTTGCTGCCTTCAGGCCCTTCTTGATCTCGTTGACGCCAGCCTCATCCGCCGCCTCGTTCATCGCGGTGCTGAACTCGCGCGCCATGCCGCGCGCCTTGCCGACGAACCGTCCGACATTGCGAAACAGCACAGGCAGGTCCTTCGGCCCCACCACGATCAACGCGACGATGCCGATGACCAGAAGCTCGGTCCAGCCCAGATCAAACATCTAGGCTCAGACCTTGTCTTTGTCGGTCTCGGGGGTGACGTCTTTGGCCAGTTCGGACGCGTCCTGTTCCAGTTCCTCCGAGCCGTCCTTGACGCCCTTCTTGAACGCGGTGATGCCTTTGCCCACTTCACCCATCAACGAGCTGATCTTGCCGCGGCCAAACAGCACCAGAACCACAACGGCGATCAGCAGCAGGCCGGGAAGGCCGATATTGTTGAGCATGTCTTGTCTCCTTCTAGGTCAGCGCAGTGCGCCGGAAATATGATCTGGCCCCGTGTCTACGCCTGCACGCGCGGCAGCAAAAGTGCGCCGGCCCCGATCTACGCGCAAATTTGAACAGATCGCGCATTTTTTGCGGGCTGGCTATTTCCAACTGACAGGTTTATGTCAGTTGGAAAGCCCTAGAAAGACGATATCGAAACCAGGTCAACGGAGAACCACATGACCCATGTCGCAGAAATCGTCACCTTTACCCTCACCGACGGCACCACGCCTGAGGAGTATGTGAAACTCAGCCAGGCCTCCGAGGCTTTCGTCCGCGCCGCCCCCGGCTTTGCCCACCGACAACTGAGCCAGGGCGATGACGGTCGCTGGACCGATTATGTCGTCTGGACAGACATGAAATCCGCACAGGACGCTGCGGCTGCCTTCATGCAGCAGGATTGCGCCGCCGCGATGATGGCCGTGATCAACCCAGACAGCGTCCAGATGCGCCACGAGAATGTGCTATGGAACATGACCGCCTAAGACCGGGCAAGGCAGTGTCAGATGCGCCGCACTGACCGCCTGTTCGACATCATCCAGATCCTGCGCGACGGCAAACTGCACCGCGCGCAGGATATCGCGGACCGGCTCGAAGTGTCGGTCCGCACGATCTATCGCGATATGGATACGCTGGTTGCCTCGGGCGTCCCGGTCGAGGGCGAACGCGGCGTAGGTTACATGGTGCGCGAGCAGATCACCCTGCCCCCGCTGAACCTGACACCGGCAGAACTCGAAGCGCTAAACCTCGGCATGGCCATCGTGGCCGAAGCCGCCGACCCCGATCTCAAATCCGCCGCCGAGTCGCTGGCCGAAAAGATTGATGCCGTCCTGCCAACTCAGGTCATCGCCGAGGCAGATAGCTGGAAATTCGCCGTCTACCCCTTTGCCGATGCCGCGCGCGGGCTGGCCCATATGGCCCCGATCCGCGCCGCCATCAAATCGCGACAGAAATTGCACCTCAGCTACCGCCGCATCGACGGCACCCTGACCGACCGCACCATCCGCCCGCTACACATGGAATATTGGGGCCGCGTCTGGACCCTCACCGCGTGGTGCGAGCTGCGCAACGGCTTCCGCGTCTTTCGCATCGACTTGATCGAAACCGTCGCCGCCCTGCCCGAGCTTTTCACCGACGAACCCGGCAAACGGCTCAGCGACTACGACCCTCACGGGTGATCCGCCCTTCATCTGGCCCAAAATATCCCCGCCGGAGGCATGGCCCGGAAAGGGCCATTCCGGTCACTTCAGATAGGGCTCGGGATCGACCGACTCGAACCCCTGACGCACCTCAAAATGCACATAGGCATTGTCGCCCCCGCGCAGGGCGGCGATCTTCTGCCCCCGCCGGACCCGATCACCCTTCTTGACGGTGATGTTGTCGACATTGGCATAGACCGTCAGCAGGTCATTGTTGTGCTTGACCACAATGATCGGCACCTGATCCGCATCCGCGGTGATAGCAGCCACAGTCCCGGCCTCCGCGGCCTGCACCGCGGTTCCCGGAGAGGCTGCGATATCAATGCCCTCGTTCTTGCCCTTGTCATAGGTCCGAATGATCGTCCCGCCGACCGGTGCAGCCAGGGCCGAAGATCCCGAATTCGTGGGTGCCTCGGCAGTGACGTCCGGTGCAGGCGCGGCTGCGGCGACCTTTTCATCCGGCAAGGGTTGCGTCGCACTTGGCGGTGTCGGCGTCGGAGACCCCTGGCCCGGCTGCGTTACAGCCGTCGCCGTCGCCGCCGGAGCAGCGGCGCGCGGTGCGGACTGATCCTTGACCGGGATCAGCAGGTACTGATCTTCACGCACTGCGAAATCAGATCCCAGCCCGTTCCATTCGGCCAGCGATTCCACCGACACTTGATAGAGACGCGCGATGGTATACGCAGTCTCGCCACGCTTGACCTTGTGCCGGATCGGCTCGGGTCCGGCAGGCGCAGGGGCCGGTGCGGCCGGCGCCGGGTTCAGAGATGTGGTCTGAACCGTATCCGACTGCGGCGCTTCGTCAATCGCGGTTCCGGCGATCGAGGCAATATCGACATTGCTGGTACCACCGACCGAGCGCGGCAAGGCCAGAACCTCACCCTCACGCAGCGAGTCATTGGGTTGCAACCCGTTGAACCGGGCCAGTTCAGTGACCGGCATGCCAATGCGGCTGGCGACATCGCCCACCGTGTCGCCCCGGCGCGCAACGGCAACCTGATAGTTGGGATAGCTGATCACACCACGCGCATCCGGCGTGGGCCGATTGGTGGTCGCGGCCAGCGCCGCATCGGCGGTCGAAAACCCGCCGACATTGCCGCGCAGGTCATAGTCATATGGCCCCTCGCACCCGGCCAGAATAGCCAGGGCAGCCACACCCGTCGCACAGCGACGCATTGCTGATTTAGAAACTGCTCTCATTTTACTGTCCTCAACACCTGCCCCTGTTATTCGGGGTTCCAGCGCATAATTCTGAATATACCTTTAAACTCCGTCTTTTCCCAGCCCCTCCAGCAGGGGTACGAAACGAACGGGCAAGAGTTCGTCATAGTCCAGTCCGGTTTCGGTGCGGGTCACCCGGATCAGGGTCTGAACCGCATCCGACTGTCCCACCGGCAACACCATGATACCGCCGATTTTCAACTGCGCCAAGAGCGGCCCGGGCGGGTCCTCAGCGGCTGCGGTTACAATGATACGATCAAACGGCGCCTGCTCGGACAGGCCAAACGATCCGTCCGACAACATCGCGGTCACGTTGGTCAGGCCCAGCTCACGGAACAACTGCCCGGTTTCGCGCACCAACCGCTTGTGCCGCTCGACCGTGTAGACGCGGCGCGCCAGCTTGGACAGGATGGCCGCCTGATAACCCGACCCGGTCCCCACCTCCAGAACCGTATCCCGAGGGCTTACCTTCAACGCCTGCGTCATCAGCCCCACGACCGAAGGCTGGCTGATCGTCTGCCCGCAGGCAATCGGCAGCGGCGTATCTTCATAGGCCCGCTCGGCAAACAGGCCTTTGACGAACTGCCCCCGGTCCACCTGCTCCATCGCCGCCAGCACACGCGCATCCGTCACCCCGCGCGAACGCAGGGCAAACAGGAACTGCATGATGGTCTCCGCGCTTGGTCCCGTCATTCGATGACCTTCAACGCCTCAAGCGCATCATGCGCCGTCAGATCGGCCCGCATCGGCGTGACCGAGATATACCCGCCCAGATTCACCGCCGCATCGGTGCCCGGCGCGGTCGGATTGTGCTGATACCCGCCCTTGATCCACAGGAACCGCCGCCCCGAGGGCGAGCTGTGCGGCTCGACCGAAAAATGGGTGTCGCGGCGAAAGCCCTGCGGGGCGACACGGGTGCCCAGAACCTCATCCGCCGGAACCGGCGGGAAGTTTACATTGTAAAACAGCCGGTAATCGCCCTGCTCTTTCGGCGTGGCCTCAAGAATGCGACGCACCAAATCGGCACCAAAGCGCCCCGCGCTTTCAAACGGATCATCCAGACCCAGATTGCGTGGCCCAAAATACTGCGACAGTGCGATGGCGGGAACGCCTTGCAACGCAGCCTCCATCGCCCCGCCGATGGTTCCCGAATACAGGGTATTTTCAGCCGAGTTGTTGCCCCGGTTCACCCCCGACAACACCAGATCGGGAGGCGCGTCTTTCATCACATCATGAAGCCCCGCCAACACGCAATCCGCCGGAGAGCCCTCGGCCGCGAACCGGCGCTCACCCAGTTTGGCAAGCATCATCGGATGGGTGTAGCTGATGCAATGCCCGACGCCCGATTGCTCAAAGGCCGGGGCCACGATCCAGACCTCTCCGTCCGGTCCGGCCAGTTCTGCGGCAATCGCCTCCAGCACGATCAGGCCCGGCGCGTTGATGCCGTCATCGTTGGTCAGAAGAATGCGCATGCCCGTTCCACCCCTGCGTTTCGCCCTTGATAGACCCGCCCCCGGGCTGCGGCAAGCGACGGGCGTGCTCAATCTGCGGCATTCCAGCACCACTTGAGGGGAAATCGTTGTCCAAAGGCCTCAGGTCGGGAATACAAAGCACCTGTCGCGGCGAATGGTCAGCCACATGACCCGGCCCTCTTTCGGCACAAAGACATTCGGAACTGTCGCCTTGAGGATCGATCCGTCATGATCCATGCGAAACTCGACAAGGCTTTCATTGCCCAGAAACCGCGCCCGTTCGACCACGCCCCGCGCGGCGACGCCATCGGTGGGCGTTGGCACCGGGCCTTTGCCGTTGCGGTCGAAATCCAACTTCACGTGCTGGGGCCGGAACACGATCTCAACTGCGGTGCCATCCGGCACGCCCGGCGCCAGAAACCGGCCAAAGGGCGTTTGCGCCAGTGCTCCGTTAACCTCGGACTGCAATACGTTGATATCGCTGAAAAATGCCACCGCCGCCTTGTCTGCGGGACGGGTATAGACGTTATAGGGCGCACCCTGTTGCACGATCTTGCCGCGCCGCATCAGCGCGATTTCATCGGCCATCCGCATCGCCTCTTCCGGCTCATGCGTAACCAGCAGTACGGCGGCATCTTCTTCCTTGAGGATCGCCAGCGTCTCATCCCGAATGCCATCGCGCAGACGGTTGTCGAGGCCCGAGAACGGCTCGTCCATCAGCATGATGCGCGGACGCGGCGCCAGGGCCCGCGCCAGGGCCACCCGCTGCTGCTCACCGCCCGACAGCTGATGGGGGAAGCCGTCGATGAAGCGCATCAGATCGACCTTGGTCAGCAGTTCTTCAACCCGGACGCGTTTCTCGTCCTTGCTGCCCTTCAGGCCAAAGCCCACATTGTCGGCAACGCTCAGATGCGGAAACAGAGCAAAGTCCTGAAACATCAAGCCAATCTCGCGCCGCTCGGGTGGCACCCGGAACACCGTGTCGCAGATCAGCTTGCCATCCACGAAAATCTCACCCGAGGTCTGCATCTCGACCCCTGCGATCATCCGCAGCGTTGTCGACTTGCCGCAACCCGACGGCCCCAGAAGGCAGGTCACCTGCCCCGCCTGCACGGTCAGCGAGACATCGTCCACAACGGTCCGCCCGCCAAAGCGCGCCACCATATTGCGGATCTCCAGTCGCGGAGGAGCTGTATTCACTGTCACCGATGGACCCCGTAGCCTTATCCCGATCAAATCCATCGGGCTTAGGCGGGGATAACAACCCCGCCCCTCAGGCGCAAGTGATCAGCAGCACCCGGTGGACGCTGCTTCGCCCTGAACCACAAACGGGCTGTCGCCGCCGCAGCCTTCGAAGATGCCGTAATGGGTCTTGAAATCACCGATGAACTGGAAATGCCGGGCAAACCGGGTGTCCTGCAGCATCATCCATGTATTGCCGCAGACAGGAAAGACCTTGCCGGTTTCAATGAAATGGTGATCGTCCAGCGCAAATTCATGCGGTGCATGCGGGATGGTCCCCCTGTAGATCACCGCCTGACCATAATCCTCACAGGCCGGTTCCAGCGCCGGAAGCTTGAACAGACGATAAGTGGCCGAGATGAAGCTCAGCGGCGCAACACGTTGTTCCAGCAGTGGATTCTCGATGGTCAGCGGACGGTGCGTAACCCGGCGCGGGTCGCCAAACCCGGCATCGCGCGACATCGACAGGAAGTCATTCCAATACAGCGCGCCGGACAGGCATTCGCCATACAGCACCTCATCCTCGGCCATCGCCTTTGGCACGCGACGGTCGGCATAGACGTCCGAGAAATACATCTCGCCGCCTTCTTTCAGCAGCCGATGCGCACCGCGCAGAACCGCAGCTTTGTCGGTGGCCAGATTGATCACGCAGTTCGAGACGATGATATCGAACGAACCCGGCTCAAGGTCCAGCTCATCCAGCTTTTCGATATAACCGTGGTGGAATTCCACATTGCTGGCTGCATGGCCAAAGGCCTTGGCGTGATAATCCTGATGTGCACGGGCAACGTCCAACTGCTCGGGCGTCATATCCACCCCCACCACGCGGCCCGTTTCCCCCACCATTGCGGACAAGGCATAGACGTCACGGCCCGCACCGCAGCCCAGATCCAGGATCGACATGCCTTCAAGATCCAGCGGCGCAATCAACCCGCAGCCATAGTAACGTGTCAGCACATCATCATGAATTTTCGACAGAATCTTCTTCACATGATCCGGCATGTCATCCGGCGTACAGCAGGCATTGGTCTGAAGATCGGCGCTGCCCTGCAGGACCTCACCATAGTAATTCTGCACAGCTTCATGCTTCATCCGAGCTTTCCTTCCGCGACTGTTTCGATTGCAGCTAGTGCAACCCGCAGTGCGGCGCAATCCGCCACCCCCTGTTCTGACGAAACCGTGAGAGAGCGTTTGTGTCCGGAGCGAAATCTAGCTGGATTCGCCCAGCAGATCGAAATCAACACCGGCGCGAATACGGCCGTTGACCTGAACTTCAAGCCTGTGCGCACCGGGGATCAGCGTGAAGGTTGTCGCGTTGGCCTTCAGTTTGTGACGCTTGCTCAATCGCAGGGAGTCCGCATTGATTTTGCTCTGCTTCAGCTTATGCACCTTGGCCGAAGTTTTTCCGCCAGGTCTTTGGAAATGAATGATATAATCAACCAACACAGGCTGGTCCCTGTCACCGACAATCTCAACTGTGAATTCCAGCGCCCCACCGATGCGGGCCGCACCGTCCAGCGTGATCTGGACATCCATCCGCGCCTCGGGATCGAACCCCAGCACTTTCATCGCCTCGGGATGCCCGGCTTTGACCAGCCCCCGCAACGCATGAGATGTCATCCACGTCAGTTCCTTAGCGTTTTGTGCCCCTGATTTGTCCCAATCCTGCAGGCGATCCAGCACAAGGTCGGGCGATTTCTTGGTGATGTCATTAAGGTGATTGGCCACCGAGCGTGTGACATAGCGCGTCGGGTCACTGTGCAATCGATCCAGCAGAGGCAACGGGTCCGTCAGCGCCAGACCCACCGCTTCACCCCAGGGCAGTCTTGGCCGTGTGCCTTCGCTGACCAGCCTGCGCACGTGATAGCTGGAATGCCCACACCAGTCCTGCATCCGCTCCATCACCCGATCCGGGTGACGGTTCAGAAATGGACGGATCGCCCATTCCATCGAAAACCGCTGGGTCAGTTCCTCCAACACATCCAGAGCCAGATCAGGATGATCCAACCCGACCGAGAACACCCAGTCGCCCAGGGGCGCAAAGATGAAATCACCGAAATCGTCGTCTGTTTTGTCCGGATCAAGTGGCGGCGGCAGCGCGCGCAGGATCACCGGCGCCACCTGCGGCAGCGCGCCTGGAACCGCCTGTTGCAGGCAGTCTGCGATCCAGGCCATCCGCTCTTTCAATTCCAGTTCAGGAAGGCGCGACATCACCTGCGATTCGAATGCAGGGGCATCGAAGCTCGGTTCAGCTTGCGAAAACAACCCGCTGAGATAGCGTGTCTTTTCCGCGTTGAATAGCTGGTCTTTCAGTGAATACCCCTGCGCCATGCTTACATCGTCAGATTGGTGGCGCCGCCATCCAGCAGGATGTTCTGCCCGACGATGAACCCGGCATGTTGCGAACACAAAAACGCGCAGGTGGCCCCGAATTCCTGCCGCTGGCCATAGCGGCGCACCGGAATGGTCGCCGCACGTTCAGCCCGCGCCTCATCGATCGTGATGCCTTTCTGTGCGGAGACCCCACCATCCAGCGCATCTGCCCGGTCGGTGGCATGGATACCCGGCAACAGATTGTTGATCGTCACCCCGCTTGGCGCAACCTGTCGCGCAGTGCCCGCGACATAGCCGGTCAACCCGGTCCGCGCCGCGTTCGACAGACCCAATACGGCAATCGGCGCGCGCACGGATTGCGAGGTGATGTTCACCACACGGCCCCAGCCCTTATCCATCATTCCCGGCAGCAATGCCTTCATAAACGCAATCGGCGTCAGCATATTGGCATCCAGCGCCTTGATGAAATCATCCCGCTCCCAGTCCCGCCACATGCCCGGAGGTGGGCCGCCCGCATTTGTCACAAGGATATCAACACCCTGCGCGGCGTTAATCACCTGCTCCTGACCCTCGACCGAGGTCACGTCGCACGCCACCGTCTGCACGTCGACGCCATGTTCGGCCCGCAGCCGTGTGGCTTCGGCCTCAAGCGCTTCAGTTCCGCGGGCGTTCATCACCAGATCGACGCCCGCCGCGGCCAGCGCTTCGGCGCAACCCAAACCCAAGCCCTTGCTGCTGGCGCAGACCAGCGCCCGTTTTCCGCGTATTCCCAAATCCATCGGGTCCTCCCTGTCCGTCATTTCTGCCTGTCTAGCATCGGCAAGACAGGGAAGACCAGAAACGGATGTTTGATCAGTAGAAGAACTCTTCCCGAACGATCTTGCCGTCTGTTACGTGATAGACACCGACCTCTTTCATATCAAAGCTTTCGCCGGTTTCTTTCACCTTTCCCTGCACTTCAAAGATCACGGCAAAGCGATCCTCGCCATGCGGGTACGGCCCACTGACTGACGCGCCCGATACTTCATGCGCGCTTTCCCACCAGTCATGCTTGCCCCGGATGGCCTCAACCCCGTGCGTCTCGCGCCCCATACCGGCAAAATCCTGTCCCTCGACCGAAACGGCATCCGGCGCATAGAGTTTTTCAAGGTTCTCCTTGGCCCGGTTCTCTCGACATCCGGCAACCAGTTCGTCTGCGATTTCTTTCAGATTCATTGGTCCACTCCACTATTTGTTCACTATATGTTCTTATTGCCATAGCGGACCGATTCGAACCAGTCCCTTTGTCTTGCCTCGGCAGGATTCCCCGCCTATACGCGCCTCTATGCTTGATACCTCGAACCAACCCTCCCTGCCGCCCGAGATCGCTCGTCGCCGGACATTCGCCATCATCTCGCACCCGGACGCGGGCAAGACGACGCTGACAGAGAAATTCCTGCTGTACGGCGGTGCCATCCAGATGGCCGGTCAGGTGCGCGCCAAGGGTGAGGCGCGGCGCACACGGTCGGACTTCATGCAGATGGAGAAGGATCGCGGCATCTCGGTCTCAGCCTCGGCGATGTCGTTCGACTATGGGAACTTCCGGTTCAATCTGGTGGACACGCCCGGCCACAGCGATTTCTCGGAAGATACCTATCGCACGCTGACCGCCGTGGACGCGGCAGTGATGGTGATTGACGGCGCGAAAGGCGTGGAAAGTCAGACGCAGAAACTGTTCGAGGTCTGCCGACTGCGCGATCTGCCGATCCTGACCTTCTGTAACAAGATGGACCGCGAAAGCCGCGATACGTTCGAGATCATCGACGAAATTCAGGAAATGCTGGCCATCGACGTCACGCCCGCCGCATGGCCGATTGGCGTAGGTCGCGATTTCATCGGCTGCTATGACATGCTGCGCGACCGGCTGGAGCTGATGGACCGAGCCGACCGCAACAAGGTGGCCGAAAGCATCCAGATCGACGGTCTGAACGACCCCAAGCTGGCCGAGCATGTGCCCGAACATCTGCTCGAGAAACTGCTGGAAGAGGTCGAGATGGCACGCGAGCTACTCCCGGCGCTCGACCCTCAGGCGGTGCTTGAAGGGCACATGACCCCGATCTGGTTCGGTTCGGCGATCAACTCGTTCGGTGTTAAGGAACTGATGGAAGGCATCGGCGCTTATGGCCCGCAGCCGCAGGTGCAATCGGCACAACCGCGTCAGATCGCGCCGGATGAAAAGAAAGTCGCAGGCTTTGTCTTCAAGGTGCAGGCCAACATGGACCCCAAGCACCGCGACCGGGTGGCCTTTGTGCGTATGGCCTCGGGGCACTTCAAGCGCGGTATGAAGCTGACGCATGTGCGGTCGAAAAAACCGATGGCGATCTCGAACCCCGTCCTGTTCCTCGCCTCCGACCGCGAACTGGCTGAAGAAGCCTGGGCGGGCGACATCATCGGCATCCCCAACCACGGCCAGTTGCGTATCGGCGACACGCTGACCGAGGGCGAGGCGCTGCGCGTGACCGGCATCCCCTCCTTCGCGCCGGAACTGCTGCAAACTGTGCGCGCAGGTGATCCGCTGAAAGCCAAGCATCTGGAAAAGGCGCTGATGCAGTTTGCCGAAGAAGGTGCCGCCAAGGTGTTTAAACCCTCCATCGGATCGGGTTTTATCGTCGGCGTCGTCGGCGCGCTGCAATTCGAGGTGCTCGCCAGCCGGATTGAGATGGAATACGGCTTGCCGGTGCGGTTCGAAGCGTCGCAGTTCACCTCGGCCCGCTGGGTCAGCGGTGACAAGGCGGAGGTTGAGAAACTCGTCAATGCCAACAAGCAGCACATCGCCCATGACCATGATGGCGACATCGTCTATCTGACGCGGCTGCAGTGGGATATCGACCGGGTTGTGCGGGATTACCCCGAACTGAACCTGACCGCGACCAAAGAAATGATGGTCTGATCGGCAAAAGATGGCCCGCCCATGACCAAAGGTCATCCAACCTGGGGCATCGTTTCGATGGTCCGTGGCGAGGCCCGGGATATCCTGCGCTTCGTCGCCCATCACCTCGATCTGGGCGCGGACCAGATGTATGTCTATCTGGACGAACCCAACCGCCGCGCCTTTCGCGCGCTGCGGCAGCATCCCAAGGTACGCGTGCGCATCTGCGATGACGCTTTTTGGGAAAAACGCAAGCGCAACCGCCCGGAAAAGCACCAGTTGCGCCAGACCGTCCACGCGACGTTTGTCTATCGCAACACCCATCTGGACTGGCTGGCCCATATCGATGTGGACGAGTTTTTGTGGCCCGCAAAGCCCATCACCGAACTGCTGTCGGAGATCCCGGCAGAGCCCCCCGCCGTTCGAATGCGCCCGATCGAAGCGATTGCCGGGGACGAGGACCTCTTTAAGGCGCATATCCCCAGAGGCCCGAACCGCGAAGCATTGGTCGAAACCCTCTATCCCAACTACGGCGGATTTGTTCTGGGCGGGTTTCTCAGCCATACGCAGGGCAAGCTGTTCGTGCGCACGGGGATGGAGAACCTCAACTACCGCATTCACAACCTGTTTCAGAACAAAGTGCTTCTGCCGGTAAAAACGGAACTGCCGCAGATTGACCTGTGTCACCGCCATGCACCCAGTTGGGATCACTGGCAGGCGCATCTGCGCTTTCGGATGGATCGCGGGTCCTATCAGGCGGGCATGTCGCCGAATGTGCCCCGCGAACGCGGCGGGCTGAACATGCACGAACTTCTCAGCTGGATCGAGGCGGAACATGGCCCCGACGGGCTGCGTGCTTTTTATGATGAGATGAGCGCCGCCGATGAAGATGTGCGCACCCGGCTGGAAGATTACGAGCTGATCCGGCACAGGCCGCTGAATCTGGATCAGAAAGTGGCGAAACACTTCCCCGGAAGCATCTGAATTGTTGCGGTAAATCGCGCATTCGACAAAGAAGCGGCAAGTTAAGACCTCTTCATTTGACCCTGCCCCACGTTTTTGTTATGCCCCGCCTCAGCCGTTATGCGCACTGGGCGCATGGCCATCCGGGCCCGGCATTTTTCAGACGCGCGGGCCAGGTCAAGTGTCCGCATGAACCGGACATACATGACAAAGTTTAGCGAACTGAACCTGAACCCGAAGGTCCTCAAAGCCATTGAGGAAGCCGGATACGAAACCCCCACTCCGATCCAGGAAGGCGCGATTCCCCCTGCGCTGGAAGGGCGCGATGTTCTGGGCATTGCCCAGACCGGGACAGGCAAAACCGCCAGCTTCACGCTGCCGATGATCACCCTGCTGGCCCGTGGCCGCGCACGGGCGCGGATGCCGCGTTCGCTGGTGCTGTGCCCGACGCGGGAGCTTGCGGCACAGGTGGCGGAAAACTTCGACACCTACGCCAAAAATGTGAAGCTGACCAAGGCGCTGCTGATCGGCGGCGTCAGCTTCAAGGAACAGGACGCCCTGATCGACCGCGGCGTCGACGTGCTGATCGCTACTCCGGGCCGCCTGCTGGACCATTTCGAGCGTGGCAAGCTTCTGCTGACCGGCGTGCAGATCATGGTGGTGGACGAAGCCGACCGGATGCTGGATATGGGCTTTATCCCCGATATCGAACGCATCTTCTCGCTGACGCCGTTCACACGTCAGACGCTGTTCTTCTCGGCCACCATGGCTTCGGAAATCGAACGCATCACCGACACGTTCCTGTCCGCCCCGGCACGGATCGAGGTTGCCCGTCAGGCCACCGCATCCGAGACCATCGAACAGGGCGTGGTCATGTTCAAAGGCGGTCGCCGCGACCGCGAGGCCAGCAACAAACGCAAGGTCCTGCGGGCGCTGATCGACGCCGAAGGCGACAAGTGCACCAACGCCATCATCTTCTGCAACCGCAAGACCGATGTGGATATCTGCGCCAAGTCGCTGAAGAAATACGGCTACAATGCCGCCGCCATCCATGGCGATCTGGACCAGTCGCAGCGGATGAAAACGCTGGATGGGTTCCGCGATGGATCTTTGCGTCTGCTGGTGGCCTCGGACGTGGCCGCGCGGGGGCTGGATATCCCGTCGGTCAGCCACGTGTTCAACTTCGACGTTCCCGGCCATGCCGAGGACTATGTGCACCGCATCGGCCGTACCGGCCGCGCCGGGCGCGAGGGCAAGGCCGTCACGATCTGTTCGGGCCGCGACGAAAAGGCTCTGGATGCGATCGAAAAGCTGATCCAGAAGGACATTCCGCGCCTCGACAACCCAGTCAAGGAAGAACCGAAGGCTGAAAAGCCCAAGCCCGAAAAGAAAACCAAACCCGCCGAAAGCAAGAAAAGCGAAGGCAAGAAGGATCGTGAGCCCAGAGGCCGTGGTCGTGGCCGTCGCGAAGACAGCGGCCCGGCGGTTGTGGGTATGGGCGACCACCTGCCCAGCTTCATCGCGCTCAGCTTTGAAGAACGGCGCGCAGGCACCTCGGCCCTGGTGGACGCTGACGCGTCCTAAATCGCCAGCACCAGCGCCAGTATCGACAGACCCAGCAAGGCCATCCCGGCGATCTCGCGCCGGGTGATGCTCTCGCGGAAGAACAGCAGCGAAGCAAACAGGCTGAGGATCAGTTCCACCTGCCCCAGCGCCTTCACATAGGCCGCGTTTTGCAGCGTGAAGGCGAAGAACCAGCAGAACGATCCGCTGAGGCTGGTGAGCCCGACAAAGACACCAGTGCTCCGTGTCTGCCACACCGCCCGCAACTCGGCCCGGTTGCGCCACACCAGCCACAGGCCCATGCTGACGAACTGGAAGCTTACCACCACGGCCAGCGTCACCAGCGCCCGGAACCACGCGTCGATTTCCCCAAGCTCCAGCGAGGCACCGCGATAAGTGACCGAGGAAAAGGCAAACAGCACCCCGGACCCCAGCCCAAGACGCGAGGCCTTGTTGGTCAGATTATGCCACCAGGCCCCATCGCCACCGGGGGTTTTCGACAGCAACAGCACCGCCATGAGCCCCAGCAGAATGGCCCCCAGCGCGCCGGTCGAAACCTGATCCCCGAGGATGAGGTAACCCACGATAGCGGTCTGAATAACCTCAGTTTTCTTGAAAGTGATCCCGACTGCAAAATTTCGCTGCTTGAACAGGGCCACCACACAGATTGTCGCCAAAATCTGCGATGTCCCGCCGATCACCGCAAACACCCAGAACCGCGTCGTCAGCGACGGCAGCTCAAATCCGGTCACTTGCAGCGCGATGAACAGGCCCAGCAGTGCCAGCGGCATGGAATAGGCGAACCGCGCAAATGTTGCACCTGCAGCCGACAGTTTCACGCTGCTCAGCGATTTCTGCAGCATGAACCGCACGGTCTGAAACGTGGCGGCGGCGATGGTGACGGGAATCCATAAGCTCATGGCTTCCCTTCTGTCCTCAAATCAGGGCTTTGGCCAGAGCGGATGCGCCACCGGGTCCTTGGCGCGCCAGAAATAAGCCCGGAAGATGTCGGCGTAAGAGCGGTAGACATAAGCCTCGTTGCAGGCCAGATAGCGTTCTTTCCCGGCGCGATAGAGCGAGGGCAGACGGTACCACGGGGCCGCTGGATTCATGTGATGAACGACATGCAGATTGTTGTTCAGAAACAGAAAAGCCAGCAGGCCACGGTCTTCGACGATAACGGTTCGCGCACGGGACTTTTCATGTGCGCGATGTTCCAGAAAAGTGCGGATCTTGACCAGCCCCAACCCGATATAGGCCGACAAAACAAAGGCCCAGACCGGCATTGGTGACAGGGAGACAATCCAAAGAACCACGGCCATTCCGGGCAGATGCAAGGCCCAGGCTAGCAGGATATCCCGATTCCCGCGCCGCGCGCCGCGCCATTCATCCCTCAGAAACGCCGCCTGCCCGATCGCAGGCCCCAGAACCATGCGGCCCAGCAGAGTGTTGTTGATCCGGTACAACCGCCGTTGCCACCCTGTCAGCGCGGCCCAGACCTGCGGGTCGAGGTAGTTGGTTTCCGGGTCGTCATATGGATCAGTCAGGTTGGCATCACAATGATGGGCCAGATGCAGGTCCCGGAAACGGTTGAACGGGATGAACAGCGTCAGGGGCAGCGCCATCAGCGCCTCATTCAACCACTTTTGCCGGAATGGATGCCCGTGCAGCGCCTCATGCGTCAGCGACGAGTGCAGCGCCGCGATCAGCCCCATCGCCGGAACGGCCAGCCACAAGGTTACGCCCGCCAGCCAGAACACGGTGCCCAGCCAGACAAGGTAACATCCCACGATCAGGCCAAAAGTAACCCATTCAGGCGATTTCGGTGTCGTGGGTTCAGCCATTGCGACCCCACGCGATACCGGCCCAGATGCGCTCGTAAATAACGTAAAGGGTCAGGCCTATCGCCGTATTGACCAGCGCCAGCACCCCGCCCACTGCGGCTGATCCCGTCGCGATCAGGCCCACCAGCGTCATCACCGCCAGCCCCATCGCATTCCACACCACAGCCTTCACGACCGATCTTCGTCGCGTCTCCATTCCGGACCCCATGTATTGTTTTTGTCATTTCAGCGTTACAGACAGGGCCATGGTTCGGGAATTCTGAATATGATTAACAATTTTCAACATCTGTGATAATTTACACCACATGACGGATAATATCGACAAACGCGACCGCGCGGCGCAGTTTCGCCAACGTCTTGCCCGCGCCATGCAGGACCGGGATATCAGCCAAAGCGCCCTTGCCCGCGATATCGGCGTGGACCGCTCGACCATTTCGCAACTGCTGACCGGAGCGGGCGCGCGCCTGCCCAACGCGCATGTGGTGGGCAGCTGCGCCTCGGCGCTTGGTGTCTCGGTGGACTGGTTGCTGGGCCTCTCTGACCGTCCCGAAAGCGCGGCTGAACTGCTCGCCAGTTCCCTGACGTTGACCGAAGCCGCCCGAGCCCTGGTCGATGAGCGTATCTTCGAATGGCATCAGGAGGCCGCAGGCTACAAAATCCGCTATGTCCCCGCCACCCTGCCCGACATGCTGAAGACCCGCGCCGTGCTGGAATGGGAATACGCCCCGCATCTGGGCCGCACCGCCGATCAGGCGATTGGCGCGTCCGAAGATCGCCTTTCATGGATGCGCAGCGCGCAATCGGATTATGAGATCGCAATGCCGCTCTATGAATTGGAGAGCTTTGCGCAGGCGACCGGTTACTACGAGGGGCTGCCGTTGCAGGCACGACTGGACCAGATCGACCATCTGCTGGCGCTTTGCGAACAGCTCTATCCCCGGCTGCGTATCTATCTGTTTGATGCCAAGCGGCTCTATTCCGCGCCGGTCACGATATTCGGCCCCTTGCTCTGCGTATTCTATGCGGGCAGCCACTATATGGCCTTCCGCGACCGCGACCGGATCGAGGTGTTTACCCGCCATTTCGACCGTTTGGTGCGCGAGGCAGACATGACCGCCCGTGAAATCCCCTGTTATCTGAACCAGTTACGGGCCGAAATCATCCGGACATGACCTGAGCCATAACCTGTAGTATAGTCGTTTGGCGCGAACCATCAGACATTCCGATCTGAGATGGAGGATGACAGGAATGGACGCACTCAAGACCGCTCAATACGCACGAGCCCTCTATGCCGCCCACGGGGATCGGGCCGAGGCCGAAGCCGCGCAGAAAATGCGCGAATGCGAAGCCGCCGGAAACAAGCAGGAGGCGCAGGACTGGCAAGCCGTTCGCGGCGCAATCCGCCAGATTCGCGGCCCCAATCAGGGCTGAGCTACAGTTTCGGGTCGGGATTGACCGTATGACCATCCACCGCGATCACCTGACCCGACACCAGCCGCGCCGCATCTGACGCCAGAAACACGGCCATATTCGCGATGTCCCGCGCTTCGACAAAGCGGCCCATTGACGTGCCCGAGGCATAGCCTTGATAAACCTGATCGCGGGTCATGCCCTTGGCGTCGGCCTCGCGTTGCAATACACCCTCCATCCGGGGGCCTTCGACTGAGCCGGGGCAGATGACGTTGCAGCGGATGCCATGTGGCCCAAGCTCCATCGCCAGTGTCTTGCCAAGCCCCACCATGCCCCATTTCGCCGCCGCATAGGGCGCGCGGTTGGGATAGCCATACTGACCCGCCGTCGACGACGTGATCAGAACTGCGCCGCTGCGCTGCCGTTTCATGATCGGGGTGGCGTATTTGCTGCACAGAAACGCACCTTCAAGGTTTACGGAAAGGCAGGACTGCCAATCGCTTAGCGCCACATCCTCAACCGCAGCCGTCGGCCCGGCAATGCCGGCATTGGCGCACAGCACATCCAACCCGCCCCAATCGGCCTCAATCTCAGAGAACAGCGCCGCCACCGCCGCCTCATCCGAGACATCCAACTGACTGCATTTCCAATGCGCCGGACAATCGGCCAGCGCCTCCGGGTCCATGTCGGCAACCCAGACCTGCGCCCCCGCAGCATCGAACGCCTCGGCCATCGCCCGTCCGATGCCCGAAGCCCCTGCCGTGATCAGAACCCGGCCGCTCATGCGGGTTTGCGGATCGCAGCGCCTGCGCCATCCGGATAGGGCAACCCGGCCTGCGCCTCGGCAATCCGCGCCATCGCAGCCTCGATCTCGGGCGATGGCGCACTGGGGCGACGGGTTTCCAGACTGACATGCAGCAAAAAGCTCTCGCCCGTCGCCAGCAGCGTATCGCCCGCAAACATCTCATGGAACACATGCAGCTTCTTGCCCTGCCCCAGCAGCATCTGCGTGCGCACTTCGATCTTCGCGCCCGCGTGGACCTCGTTCATGTAACGAATGTGATTTTCAGCGGTGAAATAGCTGCCGCCCGTCTGGATATAGTCCATGTCGCAACCGATGATCTCCATGAACCGGTCGGTCGCGGCGGCAAAGGCTTCCAGATACTTCGCCTCATTCATGTGACCGTTGTAATCGGTCCAATCCAGCGGCACGGCACGGGCCAGCGTCAGGATCGGCTTGCTCAGATCCGCCTGATCCAGCGTCGGCAACGCGCCGGGCTTCAGCATCGCATCATGCTGGTTCAGCACCGCACCCGCCCCGTAATTCTGCGCCTTAAGCGCCCGCATCATGCCCACCAGATTGTTGTCGCGGATACGCTCCAACTCGCGGATCGAGTGCATTCCCGATTGCGCATCCGATTGGTCGGCAATCAGGTCGACCAATTCATCGGTAAACTCGGGCACATCCATCAACTTGGTCCAGGGCCATTTCAGCGCGGGGCCGAACTGCGCCATGAAATGCCGCATCCCGGCCTCGCCACCCGCCACGCGATAGGTCTCGAACAGTCCCATCTGCGCCCAGCGGATGCCAAAGCCCATGCGGATCGCCTCATCGATCTCTTCCGTCGTGGCGATGCCGTCCTTGACCAGCCACAACGCCTCGCGCCAGACCGCCTCAAGGAACCGGTCGGCGATATGGGCGTCGATCTCTTTCTTGATGTGAAGCGGGAAGAACCCGACCAAAGTCAGCAATTCCCTGGCCCGTTCGACCATCTCGGGAGGGTTCTTGTCTGTTGGCACCAATTCGATCAGCGGCAACAGATAGACCGGATTGAACGGATGCGTCACCACGATCTGCTCGGGCCGCAACGCGCCTTCCTGCAGTTCCGATGGCTTGAACCCGCTGGTCGAGGACCCGATGATCGCCTCCGGCTCACACGCCGCCTGCAACCCTTTGTAAACCTTCAACTTCAGGTCCAGCCGCTCTGGCACGCTCTCCTGAATCCAGACGGCCCCCTGAACCGCGTCAGCCATATCCTCATGAAAACTCAAGGCCCCCTCGGGCGGCAACGGCACATCACTCAACCCCGGCAAAGACCGCCGGGCATTGTCCAGAACCTCACCAATCTTGCGCTCGGCTTCGGGGTCCGGGTCAAACACCCGCACATCCCAGCCATTCAGCAAGAACCGCGCGGCCCACCCGCCGCCGATAACTCCACCACCGATGATTGCCGCCGTTTTCATCCAGTCACGCCCCAAACTTCATCTTTTCAAAAATACTCCGGGGGTTTGGGGGCTGGCCCCCAACCCGCCCTTACTTCGCAACCGGCGCCCGCTTGACCAGCCCCAGCTTCTCACGCACTTCCTGCGGCCCGATCACCCGCGCGCCCATATTCTCGATGATGGTGCCCGCCCGTTCAACCAACTGCCAGTTCTCGGCCAGCACGCCCTTGTCCAGCCACAGATTGTCCTCCAGCCCGACCCGCACATTGCCGCCCGCCAGCACGGTCGCCGCCACATAGGCCATCTGGTTCCGCCCCAGCGAAAACGCACTGAAGGTCCAGTCATCCGGCACATTGTTCACCATCGCCATGAAGGTGTTCAGATCGTCGGGCGCGCCCCACGGCACGCCCATGCAGAGCTGAACCAGAGCGTTCGGCTCCAGAATCCCCTCCTTCACCAATTGCTTGGCAAACCACAGATGACCGGTATCGAAGGCCTCGATCTCGGGTTTGACGCCCATGTCGGTCATCATCTGCCCCATCGCCCGCAGCGCGCCGGGGGTGTTGGTCATCACGTAATCGGCTTCGGCAAAATTCATGGTGCCACAATCGAGCGTGCATATCTCGGGCAGACATTCCGCGATATGCGCCACCCGCTCGGACGCGCCAATCATGTCGGTCCCTGCTTCATTCACCGGGAACGGGCTCTCGACACCGCCAAACACGATGTCGCCCCCCATCCCTGCGGTCAGGTTCAGCACCACATCCACATCGGCGTCCCGAATACGGTCGGTGACTTCGCGATACAGATCCAGCCGACGGCTGGGCGCGCCGGTCTCGGGGTCGCGCACATGGCAATGCACCACCGCCGCACCGGCCTTGGCCGCGGCAATCGCGCTGTCAGCGATCTGCTGCGGCGAGCGCGGCACATGCGGGCTTCGATCCTGCGTCCCGCCTGACCCGGTGACGGCGCAGGTGATGAAGACTTCGCGGTTCATTTCCAGAGGCATGGTGTTTTCCCCAACTTATACCCGGTTTCGCCATGGGTTTTCCCCAGACTTCTCCCCGGATTCCGATTTGCGTCACGACAAACTCTGACGCAGCCTTGTGGAAACACTTGCCAGAATGCGAATCGAACTTGATGAAATCCGCAAAAAACATACTCCAGCCTGAACACCGCGCGCTGAAAACGGCGGTGCTGGTGCTGGACGAATGCAACACGCTCAGCTTCGCCGCAGCGGTCGATCCGATGCGCGCCGCCAATCGTCTGGCCGACCGCCCCGCGTTCGACTGGGATTATGTCACCGCCACCGCGGAACCGGCCATGCTGACCAGCGCCCTCAATGTACCCGGCATCCCGCTGGCGCGGCTGCAGGGCTGCGACCTGATGATTGTCGTGGCCGGGTTCCAACTCGCGCGCCACGCCACCCCCAGCCTGTTGGCCGGTCTGCGCCGCATTGCCGGTACCGGCGCCACCATGGCCGGCATCGATGGCGGCCCCTGGCTGCTGGCCGAAGCCGGGCTTCTGGACGGTCACGCCGCCACCACCCATTGGGAGGATCTGGACAATTTCGCCGCCCGCTTCCCCGAGGTGACGGTCCGGCCCGACCGGTTCACCGTTTCCGATAACCGCCTGACCTCGGGCGGCGCAATGCCGGCGGTCGAGATGATGCTGCACATCATCGCTGCCCGCCACGGCGCAGGGTTCGCTGCCCGTGTCTCGGGCCTGTTCCTCTATGAAGGCGCGCCCGAGCCGTCGAAACCGCAAAGCCGCACCGGTATTCCGCACCGCCACACGGCGCTGACGGCCAAGGCCAACACGCTGATGGAATCGTCGCTGGATGACCCGCTGCCACTGGCCAATATCGCGGAAACACTGGGCACCAGCCCGCGCACCCTGCAACAGCAATTCCGCCTGCGCCTGAACACCACCCCGCAGGATCATTACCTGCAACTCAGACTGGCCGAGGCCCGACGTCTGGTCACCGACACCGACATGCCGCTGTTCGAGGTGGCACTGGCCACCGGCTTCGCTTCGCAATCCAGCTTCGCCCGCGCCTTCCGCACCGCCCACGGCCTCTCGGCCCGCGACCTCAGACAAGACCGCACGCAACCCACCCATCACTGACGGGATCCCAGCTTCATCTGGCGAAAAATATCCCGGGGGAGTCGCCTCAGGCGACGGGGGCAGAGCCCCCTCTGCCCTAGTAAGGCATTGGAAACGCCCGATGGGCCGCGCTGATCTCGGCCAGCACCTCGGGCGACAGCACCAGATCCTTGCCCGCCAGAATATGCTCCAACTGCGCGGTCGTCGTTGCCCCGAAAATCACCGACCCCATGAACGGGCGGCTCTGAGACCAGGCCAAGGCCATATGCACCGGGTCCAACCCATGCCGCGCGGCGATATCCAGATAGGCGGCAACCGCATCAAACGCCCTCGGCGAGGTGCGCCCGCCCATCTCCGGCACCAACGACATGCGCGATCCTTCAGGCACCGCACCATCCTGATACTTGCCCGTCAGAAACCCTGCCGCCAGAGGTGAGAACGCCAAAAGACCCACATCCTCGAACATGCACAGCTCGGCCAGATCAGTGTCGAACAGGCGGCACATCAGCGAATACTCGTTCTGAATCGACGCGACGCGCGGACCTCCGACCTCATCCGAGGCGCGCAGCCATTGCGCCGTGCCCCAGGCGCTTTCGTTCGACAGGCCAAAGGCGCGGATATTGCCCTTGTCGACCTGCGCCTGCAGCGCGATCAGACTCTCCTGCATCTCGGCCACGACCTCATCGCGGTTGTGACCCGAAGGTGTGTAATCCCAGTTCTGCCGGAACATATAGCTTCCGCGATTGGGCCAGTGAAACTGATAGAGGTCGATGCAATCCGTCCGCAGCCGCCGCAACGAGCCTTCGATGGCTTCCGGGATGGTCTCTTTCGAAATCGGCGCCCCGTTCCGCGCATGAACGAACCCCTCGCCCGAATGCTTGGTGGCCAGCACATATTCTCCACGTCGGGACGGGTTGGCAGCGTTCCAGTTGCCCAGAATCTCTTCGGTGCGTCCCACGGTCTCTTTCGAGATCGGGTTCACCGGGTACATTTCCGCCGCATCGACAAAATTGATGCCGCCCGCAAGCGCCATATCCATCTGTCGATGCGCATCCGATTCCGAGGTCTGCGTGCCAAAGGTCATCGTACCCAGACACAGATCCGACACGACAATATCCGTGCGGCCCAAAGGCTTCATTTTCATCCGAAATCTCCTGAATAAATGCAGCCGATCAAGCCTCGGCTTTCTTCTCCCAACGTCCTGATTCCTCAGACCAATATTGCGCCGTGCACCCGGCACCAGTCAGCGTCTTCCACTGACCGCGCGCGCGCTGCACCGCTTCCGGATCGGTCCCGTCAAACAGGATACAAACCCGCTCCAGCGCCTGCACCTCGTCGACCTCGACAGCAGCGCCATCCACCGCCATGACGCAGGTCGCGCCGTTGACGGCATCCGGTCCGGTGGTCAGCAAAATGGGCTGTGCCGCATCATGCGGCCCACCGGCGCGGCCATGCGGCAGGAATCCCTCCTCAGACCCCAGCCACAATCTTTCATCCAGCCAGTCCATCCGCGCAGGATCAACACCCCGCACGGCAATCCGCCACCCGGCCTGCCGTGCCTTGTCCAGCAGCACTGGCAAAGTGTGCTCCAGCGGCTGACGGGTCAGGTGATAGAAATAGACGGCCCCCACGGGATCACTCTTCCGCGGTTTCGAAATTGTCCTGCACGAACCGGCTCAGCGCGCGCACGCCCCAGCCGGTGGCCCCTTTGGGTGCATAGGACGTCTCGGCCGAGACCGAGGCCACACCAGCGATATCCAGGTGAATCCACGGCGTCTCTTCCTTGACGAAGCGCTGCAGGAACTGGGCTGCGGTGATCGACCCTGCTGCACGCCCGCCCACATTCTTCATATCGGCGATGCGCGATTTCAGCAGTTCGTCATATTTCGCACCCAGAGGCATCCGCCACGCGCCCTCATCCTCGGCCTTGGCCGATTTCAGGAAGGCATCGCAGAACGTGTCATTGTTCGAGAACACCCCGGCATTCTCATGCCCCAGACCAACAACAATTGCCCCGGTCAGGGTGGCCAGATCGATCATGCCGACCGGATTGAACCGATCCTGCGCGTACCACATGACGTCGCACAGAACCAAACGGCCCTCGGCATCGGTGTTGATGATCTCAACCGTGTCGCCCTTCATCGACTTCACTACATCGCCCGGGCGGGTGGCGTTGCCGGATGGCATATTCTCGACCAGCCCGACCAGACCCACGACATTGGCCTTGGCCTTGCGCTTGGCCAGCGCCCGCATGGTGCCCGCGACCACACCGGCGCCGCCCATATCCATGGTCATGTCTTCCATACCGCCCGCAGGCTTCAACGAAATCCCCCCGGTGTCGAACACCACGCCCTTGCCGACCAGCGCCAGCGGCGCGTCGTCCTTGTCTCCGCCGTTCCAGTGCATCACCACCACTTTTGAGGGGCTCTCGGACCCCTGCCCGACGCTTAGCAGCGTGCGCATACCCAGCTCGGCCAGCTTGCCCTCGTCCAGAACCTCGACCTTCAGGCCCAGCGATTCCATCTCGGCCAGACGGCTGGCGAATTCGGTGGTGGTCAGGACATTCGCAGGTTCATTGGTCAGATCACGGGTCATGCGAACGCCATCGGCCACCGCATAAAGCGGCGCAAAGGCCGCCCCGGCCTCATCCGGTTTTGCATGGGCGATCACAATCGCGCCGGCGGGATCAGCCTCTTTGGTCTTGTGTACGTCGAAATCATAGGCCCGCAGCGCCATGCCCAAGGCCAGATCCTCGATGCGCAGCTGATTGGCCGCCATCACCAGAACCGGCTTGCCTGCGGCCAGCTTCGCCAGCTTGGCCCCGGCCTTGCGCGCCTCATCACTGTCGGCGCGGCGCGGCAGCACCAGCACGTCCAACGCAATCGCCTCCATCCCCGCAGGCCATGCCATAGGGATTACATCGCCGGTCTTGGCCTTTCCGAACCGTTCGCTTTCGACCAGGCGTGCAACGGCCCCCTTGGTCAGGCGGTTGGCACGGCGGGCGGCGGGGTTCATCTTGCCATCATCGGGGATGATGATCGCGACGCGGCCCTTGGCGGTGGCCATGGCATCCAGATCAACAGCGGTAAAACGGACGGGGACCAGACTGCTCATATCATTCTCCTGAAAAATGCGTTGCCCAAGACCTAGCCCGCGCGGTCGCAGTTGACCAGATAGCAGTTTTCCCCGCCCGTCATTTGCATTATGGTTGCGCCAAAATAACGGCAGGCTCGGGGGAGATTACGTGGCATCAATCGGCAGGCATAGGCTGTCGGGCATGGGTCCGGCGCGGTGTGCGAATCTCCAATGCCGGGATCGGGCGGAGATGCCTGCGTGACCCTAGACCGTTATTTTGCCCGGCGTTTCATCCAGAGCTTTCTGGTGATCGGCGGAATTTTTCTGACCCTGATGATCCTGATCGACCTGATCGAACAGGTGCGCCGCTTTGACGGGGTTGGCCTGTCCTTCGGACAGCTTCTGCGGCTGACCCTTCTGAACACACCTTCAGCCATCAGCGAGATGCTGCCCCTGCTGATGATCCTGGCCACAATCGCGCTGTTCGTTGGCCTTGCCCGCAGCTCGGAACTGGTGGTGACGCGCGCCACCGGTCGATCGGGCATCCGGGCGCTGCTGGCCCCGGTGATGCTGGCGCTGGTCATCGGCGCACTGGCGGTTGCACTGCTTAACCCCATCGCCGCGGCCACCTCCGAAGAATACCAGCGCCTGTCGGATGACTTTCGCAACAACGGCAGTTCCGCCCTGTCGATCAGCCGCGACGGGCTGTGGCTGCGGCAAGGTTCGGCCAGCGGGCAATCGGTCATCCATGCGCGCAGTACCGCCAATGGCGACAGATTCGCCCTGCGCAACGTGACGATCACAACCTTCTCGCCCGATGGCAAACCAACCGAACAGATCGCAGCCCGGCGCGCCGAGTTGAAAAACGGACACTGGGCTTTGCAGGATGCCAAGGTCTGGACGCTCGAAGATGACCTCAACCCCGAAACCAACGCGGTCTCCCATGAGGTGCTGAATCTGCCGACCACCCTGACCCGCGACCGTATTCTGGACACGCTGGGGCAGCAGAATTCGGTCTCGGTCTACGACCTGCCGCAGTTGATTCGAGACCTGCAAGAGGCCGGATTCTCGACCAAACAATATGAGGTCTGGCTGCAGGTACAGTTGGCACGTCCGCTGTTTCTGGTCTCGATGGTGCTGATCGGCGCGGCCTTCACCATGCGCCATGTGCGCTTTGGCGGAACCGGTGTGGCGGTGCTGACTGCCGTGCTGCTGGGGTTTGGTATCTATTTCATCCGCAATTTTGCTCAGATTCTCGGGGAAAACGGGCAGTTGCCTATTCTGGTCGCCGCCTGGGCTCCACCTTGCGCCGGGATCATGCTGTCCCTTGGCCTTCTACTTCATGCGGAGGACGGCTGATGCGCGCACTTCTTCCCCTGCTGCTGTCCAGCGCCCTGATCCTGTCGCTGCCCGTTGCGACGACGGCCCAGACCGACGGCACGTCTGGTGCAACCGACGCTGCGGAACAGAACCAGCCTGCGCTGCTGGTGGCCGATCAGATCTTCATCACGCCGGATCGCAAACTGGTCGCCGAAGGCAATGTCGAGGCCTATCAGGGCGATATCAAGCTCAGCGCCCAAAGCGTAACCTATGACCGTGAAACCGGAGAGCTGACGCTGACCGGCCCGATCCGCATCGATCAGGGCGGGCAATCCACGCTGCTGGCCGATTCCGCAGAGCTGGACAGTGGCATTCAGAACGGATTGCTGACCGGCGCGCGGATGGTGTTCGACCAGCAGATACAAATCGCCTCGGTTCAGGCGACGCGGGCGGCGGGACGGTATACGCAGTTCAGCAAGGTCGCCGCGACCTCGTGCCATGTCTGCGCGAACGGCAAACCGCCGCTTTGGCAAATCCGCGCCCGCAAGGTGACCCATGATCAGCTTGAGCGGCAACTGTATTTCGAAGGCGCCCAGTTCCGTGTACTGGACGTGCCGGTCTTCTATCTGCCCTATCTGCGCCTGCCCGATCCGACGCTTGAAAGGGCCACCGGCTTTCTCGTACCGTCAATCCGTACCACCTCGCAACTGGGGACCGGGGTGCAGGTTCCGTATTTCTTCAAGCTGGGCGATCACAAAGACCTGACAGTCACGCCATATGTGTCCTCCAAAACCCGCACCCTTGGCCTGCGCTACCGCCAAGCCTTCAAAAGGGGCCGTATTGAGCTGCGCGGGGCCTTCACCCGCGATGACATCCAGCCCAATCAGGACCGCGGCTATTTCTTCGCCGATGGCTATTTCAATCTGCGCAACAGCTACCGGCTGACTTTTGATATCAAGACCAGTTCGGACGACGCCTATCTGGCCGATTACGGCCTGCCTGATTTCGACCGGCTGCGCAGCGAGATCGCGCTGGAACGGATCAAACGCGACACCGCGTTCCGCACCAGTTTCATCCATTACAAAACCCTGCGCGACAGCGAAGAGCAGGACGAGATCCCCTCGCGCATCTTCGATATCGACTACCGCAAGCGTTACTTCCCCAAAGCCCTGGGCGGCGAGATCGCGCTGGCCTTCAACGGGCATACACATACCCGTACCAGCGATGCGGATATCATCGGCCGCGACGTGGCCCGCGCCACGGCCGATGCGGAATGGCTGCGCAGCTGGACGCTTCCTGCCGGGTTTCGCGCCGATGCGCGGCTGGGTGCGGCGGTCGATACGTTCAATATCCGCAACGACAGCGATTTTCCAAACGATGTCACCCGCATCACCCCGCGTGCTGCTTTGACACTGCGCTATCCGCTGCAACGGCGGGAACAAACCGGCGCGACCCAGATTCTGGAGCCCATCGTTCAGGTCGGATGGACCGACGTCTCGGACACCGATGTGCCCAATGACGAAAGCACCTTTCAGGAATTCGATCAGGGCAACCTTCTGTCCCTGTCGCGGTTCCCCGCCGTGGACCGCCGGGAAAATGGGACCACGGCTGTCGTCGGTGTGAACTGGGCCCGCTATGCCACCAATGGCTGGCGGGCGCTGGCCACGGTCGGTCAGGTCTTTCGCAGCGATGCCGATCCCGATTTCACTCTGACTTCGGGTCTGCAGGGCACCCAGTCGGACCTGCTGCTGGCCGGTCAACTGGACAACGGCAACGGCCTGACCCTTGCGGGTCGCGGCCTGCTGAACAGCGATTTCAGCTTCACCAAGGCCGAGCTGCGCGCCGCCTGGAGCAAAGGTCAGACATCGCTCAGCGCGGGGTATGTCTGGCTTGAACCCGATCCGGCCGAGCTCAATACAGATGAAATCTCTGAACTCAGGGTTGCAGGACGCTACCGGATCGACCAAAACTGGCGGACGCGCGCGAGCGCGCGGTATGATCTCGCGCAATCCGAACCACTCCGCCTGGGCTTCGGGCTGACCTACAGTAACGAATGTGTACAGGTTAACATGACCGTCAACAGGCGCTTTACATCGACATCAAGTATTGAGCCTTCGACAGAATTCGGCTTTACCGTAGCCCTCACAGGGTATTCCGTCAAAGGCGATGGGAAGAGTTTCAAAAAAAGATGCAGTTGATCTCAGGTTTCACCACAATTCTCCGTTCCGGCTGGCGCGCCGCATCCTTCGCCCTGATCCTTGGGGTCATGACTGCACCACAGGCTTTCAGTCAAAGCCCCTTCTCGCCCGCCATCCGCGTCAATCAGGACATCGTGACCTGGTATGAGCTGCAGCAGCGCCAACAGTTTATGGAACTGCTCGGCATTCCCGGCAGCTCCGAAGAGGAAGTACGGCGCGCCCTGATCGACGACCGCCTGCGCAAACAGGCGATGCGCGAAGCCGGAATTCAGGCCGCGCCCGAGGACGTTCAATCCGGAATCGACACGCTCGCCTCGCGCGGCAATTTCAGCGCTGAAGAATTCCTCCGACTGCTCGGCGACGAGGGGATTTCACGCGAAACCGTGCGCGATTTCGTCGCCGATCAGCTGTCCTGGCGCGATTTTGTCGCTGCGCGCTACCTGTCCCAGGCCCGCCCCACCGAGGATGAGATCAACCGCGCACTCGGTCAGGGCGGCGGCGGTGGCCTACAGGTCCTGATGTCCGAGATCATCATCCCCGTGACCCCGCAAACACAGGCTCAGGCCGAAGCATTGGCCGAGGAAATCGCCCGCCTTCCGGACCAGGACAGCTTTTCGGCTGCCGCAACGCAATACTCTGCGGCTGCAACACGAGAAAATGGCGGTCGTCTCGACTGGCTGTCCCTCAACGATCTGCCGCCCGCTCTGCAACCGGTGATTCTGAGCCTGAAGAACGGTGATATCACCGATCCGTTGACCCTGCCCAACGCAGTCGCCCTGTTCCAGATGCGTGGGATACGCGAAGTTGCCGCCGGCGCACCAAACTATTCCGAAATCGACTATGCCATCTACTACCTCGCTGGTGGCCGCAGCGCCGAAACCCTGGCAGAGGCGGCCAAGCTGAAGGAAGAGATCGATACCTGCGATGATCTCTACGGCCTCGCCAAGGAACAGCCCACCGAGGTACTGGAACGCGTCACCGCCAAGCCTTCGGAAATCCCGCGCGACGTCGCGCTGGAACTGGCCAAACTGGATCCGAACGAAGTCTCGACCACGCTGACCCGCAACAACGGCCAGACACTGATGTTCCTGATGCTGTGCAACCGCACCCGCGATCTGGGCGAGGACACCACCCGCATCGACGTCGCCAACGCGCTGACGCAGCAGCGACTGCAGGCCTTTGCCGACAGCCTTCTGGAACAACTCCGGGCAGACGCCGTTATCGTCGAGCAATGACTGGCCCGATCGCGCTCAGCTGCGGCGACCCTGCCGGTGTCGGCCCCGAGATCGCGGCCAAAGCCTGGGACGCGCTGCGCGACAACTGTCCGTTCTTCTACATCGGCGATGACGCGCACCTGCCCGACGGCACACCCGTTACCCGGATCGCCGACCCTGCCGAAGCTACCGCCGTCAGCGCATCGGCCCTGCCCGTGTTGCAGGTCGATTTCCCGGCCCCCAATCGTCCCGGTCACCCAGACCCGGCCAATGCGCCCTCGGTCATCGATTGCATCGAAAAAGGCGTCACTTGGGTCCAGTCCGGCGCGGCCTCGGCCCTCTGCACGGCGCCGATCAACAAAAAGGCCCTGATCGATGGGGCGGGCTTCGCTTATCCGGGCCATACCGAGTTCCTTGCAGCCCTTGCAGGGCGCAAGCAAGTCGTCATGATGCTCGCCAGCGATCAGCTGAGGGTGGTGCCGGCCACGATCCACATCCCGCTGCGGCAAGTTCCCTCGGCACTCACCCCCGACCTGCTGCGTGACACCATCGAAATCACCGCCAACAGCCTGCGCACCCAATTCGGCCTCCCGCACCCCCGGATCGCCGTCGCGGGCCTCAACCCCCATGCGGGCGAAGGTGGCAAAATGGGCACCGAAGAGATGGATTGGATTGCGCCTCTTCTGGCCGATCTGAATGTCGAAAACACCACTATCACCGGACCCCACCCGGCTGACACGCTGTTTCACGCCGCGGCGCGCGCCAGCTATGACGCGGCCATCTGCATGTATCACGATCAGGCCCTGATCCCGATCAAGACGCTGGATTTCGACAAGGGCGTCAACGTCACGCTGGGCCTGCCCTTCATCCGCACCTCGCCCGATCACGGCACCGCACTGGACATCGCAGGCAAAGGCATCGCCAACCCCACCAGCCTGATCGAAGCCCTGAAACTCGGCCAAACCATGGCGCAAACCCGCTAATGCTTCATCTGGCCATAAATATCCCCGCCGGAGGCAAGAAATCTCTGGCACTCCGGCCTCAACCCACGCAACGGTGAAGCCATGAGCGCCATCGACTCCCTCCCCCCCCTGCGTGAGGTCATTGCAACCCACCAGCTCTCGGCCCGCAAATCGCTGGGCCAGAACTTCCTGCTCGACCTTAACCTGACCGCCAAGATCGCACGCCAGGCCGGGGATCTGACCCAATGCGACGTGCTGGAGATCGGCCCCGGCCCTGGTGGCCTGACCCGAGGACTGCTGTCCGAAGGCGCGCGCAAGGTCGTGGCGGTGGAAAAGGACACCCGCTGCATCGCCGCCCTGAACGACATCGCCGCCGCCTATCCAGGGCGGTTGGAAGTCATCAACGGCGATGCACTGGAAATCGACCCGCTGGCGCATCTGACGCCGCCCATCCGCGTGGCTGCCAATCTGCCCTACAATGTCGGGACCGAGCTTCTGGTCCGCTGGCTCACCCCACCCCAATGGCCGCCCTTCTGGCAAAGCCTGACGCTGATGTTCCAACGCGAAGTGGCCGAGCGCATCGTCGCCCAACCCGGCAGCAAAGCCTATGGCCGCCTCGCCATCCTTGCCCAATGGCGGGCCGAGGCGCGCATCGCCCTGTCACTACCGCCCGGAGCCTTCACACCGCCGCCCAAGGTCTCCAGCGCCGTGGTCCACCTGACCGCCCTGCCTGAACCGCGCTATCCGGCGGACGCCGCCACGCTGTCTCGTGTCGTGGCAGCTGCCTTCAACCAACGCCGCAAGATGCTGCGTGCTTCGCTGAAAGGCGTCGCACCAGATATCGAAGATCGTCTTCTGGCCGCTGGTATCCAGCCCACGGAACGCGCCGAACAGGTTCCGCTGGAAGCCTTCTGCGCGCTGGCCCGCGAAGTCCGAAAAAGCTGACACCATGAAAAAAGCCCCGGGTCGAAACCTCGGGGCTTTGTCTCTTCTGAGGCTGGCTTCACTCCGCCGCTTCAGGCGTATCACCATCAGCCTTGGGCGCAGCCTCTTCTGCCGGTGCAGGCTTCGGCTTACGCGCGCGCGGCTTGCGCGCAGGCTTCTCTTTCTTTTCCGGAGCCTCTGCGCCTTTGTTCTCGGGCGTCTCGACCAAACCGCTCTCGGGTGACGGCTCGGGCTCACCGAAATCCATCACATCGGGCTGCGGCGCTTCTGCAGGATCGGCCTGGCGGGCCGCTTCACGTTCTTGACGCTCGGCGCGCTCGCGGTCACGCTCGGCCTGGCGTTCGCGGTTCTGGCGCTCCTGCTCTTCGCGGCGGGCTTCGATCTCGCGCTGCGCCTCGCTCAGCATGCGCAGATAATGCTCGGCATGCTGTTGAAAGTTCTCGGCGGCCACGCGGTCATTGGACAGCTGCGCGTCGCGCGCCAGCTGGTTGTACTTGTCAATGATCTGTTGCGGCGTACCACGCACCTTGCCCTCGGGACCCGAGCTGTCAAAAACCCGGTTTACGACGTTGCCGCCGGAAGGACGATTGCGGTTGTTCTTGGCCCGCGAACGGGATTTGGAGGATCTCATCTTACTTCACGTCAGCCTTGTCAATTCTCTGTCGATCAACCCGTACCTTACGCTGCTCAGTGGCTTGTGCCGTAACGCGTCATCGACTTTTTTGGGCTTGGCGTCAGGGGCGCGCTGAAACAGCGTCAACCTCTCCGACTAATCCTGAGTAAACATGTCCTGCGCATTCAGACAAGGGCTTTGTCCGATATTTCGCAGCTTTTTTACATCAATCGGCGCATTTCAGCCTCAGATGCACTGCCTATTGCGGCATTCTGGCGCCGACGACACGATCCCGACCGTCCAGATCAGGGATTATGCGCGTTTCCACCAACCCTGCCGCATCGAACAAAGCCGCGACATAATTGCCCTGCGTCGGCCCGATCTCGACCAGCAACCGCCCGCCCGGCATCAGAAAATCCGGCGCCGAGGCAGCAATCCGGCGATACGCGCCCAACCCGTCCCCTTCATCGGTCAGGGCCATGCGCGGCTCATGCTCGCGCACCTCAGGCGACAGATCATCCATTTCCTCAACGGAAATATAGGGCGGATTTGAAACAATGAGGTCAAATTGCCCCTCAATGTTCTCAAACCAATCGGATTGCCGAATCTCCGCCCGCGCCTGCACCTGATGTTGCACCGCATTGGCGCTGGCCTGCAGGCAGGCAGATCGCTCAGATCCACTCCCAGCCCCGAGGCGCTGCTGCGCTCGGCCAGCAATGTGATCAGGATACAGCCCGAGCCCACGCCCAGATCCAGCAGATGGTCAAACGGCTCGCTCAGCGCCGCTTCGATCAACGCCTCCGTCTCGGGACGCGGATCAAGCACATCGCGGCTGACCCGGAACCGGCGACCGTAGAATTCGCGCTCACCCAGCAGATGCGACACCGGTACCCGAATGGCCCGCAACGAGATCAGCTGATCATAGCGCTCCGCGATATCGACAGGCAGTTCTTCGGGCGCAATCAATGTCACCCGGCTGGCTTCGATCCGCGCCGCATGGGCCAGCAAAACCCGCGCATCCCGTGCCGGATCGGGCACGCCCGCCGCGCGCAAACGCGCCGTGGCGGCAACCATCGCCTGCGCCGCTGTCAGTGCCGCAATCATTGCGCCATCTCAGCCAGCAGCCGGGCCTGATCATCCGCGGTCAGCGCGTCGATCACCTCATCCAGGTCGCCCTGCATCACCTGATCCAGCTTATACAGCGTCAGGTTGATTCGGTGATCCGTCATGCGGCCCTGAGGGAAATTATAAGTCCTGATCCGCTCCGACCGGTCGCCCGACCCCACCTGACTGGCGCGATCGGCAGAGCGTTCACTGTCGATCCGCTGCCGTTCCAGATCATAAAGCCGCGTCTTCAGCACCTGCATCGCGATCTCGCGGTTGCGATGCTGGGATTTCTCGGAACTGGTCACCACGATGCCGCTGGGCAGGTGCGTGATCCGCACCGCCGAATCCGTCGTGTTGACGTGCTGCCCCCCTGCGCCCGAGCTGCGCATCGTATCGATCCGAATGTCGTTGGCGTCGATCTGAATGTCCACATCCTCAGCCTCGGGCAGCACCGCCACCGTCGCCGCCGAGGTATGAATCCGCCCACCGCTTTCGGTTTCGGGCACCCGCTGCACCCGATGCACGCCGGATTCGTACTTCATCCGCGCAAAGACGTTGTCGCCCTTGATATGGGCCACCACCTCTTTGATCCCGCCCAGATCCGAGGCCTGTTCCTCGATGATCTCGAACTGCCAGCCCCGCGCCTCAGCGTATCGCTGATACATCCGCAGCAGGTCTCCGGCAAACAAAGCCGCCTCATCCCCGCCGGTGCCGGGCCTGATCTCCAGCATCGCCGGGCGCGCATCGGCGGCGTCCTTGGGCAACAGCGCCAGTTGCAACGCATGCTCGGCCTCGGGGATACGGGCCTGCAGGTCGGGGATTTCCTCTTCGGCCAGCTCTTTCATGTCCGGATCGGCCAGCATCGCCTGCGCCTCGGTCAGATCAGCGGTCAGCTGCCGCCACGCCATGATCTGATCAACCACCGGCTTGAGGTCGGAATACTCTTTGGCCAAGGCCGCAATATCGCCTCCCGAGGCGCCATCGGCCATGGCCGCTTCGAGGTATTGGAATCGCTGGGTGATCTGTTCAAGGCGTTCTTCGGGGATCATCCGCGGGGTGTCTCTCATCCGTGGGCTTTGGTCAAGGCCCTGCCTTGTGCTAGGTTTAAGGTATGAGACGACTGATCCTGGCCCTAACCCTTTGTTCAAGCCCGGCAATGGCGGATTACACCGGCCCCGATGGCAAGGTCCGCGACTGCTATTGCACCGACAAATCCGGCACCCGCGTCGAGTTGGGACAGATGATCTGCCTGCAGGTCGATGGCCGCATGTTCATGGCCCAATGCCAGATGTCGCTGAACGTGCCCATGTGGCGCGAGGTTCAAGAAGGGTGCTTGTCGTCAGGGTTGCAGCAAAGCCAGCCAACCGGCGACCCGGTCCCGATTGACGCCAAAATCCTTTCGGCCAAATCTTGAACGCGCGTAAATGCGCAGCGTATCGCCGTCCTGCTGCACGGTCGTGTAGTCGGGAAAACCGAACACCATTGAACGGGTGACATAGGTTATCATTCCATCTTCGATAGAACCCGCCAGCACCGTGGTGCGCGGCGCCGTGCGGGCTATCTGATCGAGTTGCTCCATCCCCCTCGGAGCAGCCTCTACGATCCGGATTACGCCATTCCTAAGATCTCGGTCCACACCCTCGGGTGCTACATGCCAGCGCGTTGGGTCGGAGGGGCCAGACGGATATAGGCCGCCATCGCAACGCCCAACGCAATCACCAGCCACAGCACCATTTTCATCGGCCCTCCGATCCCTTTGCATATAACCTATCCGCTCCGGGCGTCGCGCTCATCCCTATCGCGACGTCACGCCGGGCAGAATACACAGCATCTCGAACAGCAGATTCGCCGCCGTCAGCGCCGTGTTGCCAGACGGATCATAGGGCGGAGACACCTCGACCAGATCGCAGCCCACCACGTTCATGCCCGCCAGCGCATGGATCAGTTGCAGCGCCTGCGACGTGGTCAGTCCCGCAATCTCGGGCGTGCCGGTGCCGGGCGCATAAGCCGGGTCGAGGCTGTCGATGTCATAGGTGATGTATACGGGATGATCCTCGACCGTCTTGCGGATCAGCGAGCCGATCTCGGTCAGGTTCTGCTGCCACAGCTCCCACGCGGGATACTGGCGAAAGCCCCAGCCCTGCGCCTCGGCGAAGTCGCTGGCCGCATAGCCCGAGCCGCGAATGCCGATCTGGAAGGTCTTGTCAGGAACGATCAGCCCTTCCTCATAGGCGCGGCGGAAGACGGTGCCGTGGGTTTCCTTCTCGCCGAACATCTCGTCATTGACGTCAGCATGGGCATCTACATGGACCAAAGCCACCGGACCATGCCTGGCCGCCATTGCCCGAAGGATCGGCAGAGTGATCGAATGATCCCCACCCATCGCCACCGGGGTCACGCCCTGCGCCAGAATGCCATCATAACTGTCCTTGATGATCTTCAGACTGTCGGCCAGCGAGAAGGTGTTGATCGCCAGATCCCCGATATCTGCGATCTGCAGATGGTCGAACGGCGCTGCGCCATTGGCCATGTTATAGGGCCGGATCATCGCGCTTTCGCTGCGGATCTGCTTGGGGCCAAACCGCGTGCCCGACCGCCACGAGGTGCCGATATCCATCGGAACCCCCAAAACCGCCACATCCAGCCCTTCAAGCGAAGACGCCTGCGGCAGCCGCATGAACGTGTTCGGCCCCGAGAACCGCGCCAGATCGTTGCCGCCAATGGGTTGGTTGTATTGGGTCATGTGATGTCTCCGATCCGATCCCTGACCAAGCAGATACCGGGATTATGCCTAACCAAAGGTTAAGGCTTCACCAGCTTGTTCCACCCCAGCAAACAAATGATCTGCGTCGCTACATGCGCCCCCGCAATCGCCGTCGCGCCCGAGGTATCGTAGGGCGGAGACACCTCGACCACGTCACCGCCCTTGATATTGATCCCGGCAATGTCGCGCAGGATGATCTGCGCCTGGATCGAGGTCAGACCACCCCAGACCGGCGTCCCTGTACCGGGCGCAAAGGCCGGGTCCAGACCGTCGATATCAAAACTCAAGTAAACGGGGCTGTCGCCCAGAATGCCCTTGATCTTCTGCGCCACGGCGGCGGGGCCGGATTCGTAGACCTCGCGCGCGTCGATGATGTTGACGCCCAATGTGTCCTCGTTGGTGGTGCGAATACCCACCTGAACCGAGCGTTTCGGATCGACCAGCCCCGATTTTACCGCCTTGTAGAACATCGTGCCATGGTCCACGCGGGACATGTCGTCATCGGCCCAGGTATCCGTATGCGCATCGAATTGCAGCAACGACATCGGCCCGTATTTCTCGGCATAGGCTTTCAGGATCGGAAAGCTGATATAGTGATCCCCGCCCAACGTGACCGAGGCCACATCCGCCGCCAGAATGGTTCGGATGTGATCGGTCAGTGTATCGGGAAAGGCCGGGATATTGGCATAGTCATAGGCCATATCCCCATAATCCACGATGGCCAGCTCGCTGAGCGCATCAAAAGGCCAGCCATAAGGCGCATCCGGCGATTGCAACGCACTCGCCTCACGGATGGCGCGCGGTCCCAGCCGGGTTCCGGGGCGGTTGGTCACCGCCTGATCGAAGGGCACGCCCGTCACCGCGATATCAACGCCCGCAAGGTCCTTGGTATAGAGCCGCCGCAGAAACGACGTGGCGCCGCCGAATGTGTTCTCATAGGACAGCCCCTTGAGATCGGGGTTGGTGAACGCCTCATCCACCTGGTTCTTTGCGTCTTCCAGTGCCATGTCTTTCCCCTGTCAGCGCAGCGGCTGCGCCGTTTCGACGAGACGCGCGAAAAAGGATGCGCCCACCGGGGCGATCTCGTCGTTAAAGTTGTATTTCGGATGGTGCAGCCCGGCGCCCTCGCCCTGTCCAAGGAACAGATAAGCACCCGGACGCGCCTGCAGCATGTACGAGAAATCCTCAGCCCCCATCTCGCGCCCCGCATTGGCCTTTACACGTTCCGCCCCCGACACATCCCGCGCCACTTCGGCCGCAAAGGCGGCCTTGTCGGCGTCATTGATGGTGGCAGGATAGCCCTCTTGATAGTCCAGCTTTGCCTCAACACCATATGATGCCGCCTGCCCCGCAACGATCTGCTCCATCCGCTCCATCACCATCTTCTGCACTGCCGGATCAAAGGTGCGGACAGTGCCGTTCAGATAAGCCGTATCGGGAATGACATTATTGACCGTCCCGGTGTGTATCTGCGTGACCGACACCACCAGATCATCCAGCGCATAGTGATTGCGGCTGACGATGGTCTGTATCGCCTGCGCCATTCCGCAGGCTGCCATGACAGGGTCCTTGGTCTCATGCGGCATGGCCCCGTGGCCGCCAACACCCTGAATGTGGATCTCGAACGTGTCCACTGCCGCCATCAGAGGCCCCGGCGTAGTCTCGAACACCCCCTCGGGCCGACCCGGCGTGTTATGGATGCCATAGACCTGAGAGATATCGAACCGATCCATGATGCCCTCGTCGACCATCACGCCCGCACCGCCGCCCTCTTCTTCAGCAGGCTGAAAGATCAGCGCCACCCGGCCCGCGAAATTTCGCGTCTCGGCCAGATAACGCGCCGCACCTAACAGCATCGTGGTGTGCCCGTCATGACCGCACGCATGCATCTTGCCGGGGTTCTGCGAGGCATACTCCACCCCGTCTCCTCGGTGATCGGCAGCGCGTCCATGTCGGCGCGCAGGCCGATGGTCGGGCCGTCCCCCTGCCCGTTGATGATCGCCACCATACCGGTCTTGGCGATCCCCTCGTGCAGCTCGTCCACCCCGAATTCGCGTAGACGCTCGGCCACAAAAGCGGCGGTTTCATAGCATTCGAACTCAAGCTCGGGGATCGTGTGCAGGTGCTGGCGCCATGCGGCCATATCGGCGGCGTAATCGGCAATTCGGTTTACGACGGGCATCTGGGGTGGACTCCTGATCGTGACTGCGGGATGGATGCATCTGACACCGGAACGAAAGGGTTCGCAATGGCCGAAAATCCTCTGATCCACGATACGGACGCGGGTATCGAACGCCTGCTAGAGATCATGCGCCGCCTGCGTGACCCGCAATCCGGCTGCCCGTGGGATATCGAACAGGATTTTTCGACGATTGCCCCCTATACGATCGAAGAGGCCTATGAGGTCGCCGATGCCATCGAAAGGCAGGCTTATGACGAGTTGAAGGGAGAGTTGGGCGACCTGCTGTTCCAATCCGTCTTTCACGCGCAAATGGCTGAAGAAGCAGGGCATTTCACCTTTCAGGACGTGGTGCGCACCATGTCCGACAAGATGGTCGACCGCCATCCGCATGTGTTCGGCGACGAATCCCGTGACAAGTCCGCTGAACAACAGACACGCGACTGGGAAACCATCAAGGCCGCCGAACGCGCAGGCAAGGAACAGAAAGGCGCGCTCGACGGTGTTGCGGCCAACCTGCCCGCCCTGCTGCGCGCCCACAAACTGCAGAAACGCGCCGCGCGCGTGGGCTTTGACTGGCCCGATGCCAGCCATGTCCTCGCCAAGATCACCGAAGAGGCTGCCGAACTGGAAGAAGCGCGCGACACTATGGATGCCGACGCACTTGAGGATGAATTCGGCGATCTGCTGTTCGTGATCGTCAACCTCGGCCGTCATCTGGGCATCGAGCCCGAGGCCGCTCTGCGCCGCACCAACGCCAAGTTCACCCGCCGTTTTGAGAAGGTCGAGGCACGCCTTGCCGAACGCGGAAAAACGCCCGCGCAAAGCGATCTGGCCGAGATGGATGCGCTGTGGGATGAGGTGAAAATCGAGGAACACCGCGCCAACGGCAAACTCCCGCCGGTAGATGCCCCGGCGGACGTGTAAATCTGGTAGACAAGTGCCGCGACACTTGCGAGTGTCCGACCTTCATGCCCCCCGGAGACCACCATGCCCCGCAAGATCATCATCGACACCGATCCCGGTCAGGACGACGCCGTTGCCATCCTGCTGGCACTTGCCAGCCCCGAAGAGATCGAGGTTCTGGGCATCACCGCTGTCGCCGGAAACGTGCCGCTGGAACTGACCGCCAAGAACGCCCGTATCGTCTGCGAACTGGCTGGTCACACGCATATTCCAGTCTATGCAGGCTGCGATCGTCCGCTGAACCGCGCGCTGGTGACCGCCGAACACGTGCATGGTAAAACCGGCCTCGACGGTCCCGACCTGCCCGATCCGCAAATGCCACTGGCCGACGGTCACGCGGTCGATTTCATCATCGACACCTTGCGCGCGCATGAGCCCGGCACCGTGACGCTATGCCCGCTGGGGCCGCTGACCAACATCGCGACCGCCTTCCGCAAGGCCCCCGATATCATCGACCGGGTGCAGGAAATCGTCCTGATGGGCGGGGCGTATTTCGAGGTCGGAAACATCACGCCAGCGGCGGAATTCAACATTTACGTCGACCCGGAAGCTGCTGATATCGTGTTTACTTCCGGCATTCATATCGTCGTTATGCCGCTGGACGTGACCCATGACGCGCTGGTTACCAAACAGCGCAACGACGCCTTCCGCGCGCTCAACAGCGAAGTCGGCCATGCGGTCGCCGAGATGACCGATTTCTTCGAACGTTTCGACATGGAAAAATACGGCTCGGAAGGCGCTCCGCTGCACGATCCCTGCGTCACCGCCTATCTGATCCGGCCCGAGCTGTTTAAGGGCCGACATATCAATGTCCAGATCGAAACCGGATCCGAGCTGACGCTTGGCATGACCGTCGCGGATTGGTGGCGCGTCACCAACCATGAACCCAACGCCATGTTCATGGGCGAGATCGACGCTGACGGTTTCTTCACCCTGCTCACAGAAAGACTGGCCCGCCTATGACCGCCGCACTCCGCCTCGCCCGCCCCGACGATCTGGATCGCCTGATGGCGCTGGTTGCGGCGTTTCATTCGGAATCCGGCATCGCGCAGGATGACGAGAAACGCCGCAACGCGCTGGCTCCCTTGCTGGACGGCATACCGCATGGGTGCGTGTATCTTGTCGGGCCGGGCCGGGCGCCACTGGGCTATGTCATTCTGACATTCGGCTGGTCGGTCGAGTTTGGCGGCATGGACGCCTTCGTCGATGAAATCTATATCCGCCCCGCCGTCCGCGGACGCGGCATCGCCACCGAAGTTCTGCACGATCTGCCCAAGGCACTGGCCGAGGCCGGGCTGACCGCGCTGCATCTCGAGGTCGACCGGACCAATGAGACCGCGCAGAAACTCTATCTGCGGTCAGGCTTCAGAGCGCGCGACCGCTATATGTTGATGAGCAAAACGCTCTAGCGCGATTCCCCCCGGAAGATCACCGCCGGATTGTACATCTGTTGCACCGGATCATCCTGCGAGACCTCCATCCCCGTGATCGGATAGGTTCCCGGCTCGGTACATGCCGCAAGAGCCCCTGCGCAAAGTATTGAAATTACAAGAAAGACCTTCGAAGCAGACATCATGTCCCCCTTTCTGCAATACAGATAGGATACCGGAAGTCACGTTCCGGCAATAGGAACAAGTTCACACATATTGATTTTTATGTCGGCTTAGATCGCCCTTTACAGGCAGTTCTTCCGCTGCCCCCGCTCCAGTTTCTTGAACTGCTTTTGTACCCGCTTGGGCTGCGGCAACGCTTCCAACTGCTCGGTCACGTTCTCTCCGGTGAACCAGGATCGAAACATCAGCGCCTTGATATCATCGTCCAGAACCGTGTCGGCGACGTTATAGGTGCACAGGCATTCCTCCATCGTGATCTGTCCGCTGGGGTCGCCTTCCACCATCTTCTGGCACACCGCCTCGGGCGGAACCTGCGCCCAAGCAAGCTGAGGCAGGATGAAAAGCGCAGCCGCGCCGGCGATGTGTTTGAATGCAACCATAAGAAAACCCTCTCCCTAATGTCCGGCGCAGCATGGCACGCGACGCTTGAATCGAACTTAGCACATGGGCCGCCACCCTACAGGGTGAGAAGATTAAGACAATTCCACCGATTCTTTCCCCGTGACGCCTCGCAGCCCGGTCGAATACGAGCACGCGCACAGAACCAACGTTTATTACAGGGAACGCGATATGGAACAGATTATCGGCCAATTGATCGGCGGCGCATTGGGCGGCACAGGCGGCGGTAAGGCCGTCAAGGGCTCTGACATGGGCAGTATTGGCAACGCTCTGGCAGGTGCCGTGGGCGGTGTCGGCGGCGGTCAGCTGCTCAGCGGATTGCTGGGGGCCGGAGGGGCTGCCGGAGGTATGGATATCGGCGCATTGGCCGCGAACTTCGTCGGCGGTGGGGTCGCCGGCCTGGTGGTTCAGGTCGTTGTCGGCATGATCGTCAAGAAGATCAGAGGCTGATACCTTGCAATCACCAAAGCGAAACGGGGGCCAGGCGGCCCCCGTTTCTTTTATTTCAGGATCGACGCGCCTGCGAATTCCGCAACCTCGCCCAGCGATTCCTCGATCCGGATCAGCTGGTTATACTTGGCCAACCGGTCCGACCTCGCGAGGCTGCCGGTCTTGATCTGACCGCAATTGGTTGCCACGGCCAGATCGGCAATGGTGGCATCCTCGGTCTCGCCCGAACGGTGCGACATCACGTTGGTATAACGCGCCCGGTGCGCCATATCGACGGCACGCAGCGTTTCGGTCAACGAACCGATCTGGTTCACCTTCACCAGCATCGAGTTGGCGCAACCGCGCTCGATCCCTTCGGCCAGACGCGCGGGGTTGGTCACGAACAGGTCATCACCCACAAGCTGCACCTTGTCGCCAATGGCGTCGGTCAGCGCTTTCCAGCCGTCCCAGTCATCCTCGGACATGCCGTCCTCGATCGAAATGATCGGATAGTCATTGACCAGCGCCGCCAGATAAGCCGCATTTTCCTCGGACGACAGCGAGATGCCCTCACCCGCCAGAACGTATTTGCCGTCCTTGTAGTATTCGGTCGCCGCGCAATCCAACGCCAGGTGAATTTCCTCACCCGGTTTGTAGCCTGCCTTTTCGATGGATTTCAGGATGAAATCCAACGCCTCGCGGGTCGATGCGATATTCGGGGCAAAACCGCCCTCATCGCCCACACCGGTAGCCAGACCAGCAGCCGACAGCTCTTTCTTCAGCGTATGGAACACCTCGGAGCCCATGCGCACCGCCTCGCGGATATTCGCGGCCGAGGTCGGCATGATCATGAATTCCTGAATGTCGATCGGGTTGTCGGCGTGCTCACCGCCGTTGATGATGTTCATCATCGGCACCGGCAGAACCCGTGCCGAGGTGCCGCCAACATAGCGGTACAGTGGTTGCGTGGTGAAATCCGCCGCGGCCTTTGCAGCGGCCAGCGACACGCCCAGAATGGCGTTCGCGCCCAGACGACCCTTGTTCTCGGTCCCGTCCAGCTCGATCATCGCCTGGTCGATGGCCACCTGCTCGGTCGCATCAAAGCCCACCAGTTCCTCGGCGATCTCACCGTTCACGGCGGCCACGGCCTCCAGTACGCCCTTGCCCATGTAGCGGGCCTTGTCACCGTCGCGCTTCTCAACCGCCTCATAGGCGCCGGTCGACGCACCCGAGGGCACAGCGGCGCGGCCCATGGTGCCGTCTTCCAGAATCACGTCCACCTCAACCGTCGGGTTGCCCCGGCTGTCCAGGATTTCGCGTGCGTGGATGTCGATGATGGTACTCATGAGGCCCGTCCCTGTGGCTGCAATCAGTTGCACGCCTCATAACAGCAACCGGCGAAAAGTAAACCGGTCACGTTAACGCTAACACGTATATTTTCCTGCCTTTAGGGCTAACAGTTCGCTGTTTGCGCCAACAGTAATCAGGCCGCGACCACCGCGCGCGCCAGACGGCGTTCGCGGATAAAGGTATACAGACCGGACCCGATGATCAGCGTTGCCCCCGCCATGGTCACCGCATCGGGGCGTTCCCCGAACATCAGCATCCCGGCAAGGATCGAAAAGACCAGTCGCGTATAACGGAACGGCATCAGGGCCGACGCTTCGCCCACCCGCATTGCCGTGACGATACCGTAATAGCCCAGCACGCCAAAGCCGATGGCCCCCAGATAGGGGCCGATTTGGCCTGCCTGCACAGGCACATAGCTGTGCGTGGACACCGCCATCATCACCACGCCGGTCAGCGCGATCGAGATATAGGCCTGCATCGCCACCACGGACGAAGCCACCCGCACATCCAACTTGCGAGTGATCAGGTCCCGCGCCGCAATGGCGAACACAGTGGCCACCACCAACAGCGTTTCCGGCTGGAACCCATCCAGCCCGGGGCGAATGATCAACAGCACCCCGGCAAAGCCCACGCCGACCGCGCTCCACCGCCGCCAGCCGACCTTTTCGCCCAGAAACAGCGCCGCCCCCATGGTCACCGCCAGCGGCATGGCCTGAAACACGGCGGCCACTGTGGACAGGTCGATCAGCGACAGCGCAGTCACGAAAAACAGCGCACCGACCGCCTCGGTTCCTGCGCGCAGCAGCGGCAGCAGAGACCAGGCGGCAGGATCGAAGATACGCTTGCGCGTGACAACCGACATCCCGGCAAAGGCAAGGCCGCAAAAGACACCCAGAAACAGCATGATCTGACCGGTCGGTACGCTGACCGACAGGTATTTGATGAACATATCCTCAAGTGCAAATGCCGCCATCGAACCGACAAGCAGCAGAATGCCGTTTACGTTATTCATGCGCGTTTCCGTTGAACCGGGCCCAAAAAGGGGACCTGACTGCACAAGAACCGCAAGCGGCGGCGCTTGGCAAGACGGAACCCGCCGCCTTTGATGAATTAACGTGCGGCGATCAATCGCGTTTGGTGATGGATCAGTCCTTGTCCAGCGGCACGCCGTACAGCTCCAGCCGGTGGCCTTTCAGCCGGTATCCCAGCTTGGCGGCGATCTTTTCCTGCAGCGCCTCGATCTCGGGATCGACGAATTCGATCACCTCGCCCGACTGCATGTCGATCAGGTGATCATGGTGGTCGCGCTCGGCATCCTCATAGCGCGCGCGCCGTCGCCGAATTCCAGCCGCTCCAGTATCCCGGCCTCTTCAAACAGCTTTACCGTGCGATAGACCGTGGCAATGGAGATACCCGCATCTTCGGCCGAGGCGCGCGCATACAGCTCCTCGACATCCGGGTGATCCTCGCTCTGCTGCAACACCTGCGCGATGGTCCGGCGCTGGCCGGTCATGCGCAGGCCCTTGGCCTCGCAACGGGCGATAATCGTATCGGACATGGTGACCCCCGGAATTGTTCGGACTTCTGTCTTAATATGTCCGCGCGCTGCGCCACCGACGATTTTACCTCAGGCCGCGCGGCGCAGATCGGCCCAGACTGGCAAATGATCCGAGGCGATATGCGCAGGCCGTATGTCATGAACCCCGTGCAAAGTGGCCTCAAGCCCCTGGCCCAGCGCGATTCTGTCCAATGCGCCCAGCGGTTGCGCGGCGGGGTAACTGGGAAGCGGCGGCAGAAACCGCATGTCCGGGGCCAGATGATCCAGCACCGGCTGACGCGACCATTCGTTAAAATCCCCGGCCCAGACCGTGGGCATCTGCTCCAGATCAGAATCACATCGGCGGATATGGGTGATCTGCTGCCGGCGCGACGCTGGAAACAATCCCAGATGCATCCCCATCACGCGCAGCGGGCCGATCTGCGTGTCGAACTCGACCCGCACGGCCCCGCGCGGCTCCAGCCCCGGCAGATCATGATGCCCGCTCTGGCGTACCTGAATGGCCTTCCCGCGCCAGATCACCGCGTTGCCATGCCAGCCCAGACTGCCCGCCCCGCCCAGATCGACGATCTGCCACCCGGCCTCGTCCAGCATGAAATGCGGCAGGGCGGCGGGGCGCGGCGGCAGGCGTTTGTCGGCCTCCTGCAGCACCACGATATCGGCCTGCATGCTGTCGATGACCTGCATGATCCGCTGCGGCTGCCGACGGAAATCAAGCCCCACGCATTTCTGGATGTTATAGCTGGCAAGGCGCAGGGTCTGGGTCATGAGCTTCCGAAATCCATTTGCGCCTTAGATTGCCATGAAACCCGGCAATCGCAAGCTGATGCTGCCGAAAACTGCCAGACGTTTCCCGCATTCGCACATCCCCGTCGCCAATTTGCGCAAAAAGCTTGCACTCACCGCATACCGCTTTAATCCCTGATCGGCACGCGTAACAAAGGATCCGACCCCTCATGGTCTCTACCGAAGCCCCCGGGCACACCACGACCAAGGCAAGCATCGTCCTCGTGGTCGGAGGCATGATGTGGGGCCTCTACTGGATTCCCGTGCGGTTCTTTCTGGACATTGGCCTGACCGGTCCGTGGCCGGGGATCGCGATGTACAGCGTTGCCCTGCTGTGCCTTGTTCCCCTGATCTGGCGTGAACGTCATCAGCTGGCCCTGCAATGGCGCGGCTTGCTGCTCAGCGGTATGTTCACCGGCGCGGCGTTCAGCCTCTATTCAATCAGCCTTGTCTATACCGACGTCGTGCGTTCGATCCTGCTGTTCTATCTGACACCGATCTGGGGCACGCTGCTGGGCCTGCTCTTTCTCGGAGAACGCCTCAGCTGGCAGCGTTTCTCGGGACTTGTCTGCGGCATGGCAGGCTTGTTCATCGTTCTGGGTGATGGCGGCTTCATACCCTGGCCAAGCAATGTCGGTGACTGGCTGTCCCTAGCTTCGGGGATTTGCTGGGCGCTGGGGACGCTGGGCCTCTACCGGGCCACACAGGTCTCGATTTTCGGGCAGATCTTCGCCTTTATTCTGGGCGCCATAATCCTGTCCCTGTTCAGCCTGCTGTTTCTGCAAGCCCCGGTCCTGCCTGCCATCGCACCAGAGGACATGATCTGGGTCCTGCAACTGGTCCTGCTGTCCGCGTTCTACACTCTGCCGATGATCTTTATGACGATCTGGCCCGCGACCAAACTCTCTCCCGGTCGCGTCGGGTTGTTGCTGATGAGCGAGGTCGTCGTCGGCCTCGCATCCGCAGCCGCATTCTCGGGCGAGCCGTTCGGCCTGCGCGAATTGCTGGGTGCCGTGCTGATCGTCAGCGCCGCGGTGCTCGAGATCGTGCGAAAATAGCTTTCAGACTCACGTCCCGCAGAACGTCGCCTGCACCACCTCATCTTCAGCAGGCGGGTGCGTCAGATCCTTGGCCTCCGGCTGATCCTCATAGGGCCGCGACAGCGCATCATTCAGCCGCTGGAACGGGGCATAATCCCCCTGCACCGCCGCCTGAATCATCTGCTCGACCCGGTGATTGCGCGGGATAAAGGCCGGGTTGGCCTGCGCCATCACCTGTTGCGGCCCCTTCTCGTGCGTCAAACGCGCCTGCCAGCCCTCTGCCCATTCATCAAACGCCGCCGGGTCGGTAAACTGATCCCGCGCGTTCTGACCGCCCAGCGCCCGGAACGTATTGGTGAAGTCGGCCCTGTTCTGCGCCATCCGCGTCAACAGGTCCGAGATCATCTCAAGGTCCCCATCCTCTGCCCGGGTCAGCCCGATCTTGGCCCGGAACCGCCGCAGCCATTCCGCCTGCATCAGATCGGGCATGGCATGGACGATCTCGGTCGCTTCCTCAACGGCGGCCTCTTTATCCTCATACTGCTGGATCAGAGCCGTCGCCAACTGCGCCAGATTCCACACCGCTATGTCCGGCTGGTTGGAATAGGCATACCGCCCCATCCGATCAATCGAACTGTAAACCGTGTTCGGATGATAGCTGTCCATGAAGGCGCAAGGCCCATAATCGATGGTCTCTCCCGCGATCGAGCAATTATCCGTGTTCATCACCCCGTGAATGAAGCCAACGCTCATCCACTGCGCAATCAACCGCGCCTGCGCATCCCGCACGGCGCGCAACAGGCCCATGGGGCCGTCGGCGTCAGGATAGTGCCGCGCTATCGCATACTCCGTCAGCCGCTTCAGGCTGTCCAACTGTCCGCGCGCAGCAAAAACCTGAAACGTCCCCACCCGCAGATGGCTCTGCGCCACGCGGGTCAGCACCGCTCCGGGCATCGGCCCTTCGCGCAGCACGATCTCTCCGGTCTCGACCGCCGCCAGGGCTCGCGTGGTCGGAATACCCAGCGCCTGCATCGCCTCAGACACAACATACTCCCGCAGTACCGGCCCCAGCCACGCCCGCCCATCACCCTGCCGCGAAAACGGCGTAGGACCAGACCCTTTCAACTGAATGTCGCGGCGGATACCATCCGATCCCACCGTCTCCCCCAGCAGCACGGCGCGCCCATCCCCCAGTTGGGGATTATAGGTGCCAAACTGATGCCCGGAATAAAGCTGAGCCAGCGGCTGTGCCCCGTCCGGCACCGTGTTGCCCGCAAAGGCCTCGGCCATCTCCGTCACCTCGCCGGGGTAATCCTCAGCAGCTGCGCCAGATCGGCGTTGAAGGCGACCAGACGCGGCGCGCGCACCGGAACCGGCGCTTGCCGCGCATAGAACGTATCGGGCAGGCGGGCATAGCTGTTGTCGAAGGGGATCGTCAGAGTCATAGGGCAAACATATGGCCTGAGGGCACAATTGCCATAGCGGATTGCGCCCGCCCGTGCATAATCAGGCCGAACCCTCGAAGGACCGCCATGACCGCGCAAGACATCATCGATCACCTGGGCCTGCAACCCCACCCCGAGGGCGGCTGGTTCCGCGAGACCTGGCGCGCCGAAAATCAGGGCCGTGCTACCGGCACCTGCATCTATTTTCTGCTGGCCGAGGGAGAAAGCAGCCACTGGCACCGCGTCGACGCGACCGAAATCTGGCTCTACCACGCAGGCGCACCGCTGATCCTGTCGATCAGTGCCACCGATGACGGCCCCGCTACCGAGCATCTCCTGACCTCGGACCTGACCGAAGGCGCGCCACAACGGATCGTGCCGGAAAACCACTGGCAGGCTGCCCGCAGCACCGGCGACTACACGCTGGTCAGTTGCACCGTCTCCCCGGGGTTCGAGTTCGACGGCTTCACTCTCGCCGCCCCCGATTTCGACATTCCCAAAGCCTGACCGGATGGACCACCGCAGCCTCATAGCAACCCTGCCACCCGAGGTGAAAACCCAACTGCAACAACGCGCCAACGGCGCAGGCCTGATCCACCTCACCCTTTATCTTGCGGCCCTCGGCCTCACCTCAACCGGAATCCTGCTGCAAATCCCACTCTGGCCGCTCCTGCTTCTGCCTCTGGGCATTCTGCTGGTCTTCCTCTTCACCCTCAGCCACGAATGCACCCACAAGACACCGTTCCGTACGGGCTGGATCAATGACGCGGTCGGTCACGCCATCTCAATCCCCATCGCGCTGCCGTTCACGTGGTTTCGCTATTTCCACCTGGCCCACCACAAATGGACCAACCATCCCGAAAAAGACCCGGAACTCGCGGGCAAACCCCGCCCGGACAACTGGCCCGGCCTGCTGCTCTACCTCAGCGGAGCCCCCTACTGGTCCGGTATGGCAAACACACTGATCCAAAATGCCCGTGGCCAGATCGACGCCCCCTACCTGCCGCCCCGCCAACATCGCGCCATCAAAACCGAGGCGCGCCTGCTTCTCACCCTCTATGCACTCGCCGCGCTCAGCCTTTTCTTCACGCCAGTGTTGTTCTGGCTCTGGCTCCTTCCCGTCCTGATCGGGCAGCCATTCTTACGTCTCTACCTGCTCGCCGAACACGGCCTATGCCCTCCGGTGGCGAATATGCTGGAAAACTCCCGCACCACCTTCACCAACCGCCTGATCCGCTTTCTGGCCTGGAACATGCCTTATCACGCGGAACACCACGCCTTTCCAAACGTGCCCTTCCACCAACTGCCAGCCTTCCACGACTGGACCCAGGCCCACCTGAAATCCACCTCGAACGGCTACGCAGAGTTCACGAATACCTATACCCAAACCCTCAGGCGCTAGGTCCACTCTTCATCTGGCCAAAAATATCCCGGGAGTCGCGCAGCGACGGGGCAGAGCCCCTATCCGCTCACCACAGCGCCCCGCGCCGGAGAGGACACAACCCCGCCCCCCACCAGCGCGCTTACCCCGGTTGTTCCGGGGCACGAGGTCGGCATCCCCCGCGCCACCCGCACGGCGAGATAAGCAAAGGCCTGCGCCTCCAGCATGTCACCATCCAGACCCACCGCCTCAACTGGTTCGACCGGACAATCGAGCGCGACCCGCAGCATCTCCATCAGCACCGGATTGCGCCGCCCCCCGCCAGTGACCAACATCCGCGCGGGCGGTCTGGGACAATGCTCCATCCCCTGCACCACTCCGGCCGCACACATGCCCGTCAGCGTCGCCACCGCATCCGCGTCGCTCAGCTCCTGCACCAGCCCGATCATCTCGGCGAAATCGTTGCGGTCCAGCGATTTCGGCGGCATCCGGTTGAAAAACGGCTCGGCCAGAAACAGCTCCAGCGCGCCGGTTTCCACCGCCCCCCCGCGCGCCAAGGCACCGTCCCGATCCATCGGCAGCCCCAGCCGCGCCTGCATCAGATCATCCACCGGCGCATTGGCGGGCCCGGTATCAAAAGCCAACAATGCCCCCGGCGCCTCCGGCCCGTCGAAAGACGGGTCCACATAGGTCAGGTTTCCCACTCCGCCGAGATTCAGAAAACACAAGGGTTCCGTGGCACCGATCCACTTGGCGCAGGCAAAATGAAAGAACGGTGCCAGCGGCGCGCCTTCGCCGCCCAAAGCCACATCATCGCTGCGGAAATCCCAGACCACCGGCAGGCCCAAAGCCTGCGACAGACCCACACCATCGCCCACCTGCAAGGTTCCGCGCCCGCGCGGCTCATGCGCCAGGGTCTGACCGTGAAAGCCGATCAGCTCCGCATCCTCGAACTCGGCCAAGGCCTCGGCATGGGCAAAGGTGACCAGTTCCCCGGCCGCCTCGACCTCGGGACCATGCCACTGGCCCAGCGCAGCGCGCAAGGTGGCGCGCTCTTCCTCGGAATAGGCCCGATACCGGCTATCGCCAAATCCGAAAATCCGCTGCCCGTCGGTCTCGACCACCGCGGCATCCACCCCATCCAGCGAGGTCCCCGACATCGCCCCCAGCGCCCGGATCGGCCCTGTTTTCCCGTTGCTCCGGCTCACGCGTTTCTCCTGCTCATTCCCGCCCGCCTTTGGCCTGACCCTCGAAGGGCTACTCAACCTGACGATGCACTGGCCTCAACCTGCCCGCATATCACTGAGGCTGACAAGATGCCTTTCCCCAGATCCTGCATTTTTCATCGGCCAGAGCGTCTTTCGGGGCACCCCATCTTTCCTGAAAACGCATCTTTTCCTTGCCCGTCCCGCCGCCTATACAGTGCCCCGCAACAGTAACCCAAAGGGCACGGATATGACCTACCACCCCAAATCGGATTTCATCGCCACGATGATCGAGCGCGGCTTTCTCGCCGACTGCACCGATTATCAGGGCCTTGACGACGCGCTGATCTCCGGGGTGCAAACGGCTTATATCGGCTATGACGCCACCGCGCAGTCGCTGCATGTGGGTCACCTGATGAACATCATGGTGCTGCGCTGGCTGCAAAGACCGGGCACAAACCGATCACCCTGATGGGCGGCGGCACCACCAAGGTGGGCGACCCCTCGTTCCGGTCTGACGAACGCCCGCTGCTGGGCCCCGAACAGATCGACGCCAACATCGCGGGTATGAAGCAGGTCTTCGCCAAATACCTGTCCTATGACGACAGCGACACCGGTGCGCTGATGCTGAACAATGCCGAATGGCTGGACAGCCTGAACTACCTCGATTTCCTGCGCGATATCGGGCGGCATTTCTCGGTCAACCGGATGCTGTCATTCGAATCCGTCAAATCGCGTCTGGACCGTGAACAAAGCCTCAGCTTCCTTGAATTCAACTACATGATCCTGCAGGCCTATGACTTCCTCGAACTGAACCGCCGCTATGGCTGCGTGCTGCAGATGGGCGGCTCGGATCAGTGGGGCAACATCGTCAACGGCATCGACCTGACCCGCCGCGTGCTGGACAACGAAATCTTCGGCCTGACCACACCGCTGCTGACCACCAGCGATGGCCGCAAGATGGGCAAGTCGCAGGGCGGCGCGGTCTGGCTGAACGGAGACATGCTGTCGCCTTATGAGTTCTGGCAGTTCTGGCGCAACACCACTGACGCCGATGTGGGCCGGTTCCTGAAAATCTTCACCGAACTGCCGTTGGATGAGTGCGACCGCATGGGCGCTCTGGCCGGGTCCGAGATCAACGAAGCCAAAATCCGCCTCGCCAACGAGGTCACCACCCTGTTGCACGGCGCCGAAGCGGCAGCCACTGCCGAAGCCACAGCCCGAGAAGTGTTCGAAAAAGGCGGCGTGGGCGGAGACCTCCCGACGCTGACGCTGACCGGTGCGGAACTTCCGGTGTCCATCGTGCAGCTGATGGTCAAATCCGGCCTCGCCAAATCCGGCAAAGAGGCCAAGCGCCTGATCGCCGAGAACGGTGCCAAGCTGGATGACGCGCCGCTGACCGATACCGGGCTTATGATCGACGCAGGCGCTCTGGCCTCTCCGATCAAGCTGAGCGCGGGGAAAAGCGGCACGCGCTGGTGCAGCTGGGCTAGGACCCACCGCGGACAGAGACATGAAAAACGGCCACCTCGCTGAGGTGGCCGTTTCCAATTGTACCCGGCTGATCATGTCGCCAGAGCATCAGGCTTACTTGCCTTTACCCTTGCCCTTGCCGGAGCCTTTACCCCCGCCAGAGCCTTTGCCTTTACCAGAGCCTTTACCCTTGCCACCAGATTTGGAGCTCGATCTGGCGGCGTCAGCTCTGGCTCTGGCAGCATCGGCCTTGGACCGGGCATTCTCCCGTGCCGCATCTGCTCTGTCTCTGGCCTTCTCGGCTCTGGCCTGACCATCTGCCTTGGCGCCTTTTCCGCCGTCAGGCTTTCCGCCTTTTTTACCGTCCGGTTTTCTACCTTTCTTGCCATCAGGCTTGCCATCCGGCTTACCGTCGGGTTTTTCATCGGGTTTGCCACCGTCAGGCGCGCCGCCATCACCGGGATCGCCGGGATCTCCACCATCGGGCGCGTCGCCTCCGCCGGGTCCACCGGGGTCGCCACCATCTGCCGCGCCGCCACCCGGGGCACCGGGATCACCGGGATCACCGCCATCAGGTGCGCCACCACCGCCGTCACCACCTAAATCACCCCCGCCGCCGGGGCTGTCTGGCCCATTCGGGTCCGAATCGCGATCCTCGCCGCGCGGTGTCGCAGCGGCAATGCTCGCGGTCGGCAGATCCGTTAGCAGCCCCGCCAATCCCGGACATTGCGCGCCGGTCACGCTCAGAATCGTGTCGAAATCCGACCGCCTTTGAAGCCGTTGCAGAAAACTCGGGGTCACCTGCGCGCAATCGCACAGCCCCGCATAATCTCCTGCATTCGCCAAAGCCCGTGCCGTGCGCCCGTCACAAACCTCGGGTGCGGCAGCCACGCTGCCCGCCATCATCACCCCCAGAACAGGGGCCGCAACCATCACGCCAAGTGAGCGCTTCGCATTCGTTAACAAAACCATATCGGTACCTCCTGACGATCAAACACGTCATTCGAACGGATTGTTCATTCACGAAACGGCGACACATCCGTGAACGCTCAATTCGAACCTTCGCACACTCAAAACAGTGGACATACCGCACCCCTTACAGTTATTGAACAAACGTTCATATCTTATAGAGGAACCGGCCATGCAGCTTTCCACCACCGCAGCAGTCATAACCGGCGGCGCATCGGGTCTGGGCGAGGCCACCGCCCGCCACTTTGCCGAACAGGGCGCGCAGGTCACCATCCTTGATCGCGACACCGAACGTGGCCCGCAAGTCGCGGCCGAGATCGGCGGGCATTTCGTGCAGACCGACGTGACGGACGATCCTCGGTCGCTGCGGCCATAGCCCATGCGATGGACAAGATGGGCAAGATCACCGCCGCCGTGAACTGCGCCGGGATCGCCATCGGCGCCAAGACGGTGGGCAAAGACGGTCCCCACCCGCTGGACGCGTTCCAACGCACTATCGACATCAATCTGGTCGGCAGCTTCAACGTCTCGCGCCTCGCCGCAGCCGAAATGGCCAAGAACGACCCCGAGCCCGACGGGGCGCGCGGCGTGATCATCAACACCGCCTCGATCGCCGCCTTTGACGGGCAAAAAGGCCAGGCGGCCTATGCGGCCTCCAAGGGTGGCGTGGTCGGGATGACCCTGCCGATGGCGCGCGATCTGGCCTCCTCCGGCATTCGCGTGATGGCCATCGCGCCGGGTATCTTCATGACGCCGATGCTGGCGGGTCTGCCGGATGAGGTGCAGCAGCAACTCGCCGCCGACGTCCCCAACCCGCCCCGCCTGGGTGACCCGCGCGAATACGGGCGGCTGGCCGGGTTCATCGTCGAGATGGGCTATCTGAACGGTGAGGTCATCCGCATCGACGGCGCCCTGCGGATGCGCTAACCCTGAGGGCATGAGCGAGCGGCAGAAAATGGTAGCGGGTGAATGGTACACCTGCCTCGACCCCGAACTGGAGCAGATGCGCCAGACCGCCCGCCGCGCCGTTCATGCCCACAACACCCGCCCACCGGATGAGCGCGGTGCCATGGCAGAAGAACTGACCGCACTGTTTGGTAAGGTTGGACGGGACTGCTTTATCGAAGCCCCCTTCCACTGCGCCTATGGCATCAACCTGTCACTGGGCGACCGGGTCTATTTCAACGCTGGCTGCGCAATTCTGGACACCGCCCCCGTGCGGATCGGCACCAGAACCTTGCTGGGTCCCAAGGTCCAGATTTACTGCGCCGAACATGCCAAGGATCCGACCCGGCGCGCGCAGGGTCTTGAGATCGCCCATCCGGTGACCATCGGCGATAACGTCTGGATCGGGGGTGGAGCCATCATCCTGCCCGGCGTCACGATCGGCGACCGCGCCATCATCGGTGCGGGCAGTGTCGTGACCAAATCCGTGGCGCCAGATGAAACGGTTGTGGGCAACCCGGCCCGCCCGATCACGGGTAGTGACGGTTAACAAATCACTTATGGAAAAAGTTGTACAACACGGACAAACCACAGGTTTCAGGATGTACAACACAGACTATCCGGCCTCGGCCTTCTCCTCCAGCAGTAGCCACTCTTCCTCGGCCGCCGACAGCTTTTCCTGCCGCTCGACCAGAGCCTCGGTTGCCTTCTGGAACTTTACCGGCTCACGCGTGAACAGCTGGGGTCCGACATCAGCTCTTCAAGCTTGGCAATTTCGGCCTCAAGCCGCGCGATCTCAGCCGGCAACTTCTCGCCGGTGTTTTTCCGAGAAGGATAGCCCCGTTTTCGGCTTCGCCTCCTGCTTCACCTTCGACTTTGTAGTCTTTGTTTTTTCTTCTTTTTTCTCGAGTACGTCACCGCGCTGCGCAATATAGTCGGACCAGCCACCGGCATAGACGGTTGCCCGCCCGTTGCCTTCCATGGCGATTGTCGTCGTGGCAACACGGTCAAGAAAATCCCGGTCGTGGCTGACAAGCAATACGGTGCCGTCATAGTCGTCCAGCAGTTCCTGAAGCAGGTCCAGAGTCTCAACATCCAGATCGTTTGTCGGTTCGTCCAGCACCAGCAGGTTCGACGATTTCGCCATCAATTTGGCCAGCAACAAACGCGCTTTTTCCCCACCAGACAAGGACTTAACAGCCGCTCTTGCCTGCGCATCGTCGAACAGAAACTCTTTCAGATAGCCCACCACATGCTTGGGTTGGCCACCCACCATCACCTGATCGGCCTTGCCGGAAACCCTCATCTCGGGGTCGCCGGTCAGGCTGTCCCACAAGCTCATCTCGGGGTCGAGCTGCGCGCGGGTCTGGTCGAACACCGCGATCTCAAGATTTGTACCCAGAGAGATGCTGCCCTCATCCGGATCAACCTGACCCAGCAGCATTTTCAGCAGCGTCGTCTTGCCCACACCATTGGGTCCGACAAAGGCAACACGATCCCCACGCTGCACCAGCAGGTCGAAATTCCGCACGATCTGCTGCGTGTCAAAAGCCTTGGCCACGCCCTTGGCTTCGATCACCTTTCGGCCTGATTTTTGTCCGGATTCCAACGTCATAGCCGCCGAACCCTGACGCTTGATCTGCGCCGCTTTCTCGGCCCGCAACGCCTGCAGGGCACGCACCCGGCCCTGATTGCGCTTACGTCGGGCGCTGATGCCCTCAACGGCCCAACGCGCCTCGGACTTGATCAGCCGGTTCAACTTGTGGCGCTGCTGGTCCTCTTCTTCCCAGACCTTGTCGCGCCAGCCCTCGAAGGCCGCAAAGCCCTGCTCCTGCCGCCGCACAACGCCGCGATCAATCCACAAAGTCGCCCGCGTCAGTGCCCGCAAAAAGGCCCGGTCATGCGAGATCAGAACATAGGCCGCCCGCGTCGCGCCCAACTCACGTTCGAGCCATGCAATCGCCTCGATGTCCAGGTGGTTGGTCGGCTCGTCCAGCAGCATAAGATCGGGTGCCTCGGCCATCAGCTTGGCCAGCGCCGCCCGCCGACGCTCACCGCCCGAGGCCGTCTCGACCGCGCGTTCGGGGTCGAACTTCAGCCCTCACCGGCGCGTTCCACTTTGTACAGCTCACCGGGTTCCAGCCCGCTGGAGGCATAGTCGCCCAGCGTCGCGAACCCATCCATCCCCGGGTCCTGCTCCATATAACCCACTGATTTTCCAGGTGGGATCACGATATCCCCCTGATCGGCCTCAACCAGCCCGGCCATCACTTTCATGAGGGTCGATTTCCCCGACCCGTTCCGCCCCACCAGCGCCACGCGGTCGCCGGGTTGAACCACCAAATCAAGCTCGGAAAACACCGGATCGCCCCCGAAAGTCAGGGATATGCCGGACATCTGCAACAAAGGAATTCTCGCCATGCCCGCCAGCTAAACCGGCCAGAGCAACGCGTCAACGCCCCTGCTTCACCTTTTCATAAATACTCATATCACCCGGCAACCGCCCGCAGCAGACGTTTGCGGGCCGGGGGAATCGCGCCAATCTCGAGCCCGGTAAAGACGTGCAGCGTATTCATGTGCCTGTCGACAACCGCATGATCGCTGACCCAACCGCCCATCATCAGATAGGTCCGCAGCAAAGGCGGCATCCGCAGCATCGCCTGTTTCACATTCGGCCGCCTGCGCAGGCGTGCGGCAAAACGGAACACATCCGGCGCCTTCACCCGGGGCAACCATCGCTTGGGTGCCAGATGGCGATGCTTAAGCATGGCAAACGCATCCAGATACTCGGCTGTTTCAATCCCCGCGAAAGAGGAACAGCCAAACAGCATCTCAATCCCGTTTTGATCCACATAGGCCGTCATCGCGCCCCATGCGACGCGCAGGATATCGGGATCGGTCCAATCGGGGTGGATGCAAAACCGGCCCATCTCGGTCATGGGGCCGGAAAATCCGTTCAGCGCGGACAGATCATAATACTGCGCCGAATAGCTGCGCCCTATCTCAGAGCCATCCTGCATCGTCAGCATCCGGAAACAGCAGACCAATTGGCCGCCTGCCCGCATATCCTCGATCAGGACATGCGCGCATTGGGTATCAAAGCCGTCGCAATCCGCCCCCGACGTTCTGAACGCCAGCGTCCGCAACGCCTGAGCTGCCGCCACGTCCTGCGTGGTCTGCGCCAGCCGGGCACGATAGCGGCCCTTGTTCAACATCTCAGCCATGGGCGCACCCTCCGCGGTTGCTGACCGGTTCGCTTGTCTGGTCCCTGGCACAGTATGTGTGACTGTCCCATGAACCATGCAAGAGCCCGGAACGGCTTAGTTGTTGACCCGGGATGTTGGCTGGGTTGAAGTTGCCGATATTGCCAAGCAGCTGACGCAGGAAGCCCTTATCCTGGATATTCGAGTCGGTCACGCGACGGTCCAGAACAATGACATAACCATCTTCCAGGCCGAACCGCTCGATATTCCGCACCACGCCGCGCTGGTCAAAACTGATGGCCACCAACTCGCGCGAGACGACTTCGGGCCGCTTGGGGCCAAAGTACGAACGCGCGAGGCGACGTAGTAATAGCCCGAATCCCGTACAACACCTGACGAACTGGGCGCACCAATCGTTTCTTCCACACTTTCGCGGGTATCTACGCCAACCTTGATCTTGGCCAGATCTTCTGGCGGCGGCACATAGCCGTGATTCTTGAAGATCGGCGAACATGCGCCTGCGATTGCCAGACAAGCTGCAAAGACAAGCGTTCTCGACGCTGGTTTCAACCTGTTCACACCGTTCAACATGCGCACCCTCTTGCCTTGGCCCCTTGCGAGCCCTATCCGATTACATCAAACCGCAGCCCCGGTTCAACACAGGAAAACCTCACGAATGAGCAACCAGACATCTTTGCGCGTCGCCGACCTGCCGCAAAACGCTCCGACATCGTTTGAACTGCGCCCGACCGGCGAGGCGCTTGAGGCGATCAAACAGGAACTCGGCCTGCTGGGGCTGCGCAAGCTCAGCTTTGCAGGACAGCTGCACGTGCAGGGCAAGCGTGACTGGGCTCTATCCGGCAAACTTGGTGCGACAGTGATCCAACCCTGCGTCGTTACGCTGGACCCGGTGACCACGCGCATTGATGTCCCGGTGAATCGCGTCTTTCTGGCCGATTGGAGCGATCCGGACGAGCCCGAGTTCGAAATCCCCGAAGATGACGAAATCGAACCATTGGGTGCCGAGATCGACCCGGCGCTGGTCATGGTCGAGGCGCTGGCGCTGGCCCTGCCCCAATACCCGCGCAAGGATGGGGCCGAACTGGGTCAGGCGGACTATACCGAGCCGGGCAAACAGGCGCTGACCGATGAGGATGTGAAACCCTTCGCCGGGCTGGCCGGGCTGCGCGATGCGCTGAAAAAAGACGAGTGACAGAGGGATGAATTCCTGTCATAGCAGGCGGTCAGAAAAATCGCTTGAACATGACGAGAATCGCAGTATTTTCGCGCGCTCATTGGATTTTGGGTTGACATTGCGGGGCAAGCCCCTTAAACGCGCGTCAAACCACGAGAAAACAAAGAACGTAACCCGGCTGGCGGCGAATCTGCTGGCCCTTATCAGACAAAGGTTGAGACCATGGCCGTCCAACAGAACAAAGTTTCCAAGTCGCGCCGCAACAATCGCCGCGCACATGACGCTCTGGTTGCTGCAAACCCGAACGAATGCCCGAACTGCGGAGAGCTGAAGCGCCCGCACCACGTCTGCGCGTCCTGCGGCCACTATGATGACCGTGAAGTCGTCGCTCAGGCCGACGAAATCGACCTGGACGAAGACGCAGCCTAAACCTGATTGGACGCAGGCCAAGGCATGACGGATCAGCCTACGCAGACCGGACGGATCATCATCTCGGTTGACGCTATGGGCGGAGATTCGGGGCCCGCCGTCGTTGTGGCGGGCATTGCCCAATCTGCGAACAAGAACCCCGATATCGGGTTCATCCTGCACGGGCAGGAACAGGAGCTGCGCAAGCTGGTTGCCAAACGGCGTGTCCTTGACGGGCGCGTCGTTTTTCGTGATTGCCCCGATGTGGTCACGATGGAGGACAAGCCCAGCCAGGTTGTCCGCAGCGGCAAGAACACCTCGATGTGGTCCGCGCTGGAGGCGGTGCGTCAGGGCGAAGCCCATGGCGCGGTTTCCTGCGGCAACACGGGTGCGTTGATGGCGATGTCGATGCTGCGGCTGCGCAAGCTGCCCGGCGTCAACCGCCCCGCCATCGCGATTCTGTGGCCTTCGCGCAATCCGCACGGATTCAACGTGATGCTGGACGTAGGTGCGGATGTACGCGCCGACGCCAAGGATCTGCTGCAATATGCGCTGATGGGCGCCTCGTATGCGCGCAACGGCATGGCGCTGAGCCGCCCCCGGATCGGATTGCTGAATGTCGGCACCGAAGAGCACAAGGGCCGCGCCGAGTTGAAAGAAGCACATGCGATGATCTCGGATTTTGCCGATCAGGCGAATTTCGAGTTCGTGGGCTTTGTCGAAGGCAGCGATATCCCCGGCGACAAGGCCGATGTGATCGTGACCGACGGGTTCACAGGCAATGTCGCGATCAAGACCGGTGAAGGCACCGCCAACCTGATTGGTGACTTGCTGCGCGAGGCGTTCAAATACTCGCCATTGTCGCGACTGGCCTCAATATTGGCGATCACCTCGTTGAACCGACTGAAAAAGCGGATCGATCCGCGCCGCGTCAACGGGGGCGTCTTTCTGGGTCTGAACGGAACCGTGGTGAAATCCCATGGCGGAGCGGACGCCACCGGCGTTTCCGCCGCGATCAAGCTGGCCTTCACGCTGGCTGAATCCGGTTTTGCGGAAAAACTGGCAGCACGGGTTGCATCAACTGCCGCACTTGCACAAGATGCGGCGCATTCCGTGACTCAATCGGAATAATAACAAAAAAGGCAGTACCCCAGCATGGCAGGCCGCTCAGTTGTTGTAGGTGTCGGGCATTATTTACCGGAACGCGTTGTGCCAAACGCCGAGTTTGAACAAACGCTGGACACGACGGATGAATGGATCTGCACCCGTTCGGGGATCGAGCGGCGGCATTTCGCTGCCGAGGATGAGACCACATCAGATCTGGCCACAAAAGCGGCTGAGGCTGCCCTGGCCGACGCGGGTCTGACGGCAGACGATATCGACGCGATTGTTCTGGCGACCTCGACCGCGGATCTGACCTTCCCTTCGGCGGCAACCATGGTGCAGGCCCGGTTGGGCATGACCAAAGGCTTTGCCTTTGACGTGCAGGCCGTCTGCGCCGGGTTCGTCTTTGCGCTCAGCAACGCCAACGCGCTGATCGTATCGGGTCAGGCCAAGCGCGTGCTGGTGATCGGGGCCGAGACATTCTCGCGAATCATGGACTGGACCGACCGGTCGACCTGCGTTCTGTTCGGCGACGGTGCCGGCGCTCTGGTGCTGGAACAGCAGGAAGGACAAGGCACGTCCGACGATCGCGGCATTCTCGCGACCGACCTGAATTCGGATGGGCGTTACAAGGACCTGCTCTATGTCGATGGCGGGGTTTCGACCCAATCGACCGGTCATCTGCGGATGCAGGGCAATCAGGTATTCCGCCACGCGGTCGAGAAACTGGCCAAAACCGCCGAGGTTGCGCTGGAGCGTGCGGGTCTGAACAGCGATGATGTCGACTGGATCGTGCCGCATCAGGCCAATATCCGCATCATTCAGGGCACCGCCAAGAAAATGGGCCTGCCGATGGAGCGGGTGGTCGTGACCGTACAGGATCACGGCAACACCTCGGCAGCATCCATCCCGCTGGCCCTTTCGGTTGGCAAGCAGCAGGGGCAGATCAAGCAAGGCGATCTGATCGTGACCGAAGCCATCGGCGGCGGGTTGGCCTGGGGCGCGGTTGCATTGCGCTGGTAACCGGCGCAATCCGGCTTACAAAGCCGCTCGCAATTCATTGATATTGACAGCGAATTTCGCATCGCCATATGCTCTACCATCAACAGGGGAAATAGCATGGGCGATAAAACACTGACCCGAATGGATCTTAGCGAGGCCGTCTTCCGCGAGGTTGGCCTGTCACGCAATGAAAGCGCGCAACTGGTCGAAAGCGTACTGAACCACATGTCCGACGCGCTGGTGCGTGGCGAACAGGTGAAGATTTCGTCTTTCGGTACCTTCAGCGTTCGGGACAAAACCGCCCGCATCGGACGCAACCCCAAAACCGGCGAAGAGGTTCCGATTCAGCCCCGCCGCGTACTGACCTTCCGCCCATCGCATCTGATGAAGGATCGCGTTGCCGCAGGAAACCGTAAATAAGTTCAGGACATCTGTGTTATGAGTAAGTCCCCGACGCATTTCGCACGATCAGTGAGGTTGCGGATTGGCTCGGAGTTCAGGCTCATGTGCTGCGCTTCTGGGAAAGCAAGTTCACGCAGGTCAAACCGGTCAAACGGGCCGGAGGGCGGCGGTATTACCGCCCCAATGACATGCGCCTGCTGGGTGGTATCAAGAAACTGCTGCACGAGGATGGCATCACCATCAAGGGTGTCCAGCGTATCCTGCGCGAGCAGGGCGTCGCGCATGTGGCGTCTTTGTCCCCGGCGCTGGATGACGCCGAACCCGAATCCGCCGCTGACAGCACGGTTGTCCCCTTCACCGCGAAACCGGCCGAGCCCGCAGATCAGATCGACATGGATCTGGGCGAGCCGGTTCAGCCCGCCAAGCCCGAGGCTGTGGAACAACCACCGCAGCCGGACGCGCTTGATGAGGCTCCGCTGATGGGTGGAATCGCCTCGCTGGCGTGGAATCGGGCCGAGTATGACGACGAGTTGCTGCATCAGATCGCACCGATCGCCAAAGACCTGCGCAAGTGGCTGGATCGTGTCGAACACCGCACGGCGGGATAGCAAAAAAGGCGATGATTTCCTCTTGCCCCCGCCGGGAAAGTCTTTATGAACACCTCAACGTCGGGCTATGGCGCAGCCTGGTAGCGCGTCCGTCTGGGGGACGGAAGGTCGCAGGTTCGAGTCCTGCTAGCCCGACCAAATCACACCGACGTTTATGGCACATAGGCCAGATCCCGCTCTGGCAGCAGAGGGGATCGAGATGACAGGTGTATGCCCGAACCAGCAGCTTGAAGCGATGATCGCACGCGGCGAAATCACCGCAAGCCCGGAGGTCATTCCGGCGCAGGTACAGCCCGCCAGTCTTGATCTGCGTTTGGGTACAGTGGCTTACCGGGTGCGTGCCTCGTTTCTGGCAGGCGAAGGACGCTCGGTCGCGGACCGATTGACCGAGTTCGAGATGCACCGCATCGACATCACCGACGGGGCCGTTCTGGAAAAAGGCTGCGTCTATCTGGTGCCGCTGATGGAATCGCTCGCCCTGCCCGATGATGTCAGTGCGGTGGCCAACGCCAAAAGCTCCACCGGGCGGCTGGACCTGCTGACCCGTACCATCACCGATGGCGGTACCGAATTTGACCGGGTCCCCGCAGGCTATACCGGCCCGCTTTTTGCTGAAATCTGCCCGCGGTCCTTCTCGGTTCTGGTCCGGCCCGGAATGCGGTTGAACCAGATCCGGTTCCGCAAGGGGCAGGCGGTGCTGAGCGACGCGGAGCTGACCACCCTGCATGCGCAGACACCGCTGGTTGACGGACCCGCCGTCATTCAGGACGGTTTGGGCTTTTCGGTCGATCTGCAGCTGCCCGATACCGATCTGGTGGGCTATCGCGCCAAGCCCCATACTGGGGTGATCGATCTGGACCGGATCGGCGAATATGACCCGCAGGAATATTGGGAAGAGGTGCGCACAAAGGACGGGCGCATCATCCTTGATCCCGGCGCATTCTACATCCTCGTCAGCCGCGAAGCGGTGCATATCCCGCCGATGTATGCCGCCGAAATGGCCCCCTATCTAGCCATGGTAGGTGAGTTCCGCGTGCATTACGCAGGCTTCTTCGATCCCGGCTTCGGCCATGCCGAGGCGGGCGGCGCGGGATCGCGTGGCGTTCTGGAAGTGCGCTGCCACGAGGCGCCCTTCGTGCTGGAGCATGGACAGATTGTCGGACGGCTGGTTTATGAGAAAATGGCCGAGATGCCGACGCAGCTATATGGTGCGGGCATTGCCTCGAACTATCAGGGTCAGGGGCTGAAACTGTCCAAACATTTCAAGCCCGTAAGCTGAGTTTCAGAACTTGATGAAACGCCGCATCTGGCGTGTGACCTGCTTCATCTGATTGGCGCTCTGCTTCTGGCGCGCGGTGGTGTCACGCATCTGGCGGTCAGCTTCGGGGCTGTTTGGTGTCTGGGTCTCCCCCGGCTTGCGGCCTACCCGGCTTGCCAGATCGACCCCTTGTCGATCCCATGGTTCACAAGCCGGCGCGTCACCTGACGTATGATCATGTCGATGATCCGATTGGCATTCATTGGCTCAACTCCGTTTCCTGCGCCCTACAATAGTGCCGTTCTGCGGCAACAAAAGGGCTGTTCGATCACTCTTCCTCGAACAACTCGGTCTGATCCTCATCCGCGTCTTCTTCCTGCCCCTCGCCCAACGGCACTGCGCCCGGAGGTGGGCGGTTTTCCAGCAACCCGGCTGCGCGAAGCTCTTTCAGACCCGGCAGATCGCGGGCATTTTCTAATCCGAAATGGTCCAGAAACTCGGGCGTCACAACAAATGTCACCGGTCGGCCCGGCGTCATGCGGCGGCGGCCCAGCCTGATCCACTCCATCTCGAGCAGCTGATCGATAGTGCCGCGCGACACGGAAACGCCGCGGATCTCTTCGATCTCGGCCCGGGTACAGGGCTGGTGATAGGCGACGATGGCCAGCGTCTCAATGGCGGCGCGGCTCAGCTTGCGGGTCTCGACGGTTTCCTTTTGCATCAGGAACCCAAGATCGGGGGCGGTGCGAATGGCCCAGGCCTCACCCACACGGACCACGCGCACACCGCGCCCTTCATAACGCTTCTGCAGCGATTCGACCGCCTGTGCCGCATTGCTGCCATGGGGCATCCGGGCCTCTAAATCGGCGATGGTCACGGGCTGCGCGCTGGCGAACAGCACCGCCTCGACCATACGTTCCTGTTCCGCCAACGGGGGCGCTTCGAACAGGGTGCCGGTTTCTTCGGGGGCGTCAGTCACGGGTTTCGGTCCTCTTGCGCAGATGGATCGGGGCGAAAGTTTCGCTCTGCTTGATCTCCATATGTCCTTCTTTCACCAGTTCCAGCGAGGCCGCAAAGGTCGCCGCCGTGGCCGAGCGCCGCCGTACCGGGTCAGCATCCCAGCCGTCGGGCAGATAGGTCTCCATATCCGTCCATGTCCCCGCGAAACCGATCAGCGGACGCATCCGTTCCAGCGCTTGCTCCATCGTGAAGACGGCGTCGCGGTCCATGACGAAGGGGCGGAATTCATCGCGGGTGCGAATGCGGGCATAGCCCTGCATCAGGTCCAGCAGCGTGGCGGAATAGGTCACGGTGCGAATGCGGGTGACATCCTCGCCCTGCCCGCGTTTGAAGAAGTCGCGCCCCAACTGGTCACGTGCCATCAGCCGTGCGGCGGCGTCGCGCATGGCCTGCAGACGCTCAAGCTGGAACGCCAGATGCGCGGCCAGTTCCTCGCCCGAGGGTCCTTCGTCATCGGGGTCAGGCGGCAGCAGCAGGCGGGATTTGAGAAAGGCCAGCCACGCCGCCATCACCAGATAATCCGCAGCCAGTTCAATCCGCAGCTGCCGCGCCTTTTCGACAAAGGTCAGATATTGCTGCGCCAGCGCCAGGACCGAGATTTTACGTAGGTCCACCTTTTGCGTGCGAGACAGGGTCAGCAGCACGTCCAGCGGGCCTTCGAACCCGTCGACGTCAACGATCAGCGCTTCGGCCGCAAGCCGATCGGCAACCGAGACCGGGTCTTCGCTAAAAAGGTTATCCTGCATACACCTGCCCGCCCATTAGGGCAGATAGTTCCGCTTCGGCGGCTTGGATGTCAAGTTCCGCCGGGGGTTTGCGCATGGCCAGCGCGCGATCTGCGCGGGACTGTGCCGCCTGCGTCATCTGGCCTGCGGTTTCCAGCACGGCGCGACGCTCGTCAAAGCTGCCATTGCAATGCAAGACGACATCGCAGCCCGCCTGCAGCGCTTGCCGCGAGCGTTCGGGCACAGTGCCGCTGAGCGCTTTCATGGTGATGTCATCGGTCATGATCAGCCCTTCAAAGCCGATCACATCGCGGATCACCTGCATCATCGGGGCGGAAATTGTGGCCGGGGTCGCGTCGATCTGTTCAAACACCAGATGGGCCGTCATTCCCATCGGCAGATCGTTCAGCGACCGGAATGGCGCAAAGTCCGTCCGGGTCAACTCGTCCAGAGGCAGCTCGACGCGCGGCAGGTCAAAATGGGTGTCCAGCGTCGCGCGGCCGTGGCCCGGCATGTGTTTCATCACCGGCAGGACGCCCCCATCCAGATGCGCCTGCGCCACGGCGCGCCCGATCTTACCGATCGTAACCGCATCATCGCCATAACAGCGGTTGCGCAGAAAGGCGTGGGTATCAGGCCGCGCCACATCCACCATCGGGGCGCAGTTGCTGTCGATGCCCAGCTCGAACAGCTCATGCGCAATCAGGCGATAGCGCAAGTACATAGCACGTTCGGCCAGATCGCCAGCTTTGGCGGTGTGATCCAGCGGAGGCAGCCATTCGCGCGCAATCGGGGCACGCAGACGCTGCACGCGCCCACCCTCCTGATCGACCGTGATGGGGCAATTGCGGCCCACCGCTTCGCGGAAATCGTCGCACAGGGCGCGTACCTGATCGGCGCTTTCGATATTGCGGGCAAACAGAATGAACCCGAACGGGTTCATCTCTTTGAACAAGGCTCTCTCATCCGGCGTCAGGCGCAGCCCTTCGGCATCGGAGATGACGGCGCCAAAGCTCACCGGACGGCGACCGGGATGCAATCGGCCCCCTGCGCCACCAGCGCGGCGCAGAACTGACGCGAGTCGCTCAGATCATCGAACCCCATGACGCGCAGCCGATAGAAGGTGCGACCGCCGCTTGAGGTTTTGGATAACGCGCTGTTTTCCGTTCATATATTCGCCAAACCGGCTATTCAAACGCGCCCATTCCGCTTGCGCCACATCGTTGCTTTCATAGGCCCCGAGCTGCGCCAGCCGCGTACCCTTGGTCAGGGTATCCGGATCAACATCCAGACCTACGGCGGCCTTCACGGCGGCATTGATCGCCGCCTCGGTGGCGCTGTTCGACGAAATCGAGCTGCGGGTTGCACGGGCCGGACGCACCAGCGGGCGCAGCGATCGGCGCACACCCGGCAAGGCCGCAATCTTCGGGTCGGGCAATTGAGCGGCCAGATCGGCGGGATCAATCGCAGGCTCATCCTCGGGCGTGACCAATGAGGCCAATTGAACGCCCTGCTCTTGCACCTGTTCGGTCTGGGTATCGGCGGCGAGGCCTTCGACCAGCGCGTTCACGACAGCCTGATCGGTGGTGGGTTCTTCGATCACCTGCACGGCATTGGTGGCCTCAAGCGCGGCCATGGGGGTGTCTTCATCGGTCAGCGACACAGGGCGCGGGGCCAGGATCAGCCGATCCGCCGGGGGTGCGGCGGTTCCGACAGCGGCCACAGTGTTCACTGCAAGGCCCTGATGATCCGCAGGTGTACCGCCCGGATTTTCAGGCTGGATGCGCATCGGCCCTTCGGCGGCGCGCACAACCGGCACTCCGCTGACGTCACGCATCACCAGCTTGTACCCCCAGACGCCGACGCCCGCGACCAGCGCCAGCGACGCGACCGCCCCCAGAACGTTGACAATACGGCCAAACCCGGCGCCCGCGCGCGGAACCGGTTCATAGTCGTACATCTCATCTGAATAGTCATACGCATTCTCAGGATGCGCTTGATTCGAGTAATCCATCTGCTCGGGGCTTGCCTGCCCCGAGTAATCGTAACGTGCCATATCCGCCTCACCGCCCGTTTCGCGCCTTAAAAAGATGGCGCGCGGGTCATTTCTTGCCTACCTCGTACCGGCGGTTCGGGCGATTTTGTTACCGCATCTCCTGCGCCGGGGTAACGCCAAGAATACCCAAGCCCGCTGAAATCACAACAGAAACAGCGCGGGCCAATGCGATTTTCGACTGGCTTGTGGCAACATCGCCATCCTGGATGAAACGCAACTGGGTTTCATCGTTGCCCTTATTCCACAATGCGTGGAAATCTCCTGCAAGTTCATACAGATAGAAGGCAACGCGATGCGGTTCGTTGGTACGCGCTGCAATCTCGACCAGACGCGGCCATTCGGCCAGTTTCTTGGCCACGGCCAGTTCCGAGGCGTGGTCATTCTTGCTCAGATCAGCCCCGCTCAGCGCCGCATCGTCTGCCGCAATCCCGGCCTCGGCGGCGCGTCGCAGCACGCTCATCACGCGGGCATGGGCGTATTGCACGTAGAACACCGGGTTCTCGCGGCTCTGCTCCAGCACCTTGTCGAAATCGAAGTCCAGCGGCGCATCGTTCTTACGGGTCAGCATCACGAAACGGGTTACATCAGGGCCAACCTGATCGACCACATCGCGCAGGGTGACAAAATTCCCGGCCCGCTTGGACATCTTGAACGGCTCACCATTCTTCCACAGCTTCACCAGTTGCGTCAGCTTGATATCCAGCGGCACCTTGCCGTCGGACAGCGCCGATACAGCCGCCTTCATCCGTTTGACATAGCCGCCATGGTCCGCGCCGAACACGTCGATCAGCGCGTCAAAGCCACGGGTCACCTTGTCATAGTGGTAAGCGATATCGGGGGCGAAATAGGTCCAGCTGCCGTCCGACTTCTTGACCGGACGGTCCACATCATCACCATGCTCGGTCGATTTGAACAGGGTCTGCTCGCGCGGTTCCCAATCCTCGGGCTTCTTGCCTTTCGGAGGTTCAAGAACGCCTTCATAGATCAGGCCCTTGTCGGTCAGCGACTGCAGCGCCGCCTCAATCCGACCGGTGCCATAGAGAGATTTCTCGGAGAAGAACACGTCCATCTCGACGCCCAGCGCCTTCAGGTCAGCGCGGATCAGGTCCATCATCGCGTCGGTCGAGAATTCCCGAAGCTCTTCCAGCCAATCGCTTTCCGGCTTGTCGATCAGGCTGTCGCCGTATTTCTCTTCAGCGCCTCGCCAATCGGGATCAGATAGTCGCCGGGATACAGCCCTCGGCAATCTCGGGGCTCAGCCCGTTGGCTTCGCGGTAACGCTCGTAGGCCGACCGCGCCAGAACATCCACCTGCGCGCCGCCATCGTTGATGTAATACTCGCGGGTCACGTCATGGCCGGAATAGGCCAGCAGACTGGCCAAAGCGTCGCCGAAGACGGCCCCCCGCGTATGACCCACATGCAGCGGGCCAGTGGGGTTGGCCGAAACATACTCGACATTCACTTTCAGCCCCTGTCCCATGGTCGAGCGGCCATAGTCGGTGCCCTGCTCCAACACCGCCGCCAGAACGCCCTGCCAGACAGACGGAGCCAGACGCAGGTTCAGGAACCCTGGCCCCGCGACCTCGGCACTGGTGATCCGGTCGTCCGCAGCCAACTTTCCGGCCAGCACATCGGCAATATCGCGCGGCTTCATCTTCGCCGGTTTCGCCAGCACCATCGCCGCATTGGTCGCCATGTCGCCATGCGCCGTATCGCGCGGCGGTTCGACCGCCACGTTGTCAAAGCTCAACCCTCGGGCAGCGCGCCTTCGGACTGCATCTGCGCCAGCGCGTCCAGTACCAGAGAGCGGATCTCGGAAAACAGGTTCATTTCGGATGTCCTTTTGCTTGCCGGGCGGTTTAACACGCATCACGGCAAGGTCAATGGACGCCTATAGTTTGCGCTTGGCTTGGCGCATATGCCGGGTAATCTCGGAACCGCCCCCACCAACACCGGAGATCACATGCGCCGTATCCTGCCCCTTGCCCTGCTTCTGTCCACCGCCCTGCCCGCCTGGGCCGAACTGCCCACCCCCGAAGGTCACGTCATCCTGACCCTGGGCGGCGCCGTCACCCAGACCAACCTTCCCGCGCGCGCCGAGAATGACGGCGGCCTGTTGGGTTACCTCGAAGTCACACATTCCGGTGCCGCAGGTTTCGATGCGACCATGCTGGACGGGCTGGAGCAGGTCGAGATCACCATCCCCTACGGCCCGTCCGAGAACCAGCGCGACTATGTTTTCTCGGGACCGCTGCTGTCCGAGGTGATGCAGATGGCCGGGGCCGAAGGCAAATCTGCGCTGCCCATGGCATTGGACGGCTATCAGGCGGAAATCCCATGGCAGAGCATCAACGCACATCAACCCATCGTGGCCACCCATGCGGATGGCGTGCCCATGGGCATTGGTGGCTATGGCCCCACAATGATCGTCTTCCCGCCAACCGATGATGCCGAACTGGCCCAGACGCAGGCCAGCCAGCAGGTCTGGGCCATCGCCTATATCGCGATCGAGTGATCCCCGGTCAGCCGGGCATGATCCTGCAGCGCAAACCTGTCGGTCATGCCCGCAATATAATCCGAGACGATCCGGGCCAGCGCCGTCTCGTCCGCCGCCGCCTCGATATCGCTGTGCCAATGACCGGGCATTTGTTTCGGGTCGTTCAGGTAGATGGGAAACAGCTCCTCAACCACTTTGCTGACCTTGGCACGCACCTGCATCACGCTGGGTGCGCGGTACATGCGCGAAAACAGGAACGCCCGGATCTGCTTGAGTTGCGCCCATAGGTCATCCGAAAATTGAATGACCGGGTAACCCAGATACCTGATCTCCTCGACCGACTGCGCGCCAGAGGCGGCGATCAGCCCGCGCGACGTGTCGATCACGTCCGAGACCATCACGCCAAACACCCGCCTAAGCGCCTCATGTCGGCGGCGATAGGTGTCCAACCCTGGATACTTGGCATCCACCTCGGCAAAACAGGCGTCAATGATCGGAAGTTGCTGAATATCGGCGTCACTGAACAAACCGGCGCGCAACCCATCGAACAGGTCGTGATTGTTGTACGCAATGTCATCCGAAAGCGCGGCCACCTGTGCCTCGGCGCTCGCATGGGTATGAAGTTCCAGATCAAAGCCCTGATTGCACTCGGCCAAAGCCCAGGGCAAATCACCAATGACGGGGCCGTTGTGTTTGGCAATCCCTTCCAGACATTCCCAGGTCAGGTTACAGCCGTCGAACTCGGCATAGTGGCGTTCCAGTTTGGTAACGATGCGAATGGCCTGCGCGTTATGATCAAACCCGCCATATGGCTGCATCAAAGCGTGCAGCGCATCCTCGCCCGTATGCCCAAACGGCGTGTGCCCCAGATCATGCGCCAGTGCCACCGCCTCAGTCAGTTCCGGATTCAGTCCCAGCGCGCCGGCAATGGTCCGCGCCACCTGCGCGACTTCGATGGAATGCGTCAGACGGGTGCGGTAGCTGTCGCCCTCATGCTCAACAAACACCTGTGTCTTATGTTTGAGCCGCCGAAACGCGCTGGCGTGAATGATCCGGTCGCGATCACGCTGAAAGCATGACCGGAAGCTGCTTTCTTCCTCTGGTACAAGCCGCCCCCTTGCGCGGCCTGGATCCGAGGCAAAACCCGCTCTGTTCAAAGGTCTTGTCCTTGTCGCCTGTCTTCAGGTTTCATATATTGTACAGCGCTGAGGAAATAAACCTTTGGAGACCGGCATGAATCTGCCCCCAAAAGTCACAGATCGCGCCTTTGACCGGCTGGCCGAGATCGGCGCAGCGGATCAGGGCCAGGCCCTGCGCGTCGCGGTAGAAGGCGGGGGATGTTCCGGTTTTCAATATGAAATCGCGCTGGACGAACCGAAAGAGGATGACCTTGTGCTGGAAGGCAAGGGCCAGAAGGTCATCGTTGACGCGATATCGCTGCCGTTTCTTGAAAATGCCGTGATCGACTTCACTCAGGAACTGATCGGCGCGAGGTTTGTGATCGAGAATCCGAACGCCACCTCCTCCTGCGGCTGCGGTACGTCGTTTTCGATGTAACCACCGGTGGGGGCATTGCCCCCACACCCCAGGATATTTTTAGCCAGATGAAGAGGGATCCGCTCTCTGACCAGCAAAGATCAGAGAGCTTCATCTGGCGCGGTCATCGGCGTCCCCGTCTGTACCGCCAGATCATTCTTCATACTTCTGGTTAAGGATCCGTTACTTCATCTGGCTAAATATATACCGGAGCGCGAGGCAGAGCCTCGCCCCCGCTCTCGACTTGCCGTTGGGCCCGTTCTGCGCGATAGGTTGCCATAAGGCTTCGGAGGATCGCGCATGAAAATCGCCACATTCAACATCAATGGCATCAAAGCGCGGGCCGAAGCTCTGCCTCGCTGGCTGGATGAGGCGCAACCGGATGTTGTGCTTTTGCAAGAGATCAAGTCGGTGGACGAAAACTTCCCACGCGAGATGTTCGAAGAGCGTGGATATAATGTCGAAACCCACGGGCAAAAGAGCTTTAACGGCGTTGCGATCCTGTCAAAACTGCCGCTCGAGGATGTGACGCGGGGATTGCCTGGCGACGATTCAGACGAACAGGCGCGTTGGATCGAAGCGACTGTCGTGGGCAAGCAGGCATTGCGGATTTGCGGGCTGTATCTGCCAAACGGGAACCCGGTGCCAGGTCCGAAATATGATTATAAGCTTGCCTGGATGGAGCGGCTTTTCGATCGGGCGCGCGACCTACTTGCCGCTGAGGAACCGGCGCTGATGGCCGGAGACTACAACATCATTCCGCAGCCAGAAGATGCGAAACGGCCTGAGGCCTGGCGTGAGGATGCCCTGTTTCGCCCCGAAAGTCGTGCCGCATTCCGGAAGATTCTGAACCTGGGATTCACCGAAGCTTTCCGCGCCCGCACGCAGGGCCCCGGCCATTACTCTTTCTGGGACTATCAGGCTGGTGCGTGGAACCGCAATGACGGTATCCGGATCGACCATTTTCTGCTGACCCCGCAGGCCGCTGATCTGATGCGAAACTGTCAGATCGATGCCGAGGTGCGGGGGCACGAGAAACCGTCTGATCACGTACCGGTCTGGGTGGATCTGGACCTTTGACCGATCACGCGGTCGCGTCGTAGTCGTAAATCCAGTCATAGCGGCGCGACAATCGCGATCCGATCACCGACAGGGCCGCTTGTGCCGCCAGACGCATGGGACCACGCAGATGGAAATTGCGCGCGTTCGCATTCGCGGCGGCAACCACCCGTCGGGCGCGCGGACGGCGCAATGCTTCGTAAGCGGTTAGCGCTTGCGCCACACCGGATTGACCCTCGAAGGCACGGATCAGGCCCCATGCATCTTCCAGCGCCAGGCAGGCCCCTGCGCCATGAATGGCAGCGTTGTGGGCGGCATCACCCAGAAGGGCCAGCCGACCATTCTGCCAGCATTCCGCCACCGGGCGCAGGAACAGAGCCCAAAGATGGACCTCCTCCACCTGAGACAACAAATCGCCAACCGGTCCTCCGAAATCGGCAAACCGACTGCGCAGGTCGTCCGGATCACCCTGACGGCGCCAGCCTTCCTCGCGCCAGTCCGAACGCTCTTCTATGGCAACGATATTCATCAGGCTTTGATCGCGCAAAGGATAGCTGACCACGTGACGGCCCGGTCCCATCGTCAATGAGGCACGCGCGGCCTCGGCCCGCTCGGACCAGGGGACGGTCGCGCGCCATGCGATCTGATGGGTGAACTCCGGCGTTTCCTGCCCGTTCAGAAGCGGGCGGATCAGGCTGCGGCCCCCATCGGCGGCAATCGTACATTCGGCGCGCAGCCTCTCACCAGAGGCCAGAATGACTTCGGCCTCGCCCGGGTGCTTGCATACCTCGACAACGCGCGCATCCAACCGGATGTCGACCCCTGCCCGTTCTGCCGCGTTGTGCAGGAGATCCAACAAATCGGCGCGGTGATAATAATAGGTCGGCCCAGCTGTTGGCCCGGCAACGCGGCTGATGACGCGCCCTTTGCGAAAATCCTCAGGACAGTTCCGGCCGAACGCAATCCGGCCTCGGATTCATCACCGACCACCCCCAGAGCCCGCAAAACCACCATGCCATTGGCACTGATCTGCAACCCTGCCCCGACCTCGGTCAGCGCCGGAGCCTGTTCCAACACCGTCACCCGCGCCCCGCGCTGCCGCAGCGCCAGTGCTGCGGCCAGACCGCCGATCCCGCCGCCAATGACACAGAATTTCAGACCGTTGAGATTCATGCCCCCGCCATAACGAAAAACGCCGGAGTGGAAGACCCCGGCGTTTATTATGTCTTTGGAACTCCAGCGATCAATCGTCGCGGTGAACCTTT
>NZ_JBQFJB010000002.1:0-811803 GCF_056535865.1 Ruegeria sp. AP11
GCTATGACATTGGGGGGCTGGTCCTGCGTTATGCGCGTTTGCAGTCGTTGCGACGATTGCAAACCTGACGACCCAACGGCTGGTTTTGCTTTGGGGCGAAAGTTTGGGCCACTTCGTAATTGCCAAGGCGCAGGTACATTCGTAGGTCTGGTTATTAAGTACCTTCTGGACAAACGCTGGATCTTCTATGATCTGTCCTCGGCGCGGCAGCGCATGGCAAGAAATTCACGCTTTATACCATCATGGGGCTGGTCACGACCACAATCTTCTGGGGTTCCGAGACGGCCTGCTGGCTGATCTGGAAAACCGAACTTGCACGAGATTGGTGCCGTAATCGGCCTGACCATCGGCTATGTGGTGAAATACAATCTGGACCGGCGCTACGTGTTCACTGACGCGATGCTGTCGCTGGGGCGTGCCACATGATGCTCAGCGGCTGGGGGCGGTTTCCAGTCATCTTTGCACCGGTCGTTGACAGGCCGCGTTCCGAGGCCGACCTGACCGCGCTTTGACCAAAGGCGGCGTCATCGCGCGCGGGAACGGGCGTGCATATGGCGACTGCGCCATCAGTCGTCGTGGCACAATCGACATGCGTCACTTCAACCGCATGATCTCGTTCGATGCGGAAACCGGCATTCTGGTTGCAGAGGCTGGTGTGTTGCTGGCGGATGTCATCACCTCTTTCCTGCCGCGCGGTTGGTTCCCTCTGATCACGCCGGGTACCAAATTCGTGACCTTGGCGGCATGATCGCCGCCGATGTGCATGGCAAGAACCATCATCGTGACGGCTCAATGGCGGCGGCCCTTGAATGGGTCGATGTCATGGATGCCTCCGGTCAGGTGCACCGGGCATCCCGTACGGAAAACCCTGATCTGTTTGACTGGGTACCCGGCAGTATGGGGCTGACCGGAATTATCCTGCGGGCCGCCATTCAGCTTCAACCGGTCGAGACCGGCTGGATCAGGCAAACCACGATCCCGGCCCGGAACCTGTCTGAAGCGATGGAGATTTTCGAGACCTCCAACGCAAGCCCGTATTCAGTCGCATGGATCGATTGTCTCAAAGGCGGCGCAAACCGGGGCCGGTCTTTGGTTATGTTGGGCGAACACGCCCCGCGCGACATGCTGGGTGCCCGGGAAAATGTTGACCGGTACGCGCTGCGTCCCAAACGAAAAAAGAGTGTGTCCTTCGACTTTCCAGGTTTTGCCATGTCCGGCCCCGCGGTGAAGGCGTTCAACGCGCTCTACTACCGCGCTGGATTGCGCAAGGCCGGCGACAGCCTGGTGGATTGGGACAGCTATTTTTATCCTCTGGATGCGATTTTGAACTGGAACCGGATCTATGGGCGAAAAGGGTTTCTGCAATTCCAATGCGCTTTGCCGCTTGAGGCATCCAAAGCAGGTCTCGAAGCTCTGCTTGAGGCTATTTCCGAGGCTGGCGCCGGGTCATTTCTGGCTGTTCTGAAACGGTTTGGCGAACAATCCAGCAAGTTTTCGTTCCCCATGCTCGGTTACACACTGGCACTGGACTTTCCTGCCACCACCAAAAACCTCAGGTTGCTGGAACGGCTCGACCAAATTTCCATCGCCCATGGGGGCCGCTTCTATCTGGCCAAGGATGCCCGGATGACCGCACAGACATTGATCAAGAGTGATCCGCGTGTAGCGCGGTTCGTGGCACAACGTCAGGACAGCGGTGCCTCTGATACTTTTCAATCCTCCCAATCCGAAAGGCTCGTGCTATGAGCAAAGATTCCGTTCTCATTCTTGGTGCGCGCTCGGACATCGGCCTCGCGGTGGCGCATAAGTTCGCAAGCCTCGGCCATCCGATCCAGCTAGCGGCGCGCAATGTCGAAACTCTGGAACCCAATCGCGCCGACATCACGACGCGCTACAACGTCGACGTTACACTTCATACGTTCGACGCGCTGCAGCCCGATGGTTTTGCAGACTTCGTTGACGGCCTGCCAGACCTGCCAACGATCGCGGTTTGCGCCGTCGGGTTCATGGGTGAGCAATCGCAGAACGAACATCTAGCAGCCTCCCGCCTTGTCATGCGTTCGAATTACGAAGGTCCGGCGGGCATTCTGGCGGAACTCGCCAACCGGTTCGAGACGCGTGGTTCCGGCACGCTGGTCGGTATCAGTTCGGTCGCCGGTCTGCGCGGGCGCGCCACAAACTATATCTATGGCTCGGCCAAAGCAGGGTTTACCGCCTTCCTGTCTGGTCTGAGGAACCGGCTGGCAAAGAAGGGTGTGCATGTGGTGACGGTGCTGCCCGGTTTTGTCGCCACGCAGATGACGGAAAACATGGACTTGCCCGAACGGTTGACGGCACAACCGATGGAGGTTGCCGATAAGATCGCCACAGCTGTCGAACGTGGTAAAAACGTGGTTTATGTCCGTTCGATCTGGTGGCTCATCATGACGATCATCTGCAACATTCCAGAGAATGTGTTCAAGAAACTGAAACTATGAGATCGCTACCCGCTGCGTTCAGGGCCCGGAAGATTCCGGGCATTTGACCTTCAGGACGTAACCGGGACTGAGCAGCGTTTCAAAAACACCAACCGGTTCATAGTCGCAGGACCTTTCGTCAAGCACTTGTCGCAACCCGTGGGTCGCCCGCCCCGGTTCTCCGGGCCAACTTGCATGGATCGAGCTAATATAGAACGTGCTGCCATCGCGGGGCGCCGCATCCAGAACAAACCGCGCCAGCGGGCGAAAATCGCCGCGTAACCGCAGCATGATGTACATTTTCGACCAGGCCGTAGGGTCATTATGCAGCATATCCTTGATCGCTTCGGAATATCGCTCGGCGTCCATCCCGTCCCATTTTGGGTCGAAATAAGACGGATCTATCGCAACGCTCTGGGTCGACAAAGATGGCGCGTAGCTGTGATGCGATATGGGTGCGCCGCGCTCGATCATCAGCGGGATCAGACGAAATGTTCCGAAATAATGCAATACCTGCGATGGCGGCAGGTCCGCCAATGTTTCGATCACCTGACTGCCTGATCCTTCGACAAGACGCGGCGGCCATTTCGTCACCACGCGCATCCCGGTCGCTGCGAAAACGCAGCACAGCACAGCCAACCCCGCAAATGCAAAGGGACGGCGATAGCTTGTGGAGCGTAAAAGGCAATCGACCACCGCCCCGGACAATACGGGAATATCCCCAACATCCAAACCAGATGGCGCGAACTGACCGCCGGATATTTGCCAATTGCGGCAAGACCCAGAAAGACTGCCGTAATGGTGGTGACAAACAAAACCAGACCCGCTAGCTGCGATTGCTCTGACCCTTTCAAGAACGCAAGTGCGGCCAAAGCGGTCAGACACACCAATAGCAGTATGGCTGCGCCCCTAGTCTGAAACAGCTCCTGCGCGGCGTTGCCGAACCGGTACAACGCCTCCAATCCCAGCCCCCCATAAGCGTCGGGGAACGCGGTGATCTGGATTTTTGTCGCATGACCAATCTGAAGATAGTAGGCCAGAGCCAGCACAATCATCAGGCCAGCCAGCGCGATCTCTCTGACCTCAAGCTGACGCCTGAGCAGCCGTAGGATCAGAAATACACCCACCACGACACAAGAGCCTACAATGGTCGAAACGCCCAGAAGAAGACCCGCCAAAGGATCGCAATGTCGCAAAAATTGAGTGTCGCACTCCGGTCTTTCGCGTAGATCCAGGCCGCGAAGATGGCGAACCCGGCTGCATCGAAGGCATAGAATTTCAGCATCGAGCCGTTGATCAAAAATGACGGAAGCGACAGCAACACGAACAACCCTGCCGCCAGCGGCAGAGCACGCTTGCCAAAGGCGCCGACAAGTGCCGCCGAGATCACGCACAGCGTCAGCAGGATGATGACCAGTCGCATCGAATGAATTGACAGGCCAGAGATGGAGTGAAGCAGCAGGTTGAACACCGGCGGCCCTGCCTGCTGCGCCTCGGGCAAAGGGCCGAAGGCCTGGGCCAGGTTGTCCAGCGGAAAATTCAGAAGCTGCGAAACTTCATCTATCCAGATACTGCGGTCGGTCCAGAAGTAGATTTGGACGGCCCCGAAAACCAAAACCAGAATTAAAATCAGTAAACCAATCGGGCCGTTGGGCCGGCCAATGTCCTTTCCATGGCAGTCTCTCTGAATGTGCCTACATGGCAATGAGTAAACGAAACTGGGACAACGGGGCAAGGCGAGCGCATCAGGAGCCAGCGACCTTCTGGTGATGCGGGTCTTGTCGATGAGTTATTGCCGCGTGATCCGCAGACACGCGCGCAGGCCCTGATCTCCGACCTCGAAACTCAGCGCACCTCCGTGTTGTTCGGCAATCGTGGCGGCAATCGTCAGGCCCAGACCGAACCCATCGGAAGACCCTGTGTTCGAACCTCGCCGGAAGGGCGCCATCAGCGCCTCGATATCCGCGACAGACAAATCTGCCCCTTTGTCTTCCACCGTAATGGTCGCAGTGGTGGCGTCGGTTTCCAGTTGGACCTCGGCGCAGCGGCCGTATTTCAGCGCGTTGTCGATCAGGTTGGTCAAGGCCCGCCTGAGCGAGATTGGCCGCCCCACAACAAGCATTCGCCGAGTTTCCGTCAAAGATCCGTGCCCGCGACGGGACATGAAAACCGAAGGCGCGCCCTCAATCTCGACCGGGGCGATTTTCTGCAGCGTGACGGGCTTTTCCATATCCTGATAATCGGCGACAAGCGATTCAACCAAGGCGGTCAGCGAAATCTGTTGCGGTTCCTCAACGCTGAGTTCCGAGCGGGTGTAGGTCAGCACGCTTTCGATCATGCCGGTCATCTGGTCCACATCGGCCTCAAGCTTTTCGCGTAGTTCATCATCTGCGATCAGCGCGGCGCGCAGGCGCACACGGGTCGCTGGCGTGCCCAGATCATGGCTGACGCCCGACAGAACCGTGGCGCGCTTTTCCAGTTGCATCCGTTCGTCATCCAGATGCGCATTCACGGCCAGAACGATCTCGCGCAGTTCCGCAGGGCCGTCCGCCTCATAGCTATTCGGCCCGCCCCGGCGTTTGCGGTCGCGCAGAGCAGTGGCAAAGCGGGTGAAGCTGTCGGACACATTGCCGACCGATCCGAGAATGACCGCCAGCGCCACAACTGCTGCCAGAATGGCGGGCAGGCGCAGATCAGTGGGCGCAGCCCTGCAGCCCCAGACATCGGTGCCATCCACCCGTTGCCAGGGCTGCGCCCGAATTGCGCGATCAGGATGGGCTCACTGCAGTAGGTTGCCAACAGCCGGGTCAGGTTGCCCAGCTTCTCGGGTCCGGTCTGATCGATGCGCGACATGATATCCGAGACTGGATAGACCAACCGATCAGACATCACCGCAAGCGTCAGTTCGCGCCCAGCCAAAGGCGCAGTGCTGTCCGTGAGGATCGAGAGGTTTGTCACAAAGCTGCGATCCGACAGTCCCGGCAATTGTTCGAATTCCCCGGCATCGGCCAGCCGAGAGATCTCGGGTGGAAGCGGCGTGATTTTGATCCCCGGCGGCGGTGTCTGAGCCACGCGCAGATCCTCATACACGGTGAACCCGGCGACATAGGCGCGAGTCAGGAAGCTATCCCATGCGCGCGCCGAGGCGAACCATAATCCGGCAGCAAGCAGGCCGGTGGTAAAGGCCGCCCCGGTCCAGATCCATCCCAGGCTGCGCAGGCGCGGTGTCATGCGTCCTCTTCCACCGACACCTCGGCGGCAAAGACATAGCCGACCCCGCGTTCCGTGCGCAGCATTTGCGGGTCTTTCGGATTAACCTCGATCTTCGAGCGCAGCCTGCCGACCAGCATATCAATGGCGCGGCCCTGCGCCTCGGGTTTGTCTGCTTCGCCTGTGACATCCAGCGCAGCGGCAATCTCATCCCGGGTTAGCGGGATATGCGGGTTGGCCAGCAAAACCTTAAGCAGCGCGGTTTCCCGTTGCGACAGCGAGACCAGATAACCTTCGGGCGAATGAACCTCGTCGCGTTTGCCATCATAGCTCCAGTCATTGAACCGAAAGCTCTTGGTCCGACGGCGATAGGCCAAAGACGGCGTGCGGCGGGCGCGCTGCATCACCGCGCGGACACGCGCGAGCAAGAGCTGCGGGTTGAACGGCTTGGCAATATAGTCGTCGGCGCCGACTTCATATCCTGCCATCCGTTGATGGTCGGCAGACAGCGCCGAGACAAGAATGATCGGCACATCCTGTTCGGCGCGCAGGCGGGCGCAGATCTCGACACCATTCTCATCGCCCAGCATCACGTCCAGCAGGATCAGATCGATCCGGCCCGCGGTCAGGTGTGACCGGACCTCGGATTCGGTGCTGGCGGGCAAGGCGATGAACCCATTCTGTTGCAGGAATTGGGTCATCATCGACCGCATCTCGGGGTCGTCATCCACCACCAAAAGTCGCGGAATGCTCACGCGGTATGTCCTCCCAATCTTTGCACCTCTGGCATCATCCATTGTAACGAACGGAAACAGATTCAATGTCAACGTAACACGCTGTAACAAAAGCAGTGAAAAACTGGGCCTCGAAAGATGCACAGTACGGATTCCGCGTTGCCAGACGCTGATCTAGTCGCAGTATTGCGGGCATCGCTGCTCCGGCAGTCAAAATACAATCTTGGGAGGAGACAAGATATGAATCGTTTTGCATTTGCCACCGTTTCGACACTGGCCGTTGCGGCCGCGTCGTCCGCTGTGGCCGAGCCGCAGGCTGAAGTTCTGCATTGGTGGACATCGGGTGGTGAAGCCAAATCAGTAGCCGTTCTGCAGGAAGAATTCGCCTCGAACGGTGGCACCTGGACCGATATGCCAGTTGCCGGTGGTGGCGGTGATGCGGCGATGACCGCACTGCGCGCACGTGTTCTGGCCGGTAACGCACCAACTGCCGTTCAGTTGAAAGGCCCCGCCATTCAGGAATGGTATGAAGAAGGCGTTTTGGCCGACATCTCCAGCGTTGCCGAGGCAGAAGGCTGGGCGGACGTACTACCCGCCTCGATTGCTGGCCACATGCAATGCGAAGGTACCTGGTGCGCGGCTCCGGTTAACGTTCACCGCGTCGACTGGATCTGGGCCAACGCCGACGTTCTGGCCGCAAACGGCATCGAGATGCCGACCACATGGGACGAATTCAACGCCGCAGCCGATAAACTGCAAGCCGCTGGTGTGATCCCGCTGGCCCATGGTGGTCAGGCGTGGCAGGACGCAACCGTCTTTGAAACCGTGGTTCTGGGCATTGGCGGACCCGAGTTCTTCCAGAAAGCACTGGTCGATCTGGACCCCGAGGCGCTGACCTCGGACACCATGGTTCAGGTCTTTGACCAGATGCGCACCCTGCGCGGATACGTGGATGAAAACTTCTCGGGCCGCGACTGGAACCTGGCGACCGCGATGGTCATGAACGGCGAAGCGGCGTTCCAGATCATGGGTGACTGGGCCAAGGGTGAATTCCTGGCGGCCGGCAAGAAGCCCGGCGAAGATTTCCTGTGCGCCTCGACCCCGGTGACGGCTATCTGTACAACGTCGACAGCTTTGCCATGTTTGACGTGGAAGGCGACGACAAGAAAGCCGGTCAGGACCTGCTGGCCAAGCTGATCGTCGCGCCAAACTTCCAGAAAGTGTTCAACCTGAACAAAGGCTCGATCCCTGCGCGGACCGACGTGGCGCTGGATGACTTTGACATCTGCGCAAACCTGTCGGCCGAAGATATGGGGTCAACCTCGGCAGGTGGCTCGCTGCTGCCGTCCTACGCCCATGGCATGGCGCTGCGCGGTGCGCAGTCCGGTGCGATCACCGATGTTGTGACCGCGCATTTCAACTCGGATATGTCCTCGGCTGACGCGGTTCAGCAACTGGCGGACGCGGTAGCGAACAGCTACTGATCAACACGCTCTGCCCCTATAATGCGGGGCAGAGCATCTTTCCCGGAGGCTAAAATGTCCGAATGGCTGGAAAACCACCTGCCCAAGGTGGTGCTGGCACCGTCGTTCATCGCCGTATTGATCTTTGTCTACGGATTTATCGGATGGACCGCATGGGTGTCACTGACCCGATCGAAACTACTGCCGAAATACGAGATCAATGGCTTCATCCAGTATGAACGCCTGTTCGACTCTCCCCGTTGGGATACGGCGATCAACAACCTGTATATCTTTGGCGCGCTGTTCATCGTCATCGCGATGGTACTGGGCCTGTTGCTGGCCATCCTGCTGGATCAGAAGATCCGCGTCGAAGGGGCGATCCGCACGATCTACCTGTACCCCATGGCGCTGTCGATGATCGTGACCGGCACGGCGTGGAAGTGGATTTTGAACCCAGGTCTGGGCATTGAGTCCATGGTGCAGGGCTGGGGCTTTACCAATTTCGAATTCGACTGGCTGGTGAACCCTGACTACGCCATCTACACCATTGTTATGGCCGCGATCTGGCAAAGCTCGGGCTTCGTTATGGCGCTGTTTCTGGCTGGTCTGAGATCGGTGGATGGCGAAATCATCAAGGCCGCGCAGGTCGATGGCATCCCCACCTGGCGCATCTATACGGCGATCATCATCCCCTCGATGGCCCCGATCTTCCTATCGGCCTTCATCGTACTGGCGCACCTCGCAATCAAGAGCTTTGATCTGGTCATCGCCCTAACGGGTGGTGGTCCGGGTTATGCGACCGATCTGCCAGCCACCTACATGTATGCCATGGCTTTTTCGCGCGGCGATATCGGTCAGGCGGCCTCGTCCGCGATGATCATGATGCTGGTCGTCTTTGCCATCGTGGTTCCCTACCTTTACTCAGAGCTGAGGGCGAAAAATGACTGATCTGTCGATGCCCCAAACCCAAACCCGCACCCAAAGCGCCGCCGGCAAGATTGCCCTGCGATGGCTACTGTATGTCCTGCTGGGCCTGTTCGCGCTGTATTACCTGATGCCGCTGTTCGTGATGTTGACCACATCGCTGAAAAGCCTTGAGGAAATCCGTACTGGCAGCCTGATTTCGCTTCCGCGCGAGGTCAGCTTTGTCGCCTGGAAAACCGCATGGTCCGGGGCCTGTACCGGTATCCAGTGCGAAGGTCTGCGCCCTTACTTCTGGAACTCGGTCCTGATCGCGGTGCCTGCGGTCGCCATCTCCACCCTGCTGGGTGCGCTGAATGGCTATGTCGTGGCGCAGTGGCGGTTCAAAGGGGCCAACATCATCTTCTCGCTGATGCTGTTCGGCTGCTTCATCCCGTTTCAGGTTGTTCTGCTGCCGATGGCGCGTCTGTTGGGCATGATGGGGATCGCCGGGACCATTCCGGGCCTGATCTTTGTCCACGTGATCTATGGGCTGGGCTTCACCACGCTGTTCTTCCGCAACTACTATGTCACCATTCCGGCCGAGCTGACCAAGGCGGCCCGTGTCGATGGGGCCGGTTTCCTGCGGATTTTCTGGTCGATCTTCCTGCCGCTATCGCTACCCATCATCGTGGTGACCGTGATCTGGCAGTTCACCCAGATCTGGAACGACTTTCTGTTCGGCGTGTCGTTCAGCCAGGCGGGGACGCAGCCCGTGACCGTAGCGCTCAACAACATCGTAAACTCCACCACCGGCGTCAAAGAGTACAACGTCGACATGGCCGCCGCGATCATCGCGGGGCTGCCGACGCTGCTCGTCTATGTCGTTGCCGGTAAGTATTTCATCCGCGGCCTGACCGCTGGCTCAGTGAAGGGATAAGACCCATGGCTCCCATCCTTGATATCAACAATCTCTATAAGAACTACGGCGCAACCGAGATTCTGAAAGACATCAACATCTCGATTGATCCGGGCGATTTTCTGGTGCTGGTTGGCCCCTCAGGCTGCGGCAAGTCCACTCTGCTGAATTGCATAGCGGGACTGGAACCGATCACAGGCGGCACGCTTTCGATTGGTGGCAACGACATGACACATGTCAGCCCCAAGGATCGCGACATCGCGATGGTGTTCCAATCCTACGCTCTGTACCCGACCATGTCGGTGGCCAAGAACATCACCTTCGGCATGAAGGTGCGTGGTGTGGATCAGGCGACGCAGGAGGCCAAGCTGAACCAGGTCGCCTCACTTCTGCAAATTGAGCAGTTGCTGAACCGCCGACCCAGCCAGTTGTCAGGTGGTCAGCGTCAGCGGGTGGCGATGGGTCGGGCGCTGGTGCGTGACCCCAAGCTGTTCCTGTTTGACGAGCCGCTGTCGAACCTCGACGCCAAGCTGCGGGTCGAAATGCGTACCGAGATCAAGAAGCTGCACCAGACGCTGGATGCTTCAATCGTCTACGTGACCCATGACCAGATCGAGGCGATGACTTTGGCCACCAAGATCGTCGTTCTGAAAGGCGGGATCGTGCAGCAGATCGGTAGCCCGGCCGAGATCTATAACAATCCGGCCAACCTGTTTGTGGCCGATTTCATGGGCTCGCCTGCGATGAATCTGATCCCGGCGCAGGCAAGTCAAAACGGTTCGGCGACGCAGATTGCCATTTCTCGGCCTTCGGGCGAGACTTTGGTATTGAACGACGCCCGCAATCTGTCTCTGCCAAAGGATGTGATCCTGGGCTTGCGCCCAGAAGACATCGCCGAGGCCGGATTCCGTGCCGGAGCCGGTGTACAGGAGGCCGAATGCATGGTCGACATGGTCGAGCCCGCCGGGGCTGATACTTATGTCGTCTCAGAACTGGGCGGCAAACAGGTCACCGCACGGCTGCATGCCGAAACCAGTGCCAAGGCCGGTGAGGTGCTGAATTTTGCCATCGACATGAGCAAAGTATCATATTTCGCGAAGGAAACGGGTGAACGGTTGAACTAGCGCCCGGCACCGACTTCACGCCGGATCGTCTGTTATGTTGGAGCTGTTCAACATTCACTCGATCCGGTCCGTGCAGCGACAATCACTGAAATGCGCAGGCAAGATCGAGCGCGCGGGCCGGTCGTCAGAACGACGACCGGCCCGGCATCTTTAGAAATGCACTGAATTGGAAGTCGCCGGATCGACCGCCGATGGCACGAAGCGAGTCAGGTCAATGCCTTCGACCGCAGCCTTGTATTCTTCTATTTTCGGTGTGCGTCCCAGAATGGCGGACAACACCACAACCGGGGTCGAAGCCAGAAGGCTCTCGCCTTTCTTGTCCGGTGCGTCTGCCACGACGCGGCCCTGGAACAGGCGGGTCGACGTGGCCAGAACCGTATCACCCTTAGCGGCTTTCTCCTGGTTGCCCATGCAGAGATTGCAGCCCGGGCGTTCGAGATACAGGATATTTTCGTACTCGGTACGCGCCTTCTGTTTCGGGAACAGGTCGTCGAATTCGAAGCCCGAGTATCTTTCGAGCACTTCCCAGTCGCCCTCTTCCTTCAATTCGTCGATGATATTGTAGGTCGGCGCCGCGACCACCAGAGGTGCCTTGAACTCGACCTTACCGGTCTCTTTCTCGAGGTTCTTCAGCATCTGAGCGACAATCTTGATGTCTCCCTTATGCACCATGCAAGAGCCGACAAAACCCAGATCCACCTGCTTTTCAGCATTGTAATAAGAGATCGGACGGATCGTGTCATGCGTATATCGCTTGGACACATCGGCGTTGTTGACATCGGGGTCGGCGATCATCGGCTCGTCGATCTGGTCCAGATCAACGACAACCTCTGCGAAGTATGTGGCATTGTCATCCGGACGCAACGCAGGCTTCTCACCCGACTTGATCTCGGCAATGCGTGTATCTGCGATGTCGATCAGCTTTTGCAGCATGCCATTTTCATGCTCCATGCCTTTGTCGATCATGATCTGAATGCGCGATTTGGCCAATTCCAGCGACCCGACCAAAGTCTCGTCATTCGAGATACAGACCGAGGCCTTAGCCTTCATCTCAGCCGTCCAGTCGGTGAAGGTAAAGGCCTGATCCGCCAGCAGCGTTCCGATATGCACTTCGATCACGCGTCCCTGGAACACGTTGTCGCCATGCTGTTCCAGCATCTGCGCCTGTGTGGCATGGACCACATCGCGGAAATCCATGTGCCCGGCCATCTTGCCCTTGAAGGTCACTTTGACCGATTCCGGGATCGGCATCGATGCCTCACCGGTCGCCAGCGCCAATGCCACGGTGCCCGAGTCTGCCCCAAAGGCCACGCCTTTTGACATACGGGTGTGGCTGTCGCCGCCGATGATGACAGACCAGTCATCCACGGTGATGTCGTTCAGCACCTTGTGGATCACATCCGTCATCGAATGATAAACGCCTTTCGGGTCACGTCCGGTGACGAGGCCGAAATCATTCATGAACTTCATCAGGCGCGGCGTGTTGGCCTGCGCCTTGGCATCCCAGACCGATGCTGTGTGACACCCCGACTGATAGGCTCCATCAACACTGGGCGCCACAACTGTCGCGGCCATCGCCTCAAGCTCCTGCATGGTCATCAGGCCAGTGGTATCCTGCGAGCCAACTATATTGACCTTTACACGCACATCAGAACCGGCATGCAGTGTCTTGCCTGGCGTTGTGCCCAAGGCATTTTTGTTGAAGATCTTCTCAACGGCAGTCAGGCCCTGCCCTTCGTGACTGATTTCCTTGGATGGCGCGAAAACCAAAGGCGCTTCAATTCCCAATGTTTCAGCCGCAAATGTCTGGAGTTTCTTGCCGAAGACAATCGCGTACGAACCCCCGGCCTTCATGAACTCCACTTTCTGCGGGGTAAAGGACGAGGATACGTCGACCAGTTCCTCTCCATCTTCGCTCAGCAGCTTGCGGTCTTTGGAGTTGATCTTGAGGACGGTGCCGGTTGCGACCGAATACTTCTCTTCAAGGATCGGGTTGCCATCATTGTTCAGGATCGCTTTGCCATCCTCGTCCACCTTCTTGACCCAGTTTTTCAGATCAAGACCGATGCCACCGGTCACGCCCACGGTGGTCAGGAAGATCGGCGAGATACCGTTGGTGCCCGCAACGATCGGGGCGAAGTTGACGAAGGGCACATAAGGGCTGGCCTGTTTGCCAGTCCACAACGCCACGTTGTTAACGCCGGACATGCGCGACGAGCCCACACCCATGGTCCCCTTTTCCGCAATCAGCATCACATGCTTGCCGGGGTACTGCAACTTCAGCGCCTCAATCTCTTGCTGCGCCTTCTCGGAAATAAAGCACTTGCCGTGCAGTTCCCGGTCTGCACGTGAATGCGCCTGATTGCCCGGCGACAGCAGATCGGTCGAGATGTCACCTTCGGCGGCAACATAGGTCACGACTTCGATCTCTTCATCGATATCCGGCAGCTTGGTGAAGAACTCAGCCTGGGCATAGCTTTCAAGGATTTCGCGCGCCTTGGAATTGCCCGCCTCGAAGGCTTCTTTCAGGCGATCGGTATCAGCGTCGTACAAGAAGACCTGCGTTTTCAGAACCTCTGCCGCCTGCGCTGCGATCTCGGCGTTGTCACTCAAAGCCAGGTCCAGAAGCACCTCAACCGAAGGGCCACCCTTCATGTGCGACAGCAATTCAAAGGCGAAGGCCACCGAAATTTCTTCGACCACCGCATCGCTCAGAACGATCTCCTTCAGGAATCGCGCCTTCTCACCGGCAGCGCTGGTCGTGCCAGGCAGCGTGTTGTAGATGAAATGGTTCAGCGACTCTGCCCGATGCGGATGATCGACATCCTTGATCTGATCAACAAGCTCTCTGACAAGCGCGCCGTCATCAATGGGCTTGGGGTGCAGGCCCTGCGCTTTGCGGGTTTCAATTTCGTCGAGGTATTCTGTGTACAGGCTCATGGCTCATTCCGGCAATTGTGGCTTGCTGGCAGATGCTCAAAGTGTAGCGAACACCTGACCAAATTTATTTGTATGCCGCGGTATACTATAATGAAGCGAGTTGCAAGTGACCTAGCGCCAAGTCTCACTCATTTTTCTACTGCATTTACTAACGCCGTTAGACCGCACGTCACAGCCAAAACCGCATTAACAGCTCTGGTCACCCTGAAATTCAGGTCAAAAAACCCAGTTGTTTCAAACTCGATCCGTACTTTGGGAAATTCGTCCAGGATAGGTGCTGGTCAATTCGCTTCAGAACCCATATTAGGAGTGTCACGCGTTTATCAGGCAGAAAACCAGTCCCGTGTTCGACCTTCCCGCGCAGCGCGCGCACCTCTCCGAAAAGTATGACCTTGCCCCGTCGCCCGAGCTTGCCGCAAGCATGAGCGATATTTATGACCGGATGTCCCGTGTGGTATCTCCGGTGGATTGGGCGGTGTACGCGCCATACGTCAAGGCGATCAACGATCTGAAGACCGAGCGGAATGCGGTCATTCTGGGTCATAATTATATGACGCCCGAGATTTACCACGGCATTTCAGATTTTGGCGGTGACAGTCTGCAACTGGCCATCAAAGCGACCGAGGTCGAGGCGGATGTGATTGTGCAATGCGGTGTGCATTTCATGGCCGAGACATCAAAGATCCTCAGCCCCGGGAAAACCGTGCTGATGCCGGATATGGAGGCCGGATGCTCTCTGGCGGAATCGATCACCGCTGAGGGTATCGCCGAGATGCGCCGCCGCTATCCCGGCGCGCCCGTCGTATCCTATGTAAACACCACCGCCGAGGTCAAAGCGGCCTCGGACATCTGCTGTACCTCGTCCAACGCGGCACAGATCGTGGCGGCGCAGGACAGCCACACTGTCATCATGACCCCCGATCAGTATCTGGCGCAGAACGTCGCGCGCGACGTGCCGCAGAAAAACGTGGTCTGGTGGGAAGGCTCGTGCATTGTGCACGAGCAGTACAGCGCCAATGACCTGCGCGATTTCCGTGAATGGAACCCGGGCACGCGTCTGATCGCGCATCCCGAATGTCCGCCGGATGTTGTGGCCGAGGCCGATTTCTCGGGCTCCACCAGCGGCATCATCAAATATGTCACCGATGAGAAACCGGAAAAGGCGCTGCTGATCACTGAATGTTCGATGGCTTCGAACATTGCCGACGCGCTGCCCGAGGTCGATTTTGTCGGCCCCTGCAACATGTGCCCGTACATGAAGAAGATCACGCTTGAAAAAGTGCTCTACGCACTCGACACCATGACCGGACAGGTCAAGGTGGATGCCGAAATCGCCAGCAAAGCAAGACTGTCGGTGCAGCGTATGATCGATCTGTCGCGCCAACTGGGTATTTGACCGACGACATGCAGACTGTCGAGACGCCACGTGTGGTGATCATCGGGGCCGGGCTGGCGGCGGTTTACGCGGCGCTGAAGTTGGCCCCTGCCCCGTCGTGATGATCTCGCCCGAACCGCTTGGAATTGGAGCAAGCTCGGCCTGGGCGCAGGGTGGCGTCGCAGCGGCAATGGCGCGCACAGACAGCCCGCAGGCGCACGCAGAGGACACCATGCGCGCCGGGGCTGGTTCGGTTCTGCGCGAAGTGGCCGAGTTTGTGACCAACGCCGCGCCGGAGCATATCCTTGATCTATCCGATCTGGGCACCGGGTTCGACCGCACTGCCGATGGGGGCTTTGTCCAGTCACGTGAGGCAGCGCATTCAGCCGCGCGGGTGGTTCGGGTCAAGGGCGATCAGGCCGGGGCCGAGATCATGCGAGCGCTGATCGTCGCCCTGCGTCAAACTCCGTCTATTCAGGTCGTAGAAGGGGCGCTGGCGGTTGGGCTGGAAAGCGATGGTGAGAAGGTCAGCGGCGTCTATCTGACCAACGCCGAAGCACCGGGTGGACCTCAGGTTCTGTTGCGCGGGTCGGCGCATATCTTGGCAACCGGCGGCTCGGCTGGTCTTTATGCCCAAACCACCAATCCTGCGCGTATTCGGGGTCAGGGCATTGGTATGGCCGCCCGCGCCGGTGCGCGGATTGCGGATGCCGAGTTCATCCAGTTTCACCCCACTGCAATCGACGTCGGTGAAGACCCTACACCGCTGGCGACCGAGGCATTGCGGGGCGAAGGTGCCGTTCTGATCGATAGCAATGGACATCGGTTCATGCCCGATATCCATCCTGACGCTGAACTGGCTCCGCGCGACACTGTTGCGCGTGCCGTCTACCAGCAGACGCAGTTGGGCAATCGTCCCGCTCTGGATACGCGCAAGGCCATCGGCGCCGCGATCGGGGACAACTTTCCGACCGTGACCGAAGCCTGCCTGCGCCATGGTGTGGACCCGGTACACGATCCGATCCCGGTGACGGCCTCGGCGCATTACCACATGGGCGGTGTCGAAACCGATCTGGCCGGCCGAAGCTCATTGAACGGGCTTTGGGCCTGTGGCGAGGCCGCCTCGACCGGGTTGCACGGCGCGAACCGACTGGCGTCGAACGGTTTGCTTGAGGCTTTGGTGTTTGCGCGCGCCTGCGCGCGAGACATTGCGACGGATGTCTCCGAACGGAGCGCGCCGGAAGTCGACATCGCTCTGGTGCCCGATGGTTCTGCCGGGCAACACCCCGATTTGTCCGCTCTGCGCAACACCATGACCAAATTTGTTGGCGTGGTCCGTGATCAGGATGGTCTGCACCATGCCCTGACCGATATCGCAACGCTTGAGGCCCGGCACACGGGCTGCGACCTATTCCTGAACATGACGGCCACCGCCACCCTGATCGCGGCAGCCGCGTTGCTGCGCGAGGAAAGCCGTGGCACGCATTACCGCTCTGATTTTCCTGATCTTATTCCCGGACCCGGCCAACGCTCTGCCCTGATGCTGGGCGATGCTCTGGCCTTGCGGGACCGTATTGCAAAGGACGCAGAATGACCCATCCGGCTTTGCCCGACCTGATCTTGGAACCTTTGGTGCGATCAGCACTGATGGAGGATTTGGGCGCCTATGGCGATATCACCACTCAGACCGTAATCCCCGAGGATGCAACCTATGCCGCCCGACTGAACGCCCGCGCGGATGCCGTGGTCTCGGGAATGCAGGTTGCTGCGTTGGCCTTCCGGCTGGTCGATCCTTCGTTGGAGATCTCGACACACATTGCGGACGGGCAGCGCTGCGCCAGGGGCGACACGCTGATGGAGATCCGGGGCAAAGCGTCCTCGATCCTGTCAGGAGAGCGCGTGGCGTTGAACTTTGCTGGACGGCTGTGCGGTGTGGCCACCGCGACGGCGGCGCTGGTGGCGGAAACCAGGGGCACCAGGGCGCGCATCACCTGCACGCGCAAAACCACACCCGGTCTGCGCATCGTAGAAAAACAGGCCGTTCTGCATGGCGGTGGTTTCAATCATCGGTTTTCCCTGTCCGACGCGATCCTGATCAAAGACAACCATATCGCGGCGGCGGGTGGCGTGCGTGCGGTACTGGAGGCGACGCAGGCTCGCGCCTCGCACATGATGAAGGTCGAGATCGAGGTGGACACGCTGGATCAATTGGCCGAAGTGCTTGAGGTGGGCGGAGCCGATGTCGTCTTGCTGGACAACATGTCGCCCGACATTCTGACCAAAGCGGTTGCGCTGGTCGACGGTCGACTGATCACCGAGGCCTCGGGCAACATCAACATCGACACGGTGGCAGCCGTGGCGGCGACGGGCGTGAATTACATCTCGTCCGGGGCGCTGACCCATTCTTATCCTTGTGTCGATCTTGGGCTGGACTTTTGATGGGAGGGGATACTTAGACGCCCCCACTGATCTCGATTTGCCGCAATGGTTTGCAGATAATCCCTTCCCGGGCGGAATATGTCGCTTACACCCTTTGATACCGGGTGGCCCTAAAGGCCGACAGATCGTGGTTCATCGGTGTACCCGCCGCGATATCCGCAACCAACTCGCCCGTCTTTGGGGCCATCATCAAGCCATAGTGGCTGTGGCCAAACGCTGCGATCAAGCCGGGAAACCCCTCGATCTCGCCAATACAAGGCAGGCTGTCGGGTAAACTGGGCCGCTGACCGGACCATGTGGACATGTTGCTGTCGTCAAGATCGGGCAACAACGCACGAGCCAGTGTAACCAGCCCCTCAAGGCGTTTCGGGTTGTCGGGTGCGTCAAGCCCTGCGAACTCTGCAGTTCCGGCAACGCGCAACCCTTCGGCCATCGAGGAAGCGACAAATTTCATGTCCATATCCATGACCGAATGAGTCAGCGTGACGCCCGGATCGGTGAATGAAACATGATATCCACGCTCGGATTCCATCGGGATTTTTAAGCCCAATCGTCGCAAAAACTCCGCAGACCATACGCCCATTGCAATGACCAGTTTTGCCGCCGTTCTCTGGCCCTGATCGGTGGTGTAAAGCCAATCACCGTTAGGAGTGGGTCCAACACCATGCACAGTTTCGCGCAGAATAGTGCCGCCCAGGGTTTGAAATTTCTCGGCCAGAACAGTGGCGATCCGACCCGGAGACACCGCCCGCGCCTGTCCCTTTATCAGAATAGCAGCTTGAAATTCTGTCGTCAGATGCGGCTCCAATTCGCGAAGCTCGCCTGCGTCTATCCGTTCGATTTCTGCGCCGCGAGACTGGCGCATACTGTAGTCCAGCGTTTCAGGATTGGCAGAGTCGGCGTTTCGAAAGGCGTGCACATAGTAACTGTCCACAATCAGGTCTTCATGACCGGTTCCCGCCAGATGGCGGCGGAATAAACTAATGCAGCCGCCGTTCAGGAAATCCATCGCGTCCGAAATCGGACCAATTCGGTCGGGATGCCCTTCTCGCAAGAACCTCAGGCCCCAGGGAAGCAATCGGGGCAGGTAAGAAGGCTTCACCGTCAAAGGCCCATCGGGATCAAGCAGACAGCCGGGCACTTTTTTCCACATACCTGGAAGAGGCTGTGGAATGCTGGACCATGGTGAGATGATCCCCGCATTTCCGGCGGATGTGGCCTGCCCGGGCGCCGCCCGATCTATCAGCGTGACTGCGAAGCCGCGTTGAACAAGGGACAGAGCACAGCATATCCCCACGATCCCGGCCCCCAGAACCGTGATGTTATCATTTTCAGCCATTTGGAACGCTTAATTCGGTGTTGCTTGATAGACAGCCCCGACATTTGGGGCTGCCGTGCTTCAGACCGGTTCAGATCGTGCCCAGCTCGACGTCCTTACCATCCTTGATGACAAAGTGCGCGAAAGGCCGGTCTTTCAGATTGCCATCCGGGTGGAAGGCTACGTCCATGCCGTAGCCGGTATAGTTGACCGGATTGCCGGTCCGAACAGCTTCGAGCAACGGAACCGCTCCGCCGACATCTGATCCACCGCCATTGGTGATGTTCAGGATTTCCTTGGTATAGACCGTCGCGTCCGGCGTGCCTGCCTTTTCCATTGCGGCGGCGTGCACGGCCATCGAATCCGCGCACAGGGCCGAGAAAGGCAGGAAGGTGCCGGGTTCGACACCCATCAGACCCTCGAACTCTTTGTAAGCAGCGGAAGAACTGTCATTGGTGGCCTGCAGGTGGTTGATACCCTCGCCGACCTCGGTGCCGACGGCTTCGATGAACTTGCCGCCGCCGTTCACACCGGCGCTGGCGGCGATGGTCAGAGTGTAAAGCTCGGCCTCATAACCGCCCCGGAACCATTCCTTGGCGATCGAGGTGAACTGGGTGACATAGGCGGGCAGGAAGACGGCGGTGACGTCCTCGCTCATGACCTTGTCGACTTCGGCGCGGAAGCTGGGCTGATCGGGCTTTACCTCGGCCTGCACCACCACTTCGCCGCCACCGGCCTCGATGGTCTCGATGAAGGGGCCGATCATCGACTGGGTGAACGCGGTCTGCACCGCAAGGATACCGACCTTTTTGTGGCCTGCCGCCAGCATCGCCTTGGCCGGGGGTATACCCCACTCGCGGCCCGTGGCCTGAAAGCGCCAGATCAACCCGCCATGGTCGCCCTCGGTGATCGCATCCGCCGCGCCCAGACAGCTGACCGAGACGCCCTTTTCGATGGCCAGCGGCTTGACCGCCAGCGTCGGGCCGGACCCCCACATGCCGACAATGGCGCTGACCTGATCTACGTCCAGCAGCTTGCGCGCGGCGCGCACGGCGGAGGTGGGGTTGGTTTCGCTGTCCTCGGCGATGATCTCGATCTGACGGCCATCCAGAATGCCGCCCGCGTCGTTGATCTGGCCTGCGATCACCTGCGCCGCCTTGACGATGTTGGGCCCGTATGAGGCCCCGCCGCCGGTCAGGGGCGAAATCATGCCAATCTTGACCGGTGCGTTCTGCGCCAGCGCGGGCAGCGGCAGGCTCGTGGCGGCAAGTCCCGCCGCCGTCGTGCCCAGAAACCGCCTGCGGTTCATGATCAGTTTCGTCATCACTCTGTCCTCCTCTGAGTGGTCATGTGCTGGCGGGGACCTCCTCGACCCCTTCCTCCAGCGTCAGTTGCAATGCGTCGTTGAAGCGGTTGAACGCGCCACACAGCGCGATGCGCCAGGTCAGCTCGACGATCTGCGCATCGGTGAAATGGGCGCGCAGGTCAGTGACCTCGGCATCGCGCATCCGGTTTGCGCGGGTGGTGACGGCCACGGTAAAGCGCACCACCATCTTGTCGACCTCGTCCAGTTCCGGGTGATCCTCGACATCTGGCAGACGCGCGATGCCCTCGGCGCTGAGGCCCGCAACCTCCAGCATCGGCGCGTGGTGCGAGATGCAATAGGTGCATTCGTTCAGCTTTGACACGGTCACCAGCGCCAGTTCCAGCGCGCGGCGGGGCAGCACCGCCTCGTCCCGCAGGTCCAGCAACATGCCGAACAGGTGCTTCAGGATCACCGGACGGTGCGCCATCGCGCCGACCAGATTGCCGAACGGGCCATAGCGGTTCATTTCATCAAAGACGGCGCGGGCCTCATCCGGAAGGGAGTCTGCCGAGAGGGGAGAAATCCGGCTCATGACAGATCTCCGTCTTTCGCCTGCAGGCGGTATTCACGCATGAAACCCTGCGGGCGATAGATCAAGAGAAGGATGAGGCCCACACCGATCAGGATCAGACGTAGTGACGCGGCCTGCCCAGCGTCCAGAAACGGCATGAGGTCTTTCAGGAAACGGGTGCCTTCCAGCAGCACCATCACCGATACAGCGCCGATCATCAGGCCGGTGTTCGATCCGCGCCCGCCCGCAATCACGGCCATGAAGGCATAGGCGGTGACAAAAGCGCCGAATTGCGTGGGGTCGATATAGCTGAAGTAAAAGCTGTGCAGGCTGCCCGCCGCGCCGATGATGGCCCCGCCTGCGGCAAAGGTGCGGACGCGGAACGACAGGGTGGTTTTCCCCAGCGTCGCGGCGACCAGATCATCCTCGCGCAGCGCCCGCAGGACGCGCCCGAAGGGCGAGACCGTCAGCAGTTGTGCAAAGACAAAGCACAAGGCGAAGACCGCGACCGAGATGGCAAGGAATATCAGCTCATAGTTCAGGCCCGAGGCAACGCCGGACAGCGGTCGGGGATGCCGGGCAAGCCGTTGGCACCACCGGTCAGCCAGGTCTCGTTCAGCAGGAACAGGCGGACGGCCTCGGCAAAGGCGAGTGTGGCGATGGCCAGATAATCCTCGCGCAATCGGGCCGAGACCAGCGCCACCAGTGCCGACAGGATCACGGTCACGATCACCGCCAGCACGGCGGCGATCAGCGCGGGCACCCCGGCCAGCGCCGACAGGCCCGCGACATAGGCGGCAACGGCGAAGAAACCGAAGATGCCGAAATTGACCATCCCGGCCTGACCCCATTGCAGGTTCAGCGCCAGCCCGATCAGGGCCGAGATGACGACGAAGATGAGAATTGCGGTGAGATAGCCGATCATCTGCTGATCCTCGCTTTGCCAAACAGTCCGTGCGGGCGCAGCAACAGCACCAGGACGATAATCAGGAAGGCCACTGCCTGACGGTAGGTGGTGGGTAGGATCAGGGTCGACAGCTCTTCGGCCACGCCGATCAGCAGCGCGCCGACAACGGCCCCCAGCGGGTTGCCGATGCCGCCCAGAATGACGGCAGCAAAGACCGGCAGGATATAGTTCCAGCCCATCAGCGGATCGACCACGCCGTCCATGCCCACCAGCACCCCGGCAAAGCCCGCCAACACCCCCGAGATCGCCCAGACCGCCCCGATAACATAGTTGCGGTTGATGCCCCGCACGCCCGCCAGATCAGGGTTGTCCGACACCGCGCGCATGGCGCGGCCCAGCGGGGTACGCATCAGGATGAACCACACTGCGACCATTGCCAGCAGGGAAACGATAACGATGGTAATCTGCTCGTTATTGACGCGCATCCCCATCCAGCGATGCGGGCGCGCCACGGCAATGTCATAGCCGCGAATATCCGACCCCCACAGGAACCGCACCACATTCTCCAGCACGAAATAGACCCCCATCGACGCCACCAGCAGCGTCACATGGTCCGAATTGCGCAGCGGCCTATAGACCAGCCGATCTGTCAGCAGCGCGACCGAGGCCAGCCCGACCGCCCCCAACCCGGCGGCCAGCAGCAGCGGTGCGCCGATATCGACGTTGAAAAACAGCGCGATATAGGCCCCCATCGTAATCATCGAGCCGATGGCGAAATTGGGAAAGTTCAGAACACCGTAAGTCAGCGACAGCGCGATGGCGGGCAGGGCCACCAACAGCCCCGAGACCACGCCGTTCAGCAGGATTTGCAACATCACACAGACTCCGCCGCTGTGACATCCGCCGTGCCCATATAGAGCGCGTGGATATCCGGATGGTTGAGGAAATCGGCGGCGGGCATCTGCGCCCGGACCTGACCCGAGACAAGCACGATGGCGGTTTCCGAGATCACCATCGCCTCTTTCACATTCTGTTCGATCATCAGGATCGACACGCCCGCATCTTTCACGGCCTTCACGGCCTGAAACATCTCGGCCACGTATTTCGGGGATAGCCCGGCGCTTGGTTCATCCAGCAACAGCAGCGAGGGGTCGGGCATCAGCGCGCAGCCAAAAGCCAGCATCTGCCGCTGACCGCCGGACAGATTGCCCGCCATGTCGCCTTCGCGATGGGCAAGATCGGGGAAGATGTCGAACACCCGCTCGCGCGCGGCTTTCAGGCCCTTGGTGTCTTTGGCGATGAACTCATAGGCCAGCGTCATGTTCTCGCCGATGGACATGTTGCGGAACACGTTGTGTTCCTGAGGCACGTACCCCAACCCAGCGCGGGCCTTGGACGGCGCGTTCAGCCGGGTCACATCGGCGCCGTTCAGCGTGATCGTGCCCGCGCGCGGCGTCAGCAGGCCAACCAGCGATTTGATCAGCGTCGACTTGCCCGCCCCATTAGGCCCCACGATGGTCGAGATCGCGCCTTCGGACACGGTGAACCCAGCGCCCTTGATGATGTCGCCGCCGCTGCCGTAACCGGCGCGTAAGGAATCGACTGTCAGGATCGGATTGCTCATCACGCCATGCTCCCCAGATAGGCTTCCAGAACGCGTGGGTCGGTGGTGATCTGCGCGAACGAGCCGTGCATCATCTCGCGCCCTTCGGTCATCACGTAGACGCTGTCGCACAGGCGCTCAATCATCTCCATGTCGTGTTCGACGATAGCGAATGTGACGCCTTCGGCCTTGAGCGACAGGATGAAATCGGCCAGCACGCCCTCCATCGTCGGCGCGACACCGGCGGCGGGTTCGTCCAGCAGGATGACCTTGGGCGACAGCATCATGGCGCGCAGTACCTCGAGCAGCTTTTTCTGCCCGCCAGACAGGTTCGCCGCCGACTGATCAGCCAGCCGCCACAGATCGACCCGTTCCAGCAGGGCGCGGGCCTGTTCGATGGCTTTCTCTTCCTCAGCCCGGATACGGGCGCGGGAAAACAGCGAGGCGGCGATGCCTTCGCCCAGTTGTCCGGGGCGTGCCAGCAGCAGGTTTTCCAGAATGGTCAGCGCCCCCAGATCGCGGCTGATCTGGAAGGTGCGCACCAGCCCTTGTTCGGCCAGCTTGTGCGGCGGCAGGCCGGTGATGTCGGCGCCATCTAGAACCACTTGGCCCGCGTCAGGGCGAAAGGCACCGCCGATAGTGTTGAACAAGGTGGTCTTGCCCGCCCCGTTGGGGCCGACAATCCCGGTCACCTGCCCGGTGGGTATGTCGATTTGCCCGACGTTCAGCGCCTGAAAGGCCCCGAATTTCTTGATCAGGCCTGAAATCTTCAGCGCGCGTCCCCTCCCATGTTCCAGATTTTCTGCGCCTTGCCGTCGGTTGCGTAGGGCAACCAGTAATCCGACAATTGCTTGGGTGTGTGTTTGATGCGGTGGCTCAGCAACGCCTGTGCGCAGGCGGCCAGGGCGGCTGCATGGGCCGGATCACCGGCCAGGTTGTCATGACAGTGCGGGTCCGCGTTCAGGTCGTACAGCAACGCGGACTGCGCCGGGAAATGAATGTATAGCCAGTCCCGCGACATCAGCGCGGTAAAACAGCAATCGTCTACGTGATCCGGCAGTAGATGAGCCAAACCCGGGTTCAGGCGCAGCTCGCGGAAATCGGTTTCCCACACCGTATGCCAGCGCCAGTTCTTGGGCGCGCGGCCGCGCAGGAACGGGGTCAGGGCATGACCGTCACAATGCGGCGCAAGCTGGCCCACAGCCTCGGCTATGGTGGGCAGGATGTCGATGGTTTCGGTGAAGGCGTGGCTCTCGGAGCCATGGCTGGCCGGATGGCGTGGATCGCGGATCATGAGCGGCACATGGAACAAGCCCGGGAACGGCCCGCGCCGCCCATAGATCCAGTTGTCGCCCAACTGGTCGGCATGGTCCGAGGTGAAGATGATCAGCGTTTCATCATACCGCCCGCTGGCCTTGAGATCGGCGATCAGCGCGCCGAACTTCTGGTCCACCTCGGCCATGTTGCCGTAATAGGCGGCGCGCATGGCCCGGTCGTGATCGTCGGTCACCTGATCGGGCGCAAGATCAGCGCGGAAATAGCGCTTGGACCCGTAAGCCTCAAGGGACGCGGCCAGAAACGGGTGGCTGTCGGAAACCTGGGCAGGCGTAGCGGGCCGCGCCGGGACTGACAGATCCGCCGAGTCGAACATTCGGTTGAACGGTTCGGGTGCGACCATCGGCGGATGCGGGCGCAGGCAATTGAGGTTCACGAACCACGGCCGCAGCCCCATCTCGGCGATGTAATCCCGCGCCGCGCCGAACATGAAGGCGGTATCGCTGAATTCCGCCGGGTACTGGCAGGGTGCATCCGGTTGCGCCGGATCATAGCCGCCTTTGGGCAGAAAGATACTTTCGGGATCGTCGCCCTGCTCGATCACGACCCCTTGCCCATCCAGCCAATCGCGCCACGCGGCAAAGCCGTCATGGTAGAAGAACCCCGCGCGCGTTTCGAACCCGGGACAGACCCAGGGCTGCAGCTGCGCGGTATTGTCGGGGTCGTTGGGGGTATCGGTATAACCGAACAGAACCGGCGTGCGACCGCTGTCCGCCACCAGATGCGCAAGGGTCGGAACGCTGGCGGGCAGTGGAGTTTCATTGCTGACCTGCCGGTGGTTCATCAGGTACAGCCCGGTCAGCAGCGAGGCCCGCGACGGCCCGCAGGGCGCGGCCTGCGCGTGATGCCGGCGGAACGACATCGCCTCGGTCGCGAAGGCGTCCAGATGCGGCGTTTTCACGTCCGGATGCCCCCATGCGGCAATAGAATCCCCGCGCCACTGGTCGGCAATGACCAGCAGCACATTCCGAATTGCTGACATATCTCTCCTGTATTTTTCTAGTTTGCGTCCTCGGCCATGGCCTGGATCGCGTGTCTGAAAGCGTTCTTGAGGGACGCCATCATCTCGGTTTCAAATTGCGGACTGTGATAGACCAACGATTGCACTTTGAGCCCACGCAGCGCGCAGAGCACCAGATTGATGCAATCGCGGATGGCACCTTCGTCCCAGCCTTGCGCGGCGAAGGTGTCGTGCAAAATGGCGTAATAGCTGTTGAACAGATCGCGCAGCCCCTTGGCCACGGGTTCGGCCAGTTCATCGTCATTGCGCGCTGCAAGCGTCAACTCCAGTGAAGGCAGAACAACATCATCGGCAAACATGTTCTCCCACGCGCCATCGACAAAGGCGTCGACGTCGAATGCGCCGTCCTTGAGATCAGCAACCAGCCCGCGCAAACGCTCGGGGACCTCCTGCCAGAGATCAAGCGCCGCATCCAGCAGCAGCGCGTTGCGGTTGGGATAGTGGTGAAACATCGCCCCCCGCGAGACACCGGCCTGACGGCAGATTTCCGGCGTCCCGGCATTGCGAAAGCCCTTCTCCATCAGCGTCAGCAAGGTGGCGCGCCGCAATCTGGCACGCATCTCTTCGCTTTTTTGTTGTTGTCTACTCTGGGTCATGGGCCTTCGAATCGTCCTCGGTGTCGAGGTTGGTTTACGTTAGGATGACCCGGACGTCCCCGTCAAATAAAAAACATACACGTCTGTTTTTATTTTCTGCAGAAGTAAATATCTTTGAACGAGATCACTCTATCGCCTGCCCATGATCGGCATTGGAGGTCGCTTGCCGAAACACGCATTTTCGCCCGACTAACTCAAAGCTCCTAAAACTCTTTTAATTACAGTCAAATGGGATGCGTCAACTCGTAAGCCATTCCATAACCTGCCGCACCTCTCGTCGCACGGGGCGGCTTCCCGAACCTCAATGAAATAGCCATGTGTCGGGGAATGACCTCATCAAACAGCCGAACGACCCGGCCCTCGGCAAGGTCCTGATCGATCAAAGGCAACCAGCCGATCACGATCCCCTGCCCTTGCGCCGCGCCGCGCAACAGAGCGTTTGCGTCCTGAAATATCGCACCGCGCAGCCGGTCTGAAACCGCCACATTCATAGCGGAAAACCAATCCAGCCACCCCCAATGGTTCCTTTGATGCAGCAAAGGCAGGTGCAGCAGATCTTTTGGATCCTCAATCGGTCCATGGGCAGCCAGAAAAGACCGAGAGGCAATGGCAACGGGGCTGAGCTCCAGCAGTTTGATCGCGTCATCCGATGCTTCGGACATGCGGTCCCAACGGATCACGATATCAACGTTTTCATGCGTGCGCGTTCCGGGTTCGAATGATGGCACGACCTCAAGCTCGGTATCGGAGTGGATTTCCCAGAAATCACTGATCCGTGGCATCAGCCAGCGCGCTGTAAGGATCGGACCAGCGGCCAGACGCACCACTTTGCGGGACCGGCGGTGCAGCGTGCGCACCGCGTCATCCAAAATTCCAAAGGCCTGTGCGGTGGCCTCGGCCAGCCTTTCGCCGTCTTCGGTCAGCGTGACATTTCGACCGCTGCGGACAAACAACTGCGTACCGAGCTGATCCTCCAGACCGCGAATATGGTGGCTGATGGCCGTCGGCGTGACTGACAGCGCCTCGGCCGCGGCGCGGAAGCTGCCCTGCCGGGCCGCGGTTTCGAAGGCGCGCAAAGCGGGAAGTGAGGGCTTCATCACAGGACTATTGATTAGTTTTTCTCATTGGTTGCTGAGAAAGTTGCTTTTGTAAATGGCAAAGCTCTCTGGAAAACTACAATAACGCATAGCAAAACTCATGAGTTGATGGTCCATTCCAGCCGGCGCCGCGGTCGCAAAGACCGATTGAAAGACACCGCTCAGGACGATGCTGCCCCGCCGGTCTGGCCGGGCGTGGTTGCCGGGCGGTTCAAGCCGCTTGCTCTGGATGAGGTACAGCGGGTCGAGGCTTCTGCATTCTCCCTGCTGGCGGCGCTTGGCCTAAGTCAGGCCACCCCTTCGATGATCGACAAGGTGATCGCGGCGGGTGGCGCGCTGACCGATGACGGGCGGCTGCTGTTTCCCGAAGCGCTGGTCCGCTGGGCGATTGATGGGGCGCAACGCGGTTTTACTCTGTGCGGGCAGCGGCCCGAAAACGACCTGAAGATCGAAGGCGCGCGCGTGCATATGTCGACCGGCGGGGCGGCTCCGGGGGTGTTCGATCTTGATACGCATGATTATCGCGATTCCACCCTGCAGGACCTTTATGACGCGGCGCGCATCGTGGATCGGATGGACAATATCCACCATTTCAGCCGGTCGGTGGTGGCGCGCGATATCGAAGATACCGCCACAATGGACCTCAACACCGCTTATGCCTGTCTGACCGGCACGTCCAAACATGTGTCGATTTCGATCACCGAACCGCAGAACGTCGCCCTGATTGCCCAGCTTTGTTATCGCATCGCAGGCGGTGAGGCTGCGTTTCGCGCCCGACCCTTTCTGACGGTCATGGTCTGCCACGTGGTGCCGCCGATGCGCTTTGCCGAAGAGGCCTGCGAAGTGCTGGAACTGGCGATCGGGGCGGGTTTTCCGGTTCAGTTGATCAGCGCCGGTCAGGCCGGGGCGACCAGCCCTGCGACAATTGCGGGCTCGCTGGTGCAGGCGGTGGCCGAAACGCTGGCCGGACTGGTCTTTGCGCGGCTGGTCGATCCCGAAGCACGGGCGATCTTTGCGCCCAAACCGCTGGTGGCCGATCTGCGCACCGGTTCCATGAGCGGCGGCGGCGGCGAACAGGCCATTCTGATGGCGGGCGCCGCGCAGATGGGGCGGCATTGGGATTTGCCCACCAGCTCGATTGCCGGGATCACCGATGCCAAGCGGCTGGATGCGCAATACGGAGCCGAGAAATCGCTGGCCGTGACTATGGCCGCCCATGCCGGGTCGAATATTGTGACGCAAGCGGCGGGCATGATGTCCAGCCTTCTGGGCGTCAGCCATGCTGCCTATGTCAGCGACAATGACCTGTTGGGCAACATTCTGCGCACCATTCGCGGCATCGAGGCGACGCCCGAGAACATCGCCGCCGATATCATCGCGGATGTGTGTCGGGGTGAGGGGCACTATCTGGGTGAGTTGCACACGTTCAGCCGGATGAAATCCGACTATTTCTACCCCGATATCGGTGATCGCCGCGCCCCCCGCGACTGGGAAGAACAAGGTGGGCAGCGGATCGGCGATGTGGCGCGCGAACGGGCGCGCGACATTCTGCAAAGCCACTTCCCCGCGCATATCCCCGATACCATCGACCGCGACCTGCGGGACCACTTCGACATTCGCCTCACACGGGCCCAGATCGGACGACCGGAATGAGACAGTCTGACCTCAATACACGCGCCCGGGCCGTTCTGCCCGGCGGCGTCAGTCACGAACTGCGCTATCGCGACCCGCATCCCGTCTTCATCAACCGCGCGCGAGGGCCGAGAAATGGGATATCGAGGGGCGGCGGTACATCGATTTCAAGATGGGTAGCGCCAGCCAGATGCTGGGCCATGGCCATCCCGCCATTGTCGAGGCGATCCGAAAACAGGCCGGGCAGGCGATTTTCAGCGCCGATTGTCACGAGGCTGAGATCCAGTGGGCCGAATGGGTCAATCATCTTTATCCCTGCGCCGAGCGCACGCGGTTTACCGCTTCGGGCAGCGAGTCGACCATGTTGGCCTTGCGTCTGGGCCGCGCGCAATCCGGCAAGGACCATGTATTGCGTGTGGACGGGCATTATCACGGCTGGCACGACCATGCGCTGAAAGGGGCCAAACCCGGAACCGATCAAGTCGCGTCGCTGGGCGTCCCGGAGGCGGTGAGTGACCTGATCCATGTCTGCGCGGCGGACCCTGATGCCATGGAATACGCCCTGCAGGATGACCGCATCGGCACAGTCATCATCGAGGCGTCCGGGGCTAATTACGGCTCGGTGACGTTGCCGACAGGGACATTGCAGGCGCTGCACGACGTGGCGCGGGCGGCGGGTGTGGTGCTGATCTTCGATGAGATCATTACCGGGTTCCGCTGGTCACCCGGTGGACGGCAGGCCCGCGATGGTATCGTGCCCGACCTGACCACTCTGGCCAAGATCGTCACCGGCGGTCTGCCCGGCGGCGCGGTCTGTGGCCGGGCCGAGATCATGGAGTTGATGAACAATACAACCGCTCGCGACGGCATTGCGCCAGCGGTCAGCCACAAAGGCACGTTCAATGCCTCGCCTCTGGTCGCGGCGGCGGCCTGCGCCGCGATGCCCGTGCTCGCCAGTGGTGAGGCGCAGACTCAAGCCGATGCAATGGCCGCGCGGATGCGCGACGGCATGAACGCCGCGCTGACCGATCTGGGCGTGCCGGGGCTGGCCTATGGCGAAAGCTCGGTCTTTCATCTGTATCTTGGCGCCAACGGTCTTGATGGCCTTGGCCCCGCGCAGATACGCGGGCTGCCCAAAGCCACGGTCAAAGCTTATCGCGACGGGATGCTGGCGCGCGGGGTGGATATGATGTCCTACACCTCGGGCGTTACATCGGCGGCGCATGAACCAGAACTGATCGACGAAGCGTTGGAAGCGTTTCGCGCGACCCTGTCCGAAATGATCAGTGACAGGGTGCTGCCATGACCCTGCCCTCGCACGCCCGCACGGTCATCATCGGCGGTGGCGTCATCGGCTGTTCCATCGCCTATCATCTGGCGCGTGAGGGGCGGCGGGACATCGTGGTTCTGGAACGCTCGAAATTGACCAGCGGCACCACATGGCACGCCGCCGGGCTGGTGCGCCGCCTGCGACCCTCGGCAACACTGACCAAGCTGATAAACTACTCCATTGATCTCTATGGCGAGTTGGAGCGTGAAACCGGGCAGGCCACCGGCTGGACCCAGACCGGTTCGCTGACACTGGCGACCAACCCCGACCGGCTGACCAATATCAAGCGGCAGGTGTCGCTGGGCCGTGCTTTCGGACTGGAGGCCGAGGTGGTCGATGCCGCCCGCGCGCAGGAGCTGTGGCCACTGATCACGGTGGACGATGTGATCGGTGCGGTCTGGTCGCCTGCGGATGGCCGGGTCAACCCGTCGGACGTGGCGCTGGCCCTGTCCAAGGGCGCAAGAGCGCGCGGGGTCCAGATTTTCGAAGACACCCGCGTTACCGGGCTGCAAAAGAAAGACGGGCGCATTTCCGGGGTTGAGATCGGCAATCATGTGATCGAGGCCGAAGAAGTGGTGATCGCCGCCGGTCTCTGGTCGCGCGAAGTGGCCGAGATGGCCGGGGCGCATATGCCGCTTTATGCCTGCGAACATTTCTACATCCTGACCAAACCGCTGGCCGAGGTGCAGGCGCTTGGCAAGGGCGCTCATCTGCCCACGCTGAACGACCAAGACGCCTATCTCTATGCCCGCGACGATGTCGAGGGGCTGTTGGTCGGCTCGTTCGAACCTCATGCCAAGGGGATTTCGACCCGCGATCTGCCCGCCGATTTCTCATTCGATCTGTTGGATGAAGATTGGGATCACTTCATGCCGATGATGGAAAACGCCCTGCGCCGCATTCCGGCGCTGGAAACCGCCGAGGTGCGGATGCTGCTGAACGGGCCGGAAAGCTTCACGCTCGACAGCCAGTTCATGCTGGGCGAAAGCCCCGAGGTGCCGGGCCTGTTTCTCATGGGCGGCATGAACTCGACCGGTATCGCGTTGGCGGGCGGCGCGGGCAAGGCGATGGCCGAATGGATCATCGCCGGGGAACCGACGATGGAGCTGAACGAGGCCGATATCCGCCGTTTCAGCCCGGAAATGAACGTGATGGGCGCGCTTGAGGCGCGCATCCCCGAAGTGCTGGGCCGCCATTACGACAATCCCTATCCGGGCCGGTCGATGGAGACGGCGCGCGGCCAACGCCGCTCTCCCATCCATGCGGGGCTGGTGGCCGCCGGGGCGCGGTTCGAGGCGCGCGGCGGCTGGGAACGCGCGGTGCATTTCGGAGGGGGCGCCGCGCATCTGCCGCTGACCTTCGGCATCCCCGCATGGCGTGAACAGGTGGCGCAAGAGGTTCAGGCCTGCCGCACCAGCGCCGCCATTCTGGACCAGTCCGCCTTTGGCAAGATCATGGTGCAGGGGCCGGATGCCACGGCCTTTCTCAACCGACTCTGTGCGGCGCAGATGGATATTCCCGTCGGACGCATCGCCTATACGCAAATCCTCAATACGCGAGGTGGCGTGGAAAGCGACCTGACCGTGCAGCGTCATGGGCCGCAGACCTACCTATTGATCGTTGGTGTCGGTGAGGTTGTGCGCGACATGCAGCGGATGCGCGAAACGAAAGGTACCTTCCGCGTCGAATTCACCGATGTGACCAGCGGCTACGCCATTCTGGGGCTGGCAGGGGCCAAAGCGCGCGACGTATTGCAGGCCACCACGAACGTGCCCGTTCCCGATCTGAAACGCTTTCATTTCGCCCCGGTCGAGATCGGTTTGGCGCGTGGCTGGGCCGGGCGGCTGAGTTTCACCGGCGAAGAAGGTTATGAGCTGTATATCCCCGCCGACATGGCGATGACCGCGCATGAGGCGTTGGTCGCTGCGGGTGCGCGCCATGCGGGGCTTTATGCCAACGGCAGCCTGCGCATCGAAAGCGGGTTCCGCGCCTTTGGTCACGAACTGACCCCGGGGACCACGCCGCAAGAGGCCGGGCTGGATGGCTTTTGCGCCTTTGGCACCGGTTTTGTCGGCGAAGAGGCATTGCAAAAAGCGGGCCGCGCGACGCGCCGCATCGTCTCGCTTTTGTTCGATGATCCGAACGCGATCCCGATCCATGACGAACCGGTCTATTATGATGGAAAGGTCGTCGGCCAGATCACCTCGGCTGCGTGGAGCTATCGCTTCGGGCGATCGCTTGCCCTTGCGATGGTCAGCGCTCCGCTTGGGCAATTGGCCAAACAAACAGTTCTGCCCGGTTTCGAAGTTGAAATCGCCTGCGCCCGCTTCGCCACCCGCGCCTCTCTCAAACCCGCGAAGGAGGCGTTCTGATGTCGGACATCCCCCGCACCACCCGCGTCGCCATCATCGGCGGCGGCATCATGGGCGTGGCGACGCAGTTTCAACTGGCCGAAAACGGCTGGACCGACACCATCCTGTTCGAAAAGGCCGAACTGACCAGCGGATCGACCTGGCACGCGGCGGGGCAGATTGCCCATGCGGTGGGCAGCCGGATCGCGGGCTGGATCAACAAAACCTCGATCGAGACCTACAAACGCGTTGAGGCGGAAACCGGTCAAAGCATCGGCTGGCACGAGGTCGGCGGGTTCCGCATTGCCACCACCGACGATGAGGTCGACTGGATGAAGTCGATCATGGGTGTGGGCAAACTGCTGGACCTGCCGATGGATCTGGTGGGGCCCGAGGAGGTTGCTCGCTTAAATCCGTTCTACAGAACCGACGATATCAAGGCGGCGGTGCGCACCTATCAGGACGGGCACATCGATCCCTCGGGCGTCACCATGGCGCTGGCGGCGGCGACCCGTGCGCGCGGGGCCAGAAATGAGCGGCGCAATCAGGTGTTGGGGGCCAGCCGCAAGGGCGATTTGTGGCTGCTGACGACCGAAAAAGGCGATGTGCTGGCCGAACACGTGGTGATCGCCGCCGGGTCCTACGCCAATCAGGTGGGGGAATGGTTCGGGCTGAAAATCCCCTCGGTGTCGTGCCTGCACCATTATCTAGTCACCGATACTGTGCCCGAGTTCGAAGGCCGCCCGGAACTGCCGGTGATGCGCGACAATGCCTATGGCGGCTATATCCGGCAGGAACAAAAATCCGGCCTGATTGGCATCTACGAAGGCCATGTCTGCCCCACCGTCTGGGAGATGCCGCAAGGTGCGCCCTGGGCTGCGGAAAATGAGCTGTTCGAGGCCGATTATGACTCGATCGGCGATTTCCTGATGGTGGCCTTTGCCAAAATGCCGGTGCTGGCCGATCTGGGCATCAAGCGTGTGGTGCGCGGGGCGATCACGCATACGCCGGATGGCGGTATGCTGGTCGGGCCATCCGGCGCGCCCAATGTCTGGCTGTCCTGCGGCTCGTCCATCGGTCTCGCTTGGGGTGGCGGGGCTGGCAAGGTGCTGGCCGACTGGATGGTGCATGGCGCGGCCGAAATCAACACGCGCGGGTTCGATCCCCGCCGGTATGGCGATTTCACCACCGATCATTTCATTGTCGAGCGCACCAAGGATGAATTCATGCGCCGCCACGACACGCCCTGCCCCGGCAAACAGTTCGAAAGCCTGCGCCCGCTGAAACGGCATCCGCTCTATGATCGGCTGGCCGCCAAAGGCGCGGTGTTTGGCGAGGTCGCCGGGTGGGAGCGCCCGCGCTATTTCGGCAAAGTGGGCGAGGTTGAGCGGATAGGCTGGGGTCATCAGAACTGGCACGCCAACGCCACGGTCGAGGCCAAGGCCACGCGCACCGCGGCGGGGGTGATCGACCTGTGCGCCTTTGCCCAGTTCGAGATCACCGGCAGAGATGCGGCGGCGCTGCTGGACCGCCTGTCGGCCGACCGCATCCCAAGCAAAGACGGGCGGATCAACCTGAACCACCTGCTGACCGCACAGGGCCGGTTCGAGACCGAGATCACCATCTGGCACATCGCCGAAGATCATTATTTCACCGGCTCGGCGATTGCCCGCGCCGATCCGGATTTCGACTGGATCAGATCCCATATCCGCCCCGGTGAACACGTGCGGATGATCAACCGTAGCGCCGATTGGGGGATGCTGGCGCTGTCCGGCCCTGCCTCGCGTCGTATCTTGTCGCAGCTAACCGATGCGGACCTGTCCAACGCCGCGTTCCCGTGGCTTTCGGGGCAACGGATCATCGTCGCGGGCGTGCCCTGCTATGCCCTGCGTGTGTCTTTCGTGGGCGAGTTGGGGTGGGAACTGCACGCCCCGCTGAACCGTATTGCCGAAGTTTACGACGCGCTGTTCGACGCGGGTGCGGCGCACGGGCTGACCGATCTGGGCTCCTACGCCTTCAACGGCATGCGCATGGAAAAGGCCTATCGTGCCAGCGCTGAGCTGACCACCGATGTCGGGCCGCTGGATGTCGGGCTGGACCGTTTCGTCGCAGCCGAGGGTCGGGAGTTTCTGGGCAAACAAGCTCTGCTGTCCCGTGACCCGGAATGGGAACTGTTCTACGCGGAACTCCACGCCGACGACATCGATATTCATGGCGGTGAACCCGTGCTGCTGAATGGCCAGCCTGTCGGGCTGACCACCTCGGGCGGCTATGGCTATACTGTTGGCAAGTCGCTGGGATGGCTGTTCGTGCGGCGCGGCACACCGCCCGAAGGCCTCAGCGTGCAGATCCTGAACCGAGACATTCCCGTCACCGTCCATCACGACGCCATTTATGACCCGCAAAACCTGCGGCCCCGATCCGAGGATTGAGATCATGACCACAATCAACGGCGGCGAGGCCGTCTATCGTGTGCTGAAAGCCAACGGAATCGATACCGTTTTCGGGCTGCTCGGCGGCTCAATGCTAGAGCTCTACGATGCCATGTATCAGGGCGGCGGCATCGCCTATGTCGGGGCCCGCGATGAACGGGCGGCGGGGCATATGGCCGATTCCTGGGCGCGGATGACCGGCAAACCGGGCGTGGTTCTGGGCGCACAGGCCGGGCCGGGTGTGGTCAACATCGTCACCGCCGTGGCCGAGGCGCATCTGGCCTATTCTCCGATGGTGGTGATCGCCGGGGCGATCACCCGCGCCGATCAATGCAAGGATACGTTTCAAGAGGTCGATCAGGTCGCGCTGTTTGCACCGATCAGCAAACGCTCGGTCATGGTGACCGATCCGTCACGACTGGTGCCGATGTTGGAGGATGCAATCCGGCTGGCCAATACGGGCCGTCGCGGTCCAGTGGTGCTGCATGTTCCGCGCGACCTGTTCGCGGCGGACATCCCGACCATCGCGCCTGAACCCGTCAACATTGCCCGTCCGGGACCCGCCGCCCCGAACGATGTCGCCGCGATTGCCGATCTGCTGGGTACAGCCAAACGCCCGGTCCTCTTCGCAGGCGGCGGCCTCAAATGGAGCGCGGGCCGGGATGCGTTGACCGCGCTGGCCGAAAAGCTTGAAGTGCCGGTGGTGGCCTCGACCGGCCATGCCGATGTCATGCGCCACCGGCATCCATGGTTCGCCGGTCAGGCCGGACCGCGTGGCAACCGGGTGGCCAGCCGTCTGACCAAAGAGGCGGATGTGATGGTTGTGCTGGGCGCACGGCTGGGCTTCAACTCAACCTTTCACAGCAATGATTACGTTGGCTCTGATACACGGATCGCCCATGTGGATGTCGAGGGCGCGGCTATCGGGCGCTACTTCCCGGCCAAGATAGCGGCGCAGGGCGATGCGCGGCTGACCGCCGAGGCATTGACCGAAGCGACCCCGAAACCCGACTGCACACCATGGCGCGATGCCTTCCACGCTGATATGGACAGCCTCTGGGCCGAACGTGCGGAAGAAGCCACCATCGGCACCCTGCCCTTGCACCCGCGCCGCGCCCTGGCCGAGATACGCGATGCCCTGCCCAAAAATGCCATCGTCACGCTGGATACCGGCAACACCTGCCTTCAGGCCGCCGACCGGCTGGCGCATTACGCGCCGATGTCGCTGATCACACCGCTCGATTTTGGGCTGGTCGGCTTTGGCCTGTCCGCCGCAATCGGGGCCAAGGCCGCCGCGCCCGAACGCCCGGTTGTGGCGGTGATGGGCGATGGGGCCGTAGGATACACGATGATCGAGATTCAGACCGCCGTTTCGCACAATCTGCCCATCACCATTGTCGTGCTGGATAACGAGGCCTGGGGGGCCGAGAAAGCCTATCAGCAGGAATTTTACGGCGGACGCCTGCTGGGGGCTGAAATCACGTCGCCGCGCTTTGACAAATTTGCCGAACTTTGCGGCGGCACAGGCATCTGGGTCGACGGACGCGGCGGCATGGGTCCCGCCTTGCGGCAGGCGATTGCGTCCGGACAAACCACCGTCATTCAGGCGAAAATCGATCCCGGCGCGCTGATGACGCTGCGCAAGGATCTGTTCAAGGCACCGCAGGAGGGGAAATAGGCATGGCCACCTGGGACACGATCATCATCGGCGCCGGAAACGCCGCCTTCTGCGCCGCCCATGCCGCGCGGGAAAAAGGGGCAAGCGTGCTGATGCTGGAATGCGCGCCTGAGGCGGAGAACGGCGGCAATTCCCGTTTTACCGCCGGTGCCATCCGCTTTGCCTATGACGGGGTCGACGATATCAGGGCGCTTTGCCCTGATTTGTCCGAGGACCAGATCGCCATCACCGATTTCGGCACCTATACCGAAGAGCAGTTCTTTGACGACATGTTCCGCGTCACGCAGTACCGCACCGATCCGGCGCTGTGCGAACGCATCGTGCGCTCTTCGCGCGAAACGATGCACTGGATGCGCGGCAAAGGTATCCGATTCATGCCGATCTATGGCCGTCAGGCATTCAAGGTGGATGGTCGGTTCAAGTTCTGGGGTGGCCTGACGCTTGAAGCCTGGGGCGGTGGCGAAGGTCTGGTGGACGCTCATACCAGCATCGCCCGCAAGAGCGGCATCGAGATCCGGTACCAGACCCGCGCCATCAAACTGCTGACTGACAGTCACGCGGTCACCGGAGTCCGCGTGCGCCACCAAGGTAAGCTTGAGGATATCAGTGCCAGATCTGTGGTCGTGGCCGCCGGCGGCTTTCAGGCCAGTCCGGAAATGCGCACACGTTACCTTGGCCCGGGGTGGGAGATGGCGCGGGTGCGCGGCTCGCGCTTCAACACTGGCGAAGGCCTTAGGATGGCCATGGAGATCGGAGCCTCGACCTATGGCAACTGGTCCGGCTGCCATGCGGTCGGGTGGGATTACAACGCCCCCGAATTCGGCGATCTGGAAGTGGGCGACGGGTTCCAGAAACACTCCTACCCATGGGGCATCATGGTGAACGCGGCGGGTCGTCGGTTCGTGGACGAGGGCGCGGATTTCCGCAATTACACGTACGCCAAATACGGCCGGGTGATCCTGAACCAGCCCGAACAGTTCGCCTGGCAGGTGTTCGATTCCAAGGTCACGCATCTGCTGCGCGACGAATACCGGATCAAACGGGTGACCAAAGTGTCCGCTCCAACCCTTGAGGCGTTGGCCCAAAAGCTGGAAGGCGTTGATCCGCAGGGTTTTCTGGATGAGGTCAAAACTTTTAACGCAGCGGTGGATACGGGCACGGCCTTTAACCCGAACGTCAAAGACGGGCGCAGCACCATAGGTCTGACAGTGCCAAAGTCCAACTGGGCCAACACCATCGATGAAGGCCCGTTCGAGGCCTATCAGGTCGGCTGCGGCATCACATTCACTTTCGGCGGGCTGCGCATCGACCCGGACACGGCGCAGGTGCTGGACAATGATCTTGCCTCGATTCCGGGGCTTTATGCGGCAGGTGAGTTGGTGGGAGGCGTGTTCTTCTTCAACTACCCCGGCGGAACCGGCCTGATCAACGGATGCGTATTCGGACGACTGGCAGGCTCTAACGCGGGCGGCGTGTGATACCGGCGCGGGTCACCTGAAAATCGCTTTATTTAGTAAAATATACCTGTCGCCCGGATAGCGCGCCCAGAGTGCGGCCGGTCGAACAAGTGTGAAACCTCTGATCTGTGAAAAATATTCAAATTGGCAAAAAATAATTCCCTCAGAGGATTTGCGTTCGCAGTGCAGATTTCCCAACGCGTATCCAACTTGGGAGGAATGCATGACACAAACACGACGAATTTTCACCATCGCCACCGCCGTAGCAGCCTTTTGCGCATCCACCGGGATGAGCTTTGCCGGTGACGCTTTGGACCGCATCATGTCGAACAACACGCTCAAAGTCGCGACGGATGCAAACTGGGCCCCGCAAAGCTTTCTGAATGACAACAACGAAATGGATGGCTTTGATGTCGATGTCGCACGCGAGATCGCCAAGCGCTTGGGCGTCGAAGTCGAGTTTGTGACACCCGCCTGGGATATCATCACAGCAGGCAACTGGAACGGGCGCTGGGATGTATCGGTGGGCTCGATGACACCGACAAAAGCGCGGGCCGAAGTGCTGAGCTTTCCGGCCGTCTACTATTATACCCCGGCAGCTGTCGCGGTGCACAATGACAGCTCGGTCACGTCGGTTGACGAGCTCAATGGCAAAGTCATGGGGGCCTGCACCAGTTGCACATTCGAACTGTACCTGCAGCATGATCTGACAATTGATGCCGAAGGTGTCCCAGCTTTTGACTACAAAGTCGAACCGGGCGAAATCCGATCCTACAAGGACTCGACCGCTGTGATGGACGATCTGCGGTTGGGTGATGGCACCCGTCTGGATGGTATGGTCGGTTCCTTGCCAGCCATTCTGGAAGGCATCAAAAACAACTATCCCTTCAAGGTGATCGGTGACCCGGTATTCTATGAGCCGCTGGCCATCGCCATCGATCGTGGCGACCAGGAGCTTAACGACAAGCTCGCCGGTATCGTGGCGGAAATGCGGTCGGATGGCACGCTAACCAAACTCAGCGAGAAGTGGTACGGCGTCGACTATACCTCTACTAAATAACGATAAAACAGGTTGGCCCGCACCCGTGCGGGCCACCTGAAGCAGGAGGCAGGTCATGCTTTACGCTGATACGGTGGTCAACGATCCGCTGGTCCACAAACCCAAAGTAATCGCAATCATGCTGGTGGTCGCAACGGCATTCTTTGCGCTGATCGACACCACGGGATCAATCATCGGCGAGCTTATGCGCCCGGTAATCGGTGAACCCGCCGATTCCGGGTTCTATGGGCGCTTTGCCACCGGACTGGTGCTGGGCATTCTGTTCGTGCTGAACATCGTTCTGATCGGATTTCTCAAGTTCCGGCTTCAGGTCGCCATCGTCTGGCTGCAGTTGCTGGCCCTGTTCCTTGCCTTCTTCTATGGCTTCGATCTGGATTTCGTCTTCATCCGGTCGAAGGTCTGGTTCATGGTCAGCCAGGGCGTCTTCACGACGCTTTATGTCTCGGCCATTTCTATCACCTTGGCGTCTATACTGGCGATCATCGGAGCCGTAGCCAAACTGTCATCAAACGGCTTCGCCTTTGCGATCGCCAGTTTTTACACCTCATTCTTCCGGGGCCTGCCGCTGCTGATGCAGGTCTATCTGATCTATCTGGGCTTGCCCCAGCTGGGTTATGTGATCGACGCCGTGCCCGCAGGTATTCTGGCGCTGACCCTGTGTTATGGCGCTTATATGACAGAGATTTTCCGGGCAGGCATCCAGTCGATCCCGAAAGGCCAGTGGGAAGCCTCGCGCTCGCTGGGGTTCAGGTTCGGCCTGACCATGCGCCGTATCATCCTGCCGCAATCGCTGCCGCTGATCATCCCGCCCACCGGCAATCAGTTCATCGCGATGCTGAAAGACAGCTCTCTGGTGTCGGTCATCGGTGTATGGGAGCTGATGTTCCTGGCCCGCACCTTGGGCACCAAGACCTTCCAGCATATGGAGATGCTGATCACCGCGGCGCTGATCTATTGGATGCTGTCGATGTGCCTTGAGCTGATTCAGGGCCGGATCGAACGTCATTTCCGCACCAAAAGCCATTAAGGAGACCGCGTCATGGCTGAACCGATCATCGAAATGCGCGGCGTCAACAAATGGTATGGCAGTTATCACGCGCTGCGCGATATCAACTTCACCGTCAACAAAGGCGACAAGATCGTTGTCTGCGGGCCCTCCGGGTCAGGCAAATCCACCATGATCCGCACCCTCAACTGGCTTGAAGCGCATCAGGAGGGCGAGATCATTGTCGACGGGCTGCACCTGCACGCCAAAATGAAAGATATCGACAAGGTGCGGATGGAAGTTGGCATGGTCTTCCAGCACTTCAACCTGTTTCCACACCTGACCGTTCTGCAAAACCTGACGGCTGCGCCCATGTGGGTGCGCGGCGTGCCCGAGGCCGAGGCGCGCGCGACAGCGATGAAATATCTCGAACGGGTGCGCATCCCCGAACAGGCCGACAAATATCCCGGCCAATTGTCGGGTGGCAAACAGCAGCGTGTTGCCATTGCTCGATCCCTATGCATGAACCCCAAGGTGATGCTGTTTGACGAGCCGACATCGGCGCTTGATCCTGAAATGGTGTCCGAGGTTCTGGACACAATGGTCGGTCTGGCCCGCGACGGGATGACGATGGTTTGCGTCACCCATGAGATGGGCTTTGCCAAAGCCGTGGCCGACCGAGTGATTTTCATGGACGAAGGACAAATCATCGAAGAAAACGACCCGGTGAGCTTCTTTGACAATCCGCAAAGCGACCGCACCAAATTGTTCCTGAGCCAAATCCTGCAGCACTAGTTTCATGCCAGACTTCTTAAAGATGCAGGGTCTGCACAATCACTTCGTGATTGTTGACGCCCGAAACGCTCCCTACTGCCCGTCACCAGAGGAAATCATCTGGGTGTGTGACCCAAAGGTTGGTGTTGGCGCGGATGAGTTGGTCGTGCTGGAACCTTCGGACCTGCCCGATGTGCGTGCCAGACTGCGTATTTATAACATTGACGGGACCGAGGTGCAGGCCTGCGGCAACGCAACACGCTGCGTGGCCTGGATGTTGCTGGAAGAGGCTGCGGCGGATGAGATCACCCTGCAAACACAAGTCGGCCCCCTGCGCGCCGAACGCCGTGGCGACCATCTGGTTCAGGTGGAAATGGGCGTGCTGACACAGGACTGGCAAGCCATGCCTTTGTCCGGACAGCAGGATATGATGGCGCTGCCGGTTGGCAATGCGGCGTTGCAAAATCCGATAGGTGTCAGCATCGGCAATCCTCATGCGGTGTATTTCACCAACGATCTGGACAGCGTGGACCTGCCCGCATTGGCCCCGAAAATCATGGCGGATCCGCTTTTTGTCGAAGGCGTCAATGTGGGTGTCGTCCAGATGTTGTCCGCGACCGAGATGCGGCTTTCCGTCTATGAACGCCCGGGTGTTCTGACCACGGCCTGTGGCTCGGGCGCCTGTGCCGCGGTGCAGGCGGCGCGCCTGTCGAGACGGACCGATCAGGCTGAGATGCGGGTGCACATGCCAGCGGGAGAAGTGACCATCCGTATCCGGCCCGATGATGTGGCCGAGATGACCGGCCCGGTCGCACATTGCTTTGCCGGGCATTATCAGTATCCGGGTGAAATCGCTTCAACCCCGGTGTGAGTTTTTCAGTTTCCAGCGTCCTTCGCCGGTGGAAAATACGAATACGGAACAAGAGGAGTGATCGGGATGCGGACAGGCGGACAGGTGCTGATCGACATGCTGCGGGTCAACGGGGTCGAGGCCATATTCGGCGTCCCCGGTGAGAGCTATCTGGCGGCGCTGGATGCGTTGCATGATTGCTCGAACACGTTGAAATACTACACCACCCGACAGGAAGGCGGCGCGGCCTTCATGGCGGCGGCCTATTCGGATGCCACAGGCAAACCGGGTGTCTGTTTCGTGACGCGCGGGCCCGGTGTGACCAATGCCTCGATCGGGGTGCATACGGCACAGCAGGGTTCGACCCCGCTGATCCTGCTGATCGGACAGATCCCGCGCGCCCATCGCGACAAAGAGGCGTTTCAGGAGGTCGATTATCGCCGATATCTGGGCCACATGGTCAAATGGGTGGCCGAGATCGACGACCCGGCGCGCATTCCCGAATACCTCAACCGCGCCTTTCGCACCGCCCTGTCGGGACGTCCCGGTCCGGTGGCGTTGGCCTTGCCCGAGGATATGCTGGCCGAGCTGACCGACACACACGATCTGCCTGCCGTCAAACTGACCCCGCCCGCACCAACGCCTGCCGATCTGGAGCAGGTGGCTGAACTGTTGGCTGGGGCCGAACGTCCACTGCTGCTGCTGGGCGGCACCTGCTGGACCGAGGAAGGGCACGCCGCAGCGATCCGTTTTGCCGAGGATCACGGGCTGCCGGTCGCAGTCGGGTTTCGCAGACAGGGGCTGTTCCCGCATGATCACCCGAATTTCATCGGCAATCTGGGCTTTGGCGGCAATCCGATGCCAAATGAATATGCCAAATCCGCCGATCTGGTGATCGCGCTGGGGGCGCGGCTGAATGACGGGACCACGTTGAAATTCAGCTTGCTTCAGGCTCCACAGCCCGCTTGTAAACTGGTCCATATCCTGCCCGGACCCGAAGATCTGGGGCGGCTCTATCAAGCCGATCTGCCCATACTGGCAGACCCGAACGAGGCTGCAAAGTCACTGGCTCTGCTGCCGGTGGCCAAGCGCCATTCGCCCAAAGATGCCCGTGCAGACTATGAAGCGATGCGCGCTTTGCCTGTACAGTCCGGTCCGGTCGATATGGCCGAGGTTATGCGCGTTCTCAACACCACGCTGCCTGCCGGGGCCACCATGACCACGGGCGCAGGCAACGCGGCGGACTGGCCCAATATCCATTTCGACTATCGGCAGTTCCTTGGGGCGCTGGCCCCGATCTCGGGCGCGATGGGTATGGGCGTTCCGGCTGCGGTGGCGGCCAAGGTGGCACGCCCTTATGCCCCCGCCGTCTATATTGCGGGCGATGGCGATTTCCTGATGAACGGGCAGGAGTTGGCCACAGCGGTGCAATACGGGCTCGATCCGATTTTCATCATTATCGACAACGGCATGTACGGCACCATCCGCACCAATCAGGAACGCAAACATCCCGGACGCGTCTCGGGCACCGCGCTGACCAACCCCGATTTCGCGATGGTAGCGCAAGGCTTTGGTGCCCATGGCGAGCGCGTGGAAAACACCGCCGAATTCGCTCCGGCGCTGGAACGTGCGATGGCCTCGGGCAAGGCGGCGGTCATCCATATTCTCGTCGGACCAGGCAGTCTTGGCCCCAACCTGACACTGGCCGATCTGGCAGAGGCGTCCTGATGCTGTCCAACCTCGTGGATGAACTGCCTCCGTCGCCGATCATCGGCGTGTTCAACAAGGCGTTCGAGATGCGGCAGGCGGGCGCGGATCTGATCGACTTTTCCGTGGGCGAACCCGATTTCGACACCCCCGCCCATATCTGCGAGGCTGCCATTGCCGCGATACGCGCGGGCGATACGCGATATACCCCCACCGACGGAACGGGCACAGTCAAGGCAGCGGTGATCGAGAAATTCCGCCGGGACAATGAGTTGGCATTTTCCCCCTCGGGAATCATCGTCTGTTCCGGGGCCAAGCCTCTGCTGGCCTCGGCGATTCAGGCGGTGCTGAATCCCGGCGATGAGATGATCCTGCCCGTGCCACTGTGGGCGTCGCATCTGGGGATGGTGCAGGCCGTGGGCGGCAGGCCGGTTCTGGTCGACACCGCCGCGACCGCGTTCAGGCTGACGCCCGAGGCGCTGGAGAAAGCCATCACCCCACGCACACGGCTATTGATGCTCTGTTCACCGTCGAACCCAACCGGCGCGGTCTATTCGGCGGCCGAGCTGAAGGCACTGGCAGAGGTGTTGCGGCGGCACTCACAGGTCAACGTGATCTCGGATGATCTGTATGAGCACATCATCTTTGACGGGACTGAATTCGCCACGCTGGCCGCAGTTGTGCCCGATCTGCGTGACCGTATCCTGACTGTGAACGGGGTTTCCAAATCCTATGCCATGACCGGCTGGCGCATCGGCTTTGCTGGCGGGCCGGACTGGTGGACTGGCGGCATTCGCAGCCTGTTCAGCCAGACCAATGGCGGCCCTTGCTCAATCTCTCAGGCCGCAACTGTCGCGGCGCTGACCGGACCGCAGGATTTTCTTGGCGACTGGTGCGCCACCTATCAGCGCCGCCGTGATGTCGCGCTGGCCGGGTTGGCACAGATCGACGGTTTGGAAACCCGGGAACCGGGCGGCGCATTCTATCTGATGCCGGATTGCGGCGCGCTTTTGGGGCGGACCACACCGGACGGGAACAAATTGACCAACTCAACCGATCTGGCCGCTTATCTGATGGATCATGGCGCAGTGGTGGTGCCCGGCCCCGGGTTTTCCTGCGATCCGTTTTTCCGCATGTCGATTGCGACCTCGGAAGGCAATATCATCGAAGGGATAGAGCGCATGAAATCTGCCGTGGAGAAACTGAGCTGATGGCACCGAGATTTGACCAGTTCGCCGCCGATCTGCGCTATGACGACCTGCCCGAGGCCGCGCTGTGGACGCTGCGCCGGTCATTTGTCGACACGATGGGCGTAGCCGCCGTGGGTGCGACAACCGAATTGTCCAAAATTGCGCGCCGCACCGCGCCCTTGATCTTTGGCACAGGTGCTGCGGGCGGCGCGCGGATGCTGATGGACGGGCGCGCGGTCAGCCCGTGGGCGCGGCCATGGCCGGGGCGTTCACCGTAGACAGCATCGATGCCCATGACGGCACCACCCCCTGCAAGGGGCACGCGGGATCAGCCATCTTTCCGGCGATGATCGCCATGGCACAGGCCAGCGGAGAGAACATCGACGGCAAACGCTTTGCTGAAATCCTCGCCGCCGCCTATGAGATTTCGTACCGTGCGGGGCTGGTGCAGCACGCAACCTGTGCCGATTATCACACTTCGGGCGCGTGGACAGCCGTGGGTGTGGCCGCTGCCGGGGCAAAATTGCTGGGCGGCAGCGCGGAACAGATTCGCCACGCGGCGGGCATCGGCGAATATCACGGCCCCCGCAGCCAGATGATGCGCTGCATCGACCATCCGACCATGCTGCGTGATGGCGTGGGCTGGGGCGCGCCCTCGGGTGTGACGGCAGCCTATCTTGCGTCCGAGGGGTTCACCGGCGCGCCGGCTCTGACCTGTGAAGGCGATGAGGGAGCGGAATATTGGGCCGATCTGGGTTCCGGCTGGCGACTGATCGAGCATACGCATTACAAGGCCTATCCGTGCTGTCGCTGGGCGCACCCGTCGCTCGATTCTGTACACGACATGATGCAGCAGCACGGTTTCACCCATGATCAGGTGGACAGCGTGGACATCCGCACCTTCCACTATGCCACCCGTTTGGCCGGGCATGAGCCGCAGAATCTGGATGAGTTCACCTATGCCATCGCCTTCCCCGTGGCAGCGATGATCGTGCGCGGTCAGGTCGGTGTGTCTGAATTGACAGATGACGCGCTATGCGACCCCGATATCCTGCGCATCAGCCGCGCCACCCGGTTGATTGATGATGCGGAAATGACCCGCATCAGCACCGACAAACGCTGGGCACAGGTATCGATAACCCTGAAAGACGGTCGCCGGATCGAGGATGCCCCCCGCACCCCACGCGGAGACGCTGACATGCCGTTGTCCGATGCGCAGATCACCGACAAATTCCACATGCTGGCCGATCCGGTTCTGGGCTCCAAGCGGGCAGAGGACATTCGCCACCTGTCGGAACAATTCGATCACCTGAACGCATCCGAACTTCAGCACCTGTTCGATCTGTGCACGGCAAGTGTCTGACAGGAAAAGGCTGGGACAAACGGGACATTTACCATACTGTCAGCGCGTTGGACTTTCATCGAGTTTTCAGATGTCACGGAAAATCCCACCCTTTGCCGCCATTCGTGCGTTCGAAGCCGTTGTCCGGCTGGGTCGCAATGTTGAAGCCGCGCAAGAGCTCAACGTTACGGGCTCGGCCATCAGTCATCAGATTAAGTCGCTGGAGGCTTTCGTAGGCACAACGCTATTGCAGCGCGGAACCAACCAACTGGTTGAAGCGACGGATGACGGCAAAGCACTCTATGAGCCGCTGCGTCAGGCATTGGACACGCTTGATGCGGCATTTGCCCAGTACACGGACAAGAACAGCGATCAGTCGGTTTCGGTACACATGTATCAATCACTGGCCAATATGTGGCTGATTCCGAAACTGCCGCAATTGCGAGAAGCTGCCCCAAATGTAACGGTCAATGTCGTCACCATGCCCGAAGAGATCACTCTCAGCGGCAGTGATATAGATATGGCCATCGTATATGCTAACAAACCTCCGCAAGAGGCGCGCTGCATCAAGCTGTTCGATGAGATAATCCAACCGGTCTGCGCGCCGGAATACCTCGCGGCACGCGGATCGGTTCCCCAACCCGAAGAGCTGCTGTCGGAACCTCTGATCCGCAGCCGCCATCATGCAAATGAATGGAACCGATGGTTCTCGGCAGCGGGTCTGAGCGAAACCCCATGGAAACCGATAGCCGACATGGACAATCGTTCGAACGCGTTGCAGGCGGCACAGAGCGGGCTGGGCTGGGCAATGGACCGCCGGCCCTTTGGTGAAGAGGGGCGGCGCAAAGGGCATCTCGTTGCGCCGCTTGATCTGAGCATTCCCACCGGCAATGCCTATTATCTTGTAACCTCGTTTCGCGCGGATGGCTCTCGGGCCGTCAGCCAATTCCGCACATGGTTGCTGCGCATCTGTTCAAGGGAATTTCTGCTTATGTGAAGAATTTGCCGTGGCCGCCCGGGTGTGAACAGGTGGTCTGGAAGCATGAAGCAGAACCCTGCGTTTTCAGTGATGAAGATCTGACCCCTAGCGTTTCCTGCCGGACCTGAACCCCAGCATGGCCCCTGCCAGTGCGACACCTACGGCCAGGATGATCAGCGTCGCCAAGGCGTTCACATCCGGTGACACGGCGATCTTGACCTTCGAGAAGATCAGCATCGGCAGAGTGGTGGCACCAGGCCCCGAAGTGAACGAGGCGATGACAAGATCGTCAAAGGACAGGATGAAAGCCACGATGCCGAGTTTTCAATCTGGTTCGGAATTCGAATGGGCGGCGTATATATCGGACTTTCTTACGAATGGCTGAGAACTGGCGTTCTAACGAAAGAGCGGGTTGATCTTCTGAAACAAGCCCTCCGGATACCCGAATAGCGCAGACAAATCTGTCCCGGATAACGCCCCAAACTGTTTGATCCATCGTAGCTTTAAGCTCAGCGCATGATGTTGTTTCATGGTAAGAACATGACGATCGCTGCGAGAGCACCGGCGAAGAGGCAGGCCTTTAGGCACCTGTTGTATGTGATTGCTCCGACAGCACCATCTTGCCGATGGTCGTTTTCAGCGCGTCCTTCACGTCAACCTCAAGTGGGACGTTGTCGTCCCACGTTTCTGCATCGCTTCTTGCATCACGCCATCCGCCATGGACGTTGGCCGAATGCTTCGAAACTTCTGAATCCATGTCTGGCCCACCCGAAAAGGCGGGCCAGATTGGTCGATATGGGCGCATATCCCTAGTCGTACAAAACAGCCGAAATCTTTGGGTCGTCCATATTCGAGGCGTCGTAGTAGTAGAAACCTGTGTCGATCAGTTCCGGAACCTCTTCACCGTTCAGAGCTGCAACCGCAGCCTTCACGGTCTCGTAACCGATACCCACAGGATTCTGCGTGATCGCACCCGCCATAAGACCACTTTTGATCGCGTCTTTCTGAGCCTTGCCGCTGTCATAGCCAATGATGACCAGCCCCTCGGTGCCCAGTTCCTGTACGCCATTTACAACGCCGATGGCTGAGCCCTCGTTTGTTCCGAAGATCCCGTTCAGATCCGGGTTTGCCGTCAGGATCGCTTTGGTGACTTCGGTCGATTTCAGATGGTCACCCTGGCCATATTGAACCGTGACAACCTCGATGTCCGGATACTTTTCGGCCATGCGATTGACGAAGCCATCACGACGGTCGATGCCGGTACGGCTGGTCTGGTCATGTGCCACAACGGCCACTTTGCCCTTCCCGCCCAGTTTTTCGGCCATCTTGTCCGCGGCCAGACCAGCGGCTGCAAGATTGTCGGTGGTAGCAGTGGAAACCGGAATATCACTGTCAACGCCGCTGTCGAATGCAATGATCGGTATGCCCTTCTCATTCGCCTGTTTCAAAAGCGGGATTGCAGCCTGACTGTCCAAAGCGGCAAAACCGATCGCTTTGGGATTATTGGCCAGGGCAGCGGCCAGCATATCGATCTGGCGGTCCACCATTGTTTCATTGTCCGGGCCTTCGAAACTGATCTTGACATCGAACTCATCGGCCGCCTGTTCCGCACCAGATTTCACCGCTTGCCAGAACTGATGCTGGAAGCCCTTGGAAACCATCGGGATATAAACTTCTTCTGCTACCGCCATCGAGGCGGATCCTGTCAGGGTTGCGGCGCTCAGCGCACCCAGAATGAAACGACGTGAAAACATGTTTTCTCCTCCAGTTGGTCGTTTTGGTCTTTGCTCAAATGAACTTGATCAACCTGCCTTCCTACGTCGTGCCATATCGGCGTAGACGGCCAGGATGATAATTGCGCCGGTCACGACGGTCTGCCATTCCTGTGCTACGGACAAAACGCGCAGGCCGTTGGTCAGCACAGCCATGATCAGCGCGCCGATCAGCGTACCAAGGATGGTGCCGCGCCCGCCGGACAAAGACGTTCCGCCGATCACCACCGCAGCGATTGCTTCCAGTTCGTATCCCAGCCCCAGCGCGGGTTGTGCCGAATTCAATCGCGAGGCGATCAGAATACCGGCGACACCGCAGATTGCTCCGGCCAACGCATAGATGCGCATCTTCCACATGTCGGTGTTCACGCCCGACAAACGTACGGCCTCTTCGTTCGAGCCAAGCGCAAAGGTGTAGCGACCCAGAACTGTACGCCCGAGGATGTACGAAGCGGCAATAGCGACCAGAAACAGGATCAGTACACCGTTCGGGATCGGCAATGCGGGGAATATCTCTCCGATCAGTGACCCGCGCGAGATCTGATCGAACCCGGGCGTATCGTTGAAATAGATCGGGCGCGTACCCGAGATGACCAGCGACAGGCCCTTGAGGATCAACATCATGCCAAGCGTGGCGATAAAGGGCGGGATTTTCATCTTGGCAACGAAAGTGCCCGAGCACAGGCCGCAAAACGCACCGGCGGCAATGGCAGCTATCACGCCCAACAGCAGGGGCATCCCCAGATATGTCAGGACCACGCCGGCGATCACGGCACAGAACGTCATCAATGTTCCAACCGACAGATCGATACCGCCGGTAATAATGACCAAAGTCGCGGCCACTGCCAGCACACCATTGACCGATGTCGCCTGAAGAATGGCGATCATATTGGATGTTTGCATGAAATTGGGTGAAGCGATGGAAAACCCGATCAGCAGCACAATCAAACTGGCGAAAGCCAACAGCTTTTGATACGCGCCGCTATCCGCAAGGCCCGAGAGCGGCTTTTTCTTTTCGATATCCGATACTGTTGTCAATGTGCTGCCCCCGTTACCTGCATCGCCGCTGCCCGTTGCGTGGCCAGATGCATTATGTCTTCCTGAGTGGTGTCTTTGCCGCCGGGCAGAATTCCGGTCAGCCTGCCTTCGCACATCACTGCGATGCGATGACTGAGGCGCATGATCTCAGGCAGCTCAGACGAAATTACGATGATCGTCTTTCCCTGCCCTGCAAGCTCTTCCAGCAATTTATAGATCTCGGATTTGGCGCCCACGTCGATACCGCGGGTGGGTTCGTCAAAAATCAGGATGTCGCAGTCGCGCAAAAGCCATTTGGCAATCACGACCTTTTGCTGGTTGCCGCCCGATAAAAGCCGGACTTCCTGAACGTCCGAAGGTGTTCGGATACCCAGTTGTTTGATGTAGCTTTTAGCAGTCGCGCTGATTTCGCTGTCCTTCAGAACTCCGCCAGAACCGGTGAAGCGATCCATCGATGCCAAGGCGATGTTGTCCCGAACATTCATACCTGTGGCGAGGCCGAAATGCTTACGATCTTCTGAAAGATATCCGATCCCCGCCTTGACCGCATCAGCGGGCGATCTGATCGAGACCGCCTTGCCATGCACCCGAATTTCGCCGCTGTCTCTTGGGTCAGCTCCGAAAATGGCGCGCGCAACCTCGGTTCGTCCTGCACCCATAAGGCCAGCAAATCCGAGAATTTCCCCTTTTTGACCGAGAAGCTGACATCGTGAATTTCGGTGCTGCGGCTAAGCCCGGTAACCTGCAACGATACCTCTGCGTCGCCCAGGCAAGGCACTTCCAGAGGCTCTTCATTAACCTCTCGGCCAACCATCATCGCGATAATCTGGCTGATAGGTGTTTCGGCAGCGCCGATGGTGCCAACATACTCGCCATCCCGCATCACCGTAACACGATCTGAAATTTGCTTGAGCTCGTCCATCTTGTGGCTGATGTAAACGACGCCAACGTCTTCGGCCTTGAGACGACGGATAATGACAAAAAGTTCGGCAATCTCTGCATCATTCAACGCCGCTGTGGGCTCGTCCATGATCAAAACCTTGGATCGAAACGACAAAGCCTTTGCAATTTCGACCATCTGCTGTTTCGCAATGGTCAGGCTCCCGACCAACGCCCTGGGATCTAGGTTCAGGTTCATCGCCGCAAAAATTCTGGCAGTCTGTGCGTTCAGAGCGGCCTCGTCCAGCCGACCAAAGCTCTTGCGGGGTTCGCGCCCGATAAAAATGTTCTGCGCTACGGTCAGATCATTCATCAGGCTTAACTCCTGATGAATGATGCCGATGCCCAGATCCTGAGCCTCTCTTGGCGTTGTCGGGCTGACCTCCCGCCCTTCGATCTTCAGGACCCCACCGTCGCGCTGGTAAATGCCCGACAGGATTTTCATCAACGTACTCTTTCCAGCGCCATTCTCGCCCATAAGTGCGTGAACTTCGCCCGGCTCAAGATCGAACTGCACGGATTTCAATGCGTGTACGCCGGGAAAAAACTTATCAATCCCGGTCATTTCGACCATCTTTGAAATAGTATCTCCCATTTGCCCCTCTCCCCTGGGCCACATGCAGATTACATCACGGCTTCGATCTGCATTGGTGCAAACACTACGCCCCTCAAGGCAAGTTCCTCGTCTTTGGTTTGCTCGATGATCTGATCGTAACGGACGATGGTCTGACCGGCATGGATTTGCGCCAATCCAGACCTGTGAGCGCACGTAACAGGTTCAGACGAAGTTTCCGGAATACGCGCAGGTTGATCATCCGCCTGCCGGCCACGCAGAGCCACGACAATCTTGCCTTGCGGCTCGCGGTGGCGCGCCGCCCCATCCACAACATCTTTGCCGCCTTGTGCTTGCATCACATCACCGCCTGCTTAGCCCATGTTGCTAAGGCGGCGCACCTCTTATGTCAACTAATATGTTAGTATGTTAAATTGTGATTCCTATGCAATCCGCACCCGATGGGTCACCCGCGCGGCTTTGTCAGGTTGTTGAGGGCCGATTACGCTATAGCGCCAGGGCGCTCTGAGTTGGCCCGACCTGTCCCATCTCAAATGACCTCATTTTCCGCGCGCGGTAATTGGCTGTCCCGTCAGGCCCAAACTTACCCAGACCTCACTCAATGCAAAAAAATGGCACAAGATACGGCAGCGGATCTGGCACGGCGACATGAGGTTGCCCAGGGATGGATCGCCTAGCGTGTTGGTGATTTTTGCATAACGCGCTGAAAACACATGATCCGGTTATCAGAAGCTAAACAGGCGCATTTCCGAGATACCGCTGGTTCCTGCTCACTTCCGGTCTGATCTTAAAGTATTTGAAGAAAGCACGCGACATCGCAGAACGAGAGGTAAAGCCAGTCGCGGTAGCAATCTCCGCAAGCGGCATATCAGTGTGTTTCAGCAGGCTATGGGCTCGTTCCAAACGCAGTTCTTTGTATGTGTCCAAAAGCTTGGCACCCGTCTTGGACAGATATCTTCTTTGAAGCTGGCGGGTGGATGCGCCCACCGCCTCGGACAGTTCGGAAATTTTCAAAGGCTCTTCGATATTATCAAGCATGGTCGCCAGCGTGAAAGAGACCAGTTCATCCCCATTCGCTTTTCGAATTAGCCGGTTGGTGATCTGGCTCTCGATTGCCTTTTCTGGCTCTTTGAGGCCAACAAACCTGCACAACGCATCCGCAAGATGTTCTCCGTGATCCATCGAGACAAATTCGGCAAGCAATCGAAGGGCACTGATGCAAGTTATGGCACTATGCAAACGCCCATTGGCCGAAATACATGTTGCCTGTCCACAGCTGACTATTCCATGTTCCCACGCCGCCGTTTCGAAACTTGGGTGAATGGCGGCCACCTTTCGTTCTGAATCGCTGATCTGAGCCAATAGCATCGCAGCACCACCGACAAGGAGTATTCTGGGAGAGAGGTTCATCACCTGTGCAGCCCAGGCCCTTTGTTCACCAATCGGGCACCAACTGCTTTCCCAATCACCCAAGAATATCGCCGTTCGCCCACCCCAGTAGAGTGGCCCCCCGACCTTTTCCTCCGCCAGAACGCGCAAATTGACGACATAGGAATGTGCATCCATCAGCGTGTTCAAAGCGCGATAGAATTCAACAATGATTTCCGCCGAAGCCTTGTCGGCACTGTGCCGAAGAATGATGTCGATGTACCGGGTACGTTCAGCCGCCGCCGCAGAGACCTCAGCCAAGTTTGAATGAACATTCCGCACAACATAATGTTTCATCTGACTCAATCACCTTGGTTCGAACTACAACGGAAACGGAGCTCTCATTGGTTATGGCAAACCCCGCCCTGTGTTGGGCGGGGTTGAGGAGTATTATTCAGCGGCGTCTTCGTATTCTGACATGGGCGGGCATGTGCAGATGAGGTTTCGGTCTCCGTAAGCGTTGTCGACGCGGTTGACGGGGGACCAGTATTTGTCGACGCCCATGGAGCCCGGCGGGAAGCAGGCCTGTTCGCGCGAGTAAGGCCGGTCCCAGTCGCCGACCAGATCGCGCACCGTGTGGGGGGCGTTTTTCAGCGGGTTGTTTTCCGCGTCGATCTTGCCGTCGATGATGTCCTGCGCCTCGGCCCGGATGGACAGCATGGCGTCGCAGAAGCGATCCAGCTCGTCCTTGGGTTCGGATTCCGTGGGTTCCACCATCAGCGTGCCGGCCACCGGCCAGGACATGGTGGGCGCGTGGAAGCCTGAGTCGACCAGACGTTTGGCCACGTCATCGACGCTGACATTGCCTTCATCCGCCAGCGGACGGGTGTCGAGGATGCATTCATGCGCCACACGGCCCGTCTCGGACGTGTAGAGGATCGGATAGGCATCCTTGAGCCGCGCCGCGATATAGTTGGCGTTCAAGATCGCCACTTTGGTCGCCTGGGTCAGACCGGCGCCACCCATCAGCAGCACATAGGCCCAGCTGACCGGCAGGATCGACGGAGACCCAAAGGGCGCCGCCGAGACCGGGCCCACGGCGGTGCCGTATTCCGGGTGGCCGGGCAGGTGCTCCTCCAGATGCGCCTTGACGCCGATCGGACCCATGCCGGGGCCGCCGCCGCCATGCGGGATGCAGAAGGTCTTGTGCAGGTTCAGGTGGCTGACATCGCCGCCGATCTTGCCCGGCTGCGCCAGACCGACCATGGCGTTCATGTTGGCCCCGTCGATATAGACCTGACCGCCGTGGTCATGGGTGATCTGGCAGACCTCCTGCACGGTTTCCTCGAACACGCCATGGGTGGACGGATAGGTGATCATGCAGGCGGCCAGATGATCGCTGTGCTTTTCCGCCTTGGCGCGGAAGTCGTTCAGGTCGATATTGCCGTTCTCATCCGCCTGCACCGGCACAACCTGCCAGCCCACCATCTGCGCCGAGGCCGGGTTGGTGCCATGCGCCGAGGTCGGGATCAGGCAGACATTGCGCTGCCCCTGCCCACGGGCGAAGTGGTAGTTGCGGATGGTCAAGAGGCCCGCATATTCCCCCTGCGCGCCCGAGTTGGGCTGCTGCGAGATCGCGTCATAGCCGGTGATCTGGCACAGCTTGTCGTTCAGATCGTCGATCATTTGGGTGTAGCCCTGCGCCTGATCTTGCGGGCAGAACGGGTGCAGATTGCCGAACTCGGGCCAGGTGACCGGGATCATCTCGATCGTGGCGTTCAGCTTCATGGTGCACGAGCCCAGCGGGATCATCGCCCGGTCCAGCGCCAGATCGCGGTCGGCCAGACGGCGCATATAGCGGGTGATTTCCGCCTCGGCCCGGTTCTTGTGGAAGATCGGGTGGGTCAGGTATTCGCTTTCACGCAGCGCATAATCCGGCAGGCGGTATTGCTTGTTCGAGCTGTCATCCTTGCGATCGATGCCAAAGGCGCCCCAGACCGCCTCGATGGTCTCGGGGCGGGTCTGTTCGTCCAGGCTGATGCCCACTTTCGTGTCGCCCACCTTGCGCAGGTTCACACCGCGCGCCACGGCGGCCTCCATCACCACGTTCTGCAGATGGCCGACCTCGACCGTAATGGTGTCGAAGAACACTTCCGGTTCCACCGCAAAGCCTGCCTCTTCCAGGCCGGCGGCCAGGCGCGAGGTCTTGCGGTGCACCGATTGCGCGATGGCCTTGATGCCGTCGGGGCCGTGGTACACGGCATACATCGAGGCGATGACGGCCAGCAGCGCCTGCGCGGTGCAGACGTTCGAGTTGGCTTTCTCACGCCGGATATGCTGTTCGCGGGTCTGCAGCGCCAGGCGGTAGGCCTTGTTGCCGCGGCTGTCGATGGAAACACCGATGATCCGGCCCGGCATCGAACGCTTCAGCTTGTCGGTGGTCGCCATATAGGCAGCGTGCGGGCCGCCATAGCCCATCGGCACGCCAAAACGCTGGGTCGAGCCGATGGCGATATCCGCGCCCATCTCGCCCGGTGACTTCAGCAGCGCCAGCGACAGGATGTCGGCGGCCACGATGGCAATCGCTTTATGTTCATGCAGCGCCGCGATCTCCTTGGTGAAGTCGCGCACATGGCCGTGGGTGCCGGGATACTGGAAGATGGCGCCAAAGACCGCGCCCGCATCCAGCGTGTCCGGATCGGCCACCTGCACCTCGATGCCCAGAGGCTCGGCGCGGGTTTTAATGACCGCGATGGTCTGCGGGTGGCAGTTCTTGTCGACGAAGAAGGCCGCGTTGTTGGCCTTGGACCGGCCGCCGCGCTTGGCCATCGCCATCGCCTCGGCGGCAGCGGTGGCTTCGTCCAGCAGCGAGGCGTTGGCCACGTCCAGCCCGGTCAGGTCGCTGACCATGGTCTGGAAGTTCAACAGCGCTTCAAGACGGCCCTGAGAGATTTCCGGCTGATACGGCGTATAGGCGGTGTACCAGGCCGGGTTTTCCAGAATGTTGCGCAGGATCGGCGCGGGCGTGGTGGTGCCGTAATAGCCCTGACCGATCAGCGAGGTCAGGACCTTGTTCTTGCTCGCCACCTCTTTCATGTGGAACAGCGCGTCGCGCTCGGTCATCGCCGGACCCCAGTCCAGCGGTTCGGTCTGCCGGATCGCAGGCGGGACGGTGGCGTCGATCAGCTCGTCCAGTGTCCTGAAGCCGATCACCTTGAGCATGTCGCGCATCTCGGTCGGGCTGGGCCCGATATGGCGGCGGTTGGCGAAGTCATAGGCTTCGTAATCGGTCAGTTTGAAGGCCATGTGTTGCGCTCCTCAGGGAATGTCTCGCCCAGCCGCTCTGGCAGATGCCTCCGGCGTGGGGTGAGGGCCGTCTTGGAAGCTGTCCAGTGGACAGCTTCAGGCCCGAACGGGCGGAGCCCCAAATCAGCGGCTCCGAGTGAAAGAAGGGGACGGATCCGCACGGGGATCCGCCGATGCGTTTACCCGATGAAGGCCTTGTAGCCGGCCTCGTCCATCAGGTCTTCGAGCTGCGCGGCATCGCTGATCTTGATCTTGTAGATCCACGCCTCGCCTTCGGGGTCTTCGTTCAGCGCGCCGGGGTTGTCGGCCAGCGCTTCGTTCACTTCGACAATCTCGCCATCGACCGGGGCATAAAGCTCGGACGCGGCCTTGACGGATTCGATCACGCCGATCTCGCCATCCTTCTCGAACTCGTCACCCGCTTCCTGCTGTTCGACGAAGACCACCTCACCCAGCTGCTCGGCGGCGTGTTTGGTGATGCCCAGCGTGGCAATGTCGCCTTCGACGGTCAGCCATTCATGCTCTTCGGAATAATAGGTTGCCATAGTGTTACTCTCCTGACTTCAACGCTTGTAATTCTGTTTGACGAAGGGCAGCGCCACGATCTGTGCCGGTTGCGCCTTGCCCCGGATGATCAGATTGACCTTCTCGCCCGGCTCGCCATGGCCTGCGGACACATAGCCCATCGCCACCGGGCCGCCGACCGTGGGGCCAAAACTGCCCGAGGTGATCTGGCCAATGCTGTTGCCATTGCTGCACTGGATCTCAACGCCCTGACGCGCCGGTGCGCGGCCATCGGGCTGGATGCCCACCAGCTTGCGCGCCGCGCCTTCGGCCAGCTCCTTTTGCACCCGCTCGGCACCCGGAAAGCCGCCCTCTTCCTTGCGGCGTTTCTGAATGGCCCAGCCGAGGCTGGCCTCAATCGGCGAGGTGCTCTGGTCGATGTCATTGCCATAAAGGCACAGCCCCGCCTCCAGCCGCAGGCTGTCGCGCGCGCCCAGACCCGCCGGTTCGCAATCCTCATGCGCCAGGAAGGCCTTCGTGATCTCGATCGCCTTGTCCTCGGGGATCGAGATCTCGTATCCGTCCTCGCCGGTATAGCCCAGTCGCGAGATGCGGCATTCGACGCCCAGGATGTCGGCAACGGTGGTTTCCATGAACTTCAGATCTCGCGCTGCGGGGCAGAGTTCGCCCACCACATTTTCCGCCGCAGGCCCCTGAACCGCCACAAGCGCGCGGTCGAAGATCTCGGTCACCTCGACGCCTTCGAGGTTGTCGCGCATATGCGGAATGTCCTGATGCCGCAGCGCCGCGTTCACCACCACAAAGTAATGATCCCCCGCATTCGACACGATCAAATCATCCATGATCCCGCCTTCGGCATTGGTAAAGAACCCGTACCGCGCCTTGCCCTCTTTCAGCGTCGCATAAGCCTGCGGGCACAGAGCCTCCAGCTTCTCGCCCACATTCTCACCCCGCAGGATCACCTGACCCATATGGCTCACATCAAACACCGCCGCCTTCTCACGGCACTGCTTATGCTCTCCCATAATCCCCAAAGGATACTGAACAGGCATCTCCCAACCCGCAAAATCAACCAACTTTCCACCCAACTCAACATGCAAATCGTAGAGAGGCGTGCGTTTAATATCGGACATAATTCTAACCTTTCGATCAGCGAGACTGGTCACGAACGACTGTGACGGTGCAATGCGCGTTGCGTACGACACGGGCGAGGTTCGGGCCGATCTCATAATTCGGAAAATCGCCTTTAGTCGATGCCATGACGATCAGGTCGAAGCCGTCCTTGTAGGCCAGCTTCAGGATTTCGCGGTAGACACTGCCTTCTTCGATGTGAATTTTCACATCGGAGGCATTGCCATGATCCAGAACGGCCTGCACCGCGCCCCGGACATGTTCCTTGGCACCAGCCCCATAATTGGCGGGCAGGTTCGGCAGCTGGATGATCTCGGGGATGACGGCAACCGCATGCAATTCGGCACCATAGAACTTCGCCTGTTCCAGTGCGAGCGGCAGTGCGTTCTTCCACGAACGGTCGTCGGTGTGATCAATCGGCAGCAGGATTTTCGTGGCCATCACGTCTCTCCTCGAGATATGGAATTCTGTTTCAAAGGCAGGGGGCCGGGATGGCCCCCCGCATGTTCATCCGAGATTATTCGGCAGGTGTGCCGCCCGGCTCTTCGGATTGACCGCCTGAGGCGAAGAACTCTTTCGTCAGTTTGAAGACGATCGGGCTCAGCAATGCGAGGGCGATCAGGTTCGGGATAGCCATCATGGCGTTCAGCGTGTCGGCCAGCAGCCAGATAAAGCCCAGATCTGCAGTTGCGCCAAAATAGATCATCACGATCCACAGAACGCGATAGGGGATCAGCGATTTGACGCCCAGCAGGAACTCGACGCATTTCTCGCCGTAGAAAGACCAGCCAAGGATGGTGGTGAAGGCAAAGATCGACAGAGCGATGGCGATCAGATACCCGCCGATACCCGGCAGCGACAGCTCAAAGGCGTGGCTGGTCAGGGCTGCACCGGATTCACCCGATGTCCACGCACCCGACGAGATGATCGCCAGACCGGTGATCGAGCAAACGATGATGGTGTCGATGAACGTTCCCAACATCGCGATCAGGCCCTGATTGACCGGACCTTTGGTCTCGGCAGCGGCGTGCGCGATCGGAGCGGACCCCAGGCCGGCTTCGTTCGAAAACACACCACGTGCCACACCAAAGCGGATGGCGGCCCAGACGGCTGCGCCCGCGAAACCACCTTCGGCGGCCGACGGAGTAAAGGCATAGGTGAAGACCAGCGAAATAGCGTTACCGATATTGCCGATGTTGATCAGCAGAACCAGCAGACCGGCGATGATATAGGCAACTGCCATGAACGGAACCAGTTTACCGGCAACCGCACCGATGCGGGTGATGCCACCCAGAATAACGGCAGCAGTCAGAACCATCAGGACAACACCGGTGACCGAAGTGTTCAGGCCGAAGTTGGCCTCGAGAACCTGAGCCACACCGTTTGCCTGGACCCCGTTGCCGATGCCAAAGGCTGCAACCGCGCCGAACAGGGCAAAGGCAACGCCCAGCCAGGCCCATTTCGCGCCCAGACCGTTCTTGATGTAGTACATCGGACCGCCGACATAGTTGCCCAGCTCGTCTTTTTCACGGTATTTCACCGCGCAGACAGCTTCGGCATATTTGGTGGCCATGCCCACCAGGGCGGTCATCCACATCCAGAACAAGGCGCCCGGACCGCCCAGGAAGACAGCAGTGGCCACACCGGCGATGTTCCCCGTACCGATGGTCGCCGACAGCGAGGTCATCAGCGCGTTGAACGGGCTGATCTGGCCTTCGCCCTGCCCTTCACGGCCTTTGAACAGCAGGCTGAACCCTGTGCCGATGCGCAGGATCGGCATGAATTTCAAACCGACCTGCAGGAAGAAGCCGACGCCGAGGATGAGAACCAGCATCAGCGGCCCCCATACGACGCCATTGATGGCCCCTACGATTGAATTTAACGCTTCCATGGTTTCCCTCCCAATTGCGTTTGGTTATGCCCCTTTGGCGATGGTCCGCTGGCGGGCCTGCTTCAGGGCGGCAAAGTCTTCGTCCGCATGGAACGACGAACGGGTCAGCGGAGTGGCCGACACGTGCAGAAAGCCCTTGGAACGTGCGATCTGCTCCAGCTGGGCGAACTCTTCGGGCGACCAGAACCGGTCGATCGGATGGTGTTTCGGGGTCGGTTGCAGGTATTGACCGACAGTCAGGAAATCGACATTGGCGGCCCGCAAATCGTCCATGACCTGCCGGACATCGCTCAGGCATTCACCCAAACCGACCATCAGGCCGGATTTGGTGAAGATCTCGGGGTTGGCCCGTTTGGCATCGTCCAGCAACCGCAGCGAGGCATAGTAGCGCGCGCCGGGGCGTACCGTTGGATACAGGTGCGGAACGGTTTCCAGATTGTGGTTGAACACGTCCGGAGCAGCCTCGAACACGATATCGGCCGCTGCGCCCTTGCCCAGAAAGTCGGGTGTCAGCACCTCGACCGTGGTGCCGGGGTTCTGATGACGAACGGCGCGGATGGTCTGGGCAATGTGTTCGGCCCCGCCATCGGACAGATCGTCACGGTCCACCGAAGTGATCACCACATGGCGCAGGCCAAGCTTTTTGACCGCGGCGGCCACGCGTCCGGGTTCGAACACGTCCAGCGCATCCGGGCGACCGGTCGCGACATTGCAGAAGGAACAACCGCGCGTACAGACCTCGCCCATGATCATCATGGTTGCGTGACGCTTGGACCAGCACTCACCAATGTTCGGGCATGCCGCCTCTTCGCAGACCGTTGCCAAATCGTGATCACGCATCAGGCGGCGGGTTTCGTAGTATTCGGCGCTTTCGATCTTTTTCCGGCGAATCCATCTGGGCTTGCGCGGGATGACACTGTCGGCCTTCTTGGCCTTTTCCGGGTGGCGGGGACGAAGCTGGATGGTCATCTTGCTGTCCCCCGTTACGCGTGAATTGCGCGGCCCATGGCGTCGAGACAGGCCTCTTTGACCGCCTCGCCCATGGCCGGGTGTGCATGGCAGGTTGCGGCAACCTCGGCGACGGTTGCGCCTTTGGTCATCGCCAGAACCAGTTCGGCAATCAGGTCGCCGCCATGCGCGCCGCAGATATGCCCGCCCAGGATTTTGCCATCCGCGTCGGCCAGAACCTTGACCGCGCCATCGGTTTCACCGGTCGAACGCGCGCGCGAGTTGGCCATGAAGGCGAACTTGCCAACCGAATATTCGGTTCCTGCCTCTTTCAGCGCCTCTTCGGTCAGACCAACCGAAGCGACCTCGGGGTCGGTGTAAACCACGCCCGGAACCGTGTTGTAGTCCACATGACCACTCTGCCCTGCCAGCATCTCAACGCAGGCCACGCCATCTTCTTCGGCCTTATGAGCCAACATCGGACCGGAGATACAGTCCCCGATCGCGTAGATGCCGGGAACCGAAGTGCGGAAGCCGCCGTCCACCTGAACAAAACCGCGCGGGTCAAGGGTTATTCCCAGTTCTTCCAGCCCCAACCCGCGCGTTACAGGTCGACGCCCAACGGCAATGAGAACCTTGTCCGCCTCGATCACCTCTTCCTTGTCTTTGCCGACACGATCCAGAGTGAGTGTCAATCCGGACTCAGTCTTTTCGATGGTCTTCAGCGCGCGACCCAGCTGAAACTTCAACCCCCGCTTGGCAAGCGCGCGCTGAGCAAGCTTTGCAATCTCGCCATCGATCCCGGGCAGCACACGGTCCAGATATTCAACAACGGTGACTTTCGCGCCGAGCCGCGCCCAAACCTGACCAAGCTCCAGCCCGATCACACCCGCACCCACAACAACCAGATGGTCCGGCACTGTGTCCATCGCCAGTGCGCCGGTCGAACTCAGAACATTCTGTTCGTCAATCTCGATCCCGGGCAGCGATGTCGGCTCCGATCCGGTTGCAATCAGGATGTTCTTGGCCTCATAGACATCATCGCCCACTTTGACCTGCCCATCCGCAGGAATGCTGGCCCAGCCTTCAATCAGCTCTACGCCGTTTTTCTTGAACAGAAACCCAATACCCTTGGTCAGATCGCCGACGATCTTGTCCTTGCGCCCCATCATGGCGTTCAGATCGATGCTGGCCCCCTCAACCGCAATGCCATGGGAGGAGAGATGAGCAAGTTCGGCATATTTGGCCGAGGAGGTCAGCAACGCTTTGGAGGGAATGCACCCCACATTCAGACAGGTCCCGCCAAGCGTCCCGCGCCCTTCCACACAGGCCACTTTCAGACCCAGTTGCGCCGCCCGGATCGCAGCAACATAACCGCCGGGGCCGCCCCCGATGACGATGAGGTCATAGATGCTCATTGGGTCAATCCCTCAGTAGATCGGGTGGCTGGCGCACAAGGCGCGGACTTTGTCACGGGTCTGGGCTTCGACAGTCTGGTCACCGTCCGGCGACTGACACAGTGCGTCCAGAACATCGCCGATCAGATGGCCGATCTGTCTGAACTCATCCGGACCAAACCCGCGGCTGCAGCCGGCGGCCGTGCCCAGCCGGATACCGCTGGTGACCGTCGGTTTTTGCGGATCACCCGGTACGCTGTTCTTGTTACAGGTGAACCCGGCCCGCTCGAGCGCCGCTTCGGCGTCTTTACCGGTGACACCCAGTGGTCTCAGGTCAACCAGCATCAGGTGGTTTTCGGTACCGCCCGAAACGATGTCACATCCCCGCGCCATCATGACATTTGCCAAGGCGGTCGCGCTATCGACAACGCGCTGCATGTATTCTTTGAATTCCGGCTTTAGCGCCTCGCCAAATGCGACGGCTTTACCGGCAATCACGTGCATCAACGGACCGCCCTGCAAGCCGGGGAACACAGCCGAGTTGATTTTTTTAGCCAGTGCCTCGTCATTCGTCAGGATGATCCCACCGCGTGGGCCGCGCAGAGTCTTGTGCGTTGTCGAAGTGACAATATGAGCGTGGCCAATTGGCGTAGGATGCAGCCCGGTAGCAACCAGGCCCGCGATATGGGCCATATCGGCCAGCAGCCAGGCGCCGACCTCATCGGCAATCGCACGAAACCGGGCGAAATCGATCTTTTGCGAATAGGCCGACGCGCCTGCAATAATCAGCTTGGGCTTTTCTGCCTTGGCGAGCGTTTCGACCTGATCGTAGTCGATCAGCCCCGTCGCGGTCAGACCATACTGAATCGGACGGAACCATTTCCCGGATTGAGCTGGCTTGGCACCATGGGTCAGATGACCACCTGCATCAAGCGACATGCCAAGGATGGTGTCGCCCGGGCTGAGCAGCGCCAGCTTGACGGCCCCGTTTGCCTGTGCACCGGAATGGGGCTGAACATTTGCATACGCGCAGCCGAACAGTTTCTTGAGTCGTTCGATCGCCTCGACCTCGACCTCGTCCACGTATTCACAGCCGCCATAGTACCGGCGACCGGGATAACCCTCGGCATACTTGTTCGTCAGAACGGAACCCTGTGCTTCGATCACAGCCCGCGAGACAATATTTTCAGACGCAATGAGCTCAATTTGCTCGGCCTGACGTTCGCCCTCTCGCGCAATTGATGCGGCGATAATCGGATCAGCGTCTTTAAGCGGTTTCGCAAACATGGTTCCCTCCTGGATACCCGAATCCCAAGTACGAAATTTTGTTTCCTATAGTGGAATTATATCTCCATTGGCAACATAAATCTCTTCGTTGTGAAGTTGTGTAAGCACGGGGAAATCGTTAACCTGCGGAAAATCTGGGAGAATTCGATGGTCGAAGACAGTCCGAACGAAGCCGTCGGGCCGGCGGAACAGGACGAAGGTGCCGCGTTGGGGCGCTCAATCCGGGACGCGCGCCGTGCAAAAGGATGGACTTTGGAGGAAGCGGGACGCGCTGCGGGAATCGGCCGCTCGACCCTTTCCAAGATCGAAAACAACCAGACACGTCCGAGTTTCGACATCGTACGAAGGCTGACTCAGGCACTGGATATGAGCACCCCGCAACTTTTCCTGCAATCAGGTCAGAGCGGCATTTCAGGACGGCGCGATTTCACTCCGCTGGGTGGCGGCGAATTCCGCGACACCCCCACATACCTGCACGAATTGCTTTGCCCGGAGTTAACCAGCAAACGAATGCTGCCCTATATTGCGACTATCAAAGCCCGCGATGTATCCGAATTCGAGAACTGGATTCGCCACACCGGCGAAGAGTTCATGTATGTTATCAGCGGTGAGCTGATCTTTGTCTCAGAACACTATCGACCTTTGCCGATGAAGGCCGGGGATTCCCTTTACTACGATAGCGGCATGGGACATGGCTGTATCTCGACCAGCGAAGAAGATGCCCGGGTTTTGTGGGTCTCGTTGGAGTAGACTTGCGAAGGCTGTCTCAGGCACTCTGTGGCATTGACGATATGAGATCCGAGGTTTTGGGACCGAAAAACGCTTGTTTCTTAGGCTCTTGCAAATGGCGTCAGGCCGCCATCATACTTCGGGGATATCGCGCGCTCGCGATCTCCCTTTGAAATTGCGGGCGCCCCTTCACGCGTGCATTCGGTGATCCGGGTCCAGCGACGGGATCGCGTCAAGCAATCGCTTGGTGTAATCCTGCTTTGGCGCGGCGAACAGCTCGCGCGTTGGCGCGCTTTCGACGATTTTGCCGTGATACATCACAACGACGAAATCACAGGTATGGGCCACCACAGACAGATCGTGGCTGATGAACATAAAGGTCAGACCCATGTCGCGCTGCAGAGATTTCAGCAGGTTCAGGATATCGGCCTGAATCGACACATCCAGCGCCGCCACACATTCATCTGCAACCACGAAACGCGGGCTGCAGGCCAGGGCCCGCGCGATTGAAATCCGCTGACGCTGCCCGCCCGAGAAAGCGTGCGGATAGCGGCGCAGATGCTCCAGGTTCAGACGGCACTTGGCCGCAATATCGCGCACTCGCGCATCCGTTTCATCGCGCGACCCGGTCAGGCCCATGACCTCCAGCGGTTCGGCAATGATGTCGCGCACGGTCATTCGCGGGCTCAGCGCCGCATACGGATCCTGAAAAATCAGCTGGGCGCGGCGGCGATAGTCCTTGAGGTCAGTGGCTGACATCTTGGTCAGATCGAACTGCGCCTCTCCGTCATCGTAACGGGCGCTGCCGCTGGTGACGGGCACCGCATTTAGCAGCGCGCGGCCAAGCGTGGTCTTGCCCGAGCCGGATTCGCCAACAACGCCCACAAAGGCACCCTGCGGAATCTCGATCGAGACATTGTCGACCGCCTTCAGCGTGCGCTTATTGAAAAGTCCGCCCCCGATGGGAAACTCGACCGACAGGTTTTCAGTTTTGATCAATGCGTTTGTCATGGCTGGCCGGGGATATCTTCGGGGAAAATGGCTGCGAAATGGCCGGGGCTGACCTCGGTCAGGGGCGGGCGTTCCGTCTCGTACCGCGATCCGGGTTTCAGTTCCGGATTGCGCGGATGGAACACGCAACCTGAGGGGCGTTCAAGCGGCGACGGGATATCGCCGGGGATCGGCGTCAGCGGCGCATCCAGATCGTCAAGTTTGGGAAGCGCGTTCAGCAGACCCCGCGTATAGGCGTGTGCAGGGTGGCGGATCACGTCGCGCACTGGTCCGCTTTCCAGGATCCGGCCCAGATACATTACGGCCACCCGATCGGCGGTCTGGGCAACAACGCTCAGGTCATGGGTGATAAACACGATGCCCATGCCAAACTCGGCCACCAGATCCTTCATCAGATCCAGAACCTGAGCCTGGATGGTCACGTCCAGCGCCGTTGTCGGCTCATCCGCGATCAGCAGTTTGGGCTTGGTCGAAAGCGCCATGGCGATCATCGCCCGCTGACGCATCCCGCCCGACAGCTCGAACGCGTATTGGTTGAACCGGGCCGCAGGTTCAAGGATGCCGACCCGATCCAGCATTTCGATGGACAGTTCTTTGGCCTGCTTCTTGCTCAGATCCGTGTGGATCAGCAGCTGTTCGACCATCTGCTTGCCGATGGTAATCGCGGGGGCAAAGCTGGCCATCGGTTCCTGAAAGATCATGCTGATCGCCCCGCCACGCACGATCTCCATGTCGCGGGGCCGTTTCAGCGCCATCACATCAACCGGACCGTTGTCCAGATGCAGATCGATCCGGCTTTCGGGCGCATAGATCGCGTTGGATGGGTTCAGCTTCATCAGCGACTTTGCCGTCACCGATTTGCCCGATCCGCTTTCGCCGACCAGCCCCATCACCTCGCCCGGGGCAAGCGAGAACGAAACATCATCGACCGCCGTGATCAGCCCCTCATCGGTTTTGAACTGGACGGACAGGTTTTCGACATCGATCAGGCTCATTTGCGGGCCTCCGAATAGGGGTCGGCCGCATCGCGCAGACCATCGCCGACGAACACGAACGACATCACCAGCACGACGAAGAAGATGACCGGGATGAAGTACCATTGGTAGTTCAGCAGAACATCCGCCTTGGTCACATTCTGCAGCATCACACCCAGCGAGTTGACCGGATCTTTCAGCCCCAGCCCGATAAAGCTGAGCGCGGTCTCGCTGAGGACCATATAGGGGAACGAGATCACCAGATCGACGATGATATAGCTGGTGAAGCTGGGCAACAGATGACGTCGGATGATGTGGCCCGGCGATGCACCGCACAGTTTCGCGGCAAGCACGTATTCCTGATTGCGTTCCGTCAGCAGATGGGTGCGCACCCGCCGCGCCAGCGTCGGCCAGCCAACCAGTCCCAATATGGCGGTTATCACAAAGAACCGTGTTTCAGCCGACCATTCCGGCGGGATGAAGGCGGCAATCGCCATGAACAGAGGGATGGCCGGAACCGTTCGGATCGCATCGGTGATCATCTGGATCACGCTGTCCACCATGCCGCCATAATACCCGGCAACCCCGCCAATCGCGAGCGCCAGAACGAATGAGATCATCACCCCAAGCGTTCCGACCTGCAGCGACGTCCACACCGCGTGCAGCGTCCGGCTGAAGATATCCTTGCCGGCACTGTCTGTTCCGAACAGATGAACATAGCCCTTATCGACGCCAAACAGGTGGATGTCACCGGGTATGAAGCCGAACAGCTTGTATTTGTCGCCCCTTACAAAGAACTGGATATACCGGCGTTCGTCCTCGTTCACCTTCTCGACCCAGCGGAAATTGGTCGCCAACGAGCGTTCGCGGGTCACCCCATGCAGGAACGGGCGGATCGAACAGCCATTGCTGTCGCAGAATTTCGGGATTTGCGGGGCGCCGTTCAGATAATCTTTGTCCCGTCCTGCGGCAGTCGGATCGTAGGGGGACAGGAACGGGGCGAAAATGCCCGACAGGATCAGCACCACCAGAACCGAGGCAGCAATCATTGCCGCCCGCTGTTTCTTGAAGCGCGCCCAGATCAGTTGACGCTGCGAGGCGGTGAAATAGGCTTCTTTTGCCTTTTGGTTGTCGATTGTCGCAGTCATCTGGTCACCTGAGGATACTTTTGCGCACGCGCGGATCGATCACCGCAAGCAGAATGTCGGTGAAGAAATTCAACGTCACGATGGATGCCGTCAGCAGGAAGATAATGGCCCCCGCAAGTTGCTGGTCATTGGACCGCGCCAAGGCTTCAAGCAGCAGCGCCCCGGCTTCGGTCAATGTCAGGATCAGCGCCACGATGGGCAGTTCGTTGAAAATCCGGTTCAGGTCAAAGCCAAGGCTATTGACGATGGGCCCCAGCGCATGGCGGGCCGGATAGCGCCACAGCAGGCGGCGGCCATAGATGCCCCGCGCGGCAGCGGCCGTCACATACAGCTTGCCGATCTCGTCCGACATCAACGCGCGCACGGTCTGCAGCGCAAAAGCGGTGGCCGACCAGCCCAGGATGAAAACCGGCAGCCAAGCGTGTTTCAGCAGGTCCACGAACTTGCCCCACGACCAGGGGGCCTCTTTGTATTCGGGTGAGAACAGCCCCGTCAGCGTCTCGCCGAAGTAAACGGTCGATACCAGCATCACCATCAGGGCGAGCAGGAAGTTCGGCATCGCCAGACCCAGATAGCTGACGATCCGCAGTGAGTTGTTCAGTGCCGCGCTGCGCGAGGCGGCGGAAATGATGCCCACAGGGATGGCAATGGCATAAGCCAGCGTCAAAGCACCAAGGCAGATCCACAGCGACAGCCAGAATTTGTCGCCCAGCAATTGCGCGATATTCACTCGTAGAATGCAGCTTTCGCCGAAATCGCCGCGAAACGCCCCCGACAGCCACGTGGCCCATCGGGTCAGGAACGGTTGGTCCAACCCCAGCCGGGCACGTTCGGCTGCAACATCTGCGACGGTGATCGCGGAGCCTTGAGTGTTCTTATACGCCAAATAGCGCTCGGCACAGTCGCCGGGCACCAGCTCCATCAGCGAAAAAACGATCAGTGATACGATGACCAGAGTGACCAGCGCCATAACCGCCCGGGTGGCGGCAAATCTGCAGAATTGCAACATATCTGTCCCCGCGGGATGCGCGAAGGCGGGCGCGAGCGCCCACCTTCTTATTTCTAAACCTTACTCGCTCAACCACCATTGCGCGGGACGGTACGGATAGGTCCGATAGAACTCGTAAGACTGCGTTTTGAACTCGGTGAAGTTCTGCAGGTTATTCGAGTGATAGATCGGCGCGGGCGCGTTGACGGTACCCAGGAACAGCAGCTCGCCGGTCATGATCTCGACCATCTTCTGCGCAGCTGCCACCGAAGCATCCGAACCCGGCGCGCTGGACTGATAGGTATCCAGAGCAGTCTTCAACTCGGCAACCCACGCAGGCGGTTCAACACCATTTTCGCCATTCGAAGAGATGTATTCGGCCCACAGCATACCTGTGCGGACGTCGAAATACCCATCGAACGGAGGCACCCAGATTTCGCTATCGCCAAGGATCGAACCGACGGGCTGACTTTTCAGCCACAGGCCCAGATCAAGCGAGTTCGCCGTTTGCGCAGCGCGGAACTCGTCCGAGGTAACCTCTTTGATCGCGGTGTTGACGCCAACGTCTTTCCAGTTCTGCGCAATCAGCTCCACCAGTTGCGCCGAAGCAGGCTGGGTCGAGAACTGCCAGTCCAGAACAAACGGATCACCGTTCGGCAGATCGCGGAAACCGTCCCCATCCTTGTCGACCAAACCGATTTCGTCCAGCAACGCATTGGCGCGGTCAGTATCGAATTCGATCTCGTGGTTGGCCCATTTTTCATCGACGAAATCCGGGCGCGGCGAGAAGCCGATATACTGTGTCGGCGTACCCAGACCAAAGGCTGTCACTTCGTTCAGTTGGTTGCGATCCATCGCCACGGACATCGCGGTTCTAAACCGGATGTCATTAAAGATCGCCCGTTTCGCTTCGTCTTCAGCGGTCACGTTGAATGTCAGAACAGGATAACCGATCGAAGGTTTCACCTCGACCGTATAGTTGCCGTTCTCCTGACCTTCGAGAAGAACCGGAGCGGATGTCAGGTTCACACCCTGCGACTTGTAGTCGACTTCGCCATTCAGCAGTTTGAGCGTGCGGACTTCCTCATCCGGAACATAGGTTTCGTCCATCTCAGAGATGTAGGGCAGTTGGTTACCCTGCGTATCGACCTGGAAGAAATAGGGGTTGGCCACATAGTGGCGACCCTCGGTGCTTTCCTTTACCAGAATATGGCTTTCCAGCGTCGGCATGGTATCGGTCGGAAGACCTGCCAGCTTGTCACCGGCTGTCAGCATTGGTGACGGCGTGTCCATCCAGTCCGAGTTGCCATAATAAGCCTTGATCAGCTCATACCCGTTTTCATAGCCAAGCGCCTGCGCGTTGGCATCGGCGTTCTCGTCAAGCGCGGGGTGGAACTTTTCGAAGAAATGCCTGGGCTGGTAAGGCTGCACATAGGTGAACGAGAATGTCTCGGTCAGACCCGGTTTGGGCGCAGCAAGCGTGAAACGGACGGTGGTGTCGTCCAGCGCCTCAACCTTCATGGGCTCGCCGCCCGCCAGCGCATAATCTTTCGCCTCGGCGATGACATTGGTGTCCATCATCAGGTTGTCGTACCAGAACACAACATCCGCTGAGGTGAAGGGCGCCCCATCCGACCATTTGTGACCTTCTCGAAGGCTCACGGTCAGCTCGGTGAAATCATCATTCCATTCCCAGGATTTGGCCACATTGGGCACCAGGGTCTGAAGGTCGTCCGAGTACCGGAACAGGTTTACGTGGCGCACAGACAGAAAGTCCGACGTCCCGCTTTCGGTCGCGTTGGACAGCGCGTCCAGCACACCGCCATACTGACCGACCGAGTCATAGGGCACGATCACCAGAGGATCCGCCGGCAGGCGATCCGCCACCGCAGGCAGATCACCGTTGCCGCGGATCATGCCGTTCAGATCACTAATGGCCGGGTTTTCGGCAAAGCTGAGCGTACAGTTTGCAGCCGACTGAAACTCGGACAGATCAAATTGCTGAGGATATGCACCGGCAGATACCCCTTGCATGTCCGCAACGGTTGCCGCTGGGCAATTCGCCCAGGCCGCGCTTCCAATTGTGGCAAAGGCCACACCTGACATAAGAAACTTTTTCATGTTCTCTCCCTAAGTTTCGTTCACTTTGTTTTGCGTAGCGGGTCAGCTGCCGTTTCTGTGTCGGCCTTGTGACCGTGGTCTTTAGTTTTTATCCGCGACATGCACGTTCACTCCGGCATCCTTGAGAACCGGCGTAAACGCGTCCGGTGGGACAATATCGGTCACCAGATCAGTGACCTTGTCGAATGGGCAGGATACGTTGGCTGCCTTCGCGCCAAATTTGGTGTGATCCGCTGCAACGATCATGCGATGGGTGTGTCCGTGCAGCGCGCGGGTCAGTTCCGCCTCAAGCGGGTTGGACGCCAGTACACCGCCCACCAGCGACAATGCATCCGCGCCACAGATAACCGCATCATAGCTGTACTGACGCGCCAGCTCCTCGGCTGGGCGACCAAAACTGCCGCGCTCAGACCGGATTACTTCGCCGCCTGCCAGCACAGCCCGTGTTCCATTGTGGTCAGCCAAAGAGGCAACCACCGACAAGGAATTGCTGACAACCGTCAACCCGCGCAATTCGCGCAGTTGCTCTGCCACATGCGTCATCGTCGATCCGACGGTGATGAACAGCACCATTTCATCTTCAAGCAACCCGCAGACCCGCTTGGCGATATTGGTTTTCTCATCAGCGTTGTGTTCCAGCGCACCTGAGAACATGGGCGTGTCTTGCGCGCGTGACAGATAAGTACCGCCGTGCACACGCTCGACTTTGTTTGCCCGTGCCAGAGCCTTGACCAGACGTCGAACAGTTTCCTCCGAGACGTCCATGATTTGCGCAATCTGAGTATTGCGTGCTGATCCACCCAGCCGCGCCAATACATCCAGAAGCTCTCGCCCACGATGCGGGATGGTTACGCTGTCATCATCCATGTTCAAACTCGGTCACAATTCCGCGCAAAAATCCACAATAAATGTAAATATTTTGCGATAAATTTGGTTTTTTGCCGCTTTTGGTCAGATTTATACAAAATATCTGCTCTGCTTGAGGTGCGGCGGGTGAAGTCCGGGCTATGTGCAAGAATCATCCGCAACTCCGACCCGTGATCATGACGACAGAGCGATCATCGTCACCCCTGCCGCCATCATCACCGCAGCCAGAAGCCGGCGAATGGGATTGCCTTCCCCCAACAACAGGAACCCAATCAGGGCTGCGAAGATCACAGAGGTTTCGCGCAAAGCCGAAACAACGCCCAGCGGTGCGAAATTCTTGGCGTAAAGCACCAGACCATATGCCGTCATCGACACCATTCCGCCCACCAGCCCTATCACCCAGGTTCGCAATGGCAAATCCAGCAACAAGGTGCCCCGGCGTATTGCTACAAATCCGACAAGAAAGATGTGGAGCACCGAATGCCATGCCCAATAGCTCAGGATGTTCCCCGACACCCGTACACCCAGTCCATCAACAAGCGAATAGATCGAGATGCAGAAACCCGTCCCCAAAGCAAAAACAAGCGATGCCCTGCCAACGCCCTGCCTCAGGACCGACCAACTTGACACCTGAATGCCCGTGGCAATCACGGCAATCCCCATCCAGGCCTGCATCGGCAGATGCTCGCCCGCAAAGATCACCGCCCAAAGCGCAACAAGTGCTGGCACAACACCGCGCGCAATCGGATAGACCACGCTCAGATCACCGTGCCGATACGCTTGGTTAAGCATGTAGAAATAGCCGAAATGCACAACCGTCGAGCCTGCCAGATACGGCAGGCTCTCGATATCAGGCAGCGGCAAAACCGCTACCATCAGCGCCCCCGGAATCACATGCCCCAGCGCTACCAACCCCAGAGCGACTGTCCGGTCAGTGGCCGTTTTGACGACAGTATTCCAGATCGCATGCAGCAGAGCTGCGGTCAGAATTATGAGAACGATGCCAATGCTCACGCTCAAAATGCCGCTTTGAACAGCGCGGTGAGGTTGTCTTCGGTCAGCGTGATCGGGTTACCGCCGCATGAGGGGTCGATGATTGCGCCTTTGACCAGTTCGGGGACCCGTGCTTCGGTGACGCCCAGCTCGGAGAGTTTGCGCGGAATGCCCAGGCTGTCGTTGAGGTTCCGCACAAAGGCGCGGAAGCCGTCAAAGCCGCCTTCGATACCCAGATAGGCCGCCGCCTGCTGGAACCGGTCCGCGATGGCGGGGGCGTTGAACTCCAGCACCGCGGGCATGCAGACCGCGTTGGTGGTGCCGTGATGGGTGTCGAACACCGCACCGATCGGATGGCTCATGGCGTGGATCGCGCCCAGGCCCTTCTGGAAGGCGGTGGCGCCCATCGCCGCCGCGCTCATCATCTGGGCGCGGGCCTCGATATCGGTGCCGTCGGCATAGGCGCGCGGCAGATACTCCTTGACCAGCCGCATCCCTTCCAGCGCGATGCCCTGAGACATCGGGTGGTAATGCGGGCTGCTGAACGCCTCGACACAGTGTGCAAAGGCATCAAGGCCTGTACCTGCGGTGATGAACTTTGGCATCCCCACCGTCATTTCCGGGTCGCAGATCACCACGGTCGGCAGCACCTTGGGGTGGAAGATGATCTTCTTGGCATGGGTCTCGGAATTGGTGATGACGCTGGCGCGGCCCACTTCCGATCCGGTCCCGGCAGTGGTTGGCACCGCGATGATCGGCGCGATCACATCGGCATCGGCACGGGTCCACCAATCGCCGATATCCTCAAAATCCCAGACCGGGCGCGTCTGACCGGCCATGAAGGCCACCATCTTGCCCAGATCCAGCCCCGAGCCGCCACCGAAGGCAATCACCCCGTCATGGCCACCTGCGTTATAGGCCGCGACCCCGGCGTCGAGGTTCTTCTCATTCGGGTTCGGATCAACATCGCTGAACAGACCCCGGCCCAGACCGGCGGCCTCCATGATATCCAGCGTCGCAATGGTGATCGGCAGATCCGCCAGCCCCTTGTCGGTGACCAGCAGAGGGCGCTTCATCCCAGCGGCGGCACAGGCCTCGGGCAGTTCTTTGATCCGGCCAGCGCCGAACTTGATTGCGGTCGGATAAGACCAGTTTCCAACAAGGCTCATGAGGTCACCTTCTTCAGATGGTAGGATTTGGGACGGGTCAGGTTGTGATAGCCGATGACGGACAATCCCCCGCCCCGCCCGGTATTCTTGCAGCCGGTCCAGCACAGGCCCGGGTCCAGATAATCGGCCCGGTTCATGAAGACCGTCCCGGTTTCGATCCGGTCGCCGACGCGCGCGGCGCGCTCCACATCGCTTGTCCACAGGCTGGCGGTCAGGCCAAATTCGCTGTCATTCATCAACGCGATGGCCTCGTCGTCGGACGACACTTTCATGATGCCCACAACCGGCCCAAAGCTTTCATCCCGCATCACCCGCATGTCGTGGGTGACATTGGTCAGGATCTGCGGCGTCAGGTATGCGCCGCCATCGTCTTCGGCGAAGGTGTCGATATGCGCCACCGCGCCCGCCGCCACGGCCTCGGCAATCTGCGCCCGCACCTCATTGGCAAAGCGCACATTGGCCATCGGACCCAGCGTCGTCTCAGTGTCCAGCGGATTGCCCAGCTTATAGCCCTTCACGATCTCCACCGCCTTGGCGGCAAAATCGTCATAGAGGCTCTCATGCACATAAATCCGTTCGATCCCACAGCAGCACTGGCCCGCGTTGAACATCGCCCCGTCGATCAGCGTCTCAACGGCGGCACCCAGATCGGCGTCCTCCATGACATAGCCCGGATCCTTGCCGCCCAGCTCGGTGCCAACGCCGGTGAAGGTGCCTGCCGCCGCGCGTTCCATCGCCTGACCGCCACCGACCGAGCCGGTGAAGTTCACAAAATCAAACGCCTTGCCCGCGATCAGATCATTGGTCACGTCATGGCTCAGGAACACGTTCTGGAACACATCCTCGGGCACACCCGCCGCATGGAAGGCCCGCGCCATCCGCTCGCCCACCAGCAGGGTCTGCGTGGCATGTTTCAGGACCACCGTATTGCCCGCGATCAGCGCCGGGGCAACCGTGTTGATCGCCGTCATGTAAGGATAGTTCCAGGGCGCCACCACAAACACCACCCCATGCGGAATGCGCTTGATATAGCGTTTGAACGTCTCATCCTCACCCACGGCAATATCGGCCAGCGCCGTCTCGGCAATCTGCGCCATATGGCCGGCACGCTCGTTGAAGCCGCCAAACTCACCGCCATAGCGTACGGGACGCCCCATCATATGCGCCAGTTCCGGCACGATCTCATCATTCATCGCGCCAACTGCCGCGACACCCGCCATCACCAGATCGATACGCTCCTGCAACGGCCGCGCCGCCCAGCCCGCCTGTGCGGCCCGCGCCCGACCCGCAACCTCAAACGCTGCCTCTCGCGACAGCACCTCACGTTCCGCAAAAACCGATCCATCAATCGGCGAGACACATTGCAACATCTGCCCCATAGTCACTCCATTTCGAAAGAAAGCAGGATCCCTGCTTCATCTGGCCATAAATATCCCGGGGGCCGCCGTTGGTTCGAGCGCCGATGGCGGCGGGCAGAGCCCCTCGCCCCCTCCACCTCAAGCCCGCTCAAACCCGCGGGCAATTTCCCAATCGGTCACCACCCGCTCGAATTCCTCGATCTCGACCTCCGCCGCGCGCGCATAGTGATCGACCACCTCATCCCCCATCGCCGCCCGCAACATGGCCGAGCCATGCAGAGCATCCCGCGCCGCGCGCAAATTGCCCGGGATCATGCCACTTTCACCCTGATATACGTCGCCTTTGGTGGGCGCTTGCAGCTCCAACCCCTCTTCGATGCCCGCAATCCCGGCGGCCAGCATCCCGGCCATCGCCAGATAAGGGTTCATGTCCGAGCCGGGTATGCGGCATTCGACCCGCACCGCCCTGGTGCCATCCCCACACAGGCGGAACCCGGCGGTGCGGTTGTCCACCGACCAGATGATCCGCGTTGGCGCAAAGGTGCCCTTCATGAACCGCTTGTAGCTGTTGATGTAAGGCGCCATGAAGTACGTATAATCACCGGCGTATTTCAACAGCCCGGCCATATAGCTTTTCATCAGCGCCGACATGCCCAACTCATCACCCGCATCATAAAAAGCCGGCTGGCCATCCGCCCACAGCGACTGATGCACATGGGACGAACTGCCCACCTTCTCATGATGCCATTTCGGCAAAAACGTCGCGGCATGGCCGTGCTGCCAGGCGATCTCCTTCACCGCGTTCTTGGCGATCGAGTGATACTCGGCCGTCTCCATCGCAGGCGCATATTTGATGTTCAGCTCTTCCTGCCCGGTCTCGGCCTCGCCCTTCGTATTCTCCACCGGGATGCCCGCATTCCACAGATGGTTGCGGATCGGGCGCATCACATGCTCTTCCTTGGTGGTCTGCAGGATGTGGTAATCCTCATTATACCCCGAAATCGGCTCCAGATCGCGAAACCCCTCCTTGCGGATCGCATCAAAGCTTTTCTCGAACAGGAAGAATTCCAGCTCGGTGGCGCACATCGCCTCATAACCCATGGCTTTCAGCCGGTTCACCTGCCGCTTCAGGATCGAGCGCGGCGCGTGCGGCACCTCTTCATGCGTGTGGTGATCCAGCACATCGCACATCACCATCACCGTGCCCTCAAGCCACGGCACCGGGCGCAGAGTGCTCAGGTCCGGCTTCATCACATAATCGCCATAGCCCCGCTCCCAACTCGTGGCCGCATAACCATCCGGCGTGCCCATCTCAAGATCCGTCGCCAGAAGATAGTTGCAACAATGCGTCTCCTCCCACGCACCCGCCACAAAATGACCCGCGTGAAACCGCTTCCCCATCAAACGGCCCTGCATGTCAACAAAACAAACCAAAACCGTGTCAACCGCGCCAGCTGAAACCTGCGCCTGAAGATGCTCGAATGTAAGTGTCGCGCTCACGATGCGTCCTCCCTGATCGTGATATCGTTCAGCGCCGGTTCAAGCAGCGCCAGAATGTCTTGTGCCATGGCGGCAACCTGCTGTTCGTCGCTCAGCAGATCATTGCGCACCTCGATCATCACATTGGCCAATCCCCGGCTTAGCGCGTGCAGTCGAAGTGAATGGGTGACACCGTCCGCCGGGCCGTAGGGCTGGTTGCGTTCGGTGCGACGGTGCGGAATTCGATCCGCGTAATCCAGCATTGCATCGACCAACCGGCTGTCCTCATCATGAAGCAACCCAAGCTCCACCGCGCGCGGCTGGCCATAATAGACCGGCGTGAAGGAATGAACAGTCACCACCACCGTGTCCGGTCCACGCCCATCCAGAACCTGCGCGACGGCGCTACAGAACGGCAGATAGACCGCCCGGGTCCGCGCGTCGCGTTGCAGTTGATCAAGGCCCACATTTCCCGGGACCTCGATCAATTCAGATCTGTCGGGCATCGCGCTTGCCGCCTCGGGCGGGCGATTGCAGTCATAAACCAGTCGCGAAACAGTCGAAACCACGACCGGTGCATCGAGCGCTGAAGACAGCGCCTGTGTCAGCGCCAATGCGCCAGGGTCCCAGGCGACATGACTGACACGATCCGAGTCGGACAATCCCAATCCATCAAACTCGGACGGTATGTGGTTACTTGCGTGTTCGCAGAGCAGAACGACGCGCCCTTTGCCCGTTTCGTTCAGGATTTCAACTGATCCGGTCAAACTTTGACCTCCACATCAACATCCAACGCACTCCGCGCCATTTCTTTGATCAGACACATCTCTGGTCATTGCCCTTAGCGACACAGAAATGGGCCATCGCATCCCTTTATCCGTTTACAAGTTCAAGAAGCTCGGTGAGCAACGCGGGCGTCGCGGCTGATATCACCCGCCCGTCTGAGTTCAGATCCAGTGCCTTGCCCTGCCAGTCGGTCATGATCCCACCAGCAGCTTCAACAACCGCTGTTACAGGCAAGTAGTCATAGGGCTGCAGATCATAGTCGATCACCGCATCCACGTGACCCATCGCAAGCAACGCATGGGGATAGCAGTCATAAGCAAACCTCCGGGTTTGCCCAGCGTTCATCAGCCGGTCAAACAGCGCCGGGTGATCTCGATAAATCTTATCACCCTCGTTGACGAAAAGAACCGCATCGCTCAGTTGACGTGTCGCGCTGACAGCGACGGGCACACCGTTCAACGCAGCCCGCTGACCCTTTATGCCGATCAGAACTTCGTTCAGAGCCGGCATACCGATGACACCCAGCTGCGGCACCCCGTCGGTCAGATACCCCAACAGGAAACCAAACAACGGATGCCCCGACAGGAACGAGCGGGTTCCGTCAATGGGGTCCACGATCCAGACATTCTGCCGATCCTGCCCGTCGAAACCCTGTTCTTCGCCAAAGATACCGTCGTTGGGGAAGTTCTCGGCCAGATATTGGCGCACAACGGCCTCGACGCCTTTATCCGCTTGCGTGACGGGGCTTTCATCGGACTTGAACTCTATCCCCAGCCGTCCGCGGAAATAACCGCGCGCAGCCTGAGCGGCGATACGTGCAATTTCTGCCGCATGGGCTGCGATGTCTGCCGTCTTTTTGGATGTTTCAACGGCGTTACGTGGGGTCGGCATTCAGTTCTTCCTTCATCGCAGTACCCGTGGCGACAGGTCGAGGCGCGGCTCTGAAACAGCTAAACCAGATGTGTAACAGATCATCATTGCACACGGGTTTTCCGACTGTATCGTCACTCTGAGCATCTAAGTTGCGCAGCATGTTTGAAGCATCTACCTCATAAATTCCACACAACACGTCAACAATAACCCACAAAAACCAACCATCACAACGTAAATGCTCCGCTTTTTGTTGATTGTTGCGTTCTTTTGTGGATTTTAGGCGACGGATATCGCAAGCATGCGGCAAAGCGGACCCATCCACAGCGCATTTTGGGCAGGAATACACGCACGGGACCCGAGATACGGTCCGGCGATCAGGAGCAACGGGAAATGACAGTCAAACGCAACGTCCTGTTTATCATCACCGACCAGATGCGAGCGGATTGCTTGTTCGGGGCGCTGGCAGATCATGTGGATCTGCCCCATATGCGCGCGCTGATGGAAGACAGCGTTTCTTTCACCCGGCATTTTTCGGTCACCAACCCGTGCGGACCTTCGCGTGCCTCGTTGCTGACCGGGCAATACGCGATGAACCACCGATCGGTGCGAAACGGCACGCCCTTGCGACACGATACGCCGTCCATCGCCAGCGAAATGCGCAAGGCCGGGTATTTACCGATGCTGTTTGGATATACGGACACATCGCAAGACCCACGCATCTTTGATGCAAACGACCCCGCGCTCAAGTCCTACGAATTCCATATGGCCGGATTTCAGGAAATGCTCGAAATGCGGATGGAGATGTCGTTTCCCTGGCGGTCGCATCTGAAGAACCGCGGGTATAAGTTCGATGACTATTTCGATGTGTTCAAACCCGTCGCATACGACGGCGGCCAGCCTGCGCTGAACGATCCCGCTATGTATGCGGCTGAAGACAGCGACACGGCCTTTCTGACAGACCGGTTTCTGGACACCATGCCCGCCTACGCGGATGATGACCGGGGCTGGTTTGCCCATCTGACCTATCTGCGCCCACATCCACCGCTGGTCGCCCCGGCACCCTATAACCGGATGTATGACCCCGCCGAATTGCCGCTGCCATCGCGCCTTGCAACACCCGTGGCCGAGGACGCCTTGCACCCGTTTTTCGCCCCGGCGCGCGCCAACACCACGGTTGCCGGATTTGTAGAAGGCTTCCCTGATCTCGAACCGACGGACGAGGTGGTGCAGACGTTGCGCGCCATCTATCTGGGGCTGGCAACCGAAGTGGATCATCACATCGGCCGCGTTGTGTCTTTTCTGAAAGCGTCAGGCCAATATGACAACACATTGCTGGTGATCACCGCCGATCATGGCGAAATGCTGGGGGATCGGCATAGCTGGGGCAAAATGTCGGTTTACGACGCTGCCTATCACACGCCACTGATAATGCGCATGCCCGGCGGCGCGCGCGGCAAGCGCGTCGATGCGCCGACGGAATCGATCGATATCGTGCCGACCATTCTCGACTGGGTCGGTCAGGACATCCCGGATTCCATGAACGGGCATTCGCTGATGCCTTTTGTACAGGACGAAAACCCAAATCCACCCAAAGATTGGCGTCACTATTCATTCTCGGAACTGGATTTCGCCGACCCTCTTAGCCCAACCCGCTGGCAACGGGATCTTGAAACAGGACTAGAGGACAGTTGCCTGAGCATTCTGCGCGACAATCGATTCACTCTGGTCGAATTCGCAGCCGACTTGCCGCCCTTGTTGTTCGACAGCGCAGGACGAGGAGAGCAAGAGAATCTGGCGGAACATCCTGAACACGCAGCTACTTTGGCGCGCATGACACGCGACATGCTACGTCACCGGATGCGAAAAATGGACAAGACGCTCTCAAACTGGATGGTTACCCCGGACGGGCCACGCCGCTAAAAAACGAGGCCACCGCCTTTGCCTGATATCAGCGCCAACGAAACATCTAAGGTCGATTTGATTCAAGAGAGCTTCTGGCACAATGTACCCGCCAAGACGTGGGAATGAGATGGGTCGAAGCGTCAATCATTTGATCCACGGATTTAAATGCAGTGCATTGCGGCGACGTATAACTGCAACAGCCAGCAGGTTGTTCTTTCCCCAAGTATGCAGATTTATACGCCATGTACCTATGTCCGCGATAGGCCGTGCAGCATCGTGATTTCTGAGATCCCCAGGATCAAAAGCTTGTTTCATAGTTCAGAGAATGAAATCTGACGCGTTCAGATCGAGGTTGCCCTGAAAGGTCACTTCGGAAACGAAGTCGGTTCGTCTAGGGTCAGGATGCATTGATTTCCCGAGCGCTGCGTGATTCACGGCTCCGAAAACAGAGCGGTGACATGAGCAATCTTTTCTGGCTGACCGACGCACAGATGGCGCGTCTGAAACCCTACTTTCCAAAGTCGCACGGTAAGCCAAGGGTCGACGACAGGCGGATTCTGAGCGGGATAATTTTCATCAACCGCAATGGGTTAAGGTGGCGCGACGCTCCTGAAGCCTATGGCCCACACAAGACGCTTTATAGCCGTTGGAAGCGCTGGAGCGAAAAGGGCATATTCGCGCGGATGATGGTGGGGCTAGCTGCCGAGCACGGCGAACAGAAGACAGTCATGATCGACGCGACCTACCTGAAGGCACATCGAACAGCGACCAGCATGGCCGCTAAAAAGGGGGGCGCGGTCGCCTGATTGGCCGGACCAAAGGTGGTATGAACACCAAGCTTCACGCCATTTGCTACAGCCAGGGACGACCGCTCGACCTCTTCATCACCGCCGGACAGGTCAGTGACTATATCGGCGCACGGGCATTGCTGGGCGGTTTGCCAAAGGTCGAATGGCTGCTCGGAGACCGAGGCTACGACGCCGACTGGTTCAGAGATGCGTTGAAAGACAAAGGGATACGCGCCTGCATCCCTGGACGAAAACAGCGCAAGAAGACCGTGAAATACGACAAGCGCCGATACAAACGGCGCAACCGCATTGAGATCATGTTCGGCAGGCTCAAAGACTGGAGACGCGTGGCAACCCGCTACGACAGGTGTCCCAAGGTCTTCCTCTCGGCCATCGCGCTCGCAGCCGTCGTCATCTACTGGTTATGAATCCTGACCCTAGTTCGTCGATATCAATTTGGTACCGCACCCTAAAATCTTTTTCGCTCAATCCACCTATGCCGTTCGGTTCATTTAACGAGGTGAAAGCAATGCTCAAAGACTGTTTTTCAGTCGGCCCAACTTACCTCGGGGAGAAAAAGAAGCGCCTGCTGAAAATAGTCACGCTCGCACCTAGCTAATGCGCTGGAGCGAAAAGGCAGGAGAATGGGTGCTTTTGCTGAAGGCACGCATACTGGCCCTAACGTTGGATACTGCCCTCTCAGGTGCAGTCTTTCTGGCGGGACCGGAGCCTATCCGATCACGCCAATTGCTTGAGCCTTGGCATCAAATCCAGAAGCTCTCTGGTGTATGGATGCTGCGGGTCTGCGAACAACGCGTCCGTTTTCTGAACCTCGACCAGCTTGCCCTGCCGCATGACGCCCACGCGATCGCACATCTGCCGCACCACCGGCAGGTCGTGGCTGATGAACAGCATTGTCAGGCCCAGGTGATCCTGCAGGTCCTTCAGGATGTTCAGAATCTGCGCCTGAATCGAGACATCCAGCGCGCTTGTCGGCTCATCACAGATCAGGAACCGGGGCTGCGTGGCCAACGCACGGGCGATGCAGATCCGTTGTCGCTGCCCGCCCGAGAATTCGTGCGGGTATTTGCGCCAGGCATCCTTGGCCAACCCGACCCAGTCCAGCAACTCGCGCACGCGCGGCTCGATGACAGGCTTGGGCAGGATTTTGTGATGATGGATCGGCTCAGCAACAAGGTCCCCGACCCTCATACGAGGGTTGAGGCTGGAGAACGGGTCCTGAAAGATCATCTGAATCTGGCGGCGATAGGCTTGCAGGTCATCCATGCCCATTGCCGTCACATCCTGCCCGTCAAATATCACGCGGCCACCGTCCACCGGATAAAGCGTGCCGATCATCCGCGCGACGGTGGATTTTCCCGACCCGCTTTCGCCGACAAGGCCAAACACCTCGCCATCGCGGATGTCGAAGCTGACCTGATCGACGGCGGTGAAATACTGTCGCTGCGAGGGCAGCAGACCGCCTTTTTCCAGAAAGGTCTTGGTGATGTTTTCGACCTCAAGCAGCTTGCCGGATTTGGAAAGATCGGTTTTGTCCCAATGCGCCGCGAGATCGTCGATCTTGAAGGTTCTTTCCCGCTCGCCATAGCTGACGACCGGAAAGCGTTCGACCCGTGTGTGTGGGCGCGGCACGGCGGCGATCAGGGATTTGGTGTAATCATGCGTGGGCGCGCCGAGGATTTGATCGGTGGTGCCGCTTTCGACCACATGGCCGGAATACATGACGGTCACGGTATCGGTGGTGTCGGCAATGACGCCCATATCGTGCGTCACGAGGATCACGCCGACCTGCCGTTCCTTGGCCAGTTCCTTGATCAGATCCAGTACCTGCGCCTGCACCGATACGTCCAAAGCCGTGGTAGGTTCGTCCGCAATCAGTACGCTGGGTTCGGTACACAAGGCCAGCGCTATCACCACCCGCTGACGCATCCCGCCGGAAAACTGATGGGGATACTGATTGAATCGCTCTGCCGGGTTGGGGATCGACACACGGTCCAGCAGGGCGATGGCGCGCTTCTTCGCCTCGGACGCCGACAGGCCAAGGTGCAGCTGGATCGTCTCGACCAGTTGCTCACCCACGGTGAACAGCGGGTTCAGCGAAGTCAGCGGGTCCTGAAAGATCATCCCGATCTCTTTGCCCCGAATCCTGCGCTTGTCTTCAGCATCAAGCACGTCAATTCGGCGGCCGTTCAGCCAGACTTCGCCTTCCGAGACATGGGCCGGAGGGTCCAGCAGGCCAATCACCGCGTTGCCGGTCATGGATTTGCCAGCACCGCTTTCCCCCACGACCCCACGGATTTCACCGGGGAGGAGGTCATAGGTCACATGCTCCACCGGCTTGAAAATGCCGTGACGCGTGGGAATCTCCACCGTCAGGTTGCGGATCGAAAGAACGGGGTTGGTCATTTCAGCCTCGGGTTCAGAACATCGCGCAGCCAGTCGCCCAGCAGGTTTACACTCAGCGCCAGTGCCAGCAGGGTGCAGGCGGGGAAGAACAGAATCCACCACTCGCCTGAGAACAGGAACCCCTGCCCGATACGGATCAGCGTGCCCAGCGACGGTTGCGTGGGCGGTGCCCCAACGCCCAGAAAGCTGAGCGTCGCCTCAGCGATGATCGCCAGCGCCAATGAGATGGTGGCAATTACCAATACCGGCGACAGCACGTTGGGCAGGATATGGCGCAGCATGATCGTCAGCGGGCTTTGCCCGATGATGCGCGCGGCGGCGACATAGTCCTTGTTCTTCTCTACCAGCGTTGCGCCCCGAACGACGCGGGCGAACTGAACCCAGTCAGACAGACCAATGGCCAGGATCAGCACCCAGATTGCCATCTGATCGCGATATTCCACCGGGGTCACGCCCTTGGCGATACCAAAGATCAGCATGGCCAGCAGGATCGACGGGAAGGTCAGTTGCACATCTGCCGTGCGCATGATGATGGTTTCGGTCCAACCACCGAAATACCCCGACAGCAGGCCCAGAATGATGCCCAGCACCATTGCAAACAGAACCGCAGACACGCCCACAAACAGCGAGATCCGCATTCCGTACAAAATGGTCGAGAACACGTCGCGTCCCTGATCGTCGGTGCCCATCAAAAAGCTTTCGCCGGTGAAGGCGTTTGGTGCCATCGGCGGGGTGAACCCGTTCATCAGGTTCAGGCTGGCCGGGTCGAACGGGTTCGTTGGCGCAATCAGTGGGGCAAGGATGGTGGCGAGGATGAGAACCAACGCCACCGTTGCCGACACCATGGCCACGGGTGAGCGGCGGAAGGCATAGAACTGATCGCTATCCAGAATGGTTTGCAGACGGCTCATGCGCTGACCCTCAGGCGCGGGTCGATGAACGCGTAAAGAATGTCGACCGCTAGGTTGATGGTGACGAAGATGACCGAGATCATCATCAGGTAGGCTGCCATGACAGGGATATCCACGAACTGGATTGCGTTGATGAACAGAAGGCCAAGGCCGGGCCATTGAAACACCGTTTCGGTGATGATGGCGAAGGCAATGATGGCCCCCAGTTGCAGACCGATTATGGTGATAACAGGCACCATCGTGTTCTTTAGCGCATGACGGAAATTGATGGTCCGGTCGCTCAGGCCGCGGGCGCGGGCAAAGCGGATATAATCCTGCCGCAACACCTCGAGCATTTCAGAGCGTACCAGCCGCATGATCAGGGTCATCTGATACAGGCCCAGCGTGATCGACGGCAGGATCAGCGCCTTGAGACCGCTCGCGGTCAGGAACCCGGTGTTCCACCAGCCAAGATCAACGACCTCGCCCCGTCCGAAGCTGGGCAGCCAGCCCAGTTCGACCGAAAAGACGTAAATCAGCAGAATGCCGATCAGAAAAGTGGGAAGCGATACCCCGATCAATGAGGCCGACATGATGAAATTCGCCGCGAACCCGTCTCGTCGGATCGCGGTAAAGACGCCCAGCGCGATGCCCAATATGATGGCGAATGTCGCCGATACCATCGCCAGTTCCAGCGTAGCCGGAGCGCGCTCGGCCAAAATCTCGGCGACCGGGCGCCCCTGGCGGAAGCTGACACCGAAATTGCCCTGCACCGCCTCTTGCAGGAATTTCACATATTGCACCGGAAATGGCTGATCCAGGCCCAACTGGGTGCGCAGGCGTTCCACGTCTTCCATGGTGCGCTCCTGCCCCAACATGTTGTCGATGGGATCGCCGACAAAGCGGAACATGGAAAAGGCGACAAGGCCCACGACGAACAGAACCAGCGCCGACTGGGCCACCCGCCTGATGATGTATGACAGCATTTAGTTGACCGTAACCCACCGCAGAAGGAAGAAATTGTCGGGCCGCTGAGTCAGCTCGATATTGCTGCGCGCGCCCCAAACCAACGGCTGCACATAAAGCGGCACATAGGCCACCTCGTCCTGCAGAAGGCCGGCGACCTCGTCCAGCATCGCCTGACGCTTGGTCTCGTCAATCTCGGACTGGATCATCGGCAGCAGTTCATCCACACGCGCGTTGGAATAGCCACCAAAGTTCCACGAGCCCAGCTTCTTTTCCTCGTTCGGGGTCGCGGCCAGAAAGCGCACGGGATGTTCGGCGTCAAAGGTGCCGGGCGACCAGCCCAGCAGATACATGTCGAAATTGTCGGCCCGCAGTTCCGGCCAGTAGTTCTGCACCGGCATCGCGTCGAGCGTCACATTCAGCCCGGCCTGCGTCAGCATGGCGGTAATCGCCTGACACACGGATTCGTCGTTCAGATACCGATTGTTGGAGCATTTGAAACTGACCTCGGCCCCCTCTGCCCCGGCCTCGGCCAGCAGCGCCTTCGCACCCTCGGGGTCATAGCCATAGGGGTCTGCATTCACGGCTGAGAACCCGCGCATTGCGGGGCTGACAAGCTGGCTCGCCACTTCGGCATTGCCGCGCATGATGGTTTGCAGAATGGCCGGTACGTTGACCGCCTTGGCCACAGCCTCGCGGGTACGGGGATCAAGAAACAGATCAGAACTGCCCTGCCCGGCCTCGCTTGCGCCTTCCTGCTGATCGAAACCCAACATGATCACACGCGCTTCGATCCCCTGAATAACCTTCACATCCGGGTTGCCCTGCAGGCGGGCGACGTCCTGAATGGGGACCGGGTTGATGAAATCCACATCGCCTGAAAGCAGCGCCGCCAAAGCGGTCGCCGGGTTCTGGATCGGCACCAGTTCGGCGCGGGTCAGGTTGTGTTCGACATCGCCCCACCATGCATCAAAGGGTTCCAGCACCGTGCGCAGGCCCGGTTCGCGCGCGGAGACGCGGAACGCGCCTGTGCCGTTGGCGTTCAGGGTCGCATAGTTGCCGGCCTCTTTGTCGGGCAGAGCGGCGTCGTTTGCCTCGGCCCAACCGCTGTCCATGATCATCCAGTTGGCGATGCTGTCCGGAAAGATCGGGTTCGGCGCAGTGGTCATCACATCGACGGTAAAGTCGTCAACCTTCACCACCTCGCTGACCGGAGCGAACCAGCTGCGGGTATCCGAACTTTCATCCGAGGCGCGCTGATACGAAAAGATAACGTCATCAGCGTTGAATTCGGACCCGTCATGAAATGTCACCCCTTCGCGCAGCTTGAATCTCCAGCCCGCGCCGCCATCGATGGTTTCCCAACTGGTGGCCAGAGCGGGTTCGATGGTCATATCCTTGCCGCGACGAACAAGCCCTTCGTAGACGTTGTTCAGAAAACCCAGAACAGGGGCTGAGTTAACCGCATGAGGGTCCATCGTTTGCGGGTCGGTTGTGACGGCAAACGTGAACTCTTCGGCTGCGACAGGTAAGGCAAGCGCGCCCAACAGCGCGGCAGTGGTCAGACGTTTCATGATAGCTCCCACTTTTTTGGTGGCAGGCCCCGTATTCCGGGGCCCGGCCACTCAGCTTAGTTCAGACCGAAGTGCTTCACCATGGGCTGATCTTCGGGATCAACCTCGATGGCCAGGTTTTCAGCCATACCCCAGTTCAGCACCTGGTGGTGGATCGGGATGTACAACTGTTCGTCCTGCACCACACGCCAGATCTCGGCGATGTCCTGATTGCGGGCATCCAGATCGGTGTTCGAGGCCAGCGATTTGATCTTGGCGTCCAGATCGTCATTGTCGAAGCCAGTGCCATTCCAGGTGCCGATGTCGCTTTCACGGCCATGGACAAGGAAGTTGAAGATGTACTCCGAGTCGTATGTCGGAACACCCCAGCCCAGCATGTAGAAATCGGTCTTGCCATCCGTGATCAGCGGGAAATGCTGCGCTTTGGGTTTGGCGTCCAGGTTTACGGTAATGCCAATCTGACCCAGCATCCCGACGGCGGCCTGACAGATGCCTTCGTCGTTGATGTAGCGGTCATTGGGGCAGTCCAACCGTATCGAGAAACCGTCAGGATAGCCCGCTTCGGCCAGCAGCGCCTTTGCGCCTTCAACATCCGTGCTGCTTTCACCGTCCATCTCAGCCGTCCAGCCGTTCACAAAGGGTGGTGCGATCATCCCGGCAGGCTGTGATTGACCGCGCATGACCACCTGCTGAATCGCATCGCGGTTGATCGCCTTGGACATGGCCTGACGCACACGCACATCGGCCAGAGGATTCTTGCCATCCACATTGTCGGCTTCGATATCATCCCCGCCCTGGTTCATCCCGAAGAAGATTACCCGGTTCTGAGGCGCCTGTTTGACAACCAGCCCGTCCGCGGCATTGACCCGCTCAAGATCCTGTACCGGCATGTCCTGAAGAAAGTTCACTTCACCCGACAACATCGCCGCAACGCGCGTCGCGTTGTTCTGGATGGGGGTATAGATGATTTCGCTGATCGCCATGGGGAACTGATCGCGACCCCAATAGTCCTCATTCCGCTCCATAACCGTTTTTACATCAGGCTCGCGGCTGACCAGTTTGTAGGCACCTGTGCCATTCACATTGGTGGTCGCAAAAGTGATCTCGCCACCTTCAAAGTCCTGAACGTCGACTGTGTTGTTTGCCTCGGTCCAGCCCTTGTCCATGATGAACAGGTCCGTCAGGTTCGCCGGAAGGATCGGGTTTGGGCCGTCGGTCACAATCTCGACCGTGTGGTCATCGACCGCGCGCACCTCGACGATCGAATTGATCAGCTCTTTCATGTCCGAGTTCGGCTGCTTGGCGCGATTGATGCTGAACACCACGTCTTCGGCGGTGAAATCCGCGCCATCGTGGAACTTCACACCCTGGCGAAGGTTGAACACCCAGACATTCGGGTCATCGGCGCTGGGTGCCCAATCGGTGGCGAGCGCAGCTTCGAATGCACCGGTCGTGTCACGAATAATCAACGGCTCATACATCTGATGGCGCACGGTATGCGTGGGCCCTTCGTTTTGCGAGTGTGGGTCGAGCGTCAGCGCGTCACCGGCACGGGCCCAGCGCAGAGTCTCGGCCTGTGCTAGCGTTGTTGACGACATCAGCAACGCCAGCGCGAGCAATGATTTGTTCATTATTTTCTCCCTTTTTTGCAGTCGGTTAACTGCATTGAATCCGCGATACGATGTCGCAAATTTCTGTGAACGTTATGGTTGGGGATAGCATACCAACTGCGTGGGCATGTCAATCGGTTGGATTACCAAACGTTGTGGGAAGCAGGTTTTTTGGGGGAGTGCAGCCCGACAGACGTAGCGAAAGACTGGTCTATATGAATTCAGTGGAAGAGCACAGCATTGCAAGTAGCGACTGGAATTTGGTACAAGTGCCGTTCTGCTCAGGCTTAGTGTGAATGCTGCACGGCACGACACCACCAACAAGCAGATTGAAGTCCACATCGGAGCAAATCCGCCGTGATATTGCCCTGCCTGAAAGTAGGAGCGCATTGATTTATGTAGCCCCGGAGCCGCACAAACCGTCCGCTGTACGAATCTCTGCACATCGAGAAACAGATTCTCAGTGCGGACATGAATAATCAGCCCGTTTGGACTTCGGCCTCCCGGAGAATGAGCATCAGTATTTTGAACAGAAGCAGAGTTTAACTTACCGGTTTCGAAGATCGTATGCGGCTGCAATTGGTGGACAAGCACTGTTCAAACTCACAATGCGCTACAAGTATCGGGGATGAGATTTTGTTATGAAACATGCAGCCCACACCACAGATCATCTTAACGTTTTTATATCAATATGTTACATTAATAATTTCCGTATTACTAAAAATTTAGTTTGACAGCCACGCAGAAAATCGCTGATGCTGCCTGCCATCCGGTTTCAACCGGAGAACCATAATTTTTTGGGAGGAAAGAGATGCGGAGACATCTACTTTCCGCAGTGGCGGCTGCTGCCGTCATTGCGGGGCACGGTCCCGTTTGGGCCGACGAAGCCGCAGCACAACGTTGGATCGACGACGAATTCCAGCCATCGACCCTGTCGAAAGACGAACAGATGTCGGAAATGCAGTGGTTCATCGAAGCTGCACAGCCTTATGCTGGCATGGAAATCAACGTCCTGTCCGAAGGCATCCCGACCCACTCGTACGAATCCGAGGTTCTGACCAAGGCGTTCGAGGAAATCACCGGCATCAAGGTCAATCACCAGATCCTTGGTGAAGGTGAAGTGGTACAGGCTGTTCAGACGCAAATGCAGACGGGCCGGAACCTGTATGACGGCTATGTCAACGACAGCGACCTGATCGGCACGCATTCGCGACTGCAACTGGCCTATCCGCTGACCGATATGATGGCGGGCGACTGGGCAGCGACAACCTCGCCCACGCTGGATCTGGATGACTTCATGGGCATTCAGTTCACCACCGGTCCCGACGGCAAGCTGTATCAGCTGCCCGATCAGCAGTTCGCCAACCTCTACTGGTTCCGCAAGGACTGGTTTGATGACGAGGCCAACAAGGCCGCGTTCAAGGAAAAATACGGCTATGATCTGGGCGTTCCGGTCAACTGGTCGGCCTACGAGGACATCGCTGAATTCTTCACCAATGACGTGAAAGAAGTCGACGGTGTGGCGATCTATGGCCACATGGACTACGGCAAGCGCGCACCTGACCTGGGCTGGCGCATGACCGACGCCTGGCTGTCGATGGCCGGTGCGGGCGACAAGGGTGAGCCGAACGGTGTGCCCGTCGACGAATGGGGCATCCGTATGGAAGCGGGCACCTGTAACCCTGTTGGGGCGTCCGTCTCGCGCGGTGGTGCTGCGAACGGTCCAGCTGCGGTTTATGCGATCCGTAAATGGGATGAGTGGCTGCGCAACTACGCGCCTCCGGGTGCGGCGTCTTATGACTTCTACCAGTCGCTGCCCGCGCTTAGCCAGGGCAACGTGGCTCAGCAGATCTTCTGGTACACCGCCTTTACCGCCGACATGGTGAAGCCGAAGTCCGAAGGCAACAACACAGTGGACGACGAGGGCACGCCGCTGTGGCGGATGGCGCCCAGCCCGCACGGCCCCTATTGGGAAGAAGGCCAGAAGGTTGGTTATCAGGACGTGGGGTCCTGGACTTTCCTGAAGTCGACCCCAGCGGATCGTGCACAGGCGGCGTGGCTCTATGCCCAGTTCGTGACGTCCAAAACTGTCGACGTGAAGAAATCCCATGTGGGTCTGACCTTCACCCGTGACAGCTCGGTCAACCACGAGTCGTTCACCGAACGCGCACCCAAGCTGGGTGGTCTGGTCGAGTTCTACCGCTCGCCTGACCGTGTGGCATGGTCGCCGACCGGCATCAACGTGCCGGACTATCCGAAGCTGGCCCAGATCTGGTGGCAGCAGATCGGTGACGTGAACTCGGGCGCGTTTACTCCGCAAGAGGCGATGGACCGTCTGGCCGAAGAGATGGACATCACCATGGCCCGTATGCAGGCTGCGGATGAAAGCGCCGGTATCTACGGTGGCTGTGGTCCCCGCCTGAACGAGCCGCAGGACGCGTCCTTCTGGCTGGAGAAAGAGGGTTCGCCGAAAGCCAAGCTCGAGAACGAAAAGCCGCAAGGCCAGACCGTCAACTATGACGAGCTGGTTCAGCGCTGGCAGTCTCAGTAAGCGTTTTGAAACCGGGGATGCCGCATCAGGCATCCCCACCCCAAGACCAGTGCCGCGCACTGAAGGACCGGAACCCACGGACATGATCGAACTCAAAGACGCGACCAAACGGGTCGGCAACGTCATCCATATCAAACCCACCAACCTGACGCTGCAAACGGGCCATTTCAACGTGCTTTTGGGCGCGACGGGTTCGGGCAAGACCTCTCTGATCAAGATGATGGCCGGGCTGGACCCGATCGCCTCGGGTAGGGTTCTGATGGATGGTCAGGACGTCACACGGCTGAACACGCAAAAACGGCAGATCAGCCTGGTGCACCAGTTCTTCGTGAACTACCCCCATATGACCGTATTCGACAACATTGCCTCGCCGCTGCGCGTGGCTGGCATGGCCCAAAGCGAGATCGAAGGCCGCGTGGAAGAGGCCGCCGACCTGCTGCAACTGCGCCCGATGTTGCACCGCCGTCCGCACGAGCTGTCGGGCGGCCAACAACAACGCACCGCGCTGGCGCGTGCCATTGCCAAGGAAAGCCGCGCGGTGTTTCTGGACGAACCGCTGGCGAACCTCGACTACAAGCTGCGCGAAGAGCTGCGCGAGCAATTGCCCGACCTGTTCGCGGGTCGCGGCGCCGTGGTGGTCTATGCCACCTCGGAGCCCGAAGAGGCGCTGCTGCTTGGGGGCTATACTGCGCTGATGGAGAACGGGCGTGTAACTCAATTTGGCCCGACTGCAGACATTTACCGCAACCCCGAAAACATCGCCGCCGCGCGCGTGTTCTCGGATCCGCCGATCAATGTGGCCCGTATCACTGTTTCTAACGCTCAGGCACAATTGGAGGGTGGAGGCGGCTGGTCGGTCGCAGATATCGCGGATGGAGAATACATGGTCGCCGTGCGCCCGCACCGGGTGACGCCGTTCCGCACTTCGGATGCGGATGTGGAACTGACGGGCCGCGTGGTCGTGACCGAGCTGTCCGGCTCGGATTCCAGCGCGCATTTCCGGCACGGATCGGATGACTGGGTATCTCTGGCCGCTGGAGTCCATCCCTATCAGGTGGGCGAGGATCACAGCTTCTATATGAACCCGGCCCATTGCCGGTATTTCGGCCAAGACGGCCAAAGGGTGGCCTGACATGGCACAGATCAAGCTTTCCAACCTGCGACACAGCTACATGCCCGCGCCGAAAGGCCCAGAGGATTATGCGCTGAAAGAAATTGATGTGACCTGGCGTGACGGCGGGGCATATGCCCTGCTCGGGCCGTCAGGCTGCGGCAAGTCCACGCTGCTGAACATCATATCCGGCCTTCTTACCCCCTCGGAAGGTCGGATCCTATTTGATGACCGGGACGTAACCGCGCTGCCGCCTGATCAGCGCAACATCGCGCAGGTGTTCCAGTTCCCGGTGATCTATGACACGATGACCGTTGGCGAAAATCTGGCGTTTCCCCTGAAAAACCGGGGCGTCGACCCCGCAACGATCAAGCGCCGTGTCGATGAGATTGCCGAGATGTTGGACGTCACGGACATGCTGAACACCCGCGCCAGCGGCCTCAGCCCGGACAACAAGCAGAAGATCTCGATGGGGCGCGGTCTGGTCCGCGACGATGTGAACGCGGTGATGTTCGATGAGCCGCTGACCGTGATCGACCCGCACCTGAAGTGGAAGCTGCGTTCGAAGCTGAAAGAGCTGCATCAACGTGTCAAAGCCACGATGATCTACGTCACCCACGACCAGACCGAGGCGCTGACCTTTGCCGATGAGGTCGTGGTGATGCAGGAAGGCGAAGTGGTGCAGATCGGTACGCCGGTGGAACTGTTCGAGCGCCCTCAGCACACTTTTGTTGGCCATTTCATCGGATCGCCCGGCATGAATGTCCTGCCCTGCGACGCCAAAGGCGACCGTGCCATATTCGAAGGGCACGAGGTCATGCTGGAGGGCCCGACCCATGGCGACGGGGGCCGCACTGATCTGGGTATCCGCCCCGAATATGTCGGCTTTGGCGATACGGGTATTCCGGCCCATGTGACCAAAGTATCGGATATCGGTCGCCACTATGTGGTCAGCGCCATGGTCGGCAATACGCCCCTCAAAGCAGTGACCGAACACGAAGTACCCGAACCCGGTTCACAGGTCTTTCTACAATTCAAACCCGAACAATCGCGCGTCTACCGTGACGGCTGGATCGCAACTGAGGAGCGGGCGCAATGAGAACGGAAAACCAAAAGGCATGGTTCTTTGTCCTGCCGGTTCTGGCGCTGGTCGCGTTCAACGCGCTGGTGCCGATGATGACGGTGGTCAACTACTCGGTTCAGGAAACCTTCGGCAATAACCAGTTCTTCTGGGAGGGGCTGGGCTGGTTCGAACAGATTCTGCGGTCGGACCGGTTTCAGGCCGCGCTGGGACGGCAGTTCCTGTTCACTTTCCTGATCTTGCTGATCGAGGTGCCCTTGGGCATCATCGTGGCCCTTTCCATGCCGCGCAAAGGCTTCTGGGTGCCGGTCTGTCTGGTGCTGATGGCGCTGCCGATGCTGATCCCGTGGAACGTGGTCGGGTCGATGTGGAACATCTTTACCCTGCCAAAAATTGGCCTGCTGGGCTATTTCCTGAATGACGTTCTGGGCATCAACTATGACATGACGCAACAGCCGTTGTCGGCCTGGATCACGGTCATCGTCATGGATGTCTGGCACTGGACGTCACTGGTTGTGCTGCTGTGCTATGCGGGCCTCGTGTCGATCCCTGACGCCTACTATCAGGCGGCCAAGATCGATGGCGCCAGCCCATGGTCGGTGTTCCGCTATATCCAGTTGCCGAAGATGAAAACCGTCCTGACCATCGCCGTTCTGCTGCGCTTCATGGACAGTTTTAACATCTATACCGAGCCCTTCGTTCTGACCGGTGGCGGCCCCGGCAACTCGACCACTCTGCTGTCGATCGACCTTGTGAAGATCGCGCTGGGGCAGTTCGACCTTGGCCCTGCGGCCGCGATGAGCCTGATCTATTTCGCCATCACGCTGCTGGTTTCATGGCTCTTCTACACACTGATGACAAAGGACGACGCAGAATGAAAAAGCGGTCCCTTATCCCGATCCTCTATATCGCGTTCCTGATGCTGCCGATCTATTGGCTGGTGGCAATGTCCTTCAAGACCACGAACGAGATCCTGTCGGGCTTTTCCCTGTTCCCCCAGACCTTCACGCTTGAGAACTACATCACCATCTTCACCGACCCGACGTGGTACTGGGGGTATATCAACTCGATCACCTATGTGACGCTGAACACGGTCCTTTCGGTCAGCGTGGCCCTGCCTGCCGCTTATGCCTTCTCGCGCTATCGGTTCTTGGGTGACAAGCAGTTGTTCTTCTGGCTGCTGACCAACCGCATGGCCCCGGCGGCGGTCTTTGCTTTGCCCTTCTTCCAGCTCTATTCGTCCATCGGCCTGTTCGATACCCATCTGGCGGTGGCGCTGGCGCATACGCTGTTCAACGTGCCGCTGGCGGTGTGGATTCTGGAAGGCTTCATGCGCGGCATCCCGAAGGAACTGGACGAAACGGCTTATGTCGACGGCTATTCCTTCACGCGCTTCTTCGTGACGATCTTCTTGCCCAACATCAAAGCAGGCGTCGGCGTCGCGGCTTTCTTCTGCTTCATGTTCTCATGGGTCGAAATGCTGCTGGCCAAGACGCTCACTGCGGTCGAGGCCAAACCCATCGCCGCCGTGATGACCCGCACCGCATCAAGCGCCGGATATGAACTGGGCCTGCTTGCCGCTGCCGGCACTCTGACCATTATCCCCGGGGCAATCGTCATCTGGTTTGTCCGCAACTACATCGCGCGTGGTTTCGCGATGGGACGTGTATGAGGTTCGATATGCGTAAACGTCTTTTCGCGCTTCTCTTCCTGCCCTCGACGGCCTTTGCACAAGCACAGGCCGGGTGGGGCAATGTTGGCCAACAGGAAGAAAAAGGGTTCTCGTGGACCGACCCCCTGTGGCCCGATTTCTGGATGGCATGGACCCCGGCAACGCTGGCGGTGTTTGTCGGCATCTTCTCGGCGATTGCGCTGATCGGCATTCTCGAGGGTTTCAAATACCGTGACGGAATCGAACGGAGGGGCGTATTGGGCCTGACCACAACGCTCGGCGACCGCTTGTTCATCACGCTTCTGGGATCAGCCTATATCTTTCTGGCCTGGCTTGGATTGGTGGGGCAGCCTGTTTGGATACCGCTTTTTCTGTCCATCGGCTGGGGCGTTTTTGTGTTCTGGAAAGTTTAGGCTTTGCGAAACGACGAAAGGATGCTTGTCTGACAGGCATACTAAGAATGGCGGCACAATACCCGATGCGTAAGAAGAAAACGACAAATCTGATGACCGAAGTTGAACTGGAGTTCATGAATGAGCTCTGGGCGCTTGGGCAAGGATCGGTGCGGGATGTACTGGATCGACTGCCATCGGAACGCAATCTGGCCTACACATCCGGCGCAACAATTCTACGCATTCTGGACGAGAAGGGATTTGTTGAAAGCCGCAAGGACGGCAAGACGCTGATCTACAAGCCGCTGCTAGAAAAAGACAGGTATCAGGCGCGGTCGCTGCAAAACCTGTCTCGGACTCTGTTCGATGACACCCCGGCAACGCTGGTCGCGCGTCTTGTCGATGACGCAGGGCTGAGTGAAGCCGATCTTGAGGAAATTCGGGCACTGGTAGAGAGGAGGCTGCAAAATGACGGCGGTTAAACCGGTTCTCGATGCATTTCTTGAATTCAATGTCGTGCTTGGATTGTCAGCACTGATCTGGCTTGCGGCCCGTGCCCTGTTCGCGCGGACGTCGATGCGATACGGCTTTGTGGAGCAACTCCGCTCGCTCAAAACGCTGTGTCTTTGTGTTGTGCTTAGTCCGGTTCTTGCGCTGGCAGTGGCAACAATCGCCAATCTGATCTGGCCAGGAGTTGCGGTTGCTTTGGGCGATATCGCCGTTGCCGCCTACCTGCGCGGGGACATCGCCATGCCAGCGGCAGAATTCGAAGCTCTGTTGAATAGCCGCGAGCGTTGGATCGATCACATGCTCTCCGGTGACAATGCCTTTGTGACCTGCATTTTGATTGCGCTGGCGTTGATCTCGGCAATGTTGGCAGCCAGGGTAATGCACGATGCCTGGTCTATCCGCAAAGTCGTCAGGTCCAGCTTCCTTTGGCGGCGCTCATCGCGTGTTGATATTCGCCTCTCCGACCGAACAACCGTTCCTTTCGCGGTGCGGGGTTTGCGTCGTCGGCATGTAGTTTTGCCCAGCCATCTGCTGAACACCCCTGCCGAACTTCGGTTCGCGCTGGCTCATGAGTTTCAGCATATCCGTGCCAGAGACGTGGAATGGGAGTTGGGCTTCGAACTCCTGCGGCCGGTACTGTTCTGGAATCCGGCCTATCTGGTATTGAAGCATCAATTTGACCGGCTTCGTGAATTGGCCTGCGACCAGTCCGTCGTTTCGCGCAAAGGGATCAACGCAAAAGACTATACCACGTGCCTGCTGGACTATTGCGCGCAATCCGTCGCCCTGAGTAATCCGCGCGTTCTTCACGTGGCCCTGGTGAACGGTCCCAACGCAAAGCAGATATTGCGGCAACGCGTCGTCGCGCTGACCGAGGCACCGATCACGACGGCACACATGACGGCGATTTTCTTTGGGCTGACTTTGACCTTGGCTATGGTCCTTGCCATCGGATCCGCATCAGTCCGCCAAACCCAGGATTGGAGCCATGATCGAATAATGCTTTCTACAGTGGTAAATCTTGAGCGGCTGGAAGCCAGAAATCAAAGCAACTGATCGCTGACATTGGGACTTGTCTCCTTTCATGTCGGGCTGATCAACCTAGTGGTATCCGCAATAGTGATAGACGCGCCAAATCGTTGCATGTCCATTCTTGGAAGTTGGGATAATAGTCGAAATTTCGCCGGATAGATTGCGTTTGATAATGGAGAGACGCAAGCACATGACTTAGCTTACATTAACCGCTCGGTTAGAAAGACCAATCCGAATATTTTGAGTTTTAGCCTGACGAGGTTAGGAGCATTCTGAAGCATTTGCGAAAGGTAGTCTTGCACGAACAGGTTGACGAGTTCCAGAAGGAAAACCAGCCCTTTCGCAATTGTGGAAACCGACGTCGTTCATTCGCCAGTTCGCACAGCCGCTTGCGCAGAGCATCATCGCATCGGTGCCGCTTCTTGCACTGGAAAACTGACCTGTGAAGATCTGCCAGCTCACACGCCCGACGCTCAGACAGGCCGTGCCGGTCCATTACGTCCACACGGCACGTCGCTTCACATCAGGCGTCGGTAGTTTTTTCGCGAGATCCTTGAGCGACGCGTTGTCCAGCATGGCATCCGCCAGCATCCGTTTCAGACGATTGTTCTCGTCTTCCAGCGCACGCAATTTCTTCGCATTCGACACATTCATGCCACCGAACTTCGCTTTGTATTTGTAAAACGTGGCATCGCTGATCCCATATTTGCGGCACAGCTCCTGAGCTTTCACGCCTGCCTCGTATTCCTTGATCAGTCCAATGATCTGTTCGTCAGAAAATCTGCGTTTCATAGTCCATCCTTTGTTGGAACGGCGTACTAACACCTCGATGGCAGGATTTCAGGGGGCTGGGTCAGTGGAGATGCCGCCTTTTGGAAAACCCAGTAACAGCGAGGTTCGAGGCACATTTACCCAGCGATCTCGACAAACAGCCAAAAACTGAATCGCATGTGTGGTCGAAGCGCTGCCGTGACGACACTCACGCCCAGTACAGAAATACAATTATGGCAAGCTTCGAACTCGGAGTTGAGCCGTGAATATGGCATCAAAACCAACGCCAGAGGGCGAAAACGGTAGACTGTCGAGGATCATAATACCGCTTCTAATGAGACAGGATACTGCACAGCCATCTCGCCGACTTTCTCGTGTCAACGACTGTCCCGCTTCGCTTGCAGCCAGTGAGCGGCTTCACGCTTTACGAATTCGCCTGCAAGATGCGGACATCCGATCCAGATTACTTCATACAATATCCGATCCACCAGAGACAGGGACTAACAACTAACACCCAACCGGACGAGCCCGTTGCTGTGTGGCGCGGATCTGCAAAATGCCGGCGGCAACGATCAACACGCCACCGATCCAAGTCGATGAGGCCGGCGTGTCGCCAAACACAAGATACCCGATCACTGCCGCCCAGACGATTTGCACATAGTTCAAAGGTTGCAGAACAGTTGCCGGAGCGGCGGAGAATGCCAGAACAATGCAGGTCTGACCAATCATGTTGAACAGACTAAGCCGCACGAAATTCCAGGCATGTTCTGCATTGATCGGCTGAAAGCTGTTCCAACCCAGAAACAGAGGAAGGATCGATCCTGCCAGGCTGGCAAAAAACAGCGAAGTCATCACACCATCGACAAACGAGGTCATGCGCGTCAGCACCAGATAGATAGCGTAACAGACCGCTGCGCTGAGCGACAACAGAAGCCCGACCGGGTTGAGGTCGGTACCGGGGCCCGCAACGATTGCAATTCCAGCGAATCCGATAATCAATGCTAATGCCGTCTCCCACGGTGCTCGTTCTCCCAGCAGAATTATCGCGAATTGTCTGACGTCAGCGCCAATGGGACAGTTTAGATCGATTTGATAAGAGAGGGTTTCTGGCTCATCAGCCGGTGGTAGAGATCAGAATTTCAACCCATCGCTCTACGCAATCGAGACCGGCGTTTGGTCGCGATTGTCAGAGATCGGCACCAATATCTCCGCTTGGCATACGGCGATTGACCGTTTGACCGTGATGGGTGCAATCCTGGCCGGGTTGATCACAGACACGAGGCTGAGCGATCCACGATTGCCGCCAGTGGTCAATCCGGGCGGATATCTGCGTGGTATGTTGAAAGCTGATGAGCGCGGGGAGTTGAACCTGATTTCCAGTTTCATTGGATTGTTGGCCCGAAGGGCGCGGGAGGATGAGGATAGAATTCGCTAGGGTACGAGATCGTTGCTCCAACCCTGCCCGTGGGCATGTTGCCAGCTTCGCAAATTTATGCGCCTCATCGGCAAGATATTGCTCTGTTTCCACCACCAGAACAGAACTGTATTCAAATGTATGATTGGCTACGGGAATTCCCGAGTGGTTCATTCAGCTTTAGGTTGCTACTGGGTCGCGAAGGCGACGCGGAACAGAAAGACGACCTATGAAAATTGCGGATATTGGCAGTTCTAAACTGGATTTCAGGCAAACCGGGGAGGCACGCCTCCAAGAGATTTGCTCCAGGTTTGGACTTGAAAATGCTTCCTATGCCCATATCGACAAGCATCACAACGTAGTCCACGGCTGCACCACGTTTCCGGCCGAATGGGTCAGGCACTACGTCGACAACGACCTGGTTCTGGCCGATCCCCTGATTCGGTTTGGCGCCACTATGATCGCACCGATCGACTGGTCAGTGTTCGACAACCAGGCTGACTACGCAGCGCTTTTTGAGGCAGCCCGAAAGTTTGGCGTTGGACGCAACGGTCTTTCCATTCCGGTTATCAACCCCTTCGGGGAGCGGGGCGTATTTACCGTCACGTCCAATGCACCTCGGCCCGAGTGGGACGCATTGATCACGAGAATGCTCCCTGCCCTACGCCATGAAGCACAGGTTCTGCACCTGCTTGCCCTAGATGTCATTGATACGGTCTTCAACTTTCCCTCGGATTCCCTGTCCGGCGATGAGCTGGATGTGTTGAAGATGCTCTCGTCGGGTTTGATACCGTCTGTCATTGCCAGGCAGACGGGGCATTCTTCGCGAATGGTAGAGGCACTGACTGCTTCGATCACCACCAAGCTCAAAAGCCGGACGATTGAACAGGCAGTGGCGCGGGCAGTCAGCACTGGATTTCTTAAGTGGAGCGATTTCTTTGCCGACCCTGTGGCCGAACTGGTCAATATGGAAAGTCAGCGACTATGCGGTGGGATCGTCCGTTGGGGTGGCAGGTCTCACGAGTTTATCGCTTTTGAAGACGGCAGACTTGTTCGAAACGCCGATAGCTTTCAGCCGGTCCAGATCACGGATCTCGCGAGAGAGTTTAACTTGAGTGCAAACGAGGTGGTCGAGGAACTTACGTGTAACCGTGATCAAAGATTGCGGATCAGGTATCTCTGAATTCGGCTAAAACGCATTGCTTCGTCTTTGAAAAGACCGCAGGCGCTTGTTTCAAATAATTTCGCTTACGGTTGATGGACCGCAGTCGGGGGCACCTTCTAAACTTATTTCGACCTACACTCGTTTAGTAGAGCGGCAGCCAAGCCTTCCGCAACTCGGCTAGCTTCGTGGAACTGGCACCGTAACACACTCGTCTGTATTGAACCGGGCTGGACCCTCTTTGCAAAATTTGGCATGATTGTGCAACTCTAAACTTGAAGACCAACCGATGCTTCCATCTGAACGACATGCAATAATCCTCGAAGAAGTTTCGCGTCAACCTGCGGTTTCAATCCGAGCATTGACCGAACGGCTCGGCGTATCGCGGGAAACTGTACGCAAGGATATCGAGCAACTGGCGCAGGAAAACAAGCTCAACCAGGTACGCGGCGGAGCGACGAGTGTGCGTACACACGAACCCCCCATGGTTGACCGCACTCAAACTAATCGAGAAGGCAAAGAGCGTATTGGCAATTACGTAGCCAGTATAATCCCGGATGGAGCGAGTGTAATCATTGACAGCGGCTCGACGACACTCGCGGCAGCGCAAGCTCTGGCGACCAATCGCCAACATTTAGCAATTTATACCAATGATTTAACCATAGCTTCGGTACTAGCGCCAGCGGCAGAAGAGGTCACCTTGCTGGGCGGGCGGTTAGATTTTTTGGAGAATGCTACAATGGGTTTGGACACGCTGGACCACCTTTCCCGATACAATGCAGAATTTGCACTGATCGGAGTTGGTGGGATTAGTGCTCGGACCTTGTTCACCGATTTTTCGCTGGAAGGCGCAAACCTGCGACACATGATGATAGAGCGGTCGCAGCACCCGTTCCTATTGGCGGACAGCAGCAAATTCGATGTGGTGGGGCAAGTTGCGATGAAACCACTGCCTGTGGATGTAACCCTAGTGGTTGACGGCGAGTTGCCCAAAGGCATTTTGGAAGTGATTAGAGACCAACCTGTTGATATTGTCAGTGTTTGACGCCAACAAAAGAAAAATATTGCCAAGTTTTGCAAAGCACGGATAAGGTGGAGGCAAACCCGAATCCTTCTGTACGGAGCAAGTCAATGGCCGACATCCAACTTCCGCAAAGCGCGCAATATGTCATCGTGGGGGGCGGTATCGTTGGCTGCTCGGTCGCATATCACCTGACGAAGATGGGGCATCGCGACGTCGTTCTGCTGGAACAGGGGCAGCTGAGTTGCGGCACCACATGGCACGCGGCGGGTCTAGTCGGTCAGCTGCGTAGCCAGCCCGCGATGACCAACCTGATCCGCTATTCGACCGAGCTGTATTCACAGCTTGAGGCCGAGACCGGGCTTGCCACCGGCTGGATGGAATGCGGCTCGGTCACAGTGGCACGGACCGACGATCGCATGACCATGCTGATGCGCACCGCTGCTGCCGCGCGGGCGCAGGGGGTCGAGGTCCAGGTCATCACCCCGCAGGAGGCGCAGGACAAATGGCAGGTGATGCAGGTGGACGACGTCAAAGGCGGGCTGTGGATGCCCGGTGACGGTAAGGCCAACCCGACTGATCTGACCCAGTCTCTGGCCAAAGGCGCGCGCATGGGTGGCGCGAAGGTGATCGAAGGAATCAAGGTCACTGACATTCTGTCCAAAGATGGCACCGTCACCGGTGTGGTCACCGATCAGGGCACGATCAATGCCGAGATCGTGGTGAACTGCGGTGGACAGTGGGCACGTCAACTGGGCAAGATGTGCGGCGTCAATGTGCCTCTGCACTCTGCCGAACACTACTACATCGTGACCGAGCAGATCGAAGGTGTGAAGCCCGACCTGCCCGTTCTGCGCGATCCAGACGGCTATATCTATTTCAAGGAAGAGACAGGCGGTCTGGTAATGGGTGGCTTTGAACCGGACGCCAAGCCATGGGGCATGGATGGCATACCCGAAAACTTCTTCTTCCAGCTTCTCGAAGATGACTGGGATCAGTTCGAAATCCTGATGGAAAATGCACTGATCCGCGTGCCCAGCATGGCCGAGACTGGCGTACGTCAGTTCTATAACGGGCCTGAGAGCTTTACCCCCGACAATAACTATCTGCTGGGCGAAGCGCCCGAGTTGAAGAATTTCTTTGTTGGCGCGGGCTTCAACTCGATGGGGATTGCCAGTGCAGGTGGGGCCGGACGCGCGCTTGCCGAATGGATTGTCGAAGGGGCGCCAACCTCGGACTTGTTTGCGGTGGATATCCGGCGGTTTGCAAATTTTAACAATAACCCGACTTGGCTGCATGACCGCGTCAAGGAAACGCTGGGCCTGCACTATGCGATGCCCTGGCCTAATCGGGAATTGGACACGGCGCGGCCGTTTCGCCGCTCAGCTCTCTATGATCGGCTGGCGGCCAAGAACGCCGTGTTTGGATCGAAAATGGGGTGGGAGAGGGCGAACTACTTTGCTGAGGATGGTGAAAAGGCCGAGATCGACTACAGCTTTGGTCGTCAGAACTGGCACCACAATGTGGGCAAAGAACACAAGGCCACGCGCAAAGCGGTCACGCTGTTTGACCAAAGCTCGTTCTCGAAATTGCTGGTGCAAGGGCGCGATGCTTGCCGCGAGTTGAACAGAATCTGCGCCGCAAATGTTGACGTGCCCGTGGGGCAGACAGTGTACACCGGCTTGCTGAACGAACGCGGGGGATATGAATCCGACCTGACGGTTCTGCGACTGAAAGAGCAGGAATTCATGCTGATCACAGGATCGGCCCAAACCATTCATGACGCGGACTGGGTCCGCAAGAATTTCAGCGAAGATGCCCATGTTTTCCTAACGGATGTGACGGCTGCATGGTCGGTGCTGTCGGTGATGGGTCCAAACTCGCGTGATGTTCTCAAAAAGCTGACGAAGGCGGACCTGTCGAATGCAGCCTTCCCGTTTGCCACCGTTCAGGAGATCGACCTGGGCTATGCCACGGTTCTGGCCAACCGCATGACTTATGTCGGCGAGTTGGGCTGGGAACTGATCGTACCGGTCGAATTTACCGCAGGCGTCTATGATGACCTGATGCGCGAAGGGGCGGCGTTCGGTATGATCGACGCCGGCTACTATGCGCTGGAAGGTCTGCGGATCGAGAAAGGCTTCCGCGCCTGGAGCCGCGAGCTGACACCGGACATCACGCCGATCCAGGCTGGTCTGAACTTTGCCGTCGACTATGACAAACCCGGCGGCTTCATCGGGAAAGAGGCACTGCTGGCCGCAAAAGCGGACCCCGATCACCTGAAAACCCGTATCGTTCAGCTGGTACTGGACGATGACGAGCCGCAGCTGTGGGGCGGCGAGGCTGTGCTGTATGATGGCGTCGAAATCGGTGAGGTCCGCTCGGCCGCCTATGGTCATACGCTGGGCGCGTCAGTTGCCCTTTGTCAGTTGGATGCACCCGAACGTGTGACGGCGGATTACATTGCCAAGGGTAAGTTCGAGATCGACCTTGCCGGTAGCCGACTGTCTGCATCGGCGCATATCCGAACCCCCTATGATGCAAAAAGCGAACGGCCCAAAGTGGACGGCTAGGCCCGATGAAACTCAGACGGCGCAACCCGGAATGAAACACTGTTCGGTCATCGAATCCGACACGGGTCATGCCACAGAGATTGGCTTTTTGTGCTGGGATGGCCTGCCCTTGGATCAGCTCTCGGTGGGGCTGACCTATTTGAAGGCGGCGAACCAACTGGCCGCTGACATACAATTCAGAGTCTCGGTCCTGTCGCTGGCAGGCACTGACGTGCAGAGCGAATGCGGAGTAAACTTGAGCACCAGCCGCATCAATGACCACACAGCGCGATACGGCTATCTGTTTCTGGTCGGCGGACCAGTCCTTCCTCCTGATCTGCAGAATATCCTCGGCCGCGTGGCACGCGCTCAACTCAGGGCAGGTCGGGTTCTGGGCGCGGTTGAAGCGGCCTTGATCCCGCTGGCGCATACCGGGCTTCTCAGTGGTTCGACGGTCGCCGCAACAGCCCCAGTACTGAGCGTGTTGGAGGAACAGTTCCCAGATATCTCGGCCGCATCCAACGATAGCCACGCCCGTGGAGCGATATGGTCTGCAGGATCAAGGTTCTCTCTACTCAACCTGCTGTCCAAGACTACAAGCGACACCCTTACTCCGCAGGAACAACCCCGGTTAGACCGGAAATTCCTAAGCTACAGGCCGAATTTCGGCAGGTGTATCGCTTGCGCACACGACATCGCCCGAGTCGACAATGGCTTTACTGGCGACATCGTTGTTGACAGGGCTATAGAACTGTTTCGGTATCATCTGGAAGAACCCCTCCAGATTACGAGCATTGCAGAGGAAGTAGGGATTTCGGTGCGCCAGCTTGAAAGGAAATTTGTAGCAGCAACAGGGCTTACCCCAAAAACCTACTACCTGGAAGAACGGTTGGACAAGGCCCAGGCAATCGTCAAGTTCACCAATCTGACGCTTACCGAGGTTGCCTTGGCCTGTGGGTTTGGGTCCAATGCCACGCTGTCGCGGAAGTACAAACAAAGGTTCGGGCAAACTCCAGCATGCGTACGCGCCCGGATGAACGCCTCAAGGTTCGAAACTTGATGCGCTGCTAGTGTTCAACACATTACCTCGGGACATCATGTTCGTATGACAATCCACGCGTTTCTCATCGTTTTGACCGCAGCCTTTCTGCACGCGCTATGGAATGCCGTAGTTAAAGGCGCGCCGGACAAAGCCGTCGTTTTGGGGCTGGTCTCGCTCGGCCATGCGATACCAGCGATGTTTGTATTGCCATTCACAGGCTTGCCGGTATGGGCGGCCTTTCCCTTTATCATAGGCTCGACCCTGATCCATTGGGGGTACTATTGGTTTCTGAACACCGCTTACAAACATGGCGACCTGTCGGTGGTCTATCCAATCTCACGCGGTATGACTCCGATGTTGGTTGCCATGGGCGCGATCTTGTTCGCGGGTGAAGTTCTGCCACCCGCGGCATGGATCGGCATTACCTGTATCTCTCTCGGTATTGGGTGCCTGTCCCTTGCCGGATTGGGCAGACACACGAACTGGATAGCCATCGCGGCTGCTTTTGGCACCGGCATGATGATTGCGTCCTATTCGCTTGTAGACGGTATTGGCGTCCGGCTGTCCGAGAACACGCTGGGGTATATCGCGGCATTGTTTGTGGCCGAGATTTTTGTGGCCGGATTCATCTTTACAACCCGGTGGCAGCGCGTGGTGACTCTGCCTCGACGTTATGTCTGGGCAGGCCTCGCAGGCGGTGTCATCTCGGGCATGGCCTATGGATTAGTACTTTATGCAAAGACAATCGCGCCGTTGGGCATGGTATCCGCGCTTAGAGAAAGTTCCGTTATCTTTGCGTCGATAATTGGTGTCATGTGGTTCGGCGAAGGGCCAAAATCCAACAGGCTTCTAGCTGCGACCATCGTGGTGATTGGGATAGTGGCGATGGCGATGGCAAGTTGAAGGGATTGGGGGGAAACTTGCAGACAGAAAACACAGAAACACGCCCGAATGTCTTGCTGATCGTCATCGATCAGTTCCGTTTCGATCTTCTGGGTCAGGATGGCCTCGGACGAATAGCGCAATTGCCCAACCTTCGGCGACTTTAAGAAGACGCCGTCAGCTTTGCCAATCACTTTGCCGTCACAGTGCCTTGCGGACCCAGCCGGGCATCCCTGTTCACCGGGCAATATGCTTTCAACCACCGGTCGGTCCGAAACGGCACTCCGCTCCGGCACGATACCCCGAACCTGGCGCGTGCGATGCGACAGGTCGGGTACAATCCACGTTTGTTCGGCTATACCGACACGACCCGCGATCCTACGGGTCTACCCCCCGATGACCCAAGGCTTCAAAGCTATGAGGAATTACTTCCTGGCTTTGACGAGGCGGAGAGAAGGCGCATGGAATCAGATGTTGGAGCCTGGCTTTCGCATCTGTCGCAGCAGGGCATTGACCTGCCCCCCTACCCCGACACCTACCGCCCCAACGGCCCGAACGTCGGTGATCCGGCTTTGTATCCGGCGGACCTGAGCGATACGGCGTTTCTGTCGGATCAGTTTCTATCCAAAATGCAGGATGCTGAGCCGGGATGGTTTGCCACGCTGACCTATATCCGGCCTCACCCTCCGCTTGTGGCATCTGCACCTTACAATACGATTTATGACCCAAGGGATATGCCTGCGCCACGTTCAACCCGCGATCCCTTAGGAGACCGGCACTGGCACCCGTTTCTTGCCCCTGCACAGGATAAGCAACCGATATCAAGCATGGTTGTTGGCTTCCCCGATCTGATGAATGATCTGGAAACCATCGCCCAACTGCGGGCAGCTTATCTGGCATTAGCAACGGAAGTCGATCATCATATTGGGCGCGTGGTGGACTGGCTAAGGACGTCCAACCAGTGGGACAATACCGTTCTGATCGTTACCGCAGATCACGGTGAGATGTTGGGCGACTACGGGCTGTGGGGAAAAGGTGCCTTCCATGATGCTGCCTGTCATGTGCCCCTGATTGTGCGCGATCCCGCGCGTCCTGATATGCACGGTCGAGTGCATTCCGGGTTCACGGAGTCCATCGATATATCCGTCACCATTCTCGAAAGAGTCGGTTCGATGCCCCCCTCTTCGATGAACGGGCGAAGTTTGCTTGGCATTTTGGGCGATACGGAAACGGAAGGGGCGGATTACAGCTTTTCCGAGTTCGATTTTGGCAATCCGGTAAAGCCGACTCCATGGATGGCTGAGTTGGGTCTGATCTCGCGATAGGCCAATCTGGGCATTCTGCGATCAAAAAGACACCGTCTGGTCGAGTTTGGGGCAAGGCTGCCGCAAGTACTCTTTGACATGGGCGAGCGTGGGGAAGCAGAGTCTATCGCAACGCAAACTGAAATCACACCAACGCTGCTTCATCTGGCCCGCAAGATGCTGCAACACCGCATGAAAAATGCCGATCCCACCTTTGCTCAAACGATTGTGCGCCCTGGAGGCGTTAAGACCGGGTCTTACTAAGTATATGCAAACCCGCGATTTTAAACGTTGAAGACCTGCTGCTGCGAAACCAAAATCTATCGTAAATGCTTTGCGGAAAATAGTATTCTTATCCATAGGACAAACTTATAACGTTGAAGGTATAATCGATTTTTCTTGAAATTTTAATCTGTCAAACTGTCGGCACTAATCTGAATGAGAACGCCGCACGAGAATGGCGAACCTGTCTAATAAATCACCAACAGAGGATGACAATGAGACACACAACATCACTTCTAACCGCTCTCGCCATCGGCACACTGACTGCAACGGCAGCCGCATCAGAGACAGAACTGACCGTTTATACCGCCGTCGAGGCCGAAGATCTGGCCCGATATGCCGAGACGTTTAACCAAAGCAACCCTGATATCAAAATTAACTGGGTTCGTGACTCGACCGGGATCATTACCGCCAAATTGCTGGCGGAGCGGGACAACCCTCAGGCAGACGTCGTCTGGGGGCTGGCGGCCACGTCGCTGCTGCTGCTGAAATCCGAAGGCATGCTGGAACCCTACGCACCGGTTGGCGTTGAAGAACTTGATGTCAAGTTTGTTGACGGCGACAATCCTCCAGCCTGGGTTGGCATGGATGCTTGGGTTGCGTCGGTTTGCTACAATACAGTCGAGGCCGAAAAGGCTGGGCTGACGCCGCCAACGTCATGGAAGGACCTTACCGATCCAATGTACAAGGATCAGGTAATCATGCCGAACCCGAACTCATCAGGTACTGGTTTCCTTGATGTTTCAAGCTGGCTGCAGATGTTTGGTGAAGACGGCGGCTGGGAATACATGGATGCGCTGCACGAAAACATCGCGCGATATACCCATTCGGGTTCGAAGCCCTGCAAACTGGCGGCTGCGGGCGAAATCCCGATCGGCATCTCGTTTGCTTTCCGCGGTGCCAAATCCAAAGCGGACGGCGCCCCGCTTGAAATCATCGTGCCTTCTGAGGGCGTCGGCTGGGACATGGAAGCAACCGCAATTGTTGCCGGCACAGGGAATCTGGAAGCTGCTCAGAAACTGGTTGATTTCACGGTCACCAAGGAAGCCAACGAGATGTACAACAGCGGTTATGCGGTTGTGGCCTATCCCGGCGTCGCAAAGCCGGTCGAGCACTTCCCAGCGGGCCTTTTGGATGCCATGATTGACAATGATTTTGAGTTTGCCGCCAACAATCGTGCGGCGATTCTGAAGGAATGGCAGTCTCGCTATGACGGAAAGTCGGAAGCGAAGTAATCCCATTCGCAGGAGGGGCGATCATGCCCCTCCTGCGCACCACACTCTTGTTCCCAACAATACAACCTACTCACCCGGTTCAGACCGGCCAGGTACGGCCGTGCCCGAGGTGCAGATATGAGGACTTCTCCCGTGCTTCAGAAAACGCCACCCGGTGAACTGTATCTCAGTATCCAAAACCTGTGGAAAGCCTTTGGCAGCTTTCTTGCACTCAAGGATATTTCGCTGGAAATTAACGAAGGTGAGTTTGTCTGCTTTCTAGGCCCGTCAGGATGTGGAAAAACAACTCTGCTGCGTGCCATTGCAGGTTTGGACCTGCAAACCAAAGGTACGGTCATGCAGGACGGTATGGACGTGTCCAACCTACCCCCATCCGAGCGTGACTTTGGGATCGTATTCCAGTCCTATGCGCTATTTCCCAACCTCACAATTGAGAAGAACATCGCTTTTGGTCTGGAAAACTCGGGCCGCAGCAAATCTGAAATTGCGGTCCGTGTGAACGAGTTGCTGCATCTTGTTGGCCTTCCCGATCAGGGTAAGAAATACCCTGCGCAATTGTCGGGCGGGCAACAGCAAAGGATTGCACTGGCGCGCGCGATTGCTACCAAGCCCGGACTATTGCTGCTGGACGAACCTCTGTCGGCGCTGGATGCCAAGGTACGTGTCCATTTGCGGCACGAAATCAAGGAATTGCAGCGCAAGCTGGGCGTGACCACCGTGATGGTGACTCATGATCAGGAAGAGGCGTTGGCCATGGCTGATCGTATCGTGGTCATGAATCACGGGGTTATTGAGCAAGTGGGTTCACCCACAGAAATCTACCGGGAACCGGCCAACCTGTTTGTGGCCGATTTTATTGGCGAAATGAATCAGATTAAGTCTCAAGTTACGAAGGGCGGGCGGTTGAGCGTTGGTGAAAAAACCTTTGCCTGCCTGGGTCATCAGTTCAACGATGGAACACCGGTTGTTGCAGCAATCAGGCCGGAAGACGTAATTCCCCATGAAGCTGGGTATCTGGATACCGGCGGAAACCGCAACTGCATCGAAGTGACACTTGATGAGATGGAGTTCCTAGGCTCGTTCTGGCGCTGCCGTCTAAGCAACGAGCGGTTCGGGTCATCAGAACTGATTGCTGATTTTTCGATCAATGCTGTGCGCCGTCTTGAGCTGGAAGAGGGGTGCAGCATGGTGATTGAGCTTCCTGAAAACCGTCTGATGGCGTTTGATGTTGCGGAGACCGAGGCATGAGCACGATTTCCACAAATACTGGTACGCTGCCCCCCGGACCGGATATCAAGCCGAAGCTCAGCCGTGACGATTTACTGATGCGTGGCAGCATGATAGTCATCGTGCTCTACCTGATCGTGACTCTGGCGCTGCCGCTTTACACAATGCTTTCCAAGTCGTTTTCCACTTATCGAGTGGAACTGTCGCAATACGAGTTTCAGGTCAGCGACGAGGCGGGCGTCTTTGACGGCACAATTCTGTCCGGGGATGCGCTGAACCGGCAAACCGAGGTATTCGCCGACACCGATCTTGTGACAGGCTCGGACGGGCGCTTGCCTGTGACAGGATTATTCCCGGATTTCAGCTTCCGCAGCCCGGTCATGTACCAGATCCGGAACACAAGCGACACTGGGCGCTTTCTGGTCGGATCAACTCTGCAGGATGGCACTGATTGGGTCGAGCTTGATTCCAACACGTTCCGCCGGGTTCAGTTGCGGCCCGTTCAGTCGCGAGGTCTGGATAACTTTGTAAACTACTTCTCGACACCCGCGCTGTTTAATTCGATCAAGAACTCGCTTTGGATATCCGTTGTCAGTACCATCGTTACAGTAACGCTGGCCTTCTGGTTCGCCTATGCGCTCAATCGCAGCTGTATGCGGTTCAAGGGGGTCTTTCGCCTGATCGCGATGGCACCGATCCTTGTCCCCTCGCTCTTGCCGGGTATCGCTTTGGTGTACCTGTTCGGTAATCAGGGCATGATCAAGGAACTGTTGTTCGGTGCAAGTATCTATGGCCCGATCGGCATTGTGATCGGATCAGTGTTTTTTACCTTCCCGCACGCCTTCCTGATTATTTCAACGGCACTCGCAATCTCGGATGCGCGGCTGTACGAGGCTGCGGCAAGTCTGCGGTCAACCCCATGGCGCACGTTCTGGACGGTCACGGTCCCGGGTGCGCGCTATGGCCTGATCTCAGCCGCCTTTGTGGTGTTCAACCTGGTGATTACCGATTTTGGGTTGCCTAAAGTCATCGGCGGACAGTTCAACGTGCTGGCGGTGGATATCTACAAACAGGTGATCGGCCAGCAGAACTTTGAGATGGGCGCGGTTGTGTCCGTGGTTCTGGTAATCCCGGCAATCCTGGCCTTTGCCATTGACCGTATGGTTCAGTCCAAACAGGTTGCGCTGCTGTCCGCTCGGTCGGTGCCGTACCAGGCAACCCCAAACCCAAAAGCGGATCGGCTGTTCCTGATTTATTGCAGCCTTGTTGGCCTGTTCATTGCCGGTCTTCTGGCGGTGTGCCAATTTGCGGCGCTGATCAAGTTCTGGCCCTATGACCTGAGCTTGAGCCTGAAGAACTATCAGTTCGACAAGATGGATGGCGGTGGATGGGGATCGTATTTCAATTCGATCCGGTTGGCCTTGCTGACCGCAGTGATTGGCACAACCGTTGTGTTCTTCGGTGCCTATCTGGTCGAAAAATCGCAAGGGTTCCGCACCGGAAGGTCGATTTTTCAGATGTTCGCGATGTTGCCGATGGCAATTCCTGGTATGGTGCTGGGGCTGTCCTACATCTTCTTCTTCAACAACCCTTCAAACCCCTTGAACGGCATCTACGGCACCATGGCAATACTGGTGATCTGTACAGTGACGCACTTTTACACTGTATCGCACCTGACGGCGGTGACCGCGCTGAAACAAATGGACCGCGAGTTCGAGTCAGTTTCGGCCTCGCTCAAACAGCCGACGATGAAACTGTTTGCGCGTGTAACGGTTCCAGTTTGCCTGCCAGCAGTTTTGGACATATCCATTTATCTGTTCGTTAATGCAATGACGACTGTGTCAGCGGTCGTGTTCCTCTACTCGCCTAAAACGACGCTCGCGTCTATCGCTGTGCTGAACATGGATGATGCCGGGGATATTGCACCAGCTGCGGCGATGGGCATGATGATCTTTTACACCAATGCTGCGGCCCGGATCATTCACCTGATTGCGTCCAAAGGGATATTGAAACGCACTCAGGCCTGGCGCAGTCGCTGACGGCCACTCCTGCTGATACCAAGCCCCGCCAATCAATCGTTGGCGGGGTTTTCTTCCAAGGTACGTTGCGCAAACTCTGTGAAGGCGCGGATGATCTTCACTTCGCGCCTCTGAGACAGAGATATAATGCTCTCGCCCATCTGCAGGTTGATGCCTTTAAGTTTGATTTGCCGGAGACGGTCATCATGACCATATTCCGCCTGCGAGACAAAACCGATACCTGCACCCGAGGCCACAAGCTCCCGTATCGCTTCGCGCCCCTCAGCTACAATCGCGGGTTTCAACGTTATCCCGTGTTTTTTGGCCTCGTCTTCAAGTTTCTGGCGCGTTTTTGATCCCGTTTCGCGGAAAATTAACGGTAGATTTGATAGCTCTTCCAGAGACAGTGTCGGCTTCGACGCCAAAAGAACACTCTGTGCGGCAAAGGCCACGATCTCTGTGGAACCAAGACTTAAGACATCCATATCCTTGCCGGGAGACAGGCTGCCCACTACGCCAATTTCCGCGTTGTAAGCCCTGAGCTCTTCCAGGATCTCTTCGCTATTCCCCGAGCGTACGGTGATCGTGACATTCGGGTTTTTCTTTTGAAAAGGCCCCAGAAAGGCTGTCATGTGGTGTGCAGAGTCGGCGATGATGCGCAACTCCCCATCGACCACGGCCTTAGTCTCGGATAGGTAATCCTCGATCTGACCTTCGATCTCGAAATATTGCTTCGTATATCGGTAAAGCTGCTCACCGTCGGGTGTCAAAGTCACACGTTTGCGCTCGCGTTGGAACAACAACAGATCATGATCCTGTTCCAGCTTTCGCACCTGTTCCGAAATTGCCGGTTGCGTCAGAAAAAGAGCCTCTGCAGCACGCGAAAATCCGCCATGCTTGGCTACAAAATGAAAGGCCTTGAGCTGGCTGTGCCGCATAGTAGTACTCCGAAATCAGATCATAGGCTGTGCTTATAATTAGATTGATATTTGCAATTTCACATATAGCAACATTTGCTGCAATTGTGTTCTTGAAAATACCTTTCTGGAGCCTGGTAATGACGCCTTCCATTCCCAAAATCGAACAACCGCGCCTTGGTGAACCTTACCTTCTGACACCCGGTCCTTTGACGACATCCTATGCCGTAAAAGAAGCCATGCTAAAGGATTGGGGCAGTTGGGATGACGATTTTCGTGCCATGACGCAAGAGCTGCGGACAAGCCTGCTCGCGCTATTGGGCGTGGGCGCCGATGATTTTGACTGCGTCCCGATGCAGGGCAGTGGTTCGTTTTCGGTCGAAGCGATGCTTGCGTCATTCATTCCGCGCGATGGCAAAGCGCTGGTGCTGGCGAACGGAGCGTATGGCCAGCGCTCGGCGCAAACGCTGGTATATCTGGGACGCGATCATGTGGTGCTGGACAAGGGTGATTACCTGCCCCCCCGGGGCAGCGAAGTGGCAGAGATTCTGGCTAAAGATCCTGAGATCACACATGTAGTAGCGATCCATTGCGAAACCTCCTCGGGCATTCTGAACCCCGTCGAAGAGATTTCCGAGGCGACCTATGCCGCCGGGCGTAAGCTTCTGATTGACTCAATGTCAGCTTTCGGTGCGATCGAGTTAAAACCAAGCGAGGTCAGGTATGAGGCGATGGTGTCCTCGGCCAACAAATGTATCGAAGGTGTACCAGGATTCGGCTTCATCGTCGCCCGCAAGTCCGAACTTGAGACGGCCGAGGGCAACAGCCATTCTTTGTCGCTGGATGTTCATGCGCAATGGGCACATATGAACAAGACCGGTCAGTGGCGGTTCACCCCTCCGACCCATGTGGTGGCGGCGTTCATTGAGGCACTCAGGGCGCACTCCGCCGAAGGGGGCGTACCAGGCCGCGGCGAGCGCTATACCCGCAACCGTGATGTCATGGTCGCCGGCATGCGCGAGTTGGGCTTTGAAACACTGCTGGACAATCGCTGGCTCAGCCCAATTATCGTCACCTTTTTCTGCCCGGCGGACGAAAACTTCGTATTCGATCAGTTCTATACCCTTATGAAATCTAAGGGTTTCATCATCTACCCGGGCAAGCTGACAGTGGTCGACAGTTTCCGTGTCGGATGTATCGGCCAAATGGACGAACACGTCATGCGTAAAGTTGTGACCGCAGCAAAGGAATCATTGGAGGAGATGGGTGTCACAAGCGCTGCACCGCCCCTCCGGGCATTGGAAGAACGCGCCAAACTGGCAGCTTAACTATCAAGGAACATAATAAGATGACCATCCAAACACCCGTTGAAGCAAACGAACGCGTCTATCCGACGCCGAAAGTGCCCGCAATCGCCATCTGCCTTGATGGGTGCGAGCCGGAATATCTGGAAGTCGCAATAGCCAAGGGTCTGATGCCCAACCTTAAGCGGATGCGCGAGACCGGCACCGACCGGTTGGCCCATTCTGTGATCCCTTCCTTCACCAACCCCAACAACCTGTCGATCGCCACCGGCCGGCCGCCTATCGTGCATGGTATCTGCGGCAACTATTTGATCGACCCTGACAGCGGCGAAGAGGTCATGATGAACGACGTGCGGTTCCTGCGCGCGCCGACCATTTTCTCGCAATTCTACGATGCTGGGTTCCGCGTCGCCATGGTTACCGCCAAGGACAAGCTGCGCGCCTTGCTCGGTGCCGGGTTGAAATTTGACGAAGGACGCGCCGTTGCCTTTTCTTCGGAACGCTCGGGCGAGACGACTTTAGCCGAACACGGGATCGACAATGCAAGCAAATGGCTGGGCATGGACGTCCCTGAGGTCTATTCGGCCGAACTGTCCGAGTTTGTATTCGCCGCCGGCGTCAAGCTGCTGAAAGAGTTCAAGCCCGACGTGATGTATCTGTCAACCACCGACTATATTCAGCACAAGTTTGCGCCTGAACAGCAAGGTGCGCTTGATTTCTATGCCATGTTTGACCGCTATCTGGGCGAGCTTGACGAACTGGGTGCCGCCATCGTTGTGACCGCCGATCATGGCATGAAGCCAAAGCACCTAGCTGATGGGTCCCCCGCCGTTGTCTACGCACAGGATCTGATGGATGAATGGCTTGGTAAGGACGCAGCGCGCGTCATCCTGCCGATCACCGACCCGTACGTGGTGCATCACGGTGCGTTGGGCTCGTTCGCAACGGCCTATCTGCCCGAAGGCGCAGATCAGGACAACATCATTGCCAAACTCAGGGCAACCGAAGGTATAACCCATGTGCTGACCAAGGCCGAGGCCATTGAGCAATTCGAACTGCCGGGCGACCGGATTGGCGACATCGTGATGGTTTCTGGCGAGAACATCTGCATTGGCACATCAGAGCACCGCCATGATCTGGCGGCCCTGAAAGAACCGCTGCGCAGCCATGGCGGTTTGACCGAACAAGAGGTTCCGTTCATCGTGAACCGTGTCATTGACCTGCCGAACCAGCCGGTTTTACGCAACTTCGACGCCTTTTTTTACGCAACCACAGCGGCGGCACAGTAAGTCATGAAAGATCAAACCATGTCGAACATCGAAGTACGAAACGAAGGGATGCGGATCGGTGGTGAAGTTGTATTCACTGACGAAACCGTTCCGGTGCTGTATCCCTATACCAACGAGGTGGTGGGTCATGTACCGGCCGGAACCGCTGAACATGCACGCAAGGCCTTCAAGATTGCGGCGAACTACAAGCCGAAACTCACCCGTTATGAACGCAGCCAGATCCTGCAGCGCGCGGGAGAACTGATCGGAGAAAAGCGTGAGTATCTGGCCAAATGGCTGACGCTGGAACTTGGCATTTGCCATCAGCACGCAATCTATGAAACCAAGCGCGCGCAGGACGTCTATCAGTTTGCCGCCGCCGAAGCGCTGAAAGACGACGGCGAGATATTTTCGTGCGATCTGACCCACAACGGCAAAGCCCGCAAGATTTTCACGACGCGAGAACCCGTAAACGCGATCAGTGCGATCACGCCATTCAACCACCCGCTGAACATGGTCAGCCACAAAATTGCTCCATCTATTGCGACCAATAACTGCATGGTCTGCAAACCGACGGAACTGACCCCGCTGACAGCGCTGACTTTAGCTGACATTCTCTATGAAGCGGGGCTGCCGCCGGAGATGTTCCAGGTTGTCACGGGCTGGCCCGGCGACATCGGTGATGAAATGATCACCAACGATCACATCGACATCATTACCTTCACCGGCGGTGTACCGGTCGGCAAGATGATCGCCGAAAAGGGTGTCTACAAACGCCAGGCGCTGGAACTCGGCGGCAACGATCCCCTTATTATTCTAAATGATCTCAGCGACGCGGACCTGGACAAGGCGGCAACAATTGCGGTTGCGGGCGCGACCGGCAACTCCGGCCAGCGCTGTACGGCGGTCAAACGCATTTTGGTGCAGGAAGGTGTGGCGGACAAGTTTGTGCCGCTGGTTCTGGAGAAAGCCAAAAAGATCAAATTCGGCGATCCGCAGGATCCCGAAACTGAACTGGGTTGCGTGATCCATGACAAGGCAGCAGAGATCTTTGAAAACCGCGTTTATCAAGCAGAGAAAGAGGGCGCCGAAATCCTCTATCACCCCGGTCGTCAGGGCGCGCTGCTGCCACCCATCGTGGTCGACAAGGTACCTCATGACAGTGAATTGGTCATGGAGGAAACCTTTGGCCCGATCGTCCCCATCGTGCGTGTGCCCGACAATGATGAAGAGGTGATGGCGATTTCGAACTCGACCGAGTTTGGCCTGTCTTCGGGCGTCTGCACCAACGATCTGAACCGCGCGATATCCTATATCAACGGGTTGGATGTGGGCACCTGCAACATTTGGGAACAACCCGGATACCGCATCGAAATGTCGCCCTTTGGCGGCATCAAGGACAGCGGTAACGGCGTTAAAGAAGGCGTCATCGAAGCGATGAAGTTCTTTACCAACGTCAAAACCTATTCACTGCCCTGGCCCGGCTGATATTCCTGCCCATCCCGTTGGCGGGCGGGGCTTCAAAATTCCTCCCCTACTGGCGGACCTTTCGGGGTCCGCATCTTTTACGAAGCAACAGCGAGAAGCGGATATGCCACAGATTGTCCATACCGAAGGGGAATCGAATACTTCGGAAGCCCGCAAAACCTGGCTGAAGAAGTCTATCGGCCCCAAATCTTCGCCACTGCTAAAACGCGACGCGGATGTGTTCCTGCATCAATCCTTGTCCAGCCCCTGCGTTAGCACGATTGCCAAGGCAGAAGGGATCTGGATCGAGGACCTCGATGGCCGCCGCTATATGGATTTCCACGGCAATTCGGTGCATCACATCGGTTATGGCCATCCCCGGTTGGTGCAGGCTATCAAGGATCAACTGGACGACCTGCCCTTTGCCCCGCGCCGCTTCACCAATGACCCGGCGGTGAAACTGGCCGAGAAACTGGTCGCTATCACCCCCGGTGATCTGGGCAAGGTGCTGTTCACCACCGGCGGCTCGGACGCTAATGAAGTCGCGCTCAAGATCGCGCGCGCCGCTACGGGCCGCTTCAAGACGCTCAGCTTCTGGGACGCCTTCCATGGTGCCGGTTTTGGCGCAGCAAGCATTGGCGGCGAGGCCACGTTCCGCAGCCATATTGCCGGGCCACTTTTGCCGGGAACCGAGCATGTGGCCCCCTTCCACCCCACCCGCTGCCCTTATGGGCACACAACGCTTGAGGCCAGCGCCGAAGCCTGCGCCAACATGATCGACTATGTGCTGGAGCGCGAAGGCGACATCTGCGCCGTGGTGGCCGAAGCGATGCGCGCCGTCCCCATTGTGCCACCGCCGGGTTTCTGGAAACGGGTGCGCGAAATCTGCGACCGCCATGGTGCATTGCTGATCCTGGACGAGATTCCGACGGGGTTGGGTAAGACCGGGCAGATGTTCTCGTTCCAACATGACGAGATCGTTCCCGACATTGTCACCATCGGCAAATCACTGGGCGGAGGTATCCTCCCCATCGCCGCCTGCATCGCCCGCAAGAATCTGGATGTTTGCGGCGATTTTGCCATCGGGCACTACACGCACGAAAAGAACCCTGTCACCGCGCGCGCCGCATTAACCACGCTGCAGATCATTGAGGATGAGGGATTGGTCGAACGGGCGTCGGAGTTGGGCGAACATGCAATATGCCGACTTATGGAGACATTGCAAAACGTTCCCATCGTTGGCGACATCCGGGGCCGTGGCCTTATGTTCGGGATCGAGATTGTCGAAGACCGTGTTACCAAGACACCGGGAAATACCCGCGCGGAACGGATCTATTATGCCTGTCTCGAAGCGGGGCTGAGCTACAAGATCAGCCAGGGGTGCGTTCTGACCCTGTCGCCGCCGCTGACTATTTCGAAAGGTGAACTAGACCGGGCAATCGATATCGTAGTTGCAGCGATTGAAAACGAGGTCTGACCGGTCGGTCCGCATACGCCGTGCAAAACTCTAGCGCGGGGGAGCACAGTTCAAACCGATCAAACCCTGACGCGGATGACACGGCGCGAACGCTCATCGCGAAGTTGATTGAAACCGACGTTTCTAGCGCCGCGGTCAAAAAAGTAAAAGCTACTTGCAGATTATCGCACAAGAGCTGCGGTGAACTGAGCCTATATTGAAGTCGGAGTGAAGTATGGCGATTGTCACCTTCCTGATCAGCCTGGCCGGGGCCACCATGCTGCTGCTGTACGCGGTCCGCATGGTGCGTACCGGGATAGAACGCAGCTACGGCGCGTCGTTCCAGCGGGTGATGACGCAACAACGTAGTTACGTGCAAGCTTCGATGGTGGGCGTGGTGATGGCGATGGTGCTGCAAAGCTCGGCGGCGGTAGCTCTGTTAAGCTCGGGTTTTGCTGCCAGCGGATTGCTGAGCTTTCCGGCTGGGCTGGCCATTGTGCTGGGTGGCGATCTGGGCTCGGCACTGATCATTCAAATCCTTTCGTTCAAACTGGACTGGCTTGTTCCGTTGCTGCTGGCCGTTGGCGGCTATCTGTTCGTCAAGACCGAGGCTAAAAAAGCCCGACAGCTGGGGCGTATCCTGATGGGTGTTGCCTTTATACTGATCTCGCTCAGGTTTCTGCGCGAAGCGATGGACCCCATTCGCGACAGCGCATTTCTACCCGCCGTAGCCGACTATTTGGCCCGTGACTATATTACCGCCTTCCTTGTCGGAGGTGCGCTGGCCTTTGTCATGCATTCTTCGGTCGCAGCCATCCTTATGTGCGTGACGCTTGTGCAGATTGGCGCAATCCCGTTCGCCGCCGGTATGTCATTGGTCTTTGGCGCGAATTTCGGCTCAGCCTTCATACCGGTCTGGCTGACGCGAGGGATGCCCGTGACCGCCCGGCGTATACCCTATGCCAATCTGGCGCTACGGGGCAGTTGGGCACTAGTCACATTGTTTGCCGCTAACTTCGCCTTGCGGACCGGGCTGTTGGGCGACCCGCAAGGGGGCCAGATGCTGGTTAACGTACATCTTGCATTCAACCTGTCGCTTCTGGTTCTGGCTCTTCCGTTTTGCGGACGCGTGGAGGGCTTGTTCGAAAAGCTCTTGCCCGACCAGAAGAAAGAAAAGGAATCCCGACCTGCGCGCCCGACCTGCGCACTGGACATGGAAAATGTGGCTAACCCGAGCCAGGCCATGCCGAGCCTCAAGCGTGAGCTTCTGCGGATGAGTGACTTTCTCGAAACCATGTTCCGTCCTGTCCTGGAGCTGTACCGCAGCGGAGACAAGGAACAGATCCGCTCGGTACAGGCTATTGACGAGGACGTAAACAGATGCCTTTCCGATATTCGAGCCTTTATCGCTGCGATGCCCTCAGAGCTATATGAAAAACGGGATGCAAAAACCGCGCGCGATTTAATGGAATTTGCGATCCGGCTTGAAACGGCAGGGGATGTTGTCGCCAAACGCCTGACAGTTTTGGCCGGCGAAATGCGCGCAAAGGGATCAAGTTTTTCACAGGAAGGCTGGTCGGAACTTGTTCAGATGCACGAGGGAATTCTGGCCAATATGAAACTGGCATCGAATGTGCTGATTTCGGACGATCTGGAAAGCGCCCGGCTTCTCAGCCTTGAAAAAACCGAAATCAAACGCGTGGAGCGAGACAGCCGCAAACGACACCTACGCCGACTGCAGCACGGCACAACGGAAAGCTTCGAGACCAGCGACATTCATCTGGAGACTTTACGGGCATTCCGGGAATTCAACAGCCACATCGCTTCGATCGCCTACCCGGTCCTGTACCGGAATGGTCAGTTGCTTGAGACACGATTAATCACCCAGATTGCTGACTAACGAGTTGCCGAATGGAGTACTTTATTAAGCACTTGGACGACGAAATCGTGTTACTATCGGTAAGGCGGTCTGACACAGGAGTCAGTTTCAATGAAAAAAGTCAAATCAGAAGATGGAAACAAGGAAATAGGTACAAGTAATTCCGTTCGCATACATCAGTTTGTCTCAGGATTGTCAGGCTTTTTTAAAAGCCTCGCTAATAGACGGTCTCAGGCGGGCGGCTTCGAACCAGCGAAGCCCGTTGATTGCCACTTTGAACTCCGATTCTTCGACACTCCTTCAACTCAATCAAAACAAAGTGAGCCAACTTCCAGAAATAAAGATGGAACCGAAAGTAGCAAGACTCAAAGGGCCGAACCATTTTATTTACCATAATTTCGCTTACACCCAGATATTGCGTGTTCGATAGTACACGCCCGGCTATTGGCGCAATTCAATTAATCTGAGGCTGCGCCAGAAGAGTAGAAGAATGCAATCGCTTGTGCCCGATTTTTGACTGAGAGCTTTTCATATATATTGGACAGATGAAACTTGACTGTGTTTGTCGAAATTTGCAGGTCCTTAGAAAGCTCGCGGTTTGACAGACCCTTGGCCAATGCCTCGAGGATGACACGTTCTTTGCGTGAAAGGCTATGAATTGGGTCCTGCTGCATCTTCCGAACATCGATGAACGGAAACACCATTTTACCAGCCGCCACGTCCGCGCAGGTTTCCAACAATCCTTCGACCTCACCAGACCGGGATGCAAACCCCGCGGCACCGGCCTGCATCGCAAGGCGCGGAACATCTCCTGCCTCATCGCCGTAGACGACAAAACGGGGCGCGTTTTCCTGTTCACGCAAAACCTCGATCAGTTTGGCTGCACCCAGGACCGGCAAATTCCAGGCAATCACGCAGACCTTAACCGGAACTCTCATCACCGCACCCAGGAAGCCTTCGGCGGTTGCAGATGTAGCAACCAGAGAGAATCGCGGATCACGTTCAAAAATCTCTGACATGGCCGACAATACCAGCGGATTGTTGTCGGCAAGCATAACGTCAATAGGTTGCTGTGAAGGCTCTGTCATTGATTTTACACCCAAAATTCGCAAAACCTACCCAGTAGTATAGGGCTTTTCTTGGTATACATCGGCATTCTTGCAAAAATGGGTAGGTTTTTCCCAGTCCTATTAGAAGGCCTAAAGCAGTAGTAAGTTACGTTGCGCGATGATGCAAGCAACGCTTTTCTGATCCACAAAACGATATTTGGGCGTGGTCGACCACCCCGACGATCAAGGAGGATCGAATGACTTTCCATATTTACCCCACGCTCGAAATCCCCGAGACGCTGGCCGCTGGTCCGGGGCCGGGCAACACCGATGCTCGCGTTCTTCAGGCCTTCTCCAACGCCGGAGTTGCGGATCACATGCAGGGCGACGTTCTGCGTGGCATGGTCGAATGCAAGCATATGCTACGCGAGATCTGGGGCACTTCGAATACATATACTTTCGCAGTCGCAGGCACCGGCTGGAGCGCGCTGGACACCATGTTCTCGGCCGTCATGCCCGGCGACAATGTTGTTGCATTTAACAACGGCACATTTTCAGGCATCGACACGCTGACCCTTCGAATCAAGGCGGCCACGGCGGAAGAGCATGCCGCCAACCCTCTGGACCCGCATGCCGCCAGTGTCACCGTCATCGACGTGCCGCATGGCCAATCGGTGACCGGTGAAATGGTCGAGGCCACACTGGCCGAGCACAAGCCCAAATGGGCGTTCATGGCGCATTGGGAAACGGGTTCGGGTCGTATCAATGATCTCCGCGGGTTCTCAGATGCCTGTGAACGCCACGGCGCAATGGGTCTGATCGATGCCGTTTCGTCTTTGGGTGTCGAGGACTTCCGGATCGACGATTATCCGGGCATCGCTGGCTGGGCCTCGTGCCCGCAAAAGGGCCTGTGCTGCTTGCCATTGACCTATGCGCCGGTCAGCTTTTCCGATGAATTTATCGACAGCCTGAAATCAACAGGTGCCTACAGCTATGTCCACAATCCCATTTTCGAGGCCCGTCATTGGGGAATCGTCGATGGGCAGGATGTCGAGAAAGGTACCTATCACCGGACCCATTCCGGCTACGCTGTGGCCGCCTTCCATGAATCCCTTCGTCTGACGCTGACTGAGGGATTGGCAAAGCGGTCGGGCTCGTACCGCACGCACGAAAAGGTGCTGCGTGACGCCGTAACCGCGATGGGGTGCGAAGTGACTTCGGATATGCCCAGCCTACTGGTCCTCAACCTGCCGCCGGAGCTCGCCGGTCGCGAGATGGAGCTGGTCCAGAATTGCCGGGCGCGCGGGTTCGGCATCTGGCCGACGCTCAGCGCACCGGTACAGGTCCGGATCGGCATCCTCAACCAGCTGAACCGCCAGGCGATCAGCCAGATCATCCGTCTATTCGCCGAAGCCATGCGCGAACTGGGCGGCACCGTCGATTTTGAAGAGATCGAGGCATTGCTCGAAAGCCGTTACGGCACGTCGATCGCTGCTTGAACGCACTGCATAAACGGGAGGAATGCAGATGGATATTCATGAGTATCAGGCGAAGGAAGTTCTTTCGAACTTCGGTGTTGCCATACCGTCCGGCGCGTTGGCCTATAGCCCTGAACAGGCAGCCTATCGCGCCCGAGAGCTTGGCGGAGACAAGTGGATTGTCAAAGCACAAGTCCACGCAGGCGGCCGCGGCAAAGCGGGTGGCGTCAAGCTGTGCAACAGCGAAAATGAGATACATACGGCCTGCGACGAGATGTTCGGCCGCAAACTGGTGACCCACCAGACCGGACCGGAAGGCAAGGGCATCTATCGTGTCTATGTCGAATCCGCTGTGCCGATCGATCGCGAGATTTATCTGGGTTTCGTTCTGGACCGTTCCAGCCAGCGGGTCATGATCGTAGCCTCCTCGGAAGGTGGAATGGAGATTGAAGAGATTTCCGCCGAACGCCCTGACAGCATCGTGCGCTCAATCGTGGAACCAGCCGTTGGACTGCAGGAGTTTCAGGCCCGCGAGATCGCTTTCAATCTGGGCCTTGAACCCCGTCTGGTGCAGCAAATGGTTCGCACGTTGCAGGGCTGCTATGCCGCCTTCAACGAACTGGACGCGACCATGGTTGAGATTAACCCGCTGGTCGTCACTGGCGACGACCGGGTTCTGGCGCTGGATGCGAAGATGAGCTTTGACGACAACGCATTGTTCCGTCATCCCCAGATTTCCGAACTGCGAGACAAAAGTCAGGAAGACCCGCGCGAAAGCCGTGCCGCGGACCGGGGGCTGTCTTATGTGGGCCTTGAAGGCAATATCGGCTGCATCGTGAACGGTGCAGGTCTGGCCATGGCCACGATGGACACGATCAAGCTGGCGGGCGGCGAGCCTGCGAACTTCCTCGACATTGGCGGCGGCGCCTCGCCGGAACGTGTCGCCAAGGCTTTCCGACTGGTTCTGTCCGACAAGAACGTTCAGGCAGTGTTGGTCAACATTTTTGCCGGTATCAACCGCTGTGACTGGGTCGCCGAAGGCGTCGTACAGGCGCTGCGCGAGTTGGAGATCGACATCCCTGTCATTGTGCGACTTGCGGGGACCAACGTTGAAGAGGGTCAGAAGATCCTCGCCAAATCCGGCCTGCCGATCATCCGAGCCACTACGCTGATGGAAGCCGCCGAACGGGCGGTGGGTGCCTGGCGGAACGATCTGACACAAAACACCAAGGTGAGGGCTGTATAATGAGCATTCTTCTCGACCGCGACTCTCGCGTAATCGTTCAGGGCATCACCGGACGTATGGCGCGCTTTCATACCAAGGATATGCTGGATTATGGCACCAACGTAGTCGGCGGCGTCGTTCCCGGAAAAGGTGGCGAAACCGTCGAGGGTGTGCCCGTATTTGACACAGTCAAGCAGGCTGTTGAATGCACCAGCGCGGATGCGAGCCTTGTGTTTGTCCCGCCCCCGTTTGCGGCGGATTCGATCATGGAAGCCGCAGATGCGGGTATCCGCTATTGCGTTTGCATCACCGACGGTATTCCGGCTCAGGACATGATCCGCGTCAAACGCTACATGTATCGCTATCCCAAGGACAAGCGTATGGTATTGACCGGCCCGAACTGCGCCGGAACGATCAGTCCCGGCAAAGCTCTGTTGGGGATCATGCCCGGGCATATCTACCTGCCCGGAAATGTCGGCATCATTGGCCGCTCGGGGACGCTTGGCTATGAGGCTGCGGCTCAGTTGAAAGAACGCGGTATCGGAGTTTCGACCAGCGTCGGCATCGGAGGTGATCCGATCAACGGTTCCTCGTTCCGTGATATACTCGAACGCTTTGAGTGGGATGAGGACACCGAAGTTATTGCCATGATTGGCGAGATCGGCGGGCCGCAAGAGGCTGAAGCGGCTGAATACATTCGCGATCACATCTCGAAACCCGTCATTGCCTATGTTGCTGGTCTGACCGCGCCAAAAGGGCGGACTATGGGCCATGCCGGTGCGATTATCTCGGCTTTTGGTGAAAGTGCATCGGAAAAGGTCGAGATTCTGTCCGCCGCCGGAGTAACCGTTGCCGAAAACCCTGCTGTCATCGGTGAGACGATCGCCCGTGTCATGGGAAAGGCTGCGTGATGGTTAAGCCTTCGGTTCTTGTCACCCGTCGTTGGCCTGCTGCGGTCGAAGCGCAGTTGACCGAGAACTACAACGCCGTGCTCAATACCGGGGACAAACCAATGTCCCCGGCCGAAATCCGCGATGCGCTGAAAAGCTATGACGCGGTTCTGCCCACGGTTACGGACACGCTCAGCGCCGAAGCGCTGGACGTTCCCGCAGCACAGACCAAAATCCTCGCCAATTATGGCGTGGGATATAGCCATATCTGCGAACCATCGGCGCGCAATCTTGGGATGACCGTGACCAATACACCGGACGTCCTGTCCGAATGTACGGCCGATCTGGCCATGACGCTGCTGCTGATGGTTGCCCGTCGCGCTGGCGAAGGCGAGCGCGAACTGCGCGCTGGAAACTGGTCCGGTTGGCGCCCGACCCACCTTGTCGGTACGAAGGTCAGCGGCAAGACGCTTGGCATTATCGGCTTTGGACGGATCGGGCAGGAAATGGCGCGGCGCGCGCATCACGGCTTTGGCATGAAAATTGTGATTCAGAACCGCAGCGCAGTGTCAGCCGAGGTACTGAAGCAGTTTAACGCTACGCAGGTCGAAACGGTCGATGATTTGCTGCCACAATGTGATTTCGTCTCGCTACATTGCCCCGGAGGATCGACGAACCGGCACCTGATCAATGGGCGCAGGCTCGACCTGATGAAGCCTGACGCATTCCTTATTAACACCGCACGCGGCGAAGTTGTGGACGAGCACGCTTTGGTACAGTCGCTGATGTTCGACACGATCGGCGGCGCGGCACTGGATGTCTTTGACGGCGAGCCCCGGATCAGCCCGGACCTGTTGCAATGCGACAGTCTGGTGATGTTGCCCCATCTGGGCAGCGCCACGCGCGAATCCCGCGAAGCCATGGGGTTCCGCGTACTCGACAATCTCGGCGATTTTTTTGCAGGCCGCACTCCGCGGGATCAGGTGATCTGATGCAAGCGCTGGCCCGAAATATTCCACCCACCCCGGAACCTTCGAATTATGCCGAAGGGTTGCGCTCGGAATTGCGGGTGTTGTGGCGGAACATTTTGCTAAAACGGGCGCCCCATGTAGCGACCTGGGCCGAGGCCACGCCATTGCAACCCATCCCCACCGGTCCTGAAGCAACGCCCTACCTACAGGCCCTGTCGATCTGGTTCCAACTTTTGCGCATCATTGACGAAAACGCAGAAGTCCGGGACCGTCGCCTGACCGAGACCCAAAGCGGGGCCGAAGCGGTCGAAGGCGGATTCGCCGAGGTATTGTCTGACCTGTCCCTGACGGATCGCCAGACGGAAAAGCTGACCGCTGATCTGTGTGCAGGTCCCACCCTGACCGCGCATCCGACCGAGGCCAAACGGGTCACTGTTCTGGAAATTCACCGTCGGATTTACCGCAACCTCGTCGGTCTTGAAACCCAACGCTGGACCCCGACCGAACGCGCCGATTTGCTGAATGGTCTGGAGGGTGAGATCGATCTTTTGTGGCTGACGGGTGAACTTCGACTGTCGCGCCCAAGCCTGCACGATGAAATCGAATGGGGGTTGCAATTTTTCCGGGATGCAATCTTTGACGCCGTCCCGCAGGTAATGGATCGATTTGATCAGGCCTGCCTGCATGTGCTGGGCCAGACACTGAACGAAACACCCGATATCCGCTTTCACAGCTGGATCGGCGGTGATCGGGACGGCAATCCGAATGTCACGACCGAGACGACCGCGCTGGCCTTGCAACGCGGGCGTGAAACGGTTCTTGACCTTTACCGTCAGGCCCTTGATCGGGCTGCAAGCAGGCTGAGTATAAGTGCACTCATATTGCCGCTGCCCGAGCTCAACAGGGCGCGAATACAAGAAATAATCGACCGGTTTCCGGACGCTGGCCGCAATCGGAACGAACCGTTTCGGCAAGCTCTCAATGCCATTCGCCATCGGCTGACAGATGGCGGCTATGATCACATCTCACAATTCGTGAGCGATCTTGATGCGCTTGATAACGCATTATGCGCGGTCAATGCCGATATTCTGGCGCGACGACATATCCGCCCCCTGCGCCGAGCTGCGACGGTTTTTGGGTTCCGAACCACAACGTTGGATATCCGTCAGAATTCGACCGTCACAACCGATGTTCTGGCCGAAATCTGGTCACAATCCGGGCAGGCTCCGGACTATGGCACGGCCGAATGGTCTGCCCGTTTGCGAACCGAACTGGCGGATCAGAACCTGCCTCATCAAAGCCGCGATGCACTGAGCGATCAGGCACAGGAATTGCTCGCCCTTCTGGCGCTGGTCCATAACGTGCGATCAGGGCCAGATCCCAAGGCAATCGGCCCGCTCATCCTGTCCATGACCTGTTCTGCCGATGATATTCTCGGCGTCTACCTGCTGGCCCGTTATGCCGGGTTCGGGTCCGAAACACTGGATATTTCGGTGGTTCCGCTGTTTGAGACGATTGCCGATCTGCGCAACGCCCCGGCGATCCTGCTGGATGTTCTGGGCGTTCCGCTCGCCCGCCGCAGCCTCAAAACTGACGGTAACGTAATCGAGGTGATGCTGGGATATTCGGACAGCGGTAAGGATGGCGGCTATTTCTGCTCAACATGGGAGTTGGAGCGTGCCCAACGCCGGATCGTGTCGGCACTGGCCTCGCAAGGCTTTAAGGCCACATTTTTTCATGGTCGCGGCGGCTCGGTCAGCCGGGGCGGCGCACCTACCGGACGCGCCATTGCCGCGCAACCCAGCGGAACAATTGCCGGGCGATTGCGCGTAACCGAACAGGGCGAGGTTGTTTCGACCAAATATGCTAACCGCGGTACGGCTGCGGCGCATCTAGAATTGCTGCTTTCAAGCACGCTGCGCCATACAGCCAACCCCGGCGAAACCCCTGCCCGGCCCGAGTTCGACGACGCGCTGGATGCCCTGTCGGAACTGTCTCAGATGGCTTATGTCTCGCTTCTTCAGATGCCGGGCTTTCTGGATTATTTCCAGCAAGCCAGCCCGGTCGAAGAACTTGCCCGCCTGAAAATCGGCTCCCGCCCGACCCGCAGGTTCGGCGCAGCCAGTCTGGATGACCTGCGGGCCATACCATGGGTTTTTGCATGGTCGCAGAACCGTCACCTGATCACCGGTTGGTACGGGTTTGGCGCCGCCATGACCAGCTTTCGTAAATTCCGTGGCGCGCGAGGTGATGAAGTGCTGCAGGACATGTTCAATGATTCTCGCCTGTTCCGCCTCGCCGTCGATGAGATGGAAAAATCGCTCTATCAGGCGGATATGGATATCGCCGCACAATACGGCGAATTGGTCCCCGATGCGGAGACTTCTCAACGCATCTCGCGGGCTATCAAAACGGAATACGACAGTGCCTGCAGCGCAGTGCAGTTTCTGACCGGCGGTCAGACCATCGGTCACCGTTTTCCTCGTCTGTGTGAGCGGTTTGATCGTAAACGGGCCGAACTGGCCCGCATTCACGCGCTGCAAGTCGAACTGCTGCGACAAGCCCGAAGCGAGCCGCAGGCAGGATCGGTACCTGTGCCTTTGCTGCAATCCATGAACGCCATTTCCGCTGGCCTCGGCTGGACCGGCTAACCCTTTTCAGGAGGTTTCAACGTGAACGCCCCGCAACGCACTCAAGGTTTTTTCACCCAGTCCCTTTCGGATCGTGACCCCGAGCTGTTCGGCTCGATCACGTCCGAGCTGGGCCGTCAGCGCGACGAGATCGAGCTGATCGCGTCCGAGAACATCGTCTCTGCCGCCGTCATGGAGGCGCAGGGCTCGGTTCTGACCAACAAATACGCCGAGGGCTATCCCGGACGCCGCTACTATGGCGGCTGCCAGTATGTCGACATCGCCGAGAATCTGGCCATCGATCGCGCCAAGCAGCTGTTCGGCTGCGAATTCGCCAACGTTCAGCCGAACTCGGGCAGCCAGGCCAACCAGGGTGTGTTTCAGGCGCTGATCCAGCCTGGTGACACCATTCTGGGCATGAGCCTGGATGCCGGCGGTCACCTGACCCACGGCGCGCGTCCGAACCAGTCGGGCAAGTGGTTCAACGCCGTGCAGTATGGCGTGCGCAAGCAGGACAACATGCTGGACTACGATCAGGTCGAGGCGCTGGCGAAAGAGCATAACCCCAAGCTGATCATCGCCGGTGGTTCCGCCATCCCGCGCCAGATCGACTTTGCTCGTATGCGCGAGATCGCGGACATGGTCGGCGCCTATCTGCATGTGGACATGGCGCACTTTGCCGGTCTGGTCGCAGCCGGTGAACATCCCAGTCCGTTCCCGCACGCGCATGTGGCGACGACCACCACGCACAAGACCCTGCGCGGTCCGCGTGGCGGCATGATCCTGACCAATGATGAAGATATCGCCAAGAAAGTGAATTCGGCGATCTTCCCCGGCATTCAGGGCGGCCCGCTGATGCATGTGATCGCAGGTAAGGCCGCGGCCTTTGGCGAGGCGCTGCGGCCCGAGTTCAAAGGCTATATCCAGCAGGTGATCACCAACGCACAGGCGCTGTCGGATCAGCTGATCAAGGGCGGTCTGGACACGGTGACCCACGGCACTGACACCCATGTGGTTCTGGTCGACCTGCGTCCCAAAGGCGTCAAGGGCAACGCGACCGAGAAGGCCCTGGGCCGTGCGCATATCACCTGCAACAAGAACGGCGTGCCGTTTGACCCCGAGAAGCCGACCATCACCAGCGGCATCCGCCTGGGCTCCCCCGCCGGGACCACCCGTGGCTTCGGCGAGACCGAATTCCGCCAGATCGCCGACTGGATCATCGAGGTTGTCGACGGTCTGGCCGCCAACGGCGAAGACGGCAACGCCGCCGTCGAGGCAAAGGTCAAAGCCGAGGTCGCCGACCTCTGCGCCAGATTCCCAATCTACCCGAACCTGTAAGACGAAGGACCCTAACCCATGAGCTTTCATTCCATTGACCAAGCCCCTGCCCGCCTGAACCGCAGCGAATTGGCCGTACCGGGCAGCCAGCCCGGCATGTTCGAAAAGGCTGCACAATCGGACGTGGATGTCATCTTCCTTGATCTCGAAGATGCCGTCGCACCTGACGAAAAGGAACAGGCCCGTAAGAACATCATTCAGGCACTGAACGATATTGACTGGGGCAACAAGACCATGTCGGTGCGGATCAACGGGCTTGATACCCATTACATGTATCGCGATGTGGTGGATGTGGTCGAACAGGCCGGAGAGCGGCTGGACCTCATCATGATTCCCAAGGTCGGCACTGCAGCTGATGTTTATGCGGTAGACATGCTGGTGACCCAGATCGAGGACGCCAAGGGCTACAAGAAGCGTATCGGGTTCGAACACATCATCGAAACCGCGCTGGGGATGCAGAATGTCAGCGAAATCGCGGCGGCTTCCAAACGAAATGAAAGCCTGCATTTTGGTGTTGCGGATTATGCAGCCTCGACCCGGGCGCGGACGACCATCATCGGTGGCGTGAACCCTGACTATTCCGTTCTGACCGACGCAGATGCGGACGGTGGCCGCCTGTCCCATTGGGGCGACATGTGGCACTATGCGCTGGCCCGAATGGTTGTTGCAGCCCGTGCCAATGGCCTTCGCCCGATTGATGGCCCCTTTGGTGATTTTCAGGACCCCGACGGCTATCGCGCGGCGGCCAAGCGGGCGGCTGTTCTGGGATGTGAAGGCAAATGGGCAATTCACCCCAGCCAGATTGCGTTGGCGAACGAGGTTATGTCTCCTTCGGATGCCGAAGTGAACAAGGCTCAGCGCATTCTTGTAGCAATGGCCGAGGCCGAAGCGTCCGGCAAAGGCGCCGTGTCTTTGGATGGTCGCCTGATTGACTATGCCTCGATCCGTCAGGCGGAAGTATTGGTCGAAAAGGCGGGTCAGATCGCTGCCGCATGAGCGAACTATGACCGGGCAATCCTCAATAAATCTGTGGGATAGAGCCGCAGCCATCTTCGCTGCGGCGGTCACCGCCGCAGATCCGGCAGATTCGCTGCGCAGACAATTGCGAACGGCACCGCTTCCCGCACCAAAACAGGGCGGGCGCAGCATCCTTATAGCTGTTGGAAAAGCTGCGCCTGCCATGATGGCAGAGGCATTGCTACATGTTCAGGGCGACCACATCGCCCTAGCCGTGACACATGCCGAAAACCAGACCAATGTGGACGGAGCGACCGTATTGAATTGCGCGCACCCCGTCCCGGACGAACGAGGACTGAAAGCCGGGAGACAGATCATCGCACTGCTCAAGGCAGCACGTGAGGAAGATCAGATCATTGCGCTGATCTCGGGCGGGGGATCGGCCTTGGTTCCCGCGCCTGTCAAAGGGTTGACCCTGTCAGACAAAATCACGGTCAACGAGGTTTTGCTGTCCTCCGGGCTCGACATCGTGCGGATGAATCTTGTGCGTCAGCACCTGAGCCGAGTTAAGGGCGGAGGGTTCTTGCGACACGGCTCGCCTGCCCCGGTCACGGCCTATATCCTGTCGGATGTGATCGGAGATGATCTGCGCGCTGTTGCCAGCGGACCGACCGCCCTTCCAATCGGAAGCCGCGCCGACGCCCGCAGAACCTGCATCGAGGCCGGTATCTGGCATCGGTTACCAAAATCTGCCCGCGCCCATCTGGAACAAAGCACTCCTGAACAGGCCATAGCGCCTGAGGCAACCAATCACCTGATCGGATCGAACACGATCAGCCTTGAAGCGGCACATGCATGTGCATCGCAGACCTGCCGCGCCGAAATTGCCTCTGACGCGTTGATCGGTGACGTGTCAGATGCCGCAGACAAGATTTTGCAAGCAATCCCGTCCGCAACTGTTGAGCGTCCAGTCGCTCTGCTGTTTGGTGGTGAGACTACTGTGCGTTTGCAAGGCTCCGGGCACGGAGGGCGCAATCAGGAATTGGCACTGCGGGTGGCCCAACTGGCGGAGGGACGATCAATACCCGGCAACTGGGTATTCCTCAGCGGCGGCACGGATGGACGCGATGGCCCCACCCCCGCAGCGGGTGCGATTGTGGATGCCGGGACGTTCGGCCGAATCCGCGCTTCAGGGCATGACCCCGCCGCCCTTTTGGCAAACAACGACAGTTACAAGGCGCTGACGCTGTCAGGTGACCTTCTGATAACCGGCGCGACCGGGACCAATGTTGCGGACATCCAGGTCTTGCTGCTTGGCGCTAACGCGTAAGGCGTTGTGAATTCGCCGGCCTTCAGGTCTGATTCAACGCTATCGATGTCGGATTTGAGAGTATCAATTCAAATGATTTGCGTGGAATCTGGCGAAAAAGGTCCGATCCATGCGATATTCTGGCTTCAAAGTCATCAAAGAGGCGCTTACCGGCCACAAAGGTTGGAAGCCAGCCTGGCGCGACCCTGAACCCAAGCCGCAGTATGACATCGTGATCATAGGCGGCGGCGGTCATGGTTTGGCCACGGCGCACTACCTTGCCAAGGTCTATGGTCAGCGCAGCGTGGCGGTGATCGAAAAGGGCTGGATCGGTGGTGGCAATGTCGGGCGCAACACCACGATCATCCGCTCAAACTATCTGCTGGACGGGAATGAGCCGTTCTATGAGTTCTCGCTAAAACTGTGGGAGGGTCTGGAACAGGACGTCAACTACAACGCGATGGTCAGCCAGCGCGGGATCATCAATCTGATCCATACGGATGCGCAGCGTGACGCCTTTACCCGGCGGGGCAATGCGATGATCCTGAACGGCGCGGATGCCGAATTGCTGGATGCCGATCAGGTGCGCCGGGAATATCCCTTTCTGAATTTCAACGATGCGCGGTTCCCGATCAAAGGTGGTCTGGCGCAGCGGCGCGGCGGCACCGTGCGTCACGATGCCGTGGCCTGGGGATATGCGCGCTCAGCCGACAGTTTTGGCGTCGATATCATCCAGAACTGCGAAGTGACCGGGTTTCGGATCGAAGACGGCACATGTCTGGGTGTCGAGACCTCGAAAGGGTTTATCGGCGCGGGCAAGGTCGGCTGTGCCGTTGCGGGCAATTCGGGGCGGTTGATGGGCATGGCGGGGATACGCCTGCCGATCGAAAGCCATGTCTTGCAGGCCTTTGTCTCGGAAGGTCTGAAACCGGTTCTACCCGGTGTCATCACCTTTGGCGCGGGGCATTTCTATGTCAGCCAGTCCGACAAGGGCGGCCTGGTCTTTGGCGGCGATCTGGACGGGTATAACTCCTACGCGCAGCGCGGCAATCTGCCAGTGGTCGAGGATGTCTGCGAAGGCGGCATGGCGCTGATGCCGATGATCGGCCGGGCGCGTCTGCTGCGAATGTGGGGCGGCATTATGGACATGTCGATGGATGGTTCGCCCATCATCGACCGGACCGGAATCGACCGGCTCTATTTCAATGGCGGCTGGTGTTATGGCGGGTTCAAGGCGACCCCGGCGTCTGGCTATTGCTTTGCGCATCTGTTGGCACGGGATGAGCCACACCCGACCGCAACCGCCTATCGCTTTGACCGGTTCCGCACCGGGCACATGATTGACGAAAAAGGCATGGGCAATCAGCCCAACCTGCACTGAGGGGACCAGCACCATGATCATCCATCATCCCTTGCTGGGCCCGCGTGACAGTTCCGAATTTGTCTATCTGGGCGACGCGTCGCTGATTGACCGCCCCGACTGGCAGGGCGACGACGCGGTGACGGCGTTTCACGATTATGCCTATCTGCGCGACAATCCCGCCGGTCTGCATCGCGAGCTGTGGTTTCACGAAGGCGGCGACCGGTCCTGGCTGGTGGTGACCCGCAATACCGTGACGCATGAGATCACAGAGGTGGAGTTGGCCCGAGACGTGGCCCGGGCACAGGGACGTTCAAAATGACTCAAGACAACAGGCTGAGCGGCGGTCAGATCGACCGCACCAAAACCCTGAATTTCAAGTTCGACAACCGCAGCTACGCGGCTCATCCTGGCGATACACTGGCCTCGGCCCTGCTGGCCAATGGCGTACGCCTGATGGGGCGGTCGTTCAAGTATCACCGCCCCCGCGGTGTGCTGACCGCCGGATCGGAAGAACCCAATGCGATCGTCGAACTGCGCTCGGGCAACCGTCGGGAGCCCAACACCCGCGCCACAACGATCGAGATGTTTGACGGGCTTGAGGCCCGATCGCAAAACCGTTGGCCCAGCCTGAAGTTCGACGCGCTGGCGATCAATGACAGGTTTTCGAACTTCCTGTCGGCTGGGTTTTATTACAAGACCTTTATGTGGCCCGCTACGTTCTGGGAAAAGTTGTACGAGCCGATGATCCGCCGCGCCGCCGGTCTGGGCTCGCTTTCGATGCAAGAGGACCCGGACGAATACGACAAGGGGTTCCGGCATTGTGACCTGCTGATCATTGGCGCCGGTCCGTCCGGTCTGGCTGCCGCCTTGACCGCGGGCCGGGCCGGATCGGACGTTATCCTGGCTGACGAGGATTTCGCGCTTGGCGGACGGTTGAACAGTGAGACCTTCACGCTGAACGACGGCCCTGCGGATGAATGGGTCGCGCAGACGGTGGCTGAGCTGTCCGCAATGCCGAACGTCCGCCTGATGCCGCGTACAACTGTCATCGGGGCTTTTGATCACGGCATTTATGGCGCGGTTGAACGTACCGGTGACCACATTGCCACTTTGCCTTCGGGCAAGCCCCGGCAAATCCTGTGGCGTATCTATTCCAAACGCGCCCTGCTCTGTGCAGGCGCGACCGAACGACCCATCGCATTCGAAAACAACGACCGTCCCGGTGTCATGCTGGCCAGCGCGTTGCGGACTTATGCCAACCGGTTCGCGACCACGGCAGCGCAGCGCGTGGCGATCTTTACCAATAATGATGACGGCCATCGGACCGCCGCCGATCTGAATGCCAAGGGCGTCAAGATCGCGGCCGTGGTGGATGTTCGATCGGATGCGCCGATCAGCTACGAATACGAAGTGCTCGCAGGCGCTCAGGTCGTTGATACCAAGGGCCGTCTGGGTCTGAGCTTTGTCGAGGTCAAACTGGCCGACGGGTCCAAGCGCACATTAGACTGCGGTGCGCTTGGCGTGTCCGGTGGCTGGAACCCGAACGTACATCTGACCTGCCATCAGCGGGGGCGCCCGATCTGGAACGAAGATCTGGCGGCCTTCGTTCCGGGCGCAGACCTACCGCCGGGCCTTACGGTCGCGGGCGCAGCAAACGGGATGATGTCGACCCATGGCGCGTTGCAATCCGGTGCCCAGGCAGCGGTTGAAGCGCTGAAACTCGGCGGCGCGCTGCCCGACTTGCCCAAGGCCGAGGATGCCCAGGTCTCGCAAACGCCATATTGGTATGTTCCGGGCTGCGCGCGCGCATGGCTGGATCAACAGAACGATGTGACGGTCAAGGATGTGAAGCTCAGCCATCAGGAAGGGTTTCGATCGGTCGAACACCTGAAACGCTATACCACGCTGGGCATGGCAACCGATCAGGGTAAGACATCGAACATGGGCGGTCTGGCAATCATGGCGGAACTGGCCGGTAAATCCATCCCCGAGACGGGAACGACGATATTCCGCCCACCCTATACACCGGTGTCTATCGGCACGCTTGCTGGGCGCATGAAAGGGCAGGAATTCCATCCAACCCGCCTCACGCCCTCGCATTATTGGGCCAAGGAACGGGGCGCGGTATTTGTTGAGGTCGGCAACTGGTTGCGCGCGCAGTGGTTCCCCCTGCCCGGCGAGACGCATTGGCGTGAATCCGTCGACCGCGAAGTACGGCAGACCCGCGCCTCGGTCGGCGTGTGTGACTGTACGACGCTTGGAAAAATCGACGTGCAAGGCACCGATGCTGCGGACTTCCTGAACCGCATCTACTGCAATGGCTTTGCCAAACTGGCGGTGGGAAAAACCCGCTATGGCCTGATGCTGCGCGAGGACGGGATTGCCATGGATGATGGCACCGCCGGACGTCTGGCCGAGGATCATTTTGTGGTAACAACTACCACGGCCAATGCGGTCAAAGTCTATCAGCATATGGAGTTCGTCCGGCAATGCCTGTTCCCGGACATGGACGTCCAACTGATCTCGACCACCGAAGCCTGGGCGCAATATGCCGTTGCTGGTCCAAACTCGCGCAAACTGCTGCAGAAGATCGTGGACCCGGAATTTGACATTTCGAATGAAGGTTTTCCGTTCATGGCCTGCGCGAATATCACCATTTGCGGTGGCCTGCGGGCGCGTCTGTTCCGGATTTCGTTCTCGGGCGAGCTGGCGTTCGAGATTGCGGTTCCCTCACGCTATGGCGATGCGTTGATGCGGCGTCTGATGCAGGAAGGTGAAGAGTTCAATGTTGTTCCCTACGGCACCGAGGCTCTTGGCGTCATGCGGATCGAAAAGGGACACGCCGCAGGGAATGAACTCAACGGAACCACCACGGCGCTGAACCTTGGCATGGGCCGGATGGTGTCCAAGAAGAAAGACAGTATCGGTTCGACCCTGACCGAACGTGAAGGGCTGAATGAGACTGATGCGCTGAACATGGTCGGCGTCAAACCCGTAAACAGCGCGGACAAAATCACCGCTGGCGCGCATCTCATGGATGCATCCGGCCCGGTCGATGCCGCGCATGATCAGGGCTATGTTACGTCGGCCGCGTTCTCGCCTTCGCTGGATAGTCACATCGGCCTGGGCTTTCTGAAGAATGGTGGTGACCGTCAGGGCGAAAAAATGCGCCTTGTCTCGCCGCTGACCGATCTGACCGTCGAGGTCGAGATTGTCTCGGCTCATTTTGTCGACCCTGAGGGAGAACGGCTTCGTGCATGATCTTGTTGCAAAAACCGCCTTGGGCGGATCTGAGCCCCATGTCGATACGGTTGGAACCGTCACATGTACCGAGGTGCCTGGTGTTGCGTTGGCCTCGGTCGCCGCGCGCGCTGGCCTCGAAGCAGAAGCCCGCAAAGCGCTTGCAAGACTAATCGGTGCGTCAGCACCCGATGTTGGTAAGTTCGGTGGTGACGTTGTCTCGGCATTCTGGACCGGACCGGATCAGTGGATGGTCGAAGCCCCGTTCGATACACATGAAGAACTGGCGCATCAGACGAAAGACTGTGTCGGCGACACCGCGTCCGTTTCAGAACAGACCGATGCCTGGACCCGGTTCGATCTGGAAGGCGCAGACATTCTGGCGGTTCTGGAGCTGCTATGTAATCTGGATTGCCGCAAGATGGGTGCGGGCGAGACGGCCCGTACTTCGATCCATCATCTCGGGTGCTTCGTTCTGTGCAGGTCCACCGCATTGTTCAGCCTTTATGGTCCCCGTTCTTCGGCAGGGTCTATGCATCATGCGCTTGTGGCAGCGATGAAATCCGCTCTTTGAGCGTCTCGCTCAGCTTGAAGGCAGCGGTGCGTTGTCTTCGACTCGGAAGCGGTTGATGCGGCGGCGGTCTTCGCTGGGGCTTAGCCCGAAGGCAGATCGGTAATGTGTCACCAATGGTGTGACCGAGCTAAAGCCGATAGCGGCTGCGATGTCGGCAATGGGGTCTTTGGTATAGACAACCATCTGACGTGCCGCTTTCATGCGCATGGCGCGGAAATAGTGGCTGGGGCTTTGACCTGTCGCCTGTTTGAAGGCGCGTTCGATTTGGCGCGGCGTGACACCGGCCTGCTTTGACAGTTCGGCAATCGACAACGGATCGCCAATCCGGCTGGCGTATAGCTCAACGCATTTTGCCACAAGTGGCGGCAGCTTTTCACCGGTGTCGGGCCTGCTGGTATTCGGAACCTGTTGGCGCACACCTTCACCTCGCATCAGCGGGTGCTGAAACCAGCAGGCCACCTCATGCGCAACATCACCACCCAGACGATCCTCGATCAGGTGCAGCGCCAGATCGAACGCGGCCGCGGCCCCCGCTGCAGTGTAGCGAGAGTTGTCCGTTACAATAACTTCGCGCCGGGCGTCCATGTCCGGAAACTCGGCCTCAAAGGCCGACTCGTAACACCAGTGAACCGACACCGGATGACCATTCATGACGCCTGAGCGGACCAACGGAAACACGCCCGCGCTGATCCCGCCCAGAATGGTTCCGTGGCGCGCCAGCATGCGTAATGCTCCATCACCCTGGATCGGATTCTGAAACTTTGAAGTCGGGCTGCTGAGCAGGAACAGAATATCGATTGACTGACAATCCGACAGGTCGCGCTCGGCCTCGAAGCGGACATTGGCGCTGGACATGACTTTGCCCCCGTCTTCTGTTACCAATGACCAGCAAAATGCCTCTTGTCCCGCTATTTCATTTGCCGCTCTCAAAGGTTCGATGACAGAAGTCAAGCAGGCCATCGGAAATCCGTCGAACAACAGGAATCCAATCTCGTTACATTTTTCTACCAGCATGATTATTTTACTATCAGGAATAATAGGTGCTATGATAGCCCGAATTGGATTGGCTGAAACGGCGCAGCTGCTTGCACCGTTGGTTCGGACAAGTGTAGCAAGACATTGAAGGCGAAACATTGAAAAAACGCGACACAGAAATGATGGGAAATCTGACTCAGGATCCGCATTCCGTTCGAACGAGTGAACGTGAAAAGGTGCTCGAAATAGCAATCGGCCGCGAGGTCCGAGCCTTTCGTAAACAGCAAAACATCACCGTAGCTGAACTGGCCCAACTGACAGGATTATCAATTGGCATGTTGTCGAAGATCGAGAACGGCAACACGTCGCCCTCTCTGACGACGCTGCAATTACTCGCCGACGCACTTTCGGTTCCCCTGACCAGCTTCTTCCGCCAGTTCGAGGAACGCCGGGAAGCCGTTCACACAAAAGCGGGCGAGGGTGTAGAGCTTGAGCGCGAAGGAACCCGCGCCAATCATCAATACAATCTTTTGGGTCATATCGGCGCTAACGGGTCAGGCGTGATCGTCGAGCCGTATTTGATCACGCTTACCGCAGAATCCGATGTCTTTCCGACGTTCCAGCACGGTGGGATTGAAACAATTTACATGTTGGAGGGCGAAGTCGATTATCGCCACGGAGATAAGAATTATCCATTGAAGCCCGGCGATACCCTATTCTTTGACGCGGATGCCCCGCATGGACCAGAGAAACTGGTCAGCCTGCCGGCAAGATACATTTCTGTGATTAGCTATCCGCAGACAAATTGACTGGCTTGCGCATCAGGAAATCAGTGGGTTTGTCGTAACCTTCGTGCGTTCCCATACTTACGATCGTGAAACCAAGGCGTGAAAACACGCGATGATTTTCAGTAAGTTCGACACGGGTTTCCAGCTCCAGCTCGGACAATTCAAGGGCCGCAGCCCGACGTACGGCATGGTCTACTATCACCGAACACAGGCCCTGCCCGCGCATCCGCTCGTGCACCGCCAGTTTTCCCATATACAGCCTGCCAGACTTTGGCATAAGGAACATGCAGCCAGTTAGCGGACGGCCAATAGCCCAAATCTCACCTCCGGCATGACAATGTGCCTGCATACCCTCCACGGTCAGCCGATGAACGGAGGACGGCGAGAAGATCCGGCCATCCATGTATCGGAACGAAGAACGCAGTAAGGCTAATACGTCATACAAAGCTGAGTCGTTGCCGAGTACCTGCCAAATTGTCTTGTCCGGACCAGCTATGACCGCTGCGATACCCGTTTACTTTGACAAAGGCGGTTCCGTTTCCAGATCCGGCCATACACCCGGTGAGGTTGGCAGTCCGTCGTCAAATTGGTTGAGGTAATCCAGCATCATTGGACGGTTGTCGATGAACCCTTTATAAGTGGCCAATTCAACCGGAAGATCGCGAATAACACGATGAAGGCGGCGACCCCATTTCGGTACCGTCATCAGATCCTGAAAACTGCACAGATAACAGCGGATCGGGAACACCAGCGCGTTTGACCGCGGCAACCGGAAGAAGGTCTGCAACTCGACCCGTAGATGCTGCTTATGAGCAATATTCTCAGGCGTCAAAGTTGTCTTCTGGATACCCCATTTATGATAGTTTTCTGGGCTCGTATCCAGCAGCGGGTTCACGGTCATGGTCCAGTTCAGACGCCGTGCCGGTGCCCCTTGTTGAATGTTCAGCAGGAATTTCAGTGCGCGCTTGAAAATTCCCATCTCATGGGCTTTCGGAACTGGCGCATGCCATTCGAAAAAGTTCATGCCGATGTCGAAATCCAGGCTCCAATCGGCTTGGGTCGTTACCATCCCGGCGTCCATCCACAGCATCTCGTCCCGCTGATCCAGCACCGCGAAATCACCCTGTGCCTGACGCGTGATGTATTCCATCGGCCCGTACGGCAGCGTGGTTTCATCCATGAAGGTGAAACTGTGATCAATGCCCAGTGGCTTGTTGATCCAACGCCACTGATTGCCGTTGCGGTGCAATTCGAACAGGTCGGGATAATCCTCTGACTTGCTGACCATGATCAGCTCGAGCAGGTCCCAACCCGCCAATGTCATGTGTGGCAGGGACTGACAGCGCAGAGGGTCCTGATCCAGAACAATGGCCCGGTCTTTCATCTCGGACACATAGTGTTCGTCAACATCGAACCGCATCTCATAGACCGAGCCCTCGGGCCCGCCCCGGTGCTGCTCCATGTTGACCGAATACATGTAGCTGTCTTCGTGAAACGGGAAAGGAAAGCGTTTGATCGCCCATTCCGAGTTGTGGAACGTATAGTCGTCACGGAAGGACTCGTCGTTGAATTGGATGGTCATGTTGGGCCTCCTTTCAGCGGTCCAGCACGAGGGACTTGCCCTCGAAACGCGATACGCAGGGCATGATCTTCTTGCCTGCGGCTTTTTCTTCGTCAGTCAGCCAATGATCGCGATGAACGAAATTGCCGTCGTGATCCAGCACAACGGTTTCGCATTGGCCGCAGGCCCCGCCACGGCACAGATACGGCGCATCCACGCCTTCGCGTTCGATGGCTTCCAGCAGGCTTTCGTTCTCACCCACATGAATGACTTTGTCCGATGTTGCCAAGCGCACTTCGAACGGTTTGCCGGGCTGCGGTGCCAAAAACTCTTCGTAATGCACGCAATCCTCGGGCCAGCCTTCGACAGCAGCAGTGCCGCGCACCCAATCGATCATGCCCTTGGGGCCGCAGACATAGACATGCGTGCCCAAAGGCTGCCCGCTCAGCAGGCTTTTCAGATCGATCTGTTGATTTTGGTCGTCATAGTACAGATGTGTTTCGTTTGGATGCCGGTCAGTCAGTTGATCGGCATAAGATGCCAACGCATTGTTACGGCACGCATAATGCAGTTCCCAATGACCGTGCAGTAGTTCAAGCTGTTTGATCTGCGCCAGAAACGGTGTGATACCGATACCACCGGCAAGAAACAGGTGTTTGCGGGCCCGCAGATCAAGTGAGAACAGGTTGACCGGATAGCTGATGGTCATCTCATCGCCCAGTTTGACCTGACGGTGCATAAACAACGAACCACCCCTGCCTTGATCGTCGCGCCGGACCGAGATGGTATAAGACGACTGATCGAAAGGGTCGGACATCAGGGAATAGGGGTTAAGCCGCGTGATGCCGCCATCCTGCATCTCGACGACGGTATGTGCGCCGCCTGAAAAGGTGGGCAATTGCCCGCCATCAACGCGTTCGAACCGGAATCGCGTCACCAGCTCGTTCAGCGGGGTGATTTCGGTCACTTTGACCTGAATTTTCTCGGCGCCACTCATTCGTAGATCCCTTTTGGCTCGGGCACGTTACCATGATCTTCGGCATCAACGCGGACACCCTGATAAGCGGCAAGGCGACGGGAATAGTGGTCCCGCACAAACAGGTTGAGCCCACAGTGCGCGCAGACAAACGGATCGACCTCGACATCTTCGGTGACGCCTTTGCAATGCACACATTGCATCCGGCGCGCGACCGAACCCCGATGTTCAGTCTGAATCGCAGTATGCGGAAGACCGACAGCCATCACTTCATTCATGGCCTGACCCATCATGCCCTCGGTACCGGTCAGATAGACCTGCAACCCCATATGCGCGTCCTCCAACACGCGGCGAATTCGATGCAGCGCGGCTTCATAAGACGGACCTTCGTAGAATTGCGCAGGGTTCAGCGCCTGCAGCTTTTCCGAGAAATCCGTGCCTTTTGGGATGTAGATCAGATGGGTTTTAGCCATCAGGTCGGATGTCGCTATGTCAAGAACGGCTTCGGCCCCTTCGGCCTCGGCGATCATGAGATGATGTTCACCTGAGCGAACCTTTAGCGTGCCCCAGACCGGGCGGCTTGCGATTGACTTTGGAAATTCGAACTTTGACATTGTGCCCTCAAATCGGAAAAGGGCGCCACGGTGTGTCCGTTGCGCCCCCTGAAACTCAGCCTTTTGCGGTTCTGATCGATTTGTCCTGATCGTAGAACGGCATCTCTTCCGCAGTCGCCGCTATTTCTGTCCCATCGCCGTTGCGCACTGTCAGCTCGGTGCCGGGCGAGGCACAGGCGACCGGCATCCGTGCGATACCCACATTGTGCCCATTGATTTCGGAATACATGCCAAAGGTGACAACACCGACCTTTTCACCGTTCTGCAACAGATCAGCACCCTCATCCGCCGGGGTGGTGCCATCCAGTTTGACACCATAGATCTTGAACCGCTCTTTGCCTTGCGAGGCATAGTGGTTCTCGGCGCCGATAAATCCGGTCTTGCCTGGTGAAACCGTGAATTCCAGACCCAGCTCCCACAAAGTATCGCCGCAGGTTTGGTCGTCGAATGGATAGGTTTCCGAGTTGTCCCCAGGGTAAAACAGCAGGTAGCTTTCTGTGCGCAGCAAATCGAGCGTCGAGAACTGGACCGGAACAATGCCCATGTCCTTGCCTTCGGCAAGGATGTTGTCCCACAGATGCACAGCGTGCTTGGCTTGGCAGAAAATCTCATACCCGCGCTCGCCGGTATAACCGGTTCGCGAAATCATCACCGGGCAGCCATAGAGTTTGGTCTGCATGATGCCAAAATAGGCCAGATCCCGAATACCGGGAACGTGCTTGGCCAGGAAATCCACCGCTACCGGCCCCTGCAGCGACATATCGTGCAAGTCATCGTCAAAGATAACCGAACAATTCTTACCGGCGGCCACCGATGTCAGCTGTTCCATCCCGGTCCCGGTGCCGTGCACGACAAGCCACGTGTTCACTGACAGGCGGTAGATGATGCAATCGTCGACAAATTTGCCTTCGGCATTCAAGATCGACGCATAAGTCGACCGACCCGGCATGATTTTTTCTACATTCCGCGTGGTGACACGATCAATGACATAGGCCGCATCTTCGCCGACCACATGAACCTTCTTCAGACCAGACACATCCATCAGCCCTGCCTTGGTGCGGATCGCTTCGTAATCTGCTTTGGCGCGTTCCGGGCTGTGGTCGTAGAACCATGCGGTCCCCATACCGTTCCAGTCTTCCAGCTCGCCGCCGATCTCGGCATGGCGCTGCGCAAGGGCGGACGTTCTCCAAAGAATGGCCATTGTTCAGCTCTCCCGTTGATTGCTTTTTGTTGACCATATTGAGGCCGAAGTCGGATCGAAAATCAACACCTCTGTGCAGATTATTTTCCTGTTGGGAATATTTGCCTGCAATTTTTGCACCCTGGGTAGGGTGCGCGAGTGTTTCATAAGTGATTATTTATCAATGCTATAGCCACTTATTTGGCATTAAGAAACATGCGCGAATTACTGGCCTCAAAGATGTTTGCCCCACATATCTATTGACAGGTCGCGAATGAAATTGTCCCCTGAGTGCACAATTATTCCCAGCAGGAAATTCTTCGCAGAAAGACCTCCTGCTGCAACAACAGGGAGACTACGAAGTGGATGGTAATCTAAATGCACTCACGACGGTCTTTACCGAGTTTTACTACTGGGTAACGGTCGTTTTCATGTTCCTCATCCATGTGGGCTTTTGCATGTACGAGGTCGGCGCCAGCCGGGCTCGTAACCATATGCACACATTGATGAAAAACATCATGATCATCCCGCTGGTGACGGTCACGTTCTTCTTCTTCGGCTGGTGGATTTACTGGGCCTTTCCGAACTTTCCGTTCTGGGGTGGATTAGATACCGAGGCGGGCGCTGCAAATCTGCCATGGGCCGACACCATGGCGACCAATCTGGGTGACAGAATCACTGGCGTCTTCTGGGCAGCATTCCTGCTGTTCTCGTGGACGGCAGCCTCGATTGTATCTGGCTCTGTGATCGAGCGGATTAGATCTTCGGCCTTGTGGGTCCATGCCGTGATGATTGGATCAGTCTGGTGGATCATCGACGCCGCGTGGGGTTGGCACTACGGCGGTTGGATGGTGCGCGTTCTTGGGTACCACGATGCTTATGCTTCCGGGGTTATTCATGCTATCGCAGGTGGTTACGCATTAGGGGTGATCATGGTTCTGGGTCCCCGCCTAGGCAAATTTGCCAAGGACGGTACGCCGCGGGACATTCCGCCGCATAACCCATGGCTGCTGACCATCGGGATATTCCTGATCTACACTGGTTTCTGGGGCTTCTATGCCGCATGCAATGTTCCGGCGATATCTCCGGAGGCAATCGACGGTCAGATAACGGGTGTTACGTGGACCGCGACCAACATCTATCTGGCGCCGACCACGCTTTCCGCGATTACCTTCAACTTCCTGATGTCTCTGTCTGGCGGGTTGATGGCAGCGTATGTTGTTTCCAAAGGTGACGCGTTTTGGACGTTCTCGGGCGGACTGGCCGGTATTATCACCGCATCTGCGGGTAACGATCTTTATCACCCGGTGCAGGCAATGATCATCGCCGCGATCGGTGTCGTGATCGTGTACAAGCTGCACTATTGGGTCGAGCGTCGGTTCAAGCTGGATGATGCCGTTGGTGCCGTTGCCGTGCATGGTTATGCAGGATTCGTTGGTCTGGTGATTTCCGGCTTTGTCCTGTGGGGCGTACCTTCTTCGCCATACGAAGGCTATGCAACGATTAACCCGGTCGGTCAGATCACTGGTGCTGTCATCATGTTCTTTGTTCTTGGCTTCTTGCCAGGTTGGATTCTTGCAAAAATCCAGTCGGCCGCAGGTGTGCTTCGAATTCCGGAAGAAGTCGAACTTCAGGGCCTCGATTACGCTGAACACCATGCCTATGAAGACGCCAAAGCCGCGATCATTGCAGCCGACAAAGAAGAATTGGCTGCCCGTGGCGTAGCCGCTGAGTAAGGGAGAAAAAGAATGTCTACTAATGGATATACAAGCTGGGCTGTTGATCTGGCCGAAGTCGGACCGATCTATCCCTTCCAAGGTTACGAAGTCCTTATGGTCATCGTGGGCGTCGTATTCTGGATCGGCTGGCATCGCATCCAATTTGTCCGAGAAGGTGAACACCTCGAGAAGGCCCGCCACACTGGCGACGAAGAAAAAGTGAAAGCACAGCTGGAACGATATTGATCCAGCTTTGAATGCTGGTGATGGGCGTAAATCTGAGTTTGCGCCCATTGCCTATCAGGAAAATTATTTTCCTGTGATTATTGATACCTGTTGGATTTGTTGATACCCTCGAATCAGGACGAAACACACAAGGAGATTTGCCAGCTATGTGCGGAATTGTTGGATTATTCCTGAAAGACCGGTCGCTTGCACCACAGTTAGGCAATATGTTGACAGACATGCTGGTCACCATGACCGACCGCGGCCCAGATAGTGCGGGGATCGCGATTTATGGTGATGAGGCAAATGGCCAGACCAAGGTGACACTGCAGTCGCCCAATCCCAAGGACGACTTTGCCGGTCTAGCCGAAGAGCTGGGGCAGCACTTGGGCGTGGTAGTAAGGCAGACTGATAATGACACGCACACTGTGCTGGACGTTCCGGCCGGGCAGTTTGAAGCAGCACGGGCCGCGTTGGCGGAAATCCGGCCTTCAGTCCGGATCATGAGCCGGGGCGAGATGCTGGAGATTTACAAAGAGGTCGGCCTGCCCAAGGACGTGGCCGCGCGCTTTGACATCAGCAGTATGAGCGGCACACATGGCATTGGTCACACTCGCATGGCTACAGAGTCTGCCGTGACGACGATGGGCGCGCACCCGTTCAACACTGGGCCAGATCAGTGTCTGGTTCATAACGGCTCGCTGTCGAACCACAATTCGCTGCGCCGCAAGCTGCGCCGTGAAGGTGTAGTGATCCAAACCGAGAATGATACCGAGGTCGGAGCCGCCTATCTGACCTGGAAGATGATGAACGGGGCCAGTCTGGGCGAGGCGCTGGAAAGCAGCCTCGAAGACCTAGATGGATTTTTTACCTTTGTGGTCGGCACCAAAGACGGGTTCGGCGTAGTCCGCGATCCGATCGCCTGTAAGCCTGCGGTTATGGCCGAAACCGATCAATACGTGGCCTTTGGCAGCGAATACCGGGCACTGGTGAACCTGCCGGGTATCGAAGAGGCCCGCGTCTGGGAGCCGGAGCCAGCAACGGTTTACTTCTGGTCTCACAATGACAGCCCCACGACCAACGAAAAGGCCGCATGATATGCAAACCTATGATCTTGAAGCAGATGGCCTGCGTGGGTTGAACACCACCCTGCAGTCGCAATCTACCGAGACTAACCAGACCAATTGGGAAGTCGTGAACCCCAAAGGCAGCCACGCCATTGCCGTTGGGCTGGATGCGCCCATCGAAGTTACGGTCAAGGGCTCAACTGGCTATTACTGCGCGGGAATGAACCAGCAGGCGACGGTCAAGGTCGAAGGCTCGGTCGGGCCCGGCGTGGCCGAGAACATGATGTCCGGTCGGGTCGTTGTCGAAGGCGACGCCAGCCAATATGCTGGCGCCACCGGCCATGGCGGTCTGCTGGTAATCAAGGGCAACGCAAGTTCGCGCTGCGGCATCTCGATGAAAGGCATCGACATCGTGGTGCATGGTAATATCGGTCATATGTCGGCCTTCATGGCGCAGGCCGGTAATCTTGTGGTCTGCGGTGATGCAGGCGATGCACTGGGAGACTCGCTTTACGAGGCGCAGCTGTTCGTGCGCGGCTCGGTCAAGAGCCTAGGCGCCGATTGCATCGAGAAAGAGATGCGCCCGGAGCATCTGGATATCTTGAAGGACCTGCTGGACCGCGCAGGCGCGGATGCCAGCCCCGAAGAATTCAAACGCTACGGTTCCGCCCGTCAGCTTTATAACTTCGACGTCGACAACGCCGCTGCTTACTGAGGAAGAAGGGTATGAAAGACATGGACGATCAGATCCCCCGCACCCTGCCGATTCAGTCGGCGACATTCACCAATCCGATCAATGCGGAAATCCGCCGCGCTGCGGCCACCGGTATCTATGATATCCGCGGTGGCGGAGCCAAACGCAAGGTACCGCATTTCGATGATCTGTTGTTTCTAGGCGCCAGCATCAGTCGCTATCCGCTCGAAGGTTACCGCGAGCGCTGCGACACATCGGTAACGTTGGGCACGCGCTTTGCAAAAAAGCCGATTGAACTGGACATTCCGATCACCATTGCGGGTATGAGCTTTGGCGCTCTGTCCGGCCCTGCGAAAGAGGCCCTTGGCCGCGGCGCATCAGCGGCGGGCACGTCGACCACCACCGGCGACGGCGGCATGACGCCCGAGGAACGCGGCCATTCCAGCAAACTGGTCTATCAGTATCTGCCTTCACGCTACGGTATGAATCCCAATGATCTGCGCAAGGCCGACGCGATTGAGGTCGTGGTTGGTCAAGGCGCAAAACCCGGCGGTGGCGGCATGTTGCTGGGTCAGAAGATTAGCGACCGCGTCGCGGAAATGCGGACTCTGCCCAAAGGCATCGACCAGCGCTCGGCCTGTCGCCATCCCGACTGGACCGGCCCGGATGATCTGGAAATCAAGATCCTCGAACTGCGAGAGATTACGGGCTGGCAGGTGCCCATCTATGTCAAGGTTGGTGCGACCCGCCCCTATTATGACACCGCGCTGGCAGTTAAGGCCGGGGCCGATGTGGTGGTGATGGACGGCATGCAAGGTGGTACTGCCGCGACGCAGGACGTGTTTATCGAGCATGTAGGTCTGCCGACGCTGTCCTGTATTCGCCCTGCCGTGCAAGCGCTGCAGGATTTGGGCGTGCATCGCGAAGTGCAACTGGTGATCTCGGGCGGCATTCGCACCGGGGCCGATGTGGCAAAGGCAATGGCTCTAGGCGCCGACGCGGTGGCCATTGGCACCGCAGCGCTGGTGGCGCTTGGTGACAACGACCCGAAATGGGAATCCGAATACCAAAAGCTGGGCACCACCACCGGGGCCTATGACGACTGGCACGAGGGTCAAGACCCCGCAGGTATCACCACGCAGGATCCCGAGCTGGCTGCCCGCCTGAACCCGGTCGAGGCCGGACGCCGTTTGCGCAACTATCTCAAGGTTATGACGCTTGAGGCGCAGACTATTGCGCGGGCCTGTGGTCATAATCACCTCCACAACCTCGAACCCGAGGATTTGTGCGCCCTGACGATGGAGGCCGCGGCCATGGCGCGTGTCCCGTTGGCCGGGACAAGTTGGTACCCGGGCAAGGAAGGGTTCTGAACTGATGCTGCGCGGCTCCCTGACGGGGGCCGCGTTTTTGCTTTGGAAATTGAAAATTCAACAGGGAAAGGAAAGCCATCGTGACGACAGATCTCGCAGCTTTCGCAAAAGAAAAAGGCGTCAAATATTTCATGATCTCGTTCACCGATCTGTTCGGTGGACAGCGGGCCAAGCTGGTGCCCGCGCAAGCCATTGCCGAGATGCAGGAAGACGGCGCGGGTTTTGCCGGGTTCGCCACCTGGCTTGACATGACCCCGGCGCATCCTGACATGCTGGCGGTGCCAGACCCGTCATCGGTGATCCAGCTGCCTTGGAAGCCCGAGGTCGCCTGGGTTGCAGGCAACTGTGTGATGGAAGGCAAGGATGTCGCCCAGGCCCCGCGCAATGTGCTGCGCCGCCTGATCGGCGAGGCCGCCGAGATGGGCATGCATGTCAAAACCGGCATCGAGGCTGAATTCTTCCTGCTCACCCCTGATGGCGAGCAGATCAGCGACCCGTTCGATACCGCTGAAAAGCCTTGCTACGACCAGCAGGCGGTGATGCGTCGCTATGATGTGGTGCGTGAGATCTGTGATTATATGCTGGAACTCGGTTGGGGGCCCTATCAGAACGACCACGAAGACGCCAATGGCCAGTTCGAAATGAACTGGGAATTTGACGACGTTCTGAAAACCGCCGACAAGCATTCCTTCTTCAAATTCATGACCAAGTCAGTGGCCGAAAAGCATGGGCTGCGGGCCACCTTCATGCCCAAGCCTGTCGAAGGGCTGACAGGCAATGGCTGCCACGCCCATATCTCGGTCTGGGATGCACCGGGAGCGGATGCCAAAACCAACGTTTTTGCCGGCGCAGGCGATGGTCCGACCGGCGAGGTAGGTCTTGGCGAACAGGGCAAGTATTTCCTGGGCGGTATCATGAAACACGCCAGCGCGCTGGCGGCGATCACAAACCCGACCGTAAACAGCTATAAACGTATCAACGCACCGCGCACGATGTCGGGTGCGACTTGGGCCCCCAATACCGTGACCTGGACCGGCAACAACCGCACCCACATGGTCCGGGTGCCCGGCCCGGGCCGGTTCGAACTGCGCCTGGCCGACGGGGCCACGAACCCCTATCTGTTGCAGGCCGTCATCATCGCCGCTGGTCTGTCTGGCATCCGCTCGAAGGCCGATCCGGGACGGCGTTGGGATATTGACATGTATGCCGAAGGCCACACCGTCACCGACGCCCCCAAATTGCCGCTGAACATGCTCGACGGGTTGCGCGAATACGACAATGATACCGAGTTGAAAGCCATGATGGGTCAGGAATTCTCAAGCGCATTTTTGAAAATGAAGCATCAGGAGTGGAACTCTTTCGTCAGCCATTTCTCTCGCTGGGAAAAGGACCACACGCTCGATATCTAAGAAACTTTTTGGGGCTGCGGACCGCTGCCGCCCCAATACCGACGCTCGGATGGAGGCCCACGCCCAATGAATGTTCTCATTTTGCAGCATTCGTTGGGTGAAAACCCAGGAGCGTTTCTGGAACATATTTCATCATGCGGTGATACCGCCAAGGTCGTGCATTTGTATGATGGCCAACCAATCCCGCAACTCGACGATTTTGATTTGCTTCTGGTTCTGGGCGGCCCGATGGACGTCTGGGAAACCGAGGTGCATCTGTGGCTCGTGCCCGAAAAACAAGCGATCAGGACGTGGATTCAAGACCTCAACCGCCCGTACTTTGGGATATGTCTGGGCCACCAACTTCTGGTTGATGCGTTAGGAGGGAAATGTGCACCTATGCAGAAGCCTGAGATCGGTGTGCTTTCCATCAATCTGACTGACGACTCGCGCAGTGATCCGCTGTTCGGGCCCCTGCCCCATCAATTCCGGGTGCTACAGTGGCATGGGGTTGAAGCCATCGACCTACCGCCCAACTCATCGGTTCTGGCGCAATCTGATGCTTGCGCTGTACAGGCTTTGCGGGTCTCAGATCGCGCCTGGGGCGTGCAGTTTCACCCCGAACTTGTTCAGGGCACGATCCAATCGTGGATGACCGATCCGGCAAATCATCAATGCGCTATGGATTGGCTTGGATGCGCAGATGCGGTGCAGGAGATGGTCACTGACAGCGACAACATTGCCGAGGAACAATTCAAGATCACGTCCAGCATTTATGCCAGACTGCGACAGATCTGATCACATCGGATCAGTCATGAACCTCGAGGTTCTTTCCGCTGTCGGCTTCAACTCTCCAGTCTGGGACATCGTTGACCAGCATCAATGCCGCACGGCGCAGAGTTTTGCGCATTTTGTCCACCACCCGACCGTCCATTCCGCAATCCGCCAACGCGGCGTCAAACGTATCCAGCCAAAGCTCGGCATCGGCCTCGCGTATCGGCACATGCGCATGAATTTCCCGCAGGTCCATATGACCAAATCGCTCACGATAATACGCCCGACCGCCCAGAAATCCGCTCAGAAACTCAAACTGTGCCTGTCTTGTATGAGACAATCCATGGCCGCGAAAATGCAATCTGTGCAATGAATGTACGGCCGGATCGGTCTCCATGCGGTCATAGAACCGTTCGACCAGAGCCCGAAGTCGATCTTCACCGCCGATTTGATCCAATGCCGATGACATACGTCTCTTCCCCGAGTTGCAGTCGTCAATAATTATTGCATAACAGGAAAATAAGTTTATCACCAGTGACATGTTGGCGCGGTTGATATCGAAAGATGGACACGGAATGCCCGGGCATGACCAGATACATGAGGCGACCGGATGAGCGCCCTTGCACTGGGTCTGCTGGCAGCATTGTGCTGGGGTTTTCACGATCTTGCCGTGCGATATGTCAGCCAATCCGTGAGCGTCATCGCAGCGTTGATGGCCGTGCTGGTTGCCGGGGCTGTGCTTCAGTTCGGGCTTGTAGCGATCTGGTCCGGGTTTGCCCCCATGCCCGTCGAGGCAGTATCCTATTCAGTTGCGTCGGGCGGCTTTTACCTGCTGGCTGGCCTCAGCATGTATGCTGCGTTTCAGCGCGGGCCTGTGCGTCTGGTCGCCCCGCTTGTCGCCAGCTATCCTGTTTTGTCAGTCACCCTTGCAATATGGCGCGGTTCCGAAGTCAGCATATGGCATTGGCTGGCGATCATTGCCATTGGTCTCGGCGTGTCCATTGTCTCGGCACGATCCAAGGATGACGGTGCAGAATATCCTGCAGCCGGGCCGACAATTGCCTTTTCCATTCTTGCTGCAATCGGGTTTGCTGCGACATTCGCATTGGGACAATATGCAGCCGAACTGGGCAATGAGTTCACCGTTTCGCTGATCGGACGACTGACCGCGATCCCTGCACTGGCTGTAATCGCCCTTGCATTCCGCACGCCGCTTTGGCCAGGCATGCGGGCCCTACCCCTTTTGTGCCTGATGGGCGCGCTCGACGCAGTGGCGCTTCTATGCGTGGTGTCAGCCGGAGGCTTGCCAAACGCCCAATACGCATCCGTTGCCGCCTCAATCTTCGGATTGTTGACGGTTGTATTGGCTTGGGCAATCTTGCGAGAGAGAATGTCAACATCTCAATGGCTAGGATGCATCATTGCATTTGCCGGGATTGGTTATCTCGCGATCTGAACATCTTTTAACCCCATTGCAATTCCATGGGCCTGATGCGCCGTAGTCGCACTGTTCAGTACGCAATCAATTTCGCCTGGCCGGACCGGTCCGGGGTGATGCCACGCGCCCGGGCGAATGAGGTCTTTGTATCCCTGCAATTCTCCGCGCAATCTTAGAACATCGATATGCTCAGGCGCGTCAGGCAGCAACAAGACAGCATATACATCCACCGTCGCGTTCAATTGCTTGACCTGAGTTCGGCACTTATCTTGCGACATATCCTTGCCCCAGAATTGCTGATCCAACGCCATACCGGATTGTGCCGCACAAGCTACCAACGCGCGGACGCGCGCAGCATTCGACGCCGAATGACCAATGGACACGATCACCATACGCGCGGCACGGCATGCAAAACGCCAATAATGATGCGCGTTGGTGCAGGCAAGGAGCCTGCCGCCGGTTTGAGAGGCGGCAGGGAGGCTCACGCCGTGAGACCTTCGGGTTCCGGCAGGCTGTTCGCGCGGCATGCGGCGGTGAGGGTGTTGGCCAGCAGGCAGGCGATGGTCATGGGGCCGACGCCTCCGGGGACGGGGGTGATGGCACCCGCGCGCTCGGCTGCGCTGGCAAAGTCGACATCGCCGACCAGCTTGTTCTTGCCGTCACGCTCGATCCGGTTGATGCCCACGTCAATCACGGTAGTGCCTTCCTTGATCCAGTCGCCCGGCACCATCTCGGGGCGGCCTACGGCGGCGACAACGATATCGGCGCGGCGCACCACATCCGGCAGATCCTTGGTGCGGCTGTGCGCGATGGTTACGGTGCAGCTGTCGCCCAACAGCAGCTGCGCCATCGGCTTGCCCACGATGTTCGACCGGCCGATCACAACCGCATCCATCCCCGACAGCGAGCCGTGGTGGTCACGCAGCAACATCAGGCAGCCCAGCGGCGTGCAGGGCACCATCGACTTCTGACCGGTACCCAGCAGGCCCACATTCGAGATGTGGAAGCCGTCCACATCCTTGGCCGGGTCGATCGAGTTGATCACCAGATCCTCGTTCAGATGCCCGGGCAGCGGCAGTTGCACCAGAATGCCATGCACGGCAGGATCGTTGTTCAGCTTGTCGATCAGCGCCAGCAGATCCTCTTCGGACGTGTCGACATCCAGCTTGTGCTCATACGAGTTCATGCCGACCTCGACGGTCATCTTGCCCTTCGAGCGGACATAGACCTGGCTGGCCGGGTCTTCGCCCACCAGAACCACGGCCAGACCGGGGTAATGCCGTTTTCCTCTTTCAGTTTCGCGACCTGATCGGCCACCTGCGCGCGCACTTTGGCCGCAAAAGCCTTACCGTCGATAACCTGGGCTACCATTCTTCGATCCCTTCTTTCAAAACGGATCGGGCGCCTGTTGCGCCCGGTCAATCAGGGCCGAGCACGCGTTCTTCGCGCGCAATCGACCAGTCAATCAATACGCGCCACAACTGTTCGGCAAGATCGGGGTCCATGCCCGTCCGCTCCGCGTTGTCACGCACCTTCTGCACCACTTCCTCGACACGTTCGGGGATGCGGGCCGGCAGCCCCACGCCCTGCTTCAGCTGCGAGGCCCGGTCGATATATCCCGCACGGGTCACCAGCATCTCGATCAGCTGACGGTCCAGCGCGTCGATCTGAATCCGTAGGTCCGGCATCGAGTGGCAATCTTGCGGCGGTGTCAGAGTGGGCATGTCGATCTCCTCGTGGCCCGGGCATATTCCCCGGACCACGAGATGTCTTATTCGGCGGCTTAGAACAAGCCCTCGATCTGGCCTTCTTCGTTGAGGCGGATTGTCTCGGCCGCGGGTTTGCGGGGCAGACCGGGCATGGTCATGATCTCGCCGCAGACAACCACGATGAAACCGGCACCTGCGGACAGGCGGACCTCACGCACCGGAACCGAGTGGCCGGTGGGCGCGCCGCGCAGGGTCGGATCGGTCGAGAACGAGTACTGGGTTTTCGCCATGCAGACCGGCAGGTTGCCATAGCCCGCTTCTTCCCATTCGCGCAGCTGGTTGCGGATCTTGTTGTCGGCCAGCACCTCATCCGCGCGATAGATACGCTTGGCGATGGTTTCGATCTTCTCGAACAGTGGCATGTCGTCAGGGTAAATCGGCGCGAAGTTGGCGCTGCCGCCTTCGACGATTTCCACAACCTTCTCGGCCAGCGGCGCCGAGCCTTCCGAACCCAGCTCCCAGTGACGCGACAGAACCGCCTCGACACCGTGATCGGCACAGTAGTTCTTGACCGCATCAACTTCGGCATCAGTGTCGGTGACGAAGTGGTTGATGGCGACGACAACCGGAACGCCGAAGGATTTCACGTTCTCGATGTGGCGGCCCAGGTTGGCGCAGCCCGACTTGACCGCGTCGACGTTTTCGGCACCCAGATCGGCTTTGGCCACGCCGCCGTTCATTTTCATTGCGCGCACAGTAGCAACCAGCACCACAGCCGAAGGCGCGATGCCTGCCTTACGGCATTTGATGTTCATGAACTTCTCGGCACCCAGGTCAGCACCGAAACCGGCTTCGGTGACAACATAGTCAGCCACTTTCAGAGCGGTTTTGGTCGCAATGACCGAGTTACAGCCGTGTGCGATGTTCGCGAACGGGCCACCATGGACAAATGCCGGGTTGTTTTCCAGCGTCTGCACCAGGTTCGGCTGCATCGCGTCTTTCAGCAGAACGGTCATTGCGCCTTCGGCTTTAATGTCGCGGCAATAGACAGCGGTTTTGTCGCGGCGGTAGGCCACGATGATGTCACCCAGGCGCTTCTCCAGGTCTTTTAGGTCAGTTGCCAGGCAGAGGATCGCCATGACTTCGGATGCCACAGTGATGTCAAAACCAGTTTCTCGCGGGAAGCCATTCGACACACCACCCAAGGACGCAGTGATCTGACGCAGTGCACGATCATTCATGTCAACCACGCGGCGCCATGCGACGCGGCGGGTGTCGATCTCGCACTCGTTGCCCCAGTAGATGTGGTTGTCGATCATCGCCGACAGCAGCGAGTGGGCCGAGGTGATCGCATGGAAGTCACCGGTGAAGTGCAGGTTCATTTCCTCCATCGGAACAACCTGCGCGTAACCGCCACCTGCAGCGCCGCCCTTCATACCGAAGTTCGGGCCAAGCGAGGCTTCGCGGATACAGATCATCGCGTTCTTGCCGATGCGGTTCAGACCGTCGCCCAGACCCACGGTGGTGGTGGTCTTGCCTTCGCCTGCAGGCGTCGGGTTGATCGCGGTGACCAGAATCAGCTTGCCGTCTTCGCGGTCCTGGACCGAGTTGATGAAGTCCTGGCTGACTTTCGCCTTGTCGTGGCCATAGGGCAGCAGATCCGCAGATTCGATGCCGATCTTGGCACCGATTTCCTGAATCGGCTTCTTGTTCGCCTCGCGGGCGATTTCGATGTCGGATTTATAGCTCATTGGGCTTTGGACTCCCTGCAAAAGTAGGCCGAACGAATTCAGACCCGTCCGCATATGCGACCCGGGGCTGAATCAGATACTTTCTTTAAGGTAAATATTTATTCCCTTCGGTCAACCTTTGAATTTCAGAGTCATTGAAGGAAAGAAAATTTATCGCGCGATGGCACCATCGGATCACGCGTAACGTTTGCGCCCTGCGCTGAGCCCTAACAACCAATCCTCGACAATGCCTCGCTCGGGAAATGATTTTTGCGTTGGGCTCTTCAGAAGAAAATATCCCGACTGCGTTCGTACCGATATGTCCTGGATTGGTCTGACCAACGCACCGCTTTCAAGCAGGGGGTCAACAAGATGGGCCCAACCCAGTGCGACGCCCAAACCATCAACAGCTGCTTGTATAGAGAGAGGATAGGTGTTGAAGGCCACAGCGCGTTCCATCAATGAGGTGGAAATTCCATTGCTGCCAAGCCAGGTATGCCAAGTCATCCATTCCGCATGGCTGCTCGTCACCTCAATCAGGTCCAATTCCGGCAGCGCGGATAGTACTGCCGCCTTCGGATTACTTTTGAGATAATCAGGGCTACATACCGGGAAAACGGTTTCCCCGAACAAAAGCTGCGCCTCATATCCGGGCCAATCCCCTTCCCCGCGCAATATCGTCAGATCCATAGAATCAGACAGGCACTCCGCGTCGCTGTCCGAAGACACCAGCGAAATACGGATGCGGCCATTGGATTTGTTGAACTTACGCAGTTGCGGCATCAACCAGAGCGACGCGACAGAGTTGGTCGCGGAGATCGACACCGTATTGGCCTGATGTTTGGCCAACATATCACGGCTGACGTCTCGCATCAGATCCAGCGACTTTTCAACTGTCGCTAGCAATATGGCCCCTTGTTGTGTCAGCGAAACCGACCGATGACCTCTGACAAACAAGGGTACGTCATAATGTTGCTCCAGCAGACGTACTTTGCGGCTGATTGCTGTTTCCGAAATGTTGAGCACCTTGCTGGCCTGCGCAAAACTCTGGGCCTTGGCGGCCGCTTCAAAAGCCAAAAGGTAGTCGAGCGGTGGAAGAACCTTCCCGGTAACTGGTGCTTTCTTTGGCATCTGACGGCGGATTCCCAATCTGAAGCGGATTGCAATCAAAGAGCATTCGCCTGCGTCGACTGGAAACCGATCAGGCAACTGACTGTTAAGATAGTAAAAAACTGAATTAGCCTCAAGATTTTATGGGCAACGCCTCTCAAATTTCTGTTCTGCGTTTCGCGCAAATTTGGGCAGAATACGCAAATTCGGGGCCGGAAGAGCCCTCAATCCAATATCGAACGTCACTCAGGGAGCAATCATGAAACTTTCAAACCTACTTTCTGCTGCAACCTTGGCAGCGGTAGCGGGCACCGGTGCGATCGCAGAAGACAGCAGCGATCCGATCGTCATCCCAATTCACAACTGGTCCAGCCAGATTGTGATGTCTTACGTGGTCGGCCAGTTGTTCGAAGAGATCGGCGATAATGTCGAATACGTCACGACCGACAGTCAGGCGGTCTACGAGTCGGTGCGTCTGGGCGACGTCACGCTTGAGATGGAAGTCTGGGAAGGCGCATTTGGAGCATCCTTCCGCACGGCTCTGGAAAAGGGTGGTCTGCATGATGCAGGTGACCACGATGCCGTCACCCGCGAGGACTGGTGGTATCCGATGTGGACCAAAGAGTCCTGCCCCGGCCTGCCCGACTGGAAAGCTCTGAACGACTGTGCGCATCTGTTTGCAACAGCGGAAACCGGCGACAAGGGTCGATATTTGGATGGTCCGGTAGACTGGTTGAAGCATGGTAAAGAACGCGCCGAAGCTCTTGATCTGAATTTCACTGTGATCAATGCAGGTTCGGCTGCAGCCCTTTGGGCCGAGATCGGCGCCGCAGAGGCGGACAAGAAGCCGGTTCTGGTCTTCAACTGGACACCCAACTTTGCCGAAGCTGTCTGGCCCGGTGAGTTTGTCGAATTTCCTGCCTGGGAAGATGGTTGCGACAAAGATCCATCCAAAGGTCCGAATCCCGAGGCTTTGTATGATTGCGGTAATCCAGCCACCGGTTACCTGAAAAAAGCTGCGTGGGATGGCATGAAAGACAAGTGGCCGGCGGCCTATTGCGTATTGACTGAAATTTCGTTCACCAACCCGCAAATCGCGGAAATGGCCAAGCTGGTCGACACAGACGAGCTGGAACCGGAAGAGGCAGCAGCCGAATGGCTGGATGCTAACCGCGCCGTTGTTGACCCCTGGATCAGCGCCTGCAGCTGATAATCCGGTCATTCGCAACGAAACTGGCGCGGCCTTGCCGATCTCAGTGAAGCAAGGCCGTGCCTAACAAGAAAGAAGGCAGCCATGTCCACCACAGCGCCCGTCATCTCAGCCAAAAACGTCTGGAAATTGTTTGGAGCTTCTCCTGAGACCTATCTGAAATCTATTCCCGCGGGCCGCAGCTTCGATGAGATACGTGCGGACGGCTACATCGCCGGGGTCAAGGATGTATCGATTGAGGTTGGCCGAGGTGAAATGCTGGTCATCATGGGGTTGTCGGGATCAGGAAAATCCACCCTGGTACGGTGTTTTTCGCGGCTGCATGACATTACTGGAGGCATCATTGAGGTCGACGGCCAGGATATTATGAGCCTGAGCGAACGTGACCTGATTGAGTTGCGCCGCAACAAGATGGGCATGGTGTTCCAGTCCTTTGGCTTGCTGCCGCATCGTACCGTTCTGGACAACGTGGCCTTCCCTTTGGAAATGCGCGGCCAAGATCGTCATGACCGACGCGAGCGCGCTTTGGAAGTTGTAAAACTGGTCGGCCTAGAAGGCCGTGAAGAATATTTCCCGCGCGAGCTCAGCGGAGGGCAACAGCAACGCGTCGGCATCGCCCGGTCCCTGGCGATTGAGCCGGACATCTGGTTTCTGGACGAGCCGTTCTCGGCCCTTGATCCATTGATCCGCCGTGAAATGCAGGATGAATTCCTGCGGCTGCAAGAGATGCTGGGCAAAACCATCGTCTTTATCACTCACGATTTCGACGAAGCGCTGCGTCTCGCAGATCGCATCGCAATCATGCGCAACGGCGCGGTTGAACAATGCGATACACCTGATCAGATCGTCATGAACCCGGCCACCGAATACGTGGCAAAATTTACCGAAGACATCGACAAAGCCCGTGTCGTACACGCAAAAGGGCTGGCGAAACCGATCAATGGGCATGCTCTGGAAGGCACGCCTATCAATGGTGGTTCGACCATCCACGAATTGGCGCGTGTTCTGGTCAATGACAACCGCATCCTGTTGCCGGTCGCCGATGACAAAGGCGTTGTCACCGGCGTACTGGAACGCGATGCCGCGTTGAACGTACTGCTCGGAGCCGAATGATGGCGACGCTGTCCACTGATCTGCACGAGGCCTCGGACAAGCCGTGGGGGCGTACCCGCGTGCTCACGGCATTGTTGGTCGTGGCCTTTGTACTGATCCTTGCCAAGGCCGTCGGTGTTATGCCCGAATGGCTGAACCGCATTCCCGAATCGGCCATCCCGCCCACAGCGCAGGTTCTGGATGCAATCTTCAGCTTCATCCAGAACGACCTTGGCCTGATCTATGTGACTCGCTTCATCGCCGAAGGTCCGCTGGAGTTTTTGTTGGACACATCGGCCAACCTTTTGGAAGGCAAGCGCCGCTGGCCTAATCTGGGACCGATCCCATGGTCTGCGATCGCCGCTGTTGCCGGTGTTGTTGGCTATGCTGTCGGGGGATGGAAATTGGCAGCCCTTGGAGCGGGCACCTTCATCTGGACGGCGGCAATCGGACAGTGGAAAATCGCCATGCAAACCATGTCCGTGATTGTTGTCGCGGCACCTTTGGCGTTCCTGCTGGGTCTGGTTCTGGGTATCGCCGCGTGGAAATATGGCTGGTTCGAGCGGATGCTGAAGCCCATCTTGTCCGTGTTGCAGACCCTGCCTTTTTTTACTTACCTGCTGCCTGCGGTGATCTTCTTTAAAGTCGGGCCAACTGCCGGTGCCGTGGCAACGATTACATTCGCCATCCCGCCGATGATCCTGATGACAACACTGGGCCTTAAAAAGGTCAGTCCTGAAGTGATCGAAGCGGGTCAGATGTCTGGATGCACCCGCTGGCAGATGCTGCGTCATGTCTGTGTTCCGGCGGCACGTACCGAAATTTTGGTTGGCGTCAATCAGGTGATCATGCTGTGTCTGGCCATGGTGGTTCTGACCGCCTTCATCGGCATGCCTGGACTTGGCGCCAAGCTGCTGGCGATGATGGGCAGCTTCAAACTGGGCCGCTCCTTCGAGATCGGCGTTACCATCGTTCTTCTGGCCGTAACGCTGGACCGCATGTCGAAAGCATGGGTGGTCAAGCAACCGGTTCACTTTGAACGCGGCACTCCCTGGTGGAAGCGGCACCAGATCTCGCTGGTCGCGCTGGGTCTGTTTGTCGGGTTTATCCTGCTCTCGCAGCTGTTCCCGATCCTTGCCGAAGTTGGCCGCGAGCAGCACCTGAGCCAAGGCAAGGAAATTGACGTGGTAATCAAGTCGATTCTGGCGATCGATGCCATCAAGGGAACGACCGAATGGTTGCGCTGGTTCCTGAACGTCAAGGTTCTGATCCCGTTCCGGGACACGTTGCTGGCGATCCCTACCCCCGCCTTCATCCTGCTGGTCGTTGCCTTTGCCTATTGGGTCGGCGGACGCCGCCCCGGCATCTACGCTGCGGTGTTCTTTACCATCGTCGCATTCTCGGGTTGGTGGGACCGGTCGGTGATCACGCTGTATACAGTGATCTCGGCCGTCGCGCTCGCCACCTTGATCGGCATACCGCTTGGCGTGATTGCCGCCCGGTCCGAGCGCTGGTCGAAAAGCATCCTTCTAGCCTGCGACACCGCGCAGACTTTCCCCAGTTTCATCTATCTGATCCCAGCAATTATGCTGTTCGGCGTCAATGATGTGGCCGTCGTGTTCTCGATCCTGATCTTCGCCGCCGTGCCATTGATCCGGTACACCATTATTGGCCTCAGCAGTGTGCCCCCGGAAATGACCGAAGCGGCAGACATGTCCGGGTCCACGCGGCGGCAAAAGCTGATGTCGGTTCAATTTCCGCTGGCGCTGCCAACAATGGCCGTCGGGTTCAATCAGGCGATCATGTTTGCCTTTTTCATGGTCATCATCGCGGCGTTCATCGGCACGCAGGATCTGGGACAGGAATTGCAGCGGACACTGGCAGGCACCGAGCTGGGTAAGAACTTTGTGCTTGGCCTAAACGTGTCGCTGATGGCGTTGACCTTTGACATGGCCATCAACAGCTGGGCGGAAACGCGTAAAAAGCGACTGGGACTAGACTGAGATGGCACAGCTACAAAACAGACGCAGTGTTGCCCGTTTCGACGATACAGGATTTGTCCGGATGCGGATGGAAGGCCTGCCAGACGAGCAGATCTGGTGGAAGAACGTGAGTTTTGATGAGGAAACCGGGCAAGGCAGCTATCTGATGAAGATGGAGCCGGGCACACGCTCGAACCCCCACATCCATCACGGGCCAGAAGAGTTCTTTGTCCTCGAAGGCGATCTGACCGATCACGATGGATATTGTTATCGCAGCGGGGATTTCGTCAGCCTCGCCGCAGGATCCAGCCATTGCTCGCACACTAAGGCGGGCTGTCTTTTGGTAGTCACGCACCGAGGTGCGACGGAATCCATTCAGGAAGGTGCATTATGAATGTGAAGCCGGTTTTTGAGGTACCGTATGAACGCAGCGGGGTATTGGCGCCCGGCCTTCCGATCCTGCCTCATGGAACGGAACGCCATCCCGTCCCCGGCGCCGGGTCGCGTGCGGTTCCGGTGTCCAAAGGCGACAAGATCACTTTGCTGGATCGCGATGGGATGCAACCGGCCGAGATGGTGTTCTTTGCCCCCGATCGAAGCTCGGATGCAGCCATGCTCGGGGCGCAGGGGCATGGGCGGCCTGAAGGGTTGATTGCAACTCTGGCGAATGGCTCGGCCTCGGGCAAGAAAGTGCTGCGCGCTTTAGAGATCGCAGGCTTCGATATCGGACGCGGAGATGCAGTCCGGGCCTTCTCGGACGGATCGCGCCCGGGCGATATGGTGCACTTCGTAGCAGAAAATGACGGCCTGCTGATTGTCGCCGCACCGGGCGAAGCGATGCGGCCCGAAGACAACAACCCTCCGACCGACATCATTCTGTACATTCAGCGGGCCGCGCCCGGCCTCGAGAAACCCGAAATGGGTCCGCCCGAACCGCTGGCCGATCCTGTCAAGGACATCAACATCCAGCCGGGCAATGCCAAATCTTATGAGGTCAAGGCCGGAGAGTTCATCCAGATTGTCGATATCCGGGGCCGCGAGTGCTCGGATTTTCAAGCCTTCAGCCGCCGCGCATTGGATCAGGGGATCGAGCGTGAGATTGATCCCACCACAACCCGTAGCCTGATGGGAAGCTTGTATCCACAACCGGGCATATTCTCGAAATACTGGTCGGTGGATCAGGAACCCCTTGTCGAGATCGTTCAAGACACCTGCGGACGTCACGATACGTTCGGGTTGGCCTGCACGGCGCGGTACTATGAGGATCTGGGCTATCCCGGCCATGTGAACTGCTCGGACAACATCAACAAGGATCTGGACCAGTATGGCATCCGCCCGCGCGGTGGCTGGCCTGCGATCAACTTCTTCTTCAACACAATGCTGGACGAGACCAACGCCATCGGAATGGACGATCCCTGGTCGCGGCCCGGTGACTTCGTGCTGCTGCGCGCACTGACGGATCTGGTCTGCGTCAGCACCGGCTGTCCCTGCGACATCGACCCGGCCAACGGCTGGAACCCGACCGACATTCAGGTGCGAACCTACAAGGCGACCGAGGACTTCAAGCGGTCCTACGGCTACAGAAAATCTGCGGAGGCGGATGTGGAAGAAACCAAGAAAACAGCATTTCACGACTGCTTTGCGCGTCATACCCGTGATTTCGTCGAATACAACGGCTACTGGCTGCCCAACACGATGACCAATCATGGCGCGATCGCCGAATACTGGGCCTGTCGGGACAAAGTCGCCGTTATGGACCTGAGCCCACTGCGCAAGTACGAAGTTGTCGGCCCGGACGCCGAAGAGCTGATGCAGCTTTGCGTGACCCGCAATATGAAAAAGCTAAGCGTTGGTCAGGTGGTCTATACAGCCATGTGTTATGAGCACGGTGGCATGATCGACGACGGCACCGTTTATCGCCTGGGCGAGACCAATTTCCGCTGGATTGGAGGCAACGACACCAGCGGTTTGTGGCTGCAGGAACAGGCGCGCAAGCGGAACCTGAACGTCTGGGTGCGCAACTCGACGGATCAGTTGCATAACATCGCGGTTCAAGGGCGGCATAGCCGCGACATCCTCTCGCAGATCTTCTGGACACCCCCCCAGCAGCCGACGATTGAAGAGCTGCCGTGGTTCCGGCTGACAGTGGCCCGGGTCGGAGACGTGCGCGGAACCTCGGTCGTGATTTCCCGGACTGGATATTCCGGCGAGCTAGGGTATGAAATCTTCTGCCATCCCAAAGACGCCGTCGAAGTCTTTGATCGGGTCTGGGAAGTCGGTCAGGAATATGGCGTCGCACCGCTCGGGCTTGCCGCGCTCGACATGTTGCGGATCGAAGGTGGATTGATCTTTGCAGGGTCGGAATTCGACGATCAGACGGATCCGTTTGAAGCAGGTATCGGCTTTACTGTGCCACTGAAGTCAAAAACCGACGATTTCATCGGACGGGTGGCAATCGAAGAGCGCAAAGCACACCCGCATCGTAAATTGGTCGGTTTCGAAGTCGAAGGGGGCACGGTCCCCGCGCCCGGCGATTGCGTGCGCATCGGAAAGGCACAGGTTGGCGAAATCACCAGTGCAATGAAATCACCCATCTTGGGAAAAGTCATCGCCTTGGGCCGTGTTGCGTCGACCCATGCGATCGTGGGGTGCGACATAGAAATTGGTCAACTGGATGGGCAGCAAAAGCGTTTAAAGGCGAGAATGGTTCCGTTCCCGCATTTTGATCCAACCAAAGAGCGCGTGAAAGGTGTCTACCTCGAAAATAGTTTTCCGGACGCAGCAGAATGATAATTTGATTACTAAATAAAAGGTCAAATTCGCCTCCAATGGTATTCTGGGACTTATCACGGATGTGCCGCAAACTCTGGGGTCTAGTTGACGAGCCTGCGTGATCTGAGGTTTGTACTGTTCGAAATATTTCGAACAGGTTTTTTTGAGCATGATCTCGTTAAAGGGCAGTCATTTCCCCAAGGATACAGTTTTGTACGCTGTTTACTTCTATCTGCGGTACACAGTGTCCTATCGTGACCTTGAAGAGGTCATGGCTGAGCGCGGTGTGCAGGTGGACCACGCTACACTTAACAGGTGGGTTGTTAAGTATTCACCGATGATCGCAGCAAGAGCGCAATCGAAGAAACGCCCAACGCTGAGCTCCTGGCGCATGGACGAGACCTATATTCGTGTTCGCGGCAAGTGGATGTACCTCTATCGGGCCGTCGATAAAGCTGGGAATACTCTTGATTTCATGCTGTCTGAGCGTAGGAACCGTCCAGCAGCAGCCAGGTTCTTTGCCAAAGCTCTGTCTTCTAATGGAATCCCGAGCAAGATTGTCATTGACAAAAGTGGCGCCAACGCAGCGGGCATTCGAGAGGTGAACAGAACCCTGAAGCGGTTCGGCTGCCCAGCCAAAATCCAAACGGTCAGGTCCAAATATCTGAATAACCTGATCGAACAGGATCACAGATTTATCAAACGACGCGTGCGGCACATGTGTGGGTTCAAGTCGTTCAGATCAGCTTCAGCCACACTGGATGGCATTGAGGTAGCCAACATGATCCGGAAGAAGCAATTCACTAGTGATACGACTTCCGGCTTTCGGATGTTTGCTGAGATCGCAGGATAACTGCGTCTAGCATATCGCTGGCTCTGGTCGTTCCAAAAGTTTGCGACACAACCCTGCCTCCGAAGTCAACTGTGAGCCCATTTTGACAAATGCTGCGCACGCACGAGTGACTTCGAAGCTCTGATTGCTGCCATGGGTCTGCGCAAGGATCACCCCTTGCGGACGTTGACCAGACTATCTCCACGCTACGGTGCCGTCCGCCTAAGCTGCCATTGATGTACTGCGGCACGATTGCCGAAAGGGAATTTTTTTTGCGGCAATTGATGCGAAATATCCTCAATCGTCCCGCAGAATTAGATCTTTTGACCATCATTCAGTTTTCACCTGAAACCCAAAACAGACCCGCCTGACGACGGGTCTGTGTTTCGGCCGAACGATGTATTGGGAGGAACATCGATTGGCCGTAGCGGTCTCGCCGGAGGTTCAACCAAAATGCTCTTTGAAGCGATCAATACAGCGGCGGAAACCGTCTTCGAAATTTCCGTTACCGGGGTGGTAGACACTTTCGAATGATATCACCCCATCATAGGCGTCGGCTTTCAGAGCATCCGCCATCGGCTGAAACTGATCGGCCAGTTGGCCTTCGCCCATTTGTTTGACCGTCAATGTCGCGCGGGGCGTGTCGACTTGAACGTCCTTGATGTGGATGTGCCCGAGATAACCATCTTTTACTTCGTCATACCCAGCAGGAAACGCTTGTTCGTGACACCAGCAATTGTTGGCCGGGTCCCAAAGTACCTTTAACGTGTCTTTGGCATCCAGATCATCGATCAGCTTACGGGCGGTGTAATTCGAATTCACCATGGTCCCGTTGCCCGTTTCGACGACCAAAGTCACTCCGCCGTCCTTGGCAACGTCAATCGCCGGTGCAATCAGGGGCAGCATCGCGTCCCATGCACCCTTGGCGACGTTCCACTTTTCGGCACCTCCGTACCCCCAAAGGATTTGCTCTTTCTTGGGCGTCATAATGCGAACCAATGGGCTACCGACCACATGCGCCATGTCGATCACGCGCTTCAGAGAATCCAAATGCTTGCTGTGCAGGTCGTCCCCTGGTTTGTTCGCTCCGCTCATTCCCGCGAAGATGTGGCGCGACAGACAGGATACAGGCTTGCCGCGGTCACGCAGCAGCGTATCAATTTCCCGGATCTCATCCGCCGAGTGATCGCCAACCTCGGTATCGCCGACGAATTGTAGTTCCGCATATTCGAGATCAAACTCATCCATCACATCGACCGCGTGTTTCAGGTCCCGACTGATGCCATCACAGATAACGCCAAGTTTCATGTTCTTGTCCTTTCTCAGCGATGCAACTCAGCGCCGACAATGTCTTCGATCACACGGGTGCAGGCCCAGTTGTCGCCATCGGGGAATTTGGTTTTGCCAGCATGGAAAATCTGCATGGCAGATGAAGCAGTATGCATCGGAACGCCTAGCTCTTCGGCCAGATCCAGTGAGATGGTCAGGTCCTTGTGCATGGTGCCGATGCCCGAGCCGGTGTTTTCGAATTTACGGTCGATGATGTTCTCCAACGCCGTGTTAGTGCATCCGCATCCCGCGCCAGAGGTCGAAAAGACCTTGAACAGGTTTTCGCCCTTCACGCCCGCCTTGGCGGCAAGAACCGACGCCTCAAATGTTGCCGAAAAGATTGAACCGATCAGAGTCTGCAGACATGCTTTTACGGTCTGACCTTGGCCGGGCCCGTCCCCTACGCGGTGAATGGTGGCCGAGACCGCCTCCATCACTGGTTGGAATTCGTCCAGTATGGCATCGGGGGCCGCGGCCATCATGGTAAGAGTGCCGCCCTGAGCGCCTGGAAATCCGCCAGAGACGGGGCTGTCGATCAGGTGGATGCCCGAACCGACCATGGCCTCGCCAATCTCGCGGGCCTCACGCGGTTTGATCGTGGCTGTCAGAATGACCGCCCCGCCTTGCGCCATGTGACGGACCAGACCGTTTTCACCAAGAATGACAGCCTTGGCCTGATCGCCGTTCATAACCATGACATAGACCGCATCCGCGTTGGCCCCTACATCTACCACACTTGCTGCAGGCGTTCCGCCCATTTCAGCCAGCGCCTTCAGGCGCGCTTCACTCAGATCAAACCCGGTGGTTTCGAACCCGTTTTTGATCAGGTTCCTCGCCAACCCGCTGCCCATATCCCCTAATCCAATGACACCTGCACGTTGCATAATTGTCTTCCTAATGTGTCGTCCGGCCCGGCCGGAGTTGAGGTTTGGCGCCCCAATTTCCGAGGCGTCGATGTGTGCGGGGATTTCAGGCATTGGCTGACCAAGGCCGGGCAGGTCCGGAAGACACCCCGCTGCCCAATTCCGTGTCGTTACGGCCCCATGACCGCGTCCGGTATCCACATGACCAGTTGCGGGAAGATCGCGATCAAAATCAGCACCACCACATTTGCCAGCAGGAACGGCGCGGCCCCGACGAAAATCTTTCCGATCGGCATCCGGCAGATTGCAGCGCAGACGTTCAGGCAATTCCCCACCGGTGGCGTGCACGCACCAACCGCCAGACCCGAAACCATCACCACACCAAAATGCACGCCAGACACGCCCAGCTTTTCAGCGACCGGCAATAGAACCGGTGTCAGCAAAAGAATGGCGGGGCTAACGTCGATGAACGTACCCGCCATCAGGATCAAAATGGCTGTCAGAACCATGAAGGCGACCGGGCCAAGTCCGAGTCCCGAAACGAAATCGGCCAGTTGATTGGGTACACGTTCCAGCGCCAGAACAGTGATGAACACCTGACTGAATGCGATGATCATCATGATCTTAGCGGACATGATGATTGCGTGGCGCATGGCCCCCGGGAGATCTTTCAGAACACCAAAGCCGACAATGAACAATCCGATGATCAGGCCATACACTACAGCAGCTCCGGCTGTTTCGGTCGGGGTAACAAAGCCGAAGACGACGGAACCTACGATCAAGATCGGCATCAGTGCTACGGCGGCAGAACGTCTTGCCTGCCGCCCGGCTTCGGCCAATGTGAACGGTACGTCTTCGGTCGGGTAATCGTTCCTCTTGGCCAGCAACCACACGACGATCAGTTGAAGTAAACCAACCATGATACCGGGAATGATCCCGCCCAGAAACAGGCGACCGATGCTCTCTTCGGCAGCGACGGCGTAGATAATCATGGGAACAGACGGCGGGATGATCATGCCCATAGTGGACGAGGCAACCGTGATCCCCGCTGCGAAACTCTTGGGGTATCCTCGTTTCTCCATCTCAGGAATCAGCACAGACCCGATTGAAGCAGTATCCGAGGCGGAAGAACCCGAGATGCCGCCAAAGATCATCGAGCCCACGACGTTGACCAATCCCAGCCCACCTTTCAACCGACCGACGAAGAACATGGACAAGTCCAGCAGCCGCCGCGTGATGCCTCCGGAATTCATCACCAAGCCCATCAGGATGAAGAAGGGCAGTGAAACCAGCGGATAATTATTGATGCCGGAGAAGAAACGCTGAACAACGAACCCGGTCGCCGCAGGAGCCTCGATCAGGAAATACGCCAGTGACGCCAGCCCCAGAGAATAGGCAATTGGAACTCCGCAGACCAACAATATTCCAAGCGTGGCAAACAGGATCAACATGTCAGTCCTCCGGCATCCAGAGAACATCGATGGAATCCCGACCGCCCAGAGTCAGAACCACACGAACAAAGCAATAAAACACGGCAATCGAACAGGAGATCGGAACAATGATGAACACATAAGCCTGAGGCATCCCGAAGGGTTGCCACATGTTTTTGCCTGGCCCTGCGATCCAATCGATGGACAGCCAGACCAATGCCGCGTTCATCACTCCGACAAGGACAAGCCCTGCCACGTATAAGGCCATTTTGACGTAGTAGGGCATCATGTCGATGAAGAATGTGATTGCGATATGCTCGCGCTTCGTAATCGCGACGGCACCGCCCAAGGCCGAGGTGCAAAGAAACGCGATCTTGACCTGTTCGTCGACGCCGTAGATCGCCATGTCAAAGGGGCGCATCAGGACTTTGGTGACGACAATCACCAGAAACACCCCAAACAGCACGACCATCAACGCTTCGATAACGCGCGTCAGTACACGGTCAATTGCAGAGAGCGTATCCATAAACCGGTTCCGTTAAGAAGGGAATCCGGGCGCAGGGTAAGAGCGCCCGGAATTGCCGTTTCAGATCAGCCGCAGGACGCCGCTGCCGCACGGGCTGCGTCGATATCATCCATCGTGAAATGACCTGCGTCGATCATTTGTTGATAGACCGGCGCAACGGCTTCCTGGAAACCCGCCAGGGCTTCGGGCGTCAGTTCGTTGATCTCCATGTGCTTGCCGAGTTCGCCGACGATGTTCGTTTCAGCATCGCGATACAGCTTGTCCGACATCGCCATCGCTTCGACCGCAACCTCGTCAAAGGTGGCCTGAAGATCTTCGGGCAAACCGTCATACCATGCCTTGTTGACGATCAAAGGATCGGGGCCGGTCATGTGGTTCGACAGTGTCAGATACTTCTGGACTTCATGAATGTTAAAGTCCCAGATATTTTGCGGCGGGTTGTGCTGACCGTCGATCACGCCCTGTTTGAATGCCTGATATGCCTCTGAAAACGGCATGGCGACCGGAACAGACCCGATGGCCGTGCCCGTGGCGATCATCAGATCAGATTGCGGTTCGCGAATGCGCAGACCTTGCAGATCGCCAACCGAGGTTATTGGCTGAACGTTGTTGGTATATGCCCGGAACCCTTGGCTGATACCGGTGGCAGGGATGTGGTACCCGTTTTCCTCTGCACGAGCCTGCACTCCCTTGGTGAAGTCCGAACCGACCAGACATTCCATCTCATCCCAATTCGCGACGAGGAACGGCAACTGGTACAGGTTGAATGCCCCGGACGCGTCGGCAAAGAAACCGCCACGCGTGCCCTGCAGCAAACCGGCCGTCACCTGATCCATCATTTCACGCTCATTACCAAGCGCGGCACCGAAGAAATTCTCGACTTCGATGCGACCGTCCGTACGTTTTTCAAGTTCGGTCTTGAACCAGTCCATGGACTGCGAACGGATTGAGGTTTCCGGCTGCTCATTGCCATATTTAAAGGTGAAGTCCGCTGCCAGTGCTGAACTGGCCGTCATTATTAGGCCGGTAACCCCGGCCAGTAATTTAGCTGTGTAGGTCATGCTATCCTCCCTGAACGGGACTCGATCCCGTGCATGACGTTGGGATAAGCCCCCTCACAATTTGGTGGCAAGAAAAAATACATCAGATGACGGTAATGATGGATTTTGATGTTCTTTGAAGTTTATTTGAGGATGATTTTGATCGAAAATGATGTTAGCAGAGGCCTATGAGCGATGAAGCTGTAGTTATCCCAAAGAAGGCACGCGTCTCCGAGATTGCGAGGATTGCGGGGGTCGGCACCGCTACGGTTGACCGGGTTTTGAACAACAGATCAAACGTAAAGCCTGAGACCCGCCAGCGTGTATTGCAAGCCAAGCACGCGATCGAATCCGGCGCTCAATTGGACCAGCCTGCGCGACCCTGGCGGCTGAAGATATTTCTGCCAGAGGAAGCCGGGCCATCGACAGAATTTTTGGGCGATTGCTTTCAGAATGTTTTTACCAATGGCCGCGCAACGGTCGAATGCGTGTTTTCCACGAAACTGGAACCGTCCGTGTTGGCACGAAAGCTAAGAGCTTGCGCCGGGCAGGGAATTGACGCAGTGGGTTTTCAGGCTTTGGATGATCCGCGGGTTCGCGACGCTGTCGAAGAGCTGCACGGTTTGAATATTCCCTGCATTCCTGTCGTTTCCGATCTGATCAGCCCCGTTCTGGGCCAATTTGTCGGGACGGACAATATGGCCGCAGGACGAACAGCGGCCTATTTTATGGGTCGGATGCTACGGCAATCCGGAACCGTCGGCGTGATTTCCGGCGAGCAACTATATCGCAACCATTCGGATCGAGAGATGGGGTTTCGGTCAGCCTTGCGAAGGGATTTCAGCCATCTCCGCGTTGTGGGCACCTATATCGGCCACGATGATGTTCAGGAAAATCGCGTGGTGGTGGGCCAGATGCTGGACGAACATCCTGGGCTGCTGGGCATTTATAACGTTGGCGGCGGCAACGAAGGCATTGTTGCGGCCCTGGCTGATCGCGATTTGACGGGAGAAATCATGCTGATCGGCCACAACCTTACGCCGAAGACGAGAAACTACCTGCTGGACGGATCAATGGATCTTGTCATTCATCAGAATATGCAACGGATCGCTGAACAAGCCGTTCAGACCCTGATCGCGACACTGGAAAACCGGCCCCATCAGGCTGAGGTCGTTCCAGTTGAAGTCATCACCCGTGAAAACATCAACGGCGCCACCTTCGGCTGATGTTCACAGGTTTTCAGATGTGCAGAGATCAAACGGAATAACTCCAACCTGTTCCTGAATTGGTTTTCCGGTCAGACACCGAGACATCATCTGAGTCACGCGATCTGCAACCTGATCCAGCGGGTTGTTAATCACCAAATCGATGCTGCCATCGGCAAGCGCGGCTTCGGTAACCGGTGTCCGTTCATGGCAGATGTAGACAATCTCCCGCGATTGCCCTGCCTCGCGCAGCGCTTTCAATGCTCCGGTCACCCCGCCTCCACAATGATAAATACCGGAGAGGTCTTTGTTGGCCCGCAGCAATTCTGCTGTCGCTTCATATGCGACTGCGGCGTCATCCAGATACACCACAGAGTCTCGAAGAGGTTTCTGCGGTGCAAATTCGCGCATGTAGCTTCTGAACCCACTCTCAAGCGCTTCGTGCCCCAGATACCTGTGCGACCCGATAAGGATGCCAACCGCGCCTTCGGTTCGATCAAGACGCGCCATCGCCCAACCTGCTGTCCGCCCTGCTTTTCGACTGTCGATCCCGACATAGGCAGTAACGTGAGGCGATGACAGGGGCGAGAGCAATGCAATGACAGGGACATCGGCGCTGGCGATCGCACGATTGATCTCCGGATGATCAATCGCAACCAAGCCTATGGCGTCTACCTTGCCGCGCATTTCGTCAATCGCAGTTGCAAGCTCGGACGGCGACAGGCTTTCTACATACCGGATCACAACATTTGCCCGGATACTGCGCAATTGCTCTGCTTTTTGCTGCAACTCGATTGCCAATTCGCGATAAAACCACTTGCTTTCTTTTTGAAGAATGAACCCCAACCGTTTAGCTGGAGCCATCTCCTCAACCCGGCGCCGCAACAATCCTGCCGAGCGATACCCCAACGCTTCTGCCGCTGAAAGAACCCGCGCAGATGTCGCCGCAGAAACCGGCGCACGCGCATTCAGAACGCGGTCTACCGTTGCGACGCCTACCCCCGCCTTTTCTGCGACGTCTTTGAGTGTGACACGGGCCATAGCACGCTCCATGATAAAACGTATCATCTATTTTACAGAATATTATGAGAGAAATGATAGAAAATATCACGACAGGTTTGACGATTCAGACGCCCTTCAGTTCTGCTCGGCAACAGCTATGTAGAAAAGGAACCTGATGTGCTGAAGGATAATACCCTTCCTTGGCGGGATTATTCGCTGACGGGCCGGGACAGCGGTCCAAGCTTTGCACCTAAACAGTGGTATTCTACTCCAGTCCCTCGGAAACGGATGAAGGAACTGATGAAGCGCCGCGATGCTCCAGCCTTGATCGACTATGGGATCTGGCTGGGATTGGTGTTGGCAACCGGTGCTCTGGTCGTTCTGACCTGGGGTACATGGTGGGCAGTGCCGTCTGTCATTCTTTACGGGGTGTTTTATGGATCCTGCGCCGACAGCCGTTGGCACGAGTGCTGCCATGGGACTGTGTTCAAAACGCCTTGGCTGAACACCGCAGCCTATCAGCTGGCCTCATTCATGTCGCTGAAAAACCCCTATCTTTGGCGGTGGAGCCATACACGCCATCACACTGATACGATGATCGTCGGAAAAGACCCCGAGATCGCGTTTCCTCGGCCTCCGCATCCACTCAACATCCTGTGGAACATGCTGCACCTGCAATCTGGCTGGAACGAGTTGAAAAAGATGTTTTGGCTGGCAGCTGGTCGTTTGACCAAAGATCAGAAAACATTCCTCATCGAAGCCGACCGCTCTAAGGCGTTCTTGGCGTCGCGTGTTCACCTCGCAATCCTCGCAATGACATTTGCTTTGGCAATGGTGCTGCAATCATGGCTGCCCATTGTGCTGATCGGCGGACCGACGTTTTATGGTTCGTGGCTGCATCACTTGCTGGCATCACTGCAGCATGCCGGGCTGGCAGAAGACGTCCCGGATCACCGATTGAACTCGCGAACCGTCTACATGAACCGGTTCTTCCGCTTCGTGTATTCGAACATGAACTACCATGTCGAACACCACATGTATCCCATGGTTCCATTCTACAATCTCCCGGCCTTGCACGAAGAAATCAAAGGCGATTGCCCACCAGCGTACGCGGGAACACTGACCGCGTTTCGCGAAATGCTCCCAGCCATTCTGATCCAGCGGCGCGATCCGTTCTACTTTGTCGACCGCAAGCCGTTGCTGCCCAAGGACGCTAACCCCAGCCCAGAATACACTCGACCAACAGCCATCGCGGCCGAGTGACCCACTCCCCGGAATACAGGAAAGCCCATGACCAACTGGACCCGCGCCTGCGCTTGCGATGACATCGAAACCGAAGATCTAATCCGTTACGACAATGGCGATCGTACCTTTGCCATCTACCGAAGCCCCGAGGACGAATTTTACTGCACCGACGGCCTGTGCACCCATGAAGAAGTGCATCTGGAAGACGGTCTGGTGATCGATCATCTGATCGAATGCCCCATGCACAACGGCCAATTCGACTATCGCACCGGCGAGGCAAAGCGCTCACCGGTCTGTGTGAATCTGAAAACCTACCCCGTTAAGGTCGAAGGCGGAGATGTCTTTATCGATATCGGATGATACCATGAAACGGATCTACGACTGGGACGCGAAGTTCTCACTTAGAAACTACACCGCTTCCGACCTTCGTGCGCTGAAGGGTATCCGCAAGCTGGTTCAGACAACGGCGAATACAACCGAAGAGGCAGCAGCCGCGAAAGATGCCGGAATTGACTTGATCATGGGCAATGCCCACAACACCTCCACCGTGCGTCAAGGCGCGCCTGAATTGTTCTTCACCGCTGCACTCGGTCTCCCGGACTTTGCAACCGAAAGTGACGTGCTGACCGCCGCGTTTGCAGCCATGAAAGATGGTGCCGACAGCATCTACACGGCAAGAGGGCCGCACATTGTTGAACTTTTGGCGCGCGAAGATATCCCTGTGATGTGTCATCTTGGCCTGGTTCCTCGCAAATCCACTTGGCGGGGCGGCCTGCGTGCCGTTGGTAAAACTGCGGACGAGGCTTTCGCGCTTTGGAATGCGTTCCGCACAATGGAAGATGCCGGAGCCTTTTCGGTAGAGGCTGAAGTTATCTGTGACCGAGTATTGGCTGAGATTTCCGCCCGCACATCTCTGATTACATCCTCGCTCGGATCGGGCCCCAGTGCAGACATTATCTATCTTTTTCAAAATGACATATGCGGAGAGCAACCCGAAAGCCCGCGCCATGCACGTGCCTTTGGCGATCTCAATTCACTGTATGAACAGATAAAACACCACCGCCGAGTTGCACTTTCGGCGTTCAGGGACTCTGTTGAAGAGGAGCAATTTCCAGGCCCATACGAGTGCGCAACAATCTCGGACGCAGAGTTTGAGAGTTTTTTTGAGCGACTAAAATGATTTTTGGTCAAGGAATGCTGAACCCAGATCCACATTTTGAAAGCCGGAATTATTACCCATCGGTGATAGATGTACGTTGGTCACCTTTGGCGACGACTAGTAAAGAAGTTTGCAATCGCAGTGAAAGTCCCTTTCCCGCCCGACCTGCGGGGGGGTCGCCGTCGCGATCCGCCAGCAGTTGTCGTTCGAGCAACCGCAGCGAATTCGGACTTTGTCCCGCGAACTGTGAGTCCGCCCATCCTCTTATCTTGCAGTCGCCGCGAAGGTCGGGAATGACGGGCCGCACCGCGGCAAACCAATCGGTGATTGAATGGCGGCTCCGGGCCGCTCGTGTGATCCGTCAAATGTGGAGCAGTGGGCAATTCTGCACTGCCTCCGAAGTCAACTGTGAGCCCATTGTGCCGATTGCTGCGGTGCAATTAACTGCAAGAAAGTTAGGGAGCAGATCTTCAGGCGTTCCTTTTTCGGTCATTCCACGGTTGGAGCTATTTCAGCAGATGCCCCGGTTTCGTTCCGCTTGCCAACGTTTTCGGCAAAGTGCTCTTCAAGCAGAGTGTCGAACCGAGCGAAGTCAATATCCGGGCAGCCCAGGATAAATTTGACCTTCAGAACCATCCGCGTCTAGCTCAGGCGGCATCTGATGAAGAGCCAGACCAGAGCCTACGCTGCTTCAGGAAATAAGAGAAACCATTTTTTCAGCCCCAATCGAAACGGATTTTGGGGTCAATCCCGAGTATCCAATGACAAGTGAATTATTGAATTCCCCCGTTTGAAATTCTTTCGCGCCAACGGACGTAAGAGTCGGAAGCAGCACACCTCTTTTTTGAGCTTCAACTTGGATCGCCTTGGCGTTGTGGTGCTGTTTCTTCGACAATGCCATGAAGCGCATGCCGGCTTCTGTACCGTCCAGCTCGATCGAACTAACTGCTTCGGACAGGCGATCCAGAAGTACCTGTCGGGTCAGGCGACAATGTTCGCGAATTTTTCGCAGATGCCGCTGGTAGTGCCGCCTCGTCACTGAAATCAGCCACGATATTGTAACTGGGTGCTGTGCATACTCCGGCGGAAGAAGAGTGTCAGGTGTGCCAAATCTTGCGTAATGCCCAAAATGCAGAAGAAGGGGGAACGTGAGACTTGGTGCGAAGCGGTGGATGTACGTCGGGGGAATGATGAACCCGTGGCGCTTCCGGGTCGGTGGGCATGGTTCTTATCTCAAGACAGCGTAATCGACAATATCCCCAGCGCGATTAGGCTGGCCCAGCCAATGCGGTGCAGAAAGCGGGGCTCTTTCAAGATGAGCGCTGCGAGGATCACCGAAACCGGAATCGAGGCTTGTCGTACCGCACTGACCGAGGCGGCTTCGGCCCCAAGCTGGAAGGCGGTCAAGATGAACAGATAGGACAGATAGGAAGCTATCCCAGCAAATACGATCCGGCCCGGCGCCAGCGCCCATCCACGCACGACCCCCAAGAAGGGGGCGGACAGGTGACGGTCTTCCCAGGCCCGGATGCCAGCAAGCAATGGCGTAACCAGTAGGTAGGTATAGAACAGGAAAGGTGCCGGAGTGGCCTGTTGCATCGCGTTGGCATCGCTCAACGAATAGGCGGCTGACCCCAGCATCGCCATGACCGCCAGCGCAAAGGCTTTGTGATCATGCAGGAGTCCGCCCGGCGACTTTTGGATCATCAGGCTGCCAACCAGAACCAGCACAATACCCAACAGGGTGAACCAAGAATATTGCTGATCTAGCACCAGCCAGCTGAAGGCGACGATGGCAATCGGCGACGAACGGATGATCGGGTAGTAGACCGACAGGTTGCCGCGCCGCAAGGCAGATAGGGTGCCGTAGTAATATAAGGTCAGCCCTAGGGCTGAAATTACAACAAAAGGCCAGGTTTCGTGCGGCAGGACCAGGTCCTGCCCCGTCACCAACGTATGAACCGTCGCCAGGATCACCCAGGTCAGCGACACGCCGACATAACACGACACCGGATGCGCAGCACCTTTCAGCGTCAGGTCTCGCAGCGGGTGGGTCGCGGCTGAGATCAGGACAAGTACAATCCAATACAGCTCCATGCCTCAGGTCTGATGCAGAGGGTTGCGATGCAGGAAGGTGTTGAAATGCATCGTCAGCTGGTCATCGTCGATCTGCACGACGCCATAGGCCGGTGGTTCGTCGCAGAACTCGCCATCAACACTGGCCGCATTCAGCGGAATCTGGTGGTTGAGGCTGGGCAGGCTGGTGAAGGGGATACCGCGCCAGTTCACATAGGTCATGCGGTGCACGTGGCCGTAGAACGCATGCCGGATGTTGCGCCCGTGTTTGAGTGCGTCGGCAAATGCGTCCGCCTCGATCAGCTTGATCTTGTCCACGAGGGGAATACCTAGGTCGAAGGGCGGGTGGTGCAGGAACAGATAGGAGGGTTTGTCCCCGGCTTCGGTCAGTTGCGCCTTGAGCCAATCCAGTCGGGCAGGGCAAAGCTGCCCTTCATGCACGTCGTGTCCGCCTTTGGTGGAATCGAGGAACAGGAAAATACCCTCATCCGTTTCGAAGCGGTGCTGGACAAACCCGTTGGTATCCATCGGGTGATCCGGGAATACCGATTGGAAGACGGCTCGGTCGTCATGATTTCCGATCAGAAGAAAGCAGCGGAGCGGAAACGCGGCCAGTCGCGCCTTGAGCGCCTGATAGGCTTCCTTTTCCGCGAACTCGGCCAGATCGCCGGATATCACACAAAACGCCGCATCGGCATGCCACCGAACGATATCGTCCAGACAGGCGTCCAGCCGCTCGGACGGGAATCCGCCATTTAGCGGACCACCATCGCGGACAAGGTGGATATCAGTGACATGAATGAACTTCATCCGCCATTTTTCCCGCCTGTTATCAGGTACAAAATATCGGCGAAGTTTGCCGACCTTCAACATGTTGGAGAAAAATTTCGGAACCTCTTGCTCAAACGCGGCAGTGTGGGCAAACGAAAACGACAAGGATTGCGGCGGTTTCCGTTAGCAGGTTCCTTCGAAGGGACGAGCAGCATTAGAACGCTCGATGGTCAAGCATCGACGCCGCCCCTCCGCGGATCTCTCGTGGCCGGCCTGCTACTTGGAGTAGACTGTTTGAAACAACGTTGATAACCGGCCAACCGGCGCCCGGTGACGTGATGCGCCGATTCCGACCAGACGAGCCCATCGCAGCCAAGGCCCGCTCTGTCCCGCGATCTGTAAGTTCGACCCTACCCAGATTTTGCGGTTGCGGCGAATGGCGGCAATGCGGGCTGCAATCGCAGCATATTGACCAATTGGCCAACGGCATCTGTGGGTGGCTCCTGCATTGCAAGTGTTTTCTGGTGATTTCTGCGGTCATTTTCGTCAGTACCTTCGTCTGTCCGGCCTGTTTGTGTGGCGGCATTGTCGCCACTGGCCTTGATGAATTCCGCGAGCGAGGTTCCAATCGGCTTATCGACCTCAGAGGGTCGCTGCCGTTCCCGGAGTGTCCTTGCTCTTGGTTGGCTTAATTCCGCATCATCACTTCAACGTCTTGCATCTCGCGGGCAGTCGGCGCGGTTAGAACGCAGGCTGCCGGTATTCCTGTTTCTTTGTGAGCATCGCCCAGATGGCCCGAGCGGCCTCGTTGGCCATGGCGGTCGTCGCCAGCCGGAAGGGCTTGTCTGCGATGATCTTCGCGGTCCAAAGGTCGACCTTTTCTGGCGAACGTTTCGCCATCACAGCGCGCGATGTCATACCTACGACCAACAGCTTGCGAATGTAGCGATCGCCCTGCTTCGTGATCTTGCCCAGACGTTCCTTGCCACCGCTGGATTTGTTGAGTGGGGTCAGTCCGAGCCAAGCCGCCAGATCGCGTCCGGTCCGGAACTGTTTTGCATCACCAATCGTAGCGACAATCGCTGAAGCCGTGACCGGGCCGATGCCTGGCATACGCATCAATCTACGCGCATCTGCATTCAGAAGGGCATGTTGCTGGATCATCTTAGAATAGCCGTCGATGCGTTCGTTCAGGCCGAGGAACTGATAGCACTGTATGCCGAGCATGCCGTTGGCGATCTCTGGTATGTCCGGGTGATCTCCCGCCAAGTGACGCTTTGCAAATGCGGTGACCGCTTCAATTCCGATCGGCAGGATGTGCCCAAACTCACGCAACAAGCTACGGATCATGTTGGCCAGTTGAGTGCGTTGCCGGACGGCCAGATCGCGAGTCCGGTGGATTGAGAGAATGGCTTGCTGCTCTTCCGTCTTGATCTCGACAAATCGCATGGTTGGTCGACGGACCGCTTCACAGATTGCCTCAGCATCAACGGCGTCGTTCTTGCCGCGCTTCACGTAGGGTTTGACGTATCCGGCGGGCATGAGCTTCACGTCGTGCCCCAATTTGCGCAGCTGGCGACCCCAGTGATGAGACGAGCCGCAGGCTTCCATCCCGACCCTGCAGGGTGGGAGCGTCTCAAAGAAGCGGAGCAGCTTTGCGCGTTTGATGGCTTTGTTGAAAATCACTCGGCCGTTCTCTGAAATGCCGTGAACTTGAAAAACATCCTTGGCCAGATCCAGGCCGACGGTCTTTACTGTCATTGGGTGGCTCCTTTCCTAGCAGTCGATGACAACTGCACTTTGGCACATTCGATGCCGGTGGAGCAGGAGCCACCCACCTCATCCGCTCTGGGCCGTTCGTCGCAATGAGCTGACGGCGGAGCAGGGAACTGTGCTGCAATGGTACCGAGGTCCGGAATGAGCCCAATATGTCGATTGCCGCGTGATCTACAGATATCCGGCCAGTGGAACAAATTTGGACGGTTCAACTGTTTATTAACTTCAAGAGCGCCAATGGCCAAAAGTTTGCTACAACCTCTTCAAAACCTTAACGAAAGGCATGACATACCTCCATCCAACTTTGCGCAGTCGGTATTGTCGATCTCAACGACATTAAATCCTTCACGATCCAGCATCTCTGCGGTGCGTGGAAAACCTGCGGCCATCAGCACCAGATTATTGAAGCGGATTGCGTTGGCAGCAGCTTCTTCGCCGTCGGCTACATGCAACACACGGTAGCCTTCAAAGCAACCTGATGCATCCAACCGACGGGTCGACAGGATTGTCTCGGCATCCATCAGTGAGCAATCTGTCTTGAAGTGTAAAACCCCTTCTGGCGTGAATACCTCCCTCAGCTCGTGACCCCAGTTGGAGATGATATTAGCCAGCTCGGCGACACCTTCAGCATCCGTTCGGTCGGACCTGCCCACCAATAACTCACGCCCGGTGACAAGGATGTCTCCCCCCTCGATATGGCCGGGGCCATTGATCTCAAGAACTGTTTCGTAGCAGTCGCGAAGTGTCGGAGCGATTTCGGCCACTTCACCCATTCGCGAAGGTGCACCCGGCCGCATCAGCACAGCACCTTGCGGCAGGCAAAGGGCCGTATCTTCGACAAACTGCGCGTCAGGGAACGCATCGAGGGGATCAAGTTCGATCACCTCAGCCCCGGTGCTCTTCAATGCAAACACGTATGCTTTATGCGCCGCCAGCATCCCGTCGAAATCCGGGTTTCCGACATCTTCTGCGCGCAATCCGCCAGCGATGGTTGGGGCCGGACGACGGGTGATAGCGCGAGAAAACTCAAAGGTCGGGTCTGACATGTTTCAATCTTTCTGAGGTTCGAATTTTGGAGCGGTGACTTCGATCAATGATGGACCATCCAAGGCCACGGTTTCGCGCAACGCCGGCGCCACAACCTGTGGTTCAGCTGGAACCGAAGTGAATGGGATGCCAAATGACTTGGCGGTAGCTGCAAAATCGGGTGGCGAGGGATCGCATCCTGTGACTGTGACGCCCGCGTCTTGCATCGATGAGGCAATTTCCCGGTACCCGTGATTGTTCCAGATCACGAAGGTGACGGGCAGGTTTTCGTCTACCGCGGCCATGATTTCAGGCAATGAAAACTGCGCGCCTCCATCGCCAACAATGCAGATTACCCGTGCTGTCGGATCGGCGATCGACGCACCGATGGCTGCAGGTATCCCAAAGCCGAGCGCGCCATATCCCGTCGCGGCATTGAACCAGCCTCCTGCTCTGTCATGGTCGTAATAAAGATTGCCTGCGTAAATTGGTTGGGTGGAGTCTCCGACCATCAGCGCGTTCGGGGCCGCAGAGCGTATTGCATTCAGGATTTCCACCTGATGGCGATAACCCGGGCCAATTTCCTCCCAAGCGGCGTCGCGGGTTTCACTGGCACGGTTCGCACCTTCGCTTTGCTTTGCCTCATGCGGCAAAACCTCCATCAGCTTCGGTACAACCACGTTAACGTTACCTTGAATGGTGAGCGCTGCTTCATGTCGGGCTAGTTGATCGCGGCACCGATCAACTCGGATAAGGTTTGACATTTTTGCCAGTTGACCGGTGGCATACATATCGAAATCGGTTGGCCCCAGCTCGGTTCCCAAGGCCAGTACGCAATCGGCACTATCTATCAGCGCACGTACTGCATTCAGGCTGGGGCTGGCCGGAACGGTCAGAGGGTGTCCGTGCATCAAGCCACGCGCGTTGACGGTTTGCACCACGGGAGCATCCAGGGCTTCGGACAGAGCTTGCAGTCCGGCCTCACCTCGTTTCGCACCGCCGCCCGCCAAAATGACAACATTCTGCGCTTCAGTCAGTTGCTTAACGGCGTGTGTGATCATTGCCGGGTCAACCGGCGGTGCTGGATCGCGCGTCTCAGCGGGTGTTTCCTGATATTCAGCCGCCGCGACATCCAACGGAACCTCGATATGCACCGGTCCTGGGCGACCATTTGTGAGGCTGTGAAAAACACGGTCTAAGACCGGGTCCAGAGCATTGGTGTCGGAGACTTGTTCGGACACTAGCGCAACAGTTTTTGCCAGCCCCAGTTGGTCAGGCAATTCATGCAGATGCCCCAAGCCCTTGCCGAGTGATGCGGTTTTATTGACACCGGACACCACAAGCATTGGAACTGAATCAGCGCGGGCCTGCGCCATCGGCGTCAGCGTATTGGTCAATCCGGGACCGGTGATTACAAAGGCTACACCCGGTTTGCCCGACACACGAGCATAACCATCAGCCATAAAGCCCGCGCCCTGTTCGTGCCTTGGCGTCACATGTCGAATGCCCGAAGCCGCAAGCCCGCGGTACAGATCGACAGTATGAACACCCGGAATTCCGAATACGCAGGTCACATCCCTTTGGCGAAGCTTAGCAACCAGAGCTTCGCCGATTGTCGTTCCGCTCATGCGACCTCGCGTGATTTGCTGTTGGCGTGATCAATGATGCGCGAGACTGCAGTGGCAAAGTCTGCGTCGCTGATCGTCAGTGCAATGCGGACCCAGTTTCTCAAGCTCTCCCCAAAGGCGGATCCCGGCATTACCGCTACTCCGGCTTGTAGCAGGTCCCAGGCATAGGCTTCGCCATCCAAGCCGGTCGCCGAAACGTTGATGAGGGCAAACATTCCTGCCTCGGGCCGGTGAACGGTCAGATCCGTTTCTGCTTCAAGACGATCGGCCAGCAGGGCGGCGCGACCGGAAAAACGAGCGGCCATGCCTAGAGCAACCTCGGACCCGTCACGGATCGCTTTTTCTGTCATGTCTGCGATGAAAGGCTGATTGCCAAAAAGCATGGTTTCAGAATAGGGCAGCAGTGCTTCGCAAAATGCTGCAGGTCCAACACACCAACCACTGCGGAAACCTGGGGCCGCATGTGATTTCGAGATGGAGGATACGACTATGACCCGATCCGCCAGTTCCGGGGCTGCCAATGGTGAAACAAACTGGGCACCGTCAAAGATCAGATCTTCATAAACTTCGTCCGAGATGATCCACAAATCATGCGCTATCGCGAGTTGTCCGATTTCGGCAATTTCCGTAGCAGTCAGGATTGCACCTGTTGGGTTATGGGGCGTGGTTAGAAGAATGGCGCGGCTGCGCGGCGTGATCCGCGCCGCGATATCTCCAGCCTGCATGCGAAACCCGTGCTCTGGATGCAGTGGAACGGGAACCATTTCCGCACCCGAGGCGCGTATGACCCCTTCGTATGTTGCGTACATCGGGTCACCAACCAGAACTTCATCACCTGCCTCAGCAACTCCAGCCATCGCTGTGAACAGGGCGGTTTGTGTCCCGGGAAAGCAGAGAAAGTTCTCGAGTGAAAAAGCCCGCCCGCGAGAGGTTGAATAGCGCACGGCAAGCGCGTCGAGCAGTCCAGCTTCACCGCGTCCGTTGGAATACCCTGTCCGCTGCGCACGTAGTGAGGTCACGGTGGCCTCGACCAACACATCGGGCACAGGCACATCCGGTTCGCCAATCGTCATCTCGACGATATCCGCGCCGGCTTTGATAAGGTCGCGGGCTTTTAGATGTACGCCCCACTTGGCGCCACCCAGGCCTGCTAACCTTTCGGTCACTGATGTGGTTTTCATGGCTGCTCCACCTCTTTCGTCAACGGAATCCCGACAATAGCGCCGACAGAGTCCAGTCCGATCTGTGCCAGTTGTCCTTCGGAAAAGGCATCCGGAAGCGCACCCCCTTCCAGCCAGAGGCCGTCGATCACCGCGTTACAGGCAATAGCCAGTTGCGTTGCCTCCGACGCTGCGACCGAGCGCCCGGTTTCTTGCAATGCGGCAATGATCAGCTCCTCAAGGTGACCCCGGAAATAGTCATAGGTCTGTTGGTGAATGCTTTGCATTTTCGGATCATTCTGCACCTTGTTCAGAAAGCCAGCCCACAAGGCTACGGCGCTTGGATCAACGATCGGTGGTCGCAGCGACGCGTCAACGAAGTTTGTCAACTGAGATACCGCGCTTCCCGTTCCTGACGAAGCCGCTGTCTGATCGGTCAGCGTATTCATGTGGTGCTCATACGCAGCCTGAACCAGTTCTTCCTTTGAAGAGAAATAATGGCGGATCAACCCTTGGGTCACGTTCGCGCGGGCTGCAATCTCTCGTACGGTGGCCCCGCGAACACCCATCTCAGCTATCAGGTTCAGAGTCGCCAGTATCAGCGCTTCGCGCCGAAACTCAGCGGACTCACGTGTAAACTTGCGGATTTGATCCTGCACGTCCGGTTCATCCATGGCTGGGTGTTATTATACACTTGCATAATTGCGATTTTCGAGGCTTACTGCAAGCGGAAATCAGAAGATTGTTGGATATGGACACAGCCGAAGCAGCAACATCCCCACCCGAAGCAACTGCGTCCAATGAGGCGATTAAGGTTGAAGACCTGCACAAATCCTTCGGTTCGCTAGAGGTTTTGAAGGGCGTGTCCCTGACAGCTAACAAAGGGGATGTTGTTGCCATCATCGGAGGATCAGGCTCTGGCAAATCCACCATGCTGCGATGTATAAACTTCTTGGAAACGCCGAGCTCGGGCAAGATCACCATCGGGGGTGAACTGATTGAAATGCACGCCGATGGCAACCCCGCCAACCGGCGACAGATCGAACGTATCCGCACCCGGCTGGCCATGGTTTTTCAGCAGTTCAACCTGTGGACCCATCGCACGCTTCTGGAAAACGTGATCGAGGTCCCGGTGCATGTGCTGAAGGTGCCTAAGGCTCAGGCCATCGCGCGGGCGCATGAATTGCTGAAAAGGGTGGGCCTCGGCGACAAGGCCGACACCTATCCGGCCTATCTGTCGGGCGGCCAGCAGCAGCGCGCCGCCATCGCGCGGGCGCTGGCGGTGGACCCGTCGGTCATGCTGTTTGATGAGCCGACTTCGGCGCTTGATCCCGAACTTGTGGGCGAGGTTCTGACCGTGATCCGCGATCTGGCCGCCGAAGGCCGCACCATGCTGCTGGTCACGCACGAAATGAAGTTCGCGCGCGAAGTTGCCAGCCACGTTGTCTATCTCTTCGAGGGCCGCATTGAAGAGCAAGGTCCGCCTGCCGAGGTTTTCGGTAACCCAAAATCAGAACGGTTGAAGCAATTCCTCAGCTCGGTCGCCTGATCCAACAGAACTCAACAAAATCAACTGGGAGTCACAGAAATGAATATCAAGAAACTGCTCGCATCCAGCGTTGTCGCGGCCATCCTTTCGGCAGGGATCGCCAGCGCCGAAGAGGTCAAGATCGGCATCGCGGCTGAACCTTATCCACCATTTGCCTCGCTAGATAGCTCAGGCAACTGGGTCGGCTGGGAAATCGACGTCATCAACGCGGTCTGCGCCGCGGCTGAACTGGATTGTGTGATCACGCCCGTTGCGTGGGACGGTATCATTCCGTCGCTCACCGGCCAGCAGATCGATGCCATCATGGCCTCGATGTCGATCACAGAAGAGCGGCTGAAAACCATCGATTTCAGCGATCCGTATTACAACACGCCTGCGGTCATCGTGGCTGACAAGTCGATGGATATCGAAGCCACTCCCGAGTCGCTGGCGGGTAAGGTGATCGGCATTCAGGCCTCGACCATTCACCAGGCTTACGCGCAGGAATACTTCAAGGATTCCGAATTGCGCGTCTATCAAACACAGGATGAGGCCAATCAGGACCTGTTTGCAGGCCGCATCGATGCCACTCAGGCTGACAGCATCGCCATGGCGGATTTTGTGAACTCGGATGCGGGCGCGTGCTGCGAGATCAAGGGCGCAGTCAAAGACGATCCGGCCATCTTGGGGCGCGGCGTTGGCGCAGGTGTGCGCAAGGGGCAGGATGACCTGCTGGATTCGCTGAACAAGGGTATCGCGGCCATTCTGGCGGATGGTACGCATGATAAGATCACCTCGAACTACTTCTCAGCCAGCATCTACTAAGCCGCTGCTGTGACCGGGCTGTTAGATTCACTTGGCCTCGCGCAGAGCGCAGAGCTTTTGTCGCTCTCGCCGCCGGGATGGGGAGCCAATCTGCTGCGCGGATTGTCTCACTCGTTGCAGATCGCTTTTGGAGCGTATGCGCTGGGGCTCGTGATCGGATTGTTCGGAGCTTATGGCAAACTTTACGGCGGGAAGGTCACGCGTGACCTTCTCGCCATTTATACGACTGTGATCCGGGCCGTACCGGAACTGGTCCTGATCCTGATCCTGTATTACGTGGGCTCGGATATCATCAACAAAATCTCCGCCGCCATGGGTGGTGGTCGCGTCGAGGTTAGTGGCGTTGGCGCAGGCATATGGGTGCTGGGCATCGTTCAAGGCGCATATGCGACTGAGATTCTTCGCGGTGCCATTCAGGCGGTTCCACCCGGTCAAATCGAGGCCGCCAAGTCTTTTGGGATGCCCGCCTTTATGACCATGCGGCGTGTCACAATTCCGGCCATGATGAGCTTCGCCGTACCCGGTTTGGCTAACCTGTGGCTGATTGCGACCAAAGACACGGCACTACTTGCGGTCGTGGGTTTCAACGAGCTGACGTTGGAAACGCGACAGGCCGCCAGCAGTACGCGCGCTTATTTCACATTCTTTCTGGCGGCGGGTTTTCTCTATCTCATGGTCACGCTGTTTTCTGGCGGTATCTTCGCACGGATTGAGAAATGGGCCCGTCGCGGCCAACCCTCTCTGAAGGGAGGGAGCAGATGATCGATTTCAAATCATTGATGCAGCCTCATCGCATCGTGATGATGCTGATCTTCACCGGGATCGTTATCTGGTGTGCAGTATCGCTGCAGTGGGACTGGATACCGAAATACGCCCCGCTGGCCCTTCAGGGCATCTGGACGACAATCTGGCTGCTTGTCGTCACAGTCGTTCTCGGTTTCCTTCTCGCAGTGCCGCTTGGATTGGCACAGGCGGTCGGTCCCTGGTATCTTGCCGCCCCTGCAAAGGCATTTTGTACCATCATCCGTGGCACGCCGCTGCTGCTGCAACTTTGGTTGTTGTATTATGGGCTTGGATCGCTCTTCCCCCAATTCCCGTGGATACGCTCATCCGAGCTTTGGCCCTACCTTCGTCAGGCCTGGCCCTATGCGGTGCTGGCTCTGACGCTGTCTTATGCCGGCTACGAGGGTGAGGTCATGCGTGGCGCGTTCAAGGGGGTCGCCAAGGGGCAGCTTGAGGCAGCCAAATCATTTGGAATGCCAAGGCTGACGATGTTCCGACGCATCTGGTTGCCGCAGGCAATTCGAAACGTATTGCCCACGCTGGGTGGAGAAACCATCCTGCAATTGAAGGCAACCCCACTGGTTGCGACCATCACCGTTGTCGATATCTACGCAGTATCTTCTCGGGTGCGTTCTGACACGTTCATAATCTACGAACCGCTTCTACTGTTGGCGGTTTTTTACATTCTCGTGGCGGGAGTGATCGCGTTGGGCTTCCACTGGCTAGAAGTTAAGGTACTTGGAACTGGACGCCGGAATGGCAGCTTCGGATAGTATCTACAGAAGCGGAGAAAGAGCAGATGCTCGCAGCGCGAAAGGTAACAATTCTCAAAGAATTAACCAGAATTATTGAAATTGCGAGAAGACGAACAATGTGGTCAGTCGAAATTGCATATGAAACGTCAGCTTAGACCTTTAGGCTGAGAGTTCGAGTGGCTCCTCACTTTGCTTGTGCAGCGAATGGCGGCAATGCGGGCTGCGACCGCAGAAGATGATTGTTATGCCCAATGTCAGGAATGGGCCGCGCTCTACAGCAACTGGCAACGACCCCTCTATTCGTGCGCTCGCAGTTTCGTTGGATCGTAGATGGGGCTTGCTGCGATGGTTGCTTGCGTGTTCAGGCCGTCGCTTGAGACTGCCAGCGTTGTTCCAACGGCCAGTCCTGGAACAACATGCGCAAGTGCAAGGGATTTTCCCATTCGGTGTGAATAGCAGGGGCTGTTGATCACGCCGACAGTTTGGTCGCCCAGCGAAAGCGTTTCACCACCGGCGACCATGTCGGGGTGATCTATGTCCAGGCACACATTGTCGATCTTCTCCTTTCCCTTCGCAGCCTGGGCAGCCGCTTTGCCGCGATAGTCAGCCTTGGTGCTGCTGACGGTGAACCCAAGGCCGACCTCCCATGGGGTGTTGTCCTCGGTCATGTCATAGCCATAAAACAAGAGCCCGGCTTCGATCCGCACCTTGTCCAGAGCGGTAAAAGAACAGGGCATAATGCCCTCCTGCACGAGCTTGTCCCAGATATCCGTAATCACTGTTCCATCTGCGAAAATCTCATACCCGCGTTCGCCGGAATAGCCCGTGCGTGAGATACGACAGGAATGGCCGAACAGAACCGCAGGCGCGTGTTCGAAATAAGCCAGTTCGGCCAGGTCGATATCCGTGTGGGCGCTCAGAATCTCCAAAGAGGCAAGGCCCTGTACCGACAGGTCATGCAGTTCGTCGGTAAAATCGATCTGAACGTCACGCCCTGCCGCCGAGGCTTCCAGCAACGCCATAGTGTCGCCAGAGCCATGCACGATCATCCATTCGTTGCCACCATTGTTCGATACGATCGCATCGTCGGCGATCCCGCCGTCATCGGTCAGAACGCAGAGGTAGGCAGCCTTGCCCGCTCCGACTTTGGTCAGATCGCGCGTGGTCAGATGGTCCCGCACTGCCTGAGCTTCGGGGCCTCGCACGAGCACTTTCTTCAGGGGAGACATGTCGAACATACCGGCCCGTTCACGGACCGCATCGTGCTCATCGTTGGGATCCGAGTTATAGGTCCAGGCTGTACCCATGCCGTTCCAGTCCTCCAACCCAGAGCCAAGCGCGGTATGGCGCGATGCAAGAGCGGATGTGCGGCTAAGTGCTTCGGTCATGGATCTTCCTTTCTAGTTCCATTCGTCCGGCATCCGGGATTTGCGTTCAGACACGAAGTCTTCAAGCGTTGCTTTTGTGCTGGGGTTCATGTCGGGCTGTTGATAGGGTTCCGTCGCAAATTTCTTTGAGGGCGGATAGATGGAGTTGGAGCGTCGATTATCTCGCTAGTTGGATGAACTGTTGAAATGGACGGAGTCCGGGCGTGAATTGACCTTTGCGGATCATGTTGACCAGTTCTATGCCTGCCAGGACGGATCCGGCTGAAGCGAAAGATTTGAACCCCAGCATGGGTCTGATCCTTCGTTTGATGAAGCGGTGATCCTGTTCAATGATGTTATTGAGGTATTTCCGCCTGACCATTTCAATCGGGATGGGACAACCAAAGCTCTTGAGCATCTTGTTGATCGCCTTAATGCCAGCTGTATTGGCGCCACTTTTGTCGATGACGATCTTGCGAGGCAATCCGTTCACCTCAAGCGCGCGGGCGAAGAACTTCGTCGCAACGGCTTTATTCCGGCGCTCGGACAACATGAAATCAAGGGTCTTGCCGTGTTTGTCGATCGCTCGATAAAGATAAACCCATTTCCCTTTGACCCGCACATAGGTTTCATCCATGCGCCACGAACGGTCGGCGGGACGCTTTCTATACCGCGCTGCTTCAGCTATGAGGCCAGCATATCGACTGACCCAGCGGTTCAGCGTTGCATGATCCAGATCAACGCCGCGTTCCGCCATGATTTCTTCCAGATCCCGATATGACACACCGTAGCGCAGGTAGAAGAAAACCGCGTGCAAAATCACGTCTTTCGGAAAATGCGCGCCCTTAAATGAGATTGTCACGGTTTGCCCCCTGCCATGGTCCAGCATGCGTTACCAGAACTGCGTTCGATCTGACAGGTTGGGGATGAAGTTTGCGACAGATCCCTCTGGCTGGCATCGAGGTCGCGCACATGATCCGTAAAGGCCAATTCACACCAGGACTCTGCCCGTTTCGTCAATTCGCCGAGTTGGCAATCTGACTCTAAAGCGATCGCAGATCTATTTGGCCTACCTAAAACTTTGCAACGAAACCTTCTTCAAGTGCTGATCTTTCAGGGAACAAAGCGCTTCGGCGAGCTCAAGCGGGACGTGGACGGGATTACGCAGACCATGCTGACCGGGCAGCTTCGGGCGCTGGAAGAAGACGGGCTGGTCACGCGGGAGGTGTTCCCGGAGGTTCCACCACGGGTCGAATACACGGCCACTGAGAAGGCAATGGCCCTGACCAAGATGTTTCACGCAATGCACGATTGGTGGATGCTGGAATGTAAGAAATAAAGACCGCCCAAACCAGACCCTCAGCGCAACCCCATATTCTGCGGTCGTAGCCCGAAATTCAAACATTCGCTGCTGGCACGAAAGGCAGGACCGCCTCAAGTTCAGCAGCGCGAACAAAGCTGGCATCGACAATTCGTGATTGGGACCCACTACCGATGCAAGTCACCGTTCAAGTAGCGCAGACCGGTGTCGATGATCACGGTCACTACGGTTTTGCCCGGTCCAAGTTCCTTGGCCTTTTTCATGGCCGCCCAGATGTTTGCACCTGACGTCACACCGCCAAGCAAACCTTCCTGGCGAGCGAGCGCCCGGGCCCCCCTATAGGCGTCTTCATCCTTCACTGGAATAACATCATCAATGAGGTCCCTGCGCAGGATCTTCGGCACGAAGGACAAGCCTATCCCCTCGAGCTTGTGCGTACCACTGGTGTCACCTCCTGAGAGGTTGCGCACGTCGTAGGGCTCCACGGCGACAATTTCGGTGTTGGGATTGTGCGTCTTCAAGACCTCGGCATTGCCTGAAATGCAACCGCCACCGCCCGCAACCATGACGAAGGCATGTACGGGAGTGTTTACTTGGCGCAGAATTTCCTGAGCCATATCGTGATACCCCAGCTTGTTGTCTAAGTTGTTCACCTGATCCGGCCAAAACGTGCCCGGTTCACCGGCCAATTCCTTTGCGCGCACGATCATCCGGTCGAGTACATCCGCAGTCAGCACGCCGCCCTCGGCGTGAACAATTTCCACTTCTGCGCCGAACGCTCTCATCGTTTGCAGCTTTTCCTCGGAGAACCCGTTTGAAGACACGAAGTAGGCCTTATACCCGCGAGTGGCACAGACCATCGCCAGCGAACTTCCGGTGCTGCCGCCCGTATACTCGACAACGCGCCCACCGGGCTTCAGCTCTTCGCGCCGTTCGGCCCCTTCGATCATCGACAAGGCCATGCGGTCTTTCATGCTGCCCGTTGGGTTGGCACCTTCCCACTTCACATAGATGTCGGCGTGATCGGGTCCGGTCAGGTGGGACAGTTTGATGAGAGGGGTATTGCCGATGGTGGTCATTTTAGAGCCTTTTGCGGACTGTCACTACTAGTGACTTCCATAAATTAAGTCACAATCTGAGTCAAACTTCCATTTCTTAAGTAACTGCGTTAAGTTCAACAAATTGATAGCCAACATGAGGACGAAATGACCCAAATAGAGCATGAGTTTCGTTCCCGATGCTCGATTGCGCGCAGCCTTGAGATTCTTGGTGACAAATGGACTCTGCTGGTGGTGCGAGACCTGTTGTGGCACGGAAAACATACATTCCAGGAATTGCAGAACAGTGAGGAACACCTGCCCCCGAACCTACTATCGCAGCGTCTAAAGCGGCTAATTGACTGGGGGTTGGTGGAGAGGGAGGCCTATCAGGACAGGCCTGTGCGCTATCGTTACACGCTTACCGACCGCGGTCGAGCATTAGAGCCAACCTTGTTGGGGATCATGAATTGGGGACACTCGCACTTAGGGGGAGGACTGTTTGACCCAACGCTTGGCAAAACAGTCGCCGGAAGTTCGGTCTGAGTTCCTGACCACGCCCGCTCGGGGTTCGTGGCAGACCAAGAGCGAGCGCAGTATTGCCCCCTACCCATTTTGTTGGTCTAACTGTCGGCCCGAACCGGACCTTTACCTATTTTCTTCGACGCTGCGTTGCAGTTCGTCAGTCCGGACCTTCCCCGTGACTGCATGGCCAAGTGATTGAAGGCTTGGATTCCCATCCCGACATACCTTAGCAAACAATTGAAGTTAGGGTATGTTACCGAACATTAACGCCTAAACACGACGCGTCAGCTATTCTGGCAACCCATGTCATACGGTTGTTGTAAAAGCCGATAAAAAAGGCGCGTTGACCAACAAACTTGAAAGGTGACCTATGTCTTTCTCCAACCGCACTTCAATTTCGCGTCGCCAGTTTCTCGCCACAACAACCGCTGGTGCAGCGGCTATCACCCTACACCCGTTCTCGGTGGCAGCGGCCAATAATCAAGCCCATCTGCGGATCATGGAAACCACAGACATCCATGTTCATGTGTTCCCCTATGATTATTATGCCGACAAACCCCGCGACACGGTGGGCCTTTCCCGTGCGGCTTCAATCATCAACGAAATTCGATCTGAGGCGACGAATTCGATCTTGGTCGATAACGGCGATTTTTTACAGGGCAATCCGATGGGCGACTACATCGCCTACGAGCGTGGAATGAAAGATGGCGACAGCCACCCCATCATCAACGCATTCAATACTGTCGGCTTTGATGCGGCGACATTGGGCAATCACGAGTTCAACTATGGTCTGGAGTTTTTGGACAAGGCTCTGGCCGGGGCCGAGTTCCCAATCGTTCTTGCCAATGTGACAAAAGAAAAGGGTGCGACCCCTCGCGACGACAAGACCCTGGTGCAACCTTACGCCATTCTCGACCGGGAAATTGAATTGGGTGACGGTACCAGTCTTCCGATCAAAATTGGTGTCATAGGTTTTACGCCACCGCAGATCATGAACTGGGACCGAAGGCATCTGGAAGGTAATGTCGAAACACGAGATATCATTGAAACAGCTCAGGCCTATGTGCCTGAGATGAAAGAACAAGGGTGTGATCTGATTATCGCCTTATCGCATTCGGGGATTGGCGATGCCAATCACGAAGATGGCATGGAAAACGCATCTGTGGTTCTTGCCAGTGTCGATGGGATCGACGCGCTTGTCACAGGTCACAACCACTTGGTCTTCCCGTCGCCGACATTTGCGGACCGCCCCGGGATCGATGTGGAAAAAGGCACGCTGATGGGTAAACCTGCCGTCATGGGGGGCTTCTGGGGATCGCATCTTGGCCTGCTTGATCTTCTTTTGGAACGGGATGGGAACGAATGGCGTGTCGTAACCACCACTTCCGAGGCGCGACCGATTTCCAAACGCAACGAAGACCGCTCAATCACCGCACTGGTCGGCGATGATCAGAAGGTTCTCGACTCGGTTGCTAAGGATCACGACGAAACGCTGGCCTATGTCCGCCGCGCGGTCGGCAAGACATCTGCTCCACTTCACAGCTATTTCGCGCTAGTTGCGGACGACCCATCTGTGCAGATCGTTTCAATCGCACAGAAATGGTATGTCGAAGAAATGCTGAAAGGCACCGAGCATGAAGGTCTGCCCATCCTGTCAGCAGCGGCACCCTTTAAGGCGGGTGGCCGTGGCGGCCCAGAGTACTACACCGATGTCCCGGTCGGTGACGTTGCCATCAAGAATGTGGCGGATCTGTATCTGTACCCAAACACGGTGCGCGCGGTCCGCGTGAATGGGGCTCAGGTGCGGGGTTGGCTGGAACGCTCGGCTGGTATGTTCAACCAGGTTGAGCCGGGCTCCGAGGACGCTATCCTGCTGAATCCGGAATTCCCATCCTACAATTTCGATGTGATAGATGGTGTGACTTATCAGATAGATTTGTCCCAGCCTTCACGCTTTGGACCTAAGGGCGAAGAGGTAAACCCTGACTCGGCCCGGATCGTGAACCTTGCCTTCAACGGTGCACCGGTCACGGATGAAATGGAGTTCATCATCGCAACTAACAATTACCGTGCATCAGGTGGTGGCTCGTTCCCTGGTGCGTTGGGAGACACGATCGTGTTCGAAGCACCGGACACTAATCGCGACGTTATCGTGCGCTATATTGTCGAGCTGGGAACCATCGATCCAAAAGCGGACTCCAACTGGTCGTTTGCTCCGCTTGAGGACACCACGGTGTTGTTCGAAACTGGCCCGAAGGCCCGCGACTACATGGACGACGTTAAAGGTGTCACAATAGAGGACGCCGGAGAAGGCTCGGACGGCTTTGCAGCTTTCCGCATCAAGCTCTGATCCTATCGATTTGTCTCTTCGATAATCTCGCCCGCCACCTTTCTATGCCGGTGGCGGGCTTGCACTGAAAACTTGTACGGCCCAAAGGCGACATCCAACAACCAGCTGAGATGCTGCGTTTGCATCCCGCTTTCCGGACATTCACCGCGGATACGAGACTACTCCGATTCTAAATTCAACTAGCAACGTTTTTCTTGCCCCGGACACGCCCGTGAACACCACGATCAGTTGTTGCTGGAGATCACGATTGAGGTTGTTCTTGTGCACCGCACGGATGCGGTTGTTCTTCACCTTAGATCGCCTCGTTCCTTCCGACCGCCTGATCCAAAACCCAGTCAACGCCGCGCAGAAAGTCGTCGATTGTCAGGGGATTGTTTTCTCCGCTTGAGGCCGAAAGCACAAAGCCATTAGCATAGTCGATTAGGAGGTGAACCAGAACATTGCCACCGTCGCTGTTCTTCAGTTGATCCGTGCTGGCCTTGAGTTCCGCCGCCACACGGGCGAGATCCGCGCTCATGAGCGTCACATCATTAAGGATTGCGCGCAGCAAATTGGCGTTCTGCAAGGCATACTCGAAGTAGGCCGCCAGTATGCTGCGGGCCCGTTTAACCGGAGGGCCGTCTTCAATACCATCTAGGACTCCCTCGAATGCAAGCTCCACCAGATCGGACAAAAGCTGCTTCTTGTTGCCGGCGTGATAGGTGACGGCCATTGGGGTGACACCCAGCTGTTCAGCCAGCACACGAAAAGACAGCCCGTCAACGCCGCCTTTCTGAACGATTGGCAGCGCCGTTTTCAGGACCGCTTGCTTTGACAGGTGTTGCGACGACTTTATCGGCCGTCCAACGGGTGCGACCTTGGTCACTGTTTCACCTTGTATTCAAGGTCCACCAACCCGGACGGGAAGGAGGTCGAGGACACCAGCTCCAGATCGATGTCCGTGTCATTGGAGCCAAAAATACGGATGCCGTCGCCAAGAAGGATCGGCACGATGGATATTTTCATATCCTCGATAAGCCCCGCCTGGATAAAAGACCGAATAACCGCGCCGCCATCGACATATGCCTGTTTCAATCCGCGCTTCTCCAACGAGTCCAACAGGGCTTTGGGCTCAAGTGTCGAAACCTCAACCTTGCCGCGCAGATCCTCCGGAATGTCTTCGTCAGTCATTGTGCGGCTCATCACGATGCAGGGGATGGTGTATGGCCACTCCCCGAAACCTACAACCGTGCGAAACGATCCCGACCCCATGACGATCGCGTCCATCCGGTCCTGAAACGCGGCAAAGCCGTGATCTTCATCTTGCGTCGCTTGCTTATTCAGCCAGTCAAGCGCGTGGTCGGGTCTCGCAACATATCCATCGAGGCTCATGGCCATCATGATGTGTCCGGTTGTCATATCGGTGCCTCCGTAAGTCATAATTTATACGGCGTATAAATATTAAGTCGATGATGTTCAAGCAAACGAGGTCAGGATTGGGCTCTTAGCCAGGCCGAGAATGCAGCCACGGCGTCCGTAGCAACGGTGCCGTTCGGTTTAACCAGAAAGTACCCGTAGTTGGGCAGCTCAATTTCGGACAACCGGAACAGCCGTTGGGCCTCCAAATCAGCCGACACAAGGTCATCCATCAAGGCAATCCCCTGCCCGTCGATGACGGCTTGCACCCGGACATTGGGGTCAGGAACGATCAACACATCCTGCCGCGATTGCTGGGGCAGATGTGCGGCGGTCAGCCAATCGGACCAGGCGTTGCTGTCATCGCGATCTCTGAGCAAGGTGAGTTGTGATATGGCCTCGTCCATTCCCAATTCCTCAACCAATCGGGCTGTGGAGGCGTTTCCTACGGGATAGGGCGGCATCGGCATGAAGGGCGTCACACTGCCGTGACTGAACTCGCCGTTTCCCCATCTGATCGCCAGATCAACATCCGGCATCTCGTGATCAGAGAATTCGATCATCGGCTGAATGCGCAGCTGCACATCCGGGTGGCGTTGCATAAAGGTCATCAGACGTGGGGACAGCCACCGCGCCGCGAAATAGGTCGACACTCCAACAATCAGGGATCGCGATACGCGCCCCTTAATCTCCAGAATATCAGCTTCAATTTCCTGATAACGGCTCTGGCAAGCCGCCAGAAGCTTCAACCCTTCATCCGTCAAGGTAACGCCGCGTGTCGTGCGGCGGAACAGGGCCATCCCCAGATCTGCTTCAAGCGTCTTGATCTGATAGCTAATCGCACCCTTGGTCATGTTCAGCGCTGCGGCAGCGTCTGAGAAACTGGAATGCAGGGCAATCTCGGCGAACAACCTAAGCAGGTCATGATGGCGAAAGTGTCGGCGCATACCAAATTAGTACAAAATTTTTGAACGCGATGGCCAGAAAATTTCGATTTCCAACCGGGCAAAAAACGCCAATCATTTCAGGGAACAAATGAAACGGAGTTTCGCGTTTGGGTGCTTTGAACACCACCACGGACATCTCGAAACCGGCAGTGCGCCGCAGCCGCTCCCGTCGTGATCGACCCTCATGTGGTGACACGATTTCTCCGAGCGCTCCGTTCTCGACGCGAAAGATACCTGCATACGAATTGCTAAATGACGCGGCCTTGGCAAGGATCGAAGACCAGGCGGATTGGATTCTTACAAAGATAGGCGTCGAATTCCGGGGCGATCATGAGGCGCTCGAATTGTTTGCCGAGTCAGGCGCTCACGTTGAAGGTGAGCGCGTTCGGTTTGACCCGGGGCATGCACGCGACCTTTGCGCAACAGCACCGTCCGAGTTCAAATTGCATAGTCGGGATTCCGCCAGAACCGTGACCCTCGGTGGCGACAATATTGTTCTGATGCCGGGTTACGGGTCTCCCTTTGTTAGCGATCTGAGCAATGGAAGGCGATACGCGACGCTCGAAGACTTCCGCAACTTTGTAAAACTCACATACAGTTCCCCTGCCCTGCATCATTCCGGCGGCACGGTGGTCGAACCAACGGATGTGCCCGTAAACAAACGACATCTGGACATGATGCTGGATCTGTCGCAAACTTCATCCCCAACCTGTCAGATCGAACGCAGTTCTGGTAACGCATGCTGGACCATGGCAGGGGGCAAACCGTGACAATCTCATTTAAGGGCGCGCATTTTCCGAAAGACGTGATTTTGCACGCGGTTTTCTTCTACCTGCGCTACGGTGTGTCATATCGGGATCTGGAAGAAATCATGGCGGAACGCGGCGTTGATCTGGATCATGCAACGCTGAACCGCTGGGTCAGTCGATATGCTGGCCTCATAGCTGAAGCAGCGCGGTATAGAAAGCGTCCCGCCGACCGTTCGTGGCGCATGGATGAAACCTATGTGCGGGTCAAAGGGAAATGGGTTTATCTTTATCGAGCGATCGACAAACACGGCAAGACCCTTGATTTCATGTTGTCCGAGCGCCGGAATAAAGCCGTTGCGACGAAGTTCTTCGCCCGCGCGCTTGAGGTGAACGGATTGCCTCGCAAGATCGTCATCGACAAAAGTGGCGCCAATACAGCTGGCATTAAGGCGATCAACAAGATGCTCAAGAGCTTTGGTTGTCCCATCCCGATTGAAATGGTCAGGCGGAAATACCTCAATAACATCATTGAACAGGATCACCGCTTCATCAAACGAAGGATCAGACCCATGCTGGGGTTCAAATCTTTCGCTTCAGCCGGATCCGTCCTGGCAGGCATAGAACTGGTCAACATGATCCGCAAAGGTCAATTCACGCCCGGACTCCGTCCATTTCAACAGTTCATCCAACTAGCGAGATAATCGACGCTCCAACTCCATCTATCCGCCCTCAAAGAAATTTGCGACGGAACCCCTGTTCCATGATGTTGTTCAAGTATTTCCGCCTGACCATTTCAATTGGGACCGGGCAACCAAAACCTTTCAGCATCTTGTTGATGGCCTTGAGGCCAGCGGTGTTAGCTCCACTTTTGTCGATGACTATCTTTCTCGGAAGGCCGTTGACCTCCAGCATTCGGGCGAAGAACATGGTGGCCGCGAGTTTGTTTCGACGCTGGGAAAGCATAAAATCAAGCGTCTTGCCGTGCTTGTCGACAGCTCGATAGAGATAGACCCAATTGCCTTTCACCTTGATGTAAGTCTCATCCATTCTCCAGGAGCGGTCGCACGGTCCCTTTCGACGACGCGCCGCTTCACCGATTGCACCTGCATACCGCGTCACCCAGCGATTCAGCGTCGTGTGATCCACTGCAACGCCTCGCTCATGCATGATCTCTTCTAGATCGCAATATGACACACCGTATCGGACATAGAAGAACACAGCGAAGAGGATCACATCCTTCGGATACTGCGCGCCTTTGAAAGAGATCATAAAAACTGACTTTCGACTTCAATATTTCGATATCCATTCACTCGAAGCACTTATGAGCGTCAACGGTCAAAAGTTTGCAACAGATCCGGTCTAACCCATCACTAAATGCATTCACCGCCATCGATAACTAAGGCTTGCCCCGTCATAAAAGCGGATTCATCTGAAGCTAAATAGACGATCCCATGGCCAATCTCTTCAACTGTCGCCCACCGGCTCATAGGGATCGCTTGCTCAATGTAGCTTTCCAATTTGGCGCGGCCACCCATCTGATTTTCGAAGCCTGCATTGAAGGGCGTGTCTACAAATCCAGGACAAAGGGCATTGAAACGGATTGCATGGACAGCGTAGTCGGCTGCCATCTGCCGAACCATCGCAACAGCTGCGTGCTTTGTGGTCGCATAGGCAATCATACCCCGGTCGTATTGAACCCCAGAATTTGAGGCCGTGACGATCACGCTGCCTCCGCCCTGTGATTTCATATGGGGGACGGCTGCACGCGCGGCAATGAAGTGGGCGCGGACGTTCAATGCCCATGAAGCATCCATTCCATCTGGTTCCACCTGTTCCAGTGTTCCTTCGATCTGCAACCCAGCATGAGAGTGCAACACGTCGAGCCGACCGAAGTTTTTAACTGCTTCGTCTATGGATTTGGTAAGGGCATCGTCGTCAGTTACATCAAGCTGTAAAGCTGATGCTTGATTTCCCTGCGCAACGATCTCGGCCACAGTGGCTTCTGCAAGTGTTGCATCGCGATCGGTTACCACAACACGCGCACCTTCTTTTGCCATTGCCATTGAACCTGCCCGACCAATTCCTGATCCCGCGCCCGTCACGAGCGCGACTTTACCTGCAAGCCGCATGTCACTTGGCTCCTTTATTTAACTATTCGGTTTTGAGGCGCCTCGGCGCAAAAGCAGTTGCGCTGCAACGAGCAACAAGAGCGACGCGCCCATAACCATAGCGCCGATGGCATTGATCTCGGGTGTTACGCCGCGCCGGATGGATGAGAATATGTAGATTGGCAGGGTTGTCTCCGAGCCAGCTACGAAGAACGCGATGATGAAATCATCAAATGAGAAAGTGAAGCTGAGCAGAAAGCCTGCCAAAATTGCCGGTGCTATCAACGGCAGCGTCACCTGCCGAAAGGTGCCCCAAGGCGTCGCAAAGAGGTCAGCCGAGGCTTCCATGAGCGCACGGTCCATACCCGATAGTCTTGCACGTACGATGATTATGACCAGCGCCATTGTGAACATGGTGTGCGCGGCGACAAGCGTGGGCATCCCCATGGAAAGTTGCGGGGGATTTGCTCCATCGGGCCATAGGCTTGCAAGAAGCGGGTTTAGCCAGCCGAATACGGTGACCAGGGCAATGAGTGTCGCGATGCCGATGACGATACCGGGTATCATTATCGCAATATAAATCATCGCATCAAACAAAGTTCGGAGCCATCCCTTAACCCCTTGTAAAGCGATGGCCGCCATGGTTCCGAGAGTGGATGCGAGGCAAGCAGTTATGAATGCCGCAAGCAGACTGGTCTCGAGCGCGTCCATAACAAAGGGGTTGTTGAGCGCTTTGCCATACCATTGGGTCGAGAAACCCATGAACTGGCTTGCGTGTCGTCCGGCATTGAAGCTGAAAAGCGCGATGATGCCGATGGGAATATAGAGAAAAAGGTAGACGCAAATCGCGTATAAGCGCATCGGATCCTCACATCAGCGAGACATCTTCGCGCTGGCCACCCAGGCGCGAGATGAATTTCATGTAAATTGAGACAGTGACAAGCATTACGACAACCAGTGTCATTGCGACCGCCGATCCGTACGCCCAGTTTCGAGACTGTAGAAACAGGTCCACCAGCGCATTTCCGACGAAAAAAACCTTTCCACCGCCCAAGATCGCTGGGATCAGAAACTCGCCCATCAGCAAGATGAAAACCAGCATGCAGCCAGTTGCAATACCAGGTACCGACAAAGGAAGTGTCACCTGACGGAACGTACGCCATGGGGTAGAGCCGAGATCAGCCGAGGCTTCCAGAAGGCGTTTATCCAGTTTGTCCAAGCTTACAAAAATCGGGAAAACCATCAAAGGTAGATACCCATAGACAATCCCCACAAGCACAGCGAGCGGCGTATTTATAAGGCGGACATCATCGATGCCGATCGACTCCAGTAAAGCTGGCAAGCCACGCCCGCCAAGGATGAAAATCCATGCGTATGACCGGATCAGGATCGATGTCCAGAACGGCACGATCACCAGGATCAACAGCGAAGTTCTCCACTTTGGTGAACAACGCACCGCAAGAAAGTATGCGAGCGGGTAGGCAATTATCAACGCAGCGATAGTCCCCAGAGGTGCAAGGATCAAAGTGTTCTTAAACGCCGTCCATCGCGCAGGAAGGTTGGCATATTGTTCCAACGTGAACGCTGGAACGTAGCCTCCGGCGGCACCCCGTTCGCCAAAGGAAAAGACGAAGACGACCAGCAGTGGAAGGGCAAGCATTACCAAAAGCCAAACTCCTGCCGGTGCCAGCAACAGTGCTTTTCTGCCTCGTTCGGTCATATTGTCCTCGTCTTTTCTGATATTGGCGGCCTTGCCGCTTAGGCAGACTTGAAGCGGGCGAGCAACTCGGCACGGTTTGGATCGGTTAGCGTAGCCGCCGCGCCAAACTCGAGCGCATTCAGAAGGTCAGCTGCCGGATAAAGGATCGGATCTTCCAGTAGTTCCTTCGGCAGCAACGCATTGGTGCGAGCATCAGCCGATGGATAGCCGTGAGCGAGGACTTCTTTCGCATTAACTTCCGGGTTCAGCAGGAAGTCGATCAAGGCATAAGCGGCATCCATATGGGGTGCGCCCTTAGGAATAGCGTAGTAGTCGGACCAGAGTTCACCGCCCTCAGTTCCCAGAACGTAGGCGATTTCAGGCATGTCGACATTCATCTGCTTGCCGTCACCTGTCCAGCACATCGTCATCCAGGCGTCACCGTTACGCATCGGTGGCTGATAATCCGACGAGATTGCAAACAGATGCGGTTTGGCATCCAGCAACAATTTCTCGGCATCCGCCAGTTCCTTCTCATCGACCGAGTTGAAGGAGTAGCCGAAGTATTTCAGTGCATTACCGATGGTGGTGAGTTGGTAATCATGCACCATTGTCCGGCCTGAGTAACCTTCCATAGTAAGGTCCCAGAACTCTTTCCATGTGGTTGGAGTCGGAGCGCCGTCAAGCTTGCTGGTGTTCACTGCAAAGCCAGTCGTGCCCCAGTTTTTTGGGACCGCGTAAAGCTGGCCATCGACAGAACCGGCATCGGAAAAGCGCTGTTCGAATGAACCTGCGTCGTAGTTTGGCAGTTTGGACGTATCGAGCGGGATGATCAGATCTTCACCCACATACGTAGTGATCGTGTAGTTGGTTGGAACGAAAACGTCCCAGCCAGACCCTCCAGCCTGAAGTTTTGCCAACATCTCTTCGTTCGAGCCAAAAACATTGACCTGAACATGGGCGCCAGTGGCTTCCGTGAAGGCTTCGAAGTTCATCTCGTCATGGTAGTTCGGCCATGTGGCGAGGATCACTCGGTCGCCAATGTCCCCGGCAGCAAATGCCGGGCGTGGACGCAACCCAGGAATGGCCGTGCCCAGAACGGCCGTTGCCATCCCAAGACCTGTCACGCCTAAGAAATGTCGCCGTGTAACCGAACCCTTTTGGTACCGGCGAAGCTCTTCCATGAACTTTTGCTTGGAAATAGTCCCATTATCCTTGGTCATTGTGAACCTCTCTGTTGTTGGATTGCGGGATTTGTTATTTTTCCAGGATCAGCAGTGCGCCTTCGCCCCATGAAACAAAGGCCTGCTCTCCTGCATTGAACGTCCCCTCGTTCAATTCCGCTTGCCTTGGCACAAGTACATGGAAATCACCCAGTGCTTCATTGCGCGCAAGGTATTCTGTGTGCTCCCCAAGGAAGATCCGATTTTGAATGGTAACTGGCAGAGCGATTTCAGCTGTGGGTAGCGCGCGGGTCAGCGTGATCTGTTCAGGACGGATACTAACGCACACTTCCTGCCCTGCATCTATTGGAATCTCCGGAGTTCCGTGCACCTTTTGGCCACTCGCTAAACGCACAGTGATTTGGTCGGCTGCTGAGTCAGTCACAGTTGCATCAAAGAAATTAGAGGTGCCTACAAATCCAGCCACGTAGCGGCTGCGGGGCATGTCATAGAGTTCGCGTGGGCTGCCAACCTGCACAATACTGCCGCCTTCCATCACACAAATTCGGTCGGACATTGAAAGCGCTTCTTCTTGGTCGTGCGTGACGAGGACAAAAGTTATTCCCAGTTGTCGTTGCAGGTTCTGCAGTTCAAACTGCATTTCTTTTCGAAGCTTTCGATCCAGAGCAGCCATTGGTTCATCAAGCAGCAAAAGCTTGGGCTCGTTTACGATCGCACGCGCCAAAGCGACGCGTTGCTGCTGACCACCAGACATCTCCCAGATGCGACGTGGGCCAAACCCACCAAGACGGACAGTTTCCAGCGCTTGCTCAACCTTTGTCGCGATTGTTTGTTTGTCTACGCGTGGTCGTTGTTGGCGCAGGCCGTACGCGATGTTGTCGAACACGCTTAGGTGAGGAAAAAGAGCATAGTGCTGAAACACCATGTTGACTGGGCGATGGTGCGCATCCAAGTCGTTGACGACTTCTCCATCGAGCAACACCTGACCTTCGGTAGGCTTCTCGAAACCTGCCAACATTCTAAGCGCAGTGGTTTTGCCGCAACCAGATGGGCCTAAGAACGACAGGAACTCTCCTTTCCCAATGGAAAGATTCAGGTCTTTGGCGGCGACCACATTCCCGAAGGTCTTGGTCACTCCTCGGAGTTCCGCAATCGTCTGCATGGTGACGCTCATGTCAAAGCTCATATACTGCCGTTTTCCTTTTGCTTGATTTTTTGGCATTTGTTGGCATACCACTCAAACAAGGAAAAAGTAACAATAACTCGGAATAACTGTATATACCACAATTGGGGTATAGAAGTGCTTTTCGAAAATCTGGAGCGACGTGTGTACGATTGGATGGAAGAGGCCGGCAGGGTCGTGGAGAAGATCGGAACCCCAGAATTTCCATGTGCTTTGGCAGATGGCTTACGGCAGGTCGCACCATTTGATTTTACGGTGGTGTTTGGCCATGTCGGAACCGAAGCACCAATAGACATTCACGACGATTTCCCCAAAAGCAAACGGCGTATTTTTGTTGAGGATTACCAAGCCGGGCCCTACGTACTTGATCCATTTTTTTTGGCCGCGACAAAACCAATAACACCGGGTCTGTACCGCATGCGCGATATCGCACCGGACAGGTTCTATCAGGGCGAATACTATCGCAGCTATTACAAAAGGACTGGGTTAGCAGAGGAGATTGGCTACTTTATCGATATCCCAGGCGTTGGGATGGTTGTGGTCTCGCTCATGCGAGCAGAGAAGCCTTTTTCCGCCAAGGAAATTCGTCATTTGCAAGCTCTATGGCCGCTCGTTCGGGCAGCCTGTTGCAAACATTGGAGTGACTTTCCAACGATGGCCCGCGGCGCCGCAGCGAATGGCGTTAGTCGTCGCGTTGATCTAGCATTCCAGGCATTTGGCGATGGCGTTCTGACGTCACGAGAACGAGAAGTCGTTGAGTTCACATTGAAAGGCCATTCGGCAGAAGCTGTTGGCACAATTCTCGGCATCTCTCCAGGCACAGTCCGCATCCACAGACGCAACATTTACGCGAAACTTAGGATCAACTCGCAGGGTGAGCTTTTTTCAAAGTTCATTGAAAAGGCGCTTTAAAAGGTTCCTTGAATACCCGCTTTGTCCGCGTTTTTACGGTTCATGCAGCGCGCAGCGAAGGTCAGCATTTTTTATACGATCATGCCCCGAGCCGAACGGATCTGTCGCAAACTTCATCCCCAACCTGTCAGATCGAACGCAGTTCTGGTAACGCATGCTGGACCATGGCAGGGGGCAAACCGTGACAATCTCATTTAAGGGCGCGCATTTTCCGAAAGACGTGATTTTGCACGCGGTTTTCTTCTACCTGCGCTACGGTGTGTCATATCGGGATCTGGAAGAAATCATGGCGGAACGCGGCGTTGATCTGGATCATGCAACGCTGAACCGCTGGGTCAGTCGATATGCTGGCCTCATAGCTGAAGCAGCGCGGTATAGAAAGCGTCCCGCCGACCGTTCGTGGCGCATGGATGAAACCTATGTGCGGGTCAAAGGGAAATGGGTTTATCTTTATCGAGCGATCGACAAACACGGCAAGACCCTTGATTTCATGTTGTCCGAGCGCCGGAATAAAGCCGTTGCGACGAAGTTCTTCGCCCGCGCGCTTGAGGTGAACGGATTGCCTCGCAAGATCGTCATCGACAAAAGTGGCGCCAATACAGCTGGCATTAAGGCGATCAACAAGATGCTCAAGAGCTTTGGTTGTCCAATCCCGATTGAAATGGTCAGGCGGAAATACCTCAATAACATCATTGAACAGGATCACCGCTTCATCAAACGAAGGATCAGACCCATGCTGGGGTTCAAATCTTTCGCTTCAGCCGGATCCGTCCTGGCAGGCATAGAACTGGTCAACATGATCCGCAAAGGTCAATTCACGCCCGGACTCCGTCCGTTTCAACAGTTCATCCAACTAGCGAGATAATCGACGCTCCAACTCCATCTATCCGCCCTCAAAGAAATTTGCGACGGAACCCCCGGCAGCGGACTTGTTGGGGTGAAACTTTAGCTGCGGCGTCCCGCACGAGTGATCCAGTCAGCTCCACCGTAAGTGATCGACAACACGTAGACTTCTCGGGCTTCGTCATAGACTGTAAAGGCGATCACCGCGCGGCGGGCCGCTGGGATGGCGCGCAGGCCCGGCAGGATATGATCACGCAGTGTACCGATATGGGGTAGAGTACGAAGGCTTTGCGCGACCTCGGCAATCTCCGCCAGCTTACGGCGCGCGATATGTGGGCCGGCATACTCTTCGATCAGTTCCGAAATGTTTGTCAGATCATCCGCCACCGACGGGTGGTAGCGCAGTCGATACGTCACCCTTTGCGGTCCAGACGGCGCATTGCAGGAGCAAAAACGTCGTCATGTTCGAAAAATTCCGAGCGCGGGGTTGCCGCCCGACGGCGGATTTCGTCGGCCATCGCGTCCAAAGCGACCTCGCGGACCTCATCATCCTCAATCATCCGCTCAACCGCCGCAGCAACAGCGGCCGAGGCCGAGGCATAGACCCCCTGCCCCACTTTATCTTTGAGGAATCGGTGGTGGCGATCGGTGAAACTGAGCGTGGTTTTGATGGTCATATCGGGCCTCCAAGGTCATACTTGGTCATACCTATAGCCCAAGTCAAGCCCGATTGACTTGTGGTGCAGGCCTTTGAGGCCACAGGATATGGAAATAACACTTGCAAGAATCGTAGGTTCTGCCCCATTACTTACGGAAAGCAGTGAATAAAACGGCGGCAAGCGTAACAACGAAGCGCCAAAAGAGGGCAGAGATGGAGCAAGCAACCGCAGGTGCCACCGTATCGGAGGCGCAGCAATCTGGCCATACGCAGGAACGGATCGACCTTCTGGTTGGCGATCACGCCCAGCGGTTGTCTGAACGACTACAGGCGCATCGCGCGCAGTTGTTCCCGCCCGACGCCAAACGATCCCTAGGGTCAGGATTCATAACCAGTAGATGACGACGGCTGCGAGCGCGATGGCCGAGAGGAAGACCTTGGGACACCTGTCGTAGCGGGTTGCCACGCGTCTCCAGTCTTTGAGCCTGCCGAACATGATCTCAATGCGGTTGCGCCGTTTGTATCGGCGCTTGTCGTATTTCACGGTCTTCTTGCGCTGTTTTCGTCCAGGGATGCAGGCGCGTATCCCTTTGTCTTTCAACGCATCTCTGAACCAGTCGGCGTCGTAGCCTCGGTCTCCGAGCAGCCATTCGACCTTTGGCAAACCGCCCAGCAATGCCCGTGCGCCGATATAGTCACTGACCTGTCCGGCGGTGATGAAGAGGTCGAGCGGTCGTCCCTGGCTGTAGCAAATGGCGTGAAGCTTGGTGTTCATACCACCTTTGGTCCGGCCAATCAGGCGACCGCGCCCCCCTTTTTAGCGGCCATGCTGGTCGCTGTTCGATGTGCCTTCAGGTAGGTCGCGTCGATCATGACTGTCTTCTGTTCGCCGTGCTCGGCAGCTAGCCCCACCATCATCCGCGCGAATATGCCCTTTTCGCTCCAGCGCTTCCAACGGCTATAAAGCGTCTTGTGTGGGCCATAGGCTTCAGGAGCGTCGCGCCACCTTAACCCATTGCGGTTGATGAAAATTATCCCGCTCAGAATCCGCCTGTCGTCGACCCTTGGCTTACCGTGCGACTTTGGAAAGTAGGGTTTCAGACGCGCCATCTGTGCGTCGGTCAGCCAGAAAAGATTGCTCATGTCACCGCTCTGTTTTCGGAGCCGTGAATCACGCAGCGCTCGGGAAATCAATGCATCCTGACCCTACTTATCGCGCTACACCCACCGCAGCGCGATATCCAACAGTCGCCTGATCCGGTTCGATGAGACCACCGTCACCTTCCGCGTCAAGAATTACCGCGTCAATGGCGCCGGACGGCATACCACCATGACGCTCGCAACCGGGGAATTCATCCGCCGGTTCCTGATCCATGCCCTGCCAAAGGGCCAGCACCGCATTCGCCATTACGGCTTCTTCGGCAACGGCGCCCGTGCCGCCAATATCGCCCGGATCAGGGACCTGCTCGGAGACGAAACACCAGTTCCAGGTCTCGCTCGCGATGACACGATCGAGAGTGCCGATGCGCCCACCCGCGTCCTCGCGATGCCATGCCCATGCTGCGGTGGCCGATTGATCATCGTCGACACCTTCGCGCCCGCGCAACATCCCAGAGCGCCGCCAGGATCTGCGAGGGCTGCTGCATGAACCCCGCGCCTCAGTCCCAAGTTTGCGACCACAACCGCACACCGTGCTGGCTGCGGCCCATCCCGCTCGTCCAAATCCAGCCCTCATTGGTCCTCGGAACGCAGATATCAAGGGAACGCAACGCAGGACGGCTAAAAACCACCGCGCCCTACGAAGGGCATGCTCTCACCGGCCACCACGAACCCAGCCCGAGCAGTCGGATCCAAGGCACTCAAGCCTCCAAATCCCCATAGACCCAACCGGTCCACACAAACCCAACCCCGCGATTTCGTGCCTGAGCGCTTCTCCGACGCCAGACAACGCCACGCGCTACTCAAACGTCGCACAAGGCGTCCGAGAAACCTGCATCGAAGCTGCCCAATGCGTTTGCGTCGTTCGCCAATGAAACAGCAACCTGACAACGGCTATTCAAGCCACCAGTAAACTGAGGCGTCAGCGCTGTGCTGATGTCTGGGATTGGCGGGAGGATTGGAGAGCAAACTATGCCAAGAGTCCAACTTCCCGCTGTTACCCCGAAACGAAGAGCCTGGAACAAGGGCCGGATCATCGGCCAGAAACGACCACTGCTGCCGAAACAGGTCTGGGCGATCCGCGCGCGGCTCGAACTGGCGGGCAACCTGCGCGATCTTGCGCTGTTCAACGTGGCCATTGATAGCAAGCTTCGCGGATGCGATTTGGTGAAACTGGCCGTCACCGACCTAGTGAGGGACGATCGCGTTCGCAAACGCGTGTCCGTGATCCAGAATAAAACCAAGCGGCCCGTTCAGTTCGAACTCTCTGAAAACACGCGGGATACCATTGCCGCATGGATCAAGTCACCGGAGATGCTCGGCTGCCGTTTCATGTTTCCCAGCAGGTTTCATGACCGCCCGCATATCTCAACGCGCCAATATGGCCGGCTTGTGAGGGGTTGGGTGGCCGCGATTGGGCTAGAACCCAGTGGATACGGCACCCATTCGCTGCGCCGGACCAAAGCAGCTGAGATTTACCGCAAAACCGGAAATCTCAGAGCGGTTCAACTTCTGCTCGGTCACACCAAGGTAGACAGCACAGTACGGTACCTTGGTGTCGAACTCGAAGATGCGCTGAGCATTGCCGAGCAAATCGACATTTGATCCACGTTGGCGGGCGGCTCTTGCCGTTCGCCAATCCTGAGCGGACCTGCGTTCGCGGCGCAGCGGCGGGGCGGATCGAGCCCAGAGTGCCGGATGCTGCGCAGACGTAATTGCCGGACAACCATTGAAACTCGACGTTAGCGATATTGAGGACGGCCCGGAGCTGCCGTCCATTGGACAACTTCGATGCTGCGTTGCGGTTCGTCAAACTTGCAGTTCGCTGCCAGCGCGAGACAGGGGGAAGGCCAGTCGAACAGTTCGCGGATTTTCCGGGCCTTCAGCCAAACGCCTTACACGCGCGCAAACAGTCCCAGCAGTTTCAAGGCCGCATCGGAGCTTGGCTGAAGCGGCCAATAGTCCAGTTCGGACACCGAAGTTACGAGAGGTTGAGTACACGATGCTGAATCTTGGGTGCAGTTTGCTATCTGCCCCCAAGAAATCCAATTCTATATCGCTACACAGTACTCAAACCGACCGCTCAGACCTAGATCCATCTATCTGTTCAATATCGATCTCGGCCAGCGAAGAAACGACGCAGTCCGCGGCGGTTAGTTCACTCTCGTGATCTTCGTGAAGGAGACCAACGCAGTAGAAACCACCATTCTTTGCGGCTTCGACCCCGGAGGAGGAATCCTCGATCACGACACACTCATCCACTTCCAGCCCCAGCCCGCTGGCGGCGGTGAGGAATATATCAGGGTTGGGTTTTCCTTTTTCGACATCATCGCCCCCGATAACAACTGGAAAGGCATCCAACAAACCGGCTTTTTCAAGAACGGCTCGGACATTGGCGCTGCTGGAAGCAGCCGCCAGCCCGTAACCCTCGGACTGGCATTGTCTTACGAGGTGCACAGCAGCATCGAAGACACGAAATTCTCCTCGCTCGATCATTTCAACATAGTAGTCATTTTTTTTGTCTGCGGCGGATCTGACTTCATTTTCCGAATGCCGGGTCATGACCGCGCGCGCCCCGTCAAAACGTGGGCGTCCATCGACCAGCCGCCGGTATTCCGCCCTTCCAAACTCATATCCGTACTCTTCGAACATGCGTTTCCATGCCGAAAAATGCGCAGGAACGGTGTCGACCAAAACACCATCGAGGTCAAAGATCAGTCCTTTGATCGGCATGCTGAATCTCCTGGTTCGAGCCTGTGCCAGAAACACGTAGCATGTAGGGAATTTTCTTCAATCATCTGGCATGTGAATGTTTATCTGGCATAATTATTCACACTACCAGGTTCGTGTTACCAGACATTGTTGGGTCAAATGATTGACGTAAAAAAACTTCCATTCGAAGAACGCGCCCAGTGCGCGGCCTACATGCGCGCGACGCATAACATGTCACAGGTGGAAATCGGGGCCATTCTTGGAGGCCTGTCCCAACCACACGTATCGCGTTTGCTGAAACACGCTGAGCGCCAAAACTACCTGGTCATCGAACAACGCTTCGTCAAAGAACAATTCTCAGACGAGTGGATTGCCCAGATGGACGAATTGCTGGCACCTTCAGGGCTTAATTCTGATCTGAAACGATATTGCAACAGGAACAACCTCAGATCGCCTCGGCTTGGGGTGTTTGAAAGCGGCCCGGGGAACACCGAGGCTGCGCTGTCACAGCGACGGGCCAGATTTGGGCGAACGGCATCCGGGCGATTGATGGAACTGATCGAGAGATCGAACGTCGTAGGCGTTGCGTGGGGGCGAACGATTAAATCGCTGGCAGAAGGAATTGCCGCCTCAAGGCAACCCATAGATAAAACGAAAAAGACGGAGTTTGCAGCGGTATGTGCAGAACTGATGTCGCTGGCTCAGCATGGATACTCTGCCAGCCGGCTTGCCGAAACGTTTGATGAGCTATTTAACGATCAGCCGGAGGATAGCCCTCAGCTAACTGGATTCCCGGCGTACATTCCCCGTCACTATGATGAGACCATGCGCCGTTCCATCTGGCAGTACATCTCTGACACCCCAGGATTTCACCGCGTGTTTTCGGGGCCTGACGCGTTGATTGGCAAAATGGATATGCTGATTTCCAGCGTTGGGTCTTCAAGCACTCCGGTTCTGGGCAGTTTTGAAGAGTTGGTTCAGGCAGGCGGTTTAAGGGCTGATGATCTCCGGCAATTGGTCGTCGGAGACCTTGGCGGCATTTTGATCCCAAGGACGGAAATATCACAGGCCAAAATGGACCTGATTGACGAACTGAACGGGTTGTGGACCGGGATCAAAACAGAGCATGTCAAGGCCATCGCGGACCGAGCATTTGACGATCCTGACCAAAGTGGTGTTGTGGTCGTCGCGATTCAGAAGGAACGAGGTGATACGGTATTTGAACTGATCACCCGGGGGCTTGTTAACGAATTGCTCATCGATCACGCGGCGGCGGAACAACTGCACACGCGCGTTGCCGAGGCTCTTGCGGACTGACCGCAAGACCTCGGCACATCTTGACTTTTCCTGCGGGATTGGCCCCTGTCTTCACGCTGGCTGCGGTGCGAAGACCACTTCTTCTCCGGCAATCAAAGTAACGGGATGGCCCATCACCTCGATGTCTTCTTTCGTGCCGGACGGAGCGATCAGCTTAAACCGGCACGCGTCATGAGAAATCGCAACTTCGACGTCATTCCCCTGCCACTTCAGGTTAAACCGGATGGCGGACCATGCCTCAGGCAGCCAGGGTTTGAAGGTCATCTTGCCATGCTTGACCCGGAACCCGCCGAATCCACACACAAGCGACTGCCAGGTGCCACCGGCCGAGGCGATATGCATCCCGTCCTGCGTGTTGCCCTGATTGTTGACCAGGTCGACAAAAGCGGACCGTTCGAAATAGCGATGCGCCGAGGAAATGTCGCCGACTTCAATCCCCATGATCGAATGAATGGCCGGGCTGAGTGAGGACTTGTGCATCGTGCGCTTCTCATAAAACGCGTAGTTTGCTGCTTTGACTTCGTCCGAGAACTCATCTGGCAAGAGATAGTTTAACATGATCACGTCCGGTTGCTTGAGTAGCATCGAGCCATTCAATGAAAAGTGGTCATGCCCCTCGGGGTAGACCGGCATACGGTTTTTGTCCCATTCGGTGATCGAAATGTCCTTGAGCTGGAAATACCCTTCAAATTGCTCAATCAGATTGCGGGACGGGTCAAAGGGAACATAGATTTTTTCGGCCGTTTCCAACCAATTATCCACTTCCTTTTCTGTTAGATCTAACCGAATTCGCAATTCGTCATGAACCGCTGACGAAGCCTTGCTTAACTCTTTGAAAACACGCACCGATTGCTCCAGATGCCATTTCGCCATTCGGTTGGTGAACGTGTTGTTGTCGACATGTTCGTGGAACTCGTCCGGTCCGATAACGTTTGTCAGCTCGTACCGGTCCTTGTCTTTGTTCCATTCCAGCCGGCTGATCCAGAACCGGCTGGTTTGATACAAAACCTCGGCACCGAAATCGCGAAGGAAATCTCTGTCTCCAGTCGCCGCAACATAACTGAGGATGCCATATGCCACGCATGCGGTGACGTGAATCTCTTCTTCTCCAGTCCATATGCGGTTCGCGCCGTCCGCTGTCCATTTTGGTGTTGTCTCCACCCCGGTATCAGCGGCTTCCCATGCGTACTGCGCACCCTTAAGCCCATTCATTCGAGCGTTCTCAAGTGCGCCGTTCAACGTGTTGTAACGGTATTTCAGAAGGGCTTTGGCCGTCTCCGGCTGCGTGAAAATGTAGAATGGCAGCAGGAAGATCTCGGTATCCCAGAAAACGTGCCCTTTATACCCCTCGCCTGACATGGACTTGGCGCCGATGTTCGCGCGCGGGTCGTTTTCGTTTGCGGCAATCAGCAGATGATAGATGTTGAAACGCATTGCGCGCGTTGCTTCTGGATCGCCTATCACCTCGCAATCACAGGCGTCCCACTTTGCGCGCCATGCCGCAGCGCTTTCGCTCAGACAGGCGGAAAACCCCTTGGCTTGTGCTGTCTCCAGGGAGGCTTCGCATTTTGCTGCCAATTCTGCGCCGTTCAGATCTCGCGACGTATAAATTGACACCAGCTTTTCGAAAGTCAGGCTTTGTCCGTTGAGCGCCTCGACAGAGACGGTTTGTGAAACCTGCTCATAGCCACGGTTTGCGACTTTGAACTCGATGAAGGCAGGACAATCCAAGGCAGACGCCATACCAATCGAAATGCCAGTGTCCAGTGTCAGAGCTTCGATATATGACGCATCGCTGCTTGCATGTGACTGAGTGACCTTCATGTGCCGACTTTTGGCCCACTTCTCCCATTTGACTTCGGGGTGGAAGACGGGATTTCCCTGATAAGCTGGCAGGCGGTCCAGATTGTACCGTTGGGCATCCAGGGCGCTTTCGACAGTGATTTCGGACGAGTGGTTTTCTGGTGTGACGGTTAGGCGAATGCCGCAAATATGCTGATCGGAAAAACTGGCAAAGCGGATGCTGGTGATGCGAGTGCGACGGCCTTTGCTATCTTCAAACACCGTATCTCGGTGGAGAAATCCGGTCTGCAGATCCAACACGCGCTTGTGTTCGACCACTTTGCACGTTTGGACATCCAGAATTTCACCTTCGACACGGACCCGAAGCGGCAGCCAGGTAGGCACATTGACCTGATCGATCACCGTCGAGTCATGGTGATCGTAAACACCGGCCAGATAGGTGCCAGACAGCTCCCCTTTGTGGCCCTCTTCCAGAGACCCACGTGTCCCCTGATAGCCGTTGCCGACCGTGAAAATGGTCTCCTTGAAGTTCGCTTCATCCAGATTGAATTGGGTTTCTTCGATCAGCCAGTCGCTACTGCTCAGCATTGTCTGCATGTCAGGGCTCCATTCGGGTGATATTTCGGATAATTCAGTCGCCGTAGGTTTCGGCAATCTGACGTTCGGTTTCTTCCAGCGATCCGTAGACATCCAGTTCGCTGCTCGAGCAGCGCTGCGCTCCTGCACAGTTTCCGAACTGGCAGGCTTTGACGAAATCGCCAGTCTTGAGGTAGCCAAAAGCCAAGCCACCAGCAAAGCTGTCACCGCAGCCCGTGGTGTCGACCACGTCTTCGACAAGCACCCGCTTGACCAGATGTTCCCGCATCCGGCCAGTTGCATCGTTGTGGTAGACGGCGCAGCCGTGTTGATCCAGCGTGACGTAGAGCGCCTTGACGCCCAGATCCAGGCAGTGTTGGGCGAACTTGGGCAACTGGTCCATCGTGAGTTCGCTTATTTCCTGCAATTCGTCAGACCCGTATTCTCCCTTGAACCAACTGCATTGAGCCTCTTCCAAATTCATCTTCAGAAGGTCGATATGCGGAAGCCAGCGATCTCTGTCGATCCAGAATTTATGATACCGTTCTCCATGTGCTGAACACCCGCTGGTGGGACCATGCGCATCAAATACAACCAGACCATCGCTGTTGGCCTTGATGTATCGGATCGTTTCCAACGGAACCTCGAAATCCGTGATCGGAACGAAAACGAAAGCCTCGCAATCCATCAGGTCTTCGATGTCGTCGGGCAGGATCGGGTTCATGAAACCCGTTTGCTTTTCGTTGCGATGGTTTTGGTCCACGTAGACTAGATCGATCACTGCGCCCTGATCAGCGTCGCCTGTAACATGGCTGACATCCATATACGGAAACGCAGACAGCAAGTTGCGAACATTGTCTACGTCCGACCTGCGCACATGGCTGACAACGTTGATCCGCGAACCCGGACCGGCCAGCGAGGACATACAGACCGCTGTATAGACCGCGCAGCCAAATTTATTAAATTTCTCACCCTGATAGCTGGTGATATTGTCCCTTGGGATCGGGCCAAGGACTGCGACATTGATCTTGTCAGACATTTCGGTCCCTTGCTTTTATTCACTGTTTTGCCGACGGGCGTATGCGTGATTATAGCAGCTTCAGTTCTGATAGATCTGTTCGCTGGTATAGAACCCGCCATCGATCACCGTGCTGTCGATCGTATCTTTTGACACTGCGAAGACAGGGGTGATAACCGTCGGAATATCCGCGAAACCATTGTCGATCAGCGTATGCTCACCGATCAGTTCGCTGATTCCGGCATCCGGAGACTGCGCAATTTTCACAGCAATATCCGCCGCCTCATAGGCCAGAGGTTTGATTTGCTTCCAGATTTCCAGCGCCTGTACGTCGTCAGCAACCATTTGGACGTTTCTCAGATCAGCGTCTGACCCGGCGACAAAGACCCGATCCGCCGATGCCAGATCCTCATCCGACAATGCTGCAAGAACCCCGAAGGCAAGCCCGCTGTTATTGGCAATGAACGCGTCGATGTCGTTGTCATATTCGACCAGAAGGTTTTCGGCAGTGTCTCTGGCCATATCCGGAGACCAGTCCAAGTGGCTGCGATCTGCAACAAGTTCGAGCCCCGGATGATCGGCAATCACTTTCAACACACCGCTGCTGAGCGCTTCGGCATTGGCATCACCAGGCTGACCGCGGATCAGGGCGACCCGGCCTTTGACCTCACCGCGGGTATCATTCAGCCAGTCGACCATCGCTTCGGCCTGAAGCTGCCCGACGGCCCAACTGTCCTGCATAACCATGACGTCAAGCGGCCCGTCCTGCAGCATCGAGTCGTACCCGACCACTTTGACGCCTTGATCGTGGGCCAGATCAACCAGTGCTCCGGCGGTTGCTGTGTTGACGGGTTGTAGAACCAGAACATCCACCCCCAATTCCAGCATTTCCTCAACCTGCTGCAACTGGCGCAATGGATCATTGCCGCTGCTATCAAAGATCACGTCTGCACCTTGGGATTCTGCGCGGGCGATGAACAGAGATTTGTCTGTCTGATATCTGGCTTCCTGCATGGTCTTGAGCAGGAACCCGATCTTGGCGTTGTCCTGCGCTGCCGCAATCATTGGTAGCGATGCGGATAGAAGGCCGGCCAAACCCAAAGCTCTGAGGCCGTCTGTGCGTAAGGTTGCTAAAATGGACTGGACCATCGCTTACCTCCCAACTGTCATTCAAGATTTAGGGGATTTTGGCGTTGCCCCCGGTGCATGTGACCGGAGGCAGGCCAGCAACATTATTTTTTCTGCATCACATCGAACCAGACAGCGAGGATGATGATCAGGCCCTTGATGATCAACTGATAGAACGTGACCACACCAAGCAGGCTCATGCCGTTGTTCAGGACCCCGATCAGCAGGGCACCGATGATGGTTCCACTCACCTTGCCAGAACCACCCGCCAGGCTGGTACCGCCGATAACAACCGCTGCAATCGCATCAAGCTCGAACATGGTTCCAAGGTTGGGTGAGGCACCGTTCAGACGCGAGGCCAGGATGATACCAGCCAGCGCCGACAGGACCGAAATGACCGTATAGACAATCATCTTGGTGCGGACGACGTTGATGCCGGACAGGCGAGCCGCATCCTCGTTTCCGCCAAGCGCATAGAGGCGGCGACCAAAGCGGGTGCTGTTCAGCGTATAGATCCCGGCAAACGCAATGACTGCAAAGATCGCAACAGGAACGGGGATCCCTTTGTAGCTGGTGAACACGTGGAAGGCCAAAGCAAAACCACCAATCATCACGGCCCCGTTGACCAGCAACTCTTGCATATTCACATCGACGCCGTGAGCTTTGCTTTGTTGGACGTCCCGGAAAATCGAATAGACAGCAAGCGCAGCACACACGATCAGCACGATACTGGACATCATCGGCGGGATATATGCACCACCAATCAACGGAAACACATTACTCGTTACCGGTACAGAACTGCCGTTCGTCAGGGTCAGTGCCAAACCGCGTGCGATGGTCAGCATTCCAAGGGTTATGATGAATGGTGGTATGTTGAACTTGGCTATCCAGAACCCGTTCCACAGACCTATCCCGACACCCACGATCAAAAGAGTTGCAGGCACCGCCAATATTGTCGGCACGCCCCATTGCATCATGAGCGTACAGACAACCGCTGATAACCCGACGACAGAACCAACGGATAGGTCAATACCCGCGATCAGAATGACCATGGTCATGCCTACGGCAATGATCCCGATGATGGTAACTTGACGGGACAGGTTGCTGAGGTTCCGCGCAGTGAAGAACGCGTCGTCGGCAAAGCTGAGCCCAACGACAAGCACGATCAACGCAATTAGTGTCGCGTTGTCCTTGATGAAGTTTATCAGGTGGTTTTCCTTGGCGCCATTGACGCCAACACCTGCAACGTTGCTGTCAGCACTCATTTGCTTCCTCCCTTATGCGCTGCCGGTGGCATACGCCATGATTGCTTCTTTCTTCGCGTCGTCCCTTTCAAAGTTCGACACAATCTCGCCTTCGCACATCACCAGAATCCGGTCGCACATGCCCAAAACCTCGGGCAGTTCCGAAGAAATCATGATGACGGTGACACCCTGCTGGACCAGCTCGTTCAGCAGCTTGTAAATCTCGACCTTGGCGCCGATATCGATCCCGCGGGTAGGTTCATCCAGGATGAACACATCCGGGCGCGAGTTCAGCCACTTACCCAGAATGACCTTCTGCTGGTTGCCGCCGCTCAGCGTACCGATGACCGTGTCAATCGACGGTGTTTTAACGCCCAACTGGTCGACATATTCCTTAACGATTTTGCGCTCCTGCTGGGTGTTGATAATGCCCAGAACCTTTGAACTGATCGTCTCAAGCGAGGAAATCGTCGTGTTGAAGGAAATGGATTTGTCCAAAAACAGCCCCAAAGCCTTACGATCTTCGGTCAGCAGCGCGATGCCGGCATCAATTGCATCCTTCGGAGATTTGATTTCCAGCTTTTGCCCATTCAGCTTTACCTCACCGGTGGTCTGGTCCGGATAGGCACCGAAAACACCGCCAACCAATTCGGTCCGGCCTGCGCCCATTAACCCGGAGATGCCCAATATCTCGCCTTTGCGGGCAACGAAGCTTGCGTGCTTGACCAGATAGCTGCCAGGCAGGTCGGGGTTTGTGACGGACAGATCGTTGACCTCCAAAGTCACCTCACCCGGTGTGAAATCGACCTTGGGGAACATATCCTTGATGTCGCGCCCGACCATTCGGGCGATGATTTGATCCAGCGTGATATCCGCGATAGGCGTGACTTCACCAATCGTCTGGCCATCACGCAGAACAGCGATCCGGTCCGCGATCTGCTCGATCTCTTCCATCTTGTGCGAGATGTAGCACATGCAGACACCGTCGGCTTTGAGCTTGCGGATGATACGGAAGAGATCCTTGACCTCCTTATCGGTCAGCGCCGACGTCGGCTCATCCAGCACCAGTATCTCGGCCTTCAGCGACAGGGCTTTGGCTATCTCAACCATCTGCTGTTTGCCCACAGTGATATTTTGCACCAGATCTGTCGGACGGATGTCGTTGATACCCAGTTCGGTCAGCAGTTTCTGAGTTTCGGCAAAGGTCTGGTTCCAGTTGATCCTGCCCTTGGCATCGGTGAACTGGCGATCCAGAAAAATGTTTTCTGCAACCGACAATCCCGGGATCAAGTTGAGTTCCTGATAGATGATGCCAATGCCTGCTGCCTCGGCCTCTTTCGTATTTGCGAACCGGACTCTTTCGCCTCGCAGAAAGATATCGCCTTCGTAAGTCGGATAAGGCCAAACCCCGCTGAGCACTTTCATCAACGTGGATTTGCCCGCCCCGTTTTCTCCCATCAACGCCAGAAGCTCACCTGAGCGGGCTTCGAAATTGACATTGTTCAGGGCGCGAACTCCGGGAAAATCCTTGATGATACCCTGCATTTTCAGGACGACTTCAGACATGCTTTTTCCCATCACATTCAGAAAGGTGTTTCGGACATTCCCCACCCTGACCGGCAGTTTCGCCGTAAGGGGTTAAGGAAGGAGGGCACCATGAAGCCGCGTGCGGGGAGTACACGCATAGTTAGCCAGATGGCGAAACGCCCTCCTTCAGGAAACAGTCTCGGGGATCAGTTCCCGTAAACTTCTTCCTTGGAGTAGAAGCCGCCAGCGATGATCGTGTCATCGATGTTGTCCTGTGTCACAAGCGTGATCGGGGTCACGATTGTTGGCACATCGGTGAAGCCGTTGTTGATAACCTTGTCCACTTCGACCAGATCAGCAGGTGCAGTGTCCGGCGCATTAGCCAACGCCACTGCAACTTCTGCCGCGGTTTCCGCAAGTGGATCGATCTGTTTCCAAATTTCTACAGCCTGCTTGCCTTGCGCCACGTATTGGATGTTTGCCAGGTCGGCATCGGATCCGGCTACAAATACTTTGTCTGATGACGCAAGCCCCTGTGCTTCCAATGCCGCGATAACACCACGGGCCATGCCGCTGTTGTTGGCGATAAACGCGTCGATGCTGTTGCTGTTAGAGGTCAGCGTGTTTTCTGCAGTCGCCATGGCCTTCTCAGATGACCAACCTTCATGCGCCTGATTTGTTACCAGTTCCAACCCCGGGTTCGCTTCGACAATCTCCAACACACCGCTGCTCATGGCAATCGCGTTGGAGTCGCCCGGTTGACCTTGAATCAAGGCGATTTTGCCGGACACCTCTCCATTTTTCTCCTGCAGCCATTCGACCATGGCTTCGCCTTGCAAGCGGCCCACGGCCCAGCTGTCTTGCATCACCATCGCATCCAGCGGCCCATCCACGAGCATTGAGTCATACCCGACAACACGCACACCTTCGCTGTTTGCCATGCTGACCATGCTACCGGCAGTGCCGGTATTCACGGGCTGCAACACGATGACATCTGCTCCCTTGGCGAGCATGTTTTCGAATTTCGCGAGCTGCGTCAGCTCGTCATTATTCGCTGAATCAAAGATAACTTCGGCGCCCAGTTCCTCAGCTTTCGCAGTAAACGCGGCGCGGTCACGCTTGTAGCGTTCTTCCTGCATGGTTTTCAGCAGAAAGCCAATTTTGACATCGCCTGCATACGCTGTCCCGGCAGTTAGTGCGACAGCGGCGACAGAAAGCAAGGCGGCTCTACGGGTAATGGTCTGCAAAAGGGACATATTTCCTCCAGTGTATGTTCCTTGGCTGCCGGTCCAATTGGGTTGGCAACGCTAAATGCTTCGCAAATTGTGCTGGGTGCCGGCTAACCGGTAAGAACAAGCGTCAATCTCAAAGCGATAACGCTAACATAGCGGTGAAGATTGAGAGGAGAATTTGTATATTTAGAAAGCATAAATATTCACAATACCGTTGGGACTTCTGCGCCCAAAGGGATTTTACATATTTAACAACACCATAATTGATTGCCACTCACTAATTGAATACATTGAATCCTCTTGGACAGGCCGCGACAGAGTTGTGCCATAATCGCAAAGCGGGTTGCAAAGCCGCGAAATCGGCAATCAAACATCCTGATGAGATAGCCAGGCCGAAACCGTCTGGTGGTTTCTCTGTTTGCATACTCAAGCGGACCAATAAGTCAGTTCACGCAGACGTCGTCGAATGACCGCTAGGGTCAGGATTCATAACCAGTAGATGACGACGGCTGCGAGCGCGATGGCCGAGAGGAAGACCTTGGGACACCTGTCGTAGCGGGTTGCCACGCGTCTCCAGTCTTTGAGCCTGCCGAACATGATCTCAATGCGGTTGCGCCGTTTGTATCGGCGCTTGTCGTATTTCACGGTCTTCTTGCGCTGTTTTCGTCCAGGGATGCAGGCGCGTATCCCTTTGTCTTTCAACGCATCTCTGAACCAGTCGGCGTCGTAGCCTCGGTCTCCGAGCAGCCATTCGACCTTTGGCAAACCGCCCAGCAATGCCCGTGCGCCGATATAGTCACTGACCTGTCCGGCGGTGATGAAGAGGTCGAGCGGTCGTCCCTGGCTGTAGCAAATGGCGTGAAGCTTGGTGTTCATACCACCTTTGGTCCGGCCAATCAGGCGACCGCGCCCCCCTTTTTAGCGGCCATGCTGGTCGCTGTTCGATGTGCCTTCAGGTAGGTCGCGTCGATCATGACTGTCTTCTGTTCGCCGTGCTCGGCAGCTAGCCCCACCATCATCCGCGCGAATATGCCCTTTTCGCTCCAGCGCTTCCAACGGCTATAAAGCGTCTTGTGTGGGCCATAGGCTTCAGGAGCGTCGCGCCACCTTAACCCATTGCGGTTGATGAAAATTATCCCGCTCAGAATCCGCCTGTCGTCGACCCTTGGCTTACCGTGCGACTTTGGAAAGTAGGGTTTCAGACGCGCCATCTGTGCGTCGGTCAGCCAGAAAAGATTGCTCATGTCACCGCTCTGTTTTCGGAGCCGTGAATCACGCAGCGCTCGGGAAATCAATGCATCCTGACCCTAGACAGGGCCATAGGCGATCCCTCATTCGAGCGTTAGCTGACTCAGGAACAGTCTCACATGCTCTCAGAGATCAGATCATCGAAATTTTTTCACGTGAGTTGAAACACAAAAGCTTGTCGGCTTTGGAAATTGCGATTGCCATGCGGAATTGGAAGGAATCGCGTTTGGATGGCCAGTTCGCAATTTTACTTGAAAGCGAAGACGTTGACCCCGTCACGCAGTTCGTCATCCAAACCAAATTGGCATCAAAAGACTGAACGCCAATAGCGTGCCTCACAGTATTAAAGCGGTGCTATCGCCGGAGGGTTCCTCCCGATCTGTGCAGAGTCCGAATAAGCCGACCGATCTATCCGAACAGTCGCGGCTCACCCATTCTGTCGTGGATCGAATTCACCATGTCTGGCTTGAGTCCCAGCGCTTGTGACAGCTCATACAGGTACCGGGCCTCTTTGTTTGTATCCAGATCGATCCCCATAGTGGTTTTGCCAACACCAGACACGCCCATGACAATAAAGACATGATTTCGGGTGGCCTTTGGGGGTTCAACCATAGGAGTGCAACTCAAATGAGTAGAGCGCGGGCTTGATCCGGGAGCAACGCATCCGGACGTTCGCAAGAGGTGACTATATCGACCCAGCGTCGTTCTTCAGCCGACTGTAGGATTGCGGTCATTATCTCGACCACGTGAGTCGCTAGTTCCAAGCTGCAACGATGCGGCCTTCCCGTGGCGACGGCAGCGGCCATATCCGCAAGTCCTGCACAGCGGTAGTTGGCACGGTCATTCCCTTGCCCGTCCTTGGCATTGGGGATCTCAAATGCATGATTGCGAGACGCAATAGCGGTGGCATCGCCGTCCTGCTTGGCTAGATAAACCTCACCCCCAAAGAAATTTGGATCAGGAAGGTACAGCGAACCATCAGTTCCATAGAGCTCCATGTTCTCATGGCGATGGGCGCAAACATCCCAACTTGCGCCAAGGGTGATCAGCGCGCCGTTTTCGAATTCAAGCACGGCGTGAATATTGGTCGGCGTGTCCACAGGCACGGTTTCGCCTTCGCGCGGGCCATTGCCGATGGTGCGGGTCGGAAAGCTGACCGAAGCCATGGCTGTCACCGCTTTCACCGGCCCGATAAGTTGCACCAGGCTGGTCACATAATAGGGACCGAGGTCAAGAATGGGTCCGCCACCGGGCTGGAAAAAGAAGTCCGGATTGGGGTGCCAAGCCTCCATTCCGCGCGACATTACGTGACAGGTACCACCGATGATGTCCCCGACCAGATTTTCGTCAATGGCTGCACGAGCGAGTTGATGGGCACCGCCCAGGAAGGTGTCCGGCGCCGATCCTACGCGCAGACCTTTTTCCGCCGCCAGGCTCCGCAGTGCTTCGCCCTCTTCAAGGGTCAGCACGAAGGGCTTTTCGGAATAGGCGTGTTTGCCTGCCTCCAAAATCCGTTTGGTCACATCGAAATGTGCCGCCGGGATCGTCAGGTTGACGATTATCTCAATGTCATCAGCAGACAGCAGATCGTCAATCGTATCGGTGCGGACGGAAAACTCTTCGGCCCGTGCCTTGGCCGCATCCATGTTCAGGTCGGCAACCGCCCGGACCTCAAGCGCCTCAAAAAGTGGCGCGAGCTTGAGGTAAGAGGTCGAGATATTTCCGCAGCCGATGATGCCGACACCAACAGTCTTCATGTCTGCGATCCCTCAAAATGCCTGAACAGTGGCCAGCGAGCGGGTCGCCATGCGGACGTGGTCATTGGGGTTGTCATGCTCGATGACATAACGCTCGACCCCGGCGGCATCCATCGCCTGCTTGATCGCGGGCCAGTCCATGATGCCGTGACCAACATCGGCCCAGCCGCTCTCATCGGCATTTTCACCTTCGGGCGCACGGTCCTTGACGTGCACGGTGGTGATGCGGTCGGCATATTTCGCTAGCCATTCCGCTGGGTTGTGCCCAGCCACTTTGACCCAAGCCAAATCCAGCTCAAGCATGATGTCGTCCGAAGCGGCGGCGATGATATCCAGCGGAATCTGCCCGTCGACAGGAACAAACTCGAAATCGTGGTTGTGCCAGCCGAACTCAAACCCAGCGGCGGTGATCGGTTCGCCGGCTTTGGCCAGACGCGTGGCAAATTCCTGCCAACCGGCCAGAGTTGTCGGGCGTTCGGCCGGCGGAATGAATGGCACGATCACCGTCTTGATTCCTAGGATCTTGGCAATCTCGATCGCCTTTTCGGGCTCGTTTTCGACCAGATCAGGCGCGAAATGGCCCGTCGGCATGGTCATGCCATGGGTCTCGAGCAAGGCTTTGGTCTTGGCCAGGTCTTCATAGTAAGGGCCAACACCTTCGACCTCTTTGACGCCCAACTCGGCGAGCATCTTGAAGGTCTCTTCAACGTCCCAATTGCGGGAGGAATAAAGCTGATAGGATATAGACGGCATGATCTGTCCTTTAAGATCAAGTTGAGGGGATGGCTTCGGCCCGTTTTCTAGATTGGAAAGTGGCTTAGAGCCGCAATTCCGATTGAATATCAAAGAGCGAGGATTGTGACAGGTCGAAACCAAGTCGCAGTTTCTCACCGACTTTCACATCGGCCTGCCCCTCCATGCGCACGCGGAAATGGTTGCCCGCAACAACACAATCCACCAGCTTGTCTGAGCCAGTTGGTTCAATCAGGTCGATATCCACATCGATCTGATAGGGCGCGTTCAGCACAAGCTCTCCGGTGACCACATGTTCGGGACGGATGCCCAAGGTCGCAGGGCCTTCGATCGAACCCTCCGAAGAGAATTCGTAGCCGGACAGCGGGATCTTCTGCTCGCCCACTTCGAAGTGACCGTCCTTGATCTGGCCATCCATGAAATTCATTGACGGCGATCCGATGAAGCCCGCCACATATTTGTTGACCGGGCGGCTGTAGATTTCATCAGGGGACGACAGCTGCATGATCTGACCGCCCCGCATGATCGCGATCCGATCGGCCAGCGTCATCGCTTCGATCTGGTCGTGAGTGACGTAGATCATGGTGTTTTCAAGGTTTTGGTGCAGGCGCTTGATTTCGACCCTCAGATCCGCGCGTAGTTTCGCATCGAGGTTCGACAACGGCTCGTCAAACAGAAATACATCGACGTCGCGCACCAACGCACGCCCGATAGCCACACGCTGACGCTGACCACCGGACAGGGCGGCAGGTTTGCGTTTCAAAAGCGGCTCGATTTGCAGGATTTCCGAGGCGCGTTTGATCCGCTCGGCGATCTCAGCCTTTGGCAGGCCCGCATTCTTAAGGCCGAAGGACAGGTTCCCCTCGACCGTCATCTGCGGGTAGAGCGCATAGGACTGGAACACCATGCCGATGCCACGTTCGGACGGCTCGGCCCAAGTAACGTTCTGACCGTTGATGTGGATCTGCCCAGCGGAGATATCCAGCAGGCCTGCAATACAGTTCAACAGGGTGGACTTGCCGCAACCGGACGAGCCCAGGAGCACCAGGAATTCGCCCTTTCCGATATCGAGATTGAGGTCTTTGAGGACTTTAACCGATCCAAACCGCAGGTCGAGATTTTTGATTTCTACTGAGTTTTCCATGATGTTCAGCCTTTCACCGCGCCGGCGGCGATGCCGCGCACAAAGAGTCTTCCCGAGACGAAATATATGGTCAGTGGCACCAATCCGGTGAGGATCGTGGCGGCCATATTGACGTTGTATTCCTTCACGCCTTGAGTCGTGTTGACGATATTGTTCAGCGACACAGTCATCGGATAGCTTTCCGGGCCGGTGTAGACGACGCCGAACAGGAAGTCGTTCCAGATGCCTGTCACTTGCAGGATCATCGCAACCGTGAAGATCGGCAGAGACATGGGCACCATGATGCGGAAATAGATGCCCCAGAAGCCCGCCCCGTCGACGCGTGCAGCCTTGAACAGCTCTTCAGGCAGCGACGTGAAATAGTTGCGGAACAGCAGCGTCAGGATCGGCATCCCGAAGATCGTGTGAACAATGACCAACCCCGATAACGATCCGTATAGGCCAATCTCGCGCAGCATGATCACAATCGGATAGAGCATCACCTGATAGGGGATGAAGGCGCCAAAGATCAGGATGGTGAAGAACAAATCCGCGCCTTTGAACTTCCAGTTGGCCAAAGCGTAGCCGTTCACCGACGCGATGATGATCGACAGGATCACCGAGGGGATCGTGATCTGGACCGAATTCCAGAACCCAGTACTGAGACCGTTACAGGTCAGACCGGTACAAGCCTCGGACCAGGCTTTGACCCAAGGTTGAAAAGTAACCTCCATCGGCGGGGCAAAGATATTGCCCATCCGGATTTCCGGCATGCCTTTCAGCGACGTCACGATCATGATGTAGAGCGGCAGAGCGTAGTAGGCAGCCACTAAAAAGAGCGTGCCGTAGAGAAAGATATTGCGCCGCGAGAAGGCCTTTTGCGGTTTTGGCCCATGTGGGTCGGTGAAAGCGGAAGCGGAAGTATCAGCCACGGTTCTTGCCTCCAAACTCGAGGATAGCCCAGGGGATCACGATGATTGCGACCGTCATCAACATCATGGTCGAGGCAGCAAAGCCTTGACCCAAATTGTTGGCCTGGAACATCATGTCATAGACGTATTTGGCGGGAACTTCGGTGGCGATGCCCGGACCCCCGCCCGTTTGCGCCACGATCAGGTCATAGAGTTTCACAATGCCCGTCACCACCAGTACAAGGGTCGTGATAAAGACCGGGCGCATCATCGGGATGACAATGAAGATATAAGTTTTCCAGGCGGGGATACCGTCGACACGGGCCGCCTTCCAGACCTCTTGATCGATACCGCGAAGACCGGCGAGCATTAGCACCATAACGAGCCCGCTGCCCTGCCAGAGGCCGGCAATGAGCACGCCGTAAATTGCGATATCGGCCGTATAGAGCGGGTCGAAGGTGAAGCTTTCCCAACCCAGACCACGCACGATATTTTGCACGCCGAATTCCGGGTTCAGAATCCATTGCCAGACCAGGCCGGTGACAACGAAGCTGAGCGCATATGGGTAAAGAATAATGGTCCGAATAGTATTCTCAAATCGGATCTTTTGGTCAATCAGCGCAGCCAGAATGAAGCCGATCACAAACATCAGAACCAGCATACAGAAGCCATAGATGGCAAGGTTCTCGATTGAAACCAGCCATTTACGCGTTGTCCAAAGACGCTCATACTGGTCAAGGCCAACCCAATTCAAGCGCGGCAAAAGCCCTGAATCGGTAAAACTGTAAACAACCGTCCACACGGTTCCGCCAACAAAGACAAAGAGTGCGGTCAACACCATTGGTATTGCTGCAATCTTTGCTGATTTGTTTCGGAACAGCTGGTTTGGGCGCGTCGAAGTCATCGCCTATCTCCCTGCTGAAAGCCCGACAATCAAAGTGGATGGGTTAGCCCGTTCGAAAACGCGCCAACCCCAGAGTGGTTTAGTTTGCGCGTTCAATAATGCGCACGAAATCGGCGTGTGCATCTTCCGGGGAGTAGGAAGGATCGGCAAAGAACTGCACCATAAGATCGTCGATCTGAGATTTGGTGTCAGGGGTCACCAGCATGTTGAAGTCCGGCAGAAGTGCGCCTTCCGCAAGCAAGGCCAGACCCTGCTGCATGCAGTCATTGGCTGCTTCGAGGTCGATATCACCCCGGACCGGCAACGAGCCTTTCGCTAGGTTAAAGCTTACCTGAGTTTCAGGCTTGAGAAGCAGGGCTGCGAGTTCGGCTTGGGCCGCCGATAACTCCGCGTCGTCGAGCACGGGGAAGTAGAATGCGTCACCGCCCGTTGATAGACGCGGGTTTACGCCAAGACCAGGCAAGCAGCTATAGTCTTCACCGGCAACCTGACCGGCAACCGCGAATTCACCTTGTGCCCAATCACCCATGATCTGGCCGCCAGCCTTGCCCGTGATCAGCATGTTGGTGGCGTCGTTCCAGTTCTGGACGTTGGAGTTAGCAGCCATATCCCGCGCGGACGCGGCGGCGGCGAACACGGATGCCACGTCTTCGCCCGCGGCAATCTCGACGTTCTTGTCGCCATAAACGCTGGTGAATACGTCGCTTGGCGGCAAGCTTGCCATGAAGACATTGAATGCGCCGGCCTGCTGCCAGCCCTGCTGACCTATGGCCATCGGGATTTTCCCGGCAGCCTCAAGAGCGTCTGAAGCGGCAACGAATTCATTCCAATTGGTCGGTACCGCAACACCGGCGTCTTCAAAAGCACCATGGCTTACCCAGAGCCACTGCCAGGAGTGGATGTTCACCGGGGCGCAATAGACGCGCCCGTCGACGGTGCAGGCTTCCAGCAAGCTGGGAGGGTTCACAAGGTCAAGCCAACCTTCGGCCTCGGCGATGTCGGTGATGTCTCGCAGCAGCCCTGCTTCGATCAGCTCTTCGGCCTGACGACCGTGGTTGAACTGGAACGCGCCCATTGGGTCGCCACCTGTCAGGCGGCTCACCATAACAGCGCGCGCGGCGTCGCCTCCAGCGATCGCGCCGTCAACCCAAGTATTGCCCGTGGCATTAAAGGCATCGGCGAACTGCTGGACTGCTACGGCCTCACCGCCCGACGTCCACCAGTGCATAACTTCAAGCTCAGCGGCAGAAGCGCTGGATGCGGCGACAATCGCCGTTGCTGACATCAGCATTTTAGTCCGGTTCATGGTTTCCTCCCACCTATAACGATATAGTTTTTCTCCTATAACGTTATAGTTTCTCCTTGCAAGTGTTTTTTTGTACGCTTTATTATTGGGGTGCGACCTTTCGCAGACGGAGGCGAAGCAAGAATTGCTGAATAGGTTCAGGCCTGTCTAAGCAGTGTTCTGAGGTGTAGGCTAATGAGACGAAGCGCAGATGTAATCGCTGGATTGAGCAAAAAAGAACTGTCGGCGCTGGTTCATCCAGGCGAGCGACCGACCCTGAAGACAATCTCGCGAATCAGCGGTTTGGCCGTCGCAACGGTCTCACGCGCATTGGGGGATGCTCCGGATATCGGCAGCGACACCAAAGAGCTTGTACGCAAAATCGCCGATGCGGTGGGCTATGTCCCAAACCGAGCCGGGGTCCGCCTCCGGACAGGACGAACAAATGTTGTCACCCTCGTCGTGCCCGCGGAGGGCGATGTCATCAGCAGCGCAACTCGCCTTACGAGTTCAATCGCACTCGAGTTGCGTGGGACACAGTTTCACCTGAACGTGTTGCCATGGTTTCCAGACGAAGATTCGTTGCGGCCGATCAAGTACATCGTCGAAACGCGGTCAGCCGATGCGGTAATCTTCAATATGGTCGAACCAGAAGACCAGCGCGTCGCGTATCTGATGGAACGCAAGTTTCCATTTGCGACGCACGGGCGTTCGAAGTGGTGCGCCGATCACGCCTATTCCGACTACGACAACGCTGCATTCATGCGCATCGCTCTAAACCGTCTTGCAGAGCGTGGACGCAGAAACATCCACGCAATTCTACCACCCCTGCATCAGGCCTATGCCACGGACATGAAGCGCAGCCTGATTGAAACCGCACCTCATCTGAATCTGAGCTATCGAATTGCCGAGAGGGTCTCCAGCGACGATTCTTCCGACGACATCCGGCATTGGCTGCTGAACAGGTTTGAAAAGTCACCAGATATTGATGCTGTTGTCTGCGCTTCCCCCAAAGTGGCCATCGCGACCATCGGTGTTCTCGAAGGCCTAGGGCGCAAGCTGGGCAAGGATATCGACGTGTATTCGAAAGAAACCGTGCCGTTGCTGAAGACATTCCGCGACGACATCCTCGTCGAAACTGAGGATGTCGGGAAGACGGGCCAGTTCCTCGCAAAGGCTGTCATGCAGCAACTGATCGCACCCGATGAGCCGTTGATGCAAAGGCTGCACGTTCCTCCTGAACACTAACAATCCATCGCAAGGAGAAAACGATGGCAACTCAAATCAAGGGGCCAGCCCTTTTTCTGGCCCAATTCGCGGGCAACGAAGCGCCCTTCGACTCCCTGGCCGGGATCACCCGCTGGGCCGCGGTGTTGGGCTACAAGGGCGTGCAGATCCCGACCTTCGACGCACGCCTGTTTGACCTTGAACAGGCAGCGACCAGCCAGACCTATTGCGACGAGATTAAAGGGATTTGCGCGGACGCGGGGGTCGAGATCACCGAACTGTCGACCCATCTTCAGGGCCAATTGGTGGCCGTGAACCCCGCCTATGACGAAGCCTTTGACGCCTTCGCGCCTAAGGTCGTGCATGGTAATCCCAAGACGCGGCAGGAATGGGCCGTGGATCAGATGATGAAGGCCGCCGTCGCCTCCGAACGGCTTGGCCTCATGCACACGGTCAGTTTCACAGGATCGCTGGCGTTCCCTTATCTCTATCCCTGGCCGCAGCGCCCCGCCGGTTTGATCGAGGAGGCTTTTGCCGAGCTTGGCCGCCGCTGGACCCCGATCCTGAACCACTACAAGGATCACGGGCAGGATATCGGCTTTGAAATTCATCCCGGCGAAGATGTCTTCGATGGCGCCACGTTTGAGATGTTTGTCGATGCATGTGACGGCCATGACGCGGCGATGATCAACTACGACCCCTCGCATTTCCTGCTGCAACAGCTCGATTATCTGGCCTTCATCGACATCTATCACGACCGCATCAATGCGTTCCACGTGAAAGATGCCGAGTTTAACCCAACCGGACGTCAGGGTGTCTATTCCGGTTATCAGGGTTGGACCGACCGCGCCGGGCGCTTCCGGTCTCTTGGGGATGGCCAGGTCGATTTTGCCGGGATTTTCTCAAAGCTCACGCATTATGGCTACGACAGCTGGGCCGTTCTTGAATGGGAATGCTGCATCAAGTCACCGGAACAAGGCGCAGCCGAAGGGGCACCCTTTATCGAAAAACACTTGATCGAAGTGACCGGCAAAGCCTTTGACGATTTCGCCGGAGCAGAGCGTGACGATGCGCAAATCAAACGGATGCTAGGACTATGAAAAAACTAAAACTTGGAATGGTCGGCGGCGGCCAAGGCGCATTTATCGGTGGTGTGCACCGCATCGCCGCGCGTATCGACGGCAAGTGGGATCTGGTCGCGGGAGCGTTGTCATCCAACCCTGAACGCGCGGCGGCCTCGGCGGTGGAGCTGGGCATCGCGCCGGAGCGGTCTTACGACAGTTTCGAAGTCATGGCCCAGCAGGAAGCCGCACGTGAAGATGGCATTGATGCGGTTGCGATTGTAACGCCAAATCACATGCATGCAGGCCCTACGATCGCGTTTTTGAATGCTGGGATTAACGTGATCTGTGACAAACCCCTTGCCGCGACACAGGACGATGCTGAGGCAATCAAAGTCGCCGTGGACACTTCAAAGGCAAATTTTATCCTGACTCACAACTACACAGGTTACCCACTTATGCGACAAGCCCGTGAGATGATTGCACGTGGAGATCTGGGGAAATTACGGGTGGTTCAGGCCGAATATGCCCAGGATTGGCTGGCCGAAGACACCAGCAACAAACAGGCCGATTGGCGCACCGATCCCAATATGTCCGGCGCTGGAGCGATAGGCGACATCGGCACGCATGCCTTCAATCTTCTCTCTTTCGTATCGGGTCTTGGTACGGAAGCGCTGTGTGCAGACCTGCATTGTTTCGTAGATGGCCGTAAGGTCGATGACAATGCCCACATCCTTTTACGTTTGGAGGGTGGCGCTAAGGGTATGATTTGGGCCAGTCAAGTTGCCGTTGGTTGCGAAAATAGCCTGACATTGCGCATCTATGGCGATAACGGCAGCATTGAGTGGAACCAAGAGAACCCAAACCAAATGAGTTTCACCAGATTTGGGGCGGCCACACAAATCCTCACACGGGGCGGCTCTCATTTAGGCGATGAAAATGACCGTTGGACGCGCATCCCTCCTGGGCATCCCGAGGGGTATCTAGAGGGGTTCGCCAATCTCTACAGTGACGCAGCCGATCTTATCAGCGGTTCTAGCGATGGGCTTCTCCTCCCCGGGATTGACGCTGCAATGAATGGCATGTGGTTTATCACAGCGTGTCAGACAAGCTCGAAAAATGACGCGTCTTGGGTGCGCAATAATCCAAAATAAGGCTGTAAGTGCTAAGGATAAGCTAAGTTGAAGCCATTGGGGAATATGTAGCGAAAGCCCGCTTCATCCTGTGTGGATGACATCTGCTTTGCAAGGACAAAATGCTCTGATTGCACAGCTGGTCAGTATAGTCCTGTGTCCGGCCTTTGATCGCGGATGCTGTATTTCCGCCGGCCTTGATGGGTTCCGTGAACCTAGTCCCAATCATCGACGCGAACTTGAAAGTTCGGGACAAAGCTCGGGGTTCGACGGGATCGAACGGTTCTCGGATAACCGCACGTGCAATCATGGCATTCGTCTTGCATGAGATCGAACGATTAAAAACAACCGTGCCGTCAGTGCTAATTCCATGAACCTGAAAAACATCTGCAGTCTGCTGCATTGCGCGACAGTTAGGTGCAGACGCCATCCACCCCATCCGCGTTCTGTAAATCACGGCCTTTAAAACATGCTGTGTAGTTCACGAATGGTCGAAATCGCCGCCGCGGCGCGTCATAAAATGTCGTGCTTGTGCAGAATATTTGCCGCTGCGCGCACGCGGTATGAAATCAAAATGACCGGCATGGGCTCCTTCCAGTCCTCGGAGCAGACGCAGCATGGGCCCCTGCCCCGTATTCCCGGCCCATGAGAGACATTCGACGCGCTGGTGGCATTCTGTGGTCGCAGCCCACATTCCGGTCGTCCGCTGCAAATGCAGAATCTGACACTGTTCGAACCCAACCCTGCGTAACGAATCCACCGCTGCGATGTTGCATTGAAGTCCACACTAGGTAGCTAGAATTCTAAACTGCGCCCCGTAAAGCCTGAAGCTTCTCGGCGTTCAACGGGCTGGTTCCTTTATGAATGTCAAACCGTTACGCCTTGCAGAACCTGTTCCCGCGACAGCTCGTCCCGCGTGCCTTTCATCAGGACCGCGCCGCGCCGCAGGACGATGAACTTGTCGGCAAGATTATAGGCGAAATCGAAATACTGCTCTACCAGAATGATCGCCATCTCTCTTTTGGTTCGGAGGTGGCGAATTACCTCGCCGATCTGCTGGATGATGTTGGGCTGAATGCCTTCGGTCGGTTCGTCCAGCAGCAAAAGTTGAGGCTTGGTGATCAGCGCCCGGGCGATGGCAAGTTGCTGTTGCTGGCCACCCGACAGATCACCCCCGCGCCGGTTCTGCATTTTCTTCAGCACCGGGAACATATCGAAGATCTCGTCCGGAACGAAATGCTCATTTGTTGGCAGGCAGACAAAACCGGCCTCAAGGTTTTCGCGGACAGTCAACAGCGGGAAAATCTCGCGCCCCTGCGGCACGTAGGCCACGCCTTTCCACGCCATGCGATGGGCTGGCAGAGGTGGCAGGGCCTCACCGTTTAGTATCAGATCGCCGCCCGAGCGCGGATGCGTCCCCGAGATCGCCTTGATCAGGCTTGTTTTCCCCACGCCATTGGTGCCCATCACGCAGGTCACCTCTCCTCGCGCGGCCTCCAGCGAGATACCGTTGAGGATTTGCGAATGCCCGTAATGCAGGGTCAGATCGGTCAGTTTCAGCATTGCTCAGCGCCCCATATAGACATCGATGACGTCCTGATTTGATGTGACATGATCCAGTGAGCCCTCGGCCAGAACCGAGCCTTCATGCAGGACTGTGACCTTGCAATTGAGGCGGCGCACGAACTCCATGTCATGCTCGACCACAACAACGGCGCGAGTTTTGGCGGCCTGTACCAATAGATCGGTCGTGTGTTGGCGTTCTTGCGGGGTCATCCCGGCGGCGGGTTCGTCAACCAGCAGAAGGCGGGGTTCCTGCGCCAGAAGCATACCGATCTCAAGCCATTGTTTTTGCCCGTGGCTGAGTTCGCCGGATTTGCGGGTCAACTCATCCTTCAGACCAATTTCAGAGGCTAGATCCGCGACCTTGTCCAGATCATCTGCTGAAGGCCGATAGAACAGCACGCCCAGCCAGCCGCGCTTGTTTTTCAGCGCCATCAGCAGGTTTTCCTGCACGGTTTGATCTTCGAACACGGTGGGTTTCTGGAACTTACGCCCGATGCCGGCTTGCGCGATCTTGGCTTCGCTCATTCGCAACAGGGAAACGGATTTCTCACCCCAGATCACGCGGCCTTCGTCGGGTCGGGTCTTGCCGGTGACGATATCCATAAAGGTGGTTTTGCCCGCCCCGTTCGGTCCGATCACCGCGCGCAGCTCGGCGTTGCCGATCTGGAAGGACAGGTTGTTGATGGCGCGGAACCCGTCGAAGGTAACCGACACGCCGCTGACCTCTAGCAGAGTGCTCATTCCGTGGCCTCCTTTTCACGCAACGCGCTTTCATCAGGCCCCAGGGCCGCGCCGTGGCGCTGTGGTGCGCGGCGGTTGGTCCAGAGGTCGAACAGCCCTCCGATCCCTTGCGGAGCAAACAGCGTGACCAGCACGAAGGACACGCCCAGCAGCACCTGCCACCAGTCGACCCATTTGATCGTGTAGAACCCCAGCGGGATATCTGGTGCCTGCCCGCCCGTGAACCATGTGCTGAGCAGGCTGACGAACGCCGCGCCGATGACCGCGCCGTACAGGCGACCGCGCCCGCCGATGGCAACCCAGACGGCCAGATAGATCGAGGCAATAGGGGCCATTTCCTCGGGGTTGATGATGCCCGCCTGCGGGTAATAGAGCGCGCCTGCGATGGCTGCGATACAGGCGGTGAGCGTGAAGACGGCCAGCTTGTAGACTTCGACCAAGTAGCCGAGGAACCGCACACGCGCCTCGTTGTCGCGGATGCCCCGGATGACCGAGCCAAACTTGCCTGACACCACCCATGCCGCCAGCATGTATCCCAGCCCCAAGGCCAAAGCCGAGGCCCAGAGGAACCAGATCGACACCACATCCTGCGAAGCCGTGACGCCCGGCAGGTTCTGCAAGCCCGACAGGCCGTTGTTGCCGCGCAAGCCGCTGTCGTTCTGAAACAGGTACAACGCCAGCGCCAAGGTCATTGCTTGCGTCAGGATCGACAGGTACACGCCCGTCACCCGGCTGCGGAACGCCAGCCATCCGAAGATCAACGCCAACAGGCCCGGCACCAATACGACAAGTGCCAGTTGCAGGAACAGACTGTCTGAAAAGGCCCAGATCAGCGGGAAGTCCGACGATCCGACGACGCCGAAGATTTGCGTTCCGATGGCGTCCACCACCTCGGACGGGGTGGGCGGAATGTCGGCTTGCGACAGTGACTCGACCACGATCAAGCGGGTGCGTTCGTACATCAGCCACATGCCGATCATGTAGCCGCCCAGCCCGAAAAAGGCGAAATGACCGAGAGAGAGGATGCCCGTGAAGCCCCAGACCAGATCCATCGCCACAGCGATCAGGCACAGGCACAGGGTCTTGCCCAGCGTTTTGACAAAGCTGGTCGAGATCACGCCGATCCCGAACCCTTCGGACAGGACGGTAACGCCCAAGGTGAACAGGGACAGGATGGCCAGAAAGACCAGCACCGAGGGGTTTTTGGCAACAAAGCTGCGGTCCATGGCTCAATCCCCCGCCGCGCGGCCTTTGAGGGCGATGATGCCCCTTGGCCGGAACTGGATGAAAATGATGATGAAGATGATCATGTAGGTTTGGGCCGCGAGGGTGTTCGAGGGGGTCATCCACTCAATCCCCTTTTGCAGGAAGCCGATCATGCCTGCCCCCGCCAGCGCGCCCCAGATATTGCCCACACCGCCGACAACCACAGTCATGAAGCTCTGCACGATATAGTCGCTGCCCAGATCGGACGTGACCTTGGCGAACAGTCCAATTGCAACTCCGGCGATCCCGGCGATGCCCGAACCCAGCCCGAAGGTCAGCATATTCACCCGCCCTGGATTGATGCCCATCGATCCGGCCATACGCGGGTTCTGCGTCACTGCGCGCATCTCAAGCCCCAACCGGGTGCGTTTCATGATGTACAAAAACAGCCCCAGAAAGATCATCGCCAGCACAAAGATCGCGATACGGATATAGCTGATCGAGACCACGTCGTTCAGCACCCAAGCGCCGTCCAGCCAGCCGGGCGCGGTCAGCGGCCTTGCCTGCGTGCCGAAGGTGTTCTTGGCCAGTTGTTGCAGCGCAATCGAGATACCGAAGGTCGCCAACAGAGTCTCAAGTGGACGCGAATACAGCCAGCGGATCACCAGCCGCTCCATCGCGACGCCCATGGCGAAGGTGACGGCAAAGGCCATCGGGATCGCGACGATGATCGACAGCGTGTGGTCGGGGATAAATTGCTGCACCACATAGCCAGTGTATGCGCCCATCATGATGAACTCACCATGGGCCATGTTGATGACGCCCATCACACCGAAGGTGATCGCCAGGCCGATTGCGGCGAGGAAATAAATCGACGCCAGAGAAATCGCGTCCAACGTCAGGTCGAGGGTCTGGTTCAGGCCGACCTTCAACTCAATCTGCTCCAATGCATGCGCGGCGGCGGCGGTCACGTCGAACGAAGGCTCCGCGTAGGTATCAAAGAACACATGCGCGGCAAGTGCTGCATCGATGTCGGCTTGCGTGATCAAGGCCGGGAAGGCCCCAGCCTCAGCCAATGCCTCATACGCCTGCGCGCGGGCAGCGGCGGAGCTCAGTTGCGCAACCGGTACACCCCCCACGCGACCTCGGTCGATATTGGCGGCCAGAGCGGCGCGAAGGTCGTCTGCCGAAACACGCGGTGCGGCCAGATCGCTGGCAACCAGCAGATCATAAGCCACGTCGCGCGACAGGTCATCCGAGTCGGGTTGCAGCACGGCGGCGATATTCATGTCCGAGGGCAGCGTGGCAGCGGCCTGTCGTTTGGTCACTACCAAAGGGTTCAGGGCCGCGCGAACATCGACGCCCAGATCGTCGGACATCTCTTCAATCGCAGCCACACGCGCGCCGGTATCGGTGTCATACCCAATGGTCAACAACCGTTCCAACCGCTGTTTCTGCGCCTTCAAATCCGCATCGGGTTCGTCGTCAATTGACGCGCGAAGTGGTTCCAACAATACCCCCTCGGGATCGCGTTGGATGGATTGCAACGCAGCCTGTCGCCGAGCGCGATCTGGATCGGTCAACTGGAACTGCACCAAAGCCGTTCCGATCATCGCGCGGATACCGCTATTGGGTTTCAACTGTTTCAGGTCGGATCTCTCAAACGTCCCGACGACCTCTCCCGTATCGAAATCGGTCAGTTCATACGACCGCCCCTCGGCTTTTTTCCCGGCAAAGAACAGGCCGTCGGACTTGCGCATCCACACGTCCTTGGCGGCCCATGTCTCAAGCATCACCTGCGCCTGTGGCAACCCGCTGCTGGCAATCGCGTCAATCGCCGGTTTGATCGTCTTGCGTGAGCTTTTGGCGATGATCTCCTGATGCTGTCGCAGAATCGGCTGCAAACCGGCCTCTTGCGCGTTGGCAGTCAGGCAGGCGCACAGGATTGCGAGGCCCGCAAGGTATAGTCGTAACATTTGATGAAACCCGAGATGTCTTGGGGCAAAGCGGGCAATCACACCCGCCTTGCGTATCGTTTAGTAGTTCGACAGGGTCTGAACGCAGGTCTTGGTCTCGGTGTTGTACATACCGCAACCCAGTTCTTTCCAATCCGAGATCAGCACCGCCGATTCCGGCAGGAAGTCAGTCCAGGCGTCGCCCGGCACAACGTCGGTTTCGCTGATGATGTCGAACTGACCGTCTTCCTGAATCTCACCGATCAGAACCGGCTTGGCCAGGTGGTGGTTCGGCAGCATGACAGCAGTTCCACCGGTCAGGTTCTGGAATTCCTGCCCGTACATGGCGGCGCGCACATCGTCGACTTCGGTCGAACCGGCCTCGGTCGCGGCGTTCACCCACATGTTGAAGCCGATGTAATGCGCCTCCATCGGGTCATTGGTCACGCGCTCGTCGCCCATGGTTGCTTTCCATGTTTCAACGAATTCAGCATTGGCATCGGTATCTGCTGACTGGAAGTAGTTCCACGCCGCCAAATGGCCGACAAGGTTGGTGGTATCCAGACCGGACAGTTCTTCCTCACCCACCGAGAAGGCCACGACCGGAATGTCGTCTGCTGAGACGCCCGCCGCAGCCAGCTCTTTGTAGAAGCCAATGTTGGCGTCACCGTTGATGGTCGAGATCACGCCGACCTTCTTGCCATCAGCACCCAGTGCGACCACATCGGCCACGATCTTGGACCAGTCAGAGTGCCCAAACGGGGTGTAGTTGACGAAGATATCCTCGTCCGCGATGCCCTTCTGCCTCAGATAGCTTTCCAGAATGTTGTTGGTGGTGCGGGGATAAACATAATCAGTGCCTAGCAGTGCGAATTTCTCAACGCCCAACTCGTCCAGGAAATAGTCGGTCGCAGGGATTGCCTGCTGGTTCGGCGCGGCACCAGTGTAGAAGACGTTCTTGGAAGATTCTTCACCCTCATATTGAACCGGATAGAACAGCAGGCCGTTCAGTTCTTCGATCACCGGCAGGACCGACTTTCGGCTAACAGACGTCCAGTTGCCAAAGATCACATCCACCTCATGCACGCTCAGCAGCTCACGCGCTTTTTCAGCAAATAGCGGCCAGTCGGATGCGGGGTCGACCACCACGGCCTCAAGCTGCTTGCCGAGCAGGCCGCCCTTGGCGTTTTGCTGGTCGATCAGCATCAGCATGGTGTCTTTCAGCGTGGTCTCCGAGATCGCCATGGTGCCCGACAGCGAATGCAGTACGCCAACCTTGATGGTGTCTTCTGCCGACAACGCAGCGGTTGCCATGGCGGCGAAGACGGCCGATCCGGCGAGCGTGGATTTGAGAAATGTCATTAGATTCTCCTGGCGGGGCGGGCACAGAAGCCTTGCGTTGACACGCCGTCTTCTACTACCTGATCCCCGCAACTGTATGTTGCGTTACGTGTGGCGGTTGTGTCCGAGGTCCAATTCGCGCAGCCGTCACACACCCCTGGGCGTTTTCCCCGTGGTGGGCACCCATACGGTTTCTGCATTGCGGCGAAGTTGGCAAATCGTTAGCCGGACATTCCCGATCATTCGGCACTTGTGCTCAAATTTTCGGCGAAAGTCGGGATGATTGCCCAAGAAGTAATCTGCTGCTCTGAAAAACGGACAGGATTCGCTGTTCGGGAATAGAGTTTTGACAAACAAGCGCTGAAACAGGCGGCACCGAACGTTGTCCCGCAGGTGCGCCATTACACATCACGCCACGATATCGCCCCCCAAGGCCACGACGCCGCCACGCGCACAGGGCGCAGTTCGGCTGAGCGTCAAGCGTTATTGCAAAGCCTCGGTTCTGGACGGGTTTCGCCAGTCGGGATCGTTCAAGTGCCTGTTCCCCCGAACCGACGGGGATGCGCTGGATGCCGTGTTGCTGAACACTGCGGGCGGGATCACAGGCGGCGATTCGTTTCGATTGCAGGCTCAGGCGGGTAAAGGCACAACGTTGACCCTGACCACGCAGGCCTGCGAGCGCGCCTATAAGGCCAAGCCCGGCCCGTCCGGGCAGGTCGTCAATCACCTGATAGCCGCACCGGGCGCGCGGCTGAACTGGTTGCCGCAAGAGACGATCCTATTCGACGGCAGCGCGCTTGACCGCCGTTTGCAAATCGATCTGGCCCCTGATGCCAGCGCGCTGATGGTCGAGCCGCTGATCTTCGGGCGGATGGCCATGGGCGAACGCCTGACCGATATCCGCCTGCGCGACCGGATCGAGATTCGCCGGAACGGCGCGCCCCTATTTCTGGACGCCTTGCGGTTCAGCGGCGATCTGCAGACGCATCTGGCCCAGCCCCATATCGCAGGCGACGCAGGTGCGATGGCTTTGGTCGCCTTCGCCTCACCCACGGCCCAAGGCCAGTTGGACGCGATCCGTCAGATGCTGCCCGACACCGCCGGGGCCAGCTTGCTGCACCGTGATCTGCTGGTGATCCGAATGCTGGCCCAAAACAGCCTTGCCCTGCGCCGCGCGCTGCTGCCGGTCCTGCGGCAACTGAACAATAATACGCTTCCCCGATGCTGGACAATCTGACATGAACCTGACGCCCCGAGAAAAAGACAAACTGCTGGTTGCCATGGCCGCCGAGGTCGCCCGCAAGCGGCTGGCCCGTGGTGTCAAGCTGAACCACCCCGAGGCGATTGCCCTGATCACTGACGCCGTGGTCGAAGGTGCCCGCGACGGGCGGTCGGTCGCCGACATGATGCAAGCCGGGGCCGAGGTGATCACCCGCGCGCAATGCATGGAGGGCGTGCCCGAGATGATCCACGAGGTTCAGGTCGAGGCCACCTTTCCCGACGGCACCAAGCTGGTGACCGTCCACAACCCTATTCGCTGACAAAGGAACCCTGATATGACCCGTATGCTTTTCCCCGCTTTGATCCTGGCTGGCCCCGCCGCCGCGCATAATGGCACGCATATCCATGCACATGGCACGGACTATGCCGCTTTGGCCGTGGGCCTCGCGGTGGTCGCACTGGCCGCTGTTGCTTTGATGGTGAAACTAAACAAATGATCCCCGGCGAGCTTTTCCCTGCCGAGGGCGAAATCACGCTCAACCCGGGCGTTGAACCGGTGACGCTGATGGTGGCCAATACCGGCGACCGCCCAATTCAGGTCGGCTCGCACTATCATTTCGCCGAAACCAATCCCGCACTGGAATTCGACCGCGCTGCCTCCCATGGCCTGCGTCTGGACATCGCCCCCGGTACCGCTGTGCGGTTCGAACCCGGTCAGGCCCGAGAGGTCTCGCTGATCCTGATCAGCGGCGCGCGCAAGGTTTACGGGTTCAATCAAAAGGTCATGGGGCCACTCTGATGCCAGCAAAAATCAAACGCTCTGACTATGCCGCCATGTTTGGCCCCACCACGGGAGACAAGCTGCGGCTGGCCGACACCGATCTGGTGATCGAGGTAGAACGCGACCTGACCGTCTATGGCGAAGAGGTCAAATTTGGCGGCGGCAAGGTGATCCGTGACGGGATGGGGCAGTCTCAGGCCACCCGGGCCGAAGGGGCCGTGGATACGGTCATCACCAATGCGCTGATCGTGGACCACTCGGGTATCTACAAGGCCGATGTGGGTCTGAAAGACGGGCGCATCGCCAAGATCGGCAAGGCCGGGAACCCAGACACGCAGCCCGGCGTCGATATCATCATCGGCCCCGGAACCGAGGCCATCGCGGGTGAAGGGCGTATCCTGACCGCGGGTGGGTTCGACAGCCATATCCACTATATCTGCCCACAACAGATCGAGGACGCGCTGCATTCCGGTCTGACCACCATGCTGGGCGGTGGCACCGGACCGGCGCACGGCACTCTGGCCACCACCTGCACCCCCGGCCCCTGGCATATCGGGCGGATGCTGCAGGCGGCTGACGCCTTCCCGATGAACCTGGCCTTTGCCGGTAAGGGAAACGCTTCGCTACCCGCTGCGTTAGAGGAACAGGTCAAGGCCGGGGCCTGCGCGCTGAAACTGCACGAAGATTGGGGCACGACACCTGCGGCCATCGACTGCTGCCTCTCGGTCGCCGACGCGATGGACGTGCAGGTGATGATCCACACCGACACGCTGAACGAATCCGGCTTTGTGGAAAACACCGTGGGGGCCATGAAAGGCCGGACCATTCATGCGTTTCACACCGAGGGCGCAGGCGGCGGCCACGCCCCGGATATCATCAAGATCTGCGGTGAGAACCACGTTCTGCCGTCCTCGACCAACCCGACGCGGCCCTTCACCGTGAACACGGTCGAAGAGCATCTGGACATGCTGATGGTCTGTCACCACCTCGACAAATCCATCCCCGAGGATGTGGCTTTTGCCGAAAGCCGCATCCGGCGCGAGACGATTGCGGCCGAGGATATCCTGCACGACATGGGCGCGTTCAGCATCATCGCGTCCGACAGTCAAGCCATGGGCCGCGTGGGAGAAGTGCTGATCCGCACATGGCAGACCGCTGACAAGATGAAGAAACAGCGCGGCCGCCTACCCGAGGAAACCGGTGAAAACGACAATATGCGCGTGCGCCGCTATATCGCGAAATACACCATCAACCCGGCAATTGCCCACGGCGTCAGCCATGAAATCGGCAGCATAGAAGAAGGCAAACGCGCCGATCTGGTGCTATGGAACCCCGCCTTCTTTGGCGTGAAGCCCGAAATGGTTCTGCTGGGCGGCACCATTGCCTGCGCGCAGATGGGCGATCCGAATGCCTCGATCCCGACACCGCAGCCGGTCTATAGCCGCCCGATGTTCGGGGCTTATGGGCGCTCGGTGGAACACTCGGCGATCACCTTTGTCTCGGCCGCCGCGCAGGCCGACGGGATTGGCGATACGCTTGGGCTGGCGAAACAGACCGTCGTCGTGCGCAATACCCGCGACATCGGCAAGCAGGATTTGCTGCTGAACGATGCAACGCCGCAGATCGACGTCGACCCCGAAACCTATGAGGTACGTGCGGACGGCGAATTGCTCACCTGCCAACCCGCCGAGGTTTTGCCGATGGCGCAACGTTATTTCATGTTCTGAGACAGGAAGAAGGCCAAGATGACCTCCGCGATCAAAACCGCCCGCATCTACCACAATCACCCCCACACCCCGGCCTATGCGCAGGTTTCGTTGGACTATGACGGGCGCTTCCTGCGCCGAAAGATGCTGGCAACCGATGAGGGTGAGGCGTTTCTGGTCGATCTGGCCCAGACAAAGTCTCTGGATCATGGCGGGGTTCTGGTGCTCGAAGACGGGCGCGAGATCGAGATCATCGCCGCCCCCGAAGACCTTCTGGAAATCAGCGGCGACCATCTGCTGCAACTGGCATGGCATATCGGCAACCGGCACACGCCCTGCCAGATCGAAGCAGACAGGCTGCTGATTCAGCGCGATCACGTCATCCGCGACATGCTGACGAAACTGGGGGCCGACATCCGCGAAGTCGTCGAGCCCTTTACCCCCGAAGGCGGCGCATATGGTCATGGCAGGACCCATGGACACACCCATTAACGCCGACATCCTGACGCTGACGCAGTGGTTGTCCCCGGCCTATCCGGTGGGCGGTTTCGCCTATTCCCATGGGCTGGAAGCCGCGATCGAACAGGGCCGGGTCGCGGGCGCTGACCAGACAGGCGATTGGGTCGCTACGGTGCTGCAACATGGCTCGGGCTGGAATGACGCGCTGTTTCTTGTGGCCGCCTATGATGCCGCTGACAGGGCTGCTTTGACCCAGATCGATGCCACCGCCCGCGCCATGTGCGCTGGATCGGAACGGCTTATGGAAACCGATCTTCTGGGTCGGGCCTTCGGGTCCGTGACCGGAGATATCTGGGGGTTGGACCTACAGCGCCTCACCTATTCGGTCGCGGTGGGCCGCGCCGCGCGGATGCAGAACCTGCCTCTTCTGCTGGTGACACAGATGTTCCTGCAGGCGTTCATGAGCAACCTGGTCGCCTGCGCTACCCGCCTTGTGCCTCTGGGTCAGACCGATGCGCAGCGATTGATCCGCGACCTAACGCCGCTCTGCGCCGATATCGCTGAAACAGCGCAGCAAACAGGTCTGAGCGAGCTGAGTTCGACCACCTTCATGACCGACATCGCCACGATGCAGCACGAAACTCAATATTCAAGGATTTTTCGAACATGAGCAGTATGAACGGCCCCCTCCGCGTGGGCATCGGCGGCCCGGTCGGAGCTGGCAAAACCACCTTGACTGCCGCCCTTTCTGAAGCCCTGCGTGACGTCTGCTCCCTGGGTGTCATCACTAACGACATCTACACTCAAGAGGATGCTGAAGCCCTGATGCGGATGCAGATCCTGCCGCAGGACCGGATCATTGGCGTCGAAACCGGCGGCTGCCCGCACACCGCAATCCGCGAGGATGCCTCGATCAACCTTGCGGCTGTTGCTGAAATGCAGGCGCGCCACCCCGATGTAGATGTGGTGCTGATCGAAAGCGGTGGCGACAACCTGTCGGCCACGTTCAGCCCCGAGTTGGCGGACCTAACGATATATGTCATTGACGTTGCCGCGGGCGAGGAAATCCCGCGCAAGGGTGGCCCGGCGATCACAAAATCAGACATTCTGATCATCAACAAAACCGACCTCGCCCCCCATGTCGGAGCATCGCTCGAAGTGATGGAACGCGACGCGACACGTATGCGGAAAGGCCGGCCTTTCGTGTTCTCTGCACTGCGCCAACGTACGGGCGTTGATGCGATCGTCAGTTTGTTGGCGCAGATCGGAGGTCTGAAAACTGCAGATAGAACTGTAGCAGAGACTTTTGGCCATTGACGTGCGCCTCTGTCGATTGAATGACGACCGAACCATGTAGCTCGTAGTCCGCTAACAATTTCGTTCTTGGGCGCGGCGAACCGGCCCGATCGCCGATACAGTGCTTCGCCGCAAGGGGTCGTCCCGACACCCCCCGAAGATGAACACAATCGTCATCAATGGGTTATCTTCGGCAAGTCTCCGAAAGAGCTCGTTTGCCTCGCTGCTCGATGGTCCATCGGTATTCGCAACCAGTCTTCGCCTTGCCTCAATTTTCCACTTCGAAATTTGTTGGCGTAACCTGACCATGTTGACCAGTTAATGGGATATGGCCAAAGTATAGAACCCACCTGAGCAATGGAATTTAGGCACTAGGCGACGCGTTTGGGCGGCCAAGGAACTTAGTCATTTGAAGCAGCTAAGTCTGAGTACTCGAGTGCTCAGAACGTCCGAACTTGTGGACGAATTCGACCGACGCTGTGTGGAAACCTATTTGGTTTTCGGCGTTAGAGATTTTCTGCTGGTTTCCTTTGGGGGTTTCGGTTTCTGAACCATTTTTGGGGCCTATTGCGCTGGAGCGGGGTGGAAATTGAGCTCTAATCAGCGTTTCCCGCCGCGCAATCTGAACGGTTCGCCCCGGATTAGGCCGGAATGGCGGTCAGAAGCCCACGTACCCCGATCAGGGTGATCATCCGTTTGATGTTATAGGCTGTCCGTCGTCGAATGACCGCTAAGCAAGAGTGCAAATGGCTTTTTCGCGCCGACAGCGAATGGTCGGTTCCCGCCCATTCTGTTGAAAAACAACGTGTTGCTGACGCAGAAAGTGATGCGCTGAACAGAGCGCGAGCACCTTTCTGGTCAGGCTTTGCGCGTTTGCTGCGGTGCAGGAATGATCTTGGCCAATTTGCGGAGGTTCTGGGCGGTGGCGGCGAGGAGGAATTCGTCATTGGCACCACATGGTCCGCGTAATCGGAGCCGTCCCAGACCGAGGATGCGTTTGAGGTGGGCAAAGAGCATCTCGACCTTCTTTCTGAGTTTCATCGAGATGTCGTATTGGCGGGTTTTGGCGATCTCGCGGGCAACCTGACGGGCATCTTCGTGTTCTTCCCGGGTGATTTTGCGTGCATCGGCGTTTGGGCAGCATTTGGCTTTGGATGGGCAGGCTCGGCAGACGTCTTTCAAGGCGCGGTAGCGGGCTGTACCCTTGCCAGTTGGCCCTCGGTTTGGGTCAGAATAGTTGCGTCGGAACTGCTTGAGTTCCTGGCCCTCAGGGCAAATGTACTGATCGTTTTTTGCATCCCACTCGAAATCCGCCCGCGTCCAGGTGCCATCGTTGCGCCCGGACTTGTCGAAGACCGGAATGTGCGGGGCGATGTTGCGATCGACCAACCAGCCCAGGAGCGGCCCGGTGCCATAGGCGGTGTCCGCGATCAGGCGCTCCGGATGTAGATCGAACTTCGCTTTCGCCCGGTCCAGTATCGTCTTGGTGGATCCGACCTCTGCTTGCCGGATTGAACTGGTGCCTTCCACGTCGACTATCACCCCATGGTCGGTGTCGATCAGGTAGTTGTCGGAGTAACTGAAGAAAGCAGGGCTTTTGCGGGCTGCCGTCCATTGGCTGGCGGGATCAGAATGCGAGGTGAACTTGGGCTGCACTTCGCTCGCAGCTCCGAAAGCCGCCTCATCCAGGGTGTCGAGATATTCGCGGACCGCGCGAGGCGCATCTTCTGGATCGATGGTTGACGCATCCCATTCTTCCTTTGGCGTTGAGTTTTGTTTGTTTGCATCGGCTTCGATCAAGCTGGCATCGATTGCCATGCGCTGACCGCTGACCAGACCTTCTTCGATGCACCGCGCGACAGTCGTCTCGAAAAGGTGACGCAGCAGTTCGCTCTCGCGGAAGCGTCCATGCCGGTTCTTGGAGAACGTCGAGTGATCCGGGATACGGTCATTCAGATCAAGGCGGCAAAACCATCGATATGCCAGGTTTAAATGCACCTCTTAGCACAGCCGTCGCTCAGAGCGGATGCCGAAGCAATAGCCGACCAGCAGCATACGGATCAGCAGCTCAGGATCGACCGATGGACGACCGGTGTGGCTGTAGAAATCCGCGAGATGCACTCGAATGCTGCTCAAATCAACAAAGCGATCAATCGACCGAAGTAAGTGATCCTGGGGAACGTGGTTCTCCAATGAGAACTCATAGAACAGCGACGATTGCGCTTCCTGCCTCGTTCCCAACATCGCTCAATCCTCCCACCCATTGAAAGAATTGAATCAGCAGTTCATGCACCGATCAAGGAAGAGTTTTTCAACAAAATATGCCATTGGCACCGGAATCTTCCATTTATCCCGGGTATTCCGATGGGTTTCCGCGTGGCGCTGTGTTTTTAATAATGTGATATTTTCAGCGCTATAGACGCTTTAAAGATGTACTTTTCAAAGAGATCCTCTTCAACATCTTGTTGATGGCCTTGATGCCGGCGGTGTTGGCACCGCTCTTGTCGATTACAATCTTCATCGGCAATCCATTGACCTCCAACATCCTGGCGAAGAACTTGGTGGCAGCTGGTTTGTTTCGGCGTCGTGAATGCATGAAATCAAGGGTCTTGCCGTTCTTGTCGACAGCTCGATAGAGGTAAACCCACGCACCTTTAACTTTGATGTAAGTTTCGTCCATTCTCCAGGAACGATTACATGGCCATTTGCGGCGACGTGCTGCCTCAGCGATTGCACCAGAATAGCGTGTTACCCATCGGTTCAGCGTGGTGTGGTCCACTGAAACACCGCGCTCGGCCATGATTTCTTCCAGATCCCGGTATGACACACCGTACCGGACATAGAAAAACACCGCGAACAGGATCACATCCTTCGGATATTGCGCGCCTTTGAAGGAAATCATGAACTGACTTTCGACTGATTTTACCGAAAGTCATTCACCCGCAGCATCTGACCTCGTCAACAGCCAAAAGTTTGCAACAGATCCCCATTTCTACAGTTCGCAGAGCTGGCAGCCTAACCCATCGGCTCAAAACTAGGTTTCCGAACAACCGCAAACTTTGCAACGGAACCGGTCAGATGTATTTTTTCGAACTTCGGTAAACTGCGCAACAGAACCAAACAAAACCGTATTCGCGTTCGATGAATGCCAGCTAATAATCATAATTTCAACAAAATGCACACTACCCACAAAGGCTAGAATTCGGGCTATCTCCGCTGATCCGGCCTCCGAAACCACAACAAACGCACCGTCTCGGTGATTTTCACGACGCGCAGTACATAATGAACTCCCCATACACCAAAGCTCTGCGCAGTCGTCAGTTCGCTTTTCCTGAGCAGAGTTCGCAGCGTCTTGAATGACGGAACAAGTTTATGGATGGGCGGAATGTAATTGACGAAACCCCGCTTGGAGTTCCGACGCAATCGGGCGCCTTCGATGCGGCGGGCCTTGGTAATGTGTTCGCCAAGACTGTGGCGTGCGGGGTGGCGCACAATGGCGTCTGAGGCGAACAGGATGGGCTCACCCGCGGCCCGGGCCCGGTCGTTCCACTCCATATCACCGCCCGACAGAACCGTGTCATTAAAGCGCCCAACCCGATCCATGACCCAGCGGCGTACGAACAGGTTGGCGGTCACCGCCCTGCCCCGTTCAACCCATTTCTGTTGCTCAAGGCCAAGGTGCACATCATAGAGCTCGGCTATCGTCCAGTCCTGGCCGTTCGGGATCAGTTCGACGTTGCCACCAAATCGACCGATCTCGGGGTGATCGTCGGCGAATTTCAACCCGGCCTCTACGTAACGGGGATCGGGCTGACAATCAGAATCCGTGAAAAACAGCAAATCCGCGGCAGCCTCTTCAATTCCGCAGTTTCTTGCGGCGTATGAACCGGGTTTGGCCTCTCTGAGGATGCGGGCATTCGCAGGCAGTCGAAATCCCTTTGGTACCGGGTCTTTGGGGTCGTTGTTCACGGCGAGAATTTCAAACCGGTCAGAATCGATTGTCTGGGTGGCCAGACAATCAAGACATAGCTGCAACTGATCCCAGCTTTGGTAGGTTGGAATGATGACGGACGCGACCAGAGGCTTGCTGTCAGACCCTGCGCTCATTCCACTTTGACCGCGTTGGAATACTGATGGTCATAGAGCGTTTTGAACGGCCCATCATGCTCCAGCAACTGCTCTGCACTGCCTTGCTCCAGAACCTCGCCGCCTTCGATAACAACAATCTTGTCCGCGTGCATGATTGTGGACAAGCGGTGCGCCACGATGATTGTGGTGCGCCCTTTCGTCAGTCGATGCAGAGCTTCCTGGACCAAATGTTCGGACTGCGAATCCAGCGCGCTGGTGGGTTCATCAAGCAACAGAATCGGGCTGTCGCGCAGCAGTGCACGCGCGATTGCGAGGCGCTGTTTCTGCCCACCTGACAAGAAGGCTCCGTTTTCGCCCACCATGGTGTCAAACCCGTCTTCAAGGGCCATAATAAAGTCATAAGCATTAGCCGCTTTGGCAGCTTCGATCACGTCATTCTGCGAGGCGCCTTCACGACCAAAGCGGATATTGTCGGCAATAGAAGCCGAAAACAAAAAGGTTTCCTGACCCACGAAGGACATATTTTTGCGCAGCGTTTCGAACGAGGCGAATTTGATGTCCTGCCCGTCAATCGACACCGAACCTTTGATCGGATCATAAAGCCTGAGCGCGAGGTTCAGAATGGTCGATTTACCGCCCCCGGAAAGGCCGACAAGCGCCGTAGTTTGCCCGGCCTCAAAGGTCAGTGAGAGCTTTTTGAGAATGGGGTCCCGCTTGCGATAGCCGAAGGTGACGTTGTTGAATACAACCTTCCTTGGCCCTTCGGGCAGGGTCTTTGGATCTGCCTGTTCAGGCAGCGTTTCCGGCTGATCCAGCAACGTAAACAGCATCTTCACGCGCCGCAGCCCGATTTCCATTTTGACCCGAACTTTGGACAACCGTTTGGCCGGCTCATAAGCCATCATCAAAGCTGTGACGAAGGACATCAACTCGCCCGGTGTCGAACCTGCGGACCCAAAGATGTTGGCCGCGCTCAGGCCAATGACGGAGGCGATCGCAAAACCCGCCAGAATGTCCATCAGCGGGCTGGTTGCGGCTTGCAGGCGCGCCAGCTTATTGCGCCGCTTTTCAACGCTTTTGACAGCCGTATACATCTGTCCGGCCATGCGCTCTTCCAGACCAAATGATTTGACCACCCGAATACCGGCCGAAGTCTCCTGAATCACCTTCATGATCGCGCCCATCGATTGCAGTTCCATATCTGCAATCTCGCGCACTTTGCGCAGAAGCGACCGAACACCCCAGATCGCAACAGGGCCAATAATCAGCGTAAACAGTGACAGAATCGGCTGTTGATAGAACATGACGAACAGCAGCCCGACCAATGTCAGGGTATCACGTACAGCAGTGGTAACCATGATCTCGATAACGGTCCGCGCCGCCTGCGCGGATTGCGTCACCTTCATCAGAAGGTCCGAGCTTTCTGTGAGATTGAAAAATGAAACGCCCTGCCGCAATAGCTTGTCATAGAGTCTGATCTGCTGTTGTGCCACGATACGGTTCCCTGCCCGCGTCAGAGCCACCACCTGCACATAGGTGGCCACCCCTTTGACGAGGAAAATCAAGAAGACCGCCATGGATACGCCAAATATCTTGCCGGCATTCTCGCTGTCGAACAGCGAATCCACCACATCGCGCATGATGAACGCAACCGCCGCCGTGGTACCCGCGACAAAGACCATCGCGATGATCGCAATGATATAGGGCACCATCTGCGCCCGCATATTCTCAGTCAACAATCTCCACAGAATCGAGTCTTCGGTGAATGCGGCGAATTTCGATTTGATCTTTAGCAATGCAAGCTTCCACAGTGATCAAAGAAGAGGCGGGGCATTGGGACCCGGCCCAAAAAACCATTGTCGCTAGATAGTCCTCCCTTCGCCCCTGAGCAACCCCGCATGCCCCTGCCCTATCCGTTGACGCGAATTCACAGCATCGCACCAAAATTCGCCTATGTGGGGTATGTGGACAGCTTAGCTGATAAAGTTCACCTTCTGGATGACACCAAATTCCAACTGAATAGCCCCAATCAATGGTCTCAGATGATGAGATTGTACATATTGCGCGATGAACTTGCTGGGGGCACGCAACGTGATTGTTTGCCCTTCAGTTTCAACAAGCTGCAGGTCGCGATACCAGCTTTTGAACAGCAATGCTTCTGAAAGAGACAATCGGTGCAGCACCCGATCCCAAGGCGAGGGCAGATTTTGTCCTTGATGTTCGGCTGTTGCCGGTTTTTCAGGACCAAAATTTACATGAACGACCTTTTCGACTGGTTTTGGCGCCTGCGATTCCATCCTCGAAGCAAAATCTGGACCCACATTCTTCCAGACAGGCTCGCTAAGACGATGAATTTCGGAATAGTTCAACCTGTAGGCAGCAACCCGCCCTCTCACACCCGGTCTAAGCTGCAGTAATACTTTTTTGTCGATGAGACGTTTGATCTCTCGCTTTACGGTGCGTTCGTTTACCGACCACAACCGTGCCATTTCCTTTTGTCCGACCGTCAACTCATCGGATCGCCAGTTGTACCGGGCAGTGATCAGCGCAATGAGACGCATCATCGAACACTGAAATCCGGGTGTCCCGTTTAGCCCTGCCACGGATATCGCAGTTAGAAGGTCGTACTTCTGCGACCCAGCATGAGGTCCTGTAAATCGCTTTATTTCCATCTCACCACTGCCACTGTGCCTCGTGTGGACCGGTTTCGTCGACCGATTCCATCAATTGAGTTCAGTGTGGCGAAATCCCGTAGTTTGTCAACGATCTTAGAAAAGCAGGATGAGATACACGTATTCAAAAATCAAAAGAAAAATCGGTTAATAGGATATAGGTGACAGGTATATGACACCCTATAGGGGGCGTTTTGTCACCATAAATCTGGTGAAGCGCGATTTCCTGTCACCTAAACCTTGTCGCTGACCTCAAATATCTCCCGTATTTCCTCGACCGATTTGGAAAAAGCGGAAAATCCAATCTTTAAGTTTTGCAGTTTCCGAAAATCGCGTTAAGAGAGGATATTCGATATATAACAAGAGCAGCATGATGCGTGACCATACCGACCTACAAGCAATGAACGAACGCAGCCTGGCTCAGCAGGCCGCCGTACGCCGGGCGACGTTCTCTCCTGCAGATGAGAAAGTGCTTCGACCCTTCTCGATATGGGAGATCAGCCAGTTCATGTTTGATGTCCCTGCAGACACATTAAGAAAGAAACTGGCCGATGATCCATCGCTACCACAAGGCGCGACCGAAGAAGACGGGCGGCAGAGATGGTTCTCGCTAGCTGAGATTAACGAATTGCGGCGTCGCCTGAGATTCAGAGGCAAAACTCTGTTGCCCCATCGGCCTGCAGGTCGGGCGATGAGAGTAGCGGTTTCAAACTTCAAGGGTGGCGTTGGCAAAACCGTGGTCGCACAGCACCTGGCGAACGCAGCTGCTCTTGACGGCTATCGGGTTCTGGTTGTCGATTTTGACCCTCAGGCGACGCTTACCCATTCCATGGGGCTGGCCGAGGTCAGAGAATGGAACACTGTATGGGGTATCATGTGTCGTGATCTTTGCCGCGAGGCCAACCGGATCGCGGAAGAATATGATGACCCTGCAGACTGCCCCTACCCCACTGCCGACGAATTGCCCGAAGATGTTCAGTCGATCGGTGCACAGCGCGTACAGGATTTCATTCAAAGAACATCTTGGTCGACGATCGATATCATTCCGAGCTGTGCGAACGCGGCCTTTGTCGAGTTTGCCTCGGCGCAGTACCGGTCAATTCACAAAGCGTGGAGCTTTTTTGGCTGTGTCGCACGATATCTCGACGAGCTGCCGGATGATCAGTACGACCTTATCATTTTCGACTGCCCCCCTGCAATCGGATACCAGTCTTTGAACGCAGCCTTTGCCGCGGATATTCTCTATATTCCTTCAGGCCCCGGGTATTGGGAGTATGACAGCACTACCAGCTATCTCGGTCAGCTGGGTGACGCGCTGGAAGATATCACCACCGGATTCGAGCGCATTGCTCAGGATGCAGGCATTACCTTGCCAAAACGGTTCGATGATATTCGCGTTCTTATGACCCGCTTTGAGGCAAGCAATTCACTGCACATTGCGATGATGGATGCGTTCAAGAACGTCTTCGGCGCGGATGTCTGCCAGAACGCGATTGAAATGACTCGTGCAGTTGAGCAGTCGGGCCGATTCCAGATGTCCGTTTACGAGCAAGACTACAGACAAATGACTCGGGATACCTGGAAGCGGGCGCGTCAATCATTCGACAATGCCTATGGCGAATTCAAAGAAGTCGTTCTGAGAGCCTGGGAGGCCCGGACGAAAGTTGAGGAGCGTGTAGAATGAGCGGGAATAAGTTTGGCTTCACTCCTATTGACGAAAGCGATCTGAAGAAATCCCGTCGCCGTGATGTCGGACCGATGGGCGCTGCGGTTCGGGAAACAGCTGACAGTCTGAACGAAAGCACTGAGAACCGCGTTGAGCAGCGGCGTCAGAATGCCTCGGACGCCAAGGAGTACCGGAAAGCACGCGATGAAGGCAGGGTTCTGGTTGCCGTCGGAATCAATGAAATCCATACATCCGACCTGCCCCGGGATCGTCTTGAACTCTCGGCTGTTGCCAGTTCGGATGAGATGGATGAGCTCAAGGCTTCGATTCAGGAGCGTGGGCAAAAGGAACCGATCGAGCTCTACAAGGATGAAAGCGGTCAGTTCCAGCTTAAGAAAGGTTGGCGCCGGCTTACCGCGCTGAAACAGCTGTTCGAAGAGACGGGCGATGAGCGCTTTGCCAAAGTGACGGCCAGAGTTGCGGAGGCCAAGGGTGACCGGATCGACCTTTACATCGACATGGTGGAGGAGAATGTCGTCCGGGAGGATCTGACCTTCGCTGAGATGGCCCAGGTGGCCATTCTAGCGACACAGGATTCGGAGCTAGGATTGGGCGATGCAGAGGCTCTGGTCGGTCGATTGTACGCGTCTTTGCACAAGATGAAGCGATCCTATATCCGCAGCTTTGTCTATTTGTTGAATGAACTGGATGGCGCGCTGCCTTACCCGAAAGCGATTTCAAGAAACCTGGGTGTTGATGTCGCGCGAAAGCTAAAAGCTTCACCGGGAACATTGGCCGGCCTGAGGGACGCAATGGGGCCGGTGTCTTCAGCTGATGAGCAAAATGCAGCTTTGAGCGCGTTTGTCCAGAACGCTGAAGCCGAAGCAGTTGTTCGCAAATCGGCTGAGAAGAGCGAGAGCGTCAAATATGAGTTCCATGTCGGCGCAACAAAGATCACTGCCCGAAAAGGGGAGTGCAGAATATTGTCCGGATTGGACTTCAGTTCGGTAGACAGAGCAAAGCTACAACGTGCAGTCGAGGCCTTTGAGGCTGTTCTAAATGAGCGGTAACCCGCGGGTTACATGTTCTCGATTTTTGGCAATAGGGCGGTAACCCGTGGGTTACCGCCCTAAATTATTGTCTGGAATATCCCGGCAGGCCGGCCACGGATCTTTCGGCAATTCCGATATCATCATAATATTTCTGTGCCTACGCGAGGAGTTTATGCAGGGATGGGGTCATGGCGGCTTGGATTGGCGCGTGGACTAGCGCAGCTTGCGTCAGAAAGCAGGATCGAAACCCGTGCTGCAAGGGGAAGGTTGCGGGAAGGCCCGCGAGTTAAAGACGGTGTTTCGACGATCCGATAGATTGCATGCGGACTAAGGCGCGTTTCAGTATATGATTGGCCTTTGACGTGGGGTGGAGGAGGGGGCCATCCTCTGTTTTCGTCCTCAATCTAATGTGTCAGCGTTTGAGCCGCGCGTCCGATGAACGCCAGGTTCGGGGTCTCGCTTTTGGTTTTGGCCTCCAACGGTGAGAGCCAGATTATACCTGTTTGTCGAATTCGCTCAGCGGCACGTTCTCGCGCCTCAGCGCGGTGATTTCCGAGCGCCGAGTGTCGCCGCTGGCCCGATCAACATCAGCAAAGCCCGAATGCGGAAATCGCGGCGTGGGCCACGGCAGGTGGCCAACAATAGCTCGAGTATGTCGCGGGGATCTGATGATTTGCCTACCGGGCAAACTTCCAAGCCTTGATGTAATGCAGGTCACGCTCATGTGCGCAAAGCGTGTTGGTGCGGGTGCTGTGAGTATAGAGATCAGTGAGTGTCTCCTGATCTACAGTGGAGAGGTCAGGGCAGGGCGGGGAAGTATGGCGCAAGGGGCTTCGTGAGAGGTATTCTGCGTGCAATTCCAGTTGAAGCCAATCAACCCGACAAGCACTATTTATCTAGTGTAATTGTGGTTTGTAGATGAGACTGTACTAATGTGCATAATGGTTAATTTTTGCGCATTTAATGACTTGAGGCTTATTTCACTAGAAGAATGGAGGGATGTTTCGCAAACTCTGGGGACTATTTGACGAGCTTACGAGATCTGAGGTTTGTACTCGTAGAATAGTTTTCGAACAGGTTACTTGAGCATGATCTCATTGAAGGGCTGCCATTTCCCCAAGGATGCGGTTTTGTACGCTGTGTACTTCGTACTTCTATCTGCGGTACCCGGTGTCCTATCGCGACCTTGAAGAGATCATGGCCGAACGCGGCGTGCAGGTGGACCACGCCACACTTAACAGATGGGTTGTGAAGTATTCACCGATGATCGCAGCAAGAGCGCAATCGAAGAAACGCTCAACGCTGAGCTCCTGGCGCATGGACGAGACCTATATTCGTGTTCGCGGCAAATGGATGTACCTCTATCGGGCCGTCGACAAGGCAGGAAACACCCTTGATTTCATGCTGTCCGAGCGCAGGAACCGTCCAGCAGTCGCTAGGTTCTTTGCCAAAGCGCTGTCTTCAAATGGAATCCCGAGCAAGATCGTCATCGACAAAAGTGGGGCCAACGCCGCGGGCATTCGAGAGGTGAACAAAATCCTTAATCGGTTTGGCAGCCCAGCCAAAATCCAAACGGTCAGGTCCAAGTATTTGAATAACCAGATCGAGCAGGATCATCGGTTTATCAAGCGTCGCGTGCGGCACATGTGCGGGTTCAAGTCGTTCAGATCCGCTTCGGCTACTCTGGACGGCATTGAGGTTGCGCACATGATCCGAAAGCAGCAATTCCCCAGCACGACGACATCCGGCTTTCGGCAATTTGCCGAGATCGCAGGATAGGTACGTCCAGTAAGGCGCTACTTTGGCCATTCTAAAAGTTTGCAACACATCCGTCTTAACTGCAATTTCGGTCAATCCGAAAACCACGTTTCAGGCAGATTGCGAAATCACGATCAGACCGGCGACGATCAGAAAAACGCCTGTGATGCGCCCGAACGAAACTGGTTCCCCAAGTATGAATACGCCGGAGGCCAGAACCATGACGAAACTCATCGCGACAAATGGGTAGGCCAGAGTCAAATCCATCCGGCGCAATGCAAATAACCAAAGGATGGTCCCAATGCCATACAGGGAAAGGCCGCCAATAACGTATGGCGAAAAGAGCATTGTCGCCGCTTTGTCAAAGAGAGATGTGTCCACGCCCATTTGAATCCGCCGCACTCCGTATTTGAATGAGGTCTGCGCCAGCGCCGATAGGGTGACACTTGTTAAAACAATCAGGAAATTCGTAACAGTCATTGCAGCATCCAGTTTGTATCAATCAGGCAAGTACCGAAAATGATGGCAACGACGATCGTGCCAATTCTACGCAGATGTGGGTGCATTGCATGTACCAGCCGCTGCATCACATATGCACGGAAAAAAAGAGATTTGCCCTGATCAAGGAATCGTAGAGCGTTGCGTCGCACACAAAAAACGGATCCCGGCGTCATGTTTCTGTTCCGAAAACAATTCCGCCGCCAATTGGCGGGTTATACATGGGGGGGATAGGCGGCACCTTCCGGAGGCCGGTTCGAGTTGATTTCATTTCAGAGAACATAGTAGCTTTCAAAAGGTAACCAGGATTCGACTTCTTTAATGTTAGATACCAAATTTGAGCAAAAATCTGTTCTAATTGTACTGAGCATATGTCTCTATCTGATTGCTCTGACTCTGCGGGCAAGCGGAGCGGATTATGGCTATTTCCACGGCGATGAACGCATTAACGATGCAGCGAAAGTTCTGACAGGTCAATTGATACCTGGTCAGCATTTTTATCCCCCGCTGATTAACTACCTGAATGCCGTGGCTTTTGGCGGGCTGTTCGCGTTTGGTCTTGGTACCGATATGTGGAGCAACCCGGGTGAATTTCGAGCGGCCTATTTTGAAGATCCGACGCCGTTTTATGTGACCGCGCGATATACGACCGCTATGATCAGCGCATTGATGGCGCCTCTTTTCTTTGCATTCGCGCGTCAACTGCAATTGAAACCGCTTGCGGCCGTGTGGGTTGGTCTGATGGGGGCACTATTCCCGCTGGGTGTTTTCATGGCGCATATCGCCAAGGGGGACAGCGCTCTGGCAGTTGTGATCGTTGCGGTCTTCTTTTGCCTTTGGAAACGGACCGAGACAATTCAACCTAGTCGCTGGGATTTTCTGACCGGGCTGAGTGTGACCTTGGCGGTCAGCTTCAAACAATCGGCCATTTTCGTACTTGGCCCTCTGGCTTTGGGATGGATGTTAATCCTGCTGCGGCGGGAAGGCCCGAAAGCATGTCTGGCATCGGCCCTTCGCGCGGGCGTTGTCATGTTGATCCTGTGGCCCATTCTGAACATCGGCATATTGTTGGACCTTGAAAACTTTTTGGATTACCAAAAAATTCAAACGGTGATGTCCGTTCAGGACGGCGAGGGCTTCGCCGTCGGGCTAATAACCCTAGCCGCCCGTTCGTTTGATTTATACTGGGGTCTGAACCCGGTTTTCACTTTGCTTGTTTTTCTGACGCCGCTGGGTTTGTTGGCGACCAAGACAATCGAATTTCCCAATCGTGATGTCCTTTGGGTGATCTGGGGATCACTGGCGATTGGTAGCCTTTTTACCGCTTACATCACGGGGTCAAGGCAGCCTGAACATCTCTGGATTGCCAATTTCGCCGGTTTCCTGCTGCTTGGTTGTCTGGTTCTGGGGGCGGCTGCCACGTCGGCGATGCGCGCAATGCGTCTGGCGGCTCTGGGTGCCGGTACGGTTGCGACGCTGCTATCTGTGATGGGCGCGTGGGGCCCCGTAAGTCAGGCGGTGGCGCGCCCTCTGACCGAGGAGCTGGATGAGTATCTGATCGGCAATTTCGGATCGAAACGAATCCTGACGTCTCAACCATTGGGGTTGCCGCAGCACGCGAATGCGCAGGATATGGAATTGCAACGGCTGGAACGGCTGGCTAAGAAATACGATGTTGACCTTCCGGAAATGGCCCCGGAAAGCCTGATGCGGAACAACGATGCGGATGCGATCTATTACGTCAATGCGCCAAGTACGATGTACGGGCTGGAGGATGTTGACGAGGACGACATCAATTACGAGGTCAAGGCCCACAGTTGGCCGCTTCAGAAAGAGGAATGGCAGCTCGAATATTGGAAGGATCTAGGCTTTACGATCTTTGTGATTCGGGATCTGGACTATCTTCTGGCGGATGTTCCCTTTGATTTGTTGCGGGATTATTACCACTCCGTCGCCGAGCAATGCAGCGTTCTAAAAACATTTGAATCCAGAAAGCCGCTTTATCTGGAACGACCTGTCACGGTATTGCAATGCTAAATCCGGGGTCTTTTGAGTGGCTTTGTCGCAATTTTTTAGCTAGGAGGTCTTCGTGTTAATGGCGTCTCGGATTTTGATCGAGGTAGACAGTGACAATTTCGTTCAAAGGCGCTCATTTTCCAAGGGACGTGATATTATACGTAGTGTTCTTCTATCTTCGTTACGGTTCTGTTGCGCAGTTTCCGAAGTTCGAGGAAATACATCTGACCTGCTTTGTTATGCGAGTAGTTCTCTGACTTCAAGGTCACGGTACGACACGCCGTATCGAAAGTAGAAGAACACAGCAAAGAGGATCACATCCTTGGGATATTGTGCGCCTTTAAAGGAGATCATGAGCTGGCTTTCGACTATTTGGGACCGAAAGCCATCCACGCGCTAAACCCAAGCGCGTCAACAGCCAAATCTTTGCAACAGAGCCTCGGGAGAGCGCTCGGTGCATGTAGATTGTCGGGCACGACCGAGCTGGAGTGGAGGTAATCCAACTTCTGGCCTAGCATAATTTCCGTTCTCACTGGCGTTCCAACTGCGTTGAAGATGAGGTGATCTTTGTCGTGAATCCACCACGCACTGAGACTAAACACCTAATACACTGTGTCTATCCCGAGATTAGTATCTGACAGACCAAACCGCCAAGGCTCGCGGATGTTTCCAATTTCAACTTGCTGCCATAAGCGTTCAACAGGTCAACGGATATGGCCAGACCCAAACCGGTGCCGCTGACAGAGGTGTCCAGCCGGCCTCCGGAGCGAAGCACCCCTTCGCGTGCGTCTTCCGGAATCCCTGGCCCGTCATCCTCAACGCAAATTTCAATACCGTTCTCAATACGTTTTGCAGTGATATGGATTGTTGTTCGACTCCATATGAGCGCATTGTCGAGGAGGTTTCCAATTACCTCCTCGATGTCCTGAGTGTCCATTCGAACCTGAAGGCCGACTTCGCAATCAGTCAAAAGTGATTTCCCTTCGCGTTCTGCCATTATCGAAAACAGTCTGGATAACCTGGCGATTGAATTTGAAAGATCGGTTCGTGAATACGTGAGTTCGGCGGTGTTCGACGCACGCATTCGCGCCAGCGAACGCTTCAGTTGAGCATCAATCCTGTTCAACGCGTCATCTGCAGGTTCAGTATCTGCGCCCGTGTGCGACAAAGCTGCCAACTCGTTACGAAGGATTGCTGTCGGAGTTTTGAGCGCATGCGCCAAATCAGCCGCTTGACGCCGAGAACTAGACACAATTTCGCGGTTTCTGTGCAGTAACTGGTTGAGGTCCTCAACAAGCGGCGAAACCTCCTCGGGATAGTCTTCGGGGTTCAGGTCATCTCCCTTGTCCCAGCGATGCGCCACATCCGAGCGTAGTTTCCTGAGAGGGCCGACAATGGTTGACATCAAAAGCAGCGAGCCGGCAACCCCGATCAAGCCGACCAGCCCAAAAACCGGAAGCAAGCTGCTCTGGGCAGCCCGGCGTTCGCTGATCAGCTCAAGTCTGCTTTCAGCGACCGTCACGCCCCATTCGGTTCGGTCTTCGAAGGTGATCTTCTGATAGACACCGCGAACGGCCTCATTGTCCGGGCCGGACGTGTTCCAGACGATTGCCTCCTGCCTCACACGCTCAGGTTCGGAAATTGTTTCATCAAAGAGCGAGGCAGACGTATACGTGGCTCCGCTTCTGTCTGTCACTTGCCAGTATCTGCCCGAAAACGGTGTTCCATAGGCCGGGTCGAACATGAGACCATGCAGAGCCTCTGGGTCATCCGTAGTCGCACTCAACCCGACAACAAGTTGGGTGTGCCTGTCGCGCAGTGTCTGGTCAAACTGCTCCAGAACACGGGTGTTGATGTACGAAAACACAACCAATGTTCCGACACCAACCGACAGCGCGGCGGACGCCAGCCCGCCAAGTAAGGCACGTTGGCGCAGCGACAGCATCAGGTTGTATCGATCATATAGCCGCGCCCTCTGATCGTTGTGATGAGATCCGGGCCAAGTTTCTTGCGTAACCGGGTTATGAAGACAGCAATGGTGTTCGAGTCCCTGTCACCGTCATATTCATAGATATGTTCTGACAACTCAGTGCGCGACACCATGCGCCCGATATTATGCGCGAGGTAGGTCAGGACGGCAATTTCCTGTGCCGTCAGGTCTACCGGAATTCCGCCCACGCTGACACGACCGTTCCGCGTATCCAGAGAGACCTTTCCCATTTCGATCACAGGGTTCAACTGACCGCTTTGTCTGCGCAGGATCGCCCGGACGCGCGCAGCCAATTCCGGCATGTGAAACGGCTTTGTCATGTAATCATCCGCGCCGGCATCAAGCCCATCAACGCGCTCGCTCCATCCGTCCCGGGCTGTCAGGATCAGGACTGGTGTTTTGAGCCCCGAACTGCGCCATTCACGCAAGACAGAAATGCCATCACGTTCGGGCAAGCCAATGTCGAGGATGATCATGTCGTAGGGCTCGGTTGCACCCAGATGAAGGGCGTCCGTTCCATTGGCGGCCACATCAACAACGCGACCTTCTGCGGTCAGCAGTTTTTTGATTTGCTCACTGAGCTGCGGTTCATCTTCGGCAAGAAGTACTCTCATAATCGGAAACTACAGGCACAACGCTGTCGATTTAAGCCCTAATTTTTACCGTTGCCTTTTCCGTTCCCACCGGAATTACCGCCGCTGTTGCCGCCTCCGCCACTGTTGCCGCCACCACTGTTGCCACCACCGCTATTGCCGCCGCCACTGTTGCCGCCACCGCTGTTGCCACCACCGCTATTGCCGCCGCCGCTATTGCCGCCACCACCACTGTTACCGCCGCCGCTATTACCACCTTTGTTTCCGCTGTTTCCGCGGTTCGCCGAGACTTTGCCGCTATTGCTCTTACGATCACTTTTGGCTTTGGCCGAACTGGATTGCGCGGCTTCCGATATCTGACGCCCGATACTGGACCTGTTGGAGACAACTGCGCCCGTTTTCGCATTCACGATGACACTGACGATCTTTCCGCCGGGCTTTTTGACCAAAATGCGATAATAGATCCCGTCGGCCTGAAAAGCGCGCGCATCGATCGGGGTGCCGCCATAGGCATTCTGCACACCTTTTATTACACGCGTAAGCCGGATGGCGTTTCCGGAAAGGGTCGCGTTGCGAAGCTCGCCTTGCTTGAGTTCGCGCGCGTTTGCGGCTGCCTCTCCACCGGAGAACGCAGTCAGCAAACCTGCAACCAACACGAACACCTTCAAACGCATTCAAACCTCATACATCTCGCGCAACATTACTGTGCGGGACGTGAACCGATGATGAACAGGCAGTTAGCGCTGCGTTCAAGAGACCTCAAGTTAAATGGTCAAAACAGACCGCGATTCGCGCACGCTTCAGGCGCGCAAAGCAAAGTGCGTCTGTCGAATGTACTGGAAACCGCATAGCTGCGCGCTGAAGGAGCTAGTTATGAAAAGAACCACTTATGGGCTGCTGAAGGCCTCAACACTTGCGATTGCCCTGCTGGGATCCGCTGCAGTTATCGCGACAGTCGCGGCACCTGACTTTGCTCATGCGAAGGAAGGAAAAGGAAACGGCGGCGGAAACGGTGGCGGAAACGGCAAAGGTGGAGACGGCGGCGGAAAAGGTGCCTCGGGCAATGGCGGCGGCAAAGGTGTCGACAAAGGCCGTAGCGGTTCGAAGGCTGGAAAATCGACCTCTCGCAGTGGCAAGTCCAAATCCGAGCGGGCCGGGTCGAAAAAGGGCGGTGGCTTCTCACTGAAGGACCTGTTCCGCGGTAAAAACAAATCCGGAACGACTGCATCTACCAAGAAAAGCACCACCACAAAGGTTAGCAAACAAAAGACCAAAACTTACAAAGCGCCATCGAAGACTGCGGTTGTTGAGGATTCTGTTCATCCATCCAACCATAAAAAGGGCGACCGGATAGCTGATCTGCTTGGCGCCCATCCATCTGAACTGGGCGCTCTGAATGCGGCCAACGCAAGCGCAACCGCGCTGGCCAATGCCGCCCCCAATTCACGCGTCGGCCGGATTGCCGCCTATCGCGATACGGTGCTCGAAGGGGATGCCCTACGCGAGGAACTTGCAGAACAGCTGGCGGAACTCGAAGGTCTGGAGCCTCCGGAACGGTCTGTTGCTGAGATCGAGGATGATCTGGCAGCAACACTCGATGATGTTCAGAGCAACCAGGAACGCGTCGAAGAGCTTGAACAGGAACTGGAAGATGCCGGTGGAGCCGATCCCGAGATCGAGGAACAGCTTGATGAAGCCCGCACGGACCTCGAAAACTCGGTCCAGGATGCGCAGGATTTGACCGATGAACGGCAGGCAGCCCTGGACTACCAGGAAACTGTGGATGAAACGCAGGAGCTGGCCGAGCGTGTTGAACAACAGGAACTGACCGAGCGGGAGGCACTGGAAGCTGCCGCGAACAAGCCCGTCACGGATGCTGTCGAGGCTGAGGTCAAATCGCTCCTGGGCTTGTCACCAGAGGACACCGATACGTCAGGTTAATTCCGTACAGTACTGAGTGCTCACGGAAGTACTGTAAACCGGGCCAGCCAATTGCTTTATTGAGAGCAGATTGGCTGGCCCATCTTATTTCGACACCCGGCTGATCCGACTCGGTGCTTTGATCCCATTCCGACATCGGACAAAACAGAAATCCCGCCCCAGGATGGAGCGGGATTCAGTTTTCAATTCCAATATCCAGGACAAATACCGGGAATTGTGTGGGGGTCTGCTGAACTACCTTCAGACGTTATTGTGTGCCTCAGAGAGTCGCTCGTTTTTGATGATCTCAGACAGTGTATTTTCGATAGGAGGGAAGCGACCGGTGCTCGATTTGGCCGTGGAAAACAAACGTTCGCCGGCGATTCCGCCAGAGGTTTGCATCACAGCTGTAGTGCTGGAGTCTTCAGTCATAAAGGCAGACTTCATCATGCTTTTCCCCTTGTTTGCAATCAAACGGATGATCATTCGTTCGATCCAACAAAAGCACTATGCCCCAACCCGGTTGAACACATTGAGAATACATTGTTCACGTTCAGTTAATGTTGTTCCCGAATTAAAGACAAAAGAACACGTGAGTGACTAGGCTCAGTATACATCGATTTTTGCTGTGCTGAGTGATTCTCTGCTCCCGGAACAGAGTGATGGCATGAGCGACCTTTATTGGTTGGCGGATAATCAAATGGCTAGGCTTACCCCTTTCCTCCCTAAGTTTCATATTAAGTCTCGGCTTGATGACAAGCGGGTGTTTAGCGGTGTTATTTTCTTTAACCGTAATGGGTTGTGCTGACGAGATGCCCTTGAGATCTGCCAGCCGTACAGGACGCTCTACAACTGGTGGAAGCACTGAAGCGAGAAAGGCTTTACCGCACCGATGATGGCGGGACTCGCCACCGAGCACGGCGGAAAGAAATTGATAGTGATTGATGCGGCCTATCTGTAGGCGGAGCTTTGGCCCCGCCTTCTGTTTTGGTTTGTGATTTGAGACTCCAGCCTGAGTGATAGTTTTCAGGGAGTTTCTCAATGGAGCACTCAACGTCGTTTCTCAATGAATTTGATGTACTGGTCGGACGGCGGGGCCATCGACGCTGGCCTCGTGATCTGAAGGCATGGATTGTCGCGGAAACGTTTGTAGATGGCGCGACGGTGAGCGACGAAGCACGGCGGTATGATATGCGGCCGAACCATTTGTCGGCGTGGCGGCGCGAGGCGAAGGACGAATGTATCTGGGGCGGGGTCGATTTCGGCTTTGGCCACACTTCGGTTCTGGACATGCCGCCAGATGGTCAGCCCGCCAGCTCGCATTTCGACGGCATCTCGACCAAGGCCAGCATCTGGCTGGATGATGAACTGATCGTGGAAAACGGGGTCTTTGTGCACCCCGACATCAAGGAAGACGCTGCACAACTGCTGGCAGGATATCAGAAAGTCGTCAGCGGCCGAACCTATCGACTCGTCACGGTGCCGGCTATCCTGGCATCGTCTATTCCGCGACCCAAAATTGAAGAACCGCCATACGACGTTACCTATTTACAACCATTTAATAGGCTCTTCTTGCAGACCAAGGTCATGCCGATGATGTGTCGCAACTTTTTCGAGCCAGAAAAAGCCCGTGCATAGACGCACCTATCCTGCGAGGTCGGCAAAAAGTCGAGATCCGGAAGTCATCGTGCCGACGAATTGCTTCTTGCGGATCATAGTGGTGACTTCAATACCGTTCAAAATCGCTGACGCAGATCCGAGTGATTTTAAGCCGCAAATGAGTCTTTCGCGCAGGTTGTTAGATCTGTTATCCACGGCTCGACAAGGCATTGCCCTGAAAGTGAGATAGCATGCGCTATGGGGTATCGTCCGTCTCTACTATGCGCGTGCGAAATCCGTTTGCTGGTTTTTGGCAAATCCCCGGCGTCGGTTCAGAGGCCTGTGTCATATTCCACGGCCAGGGCCCGGACTTTGGCCGCGGACTGGGCCAGCGCTTCGCGTGAGATAGCACCCCGGTCCGCCGCATCCACCAGCGCGGTCGTGACGGTTTGCAATTGATCCCCGATATCGGCAAGCAGCAGGAAATCACAGCCGGCATTGACGGCATCGATCGCCACCTGTGGGACGCTGTCGCCACGCATGGTCGCCTTGCTGTCCAGATCGTCGGCCATGATGAGGCCGTTATATCCAAGCCTGGATTTCAGCATATCGACTACTGGCTTCGAGCGCAGCGCGGCAACCTTGGGGTCAAAGGCCGAGGTGATCGCAGGTCCTACCATGATCATCCCGACATCGGCGGCGATGACATCGCGGAACGGTCCGAAGCCGGCCTCGAAACTGTCCGCTGGTTCACGGTTGATTGCGTCTTCCTCGATGGCCGGGTCCAGTTCGATATTGTGGAATCCGGGGAAGTGCTTGGCGGTGGCCGCTACGCCACCGCGCTGAACACCGCGGACATAGGCGGCGGATACCCGGCCAACCACCTTGGGATTCGTCGAAAAGGTCCGACCTGCCAGCCATGGGTTGGCGCCGGTCAGCAGGTCCAGAACCGGGGCGAGAAAGCAATTGACGCCCATGGAAACAGCAGCCTGCGCCACTTGATAGGCGATTTCCTCGATCTCTTCATCGGGTGTCTGCGGGATATCAGCGACAGCCGGAAACTGTCGAACAAGATTGTGCAAGCGGCATGTGCCGCCGATTTCCTGATCGACGCAGACAAGCAGAGAGCCCGCGCGCGATTTTGCCTCGGACGTTACCCGCAAAAAGGTGTCCGGAGTTTCCGTCGCGCGCCGTTCATCGCTGACACGTCGCGCGACATATTCCTCGCGTGTTTCACCCAGCAGGATTGACACACCGCCCTGGTCCAGAAATTTCCGGGTCGCATCACTCAGTTCAGTTGATGCAAAGGCCGGCAGCAAAATCGCATTGGCGTCTTCGACGATTGTGAAGCTCATCTCTAACTCCGGTTTTATCCCAGGCTGATCGCTAAATCAGCCTTGTTGCTTTGTCCAACGAAATGGTGGCGTCTCAATCCACTAGAGATGGTGACGGGCTGTCGTGAATCGCGCGTGGGCTGGACATAAATCAATGAGCATGTCGGCAAAGATGTCTTTTTCGTAAGATCGCTTCCAACGGCTGTAAATCTACCGTGGAACGTTGAGGCCAGCATGAGCACTCTACCTTCATGTCCGGTTAGAGTTAACCTGTTGTTCTACAAGACATGTAATTGTATGCGTTTCCTGCGACCTGCCGGTCGCAAAGTTGAGGTGAGACAGGTGGCGCAACAACAAATCAAGAAGTCGCATGATTTAGCGGAAAAATTGTCCTCTCGAATTGTCCGGGGCGACTTTCGGCCCGGTGAAAAACTGCGCCAGGACTTGATTGCCCGCACGTTCGGAGTAAGCCAGGTGACTGTGCGCGAGGCATTGCTCAACCTTGCGGCAAAGGGGTTGGCAATCAGTCTGCCGCGCCGCGGCATGTGCGTGGCCCCAATGGATTATGATATGGTCGAAGAGCTGCGCACTATGCGATGCGCGCTCGAACCGGTCGCTCTGAACAAATCGGTTCCCAATTTGACGCCAATGCAGATCACCGAGGTAGAAAGGCTTCACGAAAGGTGTAACGCTGCCGATACATCTCATGAGTGGGAAGAGGCCAACCGGTGCTTTCACATGGCGATCATATCGGGTTGCAGGATGCCACGGCTGATTGCCGAAATTGGTAATCTGCAGTTGCTGTATTCGTGGCATTTCAACATGCATCGCACTGCCAAATGGCGACGGCGTGACGATCCGGATCACGCGGCTATTTTGGTGGCGATCAAGGAGCGGGACGCGGACCGCTCGCGGGCAATCTTGCAGCGTCATCTGACGCGGTTGTCTTGAGGATCAGGCGCTCTTTCGGGCGATGATCCAGACTGCGTGATAGGTCAGCGGCAGACCAAACTGATCCCCAAAATGCCGTGAATAGTCGTCCGTGAATTGCACCAGGCGAGATTTGGTCCAGCTTCTCTGCGCGCGTCCATTCACACCCGTTCGGCGCAGATGCTCCAGAACGTCACGGGCGGATGAAAACCGGGCTTGTCGCACGGTTTCACCTTTTGTCATTATTTCCAGTTCATGCTCCACGGCAGAGGCCAGTTCGTGTGCCGAGCACAGTCCCGGCGCCTTGGCAGACGACCCAAGCTGCACCAGTTCGCGGTACTGTCGGGGGCCAAAACCGGACACCGCCAGCCATCCGTTTGGAGCAAGTGCCATTGCCGCCTTGCGCAAGAAACTGGCAGGATCGGGCAGCCATTGGATCATCGATGAGGACGCAATCAGCCCGGGCTGGTTCGGCCACTTAACGCTCTCGGCATCCCCGCACAGAAACGTGGCCTCTGCGGCTTCCGCTGTGTGCCGGGCTTCAGGTGACAGGTCATTGAGCGTCAGCGACCCGAAGTTGAATTCAGCGCACAACCGCTGCGTCAGATGGCCAGTGCCGCATCCCAGCTCCAACGCGGAAGCAAAGTGCCGAGGTGCACCGCTGTCGCACAGATCCTGAACCAGTTGTCCGGCGATTTGCGCCTGCTGGCCGGCTGCGTCGTGATAGCTTGCGAAGCTGCGGCTGAAACTGCGCTGAACGCGCGCGACGCATTGAGGTGTCATTGCATCCACTCCGCCCATGTCTGACCCGGGTTGAACGGGATATGCAGGCCCGGCGCGTAACGAACCGCCTCAGATTGCGCTGCCCATGCCAGCTCTTGCGTCTGGGTCGGAATGACCCGGTCGCGCTTTGGTATCCAGATACGATCAAACCGGGTGTCCGGTGCTGGCCCGCGCTCGATTATCGCGTGCAGTTCGGCGCGGGCGGCTGGAATATCAATCGCAGGTGCGGGCGCTTTCAGACCCGCGCGCCGACAGAACTTGGCAAAGCTTTCCCCGGTCAGATTGTCTGCGGTGGCCCGGATCAGATCCGGCGCGATCCCTTTATCCGCATCCGCTGGCAGCAAAGTGCCGCTTATGGCAATGCTTCGCGCGGGCACAAATCCGGTCGTCGCCATCCAGTGCGCAGCAGAGGCCACACCGAAGGAAAAGGCGACCAGATCGACCCGGTCATATTGCGCCAATTCAGGAAGGGGATCATCCAGCCGGGTGTAGTCTTCGACCAACAGGACGGCACCATCACCCGAAAGCCCGGCAAAAGCCGCTGCTCCCACCGCCCAGCCACCGAAGACAAGGGTGAGTGACGCGGAGTCTGCGTGAGATAGCCACTGAGGCCTCATCACATGTCCCCGGCCAGCGAAACCATTGCTGCCGTTACGCGGCTGAGCTCATCCGGTGAGATGATATAGGGCGGCATACAATAGATGTTGTGGGCGAAGGGGCGCAGCCAAACACCGGTTTCCGGCGCTTGTCGATGCGCAATCGCAGGGTCGACGCGATGTTTCATTTCAATCACGCCAATAGCCCCCAAGACCCGGACACCCGCAACGCCGGGAAGCTTTCGTGCCGGTGCCAGCTCCTGTTCCATCTGGCGGGCAATTCCATTGACCTCGGCGCGCCAGTCGCGCTGCACAAGCTGTTCGAGGCTCGCGATGGCAGCAGCACAGGCCAGTGGATTGGCCATGTAGGTCGGCCCGTGCATCATGACACCTGCTTCGCTGTTGCCAATACCGGACGCCACGGGTTCCGAGGCAACGGTAGCAGCCAGCGAGATATGACCGCCCGTCAGCGCTTTGCCTAAGCAGACGATGTCCGGCACGACACAAGCGTGGTGCATTGCGAACAGTTCCCCGGTCCGCCCAAAGCCGGTGGCAATCTCATCAAGGATCAGCAAAACCCCATGTGCATCACACAGCGCGTGCGCGCCGGACAGCCAGGCGGGATGATAGAAATACATACCGCCCGCCCCTTGAACCACGGGCTCCAGGATCAGGGCAGCAATCCGATCGCCTTTGGCTTTCAACAATGTTTCGAGCGCGCCAAGCCCGTTCAGGCCGGGGTCATCCGTCCACTCTTGATCAAACGCAATCGATGGGCGTGGCAGGAAATGCTGTATCGACAGTGCCCGGCCGAAAAACCCGTGCATACCGGTTACGGGATCGCATACGCTCATGGCCTTCCATGTGTCACCGTGATAGCCACCGCGAATGGTGGCGAACTCGGTCCTGTCTGAACGACCCATGGCCATCTGATATTGCACGGCCATTTTCAGCGCCACCTCGACCGAAACCGAGCCACTGTCGCAATAGAATATCCGGTCAAGCCCGTTGGGCAGGACATCGACAAGACTGCGGCCCAGTTCAATCGCAGGGTCATGTGTCAGCCCGCCGAACATAACGTGGGGCATTTGCGAAAGCTGGGACTGCATGGCGCCGATGATGGCTGGATGACGATGACCGTGGGCGGCACACCACCATGATGACATGGCATCGATCATCCTGACCCCGTCATCGCAGGTCAGCCACACCCCTTCGGACTGGGTGATCAGATGCATCGGTCCCGGATCCAGCACATTGGTATACGGGTGCCACAGATGTCGTGCATCAAATTCCAGAGGCGTCACAGAAACCTCCGGATCGTATCGATGTCGATTGCTGTGAACGCTTCGGACAGGGTCGCCTGAGACAGGTTATCGAGATGAGGCAACCGGCCCAGATGCTGAACCTGACCCATTTCTTCGATTGTTTGCTCCACATCCGGTTCCGCTTCGCCAATGAAGGCAACACCTATGACCTGACACCCGGCATTCCGAAGAGCCCGCAACGACAGGAGTGTATGATTAATCGTCCCAAGTGCGGTGCGCGCCACCAGAATGACGGGCGCGTTCCATTGAACAAAGAGGTCAAGAAACAGGTGCTTGCGATTCAGCGGCACCATAACCCCGCCAGCCCCTTCAACAATCAGCGGGCCATCAATGTCAGGCAGCGCCAGTTGATCCAGCCGGATTTCAACGCCCGCATGTTCGGCCGACAAATGCGGTGATGCCGGTTTTTCAAGCCTATAAACCTCGGGCAGAGCGTCTGCGCCGGACAAGGACCTGACCATTTCCGTATCCGAAACATCCTCGAGCCCGGATTGCACGGGCTTCCAATAACGGGCCCCAAGCGCTCGGGTCAAACCTGCGGAAAAGACCGTCTTGCCAACACCGGTATCTGTGCCCGTCACGACCAAAGCGCTCATGCTGCGATCCTTTGATATTGCGCGATTGCATCAAACAAAGCGTTGATATTCGCATGGCTGACATTTCCCGTGATCGAGATGCGCAGCCGCGACGTACCGCGCGGAACCGTCGGGGGACGGATGCCCCGCACATCGAAACCCTGTTCCTGCAACGTATTTGCCAAGGCCATCGCCCGGGCCTCATCGCCCAGCAGCACAGGTATGATCTGACTATTGAGTACAGATTGCGGCAACCCGATGCGCTGCGCGGCGTCATGCGCGTGGCGGATACGAGCTTCGGCGGAGGCGACCAGATTGCCGTCTTTTTGCAGAACCTGCAGCGCAGCACGCACTAGAGCGGCGGTAAACGGAGAAGGGGCTGTCGCGAATATGAAGGGACGTGCGCGATTGATAAGAGTATCGATCATCACCTTCGGTCCACATACCAAGCCGCCGGACACGCCAATCCCTTTGCTGCAAGTGTGCAGCGTCAGCACCTCTGCCTGCAGATCATGGGCCAATCCGCGCCCTTGCGATCCGAATACACCGGTCGCGTGGGCTTCATCCACCACGAGCACTGCGTCAAATTCAATGGCCAGTGCCGACAGGTCCGGCAATGGTGCTAGATCACCTTCCATGGAATAGACGCTTTCGACCGCGATCCAGATTTGCCCTGCTCCGCCCGCGGCCCGCCAGTCCGCAATGATCTCGCGGGCATGGTTCACATCGTTGTGGGCAAACTGCCGGGCCTCGGCCCGACCGGCGCGCATCCCGTCATGTGCGCTGGCGTGGATCAATTCGTCATGCAGGACAAGATCTTTGGCAGCAGGGAGAGTCGAGAATATCGCCTGATTGGCCTGAAACCCGCCGCCCATGAACAATGCCGCCTCAGCACCAAAGAATTCGGCTGCCTCTCGTTCCAGCGCTTCATGTTCCGCGTGGTTCCCGCGCAAAAGGCGTGAGCCGCCTGATCCCAGCGGCACCCCATTATCCAGCGCGATACGCCCGGCCCGTTGCAGAGCCTGCGAACCGGCCAAACCCAGATAGTCGTTCGAGGCAAAGTCAAGACCTGCAGGTTGCAAAAGGGCACGCCGCCGGTGGCGCTTGTCCAGCGCCTCAAGCACCAAGGCCAGGCGGTCCAGCCCTTTCATTCAGCGACTTCGCAACGGGCCTGATCTTCGGCAGCTTCCGCCTGAAGGCCCAGTTTGGTGAACAGTGCCGCGTCGACATCCTCACCCGGGTTCTCTGACGTGAGAAGGGTCTCACCGACAAAGATCGAGTTTGCCCCGGCGAGAAAACACATCGCCTGAACGGCATCACTCATGTCACTGCGTCCAGCAGACAGCCGTACATAGGATCGTGGCATCATGATCCGCGCCGTGGCGATCACCCGGACAAACTCGATCGGATCGATCGGCTGTGCATCCGCCAAAGGTGTATTTTCCTGCGGTATCAGCATGTTGATCGGAACGGATTCGGGTGCGGGGTCCATGTTGGCCAGAGTAACCAGCATATCGATCCGATCCTGTACCGCTTCGCCCATTCCAAGAATGCCGCCGGAACACACCTTGATTCCCGCTTCTTGCACGCGATCCAGGGTATCGATCCTGTCGGCGAAATTGCGGGTGGTGATGACCTCGGAATAGTACCGCTCGGACGTGTCGATGTTGTGATTGTAATAGTCCAGCCCGGCATCGCGCAGTCGGAAAATCTGATTATCGTCCAGCATACCAAGGGTCATGCAGGTTTCCATGCCAAGATCGCGGACACCTTCGACCATCGCCACCAGCGCATCCATGTCCCGGTCTTTCGGCTCCCGCCACGCAGCACCCATACAGAAACGGGTTGCGCCGCCGTCCCGGGCTTTGCGCGCCTCGTGCAGAACGCGCTGAACTTCGATCAGCTTCGATGCAGACAGTTTCGCGCCATTTCGCGCCGATTGCGAGCAATAGGCGCAATCCTCGGCGCAGCCGCCGGTTTTGATGGATAGCAGCTTTGACGTCTGGATCTTGTTGGGATCAAAGTTCTCCCGATGCGTCACCTGAGCGCGAAACAGCAGGTCCATTAATGGCAGATCATGCAGGGATTGCGCGGCCTCTGAGGTCCAAGGTCTGATGGTAGGTGTCATTTTATCGATAAATTACCCGTGATTCCTGTCGGGGCTAAGTTATTATCGATAGCAGGGGAAAGCACAAACCGTTTCGTCAGAATAAGCATGGTGCTCAGCATGAAGATTGAGACGCGCCACTCTCTTCCATCGACGCCTCTATTTCTAAAGCCCGGGGTCTAGGCGTCGCAGGATTGCGCGCTTTCACCCGAATGTACGACATGTTCGAAGGCCAGATATATTTTTGCGTCCGTCAGCTCTCCTTCTTCGAAGACGAGCTTGATGTGATTGATACGACGTAACAGGACGCTGATGCCGCCGCTTTTTCTGAGCATTGCTTCAATCACCAGATGCAGAGGCCAGTTTTCGTCATTATCGAAAACACTGAGCTTGCCGGGCCAATTGCGCAAGGATTGGTAAGCCTGCTCAGTGCAGAGCTCCTTTGTGGACAGCATGTTAAAAATAGCTTGCGAGGCCGCCGCGTTTTCCGGACGGCATTCGAGGCCGATCCTCGATCCGACGGCATCATCGATATCGACCGCAAGGACCGTGTTGCCCCCCAAATTGTATGCCTGCTCGAACAGAGCACGGCACTCGGGTCGCAGGGTTCCATATTGAGCAACCCAATCCCAAGCGCTATCCGAACTCAGCCCGGCTACATTGAGCCTCAGGGCGCTCTGCGGCCTTGATAGCATCACGCCGACATAGTTGGGCGTGGCCTGAGGTGGAAGTGTCTGAAGCCAATGATCTAAGGGTTCGGCTGAGCCGGGCTTCAATCGCTCAAGCGCGCGCGCTGCTCCGGTACTTTCTGCCGTACAGGGTTGTATCGGCGAATCTTTGAGATGAAGGAAAACGGATGGCAGCGGCAACACGTCGGTCTCGCCGTCCAGGTCAAACTCAAGCCATGCCGATTTTGTGTTGGACTCAGAGAGATTTTCTTCGGACCACCAATCGACGAAGCTGCAGAAACGATCCCATCGTTCGGACCCGTCAGACGTGAAGTATTTTGGAAGCAGACCTTTGTCGACGTCCGAGTCGGTGATGCCGATTGAAAGGTCGACTTGTGCTGCTTCGGCCAATCGACATTCAAGAAGCACACGCGGAAAAGGCGGCAGATGTTTCGAGAGACGCAGCAGGTTGGATCTGGCGTGCGGGGTGGAAAGACTGTCGGAAAGATGGGAAAGCTGTAATGACAGCGCCTCTGAAAGATCGAACCTTTCGGGCAAAGTCATATCGTTTCCATGCACCGCCATGCGTTGCTACTGCCGATAAGGGGCAATTGGCAACTTGCTCTCACGCCGTGCCTTTGGCCGGAGCGTCAGCGTAATGAGTTGATGCTTCATCTGCATATTGAGCCGCAGACGAAGCCGCGTAATGCGGGCTGCTGTCGGGGCCAGCGGCGTATGCTGGATGTCTGGAATACGAGGCTTCTGGTTCGGCGGAATATGCGGCCTGAGCGGGATCGCCGAGGTCAATATCATCCTTGGGCAGCCCTTTTTGATTAAGCAGATCGGCATATGCCTTGACGATTTCCGGGCCGGTAAAATCAAGACCACACGTCTTTCCGAGGTCCGAAACTTTTGCCGCCGCGCCGCCGCGGATTGCCTTTGCTAATTCTTCACGAAGCTGATGATCCGTGTTCAGCCGCTCAATAAACTGTTTCGCATCTGTTGCCGACATTGGCCTGTTACCCCTGGAAAATACTTGTCAGATTATGCGGGGAACATACCGCTAAAAGAGGATTTTTGCAACAAATGTGCTGATTTCGCCGATTCAGACACCGGGTAGTGCAAGCCTGCAAGGATTGTTGGTTGATGGGTACAGAAGTGTCATAGTGGCATCAGCAGCGCACTGGGAAGCTCAGTAAGCGACGTAATCCCGGCGCGATCATGATGAGAGGAGGGCGGCCAGTGCGAGCGCAATCTTTTGGTCTCAGGGTCAACGTGTTCGACGCGCAGAATCCCTGCATCAAAGACTTTGCGCTCAGATTGGTGGGTCTGGGGTTGGGCGCCTTGAGTGTTCCCGCGTGGCCTGAAGCGCGCGCAGATTCAGTTTCTGATCGCCGGATGTATGGCATTGGTAGCGTATGATGGTCGGACCTAATCGAAGCCGAGCTTCATCCTGCATTCTCACCTCGGCCGACGATATCGCGCCGTATACAACCGATTATGGAAAAATCCGGACCTGCATTCCGGCTGCGGTCGCAATCCCCACAAGCATTGACGAGCTTCAGGTCTGTCTGGAATACGCATCTGCCCGCAACCTGAAGCTTGTTACGCGCGGCGGCGCGTATTCATTTCTTGGACAATCTTTGGCGGCGGATCACATGGTCGTGGACTTGGGGCGTCTGCACGATGGGCGGCGGCCACGTTTCATAGACGACAATTGTGTCGAAGTCGCCTCTGGCATGAAGCTTTGGGGTGTACAGGATTACCTGACCAGGATAGGGCACCGGCTGCCTGTTCTCACTTCTGCGGGAAACGCCACAATCGGTGGAACGCTGTCGATTGGCGGACTGAGCGGCCGAAGTTATCGGCGGGGATTTCTTGTAAGCCATGTCCGCGATTTCACCCTACTGGGAACGGATGGCAAAACCTGGCGATGCAGCCCGGTCGAGAGTACGCTGCTCTACAAAACCGCGCTCGCTTGTCAGGGGATGCTTGGGTTTGTTCTGGATGCTACAATAGCCGTTGAGCCTCTGTTGCCTCGCCGTGTGAAGATGATCGTCGGGGGCATTCCGGCGCGGCATTCATACAGCATCGCGCGGCGCCTACGCGACTATAGTGAAGTCTTATGCCTTGAAGGGTATATCGACTGGTCTGCCGCCGAGCCCATGATGCAGGTGCATTCCACGATAGAAGCGAAAACCGCCAGCGACGTGGAGTATGCTCGGCAGCGCTGGCAAGAGATCATGGCCGAACAGAAGGTGTCGGGCTACCAGATTGAAACTCTGGATATTGAGAGCCCTATTGGATTTTCGGCCTCGATTGGGGGTTGGGACAAGACTCGGATGCTTGAAGCTGACCGTACCGCAAACACCAGACACATGCTGCTGCCTCTGGGTTTCGTGCTGCAAGAGGCCGATGCAGCCCCGGCGCTCGCAGAGCTTGGAGAATATGCCAGGTCAAGCCGACCCGTGTACATCAGCAATTCCTATTTCTCGATGCTGGCATCGATGTCGAGCCAGAACCAGATATGGGCAAAACTGGATGATGACGCGCCCTGGGTCATGGGCATTGATATGTTGCTTCGCTGTCCGCGTGAAGAAACTGATAGTATGCTAAAGCAGGCGGAAGACGTTTGGGCGATCCTGCGCAGATACAATGTGCGCACTTACCCCTATGGAAGCATGCCAAAGGAAGGTCTGCTCCATACGTTGACAAAAACGGATGTCGCCAAGATGCGGGAAGCGGCCCGCATGACTGATCCGGACAATCTGCTGCTGCATCGGAATCTGGTTCCCGAAATCAACGGCGGCGCCTACAACCGACCCCCACGAAACTCGTAGGACCAAAAGTTGCGACAAACCTCTTTCTGAACTATTCTTAATGATGCGGCTTGGATAGAGCGAAACACATACGCTCAAAGAGAATTCGATCCGAACGCGGAGGGGATAATGCCTGAAGTTGAAGCGTGGTTGGGACGGCTCGGCTTAGAGGAGTATGCCGCTGTCTTCCGCGAACAAGGCGTCGACATCAAATTATTGCCCGAGCTGACCAATGACGATCTCAAAGAGCTCGGGATTCAGCGGCTTGGTGATCGAAAGATCATTCTAAAAGCTATCGCGAATTTGAATGCCGGTATCGGCGGCGTTAACGATATGGTTGTTCGCAACGCATCAGCCGCTGAACGGAGGCAGTTAACTGTCATGTTCTGCGATTTGGTTGGGTCTGTTGCATTGTCAACCCGGCTGGACCCTGAGGACCTTCGCGAGGTTATTCGCGCTTACCAGAAAAGTTGCCGCGAAGCCGTTCGGAAATATGACGGCTTCATTGCAAATTACATGGGTGACGGCGTCCTGATCTACTTTGGATACCCGATTGCGCATGAGTACGGTGCAGAACGCGCAGTGCGCGCGGGTTTGGAAGTAGTTCGTTCAGTCCGAGAGTTGAATGCCAGTGTGCGTCGCCGCTTTGATATCGATCTGTCTGTGCGTATTGGTCTGGCAACCGGGCCGGTTGTCGTCGGAGACATCATCGGAGAAGGCGTGGCCGAGCAAACTGCGGTCGTTGGCGAGACACCGAATTTGGCGGCACGGCTGCAAGCGGTAGCGGAGCCCAACCAGGTCATAGTGGCATCAGAAACGCGTGATCTGCTGGGCGAATTGTTTGTCTACGAGCAGCTCGGTGAGCGTACACTCAAAGGAATTGAAGAACCGGTCGCGATTTGGCGTGTCATACGCGAACGCAGCGTTGCCAGCCGCTTCGGCGCGATGCAAACGCGACGGCGTGCGCCCTTGGTCGGGCGTCAGGAAGAGCTCGATGTCCTGCTTTCTTGTTGGGATAACACACGGAAGGGCTGTGGGCAGATCGTGCTGTTGGACGGAGAGGCCGGGATTGGTAAGTCCCGCCTTTGCGAAGCGTTCGAAGATCGTTTGATGTCCGAAGGGCATCAGCCAATTCGTATGCAATGTTCACCGTTTCGCACTAACACAGCTCTTTATCCGCTGGTCGACCTGATCCGGCATTCGATTGATGCGGATGGCGAATACCGCTCTGCATTGGATTTTGCCAGCCTGGCTCATCTGTGTTCCCGGTTTGCGGATAGCGAGGGCCAGTTTGCGCGACTAATGGCGCCGATGTTGTCTGTCCCGATTGATGAGAGAGACAGCCAGCCTCAGTTGAGCCTTGCGCAACGCAAGAGGCAAATGATGGATGCGGCGCTCAATGTCCTGCAATCTCGGTCCGCCATGCGGCCGATGGCCGTCATTTTTGAGGATGCGCACTGGATTGATCCGACGTCGCTGGAGATGCTCAACGCGATTGCGAGCTGGCTCAAAGACGTGAGGATCCTGATTGCGATTACGCATCGACCGGGCTTCAAGGCGGTATGGCAGGACAGTCGCGCTGTGACCAGCATCAAAGTGGGGCGGTTGAACCAGACGCAGATCCGGGAACTGGTCTACGGTCTGATTGACGATAACGCGCTGCCGCAGCAGCAGGTCAACTATGTGCTGAACAAGACCGACGGTGTTCCGCTTTTCGTCGAAGAGCTTACCCAGATGTTGCTGTCAGCTTCTCAAGATTCTGACGGCTCTCAGAACGGTCGGTCGACGCGGAATGTACCCGATATCCCCACAACAATTCATGACCTGTTGCTGGAGCGTCTGGACCAGCTGGGCGATGTCAGGAACCTTGCTCAGCGGGCCGCATGTTTTGGCCGGACCTTCTCGCGCAGGCATCTATCGATTTTGACCGAGATGCCAGATGAGGTGCTCACACCGAAGCTGGACGAACTTACGTTATCCGGGCTGATCGAAGAGCTTGATGAGACCAAAGGCACATTCAAGTTCAAGCACGCTTTGGTGCAGCAGGCGGCGTATTCCTCTTTGTTGCGCAACCAGCGTATAGAGATTCACGCCAAAATTGGACTGGCTCTCGAAGAGGAGCTTGCTGCCGAGGCCCCGGAGATTTTGGCCCATCACTTCACCGAAGCGCACGCGTTTGCCAAGGCCAGTGACTATTGGCAGGCTGCGGGCAGCCGAGCGATGGGGGTTTCGGCATTTGTCGAAGCCAGCGCATATTTTTCAAACGCTCTGGAACAGTTGAGGCGAATGCCTGTTTCCCCTGAACAGGATGAAAGCGAGCTTCTGCTATTGCTGGAACTGGCGGACCCCTTGATTGCAAGTCGCGGATATGCCGCCAAAGAGGTTTCAGATACCTTCAACCGAGCGCGCGAAATCTGTCAAACGCTCGAGAATGTCGAGCTGTTGTTTCCGGTGCTCTGGGGCCTTGTTTCCTATTACATCGTCAAGATTGAGCTTGATGAAGCGAAGGCGCTGGCCAACCAGTTCGTGGAACTTTCGAAATCGAGCGAGATGGAAGAACTGACCCTGACGGGTAACTACCTCGTTGGAACTACCAACTTGTGGAGCGGAGACCTCGCCGATGCCCTGGAACCGGTCAGGCGCTTTGTTGAGCAAAGCGACATGGAAACCGGTTTGGCCTATCAGATTGCGCCGTCAGAGAACCCGATGGTCGACGCACTTTCGGCGCTGTCCTGGATTCTGTGGTTGATGGGGGATTCTGATCAGGCCGAGGTTTACAGTGAGCAATGTATCGAACTTGCGCGATCGCTCGACAATTACCATGATCTGGCATTTGCTTTGGGTTTCGCGTCCTGGTTCAGACTGTTCCGTCGCGAATATGGCAAAGCTGGTGAGCTGGCCTCTGAACTTATCGCGTTGGCCAGCGAGCACGAACTGACATTCTGGCTTGCCGCAGCAAGGATTGTGCACGGAGACTGGCTCAACCGGCAGGGTCGCTTCGAAGAAGCCATAGTCGAGATTGAGGATGCTCTCGAGATTTGGCAGGCTGCGGGTGCCCGTCTTCAAAAGCCGTCTTACTTGTTGGTTCAAGCCGAAGCTTATGTGGCCGGGGGCCAGATTGAAAAAGCGATCGCGATCGTTGATGAAGCGCTCGAGGCTGTCGCCAACGGTGAGAGACACGCAGAAGCAAACGTGCGTCGCTTTAAAGGCGAACTGCTGGAAATGAATGGCCAACCGGACGAGGCCGAGGCCTGGTACCTTGAGGCTATCGAGGTTGCGCGCAGTCAAAAAGCCAGGACGCTGGAGTTGCGCGCCACGGTCAATCTGGCTCGGCTCTGGCAACGTCAGGGCAAAGGCCGGATTGCCCATGGGCGGCTTGAAGAAGTATTCAGGCAATTCGATGAAGGTTTTGAAACCCCCGACCTCAAAGAGGCCGCCAGACTTTTGGACGAACTGGCGGCAGGCTAAGAGGCCAGCCATACATCTTACATTGCGCAGCTTACGCCGGTGGCGGCGATGCTTGCCGTGGGCCTGCTAGGAAAGCTCCTGCATGACACCAAGGCGGGTCCCCATGAACACCGACACCGCGTTGAACACGCCCTTCTGAAAAAAGAGAATACAGAGGGAGCCGCCATAAGCGAATGACCCCAGCTTTTCGCCTTTGGTCACCGGAATCGGGGTGTCGCCTGGCTCAACCCCTTTCTCACACGTAAGGGATCGCTGAATGCGGCTAATGGTATTCAAGCCGACCGGTACCAGCCCGACTATTCCGTGCTTCTTTGTCCTGATCAGATAATAGGCGCGATGGAAGTCTTCGAAGACACTGAAATCTGCTGTACCTTGTCCGAAGTTGAAATTATCTGTGAATTCGCCCCCGTCGACGATCCCAAAATACCTGCCTTGGATCTCGGCAGCTTCAATAATTTCACCTGTCACCGGGGCATGGAAATGGTGATAGTTTTGCGGCAGCAGAACGCAGGAGATCGCAGTGCCCCCCTCGAAACATTTTGCTTTGGAAGATCCATTAAATAGGTCGGTAACATTGATCTGACGCGACTTGATATTCAATTCCTGAGTCAGCGTGAGATCGGAAATTATATAATTTAAAACAGAATCGGCCGGAGCCACCGGAACAGAGTCGTTTCCCGGATCAGAAATCGGTCGTGGATCGGAACCCGGGCCTGTTTTGAGCTCGCGGGTGAAAAATTCGTTGAACGAATCGAAGCCTCCTTCCGGCACGACGAAATCTTTCATTTCATCTCCAAGTGCTTTAGTCCACTCCTCAACGTATTTTGTTGATCTAACTGAATCCATGAATTTCCCGCGCAGTTTTACAAAGCGCACCATCCAGTCGAATATTTCTGTTTTATATTCGCCTGTTGAAGCACAACGACTCTTGAATGTATTCAGAAATTCTCGGGCTGTCGGGTTGTTCAGGTAGAAAAAGCTGAATGGAATTATCCGACCTAACCCGTCACCGCTTATTGGCTTGGGGAGATAAGTAAACCACGTTCGGAAATATTCCCTGAAATACTCGCTGGATTGCCCTACCCAACGGTTATCCACTCCGCCTTCCAGCTCAATATACGGATAGACATGAGCAATTGCGTTGTTGTACGCGGCTTCAATTACGGGATTGTCGAAAAGCTGATCCAGCTCTTTCAACATGTCCTCCATTTCTTTGCACAATTTCGGATTACTCTTTCCCAGCTCCTGAAGTTCTTGCAGATTCAAATCCATTCCTCCTTTTTGGGCGGGCTTTTCTTTGACGATCAAAGAATCCCGAAAAATTACTGAATCTGCTCGCTTTTTTACCTCTCGATTTTTTGTGGCTTGATAAATTACAGCTAAGTCAAATTGGATATTTTGAAGCGTTCGTGTCCAATCTACATATACTGTATAGCTTCAAAATGGAACTTATCAGCTTTTTAGGTGCGGTGGCCATCTATGCAAATGGCGTCGGTACAACGGGCTTCGCTTCAGTCAATTCGAACTGATCGAATGCCTTTTCCCTTCGGGCGTTTGATGCTCTGACAAACTTATCGGCGGCATTCTCCAACGCCGCCGGTTTTGCGGGAATCGTCAGTTAATGTTACCATTGCCATGTTGGTAGGATCACCGATGGGTTTCTCCGGTCATCGCGCTACCTAATACGATTTTGAACCAAGTTTTTTTGCAGCTTGACCGGACCATCCGGGGCCCCTGGGCCAGCGTTTCAAGGCGCTATTGAACGGAGACAAACATGTCGGAAACAGTATTTGAACGCGCGCCAAACGGCGCAATCGTCGGACTTCAACATCGCGGTGACACATTGTCCGGCCGTACAAAAGGGGCCAGCGCGCTGGATGTGGCGCAAGCCTACGCGGCCGATGTCGCAGGTCACTATCGGATCACGCCTGATCTTCTTGACCGGATGGGAGAACAGGTGGCAGGCGCGTTTGATCGCGAGGAAGGCAGCAAGCTGCGGCTGGAAGAAGCCAAGTCAGTGCAGTCCTTTCTGATCTTCACATTCCGCCAGACTTTCAACGGTATTCCTGTCTGGGAGCGGGGCCTGACGGTGCGCATGGCGGGCCCGGACAACATTGTCACCGGGTCGGCCTCCAGCGTGGTATCCGATATCAACCCCGGTAAAATCTCTGCCCCTCCAACTGATCGGGCAAAGCAGGCGGGCACGGTCCTGCGCGAGGCTGCCAAAGGGGCGAAGTTCACAAAGTTCAAGATCAACGATACCCGAGACTTCCTTTATCGCTATGACGCCGAACATCGGCTGCCGCATCAGGAGCCCGGCGAGATCGAAGGCGCACAGCTGACGCCGTTGCCGGAAATCGGTCGTGTACCAAAGACCGTCAAGGACGGTGACTGGCGCTTTGCAAGCCTTGTGCATTTCGGCTGCAAACTGCCCGATTATGGCGAGTTGAACTGGCGGGCGCTTGTCGACTGGGAGACTGTCGCGGTTCTCTATATCCGACCGCTGGTGGGGTGTGTTTCGGGCTATGTTTTCACCGACGATCCGATCTCGCTTTCGGGGGATTCCCAGCTTGATCCGACAGCACCGGTCGCACTTTTGAACGCACAGCGCGAGCTGGTGGAACTGGAACGCCTGATCCTGCCGGGCGGCGGCGCGCCGGTCGAGTTGAGCGGTGAACTGGTGGCGGTGCGCGACCTTGATACGCCGAATATCGCGCCCCCAACCGAAAACGCCGGTGCTGCTTCGGTCTTTGACTATGCCGCCGATAGCGACGACTTCGCGGCGGTCTGTGCGTATTACAATCATGATTTCCTGTATCGTTTCGTGCAGTCGCTGGGTTTCGACCTGCCCAGCTATTTCGACGGGGTGACCTTTCCGGTGGATGTGGACCACCGCTGGTTCAACCCCATAGCAGGGCCGGTGAATGCCCAGGCACCCGGCAATGCCATGGGCAATGGCGTTTTGCGGTTTCGCTATGCGCTGGCTGCCAATGGGTCCACCGTGGGCATGGCCACAGATTCACGCGTATCGGCGCATGAGTTCGGCCACGCGGTGCTGTGGGATCACCTCAATTCGCCAAATTTTGGCTTCTGCCACGGTTTCGGCGACGCGCTGGCGGCAATCCTCTACGATCCGCAAGGCATCGCGCCCGACCGCTTCCGCACATTCCCCTTCAGCAACCTGATCACCCGGCGGTGGGACCGGTCGGTGGCCTCGGGCTGGGGCTGGGGTGGCTCAATGGATGTGGGCGGATATCTTTCGACCGAGATCAACGCCACCACGCTGGGCCGGATCTATCGGTCTCTGGGCGGGGATTCCACCGATCTGGACGACAGGCTGCATGCCAGCCGCTACACCGTCTATCTGATCCTGCAGGCGGTGCCGCTTCTGGCCGGTATCGTGCCTAACACAGTCGAAGGATTCTCTAGCGCGCTGCAGGAATCCGATCGCAATACCACCGATTTCGATGGCGCTGCCGGGGGCTGGGCGCACAAGGTGGTGCGTTGGGGCTTCGAAAAGCAGGCGCTTTACAACGGAGCACCACCGGATGTGGACATCTTTGTCGATGACGGCCGGCAGGGTGAATACCCCTGGCATCAGCCGGGCGATAATGCGCCTGGCATCTGGAACCGGCACCGCCCTGACGGCGGCACCGACCACGAGACACCGCGCCGCTGTGTCGAGAACTACCTCTATGTCCGGATCGGCAATCGAGGCAATTACCCAGCCGATGCAGTCACGTTGTCTTTGGCACGCGCAACTGACGGCAAGGGCGCCACGTGGCCGGATGACTGGGCCCCGCTGGTCGTCGGCGAACCCATCGGTCAGCCAGTGCATTGTGGAGACGAAGTGATCGTCGGCCCGATCCCATGGTGCCCCGAGGACCTGTGCGACGAGCATATCCTTGCCAGCGTGGATACGCCGGACGACCGCAGCAATGTCGAGACAATTGCAGGCAGCCTGCCTGTCGCCCGGCTGGCTCTTGGTGACAACAACGTCGCTCTCCGTGGCATGGAGGTAAATCGCGCCGAAGATGACATCACTTGCTGCGAGGAGGAAGAAACAGAGATGACGTATCGCTATGCAGTCAAGTTTGTTTGCGGCTGCTCCAAGGGCCGCATCTTGTCCACGGGCCGCTATCACACGGCAATCAACATCGGCAACGGAAGCGGAGATACGGTGCGTTTTCGCAAGCGGATTTCCTCTGCCTTGCCAAATGAGAAACCGGGCAATGTCTCTTCCAGATCGAAAAACAAACTCGGACCTTGGGAGTCGATGGAGATCGATTGCGAGGATGTGGCGCGGCACTTGCGGGTGGCCGAATGCTGTTTCCTGAAAGGGTTCGTGTTCATCGACAGCGAGACGCCGTTGGATGTGGTTGCGGTCTATACTGCAGCCCATGGCGACGGCGAGGTGGAAACAATCGATGTCGAGCCGGTCGCGCCCCGGCTGATCAAAAAGACGCCACCACCGCCGCCGCCTCCTCCGCCACCGCCGGATTCCGAAGAGAAGCCGGATTTGATCCCGGTGCAGCCCTTCCCGCCAGGTCCGCCGCCTTTCCCGGCTTGGTATTGTGAGGAACCGCGCAAATTGAGGATCATCGTACGCAATATCGGTGCCGGACCCGCCGGGCCTTCGACAACACGGGTTGATTTCTTCCAGAGCGGTGTGGTGGTCGATCTGCCGACACCAGCGCTCGGGCCAAACGGGGACGAGACCACCTTGTCGCTTGTGTTCCCGGACGATGTCAAAGGTGGCGAACAAGTCCCCTTCAAGATCACCGTCAATGCCAATCCGGCCGACGGCGTGGTGGAGACGGACTCAACCAACAACAGCGATGCCTCGTCTTGCGGCTTAGCCTCTTAAGGCGCGTCGCGAGCGGTCCGGGCCTGAAATGGTCCGGGCCGGCATAGTTTGTATTCTATGTCTCGTTCCGCTGCGTGATATGACAACGTATCCAGTTTTTGAAGCCTGTGAAGGTCAGCCTTCAAATGGTAGCGCATCTGGCGTTTCAGGATTTACCTGAAACTCATTGCGATATGAACGTTACGAAAGCGATATCGGCGTGGCAGGGTCTTTGTGACTAGAGTTCTGTCGGGTCGATCTCAGATTGTCGTCTGGTCACATAATCATCCAGTTCGGCGCGGATATCGTGTGGCATGGGCGGGGTTTCGAACCCGTCCAGCAGCGCCTGCGCCCTGGCGCGGCACCGGGTGGCCATGTCTTGGGAGCCCGCCGCGCTCCAGTGTTCGAAACTGGAGAAATCCATTTCTTCCGGCATTGCAAAGGCGTCGCGAAAGCGGGCCAGCGTAAAGGCATCGCCCAGATAATGTCCGCCGGGACCGATCCGGGCCACGGCTTGCAGAGCCTCGCCAAACCGATCAAATGAAATCCCCTGTGCATAGCGCGCCATCAGCCGGTTTTGTTCATCATCGGCTATGAACTTGCCATAGCAGATGGTCAGCCCGCCCTCGTCCCATCCCCCGGCGTGCAACATCAGGTTGGCCCCGGCGTTGATGCCGGTCATCAGGGTGGTGGCGCCTTCATAGCCAGACTGCGCATCAAAGGCCTTGGATGACGCGTGATTGGCCGAGGTGCGCCAGGGCAGGCGATAGCGTCGCGCCAGCTGACCGATGGCCTGTGTGATCAGCGCCACCTCGGGCGTACCCGCCATCGGCGCGCCGGACTGCATCGAGATCGAAACGGTATACTGCCCATACACCACCGGCGTTCCGGGCCGGTAGAGTTGCATATAGGCGATGGCCGCCAGCGCTTCGGCGTTGACCAGCGCAATGGTGGCCGCGAAATCCGCCGGGGGGTGTTGGCAGCGGCCAGTACAAAGGGCGAGCAGAGCACCGCTTGTCCCGCATTGGCAAAGACCCGGGCACCATCCAGCATCGCCTGATCCCAGACCAGAGGTGAGTTACCGGATGCGTGCATCCAGATCGTTACCGCCCGGTCCATCAATTCCCCGGTTGCGATGCGCGCCATGGCGATGCAGTCTTCGGTCCGCATCCGGCTGGTGCCGATCCCGAACAGCGGTAGGTCGGTTTCCACCAGATGGTGGCGCATCATCGACAGGTGGCGATGGGCAACGGGCAGGTCCATCGGCTCGCAGGTAAAGCCGCCTGCCATGTGGAAGCTTGGGCAGGCTTGCGTCAGGCGGGCGAAACTGATCACAACCGCCTCGGTTGTCGAGCGGCGAACACCGTGGAGGTCCCGGGTAAAGGGCGCCCCTGTCATCGGGCAAAATACAGTGGTGTCGCCACCCATGGTAAAGGCGGTTCCGGGGCCGCGCCCCTCGACCCAGAATGTTTCGGGCGCTTTGGCCACCAGCGCCATCAGCAGCGCCCGGTCGATGCGCACACGTTCGCCGTAGACATGCGCCCCGGCGGCACGCCAGTGATCCAGCGCGACAGGGTCGCGAAAGTCGATACCCGTGTCTTCGAGTATCGTGCAGGACGCATCATGGATGCGTTCGATCTCGTCCGGTTCAAGTATCTCAAGTGGCCTCAGCCGCCGCAGGATCGGGGGCAGGCGTGGTTGCTAGGCCAGTTGCGCTTGCATACGTGCCGCGCGTCCGGACCTCAGACGCGGCACGAAACCCCCCCGTCCACCGTGATCTCGGTACCGGTGATGTACGAGGCGTCGTCGCTGGCCAGAAACAGCGCCACATTCGCCACGTCCCACGGCGTGCCAACGCGTCCCAGCGGGATGCGCGCGGCGCGCTGCTGACCCAGCGCGTCCCAATCAATCTGATCCGGGGCTGCGCTGTTGTCCACAATGGCCTGACGCGACATGGGTGTGTCTATAAACCCTGGCAGAATTGCATTGGCGCGGATACCATCGGGCGCGACCTCGGCTGCAAGGTTGCGGGTAAAGGAAATGATAGAGCCCTTGGTGGCGTTGTAGCCGATATAGGGCGCCCCCAGATAACGCAGACCGGCGATAGAGGATACATTGGTCACCACGCCGCTGCCCCGTTCGATGAAATGAGGCAGCACGTGCTTGGTCGGCAGGAACACGGCCTTCATGTTGACCTGAACCATCAGGTCCCAATCCTCAACCGTCGTATCCGCTGCGCCGCCAGTGCGTAGGATGCCCACATTGTTCTGCAGAATATCGATCTGCCCGAAGGCCTCCAGACAGGCCGCCACTGCATTTGCGATCTGGTCTTCATCGGTCACATCTGCGGCCAAAGCCGTGGCGCGACCGCCGTTCTGTTCGATCAGAGCGCAGGTGTCCTGCGCGGCTTCAAGGTTGATGTCGAGCGCGCAGATCAACGCCCCCTCTTGCGCCAGCCGCAGGGCGGTGGCCTTGCCGTTGCCCATGCCGTCGCCCATCGAACCGGCCCCGGTGATCAGTGCGACCCTATCTTGTAACCGTTTCGTCATTCAGGCCTCGTTCGCTTGCAGATAATTGTTCATGCCCCCGTCCACGGCGAGGGTCTGACCATTGATGTAGGACGCGGCCTCGGACATCAGAAAGGCGGCTGGTGCGGCGATTTCTTCGGGCTCGGCCCAGCGCGCGGCGGGGGTTCGGTTTTCGATGCGGCGCACAAAACCCTGATCGCTCAGAATTTTGCGGTTCATCTCGGTCAGCACATAACCGGGCGCGATGGCGTTGGCATTGATCCCGTCCTTGCCGAAATCCGCCGCCAGAGACCGTGTCAGCCCCGCCACGGCCGATTTCGAGGAACAGTAGTTGCCGATGCCCGGACGAGGATTGGTGGCCCCGATCGAGGCGATCGATATGACCCGCCCGCGTTGTGGGCCGGGGTTCTGCTGCATCACCTGACAGGCCGCGCGGGCCAGCACGAAAGGGGCAAACACGTGGACGTCATACATGGATTTGTAATCCTCCACCGTCTGTTCAGATGCATGGCCATGATTGGTGAAACCCGCATTGTTGATCAGCCCCCAGATCGAGCCCGCCTGAGCGGCAACATCGCTGATCCATGCCTCGCAGGCGGCGAAATCGGTCAGGTTGAAACTTGCGGCTTCGGCATCGTAACCCTCGGCGCGCAAGGCATTGGCCGCTGCTGCCACCTTTTCGGCATTCAGATCCATCAGCCGCAGCCTTGCCCCTTGCGCGGCACAGGCCCGTGCCATGGCCAGCCCAAGCCCCCGCGCGCCCCCGGTGACCAGAATGACCTTGCCATCCAGCGCGTAATTCGGTGCGCTCATGATGCCATCACCCCGGCGCGTTGATCGCTGGCAAGGGCGGCTTTGACGGCGGGCATCACCTGATCGCAGAATACTTCGAGCGAGCGTCTGGCATCGGCAAACGGGATTGAGGCGATCTGCATGAAGACGCTCAGATGCGTAATGCCAAATTCCTGCGCCTCGGTGACGATACGGCGCGTGACCTCTTCGGCATCGCCGATAATGGCGCGCTGCAACACGGTGTCGATGTCCGGTTCCTGATCGAACGGTACGATCTTCAGGTCGGCCCCGTCCATCTGCGGGTCGGGCTGCCGCATGTTGTTGGCCATGCGGGCATGGATCAGCACCTGTTCTGCCGCGGCGCGGGCATCCGCCTTGTCTTTGGCGACATAGATGTAGCGTTGAACGGCAAAGGGAAACCCCACGAGACCCAGCCCGTTTTCTGCCCGCGTTTCCTGATAGAGCCTGCGCGTGGTGCCAATAATCGCGTTGGGACCGATGGCAGGGGTGGTCAGTGGTTCGGCCCCGTAATCAATCATTTTCTGGCGCATCTCTGGGGCATTGCCCACGGCAAAGGTGCGAATGCGGTCCTGCACCGGGGCAATCGACAGTGCCGCATCCTCGATCCGGATGTGCTGACCCTGAAAGTTGATCACGCCGCCATAAACGCCCTGTTCGATGCAATCCCAGATCTCAAGGCCGCGCATCAGCCTGTCATTGATCTCGAACCCGAATTTCTTGAATTCGCGTGGCTGATAGCCGGTGCCCAGCCCCAGAACCAGACGCCCGTCGGTCAATTGATCGGTCAGGCAGATGTCTTCGACCAGACGCAGCGGTTCGTAGAACGGTATGACCACGACCGCCGGCCCCAGACCGATCCGCTTGGTCACCCCCGCCATATGCGACGCGGTCATCAGTGGCGAGGGCGAGATGCAGTAGTTCGACAGGTGGTGTTCGGCAAACCACGCAATATCGAACCCTGCATCATCCGCCATCCGCGTCATGTCGCGCATTTGCCCGAACACGTCCGCATGGCTTGAGCCGTCGACCGGTTTGGTCATCAGGTTGAAAAGCGAAAACTCCATTTGGCCGTTCCTTTGCGCATGGTTTGACCGAGTGTCCTCAAATCCTGACCCCGCGACAAATGCTGTCTGCTTGGGAAGTGCAAAAGAATTTCTTAGGCAGAGCCGATCTCAGCCCGCAACCATGTCAGGAACGCTTGCGCGCGCGGCTGGTCCAGCCGGGTTTCTGGGCAGAGGAAAAAGTAGGAATGCGGCCCGGGTACCTGTTTGAATGGCAAAGGTACGACCACGCCCCGCGCCAACAGATCAGCGGCCAGAACATCGCGCGTGACGCCGATCCCCTGTCCCGTGGCAATGGCGTTCAGGGATGCGCTGGCATCGCCGAAATACAGCCCCTTTTCAAAATCCTCAGGCGCGCCACCATTGATCTCAATGACTTGGCGCCATTCGCTGTGGTTGGTGTCGTGGATCATCGGAAACCGCTTCAGGTCGGTGATCGCGGCGTCTGGTCCGATGTGTTCTGCCACGTCGCGCGCCGCAATCAGAACGTGGTTTTCATTCATCAGCCGTTCTTCATACAGACCCGTGGCACCACCGGGGCCCCATCGGATGGCGACGTCGGCGCCTTCCTGTCCAAACTCGGTTTTGGCCACCGTAGACAGGGCGATCAGGTCGATCTGCGGGTGCGCCGCCACAAAGCGCCCGGATCGGGACGCAAACCAAGTCGAAGCGAAAGAGGGTAGCATGCTGACGGTCAGCGTCATGCGCCCCTCATTCGGGGTCAGCTCGTGCACGCTCTCGCTCAGGTTATCCAGCAACGCGGAAACCGCCGCACTGAAACGCTCGCCATTTTCGGTCAGAACGATCTGATTGTTGCTGCGCCGGAAAAGCGCCACCTCAAGCCTGTGTTCCAGCAGTTTTACCTGTTGGCTGACGGCGGGCTGGGTCAGGTTGAGCTCGGCGGCGGCCAGGGTGAAACTGCCAAGCCGCGCCGCCGCCTCGAACGCGACCAAAGTTTGCAGAGGCGGCAGGCTCCGGCGCATACGATTGCTGTCAAAGCCGACGGTTTCAAGCTTCGACAGCGCGTTTGGCCCGAGACGGTCCAGCTTGGTCCTGAGAGAGTGGTTCATCACGTCTCCCTGCATAAGGTGGATTTGGGCAGATCGTAATGAAATCGCTCTTGCGGTCAACAGGATGCCCAATGGGGGTCTGGCCTCCATTTTTTGTCCCTCTCCCACCGCTAGCAGAATTTTTAAGCGCTTAGATGTCATCAATCAGCTCGAAAATCTGCGCCTGCTCGGCAGCCTCCAGCACCATTGTCGGCTCGCCCACGATCAGCACGTTCGGATCGCCTGCAAGTTTCACCGACATGACAAAAAGAGACACCGGCTTGTCTTGGTTCAAGCAGGATACTTGTGTGCTGTCATATGAAACAGCTCGGTCGCCCGGTAGTGCTTGCTAACTTGACATCACTGAGGCAAGTACAAATGAGGAAGAATCCGGTTGTCTTTTGATCCGATCCCTCCTAGTCAAGCCCTTACCTCGGGGTGCGTGATCAATACGCTGAGATGCCATCGGCGAACCCGTTGAACCTGAACCGGCTAGAACCGGCGGAGGGAAAGGTGACGGTTCTTCCATCCTTGCCCTCTCGTCGCAATGGAGGATGACATGAAACATCTGCTGATTGCTGCGGGACTTCTGAGTGCAACAACGGCCGTGGCGGCCGATAAGCCTCAGCTGACCGTTTATACCTATGACAGCTTCGTCTCGGATTGGGGTCCGGGCCCCAAAGTAGAAGTAGCGTTCGAGGCAGTCTGTGACTGCGACCTGAACCTTGTCGGCGTCGAAGACGGCGCTGCGCTGCTGTCGCGTATCCGGCTCGAGGGCGAAAACTCGGGCGCCGATGTGGTGTTGGGGCTGGATACGAACCTGATCACCGCAGCCAAGGAAACCGGTCTGTTTGCACCAAGCCCGATTGCCGCCGACTACGCGCTGCCCATCGAATGGTCGGATGACGTGTTTGCCCCGTATGACTGGGGATATTTTGCCTTTGTCCATAATGCGGATGCCGGCGCACCTGCGAATTTCCGTGAACTGGCCGATGGCGACTCCAAGATCATCATTCAAGACCCACGCTCATCCACGCCCGGTCTGGGTCTGTTGTTATGGGTCAAGGCGGCTTATGGCGATGAAGCGCCGGAAATCTGGGCCGGTCTTTCCGACAATATCGTGACCGTGACCAAGGGCTGGTCCGAAGCCTATGGTCTGTTCCTTGAGGGTGAGGCGGATATGGTTCTCAGCTACACCACGTCGCCCGCCTATCACCTGATTGCCGAAGAAGATGCCAGTAAAGCGGCTGCCGCGTTTGACGAAGGCCACTACATGCAGGTGGAAGTTGCAGCCAAACTGGCTGGAACCGATCAGCCAGAACTGGCGGATCAGTTCCTGCAATTCATGGTCTCGGAAGCGTTTCAGCAGATCATTCCAACCACCAATTGGATGTATCCGGCGGTGACCCCGGCGTCGGGCTTGCCGGATGGGTTCGACACGCTGATCAAACCAGAAAAATCGCTGCTGTATTCTCCGGAAGACGCTGCGGAGGCACGTGATCAGGCGCTTGCGGAATGGCTGGGCGCGCTCAGCCAGTAAGCCCCTGGCCGGGTATCGGTGCGGCGACTCTGGTCGCTGCACTGATCCTTGGGACTCTGGCCGCTGTTGCGCTGCGGGCTGATGCGGCCGGTGGGTTCGGCCCGGCGGATTGGGCGGCTTTGCGTTTCACGCTTGTGCAGGCGGTATTGTCTGCCCTGTTCAGCGCAGCATTGGCGATACCAGTGGCACGCGCGCTGGCCCGGCGGCGATTTCCGGGGCGACGTGCCCTGATCGCGCTGTTGGGTGCACCGTTTATTCTGCCAGTCATCGTGGCGATCTTTGGGTTGTTGCAGGTCTTTGGCCGCGCGGGGTGGATTTCGGATGTCCTGGGCCTCTTTGGTCTGCCGCCGATACGGATCTACGGGTTGCATGGCGTTGTGTTGGCGCATGTGTTCTTCAATCTGCCGCTGGCCACGCGTCTGGTCTTGCAGGCGTGGCAGGAAATCCCTGCTGAGAGGTTCCGCCTGGCCGCGCAACTGGGCTGTGACGGCAGAACGATGTTCCGCCTGATCGAATTGCCGATGCTCAAGCGGATTCTGCCCGGCGTGCTGGCGGTGATCTTTGCGATTTGCCTGACCAGCTTTGCCGTTGCCCTGACCTTGGGCGGGGGACCGCGCGCGACAACCATCGAACTGGCGATCTATCAGTCCTTTACCTATGATTTCGACTTGGGCCGGGCGGCGCTGTTGTCTGCGCTGCAACTGGCCCTGACAGCCGCTGCTGCCCTTGCCGCGCTGAGGTTTTCGCGCGGCGACGGCTTCGGAAGTGGGCTGGATCGGGCCATTCGCCGCTGGGACGGTGGCGCGCCCCTGTTCGATGGGTTCTGGATCATCGCTGCGACGGCCTTTCTGCTTTTGCCACTGGCGGCTGTAGTGATTTCCGGAGCTTCGGGCATTTTCGAGATGCCAGTTTTGGTTTTCCGTGCGGCACTGATTTCGATCCTTGTCGCCATCGCCAGCACGATGGTCTTGCTGATGCTGGCATTGCCCATGGCCATGGCCGTTGCGGCCGGTCGGTATGGAATTGTCGAAATCAGCGGCATTCTGGGCCTGGCCGCTTCGCCTTTGGTGATCGGCACGGGCCTGTTCATCCTGATCCGTCCGGTGGCCAACCCCACGGCGTTCGCGCTGCCAGTGACGGCGCTGGTGAATGCCGTCATGGCCTTGCCATTTGCTCTGCGCGTTCTGGTGCCCGCAGCGCGCGATGTGGTCTTGCGGCACGGGCGGCTGGCACTGTCGTTGGGCATGAACAGAAGAACCTTTTTCACGCGCATTCTGCTGCCGCGTATGCGTCCGCAAATTGGCTTTGCCGCAGGTCTTGCCGCTGCTTTGTCGATGGGGGATCTGGGCGTAATCGCCCTGTTTGCCGATCCGCAGATTGCAACTTTGCCGTTGCAGATTTACCGCCTGATGGGCGCTTATCAGATGCAGGCCGCAGCGGGTGCAGCACTGTTGCTTTTGGTGCTGTCGATGGGCGCATTCTGGCTTTTGGATCGTGGAGGGCGGGCGCATGCTGAAACTTGACGGTTGCGTCATCAACAATGGCGGTTTTTCGATACAGGCTGATTTTGAGGTCGAGGCCGGTGCCAGCGTTGCCATCATCGGCCCGTCCGGGGCGGGCAAGTCGACGCTGCTTGAGGCGATCGCCGGGTTTCGTGACCTCAGTCAAGGGCAGATCCTGTGGCGGGGTAAACCGATCTCCGATCTTGCGCCGGGCAAGCGTCCGGTGGCGATGCTGTTTCAGGACGGCAACCTGTTCCCGCATCTGACTGTCTCGCAAAATGTTGCGTTGGGTCTGCGTCCGAACGGACGCCTGTCGGAGGAGGAGCAATCGTTGGTCCAAACCGCGCTGGCGCGCGTTGCGCTGTCCGGATTTGGAGCGCGAAAACCGGCCGAGTTGTCGGGTGGGCAGCAAAGCCGCGTGGCATTGGCGCGGGTTCTGGTGCAGCGACGGCAGCTATTGCTGCTGGACGAACCCTTTGCCGCCTTGGGCCCCGCCCTGAAGGCCGAGATGCTTGATCTTGTCGCGGATCTGTTGGCGGAGACGGGAACGACCTTTATGATGGTCAGCCACGACCCGCAGGACGCGCAGCGGATCGCCAGCCAGACTGTTCTGGTCGCGAGTGGCCGTGCGCACCCACCCTCAGAGACATCGCAGCTGTTTAAGAATCCGCCACCAGAACTGCGCGATTATTTGGGCTCATCGGCAGGCTGAACCACTCGCTGGTCCTGATAGGTCAATGTGAGTTTGAAGCGCGCTGTCGGGGCGTTTACGGGTTCGAAGCCAATTACATGCGCCCAGTAAGAATCCTGGCCAGATCAGGTTCGACCTTCTGGGTTTGCTCAAGATCGAGACAGTTTTTGACATGGAGAAGGTGGTGCTGGATGCTGTTTTCCGCAGATTGTGGGTCGCCGCTTACAATAGCCTCAATGATCGACGCGTGCTCATCATCGGGGCAGGACGAGTCTTTATTGGTTCCGAACAGGGCCACGATCAAAGACGAACGGGTCACCAGTTCCCGAACGACGCGGGTAAGCACAGAATTCTTGTGGCATTTGGCCAACTCAACATGAAACTCGCCAGAAAGTTTGATGATTTCAGTCTGGTCATTCCTTGCCCGAGCCTCATCTTCTTTTTTGATATGATCCCGCAACGCATTGACGCCAGCGCTGCTGATCTCTCGGGTCAACTCGCGCACGATGCTGGTTTCGATCATCAGGCGGGCTTCAAAAACCTCGCGGGCCTCGTTGGGACTTGGGCAGGCGACAAAAGCACCGCGATTTGAGCGCAGTTCCACGATTCCCTGACTGCTCAACAGTAACAAGGCCCGGCGAACGCGCATCCGGCCCACGCCAAAGGTCTCACATAAGGTTTGTTCGCTCAGCTTGGTTCTGGGTGCCAGCTTCTGTTCCATGACGGCGGAATAGATCCGATCCACAATCATTTGTTCGTCTGGATCAGTGTGCAAAGTGTCGAGCTTCTGGTCGGTTGCGTTCGTCATCTCGTTCCGCATCGGTGGAAATGGGTTGAAGATTGTTAATAGCCGCAGGGTCTTCTTCTGACAATATATTGCCCGCATGTTAACAATATCAATAGCAACGCAAACGATAAATGTTGACAAAGATTGTTAACAATGCAGAACTGAATGGCATCACCGGGATTCGACCTGTGAATTTTGATTGTTCAAACGCCCGGAAGAGGCGTCGAAACCTCAATAGGGAGGAAAGAATGAAACGCAGAAATCTGATGAAGACATCGGCTGCTCTGGCTTTGGCTATGTCCGTGATGGGATCGGCCGCCTGGGCGGAAAACCCGGTTCTCAAGATCGGCTTTGTCGGTGTGACCTCGGGCCCGGCGGCAGCCTGGGGGATATCCAACCAACGCTCCATGGAGGCGCGCGCTGATTGGATCAACGAAGCCGGTGGCTATCAGATCGGCGACACGACCTATGACATCGAAATCGTGTCGTTTGACGATCAGAAAGACCCCAAACGTGCAATCGCCGGTATGGAAAAGATGGCGCAGGAAGGCATCCATTATGTGGTCGGGCCCAACGTGGATGATGGTGCCGCCGCGGTACGCCCGGTCGCCGAAGCGCAAGGGATCATGTACTTCCCGTATGCTTTCCCGAAAGAGCTTTATACAGCTCCGGCTTCGAACGCTGTTTTGGGTATGGTCGCCAACTATCAGTCCGGGCCCGCGATCTATAAGCACCTGCGGGATGAAAAGGGTGTAAAGACCGTGGCGTTTGTTGCCGCAAACGAATCCGACCCGCTGAGCCAACGGGACGGTGGTGTTGAGGCCGCCAAATCTTTGGGGCTTGAGGTCGTGTCGGACAACGTAACCTATCAGGTGGACACAACGGACTTCACCCCGGTTCTGACGCCTGTCATGCGCACGCAACCTGATCTGCTGGTTCTGTCCGGGGTCTCTCCGGCCAACGCGCCTCAGTTGATCCGATCCGCGCGCGAGCTTGGCTTTCAGGGCATCATCTCGACCGAAACCGCGCAGGATGCGACGGTTCTGCGCGAAGGGGCAGGGGACCTGGCCAATGGCTTCATTTCCGTTGGCGGTGCTTCGACACCCGAGATCGCATCGGATGACATGAAAGAGTTCGTCAAGCGCTATACTGACATGTTCGGTGAATACAACGACGAGTCGAACACCAAAGTCTATGCGCTGGAATACATTCTGGCGACTTTGAACGCCAACCCAGCGGGCCTTGACGACGTGAACGCATTCCAAACCACAATGGATACGTTCGAAGCACCGAACCCCTTCATGAAGGGGGACGCCAAGATGCGCTATGTCGGCACAACATCGTTCGGACAAAAGCGTCAGATCGCAGTCCCGCTGGTGGTGAATGTCTATCAGGATGGGGCGTTTGAAACGCTCTTTGTGGCAGAAGTCGACTGAAGCGACCCCTCCTGGCAAGGTATAAACCTAACGAGCAATCCACTCTCCCGGGCTGATGATCAGCCCGGGAAACCCGAACCTTATGCGGGACTCTCATGGAACAGATACTAGCAAATGGCATCTATCTGGGGGCGCAATATGCGATGATCGCCCTGGGTCTGACGCTGATCTTTGCCCTGATGAACGTACTGAATTTTGCACATGGGCAAATGTATGTTCTCGGCGGTTTTGTCACCTACACCTTCTACGGACAACTCGGCTGGCCATTCGTCATTGCGCTGCTGGCGTCCTGTATCACCCTGGCCGTGCTTGGCGCGTTGATCGAGCGGTTTCTGTTCGCGCCGGTCATCCGACGATCATCCCGCGAAGAAAGCACAATGCTGCTGGCGGCGGGGCTGGCCTTTCTGTTTGACGCGGTCATCCTGCTGGTCTTTGGCGAAAAACAGCGCGGAGTTCCCAAGATCGTCAACGGCGTCTTCAACTGGGATTTCAAGCTGATCATGCCCTATGACCGCATTCTGATCTGCGTTCTGGCCATTCTGTCTATCGTCAGTTTCATCCTGTTCATGCAGTATTCCAAAACCGGTCGCGCCCTGCGCGCGCTGGCACAGGACAGAACGGCCGCGCAACTGATGGGCGTGAATGTTGAGCGGTACTCCATGATCGGGTTTGCGCTGGGGGCAATGCTGGCCGGGTTGGTTGGCGGATTGCTGGTGACGATTACCGGTGTGAACCTTGGCATGGGTGGCCCCACTTCGATCAAAGCCTTCATGATGGTTATGATCGGTGGCGCGGGTGTAATTTCCGGTGCAATTGCAGGCGGGATCATTCTGGGCTTCATGGAAGCCATCGGTCTGGCAGTGCTCTCGCAATATGGCGATATCACCTATCTGCTGATCTTCGTTTCACTGATGATTTTCCTGGCCATCCGCCCGCAGGGCCTGATGGGTAAACCGTGGGGATAGTACAGTGCCGAAGCTCACAATGATCCAATGGGCCGGTTTGATGGTCTTCCTGCTGGCCATCTTCATCGCGGTCCCCGGCTTTATCGCAGCGTCCGGGAGATCTGACCTCTACTACACGTTGACCTCAGTGGCGCTGCTGTCGATTGCAAGCGCTGGCGTCTGGCTGACCTTCTATATCGGGCGCATCAATATCGGCCAAGGTGCCTTTGCCCTGATCGGCGCCTATGTCTCGGCTATTCTGGTGACCAAAGCGGGCATGTCTTTTTGGCTGTCCCTGCCGCTGGCCGGCCTGTTTGCGGCAGGAGTCGCCGTGCTGATCGGCCTGCCGATCCTGCGGCTGCGTGGCGTTTATTTTGCGATGATCTCACTGGTCTTGACGCAGGTCGTCACCCTGACTGCGCTTGCTTTGCCCATCACCAATGGTGCCAAGGGGATCACCTCGATCCCGTTGCCAGGAGGGGTATCGATGCTGGGCATCCGATTGATCCCGGATTTCGCCACGCTCGAGAACCCAAGACTGGCCTTCTACTATACGGCCTGCGTGCTGATGGTGCTGACCTTCGCCGCCATGTATCGGCTGGTAAATTCCCGTCTTGGTCATCTGTGCCGGTCAATGCAGCAGAATGAAGAACTGGCCAGTTCAATCGGCGTGAATATCTCATACATCCGGATCGTCATATTTGCCATCTCGTCCTTTCTGGGCGGTATCGGCGGTGCGATGTTCGGGTCGATCGCGCAATCGGTCTATCCCTCCAGTTTTCAGGTCGCCGACAGCGTGAATTTCATGCTTAACTGCTTCCTGGGTGGCCTGGGTTACGTGTTCGGCCCGATGCTGGGCACGCTGGTTCTGTACTTTGGCTGGGACCTGTTGTTTGAACTCGGCCGCTTCCAACTGCTCGCCTATTCCAGCTTGCTGATCATCCTGATGCTGTTCCTGCCCAACGGGCTGCTCAGCCTGCGGTTGCCGGGCAAGAAAGGAGCGGACAAATGAGCCATCTTTTGGAAGTCCGCCACGTTACCAAGAAATTCGGCGGCTTAACGGCAAACAGCGATATCTCGTTCAACGTAAATGAGAACGAGATCCTTTCGGTGATCGGACCAAACGGGGCGGGCAAGAGCACGCTGTTCAAGATGATCTCGTCCTTCCTGCCAACCACAACGGGTGAGGTTCTGTTCAAAGGAGAGAGGATTTCAAACCTGAAACCGCATGTGGTGGCCCGCAAGGGTGTTGTCCGCACGTTTCAGGAGACGACGATCTTCAAATCTATGACTGTGCGCGAAAGCACTATTGTTGCCCAGCATCTGCGGGCCCGCGCTTCGCTGGCCGGATATTTCTGGGGCACCAGAACGGCCCATGAAGACGTTGAGAGCTTTGGGCAATATGCCGACGATCTGATCGACTTCCTCGGCATGACCGATATCGCCAACGAACAGGCCTCGAACCTTCCGCAGGGCAACCTGCGCGCGCTGGGCATTGCCATTGGTCTGGCCACTGACCCCAAGGTGTTGTTGCTGGACGAACCCTTTGCCGGGATGAACCACGATGAGACCATGAAAATGGTCAATCTGGTACGCAAGGTACGCGATGATCGGGGCGTTACCGTGCTGTTGGTGGAACATGACATGCCCGCGGTGATGAACATCTCGGACCGGATTGTCGTGCTGAATTTTGGTGAGATGATCGCCGAAGGTACCCCCGCAGAAATCCAGAACAACGAAAAGGTCATCGAGGCCTATCTGGGCAGCGCTGATGACGAGATCGGGATCTGAGCCATGACAAAGATGTTGGATTTCAAGGATGTCGAACTCTACTACGATCACGTCTATGCTCTGAAGGGCGTGTCGATTGATCTTGAGCAAGGCGAAACCGTCGCCCTGATCGGCGCCAACGGTGCGGGCAAAAGTTCGATCCTGCGGGCAATTACGGGGCTGGCGAAAATCAAATCCGGCTCGGTCGCGTTTGAGGGCGAAGACATTGCCGGAACAAACCCGGCCGAGATCGTTTCCAAGGGCATCGCCATGGTGCCGGAAGGGCGGCGCGTCTTTCCTTATATGTCGGTAAAAGACAATCTGCTGATGGGGGCGTTTACCCGTTCGGACAAAGCAGATGTTCAGCGCACCCTGGAGTCGGTTCTGGAACGGTTTCCACGTCTGAAAGAGCGCTATGGCCAGTCGGCAGGAACCCTGTCGGGCGGTGAGCAGCAGATGATGGTGATCGGGCGAGCGCTGATGGCAAAGCCGCGCCTGTTGCTGTTGGATGAACCTTCGCTGGGGATCGCACCCAAGCTGGTGCAGGACATTGCCCGCTCGATCGTGGCGATCAATCGCGATGAGGGTGTTTCGGTGCTGTTGGTCGAACAGAACTCCCGCATGGCGCTTTCGATTTCGCACCGGGCTTATGCGCTGACCACTGGAAACGTGGTGATCTCGGGCAATTCAAAAGAGCTTTTGACCGACCCGAGGATCAAGGCCGCCTATTTGGGCGGGGAAGTGTGAGGATGTGATGAAACTGCTTGTCGTAAATCCCAACACCACCATTTCCATGACCCGAAAGATAGCGGCCGCCGCCCGCGCTGTCGCAAGCCCCGATACCGAGATCATAGAGACCAGCTCACAAGACGGCCCCCCAAGTATTCAGGGCTATCTGGACGTTTCAACATGCGTTCCCGGCTTGCTGGACGTCGTCAGGCAGTATCCGGATGTCGATGGCATTGTAGTGGCCTGTTTCGATGACACCGGTGTTGACGCGGTGCGATGTATCACCTCGGCCCCCGTCATCGGTGTAGGAGAAGCCGCCTATCATGCGGCGTCTATGATCAGTCCCAAATTCAGCGTCATCACCACGTTGTCACGCTCATTGGCCGGATTGGAAGCCAACCTGCTGCGTTATGGGTTGGATCGCCGCTGTGTTCGGGTACGTGCCTCAGACGTACCGGTGCTAAAACTGGAAGAGAACGATCCCAATACAATCGACATTATCCGGGGTGAAATTCGCGCGGCCATTGACGAGGACAGAGCTGAGGCCATCGTCTTGGGTTGTGCAGGTATGACCGACCTGATGTCTCAACTGTCCAAGGAATTCGGCCTGCCTGTAGTGGATGGGGTGGCCTGCGCCGTCACGTTTGCCGAGGCCCTGGTGAAAGCAAAGCTGACGACATCCAAGCTCTGCTCCTATGCGTAGTAGGTATATCCGAATTTAGCAGTCCATTCGTTTGTCTGAACGTAAGGACGATCCGAAGGGTGCAATATCGAGATGCATGAAATTCGCTGCGCTCGTCGCAAAACACCGAATGTATTCGCGGGGGCTGATTGTCGTGAGAGGCAACTCGTGCATCTGTCAGCACTGCGATAGCTTCGGATGCCGCTGCTGCGTGATTTGAGGGACGCCGAGTTGCATCAAGTCTTACAAGACCGCATGGACCGATGTCTTTGGCATCGCTCTCTCTAATCAGTTATTTCAACCGTGGCGCGGCCGATACAATGAAGACCGCCGCGCGGCCTTACAATACCTCCGGCAGCAGGTCTGTCGGGATGTCCTGGTAACAAACAGGCCGCAGGAAGCGCCGGATCGAAAGTGTGCCTACGGAGGTCGCGCCGAAGTTGGTCGATGCGGGATAGGGGCCGCCATGTACCATGCTGTCGCAGACCTCGACCCCGGTGGGGAAACTGTTGGCCAGAAGACGCCCCGCCTTACGTTCAAGCAACGGCAGCAAGGCCCGGGCGTCCAAGGTGTCGCTATCATCCAGATGCAGGGTGCAGGTCAACTGACCCTCGATGGCGCGGGCGACTTGCTGCATCTGCCCGATATCTCTTGCTCGGACAACGATGCCGAGCGGGCCGAAAACTTCTTCCTGCAATTTGTGATCAGCCAGCCAATCGTCCCCCGAAACGGTGAACAGGTAAGGGGCGGCATCGCGTGTGTCGCAACTGGTGCCCAGGATCTGAGACACTCCCGTACCAGCGGCGACGCGGGCGACGCCGTCGCGATAGGCATCTGCAATCCCGGGGGTCAGCATGGTTTGGTTGCCGACTGCGGATAGCCCTGCTTCGGCCGCCTCTTGGAACGCATCTGCGTCCGGCCCGTCGATGATCACCGCGATGCCGGGGTTGGTGCAGAACTGACCAACGCCCATGGTCAGCGAACCCGACCAGCCGGTGCCGATCGCGGCGCCGCGCGCCGCTGCAGCGTGCGGCAGAATGAACATCGGGTTGACCGAGCCAAGCTCGCCGAAGAACGGGATCGGTTCGTCGCGTTGGGCGCACAGGTCAAACAACGCGCGCCCGCCAGCCAGACTGCCGGTAAAGCCCACCGCACGGATCAGAGGATGTTGCACCAGACGTGTACCCACATCGCGCTTGCCGCCTTGCACCAGTGAGAACACACCGGGATGCGTGCCTGTTGCCTTGATGGCCGCGTCGATGGCCTGGGCCACGATCTCTCCGGTGCCGGGATGCGCCGAGTGGCCCTTGACGACCACCGGACAACCGGCAGCCAGTGCCGCAGCCGTGTCACCCCCTGCGACCGAGAAGGCCAATGGAAAGTTCGAAGCCCCGAACACCGCGACCGGACCCAGAGGGCGCTGGATCATGCGCAGGTCGGGGCGGGGCAGGGGCGCGCGGTCCGGCATGGCAGGGTCGTGGCGGTGATCCAGATAATCCCCGGCCTCGATATGGTCGGCGAACAGGCGCAACTGGCCAACGGTGCGTCCACGTTCGCCCTGCAGGCGCGCCTCGGGCAGGCCGGTTTCCTGCGTTCCGATTTCCGTAATCGCGTCGCCACGCGCATCAATCTCATCCGCTATTTTACGCAGGAGCGCGGCGCGGTCGGCGCGTGTCGACCAGCCGAATGTGGCGAATGCCTCTTCCGCGGCTTCAACGGCTGCATCCACCAGCGCCGATGTCCCTAAAAAAAAGTCGTGACTTGGGCCATGTGCGGGTTCGGAGGCGAAACTATGCTCCGAGCCAACCCATTCGCCAGCGATCAAGTGTTTTCCGGTCAACATGTTCAGTTCTCTTTCAAATCAGGTCGCGTTGGGCGAGGTTTCGCATCAAATGAGACGCTCCGAAAGTCCATTCCGGACAATCGGTTGACAGGCGCACCGTGTTGGTAAGCGCCCCAAGCTGGTCATTGGCGATGGTGACGATATCACCCAGTTTATGTGTGAAACCACCGCCGGGCGTATCACGATCTTGCGTAGGCGCAAACAACGTTCCAAGAAACAGCATCAATCCGTCGGGATATTGGTGATGGCGACCAATGGTTTGACCTACAAGATCGGCGGGATCGCGGCTGATCCGGGACATAGAGGAGTTGCCGTTCAGGACAAATCCATCCGGCCCCGTTACCGTCAGCGTCAACTCTGCCCGGCGCACATCATCCAATGTGAATTTTTCGTCGAACAGTCGGATCATCGGCCCGATCGCGCATGAGGCGTTGTTGTCCTTGGCCTTGCTCAGCAACAGGGCCGAACGCCCTTCGACATCACGCAGGTTGACGTCATTGCCCAGGGTCGCGCCTTTGGTTTCACCATTGGAGGTCACGGCCAGCACGATTTCGGGTTCAGGATTGTTCCAGGTCGAGATTGGATGGAGGCCGATTTCTGCGCCAAAACCTACTGAGGACAGAACCTGCGCCTTTGAAAACACTTCGGCGTCGGGACCGATGCCGACCTCAAGATACTGGCTCCAGAGGCCTTCGCCGATCAGAGCTTCTTTGACCTGCGCTGCGGCGTCCGATCCCGGTACGATGTTTGACAGGCTGTCGCCGATCCGGTCGCCGATGCGTGACCGGATCGCGTCAGCCTTGGCGGGGTCGCCTGCTGCCTGTTCCTCGATCACGCGTTCCACCATGGACCCGGCGAACGTTACGCCACAAGCCTTGACGGCTTGCAGATCGCAGGGGGCAAGCCATCGATGGTCTGCGTCCAGCGGGCCAACATCCTCGCCTTGGGCTGAACGGACGTAATCCGCCGCATCGTCGCGTTCCAGAACATCCCGAACGGTTGGCGCCGTTTTTGAGGTAATGTCGACGACACGTCCGTTGCGTAGCGTGACAATGCAGGGGCCGATTCCGGCGCGTTCAATACGCCCGAGCCACAGCCCGTTTGGGTCCAATGCAGGTGGTGTCATGTCATTCCCCGAGGTTGTAAGCGCGGGCGGCATTGCCACCCATAATCGCCTGACGTTCCGCGCTGTTCAGCTGTCCAAGCAGTTTGTCGGTGGTTTCAAGCCAGCGCTCGTAGGTGCTGGCCAATGTGCAAACCGGCCAGTCGCTGCCCCAGATCAGGCGCGATGGGCCGAACGTGTTCAGCAAGTGATCGACATAGGGCCGCAGGTCTTCGATCGTCCAATCTGCGTTCGCCTCGGTGACCAAACCAGAGAGCTTGCACCATGCCTTTGTTTCGCTGGCCAGTGCGGCCATATCTCTGGACCATTCTGTTATGAGCGCATCCCGTATCATCGGCTTCGAGCCGTGGTCTATGACAACTCGCATATCGGGGTGACGCTCAAGCAGGCGCCTGAGCGGACCAAGATGCTGGGGCAGGGTCAGGGCGTCGAAGGTCAAAGCGCGCTTTTGCAGTTCTGCAAAGGCTGGCGTCAGGGCATCGCCCAGCATCCAATTCGGATCGGCAATGTCCTGTATCATTGGACGCAGCCCCACCAAAACCGGATGCGCGGCCAGTGCGGCGATCTGTGCGGGCGCATCCGAAGCTTCGAAATCGACCCAGCCAACAACACCTTTGACGAACGCGGACTGATCGGCCAGAGACAGCATGTATTCCGTCTCGGCCACGGTCGGGGCGGCCTGCACCAGAACCGTGCCATCAATCCCGGCGGCCGCGAGCAGGGGGGCCAGATCATCCGGGGTGAAGTCCTGGTAAATCGCGCCCAGATCGGACGTCAACCAGCCATAATCGCCGCGTGCCAGCTTCCAGAAATGCTGATGGGCGTCGATCCTCATCCGATGACGCCTTTTTTCAGAATGATGTTGCCATACAGTCTGCGCTCACCGGTCTGGACGATGGCAAAGGCGTTTGCAGCCCGATCATAGAACGCGAACCGTTCCAGCCCCTGTATTTGGGCCGGATTGTCGGCTGTTGTGTTGATAATGTTCTGAAAGTCCGCAACCGCGTCGGGGATGGCGTCCGGATCGCCAACCACCTGCATGGTCAAGGCCGGGTCGGGCACGAAAGTGTCCAACGGCATGATGGACAGAATGGCCCGCAATACTGCGCTGGCCGAAGAGCCGTCGGCCCGGATACATTCCGGCCCGCTGCTGGAGCCGGGGAAATTCGCATCTGCGATAACGATCTCGTCGCCATGGCCCATGGCACGCAGCGCGTAAAGCAGGTCGGGCGACAGGATCGGGTCGATATTATGTAGCATCGGCAGCCTCGCTTGGCAGGGGCGCGTCAGGTCGGATCAGGCCTTCGGTTCGCAGGTCTGCCCACAATCCCGGCGGAATGTCGCGGTCCAGCAACGCAACGTTGGCCCGCACCTCCGCGGCACTGACCGCGCCCGGAATCACCGTCTTGACGCAAGAGTGGCCCAGAACAAATTGCAATGCGGCGGCGATGAGCGGCGTGTCATGCGCCGCGCAGACAGCCTCGATCTTGCGCACGCGATCTAGGATCTCATCGGGGGCATCGGCGTAGTTGTATTTAGCACCGGGCACCGCTCCGGTGGCCAGAATGCCCGAGTTGTAAGGCCCGCCCAGAATGATCCCCACGTCGCGTTTTTCACAAAGGGGCAGGAAGCTGTCCAGGGCCTCTTGTTCCAGCAATGTGTAACGACCCGCCAGCAGAAACCCGTCGAAATCGCCCAGACCCAAAAGTTTCTCGCAGACTTGCCATTCGTTCACGCCCGCACCAATAGCGGCAATTTCGCCCGCGTCGCGCAATTCAACCAGCGCTTTGTAGCCCCCTTCGTCGAACAATTCGCGCACCTTGGCGTCAGACATTTCCTGACTACCCTGTGAGAACACGCAGACGTCATGCACCAGCAGAATGTCGGCATTTGCCACGCCGATCCGCTGGCGACTGGCCTCGTAGGATCGCATTACCCCGTCATAGGTGTAATCGAATACGATGCGCTTTTGCGGGACGTTGACGAAAGCCTCGGGTGTGACCTCATGCGGCTCGCAATCCAGCAACAGGCGCCCGATCTTGGTCGAAAGCTGGATATTGTCGCGACCAAACCGGGTGATGCCTTCGCCAAAGCGGTACTCGGATCGTCCCAACCCATATTGAGGAGCTGTGTCAAAGAACCGAATGCCCGCGTCAAACGCCGCCTGTAGCGCGGCTTGCGCGTCTTCATCCGTGACATTGCGATACAGGTTTCCAAGCGGCGCGCCGCCAAAGCCCATGCGGGTCAGAGGGACAGGTCGATGCGTTCGATTGTTGAGCAGTTCTGTTTGGGAAACGGTCATTCTGCCTCGCTTGTCGTACTGGGTGTGAGGTTGAACAGGTGGGGCTGCTGGTTTTGCAGCACCTCGATGCGTGGCATCAACTGGCCGAGGTGATGACGCATGGCATCTTGTGCGGTCTGCTCGTCGCGGTCGCAGATCGCTTCGAATATCGCCCGGTGTTCTGCCAGCGTCTCAGAAATGCGACCCGGGGTGGGCAGCAGCAACATCCGGGCGCGACTGACCTGCAGAGATACCGTCTGAGCCACACTTGCGAGGCGGCGATACCCGGTGAACTCCATCAACAAATTGTGGAATTCTTCGTCCGCCTGATAAAACCCGGGAATGTCTTCATCCTCGATCAACAGCTCTTGCAGGCGCATGTTGCGGCTTAATCGCTTGCGCTGATCCTCGGTCAGATCGCGGGCGACCTTGGCGACCGTGGCAAGTTCCAGCGCCCCCCGCAGAAATGTTCCTTCGCGGATTTCCTCCATCGAAAGATAGGAAACGCGGGTTCCTGATTGTGGCACCACATCCACCAGCCCCTCTGCCGCCAGACGCGCAATTGCATCGGCCACTGGTGCGCGCGACACGTTCAGGCGTTCGCAAATAGGGGCTTTGCGCAGGTTGGCCCCTGGTGGAAAATCCAGTGCCAGAATGGCCTGTTTTATCGCGTTGTGAACGCGTTGAGTAAGCGAGCCCTCGGTCGTGGTGATTTCGGGCATAAGCGCGGCATCGATGTCGTGATGTCTGGTCATGGTGCGTTGGTATCATTCTAACATGTTAGTTGACAAGTGCAGATATCAGGCGTAGCAGTTACGGCCAGAAGATTGGGGATATGATGCAAGCTGACAGCGGAACAAGCCAGTGCACCAAAGCGCCGCATGATGTCGTCAGGCTGAATCCTGACGACAATGTCGTAATCGCCCTGCGCGATTTGCAGGCCGGAAAGCAGCCTTCGCTTGTACCGGTTCCTCTGAAGGCGTCGATTTCGCGCGGGCACAAGATTGCTGCATCGTTCATTAAAACCGGCGAAAACGTCATCCGTTATGGTCAGATCATCGGTCAGGCCAAATCAGACATCTCCCCGGGTGAACATGTCCATGTGCACAATTTGGGTATGGGCGCCTATCAACAGGACTATGCCCATGCCAGCGCAAACGCATCCCTGCCCGAACTGAAGGAGCAGCGCAGCTTTCTGGGCTTTCACAGGTCTGACGGCAAGGTGGGTACGCGGAACTACATCGGCATTCTGACAACTGTGAATTGTTCGGGCTCGGTTGCACGGTTCATTGCCGAGGCGGCGGAAAAATCCGGCTTGCTGGATGCTTTCCCAAATGTAGACGGGGTCGTGCCCATCGTGCATGGGACCGGGTGCGGAATGTCGGGCAAGGATGAGGGGTACGACACGCTGTTCCGCACTCTGGCCGGATATGCGCAACATGCAAATTTTGGCGGCATCCTGTTGATCGGACTGGGCTGCGAGGTGATGCAGGTGGCTGATCTGGTAGGCGGGCGACCGATCCGTGCGGATGGTGCTTTGCGGTACATGACCATCCAGACCGAAGGTGGCACCCGACGCACCATCGAGCGTGGGCTCGAAGAGTTACGCGGGATTGCCGAACTGGCCAATCAGGCCGGTCGCGCGCCGGCGCCTGTCAGTGCTCTGACCGTCGGGATGCAATGTGGTGGTTCGGACGGCTATTCCGGGATCACTGCCAATCCGGCGCTGGGATATGCTTCGGACCTTTTGGTGCGGCAGGGCGGGACCACAATCCTGTCTGAAACGTCGGAGATCTATGGGGCCGAGCATCTGCTGACCCGGCGGGCCGAAACCGTGGATATCGGCGAGAAGCTGATCGAGCGCATCCATTGGTGGGAGGAGTATGCCGCCCGTAATGGCGGTGAGATGGACAACAATCCAAGCCCCGGTAACAAGCGCGGCGGACTAACGACCATTCTGGAAAAGTCGCTGGGCGCAGTTGCAAAAGGCGGTACAGCACCTTTGCGGGGCGTCTACAGATTTGCTGAACAGATCGACAAAACCGGCTTTGTTTTTATGGACAGCCCGGGATTTGACCCCTGTTCGGTCACCGGGCAAGTGGCCTCGGGCGCAAATCTGATCGTATTCACGACTGGGCGCGGTTCGGTGTCGGGCTTTCAGCCGACGCCCTGCGTCAAGGTCGCCACAAACTCGGAAATGTATGCCCGCTTGGCCGACGACATGGATCTGAACTGCGGTGATATCATTACTGAAGGTGTCAGCATCGAGGCCAAGGGAGAGGAGCTGTTGGACATGCTGGTCCGCGTCGCATCGGGCGGAAAGACAAAAAGCGAAGAACTGGGGTTCGGAGGCGTGGAATTTGTGCCCTGGCAAATCGGCGCGGTGATGTAATTCACGCCCCAAGCGTCGCGACAAAACGGTATGCACGAGTGCTGCTGCGAGTGTCAAACTGGCCGGTTAGCCCGATTGGCCGGAGTAACTGGTTGCGTTGAGCAAAAATATCGTAACAAGTTGTAATATAAATAAAAAATCAGAGTCCAGGCAGAAAATTATTGACAGGTTCATATTTGTGTCGCACGACTCGATTAAGGAAATGAAACGTTTCATTTTGGGAGGGAACCATGACCTTGAAACTCAAGACCTCAGTACTCGCGATGAGTGCGGCGCTTATCGCAACCAGTGCTTTCGCAGCTGATCGCGAGGTCATCTTGCTGAACTGGCTGGGTGGCACGGAAGCCGAGATGTTCAATGCTCTGGAAGCGGGCTTTGAGGCCGCAAACCCTGATATCGACCTGCGCCAGATCAACCCCGGGGCGGGGGGTGATGATGCCCGCGCCGGTATTCGCACTGCACTGCTGTCGGGTGAGAAATTCGATGTTCTGATCAACACATGGCCATCGCTGGAAAAAGAGATGGTGGACAACGATCTGGTGGTGTCTCTGAATGATGCGTGGGATCAGTATAACTGGTCGGACTCGCTGAGCGACAGCTGGCGCAATCTGTCCACCTATGACGGCGAGACCTATGGAACCTACATCATCGCGGGCAACCGCGCGGGGATGTGGTACCGGGTCGACAATTTGAAAGGTCTGGGACTGGATGCGCCGCAGAACTGGGATGAGTTCCTGGCCTCGTTTGAAACCTTCCGCGCAGCTGACAAGATGCCGGTCTACATGGGTGCGCGCAGCTGGGCCCAGACTGAGTGGTTCGAGAATGCACTGCTCAAGACCGCGGGCACAGATTTTGCCCGCAAACTTGCCAATCATGAGGTGTCGTGGGAGTCGGAAGAGGTAAAGCAGACCCTGCGCAATTTGCGCGCCATGCTCGAGGCCAATTGCTGTGCTGATGCCGACACCATGTTGTCGACCCACTGGTCGGATGGCGCAGATGCGGCACTGAAGGATGGTGATGCCGGATATGTTCTGATTGGCACCTGGCTGAACGCTCGCGCTTCGAACGAATACGGGCTGGAGCCGGGGGTGGACTATAGTTTTGTCAACTTCCCGACCATCGATCCGGCCCATTCGGATGCGCTGAGTGTGGATGGCAAAAATCTTGTCGTCATGAAGAACGGCGACAACCAGGATGACGCAATGCTTTTTCTGGATTATGCCCTGTCGGCGGAAGGCTCGCGCATCATCGCCGAATACAATCAGGCGACCCCCAGCAAGAATGCTGACCCCTCCAACTATGATCCGATCGTCGCCAAGTACGCCGAAGCGCTGCAAAGCTCGGACGTCTTCTTTGTCCTTGACGACCTATTGCCGACAGAATTGTCGGGTGAATTCCGCATCGGGTTGCAGGAATTCCTGCGCGATCCCTCGGATGCCAGCATCGACGCGATCACAGCGCGTTGGGAAGCCAAAGCGGCGGACGTCTACTGATGTCGATGTCGCAGGGGTCCAGTGTTTCCTCCCGGACCTTGTCCGGATCCCGCGTGGGGTCCGGACCGTCCTGGCGTACCCGGTTCAACCGGATTGACTGGGTTGCCTTCGTGCTGTTGGCTCCTGCGCTGGCTTTTTTTGTGGTTGGCGTTCTTTATCCGCTGATTGAAACCTTCCGGATCAGTTTTCTGGACTGGACCGGGCTGAGCAAGCCAACCCCCATTGGAATTCAAAACTATATCGATCTGTTTTCCGATCCGAATTTCCACAACGCGCTGAAGGTCACCTTCACCTGGACCCTTGCCTGTACCAGCATTTCTGTGGCGCTTGGGTTTACCATGGCGCTGCTATGTGGGCTTGCGCCCAAGCAAACCGCGCCGTTCCGGCTGGTGATCTTTGCGGCTTATGGGATTTCCGAGGCAGCGACAGGACTGATCTGGCTGGGTATCCTGCAACCTGATTACGGGCTGTTCAACGGAATTTTGCGCGGCATCGGGCTGGATCATCTGGCCACGCCATGGCTGGGTAATCCCGACACAGCACTATGGGGTGTCACCGCTGCCTATGTCTGGTCGCAGGCCGGGTTGCCGCTGCTGACCTGTTTTGCCGCCGTTCAGGCCATTCCCCGCAGTCAGATCGAAGCGGCTTATGTCGACGGGGCCACCAACTTTCAGATCCTGCGTTATATTCTGGCACCGCTGGCTCTGCCGGGACTGAAGATCGCCGTGTTCATCAATCTGCTGAATTCGCTCAAGGCCTTTGACATGATCCATATCCTGACAACCGGTGGGCCGGTGCGGGCCACGGAAACCGTCGGGTATTTTATGTACAAAGAGGCCGTGGTGTTCTTCAAACAAGGTTACGGCGCGGCCAGTACCATTGTTCTGCTTGTCGCGGTGGTTATCTGCGCCATCCCCCTGATCCTGGACCGGAGCGCCGAGAGCCGATGATACAGAAACCTCCTCGCTGGGCCGTCCTGTCGATGGCCTGCGCCGCACTAGTCTGGCTGGCACCTCTGGCGGGCATCATCCTGATGTCTATCCGCCCCGAGGGTGAGATCACTTCGGGATGGTGGGTGATCACGCCATTCACGTTTACGCTCGAAGCCTGGGTCACGGTCTGGGAAAACTATCCGCTAGGGGCTGCGCTTTACAATTCGTTCTGTGTTGCCGCGCTGGCCACGATCTTCCCGGTGCTCTTTGCGCCCGCTGCGGCCTATGCGTTCCAGTATCTGCATTTTCCGTTCCGGACCGCGTTGCTGCTGATCTTGGTCAATGCCTTCGTGGTCCCGAACCAGATCGTCATCATTCCGCTGTTCCAGCTGTGGCGGGAACTGGGGCTGATCGATACCTATTGGGCAGTGGTGATCCCCTTTACCGGGCTGTCCTTTGCCTGGGCGGTGTTTCTGGTCAAAAGCTTTCTGGCCAACTTTCCCCGCTCGCTGATCGACGCGGCGCAGGTCGACGGGTGCGGCCATCTGCGGACGTATTTCTACATCGTGCTGCCGAACTCTCTGACCTCGATGGCCGCGGTGGCGATCCTGCAATTCATGTGGGTGTGGAACTCGCTGCTGCTGCCCTTGCTGTTCCTGCGCGAAAAACAGACGCTGCCGATGCTGCTGTCGACCATCGCCGGGACCTATGAGCCAAATCTGGATCAGCGGGCGGTGGCCACCATCATCACCTCGATTGTGCCTTTGGTCGTATTCCTTCTGTTCCAGAAGTATTTCTCGGCTGATGGCAAGAACAAGAGCGGGGCCAAGGGCTGAGCCATGAAGAAACGAGGCCGGATATGAGCAGTGACAAGCGACCGACCGTGATCGATGTGGCCCGCGCGGCGGATGTCGCGGTGGGGACAGTGTCGCGCTACCTCAACGGGCAGAACCTGCGCGAAAAGACCCGGGTGCGGCTTGAGGCAGCCATTGACGAACTTGGTTTTCGCGCCGACCCGGTGGCGCGGGCGATGAAATCGTCGCGGACACTGACGCTTGGCTTCGTCACCCCCGCTTTTGACGGTTTCAACGGGGTGATCATGACCGAGATGGTCCGGGCGTTTCGCGATATCGGCTATTCGATGCTGTTTTTCAGCCATGCCTATGAAGACAAGGCGATGCAGGATGCCATTCAATCCGCTGCGGATCGGCGCATTGACGGGCTGGTCTTTTCCGGTAACAGCGCGGCCAAGGATGAGCTGGAACAGTTATCGGCCTCGGGTATCCCGGTGGTCCTTTATAACAACGATGTGCCCGGACTGGTTGCGGACCGGGTGCTGGTCAATGACCGCGCGGCCACCGCCGATGCGGTGACCCGCATGATCGAGCTTGGCCACCGCCGGGTCGGCATCGCCCTGGGAGATCTGGATACGCAGACCGCCCGCAACCGGCATCTGGGCTATCGAGATGCGCTGACGGCTGCCGGCCTGCCGCTGGATCCAGCGCTGGAACATCCTGGCAACTGGGCGCGCGAGGTCGGGGCAGAGGCAACCCGCGCGTTTCTGACGCTCGACGATCCTGCCACTGCGGTTTTCTATTCCAGCGACCGGATCGGGCGTGGCGCGCTCGAGTTCATCTCGACCCATCAGTTGCGACCGGGAATCGATCTGTCGATGGTCTGTTTCGATGATCACGAGGTCTTTCGTCTCTATCCCCCCGGCATTGCCACTATCGAACAGCCCATCGGCGAGATTGCCATTCATGTGGCCAAATGCATGGCGGCACGTCTGGATGGCTCGGAAACCGGACCGCCCCGGGAAATCCTGCTGGATTGTACCCTGCACGAACGGCCGTCCCTTCAAAAAACACAAGGCAGACTCAAGTGAAAATCGTCACCTATAACATCCAATACGGCGTTGGCCGGGACAAGAAACTGGACCTCAAGCGCATTGCAGATGAACTGCAGGGCGCCGATATTATCGGCCTGCAAGAGGTTGACAGGTTCTGGAAGCGCGGCGGCGATGTGGATCAGGCGGAAACGCTGGCCGAGTATCTGGGCGACTATTATTGGGTTTATGCCTCGGGCATGAATGTCGATGCCAGCTATCGCAATGACGAAGGTCGCCTGATCAATCGCAGGCGGCAGCATGGCGACATGATCCTGTCGCGCTATCCGATCCTGTCGACCCGGTCGTGGCCCCTGCCGACCCGTGGCTCGTTCACGCGGCATTGCATGCATTCGATCCTGCTTGAGGCGGTGATCGACGCTCCCGGCGGGCCACTGCGGGTTTACAACGTACATCTGTTCTACTGGTCCCCGGACTATGCACTGGATCAGGCCCGGTTCGTGCGGCAGCGCATTCTCGAGGCTCCGTTGCAGGGTGGCTCGTGGAATGGCGATCCGGCATGGATGGACGATCACTGGACCAATGGCGAGACCCCTCCGCCGATGCCCCAACCGGCCATCCTGCTGGGCGACATGAACAATGCGCCGGGCAGCGCGGTTTATGATGAATTCACCGGCCCCATCGGCATGGAAGGCGGCCGGGTCATGACGCTTGACCGGTTTGTCGACAGCTGGACCTGGCTGGGCCACGCCGAAGGCTCGGGACAGACAAGCCACTTCAGCGACCACCATATCGACCATATCTTTGTCACCCCCGACCTGCGGCACCGGCTGAAGGCGACTCATATCGACGAAGCGGCCGCCGGGTCCGATCACAAACCCGTCTGGCTGGAGCTGGACGAGAACATGGATGGTCAAGATGGCTGAAGTTGTTCTGACAGAAGTTCGCAAGTCCTACGGCAAGCTGGATGTCGTTCATGACATGAACCTGGAAATTCCCGACAAGGAATTCGTGGTTTTTGTCGGTCCTTCGGGCTGTGGCAAATCCACGACGCTGCGGATGATTGCGGGGCTTGAAACGATCAGTGCGGGCACCGTTCAGATCGGTGACAGGGTGGTGAATGAAATCCCGCCGCGCGGGCGTAACATCGCGATGGTGTTTCAGGATTATGCCCTGTATCCGCATATGACGGTCGAGGGTAATCTGGGCTTTGGTCTGAAGGTTCAGGGGATGCCCCGGGCGGAAATCAATCGTCGGGTATCCGAGGCCGCCGAAACGCTGGGCCTGACCGAGCTTTTGCGCCGCAAGCCCGGGCAATTGTCAGGCGGTCAGCGTCAGCGCGTCGCCATGGGCCGCGCAATCGTGCGCGAACCCGAGGTCTATCTATTTGACGAGCCGCTTTCAAATCTGGACGCCAAGCTGCGCACGCAGATGCGGGCCGAGGTCAAACGCCTGCACCAGCGGGTCGGAAATACAATCATTTATGTAACGCATGATCAGGTCGAGGCGATGACGCTGGCCGACCGCATCGTGATCATGCGCGATGGCGTCATCGAACAGGTTGGGACCCCTCGCGACGTGTTCGAGCGCCCCGCCAATTCCTTTGTGGCCACGTTCATCGGCTCTCCGCCAATGAACCTGATCGATGTTGAACTGGACCGCAGCGGGCCTGCGCCGCAGCTGCGGTTTGCCGATGGTCAGACGCTGCCGTTGCATGCGCAATTCATCAAAATGCCGGGTTTGCCGGACCGTCTGTCGCTGGGCGTGCGTCCCGAAGATATCACGCCGGTTGGCCATGGTCTGGAACATAGTGGTGAAACCCGGCAACTGACATTTGGTGTCGATCTTGCCGAAGATCTGGGTTCTGAGGCGATCCTGTCTGTCCGCGTCGGGTCGCAACTGATCCAGTCGACAATGTACCACCCCCTGCCGATCGCGTCGGGCCAGACCCTGAGTTTTGACGTCGCGCTGAACAAGCTGCACCTGTTTGACCCGCACAGCGGCGACCGCATCTGAGGCGACTGCGTAACGCTTTTCGATCCGGCGGCATCTGGTCGCCGGACAGTCACCTTTTGACCGGCATACAATTGAGATGGACGTGACCCATGCACGATAGAGACCCTGACAATTTCCGCTTTCGCCAGATCCATCTGGATTTCCACACCTCAGAACATATCCCCGACGTAGGCGCAGATTTCGATCCGGACCAGTTTGTGCAGGTGCTAAAGGACGGGGCGGTTGATTCCGTCACCCTGTTTGCGCGCTGCCATCACGGCTGGGCGTATTATCCCACGCAGATCGGCAAACCGCATCCGCATTTGCAACGGCCTGATCTGCTGGGCGACATGGTGCGCGCCTGCCGCGCCGCTGATATCGAAACGCCGATCTACATGACCGTGCAATGGGACGAACTGACCGCGCGCGAACATCCCGAATGGCGGGTGATGAGCGCGCTGAACACGCCCGCGCATTATGCCGGAACCGAACCCAGCGCGATGCACCAATTGACCCCGGCCTGGCACACGATCTGCCTGAACCATCCGGGCTATATCGACTATGTCATCGCCCTGACCAAAGAGGTCTGCAACGCCTATGCGCCACCGGCCCTGTTCATGGACATCGTGGGATCGAACCAATGCGTCTGCCCGGCCTGCCTTGAATCGACCGTTGCCATGGGTCAGGATCCGACGACCGAAGCGGGCCGCCGCGCCAATGACAAGGCGCGGATCATGGATTTCTTCGAACGCTTCACGACCGAGATCAACTCGGATTTTCCCGATGTCCGGATCTTTTATAACTCGGGTCATGTGTTCAAAGACAAGGAACGCTATCAGCATTACGGGCAGGTCGAGATCGAAAGTCTGCCAACCGGAGGCTGGGGGTATGATCATTTCCCGGCCTCGGCCCGCTATGCTGACGGGCTCGGCCTGCCGATGCTGGGAATGACCGGCCGGTTTCATACTCATTGGGGAGAGTTCGGAGGGTTCAAACGCCCGGAAGCGCTGATCTTTGAATGCTGTCAGATGTTGGCCATGGGCACGCATTGCTCGATCGGTGACCAACTGCACCCGCGTGGCGCAATGGATCCGGCAATCTACAAGCTGATCCGACCGGCGTATGAGCGTGTGCGCCAGTTGGAACCCTATGCGCGCGGGGCCGAATATCAGGCCGATGTAGCGCTGCTGGTGGTCGAGTCTCAGAACCTCCGCCTGTCGTCTCATACCAATCACCGCATTCCGGCCAGTGATCGGGCCGCTGCGCGCACCTTTCTTGAGATGCAGATTCCCTTCGACGCCATCGATGCCGACGCCGATTTTGCCAAATACCAGTTGATCGTGCTGCCTGACGAGGTGCGGTTGGATAAAGTGCTGCAAGATAAGCTGGCCGACTATGTCGCCCAAGGCGGTGCGGTTCTGTCGACGGGCCAATCGGGGTTGACGCCGGACGGGCAGTGGATGGCGCTGGATATCGGCGCCGATCTGTCGGGTACTGAAATCGCCTTTGATCCGTCCTACGTGTCATTCGACAACGCGTTCGACAGTGATCTGCCCGCGACCCCCTTGGTGATGTATCAGAAGCCGCTGCCCCTGACTGCAACGGACGCCGAGGTTCTGGCGGTGGTCCGCCCCTCGTATTTTAACCGCAACTGGGCGCATTTCTGTTCGCATCTGCATACCCCGGAAAACCCCGGGGCCGATGACCTGGGCCCGGCGATGCTGCGTAAGGGGCGGGTGATGCATTGCGCCTATCCGCTGTTCTCGCTCTATGGCGCAACGGGGCAGGTGCTGTACAAATACATGCTGCGCGGGATGATCGACGCGTTGTATCCGGATCGGCTGCTGTCAACCAACCTGCCCTCAGCCACCCGCATGTCGCTGATGCGCCAGCCGAACGAGGGGCGGGACGTGTTGCACGTCCTCTATGCGCCGACGCAGCTGCGCGGGTCCGGCATGGCGATCACCGATTCCGAGCTGCGGCAGATCGAAGTAATCGAGGACGCCCCCTGGATCAGCGACGGCATCGCCCATATCCGCCGTGATCACGCCCCGGGCCGGGTACGTTGCGCCTATTCCGATGCGGAGTTGGTGTGGGAGTTCGAAGGCGGGTATCTGAGTATCTCTCTGCCGCAGTTCCATATTCACGCTGCCGTCGTGATCGACGATACTTAGCGATGATGGCAATCGCTCCGACGCATCTGTTGGCCGCGGACGGGCGCAAGGTCGCTCTGAAATGGCACAAGCTGAAAACCGCGTCGGAAGATACGCCGTTTCAACGCACAAGATTGGTCGAGGCCATTGAAGCTGGCGCCTCTGTAGAAGTGGATCTGACACCGCATAAGGGTGTCGGATTTGCGGTTTTGCACGACCGGCATCTTTCTTCTAAAACAACAGGCCAGGGTCTGATCCGTGACACTGACCCGGAGGAAATCCGCAAGCTCAGGCTGTTGCGCATGGACGGTTCGCCGGACAAGCAAGCCCCGATGTGTGATACCGACATTGCCGATTTGCTGGCGGATGCCTCAGACAGCAATGTGCAGGTGCAGTTCGATCTCAAAGGTGGGCCTGAAGAAATCACGACAGCCCATCTGGCGCATCTGGGCAAGCTTCTTTCGGCGCATGCCGGGCATATTGTCGTAAGCAGCCCCCATCGTGAGGTGCTGGATCGACTTTACCGCCTGGCACCGGGAATCCCACAAGGCTTTGATCCCACTCAATTGCTGCTGCGTCATCTGCAACAGGATAAGAAAGCAAATCTAAACCGCATGCTTGATGCGTTATCAAGTATCTTGGCACGTCTCGACAATACGCCCTTCGATTACGTCTACATCAATTACAGGCTGGTTCTGTTTTTGAAATCTGAGGGCATTGATCTGCCCGCCTTCTTTTCTGAGTATGGCGCAACAGTTGATGCCTGGACCGTGGATAGCACAACCGAGAATGCGAGCGACGATCTGGCATCCTTGCTTGCCATGCCCATTGATCAGATCGCCACGAATACGGCTGTCTCACTTACCAAACTGAACCCCTCTCAACTTTAGTGCACGCAAACAAAAAAGCCCGCCTGAGAAGGCGGGCCAGTTTGGGGAGGGAAGCGTGCTTAGTACGTCTGGTTCAGCTCGTCTGCGGCAGGAATTTCCCGCTCGCGGCGGGCGATATAGTCCAGCAGCTCTTCGTTCTTGGCTTCATCCAGCTTGGGTTCTTCATATTCACCCAGCAGCTTCTTGGCATGTTTCAGCGCTCGTTCAGTGATCTCGACACTGCCTTCGGCGACCCATTGCTCGATCGAGTTGTTGTCGAACAGGTCGGGCATGAAGAACGCCTGCTGGAAGTTGTCCTGCGTGTGCGGGTGACCCAGATAGTGGCCGCCGGGGCCGACATCCGGAACGGCCGCAACCGCCTGATCGAAATCGTGCCATTTCGGACCCTCGGCCATCCGGTAGGCCATGGCGCATTGTTCCGCGTCCACGATGAACTTGGCGGTCGAGCAGTGCATCCCGGCCTCGTTCCAGCCTGCCGAGTGCCAGATGTAGTTCGCCCCGGCATGCATGACGGCCTGCAATGTGGTGGCGGATTCGTACCCGGCCTGCGCGTCAAAGGTCTTGGCCCCGCCCAGCGTGTTCGAAGTACGCCACGGCACATCATAGAACCGCGCCATCTGGCCGATCATGAAGTTCATCAGGCTGATTTCCGGTGTGCCGGCCATCGGCGCGCCCGATTTCATCGAAACGGTCGACAGGTAGTGGCCCCAGATCGCCGGCGCGCCCTTGCGGATCACCTGCGTATAGGCCAGCGCCGACAGCGCCTCGGCGGTCAGCTGCGCAACGGTGGCGGGCACCGAAGCGGGCGTGTTGGCGCCACCCAGAACGAAGGGCGAGCACAGAACCGGCTGATTGCGGCGGCAGAAGGCGCGCATCGCGCCCAGCATGGTTTCATCCCAGACCAGTGGGCTGTTGCCATTGCAGTTGCCGGTGGTGACGGGGTGGCTGTCGATGAATTCGTCACCAAACAGGATGGCGCACATGTCAATGACATCCTCGGCGTTCTTGGGCGAGGTGGTCATGCCCATGAACATCTTGTCGGAATATTTCATCGACGAATAGGTGATGCGCAGATGGCGCTGGCTGATCGGATGATCGTAGGGCTCGACAATATGGTGCGCCGTGCTGTGCATTGCGGGCATCATATGCGCCAGCTTGTGGAACATCGCCAGATCGTCCAGCGTCGGGTTGCGGCGCACATCGTCCAGATCGCGCAGGAAGGGCGCGCCGGTCATCGGCACGAACACCGCATGTTTGTCACCCAGTTTCAGACTCTTCTGCGGATCGCGCGCGTGATAGGTGAACTGCGCCGGGATGGTTGCGATCAGCTCGCGCACCATGTTGCGGTCCAGATAGACCAGTTCATCGACGACCTTGGCACCGGCTTTCTTCCAGTCCTCCAAAGCAATCGGATCGCGGAACTGGACGCCTACGTTTTCCAGAATGTCCATGGCCGCATTGTCGATCATCTCGACCTGCGCACCATCCATCACCTCGCAATGCGGCAGGTTGTTGGTTAGGCCCGGCAGCATGTCAAACTTTGGTGCGGTACGAATCGCCCGGCGGGCAGAACGACCGCCCGAGCGGGAGCGGGTACGGCTTTCAGTGGTCATCGTGAGTCTCCAGAATTTTCGCCGTATATCGCATCTCTGGCGGGTTCCTGCCTCCAATCTTGCGAAGCAAATTTGATAGATGCGACATATCTTCGGCGCAAATGCGATCACCCGTCCTGTCCGATCTGCAAGGCGCAAATCAGACCGACGATCAAAAACCGTTTCCGGAGTGTGAGGCCTAACTCAATTTGTTCCGCTGCGCCTGCGGAGAGACACCAAAGCGCGCGCGATAAACCTTCGAGAAGTGACCGGGGCTTTCATATCCGCAGGCCATTGAAATATCCGTCACAGAATCTTCGGTCTGCAACAGAAGCTTTCGGGCACGGTCCAGCCTCATTTCGACATAGTATTTCTTTGGTGTGGAATTCAGATATTTACCGAACAGCCGCTCAAGCTGGCGGGTGGAAATTCCAAGATTGGCTGCGATCGAAGAGGGCGGGATCGGGTCGTCAATCTGATCGCGCATGATACGGATGGCCCCGACCAGATGTTTGTTGCGCATACCATTTCTGGACTGCAACGAGACGCGTTGCTCGGCCGTCGCGTTGCGAACAGCGACATAGACCATCTGATCAGCTACATCGAGCGCGAGGTCTTCGCCGTGATCTGCTTCGATCAGATGCAGCATGAGATCCGCGGTCGCTGTACCCCCGGACGCCGTGATGTGTTTTTCATCCGCAACAAAAACGTTGCGTACCAGATTTACATCCGGAAACGCCTCCATGAAGCTGTCGTGATATTCCCAGTGTATCGCTGCTTTGCATCCGTTCAGAAAACCAGCCTCGGCCAATATCCACGCGCCCGAGCAAAGAGCGCCGATTTCAGTTCCCTTGGCCCGTTCCCGTCGCAGCGCAGACAATAGCGGGCGGCTGACATGATTGCGCATGTTGATGCCCGACAATACCAACAGCCTGTGGCATTTGGAAACCGAAGAAAAATCCCCATCCACCAGGGTTTTGGACCCGTTCGAGGATGTGACAGACACTCCATCTTCAGAATGCAGCGACCAGTCGTACAGGTTTTCACCGCTGATCAGATTTGCGATGCGCAATGGTTCCACTGCGCATGAGAATGCGAGGTGAGAAAACTCATCTGTCAGGAAAAATACGAACTTCCGTGTCTGGGACATGATCGTCGCGACTGCCAGTTAACCGACTTGCAAAACTGTGTGAGGTGAAGTTGTGGCTATATTACCGACTATGGGGCGTCAAGCCAGCCTGGGGGATGTATTGCAAACTTAGTGGGTCGATCAATCCCGGTATTTCTTTGGGCGGATAGTCCGGATCAATGTTGCGAAATGGTGCTGCGAAAGCGCGGCGCCGGAACGAATTGGCGCCGCACATTTGCTCTTAGGGCAGGCTGAGCTTTGCCATGCGCCCGCCGTCGACGGTATACACCTGCCCGGTGATAAACCCGCTTTCCTCGGCCGCAAGGAACGCAGCCAACGCGGCCACTTCTTCAGGTTTGCCAGTGCGGGCGACGGGGTGGATTTTTCCGATATCGCGCCGAAAGGCGTCGGGATCGGGCATCGTTTCGATGAAATCGAGGTTCAGCTCGGTATCGATCCAGCCCGGCGCGATCGCATTGCAGCGGATACCCTCGGCCCCATGATCGACCGCAACGGCGCGCGTCAGCCCGTGCAGCCCGGCCTTCGAGGCGCAATAGGCCGCGTGGCCAGGGTTGCTGCCCAGACCTTCGATGGACCCGGTGTTGAGGATACTGCCGCGCGTTTTGCGCAGATGGGGCAGGGCGGCCTGTATCATCAGAAACGGCGCAGTCAGATTGACCGTTAGGTTCTTTTGCCAGTCCGCCAGCGTCATCTCTTCGACCCGGGCCTCCTGCATCATCCCGGCGTTGTTCACCAGAACATCCAGCTGACCTGCGCTCGAAATGACCTCGGCCACGACTTGCGAGGGGCTTTCAGGATCGGTGAAATCCGCCGTGATCCCCTCGAAGCGAGGCTCTGCACCGCGCTGCGCGGTGAAGACGCGTGCGCCCTCGGACGTCAGACGTTCGGCAATGGCCTGCCCGATGCCCGAACGCCCGCCGGTGACCAGCGCCACCTTGTTCTCAAACCGCCTCATGCGACCGGTTTCCCGCCATTCACCTCGACCAGCGTGCCGCACATATAGCGCGCCGCGTCCGAGGCCAGGAACAGGACGACATCGGCGATGTCGTCCGGCTCGGCGATGCGGCCCAGCGGTACGGTCTGGCCCAGCTCGGCCACCGCCTTGTCAGGGTCAAAGCCGCGCTTGGCAAAGCCCGAGCGCAGCATCGGTGTATTCACCTCGTTGGGACAGACCGCGTTGATGCGGATACCCTGATGCGCGTGGTCCATGCCCATGCATTCGGTCAGCGAGGCGATTGCGGCCTTGGTCATGCAATACAGCGCGTGGTTCGGCCCCGGCGCCTTACCGCCCCAGCACGAGGCGGTGTTGACGATGGCCCCACCACCCGTCTCGGCCATCAGCGGGATGGCCGCGCGGCAGATGCGGAACGGGGCCTCGACATTGACGCCCATCGACAGGGACAAGTCAGCGTCCGAGGTCTCGGTCACCGGCCCGCGCGTGATCACGCCCGCGTTGTTGATGACGATGTCCAGCCCGCCCAACGCGTCATGTGCGGCCTGAGGCAGCGCGTCGCAATAGCCTGCCTCCAGCAGGTCGCCGGGCAAATGCGCCTCGGCGGTCAGGGTGTCGGTTGCACGGTCTGCGACTGCCACCCGCGCGCCACTTTGGCGCAGCTTGTCGACAATGGCCTGACCGATGCCGCCCGCAGCGCCGGTGACCAATGCGCGTTTTCCTTCGAACATTTTGTTATAACTCCCAGGTTTCGAGTGGAGTGCCCAGAAGATCGCGGTCTACGGTGACCCCCAATCCCGGTGCGTCGGGTGGCAGAACGCCGCCATCCTGCACCGGGGCGTCAAACGCGCCAATCTGGAATTCAATGATGTCGCGGGTATCAAGCACACAGCGCAGCAGGTTGCTCGGAACGGTGGCTCCCATATGCACGATAGCCGCAAAGGACAGGGTTGATCCTGTGGTGTCCTGAACGCTCATGGTCAGCCCGGCGGCGCGGCAGATGTCACGCTGGCGACGCGAATGGGTCAGGCCACCCGCCTTGGTGATCTTCAGGCCAATTCCGTCTGCCACATCATTGGCCACCAGCAAGGCAACGTCCTCGTCCAGCTGGGTCAGTTCGTCCAGGATGATGGGCACATCGGTTCGGGCGCGCAGCGACATGGTTTCGCGCCAGGTCGAGCACGGCGCTTCCAGTACGAAATCCAGACCCGACGGCAAGGCGCGCAGCATCCGCAGCGCGGTTTCCGGCACCAGCCCGCCATTGGCGTCGACGATGAAGTATTCGCCGGGCTGACGGTCGGCCAGCGAGGCGGCGATGCGTTCCGCATCCAGCGCCGGGCCGCCTTCGGCCTCGGACGCGCCCACCTTGACCGAGTGACCGCGATACCCCTTGGCGCGGTGCGCGGCGACGCGCGCGCGCATATCCTCGGGCGTACCGGCGTAAATCGAACTGATCGTCGGCAGCCGTTGCCCCGTTGCCCCGCCCAGCAGGGTGCAGACCGGCAGACCGACGGATTTGCCGAGCAGGTCCCAGCAGGCGGCGTCTATGGCGGCTTTGGCGTGGTTGTGGCCCAGCAGCGCCTCGTCCATCGCGTCGTTGATCCGGTCGACGTGGCGCGGATCACGCCCGATCAGATGGGGCGCGATCTCGGCAATTCCGGCGCGGGTTCCCATGCCATGCGCCGCGATGTAGTTCGGACCGAACGGCGTGCTTTCGCCCCAGCCTTCGGTGCCGTCATCGGCCGTGACGCAGACGAAAGTGCCGTCAAAGCTGGTGTAGATCCGCCCGCCCGACAGCTCGTAAGCGCCGTGGGCATAGGGCAGGTCCACCTGGAACATTTCGATTCTCTTGATTTTCATCACGACACCTGCGGCGGGATCAGCACCAGCTGACCGGTATGTTTCTTGGCCAAAAAATCCTCCTGAGCGATGGCGATATCGCTCAGCGGATAGGTCTTGGCGACGACGGGGCGGATTTCTCCGGCCTCGATGTATTTCACCAGATTCTCGAACACGACGTCGTCCTGAAAGGTGCAGCCGAACAGGGTCAGGTCCTTGAGGTAGAGCGTGCGGATGTCGATTTCGCAGATCGGCCCGGCGATGGCTCCGGCGGTGGCATAGCGCCCGCCCCGGCGTAGCACGTCCAGCAGGTTGGGCCATTGCGGACCCGCGACCAGATCGACGACGACGTCGATCGAGCCCGCGCCCAATTCCGCCACCAGATCGGCATCGCGGTCCAGAATACGGTCGGCGCCAAGCGCCTTGACCGCCTCGGCCTTCGACGGCGAGCAGATCGCGATCACATGCGCGCCGCGCCGTTTGGCCAGTTGCACGGCGGCCGAGCCGACGCCGCCCGAGGCCCCGGTGATCAGTACCGTTCCCGCGCCGACACCGGCGCGGTGCAGCATGCCTTCGGCGGTGGAATAGGCACAGGGGATCGCAGCCAGTTCGACGTCATCCCAATCGCAATTCACCGCGTGGGTTTCCTGTGACGGGGCAACACAGAACTGGGCAAAACCACCATCGCATTCACTGCCGATGGTCCAGCATTCATAGGGGCGATATTCGACATAGGTGCGAAGCATGTTGCGCACGATCACGCGCGCGCCGATGCGGGCCGGATCGACGCCTTCGCCAACCGCGGCGATATGGCCGCAGACATCGGCACCCTGAATGCGGGGGAATGTCAGCGGCGTGCCGGACCAGCTGGCATCGTCGTCATCGACGCTGTCGAACCCTTCGGCCCCGCCGGTGTTGGTGTCCTCGGTCACTGCCTTGGAGTACCAGCCGATGCGCGTGTTGATGTCGGTATTGTTGACCCCGGCGGCGGCGACGCGGATCAGCACCTCGCCCGCATTCGGTTGCGGCACTGCAACGTCGTCACGATAGGCCAGCTTGTCGATGCCGCCATGGCCGGTCAGTTGTACGGCATGCATGGTTTTGGGGATCATCTCAGCCTCCGAAAGACGCGACCGGCGCGCCGAATTTGGTTTCATCCGGCGTGACACCCAGACCGGGGCCGGTGGGGCGCTGGATATGGCCGCCGACAATCTGGATCCCGTTCTCGGGATCGTAATTGCCCTCGATATAAGGCGCGGCCAGCCAGACGCCTTCGGACAGGGAGGGGCGCACGGTCGCGCCGATCTGGGTACAGGCGGCAGCAATGATATCGCCGCCCCAGTTGTCGTCGCAGGTATGAGGCAGGTTGCGCGCCTCGCAAATGTCGCGGAAGGTCCGCATGTTCTGCAGCCCGCCGATCCGGGTGACTTTCATGCCGAACCCGTCGACCAGCCCGGTGCCCACCGCCGAGATCACCGTGTTCAGATCGACGCTGTTTTCATCCATATAGATGGCATGGGTGACCTGAGGGCGGATTTTCTGAAGATCCTGATAGGTGTTGCAGGGCTGTTCCATGACAAATGGAATATCGGGGCATTCCCGGCTGACCCGCAGGGCGTCGCGGGTGGTCCAGCCACGGTTGGCATCGACGGCCATGCGCATGCCCGAGCCCTTGATCACTTCCCACACCTTGCGCACGGTCTCGATATCCACCTCGACAGGGCGGCCGCCGACCTTGACCTGAAGGCGCGGATAGCCCTCATCCATTTTCTCTTTAGCCAGCCGCGCGATCTCATCCGGTGCGCCAACGCCGGTGGCGTAGTACGAGGGGACACGGTCCATCTGCGCCCCGCCCAGCAGGTCGGCCACGTTCACGCCCAGTTTCTTGCCCAGAAGGTCGTGCGCGGCGATGTCGATAGCGGCCTTGGCATAGTTGTGACCGTTCAGTAGGCTGTTCATCTTGTGATGCAGCGCCATTGGCCAAATCTCGGCCCCAAGCAGCCCCTCGGCCAATACGCCAAGGGCCGCACGGGCACCGGCGGTGTGGCTTTCGGAATAGGTCGCGCCGACCGGGCAGGTCTCGCCCCAGCCGATGGTGCCGTCCTCGGCCACCAGTTTGACCAGCGTGGTATCCAGCGCCCAGACCTCGGCATTAGCCATTGTGTAGGGGCCGTTCTTTACCGGCAGGTCATATGCGTAGATGTGGAGTTCCTTGATCTTCACGTCAGATCCTCTTGTCAATTTGCCGGTTGGTCCGGCTTTAGTGAATATGTGCGGACCCAAGCAGCGCACGGGCGCAGCGCATGGTGGCGTCGGTTGCGGGTTTTGCTCCGATCAGACGGGCGCTTTCGGTCAGCCCCTCGTGCAGGACGAACAACGCTTCGGACAGAGCATCGGCATCGCATTCCGGGCTGACGTGCAACAATCGCGCGCGGAACATGTTTCTGACACGCGTTTTGTGTTCGAGAACCGCCTGTCGGATGGCATCGCTTTCGGGATAGGCGGCCAGAGCATTGCGGAACAGGCAACCCATGTTTGAAATCTCGTACAACCAGTCCGACAGACGAACGATTACGTGCAACACGTGGTCCGCACCCACTTTATCGTCCTGACCTATCCAGTCGGAATAGGTCGCGTCCCGGTGGTTCAATGCGCCGATTACCATCGCCTCGCGGCTGGGGAAATGCTTGTACAGCGTCCTGAGCGAAACATTTGCTCCGGCGCGCAACGCCTCGACCCCTTGGGTGGCAAAGCCCATTTCGGAAAACTGGCGATCAAGATTTTCGGCGATCTGAGTCTGGGTATCAGTCATGAGCGCACAGGTAGAGTGATCGCTCTACCTGTGCGCAGCAGATTGCGACAACATTGTCTTCTGAGCGACAAAAATGAAATCGAACTCACCGGCTGCGTGATGCGTCTGGCGAATATAAAAACGCCGCCCCAAAAGGGACGGCGTTGATCTTTTGGGTGCGCATGGCGCTTATTCGGCGGCTTGCGCCTCGGGAGAGCCGTGCTTGTCGCGCTGGCTGTCGCGGTAAAGCGCCTTGGCCAGAGCCACCATCATCAGGCCCATCACCATGGTGAATGGCAACGCGCCGATGATCATCGCATTCCGCAGCGCGTCCATCGGGTTGTTTTCGCCTGCTGCCAGGATCAGCGCGCCGATCACAGCGGTCAGGATCAGACCCCAGATGATGCGGTGCTTGATGCCGGTTTCCTGGCTGCCGCCCGACATGATCGTGTTCATCACCAGAATTCCCGAGTCCGCCGAGGTCACCAGGAAGGTCATGATCAGGATCACGCACATCACGTTCAGCATCGACAGCAGGCCACCGTCGATCATGTAGGACAGCGTTACGAACAGCTTGTTGGTGTTCGACGCTCCGATGATCGCGCCACCGGCTTCGCCGGCGAGTTCCAGATCAATGGCGGTACCACCCAGAACTGTCATCCATGCAAAGCAGACCAGCGCCGGTGCGAACACACAGCCCAGGATGAACTCACGCACGGTGCGACCCTTGGAGATGCGCGCCAGGAACAGACCCACAAAGGGCGAGAACGCAATCCACCAGGCCCAGTAGAACGTGGTCCAACCAGCCTGCCAACCGAACTGACGACCCTGCTCACCCGCGGCATAGGCTGCGGCCAGCGTTGCTTCGTCCAGCTCTGCAGCTGCGCCTTCCAGACCGCTCTTGAAGCCGTCAAAGCTGCCCCAGGCATTGGTCGCGCCACCCATCAGGGCGTCCGCATGGGCCTGTGCTTCGGCGGGCAGAGCTGCCGCGAAGGATTCAGCCGACAGCGGACCATAGGCGCCAAAGCTCAGCCAGAGGAAGTTCAGGATGTAGTCTACCATTGCCGAACCATAGGTGGTCATGGCGAAGACGAACGAACCGAATACGACAAAGGTACCCAGCAGGATGATCGACAGCACCAGGTTCAGGTTCGACAGGTATTTCACACCCCGTCCAACACCGGAGACCGCCGAGATGATCGAAAGGCCCATGATGACAAGCAGTCCTGCGATCAGGCCCACTTTCGACGGAGTCGGAACATCGCCGCCCAGATTCATCACCCATTCCATGCCGGTGATCGCATAGACACCGTCGATGAACTGGCTGACACCATAGCCGATGGTGACCGAGACACCCAGAATCGTTGCAACAACGCCCAGTACGTCGACCACATGACCCAGAAAGCCATTCAGCAGTTTGCCGAAAAGCGGTGTGAGTGCGGCACGGATAGTCAGGGGCATATCGCGGGTATAGGCATAATAGGCCAGCGACAGGCCGGTCACCACATAGATCGCCCAGGCGTGGAAGCCATAGTGCAGGTAGGTATAGCGATAGGCTGACTGGACCGCTTCGGGTTCATTGCCCGGAACGTCCCCGGCGACGACCACGGGGTTTGATCCCCACAGCCCCAGCGGTTCAGCGGTGGCAAACACCATCAGACCCACACCAAGGCCAGCGCCAAACATCATCGAGAACCACGAGAAGTTCGAAAACTCGGGCTTCTCACCCGGAGTACCCATGACCCGCTTGCCGGTGGCCGGGATGATGGCAACGATCGCAAGGAAGAAGAAAAACAGCCCCACGATGATGACATAAAAGCTGTTGAAGCTTTCCAGCAGCTTTCCATTCAGGCTGCCCAGCGTACCGTTTGCATTGGCCGGAAACACCAGCGCCCAAAGCACAAGCGCGACCATGATGCCCTTACTGATCAGGGCAATCGGTACACTGTTATTCTCATAAAAACCGCTATCCGCCGTTTTTATCTCTAGATCTGTAAATGGTTCTTTTATCGACATTTGATATCTCCCGTGTCGTGTCGAAAGCCATTACCTGGCTTTTTATTTGCTAGATGACTTGTTTAGTTTTACTCGTTTTTAGCGTTCCACTCCTTCCAACGCAGTACGATATTTGCCCCGATTTCCCGAAACGGCTGAGGGGGTAGTCGTTTAGGTTTCGTTTCGGCACTAAAATATTGAGAAATATCAGAGCTTTGGCCGCAAGCAAGCTCGGCCGCCGCGATTCCGGTCAAAGTCCCGCGAGCGGTCCCCAACCCGTTCTGGACGCAGCCGGAATAGACGCCCGTGTCAATCTCACGCGTGACAGAAACGCCGTTGAGACTCAGGCAGAGGTGACCGGCCCATTGATGCTCCATCTGCGTTCCAGCCAGTTGCGGGAAGCGCTGATCGAACTTGCGCTGCATCACGCGCGAAGCCCGACGCAGATCGTTCTGTGTCGCGGTCATCCCGGGTCGCAGGGCTGCGCAAGTGCGCGTAACAATCCGATTGCCACCCTGACCGGTGTCGATACGGCGCATCGTCGTGCCCATGGGATCCGAAGGTGTCACGCCCCAGCGTGACTGACCGCCCAGCTTCGCCAGTGCCTCACTGTCCAGTTCCGGCGTCATTACCGCAAACAGGAACAGCTGCATCAGGCGGTTGCGCTCGATGCCAAAGCTTTCCAGATGGCCATTGACCGTCAACACCAGCTTCGGCGCGGTGACCGAGCCCTTTTCGGTCTGAACCTGCCAGCCCTCGCCGTCGCGGACAAAACTGGTGACGGGGCTGTTTTCGAAGATGCGCACGCCTTGCCCAGCCAGCCCATCCGCCAATCCGCGGATATAGCCCGCGGGCTGCAACATGACTGTGCCCGGCGTATAAAGACCTGAAATATAGTGGCGCGAGCCTGTCAGTTCGAACATCTGCTGTGGGTCCAGCGCCTGACTTTCCTCGCCCAGCGATGTCAGATGTTTCGCATAGCTTTGATTATGCGCTTGTCCGGCCTCGCTGGCCGCACCGTTCACCTTGCCCGCTTGGTCAAAGTAATTGGGGTCGATCTGATATTCCTCGACCGCCGCGCGGGCAAAGCCGATGGCCTGACGGTTCAGATCGATCATCTTGCGATCGTCGCCACTGCCTGCATAGTCGTCCGAGGCCAGATCGTGCGGCAGGTCGATCATGAAACCCGAATTCCGGCCAGCCGCCCCTTCGGCGATGCGACCCGCCTCGATCACGACAACCTTTGCTTCGGGCTCCAATTGTGTGATGCGGCGTGCCGCTGTCAGACCAGCAAACCCGCCGCCGACCACGACAAAGTCGGCGCTCAGATTACCCTCCAATACCGTAGCAGGGGCCTGAGCCCCCAAAATGGCATTCCAGGCTGCCGGTCCGCGTTGGACCGGCAGGGATTTTGCGGTGTACCGCGTCAACTCACGGCCTCGTCGGCGTCATCGGACAGATCAATCCAGATTGTTTTCAACTGGGTGTACTGATCATGGGCATGAACCGAGTTGTCGCGACCACCAAAACCCGACTGTTTGTAGCCACCAAACGGCGTCGAGATGTCGCCTTCGCCGAAACTGTTGACCGTCACGGTACCGGCACGCAGGGCGCGCGCCCCACGAATGGCGCGCTTGGCGTTGGCGGTGAAGATCGACGCGCACAGGCCATATTCGGTGTCGTTGGCCACCTGAATCGCCTCGTCAAAGCCAGAGACTTCGATCACCGACAGCACCGGGCCAAAGATCTCTTCCCGGGCCAGAACCGCGTTGTTATCGGCAACCTCGACCACGGTTGCTTCGACAAAGCCGCTGTCGGCCTTGCCGCCGATGACCACGTTCTCGGCCTGATCCAGATAGCTGCAGACCTTGTTGTAATGGCCTTCGGACACCAGAGCGCCCATTCGGGTTTCCGGGTCCAGCGGATCGCCGATGTTCCACTGTTTGGCGTGATGCGCGATGCGCTCCAGCAGTTCCGCCTTGACCGCCTTGTGCACGATCAGGCGGGACGAGGCCGAGCAGTTCTCGCCCATGTTCCAGAACGCGCCGTTGACCAGATGCTGGGCCACGCGGTCCAGATTCTCGGCGTCGTCCATGACCACGGCAGGGTTCTTGCCGCCCATTTCCAGCACCACTTCCTTGGCGTTGGATTCCGCTGAATAGGTCAGGAATTTCTTGCCGGTCACGGTCGAGCCAGTGAAGGACACCATGTCGATATCCATGTGACGGCCGATGGGTTCGCCCACCTCGCCGCCGCCGCCGGGCAGGATGTTCAGGACACCAGCGGGCACACCGGCCTCCATCGCCAGTTCGGCGACGCGCAGCGCGGTCAGAGTGGTTTCCTTGGCCGGTTTGATCACCAGCGAACAGCCCGCCGCCAGCGCCGGGCCGATCTTCCACGCCAGCATCAGCAGCGGGAAGTTCCACGGCAGCACCAAGCCGACAACGCCGATCGGCTCGCGCACCACCATGGCGATGTGATCGTCGCTGGCGGGGCTGACCTGATCATACAGCTTGTCAATGGCTTCCGCGTGCCATTTCAGGCAGTGGATGGTTTCCGGCACGTCCACGGTTTCGCAATCATAGATGGTCTTGCCACTGTCGAGGCTTTCCATCACCGCCAGCTCGCGCGCGTTGCGGGTCATCAGTTTGCACAGACGGATCAGAACGTCCTTGCGTTCCGACGGGTGCATCTTGGACCAGCGGCCATCGTCAAACGCCTCACGCGCCTTTTCGACCGCAAAATCAACATCCTCGGTGCCACATGCCGCGATCTCGGTCAGCGTCTCGCCAGTGGCCGGGTTGACGGTGGTGAAGGTCTCGCCCGAGGCGGCAGGGCGGAATGTGCCGTCGATGAAGGCCCCGGTGGGCAGGTCCAGACCGGCGGCGATGGATTTGTATTCGTCCTGTGTCAGCAGATCCATGTTTCTTATCCTTCTGCCACGATGTCAGCGATTTTGCGTTTCAACACGCGCGTGACCTGTTCCAGCGCGCGTTTGTCATCCTTGTTCAGACCCCGCAGCGGCGCGCGCATCACGCCCGCGTCAAAGCCGTTCATGGTGACGCCGTGTTTGATGGTCTGGATGAACTTGCCACCCTGTTCCAGCACATGCATCAGCGGCAGCATCGCCGACATGATGCGGCGGCCTTTGTCGAAATTGCCTTCGACCACGCAGGCATTGTACAGCGCCACATGTTCCGCGGGCAGGAAGTTCGACCCGCCACAGACCCAGAACGGTGCGCCCCAGGCGAAGAATTCCAACGCCTGATCGTCCATGCCGCAACCCATCTGGATATGCGGATAGTCGCGCGCCAGCAGGTGCACCCGGTTGATATCGCCCGAGCTTTCCTTGATGCCGCAGAAGTTGCGGCTGCGACCGACTCGGTCCAGGAATTCCGGACCCATCATGGTGCCGGTGCGGTGCGGATAGTTGTACAGCATCACCGGCAGATCAGCGGCCTTGTCGATGGCCAGCGCGTTCAGCGCGTTTTCCCGGTCGGTGGGCACCGAATAGGCGGGGCTGGCCAGCAGGATCGAATCCGCGCCAATCTCGCGCGCGCCCGACGCCAGCGCAATCGAATCCGGCGTCATCATCGCGCCGGTGCCAACCACCAGCGGCAGACGGCCCTTCAGCCGCTCATGGGTGAACTTGGCCAGTTCCAGACGCTCGGCCACGCTCTGGGCATAGTTCTCTCCGGTCGAGCCGCCTGAGATCAGGCCATGCACGCCGTTTTCGATCAGATACTCGATCACATCCGACAGCGCGTTCCAGTTGACGCTGCCATCGTCGTGATAGGGGGTCACCACCGGGGTGTATATCCCTTCGAACTTGAACAGGGGGGTCATTTATATCCTCATGCAGGGGTTTTGCGCGCCGTCGATCCCAGCGGATGGTCAAGCCCGGCGGGCGTGACAAACAGCTCGATCTGGTCGCGGGACAGGTTCCAGTGATCGATGGCGAGCTGCGCAGCCGCCGCCTCATCGCCCGCCTCGATGGCGGCGATGATGGCGTCGTGCTGGGCGCTGGCGACGGACAGGTTTTCGGCCATGGTCGTGTCCTGTGGCCGATAGAAGGTCATGCCGATCCGGGCATGGTCAATCAGCAGCCGCTTGAAAGACGGCAGCAGATAGATGTTGTCGGCCATATCGCCGGTCACTTCATGAAAGCGGTTGTTGGCAAGCGTCCGATCCGACCCCGAGCCAGACCGCAGCGCCGCCTTGAAGGCTTGTTGCGCCTCTTTCAGCTGTTCGATCTGACCCGGTTTGGCGTTCTTGGCGGCCAACTGAAGAATGGCCCCATAGATCATCGGAGCGGCCAAAAAGAAATCACGCAGAGTCGTATAAGACATGCCCGAAACCCGCGCGCCACGGTGCTCGCGAAGCTCAAGATATCCTTCACCGGCCAGTTGACGAAATACCTCGCGTAATGGGGTGCGCGACAACTCGAACTCTTCCGACAGCGTCGCCTCGTCAAGATCCGCCCCCGGGCACAACGATTGCGTCATGACAGACATTTTCAAGTGCTCATAAAGCTGCTGCTTCCGGCGCCGAGACGCATCTTTCATTTCTGACCTCCCATTTGATCACGAGCCCCTTGGGAATAAATGAATCGCAGCTGTGACTCCATCAATATTAGTCGCGCACATTATCAAAATTCAAATTGTGTACAACGAAAAAATATGCAGTATGCAAACCAATCCAAGGTTGGGAGGAACCGGTGAAAGATACTCATGGTGACGCCGTCATCGATTGTCGAAATCTGTGGAAGATCTTCGGAAAGCGTTCCGCAGAGGCGATGAAAGCTGTTCAGGAACAAGGGCTTGGAAAGCTTGAGGTTCGTGACAGGTTTGATTGTGTCGTCGGTGTTCAGGATGCGACATTCACCGTCGGGCGCGGCGAGATTTTCTGCATCATGGGGCTTTCGGGTTCGGGAAAATCGACCTTGATTCGCCACGTGAACCGCCTGATCGAGCCCACATCGGGTCAGCTTTTCATTGAAGGCAATGACGTCAACAAGCTGAACGCGCGTGAATTGCGTGAGGTTCGGGCCGAAAAGATCGGTATGGTGTTCCAGAACATGGCGCTGATGCCGCACCGGACGGTGCTGGACAATGTCTCGTTCAGTCAGGAGGTGCGTGGCCATGATGCCAAAGAGCGGCATGAAAACGCAATGCGCGCTATCGATGCCGTTGATCTGAACGGATGGGACCAGAAGTACCCCGATGAGCTGTCAGGCGGCATGCAACAGCGTGTCGGTCTGGCCCGCGCGATTGCAGCGGACCCGTCCATTCTGTTGATGGACGAGCCGTTCTCGGCCCTCGACCCGCTGATCCGGCGTCAGTTGCAGGACAAATTCATGTCGCTGTCAGCCGAGATGAAAAAGACAACCCTGTTCATCACTCACGATCTGGACGAGGCGATCCGCATCGGCGACCGCATCGCCATCATGAAAGATGGTGCGCTGGTTCAGGTTGGCACGCCCGAGGATATCGTCACCAACCCGGTCGATGACTATGTGGCCGATTTTGTTGCGGGCATTTCCAAGTTGGAACTGATCTCGGCGGGCAAGATCATGGAGCCGGTCGAAGCTTATGAACAACGCAGTGGTCCGGTCGATCATTCCCAATGGCCCGAGGCGCATCCCGATCACTCGCTGGACGATCTGGTCAACCTGTCCATCGCCACCCAGCACCCGGTTGTGGTCAAGGCCGATGGCAAGCCGATTGGCATCGTCACCAAGAATGCCCTGCTGCGCGGCATTCAGGGCGAGGTCGACGACCCCGCAACTATGAAGCACTGAGAGGGTATCATGGCAGACACAGAATTCAGCATTCTCGATCCCTTCTCGTCGGTCGATCTGGGCATCGCCGAAAGCGCCGATGGCGTCAAAGGCTGGGCCATCGCCAACCGGGGTATCATTCAGCCCATCAAGAACTTCTTCAACGAAATGATCGTCGGAATCGACACCGCCCTGAACGCGGTGCCGCCGCTGATCATGCTGATCCTGATGATCTTGATCGCCTGGCAGGCGGCGGGAAGACGGGTCGCCATTCTGGTCGGCGTTCTGATGACTGCGCTCGGGTTTCTGGCGCCCAATGCCTGGGAACTGGCGATGACCACGCTGGCGATTGTGGTCTCAGCAGTGATCCTGAGTTTCATCATCGGCCTTCCGCTTGGCATTCTTGCCGGTAAGAATGACCGGTTCGAGGCGCTGATCCGCCCCGTGCTGGACACCATGCAGACCATTCCGGCCTTCGTCTATCTGGTGCCGGTGGTGATGCTGATCGGCATCGGCAACGTCTCGGGCGTCGTGGTGACCATCATCTTTGCATTGCCGCCGCTGATCCGCCTGACTTCGCTGGGCATCCGGGGGGTGAACCCCTCGGTGGTCGAGGCGGCGCGCGCCTTCGGGGCCAATCCGCGCCAGATTCTGTTCAAGGTCGAACTGCCGCTGGCCACCCCCACGATTCTGGCCGGGGTCAACCAGACCATCATGCTGTCGCTGTCGATGGTTGTGATCGCCTCGATGATCTCGGTCAAAGGGCTGGGCAACGAGGTGCTGCGCGCCATGGGCCGTCTGGATGCGGGCAAGGCGCTGGTCGGTGGTCTGGGCATCGTGATCCTGGCCATCGTGCTGGACCGTATCACGCAGGGCATGGGCCAATCCGGCCGCGAACGCGGGCACCGTCACTGGTACGAAGGCGGCCCGGTTGGCGTTGTTTATCGTTTGTTCAACAAATCCAAAGTTGAGGAAACACCCGAACCACAAAAAGCGAACTAATCTACTGGGAGGACCCTACACAATGTTCGTCAAATCCTCACTGGCCGCGCTTGCCGCCACCACTCTGCTGACCGGCGCGGCCATGGCCGATGGCCACCTGCCGGGCGAAGGCGTGACCGTTCGCCCCGTGATCCAGCCGACGGTCGAAGAATTCTTCCAGGCGCGCATCGTGTTCCGCGCCCTCGAAGACCTGGGCTATGACGTTGCCGAGCCGGAAGAGGTTCTGGCGCAGACCATGCACCTGGCTCTGGGCACCGGCGATGCCGATTTCACCACCGCCTCGTGGAACAAGCTGCACAACAACTTTTTTGAAGAATCCGGCGGCGACGCGGTGCTGGAAAAAGTCGGCACCCTTATCGATGGTGCGCTGCAAGGCTATCTGATCACCAAATCCGCCTATGACGCGGGCATCCAGAATCTGGGTGACCTGAAAGACCCGGAAAACGCCAAGCTGTTCGATGCTGATGGCGACGGTCTGGCTGATCTGGCCGGTTGTGTTCCCGGTTGGGGCTGCGAGCGCGTGATCGAGCATCAACTGACCGAATTCGGTCTGCGTGACACGGTTGTCCACAACCAAGGCGAATACAACGCCATCATCGCGGACACCATCGCTCGCAACGAAGCTGGCGAGAATATCCTGTACTACACCTGGACCCCTTACTGGGTATCGGGCGTTCTGGTCCCGGGCGAGAATGTCGAATTCTTGGCCGTGCCCTATTCGTCGCTGCCCGACGGTGCCACCGCTGAAACCACATTCGAAGGCAAGGATCTGGGCTTTGCAGTGGACAGTATCCGTATCATCGCAACCGATGAGTTCCTGGGCGCGAACCCGGCTGCTGCCAAGCTGTTCGAAGTCGCCTCGATCAATATCAACGACATCTCGGGTCAGAACAAGAAAGTTGCTGACGGCGAAGACAGCTCGGATGATATCGACCGTCACGTCGATGAGTGGATCGAAGCCAACCGCGCAACCTATGATGGCTGGCTTGAAGCGGCGCGCGCTGCTGCGCAATAAGCACTGGCAAACCATTGCCGAAAAAAAGAAACTGTGCGGGGCCTCCCGCACAGTTTATTATTTGAAATCTCCGGGCACCGCTCATCCGCAAGAAGCGGCTTTTTACTCTTTATTTCTTGCGCATCTGTTTGGTTCGTGCGCGGGTGACGGCGGTCGCTTCCTCGGTCCCGTCATGGAAGGTGCCGAACCACTTGTCACAAGGAACCTCGGGCTCCCCATAGTTGCACTCGAAATAGCGGTGGTGCAATTGGTGAAAGAAGTCACCGACCTTCAGACCTGTGTCGCTGCCATCACCGGTTGTAATGGCGTCATAGCCCGCATGAGAACTGACCGCGAGAAGCACCTTCTGCTGCAGTTGAAAGATGAAGTGGATCGGGTGCGAGGCCAGCACCACATGGATCAGCACTGAACTGAGATAGCCGATATGTTCCACCGGATGCATCGACATGCCTGACCACGGGCCGACATTGACGTTGCGGTGATGCAGCGCGTGCACTTTGGTATAAAGCGGGCCCCAGTGCAGCAGGCGGTGAATCCAGTAGAAATGGAACACACCATACATCGGCAGGAACACAAACCACAGTACGAACCAGACCGGGTGGTCCGCGAAGCTGAGCATCGGCATATAGCCATTCGCGTAGGCCCACAGGCCGACAACCTCATAGGCTGTCCAGATCGTCACGCCGCTGGCGATGGACCAGAACACGTTGTCGCGGAACTGGCTGTTAAAGGTAAACAGTGCATTTTTCTTGTGGAACGGACGCGCATCATAGTGCAGGTAATTGCCCTGCCGCTTGAACGTATACAGATACAGATGCATTCCGCCCGCCAACAGAACCATCAGCGCCAGATTGCGCAGATAGACCAGCGCCACCCAGTCGAATGAAAAGCTTCGCGCAGTTTCAAGCGATGGCGATAGATAGAGCCATGTCAGCACCGAAACTGCGACAACGATCAGCCGGTCAGTGATCGGCAGCCACGAGTTGAACAGAACTTTCAACGCATTGATCGGGCCGCGCGACAGGTTGAAGATCGAATTGTCCTGCAGCGGCAGATCCGGATGCCAGTTCCAGGTCTTCTTGCCGGGAAGTGTCACATTCTGCGGGGTATTCGAGGCGTGTTCACCTCTCATTGCATTTGACCTCGGTTTGTCAGTTGGAAGTTGATTGATTTTTTCATGCTGTATCCTTGCAATCCGGCGTCTGGTTCGTGCTGGGAGTTCAAGGGAAGGCATAATTTAAGCCGGAATAGACCCGAAATGAAATAACACGCGACTTAGCATGAGTTTAACGCATTCAAAAAATGCCGTTGATCAGCCGACATGCCAATCGTCGCTTAGAAATGGGTCGACTTGGTGCACCGTTCAGTTCCCGAAGCAGTCGCTGGCAAACGTCAAAGTGTTTCGGCAGGTTGACCGAATTCGGCCATCAACCAATCATGAAACGGCGCAAGATCCCATGCAGGGACTTTGTGGCGCGGATAGGCCAGGTAATACAGATCATCCGTTTCAACCCGATCAGACAACGGAGCTACGAGTTGTCCTGATTGCAGCTGATCCTGCATCATGCGAAGCCAGCCGAGCGCGACGCCTTGCCCGGCGAGGCAGGCCTGAATGACGTGATAGTAGTTGTTGAACGCCAGTTGCTGGCCTCCCGTGGGAACCTCCAGAGAAAAATGTCTCAACCAGCGTCGCCATCCGATCCACGAGGAATGTTGCGCCTGCATATACAGCAAATCGTGCGACAACAGATCCGCAGGCTTTGCGATCGGGCCGTTTTCTTCAAGGTATGACAGGCTGCACACGGGCGTCACGATGTCATTGAACAACGGCACCGATTTCATGCCGGCATGATCCGGCTTTCCATATATCAGGGAAAAATCAATATTTTCAGAAGGATCGACTCCCTGCGGATCCGAGGTCATGACAAATATCTCACCGCCGGGAAAGCAATTGCGCATGTCTTTGACCCTCGGCATAAGCAAAAAGGCGGCGTTCGCGGTCGAGGTGGATAATACCACTTGTCGCTTTGTCTTTTTCCGCAGAACGTCCTCAATTGCATCACCCAGATGCTGAGTAGCGAACGAATAGGCGCGAAAAATTTTCTCTCCGGCTTAGTTTAGTATGACTTGCTTGTGTTGGCGCCGAAACACCTCGCGGCCCAGCTTGATCTCCAGATCCTTAACCTGGCGGCTGATAGCGCTTTGTGTCAGGCCGAGTTCTTCACCGGCCAAGGTAAAACTGCCGTGTCGCGCTGCGGCCTCGAAGGCTGGCATATGCCGTTGGAGACTACGAATGAGGCGGGCAGTTTTCGGGTCCATGATGTCCAACCATTCGCGAAAGATCGCGTTTAACTTACGGACAGTGTACTCGATCTGAAACGCCTCTGGTGGAAGTCGCTAGCATTATTCCAGAGCAAAAGTCGCCCAAGACACGAGGTGCGTCCCTGTTGGTAGGAGATCGATGTCCAAATCAGTCTGCATTCATAAACCGGATGCACAAGACGGAAAAGCATATATCAGTTTCGTATTGCCGCCGGGCCAGAACCTGTCGCCTAAGCAAGGATTTCTATGTCGGGAGATTCTCCGGCTGTACCCGTTTGAACGCGGTAAATCTAAAACATAGTCAGTAAATTCTGATCAGATTTTCTTCGCCCAGGCTAATGCTGCTTTGGACAGATACGGGCCAATTCGTTCCAGCATCTTGGCATGATAGCTGGTTAACCAATCTCGCTCGGTTTCGGTCAATTGGTGCGTCAGCAGCATATCTGTCTGGATGGGTGCCCAAGTCAGGTTGCGGAACTTCATAAACCCGTCTTCTGCCGAAATGATCTCGAACAGGTTTTCTATACGGATGCCGAACCTGTCGGCCAGATAATACCCAGGCTCGATGGACAAGATCATGCCGGGCGCCAGATCGACCGGATTATAGGGCTTGCCGATACGCTGTGGATGTTCGTGCACTGACAGGCGGTGGCCGATGCCATGCCCGGTGCCATGATCGTAATCCAGCCCGATATCCCACAGCGGGCGGCGGCAGATGGCGTCGATATGATGCCCCTGCGTTCCGGGCGGAAAACGCAGCGTGGCAAGGGCGTGGAAGGCCTTGAACACTGCTGTATAGGCGCGGTCATATCCCTCGGGGCGCCGTGGGCCGAATGAAAAACTGCGGGTCGCATCCGTCGTGCCGGTTTCGTACTGCCCACCGGAATCCAGCAGATAAGTGCCGTCGGGCCGGATCGGGACGTCAGTACCGGGGGTGACGGCATAGTGGCACATGGCCGCGTTGCCACCAGCGGCCGAGATCGAGCGAAAGCTCTCGCTAAGGAATCCGGTTTGGGCCCGGCGGAAGGACAGGATTTTTTCTTCGGCCTCATGCTCGCTGACGAAGCGGTTCTGTGCGGCCCGGGCCGGGACCTCGGCGGCCAGCCAGGCGCAAAACTCGGTCCAGGCGACGCCGTCGCGGATGTGGCAATTGCGCAGCCCTTCCAGCTCAGTAGGGTTCTTTCGGGCCTTGGACAGGGTTATCAGGCTTTTGCCGGGCAGTTTCGTTGCGCCTTTTTCCCTCAGCACGAATACCACGGCAGTGGGTGAAAATTCCGGGTCGAACATGACTCCCTGACCGGATTCTACGAGCGCCTGAAGTGTCGGAAGAAAGGAAGGTGCGGAATGTATCTTCACTTCGTCCGGAAGGTGATCGCACACCTCTGGCGTCAGCTTTTGATCTGCTACAAACCAATGCACGCAGCCCGAACTTTCGATAAGAACAAAGGAATGTGGGACCGGGTTGAATGCCACATCCGAGCCCCGGATATTCAACAGCCAGGCAATGTTGTCGGGCTGGGTTTCGACCATCAGCGCCGCGCCTTGCGCCTGCATCCCGGCAACCAAATCAGAGATCTTGTCTGCCGCGCTTTTGCCTGCAAACTGCAGCGGCATGGGCTCGATCAGACCCGAAGGTGGTGCAGGTTGATCGGCCCAGATCGCATCCACCGGATTGCTTTCAGCCGTTACAAGCCGGGCACCGCTTGTTGCCAGCGCATTGGCAAAACGATCATGCCAAGCGGGCGGAATGTGCATGGCATCAAACCCGATCTTCCAGCCGTCCTGCGCCACCGAGGCCAGCCATGTTTCGGGCGGCTCGTCAAACAGATGATGATGCGAAAAGACTGGCCCTGCGCATTGATTGGCGGCTTGCACCACATAGCGCCCGTCGACAAAGATCGCCACCGTTTCAGGCGTGATGATCGCCATACCCGCCGACCCGGTGAAGCCGGTCACATGGGCCAGACGCTCGTCATGCGGGGCGACATATTCGGCCTGATGCGCGTCAAAACGGGGCAGGATGAACGCATCCAGACCCTGCGCCTGCAATTCCTTCCGCAACGCGGATATGACAGGGTGCTGATCGGTATTCGGGGCATCAAGCATGGCTGTTTATCTCTTCTACATGATGGCAGGCGACGTCGCCGCGGTCTTCGAATGACCTGAGGGCCGGGACGGTGGATTTGCAGATGTCGGTGGCGTGCAGGCAGCGGACGTGGAACGGGCAGCCCGAGGGCATGTTCAATGGTGACGGCAGCTCTCCGTCCAGTCGGGTGACTTTGCCCCGGTCATCGGGGTTCAGCGACGGTGCGGCAGAAAGCAACGCCTGGCTGTAGGGATGGGCAGGGGACGAAAACAACGTTTCGCTGTCGCCGATCTCGACAATGCGGCCCAAATAGATCACCGCCACCCGGTTCGACACATGCCGGACCAGACGCAGGTCGTGGGCCACGAACAGGATGGTCAGCCCCAGATCCCGCTGCAGATCCAGCAGCAGATTGACCACCTGCGCCTGAACCGAGACGTCCAGCGCCGAGACAAGCTCGTCCGCGATCAGCACTTCGGGCTCGACCGCCAGCGCCCGGGCGATGGCGATGCGCTGACGCTGGCCGCCTGAAAACTCGTGTGGCAGCTTGTGTTGCGCATCCTGCGGCAGGCGAACCAACTCCAGCAATTCGGCCACCCGTGCGGGAATTTCCGGTTCGGGCCGCATCTGATGTACATTCAGCGCCTCAGACAGGATCTGGCCCGTAGTCATACGGGGATTGAGAGAGGAATAGGGGTCCTGAAACATCATCTGGACGCGGCGGTTATAATCGCGGTCTGCACGGGCATCGCCATCAAACACATCCAGCCCTTCGAAGCGGACCGAGCCTTCGCTTGGGGAATGAAGCCGCACGATACAGCGGGCGAGAGTGGATTTGCCACATCCGGATTCCCCCACAACGCCCAGCGTTTCGCCCCGGATCAGGTCCAGACTGACTCCGTTGAGGGCCTGAACCACTTTTCCGGGGCGACCAGCCATGACATCCGTGAGGCTGCGCCCCAGCGGAAAACGCAGATGCAGGTCGCGAATTTGCATCACGATGCTCATGCGGCGGTTCCCTCGGCTTTGGTGACCGGATTGAAACAGGCGACTTGCCGACCCTCGGCCATCGGGGACAGGTCGGGGCGGTCCTGTTGGCAGGCCGGGGCGCATGCCTCGCAGCGCGGGGCAAAGGCGCAACCCTGCGGCAGCGCCTCAAGACCGGGCGGTGTGCCGGGCACCGAATAAAGCTGCGAGCGCGGCGTCAGGTTTTCCGGCACCGAACGCATCAGACCTGCGGTGTAGGGGTGATGGGGTTGGCGCAGAACATCGCGCACGGTCCCCTGTTCAACGATCCGGCCGGCATACATGACCGCGACGGTATCGCAGGTCTGGGCCACAACGCCCAGATCATGGGTGACCAGAACCACGCCCATGTCCAGCTCATCTGCAAGCCGCAGGATCAGGTCGAGGATCTGCGCCTGAATGGTCACGTCCAGCGCTGTTGTCGGTTCGTCGGCCAGCAACAGCTTGGGGTTGGCGGCCAGCGCGATGGCAATCATAACCCGCTGCCGCATGCCACCCGAGAACTGGTGCGGATAGTCCTTCAGCCTTTGCGCTGCCGATGGGATGCCGACCAGATCCAGCATCTCGACCGCGCGATCCCGGCGCGCGGCGCGCCCCAGATCGGTATGGGCCTGCAGCGTCTCTTCGATCTGTATGCCAACCGTCAGCAGCGGGTTGAGCGAAGTCATGGGCTCCTGAAAGATCATCGCGATTTCGCGGCCCTGAACCTGCCGCAAGTCCCGATCGGGCATCGTCAGCATGTCTCTGCCCTGCCATTTCACCTGACCAGTCACCTCGCCGTAGCGGCGGGCAAGCCCGATGATCGAGCGCAAAGTGACGCTTTTGCCCGAGCCGCTTTCGCCGACCAGTCCCAGAATTTCGCCTCGTGCGACGTCGAAGCTGACATCGCGCAGGGCGGGCAGGGGGGTGCCGTTGCGGTGGAATGTTGTGCAGAGGTCCCTGACCTGAAGGATCGGCGTCGTGTTGTGCATGTCCTATCCCCTTGGTCTCAGCAGGTCGGCCAACCCGTCACCCAGCAGCGAAAAGCCAAGGCCGGTAAGAACGATGGCAAGGCCGGGCATCAGGCTCAGCCACCACGCGGTGGAGATGAAGTTGCGCCCCTCGGCGATCAGTACACCCCATTCCGCCTGCGGCGGCTGCGCACCCAGACCCAGATAGCCCAGTGACGAGCCCAAAAGGATCACCAACGCCATATCCGTCATCCAGTAGACTATGACGGGTGTGATGGCGTTTGGCAGAAGATGGCGAAAGATGATGCGCCGGTCGGAATAGCCCATGACCACCCCGGCGGCGGCGTAGTCGTTGCCCATCTGGGCAATGATCTCGGCCCGCATCAGCCGCGCATAGTAAACCCAGTAGACGACGGATATGGCGATATACATGTTGATCAGCCCCGGCCCCAGCACCGCCACGACGGCAATGACCAGAACGAGGAATGGGAAGGTGATCACCGCGTCGACGATCCGGCCAAAGATCATGTCGGCGATGCCCCGGTAATAGCCGACCAGCGCTCCGATCACGACGCCGAACACCAATGCAAATACTGTGCCGAAGATCGCCATCTGCATGTTGACCTGATACGCCCAGATCACCCGCGACAGGCTGTCCCGTCCCAAAAGGTCGGTGCCGAACGGATGCGCCCAGGACGGCGGCTGCCGGATCGCCAGATAATCGATCGCGTTCGGGTCGTAAGGTGCGAAGGCACCGGGAAAAACGGCCAGAAGCGTCGAAAACCCGATGATCAGCACCCCGGCCAGAAAGCCCGGTTTGCGCAGGGCCATCTGCAGAAAGGATGGTCGACTCTTGGTGATGGCTATGTTGCTCATTGCAGGCGCATCCTTGGGTCAAGGCGGCTCTGGAACAGGTCGGTCATCAGAAACACCAGAGAAACCAGCAGGGCGAAGGTCAGCGTCAGCCCCTGAATCAGTGGATAGTCGCGGGCAAAGATCGCCTCGAGCATGAGACGCCCCATACCGGGAACGGCGAACACGGTTTCAGTCACAAGCGTACCGCTCATCAGGTTGCCGATGGACAGGCCCAGCAGGGTCACCGTTGAAATCAGCGCATTGCGCAGCACATGCCGGCCAAGGATCACGCGCGGTGGCATGCCCTTGGCGCGCGCGAACTGGACATATTCGGCGTCCAAAACTTCGATAACTGCGCTGCGCAGGTTTCGCATGATGATCGCTGAAGTGTAAAGTGCGACAGTGATCGAGGGCAGAAACAGGTGATACAGGCGCTCGCCAAATGTGTCGCCATAGCCGCCAATAGGAAACCACCGCAGATTTGCGGCCAGAAAGGTCAGAAGCACCAGACCGATATAGAAGACCGGCATCGACAGGCCGATCTGAAACACTGTTCGGATCACAATATCCGGCCAGCGCCCACGATTGAGCGCGGCGACAAAGGCCAGTGGCCCGGCAATCAGCAGCGACAGTACCACGGAATACACCGCCAGAAAAACAGTGATCGGCAGCCGGTCGGAGATCACGCTGATCACATCGGTGCGCATCAGGATCGACCGGCCCAGATCGCCCTGAACGGTGTTGCTGAGGAACAGCCAGAATTGCGTCAGGATCGGCTGGGTCAGGCCCAGCCTTTCGCGAATGGCCTGTATATCAGCGTCCGAGGCGCGATCCCCCGCCATCGCAATGGCCGGATCACCTGGTAGCAGACGGACCAGCAGAAAGATGATGACCATGACCAGAAAAAAGGTCGGGATCATCAGCAAAAGCCGTTTCAGTATATAGGACAGGCTGGACACGTTGGCGCTCCGAAAAGGCCCCGCCGCGTGTTGCGGCGGGGCAAGGGGTCAGCTCTTAGCGGCTGACTGTTGCTTCGTCGAAGATGTTATTGCCCAATGGCGTCTGAACATAGCCTCCGACCGAATTGCCGACAGCCACGGCAAATGGGGTCTCATACATGAACAGCAGCGGCGCGGCTTCGGCATAGAGCTCCTGCATCCGGGCAAACTTGGCTTCTCGCGCCTCGGGGTCCATCTCGTTCGCGGCTTCTTCGAACAGCTTGTTGAATTCGGCATTCTCCCATCCGGTGCCCACGGCCTTGGCGGTTGGCGTATAACCCAGCCAGCCGACGACCTGACTGGGGTCGTTTACATCGTTGACCCAGCCATAGGTGTGAATGTCAAACTCGCCCGAGCGGTTCTTAGCCCCGCGTGTGGCGCCGTCGACCTGCTCGACCACCAGTTCGATGCCCAGTTCCGCCCACATCTGTTGTAGCGCGGCAAAGATCGTCGCGTCATCCGCCGACCCGGCCAGCGTGGTCAGCGTGACCTGCGTTCCCGGCGCGATACCGGCCTCGGCGATCAGTGATTTGGCCTTGTCCGGATCGTAGGAATAAAGCGGGCTCAGGTCGGCTGCATATTGCGTCGCCTTCGCCATCAGTGGCGAGCTCATCGGTTGGCCTGCGCCGTGCAGCACCACGCCGATCAGCGCATCCTTGTTGGTGCCATAGTTCAGCGCCTGACGCACACGTGCATCGGCCAACGGGTTCGGCGAGCCATCGGCGCGTGTGTCACGGGTGTTGATCGGCGAATAGATGATCCGCGTGGATGGATATAGCTGCATGTCGATATTCGCGTCTGCGTCCAGCTCAGCCACGCGGCTGAACGGGATGAATTCCGCAACATCGACCTCGCCGGCTTGCAAGCGCAGGATACGGGTGGCGTCATCTGGAACGATCTCGAAATGCACCTTGTCCAGATAGGGCAGGGGTTTGCCATCGGCCCCCATGCGCCAGTAATTTTCATTGGCGCAGAAATCCATCGAAGCGCCTTGTTCAAAGCCGCACAGATAGAACGGGCCGGATCCGACCCCGGGGGCAGTGGCGGCAAAGATGGCGGCGGATTTGTCCTGATCCGTCTCGCCCGCAGCCGCATCAAATGCCGCTTTCGATACGATAGCGGTGTTAAATGTGGCCAGCATCGAAAGGATGGTCGGGTCAGGGTCATTCAGCGCGATCGTGACAGTGTTGCCATCGCTGGAAACCGCGCTGATCGAGCCCAGCAACCCGGCCCAAGGGCTTAGATCAGGATTGCGCGCCCGATCCAGTGAAAACACGACATCGTTGCCTGTCATGGCCGTGCCGTCAGCAAAAACAACACCATCGCGCAGGGTTAGTGTGACGGTTTTCCCATCGTCTGACACCGCATAAGTTTCAGCCAGACCGGGCTCGACCGAGTTTCCGTCGGCGCTGCCGCGGAGCAACGTGTCGAAAAGGCTGCCGACCATCCAGATATCGGGGTTGCGGTCTGCATAGATCGGATCGATCAGCCGTGATCCGTCATATCGGGCGAAATTCAGTGTGCCGCCCCGTTCTTGCGCCGCCACCGGTAACGCCATTGCCGCAGCTACCGTCAGGCCCAGTACCGTTTTCAGTTTCATCCTCATCTCCTCCCGCAAAAGCAAAATTCGCTATGCGAGGGGAGAATAAGTGATTCTTAGCAATACTAAAGACTTTTTTAGTAATAGATCATTTTTTCTTACTATGACCTCACTCTTGAGGTCCTGCCTCGCTGATCGGAGACGTCGTCACCCACAGTTCGACCGCCTCGATTTCTCCCAGCACAACCGAATGATGACGCACCGATGTATCGTGATGAATCACATCGCCGGGGGACATCACAAAGACCTTGTCGCCCAGCGTGTATTCCAACTGCCCCGAAAGCAGATAGCAGAACGCCTCGCCCGCATGGCACATCTTTTCCGAAACATGGCCGGGCGGGCGATGCACGATCTGTGGATGAAACAGTGCACCGGCAAACCCGGGCCCCAGCTTTTCGTAAAACCGCCCACGTGTGCCAAGCGAATAGGTTTGCCGGCTGTCCTTTGCCACGAATTCAGAGAATACTCGTGGCACGCTCAGCAATTGTTCGACGCTGGTTTGCAGCGCCGCCGCTATCGCCATCAGGGATGTCAGGGAAGGCGAGCTGAGCCCCCGTTCCACCTGCGACAGAAACCCCGTCGTCAGGTTTGCAGCCTTGGCAACCTGATCCAGCGTCATGTTCATCGCCTTGCGTCGCCTCCGGATTGCCTGACCCAATTCGGTCGGCTGTCCCTTGGCCTTGGTGCGGGTATTCGGAGCCTGCATGCGGGTTCTCCTGCTGGTCATTCGTCTCGTCTTCATTGAACAGAAGATTGAGCGCGAGATCAAAATTTATTTTAGCCGCACTAAAATAGGGCATTTGGCATGTGTGTTGCTCGCCAAAACCGGTGACCAATCATGCACCCGGGTCCTGTTTGCAGAGCCCGCTTCACACCCCCCAGGTGTCCGACAGGCGATAGCCGCCCGGCCAGGGGTCGTCCGGGTCCAGCATGTGCTGATGAATGCCTGTGATCCAGCCCCGGCCGCTGATTTCGGGAATGATCGCCGCCCGGTCGCCCACTTGTGCGGTGTCGACAATTCGGCCCGTGAAACGCGATCCGATGATCGAGACCGCCTCGAATGTCTGGCCCTTCTGCATCAACCCCTTGGCCGCCATCAGCGCCATCCGCGCAGAAACGGCGGTGCCGGTAGGCGATCGGTCAACCTTGCCGGGCTGAATCGCCACGGCGGATTTGCCGGTCAGCCCGGTATCGGTTTTGTCCAGCGGACCACAGAAGGCGCAGAATGAGATGTGATCCCAATCCGGGTTTTCAGGATGCGTGAACCCAAGCTGCTCATTGGCCGCGTTGGTGATCGTCACGCCCAGCCGGGCAATGTCGCGGGCTTCGTGTTCGACAATCTCGAATCCCAGCGCCTGTGCGTCGATCACTACGAAGCTGTCACCTCCATAGGCGGTATCGACGGTAATTGTCCCCAGCCCCGGCACCTCAAGCGGGACTGACAGCTTGTCGGCGAAACTGGGCAGGTTCTGAACGAAAATGCGTTGTGCTTTGCCGTCCCTGCATTCCGCCCGCACCCGGACAAGCCCGCCCGGGGCTTCTAGTACCATGTGCGTTTCCGGCTCCTGCATCGGAATGATGCCGCCATCCAGCAGCACCGTCGACACGCAGATCGAGTTCGAGCCGGACATAGGCGGCGTGTCCTCGGGTTCCATGATGATAAAAGCGGCATCGGTACCGGGATGTTTGGGTGGCACCAGCAGATTGACATGACGAAAGACGCCGCCGCGCGGTTCGTTCAGCACGAAATTGCGCAGGGTCTGGTCCTGCGCAACAAAGCTGCGCTGCGCCCACAGGGTCTCACCGGGCGGCGGAGCGACTCCTCCGACGATGACATCTCCCACCTCGCCTTCGGCATGGGCCGAGATCACATGAATTGTCTTACCGCTCCGCATCGGCTCTCTCAGCTAAGTCGTGTAATGGTTCGGCCCGGTTGTGACGCCAGGAACAGGACGACCCGAAACCGTCATGTTGTGTTTATGCGGTCCGGCGCGCGCTTCGCAAGGGGCTGATGCTGGGGCTCAGGACCCATTGCTTTCGATCGGGTGTTATGAGTCATGATAGTAAAAAACAAGCGATGACGATGTCTGGTCTTTCGAACGTGGATGGGTCTCTTTAAAAACGTGGATATGATGCGGATTGTTTAAGTGGTGTGATCAGGCGTCCGGCGTTTTGCGATATGCCAGTATCCCCCAGCTAGATCATCGCGTTGATCGTTAGCACTGGTATCCCGCAAATCTGCGCCTCATAACAACATGCCTATCGCGTTCGATGCCAAAGCCGAATCATCTTGCTCATCGTTGGTGGGAATTACATGTGACATGGCGCAGAGATTCATTGAGTTAAAATATATAATATAGTATTTATGCTCCAAATCGTACCGCCCAAGAGGAAAAGATGTTCCACCCAATCATAGATAATAGCCAGGTTCCCGAGGACGGGCGCGAAACCCGCCCTATCCTGAATCCAGCAACTGGAAAGTCTTGTGGCGAGTTTGTCTGCGCCAGCATGGAAGATGCCGATCACGCCGCCGAAGCCGCCGCGCGTGCCTTCAAGGAATGGTCGCAGGTGCCGCCGAAACGCCGTGCGCGGGTGCTGGATGATATTGCCGCGCGGGTGAAGGCCGCGTCGGAAAAGCTGGCCGCACAGATCACGCTGGAGCAGGGCAAACTGCTGGATGAGGCGCGGCTTGAGATGTCCGGTGTGGTCGGCATGTTCGAGCATTTCGCCGAGATGGCCGATACGATGGATTTCTCGTATGAACGCCCCGGTCAGGGCGCGCGACGGACCATCGACATGATCCCGGTCGGGCCGGTGATCGTGATCACCACCTGGAACTTCCCGGTAGAAACTGCAGCCGTGCATATTGCCCCTGCGCTGGCGGCGGGCTGTACGGTTGTGGTGCTGGCCAACAATGACACGCCCTCATCCGTTGCGATGCTGGTCGAGATCATCAATCAGGCTGACCTGCCCAGCGGTTCCGTGAATCTGGTCATGGGCTCGTCGTCGAAACTGTCGGCGCAGCTGATCAAGCACCCGGCGATGCGACACCTGTCCTATACCGGCTCGGTCAATGTGGGTCGTGTGCTGGCCTCGCAATGCGGGGCCGAGATCATGCGCTGCACGCTGGAACTGGGCGGTAACGCGCCTGCCATCGTGCTGCCGGGTTCGGACGTGGAAGAGGTGGCGAATGCGTTGATCTCGAAACGCTTTTGGAATGCCGGGCAGGTCTGCACTGCGCCCAACCGCATCTACGTGAACCGTGATCAGCACGACGCCTTTGCCGAGGCCGCGGGTGCCTATGCCCGCAAGCTGGTGCTGGGTGATGGCGCGGCTGAGGGCACCACAATGGGTCCGCTCGCCAACATGGAGCGCGTCCAGTCGATGGACAAGATCGCCGCCGACGCGCTGGCCAAAGGGGCCACAGCAGTCCTGAACGAACCCGCGCCGCAGAACGAGGGCTTCTTCTCACCGCCCCGCGTGTTCGCCAACGTCCCCGACGATGCCCTGGGCATGGACGAAGAGATTTTCGGCCCCATCGCCTGCATCGCGCCTTATGACGATCTGGAAGATATCATCGCACGGTCAAACGATTGCGACCTTGGCCTGTCCAGCTATGTCTACGGCCCCGAACAGGCCGCTGCCGAGGCGGTTGCCGCACGGCTGCAATCGGGCACCGTTGCCGTCAACCAGCTGACCACCGCTTATATCGACGTCCCCTTCGGCGGCGTGAAAGCCAGCGGTCTGGGCTGCGTCGGTGGCGAAGCTGCGGTACAGGAATATCTGTTCCCGCGCCTGACGGCTGCGAAACCCTGAGTTTACACTCCCCCAAACTGGATAGGGCGGCCAATGGCCGCCCCTTTTTTTCGCCGTGTGAAACCCCTCAGCGTTGCGCGGTTTCCCAGTTCGGGTCCGAGAAATAGGGCAGGTTCGACGGCGGTAGCGGGTCCTTGCTCAGGATCATGTCCGAGGCTTTCTCGCCAATCATCATCGTCGGGCAGTTCAGGTTGGCCGACGGTATGACCGGCATGATCCCCGCATCCGCCACCCGCAGATTGTCGATGCCATGCACCCGGCATTCCGGATCGACCACCGCCATGTCGTCCACGCCCATCTTGCAGGTGCCCGACGGGTGATACGAGGAATGGCAGTTCTCGCGCAGCCAGTTTTCGATATCCGCGTCGCTTTGCACCTGCGTACCGGGGAAGATTTCCTCACCCGTGAAGGCCGCCAGCGATGGTTGCTGTGTCAATTCGCGCGACAGGCGCAGGCCCGCTTTCAGCTCTTCGACATCTTCGGGATGTTCCAGCATGTTGTAGCGGATGCGCGGTGCCGCGAAGGGATCGTTCGACGCCAGTTTGACATAGCCCCGGCTTTGCGGACGCTGGTTGGTGAATTGCAGCTGGAATGCATGTTCCTTGATGAAATCGGCCGAACCTTCGGCCACGGCGATCTGGAACAGCGCGATCTGCATGTTGGGGAAGCGCACGCCCGCCTTGGTGCGGATGAAACAGACCGCGTCAAAGTGGTTGTTGGCCAGCAGCCCCCTGCGGGTCAGCGCCCAGTCGATCACGCCCTTGGCCTGCGCAAACAGGTTCAGGTGTTTGTACAGCGTCACCGGCTGCGTGCATTTCACCTGCAACGAGGTCAGCGGGTGATCCATCAGGTTCTCGCCGACGCCGGGCAGATCGTGGATCACCTCGATCCCGTGTTCGCGCAGTTGTGCCGCCGGGCCGATGCCCGAATGCATCAGGATGGTGGGGCTGTTGAAGGCGCCCGCTGACAGCACCACCTCGCGCCGGGCTGTAGCGGCGATCTCGCGCCCGCCCTGCACATAACGCACGCCTTTGGCGGTCTTGTCCTCGATGATCAGGTTGCGCACGGTACAGCCGGTCTGGATGTCCAGATTGGCGGGCGGGTTGCGCAGGTAACAATAAGCGGTCGAGGACCGGCGGCCATTGGCCACGTTCTTGGGCAGGTACCCGAACCCGTCCTGCTGGCCGCCGTTCACATCGTCGGTGCGGCGATACCCGGCCTCTTCTCCCGCCCGCAGAAACGCCTGCGTCAGCGGGTTGTCCGATCCCATGGTCGAGGCGCGGATCTGCCCTTCGTGCCCCTGATATTCGTCGCCGCCATCGACGCGGGTTTCCAGCCGTTTGAAATAGGGCAGGACATCCGCATAGGACCACCCCTTGGCTCCGCCTTCTGCCCAGCCTTCATAGTCCATCGGGTGGCCGCGCAGATAGAGCTGACCGTTGATCGAACTGGACCCGCCCAGCACCTTGCCGCGCGGCTGCACCAGTACCCGATTGTTCAGATATGGTTCTGGCTCGGTCTCGAAGTTCCAGTTGTATTTCGGCGCGTTATAGGCATAGCGCATGGCGGCCGGCACATGAAACAAGGGGCTGGAATCTTTGGGCCCTGCTTCCAGCAACAGCACCTTGTTCTGGCCGTCCTCTGCCAGTCTGGCGGCAATGATAGCTCCGGCGCTGCCCGAGCCGACAACGATGAAATCATATTCTGTCTGCATTTTGACTTCGTTAAGTGTTGCGCCCTCCGATCCGCGGATCAGCTGGCATTGGTGATGGGCTCATCGCCCTGAGAGTCTTCTGCTTCGCTCAGCTCGTGCGCGGCACGCGTCGTGGCCTGATCGATATGGCTGGTCATTTCTGCAACTGCAGCGGCGATATCGCCTTTTTTGACTGCATCCAGAATCCGGGCATGTTCGCTGTGCAATTTGCCCAGATGATCTTCGTGGGTGATCACGCGGAACTGCGTCAGTCGCGCAATCCCGTCATACTGATCCGAGACGATCTCAAGCGATCGCTGCAACCGCGACGGGCCCAGCAGAGTCAGATGGAAATCCTTGTTCAACTCCACCATCTCCCACGGGTCCTTGACCTTTTCGGATCGGTTCAGAACCTTTTCGCAGGCCTTCAGCGTCTTGGCTGTATGTCGTGGAACCGCGTCCGCCAGAATGATCGGTTCCAGTGCGCCGCGGATCTGGTTCATCTCGACCAGATCGCGTACGTCGATCCGGGCGATGATCGGGCTGCGCCGGGGGCGCAGCTCGATCAGGTTTTCTGAGGCCAGCATCCTTACGGCTTCCCGCAGGGGAACGATGGAGATTTCCATCTCGGACGCCAAAGGCATGATCTTGAGTTCTTCGCCAGGTTGCCTCTCACCCGAGATGATCTGACGTTTCAGAATTTCATAGATTGCCTTCGGGCCGTCGCCGTAATTGATGATGCTTTTCATGTAGTGGCCTGCTCCTTTGCTGCTGTTGTCGCTTTTACCCCGCTTCGAGGACTTTGGACAGGAACTGCTTCAGACGGTCGTGCTGCGGATTGCCGAACAGATCGTCAGGCTTGCCTTGTTCGACCATTTTGCCGCCGTCGAAGAAGCAGACCCGGTCCGACACCTCGCGGGCAAAGCCCATCTGGTGGGTGACCAGCAGCATGGTGTAATCACCCGAGCGCGCCAGTTCGCGGATCACCTCAAGCACCTCGCCGACCATTTCCGGGTCGAGCGCCGAGGTCGGTTCGTCGAACAGCAGAATTTCGGGGTGCATCGCCAATGTGCGCGCGATGGCAACACGCTGTTGCTGACCACCCGACAACTGGCTGGGATAGTGCCCTGCCTTGTCGGCCAGACCCACCATTTCCAGCAGCCGCATGGATTCCTCGGTCGCTTCGGCCTTGGATTTGCCTTGCGTATGCACCGGGCTTTCGTTGCAGTTCTCCAACGCGGTCATATGCGGGAACAGGTTGAAGTTCTGGAACACCATGCCGATCTTGGACCGGATGCGCCGGATATGCGCCCGCGAGGCATCGACGAGTTGACCGTCCATGTTCATCTTGTTCAGCGGCTCGCCATCCACGAACATGGTGCCGCCCTGAATGCCCTCAAGCGTCATCAGAACCCGCAGCACGGTGGTTTTACCCGAACCCGACGGGCCGATGATCGAAACCACCTCACCCTTGTCGACCGAGAAATCAAGATCCTTGAGAACCTGCAAGGCACCATAGGCCTTTAGGACCTTGTCGAATTGAATCATGGGATGGGTCAATGCAGGATGCTCCTCTTGACATAGTTTTCGACGATGCGGATCAGGAAGGCCGCGATCAGGCTCATGACCAGGAAGAAAATCCCGGCGATGGTGATGGCCTCGGTAAAGCGGTAGTATTCCGCCCCGATCAGTTTCGAGACCTGCATGATTTCCGCCACGGCCACGAAGGACAGCAACGGCGTTTCCTTGAAGATCGCTACCAGATAGTTGCCCAATGCGGGCACGATCGGCGGCAGCGATTGCGGGATGATCACATCCCGGAAGGTGCGATAGGGCGACAGGTTCAGCGCGATGCACGCCTCCCACTGGCCTTTCGGCACCGCCTGGAATCCGGCACGGTAAACCTCGGCGCACAGGGCCGAGTTATAGATGCCGATGGCCAGAATGCCCGTGGTCAGCGGTGGCAGGGTCAGGCCAATCTCGGGCAGCAGGAAGAACAGAAAGAAGATCTGCACCAGCAATGGAGTGGCGCGGATGAATTCGATCACTTCCGTCGCAGGCCGGCTCACCCACTTTGAACGATGCGTTTTTAGCAGCATCAGGATCAGGCCGCCGACCAGTGCAAATGCAAAGCTGGCTACGGTTGCCCATACGGTTACGCCTGCGGCTTCCCACATCTTGGGAAGAACGACGTCGAAGGTAAAATCCCATCTCCAGTCCATGGCTTAAACCCTCTTGCTCAGGTGACGGGTGTAATATTCTTCCAGCGCTTCGCCGCCAAAGCGCACGAACTGCGCAAGGACATAGTAAAGCAACATGGTAATCGCGAAGATTTCCACCGTCCGGTAATGCAACTGGTTCTGCTGAACCGCAGCGTAGGTGATATCGACCAGCGTCACCGCCGACACCAGCGCCGTGGCCTTGATCAACTCGATGGTCAGGTTGCTCATGCCGGGGATCATGATCGCGATGGCTTGCGGTAGAACGATCCGCGTCATGCGCTGATAGGGCGTCATGTTCAGGGCGATGGTTGCCTCGGTCTGGCCTTTCGGTACGGCAGAAATGGCGCCGCGCACCACCTCGGCCCCGTAGGCGCCAAAGTTCAGGCCAATGGCCGCAACGCCCGCAAACATCGGTGACAGGGTCACGCCGAATTCAGGCATTACGAAAAACATCCAGAACAGGATAACCAGCAGGGATGTGCCCCGGAACACCTCGATATAGAAGACCGAGGTCCACCGGATTGCCCGGTTGTCTGACAATCTGCCAATGCCCGAGATCACAGACATGAAGAAGAACAGCGCGATCGACAGGATGGAAACCTGAACGGTCACTACGGCACCTTTCAGAATGGCGGGTAGAAACACCCGCATTTCTGAGAACGTGGCGAAGGCCAGGCCAACCAGAAAGGCGATCAGCGCGGATACGATAGCAATGCGATTCATGCGCACTCCCCGCAAGTAATTCGTGTGTCCCGGCCCGGGGATCGGGCCGGGATCAATCTGGCCTTAGCCCTCGCACAGCTCGGCGGTCGAGCTGATCGGCAGTTCATCTGCCGTCATGCCGTGTTTTTCCATGATCGCGATATGTTCGGGCGAACCAATGAAATCGGCCATGGTGGCGTTGAACGCCTTGACGAATTCCGCGTCTTCGGGGCGGAAGGCGAAGGCGCCGTGCGAAACTGCAGGCTGACCGGCGACCTCGGCGAAGACCGGCGTCGCTTCGACACCGCCGGGATCGCTGGCAACGATCTGGCGCACACCCGGGGCCGACACGGCCCAGGCGTCAATACGGCCTGCTTTCAACGCCGCAACACCGGTCGGGTTGTCGGGCAGTTGCGAGATGTTGGCCTCGGCCACACCGGCCAGTTGCGCGTAACCCACCTGCGCGGCACCGGCCACGGCACCCACTTTCAGGCCGTTTTCGGCGATGGATTCATAGTTGCTGACACCCTTGGGATTGCCTGTTTCGACCAGCATCGCCTGCTGGATGCCGAATGTCGGCTCCGAGAACTGCACGGCGGCGCAGCGCTTTGGCGTCACAAACATGCCTGCTGCGACCACGTCGAAACGGTCCGCCTTGAGGCCGGGGATCAATGCACCCCATTCGGTCGAGTTCGCCTCGGCCACCTTGCCACCCATCTTTTCAAGCACTGCGGTCAGAGTTTCCACATCGGTGCCGACCAGATTGTCATCGGCGTCCTTGTAGGCGTAGGGCGCAAAGTTGTAGAACGCCACCCGCAGACCGTCGCCGGTGGCGCGGTCGTTCAGCGTTTCGGCCAGGCTGGCCGTGGCGGTCAGGGCAAGTGTGGCCATCGCCGTTGCAGTGGACAGCACAGCCCTGCGATTGAGTTTCATGTCAGTTCTCCTTGTTGGTCGGTGTTTTTCTGTTTGACGTGATTCAGCAGCTCACCATAGCATTTTTCTTTTGGTGAAATGCCAGAATTTGTCATTATTTTCCATGCCATAGCCTGATTGCTTGATACGGTGGGCAATCCGGTTTTCGCTTCGATTTCGGCCAGCACCTCAAGCGATTGGAAATCGGTGCACGAGACAAAAATCGCATCAACGCGCTGCGTATCCAGTGCAGTCGCAGCCCTTTGGATCGCGTCCGGCGTCACGCGGCTGATATCGGCGGATTCTGTGATGCCGAAATCGAACCGGTTGACGATCTCGAAACCGCGCCCGGCAAAAGTGCGGGCCATCAGATCGGCGACACCGCTTTCATAGGGGGTGACCAGATTCAGCCGTTTCGCCCCGAGATGATCAAAGGCATCGCAGGCCGCATCCACCGGGTTCACCACGGTGGCCTTGGGGCAGGTGGCCTGAATGGCCGCGCGCACATCGTCCGGTCCGATGGCGATCGTGCCCGAGGTGCAGCCGAACACCACCGCATCCAATTCGACCTCAGGGTTCAGCAGTTCCGCCGCGCCTGTCAGGACGGGGGCCATTTTTGCCAGTTGTTCCAGCGTGCAATCGCCGCCAAAGGCAATCCGGGTAGTGAAGGTCAGAATCCCTGGTGGCAGCAGACGCGTCAGATCACGCTCGATCACCTGATCATTGGCAAGAGCGACGACGCCAACCCGGTAATCGCCGGGGCTATCCCCAAAGATGTCCTTAATTTCCATGCGCCGGTACCTTGCAGGCAGATATCCTCATTCCCCGATCGGTTCGGCCAGCGCGTGTGCCCTGGCCGACCGGGTTGTTGTCAGCCTTCACACAGATCGGCTGTGCTGCGCGAGGGCAGTTCGCTTTGCTGCAGGCCATGGGCCTCCATGATCGCGATATGTTCGGGCGTGCCGATGAACGCGGCCAGGGTTTCGTTGAATTTCTTCACGAACTCAGCCTCGGCCGGACGGAAGGCATAGGCGCCATGCGGGCTGGCCGGTTTGCCACCGACTTCGGCGAACGGCTCCAGCATCTCGAACCCTTCACCGCCGTCGCTGCCCACGGCAATCCGTGCGCCCGGTGCGTCGATGGTGAAAGCTGCCGCACGGCCCGCGCGAACTGCGGCCAGACCGGTCGGGTTGTCCGGCACCTGCATGATGTTGGCTTCGTCTACGCCCACGCTTTTTGCCCAGTCAACCTGTGCGGTACCAGCAATCGCTGCAAGCGTCTTGCCGGATTCGGCGATGCTTTCATACGAGCTGCCCAGACCATCGGGGTTGCCTTCGGGCACGATGATGGTGTTCTGGATGCCGAAGGTTGGTTCCGAGAACGCAACCTCGCCACAACGCTTGGGTGTCACGAACATGGCGGCGGCCACGATGTCGAAGCGGTCGGCTTTGAGGCCCGGGATCAGGTTGCCCCATTCGGTGGCGGTTTCGGACTGAACTTTCAGGCCCATTTCACCCAGCACGTGGCGCAGGATCTCGACCTGTTCGCCCACAACATCACCGTCTGCGTTGACATAGCCGAACGGCGCAAAGTTGTAATAGGCCACGCGCAGGCCATCCCCCTGGCCGCGCTCTTCGACTGTTTCAGCCGACGCCATAACCGGCAAGGCCGCCATGGCCAGACCGGCAGTCATTTTCAGAACCGTACGGCGCAGAAAATCGGATTTCATGTTTTTCCTCCCTGTTTGGTAACGTGGGTGCCGCCGGCCCCGGCGACACCCTTTGATATCAGGCCTCGATGACCGGGATGTCCCAGTCCGCGACCGGTGCCGACAACAGATCGGGTTCACCTTCGGTGATGGCCCAGTTGTCTTCGGCGTTGATGAAGCCCAGCTCGTTCGAGAAGTTCGGGTTGCAGGCAAAGACGTTGCCCACTTCGAAGGTGATATCCTCGAACGCCGCCAGCGACGGGTATTCGGTGGTCTCGATGCCGACACCGTGGCCGACGCGGCCAACGCCCATGGTCTTCAGACCGCGGTCATCGAGATATTTGTCGACAACGCGGATGACGTCCGCAGGCTTGTTGCCCGCCGTCAGCTGCATGTTGCAGTCGTGGCGCAGGCGCATCATCCAGTTGTAGAACTCTTTCAGTTCTGCCGACGGCTCGCCCACCGATGCGGTCCGGGCCAGATCCGACCAATAGCCACGATAGCTGACGCCCACGTCAAAACCCAGTGTTTCACCCGGCTGGATCACGCGGTCGGTCGGCAGCAGTACGATACCCTTGTCATTGGCGCCCGACAGCACGCACAGCAGCGAGATTTTCTCGGCGCCGTTGGCGATCAGGTTTTCGCGCAGAATCTGGGCGACCTCGTTTTCGGTCATGCCCGCGCGCACCTGGGTAAAGGTCTTTTTCTGCGCTTCAGCCGAGATGATCGAGGCGCGGCGCAGGTATTCGATCTCCTGCGGCGATTTCACGTTGCGCACTTTCAGGATGATGTCGGCGGCATCGACAAAATCGGCCTCGGGCAGACCATTCATTACTTCCTGCAGACCCAGGTAGGAGATACCCAGATACTGCTCGCGGCCCAGTTCACAGCCGATCTTGGCTTTGGACAGGCCCAGCTCTTTCAGGACGCCGATAATGAACTCGGGGTGGCCCATCAGGCCGCCGGTGGTGCGGATGTCGGTGATGAACGAGGTCTGTTCGACCTGCGCAACCTCGAACGGCATGGTGATCAGCGTCGGATCGCCATCCTTGGGGATGATGACCATGTACGAGCGAATCTTGTCGACCGCGCACTGTTCCGAGCGGTGGCCCGAGTAATACTGATAGTTCAGTCGCTCGGTGATCAGCATCGCATCGAGGTTCTTTTCAGCCATCAGCGCACGCGTTTTCGCGTAGCGCTGTTCGAATTCCTCTTTGGTGAAGTCTGCGTATTGGGGTGCCATGAGAGCCCTGTAATTCTGAGTTGACGTGGGAGTGATACTAGATAATATATTATTTGACGCAAGGCATTTCTTCAGGGAGCCGCAAGATGATTGCTTTTTCGGATGCGCAGATGAAAGACGCCCCTCATTGTGACGGGCTGATTTCGCAAGCGTACAAAGCGGTTTCCATTACTACGTGGCCTGGCGTTCTCGCCGGGCCTGACCCGGATAATAACCACCGATTCGCAGACTGTTTTTTCAATCCCGCGCGGGCTTCCGTCAACGAATCGTCGGCTGCCCGCATGACTGCCTCATCCTGAAACCTGACTGGAAAGAAAATGACTGAGTTCAGATTCGCACGCCGTTCCGCCATCCTTGGCAAATCGGTTTTCGACCACACCCCGGGCACTATCGCGCTCAATTCCGGCGCGGCTTATCCGCCCTGCCTGCCCGACGTGGTGCGCGAGGCGACCGAAGCCGTAGGCCCGCTGCGCGAAGAAGCCATGCAATATGCGCCGCTGATGGGTCTGGATGATCTGCGCGACGAGATTTGCAAATTCGTGGCCGAAGACGGCATCAAGGCGTCCCGCGAAAACGTGCTGGTCACCTACGGATCCAAAAGTGCCTTCGATCTGGCCCTGCGCACCTTCTGCGAGGCGGGCGATGCGGTGATCGTGACCCGCCCCACTTATATGACCGCCGTTCACATCATGCGCACACACAACGTGCGGTTCATCGATATCTGTCAGGACGACGAAGGTTTCTGCGCCGATGAGCTGGAGCGCAAGCTGGAAAACATGGAAAACAACGCCGAGCAGATGCCCAAACTGCTGTTCGACGTGCCGGATTTCCACAATCCGACCGGTGTCACCACCTCGCTGGCGCGCCGCAAGAAGATGCTGGAACTGGCGCAGCGCTTCAACTTCGTGATCTGCGAAGACGATCCCTATCGCCGCATCCGTTTTGAAGGCGAAGTGATCCCGTCGATCAAGTCGATGGACACCACCGGCCATGTGATCAGCCTGGGCACCGTGTCCAAGATTCTGGCTCCCGGCCTGCGTGTGGGCTGGGCCATCGGCGATGCCGGTGTGATCCGTCGCATGGCGATGCAGAAGGCCGATGGCGGCTCGAATGCATTTGCGCAGCGGATCGTTGTGCAGCTGATGCAGTCGAACAAGATGGCGCATCACATTGACGAGATGATCCACCAGATGCGCATCCACCGCGATGCGATGATTGACGCCTTTGCCGAACACATCCCCGAGGCAACCATCCGCGCTCCGCAGGGCGGTTACTTCCTGTGGGCGGAACTGCCCAAGGGTACCGATGCCGAGAAACTGGTTGAACTGGGTGTTGCCGAAGGCGTCGAGGTTTCCTCGGGCCGTCTGAGCTTCCCGACCGAAGATCCGGGCAACTTCATCCGGATGGCCTACAGCTTCATCACCGAAGACCAGATTCGTGAAGGCATCGCCAAGCTGGGCGTCGCCTGGCGCAAACTGCAAACCCAAGCACAAGCGGCATAAGAAGAAGGAAAACCCAATGCCCTGTCCCAAAGTAAGCCTCGCCCCGTCCTGCGAGATCGACCTCGACGCCGAAGGCAAACAGCACGGTTATGTGCGTATTCAGTTCAGCTCGGACCGGTCCGCCTATGGTTGGCTGCCGATGCCGATCATGTCGATCAAGAACGGTGACGGCCCCGTTGCCGTCGTGATCGGCGCCAACCATGGTGACGAATACGAAGGTGTCTCGATCACCAACGGTCTGTATCAGGAGCTTGAAGCCTCTGACATCAAAGGTCAGATCATCTTTCTGCCCGCCGCCAACGCGCCTGCTTTTTATGCCGGACGCCGCACCTCGCCGCTGGACTGGACCGGTGAAGCCAACCTGAACCGGATGTTCCCGGGCAACCAGTATGGCTCGCCCACCGAGATGATCGCCTGGTACATCACCAACCACATCGTTCCACGCGGTGATGCGTTCTTCGACCTGCACTCGGCCGGTAAATCGATCGACCACCATCCGTCGGTGAAAATCCGTCTGATGAATGACGAAGCCAAGGACGCGATGCAGATGAAGTTCCTGGAACTGTTCGGCGCGCCTCTGGGTATCGTCGGCGACCGGGTTCACGAAACCACCCTGTCGGGTGAGATCCTGCCGCTGGACAAGATCTATCTGTCGACCGAGCTGGGTGGCGCGGGCAAGATCCGTCCGTGGATCCGCGATTTCGCCTATAACGGCATGAAGCGCTGCCTGCGTGAACTGGGCGTTCTGCAGACCTCGGAAGAGCTGCCAGAGCCCGAGCACAAGGTGGCCCTGAAGGCGATGCAGACCGGTGATCACTATATCTTCGCCCACAAGGACGGCATGTTCGAGCCGGTCGTGAACCTGGGCGACGTGGTCGAGGACGGCCAGCTGGCGGGTTACATCTGGAACCTAAAAGAGCCGTGGGAAAAGCCGCAGGAGCTGCACTTCAACAAAGGTGGTGTCGTGTTCTGCAAACGCACCCCGGCGCTGTGTGAGATCGGCGATACGCTGTTCTTCACCCTCAGCGATTATGAAGGATAACACCTTCGAAGACCCCAAGGCACGGCTCCTCTCTCCCCTTAAGCCCTGCCTTACCCGGCGCGCAGCATCGCTGCGCGCCACCGATTCCGGCCCGGATGACGGTGCCCAGGACTCTCCGAATACATTCGTTTTTCTTTTGATGCCTAACGCTTCGATGCTGAGCTTCAGTGCAGCTATCGAGCCCCTGCGTGTGGCCAACAAACTGAGCATGCGTACCGTTTACACCTGGCAGACCGTATCGCTGGATGGTGATGCGCTGCAGTTTTCCAATGGTATGAATGTGGCTGTCGACGGCCCGTGCGACAGGATGGGAAAATCAGATTATGCCTTTGTCGTGGCGGGCCCCGATCTGAGCCCGGAACAAGAGAAATCCGCCGCCCGATGGCTCTATGATCGCTATCGCCAGGGCGCGCGGGTCGGTTCGGTTGGGGGCGGTGCCCACATTCTGGCGCGTACAGGTCTGCTCGAAGATCGCGCCTTTACCCTGCATTGGGAAGATCAGCCGGGATTTCGCGAACGCTATCCGCTTCTGGAACCCGAAGATTGTCTGTTCTGCGACGACGCCAATGTCATCACCTGCGGCGGTGGCATGGCAGCGGCCGATTTGATCCTGCATTTGATCTCATCCGATTTCAGCCGTGACTTTGCCGTGTCCATTTCCGAGATGTGCGTCCATTTCAGCCTGCGCCACGGCGAGGAACGGCCGCAAAGCTCGATGTCTATGACGTTGGGCTCTCGCAATCCGCATCTGATTGCGGCAGTGCAAATCATGTCGGCCAATCTGGAAGATGTGCTGCCCATGGACGTGATCGCACGCGAATCGAACGTGTCCCGGCGCCAGCTTGAGCGGTTGTTTAAAACCTATACCGGCACCTCGCCCGCCGGATTTTATCGCGATTTGCGGCTTGAACGAGGTCGCCAGTTGCTGCGCGACACGGATTACAGGATCATCGATATCTCGACGGCTTGCGGTTTCTCGAGCGCGACATCATTTTCACGCAGTTTCCGCAAGAAATTCGGGTTTTGTCCGAACCGAACCAAGAGGTCCTGATGCAGTCTGCAAGCCTGAACTCACCTTTTCGGATCGCGCGTGAACCCGACCTGGCGGATTCAGCAGGTCCACGCCTGATCTTTGCTGAAGAGGGTTTCAGCGACTGGCACAGTCTGCTTGACCTGATGCGTTTGGCGTTTTCTCAGAACACCGGAAAAATCGACCCGCCAAGTACGGTATATGACTGCACAGTGGCTGATCTGGAGACCCGCGCCAAACACGAGCACCTGCTGCTGGTTTATGAGGGCCATGAACTTGTCGGATGCCTGTTCATGCGCGCTGGCAATCGGGAGCTGTTTCTGGGCCGCTTCGCCATTCGCCCCGACATGCAGGGCAGGGGGCTTGCCCGCCGCATGATCTGTCAAGCCGAACAGGTTGCGGTTCAGGCGGGCCTGAAGGTTCTGGCCCTTGAAACGCGTGTTGAGTTGCTGGGCAACCAGAAGAAATTTGCAACGCTTGGGTTCGAAATCGTTGGTGGGCGTGCGCATTCAGGATTTGACCGGATCACAACATTGAAAATGAGAAAAGCTATCCCTTAACCGTCGCTCGAATTCGAGGGTTAGGTCAGCGGCGTTGATGATCTCGAGGTCAGAAGGGTTGATTGAATCTGTTTAATCGACAGCGCTGTCTTCGGTGCGTCCCAGCAAAGATGCCAGTTCGGCGCGGTAGCGGCCCAATGCACTGTCCCGCAACGTGACCAGTACCAGTTTGCGTTGAGTCGGCGCATTGGCATCCATCATCGCCAATTCCGGTGCGCGATACCGTTCGACATCCGGTAAAGGCAGAAGTGTGAAGCCGAGCCCGGCGGAAATGCATTCCATTATGGCTTCCAGGTTATCGAGCACGATGGTTCTGGACTGAGCTGACCGTTGATGATGCACCATGACACGTGCAATCAACTTCCCGATTCCGGTGTCAGGCATGAAGTGAAAGAAATCGCCTTCGGACAACAGTCTGGGCAATCCCTGGCCAAGAAGGTCTTTATGCGCTGCAAATACGAATGGTTCTTGCCGCAAAACTTCCAAGGCCAGTTGGCTTGGAAGACCGTCGGCATCGGTGAGGATTGCTGCGTCCAGCAAGCCGGAGACGACTTTATGCTGCAAATTGGCAGACAGACCGGTCTCGAACTCGAATGAGGCGTGCGGCAATTCGCGGTTGGCGGCCTCAAGAAATCCGGGAAGCAGGCGAACCGCCGCCGTGGTGATAAACCCCAGCCGAAACCGGCCAGCCAGACCGTCTCCTTGCCGACACAGTTCGACAAGGCTGTCTTCGTGCTGAAGCAGGGGAACCGCCTCTTCGATAATGGCGCGTGCGATCGGGGTAAGGCGTGGGGGTCTGACCGAACGGTCGAATAGATCTGCTCCCAGAGCCTCTTCCAGTGATTTCATCTGCATAGACAGCGCAGACAACGTCATTCCAAGCTGGTCCGCCGCATCGCTGAAGGAGTGTACGTGGGAAATCTTGACGAGGCTTCTGAGTGCGCGCGTTTGCATAACTACACAATACTTGAATTAGATATCAATTTTAAGTTTGTTTTCTTGAATAACAAGCTCTGATAAAGCTGGATTATCACGCATTCGTGAGAATCTGCACAGGAGTCGCTTCAATGACTCACCATTTTGTCGAAACAGCCAAAGACCTCGCCCCCGAGTTTGAAGCCCGAGCGGCCCAATGGGACAGAACACGCAGCTATTGCTGGAGCAACGTCAAATCCCTGACGGAAGCCGGGATCATGGGAATGACGATCCCGAAGAAGTTAGGAGGGCAGGGCGCCAGCTTTCTGGATGTCGTCGAGGTGGTCGAAGAAATCGCAAAAGTATGCACCTTGACGGCCCGTATCGTGGTCGAAGCGAATATGGGTGGCATAAGTGCAGTCATGGCCTATGGCACCGAAAAACAAAAAGCGTTCTGTGCCGCCCATGTTCTGGCCGGGGACAAACCTGCGATCTGTATTACTGAACCGGATGCGGGAAGTGCGGCGACGGAAATGCAGACCACAGCCAAAAAGGTGGGTGACACATATGTCATAAACGGGCGGAAACACTGGATCACGGGTGGCGGCGTTTCGAAACTGCACCTTATCTTTGCCCGCGTCATTGATGAAACCGACGATGAGTTGGGCATTGGCAGTTTTATCGTGTTTGCCGACCCGGCCAATGGCCACCTGCCAGACGGGTTCGAGGTAGTTGGCCGCGAGAACACGCTTGGACTGTGCGGCATGCCAGAGGCCGAATTGCGGTTCAATAATCTCAGGGTGCATAAAGACTGGTTTTTGCAGCCCCCGTCCGGGCTGCGGCGCGGATTTTCAGACTTGATGGAGGCTTATAATTCGCAAAGGGTCGGCGCGGGCACGATTGCGATGGGTGTGGCGGCCGGTGCTTTGGAACGCGCCAAGCGGTTTCTGCTGGAACGGCAACAATTCGGTAGGCCATTGGCAGAATTTCAAGGCCTGCAGTGGATGGTGGCCGACATGGATACGCAGGTTCACGCGGCCCGCCTTATGTTGCATGATGCGGCCAGATCACGGCAGCCGGGCGGAGGCGGTTTCCCGGACATGGCAAAGGCAGCCCGCGCCAAGCTTTTTGCGTCGGAAATGGCGATCAAGGTGGTGAACGATGCACTTCAGATGTTCGGCGCACGCGGGTACAGCGACCGGGAACCGCTGGAACGCATGTACCGCGATGTTCGTATGTTCACGATCGGCGGCGGGACCGCTCAGATTCTGCGCAACCAGATTGCCAGCGCCGCTTTGGGCATCAAATGCCCTCAATCGCGGGAGGGTTATCTGAAGCAGGACATCTCGGTGCAAAACTTGGCTGCCGAATGACTCCATGGATGTAACGCGGATTTGGCGCGTCCATTCTTCTGGTCAATTAGCGGGTGCTCAGTTCCCTTTGGTAACCGAACAACGCTGGCAATCCCCCTGTGTGTATCATCACCACCTTCTGTCCGGGCTTGATATGTTGTTGCTCAACCAGATCAAGCAACCCTGCAAAGGTCTTTGCGGTGTAGACAGGATCGAGGAAAATGCCCTCGGTCTGAGCCATCAATTCAAGGGCTGAGTGAGTTTTCGGCCCCATCTTGCCATAACCCGGGGACAGGGCTCCGTCCCAGGTTATCACGTCTTCCGCCGCATTCGCCCGTTCGATGCCCAATAGGTCTGACAGCAATTCAAGGACTGTCACCATCCTTTTGTGTTGCAGCGTGCTGTCTCGACGAACGCAGATACCATAAACGGGGGCGGACACGCCCGAGGTTCGTATGCCCGTCAGCAATCCCCCATGGGTGGCACCGCTGCCCGAGGGGACAACGACCGCGTCAAAATCCTGCATCTGCTGGCAAAGTTCCTGCCCTGCGGCGACATAGCCAAGCGCGCCCAGCGGTGGGTGATGCAGGCCCAGATGAATGACATAAGGGGTGTGCCCCTGCTCCCTCAATTCGTCGGCACGGGCGTGCAAGGCAGCGTCTGCCCCCGCTTCGTCTTCACCGACGGGAAAGCTCATGTGTTCGGCACCAAGTATCTTGGCCAGCAGCACGTTCCCGGATTGATAATATTCCGGTCCCATATCCGGGACACGTTCTTCCAGTTGCAGGACGGATTTCATGCCGAACCGCGCGGCGGCTGCCGCCGCAGACCGTACGAAATTCGACTGAACGGCCCCGGTTATCAGAACACTGTCCGCGTTTTGCGCCAGAGCGTCGCCAAAATAGAACTCAAGCTGTCTGGTCTTGTTGCCGCCAAAGCCAAGCCCGGTCAGGTCATCCCGCTTCAGCCAGAGGTCGATCCCAAGCTTTTCGGACATCCTGTCCAGCCGCTCGATCGGTGTAGTGCCAGACATAAGACTGGCCCTTGGGAATTTGGACAAAAGATCTTTTGACATCATTTTCGACCCATAGAGTTCATGCAACGAAGTAGGCGCGTTGAAAGAGTACATAGCAGGCCACAAGCGAAATTACCCGAATTGCGGACCTGACAAGTGCCTGTGGCAAGTACGATCTGACCATGCGTCCGCAGATGCTCCCGACAGTTGCCACGGCGACAAAGCCCCAGAGCTGTGGTCCAAACGGAATCGACTGCCAGTCAGCAACGCCATGCAGCACGAACGCAGTACCGTATGCGACGAGGGCAATGGGTTGGACCAAGACGGCCACATCCTTGGTGTCGAAACCCTTTGCCATCAACCCAAAAACCATCAATGGGCCGGGTGTTGCGGCCCACACTGTTGCCAGACCAGATAATCCGGAAACCGAGATAAAGGCGGTCGGCCCAATAGCGTTTTGAACAGGAACTATGGTTGTCAGGACACCAATCAGCAGCAGCAAGCCAGTCAACGCCAACACAAAGGCTTCGCTGAGCCACGGATAAACCACCAAGCCCAATACCACGCCGATTAGGCAGCCAAGAATAGCGGTCGTGATTGTGCGTCGTTCAATCGCCACGATGCGTCTGTCCGTGGCGACCGCAGACACGATGGTATTCAGGAACAAAAGCGCGGGAACAGCTGTACTTGTGCCCAGCAGGATCATCATGGGAGGTCCGGCCAGAATACTGAACCCAATGCCAATTCCAACCTGCAGCATTGCACCCAGAAAAACGGCGATCACCAACAGGGACAATTCCAATGACACCTCATACACCTTTTGTCTTAGTCATCCCCGTACTCGAACGTTTACCCTGTGTGGACGCATTACATTTGTAAGCGCAAGGTGCAGGAGCTGCTAGTCAGGATCAAGCCCAAGGCATCATGCCGGAATATGGGGACCGAACTGAAACCGCGTGCGCCATATACGCCAACGTCGTCAGGTCAAACACGGGTAGCCTCAGTTCTTCTTGTATCCGTGCGGCATAGGGCGGCAGATCGGTGCACTCCAGAACCACTGACCGAATTTCAGGCGCTTCGCGTTGCAGATCACGTGCGGCCTGCAGCACTTCGGCCTCGATCAGGTCGGTATCCATGCGGGTGCGGGTATTCCGCAAGATCACCTCAGCGAATTCCTCTGTGTCTTCCAGCCCTTTCACAACGACCGGAACGCCCGCAGCCCCAACACCCTCCAGATGTCTGGGCGTCAAAGCCGAGGCATCCGCAGTCAACACGCCAACAGGGGCTTTGGCGCCAGTCATGTTGAATGCCAACGGCACTTGTATGAGGCTTGAAGCAAAAACCGGGATCGAGACCGCGGCGGCCAGTTCCTTTTGAAACAAGGCAAGGAAACCGCAACTGCCGGTGATCGCCCGCACGCCCTCGGCCTCCAGCCGCTGCGCGCCTTTGATGAACGGGTCCAGCAACTCAGGTTTGGGGTCGTGCAATAGGTCCGGAACGGTCACGCCGTCGATCATTTCATACAATACGGGGAAGGGCAGGCTGGACGGGTTTTTGATATGTCCGGGCGGTTTTGGGAAATAGCTTTCCAGACACAGCACACCGATGGATGCACCGCAGATATTTTGTCCGCCATTATAAACCGGCATGCTTTATTCCTTCCTGTGGCAAGGCTGTGACGCGGGTTTTGCTCCTAGAACCGCGTCAGCGAAAATGGATCCAGATCGATATTGTGCCGCCGACCTGACATAAGATCGGCCACCAGCTCTCCGGTTTTCGGGGCCATCATCAACCCGTAATGAGAATGCCCGAAGGCTGCATAGATCCCCGATTTTCCGTTGACCTGACCGATGGCCGGGAGGCTATCGGGAAAAGACGGCCGCCGCCCCATCCAGAATTGCGCATCCTTCGTGTTCAGGTCTGGCATCATGGCTTGGGCCTGTTGGATCAGGATGGCTTTCTTGCGCGGATCGGCAGGGGCGTCGATGTCGGCAAACTCGGCTGTTCCTGCGACTCTCAGGCCATCCTGCATGGAACTGGCGACGATCTTTGCGTCGACGTCCATGACCGAATGATTGAGGCTATTGCTAGCGTCGGGGAACTCAACATGATATCCGCGCTCGGCAACCAGCGGTACTTTAATACCCATAGGTTTCAACAGATTTGCCGACCAGACCCCGGCGGCCATGACGATATGGTTGGCGCGTATTGTGTCACCAGAGGTTTTCAGCTCCCAGCTTCCCTCAGCGGTTTGAGATATCGCCTTGACCTCGGTTTTTATAATCTCGGCACCCTGAGCCCGCGCTTTCTCAGCCAGAACTGTGCCAACACGGCCCGGAGACAACACGCGCGCTTGTCCCTTTATCAAAACGGCAGCTTTGAATTCCGGGGATAGAGCAGGTTCCAAACGGCGCAGCTCAGCACCGTCCACACGCTCAAGCTGCCCGCCTTTTTCTGCGCGAATTTGATAATCCAGACCTTCAAGGTTTGCGTTCTCGGGGCGACGAAAGGCGTGAACGTAGTAGCTGTCTGTGATCAGGTTTTCATGACCGGTACCGTTCAGGTGTTTCCGATAAAGCTCGATGGAGGGGCGGCACAGCAGCTCCATCGCGTCGGATGTTTTCCGGACTTTGGTCTCATTTGAGTTCCCCAGAAACCGCAGTCCCCAGGGGATCATCTTTGGCCAAAAGGTTGATCGAACCGACAACGCGCTTTTGGGGTTCAGAAGCATTGCGGGCAATTGCTTCCACACTCCGGGCATGGATTGCGGGATGATCGACCACGGCGAGACAACACCGGCGTTCCCGAACGAGGTTTCCTGCCCCGGTTCACCCCGATCGATCAACCGAACCGGAATACCGCGTTCCTGCAGCGACAAGGCGCAGCAAATGCCGACGATCCCCGCGCCTATGATGGTCACTTGTTCTGTCATCGTTTCAGGCCGGTGAGTGACTTCGGTTGCGGGCGATCAGTTGGGTGACAATGACCGGCGAGGCCACCGCCAGCGCGATCAGGTCTGCGGTCAGGCTTGGCGCGACAAAGATCACCCCGGCAATCGCCATCAGGATGCGCGAGAAGATGTTCATCGGTTGCAGCCAGTATCCCACGACCGCCGCCGACAGGGCGATAACCCCGGCGATACAGCTGGTGGCGGTATAGGTGAACTCCCACAGATTGAAGCCGGTCGAGGACACGAACAGCAGCACCGGCGCATAGACAAACGCCATCGGCGCGATCACCTTGCCCAGCCCCAGCGTAAAGGCCGACAGGCCGGTGCGGAACGGGTTGGAATTGGCAATCGCCGCCGCCGCATAGGCCGACGTACAGACCGGTGGCGTGATCTCGGACACCACGCCGTAATACAACACGAACAGGTGGCTGGCGATGGGCGGCACGCCAAGCTGCGCCAGCGCAGGCTGCGCCACCGAAACCAACATGATGTACAGCGCCGTGGTCGGGATGCCCGCGCCCATCAGAATGCAGACAATCGCGATGAAGACCAGCGAGATGAACAGTTGCAGGTCTTCCATGGCAAACAGCTGGAAGCTGCCGAACGAGATCATGTTGTACAGATCCGAGGCCAGATTGCCCGCGCCCTGCGTCACCATGAATCCGATACGGAAGCCGATGCCGGTGGTGTTGATCACGCCCACGACGATGCCAACCGCAGCGGCGGCGGCACCCACGGCCAGCGAGTATTTCACACCCAGTTCCACCGCTTGCAGCATCTCGGGCACTTCGATGCGTTTCTGAGGATTCAGCGTGGCGATCACCGACAATCCGCACAGGATCGCGGTCATGGTCAGATCGAATCCACCGTCCGAGAATTTCCATAGGACAAAGGCCAGAAATGCCGCTGCATAGATCAGCGTTGGCGGTTGCTTGATGCGCGACATGCCCGCGATCACGGCCAGCGAGATGCCGCAGAAGGCTGACATGAACGGTGTGTACCCAGTGAACAGCACCACCAGCAGGCCGATCAGCGGCACGATATTGGCCCAGCCCTCGGCCCAGACGGCCTTGAGTTGCGGCAGTTGTTCCTTGGCCAGACCTTTCAGGTTCAGCTTGCGCGCCATCAGGTGCACCACGGCAAAAACGCCGACATAGTGCAGGATCGCCGGGAAGATCGCAGCGATGACGATGGTGGTGTAAGGCACCTCAAGGAACTCGGCCATGATGAAGGCCGCGGCCCCCATGATGGGCGGCGTGATCTGCCCCCCGGCCGAAGACGCGGCCTCGACCCCGCCTGCAAAATGGCCGGGATAGCCCAGACGCTTCATGTTCGGAATGGTCAGCGCGCCGGTTGACACGGTGTTGGCCACCGAAGACCCCGAGATTGTGCCGAAGAAGGCCGAAGAGACCACCGACACTTTAGCCGGTCCGCCGGTATAGCGGCCCGCAAGAATGGTGGCATTATCGATGAAAAGCTGCCCCAATCCGGTGCGCTGCGCGATGACGCCGAACAGGACAAAGTGGAACACGATGGTCGAAACCACCCACAGCGTGACGCCATAGATGCCTTCCTGCGGGAAATACATCGACGACACGAAGGTTTTGAAATTCACCCCCGGATGCTGCAGCAGGCCGGGGAAATACGGCCCCAGCAGCGCGTATGAGATAAAAACACAGATGATCAGTGGCAGCACCCAGCCCAACGTGCGGCGGGCGATGTCCAACACCAACAGGATGATGATGACGCCAAGGACAACGTCATAGGTGTTGGGGTTGCCCATGCGGAAGGTCTGTTCCTCAATCCCCAGAAACGGAATGCCGCGCCAGGCAAAACCGACATAAAGCGCGGCAACGATGCCAAGCGCCATGAAGACCAGATCGTATAGGGGGATGTTGCCGATGCGGAACCGGCTAACCTTTAGGGCATAGAGGCTTTTGGCCCCGATCACCGGGATGGTCGCATAGACCAGAATGAACAGCAGCGCCAGATAGATGCCCATGTGCCAGTGGTCGGCGGGCAGGCCGAATCCGGCCGTGAAGAATTCATAGAACGCAAAGATCAGGGCAACGACACGCAGCACCTTGCCCGTGGTGGGCGTGACTTGCCGGACGGCGGCGCCCTCGTCGAACTGTTCTTCGATGGCGGCCAGTTCCTCGGCTGTCAGTTCGTAGTCGTCAGGTCTGTGGGTCTCGGACATGATGGCCCCCCGATATCGCGCATTTCAGGAATGCGGTGCCCCGGATGGGGCACCGCCTGCATGTTTTTCGTGTGCTTGGATTATTGAAGAAGCCCGGCTTCTTTATAGAACTTCTCGGCACCCGGATGCAGCGGAACGCCCAGTGCCTCGACACCGTCCAGTGCCGTGTCCGCGGTGATCTGCTTGCCTTTGGCATGGCCATTGTCGAGCAGCTTGCGGGTGTTGTCGTTCCACAGCGCCTTGGTCAGGCCGTAAACCAGATCGTCCGACAGGTCCGAGGACACAACCAGCATGGCGCTGACCGCAGGGGTCTTGGTCTCGGCATCAATGCCCTCATAGACGCCACCTGGAATGGCCGAAGGGATATAGGCCGGGATGATTTCGTTGATCTTGGCCAGATCCTCGTCGCTGAACGAATGCAGGTTCATGCCCTTGGTCGAGGACAGCTGCACCATTGCGGCAACCGGCCAGCCTGCGGCATAGAAATAGGCGTCCAGTTGACCATCGGCCAGACGCTCGGCGCTTTGGCTGTTGTTCAGCTCGGCCTCGTCCATATTGTCGCGGTTGACGCCCCAGGCGTCCAGCATTTGCAGCACGGCCACCTGCGTGCCTGATCCTGCCTGCGCGATACCAACGCGCTTGCCTTCCAGATCACCCAGGTCATTGATCGTCGACCCGGCGGGTAGCACCAGATGCAGGTCCTCAGGGAACAAGTTCGCCACGATGCGCAGCTTGGGGTGCGGCTTGCCTTCGAACTTGCCTTCGCCCAGATACATCGAACGGGTGACGTCGGCTGCGGCCAGTCCGGCCTCAAGCTCACCATTCTGCACGGCGGCGTTGTTGAAGACCGACGCGGTGGTGGATTGCGCGATGGCGATCAGGCCGGGCACGCCGCATTGGCCACCCTCTTCGCAGGGGCGCGAGCCCGGAGGCGCCGAAATACCGTTTGCGATGGTGCCGCCAATGGGGAAATAGGTGCCGCCAGCACCACCGGTGCCAATACGGAAAAAGGTCGGGTCCTGTGCCAGCGCAGGGGCTGCCAGCGCGCCGGCCAAAGCCAGACCAGTCAGGCATTTCACTAGTTTCATCGTCGTCTCCGTTGTTGGTTCGTGGGATTCGGTTTGACCGAACCTCGATCACAAAAGCGTAAAGACAAATTTCATAAATACAAATTTGTTATATTTCACAAAACTAAAGTCTGACTTATAGATTGCTCATGAACCTCACGCAGCTCACCGTATTTCGCGAAGTGATGGAAACCGGCTCCATCTCTCAGACGGCCAGGAAACTGAACCGCACACAGCCAGCGATCAGTCTGGCGTTGAAGAACCTTGAAAGAACTCTTGGCCTTACCTTGTTCGAGCGCAAGGGCAGGCGTCTGGTTCCGGTGCCCGAGGCGCATTACCTTCTGGCCGAGACGACGGGCATTCTGGATCGGCTTGCGGCGATATCCAGTACGATGGAAGGGTTGATCAAGGGACATTCCGGCAGCCTGAACATAGCCACGATGCCGGGTCCGTCGGCTTTTCTGTTTCCGCGTTTCATCAGCCAGTCTGTCGGAGAGAATCCGGATATCCGTATCACGCTGTCCACGCGCAGCTCGCCCCAGATCAAGGAGCTTGCCGGGACACAAAACATCGACTTCGGCTTTGCGGATTTTGAACATTCGGTCGGGAAGCAACCTTCATATTCCGTCGAATTGATCCGGGCCGACTGTTTCTGCGCTGTCGACAGGGAGAACCCGCTTGCCGCGCGTGACGGCATCACGATTTCCGAACTCGATGAGGTCCCGATGGGTGGGCTTCACGCCACACATCCGTTCCAACACAAAATTCGGAGCCGGTTTGAAGAGGTGGCTGCCGGTTATAACCCAGCAGTAACCTGTCAGTATTTTTTGCCGCTCATCCCATTTGTTAGCTCGGGACAATGCTGCACAATTGTGGACCCATTGACGGTTGCGACCGAGCGCGAACTGAAGTCCTCTGGCGGTAAGGTCGTGTTCCTGCCTCTCCTGGACCCACTCAGGTATGAATACGCGATACTTGAACCCGAGCATCGCCCGCCGTCTCAACTGGCTTTGAAGATCAAAGCGGGCTGGAAATCCGAGGTCCTCAAGATGTTGGAAGATGTGGGGGCCAATCCCAGCATCAAAATGATCAGCGAAGAAGAAGGTGATCAAGATTGCTGATTCTGCACTGAGGCGGGTTGTTTGAGCAGGCGTCAGCCAGTCAGAAACTCGACAAATCTTCTTGCAAGGCTTTGACGGCGGGAGGCGCCGGACCATACGGCCTGAATTGCCAACTCCGGCAGGGACCAATCCGGCAGCAGCTGTTGCATTCGCCCGGATTTGAGTTCGTCCGAGACAAGGCTGATGGGCAGGTTGCCGAACCCGACCCCCGCCAATGTTCCGGCCTTGGCCGCAAGGATGCTTTGAACGCTGAGTTGGCTGATCTCCAATGTGACAGTCTGCAGCTCCCGCCCGTTGGTCAGCGAGAACACGTCGCCTGCGCGGCCCATAGACACGAAGGGCAGTCGTTCAAGGTCTGTTGGAGTCGCAACCGAGCCATGGCGAAGCAGGAAATCGGGCGTTGCGACCAGAACATGTTGAACTGATCCAATCCGCTTTCGGGTCAGGCTTGAGGCGGGCAGGTCGCCGATGCGAATGGCCAGATCATACGCTTCTTCGACAATGTCTTTGATGTGGTCGGTATATTCCAATGTCAGTGCAACATTCGGATAGCGCAGAACAAACTCCATCACGCGCGCTTCAAGCCTGGGATCGGGCACAAAGGCGGGCAGGGCGATCCGTAGGGCCCCTGCGATGTGATCCGACCCGGCCTCAATCCGGTCGATGACCCGTTCGATGCCCTCCATCCCGCGCTGTGCGACCTCGAACAATTGCCGCCCATTTTCCGACAATGTCAGTTTTCGCGTGGTTCTGTGGACCAGTGTCTCGCCCAGCTCATCCTCAAGCCGCGAGATATGGTGGCTGATCACCGACGGCGTGACGCCCAACTGTCGGGCAGCTTTGACGAAAGCACCGGTTTGACCTACGGCGACAAAGGCAACGAGGCTTTGAGCATAGCGATACATTCATTCATTATATCGAAGAAAGAAATCGGATAAAATGGGATTATCCGGCAAACGGGCCGCCGCTATGTCCATCTCAGCGCGGAACGGAGATACCGGATGCCCCTGTCATCGAAAGCCACAGTTTCAACCCCGAAGGCCGACGGATACGTCGCGCAGCTTGCCAGGCATTTTGGTCACAAGATCGATGTCGAGCAAAAACCGGACGCGGTCGTGTTCCACTTTTCGGCGGGCACGGTGCAGGCTTGGGCAGAAGCCGAAACGCTGCAGTTGAGCGCAATAGCCGAGACTTTCGAACAATTGCATGAGGTCGAGCAAATACTTGGCTCTCATCTGGAACGGTTTGCGTTTCGCGAGGATCTGCGCGTGATTTGGCCCGAAGCCAGGGGCGACGAATAGAAGGATACCGAAGATGAAAGCTTTGACGACAACCGCCGCACTGTTTTTGGCCACCGCCGTATTCGCGCATGACGCCCCGGTCGATGAACATACTCAGATTGTACCGATCCCAGACTACGCACAGCCCTATGGCCCGGCCTCTGGTGCCGCGGCCCTTGAAGCGGCAGAGGCGTTTTTGGCCAGCGTCGACGCAACCACAAAGGCTCAGTTCATGTTTGACCTGAACGACCCCAACCGGGCGAAATGGTCCAACCTGCCTGCCGGGATTGTCGACCGCACCGGTATCTCGGTGGGTGAACTTTCCGACGAACAGCGCGGATTGCTGTTCGAGTTTCTGGCCTCGTCATTAGGCGAGGAAGGCTATCAAAACGTGGCGGAAGTCATGGCAGCCGAGACGTTCCTGAGCACAGACAAGAATGCCAAGCGACTGAAATGGGCGCCCGAGAACTACTGGTTGTCCTTCTTTGGTACGCCTTTGGCGGATGCCCCCTGGGGGTGGCAGTTCGGCGGTCACCATCTTGGCCTGAACATCGCGATCGAGGGCAACCGGGTCGAGTCCATGTCGCCCACCTTTGTCGGAACCGAACCTGCGATCTTCACCATCAATGGCGTGGATTATGAGGCGGTGCGCGACATGCACTTGTCGGGATACGCGGTGTTTGCCGCGTTGAACACCGAACAGCAGGCCGCAGCAGATGCAGGCGAGATTCCTGAGGATGTGCTTACGGGTCCGGGGCAGGATGGCACTATTCCGCCCGTGATCGGGTTGCGTGCTGCAGAGATGGGCGCCAATCAGCGGGCCCTGTTGCTGAGCGCGATCAAGGAATGGGTTTCGATCCAACCCGATGAAAACGCCGCCCCGCGTATGGCCGAATTGTCCGAAGGGCTGGATGGGATTACGTTTGCCTGGACTGGCACGGATGAGGTCAACACTCCCACCTACATGCGGATTCAAGGCCCGACGCTGATAATCGAGATGCTCTCGACCGGCGGAAATGTGGGTAAAAGCGCCGAGGGCGCGGGACATTATCACACAATCTATCGCAATCCGACCAAAGAGTACGGACAGTAAACCAATGCTCGGCGGGTCTTTTCGGGCCCGCCGATATTAGATTGAGCGCTTTGCGTACCGGTATGCCGCCTGTCGCCGCGCAGTGCGTTCCTGATCAAAAATTATTTTCGCCGGAACCGTTCTGCCGGGCCGTTAAATCCTCATCATATTACACAGCAGCAAAGGATCACGCCATGTCCACCATACCTTTGAGCCGTACAGAAATCTCCCTTCACTGGATCGTCGGGCTGGGTATGATCGCGGTCATCGCAATGGGTCTGTATATGACCCGCGCCGAAAACTTCGCCTTGTATGGAGTTCACAAATCCCTCGGGATCATCCTGTTTGGGTTCATCCTGTGGCGCGCGGTTTTGCGTCTGCGCAAAGGTTGGCCGGATGAAGCAAGCGCGGGCACGCGTATGGAACACGGTGTGGCGCGGGTGATCCATTGGGTGCTGATATTGGGCACAATCGCCATGCCGTTGTCGGGCATGCTTGACGCCTATATGTCCGGTCGTGGTCTGACAGTTTTTGGGCTGGACCTTGTGGCGGCCAACCTTGGTGATACCGGGCGGGCGATTGCCATCAACAAAGACTTGGCTGAAATTGGTGAAATCATCCACATTCTGGCCGCCAAAATCGTGATCGCAGCCATCGTACTGCACGTTGCCGGTGCGTTTAAGCATCACATCATCAACAAAGACGGCACCTTGCGACGCATGTTGGGGGCAAGCTGAGCTGGGTATCGGACTCTGCCGACAAAGTTTTTCAGATGGCGCAGCCGGGGAGCAGGCGTATTCCAGCCTCACTCCGGCTCTTGCACGATGGTCTGACGCACAGTGTTCTCAAGATGATTGGCAAAGGCCTGCACCCGCCTTGGTTGGGTGCGGCCGGGTGGGAACAGCAACTGCAATGGCGTCGGTGGCGGCGCATGGGCTGCCAGGATTTCGACGAGATGCCCGTTGTTGATATCTGCGCTGATATCCAGTTCGGACTTGAGGATAATCCCGTGTCCTTCCAGCCCCCATTGACGGACCAGCGCACCATCATTGGCGACGCGATCACCTCTGACGGTGACGACCTGTTGCGCGGGGCCCTGACCGAAACGCCATTGATTGTCGAGATGCGCGCCAAATCGCATCACAAGACAATTATGAGTGCATAAATCTGCTGGAGTGCCGGGTGTTCCCAGCCGCGCGAGATAGTCCGGCGCGGCACAGATCAACCGCCGGAATTGGCCCAGGCTGCGCCTGCGCAACGTGCTGTCGCCGATCTGGCCAAAGCGCAGGGCGATGTCGATCCCCTCTCCCACGACGTCGACATAACCGTCCGACAGCAACAGTTCGATTGAGATGTCCGGATGCTCTTTCAGAAAGCCCCCGATCGCCGCGGACACAATCGATCGCCCCAGATCGTTGGGCGCGGATACGCGGATGGATCCGCTTAGCGTTTGCGCGCCCATGCGGATACGCGCGTCCAGTTCATCAACGGATTCCAATACGGCGCGCGCGCCATCGACCAGTGTGCGGCCTTCTTCCGTCAGGCGAACGGATCGGGTTGTCCGGTTCAGCAGCACAACGCCGTAATGCGCTTCGAGCGCCGCCAGACGTTCAGACACAGTGGTCGCAGACAAACCTGCCTCGCGCGCGGCGGCGGTAAGCGAGCCTTTTTCGACGATTTGCAGGAACAAGGCGATGTTCTTGAGCAGCATTGTACGGATTGTCCGGATTATATATCCGTTCATTGCCTGTTTATCCGGCAAATGCAACAAACTAAGTATTTCGCCAGCACAAACTAAGGATAAATGACATGGCAAAACTGACCGTCGTGGCCAACATCAAAGCCAACCCGGATCAGATCGAACTGGTGAAGGCCGAATTGATCAAGCTGATCGACATCACCCGCGCCGAAGAAGGGTGCATCAACTACGATTTGCATCAGGACAACGACAACCCCGCCCATTTCATGTTCTACGAAAACTGGGAATCGCGCGAATTGTGGCAGACCCATATGAACAATCAGCACCTGAAGGATTATATGGCCGCCACCGAAGGCGCGGTTGCTGAGTTCACACTGAACGAAATGACCCTCATCTGCTGAGCGCCGTCGGGGATTACTGCAAAGGAAAGAGATCATGCTGCTGGACACTCCGATCTGTGACTTTGGCTGGAAAGCGCCGGATTTCACTCTGAAAACCCCGGACGGCCAACCGATCACCATGTCCGATCATCTGGAAAACGGCCTGCTGATCGCGTTCATTTGCAATCACTGCCCCTACGTCAAAGCCATTGCGACCCGGTTGGCAAACGATGCTGACCTGCTGATGTCCAAGGGCATTGGCGTATTGGCGGTGATGTCCAACAACTATCAGGACTATCCCGAGGATGCGCCGCCCCGGATGCAGGAGTTCGCGCGGCGCAACGGGTTTGCATTTCCTTACCTCGTTGACGAGGATCAGGCGGTGGGCAAGGCCTATAATGCCGTTTGCACGCCAGACTTTTTCGGGCTGAATTCCAGGGGCGAGTTGCAGTATCGCGGCCGCCTTGATGACGCCCATATGGGCGGCAGCGATGATCGCAACCCGGAACTGGTCAACGCGATGCTTCAGATCTCGGAAACCGGTCAAGGACCTCGCGATCAGGTCGCCTCGATGGGGTGTTCGATCAAATGGTCGCGAGGGTAAGTGATGGGCATCGGAGCACTCAATCATGTGAACCTCAGGACGACGCGTCTGGACGAGATGATCGATTGGTACCAACGGGTATTGGGGTTGACGGTTGGTGTCCGCCCGGACTTTCCGTTTCCGGGCGCATGGCTTTATTCGGGCGATACCGCCTACGTGCATCTTGTGGGGGTTGAGGCCGAGGCAGTGGGCTCGGAAACAAACCTGAAGCTCGAACATTTCGCGTTCTCCGCCACGGGGCGCGCGGCGTTCGAGGAAAGGTTCAGGGGACTTGACGTCGCGTATCGGCGCACGGATCTGGTTGCTGCTGATATCATACAACTGAATGTCTGGGACCCCGACGGTAACCACATACATATCGACTTTGCCGCAAGTGAATAAGCACCAGCGTTTCGGATATCGCACGGCTTTGCCGGGCGCTTAACGCCATGCAACCTCCATAGAGGTCAAGATTTCGCCGGAGAGAACCGTTTGCGATACTCACCCGGCGACAAGCCCACCACCTTGTGGAACATGCGCCGGAACGCCGAGATATCAATATACCCCACATCCCGGGCGATGGATTCGATGCTGGCGTGCGACAGTTCCAGCCGTTCACGGGCCTTGGCGATACGCAGCTGTTGCAGATACTCTGACGGGCTGAGATTGGTGGCGGCAAGAAACCGACGCCCGAAGGTGCGTGGCTCGAGGCGCGCGTTGCGGGCCATGTCTGCGACCGAGACCTGATCCGCAAATCGCTTCTGCACCCAATGTTGCGCCCGCAGGATGGCATCGTCGCCATGCGTCAGGTTGGGCGAGAACGAGCTGTAGAAACTCTGCGCCCGTTCGCCGGTGTCGATCAGGAAAAACCGGGCAACCTGAAGCATCACCGCAGGTCCCATGAAGCGGGCAATCAGGCGCAGGCCCAGATCGGTCCAGGCCATCAGCCCGCCAGCAGTGATGATATCGCCATCGTCGATCAACAGCCGTTCGGCCTGCAGTTGTACCTGCGGAAAGCGGGCGGAGAAATCCGGGGCCAGCGCCCAATGGGTGGTCGCCTGCCGCCCGTCCAGCAGACCGGAGGCGGCCAACGGGAAGGCACCGGCACAGATCGAACAGATCAGCGCGCCCCGGCGATGGTGATCCTGCACCCAGTTGACCAGGGTCTGCTCTTTCGCACCGCTGACCCTTGGTCCCAGGGCCGGAGGCAGGATCAGCGCCTCTAACTGGCTGTCATCCTTGGCGAAGTTCCGAATGACTTGTGTTTCAACCGGGCGCGCCTGTTCGGACTGATCCTGCTGAAACCGGCTGGCCACGGCAAACAAGTCTTGTAACCCGTGGATCGCGGCGCTCTGTGACTTAGGATAGGCGGCAATGCCGATGGTCAGGGGGTGATTTATCATTTGTCCGATCTAACGCGATTTATGTCCGATGCGCCAATCAAGTTCCAGCGATCCGTGCCTTAAATCAATGCCGCATACAGACCGAATAACGGAGACCACGATGACCAAATCCGCATTGATCCTGATCGACATCCAGAACGATTACTTCCCCGGCGGCAAATGGGAGCTTCACAAGATCGAAGACAGCGCCGCAAACGCTGCCCGTCTGCTGCAACAAGCCCGCGATGCGGGGCAGATGATTGTGCATGTGCATCACGAATTTCAAATCGATAACCCGCCCTTTTTCGCCCCGAACACACCGGGCGCTGAAATCCACAGCTCGGTCACCCCGCAAGACGGAGAGCACAAGGTGCTGAAGCACTACGTCAACGCCTTCCGCGACACCAACCTGCAGGCGCTGCTGGAAGAAAACGGTGTGACCGACGTCGCCATCGCAGGCGACATGAGCCACATGTGCATCGACGCCGCCGCCCGCAATGCCGCCGATATCGGCCTGAACGTCACCGTGGTCGAAGATGCTTGTTCTTCGCGCGATCTGGAGTTCAACGGTGAGGTGATCGCGGCTGAGCAGGTGCATAAGGCCTATATGTCGGCGCTGTCTTTTGCCTATGCCAAAGTTGTGACCACCTCTGATTATCTGACTGCGGCATAAGCATCTCGTAAGACGGAGATACAGATGACTACCCTCTACCACGCCCCCCTCACTTGCTCACTGGCTGCGCGTTTTGCCGCGGCCGAGGGCGGAGTTGATCTGGATATTGCTCCCCTCAATCTGGCTACCAAGGAACTGGCGGCTGGCGGATCGCTATATGACATTAACCCGCTGGGCCAGGTCTCGGTTCTGGAGCTTGAAGACGGCACAAAGCTGACCGAAACCTCGACGGTGATTGCCTGGATACAGGCGCAATCACAGAACGCGGATTTCCGGATTGATCCTACCAGCCCGGACTATTTCCAGATGCTGCGCTGGCTGGCCTTCTGCGCCACCGAACTGCACAAGGGTCTGTTCCGTGTCGTGTTCTATCAGGAAGCCACCGACGAAGTGAAAGACCGCGTGCGTGCTCTTGCACCGCTGCGGTTCGAGGTGCTGGAGAACCACCTGAACGGGCGCGATTATCTGCTGGGTGACAGGTTTTCGGCAGCGGATGCCTATCTGACATGGTTCTTCGTTCTGTCAGGTTATGCGCAGGTGGATCACGCCACCTATCCCAATATCGAAGCCTATCGTCAGCGTGTCCTGTCCCGCCCGGCGATCAAGGCGCTGATCGAAAGCGACACGCAACTGGATCAGGATCTGAAACAGAACCTGTTCGCGGCCTGACAATTTCGACATTCGTGGCCGCGCCATTGCGCGGTCACGTTGATCCGGCGGCATTCGCAGAGGAACCAAAAAAGTTGTCGCTGGCAGGCTGCTTTGTCGCAAATTTGCTAGTGCCTTTCGCGCGTGCGGGCAACAAATGTGCATGACGTGTCTGATCACTCCCAGTTCTTTGGGTCGCCGTGCGACCGGTTGCGACCTTGTACCGATGTGCAGGTAACCACCCGCAAGGGTGTCCAAGCTACTTACATTCAGAAGAATACGGGATGATACATGAAGACCGCGCTGCGCCTGGCCATTGATATTGGCGGCACTTTTACCGACACAGTTCTGGTTTCCGGGACCGAGACCATATTGGCCTCGACCAAAACACTGACGACACATCAAAACCCCGCCGAAGGAGCCATGGAAGGCGCCGTTCGTGTCATGGCGCAATCCGGCCGGTCTCTGGCTGAGGTTACCGGCTTTATTCATGGAACCACGCTGGCCACCAACGCCCTGATCGAGCGGCGCGGAGCGGTCGTGGCGACCATTTGTACCGACGGATTCCGCGACATCCTCGATATCGGGTACGAGCGCCGGTATTCCCAATACGACATCAACCTGGAAAAGCCCGATCTGCTGGTGCCGCGCGAACGGTCCCTGACCATTCGCGAACGAATGTCCGCTGAAGGTGAGGTGCTGATTCCACTGGATGAGGCGCAGGTTGAGCTCTTGCTGGCTGAGATTGATGCAAGCGGCGCCGAGGCCGTCGCCATCTGTCTGATGCACGCTTATGCCAACCCGGCCCATGAGCGGCGGCTGCGCGACCTCCTGAGCACGCACCGCCCTTATCTGACGATTTCGATTTCGTCCGAGGTCAGTCCCGAAGCGCGTGAGTTTGACAGGCTCTGCACCACCGTCGCCAACGCCTATATTCAGCCGTTGATGGAGAGTTATCTTGCCCGGTTCGCCGATCAGTTCGCAGCTGAAGGCATCAGGTGTCCGATCCTGATGATGACCGCGGGTGGCGGTATGTGCACCATCGAGACGGCGGCCCGGTTTCCGATCCGACTGGTCGAATCCGGCCCGGCGGGCGGGGCCATTCTGGCCGCGCGCATCGCTGCACGTGCCGGTTTGGATGAGGTCTTGTCTTTCGATGTGGGTGGCACCACCGCCAAGCTGTGCCTGATCGACAAGGCGCGCCCTCAGACATCTCGGTCATTCGAAATCGCACGTGCCGCACGGTTTATCAAAGGGTCGGGCATGCCTGTGCGCATTCCGGTGATCGAGATGATTGAGATCGGCGCGGGCGGAGGCTCGATCGCGGGGGTGGATCGTTTGGGCCGCCTGACAGTCGGACCGAAATCTGCCGGGTCCGAGCCTGGGCCGGTGGCGTTCATGCGCGGAGGCACAGATCCCACGGTGACAGACAGCGATATCACCCTTGGTTACATCGTGCCCAATACCTTTGCCGAAGGGCATATCAAGCTTGATCCCGATGGCTCCAGGGCAGCTCTGACCCGCGTGATCGGCGAAAGGCTGGATCTTGATGCAGTCGGGTCGGCTGACGGGGTAAGCCGCATCGTGGATGAAAGCATGGCCAGCGCCGGACGAATGCACGCGGTGGAAAGCGGCAAGGACCTTGGTCCGCGCACGATGATCGCCTTTGGCGGCAACGGTCCCTTGCATGCCAGCCGGGTGGCACGCTCTGCCGGGGTGTCGCGCATCGTGATCCCGCCCAATCCGGGCGTCGGGTCTGCGGTGGGTTTCCTGTTCGCGCCGGTCTCGTTCGAGATTGTCCGCTCGCGCTACTCACTGCTGGACAGCATGGATATGGATGGGGTGAACGGCCTGTTTGACGCCATGATCGCCGAGGCAAAGGAGGTCGTGGCCCAAGGCGCAGGCGATGCGCCGACCGAGACCCAGCGCACCGCCTTCATGCGCTATAACGGGCAGGGGCATGAGATCGAGATCACCCTGCCGGATCGCGCCCTGACGACCGGGGACATTGCCCCGCTGACCGCCGCATTCGAGACGGAATATCGCAAACAGTTCTCGCGCCCGGTGCCGGGGATGGAGATCGAGATTCTGAACTGGGCCGTGCGCGTAGCGACCCCGGACAGCGCCGTGCCGCCAGTGCCGGAAACGCCTGACAGGTCAATGTTCAACGTGACCGAAACGCGCCCGATCACGTGTGACGTCGATGGCAAGGCAAAAGATGCGGCTTTTGTGGCCCGTGCCGACCTGAAGCCTGGCGACCACGTCTCGGGCCCGGCTTTGATCCATGAACCTCAAACCACAACGCTCGTATCCGCCGATTTCTCGGCTCATATGGATGCCATCGGCAACCTTGTCCTCGTTCAAGACCAGAAAGGAGGCGCATGATGAACGCTGAGCTTTCCACCGCCCGCCTGCAAGTGATGTGGAACCGCCTGCTTGCGGTGGTCGAGGAACAGGGTCAGACCCTGATCCGCGCTGCGTTCTCGCCCATTGTGCGCGAATGCGGTGACATTTCCGCCGGTATCTTTGACGTCAACGGCCGGATGCTGGCGCAGGCCGTGACCGGTACTCCGGGGCATATCAACACCATGGCCGAGGCCGTGTTGCATCTGCGCGGTCAATTCTCGCTGCAGGACATGAAACCCGGCGACATCTATATGACCAATGATCCGTGGCTTGCCTCGGGGCATCTGAATGATTTCCTGCTGATGATGCCTGCCTTCAAGGACGGCAAGGTGGTGGGCTTCACCTCTTGCACTTCGCATCTGGTCGATCTGGGCGGTCTGGGCATGGGCCCCGAGGGCTCGGATATCTATGACGAAGGGCTGTTGATCCCACCCTGTAAACTGGTCGAGGCGGGCACGCCCAACGCGCTGCTGATGGACATCATCCGCGCCAACTCGCGCGAGCCGATCGCCAATGAGGGTGACATTTACGCCCTGATCGCCTGTTGCGAGGCCGGGGTGACCCGATTGGTGGCGATGATGGACGAGTTCGGGATCGACGATCTGGACACGTTGGGCAGCTACATCATCGACACGTCCCGCAAGGGTGCGCTCGAGGCTATCTCCGAAGTGCCTGAAGGCGTTTACAAGAATGTCCTTCGCATGGATGGCTACGAAAACGAGCTGGAACTGCACGCCACTCTGACCGTCACCAAGGACGGGATGCATGTGGATTTCACCGGCACATCGGGCTGTTCGAAAAAGGGCATCAACGTGCCGCTGAACTATGCCACCGCTTATACGGTCTTTGCCCTGCGCTGCATCGTCGGGCCGGACATTCCCAACAACGCAGGCTCGCTGGAGCCGTTTACGGTCGATGGCCCCAAAGGCTGCATTCTGAACGCGCAGCGCCCGGTGCCGGTTGCGATGCGCCATACGCTGGGGCAGGTGACCCCGGATCTGGTGTTGGGTTGTCTGCATCAGGCACTGCCGGATCAGGTCCCCGCCGAAGGTGCCTCGTGCATGTTCGACCTGCCCATGCGCCACGCGCCCGAAGTCGCCGCAAACGGCGGACGCGAGTTTGCCATTGAACCCGTGCATAATGGCGGCACCGGTGCGCGGCCCCATGCGGATGGGCTCTCGGCTACGGCGTATCCGTCTGGCGTGTTTGGCTCTCAGGTGGAAATCACCGAAAGCGTGGCCCCCGTAATCATGTGGCGGCGTGAGCTTCTGCCGGATTCAGGCGGTGCTGGTCAATATCGTGGCGGGCTGGGACAGCGGATCGAGATGACCTCGTCCAATGATGCGCCGTTCATCGTGTTCCTGTCAGTGGAGCGGCTGAAGTTCCCGGCGCTTGGTCGTATGGGCGGTCAGCCCGGTGCCCCGGGGCGTATCCGGTTCCGCAATCGCGGCGGCGATATCCCGGGCAAGGGTGAGCTGCGGGTGGAAGGCGATGACTACCTGATCTTCGACACACCCGGTGGTGGAGGCTTTGGTGATCCAGCGAAGCGCGACCCGGACGCTGTGGCGCTGGACCTCAGACGCGGGTTGGTCACGAAAGAAGGCGTGAAAGCCTATGGAGGTGACGCATGATCCGTCCGGTTTCTCATGTCGGTGCCATGGGCGCCTATGCGTTGGCTGATCTGGGTGGCGAAGACACCGTTTCGCTGGCCCAGAATGAAAGCGCGTTTCCGGCAAGTCCCGCCGCCGTGGCCGCGGGGAAAACGGCGCTGGCTGATCTGACACTGTACCCCGATCCCGAATGGCCCGAGATGCGCGCGGCGATTGCCGATGTGCACGGGCTGGACCCGGTGCGGGTGCTGTGTGGGGCCGGGTCGATGGAGTTGATCGGCTGCCTGATCCGCGCTTTTGCAGGGCCGGGCGATCAGGTGCTGGGCACGCAATATGGCTATGCTTTCGTGGCTTCTGCCACTGCACAGGCGCAGGCGGAATACATCGCTGCACCCGAGGTCGATCTGACCGTCTCGGTGGATGCGGTTCTGGCCGCCATCACCCCGGCGACCCGTATCGCGTTCGTCTGTAACCCGGGCAACCCCACCGGAACGCTGTTCCCGAATGCCGACATTCTGCGTCTGCGGGACGCATTGCCTGCCGATGTGTTGCTGGTGGTGGATCAGGCTTATGCCGAGTTTGCCGACCCCACCAATGATCCGGCCGAGATTTTTGCGCTCGCGGATCGGGGGGATACTGTGATCACGCGCACCTTCTCGAAAGCTTACGGCTTGGCCGGAGCACGCGCCGGTTGGGGTTATTTTCCCACCGATATCGCGGCAGAATTGCGCAAACTGCTGAACCCGAACAATATTTCGATCGCTTCGCAGGCGGCTGCAGCAGCGGCGATGCGCGATCAGGCGCATATGCGTGATGTGGTCGCCCGCACGTCGGCCATTCGGGACAAATTCGCGCAAGACTGCCGCGATCTTGGGCTGACCGTGCCCGAAAGCCATACCAATTTCGTGCTGATCCGTTTTGCCGATGCTGAAACGGCGCGGAACGCGGATGCCGCCTTGCGCGCGCAAGGGCTTTTGATGCGCGGAATGGGTGGCTATGGTCTGGGCGATTGCCTGCGCGCCACGATCTGCGAACAGGATATCATGGATCGCTGTCTGGCCGTTCTGAAAGAGGTGACGTCATGACCCATGAAACCCGGACACGGGCCAAGATCGGCGTTTTGGTACCCTTCACCAACACCAATCTCGAAGCAGATATGATGTTGATGCGCAGCCCGGATACGACCGTGCATTTCCAGCGTATGGGCGGTTACGATGTGGATGAGATCCCGGGATCGGATCAGATGGCCGGTCTTGGCGCTTCGGATATCAGTCATGATCTGAGGATGATTTCCGGTGTTCGGCCCGATGTGGTGCTTTATGGCTGCACATCGGCCACCCTGACCCATGGGCCGTCCTTTGACGAACAACTGGCGAAGGACATCAAGGCCGGATCGGGTGCGCTATCGTTTACGGCCGCCGGTGCACTGGTCGATGCGATCAAAACGCTGGGCGTGACCAAGGTGGGATTTTCGTCACCCTACCTTGGTGAGATCAACAGGCAAGCGATGGAGTTTCTGGCACAGAACCAGATCACCACGGTCAAATGCGCCGATATCGGTCGTGAGTTGGGCAATTACGGTCAGGGAGAGCTGACACCGGACGAGGTGTTTGATCTGGCCTGTCAGGCCGACCACCCCGAGGCCGAAGCCATCGTCCTAAGCTGCACCGACATGCGCGCGGTCGAGGCTGTCGACCGCATCGAAGCCGCACTCGGAAAACCGGTTGTGACCTCAAACCAGGCCATGATGTTTGCGCTGATGCGGGCACTGGACCTGCCGCGTCAGGGAAATGTCCCGGGGCGGCTGTTCGACCTGTTATGATCGAGGGTTGGGCGGAGGCACTGCTTCCGCCCTAACCGATTAGGGCTCATCCGATCCGATCTCTTCCTTGCGCTTGGCAATATAGGCATCCAGTTCTTCGCGGATCGCCGGGTCCATGGCGGGTGTTTCATAGTCCCGCAACGCTTGCTGCCAGATTTCGGTGGCTCGGTTCAGGGCAGTTTTTGAACCTGCAGCCTCCCACGCGCCGTAGTTTTGCCAGTCCGACAGCATCGGTGCATAGAATGCAGTCTCATACCGCTCCATCGTGTGCTCGGTGCCGAAGAAATGGCCGCCGGTCGGAACATCCTTGATGGCATCAAAGCCCAGTTCGCTGTCGTCGAATTTCAGCGGCTTCAGAAATTCAATCATATTCTGCAGGATTTCCACATCCATGACGAGCTTCTCATAGGAGGCGGTCAGCCCCCCTTCCAGCCATCCGGCTGCATGATAAACTAGATTGGCCCCGCCCAGAACCGCACCCCAGGTGGCCATCATCGTCTCATAGGCCGCCTGCAAATCAACCACGTTCGAGGCATTGGCGTTCGAGGTCCGGTACGGAATACCGTAACGGCGCGTCAACTGGCCGCTGATCATGTTCGCCTTGGTGTTTTCCGGCGTACCAAAAGCGGGCGCGCCTGAACGCATGTCCACATTCGAAGTAAACGCGCCGTACATCACCGGCGTGCCGGGATTGACCAGTTGCGTCAGGGTCACGCCGAACAAAGCCTCGGCGTTTTGCTGCGCCAGTGCTGCGGGCAGCGTCACCGGTGTCATCGCGCCCATCAGCGTGAAGGGCGTGATCGTCACTGGCTGGCCATGTTCAGCCATGGCAATCAAGCCGTCACCCATGGCATCGTCGAACAGACGGGGCGAGTTGACTGAGATGATGGTGATAAGCCCCGGATCGGCGCGCATTTCTTCCAGCGTCATGCCGCGCGCGATGGCCATCATGTTGATCCCGTCCATCGCCCGGCCCCGGCCAATCGCCGTGGCATGAAAGCTTAGGTCACTATAGGTTAGGTTGGCGTTGTAGGTGTCCAGATGCCGGTTGTTGGCGGGCAATTCCAGTGGCGCTGTGACCTGATTGCCAATCAGATGAATGGCATTGAAGTGATGCGCCAGTTTGATGAAGTTGCAATAATCTTCATAGTTGCCGGGTCGCCGCCCGTTGATGCAGTCATGTACGTTTGGCGGGCCCGCGACGAGGCCGAAATTGACATGATTGCCGCCCATGGTGATCCGCTTATCCGGATTGCGGGCGGTCAGCGTGAAAGTCTTGGGAACGGTTTTCAGCGCCTCGTTAACGATGCTTTCGTCGATACGAATTGTTTTGGTGTCCCGGTCGACAAGCGCGCCGGCCTGTTCGAACAGATCCATCACGTTGTCGCCCATGACCCGAATTCCGGCCTCGGACAGGATACGCATCGAGGTGGCGTGCAACTGATCCAGTTGCTCTTCGCTCAGCAATTCCAGCTTGGGGGAAGCGTTGACCACATTCTGCCAGGGAAGTTGCTGGATGCTTGAGCTGCCACGATCGCTTTTGCCGCGCCGACCGCTGCGTCTTTCACGGGCCATGTCAGTATCCTCGCTCGGGGTTGACTATGTTTTTGAGATCGTCGCCTTTGCGATATCGCCAGAGGTTGTCGGAAAACATCTCAACCGATTTGAGAACCCAACCCTCGTAGACGGACGCGCAATGCGGTGTGATGATGACGTTGTCAAAACCCCAGAGTACGTGATCTGCGGGCAGTGGCTCGACCGTGAAAACATCCAGCGCAGCCCCTTTCAGGGCGCCGGATTCCAATGCAGTGACCAGAGGTTGTTCAACGATCACGCCACCGCGCGAGACATCGATGATCACCGCGACGGGTTTCATCGCGGCAAAGGCATCCGCATCGACCATCCCCCTCGTGCTGTCCAGAAGCGGTACGCAGACGACGATGAAATCCGCGCGCGACCAGAGATCGGCGAGGGCATCCATCCCATGCACTTCATCCACATTCGGAGTGTCCTTGGGTCGCGCCCGTACGCCAATTGTGGACAGGCCCATCGCTTTGGACCGGGCGGCCACCGCCATGCCGGTCTGTCCCAGCCCAAGGATCAACACCGTCTTGCCGTCAATCGGTTCGACCTTGCCCGACACCCATTCATGTCGTGCCTGTGCGGCCCGGAAGCCCGGTAAATCCAGCGAGAAGTGCAGCATCGCCCCCAGCGCATATTGCGCCATCATATCGGCGGCGACGCCGGCGGCATTGGTCACCGTGAAGGTATCCGGGTCCCAGGGGTTCATGTGATCGGTGCCCGACCCACCAACCGAGACCCACTTTACGCTGGGGGCATCAATCAGCGCCTGCCGGGGAAAACCGGGTGTGCCCGCGAAACGGACGGAATAGACCACTTCTGCCTGCGTATCCGCGATCATTGCGGGCAAGGCCTCGTAGCTGTCGCAAGTGTGGATTTCCAGATCCGGGTGCCGCGCGGCCAATACGGTCTTTGCGGCGTCTGGGTTGTCGGTATGAAGGATGGTAACCGGAGATTTCACAGTACAGTCTCTTTGCTGAATTCCTGGGCAGCAGTTTCTATCGCCTTTGCGAAGAATGCGGTGGCCGAGATGTCGAAGAAGACGCAGAAACCGTCCTGCCCCTGATGCTGGGCACGCCATGTAATGGCCTCGACATATCCGACGCGGGTCTGCGCGATCTGGCCTTCGGAAAAGGCTTGTTGCGACAGGTTCACCGGACAGATCTTGGCCATCAGCTCGTCAAGATACGGGCCCGACAGGTGCATCCAGGCCCATGTCTCATCGCGCCAGGCATCATAACCCTTCGGAGCGTCAGAAGAGGACCAGGCGGTGCGCAGATCTTCTGCACCCTCAATCACCACCAGATCCTCGCGCCCCAGTCGCAGGATACCGTCCGCGAACTGGTTCACCTCGGGCAGGGTCCGCCCTTGCGATGCAATCCAGTCGGCAGAACCGCGCCCCTTCAGCCCAAAGCGCGACTGCGCGGTCAGATCGACAAGGCTTACAGGGCCAGAGACTAGCGTCACGCCGTCTGCCGAGCCGCCGGGGTTCAGGGGATAGGTTCGCATCATCAGACCTCCTGCCTCGTGTTGTCGGGGTCAAAAAAGGCGTGTGGGCCGACGGGTACGGTGACGCGTGCCCCGTTTCGGCATTTGACCGTGACGGCCGCGCCGATTTCTGCATCGCGTCCGTCCACATAGGCCAAAGCGATATGTTTGCCCAAGGTAGGCGACCACAGCACTGACGTCACATGGCCGACCGGCACCTCATCGCGCAGCACCAGACAGCTTTCGTCCGGCACATCTCCGCCTTCAAAGGAAAGTCCCACCAACTTGCGCGACAAACCCTTGTTCCGGCGCATCTCGATGGCGCGTTTGCCTATGAAGAACGGCTTGGTCTTGGATATGGCCCAGCCAAAGCCCAGCTCATCCGGCGAGGTCAGCGCATCGGTGTCCTGCCCGATCAGAATGTGCCCCTTTTCCAGACGCAGTATCCGGCTGGCTTCCAGGCCGTAGGGGCGCAAGCCAACCGGCGCACCCGCCGCCAATATCGCATCCCACAGGGACTTGGCATAGCTGGTGGGGCAATGCAGCTCAAAGCTCAGCTCACCGGTAAAGCCGATCCGCATGGCGCGGACCGGAACACCCGCCACCATGCCCGAGCGGCCATCGAGATAGGCAAAGCCGTCGCGTGAGAAATCGATGTCGCTGTCCAGCGCTTCGACCACCTGGCGCGCTTTGGGCCCGGTGATGTTGAAACCGGAAAAGGCGGCAGTGACGTTCAACACATCCACATCCAGCCGCCATTGGGCGTTCCAGAACAGCATATCCGCATAGACCCGTGCCACGGCCCCGGTTGTCGCGGTGACATAGTACATATCCTCGGCCAGACGATAGGCGACGCCGTCGTCGATCACGGTGCCCATCTCATTGGTCATCAGGCAGTACCGGCACCGACCGACAGGTTGTTTCTTGTAGGCCATCGTGTAGATGCGGTTGAGGAATTCGCCCGCATCCGGCCCACGCACCTCCAACCCGCCGAGGGTCGAGACATCCAGCACGCCGACCCCTTCACGCACGGCCTTGACCTCTTCTTCGATCAACCGTTTGGCGTCGGTTTTCGGCCCATAGAAATAGGGGCGCCACCAGGCGCCGACCGGGCGCATATCGGCCTCGAGGCGAATATGTTCCTGATGCAATGCACTGCGCCGTTCGGCAGGGTGGTGATGGCCGGACAGAACACCCAGTGTTTCCGGGGCAAACGGGGGCCGGGCCGTGGTTACGCCGGTCTCCGCTATGCTGCGTCCGGTGGCATCGGCCACAACACGCGCCGTCGCCAGAGCCGAGTGACGGCCCTGCGATGGTCCCATGCCCACCGTAGTGAACCGCTTGATCAATTCCAGCTCGCGATAGCCTTCCTTGGTCGCGTTTTGCAGATCCTTGACCTGAATATCCTCGTCCCTGTCGACGAAATCCTTACCTTTGGGATGAGGGGCGATCTTTGGTTCGTAGTTGGCCAGGGCCGCTTCGGGATCCGCCAGCGGGTCAACGTCATCATGGGGCAGATCCAGCCGGGCCAGAGCCGCATTGGCGGCACTGCGGGCATCGTTCATAACCACGGATGCGCTGACCGGGCCATTGATACTGCCTGCGGTGCCAAGCGGGCCATCGGGCAGGGCCAGTGAGAACCGCGCTGTTGCGTCATCGTAGCTGAGCTTTGCGCCCGCCTGACAGGGCAATTGCCAGCTGGGCGCGGACCCGACCGAGATCACGACCAGATCACAATCGATCCGCTGTCCGTTTGCTGAGACAGCGGTGACGTGGGTCTTGCCATGTGCCTCGCTGATCTCACCCGACACGATGGCCACTCCCTGACGGCGCAGGTTTTCGGACAGACCGTTGCAGGACCCATCAGGGCGTGGATCGACAACGGCGGCAATTTCAACGCCCGCATCCAGCAGGTCCTGCGCCACGCGGTAACCTTCGGGGTTGGCGGCCAGAACCACGGCGCGCGCTCCCGGTTTGACCGCATAGTGCCGCATCAGGCGTTGGACGGCCGAGCCCAACAGGATGCCGGGCAAGTCATTGTTACGGAAAACGGCGGGCTGCTCGATGCAGCCGGTGGCCAGAATGACCTCGCGCGCTCTGGTTTTGAACAGCTTGTTGCCCCGGATCAGCGGCAGCCAGTTGTCCTCGTACCAGCCGTTCACAACGGTGTCCGTCATGATCCGCAGGTTGGGCAGATTGCAGGCGCGCTCCGTCAACTCGGCCAGCAGGTCAGCGCCCTCCCGGCGATAGGTCAGCGCACCGCCCAATTCGGGCTCCATCTCGGCCAGGATCACGTCGGCCCCGGATTGCGCCGCCTCGATCGCTGCGGTCAGACCAGCAAGGCCCCCGCCCACAACCAGCAAATCACAGAACAGGTTGGCTTTCTCGAAATCCTGATGCGCGGCGTTGGTGTCCAGCACGCCCAGACCGGCCTTTTTGCGGATCAGCGGCTCCCAGAGTTTCAGCCAGCTGTTGCGCGTAGGGCCCATGAAGGTACGGTAATAAAACCCGACAGGCATGAAACGACCCAGCTTGTCGAGCACCGCGTCGCGGTCTCGCGCCAGCGAGCCGTTGACGTTCTGCGCGCTTACGGTCAGCCCCTCGGTGATCGCGTGCCTGTCCGCCTGCACGTTGGGATCAGAAGGCAACTGCACCAGCGTGTCCGCCTCGGAACCTGCCATCGACATCAACCCACGTGGGCGGTGGTACTTGAAACTGCGCGACAGCATCCACTGCCCGCTGGCCGCCAGCGCCGATGCGATGACATCGCCCTCGAACCCGGTAAAACTCTGGCCTTCAAAGGTAAAACGCACGGGCATGTCGCGCCGGATGCGCGTACCGTAAGGGGCGGGCAGCCGGGTCATTGGACGGCCTCCGATTCGTCGAAGGTGCGGATCACTTCGTTGGTGGTGACATCGCGTTCGGCCAGGAAGAAATAGTTCGAGGGCAAATGACGCCACCATTCTGTCATGACGCCGGTCCTGTTGTCGGCGCGGAACAGGTGTCGCGCCCAGTCCTGATCCGATGTCGTGGCTGGGTCGGGATCGGCCTTTACCGGGCCGAAACACTGGAATTCGTTGATGTTGCGGGGGCCGTTCATCGGGCAGGTCAGGATCTTCATGTCAGTGGCTCGCAGCGGTTGCGCCCATTTCATTGAGCAGGTCGAACGTGGCAAAACGTTCCATGGTGAAGGGTTCAAGCACCGGGGCGACCTTCTGGTTGGCGATCGTCTGCGCCATGTACTTGCCCGCCACCGGCGTTGCCTTGAAGCCCCATGTGCCCCAACCGCAATCCAGCCACAGGTTCGACAGCGGGCTGGCACCCATGATCGGCGAGTAATCGGGCGTCATGTCGGTGATCCCGGCCCATTGGCGCAGCAGGCACACGCCTTGCAGGAAGGGGAACAGATGCACGGCACCCTCGGCCAGATGTTCCTTCATATCCAGCGTCGAGCGGGTGGAATACAGCTGGTACGGATCCGAACCGCCGCCGATCACGATCTCGCCGCGCGAGGACTGCACCAGATAGGTGTGCAGGCTGACCGAGCTGACGAGCGTGTGCAGCCAGGGTTTCAGCGGCTGGGTGACCATGGCTTGCAAGGGGAAGCAGCGGATCGGCAGTTCGACCCCGGCTTTCAGGGCCATGTCATAGTTCATACCACCGACGGCGATCATCACCTGACCGGCCGAAATGGTTCCTCGATTGGTTCGCACGGCCGTGATTTTGCCGCCGTCGATATCGAAGCCTTCAACTTCGGTTCGCTGATGGATTTCCACGCCCCGACGGCTGGCCTGCGTGGCATAGCCCCACGCCACCGCATCGTGGCGGGCAGTGCCGCCATCGGTGTGCCAGAGACCGCCGATAATCTCCAGTGCGCCACCTTCGTCCATGTTCAGATGGGGGCTGAGTTCCTTGACCGTTTGCGCGTCAACCACTTCGATATTTGTGCCGGCGTGCTTGCCCATCTCGGCCCGAAGGTGAAAGCTGCGCAGGGTCGCTTCGGTATGGGCCAGGGTCAGCTGTCCGCGCTGGCTGAACATCACGTTGAAGTCCAGTTCCTCGCTCATTTCCTCGTAGAGTTGAACGCCTTCCTTGTAGAACGCGATACCTTCTTTGGTGATATAGTTCGAACGGATGGTCGTCGTGTTCCGCGCGGTGTTACCCCCGGCCAGATAGCCCTTTTCCAGAACCGCCACATTGGTGATGCCGTGATATTTGGAAAGGTAGTGCGCGCAGGCCAGCCCATGGCCGCCGCCGCCCACGATCACCACATCATAGCTGGGTTTCAGATCGGGCGTGGCCGGGATGTCGCCGGTCACCGGGTATGTGCCGGACAACCCGTATTTCAACAGTTTCAGGGGCATTTTATTCGTTCCGTTTACGCCCTGTCCGGCGCGTTGTAGATCAGGGCGCCAAGGTCAGAGAACTTTGAGGCCGGATCGGTCAGACCAAGCACTGCATCGCGAATGGCGGTAGCCCGAGATTCACCCAGCGACGGCGTGGCGAATTCCATGAACTTGTCGATCACTTCGGACCGTTCCATCGGGGCCTCGGGGCCGCCGCGGGCGTGGACATCACCCGATTCCAACACGCGCCCGTCACTCAGGGTCAAGCTGACATCGGCGCAGCGGCTTTGGGGGAAACGATCCGAATGGCGCACGTCTTCGGCCACTGAAATACGCTCGACAATCGACGCAACCAGCGGATCGGACAGACCGGCACCGGTGATATGTTCCACCCCGATGCGTCCATAGGCCGCCATCGTGGCAACGGCGAAAGGCAGGGAATACTGCGCTTTCGAGGTGTCATCGGGCATGCCCTGGAACAGGCAGGCGCTTTCGTGGAAGGTATTGACCTGAATGGAGGCGATATCGTTATGGCTCAGGCCATGGTCGCGCATCAGCGCACGGGTGGCATCGATGGCGGCATGGGCCCAGCGGCAGATCGGATAAGGCTTCACATATTGATGCTCCATCTGCCAGAACCGGCCCAGGTCCTGCCAGTGCGGGGCGACGTCTTCGGTTTCGATGGTGATGGCCGGGGCTCCGGTAAAGCCTTTCTCGGCCAGAACAGCCGAAGAAATACCCACCATCGCACCCCAGCCCGAACCATCGTGCAGCATGGTTGGATTGGCAATTTCGCGCATCATCTGGCTGCGCGGGCCGTGATATTCGGCGATGCCCATGGCCTGCCGCATCTGTTCTGCGCTAAGCCCGCGCATACGGGCCGCCACAGCCACCACACCCAAAGCGTTCCAGGCGCCCGAGGTGTGATAATCGCTGACCGTATCATGCAGTGAGATGCCCGCGCGCCCCGCGACCTCGTAGCCGATAGTCACAGCGGCCAGCGCTTCAGGACCCGAGAAATCGGGCACCGTTTCGGCCAAGGCAGCGAGGGCAGGGACTATAACGACACCGATGTGGCCCTTGGTCGGATTATACCCGTCATGCCCGTCCAGATTGTCGGTCTGAGTCGCTGCGGCATAGGCCGCGCCCGCCGCGCTGACCCGCCGCCCGTCGAACAGCATCCGCGCGCCAAGGGAACTGTCGCCTGCACCGTACAACGCCTGCGCGGTTTCCCGCGCGATTGTTCCGGCCTGCATCGGGCCGGACCCGATGGTGATGCCCAAAGTATCCAGCAACATCAGCGCCGCTGCGTTCAGGGTCGAATCGGGAAAATCCACGGCCGTGCTGCCGAGAGTGAAGTCTGCAACTTTCTGAAATGTATCCGCCACGGCCTGCCTGCATGTGTTGAATTTTGGGACACTGCGATCAGAAGGCAAATTAGGTACATTTACCGCGTGCGGCACGAAAACAATCCTAGGGCTATGGCACCGGTTTTTTTGTGACTGTCTGATTTGTTGTGTCGCGAACGGGACAACTCTAAAGTCGCGAATGAACAAGAGACCGCAATTTCCGCGGATTAGTCAACGCGACAACAGCCTCGGGACATGCCCAATATGATGAACCTGCCTCACCTGTCCTTTCTCCGCTCGTTCGAGGCGGCCGCGCGGCATCTGAGCTTTACCAGCGCCGCAGAGGAGCTGAACTGTACCCAATCGGCGGTCAGCAACCATGTGCGGTCACTGGAAGAGTTCATCAAGCGGCCCCTGTTTTTGCGCCATCCAAGATCGCTGTCCCTAACTGATGCGGGTAAGGCGTATCTTCCGTCTGTGCGTCATGCGTTGCAAGAGATCGACACGGCGACGCAATCGATTGTGTCGCGCCCGCATATTCGCAATGTTGTTGTGTCCTGCCCGGTAAGTCTGGCTGAAAATTGGCTGCCCGATGTGGTTCAGGGGTTTTCCGAGGTGCACCCCGATATCGCCCTGACCGTTCATGGCACGATCTGGACGGATGTCGAGCCAAATGTCTCGGATATTTCCATTACGATCAATCATGTAGATGATGTCGCCGATGATCTTACTCGGCTGTGGGTGGACAAACTGACCGTCGTCTGCGCCCCGGGATTTACAGTCGATGGGCGACGCCTGACCGATCCGAAACAGCTGCAGGACGCGCGTCTGATCCATATTCTGGGGCGGCCCGCCTATTGGGAGAAAGTGGCAACCGAGTTTGACCTTGAGGATCTGAACCAGAAAGAGGGTCCGCGCACGAATGCCTCGAACCTCGCATTGGAGCTTGCGGTCAAGTCGTTGGGCTGTGTTGCATTGCCAAAATCTCTGGCGCGGCCTTACGTGGATCGGGGCTTGCTGATCGAGCCCCTGGATTTTGATCTGAAAAGCCCCTGGGCTTATTATGCCAAACTCAAGGGGAAATCCGCATCCTCTGCCGTCCGGCTGTTTCAGGACTGGCTATTGAACGCCGCTGCTGAAACGAATGGCCAAAACGGGTGATCTTCAGCAAAATCGCACGTCCAATTCAGATCGGGACGGCAAGTGTTGTTGCCGGGTTGAAGGGCGCGCCACGCCTGGCGGATGGGTGTCGCAAAAGACACCTCAGAAATGCCGATTTGCCTGCGCAGAATTTTCGACTGCTTTGCCCCGGATTTTTTTGCATGTCTTGTTTCGGGAACCATCTTAGGTTCAGCGAAACTGCCAGCCGTCATAGGCACAATAAACAGGTCGACCACCATGAGCCAAATTTCAGATGTCCTGCTGGATCAGATCCGCAGCCGCTTTGCCCAGATAGATAGCTGCCCGCAGCAGGGTCCGCGTATCTTTTTCGAAAACGCGGGCGGCGCACTGACGCTGAATTCGGTTGTGGACACTTCGCAGACCTATGCCGCGATCCCCGACAATCAGGGCCGCGACAACCCCGGCAGCCATGAACTGGTGCGTGTGATAAACAAGGCCAAAGAAGACATGGCCGTGTTCATGAACGCGCCCGGCGGCCAGTTCTTTGTCGGCGAAAGCGGCACCGAGCTGCTGTTCCGCCTGATCATGAACGCCTGTCTGGGCACCGGTTCTGGGCAGGTTCTGGGCACCACGCTGGAACACCCCGCCACCCGCAGCGCCTGCGCTCGCTGGGCCGGGGTGGCCGGGCAGGATCATGTTCTGGTCGCCCATGACGACGCTACCGGTACCGTCACCGCCGACGCCTATGCCGCTCAGGTGACGCCTCAGACCAAGGTAGCCACCATCGTGCACACCTCGCCGGTGACCGGCATGGGCGTGGATGTCGCCGCCGTGGCTGCCGCCATCCGGGCCGTTGCGCCTGACTGTATTATCATCGTTGATGGCATCCAGCACGCAGCCCATGGCCGGATCGACCTGACCGCTTACGGCGTCGATGGCTATGTGATCTCGCCCTACAAGGTGTTCTCGCGCCATGGCTACGGGGTGGCGTGGATATCCGACCGGTTGACCAAGCTGCCGCATAACTGCCTGATCGATGGCCCCGTGGACAATTGGGAGATGGGCACGCGCGACACCGGGTCCTACGCCACCATGTCCGACGTGGTGAGCTATTTCGAATGGCTGGGCGAGCAGGTCAGCGACGCCTCCGACCGGCGCGCCAAATTCGTCGCAGCGGGCGAGGCGATCCATGCGCAGGAGAAGGCGCTGACCGACGCGATGATCCACGGCACCGGCAACCTGCCCGGACTGGCCGAGATGGAGAAGGTGACCATTCTGGGCGGCGTCGACAACCCGGCGCGCGAGGGGTTGGTTTCGCTGCGGGTCGAGGGCGTGCCTTCGGTCGATGTGGTCAAACAACTGAACGAACAGGGCATCCGCACTCATCTGCGCAGGGCCGATCATTATTCCGGCAACATTCTGAACCCGCTTGGTATGGACAGCTGCGTGCGGGTTTCGATGTGCCATTACAACAGTATCGCCGAAGTGGCCCAGTTTCTGGGCGCCATGAAAAGTATCGCCGCCTGAGGCATTAAGAGGGAAATCCCATGAAAACGCACGCACAAGCGGTTGTGATCGGCGGTGGCCTGGCCGGAACGTCGATCCTGTATCACCTGGCCAAGATGGGCTGGACGGACTCGATCCTGCTGGAACGGGATGAACTGACCAGCGGTTCGACCTGGCACGCGGCGGCCAATATTCACGGGCTGCATGACAACAACAACATCACCCGCATCCAGCACTATACGATGAACCTGTATAAGGAACTGGAGCAGGAGACCGGCCAAAGCTGCGGCGTGTTCCAGCCCGGCTCGCTGTATCTGGCGCAGACCGAGGAGCGTGAGCATCAGCTGCGCCTGCAGGAGGCCAAGGCGAGGTTCTACGGGCTGAACTTCCACGAGGTCAGCCGCGAAGAGGCCAAGGAACTGCACCCGCTGGCGCAGTTCGACGATATCCGCTGTATCATGTACGAACCCGATGGCGGCAACGTGGACCCTTCGGGCGTGCCGCATGCCTATGCCGCCGGTGCGCGCGCCATGGGTGCGACCATCGAACGGTTCTGCCCGGTCACGGCGACGGAACAGCAGCCAGACGGCAGCTGGATTGTGCGCACCCCCAAAGGGGACATTCACACGCAATGGGTGGTGAATGCTGCGGGCCTCTGGGGCCGCGAAGTGGCGGCGATGGCGGGTCTGACGCTGCCGCTGCAACCGACCGAGCATCAGTATTTCGTCACTGAGACCATCGACGAGGTCGCCAATCTGGGCCGTCGTCTGCCCTCGATCGCCGACCGCGACGGCGAATATTACTTCCGGCAGGAAGGCAACGGACTGCTGATCGGCGCCTATGAGAAAGACATGAAATTCTGGGCCGAAGAAGGAACGCCGCTGGATTTCGCCCATGACCTGTTCCCCGACGATCTGGACCGGATCATGGAAAACGTGATCCGCGCCACCGAACGGGTGCCTGCGGCGGCGACGGCAGGGGTCAAGCGGGTGATCAACGGGCCGATGATCTGGTCACCCGACAGCTCGGCCCTGTGGGGGCCTGTGCCGGAACTGAAGAACTATTTCCTGTGCGGCGGCCTGATCCCCGGCTTCTCGCAATCGGGCGGTCTGGGCCTGCTGGCGGCGCAATGGATGATCGAGGGCGAGCCGCAATACGACATGTTCGCCTGGGACCTGGCCCGCTTCGGCGACTGGGCCGACAAGAAATTCACCAAGGCACGGGTCGAGGATTCCTATACCCACCGCTTCAAGATCCACTTCCCGAACGAAGAACGCAGCGCGGGCCGTCCCGCCCGTGTCCGCCCGGCATACGAAATGCAAAAGGGCATGGGCTGCGTCTTTGGCCTGAACTGCGGCTGGGAACATCCGCTTTGGTTCGCTGATCAGCCCGGCGCGCAGGAAACCAACGGCTTCACCCGCCAGAACTGGTGGGACCCGGTGGGCCGCGAGGTGCGGATGTTGCGCGAGAATGTGGGCGTTATCGATATCTCGAACTTCGCCAATTACGTGATCAAGGGGCCGGGTGCGCATGACTGGCTGGACCGTCTGGTCGCCAACCGGGTGCCGACCGAGATCGGTCGTTCCTGCCTGACGCCGCTGATCTCGGTCCGTGGCGGCGTGGCCGGTGATTTCACCATCACTAAGGTGGCGGATGATGAATACATGATGATCGGCTCCGGCATGGCCGAGCGCTATCATCAGCGGTTCTTCAACATGGTCGACCTGCCGGAAGGCACCACATTTGAGGTCGCGACTGATCGCATCGCCGGTTTCAACGTCGCCGGTCCGAAAGCGCGCGACCTGCTGCAGCGCCTGACCAATGCGGACCTGTCGAACGAGGCGTTCCGCTTCATGCGCTCGGCCACCATCGAGGTTGCCGGTGTCACCTGTCTGGCCATCCGCGTCAGCTTTACCGGCGATCTGGGCTGGGAACTGCACTGCCCCGAAGAGGATCAGGTGCGTCTGTACACCGCGCTGCTGGAGGCCGCCAAATCGCTGGAGGGCGGTCCCGTCGGCGGCCGCGCACTGGGGTCGTTGCGGATCGAAAAGGGCTACGGCTCGTGGGGTCGCGAATATTCGCAGGAATACTGGCCGCAAGAGGTCGGGCTGGCCGGTCTGATCAAGCTGGACAAGGATTTCCTGCACAAGGACGCTTATCTGGCCGTCAAGGACAATGCCCCGCGCGAGGTTCTGTCGAGCTTTGAAATTGAAGTGACCGAGGACGCGGATGCAACCGGTGGCGAGCCGATCTTCACCCCGGATGGCACACCTGTAGGGCGCGTGACCTCGGGTGCCTATGGGTATTCGGTCGGCAAGTCGCTGGCTCTCGGATATGTCAATCCGACGGTGGCGGGGCCGGGCGACACGGTCGAGGTGTTCATCCTTGGTAAACCTCACACAGCAACCATCCTCGCCGAAGCACCGTTCGATCCAAAGGGTGACCGGTTGCGTGACGTTAAGCCAATATTGGTGAATTCAGGGTGAGCGCTTAGTTCACATCTTTTGTCTATGGCGCGTTACATGGAACTGTCGAAGTTCACCGTTAGATCAGATCCGGTCAAGGATCCAATTCGGGTGCAGGCCGGATGACTTTATGAAAGGTTTAGCATCATGTCCGGCCATCACCCCATCGCGGGTGACAAGAACCGTTTTCCAGCCCACTGCTGCAGCCCCCAGGATATCGGTCTGCAAAGTATCGCCACACATGACAATTCGGCGTGCTGGGATATCCGGCAGGCTATGCCGGGCTAAATCATAGACATCCGGATAAGGTTTGCCGCAAAAGCGCACGCTTTTCTGGCCCAGATCTACGAGCTGATGACCGAAATATCCCGGTTCCAGTGACAATCCGCACCCCCGCGGGGCGACCAGATCGGCGTTGGCGATGATCACGGGGCGAGGTGCCTGCTGTAACGCTGCGATCAGCATCGATTGTTTGGCCGGGTTCCAATGGGCAGTTGAAAGAAACAGAAACCCTTCGGCATGATCATAGGCGGACGCGTCCATATCCAGCCGCAGGGTTGGGGCTGTGATTTCGGTAAGGGTGTCATCCTCGGCAGCGATCACGCCCCAAACGCGGTCGTCAATAATCTCCAGCGCGATATCCCGACTGGTGATGATTTCGGTCGGTTCCACACGCAGACCTAAGGCGTGAAATTTTTCAATCGCACGAGAATTGTCATAGCTGGCAGCGTTTGAAAGGATACGAATGGCACAGCCTGCGGCACGCAGTTCATCCAGCCGGGCAGCCGCCCCCGGGATCGGTCGGGTGCCGACATTCAGGACGCCGAAAGCGTCAAAGACAAATGCATCAGCCTGATCTTTCAGGTCGAGTAGCGAACGGATTGCGACAGTGTCTGCGCGGGTTTGATTTGAAGGCAACCGGTCCCGCAACTCTTCGTAGCGGGCAAAGACATCCTGGACTGTTTGCATGTCAGCGATCAGCTTGAGGCAACCAGTGTGCGCCGCGTTTGAGCAATTGATGCTGAACTCTGCCGGGATAATCGGTACAGATCGCGTCCACACCAAGATCGATCATGCGTGCAATGTCCTCGGGCTCGTTCACCGTCCAGACCATGGTTGTCAGCCCCAGTTCGCGGGCCGTGGCAAGCGCTTCGGCGGTGATGTCCAGATAATAGGGGCACCAGATCTGACCCGCCGCCGCCTTGACCCTGTGAGGTAGGTCCTGCGTGGTGCAGCCATCAACCGGGTTCACGGCTTTCGATGAATCCTCGCCGATATCTTCTTCGTTTTCTGGCAGTTGTGTCAGGAATGAAGTCGGCATTTCCGGTGCAATCCGCTGGCAATCCCCAAGCAGGCCCCAATCAAAACTGTGCAATACGGTCCGCGATTGCATTCGGGCCTGACGGACATCGTTCACCACCGCTTGGACCAATGACCGACGGGCTGTCAGATCATCCACCAGAACGGGGTCTGATTTGATCTCAAGGAACAGATGAACAGTCTGATATTCAGGCTGTTGCAGCATCTTAAGAAGGTCGGACAGACGGGGAATTCGGATGCCGGTCAAAAAGGCCTGATCCGGGAAGCGTTGCCCGTAGGCGCTGTTGCTATCTAAACCGCCGACATCATAGCCCTGCAACTCGGCGTAGGTCAGGTCTGAAACCTTCGGCTCATCGCCTTGCAACCAACCGCCCTGGGCAGTTCGAACCATGGATCGGGTGAGGTGATGATTATGCGTGATCACGACCACACCATCGCGCGTGGCGGTCACGTCCAGTTCAAGCAGAGCAACGCCTGATCTGAGCGAGAAGGCAAACCCTTCCAGGGTGTTTTCCGGCAGCACACCGCGGGCACCGCGGTGGCCGACCAGCCGGATTACACCGGGTTCGCACGCAAAAGCATCAAGTTGAGGATAATGCATCAAATATCCACGCGCTTGCCCGTCTCCGGGTCGAAAAGGTGTATCAGGTCCGGTGAGATTGAGAACCGGCGCTGGGTACCGATGCCATCACGGGCATGGCCGGGCACACTGGCGACGATGTCATGATCGGTGCCTGCCAGCCGACCGTGCAGCAAGGTGTTGGCGCCGAGCTGTTCCATCATGTCGATCTCGATCTGCACCGGTCCGTTGTCGTCGGCCATCAGGTGTTCGGGTCGCAACCCCAGCGTGGCCGCGCCTTTATGGGCCGAACCTACGGGCAGGGATGCGCCATCGGGCAACGTTACCTGACCATCTTTCACTTCGGTGGGAATAAAGTTCATGGATGGGCTGCCAATGAACCCTGCCACGAACACCGATGCGGGGCGGTCATAGAGCTCGATTGGTGTGCCGAACTGTTCGACATAACCACCGTTCAGCACCATCAGCCGGTCACCCAATGTCATCGCCTCAACCTGATCGTGGGTGACGTAGATCGAGGTCACGCCAAGGCGCTGCTGCAGTTTGCGGATCTCCAGGCGCATCTGCACACGAAGCTTGGCGTCCAGATTCGACAGTGGCTCGTCGAACAGGAACACCTGCGGGTCGCGCACGATGGCGCGGCCCATGGCCACCCTCTGCCGTTGACCGCCGGACAATTGGCGTGGTTTGCGGTCAAGGTATTGCCGGATCTCAAGGATGTCGGCAGCCTCTTCGACGCGGCGATTGATCTCATCCTTGGACAGTTTCCGGATCTTCAGCCCGTAGGCCATGTTCTGGCGCACCGACATATGCGGATACAGGGCATAGTTCTGGAAAACCATGGCGATATCGCGCGCTGAAGGCTCCAGTTCGTTTACCCGTTGGCCGCCGATAGCGATCTCGCCCGAAGTGACGCTTTCCAGTCCTGCGATCATGCGCAGCAGCGTGGATTTACCGCATCCCGAAGGGCCCACGATGACGATGAACTCACCGTCGTTGATGTCGCCCGCAATGTGATGGAGCACCTCGGTCGGGCCGTAGGACTTGATGAGGTCTTTGAGTTGAATATCAGCCATTTTCGGGCGCCTTACTTATCGGTTTCCGTCAAGCCCTGTACAAAGAGCTTTTGCATTGCAATCACCACAAAGATCGGCGGGATCATCGCCAGAAGTGCTGTGGTCATGATGATGTTCCACTGTGGGCTTTGCTCGGCCGCCTCAAGCATCTGCTTGATCGACATCACGATGGTTGTCATCGACGTGTCCGTCGTGATCAGCAAAGGCCAAAGATACTGGTTCCAGCCAAAGATAAACAGGATCACGAAAAGCGCCGCGATATTGGTGCGCGACAGGGGCAGCAGGATGTCGAAGAAGAACCGAAGCGGGCCCGCGCCGTCAATGCGCGCGCTTTCCAACAACTCGTCCGGCACCGTCAGGAACACCTGCCGGAACATGAAGGTTGCGGTTGCAGACGCGATCAGCGGGATCGACAGGCCCCAATAGCTGTTGAGCATTCCCAGATTGGCGACCACTTCGAAGGTTGGCAAAATCCGAACCTCGACCGGTAGCATCAGGGTGATGAAAATCATCCAGAAAAAGCCCATTCTGAAAGGGAACTTGAAGTAGACGATGGCAAAGGCCGACAGCAGCGAGATCACGATTTTGCCGGTTGAAATCATCAGTGCCATGGCCAGTGAATTCAGCAGCATCAGCCAGACCGGTGCCTGTTCGATACCGCTCAGCCCCGAGCCGAACAGGGTCTGTTTGATGTTTATGAAGAACTGGTCGCCGGGCCACAGGGGCAGGGGGGCCTGGCTCATCCGAATTTCATCATGGGTTGCGGCAACGAAGGTGATCCACACGGGTAGGGCGATGGCAAATACGCCAAGGATCAGCACCACATGGGTCAGGAAGGCGGTGAAGGGGCGGTTTTCAACCATCAGTAAGCCACCTTTCTTTCAACAAAACGGAATTGCACGATGGTCATTGCGATGACCAGCGCCATCAACACGACCGACTGCGCGGCTGATCCGCCGAGGTCGAGGCCTACAAAACCATCATTGAACACCTTGTAGACAAGGATTGTCGTCGACGTACCCGGCCCGCCTTGTGTCACCGCATGGATGATGCCGAAGGTTTCAAAGAAGGCGTAGACCATGTTGATCACCAACAAGAAGAACGTGGTCGGAGAGATTAGCGGAAAGATGATCGTCCAGAACCGGCGTGTTGGACCGGCACCATCAATGGCTGCGGCCTCGATGACCGAGTTCGGGATGGACTGCATCGCGGCGAGGTAGAACAGGAAGTTGTAGGCAACCTGTTTCCATGCCGCCGCCAGGATCACCAGGGCCATGGCCTGATTGCCATTCAGATAGTGGTTCCAGGTGATACCGAAGAAGTCGAGGAAAAAGGGAAAGATGCCGAGGGTCGGGTTGAACATGAAGACCCAAAGCGCACCAGCCAGAACAGGTGCAACCGCATAGGGCCAGATCAACAGGGTCCGATAGAACATGGCGCCACGTATGACGCGCTGCGCAAAGCCCGCAAGCACCAGCGCAAATCCCATCGACAGCGCCGCCACCAGCAGCGAGAACACCGCCGTGCGTTTGAAACTGGCCAGATAGAGCGGATCTTTGAACAGCAGTTCAAAATTCTCGAACCAGACGAATTCAGTGCCAAAGCCAAAGGCGTCTTCGATCAGAAATGACTGATACATCGCCTGACTGGCGGGCCAGATGAAAAACACCACCGTAATGATGATCTGCGGTGCCACCAGAAGATAGGGCAAAGCAGAGGTTGGGAAATGCACCCGTTTGAGCATGAGGGACCCCGGTCAGCAAAAAGGCCCTGCCGCCCAGGCTCGGGGCGGCAGGACCGGGTCGTACAGGATGGGTTAGTTGGTCGCTGTGCGCTCGAACTTGCGCAGCAGGTCGTTGCCGCGTTCGACAGCAGCGTCCAGCGCTTGTTGCGCGTCTTTTTCACCGGCCCACAGAGCTTCCATCTCTTCATTGATCACGTCGCGGATCTGAACGAAGTTGCCATAGCGCAGGCCGCGGCTGTTGGCGGTCGGCGTGTTCAGGCTCAGCTGTTTGATCGCGGTGTCAGTTCCCGGGTTGCTGTCATAGAAGCCTTGTTCCTTCGACAGCTCATAGGCAGCGGTGGTGATCGGAACATAACCGGTTTCCTGGTGCCACCACGCCTGAACTTCCGGCGAAGACAGGTAGTTCAGGAACTGAGCGGTGCCCTTGTATTCCTCGTCATCATGACCGGCCAGAACCCACAGGGTCGCGCCACCGATGATCGAGTTCTGCGGAGCATCCGCGACTTTGGTGTCCAGCGGCAACATGGCCTGACCGAATTCGAACTCGGCCTGCGAAGAGATCGAGCCATAGTAGGCGGACGAGTTTATCCACATGCCGCATTCGCCATTGGTGAACATCGGCAGGCTGTCACCACGGCGACCGCCATAGACAAACAGGTTGCCGTCGCTCATCGACGCCACGTCATCCAAACGCTCGGCGACGCTTGCGTTGTTGAAGGTCAGCTCGGTGTCGAACCCGGCAAAGCCGTTCTCCTTGGTGCCGGTCGGCAGGTCGTGCCAGGCCGAGAAGTTCTCGATCATCACCCAGGATTGCCAGCCAAAGGACACGCCGCATTTCATGCCGTTATCGACCAGCTTCTGTGCGGTTTCCTTGACCTCGTCCCAGGTGGTGGGAACATCGGCACCAGCTGCATCCAGCGCGTCTTTGTTATACCACAGAACCGGGGTCGAGCTGTTGAACGGCATCGACAGCAATTCCCCTTCGGGTGTCTCGTAGTAGGACACAACCGCGGGCAAGAACGCGTCACCATCAAATGGCTCGCCTGCATCTGTCATCAGTTGTTCGACCGGATAGATCGCGCCTCTTGCAGCCATCATGGTGGCTGTGCCGACTTCGAAAACCTGCACCAGCTGCGGGTGTTCTTTGGCACGGAAGGCCGCAATCGCCGCTGTCATGGTTTCGGTGTAGTTGCCTTTGTAGACGGGCACGACCGTATAGTCGCTCTGCGTGGCGTTGAAATCGGCCGCGATCTTGTTGACGCGTTCACCATTCGTGCCGCCCATTGCGTGCCACCACTGAATTTCGGTTTGCGCAAAAGCGGTGCTTGCAACTACGGCCAACGCCGCAGAGGCGCAGAGCAAGGATTTAATGGACATCTTAACTTCTCCCAGAGTTGAGCATGGGAGAAGGATGTGCCTGAGCGTCAAAATAATGCAAGCGAAAGTTTTTTGACAATATTCATAACATATTGTTATATTGCTTGGCGATCAACACACTCCTGTCAAGGCTAAGTCATTGAAATTTAAACTCCGTCAGCTTGAAGCGTTTCAAGCTGTTGCCCGCACCGGATCCATCACACGTGCCGCTAAATCCCTTGGCATTTCCCAACCCGCGACCAGCCGCCTGCTGTCGGATTTCTCGAAATCGGTCGAGGTCAATCTGTTCACGCGCCACGACGGGCAACTGATTCCCACCAGCGAGGCCCGGTATCTGCTATCAGAGGTCGGTCGTGTGTTTGACAGTCTGAGCCATCTGGAAGAGCTGAATCGCGATCTGACCGAGCGCAGGGCAGGGCATCTGCGTATTGCGTGTCTGCCGGGATTTGCCACATCGCTCCTGCCGAACCTTCTGGCCCAGTTTCTGGAACATCGTCCTAATGTGCGTGTGACACTTGAGCCGGACCGCCCGGAACATATTCTGGAATGGATCATCGGTGAGCAATATGATTGTGGTATCTCCGATGAGTTCGCGACCCATCCAGCCGTCGAAAGCACCGAGATTCCTATCCGTACCGTCTGTGTCCTGCCCAAGAATGACCGGCTGGCAAAAAGAGCGTTCGTGACCCCCGAGGATCTGAGAGAGCACAAACTTGTCCATACGCGACGCGACAGTCCATTCTTTCGCAGGCTCCAGAAGGTATTTCTGGAATGCGGCGTGGAAATGAACAGTTGGATTGAGGTCCGACAGTTCGCCACGGCATGTCTGATTGTCAGTCAGGGGCAGGGCGCATCCATTGTCAGCGTCCTGGACGCCGAACAATTCCAATCGCCTGAAATGGTCACTGTTCCGTTCGAACCGGAGATACATCATCGCTTATCCATTCTGCGTCCGGTGGCGGGCAGCAGGTCTCTGTTGGCGCTGGATTTTCTCGATGCCTTTGTCGAAAGTCTGAAACCTTTTCAGGCGGACCCGCACAAGAAGCCGGGGTTTTAGGTCAGCCGGGATTAACACATCCGCAAGGCGGTCCAAGCTGCGTAAGGCAAGATTAAACGAAAGTCTCAGATGTAAATTTAATATTGCAACCGGTTGCAAAATGTACAAGACTGGCGCCCGTCAAGGCATGGCTTGGATTTTGAGGAATCTCCTCGATCAGACCTTATCGGTTGTTCGATGCTGCTGGGGTCGGGTTTTCGGTGTGCTCTTGGCTGAACGAGAGACAAAAGTGCTCGTGCACAAAAACCGGGAGAGAACCATGAAGAAGATCCTTTTGGCTGCTGGCCTTTCCACGCTGATGATGGGCACCTCTGCGATGGCGCAGAACATTGGTGCATCCATTGCGCGTTTTGACGATAACGGCCTGACCATCATGCGGAATGGCATGACCGCGCATATCGAAACGCTGGATGGCGTGAACCTTCAGATGGAGGATGCGCAGGACGACGTTGCCCGTCAGCTGGACCAGATCAACAACTTCATTGCATCCGGCGTTGATGCGATCATCGTGAATGCCGTCGACACCAACGCAACCGAAGCGATGTCGAACGCGGCGGCCGCCGCTGGTGTGCCTCTGGTCTATGTAAACCGCCAGCCGGTCAACATGGATACATTACCCGAAGGTCAGGCCTTTGTCGCGTCGAACGAGATCGAATCCGGTACGCTTGAAGCCTTCCAAATCTGCCGCAACCTGCGGGCGGCAGGCAAGTCAGGCGGTGCGCGTGGCTATCTGATGAACGGTCAGCTGTCGAACCAGGCTGCGGTTCAGCGGTCCAAGGACGTGCATGACGTGATCGGCATGGACATGTGCAATTTCATGGAGCTGATTGACGAGCAAACCGCAAACTGGTCGCGCGACGAAGCGCAGGATCTGATGACCAACTGGATGTCTTCTGGTGAGCCTTTCGACTTTGTCATCGCAAATAATGATGAAATGGCAATCGGCGCGATCCAGGCGATGAAGGCGGGTGGCATCGATATGGCAGACATGCAAGTCGGCGGCGTTGACGCGACGCCGGACGCATTGGTTGCCATGGCCGGGGGTGATCTGGACGTCACAGTGTTCCAGGATCTGGCAGGTCAGGGCGCCGGGTCGATCGACACCGCGCTGTCACTGGCTGCGGGTGAAGATGTCAACAAGACGGTCTTTATCCCATTCATCCTGGTGACTCCCGAAAACGCCGCTGAGTTCCAGTAACAGGACTTGCGCAACAAATTTGGGCAGCGCTGCGGTGCTGCCCTGTCTCCCGATCAGAGCGAGACAAGAGTACCCGTAAGGAGGGACTGACCGATGGCCGATACGTCGCACGGAATTGGCGGGCTTACATATGACAAGAAGAAGAGATCACTGCCGGGCGAGTTGAACATCTTCTTCGCGATGATCATCATCGTGATCATTTTCGAAATATTAGGTCAGGTACTGCCCTATATGAACGGGCAAAGCTTCCTGTTCGATACACAGGATCGCTTTGACACCATTTTCAACGAGGCGCGACTGCGCATCATCATCCTTCAGGTTTCCATTATCGGGATCATCGCGCTTGGGGTGACGCAGGTCATCATTTCAGGCGGGATCGACCTGTCCTCGGGGCCTTTGGTTGGTGCGACGGCGATGATCGTTATGTCATTTGCCCAGACCGAGCTGGTCAACGGCAGCCCCAACCCCAAAGCGGTTTTTGGGCCTTGGGCTTTTGATTTGCCAGTGATCATTCCCGTACTGGTCGGGCTGACCTTTGGTGCAATTATCGGGTCCATCAACGGAGCACTTATTGCCTACACGCGGATCCCGCCGTTTATCGCGACACTGGGTATGTTCCTGATCTGCCGCGGCATCGCACAGGCCTGGACGCGCGGTCAGCCTGTATCCTTCCCGACCGAGGGCTTTGCCGCACTCGGCAAGGGCATGATGCCGGTCTTCTGGTTCGTCGGCTTGGCGATTCTGATGCATATCATCATGCGATACACGCTGCACGGTAAGCATACCTACGCGATCGGCTCGAACGAAGATGCGGCGCGGATGTCGGGGATCAACGTGAAACGGCACAAGGTGCGCGTCTATATGATCGCATCGATGCTGGCGGCCTTTGCTGCAATCGTCCTGAGCTCGAAGAACCTGACGGCGCAATCGGGCATGGGAATATTCTACGAACTCTATGCCATCGCAATGGCCGTGATTGGTGGCGTCAGCCTGACCGGCGGACGCGGGTCGATCCCGGGGACGGTTCTGGGGGCCATGGTGTTTGGGGTCATCCAGTCCGGATTTACCTACGTGAAACTCGACGCTTTCTATCAGTTGATGGCCATGGGCGGCATTATCATCGCAGCCGTGGTTCTGGATAAAATGCGCCAGGAACGAGCGGCGGCGCGGAGCTAAGGAGGCTGACATGAGTGATATCATTCTTGAAACCAAGGGCCTCACAAAGCACTACGGTGGTGTGCACGCCCTAAACGACGCGGATTTTGTCCTCCATAAGGGTGAACATGTTGCCATCATGGGCGACAACGGGGCCGGTAAGTCGACCTTCGTGCGCCAGATCACCGGGGTGGAACAGCGCACCAGTGGAACCGTTATCTTCGACGGTGAGGAAGTGCATTTCGCAGGCCCGCTGGACGCCCGTGAAGCCGGGATCGAGACGGTGTTCCAAACCCTGGCTCTGGCCGATGCGTTGGACGTTCCCGACAATTTGTTTTTGGGGCGTGAGAAGACCAAGTGGGATTGGCTGGGTCCGTTCCGGTTTCTGGACTACAAGGCGATGCGTGCTGACACGCTGGCGGCGCTTGAGAAAACGGGGGTTAAAATCCCCAATATCCGAAACACGATCCAGAACATGTCGGGTGGTCAGCGCCAATGTGTCGCCATCGCGCGCACTGCATCTTTCCATTCGAAACTGACCATCATGGACGAACCGACGGCAGCCTTGGGCGTGCAAGAGACCGCTCAGGTCGAAAACATCATCCGGACGCTGAAGGAACAGGGCGAACCGCTGATCCTGATCAGTCACAACATGCGTCAGGTGATGGATCTGGTGGATCGGATCATTGTCTTCCGCAGGGGCCGCATCGTCGCGAACCTCAAGAAAGAAGAGACTGACGGTCAGGACATCGTTGCCTATATCACGGGCGCCAAGACGGGGGCCGAGTACGAAGGTGCCGCCTAAGAAGGAAGCAAGGTTACTCGATTTCGATATACCTTTCTTTCTGCCTGTCTGGCGGCGGATTCTGGTTGTGGTCGTACCAATTCTCTGGGCGATATTCGAGTTTTCAACTGGCGCGCTCGCTTGGGGCTTGATCTTCTTGGGGCTCGGTGGCATCGCCGGTTGGAAGCTGTATATAGCGGATTGGGATGCAGTTCGGGCCGCAGCGGAGGCTGAGGACAACACATAAACTGAAAGGGCGTCATTCGTGCCGGTGACATTGAAAGAGGTGGCAGAACGTGCGGGGGTGTCCCGATCTGCCGTCTCGCGCACCTACACCGAAGGCGCTTCTGTCAGCCCCAAGACCCGTGCAAAGGTCGAAAAGGCCGCTGCTGATCTTGGATACAGCCCGAATGCTCTGGCGTCATCCCTGACAACCGGGCGCACCAAACTGATCGGGCTTGTCTCCAACAACTTTCACAACCCGATCTTTCTGAACGTCTTCGATCAGTTCACCCGGGGACTTCAGCAGCGTGGGTTGCGCCCTCTGCTGGTCAATTTAACGGACGAGACAGAGCCGACCGCATCCTTGCGAATGTTGCAGGCCTATTCCGTCGATGGGGTCATTGTGGCGTCGTCAACGCTGCCTGCGACATTTGCCGAGGCGTTCAGGGACGTCGGCATTCCGGTGGTGCATTCCTTTGGCCGACACTCCCCCAGCCCCAAGGTAAATGTTCTGGGGATCGACAATATCGAGGCTGGACGATTGGCCGCCGAGACTCTGGTTGCACGAGGATACAAGCGCGTGGCCTTTCTGGGTGGCCCCGAAAGCGCGACATCGACGCAAGACCGTCTGAAGGGATTTGCCGAGGTTTTGGAAGCCGACCCGTCTGTCCAATGGTCGGTCAGCTTTGCCAGCAACTATTCCTTCGACGCCGGTCGGGAAGAAATGTTGAACCTGCTCAAATCAAAACCCGCCGAGGCGTATTTCTGTGGTGATGACGTGCTGTCGATCGGTGCCCTTTCCGCCATTCAGACGGCGGGCCTGACGGTTCCCGAAGATATCGGGATCATCGGCTTGAACGACATGGAAATGGCGGGGTGGCAGAACATTAACCTCACCACTATTCGCAATCCCATCGCGCAGATCATCAACTCTTCCATTGAGTTGATCGAAGCAACGCTGAAAGATGAAAGCCGCCTGCCAGAGGCGCGGCTTTTTGCCTGTACCATTGTGGAAAGGGGCACTCTGCGCCCCCTGCCATAGATAGCTTTAGCGGAACATTGGTGGGCGGGCGTCCACCCAGGCACCATTCGCCTTTGCCGATGCCACCGCCTGATGCACCGCCGCAATCGAGCGCAGGCCATCCTGCGCCGAGGGGAAGGTGCCATGAGGCTCACCTCGGATTGCTGCCGCGAGATCGAGGTAGATGTTCGCCACGGCCATCGGGAACCCTTCGGGGTGCGCAATGGCGACGCGGCTCAGGCGACTGGCCTCATCCGACAAGCCGCCTTCACCTTTCTCGATGATCTGGGTGCGCCCCCCCACAGGTGAGTACATCACCTGATTTGGTTGCTCGGAGAACCACTTCATGCCGCCGGTTTCGCCAAACACCTGAATCTCGAACCCGTGCTGGCGACCAATGGCGACGGAAGAGGTCCAGAGCCGCCCGACCGTACCGTTTTCCATCCGAAAATTAACCATCGCATCGTCTTCCAACTCGCGACTGCCGATGGTTGACGCGAAATCTGCGGATAGCGTGCGCACTTCGTCACCCGCGATAAAACCGGCCATGTGCATCGCGTGAATGCCGCAATCCGCGAACTGTCCCGAAACCCCTGCCATGGCGGGGTCATAGCGCCAGCGCACGCGCGGATTATCCGCATCCGCCGCATCGCCATGGTGGCCATGGCTGAAGTTGGTGACGATCAGGCGCACTTTGCCGATTTCCCCATCCGCGACCATCTTGCGCATCTCACGCACCATAGGATAGGCCGAATAGCAATAATTCACCGCGCAAATCTGGCCTGTCTTCTGGGCAACTCTCACGATCTCTTCGGCTTCTTCGACGGTCATGGTCATCGGCTTTTCGCAAAGCACGTTGAAACCCGCCTCAAGGAAAGCTTTGGTGATCTCGAAGTGGGTTGAGTTCGGGGTCGCTACCGTCACCAGATCGACGCGATCCGCGCGCCTTGTTTCTCCGTGCAGCATCTCTTGCCAGTTGCCATAGGCACGGTCCGCAGCCACGCCCAGACGCTGGGCGTAATCCTTGCCGCGCTCGGCGTCATGATCCAGTGCGCCCGCTGCCAGAACAAAGTTTCCATCCGCCTGCGCGCCCATCCGGTGTGCGGGCCCGATCTGGCTGCCTTCACCACCACCGATCATGCCCCATTGCAGTTTTCTCATGAGGAGTTCTCTCTCAGTTCGGACCCGGCACACTACCGGGCATTCATAAGATTTCCGGCCTTAAAAGCCGATGGATTCCAAATATTTGCGGTTGCTTACCGCGTCTTCCAGCGGTATACCCGGCAATGACGGATCACAGTCCTGTTCGACAGTGCACCAGCCCTCAAAACCTGCGTCCAGAAGAACCTGCCGCACGGCCGGAAAGTCTACATCGCCCTGACCGAGATTGCAGAATATCCCCTGACCGCAGGCCTTGTAGAAATCGGTGCGGTTGGCGACGACATCGGTTTTGACGCCGGGGTCGATATCCTTGAAATGCATATAGCTGATGCGGTCGATATACTTTTTCATGAAAGCGACCGGATCAAAGCCCGCATAGGAGTGGTGGCCGGTGTCAAAGCAGATCTTCAGGATGCTTTCATCGACCTCGTTCAGCAAGCGCTCCAGCTCGGGTTCAAAATCCATGAAACCAGCGGCATGGGCATGGATGCCGACGGTCAGCCCGTAGTCCTCGGCACCCATTTTCGCGATGGTTTCGATCCTGTCGCGGAAAGCGGTCCATTCGGCCTTGTCCATCTGCTCGGCCTCATCTGCGCGCCCGGCAGTGGGTGCGCGTCGGGGTGAGATGCTGTCGATCAAGACCAAATGCTGTGCGCCGTGGGCCATCAGTGCTTTGCAGGTCCGAACCGAAGCGTCCATGACCTCGTCCCATTTCGTTGGGTCATGGAAAGCGCGAAAGACGACGCCGCCGATGATGGACAGGTCATTCTTGTCCAACTCGTCGCGCAGAATCTCAGGGTCTTCGGGCATATATCCGATGGGGCCAAGCTCGATCCCCTTGTACCCCGCCTGGGCGCATTGGCTCAGCACTGATTGCCATGCCGGGTAGGCCGGGTCGGATGCGAATTCGATGCCCCACGAGCAGGGCGCGTTGCCGATCTTGATCATGTCATTTTCTTTCTAGTAATCGGACACGTCGACCCAAGCATTTTTGCGACTTGAATCAAGCGCGGCCGTGACGACGCGATTTACTTCCAGGCCTTCCGCGAAAGTTGGCCAGATGTTCTTGCCTGTGGCGATGGCGGTGAGAAAATCCTTGGCCTCGATAATGATCTGGTCCTGATAACCGGTGCCATGTCCCGGTCCTTGGCAGAACGGCAGATAATCCGGATGGGATGGACCTGTCAGAATCTTGCGAAAGCCGCGCTCGGCCTCGGGGCCTTCCATCGTATAGAGGTGCAGGGCGTTCTGATCTTCCTGGTCAAAGCGGATCTGGCCTTTGGTGCCGTGGATTTCATAGGCGTACCCCATCTTGCGACCGGTCGCGGCTCGGCTGAAAAAAAGATGGCCTTGGGCGCCGTTCTCGAACCGGCACATGAACTGTGCCTGGTCGTCATTGGTCACGGCAACACCACCGCGTGAGGCATGGACGGTTTCAACCTGCGCACAAAGTGATGTGATGGGTCCGATCAACGCCCGTGCACCGTTGATCATATGCGGCGACAGATCACCCATGCAGCCATTGGCGATCCCCTGGGTCCGCCAATTGCCCGGCAGCTCCGCATCGGCCAGAAAATCCTCGGTATGTTCGCCGCGGAAATAGGTGACCTCCCCGATCCGGCCGTCGGTAATCAGCTGGCGGGCAAATTGGGATGCTGGCGTGCGGATATAGTTGAAACCGACCATATTGATCTGCCCGCTGGCTAAGGCCGCATCGTTCATCGCAATTGAGTCTGTCAGGCTCTCACCTAACGGCTTTTCGCAAAACACCGGCTTGCCTTTTGCAAATGAGGCAAGCGCAATCTCTCGGTGTGTGTTTTGCGGAGAAGCGATGATAACGGCTTCGACCTTCGGATCATCGACCAGATCGCGCCAATCGTCTGTGCCGCGTGCAAAGCCATAAGCCTTCCGGTAGCGTTCGGCTGAGGCGACGGATGTTGCACAAACAACTTCAAGTCTGGGGCGCAATTCGGTTTCAAAAAGTGTGGCGACCGAGCTATAGGCCGCTGCGTGCGCCTTGCCCATATAGCCGCCACCGATGATGCCAATTCCGATATCTGACATCTGAGCGCCCTCCCTAAAAACCGCTTGCAACCGGTTGCAAATCGGATATCCTTAATCTACCACAAAGGTCAATATCCAATCGTGACCGGCGGACATTTCGCACAAGTGTAAAGGGGATTTCATGGGGCAGGCAGCGCAAACCGTGACGCTGACGACAGCGCAGGCAATTGTCCGGTATCTGGCTAATCAGTGGATCGAAATTGACGGCGTGGAAACACGTATCTGCGGTGGCGGTTTCGGCATTTTCGGACATGGCAACGTGACCTGCCTGGGCGAAGCACTCTATGACCATCAGCAAGAGCTGCCGCTGTATCGCGGCCAGAACGAACAGGGCATGGGTTTTGCCGCCGCAGCTTATGCCAAGGCCTATCTGCGCCGCCGTTTCATGTTCTGTACCGCATCTGCGGGTCCGGGCACTGCGAATCTTCTGACCTCGGCGGCACTTGCACATGCCAACCGCCTGCCGCTGCTTTTGCTGTGTGGCGATGCGTTTCTGACCCGCCTTCCGGACCCGGTGCTGCAGCAGCTTGAACATTTCTGGAACCCAAGTCTCGGCACCAATGATGCGTTCAAGGCGGTCAGCCGATTCTGGGATCGTATTACCCATCCGGCACAGGTGATACAGTCCCTGCCTGCGGCTTTGGCAACGATGCTTGATCCTGCCGATTGTGGCCCGGCCTTTATCGGCCTGCCACAGGATGTTCAGGGGTGGACCTATGACTATCCGGTCAGCTTCTTTGAAAAGCGCGTGCATCGGATTCGTCGTCAGGCGCCGGATGCGCTTGAGATCGCGGATGCGGCGGCGCTGTTGAAATCGGCCAAGCGTCCGATGATCATCGCGGGCGGCGGCGTGCAGTATTCCGGCGCGGTTGCTGAACTGACCGAATTCGCAGAGGCAACAGGTATCCCGGTTGTCGAAACTATCGCGGGCCGCGCCAATCTTGTGCATGATCACGGGCTGAACATTGGTCCAATCGGAGTGACGGGTTCGGATTCTGCCAACACCATCGCGGAAGAGGCAGATGTCATCCTTGCGGTTGGTACGCGCCTTCAGGATTTCACCACCGGGTCCTGGACTGCCTTCGCGCATGATGCAAAATTCATCGGCCTCAATGTCGGTCGGCATGATGCGGCAAAGCACATGTCGACCACGGTCGTGGGTGACGCAAAGCTGGCGCTTCCCGCGCTCGCCGATGCGGTTGCCGATTACGCGGCTCCAGCGAACTGGACTAAGAAAGCCAAAGAGGAACGGGCGAAATGGGATGACTATGTCGCCAATAACACGCGGGTCGGGAACGGACCGGCCTCTTATGCGCAAGCGATTGGAGAGGTAAACCGCCTGTGCGACAAGCGCGACCGTGTGGTGGCGGCGGCAGGCGGTTTGCCCGCCGAGGTCACAGCGAACTGGAAGACGCTCGATATCGGAACCGTCGATGTCGAGTTCGGGTTTTCCTGCATGGGGTATGAGATCGCAGGCGGATGGGGGGCGCGGATCGCGCAATCGCAGTTGGAGCCTGATCAGGACACGATCGTATTCACAGGCGACGGGTCCTATCTGCTGATGAATTCGGATATCTACTCGTCCGTTCTGACGGACAAGAAGCTGATCATCCTGGTTCTGGACAATGGCGGTTTTGCGGTCATCAACAAGCTGCAGAACAATACGGGCAACGAAAGTTTCAACAACCTGATCTCGGACACGCCAACGGCAACAACGCAGGTGGGCGTCGATTTTGAGGCTCATGCACGTGCAATGGGGGCCCAGGCTGAAACTGTCAGCTCACCGTCCGAGTTGGAGGAGGCGTTCAAGCGCGCCAAGGCGTCCGACCGCACTTATGTGATCAGCATGAAAGTTGACCCCTATGACGGCTGGACCACCGAAGGCCACGCCTGGTGGGAAGTTGGCACGCCGCATGTCACGACTTCTGACAAGGTGCGCGCCGCCCATGTCGACTGGGAAGCCTCGCGCTCCAAGCAAAGAAGGGGTGTTTGATGGCTGCGCTGCTGGACGGCATTAAAAAGAACACCTTCGTCGTCGTTGGCCGCGCGGGTATCGATTTTTACACCGATCCCGGCGTTGCCGTCGAAGATGCCGAGACGATCAGTGTGGGGCTTGGCGGATCCGCGGCCAATATCGCGGCAGGCATTTGCAAGCTGGGCGGTCAGGCCTCGCTGGTGACGCGTGTTTCGGATGATAGTGTCGGCAGCTATTGCCTTGGTCAGCTCAAGCGCTACGGCGTCGGCGCCGAGTATGTCAAACCGGTGGGTGGTGAATATCGCAACTCTCTGGCCTTTTACGAAAGCCGGGTCGAGGGGCATCGCAATGTGATCTATCGCAATGGCGCGGCGGATTTTCAGATGGATGCCGAGGATGTGGCCGCCGTCGATTATGCCAGATTTGGGGCATTGATCACGGCAGGGACCGTTTTTGCGGCCGAGCCCTCCAGAAGCGCAACATTTGACGCCATTGACCGGGCAAAGGCCGCGGGGCTGCCGATCATTTTCGATGTGGACTATCGCCCGTATTCCTGGCCATCGCCACAGGTTGCCGAGGATGTTCTGAGCCGCGCCGCCGCTGCCTCGGACATGATTGTCGGCAATGACGAAGAGTTTGGCTTTATGGCTGGCGGGATCGAAAAAGGGCTGGCAAAGGCCAGATCTCTGGCCGAAAGCACCGCAGCCGTCGTTGTTTACAAGATGGGTGAGAAAGGCGCGGTCACCTTTGCCGAGGGGGAAGAGATCCACACCGGGATATGGCCAGTTGAAGCCCTCAAGCCCACCGGTGCCGGGGATAGTTTCATGGCTGGTCTGGTGACCGGACTGGCCGAAGGTCAGGAGCTGCGTACGGCGATTCTGCGCGGCTCTGCCTGCGCCTCGATAACCGTGTCCCGCCCCGGCTGTGCGCCAGCGATGGCTGACACATCGACACTTACGACATTCATGGCCGGTCATCCCGGCCCGACCGACGCCTGAGAGGATCAGAGATGCACATTCCCCCTTATGACAACCAGAACAAACCCATCGTCGATGTGGATGATCCCTGCGTACCGCTGAACTATTTCAACATCGTCAAGCTGAAGAAGGGTGAGGCCTTCGAATACGCTGTCCCCGGTTACGAAACCTGCATTGTGCCCGCCACAGGCACCATCGATGTCAATGTCGAGGGTTTCAAATCCGAAGGTTTGGGCGAGCGTGTCGAAGATGTCTGGGACGGCGAGCCTGAAGGCGTCTATGTGCCGACAGCCGCAAAGGCCGAAATGGTCTGCATGTCGGACGAGGCCGAAGTCTTTGTCTGTGGCGCGCGCTATGACAAGGTTCTGGAGGCGTTTGACGTGCGCAAGGATGAGCTGGATCTGGTACAATACGGCTCGGACGACACGAAAACTCATCGAAAAATCAAGCATATCCTGGGCACCAAGTACCACGGTAAGGTCGGGCGTTTGCTGGTGTCCGAGCTGTTTACGGTGGGCGAGGGCGGCTGGTCCGGCTTCCCGTCGCACAAGCACGATACCGACCGTCTGCCGGATGAAACCCGCCATGACGAGACCTATAACTTCCGCTTCAAGCCGAGCCACGGCTCGGGCGTGCAGATGCTGCAGCGCGAAGATGGTAAGTCAGGTGATGCTTATCACATCGTGGATGGGTCAACGATCTGCCTCGACAAAGGCTATCACCCTTGCGCGGTGCTGCCGGGTTATCAGATGTATTACTTCACCATCCTCGGCGGTCTGTCCCAGCGCAGCCTGATCCAGTATTTCCAACCATCGCACGCCTATCAGGTCGAGACCATTCCGGGCATCAAGGACATGATCGCGAAGTTCAAATGACCCTTGTGACGCTGAAAGATGTCCTGCAGCCTGCATTGCAGCAGGGTTATGCAGTCGGTGGCCTTGTGTGTCTCGGGTGGGAGGATATGCGCGCCTATGTGGCCGCTGCCGAGGCCGAGGAATGCCCCGTGATCCTGCAAGCAGGTCCAAGCTGCCGGGAACACACGCCCCTGCCTGTTCTGGGCAAGATGTTCCGGCATTTGGCCGAGACTGCCAGCGTGCCGGTCGTGGCCCATCTTGATCACGGCTATACCTATGATGAATGCTCCGAGGCGCTGGATTCCGGTTTTACTTCGCTGATGTTTGATGGCTCGCGCAAACCGCTGGCCGAGAATATCGCCGAGACCCGCAGGATTGCCGAACTGGCGCATCAGGCCGGGATTTCGTGTGAGGGTGAGATTGGGTTTGTTGGCTATTCCGGCGGAGAGGCCTCGGCCGGAACGGACCCAAAGGAAGCCGCGATATTCGCGACTGAAACAGGCGTCGACGCGATGGCTATTTCGGTTGGCAATGTTCACCTGCAACAGGACAAAGAAGGCGGGCTGGACGAGCCCCGGATCGCTGCGATTCAGGCCGAGACGACGGTGCCGTTGGTCATTCATGGCGGATCAGGTGTGCCGGTTTCGCAGCGTAAAGCGCTGGCGAAGAACACAAATATCTGCAAGTTTAATATCGGGACCGAGCTGCGAATGGCCTTTGGTCAGGCGCTGCGCGCTGCGGTGAACGCTGATCCGGACAGGTTTGATCGCGTGACGATCCTGAAAGAAACACATGATCCGGTCGTCGCGGCGGCCCGGACTGTACTGCAAACATTCAAAGGGTAACAGATGATCAATATCGGCATTCTGGGCTGTGGTCGTATCGGTCAGGTGCATGGGCGCACGCTGCGCGCGATGACGAACGCGCGCGCCGCGGCGGTGGCGGACGCGGTCCCCGAAGCGGCGCAGGCGCTTGCGGACTCTACCGGGGCCAAGGTGATGGACGCTGATGCGTTGATCAACGATTCCGGCATTGATGCGGTGATTATCGGCACGCCCACGACAACGCATTTTGACCTGATCCATGCGGCTGCAGCGGCTGGAAAGGCCATATTCTGCGAGAAGCCCATTGATCTGTCCGTAGATCGGATCCGCGACTGCTTGTCCGCTGTCGAGGCCGCAGGTGTGCCGTTCATGACGGCATTCAATCGGCGATTTGATCCGAACTTCGCGGATCTGCAGCGGCAGGTCGCGGACCAGGTGATCGGAGATGTCGAGATCGTTACGATCCTGTCGCGCGACCCGGCACCGCCGCCAATCGGATATGTGAAGACATCCGGCGGGATTTTTCGCGACATGATGATCCACGATCTGGATATGGCGCGGTTTCTGCTGGGTGAAGAGCCGGTCGAACTGACAGCATCCGGGTCCTGTCTCGTGGACCCCGAGATCGGCTCTGTCGGTGATTTCGATACGGCGGTTGCGACATTGAAAACGGCCAGTGGGCGGCTGTGTCAGATCTCAAATTCGCGCCGCGCGACTTATGGGTATGACCAGCGGATCGAAGTACATGGCAGCCAGGGCATGCTGCGCGCGGACAATATCCTGAGAACCTCGGTAGAGCTGGCGAATGCTTCAGGCATGGCTAAGACAACAGTTCAGCCGTTCTTTTTGGAACGCTATGCCGATGCCTATCGGGCCGAAATGCAGCATTTCGTGGAGGCGCTTGAGACGGGCGCGACTGTCTCGCCGTCGGGGGAAGACGGTCTGCGGGCGCAGATGCTGGCCGATGCGGCAACGCGCAGCGCCAATGAGGGTGTCATCGTGACCATCCCGGACAAGGCGTAGGTGCAATCGTGCAGGGCGTGATGGTCAAAGCGCATCAAGACTGACGGAATAGGTCACGTCATCGGTGACATAAAGGCTCGACCGCAACTCGACGACACGCCCCAGCAGGTCCTTGCCCTCGCGTTTGCCCTTCAGAACAGGCTTGCCAACCGGCAGGCCTGACGTTTTGGCAGTTTCGTCATCCACCACGCCCGCGCTCAGGTCGTCTTTGGCCGAAATCACGATGCAGGAATAGGCCTGTTGGAACAGCACGTACAGCATGTTCGGCAAGGGCGCGCGGTCCAGCAGACCGGGGAACAGATCAGTCGATACCACAACCGTTTCCACACAAAGCGGCGCATCGTTGAAATTGCGTACACGATCAATCTGAAACACGTCTTTGGGCGCTCCGAACAAGGTTTGGCGTTCTTTCGTAGTGGCAGGACGGCGTTGCACCTTTTCTGAACCAAGCGTCGGCGCCACTTGTTCGCCCCGGGCGTCGCGGATGCGAAAGAAATGGAACAGAGAGTTCTCGGGCGTGCGCAGCGTTACGAAAGTTCCGCGTCCCTGACGGCGCTCGACGATTCCCTTCGCTTCCAGCTCAGTCAGTGCTTTGCGGGCTGTGCCTTGGCTCACGCTCAGTTCTGCGGCGATGTCGAACTCGCTGGGCAGCATCGTTCCGGGCGGATAGCGGCCATCCGCAATCCTCGCAATTATCTCATTGTAAACAGATTGATAGAGCGGTGTTGCCATGCGGGTGCCTCCATCTGGCGTACTATCACAAGCACGCGTATCCGCTCAATAAGCTATATTGACTCTTATATAAGAGTAAATATATATAGCCGACAGAAACTGACTCTTGCAAAGGAAAAATGGACATGGCGATACCGCAGTTGCTTGTCCACGACCACGAGGACAACGTTGGCGTGGTGGTGGTGGAAGGCTTGACCGCAGGAACGGAAATGCTCTGCGTGGTGACGCATGACAATTCCGACTTCAAACTCACCGCCAACAGCGACATTCCGATCGGCCACAAGGTGGCGCTCAAGCCGCTGAACGAAGGCGATACCGTGATCAAATACGGTGAAGACATCGGGCGTATGGTTGGTTCGGCAGGGGTCGGCGACCACGTGCATACTCACAACTGCAAAACCAAACGGTGGTAAGACGATGGCTCTTGATTTCTCGAACATTACAGTGAACGCATGGCGCCGCGAAAACGGGCGCGTTGGCGTTCGGAACCACGTTCTGATCCTGCCCGTCGACGATATCTCGAATGCGGCCTGCGAAGCGGTTGCGAATAATGTCAAAGGTACGATGGCCGTCCCGCACGCTTATGGACGCCTGCAGTTCGGTGAAGACCTCGACCTGCACTTCCGTACCATCATCGGTATTGGCGCAAATCCGAACGTTGCCGCCGTTGTGGTCATCGGGATCGAGCCCGAATGGACCAAGGTGATCGTCGATGGCATCGCAAAATCCGGCAAGCCGGTCGAAGGATTCTCGATCGAGCAGAAAGGGGATTTCGAAACCATCCGTCAGGCCAGTTGGAAGGCCAAGGAATACGTCCATTGGGCGACTGAACTGCAAAAAGAGCCTTGCCCGATCCACGAGCTTTGGGTCTCGACCAAATGCGGTGAAAGTGACACCACCACCGGCCTGTCCTCGTGCCCGACGGTTGGCAATATGTATGACAAGCTGCTGCCGCTTGGCATGACAGGGTTCTTCGGTGAAACCTCGGAAATCACCGGTGCCGAGCATATCTGCGAAAAGCGCGCTGCGACCCCTGAAGCGGCGGCCAAGTTCAAGCAGATCTGGCAGGCCTATACCGACGACGTGATTTTTGCCCACCAGACTGACGACCTGTCGGACAGCCAACCGACCAAAGGCAACATTCTGGGTGGTCTGACGACCATCGAAGAAAAGGCTCTGGGCAATCTGGAAAAGATCGGTCGGACTTCGCAATACATCGATGCGATCGGCCCGGCAGAAGCGCCTGAAAAAGGTCCGGGCCTGTACTTCATGGATAGCTCATCGGCGGCGGCGGAATGTGTGACCCTGATGGCTGCAGGTGGTGCCGTGATCCATACTTTCCCGACCGGTCAGGGTAACGTTGTGGGCAACCCGATTGTTCCGGTAATCAAAATCTCGGGCAATCCACGCACGCTACGCACCATGGCGGAACATATCGATGTCGATGTGACGGGTGTTCTGACACGCGAAATGACCATCGATCAGGCAGGCGATGCGTTGATCGAGATGATCCGCCGCACCGCCAATGGCCGCCACACCGCAGCCGAGGCTCTTGGTCACCGCGAGTTCTCGATGACGAAGCTGTACCGCTCGGCTTAGGGCAAGGGGAGTGTCATTTCCGGGGAGGTGGATGCGAAATCCGGAATGGAAATCGACGCTGACTTCGACATATCTTACGCCCAGTCCGGTGGATGCCGGGCTGGGCTTTTTGCTGACGTAAATCGAGATCTAATCGGAGTTTGACGCTGGAACACAGACTGACAATCGAAGAAGCCGAGGCGCTTGTTGCAAAGGCTCTAATGGCGAATTTTGTCTCAGAGCGGAACGCACGATCTGTGGCCAAGGCCTTGGTGGCCGCCGAAGTGGATGGGCAATTGGGTCACGGGTTTTCCCGCGTTGCGGCCTATGCAGCTCAGGCACGGTCCGGCAAGGTGGTCGGGGCGGCGTGCCCTGTCATCGAAGCGGGCGGCACGGCCTTTGTGCGCATCGATGCGCGGTCGGGCTTTGCGTTTCCGGCGATTGACCTTGCTATCGAGGAACTGACCAAACTGAGCAAGACCACGGGAATTTCAGCGGCGGCCATTACGAATTCTCATCATTGCGGGCAGTTGGGGGCACATGTCGAAAGGCTGGCGGATCAGGGCCTTGTCGCGCTGATGGTGGCAAACACTCCTAAAGCGATGGCACCTTGGGGCGGCACCAAGGCGCTGTTCGGCACCAACCCGATCGCCTTTGCCGCACCCCGAGAGGGCGCGGACCCGATTGTCATCGACCTGTCGCTGTCGAAGATCGCGCGTGGGAAAGTCATGGCGGCCAAGAAAAAGGGTGAGCCGATTCCCGAGGGCTGGGCGCTTGATGCGGACGGGAACCCGACGACCGACCCGGATGCAGCGCTTGCCGGAATGATGTTGCCCATGGGTGACGCGAAAGGCTCGGCGCTTGCCCTGATTGTCGAGATTCTGGCCGCGACATTGACCGGCGCTAATTACAGCTATCAGGCGTCGTCATTCTTCCAGGCCGAAGGCAAGCCGCCAGGTGTCGGCCAGTTCATGATTGCAATCGATCCGCGTTGTTCGGTGGGGTCTCAGTTTGGTGCACAGTTGGAGGAGCTTGCAACCCAGATCGAAGCTCAGGAAGGTGCAAGACTTCCAGGCACCCGTCGCTTGCAAGCACGACGTGTAGCGCAAGACCAAGGTGTGCTGATCCCAGATCATTTGATGAACGAAATCAATCTGGCCGGAAGCTGAGAAATCATGCGTCCACCTCCGCCATCTTTGTTTTTTGGTGACTTGCAGGTGGGTTATAATACGAGGCTAAAAAAGCCTGATGTTTCCGGTGATCAGGCAGGCCCGACGTCGGTTTATTCAACGGCTTATACCGGGTCTGCCTCTTTTAGGTGATTTGGCAAAAAAATCAGAGAACGGCGGTTGTAGCCGCCGGTTCTACTCATGTGTCGGCCGCCATTTGTCCAATTCTTCAAGGAACTTACTGTGTTCTCCCTCCAGCATACCGATATTGGTTGCGGGATAGGGAAAGTGCCCTGCAGTGACTTCGTTATGAAACTCGGATAGCGCCGCAACACGTTCCTGATGGATTTGTTTGTGCAACCGTCCGACTTTGCCAAAGGCGTGCGCATGTTTAGGGGGCGTGTCCTCTTCGCTGGCCTCGCCGCAGATATCTGCAACAAATGAAAACACCGCATCGCCCGCGTTGCCCGAGCCAAGCGAGAACGTCACAACCGTCGTTTTGGTGTTCACTGCGGCCAGAACCTCTTCGGCGATGCACTCGGCCTCGACGGCGAATACGCCAACATCCTCCATTCGTTTCAACGTCTGGAAGATTTTCATCGCCTCTTCGGCATTGCGGCCCCAGCCACGCAACCCGCCACAGTGATGACTGAATGTCGGGATCAGGCCGATATGGCTCTGCACCGGGATGCCATCGCGGGCCATGCGCTCCATCACGTCGAAAGACCGCAGGGTATAATACATATCCGCGCCATTGCGCATGGTCTCATAAGCATGCGCAATGATCTCATCATCCGAGCCAAACTGCGCCCAGGACGAGCCTGCGCCGGTGAAATGAATTGGCGCAATTCGGCGCACATCCTCCATCTGATCCGCGCCGACGACGAACAGGTCAATGCCCGCGTCAACACAGGCCTGCAATTCGTCGTTGTTGGCTGGATTGGCCATGGACAATGTGCGCCCCGACCCTTTCAGCGCCTTTAGATCGGCAACGGTAAAGTTGCGTTTGGCCGGATTGCGGCTGAAATCGTAGATGCGTTTCATGTGGTGTTACTTCTATTTTCCAGCTAGCTGTTCGGGCAGATTGGTGATCTCGCCTTCCCGGATCACAGCCGGATCATAGGCTTTGCGCCCAAACACTTCGCGGACCATGGGTTCGAAGGTTTCCATCGGTTCCATGGCATAGCCAGGGTCAAAGCTGGATTGGTCCCAATGTTCGCAGAAGGCAGCACAGGTGTCGAACAGCGGATGATCGCGATGACGGTCACGTGCATTACGATCCCATCCATAATGGTGCCCGTAATAGAGCGACTGGAAGATGCCGTGATGTTCTATGGTCCACGAGACTTCCCACCGAACGAACGGGCGGATCACCTCGGCGGACATGCGGTCATGGTTCTGTGGGGCCAGGCCATCGCCAATATCATGCAGCAGTGCACCAACCACCCAATCGACATCGACGCCGTCCCGCATGGCGCGGGTACCCGATTGCAGCCCGTGTTGCAGGCGTGTGATCGGATAGCCTTCCAGGGTAACCTCGCCTGCGCGGCGCAGTTCCTCCAGCACCCGGTCTGCGGTCAGCGCGAGAAAGGGCTTTTCAAGACGTTCAAGCAGCTCGTAATCCTCTTTGGTGCCGTCTTTCATGGCTGTGAAGCTGACCGTTTCGCTCATTTGCTGTCTCCTGTAGCGTAAAGTCCGACTGCCTGATCCGCACCAGCGGCGAGGGTCGATGCCTGACCCTCCAGTATTTTTTGATAAAGTGCCAGATCGGTAGGATGAAACAGGCCGCGCGGCCCTGCAATGCAACTCCAGCCGCCCGCCGGGGTTTCGCCACGCACCGGCATGGCCCAATCCCGACCCGGTGCGTGATCGCGCACCGCAGGTGTCACATAGCGGATGGCCAGACCGATGCGGCGGTCATCGCTGCCATTGGCACCCGAGGCATGAAAGCATCGCCCGTGGTGCAAAGACATCTCACCGGGTTTCAGCGGGCCGTGCTGTGCCATGTTTTCGTCGATCCCCGCGATGGATTGCCCGCGCGACAGCAGGTTGTCCGCGTCGAAGGTGTCGTCATGTTCCGCGATCCCGCCCTTGTGGCTTCCGGGAATGAAGCGCATGCAGCCTGCTTCGACCGAAACGTCTGACAGCGCGATCCAGGCCGTCACTTCGTCATCGGTTTCGCCCATCCCCCAATAGGTGATGTCCTGATGCCAGGATACGATATGGGGAGTGCGGGGTTCCTTGATGAACAGCTCGACCGACCAGACCAGCAGATCGGGGCCCAGAACGCCTTCGACCGCATCCAGAATGGCGGGTGTTCTGGCAAGCTCGGCCAAAAGGGGAATCACGACGTGGCCGTTGACACGGAAATATTGGGTCAGGTCATAGCCGCTGGCACCGGCAGCATAATCGGCCTCAAGCGTTTCGATCTGCTGGCGCAGTTCTGCGACTTTGTTTTCCGTGAACACCGGCAAGCCCGAGACAAACCCGTTTTCGCGATAGCTTTCGATATAGTCTGGCATCGAATCCCGCATCCTATCCTCCCTTGATGCTGGATTGAGCCTAATCGGCGTGAGGCTTGAGAGAAGACGTTTCTCTTGCCCCATAGGTTAAGCTGAGCTTAGCCTGCGATCATGAGCAAACGCATCCCCTCTCTCAACTGGCTTCGGGTTTTCGAGGCCGCCGCGCGGACCGGCAGTTTTGCCCGTGCCGCTGAACGTCTGGCCATGTCGCCCCCTGCGGTCAGCCAGCAGATCCGGGCGCTGGAGCAGCATCTGGGGCGGCCGCTGTTCGAACGCAAAGCCGCCGGTGTGTCACTGACCGAAGCCGGGCGCAGCTTGCTGGTTGTGGTGGGAGAGTCACTGGGCCGGATGGAAGCTGCGGCCGCTGTTTTGGCCTCGCCCCGCCCGAAACCTCTGGTCGTTGGGGTGTCGCTGCTGTTGTCCGTCGGCTGGCTTGCCCCGCGACTGCCAAGGTTTCTTGAGGCGCGTCCGGGCGTTTCGCTCGAGTTGTACTCTCTTTCCGGTCGTCCCGAAATGCCGCCCCGGGCCGTAGACTTGTGGATTGCGTTTGGCCAACCCCCTCCCGGGACTGAAGCGCATCGGCTGTTTGGCGAAATGCTGTTGCCGGTGGCGCATCCTGATTTGGCGGCACGTATCCACCGCGTGGATGATATTTATGATCACATGCTGATCGAGGTGGCGGATCATCGCAAGAACTGGGTGCATGTTCTGGGGGCGGATGTGTTGCCGGAACGGGTCAGGGTAACCCACGTCGACACCACGCTAACCGCATTGGCGCTGGCTGGGGCAGGCGGAGGGGTGGCTTTGGCGCGGCCCCCGGCCAATGATGATTTGATCCGAAAGTTCGGATTGACGCGATGTTTGCCGGATTGCGAAGTTGCAGGGGTGGAGGACTATCACCTGCTGTCGAATGCAGGTGTTCAACTTAGCCCGGACGCCGAAGCTTTCCGGGATTGGGTGATACGCGAAGCGCAGGATTGTGCGTTCGTGCCGTAAGGACGCTGCGGGTTAATCTACGCGCCGGAAACACCTGATATTTGGTAGATGGAGGAATTTGGTATATTCTAATTGAATTTAGAATTGCCATTTGTTCGGCTTACTTAGCTACAGTGACGCCGGGTTTGGTTTGTAAAGCAGGTTGATTGTTGAAATGTCCGTAAACTCTGTGCCCCCCGATCTTGTTCAGAATGTCATCGATCAGAACAAAGAAGCGGTTCCGCTCTGGAAAGGGCGCCGGTTGCGGGCGCAGCATGGACGCAGCCATGGCTGCGTGGCGGCGACTTTTACGGTGCGGGATAATCTGCCGGAACACCTGCGCCATGGACTGTTTGCGCAGCCGGATTGCTATCAGGCGGCAATTCGATTCTCGAACGGGGCACATCTTGATGACCGAGAGCCTGACGCGCATGGCATGGCGGTCAAACTGTTTGATGTGCCCGAACCCAAGCTGATCGATGAAGAGGCGCTTAAGCACTTGGGGATTGCACAGGACAGCAATGAGTTCGACTTTGTACTGGTCGACAATGATACATTTCCAAGCTACGAGCCAATAGATTATGAACGTTTGAACCGGCTGGTTGCGGCGGGTCAGGCGATAAAACACGCCAGAAACAAACGACGCGGGTGGAGCTTGCGTTTGGTTTGGGAAGGCCTGCGCGCCGCCTTCCGGGTGTTGCTGACCAAAGAAGGCAAGCGGCACGGCCAAATCGCAGCTGATTTTGCTTCGAACTACATGCATTCTCCGTTTGCTGTGCATTTCTGGTCGACCACGCCTTATCAACTGGGCTCGGATCAGATTGTCCGGTATCTGGCCCGCAGTGTTCGCCCCGAAATCCCTGCTTCCCCGGTTGATGATCCCGACGGAATCGGCCGGCACTTGCGCCAGGATGTAGCGAATGGCGAAAACCGGTTTGAGTTTTGCGTCATCGAACCGCCACGGGATGGGTCGGGGTTCGATCCGCTCGACAACCGCATCCGCTGGGCCTGCGACCCGCAGCTGGATGCGCGACTGGACCCCTATCATGCAACTGTGACGCCGGTTGCGGAAATAACAATCTCCCAGGATGCGGCATTTGACCCTTATGACGGCGATACCCTGAGTTTCTCACCATGGCGCGTCACCGCAGAACACAGGCCGCTTGGGCCAATCAATGAAATTCGGCTCAGAACCTATCTGAGCCTGGCTCGTGCCCGGTTCCCCAACCGATAACCGTCCGGAGGATTGTCGATGTTTGATCTTGATACGCTGACCGATCTTCTGTTTCAGGTGAACCGAGGGCTGGCCAGTCGCGTCGTTGCGCTGCGGCTTGCGCGGGCCGCCCGGGTACACAGGCCGCGCTCTCTGACACTGGGGGCGGATTACACCACATGGTCCGGGGTCTATTCCCACAAATGGATTGGCCGCCATCTGCCACCCGAAGACCCCTCACCGCTATTGCCACCCGAAGACGAGGTGGCCGATCTGTTCCGGCGGCGCAAGCAGATGGATGGCAGCCCGCTGACGCTTTTGTGCCCGCAAGGCTCGACGCTGCTGTTCATCTCAGCGGCGCAGTGGTTCACTGATAGTTTTCTGAGAACCTTCGGCCCTGACGGTCCTGTCGGACAGACGGACTCGAACCACGAGGTCGATCTCTGCCAGATATACGGCCTCAACGATTACCAGACCGACATGCTGCGCGAGCGGGATCCTGAGACGGGGATGCTTACGCACCGTATGGCTGTCAGAACGGATGAGAAAGGCGAGACCTGGTCGCCCAAACTGTTCCACCGGGCCGAGTTCGGAGGGGTAAAGCTTGCGCCGCCCTTTGACGGCAGCCTTGCCACCGGGGACAACGCGGGACGGCCCCTGCATGATCCCACCAAGCTGCGAAATGCCCTGAAACGCGCGCATCCCGGTCTGGACGGAGAGGGGATCAACGAACGCCTGCTCGATTTCCATGCCACCGGCCTCGACAATGGCAATGGCACCATCGGCTATATGGTCATCAACACGCTGATGCTGCGGGCCCATAACCAATTGGCTGATACGCTGTGGAACCTGAAGCGCGGGACAGCCGGGTGGGATAAGGAGAGGGTGTTCCAGACCACCCGCTGCACACTGATCGCAGTGCTGATCAAGGTGGTGATGGAAGATTACATCGGCCACATCGCCAACATGCCTTTCAAGCTTCCGGTTGGCGTCAATCGACGAGAGCGCTGGCAGCACTCGAACCAGATCGCGATTGAATTCAACCTGCTCTATCGGTGGCATTCGATGATCCCCGACAGATATTTGATCGACGGCGTTCAGGTTGGCACCGAGGGTTTTCGCTTTAACCCCCGGCTGGTTGAAGAAACGGGTCTTGAAAAGATGATCGAGTCGCTATCGCGCCAGACCGCCGCGCGGATATCCTTGCGCAATACGCCCGATTTCATGTTCGAGAAACCCACGCCGGACGCCCCGGCACCGGTCGAGGCGACCATTGCGCTGACCCGTAAGGCGCGGCTGCCATCGCTGAATGCTTATCGCCACCATTTCCAGCGCAATCCGCATATCAGCATTGCGGAACTGGTCGGCGATCAACCCTTTGCGGACGAGTTGGTGGCCGATCTCAGCCGTCTCTATGGTAATGTCGACAGGGTCGAGCTGTTTCCCGGGCTATTTGCCGAACAGCACAAGGGCACCGTCATCATGGGGGATCTGATGACTTCGATGGTGGGCTATGATGCGATCACGCAACTGATGAACAATCCGATGGTGTCCAAAAACCTTTATTCGGAAGAGACCTTCTCGGATCGTGGCTTCGAAACACTGCAGCGCACATCGACTTTCGCCGATGTAGCGGCGTTCGTAGGTTTGAAGCCCGATGATTGTGTACTGGGCCGCAGAAGCTAGGCAATATTTCAGTCGGTCAGACCGCTGATTTCCAGCTCCGCGATACGGTCGCTGATGTCGGTGTCGGTCGGATGGATGCACGCCAGATCGGTCAGCGCCCGCAGCTCATACAGCCTTGCACCTTGCTCATGCGCAATGGATATGGCCTTGCGCAACGTTGCATCGGCCGCGTCGACCGGCCCGCCTTTTTCGAGCAGAAGCGCGGCTTGAATTCTGCGCAATTCGGGCTCGTAATTTCGCTCATCGGTCGATTTGGCGCAGGCGAGCCCGGTCTCAGTGGCGGCCAGTCCTTTGTCAATCTGCCCTAACGCAAGATGACCTCGCGCCAGTTCAGTGTTCACCAGAACGCCCGCCGCTTCGGCCCCGGTTTCGCGCATCTTTTGCCAGGCTGCTTCCAGTAAGTGAACACCGTGTTCGGCATTGTCAGCGCGAATTGCCGAACCGGCGAGATGCGCAATGGCAACCGCCCGGTAGTAGGGGCCGCCATTGTCGCGTACAGCTTCATCAAGCATTTTGGCCACGCGCGGATAGTCCGGATGATCAAGTTGCATGTGTATCTCTGTCATCCAATGCAGGGCATTCGCCACCATCAGCGGTTGGCCAAGCGATCCGGCGGCGTCGACGGCGGATTTGGCCCCGGCAAGTGCCGCCTCGGTCTGACCCTGAAAACTCTGGACCAGAGCGGTCATGGCCTCGATCTGCACCATCGCCGCCACATCCAGTTCATTTCCAGCCTCAGCCGCATGGGCCTTTGCGTGGGTGGCGGCTTGGTCCAACGCCTCGGCGGCCTCGCAAAACTGACCGCGCGGACAAAGGGTTGCGCCGCGAATATAGTTGCCGACCATTCTGGTGTGGTGGTCTTCGTATGTATCTATCATCTCGGCGCCCAGGCGTTCTGCGCTGTGATAATCGCCTTTGACCATTGCCGCCGTGAACAGCCCGCGACCGGCCCGAACTAAGGTGCGCCGATCATCGAGCTTCTTTGCCAACTCGAAGCTTCGGGTGAACGCAGCAATGGCGGCGTCCGAGCCATAGCCGACCCGCACCCGCTCGGCTGCGGCCAAGAGAAATCGCAGACTCAGTTCCGCCTCGTCGCGACGTTCGGGCGGCAGCGATTCCAATAGCCGCAATCCGGCTTCTGCCTGCTGCGCCCCTTCGCTGTTGGCATGGCGTCGCAAATTGTGACGCGCCGCCTCGATCCATGCTGCCACCGCGCGGGTGGCAGAGCCTGCAAGTTCCCAATGACGCGCAATCATTTCAGGTTGCCGCGCACCTTCGGGCTGAGCGGCCAGCGCCTCGGCTGCGCGTTGGTGCAGATAAGATCGGCGGTCCCGGACAAGGCTCTGATAGGCGGCCTCGCGCACCAGTTCGTGCCGGAAGCGCCAGTTCTGACCGCGCCGTGCCCCGGGTCTGAGAACGGGCTGCAACATGCCGTCGGCAGCGAGGCGCGAGATGGCCTCTTCAGCGTCCGCTTGGCTGAGGCCGCTGATATGGGACAGCATGGAGGCGTCAAACGCGCCCCCGATCACAGCGGCCTCGACCGCTGCGCGGCGTAGATCTCCGGCGGCGTCGACTTGTTGGGCCAGAAGATCGTGCAATGTGGTCGGAATATCGCTCGCAGAACGATCCGGTGACGCAGCGATTGCAACGGCGCATTCTTCGATGAAAAGCGGCACACCGTTGCTGCGCGCCACGATCTGCGCTGTGGTGTCCTGATCCAGCTTCGCGCCGGATGCAGCGTTGGCCAAAGCAGCAGCATCGTCGGCGCCCAGCGGTTCAAGGCGCATATGCCCGTGCGTCGGGAGCTGTGTCGCCAGGGTCGGGGGTACTTCTTCGCGCGATGCGATCAAAATCAGTATCGGCAGTTCGATCAGCTTTTCGGCCAGATTTCGCAGAATCGAAATGGTCGAGGGATCGGCCCATTGCAGATCCTCGATCACAACCATGAAAGGGCCGTCATTGCTGAACTGTTGGAAGACGCGCAGTACGATTTCACTAATCTTTTTGCGCAGTTCATCCTCGCTGGTCGCGCCACAATCTCCGGGGCCGGGGGCCAGAACGAAGAACAGTGTTTCCAACTGTGAGCTGTCCAGAATTTCGGACAGATGCTGCGTCAACCGGTTGCGCCGCGTATCGGTATCATCACCATTCTGAATACCGCACCATCGTTCAACCTGAGTGGCAAACGGGTAAAACGGCGTGTTCATGTGGAACGGGCTGCAATGATAGGTTACCCAGGCTCGCGGTTCTGCGGACTTGCGCATATCGCGGATCAGACGGGATTTACCGATCCCTGCTTCACCCATCAGATGGATGATCCTGCCGCGCCCTTCCTTTGCGTCGAACCAGGCACACATTAGTTGGCTGCGTTCGTCATCACGCCCGAACAGAGGTGATCTGTCCTTCAGACGAAGTGAAGCTTCGGCCTCACCCGCCAGACGATAGACCGGCACCGGATTATCAAACCCGGCTAGGGCGTGCGTTCCCAAGGGCTCGAATTCCAGCTGGCCTGCGCCAAGCGTCCGCGCTGCGCCGGAAACCATCGTCTCACCCGGCGCGGCGAGGGATTGCAGCCGCGCCGCCAGATTGAGCGTCGATCCGAATATGGCATCCGGCTGAACGTTCGAGCCTAGCGCAATATCACCCACCAGAACGACGCCTGAGGCCACTCCGATACGGCAGCTCAGGTCGACCGGGCCGTTCAATGCGGCAAGATCGGAGTGTATTCGCAATGCAGCGCGCAGCGCGCGTTCCGCATTGTTTTCCGAGGCGGCGGGCCAGCCAAAGACGACAAGCATCCCGTCACCGACAATCTGCAACACTTTGCCGTTGAACTCGGCTGTGGCGTGTTCGACCAGCTTTTGATAGCGCAATGTTGTCGACAGAAGGTCTTCGGGTTCGAGCGTTTGGGCAAGCACGGTAGAGCCGACAAGATCGGCCAGCATCACCGTCAGATGGCGATGCTCCATTCCGTCCAGATCGGTTTCTGAGCCGGGCGTGTTCACAGCCATCAGCCGCCCCTGACGTCGCCGCAGGCCACCATATACCAAATGACGTGGCTGCTGAGCCCAAGCAGACCTGGAACTGTCGTCATGCCCCCCATTTAAGCCTCACAACTGGTAACCCCCCTTCGCGTCATTGGCCAGAGTCGCGAAGTTACGGGCAAGCCTATAGGATAGCGCGCGAATTGGCTATGTCTGGCTGTAGGGCGTCGCGAAACATTTCGGGTGTCCGATTAAGGGACCAAGTCAGCTGCTGAGCAATAATAAGTTTCGCCGCAGCACCTCTGCCACCTTCGCACCTATTCCGGGTGCCTCAGATGCGCGTGGACCTGCAATGTTCAAGACACCGACAGGATTCGCAAGCAACCACTCTTCGACCTCATGTGCGCATAGCTCTGCACCTTTCCGAAGATCGACTACCAGAAGAGGTTTGTCAGCGTTGGAGGCAAATGCAACCGTTTGCTGCGTGCCCGGGCTGGATGAGCCATCGATAAAGACAAGTGTGGCATCACCCAAGCCGACATTCAGCCGGGTTCTCTCGATCACATCTTCGGACCGCGTTTCGGTCAGGTTCTCGAAAACACAGGGTATCCGGCCAAGCTCATTCACGCGGCCCCTTGGCACCCAACCGCCGTAAGAGATTCCGTTTGCCCGGGCAAATTCCAGCGCGGCCATGTCTACACCGGTCTGTCCGCCTGATATGATCTTCACGGCCTTGTTCCTGTTCATGACGTCCAGCAAGGGTATGTCGAGATAGGTGGTTCGTAAACTGTCGGGAATCGCCTGAGAAAGAGTACGGGCAGCTATGCTCTGCGCGCGGGCCTCAAACAGGATCCTTAGCCATTTTGGTAATAGAAGGACAGTTTTCGGCTGACGCCGCCCGGCGGCAGCGGGAAGGGAGCGGCGCGACGGATTTGTTCTTTTGCGGCCCGATCGATCTGGGGTGAGCCCGAGCTGTCGGTGATCTCGACCCAGGCCAGCGATCCATCGGGGTCGATCTGAAAGAATACCCGCGCGAAGCCGCGTACGGAAACATATACCGCCGGGGTTCGGTTCAAATGCACCAGTACCTGCCCGGCATAGTTGGTGGTGTTTGAATTGCCCGGCCCGCGCCCGCCCGACTGACGCTGACGATCTCCACGGGTAAAGGCATCTGTTCCCTGACGCCGGAATGTTGTCAGCGGAGACTCGATCAGTTGCTGTGGAAACCGAAGTTCTGCGAACTGGTCAGAACTGTCGGCGGCACCCTCGGGCGTATCGTTGGGCGTTCGATCGGGCAGGCGCGGGCGAATGGACTCCGTCACCGCTTGTTCCGAGATGGGGGTCTCAGCTTCCTCCTCGGGCTCGACCGCAGCTATGACCGGAGGGGTAGGGGCCTCGGCCTCCACCGTTTCAACCTCCGTCGCCGGTTCGCCCGGCGGAATTTCTGCTACGGTATCGACCGAAGATGGCTCGGCGGTTTCTATATCAGCGCGGGAGGGCTCGTCGCTGTCGGACGGGTCGGCGGGTTCGGCGTCCTGAGGCTCAATGACATCCGGCTGCACGATCTCGGCTTCGCCGAAATCGGGTGCGAATACACGTTGCGGATCCTCAGAGGCGACAAGCGCCTCGCTGGTGGGGATCTCGGCCTCGACGGGTTCGGGGGATTCGGCTGGTTCTGGCGCAAACGGCTCGTTCGGCGTTTCGGCGAGCTCTTCAAAACTGTTGCTGAGGTCCACCACATCGGCATTGCCTTGTGCGGCAGGTGGCCCCGGTTCAACGGGTCCGGTCATGCCCAGCCCCAGCAAGTGCACCAGCAGGGATACCAGAACGGCCACGACGGCAACGATGACCGAGCCCCGGATCATTCCAAAGACCGCTCGGTCACAAGAAAGACCGCAGGGGCACCATTGCGGCGCAACTGACCTGTGACCTCAATCAGTCGCGAGCCGGGTGCATCGCGATCCGGCACGATCCGTACCGGCTGCTCTCCGTGGTTGGCCATAAAGGCCTCGGGGTTGGTTTCTGCGCCGCGAAAGCTGAGGGTTCCGTCCTTGTGCAAAACCAGCGCATCGGGCGGTTCGCGCCCCTCCAGTTCGGATGTATCGACGAGGTTCAGATCGGGGTCCAGCGGCGGGGCGATGGTGCCGGTGATCAGGAAAAAGATCAGCATCAGGAAAACGACGTTGATCAGGGCTATGGTTGAATCGCGTTTGCGGCGAGGGGCGGTATGGCGGATCATCGGCCTACTCCAGCACCAGAATGCTCAGACCGTCGCGCCCGCGCAACCGGACCAGAACGTCCGTCAGCCGCTGGGCCGTGACATCCTGAGCGAGGCTGACCAGAACCTGCCCGGTTTCGATCTCACGTTCCAGATCATCCAACGTGATCTGAGTGCCGTTCAGCACCAGACGCTCGGCCTCGAGTTGCAGGAAGACACGTTCAGAGGGTTCGCTGGTCTGTGCATTTCCGCCGGTTGTACTGCTAAGCTCGATCTCGCCGAACTTCGAGAAGGTCGAAGACAGCATGAAAAACAGCAAAAGCAGAAAGATCACGTCGATGAGCGGTGTCATCGACAGGGATCGCCGGACAAATGGCGCACGGTTACGCATGTTCCGGCACGGCTGAGGAAGCTTCGGCTTCCGGGGTCAATTGCCCCGGAACCAGCACGGTCCGCAATGCTTTGTCGGCAAAGACCCGCTCGCGCGCGGTGCGGCTTTCGAACCAGGACAGCACCATTGAAGTTGGCATTGCGACCGCAAGCCCGACCGCCGTGGTGATCAGCGCCACCCAGATGCCCCCGGCCAGCAGGGATGGGTCAACCGAACTGCCCGCCTGCTGCAGGCTTTGGAAAGCTTTGATCATGCCCAGAACCGTTCCGAACAAACCCAGCAACGGTGCCAGTTGGGCCACGGTGTCAAGCAGGCGGAAGCCACGCTCGAGCCCGGCCAGCGCCAGTCCGGCCTCGGCATCCAGACGGTCATCCAGACCGGGCAGGTCGGGCGCATCCATGGCCGCGCTTACCAATGGGGCCAGATAGCTGTGGCTTTTGGCCAGCCGGGCCCGCGCCGTTTGGCGATCACCTTTGTCCCATGCTGCCAGCGCCTGGGACAACACCCTATGACGCCCGACCCCGGTCACTGCGAACTGCCAAAGCTTGTACAGCGTAACCGCCAGCGCCAGCACCGACATCACGATCAAAACCGCCACCACAGGCCCACCCAGGGCCACGATCTGGCGCAGTGCCTCAAGTGCATTCATCCCAGTAGCTCCACGTCAAGACGGCTGTTAAGCTTAAGCTCATTCATACAGATTTCGCTGTCGGATCCGCCGGCAATGCAGCTGTTTGCACCATTGATCAGCATGCGCCCGATGGATGTGCAATTCAGATTGGGCAAACTGAACTGGCGCACTCTTGGTCGATCCGACGGTAAATCGCGAAAATCAAACAGCGCCAGCCTGTCCACGCCACCTGAAGTGTTGAATATGACGGCTTCAAATTTTGCTTTTTCGATCTCTTGTCCGGTTTGGTTCTGAACAAAAAAGATCAGATTGCAGGCGCCGTTCCCGTCCTGCAGCGTGTTGAGCTCTATCAGCAGCCCGGTTGGGGTATTTTCGGTGCTCTGTGCATGGGCCGGTAATGAAGAGGAAAGGGCCAACACGACAGCCAGACCGAAGCGATGAAACAACATAAGCGGGCTCCTGATTGCTCAGTGCTGAGATATGGGTCCTGCTTCTTGTGGCAAGGGTTAGATTTTCATATCCAATCCCTTCTGCGGGCGAAAGGGCAGGTGGCGGGAATGTGCCCGGCTATCTGTCTACGGTTCATAACTTTTTTGTTGACGATTTTGAAGATGTCGGGCGCTTGTATTCTGGAAGGGATCGCGTGTGCATTGCATTAAACCTTTTCCCTTGTTCACCAGCCCGGTTATCGGAGTACGTTCTGGCCACTGCTGATCGCGCAATACTTGCCAGCGCCCGGCTCATGCGGTTTCTTGCCCTAGATCACGAACCAAAGAAATGCGCGCATGAAACTTGAATTCCACCACATCAACTATGTCTCCGACGATATCGAGCGGTTGCATCAATTCTATACCAAGGTGCTTGGTCTGGATGACATCCCGATCGAAAACTTCCCGCGGCCGGAGTCGACGGATGAAACGGGCTATGATGGCAAGATCCGGTTTGCGACGGATGGTGTGATGCAGATGCATCTGGCCGAACGCAATCTGGATCTGGCTTTCAAGCATGGCGAGGCGATCAACCCGGTCGAACGCGGTCACATAGCGTTCAGGACCGATGATATCGAGGCGTTCAAAGCGGTGCTTGAGGCCAATGACGTGAAGTATTCTGACTACGGAACCGCCTTTGCGAAAGAATGGCATCAGATATTCTTTCACGACCCTGAAGGGAACATTGTCGAGGTACATCAGGCCGTTAACGCAGAATAGGCGCTATCCCGAATGCGGCTTGTACCCCGGGGCCGGGGCACAAGCATGCGTTGGCTAGAGGGCTGGACTTTCCGATTTGATCAGCGTCATCCGAACCTCTTCCCAGACTTCCAGAATATGGTCTGCAATCCGGTCGGCAGCTTCAAATTCGGTATCGTTGGAGATGACCGAGATGCGCATCACCCAAGCGCCGCGCCATTGGCTGCCCCCCACGAATATTTTGCCTTTTTCCACGATCCTCGCGATGACGGCCTCTGTTGCGGTCTGATGTAACTGCGGATCTGCGCCATCTGTGCCGAAGCTTACGATGATCTGGTTCAAGGCGACCTCGTTCAGGACGTGTACACCATCGGCGGGCCGCAAACGCGCTGCAATTCGTGCGGCAGTTCTGCAATGGCGCCCGACCATCTCCTGCACGCCTTTTCGGCCAAGCGATTTGAGCATCGCCCAGGTCGGCAGACCTCGGGCGCGGCGTGACAGTTCGGGGGTCAGGAAACACGGGATGCGTTCATGTTCGGCTTGTGGCGGCAGATAGCTTGCGCTGATCCTCATCGCCTTTTGCAGGGCGTCTTTGTCCCGAACGATTGCATAGCCGCTGTCAAAGGGCGTTTGCAGCCATTTGTGGCCGTCAACGCTCCAGGAATCCGCGCGGTCGAGGCCATTGGTCAAGGCGTGATAATCCGGATGCGCACGCGCCCAGAGGCCGAATGCTCCGTCCACATGTATCCATGCACCTGTCTGTTCGGCGATGTCCGCGATCTGATCGAACGGATCGAATGCGCCCGTGTTGATCTGCCCGGCCTGCGTCACGATGATGGCTGGCGAAGTCTGCTTGTCCATCTGTTGGGCCAGATCAGAGGCAACCATCCGGCCTTCGGCGTCGGTCTGAACACGTTTGACCCGATTTCGGCCAAGCCCGAGATATCCCAGCGCAGACATCACCGATGTGTGCGCATCGTCCCCCAGATACACCGTGATCGGAGGGGCGCCGAACAGCCCATCCTCATCAGGGTCCCAGCCATGCGCGCGCAGAACGGCCCCGCGCGCAGCTGCCAGTGCGGTGAAGTTGCCGACCGTGCCACCGGTGACAAATCCTACGGCGGCGTTGCGGGGCAGGTCGAGGATGTCCAGAAGCCACCCGGCGGCGATTTGTTCCACCGCCGCGGTGGTGGGGGTCGAATGATGGAACGCCGAATTCTGCCCCCATGCGCTGACGAGCCAGTCTGCGGCGACACCCACCGGGGCCGAACCACCAAGAACCCAGCCAAAGAACCTTGGATGGACCATATGGGTCAGACCCTGTTCGCCACGGTCCGCCAGTTCGTTGATCACGGCGTCGGCGTCCTTGCCAAGCTCGGGCAAAGGCTCGTCAAAGATGGCCAGCATCTCGTCAAAGCCTTTCCGGGGTGCGCAAGGACGGTCCGGCACGGAACGTCGGTAGGTGAGGGCGCGGTCATACGCCACGCCCAGTGCTGAGAACGGATCAGCCATCTCAGGACATCCGGTAGCCGGGCGTGGAATTCGAGATTGCGATCTCTTCTTCCGTCATCTCTTCGGCTATTCCCTCGAACAGCGGTGTGCTCAGATAGCGTTCGCCGGTATCTGGCAGCATACACAGGACATTCGCACCCGGTTCGGCCGTTTCGGCAATGCCGACCGCAATCGCGAAGGTCGCCCCGCCCGAAATACCCGTCAAGATACCCTCTTGGCTGGCCAGTTTCCGGGCCCATTCCACCCCTGTCGGTCCTGGGACGGGGATCAGTTCGTCGAAGTATTTGTTGTCGATCGATTCCTGCAAAACCGCCGGGATGAAATCGGGGGTCCATCCTTGAATCGGATGCGGTTCAAAGGCCGGGTGACTGGCCAATGGGTCACCATCCTGACCGCGATCTGTCCCAATACCGCTGCCGATCAATTGGGCGTTGGCGGGCTCAGACAGGATAATTTTGGTTTCAGGCCGTTCCTTGCGCAAAACCCGGGCAACCCCGGTGACTGTGCCGCCCGTACCGTAACCGGTCACGAGATAATCAAGCCGCTGTCCATTGAAATCGCTCATAATTTCCTGTGCGGTGGTGGCCGCGTGGATCTCGGCATTGGCTTCCGTTTCGAATTGGCGCGCCAGCAGCCAGCCATGCGCCTCGGCCAGTTCGGCGGCCTTGCGGTACATGCCGAAACCCTTTTCGGCGCGTGGGGTAAGAACCACTTTGGCCCCCAGCATCCGCATCAGGCGACGACGCTCGACCGAGAAACTGTCGGCCATGGTCACCACCAAGGGATAACCCTTTTGCGCGCAGACCATGGCGAGCCCGATGCCGGTATTGCCGCTGGTCGCCTCGACCACGGTCTGGCCCGGTTTCAGCGCGCCGCTGCGTTCGGCGGCCTCGATGATGTTGACGGCCAGACGATCCTTGACCGACCCGGCGGGATTGAACGCCTCGAATTTCACGAACAGATTGACGCCTTCGGGCCCCAGATTGTTGATGCGGATGACGGGAGTATTCCCGATGGTGTCCAGAACGCTGTCAAAAACGCGTCCGTTTCCCTGGGTTGTTCTAAGCTTATGATCGGTCATTGCATTTCCCTATATGAAACGTTGGTTTGGCCGGATCAGCCCCACCTAATGATTGCAAGACTAGTCGAAACCGAATGCGCGAGTCCTGAGGAGTTTCTGAGGATTCCCTGTAGATCGGTGAGGAATTGGTGCCCTGGCTCAGGTTTCGGGAATACCTTGCCGACTTAATGCGTCGGAAAACCGGGCACGGGTACCGGGGTCGCTGAAAGGGAAAGAGCGAAAGAAGCGTGCCTGCGAAATACGGTGCGGTGCGGCACGCACACGATCGGCCCAGAGGGCGGCCTCTGCATGGTTGCCAGCAAGTTCATTGGTAATCGTGGCGATCAGACTGATCAGATCATGCGCTCCGGGCGCGTTTGCAGCCCGTACAGCCCACATGGCTGCCTCGCTGTCGCGACCCTCGATTGCCAGGCTGATGGCCCGCGTGCCCAGCATCGCATAAAGCAGCGGGTCAAGCGGGCTGAGGACACGGGCATCGTCGGACAGGCGCCTTCCGATGCCACTGGCGCCAGACACGGTTTCGGTCCAGGCGCGGGCATAAATGCCCTGCGCAAAGTTCGGGCTGAGCGCAGTTGAGCGATCCAGCCATGTTTTGGCGCTGTCCAGATCGCCAACCAACCACAAGGCGCGGCCCATGTTGAAATTGGCAAACGGATCCATCGGATCCAGTTCGACGGCCCGTTCAGCCTCGGCCCGGGCGAATTTTATCGGCTCGGCGCGGCTGTCCGAATAATGCATGAAGGCGGTTTTGAAATGAGCGAAGGACAGCGCCCCATGCGCCCGTGCAAACCCGGGCTCCAACGCGATGGCCTTTTCGAACAGAGCAATGGCCCGGTCGTTTTCATCGGCATCAAAGCGATAAAGGGATTGCAGACCCAGATGATAGGTCGCCCAAGCATCAATATTCTCGGGTGATCTGAGGCGGGCTTTCGACGCTTCGCTCAGCGGAATTTGCACTTCGATGGCAAAGATGACCTGAGAAATGATGTTCTCACGTACCTCATGCACGTCGTCGATACGGGCATTGAACCGGTCGGCCCAGATCACTTCGCTCTCGGCGGTGCTGGATAGCATGACGCTGATCGCGACCCGCGGGCCTGTCACTTCGACACTTCCGGTCAGGCAATATCGGGCTCCAAGGCTTTTGCGGATTTCGCCGATGTCTCCTGTTCTCGAATGGAACCGAAACGAGGACCCGCGCGCGATCACGGTGATCCAGCGCAGACGAGAGATGGAGGCGATGAGCTCGTGCGGTATCGCGGCGCTGAGCGTTTTGGCTGTATCCTCCCCGCCGATATTGTCAAATGGCAGAATAGCGATTGTCGGTCGCGCCGCCGCTTCGATCCATTCCGTGTCCTGCACGTCAAGATCCTGCGGCATTGCTGACGCTGGGGTCGTTTCGCAGTCGATGATCTGCAGCGGCATCATCCATCGCAGCCCTTTGCCATGAACCGTCTTGATTATGGTTTGCCGATCTCCGGCATCATCAACCGCGCGCCGCGCCGACTTGATACAGGTGGACAAGGCGGCCTCGGACACGATCCGGTTGCCCCACAAGGCCGCATAGAGCTCATCCTTGGTGACGAGACGGTCACGATTTTTGGCCAGAAGCGCGATGAGTTGAAACGCCAGCGGTTCCACATCAACAACCGATCCATTGCGCAGAAGCTCCTGACGCAGATAATCGATTCTGAACTCACCAAATTCGCAGATCATATTGAGACAATATCAAGAAACGATATGTCTGGACAAACGATCTGAAACCAAAGCCAACTATTCCTCTTGGGGACAGCTAAGGTGAATACCCGCCGTGTTGGGCAATATAACCGCGAAAACCGTGTGGCTTCGCACCAGTGTTGAGCCCATCCCGAACCCGTTCATGATGCGCTGAGGTGGGTTATTTGCCCTTCCAGACCGGGTCGCGCTTTTCCGCAAAAGCCCTGGCACCTTCCAACTGATCTTCGCTGGCATAAAGCACATCAACCGAGCGCAGCTGGCGTTTGGTAATACGGTTCATTGCATCCTGGAATTTGGCATCCTCGGCGTCGCGCACGATCTCCTTGATCGCGGCATAGACCAAGGGCGGCCCCGAGGCGAGTAGTCGCGCCAGATCCCATGCACGGTTCATCAATTGATCGGCGGCGAGGATTTCGTTCACCAGACCCCAGCGGTGGGCTTCTTCGGCGTCGAACCAGCGTCCGGTCAGCAGCAACTCCATCGCGATGTGATAGGGGATGCGTTTGGGCAGTTTGACACTGGCTGCGTCAGCCACGGTGCCCGAGCGGATTTCGGGCAGTGCAAAACTGGCATGATCGGCAGCCAGGATCATGTCGGCCGACAATGCAAGCTCCAACCCGCCGCCGCAGGCGATACCGTTCACGGCGGCGATGACTGGTTTGTTCAGATCGCGCAATTCCTGCAAGCCACCGAAGCCGCCCACGCCATAGTCGCCATCGACGGCATCGCCATCAGCAGCGGCCTTCAAGTCCCAGCCGGGGCAGAAGAATTTCTCACCCGCGCCGGTCAGAATGGCGACACGCAATTCGGGATCATCCCGGAATTCAGCAAAGACGTCGCCCATGATCCGGCTGGTGGCCAGATCGATGGCGTTGGCCTTGGGCCGATCCAGTGTCACCTCGAGGATCGCGCCTTCGCGGCGGGTTTTGATCGGGTCCATTTCTCAGGCCTTTCTGATGAGGGCATCCACGGCCACCGCCTTGTCAGGCGTGCAGAGGAGCGGGTTAATCTCGACCTCGCCAAGCGTGTCGGCGTTTTGCATGACGTAGGCCTGAACGGCCTCAACGGCAGCAATGATCGCATCCATATCAGCCGCAGGTTGACCGCGATAGCCCGCCAGCAATGGCGTGATTTTCAGCCTGCCAAGGGCGGTGCGGATGTCAGCAGGCGTGCTGGGTACCAGCAGGGAAGTGGTGTCGCGCAGGACCTCGGTCAGCACGCCGCCCGCACCCAGGGTCAGCACAAATCCGTGTGCGGGATCGCGGACCACGCCCACAAGCAGCTCGGCGACGGTTCCGGTGATCATTTCTTCGACCAGAACCTCGGAGGTGCCGATATCGGTCGCGATGTCCGCCACATCTTTGGCCTGAACACCCAGTCGGACAGCAGCGTGTTCGGATTTATGCGCAAGGCCAACACCTTTGACTGCGAAAGGCGCGTCCAGTTCCTGCGCCGCCGCGCGCGCCTCATCCGCTCCGCTGACGGTGCGGTTTTGCGGGATCCGCACCCCGCAACCGGCCAGAGCTCGTTTGGATTCACTCTCTGTCAGCGTCCGGGTGGCCTCGGTCGTACCCGGCAGCCAGACAGGTTGCGGGGAAGGTGCCGCGATCTGGCCCGCTGCGCGGATTGCGGCCAGTGCTTCGCCCAGCCCCATGAAGGGGACCACACCACCGTCAAAAAGCGCCTGCGCGATATCTTCGGGCAGAAGTTCCGGCAATGTCGCAGCAATCGCAAACCGGGCACCGGTTTTCGCCCGAACTTGCATCGCCGCGCGCGTGGCACAGGCCCAATCCGTCGCGTCGGTGGTCGGGTAGTCGACAATTGAGACGGTCAGGTCGATATCTTCGCCCGTCATGCCGGACCACGCCTTTGCCATCGCGTCTTCATCACGCCAGATATAGGTGTGATAATCCAACGGGTTACTCAGCGCGACCATTGGACCAAGCGCGTCGCGCAGATGGGTTTTCTGGTCGTCAGACAGACGCGGGAAGGTGAGGCCGGTCCCTACAGCCATGTCCGCGATCAGACTGGCCTCGCCTCCCGAGCAACTGATCGAAGCGATGTTGCGGCCCGGCAGCGGGCCATAACAATGCAGCAGTTTCAGGGTTTCCAGAAAATCGGGCAGGGTTGAAAGGCGCGGGATACCAAGACGCTGCAACAGGGCCTGTGCGCCCGCGTCGCTGCCCGCCAGAGACGCGGTATGCGAAACGGTCGCGGCCTGCGCCTGCTCGGACGCGCCAACTTTGAGCGCCACCAGCGGTATACCTTTGGCATATGCTTTCGTGGCCAGCGCTTCCCATTCGCGGATGTCTTTGAAGCCTTCGATATGCAGGCCCACAGCGGTGACGCGCGGGTCATCGATCAGGGCCGCGGCGATCTCGGCCTGGCTGGTTTGCGCCATGTTTCCGCAGGCCACCATATAGGCGATCGGCAACCCGCGCTTTTGCATGGTCAGGTTGATCGAGATGTTCGAGCTTTGCGTCAGGATTGCGACGCCCTTGTCGACAGGCGTCGCCCCATGCTGGTCCGGCCACAGCAGAGCGCCGTCCAGCGCGTTGATAAATCCATAGCAATTCGGCCCGAGGATCGGCATCTCACCTGCGGCGGCAATCAGTTGATCTTGCAGATCACCGCCGGTGTCATCCTCAGCCACAGCCTCCGAAAAGCCCGAGGCGAAACACACGGCACCACCCGCGCCCATGCTGGAAAGGATGTGGACAGCTTCAATCGTGGCATGACGGTTGATGCCGATGAACACCGCGTCGGGGGCCGCAGGCAGGTCTTCCAGATGACTATAGACCTTGTGGCCCGCAATCTCGGACGCCTTGGGGTGTACCGGCCAGATGTGACCCGCGTAGCCCATGCGCTCCGATTGCAGGATGACCTGCTGGCACCAGGCGCCGCCCCCGATGACGGCAATGGATTCGGGTCGCAGTAACCGGGTTAAATCTTTCCCCATAGTCAGGCGCCCAACGGACGCAGCAGATCGCGGCTGATGATGTGGCGCTGTATCTCGCTGGTGCCGTCCCAGATGCGTTCAACCCGCGCGTCGCGCCAGAAACGCTCGATTGGGAAGTCATCCATCAGGCCCATGCCGCCATAAATCTGCAACGTGGTATCGGTGACCCGCGCCAACATCTCGGACGCATACAGCTTGGCCGAGGCGATCTCGCGGTTCGACGGCAGGTTCTGATCCAGACGCCAAGCAGCAGAGAGAGTCAGCCAATCGGCAGCATCGATCTCGGTGATCATGTCGGCAATCTGGAATCCGACACCCTGAAATTTGCCGATCGGCTGTCCGAATTGCTTGCGCTCGGCGGCATAGTTCAGCGCATAGTCAAAGCAGCGCCGCGCACGCCCGACTGAGAAGGCCGCAACCGTCAGCCGGGTCGCATAGAGCCACTCGTTCATGACAGCAAAGCCGCCATCGACCTCGCCCAGAACCTGCGCGTCGGGCAGGCGGCAATTGTCGAAATACAGGATGTAGTTTTTATAGCCCTTGTGGCTGACCGAGTTGTACCCGTCTCGCACCTCGAACCCGGGTGTGCCGCGATCCACAAGGAAGGTGGTGATGCGTTTTTTGGGGCCTTTCGGGGTCTCGTCTACTCCGGTTGCAATGAACACGATGAAGAAATCCGCGTGTTCGGCCCCCGAAATGAAGTGTTTTGAGCCATTGATGACCCAGTCACTGCCATCGCGCACGGCCTGGCACTTCATGCCGCGCACATCCGAACCCGCATCCGGTTCCGTCATCGCCAGCGCGTCCATCTTTTCGCCGCGCACAGCGGGCAGAAGATAGCGTTCGCGCTGTTCATCATTGCACGCCATCAGGATGTTCTGCGGACGACCGAAGAAATGAGTCAACGCCATCGAGCCGCGACCCAGTTCGCGCTCGACCAGAGTGAAATCGAGATGCGACAGGCCGGCGCCGCCAACCTCCTCCGGGAAGTTGCAGGCGTAGAATCCCAGATCGATGCACTTCTGTTTGATCTGCTCGCCCAACTCATGCGGGACTTGACCGGTGCGTTCGACCTCGGCCTCATGCGGATAGATTTCGTTTTCGACAAAGCTGCGAACCGTCGAGACGATCATTTCCTGTTCTTCGGACAATCCAAACTGCATGGCGCGTGTTCCCTTGATTTCTGGTTCCCGATGAAACGAGATTGCCTGATCTCATGACATGCAGTAATCGTAAGAATTCATGCGGAGTTAGAAAAACTTGATACAGAGATATAACATTCTGCTGTTTGACGGGTTTTCGAACCACTGTCTGGCCAGTTTCGTCGAACCGCTGCGCGCGGCAAATACACTAGCTGGGCAGTCGCTTTATACGTGGCGATTCTATTCGATGGATGGTGCGCCGGTTCAGAGTTCCAGCGGGTTGCGGGTGACGCCGGATGGGGCGCTGGGGGTTGAGACCGGCGATGCGCTGGTTGTGATGCCGTCCTACGGATACCTTGACCTTGCAGTGCCCGAAACTGCGCGCGCGCTGCGTCGGGCCGCGACACGGCACGCAGTGCTGGCCGGTCTGGACACAGGCAGTTGGTTGCTCGCCCACGCAGGTCTGTTGGAAGGGAGCCGCGCGACAATCCATTGGGATGAGCTTTCGCGGTTCGAGGAGGCTTTTCCAGAGATTGACGCGGTTCAGGAACGCTTTGTGATCGATCGCAACAGGATCACCTGTTCCGGCGCGATGGCGGCATATGATCTGGCAACAGCGCTGATTCAGGCGGATCACGGCCCGCTTTTGTCGATGGAAGTTGCCCATCTGTTGATGAACCGCAGTGAGCCGGGCACCGCGGCGCTGCCGATGAATTCCGAAGACAGTCTTGTCAACAGAGTTCTGAACGTCATGCAAAACGCGTTGGAGACGCCGGTACAGATCACGGACATCGCGCGGCAACTGGGCTGTTCACAGAAGAAGATCGAAATACGGGTGCAGGCTGAACTGGGAACGACCCCGCAGGCGCTCTATCGTCGTTTGCGTCTGAATCTGGCACGCAAGCTGGCGGCCGAGACCCAGCAATCGGTGGCCGAGATCGCCAGCCGCTGCGGATATGAAAACGCAAGCGCTATGACGCGGGCGTTTCGGTCTGAATTCGGGCTGACACCGACCGCCTATCGAAACAGCGGTCAGAGTCAGGCGCGCATCCGCGCGAATTCCGGATCATAGGGTGAGGGGGCAATTACCTCGGCCTCGACCATCTCGCCGCACAGGTCAAGCTGCATCCGGCTTCCGGGGGCTGAGAGATCCGGTTCGACGAAACCGTAGGCAAGGTTCAGCCCGGTGCGATGTCCCCAGTCCCCTGACGTGATTGTGCCCACGACTTTGCCTGCTGACATCAAGGACGCACCACCATGCGCGGGGGCCTTCGTCGTATTGATCTTCAGGTTGACAATTTTTTTGCGGGCGCCCTCCGCCTGGAGTTTTATCAACGCCTCCCGGCCAACGAAATCGCCTTTGTCCAGCTTCACAAACCGGTCCAGCCCGGTTTCGAATGGGTCGAATTCGGTCAGCAGATCGGCCTTCCAGTGCAAAAAGCCCTTTTCCATCCGCATCGAGTCGACCGCGCGCGCGCCAAACAGCTTTAGCCCATGCGCGTCTCCGGCCTGTCGCAGGGCCAGGTAGGCAGCATAAAGCGCGTTGTTCGGAACGTGGATCTCATAGGCCAGTTCGCCCGAGAAGCTGATGTTCAAAACCGTGGCCGGGGCGATGCCGACAAAACACTCGCGCAAGGAAAGCCAAGGGAAAGCATCGCGCGACCAGTCGCCGCGCGCGCAGGCCGACAACACGTCGCGCGCCTTTGGTCCTGCGAGGACCAAAATCGTCTGATCGTTGGTCAATGAGTTCAGTTGCACATCCTCATCGTCACGCAGATGCGCCCGCAACCAGTCCATATCGTGATACTCACTGGCCGCTGCAGACCCGTACCAAACCCGTGCCGGTCCGCGATCACTGGCGGGCAGGTTGGCGATGGTGGCCTCGGCCTTGACCATGCCGTGATGGTTGAGCAGATAGCCAAGGCCCACGCGCCCATCGCGCTTGGTCACCGGCCCGCAGAACATCCGGTCAAGAAACGCGTGACGGTCTGCGCCCGTGACCTCAATGCGGTTGAAACCGTTCACTTCGGCCAGGCCGACATTGGTCTGAACGTTCTGAATTTCGGCTGCGATCAGATCGAAAGCCTCATCGAAACCGAAGCTCAGTGAGGGGTGAAATTCGCCCGAGGGCTTGATGTAATCGACCCGCTCCCATCCACTTACAACGGTAAATTCGGCCCCTTCGGCGGCCAGTACCGGTGTCAGCGGAGTGGTCTTGGCCGGGCGACCCGCAGGGCGGTGTTCATGAGGGAAATGAAAGCGGAATTCGTTCTGATAATCCTCGATCGCCTTCAGTGCGGTCAGCTCCACATTCGCATGGCCGGTGAACCGGCGCGGGTCGAGGCACCAGGTGTCATAGCAAGCTTCGCCATGAACAATCTGCTGCGCCAGCAGCCAGCCGTGGCCGCCACCTTCGCCCAACCCGGCGCGCAGACCGATGATGCAGAAGGCGTTGCGTTTGCCGGGGATCGGGCCAACCAGAGGCGCGCCGTCAATCGTGTAAGTGATGGGGCCGTTGACGACGGTGTGAATGCCCACCTCCATCAGCGCGGGCATTCGGGCGAAAGCGCCCTCCAGCACATCTGTTACGCGGTCCAGATCATCGGGGCAGAGCGCGTTTACAAAGTTCGGGTCGATCCCGTCCATGCCCCAGGTTTTGCAGTCTTGCTCATAAAACCCGACCAGTAGTCCGTTCTTCTCCTGTCGGCAGTAGTAGTCGCTGATTGGGCAGCGCAGCAGCGGCATGCGGTGACCCGCCTCGCGGATGGCGGGGATCTCTTCGGTCAGAAAATATTGATGTTCCATCGAGGCGATAGGGTGATGCACACCCATCATCGCGCCGACCTCGTTCACACGATATCCGCAGGCGTTGACCACGATATCGCAGTCAATGTCACCATGTTCGGTGTGAACGGTCCATGTGTCGTCCTTATGCTGGGTCAGCCCGGTGACAGGCGTGTTCCGATACACTTCGGCCCCGGCTTTGCGGGTGCGGCGGGCCAGAGCCTGACACAACTGCGCCGGGTCAATATCGCCGTCCAGCGGGTCCCAGAGCCCGCCCAGCAGGTTTTCGGTCGAGATCAACGGATGCCGGCGCGCGCATTCCTCGGCATCGATCACTTCGAAATGCACATCCATCCCGCGCGCCATCGAGGCGAAGTGGCGATAGCCCTGCATCTGTTCCGGCGTATTGGCCAGACGGATACCGCCATCGCCATGATGATAGTTGATCGGATAGTCCGGGTCCTCGGCCAGTTCCTTGTACAGGTTGATCGAGTGGGTCTTGAGCCCGACCATGGTCTGGTTCATGCCGAAATTGGTCACCTGTGCAGCAGAATGCCAGGTGGTGCCGCTGGTCAGCTCATTGCGTTCGACCAGCACAACGTCGCTCCAGCCTTCGCGGGTCAGGTGATAGAGCGTTGAACAACCGGCGATACCGCCTCCGATGACGACCACCTTGGTGCGCGATTTCATGCAGGGACCCTCCGGCTGGTTTGTCGGGATTAGTCTGGTTGCATCAAGGGTTTGCAAGGTATTGCGTAACAGTAATCAAAATATCGAAAGAGAAATTAGAAATATTGACAATAATGCGACTTGCGTTGAACCCACGGGCCAAGACCTTGTTGTATGCGGTCACTAAAAACGGGCGAAAGGGCGGACATGGAAGCGCGCCAAGGGAAGCGGGCGGGCCGGAAGGGCCGACTGGCACAACGGGCTGAAAAACCGGCGCTTGACCCGTGCCCACCCGGACAGCCGGGCGGCAGTTACAAACCGCTTACCGAGGCTGAGCTGGAACGCATTTATTCGACGGCCCTCGATCTGCTCGACAGATTGGGAATGGGCGAAGTGCCGGCGCGGCTGCATGCCGATCTGCTGGCCATCGGCGCGCGCGACTCGGGCGAGGGTAGGGTGACCTTCCCGCCGCAGCTTGTCGAACAGGCCATCGATCAGGCGGCCAAGACCTTTGTTTTGTACGGGCGGGATGAGGCCCGTTCGATCGAAGTGGGTGGCAACCGTGTGCATTTCGGAACAGGGGGGGCCGCAGTTCAGACACTTGATCTGGAAACGGGTCTTTATCGTCCTTCGACCCTGCGTGATTTGCACGATTTCACCCGGCTGCAGGATGTGCTGGCCAATGTCAGCTGGTTCACCCGGTGTTGCGTTGCAACTGACGTGCCCGAGACATTCGATCTGGATGTGAACACGGCATACGCTCTGATCAAGAACACCACAAAACCCACAGCGACCTCATTCACTTTGGCCGAGAACGTCGCTCCTATAGTCGAGATGCTGGATATCGCTGCCGGTGGTCCGGGTGAGTTCTCGAAGCGGCCCTTCATGAAGGCGCATATAAGCCCAGTGATTTCGCCGATGCGCTATGGCGAGGATGCGGTGGATGTCGTCTATGCCTGTATCGAACACAATATCCCGATGTCCTGCATTACTGCCGCGCAGGCCGGGGCAACCGCGCCCGCGACATTGGCCGGGTTTCTGGCCCAGTCACTTGCCGAAACACTGGCCAGTCTGGTGATGGTCCATGCCATCCAGCCCGGATTTCCGATGGTGTTTTCGAACTGGCCGCTGGTGATCGACCTGCGCACAGGCGCGTTTTCGGGCGGCAGTGGCGAGACGGCGGTGTTGAACGCGGCTTCGGCGCAGTTGTCGAACTGGCTGGGGCTGCCGTCAGGTGTGGCCTGTTCGATGACCGACGCCAAGGCCATTGATGCGCAATACGGGGTCGAGAAGGGGCTGACCTCGATGGCGGCTGCGCTGGCGGGGGGCAATCTGATCTACGAAAGCTCGGGCATGACAGCGTCTCTGTTGGGGGCCAGTTTCGAAGGCTTTGTTCTGGATGACGAGATGCACTCGAACACCTATCGCGCCCTGCGAGGGGTCGAGGTGACCGAGGACAATCTGGGCTTCGACGCCATTTGCGAGGCGGTTCTGGGTGAAGGGCATTTTCTGGGCGGTCAACACACCTTTGCCGCGATGGAACGGGACTATTTCTATCCATCTCTGGCGGACCGGGATGAGCCCCGGACCTGGGCCGAGAATGGTGCACTTGATGCGCGGTCCCGTGCACGCCGGAAGGTGCAGGAAATCTTGCGGGACCACCGGCCAAACTATCTGACACCGGAACAGGATCGGATGATCCGGCAGCGATTCAATATCCTTTGAACGACGCCGGGCTACTCGACCAAATCGAAACGATCACTCAGCCACGGGTAGTCCGCATGAAGCGGTGCAAGAATGCGGTCCCGGATCAAAATCCGGGTTTTGGTGTCGACCAGCTCGATCACCGACCGGGAACAATCGGGTGTCGCGACGAGCGCAAGCGTGCGTGAAAAGCTCTTTCCCGGGAAAGGATGCATTTTCAGCTTTGGCTGAAACCTCTTGGCGCGTGAGAACAACAGGGGTGTCGTGATGGTCCACCCAGCCCCGGCCGAGACCATGGACATCAGGGTCTGGTTGTTGCTGCATTCAAACTTGTGAGCGGGGGAAAAACCCATCCGGCGCAGCTGTGATTCAATTTGTCGCGCGATGATCAGCGTGCTGGAAAATCGCAGAAACGGCAATTTGGTACGCCCTTCAACGATATCGGTCAGCGACTCGTCACTTACCTTTGGCAGCACGATGACGAACGGATCGCGCAAAAGCGGGCGATCCTGAAGATCGGGCATCTTTTCTGTGGGCGTGGTTGATATCCCCACATCCAGCTGCCGGTCACGCAACATCTCGATAATCGCGTGGCTGGAATCCGTGTGATAGAGAAAATCGCAGGTGGGCATATTGGTGGACAGATACACCGCCAGCTCGGGTATGATATCGCTGTCGAAATCCTCGATCGTGCCAAAGCGCAGATAGCTGGCCTCGGCAATGCTGCCGGCCGAGGCTTCGGCTTTGGCCTTTCGGATCAGATGCAACGCATCGTCGATATTGCGCAAAAACGCATGGCCTTTTGGCGTCAGCACCATCGGCCTGCGCGCGTGATTGAACAGCGCGACACCCAAATGATCCTCGAGATTGCGCAAATGGTGCGAGATCGTGCTGATCGTCAGCCCGGTTTCCTTCGCCGCTGCCTGAAGCGAACCCTTCTGGGCGCAAATCTGAAACAATTCCAGCCACTTGAGGCTGAGATCCTTGGGGGCAGTCTGGCGCGGCATTTGGGGTGCTTTCGTGGTGACGGGCGGATCACCAGTAAAACATGAGAGTTATACTATCAGAAAGTCTAAAATACAGGCTTTTGGCGGCTCTGGTTCTTTCGAGCCTGATGCGGGATGCGCCATCAACGCATCCCGCTTGTATTTCAAATCAGCTCTCGCCTTTGGGCTCAAGTGCCTGCAACAACGTGCCAAGGTTGTGCTGGAACATTGCCAGATAGCTTGTGGCGGGGCCGCCGCGCTCGGACAGCGCGTCAGAGTACAGGCGTCCTCCGATCTCGATCCCGGTTTCATCCGAAATCTGCTTTACCAGTGCCGGGCTGGTGATGTTTTCAACAAACAGGGCAGCGACCTTTTCGTCGCGTAGCTGTGTGATCAGCGTGGCAAGTTCTTGCGCCGAAGGTTCGGCTTCGGTGTCGATCCCGACCGGCGCGATAAAGTTCAGGCCGTAGGCATCCGCCAGATACCCGAACGCATCATGCGCCGTTACGACTGTGCGGCGATCAGCTGGCAGTTCGGCCAGTTTCGCTTTGGTCTCGCTGTCCAGCTTTGTCAGCTCGGCAATATAGGCCTCGGCATTGGCGGCGAAGTCATCTGCGCGATCCGGCATCGCCTCGGACATCACGGCGGTAATGTTCTGGACATAGATCACGCCATTGGTCAGCGCATTCCAGGCGTGGGGGTCGATTGCGCCGTCAACCTTGACGGGGATGACGCCTTCGGTGGTGACGAATACCGAAGCTTCTGTTCCGGATTCGGCGATCAAGGTATCCGACCAGGTTTCGAAACCCAGACCATTGACGAAGATCAGATCTGCCTGAGCCACCGCTTTCGCGTCTTCAACGGAAGGCTGATAGACATGAGCATCGGCATCGGGGCCAACGATGGTGGTGACATTCGCATGGTCACCCACGACCTGTTCGACCATATCGCCCAGGATCGAGAAGCTGGCGACGATGTTCAACTCGTCCGCAGCGGCGGGCAGGCTGGACAGCGCAAGAAAGGCCGAAGCCAACCCGGCGGAGATGGATTTGCAAAAGGTCATTGAGGTCTCTCTTCTGCTGAGGATTGTGACAAGGAGGCGTTTGTTTGGTCGGACGGCTTGCGCAGTCGCCCGCCGAATCCGAGGGGTCCCAAGAGGGCCGAGATCATGAAGAACGCGCCGGCGGTCAGCACGATGGCAGGGCCGGAAGGTGTTGCGGGGAACAGATAGGACAAGGTCAGCCCGACCCAGCAGCTTCCCAGTGCAAACAGAAAGCCAAGGCCCAGTTGTCCGGTGATGGTGCTGGACCAGTATCGCGCCGATGTCGCGGGCAGGATCATCAGGCCCACAGCCATCAATGTGCCCAGAGTCTTGAATGCAGCGAGCAGGTTCAAAACCAGCAACAACATAAAGGCCTGTTCGATAAGCCATGGGCGTTTCGTCTGGGCCTCGAAGAACACGGGATCGCAAGTGCTGACGATCAGCGGTCGCAGAAGCACAGCAAAAGACATCAGCGTGAATGTCGCGACAGACCCGACCAGGATCATCGAGGCATCGTCGATCCCCAGGATCGACCCGAACAGAAAGCTCTTGAGTGGCACCGCAGAGCCCGCGGCCGACAGGATGAATATACCGACCGCCAGGGCGATCAGATAAAGTGAGGCCAGGCTGGCATCGCTGCGCAGGATTGTTTTGCGGGCCAGAAACGCCGTCAGGATGGCCACGCCGACCCCGGCGATCAGCCCTCCGATCAGCAGCGAAAAGACCGACAGCCCCGCTGTCACGAAGCCGATGACAACGCCGGGCGTGATGGCATGGGCCATGGCCTCTCCGGCAAGCGACAAGCGGCGCAGAACCAGAAAGGCCCCAACCGGAGCGACAGATGCGGACAGCACCGTGGTTGCCACGAAGGCACGGCGCATGAAGGCGAAGCTCCACATCTCAGATAGGATATCAAGCATGACTGCCTCCGGACTGCACGCCTCGGAACATCCAGGACACTTGGCTTGCGGAAAGATAATTCTGCGCGACAAGGCGGTCAGGCGTCAGAACCGTGTCAACCGGCCCATAGCTTGCAGTCTCACCGCCCAGCAGCAGCGCATGGCTGCAATGGTCAAGAACCGAAGAAAGATCATGCACGACAAGAACCACCGCACGCCCTTCCTCGCGCCAGCGATCGATCAGCGTCAGCAGATGAGCCTCGGTGCTCTGATCGACGGCGGCAAAAGGCTCATCCAACAAGATCATGGGCGCGTCCTGCATGATCACACGGGCAAACAGTGCACGCTGCAACTGGCCCCCCGACAACGTGTGCAGCGACCGGTCTGCAATGTTCAGGACCCCGGCTGCATCCAGCGCCGCATCAACCCGCGCCTTGGTGTCACGATCCAGACGTCCGCGCAGGCCGAACCCTTTCCAGGCCCCCATCGCCGCCAGATCGCGGACCCGGATTGGGAAACGCCGGTCAAACTCGGTCATCTGCGCAAGATACCCGATCTCGCGCGGTGTTCCGCCGGGCCAAGTCAGTTTGCCCGCCAATGGGTCCATCAGGCCCATCAACATCTTTATAAACGTGCTTTTGCCCGAGCCATTGGCACCCAGCACGGCCAGCGTCGACCCGCGCTCGATATCCATCGACAGGCCACGAAACAGCGTAAGTCCCGGGTACCCGAGCGCCAGATTGCGGATTTCCAGCACCGCCGACATCAAAGCACCGCCAGAATGCAAAGCCAGAGGATTGCGGCCGCAATCAGGGCGCAACCGATCAAGGATGCGATGCTCATATTCGTCAGACAGAACCCGCGCATTTTCAGCGATCGCCCGCCGGAGTCACCGCGGCTCATGACGTGCACGCTTTCGGTTGTACCAAATACGCGATGCGGTTTTGGCCAGAGCGGCCATTTGGGTCTAGCCCATGATGTTGAGTATCGATTGTCCGACGCATCGCCGCCTCCGCTGAGACGGGGTCGTGGCAGAACGATGATGTAGGTCAGCGGCTAGCGCTTCAAACATTTATCTCTCCCTCCGGGACACCCCGCCCGGTTCAGTTAATATTCGGATGGCAGGTCTCCTGACTTGCGGATCATCGCTACCCCGAACCTTCCCAGGCTTCCCCGCTTCGGGGGCCCAGTGGTTTTTTCGGGGTCGCTCTCCGCTTACAGTTGCGGGGGCAGTCACGGAATTGGTGGCCTAGATCGGCACCGCACCGCGTTCCCATTTCATCTCGCCGACTCAATGCCGTTGAGAACCATCGCAGGCAGATAACGTTGCGCGCATAAAATGGTCAAGGATCAAAATGGCGGTAAGGATTGAATGTCTGTTACAATCGCGGGTGTCTCTGGGCTGGTGCCAATGACGCTGTCGCATTCGCGAGATGAAGTGCCTTAAACTACCACTTGGGGCGCCGCAGAAACGCGACGCCCCAAATAATGTCACATCTGAGGTTAACGCCTCGGTGTTCAGGTTAGCGAAGGACCACCACGCTGCAGTTGGCATGCCGCACAACACGCGCAGCCGTGGAGCCGAGAAACAGATCTGAAAACCCCGGGCGGTGCGAGAAGACTACAACGCAATCGGGTTTGTGCTTCTTCTGCCAGCTCAGAATCGTGTTGGTGGAATGACCTGCGACCACATGGATCTCAACCTCTTCCGAGCCAAGTTCTTTGCGCAGGTCGTCCGAGACCCCATCAATGCTCTTCTGCATCTGGTCTTCAGGGAAGTACGAGCCGATGTAAGACGGCAACTCTTCCAGAATGGACAACACGGAAATCCGACCACCTTCGTTCAGCAGTTTTTGTGCTGCAGCAATTGCGGGGCCGTATTCCGAACCATGTCCTGGCGCGACGGGAACAAGTATGTGATTGAACATCTGATTTAGCCTTCTACTTCAGCGCGTTGGGCAACCAGGTTGCGATTTCCGGGAAGATAAAGATCAACGTGAGGCCGACGAACTGCAACACCACGAAGGGGCCAACCGAGTTGTAGACATCGCCCATGCTGACGTCCTTGGGCAGCACCCCTTTGATCCAGAACAGAACGAAACCGAACGGTGGTGTGAGATAGGCGATCTGGATGTTCACGATGAACAGCGCGCCGAACCACAGTTTGTCGATCCCCAGCTCATCCACGATCGGAATGAACAGCGGAGTGCACAACAGGATAATGGCCCAGTCGTCCATCACCATGCCCAAAATCAGGATGATCAGCATCATCATCAGCAGGATGCCGGTCGCCCCGCCAGGCATGGACAGAACCAGGTTCGTCAACAGATCCTGACTGCCCAGCGTGTTGAACACATTAAGGTAGATCGTGGCACCGATCAGGATCCATAGACCCATACCGCTGAGCTTGACCGTGGAAACCAGAGATTCAACCAGAACCTCTTTGGTCAGTTTGCCATAGATGAAGTTGATGATGAATGCGCCTGCGGCACCAAAGGCTGCCGCTTCGGCCGGGGTGGCGATGCCGCCCCAGATGACACCCAGCACAACAACGATCAGCAGAGCGAAGGGCCAGATGCTCAGCACAGCGCCAACTTTTTCCCGCGCTGTAAACTTCTGATCTGCGGGCAGGGCAGGGCCCAGCTCTGGCTGAATACGGCAACGGACGCCGATATAGATCGTGTAGAACGTCGCCAGCATGAGGCCCGGCATCAAACCGGCCATGAACAAATCACCGATCGAGACCTTGGCCAGCAGACCGTAGAAGATGAACGGAACGCTTGGCGGGATCAGGGCACCCAGTGCGCCGCCCGCGGCAATACAGCCGATGGCGATCTTGCGGTCATACTTGTACCGCATCATCGAAGGGTAGGCGATCTGTCCCATCGTAGTGGTTGCCGGGGGTGTTATACCGGTGATGGCTGCGAAAACGGTACAGACCTGAACGGTCCCCATGGCCAACCCGCCATGGACATGCCCGATCAGCTTGTAGACCGCGTCATAAGCGGCCTCGGCTATGCCGGAAAATCGTATGAGCGACCCCATGAACAGGAACAGAGGGACCGTCACAAGGATCGAGCTCCACGGGGTAGAGTAGAATGCGCTCGGCACGGCCAGCAGGGCGCGTGGTTCGATCAGCATCGCAAACATGACGGCTGTTCCACCCAGGCCAAACGCAACCGGCAAGCCCATGAACAAGATGCCAAAAAGAACAAGAAAATAAAGTAATGTGATGAGTTCTAGGCTCATTTCGTTTTCCTTACCATTGGCACCAGAGGGTCATGAGGCGCGTCGTGATCCTGATGTCCCGACCTGTGTACGTCTTATCTCTGAAGGGGATGGATTGGCCCCGGGAATGGGGCCAATGGTGCGGCGCTTGACCGTTTACCAGTCACGCGCCGCAATTGGTTTGCTTAGTTCGAAGCGGCCTTGTCGGCCAGGAACCGCTTGTAGATTTCAACGCCTTCTGCGTTGCCTTTCGAGGCAGCGGCAACCTGCGGCCAGACTTCTGCGATGGATTTCTCACGCATCCGGGCGACTTCCTCATCGCTCAGATAGATCACTTCACCGCCGGCATCCTGCAGGATTTGCAGCGCTTCTTCCACGCCTTCCGCATGCAGACGGCTGGTTTCAAAGTAGGTGTCTTTGAAAACGCTGTCGATTTGCTCGCGCTGCCAGTCGGTCAGAGCGTTCCAGCTTTGCAGGTTCACAAAGATTTCCTGGTGCTGGGCCGGGTTCCAGCCAGGCATGATCGCATAGTCAATCACTTCCTGGAACGACATGTCATCGATGCCGCCGGTATCCCAGTAGGTGCCTTCGATCGTACCCAGCTTGATCGCTGTATAGATTTCGCCACCGTTCATCGACACGGGCGCGCCACCCATGGTCGAATGGAAGATCGCCTGCGGGCCACCGGCGCGCATCTTGTGGCCTTCCAGGTCTTCCAGTTTTTCGACGCGGAACTTGGTGAACATCGCGTTCGGACCCTGGTTGGTCCAGCCAACCCAATGCAAGTTCCGGGCATTCGCCGCAGCCTGAACGATGTCGCCTACGCGGTAGTCAGGGTTGCCCCACATCACTTCCCAGGCTTCTTCGGTGTTGTTGGCCCCCATGGCCATACCGAATGCCAGCATGCCTTCGGGCATGTCGCCGCCATAGACCGAACCCCAGCCGGCATAGCCGTCTGTCTGACCCGCCGCCGCGGCAGCAAATGCCTCGGCGCCGCTGACCAGCGCGCCTGCGGGCTCAACACGGATTTTGACGGTGCCTTGCGTGGCTTCCTCGACAGCTTCGACCCATGGGATCAGGCCGTTGTCCCAGCCCGCATCGGTTTGGTCAAAGGCAGGCTGGAAAACCCACTCGGTAACCTCGTCCGGCGGACCTTCGGCGGCGGCGGCACCTGCGCTGACTGCGAGTGCGCCCGCCCAAAGCGTGGCTTTGATAGATCTTTCAATCTTCATTTGGAACTCCTCCCTTTATGTTGAGCTCGTGTTTGTTGATGTGGTTATTATTCGGTCCCACAAGAGCGACGGGGTTAACCCGCCGATTGCCCGAATATTGTTTGAAGGTCGCGGATCAGCTTCCTGAGAACGATCAGCAGAACCAGAAAGCCGCTGACCGGGATTGCGAACTTGATCGGATAAATCGGGATGGGAACCGCAGTAGGTGTCCACTGGTTCAGCATCATCGAAAGAGAGCCTGCCTCGTATCCCTTCCAGATCAGGACTACCAGAAACAGGATTGCGACCGGCGCGGTAAGCACGTCGAGAATTGCCTTCTTGCGCGTGCTTGCATTGGCGTAAAAGAGGTCAAGCTTCACGAAGCTGTCATGGCGCAGGGCGTAGACACCACCAACGCAGGCCAACAGCACCATTGCAGCCTGCAAGGTCGTCCCGATCCACTGCGAGGGCGCATTCAAGACATACCGCATGAAAACGTCGGACACACCGAACACCATGCAGTACAAGATCAGGAGCCAACCGATGCGCCCCATGATTTCAGAAACCACATTTGTCACAGCCTCAAACGCGCGCATAAACATGATTGCTCCTCCCTAGGTGAAGCCTTGGTTGCCCCTTGTTTGCGCGTTGTCTGGCAAGCGCTGAGGTCTGTTTGGCTCCGATCCCGCCAAGCCGCACAGCCCAGCATTTGTTTATGTGATTGATACAACAAGTAGCCTGCGAGAAGAGAAAGGTACAGATTAAAAAAAACGTGGATACAGATTGGTGTCCTCACAAAATACTGAAAACAAACAGAAACTTGCGTTATTTGACACCTTTCAATCTCCCGATCATCCGAGGATTGACGGGCCTGAAAGGTTTCGATCGCAGGATGCTGCGGTTTCTTCTTCATGGGCGATGATTCAAATTCCCCGCTGTTTTGGGGTCATCGGGAATCTCTTTCGCCGATAAATTGTACTCAGCATCGGCAGCCAGATTCCCGTCATCAATTGGCACAAGCTCGATGCCGTTGCACAACGCGATTTTTGATGTTGTCAGGGATCGATCTGGCGTTGGCTCAGTTTCTCGGCATCAATTGCTTGTCGCAGTTCCTTCAGACCGGGTTCGATCAGGTTGGTTCCGACTGCTGCAACCCCCAATCTGAAAGTTGTATCGCCGCCGGGTGCGGTGGAAAAACAAGGCTCTGAGGGCTCGATCACCACACCTTTTCCGCGCGCAAATTCCGCGATACGCGCTGCTTTCCGCCCCTCGCGACTGCGGAAGAAGAAATTTGTGCTGCCGAATTCCTGCCGGACTTCGAAATCCGGAAACAGGTCATTGATTAGCGCCGATGCCACAGACCATCGCTGACTGAACGTTTCATGCAGCCGCGAGCGAAGCCCCTCGTGATAGCCAAAGCGCAGGAAAAGCGACGCGGTGTGTTGCAGGATGTGGGGCGGGTGCCTGATCATCATGCCACGCATGGCGCGCGCTTCACGCACCAGTTCTTCCTGAGCCACCAGATAACCCAACCGCAACCCCGGGGCGAGGCTTTTGGACAGGCTGCCGGTATAGATGACGCGCCCCCGCGCATGACCGCTGTAGAGCGGGGGAAGGCTTTTGGAGTTGAAGTCCATATCGCCTTCGTAGTCGTCTTCGATAATCAGAAAGTCCTCTCGTTCCGCGCTTTCGAGAAGCTGCGCCCGTCGGCGCGCCGACATCGACAGGACTGTCGGCAGTTGTCGGCTGGGGGTCACAAATACAAGGTCACATCCGGCGAGCCGTTCGTCGACAACCAGCCCTTCGCGGTCGACGGGAATATAGCGGACCTCGTCAAAGGTTTGTTCAAAGATGTTGCGGGCGTCGGTATAGCCCGGGTCCTCCATGGCCACGACGCGGCCAAAACCACGCAATAGTGTGGCTACGACGAAGATGGCCTGTTGCGCACCCATTGTAACAAGAACGTTTTCAGGCTGGGCTGAGATGCCCCGCATGGGCAATAGCCGGGAACAGATCTGTTCCAGAAACGTCTCGCAATCGAGATATTCGTTGTCGCTGGTCCAACGGCTGAGATCGCGGGAATTCAGCGCCAATCGTGTACATTCTCGCCATTCCGACAGGGGAAATTTACTGGACGCGATTTGGTTGCAGACGAAGGGATAGGTATAATTCGGCCAGTCCGAGGGGCGCGAGATACATCCCGCAGTCGATGGCAGACGGCGGCGTGTTATGCGTTCTACTATGTTGGGCGATTTAACATCGTCCTTGGCCGAGCTCGGCGGCTCCATGCGGTTGACTTCAAGGGCGACGAAATAACCCGATTTCGGCTTGGACAGGATCGCCCCGTCATCCATGAGCTTGGAATACGCGCCCAGCACGGAATTGATGGATACATTGAGGTCACGGGCCAGCGCCCGGCAAGAGGGTAGTTTCACGTTCTTGCGTAGATAGCCGTTCGCGATCAGATCGGCGATGCCCGCGTGAATCTGATCGCGAACGCCAAGTGGCTTTAGGCGATCTACGGTAATCGTATTCAAGATCGTCGCGGTCGAGCGCTGTGTGACTGCCCGATCAAGCCCGTCGTTCCGGTCCGTCACGGCGGGCTCGTTCTGGCCAGAACCGTAGCCTCCATCGGCGATGGCACGGTTCAGGCCGTTTGTTTGCTTAGGTGGTCTGTGCATGGTTTCCGAAGTAGAGAAACTCCTTGGACATTCCCTTTACTTCACCAGCTTCGAGTTGCAGCGATGCACTGTCAAGCATCTTGTAACTCTGCTGAGCTTTAACCCATTCATCTGCATCCTGAAGCGTTGTGAGCGTATAGGACGTAGTCTCACTCAGATAATGAGTGGGGATGACGATGTTGGGATTGAGCCGCTCGACGATGTCGTTGCCCTGCTGGTAGTCGAGAATGTGCTGTGACCCGTCCACAGGTAAGGTCAACACGTCCACACGCCCGATTGCGTCCCAGAATTCCTGCGGGGGATTGTGCCGGTTGTCGCCCCAGATCAAGGTGCGAATTCCACCGGTCTCGACAAGATAAACGACCATGTCCATGTGGCTGACATTGTCCGGTGGGCAGGCATTTACGCCGAATTCGCCCAAGGCGTTGGTCCAGTCATACCAACCAGGGGCACGGCAGACATGCTTGTCTGCAAAGCCCGTGATCTTCAGATCCGCAAACTCGAAATTGCCAACCATGCGATCCAGGACCATTGTCGAGACAGGCCGATGAATGGCGTCGTGATCAAAATGCGTGTGAGTGGACATGCAGATGTCTACCGGAGTTTCCGGGAACTCGTTCTTGAACCACAGGCCCCAGGCTCCCGACGGATCGTCGCGCCAAGGATCGAACAGCACGGTCGCGCCCCCGGGCGAGGTGATCTTGATGGCGCAATGCCCGTAGAAATCAACGCCAACGGCACCGTCCACCGCCCGACCGGTGGTCGATTGCAGGTCAATGACATGGTTGTTGTTGCCCGGCTGCGTCCAGTCCGTCGACTGCGCCTTGGCTGACGTTGTGCTGAGCAGGCTTGCCGCGCCACCGACACCGGCTGCACCAGCTGCCATAAAGAACGAACGACGCGACAAGCCAGGGGCCAGATCGTCTGTATTTCCGTTCTTGAGCGTAGGTTGCAGGTTCAGGTCTTCTTTTTTGTCCATGGAGTCCTCCCTTGCCGACACCATTTTTGGTGTTCGCAAAAAGGCTAGCATTGGAACGGAATTCCCGAGCATTGGAAAACCATGGGTAAAACATGGGGGTTTACCCCATGGTAATTAGCGCAACGCCATCAGTTCGGTTCGAAGGTTTTTACCCGATTTCCGCAACCCCAACTTGTCCCGAATGTTGTTGCGATGAAATTCAATCGTGCTGTACCCCCGCGACAGCACGCGCGCAATATCCTTGGTTGAATGCCCTTGAATGATCAGCTGCGCGACATCCTGCTCCGAAGGCGTCAGTTGCTCGAACACTGTTAGCAAATGTCCGGACATGTCTGCTGTAATCTGGCCCAGATTGGTTTCAACCATTTGCACATAGCTTTTGGCCGTCGGGTCATCTTCAACCCTCGCACGCAATTTCGTCAAAGCAGGCAGTACCATACCCTTGATCTGGGCCACAAAATGCGCGTCATATTCATCGCGCGATCGTTCAACCCGGCGCAACAGGACCTTCAACGCAGCGTTGGATTCCTCGAGGTCCCGAGTTCTGTTCAAGACGCGCCGCTCTGTATTCTCGAGCGTGTCCTTCAGCGCCTTCTCAAGTTGCTTGCGCCGTTCGATCTCGACCAGAAGAGACAGGTCCGCCTCGATAACGCGTGCGAATTCTTCCAGACCCCGGCGAAACTTCAGCGCACGCGGGTTCTTGCGACGATCCAGCACACAGATCGTTCCGAAGATCGACTGATCGGGCCACCGCAACGGATACCCAATGTAAAAACTCATCCCGTGTTCCAGATCGTCATTGTCGGCCCATCGGGGGTCAGCGCAGGCGTCTTCGACGACAAGCTCTCCGTTTCGGATAACGGAATCGCAATAGAGCTTTTCGTTGAGCGTAAATGTAAGGCCCTCTTTATATGGGTGTGTGTCGGATGGGTTGCGCAGATATACCGAATGCTCTGGCGCGTTGGTTATCATTACAAGGCTGGCGGGAACATCAGCCAGATTTGCAATGAGGTCGACAATGCTTTGCCAGTTCCGCCGCGTCTCTATAGGTATATCTGGCTTCAAGTTGCTGGTGTCTTGGTCAGACAGTTGCATTTCCCCTCCCGCTCAGCCCGGCTGACGATTCCGCCCCTGAATGCCTGGATTGGTCCGGGGCGGTTTGATCGCAAGCTTCAGGCATCGCGGGATTTCGGTCAACCGTCCGATGCGTAGCGCAGTCACACCTGAACTGGTGTTGTAAATCGAGGTCAGGCTATAGCGGATTTTGACTTCAACTGCGCCACAGGTGGGGTAGGGGTGTGTATTACTCTGACGTCTGTTTCAACGAAGCCATCAGGTAGTGGAATTTCTCCCCCTGCACGGTGACATGGGCGCGCAGTGCATTTGCCGTTTCCTCGGGTTCGCCACTTTCAAGGGCCTGCACGATTTTTTCATGCTCAGACATTGACTGGGCCATGCGACCGCGAAACCGAAGCTGTTGCCGTCGGAAAGGTTTGAGCCGCCTGTGCAGCTTGGAGGCTTCTTGTTCCAGAAATGAATTGCCGGACTGATTGTATATGATTCGGTGAAACCGTTCGTTTTCGAGGTAATAGGCATCCGTATCACCGGCATCGACCGCCATCTGGCATCTGGTGTTGGCGTCAGTCAGGTCCTTCAGCGCGTCGTGAGAAATGCGCAAAGCCGCCAGTCGGCCGCAAACGGCTTCGAGTTCGGCCATGACTTCGAACATCTCCATCAGCTCAACAGGTCCGGGCTGCCGGACAAAGGCTCCGCGACGCGGGATGAGGTCGACCAGACCCGATAAGGCAAGCCTCTGAAATGCTTCCCGAAGTGGGGTTCTGGAAACGCCAAACTGCTCCGCCAATCTGACTTCGTCCAGACGATCCCCATCCGGAAAAGTGCCGTCAAAGATCAGCTCTTCCAGTTCCTGTGCGATGGTATCGGCAAGGCGTTGGTCCATGACATTATTGTTTACGCACTAATTGATCAAAATTCAAGAAATCAAATCTTGTATACAAAAAACTTGACTAAAAAAACATTACGCCCTTATGATTTTCATTATCCCCGGTCAGCCCGGGTCGAAACAGGGAGGAAATTATGAAAGCCATTCTCAAGACAGCCGTAGCTGCCGCTGCACTTGCATCCGCAGGTACTCTGGCATCCGCAGAAGAACTGCGTTTGTCGCATCAGTGGTCGAACAAGGACATCCGCCATCAGGTCGCCCAGATGGTCGCCGATGAGGTCGCCGCTGCCGATGTCGATCTGGAAATCAAGATTTTCGGCTCGAAGTCGCTGTTCAAACCGCGCGAGCAGTACAAGCCGCTCAGCCGTGGTCAGCTGGATATGACAGTTCTGCCGCTGTCCTATGCCGGTGGTCAGCAGCCTGCCTATAACCTGACCCTGATGCCCGGTCTGGTAAAAAACCACGATCACGCCGCCCGTCTGGCCGACTCGCCCTTCATGGAAGCGCTCGAGACAAAGATGGCCGACGATGACGTGATGGTTCTGGTCCACGGCTATCTGGCCGGTGGCTTTGCCGGCAAGGACAAGTGCATCACCAACCCGGATGACGTTGCTGGCCTGCAGACCCGCGCGGCGGGCAAGTCGTTCGAGCAGATGCTGGCCGGTGCCGATGCTTCGATCGCATCGATGGCGTCATCGGAAATCTACAACGCGATGCAGACCGGTGTTCTGCAGGCGGCCAACACGTCGTCCTCGTCCTTTGTCAGCTACCGCATCTACGAGCAGGTTGCCTGCTATACCCCTGCGGGCGATGTGGCGCTGTGGTTCATGTATCAGCCGCTGCTGATGAACAAATCCACCTTCGACGGGCTGAACGAAGATCAGCAAGCCGCACTGCTGGCCGCATCGGAAAAGGCGCAGGCCTTCTATCTGGAAGAAGCCAAGAAACAGGACGCCAACTCGGCCAAGGTCTTTGAAGAGGCCGGTGTTGAAATCGCCGAGATGAGCGCAGAAGACTTCGAAGCCTGGCGCGCGCTGGCGATGGAAACCTCCTACAAAGCCTTCGTGGAAGAGGTTCCGGACGGGCAGGACCTGCTGGACAAGGCTCTGGCGGTCGAGTGACCCCCTCTTAACGGGCGGCCTAGCCGCCGCCCGGCACCTGATCCCCGTTCTGATTTCTCTGATCTTCAGACTTAATTGCATCTCAATCACAGGAGGCGCAAATGGCTGGTCATAGCTCTGCCGTTGCTTCCCATACCGGGAACAATCCTTTCCTTCGCTTTGTTGCCGCACTTTCATCTCTGGCGGGCTGGTGTTCCGCAGGCATGATCGTTGCCGCTGTCGCCATCACCTGCCAGATGATTATCGTGCGCTTTGTCCTGAATGGTTCAACCATCTGGCAGACCGAAGCGGTCATCTATCTGGTCATCGCCGCCACCCTGGTTGGTTTGCCTTACGTGCAGCGCCTGCGTGGTCACGTAAACGTGGACCTGATCCCGATCTCGCTGGCGCCGCGCGCCCGGTTCTTCATGGCGATCCTGACTTCGGTTCTGTCCATCATCATCGTCTCGATCATGCTGTTCTACGGTTACGAATACTGGCATTTCGCGTGGGAGCGCGGCTGGAAATCCGACACCGTTTGGGGCGTGCGCCTGTGGATTCCCTATCTTGCCATCCCGGTTGGCTTTGGCCTGCTGCTGTTGCAGCTGATCGCCGACCTCGTCGCCGTCCTGCTCGGCATCGATAAACCCTTTGGTCTGGAGTAAGGCCGATGGATCCCCTTCTGCTCGGCGCTATCGTCGCCATCGCCACCATTCTTGTTCTGTTCTCGGGCGTATCGGTCGCCATCGGTCTGCTGATCGTTTCGGCCGGGTTCCTGATCATCTTCGACGGCCCCCGTTCACTGGAACTGATGCCGGAGATTCTGTTCGGCAAGCTTGATAACTTTGCCCTTCTATCGATCCCGATGTTCATCATCATGGGTTCATCAATCGCCTCGACAAGGGCCGGGGCCGACCTCTACGAAGCACTTGAACGCTGGTTGACCCGCATTCCGGGCGGTCTGGTTGTCTCGAACCTTGGTGCCTGCGCGCTGTTTGCCGCCATGTCGGGTTCGTCGCCCGCCACCTGTGCCGCTATCGGCAAGATGGGCATCCCCGAGATGCGCAAGCGTGGCTATCCCGACGGTGTTGCTGCCGGTTCGATCGCCGCAGGCGGTACGCTGGGCATCCTGATCCCGCCGTCGGTCACCATGATCGTCTACGGCATCGCCACCGAAACCTCGATCGGTCGTCTGTTCCTGGCCGGTGTGATCCCGGGTCTGATGCTGGTGGGTCTGTTCATGGCCTGGTCGCTGTATTCGACCTGGAATTCCGGTGATGCGACCCGTCTGGGTTCGGGCAGCTATACCTGGGCCGAACGGTTCGAGATCCTGCCCCGCGTGCTGCCCTTCCTCGGCATCATTCTGGGTGTGCTTTATGCCATGTATGGCGGCATCGCCACGCCGTCGGAAACTGCCGCTGTTGGTGCCCTGCTGTGTCTGCTGATCGCGATGATCATCTACAAGCTGTGGAACCCCAAGGACATCTGGGTCGTGCTGCGCGACAGCACCAAGGAAAGCGTGATGATCCTGTTCATCATCGCAGCCGCCGGTGTGTTCTCGTACATGCTCAGCTCGCTGTTCATCACGCAGGCTATAGCCGAGTGGATCGGTACGCTGGACGTGAACCGCTGGGTTCTGATGGGCGCGGTCAACGTGTTCCTGCTGATCGCCGGGTTCTTCCTGCCGCCGGTTGCGGTGATCCTGATGGCGGCACCGATCCTGCTGCCGATCATCACCACCGCTGGCTTCGATCCGATCTGGTTCGCGGTTGTGCTGACCATCAACATGGAGATTGGTCTGATCTCGCCTCCTGTCGGCCTGAACCTCTATGTGATCAACGGCATCGCGCCCGACATCTCGCTGAAGACCATTCTGACAGGCTCTCTCCCCTTCGTGGCCTGCATGGTGATCGCGATTGTCCTGCTGTGCCTGTTCCCCGGTCTGGCCACCTGGTTGCCTGACCTGGTGATGGGAGCAGCAGTATGACCCTGCTGGCGGATCTTCTGTCCACCGTGTTCGAGCGGCGCTATCGCCGCTCGGGCGCGGCGGCTCTCGACGGCCGACCGCTGACCGAACTGGCCGATGCGCTGGTCGGGTCAGCGGGCGAGACCTCGGGGCTGGCACTGGCGGAGGAAATCCTGACCCGGTTCGACACTCTGGACGACGATGAAAAGCTGGAGTTCTTCCGCTACCTCGCCTCGGCCATGAATATCGACCCCGAGGCGGTGCGGTCGTCGCTGGACGCATACGAGCGTGATCCCTCGAAAGCGACCTATCGCAGCTTTGCGGCTGCGGTGGAACCGGCCCGGCAGGAAATGATCCGCCGTCTGAATCGGGTGCCCGGTGCGACCGGCGCGTTGGTGCAGATGCGCGCCGATCTGCTGCGGCTGGGCGGCAAGGAACCGGAACTGCAGGCGCTGGACCTGGATTTCCGGCACCTGTTCGCCAGCTGGTTCAACCGCGGCTTTCTGGTGCTGCGCCCGATCAGCTGGGAAAGCCCGGCACATATTCTGGAAAAGATCATCGCCTATGAAGCGGTCCATGCCATCGATAGCTGGGATGACCTGCGCCGCAGGCTGGAGCCCACCGACCGGCGCTGCTTTGCCTTCTTCCACCCCTCGATGCCCGATGAGCCGCTGATCTTTGTCGAAGTGGCGCTGAACCAGGGTATCCCGGGCTCGGTTCAGGCACTGTTGGCCGAAGACCGTGATCCGCTGCCGCAGGATCAGGCGGATACGGCTGTGTTCTATTCGATCTCGAACTGTCAGGCCGGGCTGGCCAGCATTTCGTTCGGCAACTCTCTGATCAAGCAGGTGGCCTCGGATCTGGCGGCAGAGCTGTCGGGGCTGAAGACCTTTGTCACCCTGTCGCCCATTCCGGGCCTGACCAAGTGGCTGACGCAGGAAGACATCGAATGGGACGTCGAAAAGCCCGATCAGATGAAAGCTCTGGCGGCGCATTACCTGCTGAACGCCAAGGGCCGGGGCAACATGCCATTCGACCCGGTGGCCCGGTTCCATCTGGGCAACGGCGCGCTGGTTTATGCGGTTCATGCCGATGCCGATACATCGGACAAAGGCCGGGCGCAGTCCGGTGGCACCATGGTCAACTATCTCTATGACCTTGGCCGCGTAGCTCAGAACCACGAGCAATTCGCCAATACCCGCGAGGTCATCGCCTCGTCCGAGGCCAAGTCGCTTGCGGCGTCGGCCTCACTCACATCGACACAGGAAAGGTAACCCTTATGGCCAATCCTCTCTATGACGGTTTGTTCGGCGCTCATGCCGGTAAAGACACACCCTTTTTGCAGTTGCTCGACGGTTCGGTGATTTCGCACCAGGATTTTCTGAGCACCGCTGCACAGATCGCTCACGTGGCGACACAACTGGGCCTGAAACCCGGTGACCGCGTTGCGGCGCAGATCGAGAAATCACCCGAGGCGCTTGCGCTTTATGCTGCTTGCGCGCAGGCCGGTCTGGTGTTCCTGCCCCTCAACACCGCCTATACGGTGGATGAGCTGACCTATTTCATCGAAAACAGCGGCGCCGCGCTGATCGTCTGCGACAGCCGGAGCGAAGACAAGCTGGCCCCTGTGGGCGCGCAGCTGGGTGCCAAGGTTGAAACCCTGAACGCTGATGGCAGCGGCAGCCTGATGGATCAGGCCGCAGCCATGCCCGCCAGCTTTGACACCGTCGAGCGCGACGGCGAAGATCTTGCGGCGTTCCTTTACACTTCGGGTACCACGGGCCGATCCAAAGGCGCGATGCTGACCCAGAACAACCTGTTGTCGAATGCACAAACGCTGGTCAAGGAATGGCGTTTCACATCCGACGACGTGCTGCTGCACGCGCTGCCGATCTTTCACACTCACGGACTGTTCGTGGCGACCAACGTCACGCTGGCTGCGGGCAGCAGCATCGTTTTCATGCCCAAATTCGATCTGGATGAGATCATCGGGCGGATGCCGGGCGCAACCTGCATGATGGGCGTACCGACCTTCTATACCCGCCTGCTGGACGATGACCGGTTCACCAAGGATCTGGCCGCGCATATGCGCCTGTTCGTCTCGGGCTCGGCCCCGTTGCTGGCAGAGACCCATGTGCAGTTCGAAGAGCGCACCGGCCATCGGATTCTGGAACGCTATGGCATGACCGAGACCAACATGAACACCTCGAACCCCTACGAGGGCGACCGCCGCGCCGGAACCGTGGGTATGCCACTGCCGGGGGTCGAGTTGAAAATCTGCGATTCCGACGGCAACGCGCTGCCACAGGGCGACATTGGCGAGATCGAGGTGCGCGGGCCCAACGTGTTCAAGGGCTACTGGCAGATGCCGGAAAAAACCGCCGCCGAACTGCGGGAGGACGGGTTCTTCATCACAGGCGATCTGGGGCGCATCGACGAGGACGGATATGTCCATATCGTTGGTCGCAACAAAGACCTTATCATCTCGGGTGGTTACAACATCTATCCCAAGGAAATCGAATTGGTGCTGGATGATCAGCCCGGCGTACTGGAAAGCGCCGTAGTTGGTGTACCCCATCCGGATTTCGGCGAAACCGTTGTGGGCGTGATTGTAGCCGAGCCCGGCCAATCCCCCGATCTGGACGCAATGATGGAGGCCGTGCGCAGCAGTCTGGCGCGGTTCAAGCACCCCCGCAAACTGATCCTGCTGGATGAACTGCCCCGCAATACCATGGGTAAAGTTCAAAAGAACATCCTGCGCGACCAGTACAAAGACATGTTCGTGGCCGCGTGACATGACCTTCCCCGACCATGCAGCCACTCTCCTCGAATATGCTGTAGGTCATACTTCAACGACCAGAGTGCGCGCAGCGCGCGGTCTCTGGTCGTTGCTTTTTTCGGAGTTACACTGATGTATCGGAATATTCTTGTCCCCGTTTCCTTTGACGCAGACCGCGGCGTGGCGCAGTCGATCCGTGTTGCACGGGCGCTGAGCCAGGAAAACGGCACCGTGACCCTGCTGCACGTGGTCGAGCACCTGCCACAATACACCAGTGACTTGCTGCCCGAGAACCATTTCGAAATCGCCAAGGCTGCGATCAGCGAGAAGTTGAAGCCTCTGCTTGGGGATATGCCTGATGCCGCGATCGAAGTCGTCGAAGGCCACGCCGGCCGCGGTATTCTTGACTATGCAGCCTCAAAGGATGTCGACTGCATCATTGTCGCAAGCCATCAGCCCGGCCTGCAGGACTACCTGCTGGGATCAACTGCCGCGCGCGTAGTCAGACATGCGCAGTGTGCTGTTCACGTGATAAGATAGTCGTCAGCTCTGAGCTCACTCGCGTCAAAACTGACTAACGTCATCGCTTGCGGGTCCAAATAGGATGATTTGCAATGAGAGGTTTTGTTGCCAGCGTAGCTGCTGAAAAGCTACCTGTTCTATATGATACAAGCATTGTCACCCTATTGGGGTGACCTGAAAGGCGCAGAAATCTACATCGACAAGTCGGGGCTAGTCGACACCTTTTCCAGATGCTGCCCAGTCATCGATCCCCCTACAACTATCGCGGCGAGGACGTTGTTGCGACGCTGGACAGAGTGTGCCGTCAGGTCGGGTAGAACAGCGGCCCCGATGTTCAATGGATGGTTCAATTTCAGCTAGGCTTTATTGATGGGTCATTTTGCAGGTTCCTCGTTGTTATCTTCCCAGAAAATGTGAGGTGACATGCAAGGTGATCAGCCCCACTTGTGTGGTCCAATTTGATTGTTAGTGCATGACTGGCCTTTGGTCCATTTGAACGATGGCTTCCGGGGCCGTTGGTTAATATCCCAGAGCACTGTGGGGGCTTTAGTGTTGTAGTGTTTCCTCCATTCTTCGATCAAAATCTGCGCTTCTCTTAGACTGTAGAAGATTTCTCCATTCAGGAACTCATCTCTGAACCGCGCGTTGAAGCTTTCACAGTAACCGTTCTCCCATGGGCTGCCTGGCTCGATGTATGCGGTCTTTGCTCCAACTGCATTGATCCAGTCTTGCACCGCCACGGCAATGAACTCAGGGCCATTGTCGGAGCGAATGTAGCTTGGCACACCGCGCATGATGAACAGGTCACTCAGCACGTCGATGACATCGCTTGAGTTCAGCTTTCGGTCCACTCGGATCGCCAATCACTCCCGGCTGTACTCATCGATGACGTTGAGCGTGCGGAATGCCTTTCCGTCATCCGTTCGACAATGCACGAAGTCATAGCTCCAGACGTGGTTTCGATGTTCCGGCCGCAGCCGAACACACGATCCATCATTTAACCAGAGCCGCCCCTTCTTTGGTTGTTTCATTGGCACTTTCAGCCCCTCCCGACGCCAAAGCCTTTCGACGCGCTTGTCATTCACCTGCCAGTCCGCATCTCTCAGCAAAGCCGCGATCCGGCGATAACCGTAGCGGCCATAACTGAGCAATATACGTTCATAGCGTTCAAGTATTTGCACCCGCAGCGAATGGCCGGTTTAGAGGGCCACGCAGCAGCAATTATTGAGTGGCTGAATGGCAGCTCTGGGCCGTCCTCATCTGGGCGAAACGGGCCCACCATTGTTGTGCGGCACCAGATACCAATGTCTGCTCTGGTTTAGTGGTGGGCTGGAGGGTTTCAAAAACTGATCTCGAAACCAAGTGTCCCGGTGAAGCCATTGTCGTTGGAATCGCCACCGAAACTGCTCGTGCCAGACACTTCGCCATAGAGCGTGGTTTTGTTCGCAACTGCGATCTGACCGCCAAGTGTTAACGCGGCTGTATCCTTGTTGCGTACCGTCAAAATTGTGTTCTGCCCGAAACTCACGCCCGTACTGTTGTCGAACGCATGGTAGTAATCGAGCTGCCCATAGATAAGACTTTGGATTCCAAGTTCATACTCTGCGCGCAGTCCGAGACGTGCAGTCAGCGTGTCTCCGTCAGCCAGCGACCCGGCCAAGCCGCCGCCCGTAGGATCGGCGAAACTGTCTATATCAATGTCGCTGTAAATAAATTGTGCCTGAGGGATAAGGTTCAACCCGTTTTGCAACGTGAATGCCTTGCCGACTTCGATGGAAAAACCATACCCATTGCCATCTGTGTCCTGCGCAGCGCCGCCTGTCGCGCGGGTCGCGCTGTCAAAATAGGCATAGCGCAGCTGTGTGTCGACATATGCCCGACTGTCACCCACCCAGAGCACACTTAACGTCAGATCATAGGCATCGGTTTCAACATCACCTGTGGCTAGCGGGGTAGCCACTGTCGTTGACAGGTTTGCCGCGCCGAATTCCAACCCTCCGAATATCCGCCCGCTGCCAATTTCTGCCAGCGGCAGGCCAGCGCCAATTCGCACACCGCCGCCGCTTGTATCAACGTCACGGTCCCCGCTGGTGTAGCTGTCGCGCCCGCCCTTGGCCTCGAACCAGAACAGCGGGGTATCGGTTGTACTGAGATCGCTTAGGGCACGGCTGACCGTGTTGGCACCTGTCGCCTCCGATGGATTGCTTCGTCCCAGAAGGCGGCGCAGTGCGCCGTCCAGCCGGATATGGTCACTGAACTGTTGTACTGCCCCTGCAAGGAAATCTCCGCCGGGGTTTGTGTTGATCCCGCCGGAATTGTCGAAGGGGGACAGGAAAAACTCACCGGTGGCGGCGTCGTATTCAAGTACATAGGCGACCTGGCCATCACTGATTGCCTGCTGTCCGCCGTTGGTCACGAAGTCAGCGTTCACGATCTGGAAATCGCTGCCCGTGCTGGCACCGCCGACAGTAACCAGAGTAAACACCCGCATTGCGCCGTCTCCGCTGCCGGATTTGTCGACCCTCAACCCTTGTGTCGCTCCAGCGCTGTTGCCCGTCACCTGAAGTTGATCGTTCTCACCAGTGGCTAGATTGACATCCAGCGCGATCGTGCCAGCACCCGACAAATTACCTCCCACGATCAAACGGTCACCACTATGCCCATCTGCCAAAGAAATCAGTCCATTGTTGAAGGCATTGCCGGAAATCGCAATATTGCCAGCACCGCCGGTCGCCACAAGAAACCGGCCTGTCGGATCGACAGTTAGGTCGCCGCCCATGGAGAAGCCCGCATTTGCAACGGTCACGGCGGACCCGTTGCGGATGTTCAGCGCGGCAAATCCTGCCGCCGCTTTGTTCAGGGTCAGGTCACTGCCATTGTCGGCATTCAGCGTTTCCCAGTTGGCGAATGTGAGGGTATCAAAGGTACCGGAAAATCCGTCGAAGGTTAGGTTGTCGAGCACACCGTCACCGCCATCAATCAGCGTCGCGGCACTCAGATCGGCACCGCCTTCCACGGTCACCTGATCCATACCGTCACTCAGGCGCACCGCACCGGCAACGGCTGATCCCGCGCGCAGCATGACTTGGCTGTCACCCTCGTTATTCGTGATTGCATCACCACTTGCCGAGGAGACCGATGCACCGCTCTGCAGGTCGATCACACTCAATCGACCGGCTCCGGACGACGTTTCGATCCCGGCTCCGGTTCCCCCCGTAACACTCCCTGAGACGCGCAGGGTGGACGTGCCCGAGCCTTGATTGTTCGTGCTGATCCCGGCCGCGCCACCTTGCACCGCCCCAGTGGTGGTGATCGAGAGGGTCGTACCATTACCGGAATTCTGAGCGAAGATCCCGTTGGCCGCAGTTCCCGTCACATCCGTCGCCGAGATTGTCAGTGCACCGCTCCCATTGTTGGTGGCGACCATACCGTTCAGCCCGCCAGACACCGCCCCGTTGGCGCTTATCGACAGGGAGGTACCTGCGCCGCCGGTCGATGCCGCGATTCCGTTGCCTGATCCCGTCGTGGTGTCCGAAGTCGAAATCGTCAGTGCACCGCTGCCGAGGCTCTGGGCGCTTATCCCGGTTCGGCCCTGCACCGGCCCGGAGGTGGTGATCGTCATGTCGGTCCCGGCGGCGGAGTTGTAGACTCCAATGCCAACATCGCTTCCGCTGGCACTCGCCGCCGAGATTGTCAGTGCTCCGCTGCCCAGATTGAGCGCACCAATTCCTCTCAACCCCCCGGTAACAGTTCCGGTAGAGGTGACCGTCAGATCGGTCCCGGTGTTATAGGCAAAGATACCCTCACGAACGCCGCCGCTGGCATTCACAACCGAGATCGCCAGCGCGCCGCCGCCTCTGTTATAGGCATCGATCCCATCGAGCCCGCCGGATATGGTTCCGGTGGACGTGATTGAAAGTGGTCCGTAAGAACGCGCATTTATTCCCTGCCCGGGCCCTCCACTGATGGACGACATATTGCTGTCGGTAAAGGTGATGCTGTTACCTCTGAGGCTCAGACCATTTCCCGAAGAATCCAGGCCGAACCCAGCCTGCGTCGTCACGGTCAGATCACCCGCACTGTTGAAAGTCTGACCTGTGTCGGTTGCGGAATTGACCGCTCCCGAACATTCAAAAACACCCACACTTACGAAGGCACAACTGCCCGCCTGCGCCGTTGTGCCGATCAGGTTGAGGATAGCTCCCAGGGCAAAGGCGGATATGCCCGAACAGACACTGGCCATAGCCGGTGCAAAACTTGCAGCCTGGCCTTTGAATTTCGTCATCCGGCCGCCCCGCAGCAGGCCATTGATGTGCTGGGGTCAAGATGCCTTTTTCTCTGCTCGCTTCATGCGCTTTGTGCCTCGTGACGCAATTCTTTTCTTATTCGTTCCTTTGAGGAACGGCGTGGTGCCGGTACGGCGAGATTGTGGTGAATTCTTGGTATTCTTCTCTAGGCCGGTTTCGGCAAAGTGATCAGCGTGGCCGCCTCTGATGTGCCCGGCGGAACCGCCATCGGGCACAGATGGCCGGGCAGTAATTCCAAATCATAAAGCTCGGACACGGCACCATCTATCCGGAACCAATCAACACAGGTTCTGGTTTCAAGGTCGATCACCTGAACGCCGCACCACGGCGTGCTGTCGGCGGCCTTGAGCCTCTCTTCCAACACAAGTCCTTCGAACCGCTTGTATCGCGGCTTGGACAAGCCAACAAAGGCATAACGGCCATGGATCACCAGCCCGCGAGCGAACCCCGGGCAGAACACATGCGGCACAAATCGTCCTGGGCCGTCATCATGGCCAAATTCAATCCAGCCGAGATCACCCGTTCCCGAGTTCAGCACCCAAAGCTGCCCCTCATGCAGACGCGGGGAATGGGGCATCGATAGCCCTTCACACACGATCGCCCGTTTTTCCACATCCATCACGATCCCGCCATCGGCGCGCCGATCGCGCCAGCCGTCAATCGTATCCGACCGGCTAATCGCTGTGACATAGCGCGGCCTGCCATCCTGCATCGCCAGTCCGTTCAGGTGGCAACGGTCCTCATCCACCAGCGCTGAGATAAAGGGAGGTCGCCAGACCTCGCGAAAACTGTGGCGCGCATCGGGCATGGCCAGACAGTTGTAGCGGGTGTTGACGAATATGGCCCGGCCCTCTGCGTCGATCCCAAGGTCGTGCATATCCAGCTGTCCGGTATACGCGCTTTGTCGCGGCATGAAGGCCGCGTCGAACAGGCCATTCATCCGCTCTTGCGGCTCCAGCACATTCTGCAGATTCAGGATTTGATCATCGGCAGCCAGAGACAGCCCATGCGGACCATGCCGGTGTAACCCCATGGGGCGGGTAAACCCCATCTGATGGATGTTGATCCCCCCATCCGGTTTAACACCCAACAGATACAGAAGGTTGGATTGGTAGGAAGAAATGACGAGCGACACCCCAAGAGCGTTCAATCGGGCCGCAAGGCCATTGGAAACAGAATAGTCAACTTTGCCATCGGCTTCCTGAACCGGTGGCAGTGCGTCCGCATCTCCTTGTTTCGGCCCGGGTACGACGGGTCGCACTCTATCACTGGAACTGGATGTCATCTGCTCTCTGGTTCTATTGTTCTCGGCGTTGAGATAGCAGGGCAGCGATACTTTTCCGAAATGCCGCTGCCTTGGTTGGAGACCGGCATATCCTCATCTTGCCAGCGATGAAAGACGTATAGCGATCCAATGTTTTAAGTCCTTCCGGGTCGAGTTCGCAGTGTCGGCCGCCTGCTCTCAGGCAATTGTGAAAGGCTGAGTAATATATCATCTCGATCGTGCAGCCGCGGCGAATGGCCGGATTGGTGAATAAGCTGCGCTTCCGCGACGAACGGCAGGAATGGGCTGGCAGCGGTCCTTTGGAGTATAAATGCGGATGGCTGCAAAGTCCGCGCTTCGGACCTGCGTCTGTCTTCCATCTTCGCCCGTGCAGCGAATGTCTCCTTTGACGGGCCGCATGGCGGCGACGGTGATCAAGGTCGAACGGCTGCATTGGGCCGTTGTCACACATCCCGACAAACTGACTTGTCAGCAGCTTTGTCCCGCAGACGGTGAGTTTGGTCATCTCCAAATTTTGCATACGCGGCGAACGACCGTTAAGCGGGCTGCGACTGCGGAAATCCGACGAAGTGCGCAAAGTCGGCTCTGAGCCGTCCTTGAATGTCCATTCCATCAGAACCATTCGAGGGAACCGGTTTCTTGAACCTTCCCAACTGAATCCCTGGGGCTTTGATTTAGAAATCGAATTTTTGACGGAGAATAGACGCTGATTTGCCGACGGGTGGACGATCCGCTGACAGCAGGCGTCGATGCTGCCTCCCATCAACTGAAAAATTTTGCAGGAGATTGGAGCGATGAAACACGTAAACACAGTAATTATCGGTGGTGGAACAGCGGGCCTGTCCATGGGACGATGTCTGGCCGAACACAGCGTAGATCATGTCATTCTGGAGCGGGGACAGATTGCTGAACGATGGAGGAGCGAACGTTGGGACTCCTTGCGTATGTTGACGCCGAACTGGCACAGCCGCCTGCCGCATTGGCAATACACTGGGACTGACCCGGATGGATTCATGACAATGTCCGAGTTCATTGGCCACCTCGAAGCATATGCCGAGTCCTATGATGCACCGGTCGAAACCGGCACCACGGTGAAAGACGTCCAAAAGCGATCGGATGGTCGGTTTGTAGTGACCACGAACAGAGGTATCTGGGTGGCGACTAACCTTGTGTTAGCCACTGGATTTTGCGATTTGCCACGTGTTCCGGAATTTGCTTCGGATGTGCCGCAGGATATCACTCAAATTGTCCCGGCCGAATATCGCAATCCAGCGCAAATCTCCGAAGGAGGCGTCCTGATCGTTGGGGCGTCAGCAACCGGCTTGCAAATTGGTGAAGAGCTTTTGAATGCAGTGCATGAAGTCACTCTGGCCGTTGGCACACATATCCGCGTGCCCCGTCGTTACCGCGGCCGGGACATCCTTTACTGGATGGACAGAATCGGTGCCTTTGCCGCCGAAGCCAGCCCGGCTGACGAGCGTGGCATGCCCCCACCTCAGTTGGTCGGTTCGTTGGACAATCACGATCTGGACATTGGTGTTCTGCAAGGCCAGGGGGGCCGCCTGGTTGGTCACGCGACAGGTATCAGTGGCCGGACTATGCAATTTGCACCGGACCTGGGCGAAACAATTGGAAAAGCAGACAATCAAATGTTCCAGTTACTTGAAAAAATTGACGGCTTCATTGCCGCCAATGAAATCCAGGCACCTATGGATAAACCAGGTGCTATTCGTCCAATCGACATTCCCGCAGCACCCCAATCCTTGAACCTGGATGCCGAGAAAATCCGCACCATCGTATGGGCGACTGGTTATGTGCGCCGATATCCGTGGCTTCGGATACCTGTGCTGGATTCGCATGGTGAGATCTTGCACGAGAACGGTATCACCCCGGTAGGCGGGCTGTATGTTCTGGGAATGCGGTTCCAAAGGACCAAAGGGTCGAACATCGTGGATGGTGTTGGCCGGGACGCTGAATACCTGACCGAGCATCTGTTAAGGCGCAAAACCGTTCAGGCGGCGTAAGTCGAAATAGCTAAGGCAGCGCCATCCGAAGCGTGTTGAGGATCAAGGCCCGATCCTCAACACGTTCGTAGGGTAGGGTGTCCGTAAATGCCTGGACATCGAATTCAGGTGAAGTTCGGTGAAGGGCATCCAAAGCTCTTTGTCGAGTATCTTGATCCGCAACATTCGTGCTGGCGACAATGGTGTAAACCAGATCGTCGATACGCGGACGAGCGATCTGTTGAAGAACGTCGAGAGCGTCGGCATAGAGACCCTGGTGAACCAGTGCGCGGGCAAGGTGGCTCCAATACCGCTGGGGATGGTAAGGGTTCAGTTTCAAGGACTGCCGAACCCATCTCTCGCCTTCTTCAGCGTCACCGGCAAAGGTCAGCAACTCGCCCATCGCACAGATTGACCGATCGTCATTGGGATTCAGAAACAGTGCCCGCCGCTGATGCCAGAGCGCGCGTTGTAAGTTGCCACGAGACAGGCTCACTTGAGCCAGAACCCGGTGGCATTCGCTTTCATCCTCGTCGAGCTCAAGCCCTCGTTCGGCAGCAGCTTCTGCAAGATCAACGAGTTCGGGCACATCACCCAGGTTGTGAACCATGGCCTGACCGTATCCGCAGGCCAGCCAAGCATGGGCAATCGCGTAATTCGGATCACGCTTTATTGCCAGATCAAAACATTCAATGCAGGCCTGACAATCTTTGGCAGTGAACAAATGGTGGTGATATTTTCCGCGCAAAAGGATGTCGTAGGCATCCAGTCTTTCGACGGGCACCGATCGCACCTGTTTCAGGCGCGCAGTTTCAACACGGCCAACCAGCGTGACTACCAAAGTTGAAACAATTTCATTCTGCAATTCGAACACATCTTTCAGCGGTCGGTCATATGTTTCGGCCCAGACAGTAAGACTCCGCTCGCAATCCGTAAGCTGAACAGTAATCCGTGCGATAGTATCGGATCGGCGAACGCTGCCGCGTACAAGATAATGCGCGCCCAACGCGGTAGCCATCTCGGCTTCGGGAACATCGTTGCCACGATAGGCAAAGGACGAGCCGCGCGAAATCACCTGAAGATCGTGGAACCGGGAAAGTGCGGTTGTGAGATCCTCGGTGATGCCGTCGGCAAAATAAAGGTTTACTTCCCCGGACAGGTTGTCGAAAGGCAGTACAGCAACTACAGGGGCCGACGAATTGTCCAGGCCAAGGTGCAATTCAACGACCTCGTCTTGCCCTGCGTTCAACAGCCCATCCCTGATCTGTTGAAGCAGCACTTTTGTTTCTGTTTCGGGCTCAACACCGAGTTCACGGTCGAGGGTTTCTTCGCACAACTGGAATTGTCTCAAAGCGTCCGTCCGGCGATTGGTCCGTGCCAACAGCGACATAAGCCCTCGGTGAGCGGACTCACACAGAGCGTCCATCTGGAGCCGCTTCCGAAAGGCATCCTCAGCCGCTTCCCAACTCCCTTGCTGCACGAGCAGATCAGCCAAATGACCAATGGCAGAGCAGGCGTGGGTACGGATTTGCATACGGGTGTCGCGCAGCCAGTCTTCAAAAGCAGGTGATCGCACCTGGATATTTTCCAGAAGGTCTCCCTCATAAAGCTTCAGGCAGGCTGCCAGCTTAAATTGGTCATTGCTGATCGCCCCCGATAGAAATTCCGCGATGTCAGAAGCGCAGTCTTGCCAGTCGAGCGCAACCAGATCCCCGTCAGTAACTATTACAGGCCCGCAAGACTGCCGAATGCTTGACAGAGCTTGTCGCAAATTGTGGCGCGCGCGCTCATCGCCCAGATTGCCCCAAAGGAGATCCGCCAAGTGGTCACGGTTGTGAGGAGTGTTCCGCTCTATTGCCAGATAGCCCAATAGCGCCTGGGCCTTTTTCGAGGTCGGCGTCAGGATACGATTTTTGGAAGATACCTCAAAATTACCCAGAACTTTCAGATTTATCCGATCGATCATGATCGGAGTATATGTGAGATTCTCTTGTAGGGAATGAGCTTTCTATGCGGGTCTGACCTCGTTCTGCATAGGAACAAGATCCGCGAAAGGTCAGTGGCAGCTTAGTGCCGAGGCGCTTATGTCGAACGCGTTAGAACCGTTACACTGGTTCGGGTACACGGGCCAACGTCATGACCCAACCCCTGGAGGAATGAATGATTGAGATGAAACCACCGCTGCGACTGGCCACGGAGTCGGGTGCATCTCAGCTCACTGATCTCGTGAATTATGCGGGAGAGGGGCTACCTTATTACATCCGGACGAGTCTTGCGGAAGATGGCCAAGATCCTTGGGAAATCGGCCGCGCACGACAGGCCGAAAAGGCGTGTGACGGTCAGATTGTCGTGGTGGATCTCGGAAGTGGAGCGGTTGCGAGCTTGACCGGCTACAAGATCGGGGCGGCACCGATGGAGATAGGCGAGGATTTCCCGGCTCTGTTTCGGCCATTGCAGGAATTGGAGAACCAAGCGCTCGAAAGCTGGTATGTGAATGTTCTGGCGTGCTATCCCGAACACCGCGGTCAGGGCTATGGGTCACGCTTGCTGGATTTGGCGGACGAAATCGCTCGGGCCGAGGGCTTAACCAGGATGAGCGTCATCGTGGCCGAAGACAACATCGGCGCGCGGCGTCTGTATGAACGAAAGGGATACAAAGAGGTCGCTCAAGCCCCGTGTCTGAAAGAAGATTGGGAAACAGATACCGAGCGTTGGGTGCTTCTGACGAAATCGCTCTCGTGATTACGGTCCTTTTTGGAGCCGCGCTGACGACTTTCCCAGACACCGTATTTGTGCAACCGCAGTGAAAGGCAGCTTTGAAGGGCTGCACCGCAGCGAAGGTGACCAGGGTCGAACGGCAGGAATGGGCCGTCCTCGTGGTATGCATCTACACCCCACCGGCCACAGCGTTGGCAAGGAGCTCGATACGAGTAAAGGCAGATTGTGAAGACAACTACGGCTTTTAAGTTTTGTTGCCTTGCTCGACGGTCCTAAGCTCGGCGTGCTTGACCCATCTGATCGAGCCGGTCGGCGAAGTCATGCTCCCCGATCCCCTCAGCCAATGCGCGCCGAAAGAAGGCGGCTTGGGTTTCTGGAGCGAGGCCGTTTGTCGGCGGATCGCGATCAAGGTTGGTCGGGAACGAGTATCCTTCGGCAGTCGCGGCAATTGCGGCGGATAGCTCAGCTGCATTGAGCGCGCCTTCCTGTTTGGCCCGAACCGCGTGTGGATACAGGAGCTTGCACATCTTATCCCGGTCAACTGTCTCCATTGCGCGACCGAAGGCCGATGACACCTGCAGAAGGTTTACGAAGCGATGAATGTCATGGCTCGTGTTCGCACCCGCCGCGTGAAACAACGCGGGCGAGAAGAAAACCGCATCCCCTTTGGCCAATGGCAGTTGCACATGGCGGTCTTCGAAAAGCGCACGAAAGTCGTCCCGGCGCCATGCGGCATAACCCGGACGATAGGCTTGCGAGAAGGGTAGCAGTTTGGTCGGTCCGCTTTCCAAAGGCATGTCACAATGTGCAACAGCGCCCTGAAGCGTCAGAATTGGCGAGATGTCGTGGACATGCGCAGGATAAGACGCGCTGACGTCTGCGGTTTGAAATCCGAGGTGATAGTCGCGATGAGCCTGCTGAGCTGCTCCACCGGGATGCACGAGGTTTACCTGCGATGTCATCTGATAACTCGGCCCCAGCCAAGCTTCGCAAACTGCCGCGATAGACGTGTTTGCGAAGTAGTTCAGAAACTCCTCGGGTGAGGCTTCACAGAGCTTTTGAAGCGAGTTCCAGATCCGATCGTTCGCTCCCGAAGCAGCAAAATGATCGCCTGCGCCCCCAGTGCCCTGCTTCTCTTTCGCGATAATGTCTTCGTAGATGCGGGTTGCCTTATCGAGAACCGCCGTATCGGCATAGGCTCCCTTCAAAGCCACGACGCCGGCTCCGGAGCGCAGGACCTGTGCCCATTCCGTCATAATCCCGCGTCGGGTGCGGTCATCGTCGAGCGCCGAACGCAGGTTCGCCATGTCGTAAATCGGTATATTTCTTTCAATTGCGGCCGCATGTGGCACCTGCTCGCTGCGTGTCGCCTGATTTATGAGTGCCGTGAACTCTCCCAGATCACAGGTGTCGGGGTCGTAGTAGGCGATGGTGTTGTCGATCGTATCTTTCATGATGGCTCCTCTCTTTCCTCGATCAGGATATGGCCTCGCGGATTGATTTGGATGCCGAAACAAATCAAAAATACATCAAATGACACACCGCTTTCCCATCAAAGAGATCGCGCGGCAGGCTGGTCTGGGCACTGCCACCGTCGACCGGGTTCTCAATGGCCGGGCCCATGTGAGCCCGCAGGCAAAGCTGCGCGTTTCGGCTGCGGTCGAAGAGTTGATGGTCCAGGAAACCCAGCTTGCGGCCCGTGGCCGGCGTCTGTTCTTCGACTTTGTGGTCGAGGCACCAACTCGCTTCAGCCGCGAGGTGAAGGCGGCAGCCGAGGCGATCCTTCCGCAGATTGGAACCGCCGTGTGCCGTCCGCGATTTCTGTTGCAGGACATTATGGAAGAAGATGAGGTCGTTGCGGCGTTCAGGCGGATCATGAAACGCGGTAGCCATGGTGTCTGCCTCAAGGCCCGGGACACGAGCAAGATCAGAGACGCCGTCAAAATGCTTGCCGAGGCTGGTATTCCTGTGGTCACCCTCGTCACCGATATCGGCGGCACCGACCGGCATGCCTATGTCGGATTGGACAATGCAGGCGCCGGACGCACTGCCGCTTACCTGATCTCGAAGGTGCTTGGGAACGAGGCGGGGCAGGTTTTGGCCACGCGCAGTCACGAACGCTTTCTGGGGGAAGAAGAGCGCGAAGCCTCCTTCACCGAAACATTGGCGGGCCTGCGGCCAGAGCTGCAGATTGTCGCGATCCAAGGCGGCAGCGGCGTCGACTTTGAAACGACAAAGCACCTGACGACGGCTCTGGACAGCTTGCACAATCTACGCGCGGTCTACTCAATGGGGGGTGGCAACCAATCAATCCTCCGCACTTTGGAAGACAATGGACTTCGGCCGAAAGTCTACGTGGCCCACGACCTTGATCGGGAGAATCGAGAGCTGATTTTGGACGAACGCGTCGACTTCGTCCTGCACCACGACCTGAGACAGGATATCGGACATGCCTTTGATGCCTTCCTAGCCTACCACCGGTTCCGCAACGATCTTGGAGAGGTGCCAATCTCCACCGTTCAGGTGCTTACGCCCGAGAACGTTCCACGGTGAATTCTTCTGAGCGGAGTTAGCACTCTCTCGCATAGAGAACGACATCACCGCATCTATTGGCAACAACTGATCAATCCCGCAGACTGTTAGTGCGTGTAGTTCCTGACTTTGCGCGTGCAGCGAATGACCGAAATTTGGACTTCGACTGCAGAATACTAGTAGCTTGCCGAAGGTCTCTTAACGCCGTAGTCTTTGATAAGAAATGTCCAAATGACAAGTTTGGGTATTGGGACCGGCGAGATCATCTGCGCTGATCTGACGACGGACACGTCGTACAAAGCTTCCAAGCGATGATGTAACGGCTGTAATCATCCAAAATCGTACTGAGATAGAACCAGCCCCAGCCGATCACCTTGAGATAGGTAAAGTCGGTCTGCCAGAGCTGGTTCGGTCGTGTCGTTTTGTCCCTGAACTCATCCGCAGTGGACAAAATCACATAAGCCGGGCTGGTGATGAGATCGTAGGACTTGAGGATGCGATAGACAGAAGCCTCTGACACAAAATACTTTTCCGTGTCAGTGAAGCGAACAGCCAACTCACGCGGAGAAAGCTCACTTTCCTTCAGAGCCAGGTCCTTGATCTTCTCACGCATTAGCTGCGGAATACGGTTCCAGACCCGTGATGGCTTGGGACTGCGATCCTCAAGCGCCTCAGAACCACCCGATAGATACTGGTCATACCAGCGATAGAAGGTGGTCTTCGGGATGCCCAGCTTTTCCAAAGTGCGCTTGGTCGGGAGATGCGAACCTTCGACGAGGCGGATGATCTCCAGCTTTTCAGATGCAGGATACCTCATTCGCCGTCGTCCCCATCCGCGATCATGCTTTTTTTGAGCAACCGCAGTTCAAGAGCCTGTTCGGCAACTACTTCCTTCAGATCTCGCGCCTCGCGGCGCAGATCTTTGACCTCGGTCGATGTCGCTGCTCGGGCCGTGTCGCCTGCCAGACGTTTTTTGCCGGCTTCCAGGAATTCCTTGGACCAGCTGTAGTAGAGGCTCTGTGCAATGCCCTCACGACGGCACAGCTCTGAAATACTGTCTTCGCCCTTCAGGCCGTCCAGCACAATCCTGATCTTCTCTTCTGCTGAATATTGCTTACGCGTGGCGCGGCGGATGTCTTTTACAACTTTCTCACCGTGGCTCTGCTTGGTTCCGGGTTTCTTTCTCATCTCCACTCCTTGGCGGTTACGATGAGCCAGAAACCCTCTCTTATCAAATCGACCTAAACTGTCCCATTGGCGCTGACGTCAGACACTATGGAACGGTAAAAAAGACCGCAATTTTTCCGCCCGGATAGATCGACCCAGTTAGAATGAGTTGTTGCCAATCGGCTAAACATTTTATTTGATTCATTTTTTCCCTCCGCAATTTCCCATTCTCACCGTCGCTATATCAAAGACATGCAGCGCTTGCTGCATCACTTCTGAGAGGATAGCGATGACCAAGAAACCACACGAAAAAACAAGGTTGGCAAAATACGTCGAGCGCAGGGTGCTCGAATTGAAACCGACCAAGAGCCAGGCTGAGATTGCCGCCCTGGCCGGCTATGTGAACCAGAACATGATCACGATGATCAAGCAGGGTAGCTCCAAAGTGGCGCTCGATCGCGTCCCGGCGCTGTCGGTTGCGCTTGAGGCGGACCCTGCTTTCGTGATGCAGCTCGCTCTGGAGCAGGCAATTGGTCGGACGGCAGCTGAAGCAGTCGTGGAGGTATTCGGGGAGCCCGTCACGGCAAATGAAGTTGGCTGGCTGCAAGCGATCCGTGAGGCTTCCAACAATACCGATCCAAGGCTGACGAGCAGGTCCCAGGCTGCGATCAACGCGATCTTCGGGAGATAAAAACCATGTGTGATAAGACTGACGATTTGACCCCTAACGAACGCGCCTGGCTGCGCTTCCTGCGCGATGTTAGCAATGAAAGTGATCCCGGCATTACTTTGCACCGGGTGCAGTTACTTCGGCGTCTATGCGGGCCTCAGGCGGCTCGATGAAAATCCATAGCATAACGGCGGTGAGGAATGATTGAAGTGCTGAGCTTCGTTGGATCCCTCTGGAGGCATGAAAACTGTTGGTGATGTCCTAGTTGACGGACACGAAAACGAGCTCCGGCAAAACCACCTCCCATGTATCGCGGCGGAGAGTGTGCTGGAAGGCTTCACCTGAGTCTTCCTTTCGCCATGTAAGGATAGCGGCGACTTCACCCCGATCAAACCTGGTATTTGGCGGGGGTGTGAAGGATTTGGACATGCGGCTCAGCACTTGCCCTTTTTCGTTGTGTAGCAACCAGCGGTCGCCGTCCTTTACCAATAACACTGCATCGCCGACGCGTGCCGCATTAACAGCACTCAGAGAAGAGTGGCCTGGATGCAGGCGTCCAGCATAGGAAAGATCAACCACCCGCGCCTCAGCCGCCTGAAAAAAACGACGGGGACCAGGCAACGCGTTCATGTCAGGCGTCACGCTACGGGTGAGAACTGAAGGTGCTCCTGTTGGTAGGTATTCATGGTTGTCGTTGCTCATTACTACAAGGCTGCGGCGGGCACGTGTCATAGCCACATAGAACAGTCGACGGGGTGCGTCCTGATCTTCGGATCGCGAGGGCCGCTCCCACCCGCCATCGAGTATAACTACATCGTCAAATTCCAGGCCTTTTGCGCGGTGGGCCGTCAGCAGCTTTAACCCTCTTTGTTCATCCCAGCTATCACGGGACCATTCCGCGAACCATTCGACAATGTCTGGGACGGGTAGGCTGCGCGATCCAACCTCGCGTGCCAGTAGGCCCAGTCCTTCACCAATACGATCGGTCCAGCGCGAATGCGAAAGTGTGTTCAGCACTTCGGTCAACTGATTGATCGAGTAAAGCTCTGAGGGTGTCTCGCGTAGGGCTTTGACAAACGTCTGCATCTCGCGCATCCGCCATAGGCTAGGCATGTTTTCGTTAGCCATTTCAACCGGTATCCCGAGGTTTTCGGCAAAATCGCGCACCGGTATCAGCTTTCGCCAATCGCGCGAGATAATCGCGGCGCGTGACCATGTCCAATCGGGGTCGAGACGAGAGAGGCGGATCAACTCGTCTAGTGCGGCCATAGCCTGCTCTTCATTACCGGCGGGGCACTCAAGGATCTGCACACGGCCCTGAGCTACTGGATCCAATCTGGCCAGAGATCCACCAGCGTCAGCCTTCGTCCGGGCCTGATCTACGGTAATATCATGGCCAAGTTTCATGCGCGCGGCGGCACCTGCGATCACGGCGTTGGCGGTGGCGACGATATGACGGGTAGAGCGGTAGTTCTCGGTTAAGAAAACCGGTTTTGCGGCGTAGTCCTGTTCAAACTGGCGGATGTAGCGGATCGATGCACCAGAGAAAGCATAAATATTCTGGTCGTCATCACCCACGGCAAAGAGACTGAGTCGCAGATCGGGATCATCCAAAGTTCTCCCTGCCACAGCAGCGATCAGCGCGTATTCATCTGGACCGATATCCTGATATTCATCCACTAAAATCCAGCGATACCCCTGTATCAGTGTTTCACGCAGCGCCTCGGCCTCTTGCTTGCTTAGACCGTCACCCTGTAGCAGTGCTGCGGCCTTTTGCAATAGACCTTTGAAATCGGGGATGTCAGCTGTTTGAATGCCCGCGAAACTAGCTCCGATCAGGCGCATAGCCAGTGAATGCACCGTTGAGACGGTTACTAAGGTTGAGTCATCTCCAACTAACCGGCGTAGGCGTTCACGTATTTCAGCGGCTGCGTGACGGTTGTAGGCCAGCACGAGGATACCGCGGGGATCCTCGCGTTTGATGCGCAGCAGATAAGCGACGCGATGAACCAGGACTCGTGTTTTCCCCGAGCCTGGTCCTGCCAGCACAAGGACGTTGGTTTGTTCCCGGTTGTCACGCACAATTTTTTGCTGCACCGGATTGCCCAGGTTGTCGACAATTGCCTTATAGGTGGCACCAGTGGCCTGACGCCGGAATTCGGTCCCGCGCCCCGGCATCCATCGGCGCATGAAGGCGTCTTGCTCCAGCACGAAATAGTCGTCGGACAAGCGCTGCGCTGTCTCAATGTTTTCCAGTCCTTTTTCCGCGTAGGCTGCCATCACATGGGTTTGGATGGTCTGTTCGTCATAGTGTTCCTCGAGTGGTGCGAAATGCTGGACGGTGAAACCACCGCCTTTGGAGCCAAGATGCACCGTCATGGCAGGGCGAAAGATGGACAGTCCGCGTCCCAGCGTAACCACCTGCTGTTCATGCATCCACAAAAGTGCTCGGTCCATTAAGCGGTTTGGGTCTTTGATGCTGGTGCGCAAAAGCGTGTCGCCGGTAATCGTGGACAGCATCGCTCCCAGAGTGGTCTCGACCTGAATGTCCTTGCCGTGCGTGCTTTTCGGCACCAGGGTCAGAAGATGCGCCAGAAGGCGTTGTGCACCCTGATGGCGCAATTCTGCGGTTTGAGCGACAAAGCGCCAAGACTGTTGAAGTCGCACAAGGATGCTACCGTGCACTGATTTACGCAGAGAAAGGTTGCCACGCCCTCCCTCCGTATCACGTCCATCCTGTGCCATACCGCGCAGCAGGGTCTCCACCAGATCCGGACGCACCTCGCCATGGCCGCGTTTTCGCAATTCCTGACAGGCAATGGAGAGGTTGAGCGGAATCGGTTCAGCCTGATCGGCATCTGGGGCCATTTCGCGCATCACGGCGATTAGGTCTTCTTCTAGTCGTGCGGCCCGATCCAGGCGGGCTTGCGATGCGTCGGTCACCCCATAGTGCACAAAAATGGTTATATTGGTGTCGTCGCTGGCAATTCCAATCGCCTCCAGATCGGTCAGCGCTTTGCGCAACTCAGCGGAGGAGAGTCCGCTAGTTCCTGCTAATTCGTCGGTGGAAACACCTTCTCCCACTGGTGTGTTTACGATATGGCGCACTATTGCCAGCAGTTGTTTGCGCCGAGTGCCCGAGATATCTGCCTTTTCCAACAACGCGGCTGCGGTATTCACATCGCGCACGAGTAAGGAGGCGGGGAAGACTTGCACGCTGTTTTCTTCACGCCGCAACAGGCTCGCCTCCTCGAGCCAAGCAATAGCTGTTTTTACGCGCGTGTCTTCAGTGTTGTTATCGCGCAGAAATTCAAAGTCCTTTTCTTCTCGCACAATCTCGCCCGGAGTGGCGACGATCTTACCTTCGTCTCGAGTGCGCATATCCAAGCGACGTAGCGCTTTAAGGATGGCACCTATTTCATGCCGCGCAAGGCGGGAGCGGGCCGAAAGGCTGAATTGGCGTTCAACATCCTCTATGTTGAACAATAACACGCAGCTAGCGGGGTCGCGGTCGCGTCCCGCGCGTCCTGCCTCTTGTAAGTAGTTCTCCAACGAGCCTGGCACGTCGCCGTGGACTACTAGGCGGATGTCAGGTTTGTCGATGCCCATGCCAAAGGCGTTGGTCGCAGCAATCACGCGCAATTCGCCGGTCCGGAATTGTTCTTGGATCTCATGCTTTTCTTCGGGAGGTAGGCCAGCGTGAAAACGTTCGGCGCTGACACCCTGTTGTTTCAGGAATTCGGCCACGCGTTCTGTCGCACCTCGGGTCCCGCAATAGACAACGGCTCCGGAGACGCCAGAGGCGGGCAAGCCCTGCTCGATCGCGTTCAGAATATCTGCGAGTTTCGTCGCGCGCTGGGTTTCACGCACCGAAAAAGAAAGGTTCGTGCGCGACGCACCACCGTCCAGCAGGATCAGATCCTGATCCAGTCGTGTTTTGAAATGCTCTCTTATATCGCGCACTACCTCGGGTTTGGCAGTGGCGGTAAGGCAAAGTATCGGAGCGGGGGCATCGCCGGAGTTTTCTTTGATGAAGCGGCTGACGTAGCGGTAATCGGGCCTAAAATCATGGCCCCATTTTGAGATGCAATGTGCTTCGTCTAGCACCCAAAGGCCAATTTCGCGTTGTGTCAGAGCGCTGCGAACTGACTTGTTGCGAAGCTGTTCGGGTGAAATCATCAAGATCGCAGCATCACCCATGCGCACTTTGTCCAGAGCGTCGTGACGTTCAGGCAGCGACAGAAGGCCGTTGATCGTGACGGCGGAGGATATCCCGGCTCTCGCCAGGCCCTGCACCTGATCTGCCATGAGTGCGACTAGCGGTGAGATAACGACGGTTAGCGCACCGGTCTTGTCGAACCGTGAAAGGGCTGGAATCTGATAGCAGACTGACTTGCCAGTTCCGGTCGGAAGGATGCCCAGAACGCTTTTGCCTGCCATCGCTTCAGCCACAATGCGTTCCTGCAAGGGTTGACCAAATTCGTCCACGGGTTCGGGTCTGAAGGACGGAAAGCCGAACCAGCGATCCAGCGCCCTTTTAGGATCGTTGTGTTCGACACACCATTGGCAAGAGTCCTCATTACAAGCAGCTTCTCGCAAGTGACGCACAATCAGAGAAGCTTCGCGGAATTGCATGCGAACCCAGGGAGGCATGACGCTGTCGCCGCCAGCAACAGAAATCCACGACAAGGCATAGGCCAAAGGCCAGGCAAGGTTCGGGTTTTCCATCCGGCTAAGAGTCTGTTCGAGCCGATGCAAGCAGACTTGTCCAGCCAAAAGGCGGCGAACGGCGTCAAAGGCTTCTTGTTTATTGGGTCTGCTAGTGCAACGCAAAGCAGTAAAAAGTGCGTCAAACCCTCCGCTGCGTGGGGGGCGTGTGGCAAGGAAATGATAGGCTGTCAGCGCATCCGGGGTCGTTGTGTTTAGCTTGGCGAACGCCTCGATCTGGTTTTGCAGAACCTCGAAGACCAGACGTACATCCTTTTCGGGATCGTTGACATGACCCGATTGCAACCGTCCGTCGTGATAGTGTTTGACTAAATGGTGATAGGGGTTGCGCGGGAAGGCCAAAGGATTGAGCCAGAGTGTGTCGATTGGTGCCTCTGCCAAGGCGGCAAAGCGGGGCGCAGCAGCGGCTAGGTGGGGCAGGTCGTGGTGCAAGATGTTGTGGCCGATGACACTGTCGAAACCTTTACAATATGTGTCGAGTTGCGTCAGTGCTGAGGCGGAGCTGCTTTTTTCAACTAGAGCCGGTCGGGAGTCATCGTTCGTTGTGGCAGCGAATGCGAATATCCGAGCGGATTTAGGATCCACTTCCAGGTCAATCGATACACAGCGCTCAAGAAAGCGCGAAATGTCCACCTGACCGTTCGTTATCATTGCTCGCCAAATTTTCTCTTTTAGTGTCTCCTTGATAGCTACCGGATTATAGACAAAAGAGAAGGTGCGTTTCAAATTGCTCTTCGCAATGTGGATTCCCCGCACTCCTCAATGGTTTCATAAGGTTGACAAAGGTTTACATCAGCCCCTCGCGGGACCGACGGATGTAAACCTTTCGACCTCAAAAACACCCCAAAATCAGGCCAAAGGTTTACACTAAGTTTACATTAAGTTGACAGATCCGGACCGAAATCGGGATTTTTCCGGAGAAATGTAAACCTTTGAATCAGACAAACCCATAAAAACAACGGTTCTCGGAAAACACATATCCGAAGACAGGCCAGAAAAGCGCGCACAGCGACGAAACACAGGCCAGACGACCCAGACACACATAAGAGAACGGACGTAACTCAGGCCTGCTCACAACGCTCCTGAGAGAGAACCACATTGAGAGCGAAAGCACACCTCTATGCCAGGCAGTGTATTGAGCTACTCCGGAGAGTAGAAACCGACGATTGCTAATAGTGGGGATTAGTCGTGAAAAGTGAGCTGCACCGTATAGAGGCTGACTGTGCCTAGATATGCAAAGTAGTGCTAGGTCCGTCCTAAAAGCTGGTAATTTAATAGGGAGGCTGGTGACGGGAGATTGTAGGGAGGAGCTCTCAGAACCGAAAACTGTTCCCGAGCTCAAGTTCACAGGTGTGGTGGATGCTCCGCAAACAGAATTGAACTGGATCAGCTCGACCTGAAAGAATGTGAGTTTGGGCATGTCGTAGACTCGATCTATCGCGTAACACATCAAAAGCAGCTTTTTCGAAGGGTGATAACTTGGACAAACTGTCAGTGATGCAAGCTTTTCGCCGTATCGTTGAACGCGGTAGTTTTGCCCGTGCGGCGGAAGACCTTGGTGTTTCTCCCGCGCTTCTCAGCAGAGAAATCAAGCTTCTGGAAGAAAGTCTGGGAACCGTCCTGCTCACCAGAACGACCCGATCCATGTCACTGACTGACACCGGCAGTCTCTATTACCAAGATGCAATTGGAATTCTCGACGCGGTTGAAAAAACGGAACAGACCATCAGGGAAGGTTCAAAAGCGGTGCGTGGGCACCTTCGGGTGAATGCGTCAAGTTCCTTCGGCCAAACCGTTATCGCACCGATGCTTCCAGAGTTTTTGAAAACCTATCCAGATCTGCGATTTACTCTTTCGATGGACGACAAGGTGATCGATATGGTCGAGGGCGGGTTCGATCTGTCGATACGAATTCGAGCCGCGATGCCGGATTCGGCCCTTGTTGCGCGACGGATCGGCGTGATGCGACAGCGGATTTTTGCGTCTCCTGACTATTTGGAGCGATGTGGGACGCCGACCCAGCCGGCGGATCTGAAAAACCACGCGATCATCGGCTTTTTGCTTGCTGATCATTTGACGAGCTGGAAGCTCTCGGCCGCCAACGGTGTCACAGCATTAGAGCTTGATCCGCGCGTGCGGGTTGGCAATAGCCTCGTTTTGCGCGATCTGCTGATAGCGGGGCAAGGTATTGGAACCCTGCCTAAGTTCGTTTCTGATGCTCCTGAAGCTAGCGGGGCTTTGGTGAGAGTTCTTCCTGACCACGAATTGCCCGCGCCAGAAGTATTCGCCGTTACAGCATCTCGCTTGGGAATGGACGCCAAGGTTACAGCCTTTCTTGATCATCTGCGCCTGGCTCTCAGGTCCTGACATTATTCAATACAGGTAAAGAGTGATGTCAAAGAGCGTGCCTTAATTGGCGGCGCAACAAAATCCATTCTCTCAGGGAACAAGTCACAGCCCTGAGAGGTATCCTATGTCACGTATTCTCGTTCTCTACTATTCAAGCTATGGCCACGTCCGCACATTGGCCGATGCCGAAGCTAAAGGCGCCAGAAGTGTTCCCGGCACTGAAGTTGACGTTCGGCGTGTGCCCGAAACCGTCCCTGAAGAGGTCCGTCAGCAGGCTGGCTATGTCGTAGATGATACACCTGCCGCCTTGCCGACCGATCTGGAAAACTATGATGCAATCATCATTGGAACACCGACCCGATTTGGCATGATGGCTGGCCAAATGAAGTCCTTCCTTGACCAGGCGGGAGGGCTTTGGGCCAGGAATGCACTGGTTGGTAAGGTCGGGGCGGTCTTTGCATCAACAGGTTCGCAACATGGCGGGCACGAGGCCACCCTTCTGACAACGCAAGTCCCTCTTCAACACTTTGGGATGCTGATTGCCGGAATGCCCTACACATTTGCTGGCCAGACTACATCAGAAGATATCATTGGCGGCGCACCATATGGTGCCGGAACGATCGCCGGTGCTGATGGTTCCCGCACGCCTACCGAAACTGACCTTGCCGGAGCGCGGTTCCAGGGCGCTCATGTTGCAAGGATTGCAGCGTGCCTCGTTGGATCAAACCTCCAAGCGGAAGCCGCGTAACCCGCGCGCCTCTGACGTCTCACTCAAATTCTCAAACGCCTTAGCCGGGAGACATACTATGTCACGCTCAACCGATATTCTTCTCACCTCACTCGCCCCAGCGGTATGGGGAAGCACTTATCTGGTAACTACCGAAGCGCTCCCGGCTGGCTATCCGATTACCCTGGCTGCGTTACGAGCTCTGCCTGCTGGCTTGTTGTTGCTCGCAGTGACGCGCTGCGTTCCACCACGCGAATGGCTCGGTCGAACTTTCATCTTAGGCAGCCTCAATTTCGCTCTGTTCTGGGTGCTCCTCTTCGTTGCTGCGTATAGGTTGCCCGGTGGTGTGGCCGCCACCCTAGGATCGTTGCAAGCGATGATCGTGATTTTGATGGCGTGGGGATGGCTGGGAACCCCAATCCGACTTGGTGCTCTCGCCGCCGCCGCGACTGGCGTAATGGGTGTGTCTCTGCTGCTGATCGGACCAGAAGCACAACTTGATTGGATCGGTATAGCAGCGGGTTTGGGAGGAGCCGCGTCAATGGCTGCTGGCACTGTTCTCAGTCGGAAATGGCAACCTCCGGTCTCGGCGCTTAGTTTCACTGCGTGGCAATTAACAGCCGGTGGTTTGATACTGCTGCCAGTCGCTCTGTTTCTTGAGCCGCCTCTACCTGCGCTCAGCGCGACAAATGTCGCCGGCCTGATTTGGCTTGGGTTGATTGGTGCTGCAGCAACCTATGCTCTTTGGTTTCGTGGGATAGCGCGCCTTGAACCTAGTGCAGTTTCGATGCTTGGCATGATGAGTCCTTTGACTGCCGTCGCGCTCGGCTGGGTATACCTAGGACAAACGCTTAGCATCACTCAGTCTATAGGAGCAGCCATAGTTATTGGTTCTGTTGTGGTTGGCCAGAGCGTGAGCCGAAGGGACTATTTGGGTTTGAAAAAATGGAGATCAGCAACAGCTGGATCTGTCTAATGGGTGCTGAGTCGCAAACAATAGGCCCAATCACGCAAGCGGGCGAGGAATGGCTCAGCGCCTCGCTCATGCCCGTTCGCCAGATCCCTAGAATATCGAAGTCCTAGGTTTCCCCACGGATGATTAAGGGGATGGGTTCTGGGTCCGCAGTATCCGGACGGTCCAAACCTCCTGTAGCAATGGCCACATTGTGGCCGAACTCGCTAAGTGCTGAGGGCGCTCAGGGCGTGCTTTATAACATCAGTGCTGTCTTGCGTCGAAAACTGCGTTGGACGCTGCCAGTGAGCGTCCCAGCCGGCCTGTTGATGCGCATAGGAGACTGCGGCATTGCGCGCGTGTTCTATACATATCTACTGGCCCCTTGTGCCAAACGCAAAACTCTCGTGCTAAGTCAGCGCATATTCCGTGCACCATTCCCCTGGACGGCGGCTGGTATTGAATTAAGAGGACGATCTCGCAGTCTGAAGGTGAATTACCGAACGTCACATCAGATAAGGTGCCAAAGCGACAGGCTGCTTCCCGAAACATTGGTCGAGGCAGACGGCAATGAAGAGTCCAGGACCGGTGTCACTTCGGTATTCGATGGTCCCGTGCCAACGTTCCGTTCTTTCGCCAATTCCGATGCTGAACTTGAAGCGCTTGTCCAATGGGTGCGTGGTCGGCTGTCAGACGACGACGTGCCGCCTTCCGAATTTGCAGTATTGCTGAGAAACGAAATTGATGCGGAACGTTACGCCGCAGCCTTGTCGGAAGAGAATGTGCAAATCATGCTGATGCATGATGCAAAAGGTGCTGAGTATCGTGCTGTAGCGATCGGCGCGCTAAACGACGGAATACTCCCGGACGATAGACGATTGCTAGCTGCAAAAGACGAGGCACAACTAGACGAAGTTATGAACACTGAACGGCACCTACTTTATGTAGCGGCAACACGGGCTCGGGATCACCTTTGGATGTCAGGTGTTGAGCCGGTGTCCGAGTTCTTGGTCGATCTTTTGGAGGAGTGAACTCATGCCATGTCTTCAGAATGGACGCTTTCGGTGGCTTAGGAGGCGAGGTTAGAGGGGCAACAATCAGTTCTAATGAACGATTTCAAAACACTCTTCTCTACTTTTGCGTGAAGCTTGTCTTTACTCGCAAACGGCACGTTTATTAACAAACTAAGAAGAACGAATGTATACCCGACAGCTTCCGCCGAAGTCTGCTCCAAGGTGTAAATCTTGAAGTATTTACTATCTCGATTGGAAATTCTTTCATTTCATTTCAATAAGTTATGAACTTTATTGAAATCTTAGGCGCATCCCTCGTCGCGATCGCTATAAGCTAAATGATTTTGCCAAAGAGAAGGAGCGCAATTTGTCCCCGCCGTATACCCCCAAAACTCTCGCAGAGCGTTGGAGCTGCAGTTCTGAGACTGTGCGTCAGCTCTGCAAATCCGGCCAGCTCGGATATTTCAGAGTTCAACGCCAGTTTCGAATCCCGGCACACAAAGTAGAGGAGTATGAGCAGTGCAGGAATACAGCATCGGTCGACTCAACAACCGCTTCGTCGTTGTCTGGTATGAGGAAGATGGACGCAGACGCAGGTATCGTCTTGACGCGGACACCCTCGAAAGTGCGGAGGCCGAAGCCCGTGACGTCCTCCTCGCCCAGACAGCCGGAAAGGATGAACTGACCGTTGCAGCGATTTGGAATGCTTATAGTGTGACAGTCGAGGGCCGGCCGGTGCATGAAAGCATGCAATACACTGGCCGTTCTGTGCTGCCTTGGTTTGGAGCATTTCGTCCGGAACAGATAAGCGTGCGGGACTGTAAAGCCTACATAGCCGATCGGCGGCAGGCTGGTATTCAGGACGGCACAATCTGGACACAGCTTGGCAAGCTAAGGACATGTTTGAATTGGGCTGAGAAGACCGGGCTGATTGATAGGGCACCCTACATCGAGCGCCCCAGCAAACCGGCTCCCAAGGAGAGGTATCTGACGCGCCAGGAGATTTCACAGCTCCTGGCGGTCGACTGCGCACCGCACATCAAGCTGGCTATATGGCTGATGCTGTCGACGGCGGCCAGGGTAACGGCTGTGTTAGAACTCACATGGGATCGGGTCGACTTCGAACGCCGCCAAATCAATCTCCGCACTGGCGACGGGCAGAGGAAGGGCAGGGCCATCGTCCCCATGACCGAGAGCCTGTATGCTGCGCTTTTGAACGCCCGAAAGGCCGCATTATCTGACTATGTAGTGGAGTGGGCCGGCGGATCGGTAAAGTCGATCAAGAAAGGCTTCAAGGCGGCCGCAGTCGCGGCGGGCCTGCCTGACGTGTCACCGCACGTCTTGCGGCACACCGCAGCTGTTCATATGGCTGAAGCAAGTATCTCGATGGAGGAGATTGCGCAGTTTCTAGGCCATTCAGACTCCCGGATCACCGCGTCCGTCTACGCGCGCTACAGCCCGGAGCATCTACGAAAGGCTGCCAGTGCGTTGGAGTTCGACTAACGCTCAGGTTCAACGAACCTCGGATCACTGTCTTAAAAACAACAAAGGCGCCCTCAGGCGCCTTGTTTTATTGGTCGGAGTGGCGAGATTCGAACTCACGACCCCTGCCTCCCGAAGGATCAGGCCGGAGCCTAACCCCCTGTATTTATTATGATGCGTTGTCATTTGACTGCTCCTTTGTTAACGTTTGTGATGGTCTATTTCCGGAAATGATCCGGATGTCAGATGGCATCCGCCGCCCCGCGCTGATGGTCTGGGTGGTGGTGCCCGTAGTTCTTTTCGAGCGTCTCGAGGGTCATCCCCAGAAAGCCGCAGGCGTCCCACTTTGGCGCACCCTTCTGCATGAGCCAGGTTGCGCAAGTGTGCCTCAGAGTGTGCGGCACGACTTTCCGGTCTCCCTGACCTTCGAGGCCAGCCGCTACAACGGCGGATCGAAACGCACGCTTGATATTCTGCAGGGACTTGCCGCGATGGGTGACAACGAATTCGTCTTCCGGAAATCGCTTCCGCCTGCGCAACAAGTGTTTCTTCAGGCGCGCGGGCAACCTTGAGCTCGGGCGCTCCTTCTTGGTCCGTCGACGCCCGACCGGATTCCAGTAGATGATGTTGCTGTTGAAATCGATATCGGACCAACGCAAGGACAGGATCGCTTCCTTCCGCTGGCCCGTCAGTAAACCGATACGGAGAAACAGGGTCAGGTGTTCGGTTTTTGACTCCGTCGGCACACCATCTTCCAAAGGGGTATCGAAGCTTCGCGAGGCTTTTATAAGTTTTATCGCTTCATCGCACGTCAGGAACCGGATTCGACCTTCGGGCTTCGGTGGAAGTCGAACGGCTATCCTGCGCGTGATCAGCTGATCTTCTTCGGCGCGCCTGATAGCGGTCGACAACAGGCTGAGTTCTCGTCTGAGCGTGCCGTCCTTGAGACCCTTTTCACCCCGGCCCTTTCGTCGCTTCTGGCAATACTCCTTGATGAGCGCATCATTGATGTCACCAACGGCGTAGCCGTCGAAAAATCGGATGATCGGCTTGGCCGCATTGGCCAAGCGCTCCGGATCGGAGACGTCATCAAGCCGTTTTGCCAGGTAGTGCGAAATTGCGTCGGCCACATAGAATTCGTAAGGCTCGACTGCTCGATCTGGCCTAAAGCGCCTTAGCTTCCACTCTGCGAAGTAGAGTTCAGCCTGGTCGCGATCCCCAGTGCCAGTCGAGTGCTCGCGGCTGCGTCCCCCCTCGGTCCAGTAGATGTACCAGTTGCCCTCGGACGGACGCTTGCGGTCGCGCTCGAGGCGCGGCGGGGATGGCTTTCTGGGCATGTTTTCACCGTGAAATTGTCGACGTACCGCTCCCACGCGCCGGAAGGGATTTTCGGATTTCTACGCCCAGGGGCCGTATAGATGTGGTCCAGCATGTCTTCGCGGATCAGGTAGCGAATATTGGACACAGGAATGCCAACGCGCTCGGCCAGTTCTTTCGGGGTTTCCAAGAGCTTTTCCACGCTTCACCTCCTCAAACTCTTTGCTCACAAATCGAGGCAGTTAATTTCATTTTGCGTTCAGAATGAAACAAACATACGCTGATCTTACGTGAATCGAGCGCGTTGACACGATTTATGGTCATATGTGATTCATATAACCAGTATCGTGGTCAATGCAACCATTAAGAAGGTTTTCTATGACAGTTCCCGGTTTGGGACATCGCCTTGCGGCTGTGCGAAACATGGCAAGCCTCTCCCAAGAGGAGATGGCGCAGCGCCTTGGCGCCAGTCGGAGCGCATACCAGTACTATGAACGCAGCCAGCGGGATTTGACGGCTTCACTACTGTTGAAAATCTACGAGGAATTCGACGTTGATCCGCTCTGGATGCTCGAAGGCGACTCGGAAGATGGCAAGAGCCGAAGGCACGAAGAGATCGCCGCCGCCTATCGTAAGATCGGCATCGCAGTCGAGCGCCGGATCAATGAACGCGGACTGACTGTGACCCCTGAAAAGAAGTGGGATGCCATCGATTTTCTCTTCGATGAGTTCCTGAACACCGATGCCCTGACGATTGAAGGCGGGGAACCGGACACAACAAGGATCGACAGCGTATTGAGGCTTGTAAGCTGATGTTGAATGAAGAATTTCCCGATGAAGTGCTGAAACTACGCCCGCGAAAGCTGCGGCTTGGTCAGGATATAGAGCGCCTGCTCGAAGGCGTCTGCGGGGCTGAAGAAGTCCCCGATCGCGAAGGTCAGAAGAAACACCTGCGCCCGAAAGCGGATAGTATCAATGCGGTCCGCTGCGCAGCCTGCGGACAGGTTGAGTACATCACACGCGATTATTGCCGTTGTGACCACTACATCGCTGGCCAAGTCATGGACGAATTCCTAGCATGGGAGCGCGATTTGGTCGAGATTCATGCCCGGTTGGCTGCGGAAGCCGAGGAAAAGATGAAACCAGTCAAGTGGTCAGCCCTGGCTGCCATGCCATTCTTGATTTGGCCTCTTCTCCAAACTTTGCTCTACAGTGAGCAAATGCCATTGGCGACGGGGCTTTGGTTCTTCCCGGGCATGGTAATTCTTGGCCTGTGTGCCGTGATCGAAAAGGTTATTACCCGGAAGCGCGATATCAGCGCATATGCGGTCGAAACCGCCACCTTCGAACAATTTCTAACTGAGCGCATTCCCGTTTCGAACAACTAACTTCACATGAGCAAAGCCCCACAGATCGACGAGTTCGTCGCGCACTGGAAATACACCGGTGGGAGCGAACATGCCAGACTCGAAGAATTTTGGTCAGTGCTCACCGAGTCGTCACACTATCATGTTCAGGATTTGACGGGCACGAATGCAGACTTCGGCGGTGCTCTTTTTCCTTCTGACCACAGATTTTATCCTCAGACGCGTATCATTTAGCTGGTACGGGGACTTTAACAGAGCGAGGGCCATAATCGTACACCTGCCGTTCGCTTCAACAGGAGCGAACTGGTAAGATGCGGGACAAACCGGACTTGTGCGATTGCGGCAATTGCTGACGCAGCATTGATTTGCTGTCGCAACACATTCATCGCTGCGTTGCAGCTGTTGTCGCCAGACCGGTCATTCAAAGCTATGATGATGCGATACTATCAAACTGTAGTTTCGAGGCACATAGGATCAGCAACTTAGACGCCGAACAAAGCCAACGTTTGCGTTGTCGCAGGCAGTGCAGCAGGACAGGCCATGCGGGCCTTCAGCCAGTAAGCAAATTCTCGTTGTGGCTCATGCAGGTGGCGGGGAAGAGGGAGTAATTCGCGGTCGTGGAATTTTTCATTAAGTTGAGATATTGCAGAGATTGGATCTTTGGTTCTTGCTTCGTGTTTGAATTGATCGGGAACGAAGCACCAATAGTGCTTCTATTTGTTGTTATGCTTTTTAGACGAGCGTAATCTTGTTTTTCTGACAGGAAATTAACGTTACTGCCGAACGCGATAGCCGGAAGCAATGATCTTGTTTATCAGAACAGCGGCGGCCTGGTGCATGTCCTTTTCATCGTTATTGCCGACCGCTGTTTCGTGGACAGCAGCTGCGTCATGCAGAACTCCCACAATTTCATGTTCGGGCAGAAGCTCACGATCTTTAATTGCAAGCAAAAGCGCTTCACAAATTGAGAGTGCGGCCATTCCTGAATGGTCTTGCCGGTCAGCCATGGTAGACGTCCTTTTCTAACAGGCGTCCAAGCATGGAAGCGCCACGATGAATTGCACCATACTGGCATAGATTGCTGTATACTTAACTGATCGAAAGCAGTCTTGGCGTCGGATAGTTTCGCAGGCTGCTCATCGATGAAGGAAGAACACTTGCGCACTATCAAAAATAGTCCACTCACCCGAAAGCTTTCAAACTTCGTCGCTCTGACTGAGGTTGAACTTGCGGTATTGGCACGCCTGCACAAGCGTCGCAGAACCTTTGAAGCCGGACGTGACCTTGTGCATCAAGGGCAATCAGAGCAGGCTGCCTACATTCTGGCCTCGGGCTGGGTTTGTTCCTACAAAACCCAGACTGACGGGTCGCGTCAGATCGTCGATTTCCAAATACCGGGTGACTTTCTGGGCTTGCGAAGCGTTCTGCTGCACACCTCGGATCACAGCATAGAACCAATCATGGAAATCCAAGCCATTGAAGTAGTAGTGGATGATCTCCTGGAAGCATTTGCGCAAACGCCCCGGCTGGCGACAGCAATCCTTTGGGCGGTCTCTAGAGATGAAGCGATGGTGGTTGAGCACCTGGTCAACATAGGACGGCGAGATGCGGGTGAGCGCATGGCGCATTTTCTTTTGGAACTTGGTGTGAGGCTGACTCAGGTCGGGATGGCAACCAAGATGGGATATACCTGCCCACTGACACAATACCATCTTGCCGATACGCTGGGACTTAGTGCCGTGCATGTTAATCGTGTCCTACGGCAACTGCGGGAAAAGGGGCTGGTTACTTTTCAATCCGGGCAAGTGGTATTTGATGATTATGACGGACTGGTGACGTTGGCCGGTTTTGACCCCACTTATCTGGATCAGGCCGGGCCACTGTTGAAGCAATAAGTTCACCCCTACAGCGATGCCGGGATTTTGATGATCGTTGCCTGTTAGAGACGGAATTCGCTTCGGCAGATTTGGGATTTCACTGAAAAAGAAGCGCAAGATAAATACAGTCCGATTGCGGTACTGGATTTCCTGCGCTTCTCAATTACTCGTTAAGAACACGCCAGCAAATATCCCGCCAACATACATCACGTTGCCGGAATCCAAACATCGTTGCACTGACGCAGGTTAGTCAATTTTTTACAGTACCTGATCCTCGGGCACCAAATGCATTTGAAATTCCAATAAAATCTCAGGTCATTGGTCGAAGACTAACATCGATCAGCGCGCGTCTGCCATTTGCACATTATTCTAAATTACAACGCCAGTACTACCGCAGCGCTTACGAGCGTGTACCGCGGCAGACTGCGCGGGGAAGATCCAACAAACTATATGGAGGACCAAGGTGAGCACGAGATCGTCCAGTTCTTTGGTGACGTTTTCAAATCCGTTCTCTTTGTCCGGCTACCCGGATGAACTTCCTGCAGGCGAGTATGAAGTAGTTGTTGAAGAAGAACTACTACAGGGCCTGAGTTTCGAAGCATATCGCAGAACCGGAACCTACCTGACAGTTCAGGGCAAAGGCAGCAAGCCAGGCCGCACGGAAATGCGCCCAATTGACCCAGAAGATTTTGAACTGGCGCTTAAGCACGACCAGACCTTGGCCACATCTAACAATGACAGCGATGCGGCGCTTTCCCCGCAGGAGGAATAGATTATGAACACGCCCGAATGGCTTAAACCCGGAATCTACGGTGCTCTGATCGGCGGGGTTTTCGTAGGCGTCGTTGGATTTTCATGGGGTGGATGGATGACCGGCGGTAGCGCGGACAAGATGGCCAACGCCATGTCCCGCGATAATGTAATCGCTGCGTTGGTTCCGATCTGCGTCGACATGGCGAGAACTGACACTCAACGCGCCGAAAAAATAACGACGATCAAAGAGGCTTCTTCTTTCAAGCGAAAGGATGCCGTTATGGCAGCCGGCTGGGCAACGGTACCGGGATCTCAAACCCCCAACAAAGATCTGGCACAGGCCTGCATTGAGGGGCTGAACCTGGATGGATCGTAACTCAATCACTCAACATTCGGACAAAGCCGTTTGCACCAGGACAAATCGAAAAAATCAGCACTGGTTTTACTCTCACTTTATGACGGCGCTGTTTGTCGGCGTTTTCAGCTGCTTGGCGGGCTCCTTTATCTCATCAAGTCCCGCATCGGCAGAAACAAATTCGATCCCGGATAACGCGCATCCCAATAAGTATGGCGACGGTTGGGAATGCGATTTGTCCTATCGGTTGGAAGGCGAAGAATGCGTGGCCATTGTCGTGCCGGGAAATGCCTACCCCACAAACAGAACATACGGCTCAGGGTGGGCATGTATGCACGGCTTTGTTGAAGTTGGCGGCACCTCATGCACTGAAGTGATTGTGCCTGAAGGTGGATATCTCGATCCATCAGGTGAGAGGTGGCGGTGCCTGCGTGGATACACAAGAGTAGACGATAGCTGCCAGAAAATCGTGGTGCCGGATAATGCTTACCTGACGAATAGCACTTATGGATCTGCATGGCATTGCAACCGTGGCTACGAAAAAGACGGAGAAGCATGCGTGGCAGTAGCGGTACCGGAAAACGCTTTTCTGAACGCATCAACCAGCGGGCGTCCCTGGACGTGCGAGCGTGGGTTTTTTGAGCGCGACGGACGGTGCGATGCCGTGTTTGTGCCTGAAAATGCTTTCTACGATGACGCGATCCATGGAGTTGGATGGAAATGCGAACGTGGCTACGAGGCGTCCGGTGATCGCTGCAATGCAATCGAGCTGCCGGCAAATGCCCATATCGACCGATCCGGCAATGGGTGGCAATGCCACAAAAACTATCATCGATCAGAAGGGCTGTGTGTTCTGAACCAGTGAGAATTCAGACAGAAAGCCCACTTTCCCAAACTTCACAATTTTTGCCCGTCCTTACCAAGGACGCGCGTTTCACACTCCAAAAAAGGAACAAATATGAAACCCGTACCCATTGCGTCGGATGCCAAGCAGTTCATTGCCAGCGATGCGCAAAAGCTGGCGCCTGAACAAGCAGTTTTTCCAGAGCTTCACCGCAAGACACTCGTGACAGATACACCGACTGCAATTGTGTATTGCGAAGGAAACTTCGCAAAGATCGATGGCAAGACGGCTAATGGTCTCGTTCGACATTCACAGGCCTATCGCGTTCTTTCGGTGATCGACAGCACGTATGGCGGTTGTGACAGTGGCAAAGTGCTTGATAATATCGCAAATCAGGTTCCCATCTTCGATGATCTTGATGCCGCCGTCGCTAATGAAGCTACGATCCCCGACACTTTTATTTACGGAATGGCGCCGGCCAGCGGCAGAATGTCCCTTGAGGATCGCGAAGTTGTTGTGGATGCGATAACGCTCGGAATGAACATCGTCAGTGGGCTGCATGAATTTCTTAGCGATGACAAGGAGCTCGCCGGATTTGCCAAAATTCACGATGTCACGATACGCGACATTCGCAAGCCGCGGCCAAATCCCGACCTACGCCTGTTAGATGGCAGTATTGGAGACGTCCAGGCGATCCGCATCGCAGTGTTCGGCACCGATTGTGCAATTGGAAAGCGTACAACCGCGACAATCCTGACAGGCGCACTTAACGCGCATGGGATCAAAACAGTTTTGGTCGGCACCGGCCAAACTGGTTTGATGCAGGGCGCCAAGTATGGTGTCGCGATGGATTCGGTGCCGCCGCAATTTTGTTGTGGCGAACTTGAGCGCGCTGTCGTTGCGGCATCCGAGGGTGAGCACCCGGATGTAATAGTGATCGAGGGCCAGGGCGCGCTAAGCCATCCGGCTTTTTGCACATCAGCCTTCATTCTGCGAGGCAGTCAGCCACATGCAGTTATTCTTCAACACGCGCCTAAACGAAAACGTCGATGTGATTTCCCCAACATGACAATGCCCGACCCTTGCGATGAAATCACCCTGATCGAGGCTTTTGCGAACACAGAGGTAATTGGCATGACGATCAACCATGAAGGAATGAATGATATTGAGATTTCAAAGGCCATCACAGACTATAACCGCAAATTGTATCTCCCGGTCACTGACGCATTGAACCGTCCTCCAAAAAACTTGGTGAATATGGTTCTATCTGCCTTTCCGCGCTTGCAACCCGTACGTGCTACGACGATTGAATGAGCAAGCTGCGTATTGACGTTGATCTGGACAAAATTCGGTACAACACACGGTTCCTGGTCGACCACCTTAGACCCCGCGGAATTACGGTGACAGGTGTGACAAAAGCCGTTTGCGGTCATCCTGAGATTGCGAATGCTATGCTTGAAGGTGGCGCGACAGGGCTGGCGGACGCGCGGATCAGCAATATCATACGTATGCGCGATGCTGGGATCTCGTGCTCCATATCCTTGATCCGAACGCCCATGCTGAGCCAGGTCGCGCAAGTTGTTGATAACTGCAATGTCAGCTTCAACACAGAAATGGACATTATCGCAAGCCTGGCCGTGAGTGCGCTGGGAAAGAACATTACTCACAGTATTATCCTGATGGTGGAAATGGGGGATATGCGGGATGGCATCTTGCCTGAACACCTTGAGCGCACTGTGTCTCAAATTCTTAGAATGGAAGGGATTTCTCTGAAGGGGATTGGTGCAAATTTTGCCTGTCTGGGTCATGTGGCACCCTCTGCAGGAGCAATGGAATTGCTTTCGTCGCTTGCCGTCGATACCGAACTTGCAAGTGGACCCGCTCTGGAAACAGTGTCAGGCGGCGGTTCTGCCAGTTTGCCATGGGCGCTTGGCAAGGGGGCGACCGGAAAGATCAACAACCTGCGTCTGGGTGAGGCCATCCTGTTAGGTACCGATCCCGTTTCGGGATACGCGATCGACGGGCTTTACACAGATGTTTTTACGCTTTGGGCGGAAGTGATCGAAACGAAGACCAAATCAAATCCAAATCCCTTGCAATTGAATTATCCCATACCTTCAATGCAGTGTGTGACTTTAGACAGTCCTTCGAACACTCGGTCGATCCTCGCCATTGGACTTCAGGACACCGATGCTGCGGGTCTAATATTCCCTGCTGGCGTCACGTTCGTCGGAGCCACCAGTGATCATATCGTTGTTGAAACCACCGATTGTCCGGCTCGCGCTGGTGGCGAGATGAAGCTGAGAATGAAGTATGGCGCGCTTTCGCGTAGCATGGCAGCACCCGATGTAGCAAAGGTCTTCCGGGGTGCTAGCGCATTGGCAGAATTCAGCGCTGCGAACAATGATCGCCCATATTCGAAGTGAAGGCAGCGCACCAAGATCGTCGCCGATTAAACCCAAACCTCAGTCTACCGTCTTATTCTACAGCTTTACGTAGTAAATTGGGCCACCAACACCTATATTGGTGGTATCCGCATTCACTTTTCACACCCTATCTGGGCTCGTGGGTGTTGCGGACAATCAAAGGATCAAAATGATGTCTTTCAAAGACCTGACGACCAGGGCGGCTGCCGCACTGAAGGAAAACGATGCGGACGCGTCAAAAAAAGAAGTGACGTCGAAAGGGCAGGACGCCGTCCCCGAAAAATCAAAGCCTAAACCTCAAAACTGATAATACCCTGCCGGGAGCGGGTGGCTTGTTCTTGTCTGCATCTCCGAGCGAACGGTATCAGCAAAGGAGAACTACCCAAATGAACCAGATAATCAGCAAGACAATCGCAGTCTTTTCCAGGCCGTTTACTTTCCCTGGTTTCGACGAATTACTCCCGGCAGGCGAATACGACATAGAAACTGAGCTTTCCGCACCACCAGATTATTCGGACCCAGAAGCCTGGAAGGCCTCGGTGTTAATCTGTCTGCATCCACGGAAATCTCACCCCGGTCTGGCGCGTACCTTGACCGTTTCTCTTACTGATTTGGAGAGAGCCCGCGCAAAGGATAAATTGTCTTCAAAGCAGTTGTCGCAGTTCTTGCTCGACCAACTTTTGGCCGATCCCATGGTGCAATTGATTATGGAAGCGGATGGTGTGTCTGAGACTCAACTTCGGCACCTCTACTCGGAGTCGCTCATTTCTGAGGCAGACGACGGATCATCAGATCAACGAGCCATACCGCGAGGATGCGCAAGCGGTTCTCGGTATGCTTTCGCTGTCCAAGCTGCTGAGAACGAAGGAATGCCAGTTCGTCCTATTAAAACCCCTCGGATTACAGGCCGTCCCATCGGACAGTCTGAACCAGGCAGCTCCTTCAATCTCAAGGCTTAGGGCTCGGAACTTTCTTTTCCAGTCGCTGTATAAACCAAAACAGAAATCGAGGCTAAGAACTGATGGAAGACTTCGACAACGACGCAGATACGATCATGGCTCGCGCCCACAATGACGTGCCGCAAGAACGCCCGTGTCTTCGTTGCAGAACGCCATTCTGGAGCGAAGGGTTCGGAGAGCGGATTTGTCGACGCTGCAAGGGGTTGAGCGCGTGGCGAAATGGCGTATCGGTAAGCCCCGGGTTAGCTCGGCGTCGCTGATAACCTGACGCCGGTCTTTCCAGCTTTTCTGATCATATCTCATTTTATCTTATTGGTGCTGACCCGGGCCTTTTAACGTGGAACCCGATCGGTAATCGGTGCTGAAGACGAAGCGCATGCGCGGTTTGGATTCGAACCGTTTTTCTGTGTAGCGATACGGGCTCAAGCCGCCGAATGCACACGCTGAGACCATGCCAGTATTCAAAATCGGCCAGCAGGCATTCACGCCGCTTGTACTATACGGTGGTCAGCACGGTGCTGTTGCTTGGGTGCGGAGGGTGGATCGGAGTGCAAAATATGCAAAGAGTCCAACTACCTGCAGTCACCCCAAAACCCAGAGCTTGGAACACGGGGCGGATCATCGGTCAGAAACGACCGCTACTCCCAAAACAGGTCTGGGCGATCCGTGCACGGCTCGAACTTGATGGAAATCTGCGTGTCCTCTCAATGTTCAACGTCGCGATTGATAGCAAGCTACGCGGCTGCGATCTGGTCAAACTCGCTGTGACCGATCTTGTCAAAGACGATCGCGTCCGTGAGCGTGTTTCGGTGATCCAGAGCAAAACCAAGCGATCTGTTCAATTCGAACTGACGGAAAACACGCGAGAAACTGTATTGGTATGGGTAAAATCACCGGAAATGTTTGCTAGCCGGTTCATGTTTCCAAGCCGATTCCATGATCGACCACACATCTCGACGCGCCAGTATGGCAGGCTGGTTCGAGACTGGGTGACCGCAATCGGATTGGAACCGAGCGGATATGGCACGCATTCGCTTCGCCGAACCAAAGTAGCTGAGATCTACCGCAAGACAGGAAATCTCCGCGCGGTCCAACTTCTGCTTGGGCACACAAAGGTCGATAGCACCGTGCGATACCTGGGCGTTGAATTGGAAGACGCGCTAAGCATTGCAGAGCGCATAGACATCTGAGACAGTTTGGCGAGCGGCGCTGTCGGTCGCCAATCCATAGTGGTTCTAGTTCTTTTACGCAGGAGTGGGACGTAGCGTGCCCTGAGCGGAAGTGTCAAAATCTTGTTGCGTGCGCTCGCAGCACAGTTTTCTCGGCTCAGGCGCAATTTACAGGGTGCGGGACCGAGCGGCCATTTGATCACGCCGCGAGTACTTGTGCAGAAGCGGCGCGAAAATCGCTGCGTTGCAGCCAATGTTATCAGGCCAGTCATTCATAGTCACGGGGAAGCCTTGATCACATACTCCTCTTTCGCCGCACTCAGGCCAGACAATTTCTTTCGGTAGTTCACCAAGGATCTTGGTCACCGGCAGTTTCAAAAACAACCTGCCCTGGCGGTACTTGCATTGCGACAAGGGAAACTTCCTTGACTCTATTCTGGCTAAGGACCACAAAAGTGCATTGGTGAAAGTTACTCGTCGCCGCGATGCTGCCGGCTTCGATGATCCAATGGCCTTCAGAATAACTGTAGCATGTGCCCCAGCATAGGAACGGGTTTCGCTGGGGTCTTCGCTATGAGCTCGTTCCTCGCAAGCATTCGCAACTGTCACCTGACATGCCCCTGTCACCGCGTGACCTAGGAAAGAAGGCGCCGTATGAACAGCACATGGCCCGTAAATTGCGTGCTTAATGACCGATAGATCAGGTCTCAGGCTCCGTTTCAATCAGTCTTTCATCGTGTTTACGCGCTGCATTCTTTGTTTGATCCCGACACTTTTGGTGTTGCTCTCAGGTACGCCGCTTACTGCCCAAGTTGCAGGCAATGCCGAAGGATCGGTTTGTGACGAAGGTTTCGAAAACAAGAACGGATCGTGTCAAAGAGCAAACGCACCTGAAAATGCGCATTTGACCGGCAGTTCCTATGGTCCAGGTTGGGAATGCAACCATGGATTCAAGCGTGTTGGAGATCTTTGTGAGGAAATAGCAGTTCCTAAAAACGCATATCTTGCATCGACCGGAGATCGATGGAAGTGCAATCGCTTGTTCCAACGTGTCGAAGATAGATGTGAAGAAGTGTTTGTGCCTGAAAACGGGTTCGTCGAAACACGATTTGGTGCTCAAGAAGCACATTGCCACTGGGGTTTTCGCAAAGAGGGCCGGGAGTGCGTTGCAATAGAAGTTCCCGAGAACGGGCGCTTATCTGACAGGCGAAGCGCTGACGGCTGGGTGTGTCTGAGAGGGTTCAAAGCGACGGAAGGTGGCTGTGACTTCGTGATCGTTCCCGATCACGCATACCTCGCGTCTGACACATATTCTGGATGGAAGTGTGAGCGTGGTTTTCGCGCGAACCAGGGCAGGTGTGTTGCGATCTTTGTCCCTTCCAACGCTCACTTAAATCGAAGAGGTGACGGTTGGGAATGCAATCGGCCGTTCAAGAGACAGAATGACAAGTGCGCCGAAAATGTGCCGCGACAATAGGTTGGTGGAAATCAATACCGCCTGAAATATCCGGAAGGACCAAGCCGTGAACCATAACTCGATTGACGAAAACTTGGGTAAAATGCTCAAAGCCGAAAAGGCGCATCGCTGGTCCTACAGAGTAAAGATGATTATCGCGATAGTGGTGTTTGTTGCGGCGATAGTTGTTGTGGTGTTTCTCTGATGCGTAAAAATGCCCCTCAAGTAACCCTTCCCGGTTCAAAGGCATCAGCTCGTGGTCTGGAACAAAGAGCATTTCAGGACCGCAGTGTTCGAAAGGCGCGGAACGCTGACGTATCAGGAGTGGTCGAAGAAGAGTTCGGAAAGTACTTGATTAAGGCTGGTATTCTGAGCGGCAACAGCGTTGCGCGCGCATTTCCCAAGCCACCAGCCAAAACACAGGCAATGATTGCCGATGCAGTAGGTGAAACACCGGCATTGGCCATTGAAACCTTAAAGGAAATTCTCGAAGAACGGGACAGGAAGCGTAGCGGTCAACGCCGTTTGGAGGGAAACTCCGGCACACTCGTTCCCAGTGAAAGAGAATATGCCGAGGCATTGCGCCAGATCAGGTTGACCCCTGCGCAGGTCACAATGCTCAAAGCACTTACAATCGCAGGCAAGGACGGTCTGACCATTGGTCACTTGTCTCAGGCAGCCGGTTACAAATCGCGTGAGGCCTCCATCAAGGTCTTCAAGAAAATAGGACTAATGATCGCAGAATATCTGGAGCTCGAACTTCCCGAAGCCGGATCGGCACAGAATGATGGCGCCGCGCAGGTTCTGGCATTTTCTCACATCGAAAGTGACGATGAGCCAGCAACTTGGATTATGCATCAGGAACTGCGTGATGCTGTTCGTTCGGTCCTATGACGCAAAATCAAGCACCTGATTCCGAAGAGAGTTCCTGACCGTACCAAATGCACGAAAGGTTGCACACGTAGCTTATGCTGGAGAAGAAACCATACCCGCTCGACCTGATCTATGTACCTGTGAAGCGTGCAAAAACACTTGATCAGCAAAAAGTCCTGACGCTGGCCGAAGATATCCTGAAGAACGGCCAGAAGACCCCGATCCAGATACGCGCGGACAACAAAAGGTTCGTACTGATTGAAGGCCTTCACCGACTAGAGGCCATTCGCGCCCTCGGCGGTGATACTGTCGAAGCCTTTTTGGTGCGCGCCAGATTACACTAGACTCTTGTTGGGATTGGCGTTCGACAAAGCCTGAGAAAACGTCAGCAGGCGCTGACTTTCTTCATCCCAAAGATGCAATCGTGCGCAATGAAGGCTCTCATATAGAGTAATACGCTGGCAATTTTCCAACTCGGAATGGTCACGCAAGACCTCGTTTAGCCGATAAAACGGTATGCGGCTGGCAAGGTGGTGAACATGGTGCACACCGATATTGGCAGAGAACCACCGCAGGATGCCTGGCAGGGCGTAGTGAGAACTTCCATAGAATGCGGCGTTCTGAAGATTCCACACTTCTTCCCGCTCCCAAGTCGTGTGTTCAAACTGGTGTTGAATATAGAATAGCCAAATACCAATCGATGCGGCGACGATCATGGTTGGAAGGAATACAAAAACCAGTACATCCAGGCCTCCGGTCCAAAAAATCAGAGCCAGGACCACCGCAATCGCGGCGTTTGTTCCCATTGCACTTGCCCAATACAGCCAGCCTGACCGCATGAAACCAAAGGGCAAGCGATTTTGAAAAAAGAACGTGTAGACCGGTACGATACAGAACAGAAAGAAGGGGTTCCGGATTAACCTATAAGCGGCACGCCCGAACCAATTCCGTTTCAGGTATTCCTCAATGGTCAATGTAGGAATGTCACCCATACCACGCCGATCAAGGTTACCGGTTGAGGCATGGTGAATCGCATGGCTTTGCCGCCAGACGTCATAGGGTGTCAGGGCGAGAACACCCAGAACCCGGCCGGTCCAATTGCAAACGGTGCGGCTTCTAAAGAAAGATCCGTGACCACAATCATGCATGATGATGAAGATACGCACCAGAAATGCGGCGTTCAGGATGGCCAATAGAACAGTGACCCAGATACTAAGGGATAGCGCAAACCACGCTGCGCCCCATAGCGCGAAAAAGGGGATGACAGTGATTGTCAGTTCAATAACGCTACGCTTCGTATCGGGCACACGGTATTGCGCGAGCGCCCGGGTCAATTCCTGCTGTTGCAACTGACTTGTTCTCCAAGGGCTTTTAGCAGCCCATTGTGCAAACGGGCACCCCATGAGGGTGCCCGTAAAAGGTCAGGCCAGTGCCAGATTGGCGGCGCTGTCGCGCCCGTCACGGCCAGCTTCGACGTCAAAAGTGACCTTCTGGCCGTCCTTCAATTCGCTGATGCCGGAACGCTCAAGTGCTGAGATGTGCACGAACACATCGCGCTTGCCATCTTCAGGTTCGATAAAGCCAAAACCTTTGGTCGAGTTGAACCATTTTACTGTGCCATTTGCCATGGTGGAAGTCTCCTAATACTTGCCGCCCGCATTATTGCGGCGACTCGGCGTGGTCGGTCTGAATCGAAAGACTGAACGCCGAGTTTGGGAGACAGCAGGTCGAAAAAGAAAAACGTAAGCCCTGTGTATATGGACTTCGAGTACACACGATACAAGCCTTGATACAACGGAAAGCAACAGAAGATCTAAGTCTGCCCAGCCCAATTTGGGACAAAGATAAGCAGAACCATTGCTCTGTGGTTCGGAAATCAGAGGTCGGCTTCCGATAAAACCTGCCGAATGCGTATGCAGCAAATTGATTGCTCAGGCACGGCAGGTAGGGCTCACTGTCCGAAATCGCCGCGTGCTTCAAGAACACCGCGGCCAGGCACAAATGTTCATTGAGTGATTGAAACATTGCTAAATCAACGAGTTGACCTCTCTAACGAACGGTAGATTCTGCGCGGCCCGAATCTTGGGTCATGCTGCGTTGGCATAGGGCGACTGCGAGCCTCAAAGTGCCATTAGTAGGTCCGTATCTGCGCAAGCATCGGGCAAGAAACGTTCCCGATGTTACAGTTGGCCGTAAGTTCATTCAGGGCGGCCTCCAATCGCTTAAGTTCGATTATCTTCATACGCACATTGGAGATATGAAGCTCGGCCAGTTCCTTAACGGATTGGCAATCCTCGCTATCGCCTTCGGACAGGTTGAGAAGCACCTTTGCATCGGCAAGCGAAAAACCCAAGTCTCGGCACTTCCTTAGAAAACGAAGCCGTCCAACATCGTGCGCGGAGTACGTGCGTCGATTATTCGATGCCCTTTCTGGTTTCGGCACGATCCCTTCGCGTTCGTAATAGCGGATAGTTTCAATTCCGACTCCGCTCTGCCGGGATGCTTCCCCAATCGCAAACATGTGAGATTTCCTGCCTTGATCCTGTAGTGGCTACAGACGTTATACGAGAAGTTGCTGTCTCTACAACTCCGCGCGTCATGGCTCATGAGGGAAACAGAATGCAGAAATACCTTAGCCTCAACTATTTGGGATCGCTATCAGCGCTTGGCGTCGCGACTTGCTGCGTTTTGCCCATGACAATGATGTTACTGGGGCTGGGCGGCAGTTGGTTGGCAATCTTTGGGAATGTTGCGGCAGCGAGTTACTATGTGCTGACGATTTCAACGGCGCTCGTCGCGATATCGTGGCTGGTATCTTATCGGCGCGGTTCCTTACCGACGTTGAAATGGCGGCTTGCAGGAACAACTCTAATCACCGGCTTGGCTTGGGTCGTTGTGTTTAACGAGGCACGGATTAACGATTACCTGATCATGCAGATGTGAGACTATGACAAAACAAACTGTAGTCCTAGAAAGCACCCTGACTTGCCCGAAGTGTGGCCACAGCGAAACCGAGCAAATGCCAACGGATGCTTGCCAGTGGTTCTATGAATGCAAGTCGTGCAAAACAATTTTGAAGCCGTTGGAAGGCGACTGTTGTGTTTACTGTTCATATGCCACGGTCCCGTGTCCACCAATTCAGCTAGGCGATAGCTGTTGCGGATGAAGTGAAGGACGGCTTTGTCGGGCGAACTGTGAGCTGCCGCCGCGAGCATCGCTGCAATTTGCATGAGTGACCGGTTTTTCCGCTGCTTGGCGGCACTAGATATTCGGCAGTTGCAATGTTGTTACTGCTACAAGCGCATGCAGCAATAAAATCCAGGGTACAGGTTGGGCTCGCAACTGACCTTCTCTGCGCACACCATGAATGGCCGTTCCGGCGCTAGCGTACTATATCGCCCCCAGCCTTAAGCGACCCCACAAACTCAATCAATGGCTCAAAATCAAACCCATCAGCAGCCCGTAGTGCCGCGATGTAACGTGTGCGGTGGTCACCGTCCGCAGTCAGTGTCCCACTGCCTGACCAGTCGAGGAATATGTCCGGATCAATCGTGGTTAGGTAGGCATCCGCCATGATCCGAGCCCAGCGTCCGTTACCGTTGGCGAAGGGGTGAACCCATACCAGTTTGTGGTGGAAGCGTGCGGTGGCTTCCAGCGGCTCGTAGGTGCCGTTGTCGCACCAGTATCGGGCGTCGTCGAGGCAGGTGCGCATCTCGGTCGAGATGTGCCAGACCGGCACGCCGATGTTCTTCTCGGTCAAGCGGTAGACGCCTGCCCAATCCCAGACTTGGCCGAACAATCGCTTGTGGACCTCTCGTGCTGCATCGTCGGTCATAACTTCAAATGACTTGGGCCGCCGATCTAGCCAGGTAAGCCCTTCGATAATGTTTTCACCCTCCAGCTCATTCAGCTCGCCGCGCGTGGTGATGTGCTTGGCCTTAAGACCAAGCAACTCGTCCGGTGTCAGTGGTGTTGCGCCGGTGGGTTCGTGCAGTTCCAAGGTCACTTCCAGAAATCCCGCGGCTTCTCACGTGCGATTTCCTTCGCAAGCTCTTCAATCATCTCTTCCTGGCTGCGCAGGCCTTCGATCTGCTCTTCCAAGGCCATGTGCGCGCGGGTGCGTTGTATGATGCGTTTGGCCTTCTTGCGAGCCTGCGCCATGACGATCTCCTCGACCGCTCCTTTGCGCGGAATGATCGCGTAGACCAGTTTACCGCCCATCGCCTCAGCCATCTTGTCCAGCTGGTTAAGGGAGATTGTTCCAGCTTTTTCCTTTTGGATAGAGCTGTAAACGCTGTTCCTGGATACGCTTAGCCGTTCGGCTAGCGTTGGTGCGCTCATGCCAATGGCTTCCTGGAAGGTTGCGATCCAACCTCCAAGTGGCTTGGCGAAGGCCTGAGCCACTTGACTAGCCTGGTTTATCTTGCCTTCGGCTTGCCGCTGTTTTGCGCTTGATACGGACATCTGCCAACCTATGGTTTTGCATATTTACGTCTATTGTAATACTTTAGTATGTCATTCTAACACGATTTGCAATACTATAATATGCCAAGTAATTTGATTTTGCCATGCCATAGCATTGCGGAATTACCAAAAGTTTTCGTAATCGGAAACACTCAAACTCATTGATGTGCTGGGAAGGCCGAGCAGAAATCACTAAGTTTCCGAGAGGAGAAATTGCTGTCCAACGGCAATTTCCTTCGCATTGATACCCAACTCCTTGATCGGATAGCCTTTATCGCCCCACCAACGAATATTTCGCATGTAGCCATTTCCAGCAACGTCCACAAACAAGCAGCGGATGTTCTGGTAGTCGCCCCAGACACCCGCTACGGCAATAAGCGGAACCCCTTCTGGAAGGCAAGCCACCTTTTCAAAACCGCGATAGTCGATGCCGTATTCGCGGGCTTGATGATAGCTCATGGTGAAGTGGTCGTGTGCAAAACTCATTGGTTTCCCTTCTTCACTAAAGTTCCAGACCATGGCTGCGGCCTCGTTCGATCTGCAATTCGTTCAGCTCTGCTTCAGCTTCTCTTCGGCGGCCTTCACTAAGCTCAAGCTCTCGTTCAACTTCGTGTCCAGCGCGTTGTAAGTGGCCTCTTCGTTCAGCAAGCCACGCAACGCCCTCATTGACGCGATCTGCGAGCGTATGAGCAACGTCGTGCAGGCCGCGATACCATCCAATTGGGCTTGCAGCCTCTTCGTTGAGCGTGCCTCTAATCCGCTCAATTCTTTGGCTGAGGTTTCGCAGGCCGTCACCAACCGCTCGACGCAGGCGAGCAAGTCGCGCTCCAAGGCTGTCAGGGGCGTTGTCATTCATCTCTCCTCGATCTTGATGCAAATGACCGGCCTCCCAGCCATCGTGCAGGTCTTCAGCTCGGTCTGGTCGGGGTCCAGCGTCAGCCAGGTCTGTTCCCCTTGGTCGATCCGCGTCAGGCCCAGTTCCGCCAGCTCCGAACGTGTCAGCAGAACCATCCAAAACCAGCTCGCGGCCATCATCGAGGCGATCCCCGTCACGATCAGCCCTGAGATCACCCAAGGAGAGATCGTCAGCCAGCGCCTGATCTGCTCGGTCCGTGTCTCGAACAAGCTCCTGCTCTCGTTCAGGAAGTGACGCGTATCGCTCTCGATGGTACGCCGCGCGTCGCTCACAATGGCTGTCAAATCGGTTCTGAAGCTCTCCAGCTGGGATGCCATCGAGGCGGCGTAGTCTTGGCGTATCGTGTCCAGCTCCGCGTTCAGTTTCTCGCTCAGCCGCGTCGGCTTGCCAGTCTTCATGAAAAATCTCTCCTTTAAGGCGCCAGCGTTCGCCGGACGCGGGGTCTTGGGCGGTCAGATAGGATTTGCCCGCACGAGGTAGGTCGAAGCCCGCGTCGGTAAGCGCCTCGATCATGCTTGCACGATCCTCGATCAGACCCATGGAAATCTGATCGAGGATCCACGCATGCAGTTCGTCGCGGCCTTGGGCGCGGTTCGGAGCTTCGATGGTGTCACGCACTTCTTGGGTGCGCTCCAGTTCCATTGGATCGGCCCAGCCGTGGCGCTGGTTCATCAGGTCGCGCAGGCTGTCATAGGCGTCCTGGTAGCCCGGTGGCGCGATGTTAAGGCTGCGCCCGGTGGTCAGCTCCAGACGCGGGGTGCAGAAATGCAGCTCGACGCGGTCTTCGTGGCTGTGACGGACCCAGAGCATGTCATACTGCTCGCCGTCCAGCCCGGCGAAGGCTAGTTGCTCAAAGGCGTCCATTACCTCGGCCTGCCGCGCCTCGCTGGGAGCATCCTCGGTGGCAAAGCTGATCACGCCTGCACGATAGGTCCACTGGTGACGGCTCGCATCGATCAGGGCCTCGGTGCGGCTGGGATCGCCACGCAGCACCTCGGGCAAGGGATCGCGCGTCACCGTCAGCGGCTGGCCGTCTGCATCGCGGATCAGGTCACGGTTGCCATCGTAGGCCAGCACGCGCTCAGCCACGAGGTAGCCGACCGGCCCGGCGCCCGCGCCCTTGCCGTTGGGAAAGAACTTGATCAGCACCGCCGCGCCTCGTCGAGGAGCTGGGCAAGCTGGCGTTCGATCACCAACAGGCGGCGAGCAACCGCCAGGCTGTCGAGGTCGGTGCGACCCACCAGCATCGCCCGGTTCAGCCAACGCGCAATCTGGTTGAGGTTGCCGCCGATACGCCCCACGGCCAGCACTAGCGCCGGATCGACGCGCGGCACGGGCTTGCGACGGCGGGCCTCGGTCAGGCCAAGTGCCTCCCGCAGGAGCGTCGCGGCGGGCAGGCCAGCGGCCTCGGCTCTGGCGCGCAGCTCGGCCTTCTCGGTCGCCGTGCAACGGAAGACAAAGGTCTCTGTCAGCGGCTCCTTCGCGCGGGGCTTGCCCGCGCCGGTGGGGTTCGAAGGGGAGGCTTGCCGCCCCTCGCAAGGTCCCATGTCATCCGCGCCAGCGTATGACATGGGTCGCCTTGCTGTTTGCTCAGACCGCATGGCGGTGCTCCGCGTTTTCTGACGTCTCGCGGATCAAATCTCTGAGCAATTGGAGCTGGTCCTGCCACTCAGCGCTGCCCAACGGGGCCGGTGTTCTCGCTGGAAGCCAGAATCCCAGGTGATGTTTATGCGGGGACAGGGGAAGGCTGCATTCCAGCGTGGTCATACCCTCCCTGGCCAGCCTCTCGTTCCAGTCCCGGACAAAGCAGATGCCCCTCGGGACGAAGACCAGGTGCTGGCCATCCGGGGCTCGTTTTGAGCGTGTTCCGCCGGATTGCCCTTCATCGAGCAAATCCGGCGCGGACGCGTTCCCTCGTTCTATTCTAAGTTCTTGTTCTCTGTTCGGGGGGCGATCCTGTCCCCCTTTCCCGGACAGGTCTGTCCCGCTTTGTGGACAGGATTGTCCCCCTTTGGTGCGGCTAAGCGGGACAACCTTGTCCCGCTCCCGGCGGCGATCCGTGGCTCGTTTCAGAGCCGCGTCGGTCGGGCGATAACGGGACGCGTTCCCCTTGTTGGTCCCGCGCTTGATGGTCATGTAACCCGCCGCCTCGACTTTGTTCAGCGCTCGCTTGACCGACTTGGCGTGCTTGCCGATTGCCGCGCCGATGGTCTCGAAAGACGGGCGGCTCTCGCCGGTCTCATGATTGGCATGTGCCAGTGCCAGATAGAGCGCCACGCGCAGGGCGTTGTCGTCCAGTTCGTGGTCGGTGACCATCTCCAGCAAGTATTGCAGCTTGATCTTGCAGAAGGGCAGAAGCTCAGACATCGGCCCCTCCCGCGATTGCGATCACGCCCGCGATCTGGTATCCATTCTGTGCAAACTTTTCGATTTGGCCGTTGACGCGGGTGCCAGCCCAGTCAGCGGCCTTTCGATTTCTGAGGGGGCTGGACTCACCGAAACCCGCCTCAAAAGCCGCATAATCCGGATCAAATCCGGACCGAGCCTTAACAACGGTAATGACAAAACCGACTAAGTATCTGGATTTATTGGTCGGAGTGAGAGGATTCGAACCTCCGACCCCTGCCTCCCGAAGACAGTGCTCTACCAGGCTGAGCTACACTCCGACCGTGGCGCGTGATCTATACCCGGGGATTTGGATGTGCAAGAGGGTTTTTGTTGTATCCGTCAGATGCCGCATGCAGGGAATAGCCATGGCGAGCTGCAGGTTGCCATTGGGCTTTTATTTCAGCGGATCCGTGCGGAAAAGACGGATCTTGGTGCCGCCATGATCGACAACGGGACCCGGGGGCAGCAAGGGCAGGCGGGTGGCGCGTGCGAGGCCTGGGGTTGTAGTAACAATGCCCACACGCCAACCGGTAAAGCGGCTCATGAGCACCTTGCCAAGAGCGCCATAAAGCGAACGTAAACGCTTTTCATCGCCGATCCGTGCGCCATAGGGCGGATTTACGATCACCAGACCCGCAGGGCCTTCGGGTGGTTTGATGTCGCTTACGGCACGGTGCTGGAAGCGGGTGATCGGGCCAACCCCGGCCCGGTTGGCATTGGTCGTGGCGGCCTCGATGGCGCCTGTATTGCGGTCGGAGCCAAAATACATCTGTTCGGACCCTATAGCGGTCTGAGCGTGGTGCAGATCGTGCCAACTGTCCAGATCGAACGATGCTAACTGTTCGAACGCAAACTTGCGTGACCGACCGGGGTTCAGCCCCGCGGCGATCTCGGCGGCCTCGATTGGGAAAGTGCCTGAGCCGCACATCGGGTCCAGTACAGGCTCTGCGCCATCAAACCCGCACTCGCGCAGGAACATTGCGGCCATTGTCTCGCGCATTGGGGCCTTGGCCACAGCGGGTTTGTGCCCTCGCTTGTGCAGGGGCTCACCCGACGTATCGACTGATAAGGTGCAGATATCCTTCTCGATTCGCAGCATGATCCGCAAAGTCGCGTCAGCGGCAATCGGTGCTCCGAGAGTCTCTGAGATCGCCCGTTCCACACGCTGACGGGCTGCACCTGCGTGATAGATCCGGGATTTCCTGCTGCTGGCTTCGACCTTGATCGGCACGTCCGGGCGCAGAAACTCGGCCCACGGAAATTTGCGGGCGCGTTTGTCGAGCTGTGCCAGATGCACGGCAGGGAAGTTACCCAGTCGGACCAGAACCTTGTTGGCCCCGCGCAACTGAAGGTTGGCGCGCCAGACCTCGTGCCACGTGCCGCGGCAGTGGACGCCACCGGGCGTGAAACGTGCGTCCAAAAAACCGCGCTCGCGCGCTTCGGCGCACAGCGGTGCTTCGAGCCCCGGTGTGGCAACAAGAAAGATCTCGAGTTCGGTGTCGTTTTCCATTCGGGTTGATTACACCGGAAGTCGGGCAGGCGCGACAGGCAAATTGCACGACGCAAATTGCTGGCATTTTGACGCAAATCAAACGAAAGTGAAGCGAACGCACCAGTTTCGGCGGTAACAGGTTTGCGTTCACAGCCACGCTTGCGTAAAGGAGCGTGGAATGAAATTACGCCTGCGCGCGTGACTGAAGTCATGGGTGCGCGCCAACGCATCGCGTCCCAATGCAGGGCGCGGACAAACCAACGCAACAGCCCGGATTTCGGGGCGCAGGGAAGAAGGCTTGGAAGACAATAGCGACATGCAGACTTTCAAACTGAAAAAAGGGCTTAATCTGCCGGTTGAAGGCGCGCCTGAACAAAATATCCAGCCAGGGCCGGAATTCTCGTCGGTTGCTGTGCTGGGTGGAGACTATATCGGGCTGAAGCCCAAGATGCTGGTGCAAGAAGGTGACGCAGTTCAACGTGGCACCCCGCTGTTTTGCCACAAGGACGCGCCTGATGCGATGATGGTTGCACCGCTGACCGGCAAGGTCGTGGCGATCAATCGCGGTGCGCGCAGGGTCTTGCAAAGCGTCGTAATTGAAGTTTCGGACGCCAATGACAGCGGCGTAGACTTCGCAGGCGTCGGAGATGCGCAAACCGCCGAAGGTGTCACCGCAAGGCTGTGTGCCGCTGGCTTGTGGACCTCTTTCCGGACGCGGCCCTATTCGAAGATGCCCGAGCCGGGCACCAAACCTGCCGCAATTTTCGTGACCGCGATGGACAGCGATCCATTGGCAGGCGACGCGTCATTGATCATCGCCGATGCGGGCGAGGCATTTGCGGCTGGTCTCGCAACTGTCTCGCAACTGACCGACGGCAAGACTTATCTGTGCCAGCAGGAAGGTGCATCGATCCCCGGGGGCGATTTGCCCGGCGTTGAAGCGGCTGCGTTTTCCGGACCTCACCCCTCGGGCCTTGCCGGAACGCATATCCATTTCCTTGAGCCGCTGGCCGGTGATAAACAGGTTTGGACAATCGGCTATCAGGACGTGATTGCGATTGGCCGCCTGATGCAGACCGGGCATCTGGATCCGAATATCGTGATTGCGCTGGCCGGTCCAGGCGCGCGTCAGCCGCGCCTGATCCGCACCGTCATGGGCGCGTCGACCGATGACCTGACCCGGGATGAGGTCAATGTGGACGGCACTGCGCGGATCATTTCAGGCTCAATCCTCTCGGGGCGGCATGCCGATGGGCCCACGGCATATCTGGGTCGGTTTGCTCGCCAGATCTGCATCATCCGCGAAGATCCTGACCAGATTCCGATGGGCTGGATTCGTCCGATGCCGTCGAAATTCTCTGTCCAGCCGGTGTTGGGCTCGGCGTTCTCGAAAAAGCTCTATGCCCTGACCTCGAACCTGAATGGCGGTCGGCGGGCGATGGTGCCGACCGGTGTGTTCGAAGAGCTGATGCCGCAGGATTACCTGCCGACGCAGTTGCTGCGGGCGCTGCTGGTGATGGATACCGACGCCGCGCAAGCGCTGGGTGCGCTTGAGCTGGACGAAGAAGACATGGGCCTTGTGGGCTTTGCCTGCCCTGCGAAATACGAATACGGGCTGGCGCTGCGCGACTGCCTGTCCAAGATTGAAAAGGAGGGCTGATCCGAATGGGTTTGCGCAACTTCTTTGACCGGATCGAGCCGAACTTTACCAAGGGCGGCAAGTACGAGAAGTATTTCCCCATCTACGAGATGGTCGAAAGCTTCATCTATACTCCGAAAACCGTCACCACCGTTGCACCGCACGCGCGGTCCTATGTGGATATGAAGCGGATCATGACCTATGTCGTGATCGCCACGATCCCCTGTATTTTGTGGGGGATGTGGAACACCGGCTATCAGGCCAACTCGGCCATTGCCTCTCTGGGTCCGGATGCGGCCACCGGCTGGCGGATTGCCCTTCTGCAGATGTTCGGTATCTCGCTGGACCCGTCCAGTATCTTTGCCAACGTGATGCACGGGCTTTTGTATTTCCTGCCGATATATATCGTGACGCTTGTCGCGGGCGGCATCTTCGAAGTCATCTTCGCCACCGTGCGCGGACATGAGGTGAACGAGGGTTTCCTTGTAACCTCAATGCTGTACACGCTGATCATGCCCGCCACGACGCCCTTATGGCAGGTGGCGCTGGGGATCATCTTCGGTGTGGTGATCGGCAAGGAAGTCTTTGGTGGTACTGGTAAGAACTTCCTCAACCCCGCGCTTGTGGGCCGTGCGTTCCTGTACTTTGCCTATCCGGCGCAGATGTCGGGCGATGCGGTCTGGACCCCGGTTGACGGCTTTTCCGGCGCAACCGCGCTGGGGATATCTGCAGCCGAAGGCGTGCAGGCGCTGGCGGTCGAGGGCATCACCTTGGGCAACGCCTTCTTTGGCACCATCCAGGGCAGCTTTGGCGAAACATCGACCTTGGCCTGCATGATCGGTCTGGCCTTCCTGCTGATGACCAAGATCGCCAATTATCGCCTGGTTCTGGGCTGTCTTGCGGGGACCATCGGCTTTACCTTGCTGCTGAATCTGATCGGGTCTGACACCAACCCGATGTTCGCGATGCCATGGTACTGGCATATCGTGCTGGGTGGCTATGCCTTCGGTCTGGCCTTCATGGTGACCGAGCCGGTTTCGGCCAGCCACACCAATCTGGGCCGCTATATCTATGGCGCGCTGATTGGTGTCATGGTTGTGTTGATCCGTGTGGTGAACCCGGCTTTCCCCGAAGGCATGATGCTGGCAATCCTGTTCGGTAACGTCTTTGCCCCGCTGATCGACTATTTCGTCGTGCAGGCCAACATCAAACGGAGGGCGCGTCGCCATGTCTGATACGCAAACCCCGGATAACAACGACGCACCCAAGGGCGCGATTGCCAAGTTTCTGGCAGCCTCGCCGGATTCGGTTGGCAAAACGATCTTTATCGCCGTCGCTGTCTGCCTTGTCGCCTCGATGGTGGTGTCAGCCGCCGCCGTCAGCCTGCGCCCGGTGCAAGAAGCCAACAAGCTGAAAGACAAGCAGGTCAACGTTCTGCAGGTGGCGGGTGTTTATGAGCCCGGCATCGACGTCACCGAAGCTTTCGCCGCGTTCGAACCGCATGTGCTGGAACTGGCGACCGGCGATTTTGTCGACGATCAGTTCGACCCGGCGACCTTTGACGATATCGCCGCCGCCAGCGACCCCGAATTGAGCGTCGCGCTGGATGATGACCCGGCTGGCATTGGCCGTCAGGCCAAGTACCGGGTGATCTATCTGCTGCGCGACGATGCGGGGGCCCTGGACAAGGTGATCCTGCCGCTGCACGGCTATGGTCTGTGGTCCACGCTCTATGGCTTTATCGCGCTGGAGAATAACGGCAACGATATCTTCGGCCTGCAATTCTATCAGCACGGCGAAACCCCCGGCCTTGGGGCCGAGGTGGACAACCCGCGCTGGAAAGCGTTGTGGAACGGCAAGAAACTGCGGGATGAGGCGGGCGATCTGCAGATCACCGTCGCCAAGTCACAACCCGCTGCCGGACCCGATTTCTACATCGACGCGCTGGCTGGTGCCACGCTGACCTCGGTCGGTGTCGATAATCTGGTGAAATTCTGGATGGGTGACGCGGGCTATGGCCCCTTCCTGGCCAAACTGCAAGCAGGAGAGTTCTGATGTCCCAGACCAAGAAAGAGCTGTTGGTCGACCCACTTGTCGACAACAACCCGATCACCCTGCAAGTGCTGGGCATCTGTTCGGCGCTGGCGGTGACCTCGTCGCTGCAGGTGGCCTTTGTAATGGCGCTGGCGGTGACCTTCGTGACCGGGTTTGCGTCAATGTTCATCTCGATGCTGCGCAATCAGATCCCCGGGTCGATCCGGATTATCGTACAGATGGTGATCATCGCCTCGCTGGTAATCCTGGTTGACCAGATCCTCAAAGCCTATGCCTTCCAGATCTCGAAAACCCTGTCGGTTTTCGTGGGTCTGATCATCACCAACTGTATCGTGATGGGCCGCGCCGAGGCGTTTGCGATGAAAAACCCGCCGATGGCATCCTTCATCGACGGTGTCGGCAACGGCATGGGCTATGGACTGATCCTGATGTTGGTTGGCTTCATTCGCGAACTGTTCGGGTCCGGGTCGCTGTTTGGCGTCACCATTCTGGAAACCGTGAACAATGGCGGCTGGTATGTGCCCAACGGCATGTTGCTGCTGCCCCCTTCGGCGTTCTTCATCATCGGTCTGATCATCTGGGCCTTCCGCACCTGGAAGCCAAGTCAGGTGGAAGAACGTGAATACAAAATCCAGCAGGTAGAGGCCCACTGATGGAAGGTCTGATTTCACTGGCCGTAAAGGCCATCTTTGTCGAAAACCTCGCGCTCAGCTTCTTCCTTGGCATGTGTACTTTCATCGCCGTGTCCAAGAAGATTTCCACCGCGCTGGGGCTGGGCATTTCGGTGATGGTCGTGCAGGCGATCACCGTTCCGACCAACAACCTGCTGCTCAGCTATCTGCTGAAACCGGGCGCGCTGGCCTGGGCGGGTTTTCCCGACGTTGACCTGACCTTCCTCGGCCTGATCTCGTATATTGGCGTGATTGCGGCGATGGTTCAGATTCTGGAGATGGTGCTCGATAAGTATTTCCCTCCGCTTTACAACGCGCTGGGGATCTTTCTGCCGCTGATTACCGTGAATTGCGCCATCCTGGGTGGTTCGCTGTTCATGGTGGAGCGCGACTACAACTTCGCCGAGGCGACGACCTACGGCCTGTCCTCCGGCTTTGGCTGGGCGCTGGCGATCACCGCCATGGCGGGTGTTCGAGAAAAGCTGAAATATTCGGATATTCCCGATGGTCTGCAGGGACTTGGTATCACCTTCATCACCGCGGGACTGATGGCGCTGGCCTTCATGTCCTTCTCGGGCGTGAAACTGTAAGGAGGGGCCGATGGAAACTTTCACCTTAGGCGTCGCTCTATTCACCCTGATCGTTATCGCACTTGTGGCCATCATCATGGCAGCGAGGTCGAAGCTGGTCTCGACCGGTGATGTGAACATCACCATCAATGGCGAGAAAACCATCTCGGTTCCCGCTGGCGGCAAACTGCTGCAGACGCTGGCCGCCGAGAAATTGTTCGTACCGTCGGCCTGTGGCGGTGGCGGCACCTGCGCGCAATGCCGGGTCAAGGTGCATTCGGGCGGCGGTTCGATCCTGCCGACCGAAGAAAGCCATATCACCAAGCGCGAAGCCGCCTGTGGTGACCGCCTGTCCTGTCAGGTGGCGGTCAAGCAGGACATGGATATCGAGGTTCCCGAAGAGGTCTTTGGCGTCAAGAAATGGGAATGCACGGTGCGGTCGAACGAAAACGTCGCGACCTTCATCAAGGCGCTGACGCTGGACCTGCCGGAAGGCGAGGATGTGAATTTCCGCGCCGGTGGCTACATCCAGATCGAAGCGCCCGCGCACCAGTTGGCCTATACCGATTTCGACGTGGAAGAAGAATACCGCGAGGACTGGGATCGCTTTAACCTGTGGCAATATAAATCCGTAGTGAACGAACCCATCGAACGCGCCTATTCGATGGCCAACTACCCCGACGAACGGGGCATGATCATGCTGAACGTCCGGGTGGCTTCGCCGCCTCCGGGCTCGGAAGGCATCCCGCCGGGTCAGATGTCGTCGTATATCTTCAACCTGAAACCCGGCGACAAGGTCACCATCTCGGGTCCGTTTGGCGAATTCTTCGCCCGCGAGACGGAAAAAGAGATGGTCTTCATCGGCGGCGGCGCCGGTATGGCGCCGATGCGCAGCCACATCTTCGACCAGCTCAAGCGGCTGGAAAATCGCAACCGCAAGATCAGCTTCTGGTACGGTGCGCGCTCGAAGAAAGAGATGTTCTTTGTCGAAGACTTCGACACACTTGCCGAAGAGTTCGACAATTTCGAATGGCATGTGGCCCTGTCGGATGCCCAGCCCGAGGATGAGTGGAAAGGCTATACCGGCTTCATCCACAACGTTCTGTTCGAGGAATACCTCAAGAACCATCCCGCGCCTGAGGATTGCGAATACTACATGTGTGGTCCGCCAATTATGAACCAGTCGGTCATCAACATGCTGCTGGATCTGGGTGTGGACCGCGAAGACATCATGCTCGACGATTTCGGCGGGTAATGGACAAAAAAACCGGCGTTGCGAAGCGCCGGTTTTTCTTTGTGCCTTGGATCTGGGTTACAGCCTTAAATCGCTGGCTTCGCGGGGCAGGCAGGATTTGATGTCGAATACAACGCTGTTTTCCTTGCCGTAGGCCCGGAACTGCGCCGGGTCGAATGCGCGGTATTCCTGATGGGCCACCGCCAGAATGACTGCATCATAGGTTCCGTCCTGAGGTTCCGCGATCAGGGAAAGACCATATTCCTCTTCTGCCGCTACCGGGTCCGCGTGTGGATCATGCACGTCCACGGCCACGCCGTAACTTTGCAGTTCTTCGACAATATCGATGACGCGGGTGTTGCGCAGATCGGGGCAGTTTTCCTTGAAGGTCAGCCCCATCACCAGCGCCCGTGCCGCGCCCACGTTGATGCCGTCACGGGTCATGCGCTTGATCAGTTGCGAGACGACATAGGCCCCCATCCGGTCATTCAGCCGCCGTCCGGCCAGGATGATCTGTGGGTGGTGGCCCACAGCCTCGGCCTTGTGGGTCAGGTAGTAGGGGTCAACCCCGATACAATGCCCGCCCACCAGACCGGGACGAAAGGGCAGGAAGTTCCATTTCGTACCCGCCGCGCGCAGCACCGCGTCGGTGTCGATATCCATGCGGCCGAAGATCATCGCGAGCTCGTTCACCAGCGCGATATTCAGGTCGCGCTGGGTGTTTTCGATCACCTTTGCCGCTTCGGCCACGCGGATGCTTTCGGCCTTGTGCGTCCCGGCGGTGATGATCCGTGCGTAAAGGGCGTCGACCAAATCGGCCACGTCGGGTGTAGACCCGGACGTGACTTTGCAGATATCGGCGATCCGGTGGCTCTTGTCGCCAGGGTTGATCCGTTCCGGGCTGTAGCCTGCAAAGAAATCCCGATTGAAGGTCAGGCCCGAGGCACGCTCCAGTACCGGGACGCAATCTTCCTCGGTCGCGCCCGGATAGACGGTGGATTCGTAGATCACCAGACCTCCGGGTTTCAGCACAGCGCCAACCGTTTCGGATGCGCTGAGCAAGGGCGCAAGATCAGGTTGCTTGCCCGCTGTAATCGGTGTGGGGACCGTTACGATGAACGTGTCGCACGCAGCCAGATCGCCCGCGTCGGTGGTAAAGGTCAAACCCTCGGCTGCGCACAACTCGGCAGGTTCAACTTCGAGCGTCGTATCTTGTCCGGAGCGCAACGCGGCGATCCGTTCGGGATTGATGTCGAACCCCAATACCGGTCCGATCCGGCCAAAGGCCACCGCCAAGGGCAAGCCGACATAGCCGAGGCCAATGACAGCGATCTTGCGCGCATTCGGGTCGGTTTCAAACATGGCTGTCATTCAGATCATTTCCCGTAATACTCACGGAACCATTTGACGAATTGCGCAACCCCATCCTTGAAGTCGGTCTGCGGGCGGTATCCCGTCAGGCGCTGCAGCAACTCACTATCGGCCCATGTGGCCGGCACATCCCCCATCTGCATAGGCATGTAATTCCGGATGGCTTTCTGGCCGATGGAGTCTTCGATGGCTTCGATGAAATCCATCAAACGCACCTTATCTCCGTTTCCGATATTTACCACACGATGCGGTGCAACTGGCGAAAGGCTGTCCCCCGCTTCGATCTCATCACGGCTGGCAGGACGCACAGGTGGTACATCAATCAGCAGCCGGATACCGCGTACGAGGTCTTCGACATTGGTGAAATCCCGATACATATCCCCGTGATTATAGATATCGATCGGGCGGCCATCGAGGATCGCGTCCACGAATTTGAACAGCGCCAGATCCGGGCGTCCCCATGGTCCGTAGACAGTGAAGAACCGGAACATGGTCGTCGGCAGATCCCACAGATGCGCGTAGGAATGCGCCATTGCCTCGTTGGCCTTCTTGGTCGCGGCATAAATCGTCAGCTGATGGTCAGCCTTTTCAACCTCGGTAAAAGGCATGTCTTCGTTCGCGCCATAGACAGAGGAGGTTGAGGCCATCAGCAGGTGATCGACCTTGTGCTCACGTGCGGCCTCCATCACGTTGAACGTGCCCACGACATTCGAGTCGATATAGCTGCGCGGGTTTTCCAGGCTGTATCGTACCCCGGCTTGCGCGGCGAGGTGCACGATGATTTCAGGCTGGAACTCCTCGGCCACCTGCATCAGCTTCTCGTGCTCTTCCAGCAAGGCCTCGGTCGCGGTGAAGCCCGGGTTTTGCAGCAACATCTGATGCCGACGTTGTTTCAGGCTGACGTCGTAATAGTCTGTCATCCCATCATAGCCATGCACCCGAAACCCTTCAGAAAGCAGCAGTTTCGCCAGATAAAAACCGATAAAGCCTGCCGTTCCCGTAATCAAAACCCGTTTCATATGCCGTACACCGCTGTCCAAACCTTCCCCTCAGGGATACTTTCCCCGCCAGATCGTCAAGCGGATTTTTTGGCTTTCCGGCGGCAGCAGGCGATGCGGACCTGATTTGGTGATTGCCGCACCGGGCCTGCCGGGGTAGGCATCTGGCAAATGCTACCGAAATGGATCAAGAACCTTGTGCTGACGAAACCGGCGCAATCGCAAGGGGTCGACTTGTCGACGCTGGCCCCCGGCGGTCACTTCTACGCGATTGGCGACATTCACGGCAGGCTTGATCTGTTGCAGACACTTCTGGCGGTGCTGGATGAAACGGTGCCTGTGGTATTTCTGGGCGACTATATCGACCGGGGAAATTATAGCGCGCAGGTCTTGCGACATGTGCGCCATCTCAGCACCAGCAGGCATGGTCGGGCTATCTGCCTGAAGGGCAATCACGAAGAAATGCTGCTGAAATTTCTCGATGATCCGTCAAAGATGGAGCGCGTCTGGATGCACAACGGAGGCGCGCAAACACTCGCCTCATTCGGATTGACCTATTCCGGCGATCAGGAGCCTGAAAAAGTTGCCGACCAACTGCGGCTTGCCATAGGCGATCCGCTTTTGGAATGGTTGCGCCAGCGGCCTCTGATCTGGACGCAAGGCAATGTTACAGCGGTCCACGGCGCCCTCGATCCTGCGCGACCGGTTGACGGCCAATCCGAGCGGGTCTGTCTTTGGGGTCATCCAAAATTCCCCGAAAAGCCCCGAAAAGACGGGCAATGGGTCGTTCACGGGCATACGATTGTCGACCAACCGTACGTGCGCGGTGAAGTCATCTCAATCGACACCGGCGCGTTCGCCACCAATCAACTGACGGCGGCCGAAATTTCGGATGGGGACATCCGATTCATTTCGACCGACCGTGCCGGTATCATCCGCAGTTCCGTATGAACCCTTAGCCGACGATCATCTGCTTCATTTTCAGCGCTTCGTATTCCAGTTCCTTCAACCGGAAATGCACAACGTCCCCGATGGTGATGACGCCGCGCAGATTTCCATCGCTCAGAACCGGCATGTGACGGAATCGCCCTTCAGTCATGGTCTTCAGAACGTCGTTCAGAAGATCCTCGGGCGTGCAGGTCTTGACTTCGGTTGTCATCAGGTCGGACACCGATTGCGGCAAAGTCTGACCCGGTGTTTCGGCCATCCGGCGCACGATGTCGCGTTCCGACAGGATGCCTTGCAGCGCGCCGTTCTGATCCGTCACAACGACGGCACCGATGTGTTTTTCCCGCAGTATATCCACCACCGAATGGATCGTGTCGTTTGGGCGCACTGCAAATACCGCATCCCCTTTGCCTTCCAGCAGTTTTGCAACCGTCGTATGGGTGTGCGACAGGTTGGTTTCAACTGACTGGCTGCGTGTTGACGACGCGGACTTGTCGCCGCGTGTCGGGGGCTGGTAAGAGCTTGGGGCCATGGGCGGTCTCCTCCTTCACAGGATTTGGCTATCTCTTCTACCTTATCGCAGGGACAGACCCTGTATAGGGTGCAATTTCGAAATCCGGTGCAACCTTGCCGCAATACAGGGAAATCCACACTGCTGAGCGATCTCTATCTGACCCCGCCCGTGGCTGCGCTGATCTTCTTTGTGGTTGTCGTCTGCGGCCACAATTTCCGCATGGCATGGAAGCTGCAGCCGCAGGGATGGCAAAAACGCGCCTGGATGTTCGGTGTGCCCGCCGCGATCGGCCTTTTTGCGCTGGCGTTTCTACCGCTCAAGGTCTGACGCCGGTTTGACTCTGATCGGGGCCGCTGGCATACGCCGGACACGTGTTTTCCCAGGAGACCCCGATGCGACGTCTGATTGCACTGACTTCACTGCTGTTCGTAACCGGATGCCTTTTCGACAAAGAACCTGATGTGGTGCGCCTTTCGGGCGAAACCATGGGGACGACCTTCAACATCACTGCAATCGGCGAGGATCTGGACGAGGCAGCGCTTGGCAAGGCGGTTCAGGACACCCTGGCCGAGGTGAATGCGAAAATGTCCAACTGGGACCCGAATTCCGAGGTCTCGACCTTTTCGGCCTCGACCAGCACGGACCCGATGCCGGTTTCCGATGCCTTTGCGCTGGTGATCGAGGCGGCAAACGACGTGCACACCAAATCTGATGGCACCTTTGACGTTACCTTGGGGCCATTGATCGAGCTTTGGGGTTTTGGCCCGCGCAAACCCGAAGACCCGGTTCCCGCTGATGCCGAGATCGCCGCGGCGCTGGATCGGGTTGGTCAGGCCCGGTTGCTGACACTGGATCGCGACGCGGGCACCCTGGCAAAATCCGAGCCGGGCGTGGGTATCAACCTGTCGGCCATCGCCAAAGGCTATGGGATCGATGCGCTGGCAGCGCAACTCCGCGAAGCAGGCATCGAAAACTACATGGTCGAAATCGGCGGCGACCTCGTCGCCATGGGCGAGAACGAAAAGGGTGAAAGCTGGCGCATTGGTATCGAGAAGCCTGAAACCGGGGCACAGGCCATTCAAATGATCGTGCCGCTGGACAATCTGGGTATGGCGACCTCAGGCGATTACAAGAATTTCTTCGAACAGGACGGCGTGCGCTATTCCCATATCATCGACCCCACCACCGGACGCCCGATTACGCACCGGACCACCTCGGTCACGGTTTTGGCCGAAAGTGCGATGATGGCGGATGCATGGGCGACGGCGATGCTGGCCTTGGGGTACGAGAAGGGAATGGAGCTGGCCGAAGAGCATAAACTTGCCGTGTTCTTCATCTCTCGGGATGTGACAAGCGGGTCAGAAGCCTATATCACGGTACAAAGCAGCGCGTTCAAGGACGCGCTGGGGACCAACTGACTGGTAGGAACCGTTATGAGCACCTTTATTCTGGCATTCATCCTGTTGCTGATCATCATGGTCGGGATGTCCCTGGGTGTGATGCTGATGGGCAAGACCATCAAGGGCAGCTGTGGTGGTTTGAACGCCATTTCCGGGGCGGATAAATGCGTGGTCTGTCAGAAGGATATCGACCCCGACAGCCCTCTGCGCGACCAGCTTCAATGCAAGCGTGCCAAAAAGATGCTGCAACAGATGGAAGGCTAGTTTAGCTGTCTTGGCATGACCAAGGCAAAGAACATTCTCTTCATCATGTTCGATCAACTGCGCTGGGACTACCTCAGCTGTTACGGGCATCCGCATCTTCACACTCCGAATATCGACCGTCTCGCTTCTAAGGGTGTGCGCTTTACCCGCGCCTATATTCAGTCGCCGATCTGCGGCAGTTCCCGGATGTCGACCTATACCGGCCGCTATGTGCATTCACATGGCGCGTCGTGGAACGGCATCCCGCTGAAAGTCGGTGAGATCACCATGGGTGATCACCTGCGCAAGGCAGGGATGGATTGCTGGCTGGTTGGCAAGACCCACATGCGTGCAGATGCCGAAGGCATGGCGCGGCTGGGGCTTGAACCCGACAGCCTGATCGGTGCGCGCGTCGCCGAGTGTGGTTTCGATGTCTTCGAACGCGACGATGGGATGCGCCCCGAGGGGCCGGATGGGTTCTATGATCCGGATGGGGCTAAAAAGTACAACGAATATCTGAAAGACAAAGGGTATGAGAGTGACAACCCCTGGCACGATTTTGCCAATTCCGGGCTGGACGCGGATGGCAATGTGCTCTCGGGTTGGTTTCTGAACAATTCCTCTGAAGCCGCAAATATCGCGGAGGAAGACAGCGAAACACCCTATCTGACCACCCGTGGTATCGAGTTCATGCAAAGCAATGACGGGCCGTGGTGCTGCCACCTGAGTTATATCAAGCCACATTGGCCCTACATCGTGCCGGAACCCTATGCCTCGATGTATGGTCCCGAGCACGTCTTGCCCGTCGTTCGGTCCGAGGCCGAGCGGCAGAATGCGCATCCGGTGCTCAAGGCATTCATGGACACGAAAATCGGACAGACCTTCTCGCGCCAGGATGTTCGCGAGGCGGTCATACCCGCCTACATGGGCCTGATCAAACAGGCCGACGACCAGATGGGGCGGCTGTTTGACTGGATGGAGCAGACTGGGCGGATGCAGGATACGATGATTGTGCTGACCTCGGATCACGGGGATTTTCTGGGCGATCACTGGATGGGAGAGAAGACTTTCTTCCACGACGCCTCGACCAAAATGCCACTGATCATCTACGATCCATCGCCCGAGGCCGATGCCACACGCGGCACCACCTGCGACGCATTGGTCGAATCCATCGATCTGGCACCCACCTTTTTGAAGGTTGCTGGCGGAAAACCTGCGGGCCACATCCTTGAAGGGCATTCATTGATGCCTGTTCTCCACGGTCAGGCCGACAGCGCGCCGCGTGATGTGGTGATCTGTGAATACGACTACTCGGCATCGCCCATTGCCCAGATGTTGAATGCCTCGGTTCGCGATGCGGTCATGTTCATGGTAGCGAATGAGAAATGGAAGCTGATCCATTGTGAGGGCGGCTATCGCCCGCTCTTGTTCGATTTGGAGAATGATCCGGACGAGTTGACCGATCTGGGCGACAGTGCTGAACACGCAGAGGTCATCGCCGAGATGTATGATCACCTGTTCACCTGGACACGGCGCCAATCCCAGCGCACCACCCGATCCGAAGAGCAACTGCTGAACATGCGCGAATCCAGCCGTGGGACCGGCGTGCTAATCGGTATCTACGACGAAAACGATATGCCGCTTGAACTGACCGTGAAATACCGCAACCGCAAGGCGCGGCCTTATGGGGATTACAAGACGGATTAATTCTGTGCCAACAGCCCCAAAAGACGGTTCAACCTTGCGCGGGCAGGGGATAGAACACAGCAACACCGCCTCAATCGGAGAGCTTTCATGACCGCCCCCAAACCCGTTGTTTTGTGTATCCTCGATGGTTGGGGCCTGTCTGACGACACCGAAGCCAACGCGCCCTATCTGGCAAACACTCCGACCTTCGATGCGCTCATGGCTGAAGGCCCCCATGCGCAACTGATCACGCACGGGCCGGATGTTGGTCTGCCGAGCGGCCAGATGGGCAATTCAGAGGTCGGCCATACCAATATCGGGGCAGGGCGCGTGGTCGCGATGGACCTGGGCCAGATCGATCTGGCGATCGAGGATGGCTCATTCTTTGACAACAAGGCGCTGCGGGACTTCATCGCCCGAGTGAACGACGCGGGCGGAACGGCGCATCTGATGGGGCTGGTCTCGGATGGCGGGGTGCACGGACATCTCGACCATATCGTGGCCGCCGCCAAGGCCATCACCGATGCAGGCGTTCCGGTGGCGCTGCACGCCATCACCGACGGGCGGGATGTGGCGCCCAAATCGGCCTTTACCTATATTTCCGAGCTGCAAGACCGCCTGCCTGAAAACGCGAAGATCGTCACCGTCTGCGGTCGCTATTTTGCCATGGATCGCGACAACCGCTGGGAACGGGTGGCCGAGGCTTACGCGGCCATGGTCAAAGGGCAGGGCCGGGTCGAGAGCACTGCGCATTATGCAGTGGATCATGCCTACAACCAGTCGGAAACGGATGAATTCATCGCGCCGACCGTATTGGGCGACTATGACGGCATTCGGGACGGAGACGGCTTTTTCTGCCTCAACTTCCGCGCCGACCGCGCCCGCGAAATCCTGCGTGCGATCGGAGAGCCCGGATTTTCCGATTTCGACACCGGCCCCCGTCCGCAGCTGTCGGCGCTGCTGGGGATGGTGGAATATTCTGACGGTCACAATGCCTATATGACCACCGTGTTTCCCAAGCGGGATATCGTGAACACGCTGGGCGAATGGGTCGCAAAACAGAGTTTGCGCCAGTTTCGGCTGGCCGAGACCGAGAAATATCCCCATGTCACCTTCTTCCTGAACGGTGGCAAGGAACAGCCTGAAGGCGGTGAGGATCGCTTCATGCCCAAATCACCCAAGGTGGCGACGTATGATTTGCAACCCGAGATGTCCTCGGCCGAAGTGACCGAGAAATTCGTCGAGGCGATTCATGAGGGTTATGATCTGATCGTCACCAACTACGCCAATCCCGATATGGTCGGCCATTCGGGCGACCTGCAGGCGGCGATTGAAGCCTGCGAAGCCGTTGATCAGGGGCTGGGGCAGGTGGTTGCCGCCCTGAAGCAGGCTGGCGGCGCAATGATCGTGACTGCGGATCATGGCAATTGCGAAATGATGGTCGACCCGGAAACAGGCGGCCCTCATACGGCACACACTTTGAACCCTGTGCCCGTCGTTCTGGTCGGAGGCCCTAAAGGTGCGGTCCTGCGCAACGGGCGGTTGGCCGATCTTGCGCCGACGCTGCTGCAACTCATGGAGTTGCCGGTGCCTCCTGAAATGACCGGGCAAAGCCTGCTGACATGAGGGCATTCTGGCTCAGCCTGACGCTGCTGTGGTCATGGCCCGTCATGGCTCAGAACAGCCCATCCGAGGCTGCGCTGGAGGCTGCGCAAATGCTGGAGCAGGCATCGGTCGCGCTGTCCGAAGCCGACTCTGCCCGTGACCGGGTGCGTGCGCTGACCGAAACGATACAGGCCTACGAGGCCGGTCTGACCGCCATGCGCGACGGTTTGCGCCGCGCCGCTCTGCGCGAAACCCAGTTAACCGCCGAGTTGCAGGCGCGCGAAAGGGAAGTGGCACAATTGCTTGGCGTTCTGCAAACTATCGAAACCACCGCTCCACCGGTGCTTATGCTGCATCCGTCGGGGCCGCTGGGGGCGGCGCGGACTGGCATGATGCTGTCCGAAGTCACACCGGGGCTGAACGCGCAGGCCCGTGCCCTGGCGGCTGATCTGCAAGAGGTTCAGACGCTGCGACGGCTTCAGCAAAGCGCTGCGAACACGCTGACCGAGGGTCTGACAGGCGTGCAGGATGCCCGCACCCGCCTGAGCGAGGCCATCGCGGACCGAACCGACCTGCCGCGCCGCTTTGTTGAAGACCCGGTGCGCACGGCCATTCTGATTTCGTCGACTGAAACGCTGGACGGGTTTGCCAGTGGCCTGTCAGAAATCACGGCTGGCGAGATTGCCGAGACCAACGCAAGTGTCACTGACCTCAAGGGCCGGATCGCGTTGCCGACGCAAGGTGTGATTCTACATGGGGCAGGTGAGACGGACGCAGCAGGTGTTACGCGGCCCGGGCTCGTATTGGGCACGCGCCCGCGGGCGCTGGTTGTTTCACCGACCGCTGCTACGATCCGCTACCGTGGCCCGCTGCTGGATCTCGGGAATCTGGTGATCCTCGAACCACAACCCGGCCTGCTTTTCGTGTTCTCGGGCCTGCAAGAGGTCTATGGGCAACCCGGACAGGTGATCCCCGAAGGTACTCCGGTGGGTCTGATGCCCGGTGAAACCCCCGGAATCGGCGCTATTATGTCAACAAGCGGTGATGGCACTGGAACTGACCGTTCAGAAACGCTCTATATAGAGGTAAGACAAGGCAACAGCCCCGTGGATCCGGACAATTGGTTCCGGACGGACAAGGATGGATAAACGAGTATGAAGAAATTTGTGATGGCCGGTCTGGCCGGCACCGTGGCAGGGATTATCGCAACCACTCAGATCGCGGGTCCCTTGCTGGCGCAGGAGGCTGAAAACAAGGCCAGTGTTTATGAGCAACTGGACCTGTTCGGCGACATCTTCGAACGCATCCGCGCGCAATATGTCGAGGAAGTGGAAACCGAGGAACTGATCGAGGCGGCGATTGACGGAATGCTGACCTCGCTGGATCCGCATTCCAGCTATTTGTCGCCTGACGATGCCGAACAGATGCGCGTGCAAACGCGTGGTGAGTTCGGCGGGCTGGGAATCGAAGTCACGCAGGAAGACGGTTTTGTCAAAGTTGTCTCTCCGATCGATGACACCCCGGCGGATGCTGCGGGCATTGAGGCTGGCGATTTCATCACCCATGTGGATGGCGAGAGCATTCTGGGCCTGACACTGGACAAGGCGGTTGATCTGATGCGCGGGCCGGTCGGGTCCGAGATCGTGATCACCGTTGTGCGTGAAGGTGAAGCCGATCCCTTCGACGTTACCATCATCCGCGACACCATCAAACTGACCGCAGTACGGGCGCGTACCGAAGGCACCAGCGTTGTGCTGCGCGTCACCACCTTCAACGATCAGACCTATCCCAACCTCAAGACAGGTCTTGAAGAACAGATTGAAGAGGCAGGCGGTATCGAAAACGTCAACGGCATCGTGCTGGACCTGCGCAACAACCCGGGTGGTCTGCTGACTCAGGCGATCAAGGTTTCAGACGCGTTTCTGGATGAGGGTGAGATCGTATCGACCCGTGGCCGCAATCCCGAAGACGGCGAGCGTTTCAACGCCACGCCCGGTGACCTGACCGGCGGCAAGCCGATTGTCGTTCTGATCAATGGCGGCTCGGCCTCCGCGTCCGAGATTGTAGCGGGCGCGCTGCAGGATCATCACCGTGCCATCGTTGTGGGCACCAAGAGCTTCGGCAAGGGCTCGGTCCAGACAGTGATGCCGCTGCGCGGAGATGGCGCGATGCGTCTGACCACGTCGCGTTATTACACGCCGTCTGGCCGCTCAATCCAGGCGCTTGGCGTCAGCCCCGATATCATCGTGGAACAGCCGCGTCCGGCACCCGCGACCGAAGAGGAAGAGGAAAGCAACGCCCGCACCCGGTCCGAAGCCGACCTGCGCGGCAGCCTGAACAATGACAGCCTGAGCGAGGATGAAATCCGTCAGATCGAAGAGGATCGCGCCAAGGCCGAAGCCACGGCAGAGCTGCGCGAGCAGGATTACCAGCTGGCCTATGCCATCGACATCCTTAAGGGACTGTCAGCGTTCAACCCGACCGGGCCGTCGCAGTAATCAGCCGAGGGCCGCAGAGATTGCGGCCCTTCTAGCTTTCGACTTTGTGCAGTTTCTTCTCGTCAAGCATCAGCGCGAGAATGATACCGACCGAAACCGAGATAGTGGCGAATACAAAGGCCATGTTCATCCCGCTGTCAAAGGCCGTCGCTATGGCGGCCTTTACCTTTTCAACCTCACCGGAATTCAGTTTTTGCAGGACGGCCTTGGCCGAGTCGGTCGTCAGCGTACCGCCATTGATCGCTTTTTGATCTGCCTCAGACAGTTTGATGCCTGCGGCGGCAAGTTGATCGCGCAAGCTGGACAGGCTGACGACATACATTACTGCCGTTGCGCAAGCGACTGAAATGGCACCATAAACAAGGTGAGTCATGAAGCTTAGCCCACCAACCAGCCCTGCACGTTCGGGTTTGACGGCGCATACAGCGGCGGTGCCTGAGGGGCCAACTGTCAGCGTTGCCCCAAGCCCCATTAGCGCCATACCGGGCAAGATCTGAAAATACCCCCAGCTTTCTGGCATGATGATCACGCTTAACGCACCCACCGTTGCGCAGAAATATCCCCACAACAGCAAGCGTTTGGGCCCGAAATCATTATACAGCGTGCCCGAAACGATGGAGCCAACCGCGAGCAATACGGTCAACGGAGCCAACCCGAGCGCCGATTGGAACACCGACCATCCCAGAACCTTTTGCATGTATTGCGGGAAATATAACAAGGCCACGAATGCCGCCGAGACGTTGAACATGTTCAGGCCAAGAGTGATCAGAAATTCTCGGTTTTGCATCAGTTGTGGCAGCAACAGCGGTTCCCTGACGCGTTTTTCGACCATCGGGAACAGGAAGAACAGCACCGCGCTGACGAAGAACAACAGCAAGAGCGGCACCGAGGTCCAACCCCAATCCGCACCAACATCCAACCCATAAAGCAGAAGCAGAACCGCAAAGGACAGAATGCCCATTCCGGCAAAGTCGATATGTTCGCCCTTCTTATGCTCGGTCTCACGCTCCATCAGCAGGATCGCGGTGGTCATGGAGATGCTCGAGAAAATGACGTTGGCCAGAAAGAACAGCCGCCAGTCACCCAGATTGACCACGGTACCGCTGATCAACGGGCCAAAGACATTGCCCGTTGTTACGCCTGCCAGAATGAGGCCCATCACCAAGGCGCGATGCTCGTCCTTTGAGACTTTCGTCGCCCCAAAGGCCAATGTGCAGGGCCAGACGCAGCCTGCACCGATCCCTTGCAGCGCTCGGGCGCCAATCAGATAGTCCAGACCCGGAGAGACAAAGCACAGAATTGAGGCAAACAAGAAGATCGCAAGGCCGATAATCATCACCTTGCGGTGACCAAACATATCCCCCAGCCGCCCGCCCGCAACCATGGTCATGGCAAAGAACAGCGCATAGATATTCAGAACCCATTGGGTGCTGGTGATATCTGCGTCAAAGCTGTTTTCGATGGCCGGGACCAGCATCAGCGCACCGGTAAAGTCGATCCCGATGCCGAAGCCCGTTATCATCAGGGCGATCACTTTGATAATGCTGTTGCGGTCCATAAGGTCCTCAATCCGCGCTGAATGACTTCATGATGCACGAATGAGGCTGAAAAGATAGGCAAATGGCCTGAATGATCGCGGATCAGGACTGTGTTTGCGATCGTCGGAAGGCCCGTTTCAGCATATCGAGTTCGGCACGCAGTAGCGCAACTTCGGCCCGCAGATCGTCAGCGGCGGGGGTCCCTGCGATGATCGTGAAATCCCCAAGTTTCTGATCTGTTGTGGCATCAAAGATGGCGATGCTATGCACCCCTTCAGACAGCGCGGCGACTGGGACCGGAATACGTAAGGCCCACCCGTCAGTTTCCTGGGTCAGCTCGACATCCGGCACCTGTTCGCCGAGATAGCGAACCTCGATTTGCGGCTCGCTTTCAGCAGTCAGGTGTCCTTCCCACAGAGCGTTTTCAAAGCGGATCGGTGTCAGAGTAACTTGGGTCATTTGTGCTCACTTACAGATCAGCCCGGTGGTGGCGGCAAAAGGTCAGGTCCCGCAGAACAACCCGGTTCATCGCGGGCTGCTCGAGGATCAGATCAAGCCACAACTTTTCAATTCTGTGTTCATTCAGATGCAGATGCGCCAGATCAAAATCGATTGCGGCTTCCGGCCGCGACAGATCAAGCGCGCGCAGAACTTGTTCTGTGTTCGGGCCATGTTGAATGTTGAGCCGCGCGAATACTACCGCCGGGCGTTCGCATTCGACCACCGTATCGACCCGCATCAGATGCTGACCTGTCAGGCCCTTCGCCGCGTCTGCGGGCAGTTCGACCGACAAGGATAGGAAAGACCCTTGAAAGTCAAAGACTTCGATCGCCATGCTAAAGGCGGCAAGATCCTTGTCGCCACGGTTTCTTTCCTGACGCATCGCGATCTCTGACCGGTCGCAATCATGAAAGATGGTCACTTGCTTGTCCATCGTCGCCTTGCGCGCAGCCGAGGCGAGGCCTTTGCGGACTAAGGGCGCCTTCCAGAGATCCGGCCTCCAGGACCAATCCGTGCCAAGCGGTCGCGAAAACTGGTTCGATCCGATCAGCGGCTGAATCAGACGGGCATCGGCGGCTTGTGTTAGCTGCTCCAGCTCTTTGCGCAGTTGACGGGCGTCGTCACGCTGGCGCCGAAGTTCAGGCAATGAGGCCTGACCCGCATGTCGCACAGCATCCCGCCATTGGGCCAAGACCTTGCGTTGCAAATATCGATCCAGAAGTTTACCCATTGCCTCATCTTCGGTAGCTCTCCCTTCTTTAGTCAAAGAGCGGGCGGGGAACAAACCCGTCTTGCGCCGGCCTGTTCAAAAGTTGATTTCAAAGCGTGCGATCTCAGTCTCGAATCGCTGGACACGCGCGCACTCATTCTTGCAATAGGTCATGCCGACGCTTACCTTCGGCTCTCTGATCGCGGGAATGTTGCGCATCGCCTTTGGATCATTCAATTTCAGGACGAGGCAGGTGTATGGAACCCACCTTATTTTCATTCATCTGGAAGTATTCGAAGAAGCAGCAGATGGTGCTGCTGGTCCTGACGGTCCTGTCGTTTCCCTTTCTCTACGCCTCGCTTGAACTACCAAAACAGATCATCAATGACGCGATTGGTGCGCCTGCGGATACGGTAACGGTGTTCGGCTTCACGGTAACCCAGATTCAGTATCTGATGATCCTGTGTTTTGCCTTTCTGGCCACCGTGATCGCCAGCGGCCTGATGAAGATGCGCATCAACACCATGAAGGGCGTTCTGGCCGAACGGATGCTGCGCCGTCTGCGTTTTACCCTGATCAGCCGGTCCATGCGCTTCCCGAAATCCTATTTCGCGACAACAAGCCAGGGCGAGCTGGTCTCGATGATTACCTCCGAGGCCGAGCCGATGGGCGGGTTGATGGGCGACGCCATTGCGCAGCCGGTGTTCCAATTCGGGCAGATGATGACCATCGTCACCTTCCTGTTCATGCAAAGTGTCTGGTTCGGGCTGGCCAGTATTGCCTTGATCCCCCTGCAGGCATGGCTGATTCCCAAGTTGCAACGGCAGATCAACCTGCTGAACAAGGACCGGATTCAAGAGGTCCGGCGCCTAAGTTCGGAAATCGGTGAAAGCGCCGCCGGGATCAGTGACCTGCGCACCAATGGCGGCTGGCGCTATCGTCTGGCGCAGTTCAGCCATCGTCTGGGCACCTTGTTCGAGATCCGGTTCAAGATCTACAACAAGAAATTCTTCATGAAGTTCCTCAACAATCTGATCACTCAGATGACTCCGTTCCTGTTCTACTCGGTGGGCGGCTATCTGGCGATCACGGGTGAGGTGACAGTGGGCGCGCTGGTGGCCGCTCTGGGCGCATATAAGGACCTCAGCGGCCCGTGGAAGGATCTGCTGACCTACTACAATCAGGTGCAGGACATGTCGCTGCGCTGGGAAATCGTGACCGAGCGGTTTGCGCCGTCGAACATGATCCCCGAAAGTCTGTTCGAGGGTGTCCCTGAGTCAATTCCACGTCTGCACGGCGATATCGAGCTGCGCAATGTCACAGTGCGTGATGACGATGGCAAAACCATCCTTGAAGACATTGACCTGACCATTCCCTGTGGCGCGCGCGTGGCGATTCAATCGACCCACGCAGCCGAGCGCAGCGCGCTTGCGCAGTTGCTGACCCGAGAGCTGCTTCCGGCTCAGGGTGAAGTTGTTCTGGCGGGTCACAATCTGAACGATCTGCACCAATCCGTCATTGCCGCCCGGATCGGCTATGCCTATTCGCGGCCTTATCTGTTTGACGGGACGCTGGGCGACAATCTGTTGATGCCGCTGCGAACACATCCGCAACATGAAGAAGACGCGTTGAAAGTGCCCAGCCGTCGCCAGATCGAGGCTGTTCGCGCAGGCAATCCACCGGATTCGCTCAGCGACGAATGGATCGATCCGGGGCTCGCGGGACTTGATGATATCGAGGACATCCGCGATTGGTGGTTCCAACTGGTCGAGGCGATGGGCATCGACGAGTTCATGTTCCGCCGCACCTTGCGCTCACAATTTGACCCAGAGCTTCATCCAGAATTGGCGCAAGAGATTGTCAATCTGCGTGAAACCGTTGCAACCCGGTTGCAGGAACGGGGGCTGGACAAATACGTCTATCGCTTTGATCCGGACCGTTTCAACCCGGCGGTTCCGCTGGGGGGCAATCTTCTGTTCGCTGCGCCTTCGCACGATATTTCGCCTGATATTCTGGCCGGAGACGGACGGTTCATGTCGATGCTGGCCGCACATGAATTGGACGATGACGCGCTGAGCATTGCCGAGGCCGTTCTGGACACGTTGAACCAGACCTTCGGGCGCGACGGCGCAGATCACCCCCTGTTCTTGCGACTGGGCCTGTCGAAAGACATGTATCACCGCCTGCTCGACATCGAAGAGCGCCGCAAATCCAAAGGGGAAGAGGCCCTGAATGATCAGGAACGTGCCCTGTTGCTGACCGTTCCTTTCATGCTGACTGCCGAACAGATCGGACCCAGCTTCCCCGAAGAATACAAGGACAAGATCCTTGCAATCCGCCAGAGCCAGGCCGAAAGGTTGCGCAGTGCCATGGGCGGGATGTTCATACCGGTGACGCCTGATCTGTATGTCCCGCGCCTGACTGCGATGGAAAACGCGCTGTATGGTCGGGTCTCGATCATGGCCGGTGCCCATGCCGAAGAGATCGAAGATCTGGTGGCCGAGGTCCTGAACGAGGCTGGATTGCGCCGTCGGGCGGCGGCTATCATCTATGATCTGCCCTCGGGATTAGGCGGAAACAACCTGCCGACGGTGTTTCAGGAACGCGCCGCATTCTCGCGGGCCGGGATCAAACGTCCCGATATCCTGATCCTCGACAAGGCGTTGGCCAGCCACGATTCGGAAAGCCGGTTGCGCACAAGGTTGAAGCTGCGCGAACTTCTACCCGACGCGATCATGATCTTCATGGAAGATCATTTTGCCCACCCCGAGGCCTACGATCTGTTTGTCGAGGTCAAGGATGGCCGCATCGACGGCGTCTCGCGCGTACGGCCCGAAACCGAAGACAGTTCCTCTGATGACCTGAGCCGCAAGCTCAAGATCATCTCGTCGACCGAGTTGTTCTCGCGGCTGGACGGGCGCAACCAGCGCCTGCTTGCCTTCTCGGCGCAGTGGTATGAGGCCGCCGCAGGGCAGGTGGTGTTCGCGCGCGGTCAGGCCCCCGACGCCGCCTATCTGTGCATCTCGGGCGAGGCCAGCCTGGAGTGGCTGAACAAGGATGGCGCGCTTGAAACCCTCTCGACAGTCGAGCCGGGGCGCTTGATCGGTGATCTTGCGATTATCACCAACGAACCGCGACAGCTGGATCTGGTAGCGACGACAGACTGCGCCTTTCTGAGGATCGGTGCCGAGGAGTTGCGCGCCGTGATCGAAAGTGACGCAAGCGTCGCCGTTCAGCTTCTTGAAACTGTTGCAGGTTACCTGACCTCTGCCGCCGAGCGAATGCGCGCGCCAAACGCCTTGCCGGTCGAAGAAACCTCTTCGCCGGGCGCCGAGCCGACAAATGCCACCTGACAAGTCTCCTGGGGCGTATCAGCCTCATCAAGTGCTTCTGACTGAGGCGCGGAAATTCCCCGAGCTTTGGCGCCTGATTGTCGGTACGGGTATCGTTGCTGCGGTTATCTTGTCGTTGAACGCAGTTCTTTTTACGATGGTCGCCAGTCTTGGCACAGCTGAATGGGCTGCTCGGTTTCTGACCGGCTCATCCCCCATTGCGCTTTTGCTGGTTCTGAGCAGTTTCATCTTCGTCACTCTGGGCGTCGCAGTTGCGGCAAGATTGATCCAGCACCGCTCACTCGCCACGGTGATTGGGCCGCCGGCGGTGGCTGTCCGTCAATTCTGGCTGGTCCTGCGTGCGTTGGCCTGTTTGGGGGCTGTGCTGCTGATCCTGCCGCCATACGATTTTGGAGCGCCGCTGGTTGCCAATCTACCGCTGCTGAAATGGTTGGTCCTGTTGCCGCTGTCACTGATCGCCGTTCTGATACAAACCAGCGCCGAAGAAATCTTGTTCCGGGGCTATTTGCAGCAAAGTTTGGCTGCACGGTTCCGATCCCCGTTGATCTGGATGCTCATGCCCTCACTTCTGTTCGCGACGGGGCATTACAACCCTTCTATGGCTGGCGACAACGCTGTCCTGATCACCGTCTGGGCGATGGCATTTGGCTTACTGACCGCCGATCTCACCGCCCGATCGGGAACGCTGGGCCCAGCAATCGCGCTGCATTTCTTCAACAATTTCGCCGCACTTCTTGTCATTTCACTGCCTGACAGTCTAAGCGGCCTGGCTCTGTATCACTTGCCATATGAGACTTCGGACACGCAGGCCATCCGTCCCTGGCTGTTTGTCGACTTTGCGCTCATGATTGTCGGGTGGCTCACTGCGCGGCTGGTCCTCAGGCGCTGATTGCAATTCCTGCGCCAGCGTCTTATTTGACGTCAACGCAGTCTCAGCAAGGTTCCGACATGAACTGGATCACAAACTACGTCCGCCCCCGGATCAACTCGATCTTCTCGCGCCGGGAAGTGCCTGAAAACCTCTGGCACAAGTGCGATGAATGCGGAACGATGTTGTTCCACCGCGAATTGGCGGAGAACCAGAATGTCTGCACCCAGTGCGATCACCACATGGCGATCACCCCGCGAGACCGGTTCAGCCATCTGTTCGACGGCGGCATTTTCACCGAGGTAGAGGTGCCTGCGCCCAAAGATGATCCGCTGCAGTTCCGCGATCAAAAGAAATACCCCGACCGGATGAAAGCGGCGCAGAAAAAAACCGGCGAGAAAGAGGCGATGCTGGTCGCCGTGGGCGAGATTGGCCGCACCCCGATTGTGGCCGCCGCGCAGGATTTCTCGTTCATGGGCGGCTCGATGGGCATGTATGTCGGCAACGCCATCATCGCCGCCGCGCAAGAGGCGGTGAAGCTAAAGCGCCCTCTGATCCTGTTCTCGGCGGCAGGTGGTGCGCGGATGCAGGAAGGCATCCTCAGCCTGATGCAGATGCCACGCACTACGGTGGCAGTCGAAATGCTGAAAGAGGCGAATCTGCCCTATATCGTCGTGTTGACCCACCCGACCACAGGTGGCGTTACCGCATCTTACGCGATGCTGGGCGACGTGCATATTTCAGAACCCAACGCCCTGATCTGTTTCGCCGGTCCCCGGGTAATCGAGCAAACTATACGGGAAAAGTTGCCCGAAGGTTTCCAGCGCGCCGAATACCTGCTGGATCACGGGATGTTGGACCGAGTCACCAAGCGCACCGAAATGCGCGATGAGTTGATAACCATCACGCGTATGCTGATGAACCAACCTCCGGCCGTCAAAGGCGATCTGCCCGCGCCCGCTCCGGAAGCCCCCGTCGAGGAAACGGCTGAAAAATGACCAGCCAGAGTTCGGACGTCATCCTTGACCGGATGATGGCGCTGCACCCCAAGATCATCGACCTGACCTTGGACCGCGTCTGGCGTTTGCTGGCGGCGCTCGACAACCCGCAGCTAAGGCTGCCCCCGGTCATCCATATTGCGGGCACCAACGGCAAAGGCTCGACGCAGGCGATGATCCGCGCGGGGCTTGAGGGGGCAGGGCGCTCGGTCCATGCTTATACCTCACCGCATCTGGCGCGGTTTCACGAACGTATCCGACTGGCCGGAGAGTTGATATCGGAACCCGCCCTGACGGCCATTCTGGATGAATGCTACGCCGCTAATGATGGTGAGAACATCACCTATTTCGAAATCACCACCTGTGCCGCTCTGCTGGCTTTTGCGCGCACGCAGGCCGATTTCACGCTGCTTGAGGTGGGATTGGGCGGGCGTCTGGACGCTACCAATGTGATCGAACAGCCCCAAGCGACGGTGATTACCCCGATCTCGATCGACCACGAACAGTTCCTCGGCAACACCCTGGGCAAGATCGCCGCTGAAAAGGCCGGGATCATCAAACCCGGTGTAACCTGCGTTGTGGGCCCGCAAGAGGACGAGGCGCTGGAGGTGATCGAATACACCGCCGCCCGTCTGGGCGCGCCGCTGCTGGTGCATGGACAGCACTGGCATGTGCACGAAGAAAACGGGCGCCTTGTCTATCAGGACGAAACCGGCCTGCGTGACCTGCCGCTGCCCAACCTTCTGGGTGCGCATCAGATCCAGAATGCCGGCGCTGCCGTTGCCGTCCTGCGCCACCTTCAGATGGGAGACGCCGCGTATGAGGCCGCCGTCACCCGCGCCGAATGGCCCGCCCGGATGCAGCGGTTGAAAACAGGACCGCTGACCCAACAGGCCCCTCAGGCCGAGCTTTGGCTGGACGGTGGCCACAACGCCGCCGCCGGTTTCGCTCTGGCAGATGTCCTGTCAAAGCTACCCAAAAAGCCGACCCATATGATCTGCGGCATGCTCAATACCAAGGACGTAACCGGCTATCTCAGGCCATTGGCCGTGCAAGCCGACACGCTGACCGCCGTTTCGATCCCGGGTGAGGCCAACACCCTCAGCGCAGAAGATACGGCCGCAGCCGCAGTCAGGGTGAATCTGCCCGCCACCACCGCAAACAGCGTTGCGGAAGCCTTGAGCGCGATCACAGACAAAGACCCGCAAGCGCGCATCCTGATCTGCGGCTCGCTTTATCTCGCAGGCAATATCCTGCGTGAAAACGGGTAAAGCTTCTTCTGGCCAAAAAACTCCGGGGGAGTCGCCGATTGCGACGGGGCAGAGCCCCCTATCTTCCCCAGTTCTGATCCTGCATCTCGCGCAGACGCGAGGCGGTGCGTTCAAACTCGAACGTTCCTTCGCCTTCGACATACAGCATTTCGGGTTCTGCAGCAGCCGAACAGATCAGCCGAACCTTGGCCTCATACAGCGCATCGATCAGGGTCACAAAACGCTTGGCCTCGTTAAAGTTGTTGCGCGACAGTCGGGGGACATCCTCCAGCACCAGCACCTTCACGGCCTCGGCAACGGCAAGGTAATCTCCGGGCCCCAACATCCGCCCGCACAAGTCATAAAACGACGCCCGGGCCACCCCGTTTCGAAACGCAGGCAGAACAACCTCACGCCCCTTTACCTGCAACGCCAGAGGCTCGGCCGGACCACCCGACAGATCGTTCCAAACGGCCCTAATCTTTTCACGCGCTTCCGGCCCGATCGGCGCGAAATAGACCGGAGACCCCTCCAGCCGGTTCTGCCGGTAGTCGGTAGGTGAAACCAGTTCCCACACCTCAAGCTGTTCTTTGATATGCGCGATGAAGGGCAGGAATAATTGCCGGTTCAGACCATCCTTGTACAGCTCATCCGGATGGCGGTTCGAGGTTGTGACCACCACAACACCGCCCGCGTGCAACAGATCGAACAAGCGCCCGACAATCATCGCGTCGGTGATGTCGGTGATCTGCATTTCATCAAAGGCCAGCACCTTGGCCGATTTTACAACCGCGTCGGCCACTGGTGCCAAAGCGTCTTCGACACCCTCGTCGCGGGCTTTGTGCAGCCCGGCGTGGATTTCCTGCATGAAGGCGTGAAAGTGAACCCGACGGGCCGGAATATCGCCCAGAGACTCGACGAACATATCCATCAGCATGGATTTGCCGCGCCCGACACCGCCCCAAAGATACAGCCCCTTGGGCGGCGGCGGGGCTTTGCGGAAGAACCCGCGTTTGACCGGTTCCGCCAGCGCCGCGCGGATTCGTTCAAACCGGGGCAAAACAGCCTCTTGCGCGTCATCACGTGTCAGCGTGCCATCGCCGATGCGCGTCTCATAAAGCGATATCAAATCCGTCATAAACTGACGCATAACCTCCGACCCACGTGTTGAAAAGAAACCTTTTTTCCAGACACATCAATTTTGTTGAAGCGGAGTCGCAAAACTCCTGAATTGACGCGCCCCCTATGCCCGCTACTCTCGTCGGGCTAACACCCCGGAGCCCCCATGCCCCAATCTGCACGACTGTTGAATCCGATCCTGATCGTGGCCTGCATCATCATCACCGTCAGTTTTGCGGTGCGGGCGTCGTTTGGTGTGTTTCAGATTCCCATCGCCGACGAGTTCGGCTGGCTGCGCACCGATTTTTCGATGGCGATAGCGATACAGAATCTGGCCTGGGGCATCGGGCAGCCGATCTTTGGCGCCATCGCCGAGAAGATCGGTGACCGGCGCGCCATAATTCTGGGCGCATTGACCTATACCGCAGGTATGGTCCTGAGCGCATGGTCCGTCACGCCCTTCGAACACCAAACGTACGCCTGGCTGGTGGGGTTCGGCATAGCCGGTACCGGCTTTGGGGTCGTGCTGGCCGTTGTGGGGCGGGCTTCGTCCGATCAGAACCGCTCAATGTCGCTGGCCATCGTCACCGCGGCGGGCAGTTTTGGCCAGGTTATCGGCGCGCCAACGGCAGAGTGGCTGCTGACATTCCTTCCATGGCAACAGGTCTTTCTTGTCTTCGCCGTCGCGATACTGGCGCTGGTGCTGACGTTGCCCTTTATGCGCGGCCCAAAACCTGCCTCGAAAGCGGAGCTGGAAGAGGGCTTGGCACAAATCCTTGGCAAAGCCCTACGCGATCCGTCCTATGCGCTGATCGCCATCGGATTTTTCAGCTGCGGCTACCAACTCGGGTTTGTCACGGCACATTTCCCGGCCTTTGTGACCGAGATGTGTGGCCCGATCCAACCCGGGGGCGTTCTGCATTCGATTGGCATCACGACCACCTCGGCCCTTGGGGCTGTCGCGATTTCATTGATCGGTCTTGCAAATATCGGCGGCACCTTGCTGGCGGGTTGGGCCGGCAACCACTTCCCTAAGAAGTACTTGCTTGCAACGGTTTATACAGGCCGCACCATCGCAGCGGCCGCCTTTATCCTGTTCCCGATCACTCCGATGACGGTGATTGCTTTCTCGTTGGCTATGGGTTCTCTGTGGCTTGCAACGGTTCCGCTCACCTCGGGTCTTGTCGCGCATTTGTTCGGGCTGAGATATATGGGCACGCTCTATGGCATCGTGTTCCTCAGCCACCAGATCGGCAGCTTTCTGGGCATCTGGCTGGGCGGGCGCATGTATGATCAGTATGGCGACTACACTCTGGTCTGGTGGATCGGCATCGGGATCGGAGCGTTCAGTGCCATCGTCCATCTGCCGATCCGCGAGGACCGCTCTGACGCGGTCGCCGCTGCTTGATCAGGCCTGATACTTGTCGATGATATAGCGGCTGGTCATCAGATCCAGATGCGCCCCACCGCCGTTCTTGAAGACCGTAATGGCGGATGGGTCAGGCGCGAACTTATCGAGCGCATAGTAATCCGCGATCAGGTCATCGCGTGAGATGGCTCCGCTGGCGATGGGGGTCTTGATTTCGCCGATATAGTCAACTGTCGAATCAAAGCTGTCCATATAGATCAACCCGCGCTGGAGGGCGGTGTCATCCGCCTCGCGCATGTCGGGCCTGTAGGCTCCGATCAGGTTCAGGTGTTGGCCCGGGCGCAACCATTCTCCTCGGATGATGGGCTGCGTGCTCATCGTCGCGGTGGCAACGATATCCGCGCTGTTCACGGCATCCGGCAAATCATAGACGACGTCGACATGCCCCAGCTTTTTGGCAAGCATCTCGGCCTTGGCAATTGTCCGGTTCCACAGCGAAATTTGAGCGCGGGGAAAACCGGCCGCAAAGGCTTCGCACAAAGATTCCGCGACGGGCCCGGCGCCAACGATCAGTATTCGACGGCTCTCCGGATTTGCCAATCTCATCGCCCCTAGCAAGCTGTCTCCGGCGGTTTTCCATTTGGTTACCAGGAAGAAATCAACCAAAGCGGCAAGCCGTCCGTCCGTGTCGTCATACACGCTGACTGACCCATCGATTACGGGCCGTCCGATCTGCGCATTGCCGGGGAATATTGTCGTTGATTTCACGGCAAGACCCAGGCCGTCCACCCAAGCGGAACGCGACAACAAAGTGTCTTTGCCACGATAAAGAAACGTATCCTCGATCTGTGCCTTCGGTCGCTGGTGGCCTTTGCCGAACGCCTCGGTCAACTCAACCCAATCCAGATTGGCCTCACCTTCGGCGAAGGGTATCTGAAGGATGTTCAACGCGCCTCGTCCTCTGACAGCAACTCCTCGGCCACCAGACGATCCGCCCAACATTGCGGCGACTGGAAGTGATGCGTTTGCCACCCGCGCGCGCGTGCCGTTTCGATGTTGTCGATGCGGTCATCCGCAAAAAGCAGTGTCGCTGGCGTTAAACCGCAATCTGCCTCGACCATCTCATAAATCGGCTGGTGCGGTTTGACAGCTTTCATCCGGCCCGAAACATATTGCCGGTCAAATTCGTTCAGAAACGGATAAACAGTGGTAGCGTAGTCAAAATTCTGTACCCCGAAATTGGTGAGGGCAAAAACTGGCACATCATTTGCGCGCAACGCCCGAAGCAATCGGACCGAGTGTGGTATCTCTGGTGTCGCAAGCTCGATCCACTTGTCGTGCCACATGCGGATTTCGGCGCGCCAATCGGGATATTTTTCGGCCCATTCATAGATGGTGTCGGTGAAATGGTGCCCCTGATCGACCAGATCGTTCATGCCATGCAAGTCGACCTCGGCGAACATGGCGCGACGGCGTTCTTCGCCGATCACCCTATCGTAATAGCGTTCGGGCTGCCATTCGATCAGCACGTTTCCGATGTCAAAGATGACGGCTTTGATGGCCATGATGCGAACCTGCTTAACCTGTTCAGATTGTAACGGACTGAACCAATCCCGGAGCCGATATGCAAGCGCCAAACGCAGCGCGGAACGCGCTGCCCGGCCCAACGGGAGATGGCGCATCTTTGATGCGTCTTCGACCGGCGGGAGAGCTATCGGCGCAGGGCTGCCCGAATCTCGCGCTCGAGCGCGTCCAGGAACCGGGATCGGTCCGCCTTGCCAAAGGGTTTGCCGCCCCCGCCCGAGCCCAACGGATTGGCCGCGCGCAGGTCGGCCATCAGGTCACGCATGGCCAGTTGTTGACCGATATTTGCCGCGGTGAAAGGCTCTCCATTGGGGCGCAGCACCCCTGCCTCGGCTTCAACGCATTTGGCGGCCAGAGGGATATCGGATGTCACCACCACATCGCCCGGGCCGCAGCGTTCAGCGATCCACTTGTCGGCTTCGTCTGCGCCCTCGGACACGATGACAACCTGAACCAGAGGGTTCGCCGATGGCCGCAATCCCCCGTTCGACACCAGAACCATCGGGACCCGGTGCCGGGTCGCGACCCGTTCGGCCTCGGCCTTCACCGGGCAGGCGTCGCCATCAATGTAGAGCGTGGTCACGCCTCTTTGGCCTGTTTCGCCGGTTTCGCTTTGGTCGCCGATTTACGTACCTTGAACTCTTCGGGGATCGGCATCCGGTTGAACGCGTCCAGACCCGCGATCTTGTAGGCCTCGGCCAGCGTCGGATAGTTGAAGGTGTTCTGCACGAAGTAATCCACCGTACCCTTCAGGTTCAGCACTGCCTGCGCGATATGGATCAGCTCGGTCGCGCCCTCGCCAACAATCTGCACGCCCAGAACCCGGCGGGTTTTCAGCGAAAACAGCATCTTCAGCATTCCATGTTCCAACCCCATGATATGCCCGCGCGAGGTTTCGCGAAACCGCGCCACGCCCACCTCATAGGGAATGCCGCGCTCCTGCAACTCTTCCTCGGACATGCCGCAGGTCGAGATCTCGGGAACCGAATAGATGCCATACGGATACCAAGGGCTCTCCGGCAGGGTCGGGGTCTCCAACGCGTGACACGCTGCGACGCGCCCCTGCTGCAAAGACGTCGAGGCCAGCGATGGATGCCCGATCACATCACCTGTGGCATAGATATGCGGTGCCGAGGTTTGATAGGTTTTGCGATCCACGCTGATACGGTTGCGATGATCCGTCTCGATCCCCACCGCATCCAGATTCAGGGCCGAGGTTGCGCCCATGCGCCCGGCCGCAAAAAGCAACATTTCGGCGCGCACATGGCGACCGTTGTCCAGAGTGATCTCGACATGCGTACCGGCATCCTCGATCTTTTCGACGGCTGATCCCAGACGCAGATCGACGCCGTTCTCGCGAATCTGATGAGTGAAATCGTGGATCAGCGTCTTGTCGATGAAATCCAGAAACGTCTCGCGCGGCTCGATCAGCGTGACCCGCACATCCAGTGCCGAAAACATCGTGGCATATTCCACACCGATCACGCCCGCACCAATTACGCAGAGCGAGCGCGGAATCTCCTCCATCTCCAGGAAATCGTCGCCATCAACGACGGTCTTGCCGTTGAACGGCACGTAATCGGGGCGATATGTCTTAGTGCCGGTGGCGATAAGGAACTTGGCCGCGGTCAGGCGCGTGGTCTCGCCCGCATCCGTAGCAACCTCGACCTCATGCGGGCCGGTGAACTTTGCCAGCCCGTTCAGAGTTTCCACATGATTGCGGTTGAATTGGTGTTCCAGCACATCGACCTCGTGATCGAGCGTCATGTGTAATCGGGCTTTCAGATCCTCGGCCCGGATCTGATCTTTGACCCGATAGGAGCGGCCATAGAAGCTGCGTTCGCGCCAGCCTGAAAGGTTCAGCACAGTTTCGCGCAGGGTCTTGGACGGGATGGTACCGGTATGAACCGAAACACCGCCGAAGCGATTCTTGCGGTCGATCACCAGCACACGTCGCTGCAATTTACCCGCCTGTATGGCCGCCGACCGCCCCGAGGGGCCTGACCCGATGATGATCAGATCATAGTCATATTTGCTCATGCCTCAGTCTCCGTACAGCGCTTCGGCGTGGAAGGTGATGTGGTCCTCCATGAAGGTGGACACGAAATAATATGAATGATCATAGCCCGGCTGCAGGCGATAAGTGGCCTGTTGGCGACGTTCGGCAATCGCCTGCGCCAACGCTTCGGGGCGCAGCAGGTCGATGAACTGGTCATTGGCGCCGGTGTCGATCAGGATCGGGCCGTCAAATCCGGTGCTGCGCATCATCATCGAAGCGTCATGTTTCGCCCATGCGGCCTCGTCATCGCCCAGATACGCACTCAGTTGCTTTCGACCCCAATCCGCGCCCATCGGGTTGGAAATCGGTGCAAAAGCCGAGACCGAGCGGAACCGCCCCGGCAGGTTCATCGCCAGTGTCAACGCACCGTGTCCGCCCATCGAATGCCCGGTGATTGCCTGACGGTCGGGATCGATGGCAAAATTCTCGACCAGAAGCGCAGGAAGCTCTTCGGCAATATAATCCCACATTTTGAAATGGGGCGCCCAAGGCGTCTGCGTTGCATTGACATAGAAGCCCGCGCCCTGACCCAGATCATAATCCTCATGATCCGCCACACCTTCGCCGCGTGGTGAAGTATCGGGAAACACCAGCGCAATACCCTGTTCCGCAGCCCAGCTTTGCGCGCCCGCTTTGGTCATCGCATTCTCATGCGTGCAGGTCAGCCCCGACAGATACCACAATACCGGAACCGGGCCATCCTTGGCCTCGGCCGGAAGAAACAGACCAAACGTCATGTCGCAATTGCAGGCCGAGGAGGCATGGCGGTAGACGCCCTGCACACCGCCAAAACAGGCATTTTCCGAAACGGTTTCCATCAGGTTGTTTCCTTGCATTATGTCTGGGCCATGGCTAACGCTCTGCGGCGTTGGCGTAAAGTCCGAGCACCTTTGGGGTGCATATTTTTCGAAAAGGTGAAGATCAGATCGAACTGACCCAGCCAATCACAAATGGCACGGTCAGGATGCTGGCAATGGTCGAAAGCAGAATGGCAGCAGAGGCGCGTTGAGGGGCCACATTGTAATGAGCTGCAAGCATATAGACATTTCCCGCCACCGGCAGTGAGGCGGCAGCGATTGCAACCATGGCCGGGAAGGGTGCGACCGGGATCAGCCAGATCACCATGATCGCCACAAAAAGCGGATGCAGCACCAGTTTGCAGAAACTCAACCAGCCTGCGATTTGTATCCGTTCTGCGGATTTGTCGGCCAGAGAAGCTCCGATTGCGAACAAAGCACCTGGCGTGGCCGCACCCCCCAGAATGGTCAGGAAGTCGTTCAAAGGCGCGGGCATGGGTGCGCGCAGAGCCGACCAAATCAATCCGGCCAATATCGACAGGATCATAGGGTTTTTCAGCAGTCCAAGACCGATCAAACGCAAGGTATTCGCGCTGATACGACCTTCGCGCCCGCCGTTGATCAGGATCACAATCAGAGACGAAAACACCACCAGATCTACGGTCAGAACCAACATCACCGGCCCGATTGCCGCCTCAGAGAACAACAGTGCCAGCATGGGCAACCCCAGAAAGCCGACATTACCGATTGCCGCGCATTGCGCCTCGACCGCGGCGGTCGGGATATCCAGCCTGCGCAGATATGCGATCAGCGTGGCCAGTGCGTATACTCCGAGGGTGCCCAGCAGATAGCCGACGACCAGCCGCCCGTCGAAAATCTCGGCGAACGGTAGCGTTGCGGAAAAGCGAAACAACATCGCCGACAACGCAAAGAAAAACACGAACCTGGTCAGGTAGGCCGTTGCTTCGGGTGAGAAAAACCGGCTGCGCCCCGCCCAGAAGCCCAGGCCGATGATTGCAAAGAAGGGCAGGGTGCGCAGAAATATCTCGACCATGCGGAAGTCGTAGCATGGTTTTCTTGCACGGCAAGGCCAAGCAATCAGTCCCTGATGAATCAAGTGACAAAATCGCGAGCCGGGCGAAAAGCATTGAAACTGAACCGACCGGTTTATAAAGTCGCAAGATCAGCAAATCAGGAGCCACCATGACCCAAGCCGCCACCATCCTGCGCACAGGTCGGAAATTCGATCAGGTTCTGCGCGGCGCCCGAGAGGTGTTCATGGCGGATGGTTTCGAAGGCGCGAGCGTTGATGATATCGCGCGCGCCGCAGGTGTCTCAAAGGCGACGCTGTACAGCTATTTTCCGGACAAACGCCTGCTGTTTACTGAAGTGGTCCAGACCGAATGCCGCCTGATGTCCGAGCGTATCATCGCGATGATCGACGAAACCAACCCGGCGCGCGAAGTCCTCACTATCGCCGCGACGCAATTGACTGCCTTTCTGGTTTCGGAATTTGCGCAGCAAATTTTCCGCATCTGTGTGGCTGAGCGTGACAGATTTCCCGACCTGGGTAATGCTTTCTACGAATCTGGCCCGCAAAATGGTCAGCAAAAAATGGCGGAATATCTGGCCAAAGCTGTCGCCAAGGGTGAGTTGGCGATTGAGGATGTAAATTTGGCCGCCGAACAGTTCTCGGAACTCTGCAAGGTTCGTCTGTGGGGCCGCGCTGCGTTCGGGATTCAAAACAGTTTCACCCAAGACGAAATCGACGAAGTCGCGTTACAGGCGGTCGATATGTTCATGGCGCGCTACGGCGTGTAATTTCAGAAACTTTGGTGCGGGTGGAGGGACTTGAACCCCCACGCCTTGCGGCGCCAGAACCTAAATCTGGTGCGTCTACCAATTTCGCCACACCCGCAACCCGGTGCCGCGGCACCGCAATGACGCGCTGCATAGCAAAGCTTTTGAGTGAGGGCGAGGGGTAAAATTGGGTGACCCCCAAGATTAGCCGATAGAGCGAAATTGAGGAGCACAGAGAATGCCACGGTTGTTTCAGCGGGAGCAGCCTTCAGGAAGCGCTCGTCTGCGATTTGTATATCCGGGGTCGATGTCGTCTCTGACAACAGAGAATACCTATGCTGACAAATATCTGGATTCACGGTGCCTAATTTATCGTTTCCCCCTTGCCCACAGTAGGCTAGTGATGGGCAATATTGTCCACACCTATAGGTGGAACGATTTGGTATGATTTGCAAAGACTTGATACCGAGGGGATTTGTCATGCAACCCGCCCTCCGAAAACCCACCTCCCGACAGGACAATAGAAAACAGCGAAAGGCGATAGGCGTAATATATTGTTATAACAATATTATTATAGAGATCATTCTCTCCCTTCAAACGACCAGGTGGTGAATTTTGAAGATTTTGACGGCCACGAGGTTCGTTGATACGAAAGTCCAGTTCTTCAGCAAAGCTCTCCCCTTGGTTGAGGCATTTCTATGGGATCCGACCACATTTGCGCCACATTTCAAACGCCAAAAAATCTTATTCGCGTCAAAATAACACCGCGGTGATCGTACTTGATTAAGCGCAGGAGTTAATGAGTCTTTTTGCCATCTGGCACCGTACGAGTTTCTGCTCAACTCCAGTACAAGGGTCTCTGTCGTGACCAACCAGATCAAAACCGCTGCCTCCGAGCAGGACGTTGTCAGTCTTGCACGTGAAAGTTTCATCGGCGAACTGAAAACCCTGAACCGCCAGCATCCTGGCACGGGTTTCGGAATCGCGCTTCGAACCCATTCCGGCAATCGGTACCTGCTGGCCAATGCCCGCATGCCGCTGCCGTCTCATAAATCACAGAACTTCCCGACCGGGCGCCGTGTGGCCTGCCTGGAAAACGGAGAGGGCTTCAGCTCGATCGAAGTTCTGGCCGATTCTCTGGCGTATGAATCAATCTCTCCGAGCAGCGAAGCTGCGATTCTCGGGAATGCGCTGGATCTGATCGCTCGTATCGACACTTTGGCCTGCTTGCCCGACGGGGCAGGGGACCAGATCGCCGCAACTGGCACCGGAGGCTAACATATGGCGCGCAATGACCACCTTTTGTCGGTAGGAAACGAGGCTCTGTCCGAGATGACAGAGACGATGTCCTCGTTGACGACGCAGATCGACCAATTGACAGAGGTGGCGGATGCGCGCTCCTCAGCGCGGCTGGCGACGCTGAAAACCAAGATGGAAAGCTTCACCGCCAGCGTAACGCTTGTGGGGCAGGTGAAGGCGGGGAAATCCTCGATCGTGAACATTCTGGCGGGGCGTCCGAACCTTTTGCCCTCGGATGTAAACCCGTGGACTTCGGTCGTAACCACGCTGAACATCAACACCCGCACCGAAGGTGATACCAGATCCAAGTTTACCTTCTTCGAGCAGGAAGAATGGGACAACCTGATGGTTGGCGGCGGTCGGCTTGGCGAGCTTGCCAATCGCGCTGGCGCAGATGACGAGATGGATGATATCCGCCGTCAGGTTGAAGAAATGAAAGCGAAGTCCGAAGAGCGGCTGGGCAAGCATTTCGACCTGATTCTGGGTCAAAGCCATCAATATGACTATTTCGATGATGAGCTGATCCAGCGCTATGTCTGCCTTGGGGATGAGGACGATCCGGATATCAATCCCAAGACGGGACGTTTTGCCGATGTCACGAAATCGGCCGAGCTTTATATGGATATCCCGCAATATCCGATCTCGCTGAAGCTTTGCGACACACCCGGCGTCAACGATACCTTTATGGTGCGCGAGCAGATCACATTGCGCAGTCTGCGCGGTTCCGAGGTCTGCGTGGTTGTGCTGGCGGCAAGCCAGGCATTGTCGACGATGGACATGGCGCTGATGCGGATCATCGCGCAGTTCGAGAACCGTCAGATCATCCTGTTCGTGAACCGCATTGACGAGCTATCGGATCCCGTAAATCAGGTGCCCGAGATCCGTGACCGCATTCAGGACACGCTGAAACAGAACAATATCGACACCAACACAAGCGTCGTTTTCGGCAGCGCGCTGTGGGCCGAGGCGGCGCTGACCGGCAACCCCGATATTCTGACCGAAGAATCGCGCGAGGCGCTGAACACATTCTATCTGGCCGCCGGGTTTGGCGATCAGGCGGCGTCGCTCGACAAGATCTGGGCGCTTTCAGGTCTGCCCGATCTGTTGCTGGCGATGAACGAACGCATTGCCGAAGGCGCCGGATCCCGGCTGCTGGATCGTGTGCGCCATCGTGCACGCAACATCGCAAGCCAGATCAGGGCCACGGCGGTTGCCAAGACGCTGTCGAACACCGACGGCATTGTACGCGATCTGGATGGTGTGTCGCCGGAAGACGCGATTGCAACGGTATCCGCTGAATACGAAAAGAAAGCATCGGAACTGACCTCCAAGCTGCGTGACAAAGTGCTGGAGCGGCTGACATCAGCCGAGGCGAATTTTGTCAAACGCGCCACAGACTCGCTGATCTCGCATCTGGAACAGAACGGCGAGCAGGGCACTTGGCAATATGATCCCGCGGGCCTTCGGACCCTTCAGAAAGCGGCCTATTTCAGCTTTGCCCGTGCAATGCGGAAAGACGCAGGAGCGCTGTATTCCGCCGCCGCGTCGGATGTCGAAGCGCTTTATCAGAAACTGTTGGGCAACCATTTGGGTGAGTTCAAGATCGAAGCCCCGATTGTGCCGCGTGTTCCGCCACCGCTGGGGATCGGACGCACCATCGCGCTGGACCTGCAAAGCACCTGGTGGCGGCGATGGTGGCAACGTCGCAAAGGGTTCGAAGCATATGCTGCGGATTACACGCGTCTGATCGCGTCTGAGGCGAACTCGATCACCAAGGATATCGAGGAGAACCAGATTGCGGCGGTTCTGGAGAACGTCCGCGCGGCGCTGATGGATTTCATGGCCGAGCAGAAGGACACGCTGCTCAGCATCTCGAAATCGCCAGACAGGGCTGCGGCGCAGGTCGCCGAGCAGAAACCGCAGAAGTCGCGTGACGACATTCTGGGTGACATCCTGAAAGACCTTAGTAACGAAGCAGCATAAGAAGAGTTATGGTAAAAAAATCTAAAACCCGCTTCGTCTCTCCCAAGGCCTGGAACCGCATCGAGCAGTGGTCCCGCCGCAAACCTGTGTTTGCGCTTATGGGGGAATTCAGTGCCGGTAAATCGACATTGATGAACTTTCTTCTGCGCAAGCAGGCCTTGCCGACACAGGTCACGGCAACGCAGCTGCCACCGATCTGGTTCAGTTGGGGCAATCGCCCCGCCTATGTGCGCGGCCATGATGGCAGCACGCGGACGATCGAGCTGGATCAGCTTGAAAGCGTGGGTGTCAACGACGCGCAATTCATCCGCATCTTTCTTGAGGCTGATATCCTCGAAGCCGTCGACCTGATCGACACGCCCGGCATCTCGGATCCGAAGATCACGACCGACGTCTGGCGGCGCGCGGTTGGTCAGGCCAACGGCGTGTTGTGGTGCACGCACTCGACCCAGGCCTGGCGCGAAACTGAACGTGCAACCTGGGTATCATTGCCCGAGCGTTTGCAGCACAAATCGCTGTTGCTTGTTACCCGTGCGGATGCATTGAATCAGAAAGATCGCCAGAAGGTGCTGCGCCGCGTGAACCGCGAAGCCGGACATCTGTTCAACCGCACAATCCTGTTCTCGGCCCGCGATGCTATTCTGGCGCGCGACAAGACCGGTGACGCCGAACTTTGGTCGCGCAGCGGCGGTGGCAAGATGGTCGACAGCTTCCTTGAGATCACTGAACAGATCATGGACAACCGCGCCGATATGCTGGCGCGCTATCAGATCGACAAATCCTTGCCCGATGCACCGAAAGTTCAACATTTGCACCCTGCCCGCCCAACTGGTGACGCGCCGCTCAAGCTGGTTGATCCGGTCGATCCGGCCTCAGGTTCGAACGAGGTTATCACCAGCTTCCCGGTGCGCCCCGCACGGGTCGAACGCCGCTCGGAAGAGGCCGAGCGCCCTCGGATCGATGCGGGAGAGGCCGAGCGCCTGCGCGCCGAAATGGAAGCCAAGGCAGAACCCGCAGAGGAGGACCTGCGCGCCCTCTTTGCCGACAAGGAAGAAGAGCTGCTTGATCTCAACCTGTTGGCGCATCCGGTCACCGATGTGGACGAGTTCGACTTCATGGCTGATGACCTTGAAGATGAAGAAGAGGCCGAGCTGATCGTTCTTGGCCCCGAGGCCGACGAGCCGGAAGATTTGGAAGCGGCTGCGGAAGATGACGAAGCCGAAGATCTGTCCCCTGTCGAAGACGAAGTCACAGCACCTGATATCGAAGCGTCGGTGTCTTCGATCACCGCACTTCTTTCTGAACAGCCCGAATCGCGAGAGGAAGATTATGAACCAGAGCCCGACACCAATGATCTGAGATCGGTTCGGCTTGTATCATTGACGCATGAGGGTCCAGAAGAGGCAATGGTCGAGGTGGTGGACGAACCAGCCCCCGCGGCTGATCACACTTCGGAGACACCACTCAGCGCAGTTGCCATGTGGAACGAGATTGTAGCCTCGGACACTTTGCCAGAGGATGCGAAAGGCCTGAGAAGTGCATTTGCCGCTTTCCTGACCGAGTTTGACGAGATCGCGCGTGAGCATCGTGAACAAAAGGATGGCGGAATGCTGCGTGCGGTAGCAAAATCCGGCGAAAACAGCGGGGCCGAGTGGCATGCGATTTAATGCGCTCCTGAGTGATTTTCGGGGCAGGAGGCGATGCCATGTCGATTGACACCGCCTTGAACTCGGCCATCGAGACCATACCCGACTGCATTGCAGCCGGGTATGTCGATATGGAAACGGGGATGTTGCTTGGGACCAGCACCTCGGATCACGACAGCGCAGACACGCTCGATCAACTGGCCCTTGCGGTTGCCAATCTGTTTCAGGGCCGCGGGGTAAAAGGGTTCGAAGATTTGTTGCGCAGCGCAGAAATCGACGATGCGGAGCATCCGGGATTTGGGGAAATCGCGGTGTTTTCAAATGATCGTCTGCACATCTTTCTCAGGACAAGGGAATATCCTGATCACGTGGTGTGCTATATCTGCCGTGACAGTGCGAATGTCGGGCTTGCGCTTACGAAATCACATCTCAGCCTCGGGCCGGTAGCGGCAGCGGTTTAGACGGGACCAGAGGGGGTCACGGCATGATGGATAGTGAAATTCTGGAATTGCTCGAAGATATCGGGCGGTCGTCGGTCGCCCGGTTGTCACCGGCGACCTTTCTTGCTGGTGACAGCGCACAGATTCGACGAGGCCAGGTTCTGAGCGCGATCCGCGGCACCATCCTGCCCCGGCGGCTGGAATTCACCGCTGCCGATGGCTCGGTTCTGGCGATCGAGGTCAACAGCTCGCGGGTCACGGATGTCTTCCGTTGCGTTTCTGGCCCGGTGCCGGATTTTGAGACCGAGGCGCGGGCTGATCTGACAGAACGGCTGGCGCAGTTGGTGTCCGAGATTTCGATGGCTGCCGGGCCATTGGAACTGGTATCACAGCGGCCTGATACGGCGCTGGAAGCAGATGATGTTGGCATCACCTTCTCGGAAGTCGAGGCGGCCTGCGCCAAAATCGTACTGCCCGAAGAGCCGCGCATGTCGATTGTACCGGACCCCGAACCCGAGACGGAGGCCGGCGAGACCCCACAATCCGGCGTTGCCGAACAGTTCTACGATGGCTGCAATCGTTTCGCGCTGGGTCGGGTGTTGCTTGGCGCCGGGGATGAGGATTCGGCCTTTGACGGTATCTGTGCAAAAGATCAGCCCGCCCATCCGGGTCAGGACCTGTTGGCCCGTTTTGCCTGGGATCTGTCCGGCTGGCAGGCGGATGCCATCGACGCGGTGCCGCAACCGCAATTGATTGTCATGCGACCTTCAGGGGGTCAGGGTGCCGGCCTTGCAGTGATTAGCGATGGTGCAAAGACAGCGGCCGCCGTGCATGACGCCCGCAAACTCGGCGCTGTCGTGAGCCTGTGGAAATCGTTGAAACCCGCCGTCGAATGACCGTGTTCCTGCCAAATAGTGTCCTTTTTACAAACCTAAATCTAAAATACGAGTTACCAGGGTAGTCTAATGAGTGAACTGAACCGCCGCGAACTTATTCGCATCGCTGAAGACATGAATGAGATGAGCAATGACGAAACCCGTCAGTTCATCTCGCGTATCGTTGACGACCTGTCAAATCTCAAACCGTCGATTGCCTTCGTTGGTCAGATCAAAGCCGGTAAATCTCGCCTCATCAATGGCTTCACAGGTCAGGCAGAGTTTCTGCCTTCTGATGTAAACCCCTGGACCACCGTCATCACCGACATGCATTTCGGCCACCCGTCGGGCCGGACCTCGGGGGCTGAGTTTCATTTCTTCGACGACCGTCAATGGAAAGCCCTGATCGCCGAAGGGGAAGAACTGCGCAACATGTTCCCTGACGAAGAGGACAGCTATAAGCGCGAGATGATCGAAGAGCAGGTCGAGGCGATGAAAACCCGCGCCAAGCTGCGTTTGGGCGAAAGCTACAAGCACCTGCTGGGGCAGCATCACGATCTGGATGAACTGAACTCGGATGATCTGGCGCGCTACGTCTGTGCTGGGGACGATCCCACCGATGAAGGCGACCATGATCCGGGTTCGGACCGGGGTCTCTACAGCGATGTCACCCGCAAGGCCGAGGTCTATTTCGACATCGGCCATTTCCCGTATCCGGTGACCGTGACGGATACGCCCGGCGTCAATGACCCGCTGCTGATCCGCGAAGAAATCTCGCGCCAATACCTCAAGGAATCCGATTTCTTTGTCGTGGTCCTGTCCGCGCATCAGGCCCTGTCGCGCGCTGATCTGAAACTGTTCCGACTGATGCAGGCGCTGGAGCTTGGTCAGATCGTCGTGTTCATCAACCGCGTCGACGAACTGGGCGGCGGGGCCGAGGATGCCACAAAAGTCCGAGCCGACGTGTTGGGTGGGTTGGAACAGGCGCTTGGCAATTCGGAAATTGATGTGCTGATGGGCAGCGCTCAGTGGGCGCATTATGCGCTGACCGGGGATGAGGCCGGTATTAACCACGATGAGATTCTGGCCTGGCTGCGGGCGCATCCGGAGCAGATGAAGCAGTATTTGTCGGGGGTGGAAGAGATCAAGCAAGGTCCCGGCCCGATCAGCCGCGAAGGCGTATTGCGCTTTGCCGCCATGATCGCTTCGGGACTGCCCGATCTGCGCCGCCATGTCACCAAGGCGCTGACCGAGGGTCCGCGTCAGGAACAGCTGCACATGGCGTGGCAGCACCTGAACAGTTTTGCACAAGGTGAACTGGAACGCAGCACCGCCCATCTGCGCGCGACCGAGGCGCAGAATACGTCGGACGCCTCAGATGCCGAAGAAAACAACCAGACGCTGGCCGAACTGCGCGAAATGGTTGCCGAAAAGACCAAGGCGATCACCACGGACATGGACAACGTGCTGGCCAATCTGCGCGGCGTGATGGACGACACCGTGGCCGAGGCGGTTTCGATCGTGGTCCGGGGTCCCGATGGTCAGTCGCCGTTGCTGGCCAAAGATGGCGAGACCGAACTGAACTTCACCCCTCTGCGCGAACGCATGCGCGAACTGGTGCAAGGGGCGACGCAGGTCGTGCGCCAACGGATGCTGAGCGAACTTTACGCCATCGACATGCAAAGCAACGCCGCATTGCGCGCCCTGCCCGGTTGGCAGGAACCGGTAGATAATCGCATGAACACCAGCGCCGTGCGGTGGTTCCGCCCTGACACAAGTGCCCTGACCCGCGGCATCACGGTCGAGCTGCGCGTGACATGGTTGTCACGCCTGATCTCGCGCCGCAGCGTGCTGAACCGGGCCGAGCGGATGATCGTGCAGGAATTCGAGATGATCGGTGATGATCTGGTGGACACCGCCCGCAGCGATCTGACCGAACGGTTGCAGACCGTTCTGGATCACTATCTGGCGCTGCTGGCTGGACATTTGGAACATCGCAGCGGCGGTGGTGCAAATGCGCGGGCAGAAGCACAACGTGCGGTTGACCAGGCGCGCCGCATCACCGAAGAACTGGGATCGGTGAACGGCACCGCACCCGTAGATACGCGACAGGCAGAGGCTGCAGAATGATTGAATTCCCCGGAACCGAGCAAGAAGTGCGCCAACTGGAGCGCTTTTTGACCGTCACCGAAAAACAGCCCTCCTCGGCGGAACTGGATGAGATGCGCGCCCGCGCTCTGGCCCATGCCGAGCGGTTGTCGAACGCGGTGTCCATCGGCTTTGCCGGGGAGTTTGGCGCAGGCAAATCCAGCCTCGCCAATATGCTGGCCGGGGCAGACATCCTGCCGACGGGACCACAGCATCTGAAACTTCCACTGGTCATCGTGGCATATGCCGACGCACCCGAGACCACGGTGGGCTGGTGGGACAAAGAGCCCAAGGTTTATTCCGGTATCGCCCTAGAAAAAGCGGCGGCTGACAATCCTGATTTCATTTCGGTCGGATTGAACACCCCTGCCCTGAAGGAAATCTCGTTGTTTGACCTGCCCGGCGCAGGCGCTTTGGACGACACCTACAATCAGACGCTGGAATTGCTGAAATATGTGGACTGCGCGATCTGGTGCACCAATGGCACGAATGCCTGGCGCGAAACCGAACGCCATCTGTGGTCAAAGGTCTCACAAAAACTGCGGGATAACAGCCTGTTGGCCGTCACCCATGCCGATCTGCCCCCGGTTCGCGATGCTCTGGACCGGGTGGTGGGCCGATTGAACAAGGAAAAAGACGGCCTGTTCCGGGCGGTCGTGCCCATCGGAACCCCTGTGGCGGTCCGGGCGATGGAACAGGAACCGGAACCGGATTTCGAGCTTTGGGAAACCTGCGGCGGGCAGCATCTGGCCGAACAGGTGCTGCAGATCGCTTCGGACCATCGTCAGCAGGATCTGGATGCGGCACGTCGGGATCTGTCGCAAGAGTTCCTGCCATACCTCGAACAGCAGAACCCGGCGGACGCCAAGGAGGCGAAAACCGAAGGTGCAACCGTCCATGCGAGTCTCGAGTCCACGCTTCCGCCGCTCAACAATCCAATCCTCGAAGACTGGTTGGCTGCGATTGCCAGCATCTATAACGATCTTCACGAAAGCTCGGAGATTCAACCCGCCGCATTCCTGCAAAGCTGTCAGGAAATCGTCGAGGACTTCGCCGAACGGCTGGAATCGGGTGAAGAGATCGACCCCGAAGCTGACTGGATTCCGGCCGAGTTCGAGAAAGCCACAGACCTGCTTTTGTTGCTTCAGTTCGAGACCGGCGACGCGCCCCTGAAGGACGCTATCAGCATCCTCGCACAGCTCAGCGACAACCTCGCCTGGGCTGGCAGCACGATTGCATCGGCGCCACCGCGCACCGGAACCTGACCCGTTCCCGCTAAAATTGAGCCGCATTGCGGCGATTCGAGATGACGAGAATCACGCCGTCATTGTTTCGGATTCGTGGACCAAGCGACGAATTCGCCAAGATAGATTTCGAATTTTCCAACCTGCAAACACAAGATATAGACTCTTAACGCTCCCTATACCCTATATGTATGTTTGTCGATTTTTTGATCCTTAGTGAAGCCATCAGGCGGCCCCAATAAAGTCAAATTTGAACCGTCTAACCCTCTCAAGTGTCCTGCGGTTGTATTTGGTTGTGAGTTCGTGGGCTGAAGCCCGAGTTATGAAAACCGCAAAACGAGTAACATGGGCGGGAAGATATGAGCCACAACCAGGCTGTCGGCGCAACGCACGACGAACCTCAGATCGAAGGATTGCAACCAGGCGCAAAGCTGCTGCGTGGTCAGTATGAAATCCTCCGTTTCCTCAGCAATGGCGGGTTTGGAATCACATACCTGGCACGCGACAGCCTCGAGCGGGATGTGGTTATCAAGGAGTGCTATCCAGGGGCGCTCTGCCAGCGGAACGGCGATCTGGTCGAGCCGGCAAATCCCGATCACAAAGACGACCTGCGCGCGATCATCGATCTGTTTATTCTTGAGGCGCGCAACCATGCCCGTCTGGTTCACCCGAACATCGTCGATGTGCATCAGGTGTTCGAAGACAACAACACCGCCTACATCGCCATGGACTTGATCCGGGGCTGCGATCTGCTGGATTACGTCGAAAACCCCGAGAACAAAAGCGGCCCCGACTTTATTGTGCAGGTGACCGAAAAGATGCTTTCGGCGGTCTCGTTCATCCACCAGAGCGGTATGCTGCATCGTGATATCTCGCCTGACAACATCCTGATCGATGAAAACGGCGAGCCGATCCTGATCGACTTTGGCGCAGCCCGGGAACAGGCGGCCAACAAGTCGGCAGCCTTGTTGACCCTGCGGGTGATCAAGGATGGGTATTCGCCGCATGAATTCTATGTGCGCGGTGCCGAGCAAGGGCCCAGCAGTGATCTTTATGTATTGGCCGCGACGCTATATCACGCGATCAGCGGCGAGCGCCCCATCGATGGCCAGACGCGTTTGAATGCGTTCAACAATGGTCAGGACGATCCTTACGAGCCGTTGGCGGGCCGTTTCAAAGGTTACCCGGACAAATTCCTCGAAGCGATCGACAAGGCGATGGAGGTCCACGCCACCGACCGTCTGCAATCGGCGCTGGACTGGCTGCGCATGTTCCGTGGCCCCGGCGTGATGTTTGATACATTCGCCTATCGCCCCGTCTCGGTCATCGTCGGCATGGACCGGGTGGATGAAGAGGCCGAAAAGGCACGCATCAAGGCCGAAAGCGAAAACGCCGAAGCCGTGGTGACCGCTCTGTTGGCGGGGAATGCGGATCTGACCCTGGGCCATGAAGAAAAGCCCGAGGAAGATCTGTCGAAATTCACGCCACAGGAACAGGAAGTCGCCGCCGTTGACACCGTGGTCAAAAGCGGCTCGGGCGGCAGCGGCAAGATGATCGCGGGAGCCGCCGTTGTAGTCGCAGCACTGGCTGCCGGAGGATATTTCGTAATGTCGGGCGACCAATCCGCGCCCGAGGCAACACCGGTTACCGCTGAGGCACCGATCACTCCGGCGCCTGTTGCAGCTGAGCCGGAACCGGTCGAGCAGACCGCCGAAGCCACAACAGAGCCACAGCAGGCCGAACCGACTTTGGCAACGGAACCAGCGCCGGTACAACCTGTCGAGCAGGTCGAGACCGCGGCGGAAGTCCCGGCGGCAGACACAAACGCGCCTGAGGCGCAGGTGGAAGATGCACCGACAGAAGCGGCAACAGAGGCAACCGCCGCCGAGGTCGCATCCGACCCGGCGACAACGGTGGAATTGGCGCAGGATCAGGTTGCGTTTGGGCATTGGGACGTGGAGATTCCTTTTGCCATGTCGCAGCGCCGCAGCTCGACCGGCAGCGTCATCGCGATCAATAGCGTTGATGCGGGTCAGGATATGTCGGTGATTGGCGATTGGGTGCAGCGTGGTGCAACGATCTTTACGCTGAACGGCGAGCCGGTCCGGGCCAATGCCTCGCTGGCGGCGCAGGTTCTGGATAACTTCGCGGTCGATCCGGACGGCTATATCCGCGTCGCTGCGCGTTATCGTCCGCTTGGTCAGACCCGGGCCCAGAACGGGCTGCTGGCCCTGCCCGCCCACCGTATGTTTGGCCTGCAAAACGGATATTCATTCGACGTGCGCCATAACGGAGATGCCGGTTGGCAAACTGCGGTCGTTACCGTTCCGCAAGACACCCCGGGTGACTTGCAGGTGGGCGACGTCCTGCTGAGCGAGGCGCAGACCGGAGCGGTGATTGATAGTCCGGAAAGCCTGGATGCCATCCTGGTCCAGCTTGTGTCCGATAACCAACCCAACGCGCGCCTGAGCATTATGCGCAACGGTGGAGTAAGCACCGCGGTCATGCCGCTCGCGCAGGAGTAATTCGAACCGGTTCATAGTGAAAATCGCCAGCGTATGTGTGCTGAGGGTGGCGCCAATATCGCCACCCTGACGGGAACCGGCCCGCCGCGATGTGACAAGTATCCCTGTTTCCCTTTCGTCAGTGTCGCTGCGCTGTTGTGCAGCGGTTTGTAGCAGCCCCGCGGGATAGTCCCCGTGACAGATTCAAGAAGGTGTCGACACCATGTTCAAATACAAAAGCCCTCTGAGCCGGCTTCTAGAAGGTGCCGGCAAGCCGAAAGAAGAAGAAAAACCCGAAGCCGAAGCGGTACAGGACGAAAAGCCCGAGCCGATTGCCGATTTCAACGCTCTGCGCGCAGCACTTGGGGGCGGCAATCTGACGAGCGAGAGCTACGAAGAATCGGATGAGCTGATCCCCGAAGAAGCGATGCCCGAGTTTGACGAAGGGTCGGTCGAGACTGTAACCGTCGAACTCGAAGAGGAGGCAGCCGCGCCCGCAGAGGCCGAAGAAGAGGAACAGATCGTTACCCTTCACCTGAGCGCGGAAGATACAGTTGAAATCAGCGCAGAGGCCGAAGAGGAAAACATCCTGGCGGCGGCCGTCGAAGAGGCCGCATCGTCAGAGCCTGAGCCGATGGCCGAGATGCAGCCAGAGCCTGCCCTGGAACCTGAGCCGGAGGTCATCCACGAGCCCGAAGCCGAGGCCGTGATTGAACCCGAGCCCACACCGGAACCCACACCTGAGCCCGTCGCAGAAACACTTGTTGCGACCCCTGCCCCAACCGAAGATCGCCGGTCGCGCGTCAAGACCACTTTCCTGGGCTTTGACCGCGCAGACACCCATGTTCAGGAACTGATCGAAACCGCCGAACCCGTCGCCAAGACCGAGGCCGCGCAGCAGACTTTCCCGGTGGGTTGGCTTGTTGTCACCGCCGGTCCGGGCCGCGGCGCGAGCGTCACGTTGACCGAAGGGCTTATGCAGATCGGTCGCAACGACGATCAGGCCATTCAGCTGGATTTCGGTGATACCGGCATTTCACGCAGCAACCATGCGGTAATCGCCTATGATCCTGAGGACCGGAAATGCTATTTGGGCCATGGCGGCAAGGCGAACCTTGTGCGTTTGAACGGCAAACCGGTGCTCAGTACTGTTGCCCTGTCCAGCGGTGACCTGATCCGCATCAGCGAAACCTCGATCCGCTTTGCGGCGTTCTGCGATGACGGTTTCGACTGGCGGGATGCCGATTGATGCTGGCGACCCCTGCATATGACATCGCCCTGATCCTGGACCGGGGTCAGCGCGAAACGCAGGAAGACGCGATTGCCGCGCGGTTCTTTGATCAGGCCAACGCGGGCTATGTCGTGGTTGCCGATGGAATGGGCGGGCATGACGCGGGTGAAGTTGCCTCCGAGCTGGTGATTTCCGCCTGGCAAGAGGCACTGGACGCGCAGCTTGAACGCGATGACGTAACTAAGGGCGCACTGCTCGACGCCCTGCCCATGGCGGCCATGCACGCGAATGCACAGGTGGCATGCCATGGCGAAACCTCCGGGGTTCAGCTTGGCTCGACCTTGCTGGGCACACTGCTGGTGGACCAGAATCTGTTCTGGATCTCGATCGGAGACAGCCCCCTCTATCTGTTCCGGGATCAGGCTCTGTCTCAGATCAACGAAGATCACTCGATGGCCCCGACGATCGATGAACAATTCGCGCAGGGTCTGCTGACCGAGGAAGAGGCGCAGGCGCATCCCGACCGCAATCAGCTGACTTCGGTCATTATGGGGGCCGCCATACCCAAGGTGGATTGCCCGGAAGAACCACTGGCGCTTCGCGCGGGTGACATTCTGATCCTTGGCAGCGACGGGCTTCAGTATCTCAGCAATCCCGAGATCGAGGCACTGCTGCGCGAGCATAGCCCGTCACCGGCTCGCGATGTTGCAGATGCGCTGTTGCAGGCGCTGCACGCAAAGGCGGACCCGGACCAGGACAACATCTCAATCGCCGTGGTCAAACCGGCGCAGACATAAACAAGGCAGGAACACAGGACAACATGAGAACCCATCTGATCGTATCCACCCTGGCTCTTGCGGCCGCGACGGGGGCAGCTTCGGCGCAAGAAGCCTGTTCGACCTATGAGATCCAGCGCGGCGACAGCCTGCGTGATCTGGCGATCCAGGTTTACGCCACCGAAGATTACAGGGTCATCTATGACGCAAACCGCGACGTCATCGGCTCGAACCCTAACATTATCCGCGTCGGCGACGTTCTGACCTTCCCCTGTCTGGAAGATATCGGTCGTGCGCCTGAATTGCCGGACACCGAGGCGGGCCGCATGGCGGCTGAAATGGCCTCGGAACTGGTCAAGGCTGCAGAGGAACGTGCGGCCAAAGCCATCGCCGAGGCCGAAGCTCGCGTTGCTGCAGCTGAGGCAGAGGCGAAAAAAGCCAGCGAAGATGCGGTTGTCGCGGCCAAAGCGGAGGCCAGGAAAGAGATCGAGGCCGCGCGTGCGGAAGGTGCCGCGCTGATCCGTAATGCCGATGGCGGCGAACGCCCGGAAATCCGGGATCGCCAGCTTCTGCTGATCACCGGCGGCAACTATGCGCCCTTCACCGATGAGGCGCTACCGAACCGTGGCCTCTATACGGATCTGGTCGAGACCGCGATGCTGCGGGCTGCGCCCGAACAGCCCTATAAGATTCAATTCGTCAACGACTGGTCATCGCATCTGGACCTGTTGATGCCGACCTTGGCTTTTGACGCCACTTTCCCGTGGTCGCGCCCGAACTGCGAAGAGGCTGAGGCCCTGTCTGAAAGTGACCGTACGCGGTGCGAGACCTACAACTTCTCGAATCCGTTTTACGAAGTTGTTGATACATTCTTCGCCAAAGACGGATCGGGCTACGAAGAAACTCTGACCTATTCAGATTTCGTAGACGCCACGATTTGCCGACCCGAGGGATGGTCTCTGTCACACATGGATGCAGTTGGCCTTTATGAGCCAGCGATCAAACTGATGCGCCCGGTTTCACCCGATGACTGCTTTCGCGCCGTCATGGATGGCTCGGCCGATATCGTCGCGATCGAGGCCCATCTGGCCGTCGAGGCCATTGGGCGCCTGGGCTTTGAGCATCAGATCATCGAAAACCCCAACCTGGCGGCAATCAAGTCGCTTAACGTAATGACCCACAAAGATAATCCGGATGGGGAAGCGATCCTTGAGACGCTCAATCAGGGTCTGGCGATCATGCAGCAATCCGGCGAGTGGCGTGACATCGTGTCGACTGCACTGCGCTATCAAATGGAAAATGGCTAAGGCCCCAATTGGCCTGACAAAACAAAAGTCTGGAGGAAGTGGACATGTTTAACAAGAAACTGAAGAAAGCAGTATTGTCGGCATCAGCCCTCACCGCCCTGAGCGCGGGTGCAGCCGCCGCGCAAGAGGCCTGCTCGAACTATACCGTTCAGGACGGCGATACGCTGGCAACAATTGCCATCGCCGCCTATGGCACATCGAATTATCAGCCGATCTTCAACGCGAACCGCAACGCGATCACCAACCCCGGCTCGCTCGAAAATGGTCTGGTTCTGGCGCTACCCTGTGAGGATGGCAGTCTGCCCAACGGTCAATCTGCGCAAGAGCTGATCGCCGCCGAAGAAAAGCGTGCGGCCAGCGTCAAACGTTCAAATGTTTATGCGCCGCCGATCAAGATGGTTGCAGGCAACGGTTGGGAGCCGTTCACGACCGAAGCGCTGAACGGAGGTGGAATTATGACCCGCTTGGCGACGACCAGCCTTCAGCGTGCTGGTAACAGCCGCGACTATTCGGTCAGCTTTGTGGATGACTGGAGCTCGCATCTGGACACATTGTTGCCGCTGGGTGCGTTTGATATCTCGATCGCATGGACTGTACCGGATTGCACCAACCGCTCTTATGAGTGGTCTGCAGAGACCGAAGCCCGCTGCACCCAATTTGTCGCTTCTGTTCCGGTATATGACATCGTCGGCGGCTTCTTCACTTTGCCTGAAAGCGAATACGCAAAGGCAACGGATTTCTCAGACCTTGAGGGATCAACCATTTGCCGTATGGCAGGCTGGAGCATGGTTGTGCTGGAAGAACAAGGTCTGAACCGTGAGAATACAACTGTTGTTCAGCCCAATTCGGCTCGAGATTGTCTTGATGCGGTATTGACCGGAACCGCAGATGTCGCCGCGTTCGAGGTCGACCTGTTCGCATCGACAATGAAAGACATGGGTTTGACTTCGGCTGACATCGTTGAAAACCCGTATGTATCCACATTGTCGTCGATGAGTTTCCTCGCACATCGCACCAACCCGTTCGCACGCGAATACATTGCGATGATGAACAAGGGTCTGATTGAGATGCGCGAATCCGGCGAATGGTATGCGATTATCTCGGACACGCTGCGCGAACAGAACGAAAAGCTTAACACGGCATCCAACTAATCCCTCGGTCGATATGACCATTTTTGGGCCGGTCTTATGACCGGCCTTTTTTTATCAGGTTATTACTAACGAAGGAGAATAGTAGACCGCAAGAACCACAAGGTGAAGAATCACGGGTCGAAAACAGTGTATTGGGCTTAAAGCGCAGACATAAAGCTAACAAAAAACACTTTTTGCCAATAAAAAGCAGCTTCCTACGGGAATCCCCCAATATTCAGCGCGAGTAATAAGCGTAGTATGAATTCAACTGCACCGGTGAGGCGACCAGCCCCACTACTCACTCAGAAAAGGGTTGGCTATGGGGGCCGACCCTTTTTCACATTTGGGCACAAAAAAACCGGCCCCGAAGGGCCGGCTTTCGTAAGTTCCGGAATGGGGAAAACCCGTTAGCCGATGATCGCGTTCAGCGTTGCGCTGGGACGCATCACAGCCGCGGCTTTGGCCGGGTCGGTGTGATAATACCCACCCAGATCAGCTGCTGCACCCTGCGCCGCTGCCAGTTCCGATAGAATCTGTTCTTCCTTGCCGGCCAGTTCTTTCGCCAGAGGTGTAAACTCTGCAGCCAGTTCTGCATCATCTGACTGTGCGGCCAGGGCCTCGGCCCAGTAACGCGCAAACCAATAATGGCTGTCGCGGTTATCCGGCTGACCAACCTTGCGGCTGGGCGATTTATTGTTGTCCAGAATGCCTTGCGTTGCGGCCTCGGCGGCAGCTCCCAGCACGCCGGCCTTGGCGTTACCCTTGCTGTCCGCGAGGAAGTTCAGCGATTCACCCAGCGCGCAGAATTCACCCATCGAATCCCAGCGCAAGTGGTTTTCCTCGACCAATTGCTGCACGTGTTTCGGGGCCGAACCGCCAGCACCGGTTTCGAACAGACCACCGCCTTTCATCAGCTTGACGATGGACAGCATCTTGGCCGAAGTGCCCAGTTCCAGGATCGGGAACAGATCGGTCAGATAGTCGCGCAACACGTTGCCGGTGATGGCAATCGAATCGTTGCCTGCGGTGATCGTTTCCAGCGACTGCCGCGTCGCCTCACGCGGGGCCATGATCTGGAAATTGTCGGCCACACCAGCAGCTTCCAGCGCGGGCTTCACGTATTTGATCAGCTCGGCGTCATGGGCGCGGTTGGCATCCAGCCAGAAGATCGCCTCGGACCCGGTCAGTCGCTGACGGTCCATCGCCAACTGAATCCAGTTCTCGATCGGCGCTTTCTTCACCGTGCAGGCGCGCCAAATGTCTCCGGCTTCGACTTCGTGCGAGTGCAGTGTCTCACCATTGGCCAGAACGATGCGGATGGTGCCATCCGCAGGCGCCTGGAAGGTAGTCGGGTGCGAGCCATATTCCTCGGCCTTCTGCGCCATCAGACCCACGTTGGCAACCGCACCGGCAGTGGCCGGGTCCAGCGCGCCGTTGGCTTTGAAGAAGTTGATGGATTCGTCATAAACCGACGCATAGCAGCGGTCGGGGATCACGCAGTTGGTGTCACCCTTGGCACCAGCCTCGTCCCAGCCCTTGCCGCCTGCGCGGATCACGGCAGGCATCGAGGCATCGATGATCACGTCCGACGGCACGTGCAGGTTGGTGATACCCTTGTCGCTGTCGACCATATACATCGATGGGCGCTCGCCTTTCAGCGCATCAATGGCGGCCACAATATCGGCGTTGCCTTTCACCCGGTCCAGCAGGTCACCCAGACCCGAGTTCGGGTTCACACCCAGCGCATTCAGCTCAGCGCCGAACTTGTCGAACACCGGGGCCAGCCACGCTTTGACCGCATAGCCAAAGATGATCGGGTCGCTGACCTTCATCATCGTCGCCTTCATGTGCAGCGAGAACATGGTGCCGTCTTTTTTGGTGTCTTCGATGGCCTCGGCCAGAAACGCGGACAACGCCTTGACCGACATGAAGGTCGCATCAGCAACGGTGCCTTCCTCCAGCGGCCAGCCGTCTTTCAGAACGGTGGTCGCGCCATCTTTGCCGACAAACTCGATCTTCGCAGCACCGGCCTGGGCGGCTGTGATGGTGGCTGATTTCTCGTTTGCGTAGAAGTCGTTGCCGGACATGGATGATACTTTGGTCTTGCTGCCCGATGCCCATTCACCCATCGAATGCGGGTTGTTCTGGGCATAGTTCTTCACGGCGCGTGCCGCACGGCGGTCGCTGTTGCCCTCACGCAGAACCGGGTTCACGGCTGAGCCTTTGATGGCGTCATAGCGCGCACGGATTGCTTTTTCCTCATCGGTCGAGGGTTCTTCGGGATAGTTCGGAATGTCGTAGCCCTGCGATTGCAGCTCTTCGATGGCTGCCACCAGCTGCGGCACCGAGGCCGAGATGTTCGGCAGCTTGATCACATTGGCATCCGGCGTCTTCACCAGCTCACCCAGAGCGGCCAGATCATCGGTGATTCGCTGATCGTCGGTCAGGTTTTCCGGGAAGGTAGCGATGATACGCCCGGCCAGCGAAATATCCTTGGTGCCGACACTGACGCCTGCGGCAGATGCGAACTTGCGGATGATGGGCAGGAACGATGCGCTCGCCAGCTCCGGCGCTTCGTCTACAATGGTATACAATATATCGAAGTTCGATTTTTCTGCCATATTCCCTTACCTTTTTTAAAGCCTTTCGGGGCGTGCGATCCAAGAGTGTGTGCCATTGTTCAATACTGGCACCGAGCCGTTACGGAGCGAGGACGCCCCACGGATGACTCTGATTTGACAGGGCCTCCCTTAAATCAGGATGGGCTTGGGATCAATCGTGTTTGGAGGCGCATATTGACACGGGTGGCTCAAATCTCGGTCAAAGCCGCTTCCTTAGTCATCCGGGAACAGGATTTCGAACCGTGCCCCCTGCGCGGAGGAGGTCAGGGAAATTCGGCCACCATGGGCCCCCAGAAGACCGGCTGCGATGGTCAGGCCCATACCTGTGCCCCCTCGTTCGCGGGCGGTGGTGAAGAACGGTGCGAATACGCGATCCCGGTTGCCTTCCGAAATCCCCGGGCCATCGTCCCGGACAACCAATTTGCCTGCATTGGCGCTCAGCGTGACCTGCCCTGCCCCGTGACGATGGGCATTGTCCAATAGCTGCAGCAGGACCACGCGTAGGCCCGACGCGGCCAACGGCAGGATTTGGTCGGAACCCTCGAACGTCAGGTCGAGCTCTGGAAACCGCTCCAGAAGATCGTCAGACAGTTCAGCCAGTGAGCCGGTGCCGTGGTGTTCCGGCACGCGCGCGGCTGCGACTTGGTTGAGGGCGCGCAGGTGGGATTGCATCTGATCGCTTGCGCCCAGAATCTGTTGCAGCAACGCGCGGTCCTGATCTGAAAGGCCCTCGGCCTCTTCCAACAATTCCGCCGCCGCGCGGATGGCGGTTACCGGGGTTTTCAGCTCATGCGTGACGTGGTCGGCGAAGCTTCGGATCGAAGTTTCGCGACGCTGCAGGGTTTCGGCCATCCCCAGGACCGAGCCTGCAAGGCCGGATAGTTCCTGTGTCCCGTAATGCTCGGGCGGGTCTGCTTCCTGACCGCGTTCAATGGTTGCCGAATACGTGGCCAATGCCGAAATCGGGCGGAGCAGCAGGCGCACCAGAAGATAGCCCAACACGCCGGTTGCCAACCCAATCAGAACCGACAACAAAAAGGCGGCGCGGCGAAACCCGATCTCGGGACCAAGATAGCGAAGCACGATCAGACCAAGCAGCGACAGCACCAGTGTGCCCGCCAGCGCTCCGCACAGTACAAAGCCCAGAGATGGGCGCCATTTGCGTTTCAAACCGGCCATGCCCCCATCCGCAGGCCAATGCCATGCACGGTTTCGATGGCACTGGCCCAACCTTTGTCACCCAGCTTGCGCCGCAGATTGCGCAGATGGCTGTCCAGCGTCCGGTCAGCAACGGCGCTGCCGGTACCGTAAATCGCGTCGATCAATTGCGGACGCGAGACGATTGCCTCGGGCGTCTGCATCAGGCGGCGCAGGATCGACAGCTCGGTCGCGGTCAGGGTCAGCAGTGCGCCATCGAGTTTCACGGAATGGCCCGACGCATCCAGTTCGACCGGACCATGGCGCAGAATGGCCGAGGACCCACGGGCCGAGCTTCGTTTCAGAATTGCCTTGATCCGCGCCACCAATTCACGCGGGCTGAAGGGTTTGGTCACATAGTCGTCCGCACCAAGTTCGAGACCCAGAATCCGGTCGATCTCATCATCACGAGCGGTCAGAAACAGGATCGGCACCTCTGACCGCGCGCGCAGCTTGCGGCAGACTTCAAGCCCGTCCAGTTCGGGTAGCCCCACATCAAGCACCACCAGATCGGGGGCTTCACGCAGTGCATGGGTCAGCGCCATTTGTCCGTCGCGGGCGGTCACAACCTGATAGCCCGCGCGTTCCAGCGTGATCGAGACCAGCTCGCGCAGGCGCGGGTCGTCATCCACGACGAGGATTTTCATAAGCTGTCTCCGGCTTTGCTTTGGTGGCCAGACTACGGATCACTCGATCTGCGCGAAACCCCCATTCCCGCCAATTGCTGATCTGCGGCACCCATGTGGAACAGCCTGTGGGGCGCGGGGATTGCGCAATCTCTGCGGCGGCCATCGGGCCAAGCTGGCAAACGTAATACGCGTCATATCGCTGTGGGTGACGCAGGTTTTCCCGTGCAATCAGCGCCGCGAAATTCACGAAACAGCAGGCATAGAGCACACCAAGGCCAAGCGCACAGGATCGCATCAGCAACCAGCGGTTCGATTTGCCGCGCAGTATCTGCCATCCGGTCAAACACAGCCCGGTGGCCACCAAAGCCATCCAGATCGCGGCGTGTACACGCAGATAGGTCAGGCCATATGCTTCGACATACAGTGACAACCGCATGAGGGATGAGACCACCAGCAGCACATTCTGACCCAGCCATAGCATCATCCAACCGGTCAGCCCCCGCCGTTCAGCCAGAAACGGGCGCGCCGCCAATGCGAAGACCCCGGCCAACAACGCCGTCGCCAGCAAGGGATAAGCACCGCGATGGGCATATTCGGCGTGGCTCATCCCCTCGGGAAGTGCTGCATTCCCCCACAAAAACACCACGTCCATAGTCGTTTGCACGGCCAGAAGCAGATTGAAGGTAATCAGCGCGTTGGCCACAGACGCAGCATTCAATCCCAATCCGGGCAAAGAACGGGACCGTTGAGGTCCCGCACGCGGGGCAAGCAATCCGGGCTGCACCGCGACCGCCAGAACCGGCCAGATCATCACCGCAGCCCCCAGCCAGAACAGAACCCGCTCGAACCTGAGATCAAAACGCCACAGCCGATCCATCCAATCCGACAAAACCGGATTCGCCGAAACCATAAGAGAGGCCAGAACCAACGCTCCACCCACCGGGAAGCCCCAGTCGCGCAACAATCGCAGAAGCACGCCGTCAGCGCGCGCGGACGACTGGCTGTTGCGGATCGCTGAAATTGCCTGCCGGATAGCGAGAATCGGGAACTGAGACAGAAACCTGCGGCAGGACGCTCCGCTCCGGTGGCCCAGAACTGCCCAGCATAACGCAACAGTGGAACCGCCCAGCAAAAAGGCAACCGAAAGCGCCTGCACGTATTCCACCACCGGCAGAACGCTCAGGATCAGCAAGATCGAAGGCCCAATCAAGCCGGTTCGCCGCCCCAGCAGCAGCCATACAACGCCGGCCACCGCCAGCGCAAAAACCGCAAGCGACACCCCCGGTGCGTGGTCCAGAAACAATACATCCGCCAATGCCACCAGAATGAGCAAGCCACCTGCAGCGTGGCGCTTGCCTGGACCCAGACTGCCGTCGCTCCGGTTGCGTTCCTGCTCAGACATATCGAACCACCAGCTATCCTGCAGAACCGAATCCGGCACCCCGCGCACAATAAACTGCCCCATATCACTGCTCCTTTTTTGTTGTGATGCTGCCTCTGTCTGGAGGATTGCGGTGCAGATCGCCGCACAGCTCTCGTGCAGTTTTCGTGCAGAGGGAGTTTTGAGGCCGAAAACCCCTTCCCCTCGCCTGCCCCTCTGGCTAAGACAGTCCCCCAACCGTCTGTCAGGAGGCCCCTTTGGACCGCATCGCCCGCACCATCGCCACCGAGATCAATGCCCGCCCGGAACAGGTCGGGGCTGCGGTAAAACTGCTGGATGAAGGCGCGACGGTGCCCTTTGTCGCGCGTTACCGCAAAGAGGTGACCGGCGGGCTGGACGATACACAACTGCGTACACTGTCAGACCGCCTGACGTATCTGCGAGAGCTTGAAGCCCGGCGCGAGGCGATTGTGGGCTCGATCAGGGATCAGGGGAAACTGACGGACGCTCTGGTGAAATCCATAGCGCAGGCCGAGACCAAGGCCCAGTTGGAAGACATCTATCTGCCCTATAAACCCAAGCGCCGCACCAAGGCCATGATCGCGCGCGAAAACGGGCTGGAACCACTGGCCGATGCAATTCTGGCGGATCGCTTGGCAGATCCCGAAACACTGGCCGCCGGATATCTGGGTGAAACTATTCCAGCCGCCAGAGACGCTCTGAACGGCGCGCGCGATATCATCACCGAACGGCTGACCGAGAATGCTGCCTTGTTGGGAGAGTTGCGCAATTTCATGCAACGCGAGGCATTGCTGACCGCGAAGCTCGTCGAAGGCAAGGAACAGGAAGGCGCAAAGTTCAGCGACTATTTCGATCATACTGAACTTTGGGCCAAAACCCCTTCGCATCGGGCGCTGGCGATGCTGCGTGCCTCTAAAGAAGGGATCGTCACGCTGGACATCGCGCCCGAACCCGAAGCGGGTGCCGCGCGGGCCGAGGCGATGGTGGCCGCACATCTGCATACAAGCGGAGATGGGCCGGGAGACAAATGGCTGCGTAAGGTGGCGGGCTGGACATGGCGCGTGACGCTGTCGCTGTCGATGATGGTCGAACTGATGGCCGATCTGCGCAGCCGGGCGCAGGACGAGGCGATTCAGGTGTTTTCACGTAACCTCAAGGACCTGCTGTTCGCCGCCCCGGCAGGTGCGCGGGCAACATTGGGTCTGGACCCGGGCATCCGTACCGGCGTCAAGGCGGCTGTCGTGGATTCGACTGGCAAGGTGGTGGCGACCGATACGCTCTATCCGTTCCAGCCCAAGAATGATCTGCGGGGCGCACAGGCCGCCATCCTGAACCTGATCGCCGCCCACCAGATCGAACTGATCGCCATCGGCAACGGCACCGCTAGCCGCGAGACCGAGCGGATGGTGGCCGATACGCTCGCCCTGCTACCCAAAACCGTCAAAGCGCCCACCAAGGTTGTCGTGTCCGAGGCCGGGGCCTCGGTCTATTCAGCCTCGGAACTGGCAGCGCGTGAGTTCCCCGATCTTGATGTCTCGCTGCGGGGCGCTGTGTCGATCGCCCGCCGTCTGCAGGACCCGCTGGCCGAACTGGTCAAGATCGAGCCCAAAAGCATCGGCGTTGGCCAATATCAGCATGATGTGGACCAGCACCGACTGTCTCAGTCGCTGGAGTCAGTGATCGAGGATGTGGTGAATGCAGTTGGTGTTGACCTGAACACCGCCTCGGCACCGCTGTTATCGCATGTATCGGGCCTCGGACCGGGATTGGCCGAGGCCATCGTGACCCACCGCGATATCAATGGGGCCTTTACCTCGCGCAAAGACCTGCTGAAGGTGGCGCGCCTTGGCCCCCGTGCTTTTGAGCAATGCGCAGGCTTCCTGCGTATCCGCGACGGGGCGGAGCCACTGGACGCCTCATCCGTTCACCCCGAGGCTTATGACGTCGCCCGCCGCGTCGTCGCCGCCTGTGGCCGCGATATCCGCCAGATCATGGGTCATGACGGAGCTTTGAAAGGTCTGCCGCCGAACAATTCGTCAATGACACCTTCGGCCTGCCGACCGTGCGTGATATCTTTTCTGAACTGGAAAAACCCGGTCGGGACCCTCGACCCAGCTTCAAGACAGCCTCGTTCACCGATGGGGTCGAGGCGATAACCGATCTGAAGCCCGGCATGGTTCTTGAAGGCACCGTCACAAACGTCGCGGCCTTTGGCGCATTTGTCGATATCGGCGTGCATCAGGACGGGTTGGTTCACGTCAGCCAACTGGCCGACCGCTTCGTCAAAGACCCGCATGAGGTGGTCAAAACCGGTCAGGTTGTCAAAGTACGCGTGGTAGAGGTCGATGTACCGCGCAAGCGCATCGGGCTGACGATGCGCAAGGATGGCGGGGTCTCCGCGCGCGAGGAAAAAGCCGGGCGTGGCCATCAGACAAGCGCAGGCAAATCCCGTGCACCACAACAGCGGAACCAGCGGCAAGACACTCAAAGCAGCGCCTTTGGAGATGCTTTGAGGGACGCGTTCAGGAAAAACTAGCCAACTGGATCCTGCATGAGTTGAGGCGGCCTCAGACCCCTGACGGCTCGGCGGCAATGTGCAACGCGCGTCGGTGACTCAGCCCGACCCAGGCATCGAATTGCGATAGAAACACTTGCCCGTTCAACGCGCTAATGAAATGAGTGCGCTGAAGCCGGTCCATTACCGGACCCTTGACTTCGGACAGGTGAAGGCCAACACCCATATCGGACAAACGATGGTTGATCGCCTCAAGGCTTTCCAGCGCGGAATAGTCAACCTCGTTCACCGCTGAAAACATCAGGATTACATGGCGAACTGCGCTGCCTTCGGTCACCCGGCGCTGAATCAGGTCTTCAAGGAAGCGGGCGTTCACGAAATACAGGCTCTCATCCACGCGCAAGGTCACCACACAGGGATCGGTTTCGACGTTGTGACGCAGGATATTTCGAAAATGCTGAGTTCCGGGAACAAGACCCACTTCCGCCACATGCGGGCGCGAGGTTTTGTAAAGATGCAGCAAGACCGAGATCGCCACACCGGAAGCAACGCCAACCTCAACGCCCAGGCCAAGCGTGAGCACGATGGTTGCAGCAACGGCAGTGAAATCAGCGCGAGAGTAGGTCCAGGTCTTTCGCAGGGTCGACAGGTCCACAAGGCTCAGGACGGCCACGATGATCGTCGCTGCCAGCGTGGCTTTGGGCAGGTAATAGACCAACGGTGTCAGCGCAACGGCAGCAATGGCCAGCCCGATTGCCGTAAAGGCGCCGGCGGCAGGCGTTTCTGCTCCGGCATCGAAATTGACGACCGAGCGCGAAAAACCCCCAGTGACCGGGTATCCTCCAGTGAATGCGGCGCCAAGATTTGCCGTTCCCAGACCGATCAGCTCCTGATCCGGATCAATCCTCTGGCGCTTCTTTGCGGCAAGCGTCTGCGCGACCGAGACGCTTTCGACAAAACCGATGATCGAGATCAGGATTGCCGGAACAACAAGAGCCTCCAACAGGTCCATCGAAAAGCCGGGTACAGTCAGCGGCGGCAGGCTTTGCGGTACTTCCCCGACGATCTGCACCCCCTGCCCGTTCAGATCAAAACCCCAGACGGCAACGGTTGAGGCAATAACAGCGGCGACAGGTCCGGCTTTGGTCAGGATATCAGCCAGAACCGCCCCCGCCCCGAGCCGCTTTAGAAACGGTTTGAGGTTCTTGCGCACCCAGAACAGAAATCCGGTGACAAGCATGCCGATTGTCAGAGTGATCCAGTTGACCTGAGACAGATGCACAAGGATCGAGATAACCATGTCAGGCAATGTATGCCCATGTGCGCTGACACCGAGAATATGTTTGAGCTGACTGGTCGCTATCAACAGACCCGAAGCCGTAATGAACCCGGCAATGACCGGATGGCTCAGGAAATTGGCCATAAATCCCAGGCGCAGAATACCCATAAGCAGCAGAAACGCCCCGGACAGGAAGGCCAGCGTCAAGGCCGCGATGGCATAGCCCGCCGTGCCCTGTTCGGCAATCTGTCCGATGGCCGTGGCCGTCAAAAGCGAGACCACCGCCACCGGCCCTACCGCCAGAGCACGGCTGGTACCGAAGATGGCATAGAGCATGATGGGCGCGATCGAGGCATAGATGCCAGCTTCGGGCGGCAACCCTGCCAACAGCGCGTAAGCCAGCGATTGCGGGATCAGCATGATCGTGACGATGAGCGCCGCAATCAGGTCGTTGGAAAGCGCCGCGCGTGTAAAGTGGCGCCCCCAGTCCAGGATGGGGACATATCGGCGGAATTGTTCGATCATCTGGGTCTTTCGGAGGGTTGGGTTATTCCGAGGTCACATTCAGTTTTTCCGGGCGTGCCATCCATTCCTTGCCGCGCAACATCGCCTTCCAATAGATCGGGGGCAGCAGGCTTTCCTTGAGGAACCATGCCAGACGGCTGGGCTGCGTGCCGTCGATCAGAAATTGCGGGAAGCTGGGCTTCAATGCGCCACCATAACCGAATTCGGCCAGTACGATCTTGCCACGCTCAACCATCAACGGGCACGAACCATAGCCATCATATTGCGCCACGGCAGAGCGTCCGGCGATGTCGGCAACGATGTTGTCTGCCACGGCCGGTGCCTGTTTGCGCGCTGCAGCCGCGGTCTTAGCATTCGGCGCATTCATCACGTCACCAAGTGACCAGATATTGTCAAACTGCTTGTGGCGCAGCGTCGCCTGATCCACATCGACCCAGCCCGCAGCATCCGCCAGTGGAGAGACCCGGACAAAATCCGGTGCCGTCTGCGGCGGGCAGACATGGATCATGTCGAACTCAACCTCAAGCGTGCTGGGCGCACTGTCCGGTTTGGCAACTTCGAACACTGCCCGTTTGGCCGGGCCATCGATTGCAACCAGATTATGGAAGTAATTCAGCGTGGCGTCGTATTTCTCGACATAACGCATCAGCGCGGGCACGTAGTCCTTGACCCCGAACAGCGCGCCGCCCGCATTCATGAACTGGATATCGATATCCCCCAGCACGCCCCGGCGAAACCAGGCATCACCTGAGAGATACATAGCTTTTTGCGGCGCCCCGGCGCATTTGATCGGCATGGTCGGTTGGGTAAAGATCGCCCGGCCTTCCTTCATGTTCTGCACTAACTGCCAGGTATAAGGCGCTAGATCGTAACGATAATTCGAGGTCACACCGTTGCGACCCAACGTATCCTCCAACCCCTCGACCTTGCCCCAATCCAGCTTTAGCCCCGGGCACACGACAAGACGGTCGTATTTCACCACCCGACAGCCGTCGAGCACGATCGCATCGTTCTGCGGCTCGAACGCGGCGACGCCGGCCTTGATCCAGTGAACGCCCTTCGGGATCAGGCTGCCCATCGTCTTTGCCGTCGTCTGCGCATCGAAGATACCGCCGCCAACCATGGTCCAGCCGGGCTGATAATAATGAATATCCGCCGGGTCGATCACTGCGATATCCAGATCGGGTTGCCGCGATTTCAGGCCAGCCGCGACCGAGATGCCGCCGGCACCTGCACCAACTATCACCACCTGAAAATGGGCGTCCCCGGCATCGGTCGGCGTTTTGCCGCCATTGGCAATGCGGCGGGCAACACCATTCATGTCATAGCCCGCTGTCTTGGTTGCCATCAGGATTTCCGAGATCGGGCGCTTTTGCGCCTCGTGAAATGACCACAACGTGGCCGAGCGCGTTCCGGTCCGGCAATAGGCCAGAACGGGGCGCTGCAGATCATCCAGCGCTTCGGCAAGCGCCTGAACATCCTGATCCCTGACCATGCCCGATTGCACAGGAACATAGCGCACCTCGATCCCCGCGGCCTTGGCAGCGGCGGAAATCTCGGTGAACGAGGGTTGATCTGCACCCTCGCCATCGGGTCGGTTGCAGATAATGCTGCGAAAACCCTGCGCCGCGATAGTCGCGACATCTTCAACCATAATCTGGGGGCTGACGGTGAACTTGGGCGATATGGTGCGAAACTCCATCTCTGTGCTCCTTTTCACCGGTTACAGCGTGTTGACGGGCACTTTGAGCACCGGATTGCCGTCCGGGTCGGTCGGCACTTCTCCCGCGCGCATATTGACCTGCAGCGACGGGATGATGAGATTTGGCATGGCCAGCGTCGCATCGCGCTCGGTACGAAACTTGACGAACTCATCTTTTGTCTTGCCGCCGCCGACATGGATATTGTGCGCCTTTTCTTCGGCCACACTGGTTTCCCACGCAATATCGCGTCCGTTCGGACCATAGTCGTGGCACATGAACAACCGGGTCTCGTCCGGCAGAGTCAGAACCCTTTGGATCGAATCATAGAGCACGCCTGCATCGCCACCCGGGAAATCGGCGCGGGCCGACCCGCCATCAGGCATGAACAGAGTATCGCCGACAAATGCAGCGTCGCCCATCACATGCACCATACAGGCGGGCGTATGACCGGGCGTGTACATAGCAAACGCCTGCATATTGCCGATCATGTAAGTGTCGCCATCCTCAAACAATGCATCGAACTGAGAGCCGTCGCGCTGAAACTCGGTCCCTTCGTTGAAGACCTTGCCGAATGTGTCCTGCACCACCGTAATCTTTGAGCCGACCCCGATCTTGCCCCCCAGCTTCTGCTGAATATAGGGCGCGGCGGACAGGTGATCGGCATGCACATGGGTCTCGATGATCCACTCCAGTTGCAGACCTTTGTCGGTAACAACGCGGATCAGTTCGTCTGCGTGATCAAAGGTGATACGCCCAGCCGCATAGTCGATGTCCATGACGCTGTCGACGATCGCACAGGCATTCGAGCTCGGGTCCTTCACGATATAACTGATTGTGTTGGTTGCCGCGTCAAAGAACGCAAAAACCTCGGGTTTGACGGTGATGTTCACGGGATAGGGGGTCATATCGTCTCTCCTCAGGATGATATTCAGATGTTGGTCTGCAAGTCAGGCGTCAGCGCGGATTGGATGAATCTGGCAAACGCGATGCCCGCGATCAGGGCGCCGACGAAGGCAAAAACCTCCCATCGGCCGGTGCCAAGCGCAGGCAAAGCGCCACCCGGGCAGAAGCCTGCGATGCCCCAGCCGACACCGAAAAGCGCAGAGCCGCCGATGAGTTTTGCGTCAACCCGCTTGGCAGACGGCAGGTGGAAGGCAGGTTCGAACACCGGCGCGGACCGGCCAAACACCAGCTTGTAGCCGATGAATGTGGTCACCAAAGCTCCGCCCATCACAAAGATCAGGGACGGGTCCCAAATACCGAAAACATCGAAGAAATTTAGCACCTTGGCCGGGTTCGACATGCCCGAAAGCGATATACCGACGCCAAAGATCAGCCCTGTCAGATAGGTAGCGATCAGCCTCATGCTTTATTCTCCGATGATGTGGCGAATGATGAAAACTGTGACAAAGGTGAACAGCATGAATGTCAGCGTCGCAGCGATGGAACGCACGCTCAGCCGTGCCATACCGCACACTCCGTGGCCCGAGGTGCAGCCCGCTCCGAAGGTCACGCCCATTCCAACGATCACGCCACCCAAAACAAAGGCGGAGGTGGACTCGGGCACCTGCACTGCTGGCATCTGTCCAGTTTTCAACCAGATCACCAACGGTCCGGTCGCCATACCAGCCAGCAATGTCAGGCGCCACGCAAGGTCGTTTTTTGACGCAGGATGGAGTATCCCGGCCAGAATGCCGGTCGCGCCCATCACTCGTCCCATCAGAAACATCAGCAGAACCGATGCAACCCCGATCAGGACACCGCCCGCCAGCGATGCCCAAGGTGTGAATACGGTCTCAGCCATCAGCAGTTCCGGCAGGTTTTCAGGCCGATAATGCTGTAGATTGGACAATTGCCTGCAAGCGCCGTGAGCGCAAAAACAGCGGCGATCATCAGTGACAGCCAGACCAGTATGCCAGCACCAAACGCACTGGTGCCCAAAGCCGCATATGCCAGGGCCACAGCCATCACGATGCGCATAACGCGATCAAATTTCCCCATGTTTTTAGGCATGTCTCACTCCTTCGAGAATCGATGGAAAGACATTTGCACATGTACAGTCAGAGCTTTGGTGACATGATCACCAAAGTCTTCAATAGTTGGAATGTAACGGGACTCAGACCCCGGGCCCTGCCGATTTCACCAGCCGTTCCAAACCATCCCGATCGATCAGATGCACCTCGCCTCGGGATTGTTCTACCCAGCCCCGACGCTGGAATTCTGACAATGTGCGCGAAATCACTTCGCGTGCTGTTCCCAGTTCAGTGCCCAATACAGCGTGGGTTGCGCGGACGACTTTCCCCTCCCCGGCCAGTTCCAGCAGGCGTGAGGCAAGCCGGACGTCCATACGTTTAAAGACGATGTCATCGATCAACGTGAACAGGTCGGTGATCCGGCGGGAATAGGCGGTAAAAACGAACTCACGAAATACCGGAGATCGTGCAACCAGATCGTCGAAGGTTTTTCGCGGTATCGCAACGGCGGACACATCGGTTTCGGCAATCCCGTCTGCCGAATAGTCCTCGAATGCGAGCATGCACGCCGTTGTCAGCACACAGCTTTCGCCCGCGTGAACCCGGTACAGAAACACTTCGCGCCCGGTTTCGGATTTTTGCTGAACCCTGACAGTGCCTTCTAGCAGCAGCAAGAGATTGTCAGCCGTCTGGCCGGGCGCGAAAATCTGGGTCCCCGACGGGACAGACACAATCTGGCTGCCGTGGATCAAATCTGCGCGAACTTCAGCCGGCAAGCCGCTGAGACCTTTGAACTTATCGATCCACGAATGATTCATCGCCAAGCCAGGAATTTGCCAGAAGATCAGAATGCGGCTGCGATACTGCCAGAATCTTCCGATAATACAATGCACAATCTGAATATGTTCGGTCGGAGTCTCACCCCGGCCATGGGAGGGAGTATGTCTTGACACTGGTAAAGAACTTCATCGCCTCGATGACGCCTTCCTTGACGCCGTTACCCGAGGCTTTGATGCCTCCGAAGGGGGACATTTCGATACGGTATCCGGGTTGTTCCCAGATGTTGCAGGTGCCCACATACAGCCCGTTGATATAGGCGATGGCGCGGTTGAGGTCATTGGTGCAGACACCTGACGACAACCCGAATTCTGTTGAATTCGAGATCGCGATCACTGCTTCATCATCGTCGGGTACACGCAGGATGGGGATGATCGGGCCAAAGGTTTCTTCTTTTACCAACTCACAGTTATAGGGCACATGATCGATCACGATAGGCGGCAGTAACGCGCCCTGACGGCCGGGGTGATAAAGGATCTCTGCCCCCTCTTTCTCGGCCATGAAAACGCGGCTCTCGAACATCTCAGCGGCTTTGTCGTGAATAACGCAGCCCAGCTCAGTCTTGGGGTTTTGCGGATCGCCGTACCTGATCCTCTTGGCCTTTTCCAGCACCAGCGGCACGAAGGCGTCAGCTACGCTTTCCTGCACCAATACACGCTTGATCGCGGTGCAGCGCTGGCCGGAATTGCCGGTGGCACCGGCCACCGCAATGGTCGCAGCCCGGTCCAGATCGGCCCTGGACAGATCATTCAGAACGATCAACGGATCATTGCCACCAAGCTCCAGCGCCTGTCGTTTGTAGCCCCCTTTGGCCGCGATTATCTTGCCCACTGGCACACTCCCAGTGAAGGTGATGATGTCGATATGTTCATTGGTGATCATCTCATCCCCGATGTCATCGGGCCAGCCGGTGACCACCTGAAACATCTCGGGCGGCAGACCCGCCTCATAGAGGATATCTGCCAGCGTCAGGCAGGTCAGTGGCGTCAGTTCGGTCGGCTTGCAGACCATGCAGTTATTGGTGGCAATCGACGGTGCCACCTTGTGGCTGACCATATTCAGCGGGTGGTTGAACGGGGTAATTGCGCTGATCGCAGTGACCGGTTCGCGCTTAGTGAAAATCTTGCGATCTTTGCCGTTATGGGTCAGGTCGCAGGAAAAAATCTCGCCATCATCCCTCAGCGCCTCGGCGGCGGCGAACTGAAAAACATCCTGCGCGCGCTTGGTTTCATAGAGCGCATGCTGGTGGCAAATCCCCAGTTCGAGCACCAGCCATTTGGAGAGGTAATCGCGGCGCTCGCCAATCAGCTCTCCGGCGCGTTGCAGGATCTGGTTGCGCTCATAGCGGGTCAGCTTGGGCTTATATGCTGCCGCAATCTCAAAGGCGCGGCTGCCATGTTCAGCCTTTCCCGCGGGCACGTGGCCAACCACTTCGTCGGTATAAGGATAGTGCACCGGCACTGTTTCGTCGGTGAAGATGATTTCTCCGCCGATCCGCATGCCTTCGTTTCTGATCTCAGTCATCACCTGATCTTTGCATCCATGCTGCGCCGCCATTCTGGTATAGAAAGCGTATCAGAGTGGCACAGATCAAGGGCATCGCCCGACCATTCGTCAAAATGGTGAAGATGATCCGGGCATTCGTGAAACTCATCTGATGGGTTCGTGCCAAAACCGTTAAACGCAGCGCAACTTGAAACCGTTGTTTAATCCTCTGTAATCAGTCTCGTTTTGAACAAGAATTTTTTCTCAGACTGTATTCAGAAGCCTCGGTTGAATCCCGTCCCCGGAAAAAAGGCCGCAATCCCAACATTTACAAACTGATCAGGTTGTCGCGAATAGCGATTGCTACCGCCTGTTCGCGGGTGCGGGCATTCAGTTTGCGCCGGGCAGATCGCAAATGCTTGGCTATCATGGCTTCCGAGACGCCCATAGCCTCGGCAATGCGGCTATACTGAAACCCGCTCGCCAAGAACGCCAGTGCTTCTGCCTCGCGCATGGACAATGGCTTGCCGTTCAGTTTTGCAAATCCCGGCCCGGTCTGGTTATCAGGCCAACTCACCCAGGGCAGCAGCAGATTCATCGCCAGCTGTATTCTCCCCAGGTTTTCGGCCTCCAGAACCTCTTTCACCGGCAATTTTGAGCAGAAGCTCAGGCACCGGACATCGTTTATGTTCCGACCAAGTCTGGTTTGAGAAACAATAGCTTGGTGCCCGTTGTCGGACACGAAATCAACAAAACGTGCCTGCGCTTTGGTCGCAGATGACCATCCGTCGTGCGGCTGCCACACAATCGGGCTGCCATCAAAGGCTGCATGCTGCACCAGAACGTCATTTTTGTAGTGCTGTTCCGAAACGTATGCTTCAAGAACCGCTTGTTCGAGACTGCTTTTGAACCAATGCGAAGCGCCGGTTCGCGCGTCGATCGCTGTCGCGTTGGACGCCGAAGCCCCCAGACCTTTGAGTGTCTTGTCGATCACCTGCCATCGTTGTTCGAAGCTGCCCGCACCGATCATATTGTTGGAAATATCTTCGATCAGTCGGGTGACAGAAAAAACCATAAAAACAACCGCAAAAGCCAAACAGCAACATCCCCAGCCTATCATGGACTTGCCAAAGCCCCAAATTGCTGGTTCGCAGCCTCATTGGGCCACATTATTGTACTGCCGCTGTTGCGAATGCCGCGCCTTTGGCGTCACCGCTTCAGACGCATGACACTGCCGATCACTCAGTCATCGCCTTTGTAGTACCCGATCACATCATTTTCAGTCGTGGCACCCAATCCGTTCAACAGGCGGTTGGAATAGTTGAAATATGCGCAGACCTGATTGACCTCGAGTATCTCGCCATCGTCACAACCGGCAAGTTTCAGCGCCTCAAAATCGGATTTGACCATCTTGCCGACATCCGTGGTTAGTTTCGCGGCATAGCGCAACAGGGCCAGTTCCTTGCCCTGAAACTCATCCTCGGGCCGGTGTGCCTTGAGTGCCATGAATATCCTGTCGCTGCCAGGCTGGTCCTTAAGCAGATTGCGGACGTTCATGAAATGATGCGTCAGCGAATAGGTGCAGTCGTTGAGGATGGAGGTATAGCTGGCCACCACTTCCAGAAACCAGAATGGCAGCTTGTTGTCATCCGAATGCAGGACCGAACGATACAGAACCACATGCCCGTTCATCGTTTCTGGCCGCAGCGAATGGACCCGCATCACCGTATCGACCGTGCCATGTGGTGTTCTGGCATTATCCAGCAATTCCTTCAGACGGCCATCCGCCTGCTCGTCAGAGATCATCTCGATCCAGGCGCTCATTCCTGTTCCTCCTGTCGGCTGCTAATCCAGCATATGAACAATGCGGAAAGACGTGTCAGCAGAAATTTTCTGAAAGGCGTCGTTTTCTGGCGGTAACAGAAACGTGAGGCGGGTATATACCACCTTTGAAGCTGGCACATGAGGAATCATCGGAATGCACAAATCGGACCTACATGCCGGTGCAGAAAACCTGCTGGTCCGATGCGGAGGGCTGTCGGCGGGCGATCAGTTGCTTGTTCTCTGCGAAGCACCTGGTAGCGACTATTACGATACCGACATCGCAAAAGGCATTCTGGAATGCGCGCAGACGTTGGGCATTCAGGCGACGATGCAGACCATCCCTTTTGATCCGATGGGTCCAAAGCTGTCCGGTGATGTCATCGCGGCAATGAAGACCGCCGACCGCACCCTGTTCCTGTCGCGGACCGGTGACCAGATCCGGTTCGATGCCGATCTGGCCGACGTGCATCCGATCATGTCTTACGCGCTTGACAAGGATGCGCTTGCGTCAGGTTTTGGACGGGCGAATTACTTCGGCTTTGTCGCCCTGAAAAACGCGGTAAATACCTTGCTGGCGGGCGCGGAGCATATTCGGGTCACATGCCCTCTGGGCACGGATTTCAGCGGTCCCGGCGCGGCCTTTCCCAAAAAGGGTGCCACGGATGTCAGTGTTGCACGGTTCCCTATGTCCGTCTTCGCCCCCGTTCCAGCGCAGGGGTTTTCGGGCACGGTGATGCAGGATGGCTTTCTGGTCGGGACCGGTTCAAAATTCTACGAGCCTTACGGTTGCGAGCTGCGTGAACCGCTGGCCGTTCAGTTCGAAAACAGCAAGCTGCTGGGTTTTACGGGTCATCCAATGGATGTGCATTGCGCTGAGATGCATTATGCAAAGGTCGGCAAGATGTTCGGCCTTGATCCGCTGACCATGCATTCGTGGCATGCGGGTATTCATCCCGGCTGTGCCTATACGGCCCCCGCATTTCAGAATTTCGAGAAGTGGAGCGGTTCGGCCTTCGGAAATCCACGCTTGCTGCATTTTCACACCTGCGGACACTATGCACCGGGGGAGATTTCGCTGAACGTTCTGGACCCGACGGTCCACGTGGACGGTGTGGCAGTGTGGGATACTGGCGTGCTGCACCCTGATCGGATTCCAGGAGGCGCCCAGATCCTTGAACAATATCCCTGCGTCAAAGCAGTGTTCGACGCCCCGGAACAAGCTGTGGGTCAGGGCGCCAATGGCAGGCTCAGCGCGTCCTGATCAGCCCGCCTCTTCCGCGATCACCCGTGCGACACGCGATCGAAATCGCATCGCGCCTGCGTCCAGCCCAAGATTGATATAACCGCTCTTGCGGCGCGCCATTCCGGTCTGGACGTATTCCAGCACCTCTTTGTCTTCATTGAACGCCATCACCGCACCTTCGAACATACGCTGGGACATGGCCGCATCACCTGCGTGCATATTGCGGTGCTGGAACCAGAAATAGCGCGAAGTCTCCTGATCAACCGGCGTGATGAAATTGTATGAGATGTTCACGAAGGCATTGGGTGACATCGGGCGGTCTGCGCCCCCCTCACCTGTCGGCGTATAAACCGACATGTTGATTGCCGTCGATGGCAAGCGGCATTCGTAATGCTGCTTGCGGTCGCAGCTTGGGCCAAACGGCAGGATCGGCGCATAATAAGGCGGCGCGGGCTCGTCCGCGATCCAGCGGGACACAATGACGCCACCCTCGGTCTCGTCGACATCAAGCGGGCGATTATCCGTCCCTGCCCCGGCGAATGAGGTCAAATGCACCCAGGCCACATGACTGGGGTCCAGCAGATTGTCGATGATATAAAGGTAATGGCACGCCATCTCCATCGCGCCCTTCTGGGTTTTGCCCCAGTCAGGGTTGTCGAAATTGGGGATGTCGATGATGTCATCCGTGCTGGCTTGTGCAGGGTCGCCCATCCACAGCCACAGAAATCCCCAGCGATCCTCAGCCGGATAGGCGTGCACGGCAGCGCGACGCGGCGGGTTGTCCAACTGGGTCGGCGCGCTGACACATTCGCCGCCGCAGCCGAAGGTCAGCCCGTGATATCCGCAAACAACGTGATCGCCTTCAATGGTGCCACGAGACAGGGGCAGCTTGCGGTGCGGGCAGGCATCCTCAAGCGCGATGGCCTTGCCTGCCGTATCACGATAAATCACGATCTCTTCGTCCAGCATCCGCACAGCGCTCAGCTCGCGACCAAAATCCTCGGACCGGCCCGCGACGTACCAGCTGTTTCGAATGAACCCGTTTGCTCCGGCCAGATCAGGGCGCATTTGGCTTACTCCGAAAACACATCATAGGCCTTCAGCGCCTTGGCACTGTAGGCATAAGACGGGCCACCACCCATATAGGTCGCCATCGCCAGAGCTTCGCACATCTCTTCGCGCGTGGCACCCAGCCGGACCAGCGATTTGACATGAAATCCGATGCAACTGTCGCAGCGGGTGGCAATGGCGATGCCGAGGGCCATGAATTCTTTGGTCTTCTCGCTCAGAACCCCGTCGGTTTTAGCAGCCTTGCCCATGATCCCGAACCCGCGCACGGTTTCCGGCACCTCTTTCGAGAAGGTTCCGATATTGGCCTCGGTCTCGGCCATGAAATCTTTCCAATCCATGCGTATGCTCCTTATCCGCGCTCATCCGCGCCCATGCGGCGCTCCAGCCAGCGCACGCCCGCACTGATGATCAGAACCAGGATCAGGTATTCGAAAATCAGCAGGGTATAGATCTCCAGCGGGCGGTATTCGGTCACCACCAGTTCATTGGCACGGCGGGTCAGTTCCTGCATGCCGATGACGCTGGCAAACGCGCTCATCTTGACGATGTAGATGAACTGATTTGCCAGAGGTGGCAGGATACGTCGGATCGCTTGCGGCAGGATCACATAGCGCATGGTCTGCACATAGTTCAGCCCGATCGTCTGCGCCGCCTCGCGCTGGCCGCGCGCAATCGACTGGATGCCGGCGCGATAGATTTCTGCGGTAAAGGCACTGTCCGAGATCGCCAGCGTGATAATTGCGCCCCAGAACGGGTCGATAGGAATATTCAGGCCCATCGACTGGAACACGATGGGCAACCCGTAGAACACCCAGAACAGCATTGGTAGTAGAGGGATGGCGCGGATGAACTCCACATAGACCCGGTTGACCAGCCGCCAGCCGCGCTTTTCCGACAGACCCGGCAGCGCCACCAACAGACCGACCACGATCGACAGTACCGCCGCGATCAACGAGATCAAAATGGTCGACCCCATGCCCGAAATCAGGAATTTCACATTCGTCCAGCCCGAGTCGGTCGTCGGGTTGATGACATACCAGCCCCAGGTCTGCGAAGACGAGCAACCTGCCAGCAACACAAGCGGCGATATCAGAATAAGCTTTTTCATCGGCCTCTCTCAGTGCTGCAGGATTTGGCTGAGGAATTTGCGGCACCGCTCGGACTGAGGGTTGGTGAAGAAATGCTCGGGATGTCCTTCTTCGACAATCTCGCCCGCATCCATGAAGATCATCTTGTCGGCCACCTTGCGGGCAAAGCCCATCTCATGGGTAACGACGACCATTGTCATGCCTTCCTGCGCCAACTCGACCATCACATCCAGCACTTCCGAGATCATCTCGGGATCAAGCGCCGAAGTGGGCTCGTCAAATAGCAGCACCCGGGGCTCCATGCACAACGACCGGGCAATCGCGACGCGCTGTTGCTGACCACCCGACAGCTGGATCGGGCGCTTGTCGGCCTGATCGGGGATATGAACCCGGTCGAGATAATGGCGGGCTTTTTCCTCAGCATCTTTGCGGCTCAGACCCCGCGCCTTGATCGGGCCCAGCGTCAGGTTTTCCAGAACGGTCAGGTGCGGAAACAGGTTGAACTGCTGAAAGACCATCCCGACCTCGGAACTGATCGCAGCAATGGTCTTGGGATCATTCGTCAGTTCGACCCCGTCCACGCGGATCGTGCCTTTCTGGTGTTTTTCCAACTGGTTGATGCACCGGACAACAGTGGATTTACCAGACCCGGACGGCCCGCAAATCACCACCTTTTCGCCGCTTCCGACCGTCAGGTTGATGTCCTTGAGAACGTGAAACGTGCCGAACCATTTGTTCACGTCCACAAGTTCGATGGCGGCGTCTGGCATTGGCTGGCCTGCCCCTATTTCATTCTTAGCTGAATATTTTCTTGAGGTTATCTTTCCCTTTGCGCTTAAATCAACAAAGAATACGGCTTCAAGGCCGAAACGCCACCAACAGGAGAAATTGATGAACACTTTTCTAAAAGCAGCGGCAGCTGCCGCGCTCGGGCTGGTTTTGTCCGGTGCCGCACAGGCGCAATCGGCCCTGAATGAGGTTCTGGATTCCGGAGTTCTGAAGGTCGGCACCACCGGAGACTGGAACCCGATGTCCCTACGTGATCCAGCGACCAACAGCTATAAGGGCTATGATATCGACATCATGAACGAGCTGGCCGCCGATCTGGGGGTTGAGGTCGAATATGTGCCCACAGACTGGAAAACGCTGGTGAATGGTGTGGTGGCGGGCAAATACCACCTGACCGGCTCGGCCTCGATCTCGCCGCCGCGGATGAAGGTGGCGGGGTTCTCGGACAGTTATATCGCGGTTGAGCTGTTTCCATATACGACCAAAGACAAAGCGGACAAGTTCGATGGCTATGAATCGATCAACAATCCGGATGTCACCGTTGCAACCACCCTTGGCACAACCTTTGAAAAGCGCGTGCGCGAATGGTTCCCCGACGCCAACATCAAAGTGGTCGAAGCCCCTGCCCGTGGCTTTCAGGAAGTGATCGCCGGACGTGCGGACGTCTTCATCACATCGAATATCGAGGGCTCGACCCTCGAGGCGAAATTCCCAATCGAGCGCGTCAAGAACGCGGGTCCACGTTCGCCATCGCCTATCGCGATGATCCTGCCGCAGGGCGATCAGGTCTGGATCAACTACGTGAACAACTGGATCGAAGTTAAGAAGGCGCAAGGGTTTTTTGAAGAAAACCGCAAGAAATGGGGTCTCTGACCTGATCGGGCGTCCGGCACCATTGCCGGGCGCCTACCAGACATTCAGATCGCCATGAAGCTGGATCATTTGACGTGGTACGAAGTTGACGCCCGTATCAAAGGCGGTGCGGCAGTGATGCTCCCGGTGGGATCGACCGAGCAACACGGACCGATGGGCCGGATCGGAACCGACACGATCTGTGCCGAAGCCATCGCACTCGCCGCCGCTGAACACTGCGACGCCATTGTTGCGCCGCCTCTTGCCTACACCCCTGCCCCATTCAACACCGGGTTTCCCGGAACCGTGTCCGTCTCTGCCGGCACTTTCCAACGGCTCGCGTCCGAAGTCATTCGCGGGCTTCTGAAACAGGGGTTCAAGGGTGTGTTCGTGGTCAACGGGCACGGGGCAAATCTGGATTCGTTACGCCAGATTGCCGCAACGCTTTTACCCGGTCAGATGGCAATCCGCAGTTGGTGGGAGCCGGAGGCGGTGAACGCCCTGCGCAGGGAACTCTATGGGGACTGGGAAGGGATGCACGCCACCCCATCCGAGATCGCCATCACGCAATCGCTTTTGGGTGTACTTCCCTCCAATCAGGCTGCTGAGCCACCCCGGAAGCTAAGCCCTGAGTATATGCGCGCCCACGCAGGCGACCGGCACGGCTCGCCGGATGAGCACCGAGCGGATTTTCCGGACGGGCGTGTCGGATCGCATTCCGCGCTGGCAACACCTGAGGACGGCGCGCGTTTGCTGGATGTGGCCGCAACGGCAATCGCAGAGGAATTTCGCGAATTCGAGCAAGGCCCGCAGGATTCCTGAGGCTTTATTGACTGTGTTTAATTAGCCAAGACTGTCATAGCCCCGAGCCAGCCGCCAGAAAGGCGGAATGCCGTCATGGGGATGGAAGCAGGCCGGAGCCTCCGCCGGGTGCAAAATCCCCTGACCGGTCTGCTGGCGCAGAGTGACGTCGATGGGGACCAAACGCGCGAATTCGAACGGCTCGATCTGCTCATGCGTCCAGCCTTCGACCGAATCCGTCAGTAACCGGCGCATGGCCACGATCAATCTGTCGGCTGCATCGCTGCTCCACGGTTGCAAACCGGTTCCTTCAAGCAAGTTGAAAAGGTTGATCCAGCTTTGCAGGTTGAACGCGCAATAATGCTGGGTCAGCGTGCGGGTCATTTCATGCGGTTGTTCGCCATCTTCGGTTATGCTGCCCAAAATCCGCGCCTGCGCCCGCAGGTTGATCCGCTGCAATGCCGTTGAATCCTCTAAAAATGCCGCCAGAGCAGCCGCTTGCAGGTCAAAGCACGTCCCGTGGTTATTCTTGGCCCGGGCTTCGCCCTTTCCCTGATCGCTGGACGTCAGCCACCCGAGGAAATCAGCGCACCAATCGCGCAGGCCCTGGCTGAGTTCGGCATTGTCCAGCAACCGAACTGCATCGAGGAAGAAATAGAAATCCTTGGTCTCGATCAGACCATGCGCCAGACCTTTGTCGCCCTTATGCCCCAACCGCACCTGCGCATAATCCAGATTGGGGTTCATTCTGGTTTCGGGATCGACAAACCAGGTTTTGACCAGACGTGCGGCGTGGTCCTCATAGCGGGGCTCGCCGGTAAGTCTCGCCGCCAGCGCGAGGGCGGTCGTATCATCAAGCAGCCTTTGCAATCTGGTCCGGTCAAAGCGGTCGCTTTCTGGCTCATATAGCTGCGTGCCGGGGACTCGCTCTCCATCGCGGAACACATAGGGCCGACCGTCCTTCTTCTTCGGGTCGGGCCACCAATAGGGCGACGGGTGAAAATAGTCGTGCTTGTCCCCGCTGGGTCCGGGGTCGGGCTTGTCGACTACCGAAAACGGACCCCGGGTCAGGGCGTCACTGGCTGCCAACGTCACCGCAATCAGATCGGCATCTTCCGCTGCCCCAGCCAGCGCATCAATCCGGGCTGTATCAAAAAACACTGGCGCGCCCTCAGCAACGGTATCGGCCATACGGCGCGCTTCGAGCATGTCCAAGGTGGCGCAGATCGCTTCGTTCCGGGCAAGACCGCGGTTCTTAAGGGTCTTGCCCCCAGATTGTTCCAGCTTCGCCTGCCCTGAAAACAGCCGGGCCACCCACCCAGCGTTGCCCACGCGATGGCCCTCGGCGTGGACCTTGCGCGGGGGAATATCGAAATTTTCGACCGGCCAGTCCTGCCATGGGCCAGGAATGCCCAGATGCACGAACAATTCGACCTTGGGCCGCCGCCCGTAGGGGTGCGCTTCGTCGAACTTCAGGGGGGCGTCGCATCGAAAGGCCATCTGCGGCTCTTCGTTGGCGTCAGGTTTGCTTGCGTCCGCAAGCAGATCGTCGTTGTTCTGCATCCGCGCCATGGGCACGCAAAAATACCGCTTGTCGCGCTGAGAAATAATATCGCCATGCAGCGCGTCCCAGGCGCTTTTGGTAAAATAGCAGTTCCCGTCGAAGGGCAGAGCCCATTTGGCATGCTCCAGACAGTACTCCAGCGCCTGATTGCGCGCGCCGTTGTTGTTCATCACATAGTTGTTGCGTGCCCGATAGGCCTGTGTGACCAGCTTGCCCCGGGTCTCATCATCCAGCCCATCCATTGTCCCGTCGGCAAACAAAATCGGTGAATCGAAAGGCGCGAAATCATAACCAATCGCCTGCAATTTGGCGGGATCAAACGGAATGCGCTTGTATTTCTGACTGTGTTTCTCAAGCAGGGCGATCAGTGCGGCTTCGTTCTCGGGGTCAACGATCCGGTTCAGAATCCAGAGTTTGGTACAGTCCTGCAAGTCAGGTTCGTTTTCGAGAATGAAGCGGACATTCTGCAGTGACTGCCCCGCTTTGTGGCGCGGCACCAGGTCGTTCCCGATCACGCGGCACAGCGCGAAAGTGTCGGGAGTGTCGTCAACGCGCGCTTCCTCATCGGGGTCTTGCAGCGCGGGCTTGACCGACGCCAGATTGCCGGCAAGGGCGCCCATCCGTCCAACCGACTTTTGCGGTGACGCGTTTTTGTACTTACGCACAATAAAGTAGATTGGCACCAGCACGGGCGACAGCAGAAGGATTACCGGAGACAGCAAAATCAGGATACGATTGCGTATCCGTTTACGGCGGTTTCTTTCCTGCAAAGACGGCGCAGCTTTGTGGCTTTTGCTTTTCTGGCTGGTTTTCACGTAGCGGACCTGTCTTGACTATGAATGTGCCCGATGGGCTTCCACATCGAGACCTTTGTTCCCCTTAGCCTCGAATGGAGCGGACAAGCAACCATCTGGGACGCGCACATGGAGGGTTTGGGCGTTTAACCGGACGACACCCGCGAAAAAATGGCCGCCGATTGTCAGGTTTTAAGCGCAAGCTAATTTCTGGGCTTGAAGTAACGCATGATGAGATTTGCCGCGATAGGCGCGCCGATGATGACCAATACGATCCGGATCAGGTGATGCGTGATCACAAAACCCAGATCAGCGCCCGAAACGATTGCCAGAACCGTCATTTCAGCCTGACCTCCGGGCGCGAAGGCCAGAAAGGCCTCAACCGGTTTTCCCAGACCCAAGTTGGTGACGATTGCTGTGAACACGGCAGCCAGCACCGCCAACAGAACCACATAGGCAAACCCCGCTGCCACAACCCGGCGCAGCTCAAGCCAGGTGACGCCCAGAAAGTTCACTCCGATACTGCATCCGATAAAGAACTGGGCGGCCAATATCGCTTCGCTTGGGGGGCGGGTGTGGATGAGATCGCCAAGTGACAACGCGGCCGTCAGGATCAGGGGGCCCAGAATCGAGGCTCCGATGAGCCCAATTCGCTCCCCTCCTTTCCAGCCAATCAGCGCAGCCAGAACCATCAAAACCAATTCGTGAACCGGTAAATCGCGCGCGGGTTCGCCGATCGGGTTGGACAATTGAGCGTCGTAGAAAACCGCAAGGAACAATGGCGCCAACGTGACGATGATCAGAACGCGGGTGGCGTGGATCAGGGACAAGGCGCGCGGGTCGGCGCCCGCTTCTGTGCCGAAAATGATCATGTCCTGCAAACCGCCAGGCATCGCGGCATAAAAGGCGGTCATACCGTCAAAGCCCCACATCTTGCGGAAAAACGGCACTCCGATCAGCGCGATCAGAATGATGAAGAGCGGCATCAGAAGGATCGAGGCCGCCATCTTGGGAAGTTCCGCAAAAAGGTCGGGCGTGATCGACGCACCCACCGCAACGCCCAATATCGTTCGGGCCGCAATCGAAACCTGCCCGAACCCCGCCATGGGGGCATGCGCCAATGCGGCAATCAGACAGGCAGTCATGGGGCCGAACAGGAACGGCAACGGCAGTTTCAGAAGCCAGAACACGCCGGTGCCCAAAGCTGCGCAGCCAAGAGTTACGGCCCGTTTTGTCAGAACGGATGGCGAACTGGAGAAGTTAGGCAAAAAGCAATACCCGTTATCGTCAGCGGCAATATAACCAAGTGCATTCAAATGCGCCAAATGTGCAAGCTTTCGCGCTTTGTGGATTCAGAACAGGTTTATGAAACGTTTTGTTAACCCGAAGCTGCTCGATTGGTTCTTTCAAGGGACTCGACATGGGCGCGCGCTCCGCGCCAATCTACCGAAGCAGGGAATTGCCGGTGGCCAGGTGAGGCGTCAATGTTGCAAGCACAAACGTTGTTGAAACGGATAATCGCGACAGGTTTTGCCGGTTTGCTTGTTTTTTTCTGCGATGCGGGATCGCAAGCGCAGGCCCAGACGCAGTCAACCGAAGACTGGACCGCTGTGCGTGGCGTGCTGGATCGACGTTGCGTGGTTTGTCACAGCTGCTATGACGCCCCTTGCCAGCTGAAACTGACCTCGCACGAGGGCCTTTTGCGCGGTGGCAGCAAAGAGGTGGTCTATCACACCCAACGGCTTTCGGATGCACAGCCGACAAGGTTGGGAGTGGATGCGCAATCCGTACCCGAATGGCGCAAACTTGGGTTTCATTCCGTCACGCCCCAATTGCTTGAACGCTACCTTGATCTGAGCCGTCAGAACGGTTTGGCGCCAGATGAACCGATCCCCGATACGCTTGGCCTGGCGCTTGACAGGCCCCTGGTATGTCCCACGCCAGAAGAGTTCGACGATTTCAGCCCGGCGCACCCCTTGGCTGGAATGCCCTATGCGACCGCGCCTTTGAGCGATGATGACTACACCTTGCTGACCGCATGGGCGCGTGCAGGCGCACCCACGACGTCCAAAGCCGAGGAATTGCCTGACGAGATCAAGCGCCAGATCGTTGAATGGGAAGCTTTCCTGAACGCTTCTGACCCGCGCGGCCAATTGATCAGCCGATATGTCTATGAACATCTCTTTCTGGCCCGGCTGCATTTTGAGGGCGATGTCCCCGGCCGGTTTTTTCAACTCGTGCGCTCGCGCACACCGGGGGGCGAGACCATCGATGTGATCGCCACGCGTCGCCCCTTTGACGATCCGGGCAGTGGGCCGTTCTATTATCGCCTGTTACTGGTCACCGAGACGATCGTGCATAAGGAACACCTTGTCTATCGGCTCAGCGCGGAACGGATGGAGCGGTACCAGAGCTTGTTCCTGAACGCCGATTGGACCCTCGCAGAACTGCCCGGATACGGTGAAAGCGAGGGTGGAAACCCGTTCACGACATTTGCCGCGATCCCGTCACGCAGTCGCTATCAGTTTCTGCTCGATGATGCGCTGTTCTTTGTCCGCAGTTTTATTCGCGGACCGGTTTGTCATGGTGAAACGGCTGTAGATGTAATCGAAGATCGGTTCTGGGTCAGTTTTCTGGACCCGGACGCAGATCTGTCCGTCATTGATCCCAGCTATCTTCAGGATGGAGCTGAATTTCTTGAGCTGCCCGTCTCGAACAGCGGCGGCGGGGTACTGGATCAACTGCAGGGGTTTTCGCACAACAATCAGGTGCAGTACCTCAAGTTTCGCGACGCCCGCTATGGGCAAAGTCCGGTGCATAAAACCGGGTCCGGATATGATGCCATCTGGGATGGCGATGGCTCAAACCCAAATGCGCTGATCACCGTGTTTCGCCATTTCGACAACGCCTCTGCCATGACCGGGTTTCATGGAACCATTCCCGAAACCGCCTGGGTGCTCGATTATCCGATTTTTGAGCGTATCTACTATGACCTCGTGGCCGGATACGACGTTTTTGGACGGGTCGAGCATCAGCTTTCGACACGGCTTTATATGGACGAGCTGCGCATGGAGGGCGAGGATACGTTTCTGTTTTTTATGCCACAGGACGTGCGGCCAGAGATGCACAAAAGCTGGTACAAAGGGATACTCAGCGAGATCCACACCTATTGGCATCGCCGCCGAGTTGACGACAGTTTTCCCACTGCGATTGCATATGAAACCGATACCCCGAAGCAAGAGTTCCTGCTGAACCTGCTTCAGCGTGGTGCCGGGCTTTGGCCTCTGACAGACCCAATCAACAGGTGCGAAGGGCCGGGCTGTGCCCTGGCTGCAAACGCCTCAGACCCGGCGCAACATTTACGTGCGCTCGCAAACCAAACGGGGGATTGGGTGCAATTCCTGCCTGATCTGTCGATCCTTGTTGTGAGCGATAAAGCCAACGAACCGCAGATGTTCACGCTGATCCACGACAAGGCCCATGACAATGTGGCCTTTCTGTTTGATGAGGCCGCGCGGCGCGAGCCGCGATCAGATATCTTGACCATCATGCCCGGACTGATCGGCAGTTATCCGAACTTCTTTTTCACCGTCGAGCGGGATCAACTGGACAGTTTTGTGCACGCTCTGAAAGCAGTGAAAACCGGCACGGATTGGATGCAATTGGTCTCGGCCTTCGGGATACGGCGTACTAGCCCTGATTTCTGGTCCGTCAGCGATCAGGTGCAGGACGCGTTGATCCGTCAGGATGCGGTTCAGGCCGGAATTCTGGATCTCAATCGGTATAAGGACCCCAGGCTAGGCGATGACCCGACCTGATCGAAGAGGGTTTCATTGCCCCTGTGGTCCGAATATCTCGTATGAGATATTCTGCGCTGAAACACCCAGCGCCTCCAACCCGGTTTTGATATCTGATAAGAAAGGGCCCGGTCCGCAAAGCAGATAAAGCGCATCCGGTCCGGTATTCAGATCAATCAGCGCTTGCGGCGTAATGCGCCCACGGCTCTGATAATCTACCCCCGGCACATCGGTCGCGGCAGGTTTGCTGTAGAAAATCCTGGCCTGCGCGTCTGGTATTTGCGCAATGAGTTGCGAGACTTCATCACGCAGAGCATGTTCAGAACCATTTCTGGCCCCATGAACAAACCACAGCGGGTGTTCGCGCCCCTCCGCCAAAGCGCTATGTAGCATGGCCATCATAGGCGTCACACCGACCCCTGCACTGACCAGCACCGCGGGCTGATCGCTTTGCGGCAAGGTGAAATCACCGGCAGGCTCTGAGGCGATGATCTCGGCCCCTTCTTGCAATGCGTCATGCAGGAAGCGGGATACCACACCCTTGGGCTCACGTTTTATGGTCAGGCGATAGCGGTCGGTCGCACCTGGGTCACCGGACAGCGAATAGCTGCGCGATATCGCTTCGGCCCGCCCCGGGAGAGTGACTGAGATGGGAAGATGCTGCCCGGCGGCAAACGGCCAGACCTCCTTTCCATCCGTCGGGCTGAGATGGAACGAAGCGATGCCTTGCGCCTCAGCAACGCGGCGCGTGAGTTTGAACCGGCGGGTCTGATCCTTCCTGGACCAACGCAGCGCAAGCGCATTCGGGCGCTCGATCACGGCCTCGACCGTCACGTCGATCATGCGCCAGGCGTCATCATCGTTGGCATCGGTTGGATGCCAATCGATATTGGCGCGGCCGGTAACATGCAAAAGGCTGCCGGTTTCGAAATCGACAAAGACCAATCCGACCCGCGGGTCGGTAATCAGATTACCGATGGTATTGAAGAAATTGTTGCCCGCGTAATCCGGTATCCGCAGATGGCGCGCGTCTTTGATCTGTACAAACCCCGGTGCGCCACCGCGATGTGAGGCATCAAACCCACGCGAGGGCGTGTCAGCACCTTGCTGATGCCCTGACCCAATGAACATCGTCTCGGATCGGGCAATCAGGTCAATCTGGTCCGGGGTCAACATTTCTGAGTGCTTCGCCGGGCCGGCTTGGTTGTCTACCCGGCGCCAGACACGCTCGTGAATATACTGCGGGCAATTGCCGAAAGTCTGCCGGATATCGACCACATAGCCACCATTTGCCGACCGTATATGTCCACTCAGACGGTTGCGGCGACGGTTGGATAGCTCGATCCCGACAAGACCCACATCGGTTCCCGCCGCAAAAACCCCGGACAACGGGTCCTGCGCGTGAAGGGCTGTATCCAGCGTCAGGGTTTGTGGGTCCGGAGAGCGGATGAACCCTTCGGGACCGTCGACCAATGTCACCCATGTCGCACCAGAACTGTCCCGTCCGGACAGGATCAGAAATGGCAGCGAAGCGTAGAAGTCCCGGTGTTGGTCAGGCATGTAATCCCGGATAAACCCGCTGGCCCATTTCGAGATATCGCCAACGCCCGCGCGCTCTTGTGCCGCGCGTTCACCTGCGTGAAAGGGAGTGTTTTCTGCTTTCTGATCCATGTCACCAATCCTCCTGAAGGGAGAGGTCAGTGCCTGGGCACTGACCTTTGGGTGTCAGGCAAGCTCGGGGATGGGCGAGGTTGCCATGCCGACGAAACCGGGTTGCGATTCAATCCGGGTCAGCCAGTTGCGAACGTTGGGATAAGGCGCCAGATCCACGCCGCCTTCTGGGGCATGCGCGATATAGCTGTAGCCCGCTACATCGGCGATAGTGATTGTATCGGCGGCCAGCCAGTCGCGGCCATCCAGATGCGCCTCCATCACATTGAACAGAGCATGGGCTTTGGCCACCGCCGCACCATGATCCAGCGGCACGCCGAAAACCTTGACCAGACGGGCCGCGCAGGGGCCGGAATAGACGTTATCCGCCGCGACCGTCAGCCAGCGTTGAACTTCGGCGGCGGTTTTAGGATCTGTCGGCATCCAATGCGCATCTTTCGCGTAGGTCTGCACCAGATACACAAGGATCGCGTTGGAATCCGCCAGCGTGTACCCGCCATCGTCAATCGCGGGCACCAGACCGAACGGGCTGATCTTCAGATAGTCCGGTGCTTTATGCGCACCATTGGCCATGTCGAGATCGATGGTCTCGTAAGGAAGACCCAGCAGCGCCAGCATCAATTCAACCCGGTGGCAGTGGCCGGATTTGGGATTACGGTAGAGTTTGATCGGTGTCATCGTGGTATCCAGTTCTGGTTAGAGGCCCAAATCGCTCAGGCCGGGATGGTCGTCAGGGCGGCGGCCCAGAGGCCAGCGGAATTTCCTGTCTTCTTCCGCTATCGGAAGCTCGTTGATCGAGGCATGGCGATGGGCCATGTAGCCATTTTCGTCGAATTCCCAGTTCTCGTTGCCGTAAGCGCGGAACCAGTTGCCGCTGTCGTCGTGGTATTCATAGGCGTAGCGCACCGCGATCCGGTTGCCGGCAAAGGCCCACAGCTCTTTGATCAGGCGATAGTCCAGTTCCTTGTTCCACTTGCGGGTCAGGAACTCCTGCACCTGCTCACGGCCTTTTGGGAACTCGGCGCGGTTGCGCCATTCGGTATCGGGCGTATAGGCCAGCGCAACCTTGGCAGGGTCGCGGCCATTCCAGCCATCCTCGGCCAATCGCACCTTGAGCTTGGCGGTTTCCTCGGTGAAAGGCGGGACGGGTTGACGTGGTGGTTCTGCGTTCATGATCAAATCCAATTCGAGGTGAACCTGTTGCCAAACAGCTAGTTTACGTTGTCGAACAAAGGAATATACTCTGTTGGAAAGTCATTATTTCAGGAATTGATGATAATGGACCGCCTCCAGACCCTTGAAGTGTTCATCGCCGTTGCCGATGCGGAAAGCTTTGCAGGTGGCGCGCGCAAGCTGGGGCTCAGCGCACCTTCGGCGACCCGGGGGGTCAACGCACTTGAAGAGCGGTTGGGCGCGCGCCTGTTCACGCGCACGACCCGCCGGGTGCGTCTAACCGAGGTCGGCCATGCCTATCTGGAAGACGCGCGACACATATTGGCGCAGTTGCAGGCTGCAGATGATGCGGCGCGCGGTGCGGCGTCCAATCCGGTCGGCCAGTTGCGCATTACCTGCCCGAACGAGTTCGGGCGCATTCACGTTGCGCCCATCCTGACCGATTTTCTGGATCAGCAACCCGGGATGACCGCTGATGTCCTGATGCTCGACCGCGTGGTGGATCTTGTCGAGGAAGGCATTGATCTGGCGGTGCGCATTGGCGAATTGCCATCCTCGGGGTTAACCGCCGTGCGGGTCGGGCATGTGCGCCGAATGATCTGCGGGGCACCCTCTTATTTCGACACGCACGGCGTGCCGGACACCCCGTCCGATTTGCAATCGCACCAGATCGTATCCGCCGCTGGCATAAGCCCCGTGACCGACTGGCGGTTCGGCCTCGACCAGCAAGAGACGGTGCGTATCAAGCCCCGCCTGATGGTCAGCAGCGTGGCGGCAGCGATATCGGTTGCGCGTCAGGGCTGGGGCTTATGCCGGGTGCTGTCCTATCAGATCGGACCGGATCTTGAGGCTGGCACACTGCAATCGGTTCTGGACACCTACGAGCCGTCCCCGCTGCCTGTCCATCTGGTTCATGTCGAGGGCCGACGAGCCCCCGCAAAAACCCGCGCTTTCATCGACTTCGCCAAGCAGAGGCTGCGATCAGTCCCAGTACTGAAGTAGTCCGACAGGTGTTATTTTTCCGTATTCGTGACGGCATGCCAATCCTGCGCTGGCGGGTTCTCGAGCAATGTCCGGGCACGTGCCTTCATCACGACTGATGCCGGGTCACCGTTTCGCGCCCGGTCAGCGGCATCAAAAGCCGCTACAGCCTGTTCAAACCGCATGGCCCGATAATGCGCAAGTCCCTGTTCATAGGACTCGATCCAGGCCATGGAACCGTCGAAATCGTCAGACATCGCGATCAGCTCGTAGACCACCAGCTCTTTGCTGCGCCCGAACACCGTCAGCGTATCCAGTTCGCGCACGACGATGGTATCCCCAGCCTCCTGCCGGGTCTCGGGACCAATCAGGATCATCGTGCCGTATTCCTTGTTCGCCCCTTCCAGACGGCTGGCAACATTCACAACATCACCGATCGCGGTGTAATTCAGTCGTTGTTCGGATCCGATGTTCCCGACCAAAGCCTCACCGCTGTTCAACCCGATCCGCACGCGTAACGGGTTGCCAGCCTCGTCCTCGATACCCGCCGCCTTGACCGCCGCCACAAGATCAAGCGCGGCACAGCACGCGTTCTGGGCATGACAGTCATCCTTGCGTGGCGCGCCCCAGAACGCCATCACGGCGTCGCCCATGAATTTGTCGATGGTGCCGTCATGGCGCGCAATCGCAGCCGATGCCGCACTGAAGAACGGCTCCATCAGTTCGACAATTTGGGGCCCAAGTTTTTCGGACAGCCCAGTGAAACCGGCGACGTCGCAAAACAGGACCGAGATCGGCTTAATATCACCACCCGGTTCGGTCTTGATGCCCTCGGCAACCAGCATTCGCACCAGATCCGTCGGGACATATTTCCGGAACGCTGACAGACCCGCCGCCATGCTGGCCGTGGCCGCCGAAAGGTTTGCAAGCTCAGACAGTCTTGAGGGTCTGCGCGAGATGCGCTCGACATCAAAACGTTCGATCTTGCTGAGGTCTTCGGCGATTTGTGCCAATGGGTTCGCAACCACTCGACGTACCAGCCAGATCGCCAGCCCGGTGGCAACCACAACAACGCCGACCAGAATATAGAGAAGGTTTATCAAAGTCTTGTCGATCCCCGACAAGAAAGCGGATTCCGGGATGACCGTGGCCACCCGCCAGCCGTAGAACCCCAATGGTGTCAAGGCCACTGCATAGGGCACGCCGTCGATCACGATCCGCGTGGTCTGGCTGCCAGCCGTGTTTGCCGCGCGATCACCCAATAGCTTCTCGCCCGAGATCATGGCGACCTCGTACAACTCTCCTTCACCCATGCGCGCCGGGGTGGTTTCATCGGCATCAGCATCGGGAACGGCGATAACTTTGCCGTCTGCGTCGAGTATGAAAGCTGCGCCAAACTCACCGGGATGCAGCGTCGCCAGAAAGCGCGACAACCGGTCCGTTTCGATGGCAACCGCAAGCACGCCCTGCCGCCTGCGATTGACATCGACCGGACCGGCAAAGGCATAAACAGTCTTTTCATTGCCCGGCAGGCCGTGCGCCTCGATCCACCCCTGCGAGCTCATATTCAGGAAGTTGCCGTACCACGCATGTTCGCGCGGATCATAGGATGTCTCGGTAAAGCTCCGTTCTTCGAACTGGATATCCCCCGGAATGAAGATATAGCGGTCTTTCCGCAACATACGGTCGCGGATATTCTTGTCGATCTCGATCATCTCAAGCCCGCCGTCCCCAAGACGGTGCGAAGCAAAGAAATTCCCGTCCGGCCAACCGAAGAAAATCCATGAAATGTTGGGTTGCGCCTGCAGTTGCGATAGAAAGACAAACTCGCGCTTGTCGGCCTGACGTGTACCGATGACATTCTGGACAAAGATCGTGCGCACAGCAGCCCAGGCGGCCTCGGCTGATCTGAGTGTCACGCCGACCTCAATGCGAACCGTGTTTGCAATCTGGGTGTTGATCTCGGCGGCAAGCATGCGGCTGTTATCGCGCGCCGTCGTCCACCACAGCGAGTGGACGATGAACGTCGAGACCCCAATGGACAGGGCAACCAGCATTGAGACAGCGATGCCGACGCTAACCCGCATGAACGCTCCGAAAACTATGGCCGTTGACGCAGTATTGGATTGAGACGGTGATCAGCGCAAAGGATAGTTTGCTGCAACGCCGAAAAATCACGCAAGTGTTAGGGCTGCGTCAGCCGCGTGGTATCGCCGAATAAACCGGCGTTACCGTTTTTGATCAAGCGAACGAAACTCCGTTTTCGTTCATTGGCAATTCTGAAACCCGGAGATCCAGCTCGGCAATCGCATTGGCCAAAGCAGGCGCCGCGGGCGGTGTTCCGGGCTCACCAACACCAGTCGGGGCCTCTGCCGAAGGTACGATGTGGGTCTCGATCGACTGGATGTCCGAGATCCGCAGCGGCTCGTAATCCGGGAAGTTGGATTGTTCGACCGCACCACCGTCCAATGTGATCTGATCGCGCATCGCGTGCCCGATGCCATAGCCGATACCGCCTTCGATCTGCGCCTTGATCACATCCGGGTTGACCGCGATACCGCAATCGACGGCTGCGGTGACCTTTTCGATACGGATGCCGTCCTCAACGCTGCCCGAGATTTCGACCACTTCGGCCACATAAGACCCGAATGATTTGTGCACAGCGACACCCTGCACATTGCCCGGTTGCGGGTTGCCCCAGTTGCCTTTCTCGGCCGCCAGTTTCAAAACCCCCGCCTTGCGCGCCTGATCCTTGTCATCGCCCTGCAGATAGCTCAGCCGGAACGCGACCGGATCCTGGCCGACCGCCTTGGCCGCCATGTCCATCATGACCTCCATGACATAACCGGTGTGGGTATGCCCGACCGAGCGCCACCACAGAACCGAGGTCGCCTTTTTCGTGTCGGTCAGGCCAACCGCCATGCCCGGAATGGCATAGGGACTGTCCGCCAACCCTTCGACGCTGGAATGATCAATTCCGTCATGCACAAGAACCGCCTCGAATGGGGTGCCTTTGATGACGGGCTGACCGGCGACCTGATGCAGCCAGCCGACGATGGCCCCGGTATCGTCCAGCCCGACCCGAACTTTGTGGCCAAAGGCCGGGCGGTAGTAACCGCCCCGGATGTCGTCTTCGCGATCCCAAACCAGTTTGACCGGGCGCGAACGGTCGGTCAGCGCAAAGGCCAATGCTGCCTCGACTTGATAATCCGCATCCGGCGTTGCGCGACGCCCGAATGAACCTCCGGCCAGCATCGTGTTGATGTGGATCTTCTCGGCAGGAAGGCCAAAGATCTGCTGATAGGCCATGTGCGGACCTGTCGGCATCTGCGCACCATCATGCAGCACGATATCCCCATCCGCAGTTTGTTCGATGGTGCAATTCAAAGGCTCCATCGGGGCGTGCGCCAGCAGCGGGAAGTAGAAGGTCTTTTCCACAACTGTAGCCGCCCCATCCACAGCAGCCGCCACCGTTGCCTGATCGGCTTTGTTGACATTGTAGACCGGCGCGGCATCCAGCGCCGCCATGATCTCGTCCCGGATTTCCTGCGACGAGCGGGTCTCGGCGGCGGACAGGTCCCACTCGACCTGCAAGGCTTCGCGCGCCTGCATCGCGGCCCAGGTGTTCTCGGCATACACCGCAACACCGTGCTTGGTCGGCAGGGTCCGGGCCATGATGAAGCCCTTAATGTCTTTGGCGGCACTATCATCAAAGCCAGCAACAGTGCCTCCGCGCTGAGGGGTACGCTTGACCATTACGACCATCTGGGTGTCCAGTTGCACGTCCATCGCAAATTTAGCGGTGCCGTTGATCTTGACCGGGCTGTCTTTGCGACGCGTCTTGGGGTTGCCGATGATCTTCCATTCGGACGGATCACGCAGGCGCGGCGTTTCGGAGGGCGTAAAACTGGCAGCAGCCGCAACGAATTCTCCCAAAGGAGCGGACTTAGCTGCCCCCGTAATCAGGCCCTCCTGAATATCCAGAGAAGATGGGTCGACCCCCCAGGTCTCAGCCGCAGCTTTGATCAGCATCTCGCGGGCATTGGCACCGGCAGTCCGGTATTGCACCCAGGAATTCGCCATCGCGGTGGATCCACCCGTGCCTTGAAACGGGCCAAACAGAATGTTGTTGTACACATTCGGATCAGAAGGCGCGAATTCATAGCCGATCTGATCCATAGTGACACCCAGTTCCTCGGCGATCAGCGAGGTCAGACCGGTGGCAGGCCCCTGCCCTTTTTCAAAATGCTTGACGATGGCTATGACGTTGCCGTCACTGTCGATCTTGACGAAGGGATTCAGCATCGCGTCGACCTGACCAGATGCGGCCATGGTGCCATCAGCGTTTGCACCAACATACAGAACCGCCCCGGCGGCAGCAGCTGATTTCAGAAACCCGCGGCGGGAAAGTGTGGCTGTCATGATCTCAGGCCTCCAGAATTTCGGATGCGCGCAGAACACCGGCGCGGATACGTTGATAGGTGGCGCAACGGCAGGCGTTTCCGTGCATGTAGTCATCGACCTCTGCCGCCGTGGGCTTGGCATTTTCGCGCAGCAAGCCCACCGCATTCATAATCTGACCGGACTGGCAATAACCGCACTGGACCACGTCCAGTTCAAGCCATGCCTGCTGCACGGCTGCACCGATCTTGTCCTGATCGATCACTTCTATGGTGGTGATTTCGGCGTCTTCGACATCTTCGATATAAGTCTGGCAGGACCGGATCGGTTCACCGTTCATATGAACAGTGCAGGCCCCGCAGGATGCGACACCGCAACCGAATTTCGTTCCGGTCAGCTTCAACTCATCCCGGATCACCCACAAAAGCGGGGTGCCCGGTTCGGCCTCGACGCTGTGCGTCTGGCCATTCAGTTTCAGTTCAATCGCCATGGCTTCAAGGTCTCTCTTTTGGCAAGTGGTTGGTTTGTTCGAATTCCGGGAAAACGTCGGGGAGGCCTCGCCTACCGCCGGTCAGTGCGAAACCGGCGCTGGCTACATCCGTTGTCACGGGAATGGCCCTCATACCCTTGTGTCGCAGACCTTCGAGACGCAAAGCCGTTTGCATCAGCTTGTTTCTGAGAAATTCAGCCAGCGTGATACATTGACCGGATTTGGCAACACGCTGGTCTGCCAAAAGGCCAATTCTCGTGACCGCCTTATTGTACATGACACCCTCCCGCGATTAGCTTCCGTTAAAGGTAATGCTCTGAGAGGCGATTGCGCTGCCTTATCCTCCGAATGATCTGCCTAATTCTCCGACAAGCCTTGGAAGAGTGTTTTCAGTCAACGCGAAACCGCTATATTTTCAAGGAGCAGGAGGGATTTTGATGGTACCCGATAATCTGGTGGCGGAGGTTTTCGCACAGGTACGCTCGAAAGACGCAATGGGTGTCGGGTGCGAAACCGGCGTCAAAGGATTTTATGCGTTTTGCAATGATCAAACGACCGAATGTTCCGCCGGTTTCTACGAGCCTGTCATGTGCCTGGTCCTTCAGGGTGCAAAAGAAGCGCATATCGGCGGGCGCGTCATCCGCTATAGTGCGGGCGATACGCTGATCGTCAGCCACGCTGTGCCTGTCGAAGCGGCGGTGATCAAAGCCAGCGCCGATGAACCATATGCCGCGTTGGCCCTGACACTCGACCTTGCACTGGTCCGCAGTCTTGTGGACGAGATCGGAGACATCGAGGACGGTGAGGCACAGACGCTGAATGTCGCCGCCTCGGATCAGGCGTTGATGGATGCTGTCGCGCGCCTTTATCGTCTGTCTCACGATCCGGTAGAGGCCTGCGCTCTTGCGCCGCTGGTTCTGAAAGAGATCCATTTCCGCCTTCTGCGCGCCCGTCACGGGGGTATGCTGCGGCAGCTATTGCGGCATGAAAGTCCCGCAAGCCGTATCTCAAAGACCATCGCCTTTATTCGCAGCAACTATAAGAACAGCATCCCTGTCGCTGATCTGGCGCATGAATCGGGAATGAGCCTTTCGGCCTTTCACGAGCATTTCAAGGCCGTCACCTCGACAACCCCGTTGCAATATCAGAAGGAACTGCGCCTGCTCGAGGCGCGCCGGTTGCTGCAATCGGGAAACAGCTCGGTCGCATCAGCCGCTTATGATGTGGGATATGAAAGCCCAACGCAGTTTAGCCGCGAGTATTCGCGCAAATTCGGGCTGTCTCCCAGCGATCAGAAATCTAATCGGACGCTTTTGGCGGGTTGATGCCTGCCAGACGGTTTATCTGTCTTCAGTTTTCATGTTGCCAGGTGTTATGCGGTGTGCTGAGGGGCCACCTGGCACTAAAACTACGGCAGTTTGGGCAATTGCCTGCGGTCCTGACAAAATCGCCTTGAACACCGTCACGTTAAGCGCATATTCGGTCATCGAAGATGAATAGGCCCCATGCCGAAGGGGCAAGCTCGCCCATCACACCAGACAGGTACCGGGTGTTTTCTGATCGAAGAAAAGGATTTGAAGAATGCGTATTGCAATGATTGGCACAGGATATGTCGGGCTGGTTTCCGGCGTCTGCTTTTCCGACTTTGGCCATGATGTGATCTGCGTTGATAAATCCGAACGCAAAATAGAAATGTTGCAAGCCGGTGAGGTTCCGATCTACGAACCCGGGCTTGATGTTTTGATGGCCAAGAACGTGTCCGCCGGGCGCCTGAGCTTTAGCACCGATCTGGCCAGTGCCGTGGATGGGGCCGATGCGGTGTTCATCGCCGTAGGCACTCCTACGCGGCGCGGCGATGGCCATGCTGATCTGACCTATGTAATGGCTGCGGCAGAAGAGATCGCGCATGCGATCACCGATTATACAGTCGTTGTCACCAAATCGACCGTTCCGGTTGGCACCAACCGCAAGGTCCAATCGGTGGTCGCAGCGGCCAATCCGAAGGCTGAATTCGACGTGGCCTCGAACCCCGAGTTCCTGCGTGAAGGGGCAGCAATTGACGACTTCATGCGCCCGGACCGCGTGGTTGTTGGTGTCGAAAGCGAGCGCGCCGCCGAGGTTATGGCCGAGATCTACCGCCCTCTATATCTGCGCGATTTCCCGATCCTGACCACCGATCTGGAAAGTGCCGAAATGATCAAATACGCGGCCAACGCCTTTCTGGCGACCAAGATCACGTTCATCAATGAAATAGCGGGCCTGTGCGAACGCGCCGGTGGTGATGTCAAAGAGGTCGCACGCGGCATCGGGCTGGACGGACGCATTGGCAACAAGTTCCTGCACGCAGGCCCCGGTTATGGCGGCTCGTGCTTTCCAAAAGACACTGCTGCGCTGGCCCGGATCGGACAGGATCACGCCTATCCGATGCAGATCACCGAAACTGTCATGCGCGTCAATGACGAAGTAAAGAAGCGTATGATCGACAAAATCCGCGAGGCCTGCAATGACAGCTTTAATGGCAAGACCGTTGCCGTACTCGGAGTTACCTTCAAACCCAATACAGACGACATGCGCGATGCGCCTTCGCTGACAATTGTCCCTGCCCTTATCGGCGGTGGTGCCCGCGTGCGCGTGGTTGACCCTCAGGGCCGGTCCGAGGGTGAAGAGCTGCTGCCCGGCGTCAACTGGATGGATGATCCGTATGAAGCGGCGAAAGATGCTGATGCAATTGTGTTGCTTACTGAATGGAACGAGTTCCGCGCGCTGAATCTGAGCGACCTGGCGGAGACGATGAAATCCGCCCGGATGGTCGACCTGCGTAACATCTATTCCTCGGCCATGGTGCTGGGCGCGGGCTTTGACAGCTATGTCGGCGTTGGCAGTACGGTCTGATATTACGAGATTTCTCGCGAAACCTGAATTGGAGGCTGAATTCTGGCTCTATAACAAAATGTGGAGCCAACGGTTTCTTATGACGTGGTGATCTGGCGTTAAATTCAGGGCCATGCGGCGCTGCTGTTTGGGCTTGGTGCGTTTTTCGCGCTATTGGCAGCTTCGTGAAAGCAAACCAACCCGCAGCGAAATACTCGTTGGCTTGGCGCCCATGGTCAGCCGCGCGTTTGGTCTGGTGGGATCAACGCAAAATACTGGTCGACAAGCGTTCCTTCGATCTTTCCCCGCTCGACCAACTTATCCAGAGCATACAGCGCCAAATCATGGCTGGTCATGATCGCATCCGCGATCACCGCCAGTTTTTTCAATTGCTCGTCGCTGTAAGTTTCTACCTCGCGCAAATCGCGCACAAAGAATGCGTCGCCATCTACTACCTGCGCGAACTGATTTCGCCGCAGGCGCTTTCGAAACCGGCGGGCGAGACAGACATGCTTTAGGCTGACAAAGCGCAGAAATTCAAATCCCTGGTGGGTCAATTCGGCCTCAAGCGCACCATATCGTGGCTCATCTTTGTAGATCGGGAACATTCGCACTTCGGTCTGCACCGCGCAGGCTTGCGACAACTTGCTGCGCCCGTACTCCAGAATAGTCGTTTCACTGCCTTGCACGTCTATTTTTAGGAAATCGACCTGCGGAACCTCCTCAACATGGTCCAGCTTGTGCGTCCGCATTGCTTCAGTCCCGGTTTTCCGCATACCCGCACTGAAACCCAGATAGTTCGCGCTTTTGATATCGGCTTCAAAAACAGACGTAAAGCCTTGCGAGGCGAACAGATGCAGCGTCTGCTCGCTGCCATTCCCCAAGGCGTAAGGCAGATAGGTCTCCGCCTGTGACTTCTGCGCATTCAGGGCATCCAGCGCATGCAACTGTGGTTCAAACCCGACGACTTGGGCGAACCCGTGATTCAGCAATGACTGATATGACACCTCTCCTTCAATGAGAGGATTTGCGCCGATGTCCAAAACATAAATCGGCGAGCTTAGATGCAATCCGTCTACCAACTGGGTCATGCGTTCTATGGTCTGCGTTTTGCTCACAGTGCGTTGCCGTAGTTAGATAGATATCGCGTCACCATACTCACGCAGTTGTCCCTAGTACAATGGTTCATCCCGTGAATGCTGTGATGTTTGAAGGATTTAATGTTTGAGTTGGAGCGCTTACCGATAGGACCATTGATCTAGCGCAAACAGCGGATAGTATAACTCATCACTGGCAGGGAACACATTGCTGCGGAATTAGCGCGAAAAATTACAGCATATCAGACGCGGTTGCCTTCCCGACATAGGTCCGATGGCAAAAGCGACCGGACCTATCGCTTGAAAGGAGATTATTGCAGCTCAGCCAGCTGAGCCAGCAGTTCTGTGCTGACCTGTACGCCATTGGCTTGCGAGGCGGCACGGTTCTTCAATCGACCATCACCGGGCACGCGCGCTGTGCCGTTGCCTTCGATCTCGGCGCAGATGCGCTTGATATAGTCGTCGAACGCTGCGTTGCCGAACCGTTTCGGATCAATCGCGATCAGGGTCGAGCCGCCCTTGATATTCAGCGCTCCGTGCGCTTCGCGATTGGCGTTGTCTACCGACAACGTCCCTCCGGCCAGAGCTGCACCCATCACCTCGATCAGGAAGGCGATTGCAGCTCCTTTATGCTCGCCAAAGGGCAGCAGGCTGCGGGTTTCCAGGATAGCATTCGGATCGGTGCTGGGCTGACCGTCGGGGTCGAGGCCGGCGGCATGCGGCAGATCGTGCCCTTCGGCTGCGGCCATGCGGATATCCATCAGCGCCACCATTGACGAGGCCTGATCCCAGACAATCGGATCCTGACCCTGACGCGGGCAGGCAAAGGACATCGGATTGGTGCCAAAGACCGGACGCACACCACCCTGCGGCACCACCATCGACAATGAGTTCACGACGCCCAGTGCAACCAGCCCGGCCTCGGCCAGTGGCTCGGTGTCAAAGCGCAGACCGGCAAGGTGATGGCTGTTGGCGCAGGTAAACGCTGCGATGCCGTTTTCGCGAGCCATGGCAATCAACTCGTCCAGCGCCATGGACGCGGCGATCTGATAATACCCATTGTCGGCATCCCCGCGCAGAACGCTGGGTGCGATACGCTCAACTTTGGGATTGGAGGCAGGATTGGCATAGCCTGAGGTAAAGCTCTGCACATAGACCGGCAGCATGCGCAACCCGTGGCTGCGCGGACCGTCACGTTCCGACTTGGTGACAATCTCTGCGAGTTGATCGCTGCCACGCTCATCCATTCCAGCCGCAACCAGGACGGATTTCGCCAGATCCCTCACCTCATCCAGCGAGAGTGTTTTTGTTGCAATTTCAGTCATCTGCCTGATCCTGTCCTTATGAAACTAAAAGAGGTGCCTGGGCACCTCATTTGTATGTATTAGGCGCTGTATTCAATGCGCTTTTTGGCGACGAACTCATCCAGCGCACCCCGCTGATCGTCGGGCATCGGCGGCTGGATATAATTTCGTAGCATCCGTTCCGCCTCTTCCGTGCCGACCGTTTCTGCGGTCTTCGAACCCTCGGCCTCCCACTGTTCAAAACTGTCGTTGTTCTGCAAGTGGTTCATGTGCATCGGGTTTTCGCGAGTGTGGTCGGTGCCCAGGAAATGGCCTCCGGGTCCGATCTTGTCGATATCGCCCAACAGCGCGTCCAGGTTTTCGTCTACCAAGCCGCTGAAAAAGAGGTGGAAGTTCTCCAGCTGCAGCGTGTCCTGCACCCACTTCGAATAGCTGACCCCAAGCGCGCCTTCCAAAAAGCCCGCCGAGTGCACGATGTAATTCGCCCCGCCCAGCAGCACCGGCCACATGGTATTGGCGGTGTCGAACGCCGCCTGCATGTCCGGAGTTTTCGAGCCGGTCCACATGGTACAGGTGCGCCACGGCACGCCGTAGAACCGCGCCATCTGACCCACCAACAGGTTCATCAGACCGGGTTCGGGCGAGCCCATCATCGGCGCGCCGGTTTTCATCGACACACCCATGATCGCCACGCCCAGCACCATCGGCGCGCCGCGACGTATGATCTGGCTATAAGCCATGCCCGCGAGCGATTCCGCGATCAGCAACGCCACACCGCCCTGCGGGCTGGCCGGGGTCGAGGCACCCGCCAGAACGAAAGGCGACAGCAGGCAGGGCTGATTGGCCGAGGCGTAGACGCGCAGGCTTTGCAGCATGGTCTCGTCCCACACCAGTGGCGTGTTGCAGTTCAGCAGTGCGGCCATCACGACGTTGTTGTCGACAAACTCCTCTCCGAACACGATCCGGGTCATCTCAACCGAGTCGCGCGCCGCCTGTTCCGACAGCACCGAGCCCTTGATCGGCTTGTCGGTCAGCGTCAGCGCCGCATGCACCAGTTCCAGATGGCGCTGCGGGACGGGAACGTCCTGCGGCTCGACCGGCAGGATGCCCGGCACCATCATCGACTGGCTCATCTGACTGAGCTTGAAGAAATTGTGCGCATCCTCCAGCATCGAAGGCCGGCGCACGCCGTCCAGACCATAGACGAAAGGCGCGCCATAGGCGTTGGCGAACACCGAGTTGCGGTTACCCACCCGCAGTGAGCGGTCGGGATTGCGCGCCGCATAGCCCCATTCTGACGGCACCGCCGAGATCAGGTCCATCAGCATCTCGCGCCCGATGCGCACGCGTTCGCCCTGCACATCCGCGCCGTATTTCTTCCAATCGGCCAACGCCACGGGATCGCGGAACTCGATGCCGGTGGTTTCCAGAATAGTCATCGCGGCATTGTGGATGCGCTCGACCCCTTCGGGGCCAAGCAGATCGATGGGACCGACCTTGCGGTTCAGGGTCGAAAGATAGACGGGGGCCGGGTTGGTACGGGCCTGAACCCGTGCCGCGCGTCCGCCGCCACGGCCTGAGCGTGCTCTTGCTTCTGCCATTTCAAATCCTCCGGATCAGGCGCGCGCTCTGGCGCTGGTGGGATCAACGGCGCAGACATCGATCACTTCGGCGTCGCGCATCTCATTGTGGACCAGAACCTGCATCTTGGTGCCTGGCGCGGTCATATCCTGCGGCACCAGCGCCATGGCGATGTCGTGGTTGCAGTAATACGAGAACCCGCCCGAGGTGACCCGACCAATCAGCTTGCCATCGGCATAGACGCCTTCGTCGAACATCACCGAGGTATCGCAGAATGGCAGTTTCAGCGTCACCAGAGTGTTGTATCCACCTTCTTCCTTCTGCTTCAGCAGCGCCGCCTTACCGACGAAATCGCGTTCGCAAACCTGCCCGCCGATCTTTTCCGTCAAGGCCACGAAGCGGCCCAGATCGGCCTCGTACGGGGTCATGTCCTTGCAGATTTCGCGGTTGATGGCGCGATAGGATTTCTCGAGCCGCATCGACTCCAGCGCTTCCAGACCAAAAGGCTTCACGCCCGCTTTCAGCAACTGATCCACGATGTGGCGGTTATAGCCGACCGGGTGGTGCAACTCCCAGCCCAGCTCGCCGGTATAGGACACGCGCAGCAGGTGCACACCCTTGGCATAGCCCACCTCGCCCATCTGCGCCGACAGCCATGGGAAGGCTTCGTTCGACAGGTCGTTGTCGGTCAGTTTCGACAGAATTTCGCGCGACTCTGGTCCAGCCAGCGCGATCACGCCCAACTGCTCCGAGATATCCTCCATGACGACCGAGCCATCCTTGGGCATCTGGCGCTGCAGCTGATCCCAGTTATAGGCGCACCAGTTCGGGGTCGAAATCAGATAGAAATCATCCTCGGCATAGCGCACGATGGTGTATTCGCCGTCCATGCCGCCGTTTGCGTTCAGCGCCAGCGACAGGGTCATACGGCCCACCTTGGGCAGCTTGTTGGCCATGATACTATCCAGCCATTTGGCCGCACCCGGGCCACGCACGGTGAACTTGGTCATTGGTGACATTTCAATGAAACCAGCCTTTTCACGGGTGGTGCGCACCTCGTCCTGCACCCGTTCCATATGGTCGGTACGGCGGAAGCTGTGCTCGGGGATCGCCTCTTCCGGCGATTTGGCGAACCAGCGGGGGAATTCGTAGCCGTTGAAGCTGGTCCAGACAGCGCCATGGGCGGTCAGCAGGTCATAGGAGCCCATGGTCTTCATCGGGCGGGCATTGGGGAAATCTTCGCCCGGAACGTGGGCGTCCATATGGGTGCCCCATGTTTCGCGCACCTTGTCCATGGTCCAGCGTTTCGAGGCATAGTCCGAGAACCGGCGCGGGTCGAGTTCCGACATATCCATACCCGGATCGCCATAGACGATCCAGCGGGCCAGACGCTCGCCCACGGTGCCACCCCACAGGATTCCACCGGGCATCCCTTCGGCCAGCCACAGGTTTTCGTGCCCTGGCGCGGGACCGGCCAGAGGCAGTTCATCCGGGGTCATCTGGAACGGGCCACGGGTGTTGGCCTTGATGCCCACCTCGCCCAGCGTCGGCACCCGCTCGATGGCGCGTTCCCACTGGGTTTCCACCGCGTCGAAATCCTCGGGCAGCAGATCGGCACCGAAATCAGGCGGCACGCGGTCTTCGGCGAACAGCTTGAGATCCTTGGTGAATTCATAGGGACCGAACTGGATACCACCCACATCTTCGCGCAGATATGCGCCATAATCCTCGTCCCGCAGGATCGGGAATTCGGGTAGACCTTCGGCCCGGCGCTCTTTCAGCAGCGGCACGGTATCGGTGGTCCAGTACTGGTGAACGATCGGAATGCAAGGCAGGTCCAGACCCACGCGGCGGGCGTTTTCACGGGCGTAGTTGCCGGTGGCGAAAATCAGATGCTCACAGGTGATCTCGCCCTGGTTGGTGGTCACTTTCCAGTGGCCATTATCGAGCTTTTCATAGGATTGCGCTTCGGTGTTCTGATACACTTTCGCGCCTGCGTCCCGCGCCAGTTTCGCCATCGCCATGGTGATATCGGCGGGGTTCACGTAACCATCTTCGGTGTGCAGAATGCCGCCACGAATATCCGGGCTTTGGTTCAGCAGCGGATGCACCTCGGCGATCTCTTCCGGGGTCAGCAGTTTGCAGGGCACGCCCGCAGCCTCGGCAATCGAGATATAGGACTGGAACTCATCCCAACGCTTTTCGGTGTTGGCAACGCGCAGCTGGCCGACCTTGCGCAGACCAACCGAAGAGCCCATCTTTTCCTCGACCTCGGTATAGATGCGAATGGTTTCCATCGTCATCTTCGAAACGTTGTGCGAGCGCACAAAAGTCACCAGCAGCCCGGCCGCGTGCCAGGTTGAGCCTGAAGTCAACGTGGTGCGTTCCAGCATCACTGCGTCCGAACATCCGTGCTGAGTCAATCCATAGAGAATGGATGCACCTACGCATCCGCCACCGACAACCACCACTTTCGCATGTGATTTCATTTTGTTTCCTTCACAGATCTTCGGGCCGTGACGGCGTCACCCCGGATTTCATATTCCCACCGTACTTGCGGTGAAATGAGACCCCGACAACCGGGGCCGGAACTGGATCAGGCCACCCTGGCCTGGAGATGCGGGAAGCTTTTGGCAAAGCGCCCGAACTTGTGGCTGCCACAGGTGACAGGAGCGTAGCGAGCAGGATTATCTGCATCAATACAAGATGGCAGAGGTTCAAACACGGCATCGTAATCGGCATCGATGAAGAACGGGATCGAATACCGCTCGCGCCCCGAGGTGTTCACGACCCGATGCAGATTGGCCAGATACCGATCATTGGTCAGGCGCTGCACCAGATCGCCGATATTGATAACAAACGTTCCAGGGATCGGTGTGCCCTCGATCCACTGCCCGTCGCGGTTCATTACCTGCAGACCACCCACATCGTCCTGCGCCAGAATGGTCAGGTTGCCATAGTCGGTATGCGCGCCGATTCCGATAATACTTTCATCCACTTGCCCTGTCTGGGGTGGATAATGCAGCAGTCGCTGGATGCTGATGGGATTCTGCAGCCTGGACCCGAAGAAATCAGGCGCCAGGTCAAGGCTGCGGGCAATGCCGGTCAGCAGGATCATTGCCAGACGTTTCATTTCTTCGTGATAGCCGTAGACCGCATCGCGGAATCCGGGAACCAGCGCCTCTTCCGGCCATTGGTTGGGGCCAAAGAACGGACCCGACGATGCGGCTTCGGGGCCGATATCGAAGCATTCCTTCAGGTCCTTGGTCTTGCCCGGATCGGTGTTTTCACCGAACGGTTCAATATAGCCACGCAGCGCTTCGCCGGAATGCGCGATATGCAGCTTCATTTTATCGTCGGCTGGCAGATCAAAAAATGCCCGAGTACGCTCAAACGCCCGATCCACCACCTCGGCAGCAACGCTGTGGTTCCTGACATACATGAAACCGGCATTCGACAGTGCCCAGCGGGTATCGGCCGCCACTTTCTGCGGGTCGCTGCCGTCGATCAGAGGGGCAAGATCGACAACGGGGATCTTATCAAACGACTGTCGCGTCGCATGAAGGGAGTCCTGCAGGACAGGTGTCTGGGTCATGGGCTGAGTCGCTTTTCGCTAGGCGTAGGTATTTGCCTGCGCATACTGTGGAATTTACGCGTCATACAATTGTAAAAAAAATCACCCTGAGTTATCTGATCTAACCCTGGACTGATAATTTCTGCCGCATTGCAGCATAAAATCGATCTTTCGTGCGAGGATAAGTTGCCCAAACGTCCCTATAACCTGCCCCCCATGACATCGCTTCTGAGCTTTGAGGCTGCCGCCCGCAATGTCAGCTTCAAGGACGCAGCGAAAGAGTTGAACGTGACACCAGCTGCCGTAAGCCATCAGATCAAGGCACTTGAGCAGGAACTGCAGCATACCCTGTTTCACCGTTTTCATCGCGGGGTCGAACTGACCGAAGGTGGCGCGTATTTGCTGGTTGCGCTTCAACGGGGTTTTGAGGGTATCGGAGAAGCATTGGATCAGCTGCGCGCGCATCGCGGGCGTAACGCCGTGACGATCCGCTCTACCACCGCCGTTAGTTCTTTGTGGCTTACCCCGCGACTGGCGCAGTTCTGGAAAAGCCATCCTCATATTTCGGTTGCGCAGATGGTCAGCGATCAGGATGCCAGCACCAGGGACTGTGATTTGAGCATTCATTATGGCCACATGCATCAGAATTCAGGGCCGTGCCGCGCCCTGTTTCATGACCAGATCATGGCACTCGGCAGCCCCCGCTTTGCCGAGCAGCATCAGATTGACACTCCTGCGGATGTGGCGAATATCCCTCTGATCTATCTTGAGGCTGCAGATAGCGGATGGACCAACTGGCAGGAATGGCTGCGGGCGCTGGGGCAGTCGGCGCAACTGAAAGCCGCACATCGCGTTAACAACTATGTCATCGCGTTGCAGGCCGCGCAGGACGACATGGGCGCTGTGCTGGGGTGGGAGGGCCTGACGGCTGAGTTGGTTGAATCCGGCAAACTGGTCCAACTGATACCTGAAACGGTCTCGTCTCCGCTGGATTTCTTTGTTGTCTTGCACAATCAGGCTTCGGACCGAGCGCGGGTGCTGTTTGACTGGCTTTCCGAGGCCGACAAGCCAAAGGCGGTGTGATTAACGACAATGGCTGAAAAACCTGTTATGTCTGGATGTAATAATCCTGCGCAAATTTACGGGCTCGGCGTATTCATGCCGCTGGAGCAATCAAAACTGTGCGATCCCCGCCGAAACACGCGCGCCTCTTCGAAACGCCCGTTGTTCGCGGATTTTGACATAGATATAGTAAAGCGTCAGTCCGGGCCACGTCAGCACATTGCGTGTTTTGCCTGTCAGTAAGTAGGGACCAGATTTAGTGAGTTTCAGAAATCCACCAAGCGCCGCACAACGCCATGAGCTGCGCAAAGTCATGGGTCAGGGCAGAAGCTTTCTGGCACTGGCTTTCCTGTTCAGCGTCTTTGTGAACCTGCTGATGCTGACCGGGCCTTTGTTCATGCTGCAGGTCTATGACCGCGTGCTGGGATCACGCTCGGTCGAGACATTGGCGGCGCTGTTTTTGCTGGTTGCGCTTCTTTATGGGCTTATGGCCATGCTCGACTATGCGCGGGGACGTATCGTTGCCCGGTTCGGGGCGCGGTTCCAGTCTTCGCTGGATGAGCGGGTCTTTGAAGGAACCATGCGGCGGGCGCTGTTTCCGCAATTCCGCTCGGCCCCTGCCACTGCATTGCGTGACCTTGAATCGATCCGGTCACTTTGTGCGTCGCCTGTGTTACTGGCCGTCATGGACATGCCCTGGACGCCCCTTTTCCTTGCCGCGATCTTTCTGTTTCATCCGCTTTTGGGATGGCTCGCTGTAGGCGGCGGAACGCTTTTGGTGGTGATTGCGCTGCTGAACCAGGCGCTAACCCATCGTAAAGTGGCCCAAGCGCAAAGCGCGGCGGCCCGGGCAAACGCGTTTTCAGAGCACGCCCGCCAGGCAGCCGAAGTTGTACGCTCGCAAGGTATGCAAGGGGATGTTGGCCAGCGTTGGATGAAGCAGCGTGGCGAGGCGTTGACTCAGTCGATCTCGGCCAGCGATTGGACGGGCAGTTTTACGTCGCTGACCAAATCGCTGCGACTTTTCCTGCAATCCGCGATGCTTGCGCTTGGTGCGTTGCTGGTTTTGCGCAATGAGATGACCCCCGGCGCAATGATCGCGGGCACCATCCTTCTGGGCCGCGCATTGGCACCGGTCGAAATGGCGGTCGGCCAATGGGCGATGATCGAACGGGCGCGCACCGCGTGGATCAGCCTGAACAAGTTCCTCGACTCAACACCGCCCGAGACAGCCCGCACCAAATTGCCCATGCCGAAAGCCCATCTAGTCGCCAAGGGGCTGACCGTCATTCCGCCGGGCTCAAAAGTTCCAACATTGCGTAACGCGACGCTGAATCTCGAGCCGGGCCATGCGCTGGGTGTCATCGGGAAAAGCGGCTCGGGCAAGACAACGCTTGCTAAAGCGCTGCTCGGACTTTGGACTCCTGCAGCGGGCGAGATTCGCCTGGATGCGGCCACTCTGGAGCAATACGACCCCGACGATCTGGGGCGCCACATTGGCTATCTTCCGCAAGAGGTTACCCTGTTCAACGGCACTGTTGCCGAAAACATCGCGCGGATGTCGCAATCCCCGGACCCCGAGGCCGTGGTCGCAGCGGCCAAAACGGCAAACGCGCATGAACTTATTCTAAGCCTCGAGAAAGGCTATGACACTTTCCTTGAAGGCAATGACAGCCAGCTTTCGGGGGGCCAGAAACAGCGTATCGCTCTGGCGCGGGCCCTCTACGGTAATCCGGTGCTGTTGATCCTGGACGAACCCAACTCTGCCCTCGACGCGGACGGGACTCTGGCGTTGAACAACGCTGTGCGCGAATTCAAGGCCGAGGGCAAATCCGTCATCATCATGACCCACAGACCGCAGGCGATTTCGGAATGCGATGACCTGGTGGTTGTCGAGAAAGGCCAGATCGTGAAATCCGGCAAGCGCGATGAGGTTCTTAGCTCGATGGTGCAGAATGCCAATGTCATCAAACGGCATCTGAACAAGGTGGGTGAGTAATGTCCAAAGAGGATAAAAAGGCAGCCTGGAGCATTACGACCCCGGCAATGGTGGGGATTTTGGCTCTGGCCATCCTTGTGCTGGGTCTCGGTGTCTGGAGCATCCGGACCGAACTGGCGGGCGCGATCATCTCGCAAGGAGTGATCGAGGTGCAAAGCAACCGTCAGGTGATTGAACACCCCGATGGCGGCGTGGTGGGCGAAATTTTTGTCCGCGATGGCGACGACGTGACCCGCGGGCAATTGCTTTTGCGTCTGGATGACACGTTTCTGGCATCCGAAAAGACAATCGTAGAAGCGCAGCTTTTTGAGCTTCTGGCACGCAAAACCAGGCTTGAGGCGGAACGCGATGGCGCTGATGCAAACGAACTGGATGGGCGTTTGGCAGAGCTACAAAATGCGGAACTCATCGACGAAGATCTTCTTGCTGGCCAGCGGCGGTTGTTCGAGGCTCGTCTGGACACGCTGACCCAGCAGATTGAGCAGTTGGGCAAGCAAAAAAACCAGATTGAGGACGAAATCGAAGGCACCGAAGCGCAACTGGCTGCGCTGCGCACACAGGTCGATCTGATCAGCGAAGAGCTGGTTGATCAGGAAGGACTGCTGGAACGTGGATTGACTCAGGCCAGCCGTGTTTCGGCCCTGCAACGGGAACAGGCGGATCTGAATGGTCAAATAGGACGGCTGGAGTCGACCGTCGCCCGCCTAAACGGCCAGATTTCCACAACTGAGATTCAGATTGTTCAATTGAGGGCGACCCGTCGCGAAGAGGCGATCGCAGAGTTGCGGGATGTACAATCCCGCGCCGCCGAACTGGCAGAACGGCGCCTGTCCCTGACCGAGAGGTTGTCGCGTCTGGATATCCGCGCACCCGTGGCGGGCACGGTCTATGACAGCCAGGTGTTTGCGATCCAATCGGTCATTCAGCCCGGTGAACCGATGATGTATGTGGTTCCGCAAGACACGCCCCTGCTGGTGGCTGCGCGGGTGGATGCCCTGCATGTGGACCAGCTGCATCGCGGGCAGGATGTTGCGTTGCGCTTTCCTGCGTTCAATCAACGCGAAACGCCTGAAATCGATGGCCATGTGGTCAATGTCTCAGCAGATACATTCACCGATGAGACCACCGGCTTTACCTTTTATCGCGCCGAAGTCCAGCCGAATGACGGACAGATCGAACGCCTGAACGGTCAGGAACTGCTGCCGGGTATGCCGGTTGAGGCAATGATCAAGACGGATGAGCGCACGCCACTCTCTTATCTGGTGAAGCCGCTGGCCGATTATTTCTATCGCGCATTCCGGGAATAGAAGGTCACGGCCCCTCGACATTCCCGAGCAAAATCGAAGTCATGTCGACGGCGAAGGCGCCGTCGACGATGGTGATGTCTGCGCCGGTCTCATAGGCGACATTGTTTTCGGTGATCCCGGACAAATCAGCGTCTGCGTCAATAAAGACCCATTCCGCCTCATGCGACGTGGGCAGGTCAACGGCGTTCTGCAGAATGGCCAGCGCGTCCAATGCGTTAACCCTTCCATCCTGAGTGATATCTGCCGCGATCAGGCTCTCTGGCGTTGCGGGTCCCCATGTGGGATCCAGCCCAACCGAAATGCGCAGAACCTGTAGCGCGTCCAGCGCGGTGATCTCTCCGCTCGCGTTTGAATAGGATTTTACAATATCCAGCGCACCGGGAAACGAACCATCCGGAATATCCAGATCGAATACGCCCTGATCATCCGCCTGCGCCACAACGGTCGCGCCGCCGTCAGGGGTGAACCTGATCTCTGCATCCGACAACGCGGGATTCGGGCCGTTTGGACCGATGGTGACAGGACCCGTGACACCTTCTGACGCGTTGTTGCCGGGCCCGCTGCCCAGATCAGTTGGAATATGATCCGGCCCGTCGAACCCGGCACCAAAAATATCTGCGCTGGTAAGTGGAGTGCCCTGATCCGAGATCACCTCGATCGTTTCATCGCGAAACGAGATCCGCGCCCCCTGCCCTGTTGCGGTAAAGTCCAACTGGAGCGGAGAGCGCAGAAACGGAAAATCCGTAAGATCGAGCCGGTCGACACCGGCCTCAAAATCCATGATCGTTGTCAGACCACTGCTTTCGCGCATCACAAAAATATCCGCCCCGTCGCCCCCGGTCATAATGGTGGCGCTGGTTCCGCTGATCAGAATGTCGTTTCCTGCCCCGCCAAACAGGCTTGTATCAAGAAAACCACCTTTGAGCATATCGTCGCCCGAGGTGCCGCTGATCGTCCCGAAACCCTGATCGACCACGCCCAGATTAGCGACCGAAACGCTTAGTTGAGTAAGACCGGCCTCCTGCTGGGATGCCGCGAAAATCTGCAGATCGTCTCCGATATGCGCAACGCCCAACGTTTCGACATTCTGCAACGCGCTTGTGACGGTATCCTCAAAGCTGTCCATATGGATCAGTTGGCCATCTTGGGTCATGGTAAATAGAGTGATGCCATCATCACCGCCTCCGGCAACAACAAACACGCGCCCGTCGACCTTGATGACCGAGAGATCCTGCACGGAACCGAACCGGGTATGCAGCGTATCAAGGACGTGGTCGGTTGGGCTCAATCTGCCATCGCTGCCGACTGTCATGACGCTTAGCGAGTTGCTGCCCGCGCCAGCCACAATCACCCATGTTTCACCATAGGCCTGAACCGATTCAATCGCGGTCGGAGAGCCGATGCCCAGCGTTGCCAGGCTGATCGCCCCATCCGTGAGAGTCAGAGCACCGGTGCCGGGATCAACCGCAAAGCTTCGAATCGTACCGGTGGCGGTCTCGGCCGTGATTACGAAATGATTCGATCCGGATTCCACGGCCTGCATTGCATCCGCACGCCCCGAGGTCAGACCCGTCACGGTCAACGAGCCATCGCCATTGACACGATAGGTCCCGATCTGGCCGTTATCCTCATGCGCCAGGGTTAGAAAATTATTGTCGCCGATGGTGGATTGTATTGTCGCCGATATATCACCACCGCCTGAAAGCCCGCCAGTTTCCTGCAACCCGCCGATCGTTCCATCACTGTTCAGATCATAACCTACCAGCCCCGTTGCGGTATTCACATCCAGCACCAGTTGCGTCTCACTGCCCAGCGTCACAATCGTGCCGCTGCGCCCGACCTGATATTCGATGGATGCCCCAAAATACTGCTGATCCTGCAAGACGGGCGCACCGATTTCGGTCAATTGCCACGACGCGATCCCACCGCCCGGCCCGGTCGTACTGTAGAGATACGTTTCGCCGTTAAACGTTTTTAAAGCCAGATCGCCGATACCTGAATCGAGCGCTGCGGTCCCCGTTGCAACCACTCTTTCAAACTGAAGCATCATCGTTGTTCACCCCCAAGGCCATCACCGGCACTGCGATCAGAATGACCCGATGCTCCGGCGCGAAACCAGAGCAGGAATGTGGTGAAAACAAGGACTTCAGCTTCAGTTTTATTCAAGTTTTCCCGTCCTGCGCAGCAACTGTCACGATGGGATCACCAGTAAGACCCGGCGGGTTACCGTCTGTCACCTGACAGCAGACGACCACCGATTGTGAGGGGAAGATGACCAAAGACAACGATTCGAACAACGTCCAGAATGCACAGGCATCACAGCGCGGCGACGATGCAAGATCCTGGTTCGACAAAAAGCTTCAGCGCCGGGTCGGGCGCGGGTTGCTTGGTGGCCTGGGTTCGACGCTGATGGCTTTGCCCGCGCTGGCGCAAGCCACGAGCGAGGCACTCGAATCCTTTCAGTTTGCCGAAGCCATTGCCGGGGTACGCTCGGCCAAGTTGCTGCCAAATGGGGACGTTCAACTGAAACTGACCGACGGGCGCACACTGGTTGTGGATGCCGAAAACATCCAGATCCTTGATAACGGTTCGATCATGATTGCTGATGAGGTGGCGATGGACGTCGCACAGTTCGCTGCCACCGAAGCAGCGGGCGCAGGCGCGGCTGCTACTGGAGGCGGCATCAGTACCGCCGGTCTCGCCTTGGGCGGTTTGGGCATTGCAGGGGCCGCTGCAGGCGCCGGAGGAGGCGGTGGCGGAGATGATGACGATGGCAGCGACGAAAATGGCGGGGATAATTCACCCTCGGTCTCACCGCCGGAACCGCGACTGCCGACCCTCAATCTGGCGGAGTTGCAATCGAATGCGCTCAGCAATCTCAGCACACAGTCCGCTGCGCCTGACGGAACGACATCGGTCGAGGTGTCGATCGACGCACTGACCAAAACCGCCACGCCCGCTGCCGATGGCAGTTGGAGCGTATCGCTGACTCAGGCCGAGGCCGAAGCATTGGCGCAGGGCCAATCGACTGTGACGGTCCGGCATCTGGATGGGGATGGTTTGGAACTGTCAGTCGAAGAGGTCCAGTTTGATATCGACACGGTACCACCCACATTGTCCATCGACGCATTGTCTCATGGTTCCGTGCTGAACGCGGCCGAACAGGGCTCTGATCTTATCATCTCAGGCACGACCGATGCCGAGAATGGCCAGACCGTCACCGTCACAATAAACAGTCAGGACTATACCGGAGATGTCTTGAACGGAGGTTGGAGCGTTTCGGTGCCCGCGGCAGATCTCGCTGCTCTGTCAGATGCGACAACTGTCACAGTCAGCGCAGATGTCTCTGACCGCGCCGGCAATCCGGCCGCACAGGCAAATGAAAGCTTCGAAACTGATTTCAGCGCGCCAACACTGACACTCAACCCGGTTGCAGGGGGTTCGATTGATTTGGTCGACATAGGCAGCGACCTTGTCCTGAATGGTACTTCGGACGCCGAAGACGATCAGCAGGTTACAGTCACCTTCAATGGGCAAAGCTATACAGGCACTGTTTCCGGCGGTGGCTGGAGCGCAACTGTCCCCAGCGCCGATCTTGTGAGCCTGTCGACCGGCACGCCTGCCACCATAACGGTGGCCGTGAACGACACGGCAGGAAACCCTGCAATACCTGTATCGGTCTCCGTTCCCGTTGACCTGTCCGGTCCATCGATTGCCATCAACGTTCTCCCGGTCGGAGATGTTTTGAACGCCGTCGAGGCGGGCTCCGATCTGGAGGTGAGCGGCACGGTCGGGAATGTGACTGACGGCCAGACTGTCACGGTCACTCTGGGCGGCGAAACTTATACCGCTCCGGTGTCCGGCGGGGGTTGGAGCGTGACAATAGACAGCGCAGACCTTGTCGCCTTGGCCGATGGCGGAACTTTCACGCTGACCGCCGATGTCAGCGACGCCGACGGGCTCAACGCGCCACAGGCCAGCGTCGGGCTTTCCAAGGACGCGACCGCCCCTACGCTAAGCATCGATACATTCTCGACTGGTGCGGTGATGAATGCCGCCGAACAAGGATCCGATCTGGTCATCACCGGCTCCACCTCTGCCGAGAACGATCAGATGGTTATGCTTACATTCGAAGGGCAAAGCTACACCGGAACCGCTTCGGGTGGTGCCTGGAGCGTCACTATCCCGGCCGCCGATCTCGGAGCATTGTCTGATGGAGAGACCATCACTGTAACGGCAAATGTTGATGACGCGGCGGGCAACCCTGCGATACAAGCGTCTGGCAGCTTTGACACCGATTTCACGGCGCCATCTCTGGTGATCACAACGCTGTCCGGAGGATCGGTTCTGAATGGGGCAGAACTTGCAACCGGCCTGACCGTCGCAGGTACTTCAGACGCCGCCAACGGCACACAGGTCACGGTCGAGATCCGACGCCCTGACGGTTCAGTCGAGGCCAGCGGCACGGCGACGGTAAGCGGCGGATCCTGGAGCTTTACCGCCGCCTCGGGTGATCTGAACTCGTTGCAGGATGACGAAACATACCAGGTCCACGCCTCTGTTTCGGATGCTGCAGGAAACAGCGCCAGTACAAGCAGCAGTTTTGATACCGATCTCAGTGCTCCCACTTTGTCGATTGATGCGCTTCCGGTTGGCGGGGTGCTTGATGTTCTGGAACGGGGCTCGGATCTGCAGATCACGGGCAGGACAAATGCCGAGAACAATCAGACCGTCACCATCAACCTGAACGGACAGGACTATAGCGCCACAGTGACCAATGGCATTTGGGCAGCGACAATTCCTTCGGCCGATCTCAGCGCTTTGACAGATGCCACTGACTTTACGATCACCGCATCCGTTGAAGATGTCGCCGGAAATGCGGCGAGTGACGCTACGACGACTTTGACCACAGATTTCCGGCCGATCCTGACCATGAGCAACATCGGGACCAACGGCGCCGTCTCGCAAAGCGATCTGGCCAGCAGTGGCATCGTGATCACCGGCGACTCAGCCGGATTGAGCGTGGGTCAGACGGTGACGGTTACACTAAATGGCTCACCGGCTGGCAGTGCAACCGTTGCTGCAGATGGCAGCTGGTCCGTAAATGTTCCATCATCGCAGTTTTCCTCGCTGGAGTCCGGAGACAGCCTGGAATTCGAAGCTCAAGCCTCGGTCGCGGCCGGGCAAGATCCGGTACCCGCCAGCCAGCAGACGGTTGCACATGAGCCCGCTGCCTACACGATAGTCGAGGCAGGTCGAAGTGGATCCACAGTCACCTTCCAGGTTTATGCAGATCCGGATCGTGATAATTCCGACGGCATTACCTTTTCAGCAGAACTCGGTTTTGACCCGGCGGTTGTCACTTACGACACCAACTCGGCAGTCGCGAACGGAAGTTCATTCATCCTCGCCGTCAATTCGCTTGATGCCTCCTCAGTCAGATTTTCTGGGGCTACAACAAGTTTTGATGATTTGTCGGAACACGTCATTTCATTCACGATGACAGTGCAGGATGCCTCTCAGCCGATCATCCTGTCCCTCACCACATCGGACGGTGGTCCAGCTGAGTATCATCTCGGTACAGATGGAGCCGACGCGCTGACCGGAAGCTTTGTTGACGAAGTCATAAGGGGTGGAGGTGGCGACGACGCGATCGACATTTCTGGCACAGGTCGTGATGTTGTGGTTTTCGAAGCGGATCCAGCGGTCAACGGGACGGACACAATTACTGGTTTCACTCTGGGGCCAGCCGCCGAGGTGACAGATGCGTTCATGTTCACCGGACTTGATGTCGGCACATTGCGCGGGACAGGCTCGGATATCGAAACACTGAGTCTTGGCGACGTAATCGGGCAGGATACGGGTTTCATCGGGCTGCAATCTGCATTGACGGATCTGAACACAGATATCATCGCAACTGCCGCGGAAACTCTCAGCGGTGCACAGGCAGGCGATGAGATTTATCTGCTGGCAACCGACGGCACCGACAGTGTTCTGGTTAAAGTCGACTATTCAGCACCCGATGAGGCGACTGTCGAGGCGTTGGCACAGATTGACGGTCTCGGCGACCTAAGCGGCCTTCACGCAGATAACATCCTGCTCTCGGATCCAACCGGCGCAAGCGCGTGACCCCGGCACAATTCGCTCAAATGGATGACCAAGTCATGGATAGCACCTGTTACGTCCCAGTCACCTTCGAGAGACACAGAAACCGATTTTGGCGGCGGTTCACATCGTACGATTTTGCCAAAAATCTGATGGCCTGCACCATCGTCAATACCGAGGTTTTGCGCGTCGCCGCCGCTTTTCCGATCGCCTTCAGGTCAGTCGCTGGCACCATCGAGCCCGTGGCTCTGTTTTCGATGATTGCAAGGCATCCGATACCCTTTGTGTCTGACCATGGCAGATGGCTGGCGAGCTATGTGCCATCGGCACTTCGCTGCTTCCCATTCAGGGCCGAGCTTGTCGGAGCAAAACAATGCCGACTTCTGGTAAACGAAACTCCGGATCATGTGACGAATGATCCGGCGGATACGCCGTTCTATAGACCAGAAGGCGACCTTTCACCCGAATTGCTGAATTTGCTCGATTTCTTCCGAATGCGCGAGGCCGCAGCAGGCGAGACGCGAATACTCTGCGAGCATATGCAATCACATGATCTGTTTGTTCAGTTCACACAGGATGATACACCCTCATCATTGCCTGATCTGCTGATGATCGATCCTGAAAGACTGCGCCAATGCGCTGAGAAAAATGCCCCGCTTCCGAGCAGGATGTTGCAACTGATCCATGCGCATCAGGTTTCGCTATCACATTGTGAATGGCTGGCTTCTGCACAAAGCAAGAGGCGTATGAAAATCCAAGAACCTGACACTGAACTGAGCGGCTTTCTCTCGGCAATTGGTCAGGACATGAGTCGCCCATATCATGAAAATCAGGTGACCCATGCATAAGATTAAGTTCGGTCTAAGGCCCGCATATTTGCTTGTATTGGTTGTAACGATTGCTGCCTGTTCGCAGCCCCCGGATTTGGTACCTGTCTCCAGATCCTTTGCCAACGGATCGACTGGTGCCGGCGCGATTGAACCTTCGGCGACCCTGGTGCAAAGTGGCTTTGGTAAGCGCATTCGCGGAGCGGTACAAAACAGTCCTGCGCTGGCGCGAAGCGCGTCGCGCATGGGAATTGCCGAAGCCAATCGGGACGCGGCGCAAGGGGAATTCCTGCCGCAGGTTTCGCTGGGCTTGAATGCGGGATCGGTACGCAGATCCTCCGACACCCAAAATCTCACGCCCTATTTGCGGATATCTCAGCTGGTATATGACGGAGGTGTCGCCACCAACGCTCTGACGGCGGCACGCGCGCGGGTGCTGGAAAGCTTTGGAGATCAGTTGCAGACCGCAGCGGCGACTGCTTTGTCAGCAATCGAAACCTACGTCGTGGTTCTGGATCAGCGCAAAATCTATGAGATCGCGCGGCGCAATGTCGAGGTCCATGAGGAAATCGAGCAGCAGCTATCTGAACGGGTCAGCAGTGGCGTCGGCTCGCAAGCGGATATTCTGACGGCACAATCCCGCGCCGCGGACGCGCGCACGCGATTGGCTGATGCAAGGTCACGCGTGGATCGTGCTGAAGCCCGGTTTCAAGAAGCTTTTGGTATTCCTGCCGGGTCTCTTCCTCCAGCCCTTCCTGCGCCTGACTTGAACCGCAGTGACACACAGATTGTGCTGGACAGCCCTCAGGTCAGGCGCGCCGATGCGGCATTGGTTGCGTCGCGCGCCGATTGGGTGGCCGCGCAAGCCCGTCGCAAACCCGACATACGTCTCGCCGCTTTTGCCAATCACGATGATCTCACGGATACGGATTTCGGTGTGGATGTGTCGGTCAACTATGAACTGGACAGCACCGGTCAGCGCCGCGCCGCGATCGCGGCTGCCCATCAGCAGATGAAACAGGTCGAGGCAGAGCGCGAGGCGTTGGTCCGGGAAATCGGGCGCGAACTGGCGTTTATCCGATCGGATCAAAAAGCCGGTGCCCACCGCCTGCGCGAAGCCCGACTTGCGGTGCAGGCCAATGCAGAAAGTGTCGCGGCCGCACGCACCCAGTTCACCATCGGTCGACGCAGCCTGATCGAAATACTCGACGCACAGCGGGATCATGTGAACGCGCAAGAACGGTTGATCTTTGCAGAGCAGAGCTTCTTTCTGACCAACTATGCAGTTCTAAGCCTGACGGGAGATATACTCGACCTGTTTGAGCTTGGCCCAGAGAGCTGGGGAGGGACGCCATGAAACGTCAGCCCAGATCTATCGCGGCCCTGGAAGCGTGTCTGCTGAATGTCGCAACAACGCTCGAACGGCCGATGACGCTGGCCGCTATTCATGCGGCGCAACCCGGCACCGCCGGCGAGCTGGGCATACGCGATGCAATCGTGGCGGCCCAAGCGGCGGGGTTGCAGGTGGGGTTTGGTGAAATGAAACTACGAAATCTCGACGATGCGCTGTTTCCGGCGATACTATTGTTAGAAAATGACCAGGCTGTGGTTTATCATGGCCGGACAGACAGCGGCGCTCTGCTGATCTATGATCCTGATCTGGGTGACGGGATCGGCGAAGTTGCCGAAAACGCATTTTCCGAAAGATATACCGGCTACGCGATGCTCTTTCGCCGCGCTTATCAAGGTCGAGAGGAATCCGAGAGTCAACCTGACGGAAAACACTGGTTCTGGTCCGCGCTCGCCGCAAGCCGCTGGACTTATGCGCAGGTCGCGATGGCCGCAGCTTTGGCCAATCTTCTTGGGCTGTCGACCTCGGTTTTCATCATGGTCGTCTACGACCGGGTTCTTCCAAGCGAAGCAATGGCCTCACTGGTCGCATTGACCTTCGGCGTTGGTCTGGCGCTGATTTTTGACTTCCTGTTGAAACTCCTGCGCGCCGGTTTCATTGATCGCGCCGGAGAACGTGCGGATTTGTTGATGGGTCGGCGGGTGTTCGATCAACTGATCAACATGCGAATGGCCGGACGGTCGGGCTCGACAGGTGCGACCAGCAATACGGTGCGCGAATTCGAAACTCTGCGCGAGTTTTTTACTTCAGCAACGCTTGTTGCACTGGTTGATCTTCCATTCATCGCGATCTTTGTCTTCACGATATACATGGTCGGAGGATCGCTTGCATGGATCCCCACCATGGCCATCCCGGTCGTCCTGGGTGCCGGAATCGCGATACAGCCCTGGTTGTCCAGGTTAGCTGCGCAGAATTTCTCTGACGGTCAATCGAAACAGGCCGTGCTTGTCGAAGCATTAACGGGCCTTGAGACACTAAAGACCACCGCGGCCTCACGACACATGCGTTCGCGTTGGGAGGACGCAATCAGGCGACAATCAAATCACGGTTCGCGCAGCCGCGCCATAACACAATTTGCATTGAACCTAACCGGTTTCACGCAGCAGGCTGCCCAGGTTCTGGTCGTCTTCTACGGGGTGTTTCTGATTGCAGACGGACAGACAAGCATGGGTGCGCTTGTGGCGTCGGTTCTGTTGACCGGGCGCGCGTTGGCACCGCTGGGGCAATTGGCGCAAACGCTCACACGGGTCAATCAGGCACGAAGCGCATATCGCAATCTGAACACGCTGATGCAGGCAGAAAGTGAACGGCCCCATGGCCGAAACTGGATCAACCGCTCTGAATTCAAAGGGCGCATTACTTTCAACAACGTTCATTTCGCATATCCGGATCAAGTCGGCGATGCTTTACGAGGCGTTTCTTTCACCATTGAGCCGGGCGAGAAAGTGGCTATCCTCGGGCAGATCGGGTCGGGCAAAAGCACGATAACGCGGCTGATGCTTGGGCTCTATCAACCGCGGGTCGGGTCGGTGATGCTAGACGGTCTGGATATCCGCCAGATCGACCCTGGAGATCTGCGCCGCAATGTTGGGTCGGTTCTACAGGATGTCTGGCTGTTTTCAGGGTCCCTTCGGGACAATATAGCAAGCGGTTGTATCAGACCTCGGGATGAGGATTTGGACAGGGCAGCCAAGTTGGCGGGTGTCGATGGTTTTGTCTCGCGACATCCTCAAGGCTACGATTTGCAGATCGCTGAACGCGGTGAAGGTTTATCGGGCGGACAACGACAAGCAATTGCCTTGGCGCGCGCGCTGATCGGACGACCACCTGTGTTGTGGTTGGATGAACCGACCAGTGCGATGGATGTCAAATCCGAGTCTGCAATCATCCAGCGCCTGAAAGCGGCGCTGCAGCAGGAAACGATGGTTATTGTCACACATCGCACGAGCCTGCTGGAGTTAGTCGATCGCGTAATAGTAATCGAGAATGGCAAGGTTGGCATCGATGGCCCCAAGAACCTGCTGACGCAACATGTGCGCAAGGCTGGGAGGCATTTGAATGTCGCGGCATCCTGATCTTGAACGCCTCGCGCGCGAAATGCGCGGGCGTGCACCGTTGCGGGGATCGCTTCTGCTGATACTGATATTCGCTTGCCTGATCAGCGCAGCGTTGTGGGCCCATTTCACGGTATTGGACGATGTCGTGCGGGCAGATGGTCGCATCGTACCATCAGGAGATGTGCAGGTGATCGAAGCCACCGAACCGGGCGTGCTGCGCGCATTGCACGTGCGTGAGGGCCTCGTCGTGGATGCGGGCACGTTGCTGATGGAACTGGACACCAACCAGATAGAGCGTGAATTGAGTCAGGAACAACAGCGCGCCTATGGATTAATGGCACGGGCCCAGCGGCTGCAGGCCGAGATTGATGGGACGGACCTGAAGTTCGATACCGAGCTCCTGAACGGTGCGCCGGGTGTCGTACGCTCGGAAACTGCGTTGTATCAGGGACGACAAGCCGAATTGGCCGCTGAGATCGCAATTCTGCACCGGCAACGCGAACAACGGCAACGGGAGTATGAAGAGGGTCTGGTTGATCAGGTCACAGCGGTCGAAACCCTGAATGTTCTGGCCGAAGAGCGCGCGATGATGGTCCCCCTTGTAGAACAACGGATGGAGCCCGTGACCACACTTCTTTCCCTGCGCCGCAGTGAAGCGGAATGGAAGGGTCGTAGGGTCCGAGCCGAGGCAGTGATCAGTCGCTTGAAAGCCGGGCTCGATGAGGTCGGTGACAAGATCCATGCTACACGCAATCGGTTCCGCAGCGCCGCGCTGACCGATCTGGCGCTGGTCACTGCGGAACTGGCCGCCCTGCAACCTGCCCTGCCCTCTTTGCGGGATCGTGCTTCACGCGCGCAGATACGGGCCCCGGTCCGGGGGATCGTGAACCGCATCCATCGCACCACCATAGGTGGGCTTGCACGCAGTGGTGAGGAACTGATCGAACTTGTGCCTCTGGACGATCGGCTTCTGGTCGAGGCCTATGTCAAACCCGGCGACATCGCATTCCTGCATGCTGGGCAGCCGGTTAAAATCAAGATCACCGCCTATGATTTCGCACGCTACGGCAGTCTTGACGGAGAGATTATCCGCATCGGGGCAGACACCATCACGCGCTCGGAACGAAACGAGGAAGAAGTCTTTGTGGTTGAGATTCAAACCACGGACACAATGCTGGATTCAGGCGGGATAGCGGTCGAGATCATTCCCGGGATGATCGCGGAGGTCGACATTCTGTCGGGCAAAAAATCGGTTCTGGACTACTTGATTCAGCCGGTCCTGAAGGTGAAGGAACAGGCATTGCGGGAATAGGCGCTGCAACGTCGACATGGTCGGGGAAGCAACGTTGTGCAGAATTCACTGCCAGCTCACATCACCGAGGAAGATATATCCTGCCCCGTAAATCGTCTTGATAAGGCGCGGCTTTTTCGGGTCTTCACCCAGTTTCGTCCGCAACCGTGAAATGCGGACGTCCATTGCGCGGTCAAAGCTGTCGCCCGCTCCGCCGCCCAGCATCTCTTGCATGCGCGCCCGGCTGATCAGGCGTTTGGGGCTTTCCAGGAACAGGCGCAGTACTTCACCCTCGGCATGGCTGAAGGGCGTTTCGGCACCATCGGCGTCGATCAGAACATAGCGGTCGAACTGGGCCGTCCAGCCATTGAACTCGGCGACTTCCGAACTTTGAACGGCAGGGCCTGACGACCGCAGGCGCGCGCGGATGCGTGCGACTACCTCGGCGGGATCAAAAGGCTTGGTGATGTAGTCGTCGGCGCCAAGCTCCAACCCGGTCACTCGGTCCTGCACTTGCGCCCGGCCCGAGATGATGATCACCGCCGCCCCCTGTTCCAGCGCCAGACGATGCACCAAGGCCAGACCATCGGTATCGGGCAGAGACAGATCGACCAGGCAAACATCCGGCGTCACGCGCTTGAGCGAGGCTTCGAATTCGCGAGCGCGCGAAAAGCTTTGCGTTCTGAACCCGGCCTCCTCAAGCGCATCGGTCAGAATTCGTCGAATTTCCGGCTCATCATCCAGAATGGTGACCAAAGGGTTTGTCATCTAAGCTGCCTCGGTACGGATCAGCGCCGACAATTGCGCCTGTGTAAAGGGTTTGCGCAGGACCGGTGCCCGGGTCAACGCCTGATTGTGCAAAGGATCGGATTGCGGCAGAGAGGTCATCAATATGCAGGGCAGCGTGCCTTTGACCCGGTCCACAAGGTCGATACCGGTTGCTTCGCCCTCCAACCGGATATCGGACACCACCAGCGAAATCGCGTCGATATCCGCCGTCAATTCCAGCGCTTCATCGGCAGAACTGGCCTCGACGACAGAATAGCCGAGCTCGACCAGCATCTCGCGGAACTGATCGCGCAGGTCATCATTGTCCTCGACAAGCAGCACAAGGCCGGTCTGTGCCGGGGGTGCGGGCCGGTACGGCAAACGCATGACCACTGACGCGCCGGACGGTGTGTTGCGCAGGCTCAGGTCCCCCCCGGCGAGTTTCACCGTGTCATAGACCATCGGCAGGCCCAACCCTGAACCATCACTGCCTTTGGTGGTAAAAAAAGGGTTCAAAGCCTTGTCGAGCGCTTCAGAAGAAAAGCCCGGTCCAGTGTCGGAAACCGTAATCTCGGCCCAAATCGTGCCGATCGCATGGGCGCTGATTGTGATCTGGCCGGAATTGCCACACGCGTCACGGGCGTTGAGCACCAGATTCAGCAACGCATCCTGCACCATGCCCGGATCAAGCATCAACGGTTTGTCGGGCAGAGTATTCACCACCGACAACCCCATCCCGCGCGGCAGTGATGGGGTGGCCAGAACCCGCAGATCCTCGAGCAGACCGCGCATATCGGTGGCCTTCGGCTGCAATGTCCGGTTGCCGGTCATATCAGCGATGCGGTTCAGCAACTGTCCGCCCCTGCGTGCTGTGGTTTGCGTCGCGGCAACAAGTTGCCGGGCCTCATCTGGCAGGTCCATTTTAGTCAAACGCGCCTGCATCCCCAGAATGATGGTCAGAAGGTTCGAAAAGTCATGGGCCAGCCCGCTGGTCATCTGAGCGGCCATGGCCCGGCGTCGGGTTTGCTGCAATGCGACCCGGGCCTGGGTCTCTTCGGTGATATCCACCGACATGACATAGACACCACCCGCCTTGTCGGGTGTAAAGGATACCCGGATGCGACGGGCATCTTGATCTTCGGTAAACTCAAAGACCGAAGGGTGCCCGCCATAGGCCCGCTCCAGATGCGGTTTGACCCGGTCATACGCCGATTGGCCCAACGCCTCGGAAATATGAAGCCCCAATATCTCGGACGGTCGCCCCGGCATGACCGAACTGAGACGCCGGTTGGAGTAATCATACCGTCCGTTGGCATCGAGATGCGCGATATGGGCAGGCATCATCTCGGTCGTCATTCGGGTGCGGGCTTCGATTTCGGTCAGCTGGCGCTTGGCCTCTTCAAGCGCGGTGATCGTGGCGGCCAGTTTACGGTTTGTTGCCGACAGCTCCTCGGCACGGTCCAACAGTTGTTCCGACAACTCTTCGGACCGGGCACGCAGCAGGTCTTCGGCCTGCTTTGTGCGAGTGATGTCGGTATAGACCGCAACCCATCCGCCGGTTGGCAATGGCGCCCCTTCGACCGAGATCACCTGCCCGTTCGGTCGCGTCCGTTCAATGTAATGCGGCTCGAATGCCAAAGCTTGTTCGACACGCTGGGCCACCATGCCATCCACATCCTCGTCATCACCGTATTCGCCACGGCTGGCCAGAAAATGGATTGTGTCGTGAAAGCTGGCACCGGGCTGAACCAGATCGTCCGACAAATCAAACATTTCCTGAAAGCGTGCGTTGCACAGCACCAAGCGCAGTTGACTGTCGTAAATCGACAGGGCCTGGCCGATCAGATTCAATCCGGCCGACGTCATCGCCTTGATGCGTTGTTCGGTGATGTTCAATTCCATCCTCCCCTGCGCCTATGGGTAACACCAGTTCAGGCGCAGGTGTAGGGCCTTGTCTAATCGTGCAGTGGTCGATAGCTGACGGCGCGATCAGCCAACGCTCTGCTCAGGCAACCTGCACGAATGACCCAAGGAACATTTCTGCGCCGCTCAAAAAATGCTTCCTCCGAAATAAGGGTACGATTTGCGGCAGATTACCTCTGGCGTTAACCGACCAAGCAACCGCTTTCTGACTGGAAGCCACTGTAACACCAGTGCTATTGCCGTGCGCGAAATCCCGGCTTGGTTGAACAAAGCCATTGCAGCCGCAGCCGGATTGACATCACATACCGCCATGACTCGTCCCACGATCACCACTGAAGCCGACGCGACCGGTCTTTGCATTCGGATTTCGGGTGATCTTCGTACGCAACAGTTGGACACAATCGAAAGCGATTTCGCTGCAATCAGGGCCAGCGGGCAAGACGCTGTAATGGACATGTCTGAGCTGCAGGCGCTGGATACAGGCGGCGCATGGCTGGTGGCTAATCTGGCGCGACGTCTGGGCGCAAATGGCACAAATATCCGCTTCGAAGGATTGAAACCCGCCCATTCCTCGTTGATCGAGACGGTGTCGCATAACATCCCCGAGAAGGTGGGCGCTCAGGCGCCGCCTGCAGGTTTTGTGAATTGGGTCGCCCGGATCGGAGAACACACGGCGGGCGGGTGGCAGGATTCACTTTCTATTCTCGGATTTCTCGGGCTTACGCTGCACCGATTGGTACGCACACTGATCATGCCCTGGCGGCTGCGCCGTGCCGCGCTGGTTTCGCAGATGGAGCAGGTCGGCTTCAAGGCGCTGCCCATCGTGACGCTGATGGGCTTTCTGATCGGCGTGGTTTTGGCCTTTCAGGGCGCGACCCAGTTGAAACAGTTCGGGGCCGAGATTTTCGTGGTCGAACTGATCTCGATCTCGATCCTGCGCGAATTGGGCATCCTGCTGACCGCGATTATCGTCGCAGGTCGCTCGGGCTCGGCCTTCACCGCCTCAATCGGATCGATGAAAGTCCAGGAAGAGATTGACGCGATGCGCACCTTGGGCCTCGATCCTATCGAGGTGCTAGTGATCCCGCGTGTTGTAGCCTTGCTGATCATGCTGCCCATTCTTGGATTTGTGGCCGATATGGCGGGTCTGATCGGCGGCGCATTGATGAGCTGGATTGACCTTGGGGTCAGTCCGGGCATGTTCCTGACCCGGTTGAAGGAAAACACCGGTGTCTGGCAACTGGCCATCGGGATGATCAAAGCCCCGTTTTTCGCGTTGGTGATCGGGGTCATCGCTTGCTGGCAAGCGATGCAAGTCAAAGGGTCGTCCGAAAGTGTCGGCCAGCGTACCACCGCGTCGGTGGTGCAATCGATCTTCATGGTGATCGCCATCGACGCGCTGTTCTCGATCTTCTTTTCCGAGTTGGGGGTCTGAGATGGACGGTACCGCCCTGCAGGACAAACCTCAAAGCGATGCACAACGCGAAGCTGTCATTCGTGTGCGCAATCTGACCAACCAATTCGGCGAGCAGGTTGTGCATGACAACCTCAACCTCGACGTCTGGCGGGGTGAGGTTCTGGGCGTCGTTGGTGGATCCGGCACCGGCAAATCGGTGCTGTTGCGCACGATTGTCGGACTGAACAAACCCAAAGCGGGTAGTATCGAGGTTCTGGGCGTCGATGTTCTGAATGGCCCTGAGGCCGACCGCCAGCGGATCGAGAAAAGCTGGGGCGTGGCGTTTCAGGATGGCGCGCTGTTTTCCTCGCTGACCGTGTTGCAGAACGTGATGGCCCCGCTGCGCGAACATACCGGCATCAGCGAAAGCCTGATGGAGGCACTGGGCGGGCTGAAGATCAGCCTGGTCGGCCTGCCGCAGCTGAGTTGCAGCAAATTCCCTTCGGAGCTGTCGGGCGGGATGCGCAAACGGGCGGCGCTAGCGCGGGCGTTGTCGCTGGACCCCGAGATCGTTTTTCTGGACGAACCCACCGCCGGGTTGGACCCTATCGGTGCCGCCGCCTATGATGATCTGATCGGAGAGTTGCAGCAGGCGCTGGGGTTGACCGTGTTCATGGTTACCCATGATCTGGACAGCCTTTACGCCATTTGTGATCGCGTCGCGGTACTTGCGGAAAAACGCGTGCTGGTTGAAGGTCCGATTGAAGACATGACCAAGGTCGACCATCCTTGGGTGCAGGAATATTTCACAGGTCCCCGTGCCCGCGCGGCGCAAGAGAAGGGGCAAAACAGGTAGAGGCGATGGAGACCCGAGCGAATTATATCCTGATCGGTGCGTTCACCCTTGCCGGTATTCTGGGGGCCTTCGGCTTTTTCCTGTGGCTGGCCAAGTTCGAGGTGACCCGGCAATACGCCTATTACGATGTGCTGTTCGACAACGTGGCGGGCCTGTCCGCTGCGGGTGGCGTAAACTATAACGGCCTGCCGGTGGGACAGGTCATTTCGCTGCAATTGGATGATGACGATCCGTCAAAAGTGCGCGTCCGGCTTGAGGTGGATGCGGATATTCCTGTCACCAAAGAAACCATCGCACAGCTTCAGTCGCTTGGCGTGACGGGCGTGGCTTATGTCGAGCTGTCAGGCGGCTCTGCTAACGCGGAACGGCTGCCGCAAAACAGTGTCATTCAAAGCAAACGCAGTTCCATCCAGTCACTGCTTGAGGGCGCACCCAAAGTTTTGGACAAGGCGCTGACGCTGCTGGAAGACCTCAACTCAGTCGTGGATGCAAAAAACCGCAAAGCGGTGTCCGACATTCTGGGCAATCTGGCATCGGCGTCGGGACGGTTGGACAAGACGCTTTCGGATTTCGAAAGCCTGTCCAGCGATCTGGGCAGCGCCGCAAAGGAAATCGGGGATTTCACCAAACGGCTGGACACGCTGGCTGACACTGCCGAAACAACGCTCACCACTGGAACGGATACGCTGAACAGCATCAAAGACGCCTCAGAATCCGCCAAAACCGCGCTGGAGACGGCAAACGGCACGCTAGAGACGGCCCAGACCGTGATGACCGATGACATCCGGCCCTTTATCGAACGCGGATCAAGGCTGGCCGATCATCTGATCGTGTTGTCCGAGGAGGGCAGCATCACTCTTGGTACGGTCACCGAGACCTTCGCCAATGCAAACACCACGCTCGCTTCGATCAATTCCGCCATGGACACGGCCAAGGCAGCGCTGGCCTCGGCCGAGCGGGCCTTCGACTCGGCCAACCGGGTGATGGATGAAGACATCGCCTCGGTCGCAGCGGATGTGCGCAACGCGGCCAATCAGGTGGCGTCGACCGTGTCGAACATCACCGAAAAGATCGACAAGATTTCGGATGACATTCTCAGCGCGTCGCAGTCCGCCTCGGATCTTTTGGGTACCATCGACGGGATCGTTCAGGATAACCGCCGTCAGGTCTCGGACTTTCTGCGGGTGGGTTTGCCGCAATTCGTCCGCTTCATCGAGGAATCGCAACGTCTGGTCATCAGCCTCGATCGGCTGGTCGACAAGGTCGAGCGTGACCCGGCCCGTTTCCTGCTGGGCACCCAAGCATCGGAGTTCCGTCAATGATACGCCCTCTTCTTGCGAGTCTGGTTCTTGCGTCGCTTGCCGCCTGTACCGGACTGGACACGCTACGTCAGGCATCCAAGCCGAATGACCTGTACCTGCTGACGCCTAAAAGCACATTCTCCGGGTCGCTGCCACGGGTTCAGAAACAGATCGTGGTTCAGGAACCCATTGCAACGGCTGCCGTCAACACCGACCAGATCGCGGTGCAACCCACGCCGCTGCAGGTACAATACCTGCCCCGCGCCCGCTGGGCTGACCGGGCGCCGATCCTTGTACAAACACTGCTGGTGGAAAGCTACGAAAACTCGGGCAAGGTCGCGGCGGTCGGGCGGTCAACGGTAGGATTGCGGGCAGACTATGTCATCGCACCTGATCTGCGAGAGTTTCAGGGTCATGTGATTGCCGACGAGAACGGCACAAAAACCGTACAAGTCCATGTACGGCTCAATATCAAGATCATCGACGAATATAGCGACAAGATTATCGCTTCGGCATCGTTCGAAGAGAACTTCGTTGCCGCCAGCGATCAGACCCCCGATCTGGTTCTGGCATTCGACGAGGCATTGGGGGACACCATGCGCGATGCGGTGGAATGGAGTGTGCGCCGGATACACACCCACGCCGTGAATAACCCGCGCGACACCCCCAGCTGAGCCTAGAATTGACTGGCTGACGCTGCTTTCCAATCCGCCGCGAACTCCTCTGGGATGACACCACCCAGCAACGCGCCGTCATCCAGAAAACTGTAGAGATCCGCATAAGAGCGTTCACGCTCGTCTGCTGTGCGGCGACGGATGTCCGCGGGGCGCAGATCAGAGACTTTCTCTTTTCCCATCGCGCCCAGAATCTCGCGGAAGCTTTCCAGTGTTGAATCGTGATAACGGCGAACACGTTGCCGTTTCTGTGGCACATTGACAGCACGGCCGCGGATCGGGTCCTGCGTCGCAACGCCCGAAGGGCAGCGGTTGGTATTGCAGTGCAAAGCCTGAATGCAGCCGATCGCAAACATCATCGCCCGCGCCGCGTTGCACATATCCGCGCCCAGAGCGAGTTTTTCGACCAAATCAAACCCGGTCGCCACCTTACCCGAGCAGATCACACGGATCTTGTCGCGCAAACCAACCCCACGCAGGCAGTTGTTCACAAAGATCAGCGCCTCGTTCAACGGCATACCCAGACGGTTGGTGAATTCGACCGGGGCTGCGCCGGTGCCACCTTCCGAGCCGTCAATGGTAATGAAATCGGGCAGGATGCCGGTTTCCAGCATCGCCTTGCAGATCGCCATGAACTCGGACGGTTTGCCAATACACAGCTTGAATCCCACCGGTTTGCCGCCTGACATCTCCCGCAGATGCTGTACGAACTGCATCAGCCCGGTCGGCCCGTCAAATGCCGAATGCGTGGGCGGAGAGATCACGTCCTGATGCACAGGCACCCCTCGGATTTCGGCAATTTCCTCGTCTACCTTCGCTGCGGGCAGCACACCACCATGAGACGGCTTGGCCCCCTGCGAGAGCTTGATCTCAATCGCCTTCACAACGTCTTTTTGGGCTTTCTCGGCAAACTTGTCCTTGTCAAAACCACCCTCGGGTGTTCGACATCCAAAATAACCTGTCCCGATCTGCCAGATAATGTCCCCGCCTTCGGCCAGATGGTGTGGAGACAGCCCGCCCTCGCCGGTGTTATGCGCAAATCCGCCATCCTTCGCGCCCCCGTTCAGCGCTCGGATCGCATTGGCGCTAAGCGCGCCAAAGCTCATCGCGGACACGTTCAGGCGCGAGGCGTTATAGGGTTTGTCACATTGCGGACCGCCCAGCATCACCCTCTCTTCGCTTTCGGGCACGTGCTTGGGTGCAAGCGAGTGATTGGCGCGGTGATAGCCAACGGTCAGGATATCGTATTGTGTGCCGAAGGCCTGCGTATCGACCTGCCCCTTGGCCCGCGAATAGACCAGACTGCGAATGATACGGTTGAAAGGCCGGCCGCTTTCGTTGGTTTCCACGAAATACTGTCGGATTTCAGGGCTGACAAACTCCAGCATATAGCGGAAATGGCCAAGAACCGGATAGTTGTTCAGCACGTTATGCTTGGTCGTGAGCAAATCGTAGAGGCCGATCACCGCATATGGCACCAGAATGACCAGCAGCCAGTGCGCGGGAGGCCAGAAAAATCCCAAAACCACGGTCAGGGGCAGACAGAGTAAGCTAAGAACATAATAAAGTCTGCGAACAATCATATCTGATCTCCCTGGGTGGTGCCGAAGCGACGGCCTTGGCCTGTGCATTGCCGCGACCGTGGAACAATTTGACCTTTCAGTGCAAGCCTTTGTACCTGGCGATTTCATAACGAATGCTTCATCGCGCTTGCTTGAAGCGCATTGATACGATTTGTATGCCAGATAATGCAGGGGTCAGAGCAGGATCAGCCGCAGTGTCACGACCAACCTCTCAGTTCAGGCAGCGCGCTCTGATGTACATCGCGGTGTTTGTCGGTGGCGCCGCAGGATCGCTGTTGCGAGAGCTGTTTGCGCTGGAAATACCCGGCGCGCCGTTTTTGACAGCAACCTTCGGCATCAATGTGGTGTCCTGCTTCGTCCTCGGCTGGCTTTATGCCATACGCCACCGCGTTCACACCCATGTGCTGCATCTGGGGGCGGTCGGGTTCTGCGGCGGCTTGTCCACATTCTCTTCCTTTGTAGCTGAGTTGGAGCGGTTGGCCGAAACCGGCAGCGGACTCGTGCTGCTCGCCATCGCAGCCGAAATCATGATTGGCCTCGGTGCCGCCATATTGGGCGAAGCATTGGGCCGCCGCCTGCCGCCGCAGGAGGGCGCCGAATGAGCGATCTCTATCTGCACGCCATGTTTTCACTGGGCGGAGGGTTGGGTGCAGTCCTGCGCCATTGGCTGGCCCTGCGCCTAACGCATGACCTTCCCTTTTCTACGTTGATCGTGAATGTTGCCGGCAGCCTGCTACTTGGCCTCTGGATCGGTTATCTGGGCGGCCCGGTTGAGATGGGTGAAGAGGAAAAGCGACTGGTATTCGGCTTCTGCGGGGGCTTCACCACCTTCTCGAGCTTTGCCTATCAGTCCCTGCAACTGCATCGGGAACGGACCATCGCACTGGCGGCGGGGAACATCATCCTCAGCCTTGTTCTGTGCTGGTTTGCGTTGTGGCTGGGCCTGTTTCTGACCCGTTAGTGTTGAGGTATTATACCGCTGCCATCATTCTCGGCTCACATCATCGGCATATGCATCCGCATTGCCAAATTACCCAGGATCCAGACGGTTCCACCGATGATGATCAGCAATACCAGGGTCGAGAACAGGATCAAGTCCAGATCCTCGCGGCTGCTGCGGCGGCGGTCGATATGCAGGAAATAAATCAGTTGCACGAGCAATTGCGCCAGACCCAGCAGGGCGATGGTCAAATAGACGCCGGTGGTCCGGATACCGAAGTGATAGGCGATGCCGAAAACCAACAAGGTCAGCAGCAGCGAGCCGCCATAGCCGATGACATAGCGACGACGCTCGCGCCGGTGCATCTCGGTGCGTTTATCCATAAGACAGCCCTCCGAAATACACGATGGTGATGATGCCGATCCAGATCAGATCGAGGAAGTGCCAGAACAGCGCCAACCGTACCATACGCGACATCAGTAGGTCGGTCAGACCCATCACACGCAATTGGATGCCCAACACGATCAGCCACAAGCATCCGGCCGCCACATGCAATCCATGCAACGGAACCAGACCGAAGAATGCCGACAGAAAGCCGCTGCGCTGGGGCACGCCACCAAGGGCGGCCATGTTCATGAAGTCGCGGATTTCCAGCACCAGAAAGCTGAGCCCCAGCACCAGAGTAACGCCAAACCAAAGCACGATGCGCCATCTGGGCAGGTTGTATTTCAACGCAAGCATGGCCAATCCCACGGTCAGGCTGCTGGTCAGCAGGATCAGGGTCTGGGCGAAAATGCTCTTCAGATCGAACAACTCATGCGGTCCCGGCCCTCCGGCCTGCGCGTCGATCATGGTGATGTAGATCGCGAACATCAGGCCGAAATAGACCAGATCGCTCATCAGGAAGACCCAGAAGCCGAAGGTTACAACCTCGGTCGCCTTGTGCGCGCTGGCGTGATCCTCGCCCAGGTTGATGCCCGGATAGCTGTGTGATGGCGCGCGCCTCATGTCATCGCCTCCATGTCCGGGCGGGCAAGGCCGCGGTTTTCGGGGGCACTTTCGTGGTCGCGATCCACGGCGGGTGAGCTGCGGACCAGCGCCAGCCAGGCTTCGTGTTCCTTTCGGACATCTTCGGCGGGAATGATGATCTCGGTGCTGGTATCAAAGCTCCAGACGATGATGGCGAGGATTATGAGCACTGTCATCGACGCGGCCAGCCACCAGATCCACCAGACCAGAGCAAACATCCAGACACCGCTGAGTACACACAAGATAAAGCCAATCCCCGTGTTGCGCGGCATCTCGATATCTTCATAGGCGTCTGGCGCGGGGTAGGCGTCGCCGCGTTCCTTGGCGGCGGCAAAGTCATCACGTTCGGTGACGTTGGGGATGATGGCGAAGTTATAGGGCGGCGGCGGCGACGGGATCGACCATTCCAGCGTGCGCCCATCCCACGGGTCGCCCACCGGCGCGCGTGCCTGATCGCGATCGCGGATGCTGACCCAAAGCTGGATCAGGACCGAGAACAACCCGCAGGTGATCACCAGCGCGCCGATCACGGCGGTGATCATATAGGGGTGAAAGCTTGGGTCCTCCCAACTGAACGACCGGCGTGGCATGCCCATCAGGCCCACGAAATAAAGCGGCATGAAGGTCAGCAGGAAGCCGACGGTCCAGCAGAAAACCGAAACGCGGCCCCAGAATTCGTTCAGGCGAAAGCCAAATGCCTTGGGAAACCAATAGTTATAGGCAGCCAGCAGGCCGAACAGAACGCCCGGCAGCAGAGCGTTGTGGAAATGCGCCACAAGGAACAGCGTGTTGTGGACCTGATAGTCGACGGTCGGATTAGCCAGGATCACACCGCTGAGACCGCCGATCACGAACAGCATCAGGAAGGCCAGACCATAGAGCATCGGCACTGAGAACCGGATGCGCCCGCGATAGAGCGTTGCCATCCAGTCATAGACCTTTACCCCGGTTGGGATGGCGATCAGCATCGTGGCGATACCAAACACCGCATTGATCAACGCGCTTTGACCCATAGTGAAGAAGTGGTGCAGCCAGACCGTGAAAGACATGACCGCAATCGACATCGTGGCGATGACCAGCGAGTTGTAGCCATAGAGGCGCTTGGCCGAGAAGGTGGCGAAGACCTCGGAATAGATGCCATAGGCGGGCAGCACCAGCAGATAGACCTCGGGGTGGCCGAACAGCCAGAACAGGTTGGCATAGTTCATCATGTTGCCGCCCAGATCATTGGTAAAGAAGTGGAAATCAAGATAGCGGTCGGCGGCCAGCAACAGCGCCGCGACACCCAGCGGCGGCATGGCAAAAATGATCAGGATCGAGCTGCAGATAATCGTCCAGCAATACATCGGCAGCCGCATGAACTTCATCCCCGGCGCACGCAGCTTGTAGATCGTGACGGCGAAATTGATGCCGGTCAGAGTGGTGCCGACGCCCGAGACGACGATGGCCCATATCCAGTAATCCGGCCCCACCCCCGGATTGAACGCGGCCCCGGTATAGGGCGGATAGGCCGTCCAGCCTCCGGTCGAGAACTCTCCCACCACTAGCGACACCATCAACATCATGCCTGCGGAAACGGTCAGGCCAAGACCGATTTGGTTCATCACCGGAAACGCCACGTCGCGCGCCCCGATCATCAAGGGGACAACGTAATTCGCGACGCCAAAAACGAATGGCACGGCGACAAAGAACACCATGATGGTGCCATGGGTGCTGAACAGTTCGGCAAAATGTTCGGCTTCAAGAAACCCATCCCCCGGCCCCGCTGCCTGTTGGGCCCGCATCACCACGCCCTCCAGCACGCCGCGCGCCAGCATGACGATGGCGAAGACGATATACATGATGCCGATCTTCTTGTGATCCGCGCTGGTCAGCCAGTCGCGCCACAATGGCCCCCAAAGGCGGAACCATGTCAGAATGCCAATGACGGCCACGACACCGACAACAACGATTCCAGCGGCTGCGTTGGCCACGATCTCATTTGCGTTGGGGTTCTGGATGAGCCCGGTAATGGGGAACGCATCCCAACTCAGGCGGCCAAAGAATCCGGTATCGGCGGATGTCATTGGCCCACCTCCTGCCCGAACGCTGACGTGCCGGGCTGCTTGTCCAGTGGCAGTGGCTTTCCGCTGTGATACCTTCGAAGGATGTTGTGGAACAGGTCACCGTCATCCAGTTTGAAATAAAGTGCATCTTCGGGCATCTGAGCGGTGCCGAGCGCGGCCTGAACCTCATCCCGGTCGGTGCGCATCGCGAGTGTTTGATAGGTCGGCGGGTCAAGAAGAATGCCGTTCCTGCGGACGTTGTCGACCCAGGTGTTGAATTCATCTGGCTGCATGGCGACCGCCTGAAATTTCTGTTTGGTAAAACCGCGCCCGTTATACTGCGTATTCTCGCCCTGCATCGTTTCGGGCATGTCCGCCACCACATGCAACTGCGTCGTCATGCCGGGCATAGCATATATCTGGCCTGCCAAGGCTGGGATCATGAAAGATTGCATCACGGTATCGGTGGTCAGCGTCATCGCCACCTGCTGTTTGACCGGGATACCCAGCTCTCCGACGCTGGCGATACCCAGATCGGGATAGATGAACAGCCATTTCCAATCCAGACCGACGACCTGCACCCGCAGGGCAGGTTCTTCACCGAACGGGGCGCTATAGGGATCGAGACGATGCGTTGCCTTCCAAAGATAGAAAGACAGGATCGCCACGATCACAACCGGCACGCCCCACATCAGAAACTCCAGCTTCGCCGAGAAATCCCAATGCGGGGTGTAAGCCGCTTTCCCCCCCTTGTGGCGGCGGTAACGCAGCGCAATCAGCGGCACCAGAACCAGAACCGGGACCACCGCGATCAGGATCAGAGCCGTCGCACGCAGCAGGTGCGTTCGTTGTACCGCTGCAATCGGACCTTGCGGATCCATGAAACTGTCGCTCGCCCCGGCGGTCTGGGCCGATACAAGCAGGACGGCAAGCGCCGCAAGAACTTGCGCCGACGCAGTGGACATCCGAAAAATGCTCACGCCTGTTGGTCCTCTTGCGGCTGGGTTCTCCGCAACTATCGGCAGAGTCAGAGAATTTCTCAAGTTATTTTCGGGAAAAGGCATCCAATTGCGCCTGTTGACATAAAAGGTCGCGCGCGCGAGACCGGTAGAGATGCAACGGGTTCTTGCCATTCTCTGCCTGACATTGCTTGCAACGGCTACGCTCGCGCAGGATCGCGCAGCGGTTGAACGCCAGTTCCGGGACTGGCTGCATCAGACCATCTGGCCGCAAGCCAAAGCAAAGGGCGTTTCACAGCGCACCTTTCAGCAAGCCTTTGAAGGCGTTTCGTTGAACTGGGATTTGCCGGACCTGGTGCCTCCCGGAGGCAAAAAGAAGTTGCCGAAGACACAGCGGCAGGCTGAATTCGGCTCGCCCGGGCGCTATTTCAATGCGGGGTCGGTACAAGGTGCGACCTCGGTGGGCCGCAAAATGGCGCGGCGCCATGCGGACACCCTCGCGCGGGTCGAGGCAAAAACCGGGGTGCCCGCCCGCATCATTCTGGCCATCTGGGGACGCGAAAGCGGCTATGGGCAGGTACCGATCCGCCACAATGCCTTTCAGGTTCTGGGCACCAAAGGGTTCATGAGCACACGCGCCGACTATTTCACAGGCGAATTGATAGCGGCCTTGCAGATCGCCGAGGCAGGACACACGCCCGTTTTGAATAGCAGTTGGGCGGGCGCCCTAGGGCAGCCGCAATTCATGCCAACCAGCTTTCTGACTTATGCAATCGACGGGAACGGCGATGGACGCGCCGATATCTGGAATTCCGAGGCGGATACCATAGCCTCCATCGGAAACTACCTGGCACGACATGGCTGGATCGCTGGCCGCGACTGGGGCTTTGAAGTGAACGTACCACGCGACGTCTCGTGCGCGTTAGAGGGGCCGGATCAGGGTCGGCCGATCCGCGACTGGGCCGCGATGGGCATCACGCGTGTCTCTGGCCGACCATTTCCTGCACATGAAATGCCCGCCGAAGGCTACCTGATGATGCCAGCAGGTCGGAATGGTCCGGCCTTCATCGTGACGCCGAATTTCTACGTGCTGAAGGATTACAACACCAGTGACCTCTATGCACTGTTCGTCGGTCATGTCGGGGATCGTATCCAATACGGCGTCGGAGATTTCAGCGGACTCTGGGGCAAGGTCGGCGGGCTCTACCGCTCGGATATTGCCCGAATGCAACAGGCTCTGGTCCGGCAAGGCCACGATGTGGGTGGTGTCGATGGATTGCCCGGTTACAAAACCCGCCGCTCAATCGGGCGCTGGCAGGAGGCGACCGGCCAGCCGCCCACCTGTTTCCCCGAGGCGCAAATGAAAGCCCGCCTGGAGCCCTGAACCCGCCACTGATTCGCCATCTTCGGGTATTTTGCACAACTCATTCACGCTATTCGATATGTTGTGCTTCACGAAAATGTCATAGTGGCGAGATGTTTCAAAATTTTATTTCGAGGGCGCTGCCCGTTACGGTTTCATTCGACCTTTGACCTAACGACAACCTTAAAACTCTTTACCTTTGCCCAAAAACTGGCACGTTTTGCGGTAGTGAAAGACAACTTTCGCAGTTGATTTTCCGACATCCCCTGCCGTGCGAGGCCCGCAATTTCCGGCCCTTTTCGCGATTCAGATCAAAGCGACACTGCAGCAGATAGCGGAAACACAAGGGTAGTCGACCCCGCGACACCTTTCGCGTGGGCTCTGGTTGCCAAGAAAATGGGAGTAAACACATGAACAGAATAATCCGAACCTCGCTGGCGGGGCTGTTGTCCTCAACTATCATCGCAGGCGCTGCAATCGCCGCTGGTACGCACCCGGAAACCGGGGAAGCGCTGGCCGATGATCAGACTTTTACCTATCGCATTCTGGACGAGCACAGCTCGGTCGATCCGCAGGTTGTCGAAGATGTCTCGGGTGCCGAGATCGTGCGCGACCTGTTCGAAGGTCTCATGAACCAGGATGAAGAAGGCAATCTGGTCCCCGGTGTCGCCACTGGTTTCGAGGTCAACGACAGCAAGGATGTCTACACTTTCACGCTGCGCGACAATGCGAAATGGTCGAATGGCGATCCGGTTACTGCAAGTGATTTCGTCTTTGCCTGGAAACGTGCCGTCGATCCGGAACTGTCTTCGCCCTACGCATGGTTCATGGAACTAATGTCGATCGAGAATGCGGCAGAGATCATCGCTGGCAACGCATCCGTCGACGATCTGGGCGTCAAGGCCATCGACGACAAGACACTCGAAGTCCGCCTGAGCGCGCCGCTGCCCTACTTCCCGCAAATGACCACACATTCGACGACCTTCCCTGCCCCGCAGAAAGTGATCGAAGAGTTCGGCGATGCATGGACCAAGCCTGAAAACATCGTCTCGAACGGCGCATATGTCCTGACCGAGCATCTGCCGCAGGAACGCTCGGTGCGTGAACGGAACGAGATGTATTGGGACAATGACAACACCATCGTCGACAAGGTGGTTGCGCTGGTCATCAACGATGAAAACGTCGCTCTGACCCGCTATCTGGCCGGCGAACTGGACCGTACCGAAATTCCGGCTGGTCAGTATCCGCGTCTGAAGGAAGAGCATCCGGTAGAGGCCATCAGCTTCCCGCGCCTGTGCAACTATTACTACACCTTCAACCTGTCCGAAGGTGGCCCCGAAGCGTTCAAGGACCCCAATGTCCGTCAGGCGCTTTCACTGGCCGTAGACCGGGCAATCATCACCGAGAAAGTGATGGCCGGTGGTCAACCCCAAGCCTACACCTTCGCCCCCGAAGCCACAGCAGGCTTCACCGTTCCAACCGTCGAGATGGCGTCGATGAGCCAGGCCGAGCGCGACGAATTGGCGAAAGAACTGCTGGCCGAAGCGGGCTATGGCCCTGACAATCCGCTGAGCTTCGAGATGGTCTACAACACTTCGGAAAACCACAAGAAAGTTGCAGTGGCGCTGAGCCAGATGTGGAAACAGAAACTGGGTGTTCAGGCCGAACTGGCCAACATGGAATGGAAAGTGTTCCTGGAAGAGCGCGGCAACCAGAACTTCGATCTGGCCCGTGGCGCCTGGTGTGGCGACTATAACGAGGCGTCCACCTTCCTTGATCTGCTGCAGTCGGATTCTGGTTACAACGATGGCAAGTACAACAATGCCCGCGTCGATGAGCTGCTGGCCGAGGCCAAAACCTCGGACGATCCGGCTCCCTTGTACACCGAGGTTGAGCGTATCATCGCGCAAGAGACCCCTGTGATCCCGATCTACCACTATGCCGGAGTCTACATGATGGACAGCGATGTGGGGAACTGGCCGGTCAATAATGTCGAGCAGAACTGGTACTCGAAGAACCTCTATAAGCTCGCCGAATAATCGTCATTGAACCGCGCTCTGCCCCGGGAACGCCCGGGGCAGAGCCAATAAACATGGGGGCAGAATAATGCTTGCCTATAGTGTTCGGCGACTACTGGTCGCAATTCCGACGATCCTGCTGCTGATCGTCGCCTGTTTCTTTCTCATGCATGTTGCGCCCGGCGGACCTTTTACCTCGGAACGGCCATTGCCACCGCAGGTTCTGGCCAATATCGAGGCGCGCTATGGGCTGGACCAACCGCTGTGGAAGCAGCTGTGGGACTATCTTTACAACATCGTCGTGCATTTTGATTTCGGACCGTCCTTCAAGTTCAAAGATCGGGACGTGAACGACATCATCGCTCAGGGTTTTCCGATCTCGCTGACCTACGGATCTTTGTCGTTTCTGTTTGCGACCGCCGTGGGTATCAGCCTGGGCATAGCGGCTGCAATCAGACATAACACCTGGATCGACTACATTGCCGTCGGTCTTGGGATTGCCGCGCAGGCATTGCCGAACTTCATCATGGGCCCGATCCTGATCCTGACCTTCACCCTGTGGCTGGGTTGGCTGCCGGGCGGCGGCTGGCACGGCGGTCAGTGGCAGTATCTGGTGATGCCGGTGATCGCGCTGGCTACGTCCTACATGGGCTCGATCGCGCGGATCACCCGGTCATCGATGCTGGAGGTTCTGAACTCGAACTTCATCCGCACCGCACGGGCCAAGGGATTGCCGACCAGAACCGTGATCTGGCGTCATGCGCTGAAACCGACGCTTCTGCCGGTGGTGTCCTATCTGGGCCCGGTCTTTGTTTATGTACTGACCGGATCGGTTTTCGTGGACATCTATTTCTCGACCGGCGGTTTGGGGCAGGCTTATGTCGGCTCGGCCCTGTCGCGCGACTATGCGGTGCTGTTGGGGGTCACGATCCTCTATGGCGCACTAACCGTAATCGTGAACCTGCTGACCGACCTGGCCTATGCCTGGTTCGATCCGAAAATCCGTTATTGAGGGGCTGGCGATGCTTGGAAAATCACAAAAAGCCGCCCATCTGGCGGAAGACATCACTGACTACACGGTCATTCAGGGGCGGTCGCTTTGGCAGGATGCGCGGATTCGTTTTGTCCGCAACAAAGCCGCAATGGCGAGTGTCTTCATCCTTGCTATGATCGTATTGTTCACGATCTTTGGCCCGTATTTTGCCGTCTGGAACAATGAAGAGATCGACTGGAACGTCATGGGGGATGTGCGCGGCATGGGCATGCCGTCCATCGAGACCGGTCACTTTTTCGGCGTCGATGATCTGGGGCGCGATCTTTACAGCCGCGTTATTCAGGCGACCACCACTTCGCTGCTGGTGGGCCTGATCGGGGCTGCGACGGCGCTGATCGTGGGCACATGCTACGGCATCGCGGCTGGCTACATTGGCGGGCGCACCGATAGCGTGATGATGCGTTTCGTTGACATTCTGCTGGCGATCCCGGCGACATTGGTCATCATCCTGCTGCTGGTTGTCGCAGGACGGTCCTTCTTCATGCTGTTCATTGCCCTTGGCGCGGTGGGCTGGCTGACCATGGCGCGGATCGTGCGCGGGCAGACCCTGACCCTGAAGAACCGCGAGTTCATCGAGGCCGCGCGTGCCGCCGGTGTCAGCGAGTTCACCATCATGTACCGCCACATTCTGCCCAATCTTCTGGGTGTGGTGATCGTATATGCCTCATTGCTGGTGCCAGAGATGATCCTGACCGAGAGCTTTATCTCATTCCTCGGTCTCGGGATCTCGGAACCCTACACCTCGCTGGGTCGTCTGATTGCCGAAGGTGCTGGCACGATGAGTTACGGCACCCTGTGGCAGTTGATGTACCCGCTAACCTTCTACGTCACCATCATCATCACGATGTTCTTCATCGGTGATGGTTTGCGTGACGCCCTGGACCCGAAGGATCGCTGATATGAGTTTGTTCTCCGTCAAGGACCTGAGCGTCCAGTTCGACACCCCCGATGGTGTGGTCGAGGCCGTCAAAGGCATCAGTTTCGACATCAACCCCGGCGAATGCCTTGGCATCGTGGGCGAAAGCGGGTCGGGCAAAAGCCAGACCTTCATGGCCGCAATGGGCTTGTTGCCGCCCGCCGGACACGCCTCGGGCTCGGCCATGTTGAACGGCAAGGAAATCCTGAACCTTCCGATTAACGCGCTGAACCGCATCCGTGGTGCGGATGTGGGCATGATCTTTCAGGACCCCCTGACCGCCCTGACCCCGCATTTGCGCGTTGGTCAGCAGATGCGCGAAGTGTTGCAGATTCATGAGGGTCTGCAGGGCCCTGCCGCGCGTCAACGCTGCTTGGACTGGCTGAACCGCGTGCGCATCCCCGAGGCGGCGCGCCGTCTGGACCAATACCCGCACGAACTGTCGGGTGGCATGCGTCAACGGGTGATGATTGCCATGTCGATGCTGTGCAATCCCAAGCTGTTGATCGCGGATGAGCCGACAACTGCGCTGGATGTCACCGTTCAGGCCGACATTCTGGACCTCATGGTGCGCCTGCAAAAGGATGAAGGCACTGCCATTGCCCTGATCACACATGACATGGGTGTGGTGGCGCGGATGTGCGACCGGATTCAGGTCATGCGCATGGGTGAATTTGTCGAATCTGGCGACACGCGCGATATTTTTAACGCGCCACAACATGACTATACCCGCACCTTGTTGGAAGCCATGCCGCGCATTGATGCGGGTGACGCGCCGAAGGCACTGCCCGTGGTTGATGAGCCACTGCTAAAGGTCGATGACGTCAAAGTTCACTTCCCCATTCAAATCTCGGGCGGGCTGTTCGGGCGAAAGGTGCCGTTGAAAGCGGTTGATGGCGTCAGCTTTGACATTCGCAAAGGTGAAACCCTGGGCGTCGTAGGCGAATCCGGATGCGGCAAATCCACGCTGGCGCGGGCTGTGCTGCAATTGATCGAACCCAGCGCAGGCAATGTCAGCTGGTTGGGAAATCCGATTGTCGGATTGAAACGGGCCGAGCTGAACAAGTATCGCAAAGACCTGCAGATCGTGTTCCAGGACCCTCTGGCCAGTCTCGACCCGCGCATGACGATCTCGGCCTCGATTGCCGAACCCCTGAAGACCTATCGCCCTGACCTGACCGAGCGCGAGCGCAAGCAGATGGTGGCGGAAATGATGGAGCGGGTCGGTCTGAACGCCAACATGATCAACCGCTATCCGCACGAGCTGTCTGGTGGTCAGAACCAGCGGGTCGGAATCGCCCGCGCGATGATCAACAAGCCAAAACTGATCATCTGTGACGAGGCAGTTTCGGCGCTTGACGTGTCCATTCAAGCCCAAATCGTCGAATTGTTGCGTGAACTGCAACAGGAATTCGGCCTTTCGATGATCTTCATCAGCCATGATTTGTCGGTTGTACGGGCGATCTCGAACCGAATCATGGTTCTGTATCTGGGTCGCATCGTCGAGCTGGGCGATGGTGAGGTGATCTGTTCAGATCCAATCCACCCCTACACCAAGTCGCTGATCTCGGCTGTACCTATTCCCGATCCGGATGTCGAACGCAGCCGTCAAAGGCTTAAATTGCCGGGAGAATTGCCCTCACCAATGGACCCGAAGGCAGCGCTGCGGTTCTTGCCCAGCCGTTTGTCGACGGGTCAGATGGATTATGTCCCGCAACTCAGCGAAGTCGCGCCGGATCATTTCGTTGCAGAACATGACTCGCTTGAAACCATCATGGCCAACGGCTGACGCTCTGAGCACCCCCGATTCTGTCTCAGGTCGGGGGTGTTGCTTTTCTGCTGGTCTGGTTTGCTTTTGACTCTGGCCTGATGTTGATGGCAAGTTTTAACCGGCCCACGCTGTTCCTGCCTGGGGCGATTGATTGATACGGATTTAAGATTTATGTGGAGGCGCCGGCGCTGATACGACCTGCCGGCAAAGCATCGAATTTGAGAGGTAACATGACACGCAAGGTCACCAAGGCGATTTTCCCGGTTGCAGGAATGGGTACGCGCTTTCTGCCGGCGACCAAATCGGTGCCAAAAGAAATCATGACATTGGTTGACCGCCCTTTGGTCCAATATGCCATCGACGAAGCCCGCGCGGCCGGGATCAAGGAATTCATCTTCGTGACGTCGCGCGGCAAATCTGCGCTTGAGGATTATTTCGACCACAATCTGGTGCTGGAACAAGATCTGAAAGCAAAGGGCAAGGACGAACTTCTTGAGGTTCTGAACAAGACCAACATGGAAAGCGGCGCGATCGCCTATATCCGGCAACACAAGGCGCTGGGGCTGGGTCATGCGGTATGGTGCGCAAGGCGCCTTATCGGGGATGAACCCTTTGCCGTCATGCTGCCTGACGACGTGATCGCCGCAGACAAACCCTGCCTGCAACAGATGGTTGAAGCCTATGAGGAATCCGGCGGCAATATGGTGGCCGCGATGGAAGTTCCGAACGAGAAGACAAGCTCTTACGGAGTTCTGGATACCGGTGAAAATGTAGGCACCGTTGTCCGGGCACGGGGCATGGTGGAAAAACCAAAACCCGAAGAGGCCCCTTCAAACCTTGCCGTGATCGGTCGCTATATTCTGCGCCCATCGGTTCTGTACAACCTGAACCAAAAGAAAGCGGGCAGCGGCGGGGAAATCCAGCTGACCGACGCAATTGCCGAGGATATCGCCAACGGTGTACCGGTTTTTGGCTACAAGTTCGATGGTCGGCGGTTCGACTGCGGTTCAAAAGCGGGCTTCCTGCAGGCAACCGTTTCGTTTGCACTGGATCGTGACGATTTGCGGGACGATCTGAGCGGATATCTGCACGACATCGTTGCTTCGGACCGGGCAGCCCAATAACAAGATCCGGTCTGAGGGAGCAGCCATCATGAGCAAGGTCTATCCGGTCATCCTGTGTGGCGGCTCTGGTACACGGCTTTGGCCGTTGTCACGCAAAAGCTATCCCAAGCAGTTTGTATCGCTGATTGGTGAAACCAGTCTATTGCAGCAATGCGCCAATCGAATGAGCGGCCCTGATGACGCCCCTTATGGCAAGCCGTTGATTCTGACCAACGAAGCTTTTCGCTTTGTGGTGCCCGAGCAGCTGATGGCCATCGGCATTGATCCTGGCCCCATCCTGATCGAGCCCGAGGGGCGCAATACCGCCCCTGCTGTTCTGGCCGCCGCGCTACATCTTGCATCAGTCGACCCGGAGGCGGTGATGCTTGTGGCCCCATCGGATCATGTGATCCCCGACGCTTCGGCGTTTTACGCGGCCGTGGCCGAGGGCACCCGCGCAATCGCCGAGCGTGGCGATCTGGTAACTTTCGGCATCGCCCCCGACCGGCCCGAGACCGGTTATGGCTATCTCAAGTTGCGTCATACACCTGACGCCACCGGCGCGGCCGTTCCCTTGGACCGATTTGTCGAGAAACCCGATTTGGAGAATGCCAAGGCGATGATGGCCGAGGGCAGCTATCTTTGGAACTCGGGTATCTTCCTGTTTGCCGTGCAGGACATCCTGAAAGCGTTTGAACAACATGCGTCGGACTTGGTGGCCCCGGTCCGTTCCGCAGTTGAGCAGGCGCAGACCGATTTGGGGTTCCTGAGGCTTAACCCAGAAGCTTGGGCGACGGTCGAAGACATCTCAATCGACTACGCGGTGATGGAAAAAGCCGACAATCTGAGCGTCATTCCCTATGCCGCCGGGTGGTCCGATGTGGGCAGCTGGTCTGCAGTGCAGGAGTTGGGCAATCCCGATGCAAATGGCGTCGCAACCTCGGGCGAAGTGACCGCCATCGATTGCCGCAACGTGCTGGTGCGGTCAGAATCCCCGGCACAGGAAGTTGTCGCAATGGGGCTTGAGAATGTGATCACCGTTGCAATGCCTGACGCGGTGCTCGTGGCCAGCATGGACCGGGCGCAGGACGTGAAACAGGCGGTTGCGGCTTTGAAGGCCAAAGGCGCGAAGCAAGCGGAATCTCTGCCTGTTGATCACCGCCCATGGGGCTGGTTTGAGAGCCTTGTGATTGGCGACCGGTTTCAGGTCAAACGCATCCACGTCCATCCCGGCGCTTCGCTCAGCCTGCAATCGCATCACCATCGGTCGGAACACTGGATCGTTGTGGAAGGAACGGCTGAGGTCACCATTGATGACAAGGTGCAGTTGGTTTCCGAAAACCAGTCGGTCTATGTGCCGCTGGGGGCCGTGCATCGGATGGTCAATCCAGGCAAGGTTCCGATGGTACTGATCGAGGTACAGACCGGGACCTATCTGGGTGAGGACGATATCATTCGCTATGAAGATATCTATGCCCGCGATTAACGGCAGTCTTCGTTAACAACCGACAAATCGGGCGTTCGGCCCGGTCAGGCGGGATTCACGCGGATCACGGCAGTGTGGCGCGCAATCATCGTCGGACCGACAGCCACAGGAGGACGCCCGTGCCACAGAACTCACCCCGATTGAACCTGCCCTATCTGCAACCCGCGCAAGCCCAGAAACATGTCACCCATAACGAGGCGCTGCTGGCGCTGGATCTGGCCGTTCAACTGAGTGTTTCTTCGCTAAACGCAACAACACCGCCCGCTGTACCGGATCAGGGAGAAGTCCATGCCCTGGGCGCTGCCCCGACCGGAGATTGGAACGGACATGCAGGCCAGCTGGCGGCATGGGTTGATAACGCCTGGCATTTTGTGACGCCGAACACCGGGTGGCGCGTCTGGGATCAGAGTTCGGGCCTGATCAAAGTTTGGGACGGGGCCGCATGGATCGATCCGCCCATAAGCACGCAGAACCTGACCGGTGTGGGGATTACAACCAACTCTGACAGTACCAACCGACTGGCTGTGCGCAGCCCCGCCACGTTGCTGACCCATGAAGGTGCCGGGCACCAGTTGAAGGTCAACAAGGCAGGCACGGGGGATACCGCGTCGCTGCTGTTTCAGTCAAACTGGACCGGCCATGCCGAGATGGGTCTGTCCGGCAGCACCGATTTCTCGATCAAGGTGTCTCCAGATGGCGGCAGTTGGACCGATGCGCTGCGGATTGATGCCGCGACCGGCGTGGCAAGCGGCGCGGCGGTGCAGAACAGTGCCGAAGACACCACCCCGGGTCGCCTGATGCGTGCAGATTATGGCTATGGGCCTGGTAATCTGTTGGGCACCGTATCCGAAAGCGGAGGAACCCCCGGCGGTGCCGTTATCGAACGCGGCAGCACGGCGGGTGGGGATTATGTACGCTTTGCCGATGGAACCCAGATTTGTTCGGTTACCATGAGCGCGGTGACATGCACCGTCACCGCAGGGGCCCTGTACACCAGCTCAACCACAACCTGGGATTTCCCGATGGTCTTTGCCAGCGGCACCACACCTGCTCTGAGCGGCAATGGCGGCGCGCTCACCCGGTTCGTTGGCTTCGACACACCGTCAGAGACCCAGGTCACCTGTCAGATCATGTCAGTGACATCAGACGCGGCAGCCGTGCCGCCGACACTTATAGCAGTTGGCCGCTGGTTCTGACGGCTCGGGCCGCTTGACCCTGTGGGTCGGGCGGTCACAAATCTGCGGTCCAGACTCGGTAACGTCCCTGCCCTGTCACCTCGCGGATCAGGCCTCTTTTGGTGAATGTGATCAGGTTGCGCTGCACGGCGGCGCGCGAGGATTTCGTCAACTCTTCGGCCAGCGGTGCCGAAACCATCGGCCAGGCGGTCAATACGTCGATCAGGACGGGTGGCGTGCGGCCGCTCAGATCGGATGTTGCTTCGCGCGCGCGCGCCTCCCAGGCGCTTATCCGATCCAGATGAAGCAGGGCCGCAAGCGCGGCCTGACCTGCGCCGCCCACCCAGGCCGACAGTTTTTCTTCGACAGTACCGGCCCCGCGCAGCGCACCTGGTCCGGACAAAGCCAGCGGCATGAACACGGCCCCGCCCCGGCCCATCGAGGCGGCATGACGGTTCGCGACAATGGCGGCCTCGGTGTCCTGACCGATGCCCGTTGAAAACGCGCGCCATGCGTGAAATCCAATCGCTGCCTGGGTCACCGGATGGACACCATCGGCGCTGCGCATAACCTCGGCCAAATCGGCAACCGATTCTGGCACTTCCTCGATCCCCTGCGCCTGACGGTCGAGGAAAGCGGTAAGCCCGGCCTCCCACCCGCCTTCCGAAGGGGTTGCCCCCGAAGTCAAACGCCGTACCGCCCAGCCTGCCCGATAAAGGGCCTGCACGTCATCGCTTGTCGAGCCGATCCGTAGGCCGGTCCAAAGCGCAAGGCGATCAACGCCGATCCGGTCGCCGGTCCACCAGCCCAGATCCGAGACCTCCATCAACGCCAACCGATGCCCCCACCCCACCGGGCCCGCGCGCAATCGTTCATCCAGCGCCCCGAAGGTCAGGGCGAGATCTGCAAGTTCGGCCGAAAGCTCAGACTGTGCTGCGCGCCAGTCTCTTACATCGAAAAGCAGGTTCTGCTGAGGCCTTAGCCCCGGGGTCAGCAGGTCTTCCGGGTCTTCCTCGTCAGCAGGGGGAAGAAACCACAGATCCTCTTCCTCGGGTGGATCGGTGTCGTAGATGCTGCGAGGCCCCTCTTCGGGGGCCTCTTCATCCGTATCCGGCGTCAGGGGTTTCGGCGTCATGGCCATTATTCTTCGACCATTTGGCGCGGTTCACAAGAGATATTCCGCCCGATCACCCCGTGAAGATATCGGTCAGGATGCTCAGCTCGCTGTTCAGATCGGTCTGCGGATTATTGCCCAGCAGCATATAGCCATAGCCGTCGCCCGCCCAGGTGGCTGTCGCCAGACCGCTGAGCACGGCAAGATTTACATCCTTGGCAGGAGCGTCGCCACCCTGACGGATAATACAGAACGCAAAGGGGCGTCCCTGCGCATCGGCAAAAACGATCTGAATCAAAGGCTTGCCGTTGAATGACAATACCTGAGCCCGCTTCAGGTCAAGCCCGGGCAGCGTTTCCAGCACATCGCGGTTCAGCGACCGCCCCAGTTCGGCCTCGGCCCGGGCAAACTGTGCATCCAGCGCCTGGGGTGAATTATCCAGAGACGCAATGGTTTCCGGCACATAAAGGGACTGATAGATCGCGGCCTGTTCCGCCCAGCCCAGCTCGGCCGGTCGCGTGGCCCAGAAGGTTGCCGAAACTGCGATAACCGACACCGAAGCTGCCACGGCCAGCAAGCGTAGCGGACCCGAAGACGTCTGCGTTACCGTGGGCGCGGGCAATTCGATTTCAGGTGCCTCGGCGGGAAGCCCCTCAAACGCCTTTTGAACCGCTGCGGCAAACGGATCCAGCGCCATCAGTCGGAATTCGAGCTCCGGGTCATCGGCCAGCGCATCTTCGATGGCCCGAGCCTCGGACTCGTCCAGATTGCCTTCCAGATAGGCCAGAAGCGTCTCGTCTGAAAACTTCATCTGCCACTCCGTCGAGCGATGCCACCTGCGTCGTGAAGCATCACGGATTTCAGTTTCTGCCGGGCATTGGACAATCGACTCATGATCGTACCGATGGGAACGTCCAGCATGGCAGCAGCTTCGCGGTAGCTGTATCCTTCAACAAACACAAGCATTACTGTCTCACGTTGAGCCTCTGGCAGTTGCATCACTTGAGTAAACACCTGAGCAGCGAAAATATTCGTTTCTGAATCGGGTCCGGATGCGACCAGTTCACATTCAGGTGTTACCGACAGCGCCTGCGCTTTGCGAACCGAACGCGCCCGGATTTCGTTCAGCCAGATCGAGCGGCAGATTGTCATCAACCAACTGTCCAACCGGTCATAGGACGTCACCTGATGGTGTTTCTCCAGCGCCCGCAGCGCCGTGGCCTGCAACAGATCATCCGCGATATCCGACGCCCCCGACAAAGCAAGCCCGAACCGCCAGACCCGTTTCGAATGTGCCTGGATTGCGCCGCGCACGGCTTGTTCGGAACTCATTTCAACACTCATCGAATAAAACGCGACCTACCTGTGTTTGTTAGATATGGGACCGGGCCCGCTTGGTCTGAACTGACACAGACTCTGGAGGAATGAAATGAAACTTCTGTTGAGAACATTCACGATTGCGTCGGCAATTATTGCAACGCCGGTACTTGCAGCCAATTGGTCATTAAACCCGGATGCCTCGCATCTGGCTTATGGCACAGTGAAAATCGAGGATGTGGGCGAGGTCAATTCCTTCTCGAACCTCTCGGGCCATGTCACCGAAGACGGCAAGGTCGAGATCGACATCGACCTGTCGTCGGTCGAGACCAATATCGATATTCGCAACGAACGGATGATCGAACATGTATTCCGCAAAGCGGCCACGGCGACCCTGTCGGCACAGATCGACATGGACACGGTCTCGAAACTGGCCGTGGGTGAGACCACCGTGATGGAGGTGGATGCGAAACTGTCGCTGGTCGGCACCGATGTCGATTTCTACACCGATCTGTTCATCCTGCGCGTCAGCGAGGAGTCCGTCATGGTTTCGACCAATGACATGGTCTTTATCAGCACCGAAGATGCTGGCGTGACCCCCGGCGTCGACAAGCTGATGGAACTGGCACAATTGCCCAGCATCACTCGCACCGTTCCAGTCACAGCGCGCCTGATGTTCACTCAGGAGGGCTGAGACCCTGCGGCGCGGCGGGCTGTCATCAGAGTAATGAGTTCTTCCTTGGTTCGCCCGATATGCGCCGCAAGCAAAGCGCAGGCCGCGTCTGTCTGACCGGCCTGCGCCAGTTGCAACAGCTCCCGATGTTCTTTGCGCGCCGCGCTGCGCTGCTGGTTCACGCTCAGATGCATGCGGACATAGCGATCAGATTGCAGTGACACGCGGTACAGCAGATCATTGGTCAGGCCACGCCCCGCTGCAGCGTAAAGCGCCGCATGAAAACGATGGTTCAGCGCGCCCCATTGGCCGACATCATTGGCGTCATACGAGGCCTCCATCTGCTGCAAGATGTCCTTGCATTCGGCAAATTCCACGGTGGTCATGGCGGGAATGGCGCGGCGGAACAGATCCACCTCAAGCAGGACCCGCAGGTCGAAAATCTCGGCAATCTCATTCAGCGAATGTTCAGTGACCGAGGCGCCACGATTGTTGGTCAACACGACCAACCCCTCGGCATCCAACTGTTTCAGAGCCTCACGTACAGGCATGCGAGACACATCGTACTCTTCGGCCAATGCCTCTTGCCGGATGGTTTCCCCCTCGGACAGATCGCCGCTGAGTATCCGTTCGCGCAGGTCACTGGCGATTACTTCGGGCAGGCTTTGCCGGGTTATGGCGCGCTTGGGTCCCATGTCATTCGCCCCGGGTGTTGCTCAGCGGACTAGAATGCGGGAATGAACCCTTACGCGGTTTGTTCAGCATGAAGCAACACATGGCACCTCCCTCAAAAACGATTGGCAGAGTACAGTTGCAAAGAAATCGCAGGCGTCTGATCGTCGATCAACGCGCCGATCAATTCCGCCGTTCCGGCCGATTGGGTCAGTCCGAGATGCCCATGGCCAAAGGCGTAGATCACGTTTGCAGACTTTGCCGATTGCCCGATCACCGGAATGCTGTCCGGCATCGAAGGCCGAAAGCCCATCCACTGCGTGCCGCCTTCGGTTTTGAGGCCCGGCAAAAACTGCGTCGCCTTTTGTAGCAGAATATCCGCGCGTTTATAGTTCGGAGGCAATTTCAGACCGCCGAGTTCGACCGCACCGCCAATGCGAACCCCGCCGTTGATCCGGGTGGCAACAAAACCGTGGCGCGAGAAAGTCAGATGCATCCGCAAGTCAAAAGCACCCTCGGGCAGGGTCGTATTGTATCCACGCTCGGTCTCAAGCGGGATGTGATCACCCAGCGTCCTTGTCAGATGATGCGACCATGCGCCGGCAGCGATGATGGCGCGCGGGGTCGTGATCTTGCCGTCGGCATGGACGATCCCAACACCATCTTCACGAGCCACCAGGGCGCGGATGTCGCATTGTTCGATCTGCCCGCCACGATCCCGGAACGCCTTCGCCAGATGCTCGACCCAGGCTTTGGGGTCTACCGTATTCAACCAGTTCGGTGTGAACCCCGCATGGGTGAAACGCGGGCTGAGACCCGGTTGTTTCTCGGCAATCGCAGCGGTGCTTTCCAGCAGTTCAAATTCGATCCCATGGCGGCGGCGCAGTTCCCATGTGGGCAGGCTGGCGCGGAAATCCGCCTCGCTTTCATACAACTGCATTTGCCCGTCGCGCTGCATCATCCCCTCGCCATCAACCGAAGAGATCAGCCGCTCGAGCGCGGCCGACGACAAGTCCATAAGTTGCGCCTGTGCATTCAGCAGGCTCTCATACCGGCTTCGGCTGCTGGCGCGCCAGAACCGGTACATCCATGGCGCAATCTTCAGGGCATAAGACGGCGGTATCGAAAGCGGCCCCAGCGGATCAAGCAGCCATTTGGGCGCTTTGCGCATGATGCCGGGCGTGGCCAGCGGCTCGACTTCGGTGAAGGCAAAGGCCCCCGCGTTACCCGCCGAGGTTTCGGCAGCAACGCCTTTTCGGTCCAACACGCGGACCTGATGCCCCCGGCGCTGCAACTCCAGAGCGGTGGTGATGCCGATCACCCCAGCCCCGATGATGGTCACTTCAGTCATGTTTCGATCCCTGTGCGAAACGGGTCTTGTGGATCAAAGATCAGCTTGGCTTCGGACATGACATAGGCCTGTCCGGTGATCTGCGGTATCACGCCGCCATTCGGGCCTGATTGATAAGACAAACGATAGGAACTGCCAATCACGCTTTCCTGCACGATCTCGCACCCGGGCTTCAGCAGACCATCCGCGGCCAGACACGCCAGCCGCGCTGAACTGCCCGTCCCGCAGGGCGAGCGGTCATAGTTGTCGTCCGGGCACAGTACAAAGTTGCGGCTATGCGCGCCGCTGGAGGAATGGCCCTGCAGGATCACGTGGTCCACAGGCTCGCCCTCCTCGCCCCCTGCCCCGGCGGCGATTGAGGATTCGCGGATCGCAATCGACAATTCGGTCAGCGCATCGATATTCCCAGGCATCACCGGGATCGGGCTGGGATCGACAATGAAGAACCAGTTGCCGCCATAGGCGATATCTCCGGTTATCGATCCGTGGCCGGGCACGTCCAGCGACACGCTCTGCCGCACTCGACGGCTTTCGATATTTGTCACGGTGACCGTATTGGCGTCATGCAGTTCGACCGTCACGACACCGGCTGGTGTTTCGATGCGATGCTCTCCGACACCGATCCGCCCCATATGCGCCAGCGTCACGGCCATACCGATGGTGCCGTGCCCACACATGCCCAGCACAGCATCCACATCGAAATAGATCACGCCCGTCACGCAGGAAGGGTCCGTCGGCTCAACCAGCAATGCACCGACCATGGCGGGTTGCCCGCGCGGTTCCAGCATGACCGAGCGATAGAATCCTTCATGCTCGGTAGCCAGCCGCCGCGCCCGAACAGCCAGCGGCCCGGTGCCCAGATCAGGGGCGCCGTCCAGAATGACCCGTGTCGGCTCACCCCCGGTGTGGCTGTCGATTACATGCATTCAGCGATCACTCCGCCCTGCTTCGACCAATCGGAGAACCAGTTGCGGAAAAGGTCATATTGCTGTTCGCAATAGTTTCGCTGCGCGTCGGTCAGCGCGTCGGATTCATTGAAGTGCAGGCGATACTCATCTTCACCGTTCAGCACCAGAAGGTGCTTGTAATACAACACAAGATCCGGGCCTTCATCGAAGCTGGACAGAACGTGGATCGCTTCGGTCAGTTCCTGCGCGCGCTGGCGGGCTTCGGCGTGACCTGTGGCGGCTTTCTGAGAGAGCGCGGCCAGCAAAAGCGCCTCACGCGGCAACGCAGTTCCAATCCCCGTGATCGAACCGGTTGCACCGCAGTTGACGAAACCGTGGAAAACCTCGGTATCAACGCCGACCATCAGCGTGACCTGATCATCCTGGCTGGTGATGTTCTCAGCGGCATAGCGCAGATCAGCCTTGCCGCCAAACTCCTTGAAGCCGACCAGATTTGAATGCTCGGCGCGCAAGGCAAAGAACAGATCGGCCCGTGTGGCAAACCCATAATAGGGGCTGTTATAGATGATCGCGGGCACATCCGGCGCGGCCTCGAGGATCGCTTTGAAATGGTTCTTCTGCGCTGTCGGAGAGCTACCACGCGACAGAACGCGTGGAATCACCATCAGCCCCGCCGCTCCCATCTTCTGCGCATGAGCGGCATGGGCTACCGCAGATTTGGTATTGATCGCACCGGTTCCCACAACGACAGGCAGACCTGCTTCAATGAGGCGCTCAACCCCTTCCATCCGCTGCGCATCGGTCAGCAGCGGCCAGTCCCCCATCGAGCCGCAATAGACAACCGCCGACATCCCGGCCGCGATCATCTCTTGCCCTTTGCGGACCAGCGCATCGAAATCCGGCTCACGACCGGGCGTGCAAGGGGTCATCAGGGCGGGCATTGTACCGGTGAAAATGTTGCTTGGCATCGTGGGGTCTCCATTGAACAGGCGCACGATTCTCCAGTATCGGATATTGGATACAAAATCTATCAATAGATTTTCACACTCTTCCGGCACGGTACCATTCGAAGAAGTTGTGGCTGGTAATTCAGCGCAACCGTTGACCGGTCTCCGGATCAAACAGCATGGCACGTTCCGGACGGAATGAGATGCCAATGCGTTCCCCGGTCTTGCTGCGTTGGTCTTCGCGCTCTTCAACGATCAGTTTGTCGCCACTGGGCGTCAACAGATAGGAGTACGAAACGCCGCCAAGCGCTTCGGTCAGGTCGACCGTACAGGTATCGCCGGTGCGATCCACCTGTATGTGTTCGGGCCGAATACCCAGCGTGACTTTTGAAGCACCCGGCGGCACGCTGTTGGTAACCGGGATTGCCTCGGACAAAGCGGGGTGGCGCACGGTGCCGTCAACCACATCGCATTCCAGGAAATTCATCGCAGGCGACCCGATAAATCCGGCGACAAACCTGTTGTCGGGGTCGCGATACAGATCCATCGGAGCACCGACCTGTTCGATTCGACCATCGCGCAGCACGACGATCTTGTCGGCCATGGTCATCGCCTCGACCTGATCATGCGTCACGTAGATCATTGTCGCGCCGATTTCATTGTGCAGGCGCGCGATTTCAACCCGCATCTCGACCCGCAATTCGGCGTCGAGGTTCGAAAGCGGTTCATCGAACAGGAACACTTCGGGCCCGCGCACGATGGCGCGACCGATGGCCACCCGTTGCCGCTGCCCACCGGATAGCGCTTTGGGCTTGCGTTTCAGATACTGGTCCAGCTTCAGAATGCCCGAGGCTTCCTGAACCTTCTGGTCAATCTCGGCCTTCGCGACACCGTTCATCCGCAGGCCAAAGCCCATATTTTCAGCGACCGTCATATGCGGATAGAGCGCATAGGTCTGGAACACCATCGCCACCCCGCGCTTGGCCGGGTCCATATGCGTGACATCACGCGCACCGATATGAATCTCGCCGTCCGAAGTTTCCTCAAGCCCCGCGATCATCCGCAATAACGTGGATTTGCCACAACCCGAAGGACCAACGAAAACGCAGAACTCACCATCTTCGATTTGCAGATCAATCCCGTGAATGACCTGAGTCTGTCCATAGCGCTTGATCGCGTTTTTTAGCGTTACACCTGTCATGTCGCTTGTATCCTGTTCTTCTGGCTTTCGGGAAACCGCCATGCCTGCGCTTCGGCTCCGATTTTCTCGGCAACTTGCCGGACACGAGGCACCCATGCTTCCAGCTGTTCGAAATTCATCCGACTGGTTGATCCGGTCACCGACAGCGCGCCCAGCACACGACCGCCGGGGGTCAGGATCGGGCAGGCCACGCAGATGATGCCGGGCTCATGTTCTTCATCGTCCACCGCGTAACCCCGGCCCCGGATCAGCGCCAGATCGGTCCGCAGCGCCTCTTCCGAGGTCAGCGTTTTGTCGGTGAACCGATGAAAGCTTTGCTGTGAGATCGTTTTTTGCAGCGGGTCGTCTTCCAAAAAGGCCATCATCGCCTTTCCGACACCCGTGCAATATGCGGGCCCCACTTTCCCGGCCTCGGAATACATCTCGATCGGTCGCTGCGCATTGCGCTTGTCAACATACAGCACCTGCCCCGAATCGAGTTGAGCCAAATGCACAGTCTCTCCGGTCTCTTCGCTCAGCGCATCCAGAAATGGCCGCGCGATAGGAGCCAGCGAGTTCTGGGTCCAGGCCGAATGCGCGAGGCGGACCAGCCGCATTCCCGGCGAATAACTCTGACGTTCGGGGTCATAGCTCAGCATGCCCTGATTGGTCAGCGACTGCAGAAAGCGATAGAGCGTTGCCTTCGGAAATGCACTGCTTTCCAGCAATTCGCCAAAGCGCACCGGACGTTTGAACGACGCCACCTGATCCAGCACATCACATGCTTTTCCTATTGTTCCGTCACCTGACACGGGTGCCTGTGCTCCTCCGGTTTCACGTGGCGTGGCCACGTTGGTCTTGACAAGACTAGCTGAGTCGATGTGTAGTTTTCAATATATAAAACAAGGTTTCATTATTTGAAACTATATAAACCAGAATGGAAGCAAAAGGGAGGAAACCATGCATTCCATCTTCAAGCGTACGACGGCTGCTCTGGCCATGAGTGTCGCGCTTGCCATCCCGGCATCCGCCGAGCTGACCGGCGAGCTGCGCATTTTCCTCGACACATCGAACCCGGCGCCACGCGCGACGATGGAGGCGATGATCGAACGGTTCCAGCAGCAGCATCCGGATCTGGCCATCGAAACCACAGTGATCGATCGCGAGGCCTATAAGACTCAAATCCGTAACTTTCTGACCGCCGACACCCCTGACGTGGCCACATGGTACGCTGCCAACCGGATGAAGCCTTATGTCGAGGCGGGACTGTTCGAAGATGTATCCGACCTGTGGGCCGAGCCTGCAATCGCTGACAATCTGGCCTCGACCAAAGGTGCGATGACCATCGACGGCAAGCAATGGGGCGTACCTTATACCTACTACCAGTGGGGCGTTTATTATCGCAAAGACATCTTTGACGAACTGGGGTTGTCCGAGCCGACCACCTGGGAAGAGGAACTGGCCAACTGTCAGAAGATCGTCGATTCCGGCCGTGCCTGCTATACCATCGGGACCAAGTTCCTGTGGACCGCAGGCGGCTGGTTCGACTATCTGAACATGCGCACCAACGGGTTCGACTTCCACAACCAACTCGCCAATGGCGAAATCAGTTGGGAGGATGACCGGGTCAAACAGACCTTCGCCAACTGGAAACAGCTGATCGACATGGGTGCGTTCATCGACAACCACCAGACCTATAGCTGGCAAGAGGCTCTGCCCTTCATGGTCAACGGCGAAGCCGCCGCTTATCTGATGGGCAACTTCGCGGTGGCGCCTCTGCGTGAGGCGGGCTTGAGTGATGACCAACTGGATTTCTACCAGTTCGTTGCCATCAACCCCGATGTCGAACTGGCCGAAGATGCGCCGACGGACACGTTCCACATTCCGGCCAATGCCTCAAACAAGGAAGCCGCGCGTGAGTTCCTGCGTTTTGTTGTTTCGGCGGACGAACAGACCGAGATCAACAATGGCGCAAATCTCGGCCAGTTGCCGGTGAATGCGCAATCGGCGGTGGATGACGACAAGTTCCTGCAGCAGGGCTTTACCATGTTGTCGTCGAACAGCCCGGGCGGCGTTGCCCAGTTCTGGGACCGTGACGCACCGGCGGAAATGGCCAAGGTGTCGATGGAAGGCTTTCAGGAGTTCATGGTCAAGCCTGACAATGCCGACCGTATCCTGGCCAAGCTGGAGCGCGCGCGCCAGCGTATCTACGACAACTAAACGAACAGGGCCGGGCTGAAGCCCGGCCTATACCAGACCAAAAACGTAGGGCGGGCTTCAGCCCGCCACCCCTCAGCCGGAATGCCGCCATGACCATTGCCGCAGACGTCCCAGAACAGGAAAGCTGGTTCCACCGCAACCAACAGCGCATTGCGCCCTGGCTGTTTCTGGCCCCCGGTCTGCTGTTCTTCATGGTCTATGTGATCATCCCGGTTTTCCAGTCTTTCAACCTGTCGCTTTACGAGTGGGACGGTCTGGGCGCGGCCGAATATGTGGGGTTCCGCAACTACGAAGACCTGTATTGGGAATGGATCGATCAGGATGCCTTCTATATTTCGCTGAAAAACAACCTGATCTGGCTGATCCTTTATCTGGCCGCGATCCCGGCGGGTCTGTTCATCGCGCTGTTCCTGAACCAGACGGTGTGGGGCATTCGCCTGTACAAGTCGTTGTTCTTCTTTCCATTCGTAATCTCTCAGGTCGTTGTCGGTCTTGTGTTTACGTGGTTCTACGACCCGACCTTTGGCCTGCTGAACGAGTTCCTTGGTTTCTTTGGTCTCGGACCATTGAATGTGCTGGGCGACGAAAGGTTCGTGACCTATGGCATCATCTTCGCGGGCCTCTGGCCGCAAACGGCGTATTGCATGATCCTGTATCTCACCGGCCTGAACGCGGTGGACCCCGAACAGATCGAGGCTGGACGTCTGGATGGCGCCAAAGGCTGGCGGATGCTGTGGCACATCATCCTGCCGCAACTTCGCCCGGCCACCTTTATTGCCTTCGTGGTCACCATCATCGGCGCGCTGCGGTCGTTCGACCTGATCTCGATCATGACCCAGGGCGGGCCGTTCGGGTCGTCCCGCGTGCTGGCCTATTACATGTTCGAAGTCGCCTTGTCCGAATACGGTTTCCGCATGGGTTACGGGGCGGCCATCGCGGTGATCCTGTTCCTCATCATGCTCTGCTTCATCGCCTATTTCCTGTGGTCGATGTACCGTGAAGAGAAGGGGCACTGAGATGTTTCCCACACCCATCGAAAAACAACCCCGCGCGGCGCAGATCACCTATCAGGCTATGCTGCCGCTCGCTCTGTTGCTGTGGCTGGGCCCGCTGCTGGCGGTCGCCCTGTTCTCGGTCAAACCCGCGGCTGACTTTACAAACGCCAACTATTGGGGGATGCCCTCCAGTTTTGAAGGCGCGTTCAACTATGGGCAGGTCTTTTTCAACTCGGACATGCCGCGGTACCTGCTGAACTCGTTCCTGATCACCATACCGACCGTGATCGGAGCCGTTGCGCTCAGTTGTATGACCGGGTTTGCCCTGGGCATCTACAAGTTCAAATCGAACCTGTGGATCTTCTTCATGTTCGTCGCGGGCAATTTCGTGCCCTTCCAGATCCTTATGGTGCCGGTACGCGATCTGACGCTGGAACTGGGCCTCTACAACACCAAAACCGGTCTGGTGCTGTTCCACATCGCGTTCCAGACCGGATTCTGCACCCTGTTCATGCGCAACTTCATCCGCGCCCTGCCTTTTGAATTGATCGAGGCCGCGCGGGTGGAAGGGATCAGCGAATGGCGCATCTTCTGGTATGTGGTTCTGCCGCTGATGAAGCCTGCCATTGCGGCGCTCAGTGTGTTGATCTTTACCTTCATCTGGAACGACTATTTCTGGGCCGTCGTGCTGACCCAGGGCGCCGAAAGCCAGCCAGTGACGGCCGGGATCACTAGCTTTAATGCGCAATTCCGCGCCGCCTATCAGTTGATGAGCGCCGGTTCAATCGTCGCAGCTCTGCCGCCGGTGGCCATGTTCTTCCTGATGCAGAAACATTTCATCGCAGGCCTGACCCTCGGTGCCGTAAAATAACGTCAAGCCAAAGGTTTGCCCTATGACCAAGATCGCCTTTGTCGGTGCAGGTTCGACGATCTTCATGCAGAATATCGTGGGCGATGCACTGCTGACCCCGGCCCTTGCCAACAGCCACTTTGCGCTGATGGATATCGATGCGAAGCGCCTTGCCGAAAGCGAGGCGGTGGCCCGCGCCATGATCCGCTCGGTTGGCACTGGCGCGACGGTTTCTACCCACACGGACCGACGCGCGGCGCTGGAAGGGGCGGATTTCGTCATCACCGCCTTCCAGATTGGCGGCTACAGGCCCTGTACGGTGACCGATTTCGAGATCCCCAAGCAATACGGGTTGCGCCAGACCATTGCCGATACGCTGGGCGTTGGCGGCATCATGCGCGGGCTGCGCACGGTTCCGGTGCTTTGGGATGTGGCGCAGGACATGATGCAACTGTGCCCCGATGCGACCTTGCTGCAATATGTGAACCCGATGGCGATAAACACATGGGCGCTGGCGGAACGGTTTCCGGCCTTGAAGCAGGTGGGCCTGTGCCATTCCGTCCAGAACACAGTCGAGGAACTGGCCCATGACCTGGACCTGCCCAAAGACGAGATCCGCTACAAGGTCGCAGGCGTCAACCACGTCGCATTTTTCCTGCGTTTAGACCATGAGGGCCGCGATCTTTACCCCGCCCTGCGGCGCGGCTATGCCAGCGGGCACCTGCCCAAGCCACCCCTTCTGATGCCGCGTTGCCCCAACAAAGTACGTTATGAGGTGATGGATCATCTGGGTTATTTCTGCACCGAAAGCTCGGAACATCTGGCGGAATACGTGCCGTGGTTCATCAAGGACGGACGTGCCGATCTGATCGAGCAATTCTCGATCCCGCTGGACGAATATCCAATCCGGTGCGAGGAACAGATGGCCAGTTGGAAAGAACAGGCCCTGACGCTGACGGATGGTCGCGACATCGCGGTGACCCGCAGCCATGAATTTGCCGCCGACCTGATGAACGCCATCGTAACAGACACACCTTATACGGCTTACGGAAACCTGCCCAATACTGGGCAAATCCCGCAACTGCCCATGGGCGCTGCGGTGGAAACCCCCTGTCTGGTCGATGGCAACGGGGTTCAGCCCTCGGTCGTCACCGATATCCCGCCACAACTGATCGCCCTGATGCGCAACCAGATCAATGTGCAGGAACTGACGGTTCGTGCTTTGGTCGACCAGAACCCGGAATTCATTTATCACGCCGCCATGATGGACCCGCACACTGCAGCCGAGCTTGACCTGCGCCAGATCCGCAATCTGGTGAGTGATCTTCTGACCGCCCATGCAGACTGGCTGCCCGACTGGTGCCGCCCGGCGCGCGCCGCCTGATCTTCATCTTTTCACAAATACTCACTTCCAACCGCAGCCACGAAAAGCCCCGCCAAAATGACAAAACGCCGCTCACAGCACTGGTACGGAAAGCTCGACAAGGACGGGTTCATCCATCGGTCATGGATGAAAAACCAGGGCTTCCCTGACCACGCTTTCGATGGCCGTCCGGTCATCGGCATCTGCAATACATGGTCGGAACTGACCCCCTGCAATTCGGGCCTGCGTGACCTCGCCGAAGGTGTCAAACGCGGTGTGTGGGAGGCCGGGGGCTTTCCGGTCGAATTCCCGGTCATGTCGCTGGGCGAAACGCAGATGAAGCCCACCGCCATGCTGTTCCGAAATCTGCTTGCGATGGATGTCGAGGAATCCATCCGCGCCTATGGCATCGACGGCGTCGTCCTGCTGGGCGGGTGCGACAAGACCACACCGGGGCAGTTGATGGGCGCGGCCTCGGTCGATCTGCCCTCGATCGTGGTCAGTTCCGGTCCGATGCTGAACGGCAAATATCGCGGTCAGGATATCGGTTCAGGCACCGATGTGTGGAAGTTCTCCGAGGCCGTCCGGGCCGGAGAGATGACCCTGCAGGATTTCATGAACGCCGAATCCGGCATGTCGCGCAGCGCCGGGGTCTGCATGACCATGGGCACCGCGTCCACCATGGCCTCGCTGGTCGAGGCGATGGGCATGAGCCTGCCAACCAATGCCGCCCTGCCCGCCGTTGATGCCCGCCGCATGGCGCTGGCGCATCTGACCGGCAAGCGGATTGTCGAGATGGTAGACGAAGACCTCAAGCCCTCGGACATTCTGACCAAGGAGGCGTTCGAAAACGCCATCCTGACCAATGCCGCCGTTGGAGGGTCTACCAATGCGGTAGTGCATCTGCTGGCGCTGGCGGGTCGTGTGGGCGTGGATCTGGCGCTGAAGGATTTCGAGCTTGGGTCCGATATCCCGCTGCTGGTGAACTGCATGCCATCGGGCAAATACCTGATGGAGGATTTCTGCTATGCGGGCGGTGTGCCGGTTGTGCTGAACGAACTCAAACCCTTCCTGCGTCCCGCAAAAACGGTGCTGAACAAGGATATTTCGGCCCATTACGAGGGGGCCGAGTGTTTCAACTCCGACGTCATCCGCCCGTTCAATGACCCGGTAAAACCCGCCGCCGGGCTGCGCGTTCTGCGCGGCAATCTGGCGCCGAACGGGGCCATCGTGAAACCCTCGGCCGCCACCGACGCGCTTCTAGAAACCGAGGCCGAGGCTTACGTCTTCGAGAATATCGAAGACCTGAAGGCCAATATCGACCGTGACGACTTGCCAGTGACGGCCAATACCATTCTGGTGCTCAAGGGCTGCGGTCCCAAAGGCTATCCCGGCATGCCCGAGGTCGGCAACATGCCGATCCCGGCCAAGCTGGTGAAAGATGGTGTGCGTGACATGATCCGCATCTCGGACGCGCGCATGTCGGGCACCGCCTTCGGCACCGTCATCCTGCATGTCAGCCCCGAGGCGCAGGCAGGCGGCCCACTGGCGCTGGTCAAAACTGGCGACCGCATCCGTGTTTCTGCCAGCAAAGGCGAGCTGGAGTTGCTGGTGGATCAAAAGGAACTGGACGCCCGCCGTGCTGAATGGCAACCGGACGAACCGCACTACACGCGCGGCTACGCGAAACTGTATATCGATCACGTTTTGCAAGCCGATCAGGGGGCTGACCTTGATTTTCTTGTCGGCAAAGATACCCGCCTTGTCACCAGAGAGAGCCATTGATGACACAGCCCGCCACATTCCACGATCTGAACGGCGCTTCGGTCTATATCACCGGCGGCGGCTCGGGCGTTGGGGCCGCGCTGACCGATGGGTTCATGGCACAAGGAGCCAATGTCGCCTTCATCGGCCGTTCCGACGCCAGTGCCTTTGTCGACGAAATGCGCAACAAGCATGGCCGCACGCCGCTGTTCCTGCAGGGTGACATGACGGATATCGAACTTCTGCACGCCACAATGCAAAAGGCTGCCGAAGCGCATGGTCCGCTGAACGTGCTGGTCAACAACGCGGCCAATGACAAACGCCATGGGCTAAAGGAAACCACTTCTGAGTTCTGGGACTGGATGATTGAGGTGAACCTCAAGGCCTATTACTTCGCCTGTCAGGAAGCTGCCCGGCAAATGGACAAGGGCGGGTCGATCATCAATTTCAGCTCGATCAGCTATATGATGGGCAACTCCGGCTATCCGATCTACACGACCTCGAACGCGGGGATCACCGGCATGACCCGGTCACTGGCGCGCGAACTGGGGCCGCAGAACATCCGGGTGAATGCGCTGGCCCCGGGCTGGGTGCTGACCCAGAAGCAGTTGGATATGTGGGCCACGCCCGAAGATCTGGCCGCGCATCTGGAACGACAATGCTTGAAAGAACACCTCACACCCGAAGACATGGTTGCACCGACGCTGTTTCTTGCGTCAAAGGCCAGCCATGCAATGACCGGCCAGTGCATGGTGGTTGATGGTGGTGTGGTGACAACGGGATGACAACATGAACACGGATTGGATCGCAGTTGATTGGGGAACATCCCGCCTGAGAGCGTGGGCCATGCAGAATGACCGCATTCTGGACCATGCCCAATCACAGGATGGTATGTCCAAAACAGCCGGCGGCGACTTTCAAGCGGCATTGATGGCGCTGATTGAACCCTGGCTCCCTTCCGCCCCCGTAGACGTGATCACCTGCGGCATGGTCGGAGCCCGGCAAGGCTGGGTCGAGGCACCCTATGTCACTGTCCCTTCGACCCCGGTGCCAACATCTCCGATCCGCGTCCCCAATACAGACCCCCGTATTCACGCCTTTGTCGTACCCGGTCTGAAACAATCCGACCCTGCGGACGTCATGCGCGGTGAGGAAACACAGATTGCTGGCTATCTAGCCGGGCATCCAAATTGGGACGGCGTCATCTGTTTGCCCGGCACCCATACCAAATGGGTGCAGATCAGCGCCGGAGAGGTGATCAGTTTCCGCACCTTCATGACGGGCGAGATGTTCGACCTGCTGCGCGGGCAATCGGTCCTGCGGCACTCGGTCGGGGACGGATGGGATGACAATAGCTTTGGCGAAGCGGTCGCTGATGCCCTGTCGAAACCGGAACAGCTTGCTGCGCGCCTGTTCGGGCTTCGCGCCGCCGACCTGTTGCATGGACAAAGCAAGTCGGTTGCGCGGGCGCGATTGTCCGGCCTGTTGATCGGCGCGGAGCTTGCCGCGACACGACCTTATTGGTTGGGGCAGCAACTGGCCATTGTAGGATCAGAAGATATGACCAACGCCTATGCCGCAGCGCTTAAGCAACAAGGCGCGATGGTTGAAACAGCAGAGGCCACAACCGCAACTCTTGCAGGTTTGCGACAGGCCCGGTCTCTGACGAAGGAAACCGCATGAGCCGGCCCATAATTGCAATCCTGCGCGGTTTGACCCCGCCCGAAGCCGCCGCCGTCGGACACGCGCTGATTGACGCCGGGATCGACCGGATCGAAGTGCCGTTGAATTCGCCCGGCCCGTTGGAAAGCATCGGCGTTCTGGCACGCGAATATGGCGAGAACGCCCTGATCGGCGCGGGTACTGTCCTGAAGCAGGATGAAGTCGACGCCGTGGCCGCGGTCGGAGGTCAGCTGATCGTTTCACCCAATTGCGACGTCGACGTCATCTCTCACACCCGCAGCCTTGGTCTTGAAAGCTGGCCCGGCGTGTTCACCCCGTCCGAGGCCTTTTCGGCACTCAAGGCCGGTGCGAGCGGTCTGAAGCTGTTTCCGGGGTCCATGGCCGGACCCTCGGGTCTTGCCGCGATGCGGCCGATCTTGCCTGCCGGAACCCAGGTGTTTGCGGTTGGCGGAGCGGGGCCTGAGAACTTCAGGGACTGGATAAAGGCCAGCGCAGATGGGTTTGGCATCGGGTCCGCGCTTTATAAACCCGGCATGTCGGTCGGGGATATCTCCGAACGCGCCCGCCAGATCGTTGCGGCCTATGACGAGGCCATCGCATGAGCCAAATCTTTGACGATCACCCCTGTGAACTGGGTGAAGGGCCGTTGTGGCACCCTGAACGGCAACAATTGTTCTGGTTCGACATTATCGGCAAACGCCTGATGTCGCGTGAGGGGGATAACAGGCAGGTCTGGCAGTTTGATGAGCATGTCTCGGCCGCAGGCTGGGTTGATCGCGACACGCTGCTGATTGCGTCTGAAACCGGGCTCTGGCGGTTTGGACTGGAAACCGGCGAGAAAGAACTGATAGCGCCGCTTGAGGCGGACAACACGATCACGCGTTCTAATGACGGGCGCGCCGACCCATGGGGCGGGTTCTGGATTGGCACCATGGGCAAGCAGGCTGAGGCTGGTGCCGGGTCAATCTATCGCTATTGGCAGGGAGAGCTGAGGTGTTTGGTCGGGGACATCACAATCTCGAACGCGATCAGCTTTGCGCCCAATCGGTCGTGCGGCTATTTCTGCGACACTGTCACGAAACAGGTCATGCGATGGCGGTTGAACGCACAGACCGGATGGCCCGAAGGGGACGCAGCTGTCTTTCTCGACCTCACGCAAGAGGGTCTGAACCCGGATGGTGCCGTCGTGGATGCTCAAGGCAATATCTGGATCGCCCAATGGGGTGCCAGCCGTGTGGCCGCTTATGATGTGAACGGGCAGTTTCTACGCGCAATCGGTTTCGACGCGCTCCACACGTCCTGCCCTGCATTCGGAGGAGATGACCTGACCACTCTGTTCTGCACCTCAGCCCGACAAGGGCTGGACGCGGACGTCCTGAGTTCAAACCCAACCAACGGTATGACCCTTTGCGCGCGAAACGTTGCGCAGGGACAGATGGAACATAGGGTCCGCTTATGAAACCCGAACTTGGCGTATGCTATTATCCGGAGCACTGGCCCGAAACACAGTGGTCCGAAGACGCAGAGCGTATGGTGCGGGCAGGCCTGAAATGGGTTCGTATCGGCGAATTCGCCTGGAGTCGGCTGGAGCCAACGCCCGACGATCTGCAATTCGACTGGCTTGATCGCGCGGTTGAGGTGTTGGGCACGGCGGGGTTGAAGGTGGTGATGGGTACACCTACGGCAACGCCACCCCGGTGGATGCTGGATAAGCACCCCGACATGCTGGCCTTTGACGACCAAGGCAACCCGCGCAAGTTCGGATCGCGCAGGCACTACTGTTTCAGCCACGAAGGTTATGTTGCTGAAAGCGTGCGTATCGCGCGGATCATGGGCGAACACTATGGGCGCAATCCACATGTCGTCGCGTGGCAGATCGACAATGAATATGGCTGTCACGACACGACGCTCAGCTACAGCCCCGTGGCGCTGCAGGCCTTTCGGGGCTGGCTGAAGGAGCGTTATGGGACGGTTCAGGCACTGAATGAGGCCTGGGGCAATGTGTTCTGGTCGATGGAATATAACAGCTTTGACCAGATCGACCTGCCTAATTTGACAGTTACGGAACCCAACCCATCCCACGTAATGGCCTTCCGCAGGTTCAGTTCAGATCAGGTTGTGGCCTTCAACAAAGCACAGGTCGATGCGCTGCGCCCGCTGACCGATGCGCCGCTGCTGCACAATTATATGGGCCGGGTCTTGGAGTTTGATCACTTCGAGGTCGGCAAGGACCTCGATATCGCCACGTGGGACAGTTATCCGATTGGCTTTCTGTCCGACCGGCTTGAGGCTGATGACGCCCACAAGTCCGCTTTCCTGCAGCAGGGCGATCCGGATATGCAGGCGTTTCATCACGACCTCTACCGCGCGGTTGGCCGTGGACGCTGGTGGGTGATGGAACAACAGCCGGGCCCGGTGAACTGGGCACCCTACAACCCTGCCCCGCTGCCCGGTATGGTACGCCTCTGGTCACTTGAAGCGGTGGCGCATGGCGCTGAAGTTGTCAGCTATTTCCGCTGGCGGCAGGCGCCGTTCGGGCAAGAACAGATGCATGCGGGCCTTTTGACTCCGTGGGGGGAAGATGCCCCCGCTCTGGCCGAGGCCAGACAGACCGCCGATGAATTGGCCGAGCTTGGAAAGATTGCCCCCGCGCGCGCGAAGGTGGCGATCCTGTTCGACTATGCCTCGGACTGGGCGTGGGAGACGCAACCTCAAGGCGCGGGATTTGGATATTTCCGCCTTGTGTTTTCGGCCTATCGGGCGCTGCGGCGCGCGGGGCTTTCCGTGGATATTCTCTCTGCGTCAGATCCGCTGCCCGAAGGGTATAACCTGATCCTGGCGCCCGGTCTTGCGAGTATCTGCGAGGAGCTGCAGCAGGAACTGCGCAAAGCCAAACTCGCAATCCTCGGCCCGCGCACCGGCGCTATCACGCCCGAATTCCGCATTCCCGACCACGGACGCCCCGGTCTTTCGGCCATGGATTGCTCGGTCGATCTGGTCGAGACCCTGCCCCCCGGCACCGAACGCCCGGTTCAAGGCGGCGGCGCAATTATTCATTGGGCCGAGCGCCTGTCTGGAAACGCACCCGACCTGCTGAGCTTTACCAACGGCGAGGCAGTTCTAAAGGGGGATGCCAACCTCTGGTATCTGGGCGGTTTCCCGGATGAGCCTCTTTGGGAAAGGATCATCGCCATGGCGGCGACGCAGACAAATCTGCCCATGATACAGATGCCGCCGGGTTTGCGGCGGCGCGAGACAGCGACCCATGAGGTTCTGATCAACTACAACGCAGACCCTGTCGTCTGGCAGGACATCCGGATCGACGGTTGCGACGTTGTGTTCCAAACGCGCCGACAGCCTTAATCATAAGGGTAGATAACGCTAACATAACCTGCTAGGTGGCATGCGCAGGTCACGCCCAACAGGTTGCAATGATGAAATACACCCGTTCAGACTTTCCCGATGGATTCCTGTTTGGTGCGGTCGAACCTGCGCAGATAGCGCGAGGATTCGACAGCTATCGCTTGCACATTCACTGGAACCAGATTCAGCCGGATGGGCACTCTCTGGACACCGAGGCCCTGGATCGCCTTGCGCAGCAGATTGATCTGGTACTGGAACACGGGCTGCGGCCCTGCATAACGCTCGGGCATGAAACTTTGCCCGCCGCACTGGAAGATCTTGGCGGATGGCGCAATCGGGACATCGCCAAACGCTTTGCTGATTTCGCCGAAACAGTCGTGGCCCGGACCGGCGAGCTTTTGTTCAGCGTCGCAACCATTGGCCTCTGCCCCAGCCAAGGAAATGACCAACGCAGCAACACGCGAAGCCTGCATCACCAGTTGCTGGCCCATGGCCATGCGGTGCAAGCGATGCGCAGTTTTGGCGTGACCAATATTGGCACAGAACTGAACCACGTACGGGAGGCGATCATCGGCGGCTCCTATCCTGCATCACTGCTCGGCGAATGTGTCACCCATCTGCCAGACGCGTGTCAGCACGACCTTGCCATCATCGCTGAACCGGTGGACTGGTATGGCCTTGCGGCGCAAGACTTGCCAAATCTCCTCGCTAAACAGGGTTATTCCCATGACCTGCCGCTAGTGGTCACGCTGGATGGTGATGCCCCGACTGAATTGGGGCGTGAGCTGGACGTGGTGCAAGACGCGCTTCGGCAGAGCATGCCGATCACAGGTGTTTTCCTGAATACTCAGAACTCAGAGCTTATGACCGTCCTAACCGATCAGCCACGCCCGGCGCCATGGGTCAGGCCCCAAAGCCATGTGCACGCCCATTGGAACCTTGTGGCGGATATCGGCGGTACCAACACACGGTTGGGCGTCGTCACCAACGGAGAGCTGACGGATCTGCAAAAACACCCGACAGGTACACTGTCCGATCTACAAGAGGCGTTGCACAGCCTGCGTGATGAAATTGGCACCGATCCGCGCGCCGTGGTTGCCGCAGGCGCCGGTCCGGTTAAGGATGGTGCCATTCGTTTTACCAACGCCAATCTGGTGCTGACCGAAGATGAACTCGCCCAGGCCACAGGTGCGCGCCACACTTTTGTGATCAACGATTTCACCGCTGCTGCATGGTCGGTGGCCGAAATCACCGGTGATCATGTTGAGGTTCTGCAAGGGGAAGGCACGCCTCCGATGGGAACCCGTTTGGTTGTGGGACCAGGGACCGGACTGGGCGTCGGCGCTTTGATTTGGTCCGAAGGGCATTTCCACACGGCCTCGGGCGAAGGCGGACATATGGGTCTGTCGCCAAGGCACCGCGATGAGGTCGAAATCTTCGACGCTGCCCTGCGCATCGTGCCGGAATGCTTCTTCGACGACAGTCTTGTGATGGAGGCCGAGATGTTCCTGAGCGGCACGGGCCTGCCGGTCCTGTATCAGGCCATCGGAATGGCGCACGGTTTGGCCGAACCCGCTGTGCGATCCGCAAAGGACATCCTGCAGGACGCGCAGGATGGCACGGATCCTTGCGCCGTCAAAGCCGCGCGTATGTTTACCGAACATCTCGGCGCGATCATGGGGGATTTGGCGGTGGCGCTGGTTCCAACAGGTGGTGTGTTTCTGGTTGGCGGCGTTGCTGCAAAGAACCGTTGGCTGTTCGGGCAGGATTTCCTGCGCGCCTTCAATGCAGGCGGCCGGTTCGACGCGCTGCGACAGGGCATGAATGTCTATGTCTCGGAACAGGATGAGTTCGGCATTGTTGGCGCTAACAATTTCTGCAAGAATGCACTTGCGCGATAGGGTCCCGATGGATCTGCCAAAGGAAAGGACAGCAGGATGATCCTGTGCTGCGGAGAAGCGCTGATCGACATGATTGCCGCCCCGACCGTTTCAGGCGAACACGGGTTTGTACCGCATTCCGGCGGGGCCATCTTCAACACCGCGATTGCATTGGGGCGATTAGGGGCTCAGGTCGGGCTTCTGAGCGGCCTTTCGAACGATATGTTCGGGGAACAACTGACCGCCACATTGCAGATCAGCCATGTGTCAACCAGCCATATCATCCGCTCGGATCGCCCGACGACATTTGCCTTTGTGCAGCTTCAGGACGGTCACGCGACATATAGCTTTGTCGACGAAAATTCAGCGGGCCGGATGTTGCGGCCCGAAGACATGCCGGATCGGCTGCCCGGGATCTCGGCACTGTATTTCGGCGGGATCAGCCTAGCCTGCGAGCCCTGTGCAGACGCCTATGCGGCGCTGCTGGAGCGTCACGGTGCAGACCGTGCCGTCATGCTGGACCCGAACATTCGGCCAAGCTTCATCAAGGACCAGACACGCTATCGCACCCGGCTGAACCGGATGATCGCGCAGGCCGATATCGTCAAAGTCTCGGACGAGGATCTCGACTGGATCATCCCCGGCCCGGAAACTCATGCCGAGAAGATACCTCTGTTGCTGCAAGCCGGACCCTCGGTAGTGATCGTCACTCGCGGCGGTGATGGCGCAACGGGTTATCTTGCTGATGGTTCAGTGGCCTCGGCCCCGGCTCAGAAGGTCGATGTCATCGATACCGTTGGCGCGGGCGATACTTTCAACGCTGGCGTTCTTGCTCAACTGGACCGGGCCGGACATCTCAGCAAAACGGCGCTGCGATCCCTCTCGGCGAATGACTTGAAAGCAGCGCTGGAACTGGGCGCGCAGGTGGCTGCCATAACCGTATCCCGTGCCGGGGCAAACCCGCCCTGGGCGCATGAAATTTGACAGGCACGAGACCATGAAACGATCCGACATCAACCGCATCAAGGCTGAAGCACAAGCCTTTATCCACTCGTTTGGAGCTGTTTTGCCACCCTTTGCCGAGTGGTCACCCGAGCAAATGCGTAGTGACGAGGCAGCAGGCATCCGTGACCGGGGTCTGGGCTGGGATATCACCGACTATGGCCAAGGTCGGTTCGACGAGCTGGGCCTGTTTCTGTTCACCCTGCGCAACGGTGATGTGAAGGATCTGAACCTAGGGCGCGGCATGCTTTACGCCGAGAAACTGTTAATCTCGCGCGACATGCAACTCTCGCCCATGCACCGGCATATCCTGAAGGCCGAAGACATCATCAATCGTGGTGGTGGTGATTTGGTGATGGAGATTTATGCCTCGGATTCTGACGGTGGTATCGACCGTGAAACGCCGGTCGTTGTTCCCAGCGACGGGTGCCCGATCACCATTAAGCCCGGTGAATTGCTGCGCCTGAAACCGGGTCAGAGTGTCACCCTGATGCCAGGCATCTGGCATGCCTTCTGGGCCGAACAGGGCGATTGTCTGATTGGAGAGGTCTCGACCGTGAACGATGACCGCACGGACAACGTATTCAAAGACCCGATCCCGCGCTTTGCAAGCATCGAAGAAGACGCCGCACCGGATTTTTTGCTGGTATCCGACTACTGAACGGCCCCCGAAATTATTCGGGAGCCGCTTCTATGCTGTGATCCGACAGATCAGCTGCGGCCTTTCCACGGCACCAGCCAGTTTTCAGCCTTGCGCATCAGGATATCGATGCCATAGCCAATCACACCGATCAGAACGATCCCCATGATCACGATATCGGTCAGCTGGAACTTGGACGCGGCGATGATCATCATCCCGGCGCCTTTCTGGGCTGCCACCAGTTCAGCAGCAACAACCGTACCCCAGCAAACGCCCATAGCCACCCGGGCGCCCGTGAAAATCTCGGGCAGCGAATTGGGCACGATGACATAACGCATGATCTGCCACTTGGAGGCCCCAAGCGAATAGGCTGCATGGATTTTCGAGATATTCACCCCGGAAACCCCTGCACGCGCAGCGATGGTCATGATCCAAAGCGCCGCCAGGAACAGCAGGACGATCTTGCCGGTCTCCCAGATACCAAACCAGATGATGACCAGCGGGATCAGCGCCAGCGGCGGCACCGGACGCATGAACTCGACAATCGGGTCGAACCAGCCACGGAACCAGCCGGACAGGCCCATCGCATAGCCCAGCGGTATCCCGACTAATGCACCGGCGACAAACCCGGCGATCACGCGCAGCAATGACCAGCCCAGATGCTGCCACAGCGAGAAGTTCTGATATCCCTCGCTTGCGATTTCAAAGAACCGCGCGACAACCGTTTCCGGTGCGGGCAGCCAGATCGGGTTCATCTGAAGGCCCTGTTTGGGCGTAAAACTGATCGCGCCCTTGCCGGTTAGCCGAACTTCACCATTACCCGTGTCAATTGTGTCATCCGGGCCAATCGGTGCACCATTGATAGCGATGATCTTGGCACCATCCTTGCGGGTCACCTCATCATTCTTGTCGAACAGAATGGTCGAGGACCGGCCTGCGGGTGCTGCAAAGGCCACATCCTTGGCAAAGCCGCTGCCGGGCTCAACCTCGAAATCTTCCGCCTCTTCGCCGAAGGCCGGAACGCGCACGAACACCGTCGCATCGTCGGTGCTGCCGTCGGGATGTTCCAACGTATAGGTGAACTGCGTCTCGCCAACAAATGGCCCCGGTACGTGGATCGGCATGATCTTCGAGCCGGTGAAAGCCCCCCAGATCAGAAAGATCACCACCACCGAGATGATCGAGGCGGCCCTGTCCGCGCGAACAGCGCTTTCATCCCCGAAGGTTACCGTCTTGAGGCTGGTGAAATCCTGACGCGCATGCAGGCCACGCCGCAAGGCGTACACGATGAAGAATGCGCCGGCAAAGAGACCGATATAGAAAAGAAGGACAATCATGCGACCTGCTCCGTCCGACCCATGATTTCTTCTTCCATTTCCCAGATCATCGACAGGATTTCGTCGCGTTTTTCGGCGAAGCCTTCGGATTTCTTCACGTCACGCAGGTCCGCATTCACGCCGCGTTCCGCAAAAGGAAGATTGTATTCCTTGTGGATCCGCCCGGGCCGAGGCGCCATGACGATCAGGCGTTCGCCCAGCAACAGGGCCTCTTCAACCGAGTGCGTAATGAGGATGATGGTCTTGCCCGTCTCTTTCCAGAGCTTCAGCACCAGACCCTGCATCTTTTCACGTGTCAGCGCATCCAAAGCGCCCAAAGGTTCGTCCATCAGAATAACATCCGGCTCGTTGGCCAGACAGCGGGCAAGTGCAACACGCTGCTGCATACCGCCGGACAGTTCGTAAACCGCCTTTTCCTTGAAGTCCTGCAAACCCACGACTTCCAGCAAGTGGTCCGATATCTTTTCCCGCTGGGCTCTGGGCATGCCTTTCATGCGGGGGCCGAATTCCACATTGTCGCGCACGTTCATCCACTCAAACAGCGCGCCCTTCTGAAATACCATTCCGCGTTCGGCATCGGGGCCGGTGACAACGTGACCGTTAAGTTCAACGGTGCCCGAGGTCGGTGCAAGAAACCCGGCCAGAATGTTCAGCAAAGTTGTCTTGCCGCACCCCGACGGGCCCAGCACGGACATCAGCTCACCCTCTTTGAGGCTAAGCGAAACGTCCTTGAGGGCTTGCACTGACGCACCATTGGGCAGGTCAAAGCGCATCGACACCTTCTTTATGTCCAATCCGGACATCGCATTTCCTTCCTGTTTTTATTATGAGAGGACCGGCCCGATGATCGAGCCGGTCTACCACGCTGTTTTTTCAGCGATTTAGTTGGTTGCAGCGGATTGAGCTGCGGTCAGCGGATCGGCATTCACCGCACCATCATAGGAATCCAGTGCCGCCTCAATGCTGCCTGCGTCAACGAACACGTTGGCCACACCTTTCATGAACTCCTGAGCACCGCCTCCCAGCCACTTTTCAGACAGCTGTTCATCAACCGACGGGAAGGTGAAGGTCGCGATTGTGGCCTCGGCATCTGCCGGGTCCATGCCCGCATCCTTGGCGATCACCGGCAACATCTCGTCCTTGGCATCACCGGCATTCCATTTGGCATTTGCATCTGCGGTGACTTTCAGGAACTTGGACAGCAACTCTGGCTGTTCTTCGATAAAGCCGGACGGCGCGCTGGTAACGTCAAAGACCAGAATGCCGATCTCTTCCTTTTCCGCGCCGGTCAACAGGATGTTGCCGTGCTCGGTCATGCGACGCAGCGCACCACCCCAGCCACAAACCATATCCAGGTTACCTTGCGCAAAGGCCGCCGCACCGTCGGCCGGGGCCATGTCGACGATTTCCAGTGTGCTGGTATCAACTCCGAAATGCGCCATCTGGGACAGGAAGCCATAATGCGCCGCCGTACCGATCGGAACACCGACCTTCTTGCCGGCCAGTTCACTGGCACTGTCCTTATCGATCTCCAGCGCTTCGGCGACAACACAGTTGTCATTGTCCGAATAGCTGACAGCCACATCCACAATCTGGATATCCTGGCCCGCCGAGGTGGTGACTACGAAAGGGGGCACGCCCTGGCTGACCGCGATTTGCACGTCGCCCGATGCCATGGCAGCAGACATCGCGGTGCCGGTGTCGAACGACACCCAGTTGATCTTGACGCCAAGCTCTTCCTCGTAAGTGCCATTTGCCTTGGCATATTGGAACGGCATCGGCCATTCCAGGAAATATGCGACCGTGATTTCATCCAACGCCGCCGCCTGCGAGGCAGTCAGCGCAGCAATCCCGGCAAAGGCCGTGGTGAGCAGTTTTCTTTTGATCATTTTGACTATTTTCTCCCTGCTGGTCCCGTCTGTCCGACTGCAATGACACGTCGAACTCCGGATCAGTGAGAAAACCTTAATCGGAAGCAGGCGGAATCGAGAAATAAAAATCTTGTTGCGGTAAAACCGAAACTCTGTTTCGCTTTCCCCAAATGAGCGAGAGATAAGGAGCGTCTGGATGCCACAGAAATCACTCAGCCTCAGATGGCTGGAGGTGTTCCAGCTGATCTCCAAACTTGGGTCAATTCAGAAAGTCTCGGCAGAGACCGGCCTATCAATTAGCACCGTATCCAACCATCTGAAAAGTCTGGAAAAAGCACTGGATGTCAGGCTGGTGGATCACGGCCGGCGACCGATGAGCCTGACCCCGGCGGGAACGGTGTTCCAGCGCCATGTACAGGAAGGGTTGATAGCCCTGAAACGCGGCGAGGCCGAGCTGCGCTCGGGCAGTTGGCAACATGCAACAGATCTGAGACTGGGGCTGTTCGATGATTTGGATATTCGTGTTGTGCCAGAGCTTTTCCGACAACTTTCAGCTTCGCTGCCGCGATGCAACTTTCGTCAGTTCACCCGCCCCAGCCATGAAATCATCGACAAGCTTCAATCGCAAAAACTGGATGCCGGGGTAGCGGCACGACCTTCGGATCATGTCGAAGGGTTGATGGAGTTTCCGTTGCTCAGGGACCCGTTCATCCTGATCCTGCCGCATTCGTTTGAAGGCCCGGTCGAAGATTTGCTTGATTCCGAGGCCACGTTGCCGCTGCTGCGATACTCTCGCGATCACAACATTGGCAAGCTGATCGAAAGTCAGTTGACCCGAAGCAAGATCAACCTGCCCAACCGGTTCGAGCTTGAGTGCAATCAGTCCATCATCGGGCTGGTCGCCGAAGGCAGTGGTTGGGCAATCACAACCGCCGCCAGCTATTTTCGCGCGCGTCGGTTCCACAAAGATACGCGCGCGCTGCCGTTTCCCGGCAAAAGCTTTGCGCGAACCGTGTCGCTGTTCACCACCGATGTCTATCCACATACAACCACCCGGCTGCTGCACAACACGCTTCTCAACCTGATCCGACAGCACGTAGCCGAACCGATGACGACCCGTTTTGCGTGGTTGGAAGGTGACTTTCGAACGATCCCCATGCCGGATAGTTGACCTGGGCAATTCATGAGACCAGCTTGGTAGCGCTTAAGCTATGCCCCTGGCACCGTCAGTCATTTGCCGAATTGAGAGCCATCTTGCGCTGCCAGGCACTCGCCGCTTCTGCAAAATGCTCCGTACGCCGCCGGAACGTCGCTTCGAAACAGTGCTCCCGGGCAAAGTCACGCCCTGTTCGGGCCGCATCAATCAGCAGTTGACGATTGCGATCAAGTTTCGCGATCTGATCTGCCAGCTTTTCCGCCTCTCCCGACGGCGCAAGAAATCCGCTGCCGGAATGCGATACGATGCCCTCGAACGCCTCGTTGGCAAAACCTGCGATCGGCACACCGCAGGACATCACCTCGGTATAAGTGCTCGACGGATCGCCTTGCGGGTGGCAACTGACGAACAAATTCGGCGTGTTCTTCAACAGCGGAACCCAGCCTGAAAGAAAATCAACCGGCGGATGGATCGTCACACGGTCTTCGATGCCATAGCGCCGGATGGCCGCGCGAAGCGGTTGTTCATCTGGGCCAGACCCATGGATGTCGAGCTGAAAATCGACGCCACGTTTCATCAATGCCTGTGCGACGCGAGGAAGATGCAACACACCTTTCATTGGCACAAACCGCCCCCCGAAGATCAGGCGAAGCGGTGAATCTTCGCGCAATCTTGCCGCTTTCTTCTTCAGGTCTTCATCTGTCGCGACATCGGACTGTCTGACGCGATTGTCGAAGAACAGAAACGCATCTTCTCGCGCAGGCCTGTAGGCATCATAGATCGGTACGCCATTGCACTGCAGCCCCGCCAGCAGGCCGAGCAAGCTCCTGCGTATACGCTCGGCATTCCGGACCCAATGCTTGCGGCGCAATTTGACCAGCCGATTGATCCGCGTCGCCTCAATGATCTGATATTCGGTGCGCAACGTGTATTCACAGACATGAACCAGCGGTATTCCGGCAGAATGGCACCGGCGCGTCAACTCTGCCTGGCTCGGATCGAGAAATCCGACCACGCAACCTGCGCCACCAATACGTTGGATCAGTTTATCAAGTGCTATCGGTCGCTCTTCGATCCGGGTTTGGTGGCTTTGATCGCTATGTACCTCAACATGATCCATATCGGTCGAAGCGGTCAGAGAAACTTCGGCGAGTGTGGTTACCTGACCGTCCCAATGCTTGGCATATTCAGTCGCGCCATCAAGATATTTCTGCGTCAATACCAACCCGCCACCGTCGCCACGATGCGCCTTCAGCACAGGCAACAGGATGAGTTCGTTTGAAACGTTGGGAGAGATCAAGGAACTTTTTTCAACACTCCAAATGGGACAACGAACTCGGTGTAAAAACTATCTTTCGAAGAGGTCCGCAGTTTGAAACCATTCTTTACGCTAACAATTACCGTGAACTATTTACAAGAGCTTTCAAATTTATCGAACTACTTCGCCAATATTTGAGACCAAATGATTGCAATGGCAAAGCCTCATGATCTGCGCCCCAAGTTTCCTCCACTTCACGGAGAGTCCTTGGGTTTGGCTTGATGAACTTACGCGGCCAGTTTGTCCATGCTCATTTTCTCTGCAAATTCCATCGGTGTCAGGTTGCCCAACGCCGAATATGGTCTTTGAAGGTTGTTATTCTCCTGCCATGCTTCCAGCGTTTCACGGGCCTCGGCCAGTGAGCTGAGAAGAGCGTTTCATTCAGGCATTCGTCACGCAGCTTACGCATTTGCAGTTAGGTGATGTCTGCGACCCAGACCTGATTGGGCGGGGTCACTCGCAAGCCGCACAACAAGTAGGGGTAGGTTTTGTGCCCCTCCGCCGCCTTGCTGGTATTGAGCTTTTGATAGATAGGCATGAGGCCCATCAGCCGCATCAGGCGGCGTAAGTGTTTTTCGTACACCAGATGGCTTTCGTTGCGCAGATGCCAGGTCATCGGCCGCACGCCAAAGAACGGCGCTTCCAGGAACTGCTCATCAATCTGACACATCAGCATCAGATTCAGCGCCGTCTCGCCCTTGGGCGTGTAATAGAATGACGACCGCAAGATCGACAGCGGCTTGCATTACTTGCCGATGGGCAGGTCCGGATTGGTCGGCTCAACCATCTTGCGCCTCACTTGCCGATCCACGGCTTAAGCTTTCGTGACAAAAAATCATAGCTTACGTCAGTGTCCTAATTTCAGGGAGTAGCTCAACACTCTGGACGCGCTACCTCGCTTACCGTCACGCCAACTAGAAGCGTTTCCGCAACAACCCGTGCCTTCAGATCACAAGGCCAGCGTCGATGGCCCCGTCGTGCGACCAATACATTAATGTCATTAAGAAACTCCCTGAAAACAATCACTCAGGCTGGAATCTCAAATCACAAACCAAAACAGAAGGTGGGGCCGAAACTCCGCTTACTCAAAATCTGGATCGCATCTTCATTTCCATACTAAACCAAAAAAAGCCCACCGTTGGCAACAACGGCGGGCTTTAGCAATTACATAAGCGGAGCAGCTAAATTTGCGCTCAACTCACAAAGGTCAGATATCAAAGACCTCTATGGTAACAGTTGCTTCATTCAACTGCCCGGAGGAGTCCGCCACCCAGTAGTCGAAGCTGTCCGTTCCCTCAAAGCCGACATTTGGCTGATATAGCAATCGCCCGTCGTCCTGCATATAAACATCGCCATTGTCGGGGTCGGTGAAACCACTGACACTCAGAACCGCATCTTCGGCATCAGAGTCATTGGCCAGAACGTTGACCAGTATTCCCTGATCCACGCTGGTCGAGAAATTGTCATCCCGCGCGTTCGGAGCTGATCCACCCAGATCGATTACACCATTGTATCTGGCACCGTTTGCGGCATTGTTGATCATATAATTGTTTGCCAGCTCTTCATGGGTCATTTCCAGCGTCACAACATGAGTGATCCGGGTCAATTCACCAGTGGCGCGATCAGCAAGGAAATCGTCGATCAGAATGACGTTTCGTCCATCTGGCGTCGAATAGTATCCCTGTTCTGAGATGATGTGGATGATATGATCATAGAAATCGAGCTCAAGCGGGTCCTGTGACAACACACGATCGCGGGTTCCGATTGAGTCCGTCTTAATTCCGTCAAAGCTGAAGCTTTCGCCCACTGCAAGGCTGGTGTCGCCATTGTGGATGAACTCCATCCGGCCTAGCGTGAGGTCTTCTGATGTCAACAACTGATGCTGATTGGGATTGAAACCGAAAAGATCGATACTGTTGTTGATGCCCTCATAGTCAATCAGTACATGCGCAATGTCTTCATCTGGAACGGTCCAGTGCGGATCCCATTCCATGTCGACACCTCTGTCAAAGCCTTCGACACGCAAGCCGTTGAATACCATATCGGTGGTGTTGCTGCCCAAGATCACCCCATAGTGATCGACATCACCAAACCGCTCAGTCGTGTTGATCAGATCAAAGTCAATCAAAGTGTAATGAGACGTATAACTTAGGTTTACCCCGTTCGCGGTCTCCCAGTTAAGGAACCCGTCAAACACAGATCGGATTTCATGCGTCTGCTGTGAAGGATTGTCTTTGATAACAATGATACCTGTATTTGTTCCAAAAGCTTCATTATCACGGAAACCCTGAATCGGCGCATGGTTGTTCCAAATCCAGTCCTCTCCTCCATACGCGATCTCGGGATGATCCAGGTTGTCGACCAGAGGGTTCTCTTTGCTGTTGCGGTGCATCCAGACAAAGCCGTTGTTGGTATTCGCAGCAACGTTCTCGGCCGCTTCAACCAGACGTCCGGCGAAAAAGAAACCGTCTCCAGTGTGGCCGGTGTCCTGTGCGTTGACACGCGTTGCGTCTTTGACACTCCAATCACCCCAGCTGGTACCTTCAACGTTGATCGCCATATTTCTGAGCCAGACGCCGGTTTCATCTCCAGCTTCTGCCACAAATGCCGCTCCAAATATATCGAACGCAACGTTGTCAGTGAAGTTCGCATTGCTGGAATGGTGCACGAATCCCCAGCCAGGAGAACCATCAACAACGTTCCCGACCGCCATAGCCGGATCGTCCTGATCAGCCGTCCCGGTTCTGTGGAAATGAAGCGAATACCGCCCCTGAATATTACTGTCTGGCTCTATAACTGCCAGATCAGCAGTACTCAGCGCGGCGGGAGTAGATTTATCAGTTCGACCCAGATCCTCGAACGCTGCGTAGCGCACATCGACATCGTCGTTATGCATAAACATAACGTGCCCGCGGTGATGTGTTTCGGTAGCGTCACCATCCTCGCTCGAGATCGTAATGTTGCGCGACATGTTCGAAACGTAAGCGAACAGATCTTCTCGCGGTGTATCGTGATCGTACGCCAAAGGAGGTTCAAAGATAATCTGGTTACCGTTGATGGCTGTGATCGTCAGTTCTTCATCCTGAGGTTCGATATATCCAGCTGCGGTACTGGAGTGGCCCATCTGGTGCGTGCCAGTAAGGACGAGTTTGTCACCCACTTGCCAGCCATCCGGCACCTCAGACAGGTTGAGGGACGAGTCCCCTGTCATCGGTGCTTCGGAGACACGCAAGAAGGCATCCTTTTCCGCGCCATAGATTTCGACCTGGCCGTGCGAAATCACCCCGCGCGACAGCAACGCCGGATCCCAGTTGACGTCGATATCGCCATTGTTGGCAATGACAATGTCGACATTCACATTCGCTGCAATCGGGTTCTCGGCGGTGCCGATTTCAAGCCGGCCCGATGTATCGACAATCAACGTGTCGACAACCATCCGGGAATCAATATCGGTTGCGAAAGAAAGCTCACCATCGACTCGAACCGTAAACAACGAAGTGTCACTTTCGCCATTATAATGGACCGCAATGTTTTTCGGAATCAGAACATTGGCCCCTGCATCCGGTATTCGACCTTCGTGCCATGTATTGGGATCGAACCAATCGCCATCAGATACGGCCACATGCGTAGCTTCGGAGCGAGGGACAAGGTCCATCAAATGGCTGTGTTCCGTTGCCCTGCTGTCGTCGTCTCCATGCGGGTGTGCATTCGGTTCGGCCATCACCGCCGCGACGAAAGCATCATACTCTTCCGGGCTTGTCGGTTCCGGGATCGTGCCCGGAATGTTGGCACCGCCGTGGTCCACTTCGTCGTCGCTACCATGACCGCCATGGTCACTGTGGTCGGTTCCGTCGGTGGTATCGTCGGTGGAATCAGTGCCATCCGTGGTGTCGGTACCGTCGTGACTGCTATGATCAGTCCCATCAGTGGTGTCAGTGCCGTCCGTGGTGTCAGTACCATCGTGACCGCCGTGATCAGTCCCATCAGTGGTGTCGGTGCCGTCCGTGGTGTCAGTACCATCGTGACCGCCGTGATCAGTCCCATCAGTGGTGTCAGTACCGTCCGTGGTGTCAGTACCGTCGTGTCCGCCGTGATCAGTCCCATCAGTGGTGTCGGTGCCGTCCGTGGTGTCAGTACCGTCGTGTCCGCCGTGATCAGACCCATCCGTCGTATCGGTGCCGTCGGTGGTATTGGTATCATCCTGCCCACTTTGATCGGTATCATCAGTAGTATCGGTACCGTCGTGCCCGGAATGATCCGTATCATCCGCGCCGTTTGCCGGATGCGTCAGGCTGTCGCCCGAGATAACCTCGGTCGCCCCGTTTGTATCAGGACCGTTCCATTCCAATCTGAGGACCTGTTCGCCCCAGATCTCGAAATACCGGATTTCGATGTCGTGTTCGCCCGCTTCCAGATCAAGTGTGACCGGGACGGTTACGCCAGCATGGGCGCCGTCATTGTTGATAACCTGCTCACCATTCAGATAAAGCGCAGAGCCATCATCAGACGTCAGATAAATCGTGTAAGTTCCGGCCGCTGCCACATTCAGTGTGCCAAAATAACGCGCCGCGAACTCATCCTGCACACCGCTCTCCCAGAAGGGATCATTGGAGCTTTGGAAGTTCAGTTCTGATACAGAACCTGTTGCGTCTGGCGTCGCATCAAAATCGATATCCGCGAGGCTCCATGCCGCGGTAGGCAATACGAAATACTGCGCGGCAAGGCCTCGGCTTTGAGATGCCTGATCATCTGTGGTGTCAGTACCGTCGTTGCCACCATGATCCGTCCCGTCCGTAGTATCGGTGTCATCCGTGGTGTCACCGCCGTCGTGCCCACCTTGATCCGTATTATCTGTGGTATCGGTTCCGTCCGTCGTGTCAGTACCGTCCTGGCCGCCTTGATCTGTATCGTCTGTGGTATCGGTGTCGTCCGTGGCGTCGGTACCGTCCTGATCGCCTGTAGTATCAGTAGCTGGCTCGCCATGGCTCAGGCTGTCGCCCCGAATTATGCGTTTGTCTCCATCGGTATCCGGACCGCTCCAGAACAGCCTGAGCGTCTGTGCACCTGTGTATTCGAAATACAAAAGCTCAAGATCATGCGAACCCTCGGACAAATACACAGTCTGCTGGATTTCTGTGGTCCCGTGACGTCCGTCATTGTCGATGATCTGTTCGCCATCAAGATACAAAGCAGAACCATCATCCGATTTCAGGTAAATCGTGTATTCACCCGCAGTTTCGACGTTTAGCTGGCCCGTTATCTCAGCAGCGAAGCGGCTGCGTGGACCATCGTCCCACCACGCCTCTTTGCCCTTTTTAAAGTTCACCTCGGTCAGGATCTGTTCCGATATCATATCAGCATCAAAATTGATCTGATCCAGACTTGTATCCCCACGCTGGATCCGAACAAATCTGGCTTCGAGGCCCTGATTGATCGTCGCTTCAGCCGAGGCTTCAGGCGCAGATTCTGCGCTGGCTAAGACCTCGCCGGCGCCTTCTTCAGACCCTTCAGTCTCCGCCGAAGAGGAATAGTCCACAACACTCGAATCGATCAGCCGAAGTTCATTGTCAGTATCGGGCCCTGACCACTCCAGCTTCAGCGTTTGCGCACCGCCACTCTCAAAATAGCGGATTTCAATCTCATGGGCACCCGCGCTCAGGTTCAGCGTGACCGGAATCAATTGGGCACCATGATTGCCGTCGTTGTTGATGACCAATTCACCATCGATATAGAGAGCCGAACCGTCGTCTGACGTCAGATGGATTGTGTAAAGACCACTCTCTATCACATTGAGGTTGCCGGTATATCGCGCGGCAAAGGAATCCTCAGGGCCGCCTTCCCAAAAGGCATCTTCAGACCATTCGGTATTCAGCTCTGTCGAAATCTCCACCGCATCGGGTGCTCTTTCGAAGTCGATTTCACTCAAGCTGGAAACCCACTCCGGCAAAATGTAATATTCCGAGACGAAACCCATACCCTGATTTGGGATCCCGAAGCTCCGAAGATCGATACTGCTCATGACGTTATCCTTGGTGCAGGTAACTAAAGCCGAATTTGGCTCCAATTGATGTGGTGGCGATTTACGGGGTACGGAGACACAAAGGCGAAAGTGCGGCGGGACTCTGGCAAATGAACATATCCACGGCGGAATTGTGTCCATTCTGAGTACTCTTTTGATAAGAAATAGCTAATAACTGCGGAATCGCAGTCATTGTTTTGGAGGCCGGTGCCCAGCTGCAAGCCATCTCTCACACATAGTCCTGTTGTGCCCAGTGGTCTGTAACCCCCGAGAATCATGGTCGTTTAAACGCAACGAAGTACTAGTTCACCATCCCTGAACAATGGCATACTCAGGGGGCAAATTGCCCACAACCCAGAAATACTGAAAGCTATTCACGCAAGCGGGACATTGCCGAGAGCGCCCAATTTTCCGCCGAGATTATGCTCAAAATGACCGATTTTCTGCGCGCACAGGCCAATTGACGCCCAATGTCGCCCAATTTTCATTAATTTTTTCATAGATTCTTCATGTAAATTGGCGGCAATACATTGTTCATCACGAGAAATCTGTCTCGGATTTTCAATTGCTGGTTATATTAGCGCCCACTGCGTGGCAATTTGGAATCGCTTTGCAAAAACCGCCGGGACAATAAACGCATCTTTGGCCGACCCGGTAAAAGCCAGCAACTAACAATAGACAACAACTCATTGCTGAGCCATCAAAGGCCATTGGTTCAATAAGAGTGGAATAGTGTTTGTGAATTCCGAAACTGACATTGCGACGCAACAATCAGCGCAGGGCCCGGAGTTTCTGTCGCTGATCAGTCAGCCCACAAGAACCGGACTATTCGAAAGTATCGTCAGTTGCTGGGATCGGAGGCAGGGCTTTACGCTGGCCACATTGAATCTGGATCACATCGTGAAGATGCGTCAGATGCCCGAATTTCGATCAGCCTATATTGCGCACAGTCACATCGTCGCCGATGGCAATCCCATTGTGTGGCTGTCACGTTTGGCAGGGCGACCCATCGAACTGATGCCCGGTTCGGATCTGATCGCCCCGCTTGCGCGGCTGGCAACCGAACATGACATACCCGTCGCGCTGCTCGGCGCGACCCAGGACACGTTGGATCGTGCAGCGGAGCAATTGGAGAAGGACAATCCCGGGCTACACGTGGTGACAAAGATCGCGCCTCCTTTTGGGCTTGACCCCAACGGACCCGAAGTTGCCACTTACCTTGAAACCATCCATGCAGAAGGTTCGCGCCTGTGTTTTCTGGCCCTTGGCGCACCAAAGCAGGAAATGCTTGCGGCACGTGGTGCGCTGCTCGCCCCGACCTGTGGCTTTGTCTCGATTGGGGCTGGGCTTGATTTCATTGCAGGCAGCCAGACGCGGGCCCCGTCCTGGGTTCGCAAACTGGCCCTGGAATGGGTCTGGCGCATGGTCAGCAATCCGGGCCGTCTTGCGGCACGCTATGGACGGTGCATAGCCATATTGCCAAAACTAGTTGCACAGGCCCTGCGGGCGCGCTTGGCGCGGTGAATATCGCGCCAAATGACATGTTGCCTTGCGCAGGCCGGGCCTGCGCCGGAATCTGCAGGCAAATTCGTCAGTAGCCGTATTTGTCCAGTTTCTCGAGATAGCGGCATTTATTCAACACCACTCCCAAGAGGTTGCAGCGCGCCGAAATCTCTTCCTTGCACTTCTCCAGCTCGTCCGCTGTGGTGCCCTCAGAGGCGGCTACCAGAAGCACGCAGTCAATTTGATCGAGAAAAGCATATGTATCGTCGCAAGCCAGCATGGGTGGCGTGTCGAACAGCATAATGTCGGGCTGATACCGTTCCTCCATCCGGTCAATGACATGAGCCGCATCTTTATCCTGAAGCAGCTCGGCAGAGTCCGGGACCGGGTGGCTGTTCAACGCAAAAGCCAGCTTTTCCTGATAACAGATCATATGATCTTCGGGCTGGCTTTCTTCTTCCAACGCGTTAGCAAAGTGATATTCACCCGCCTGCAACAATTTGTGGATTGATGGGCGACGCAAGTCGAGATCAATCAGCATCGACCGCGCATTCCGTTGTCGCGCTATACTAAAGGCCAGATTCAGGCACAGCGTTGTCTTGCCGCAGGCAGAACCGGGCGAAGTAATCGCGACCCGGCGCCAGTTATTGCTTTGCAGCTGATGCATCATACGCGTACGCAAAACATCAAAGGGTGCAGAGTCTGTGGTTGCCTCGTGACCATATATTCGCGCGCGCTTCAACTGCTTCGGCTTCAACTCGTATTTCGGCAGGTCTGCCCACAGCTTTTCCTTGAACAAAGCAGAGGGCATCTCGGTCTTTAAAGCTTCCACCGGGACAGGCGCAGGCGTCTGCGCCTTCTCATCTGAATCCGAGACCCGTCGCGCTTCTCGGGCTTTCTGAATGGCGGTTTGAATACGTTCCATAACCTTCGCGTCCCGTTATCCCAGATTCAACCGATCAAGCAAATCTGTCGCGCCAAGCTTTTCAGCGACGTTTTCGAGAACAAGATCAAGTGGCAAGTAGTATAGGTGAATGAAGTACATAGCCGCAACTACCCCCGCGATCGGAAGACACAGCCCAGCAACAATCTTGCCGCGTCGGATAGCTATTTCGCGTCTCGTCCACATATAGGGCACCGTTCCAAATACAGGCACCCCGAGACGCGCGGATATATCTACTGGTCTGCGCACCGTCGAATTGAGGACCTCAAGCAATACAAACAGCCCACCAGCCAGCGCCAAACCAGCGGCCATGCCAGCAGCCGCAACCTTTTTTCGGCTGGGTTCGGCCGGGAACGTCGGCACCACCGCGTGCTCGGTCACTGTGATGCGCTGCCCACGGGACTGCGCCTCGATCTGATCACCGGTACGCGCCTCGGCAAGGCTGGCCGTCGCCTGCGTGTATTGCAGTCGCAGATTATCATAATCCCGCTCAAGCGTGCCCAGGGCAATCGCATTGGTCGGCGTTGCTTCGATGGATCGGGCCAGAGCTTCCAACTCGGCATTGATGTCGGTCTTCTGCGCCTCGATGAAATCGATCTGACCATCGATATCAGAGACCTGGAGTTCGAAGGCCGTGAAATTGGGCGCTGTTTCCGTGCCGAGACCAAGTTGGATATTCGCCGCCTCCAAAGCTGCAATCTGACCGTCCAGAGATCGAATGCGCGGATGATCCGGAGAATAGATGACCAAAGCCGAGGCACGTTCATCCTGCAACTGCCGCAGGCGACGCTGTTCCGGTGTCAGGCTCTCTCCGGCCAGATCCGAGCGCCCGGTCCGTTCGTAAATTTCCACAAGCCGGGAGCGGCGGTCGCGCAGGCCCGACAATTCGCGATCCAATTGCAATATCCGTTCCTGCAACGATGACTGCCGTTCTCGGCTATAGGTGAGACTGTCCGGCAAAGCGTCTTTATGTGCCTCCTTGAATTCAAGGATCTTGCTGCCCTGCTCTGCCAACTCACCATCCAGACGGGCGACTTCCTGCACAAAGAAGTCAAGAGTCTGCGCTGCAACACCTGTGCGCATCGCCACATTTTCCTGCAGAATCTGCGTAACCAGTTCATTGGTGACCTGAGCCGATACTTCTGCATCCGATGCCGCAAATGACACCGTTACCAATGCAGCCTGATTTCGCGTATCGAAGGGCAACTGAAGCTCAATCCGCTCCTCCATGTCCCAGACGATTTCGTCTGACGTCATATCTGGCTGATCGGAATGAACTGCAAAACGGCTCGACAAATCCAACAGATTGGACCGCGCCATCACCCGTTGCTGGATGACCTGAAGGATCTCAATGACACTGGCCTGTACGGTTGTCGAAGCCAGATCACCGGGGATCTGTGCAGATTCTACAACCAACCGGGACTGAGCTTTGTAAACCGGTGGCAAAGTGAACGCTGTATAGATGCCACCAAGCGTGCAGAGCACAACAATCGGGACAATGAAATAGAGCCTGCGCCAAACCAAAGATAGGTAGAACCGAATATCGTTCATCATGATGTCAGACCGTCATTATCCGAATTCAAACTGGCGGCGAAAAAAGCGCCATCGCTCAGGACCATTTCCACCGTATGCCGCACCACGCGTTTGCGACCGCGGGTAAAGGCATAGACCATAGACAGATCGCAAAGCTGATTGACCAGACGCGGTACGCCCTTTGTCGACTCGTAGATCAGATCCGTCGCGGCCGGGCTGAAAAAGTTGCGCTCGGCCCCGGCCACTTCCAGCCTGTGCGCCACGTATTTGCGCACTGTTTTCCGGTCCATCGCTTTCAAATGGAAACTCGACGCCACGCGTTGTGCAAACTGGCGCATCTCTGGCTGTCGGATGATTTCCTGAAGCTCGGGCTGTCCAACCAGAACCAATTGCAGCAATTCGTCCTTGTTCGAATTGATGTTGGTGAACATCCGGAGCTCTTCCAGAGATTCCGAGGTCAGATTTTGCGCCTCGTCAAAAATCAGGATCACCCGGTGCCCCTTGGCATATTCCTCGATCAGATGAGCCTGGAACTTGGCAAAGAGATCAACATAGGTGTCATCCGCAGGCGCAGGCTGATCCAGCGCCATCAAAACCCAGCGCAACAACTCACCACGATCTCCATGGGCGTTCGAGATCAGGCCGATCTTCACATCGCTTCCGACGCTTTTCAGAAGATGGTGCAGCAGCGTTGTCTTGCCGGCCCCCACATCACCGGTAATCAGGGTGATCGGCGCGCGTGTCAGGATGCCATATTCCAGCATCGTGTAGGCCTGCAGATGGGCCTGTGACCAGAAAATGAAATCCGGATCGGGCAGCAAGGAAAAAGGCCGCTCGGTCAACCCGAAATGAGCGGTATAAATATCAAGCGAACTTGAGGTGTCGCTTGGTGTGTGGGTGGGACGAATATTCAAATCCTCGTACTCATTTACTTGCACCGACATGTCTGAACCCTTGGGTAGCCCCAGCATGGTTCGGGAATTCAGGCCTGTTAGCGCTGCACTCTAAACTACTACTACACTTTATTTACACCCTGTCGTAGCAAACGCATGTGATTTAGGCCACAACTTAAGCGGTTTTACGAGCAACGCTTTCAAGATCTGCCATCCTAAGGAGATTGGGTTGCAGATCACCAACCCGAATCCCCCGGCCAGCGTCTCAAAATTCCGTCACCTCACATCATAGCACAACGCGGGCTTGAGCAAAGCGAACGTTATCTAATTATTGCAGGGTTTTGGTGTGAAAAATACACTGATCGGCCCCCCCGGGCGAAGCGAGGCCTTCACTTGATAAAGACGGGCTCTCTGTCACCCTCAGCAGGAAGTATCGCCTGAGATAATAGCCGGTTTGAAGCCTGCATTGCGGGCAGAGCCGCTGGAAAATATTCAAAATCAATTATGACTGATCAATGAGAAACGGAAACAATAATGCCCGCAACCCGCGATTGTGAAGAGATAGTGCTGTTAATGAGTCGGGGCGCATTCAGTGTGAACGCCGCCAAGGCCAAAATTCTTACTTAGCCAGCCTGGCCGAAACCCTAATAAAACACCGATTGGACGGGTTTGTTGCCCTGTTCTTTCTCTTTGACAGAACCGGAACCGGGGCTTACTCCACTTGTGACGATGCCCGATTGTTTCGGCATCATCGTCAGCGGGACCCAAAAGACAGCCGGCAGGCTGGTCCGAGATTACCGGGTCCTGATGTATTATGTGTCACCGCGGTTCGCCCGCAGTGTAAGTTATGAGTATGAAGCCGATTGGAGACCAACTGGCCATGGCGTTACAATCTGATATCGGCATTCTGGGGCATTCGGGCTTTGTCGGATCAACCCTCGCGCGGGCACTGCCGGACGCGCGTGGTTTCAACTCTCGCACCGTGCAGAACGCCGAAGATCAGCGCTTTGATACGCTTTATTGCGCCGCGGCGCCCGGCTCGATGTTTGAGGCCAACAGATATCCGGACCGCGACGCGCAACGCATCGACGCCCTGATCGCGTCGCTTTCACGGATGCGGGCCCGCAGATTCGTACTGATCTCGACGATTGCAGTGCTGGACCGCTTCGATGGCGGCTATTCCGAGGCCAATGCGAAATATCAGGAAAGCGTTGCCTATGGCGTTAATCGCAGAAGGCTGGAACAAGCCTGCCAGGCCCATTTCCAACAATGCCTGATCGTCCGCTTGCCTGCCCTGTTCGGGCCCGGTCTGATGAAGAACTTTATCTTCGACCTGATGAATCCCTTACCAACCATGTTGAACCCGGCCGCTTATGAAAAGCTGGAAACCCAGCTTCCAACCTCGCTGGTGTCACCGCTCAGCGCCATCTATTCCGCTGATGATACGCTTGGCATGTACGTGATCGACCGCGCAGCATTGGCGGAACTGCCAGATCGGGCAGCGCTGACGGCGGAAGCGGATAAACTCGGCATCAACGCCGTCATGTTCCACAATCGCCAAACCACTTATCAGTTCTATGAAATGGCGCGGCTGAAAACAGATATCGATCGTGCGCTGGATGCCGGTCTGGACGTTCTGCATCTTGCACCAGAGCCGCTTATGGCGTCCGAAGTGCACCGCGCCCTCGTCGGGCGGGACATGCCCGAAACTGCCGGGAAACTTCACCGGGAAGACATGCACACCCTGCACGCCGAGCTTTTCGGTCAATCCGGCCCATACAATCGCACCGGCGATAACGTACTGACGGCACTGACCAGCTTCTTCTCAGCCGCGATGGAGGGCTGAGCGATGCAATATGCCGTATCAAATATCGCCTGGGCTGCAGATGATCGTCGGGACGCCTATGCCCGGCTTCAGGCAGCGGGCATTACGGGTCTCGAAGTTGCGCCCGGCCTGCTGTTCGCCACGGCAGATGACCCGTTCGAGCCAACCGATGCCGAGATCGCGTCAGTCCGGACAGAACTCAACGAGTTCGGGCTGACACTTGTTTCGATGCAATCTCTGCTTTTCGGCGTCGAAGGTGCTGATTTATTCGGCGAAGATACTGGACGGGTGGCCTTTGAACGGGGGTTGAAACGCGCAATCACTTTGGCAGGACGGCTCGAAATCCCCAATCTAGTAATGGGCTCACCGAAACAACGCCAGCGACCGCCGGAAATGCAACCGGACGCTGCTGTCGACAGGGCCATCGAAATTCTGACACCGCTCGCTGACGTCGCCGCAAATGCAGGCACAAAAATAGCGATGGAGTGCAACCCCACCGAATATGGCACCAATTTCCTGACAATGCCTGATGAAACGCTTGATTTCGTGAAACGGGCTGATCATGCTGCAATCATGCTGAATTTCGACGTTGGTGCGACGCTGCTGACCGGCACATTTGATCGGGTCAAGGATCAGTTGACTGCGGCGGGCCCGATGCTCAGCCATGTCCATATCAGCGAACCGTTTCTCGCCCCCGCACCTGCAAGCCCGGAAGATGCGGCGCAGGTGCTGCACACCCTGCACACAGTTGGATACCAGCGCGCGGTTTCGATCGAGATGCGCCGGCCCGAAGATGGGCTTACCGGTCTGGATGCGGCACTTAGCAACCTGTCTGCAGCACGTCATCTCAGCGGAGGTGACCCATGAGCGGACCGAAGCTGCGCGACGACATCCTGATATCTGTATGTTTCACAGACGCCTACGCCCCCGACATTGCGGTTTCGCAAATCGCGGCGACTGCGGAAATGTTGAAGAGCAACTACCGCTATTGGGAAATACTCGTCGTCAACGAAACCGGATACGATACCACCTTGGAAGAGGCGTTGGTCACGGTCCCGAACGTGCGCTATCTATCGGTGGTACGCGGGTTGGACAACAGTCAACGCCGAGTGATTGCCGCCTCGGAGGCAATCGGAGACTTTGTGATCATCACATCGGTGAACGAGGTGAACAGCTTCGATATTCCCGCAATGATCGACGAAGCACAGGACCGCAACGCTGTTGTCTTGGGTCAGCGCAAGGCCATGATGATGGCCGAACCTTTCATCGCAATTCTTGGCCGTGCCAGCGGATTTCAGGCCAGCACCCGCGACATGCAGACCATCACGATACCGCGTACGGCCCTGAATCGCCTGCTTAACGATGCTAACCCCGTGCTGGCCCTGCGCTTCCCGCCTCGCGACAACTCACTGACGGTGCTTCGGCGCGCGCCCGACGTCATAGATGCCGTAACAGTTCACGAATCCACCTGGACGGCGCGCATGACCAGCCGGTCTGACCTGCTTCTGCGAATGGTGACCGAAGCGGGCCCCTCGCTGTTAAGCGCGGTGGCCCTGTTTTCTGCCTTCATGTTTGTCAGCGCAGTGTTTTTTGCGATCTATGTGGTGGTCATATACCTGACCAAAACGGATATCGCAGAAGGCTGGACCACCTTGTCGCTGTCGATTTCGGGTATGCTCTCTTTTCTGGGGGCCGCTCTGTTTGCGATTTGCATCACCTTGCGCAAAGCGATGGAAATCATACGCGGTCGTACAATCGATTATCTGGTGGCCGAGCGGAGCTCGGTTGATCTGTTTGAAAGCGTGTCGAATGCGCTCAATGTCGATACCGATGGCACCGAAGAGCTTGAGGATCGGCAAGACGCCCTCGCTCCCACCCCGTTGATACAGAAGCGTTCGGCGGGTGGTGCGTCGTGACATCGCCGCGACGTGTCAAGTATCTGGTGATTGGCGGCGGATTCTACGGCTGTTGTCTGGCCCTGTTCCTACGCTCGACAACGCGGGATGTCGTGCTGGTCGAGGCGGGATCCAAGATCATGACGCGCGCATCGCGGGTCAATCAGGCGCGCTTGCACTCGGGTTTTCATTACCCCCGCTCGATGCTGACCGCGTTGAAATCGCGCAAGCTGTGCCATCGTTTCGCAAGTGATTTCCCCGATGCGATCGTATCCGACTTCCAGATGCTCTATGCCGTGGCGCGTCAACGTTCGAAAGTGTCCGCCAATCGCTTTCGCAAAATGTTCGAGAATATGAAGGCCCCGATTGCATTGGCATCCCGTCAGGAAACAGCAATGTTCGATGACGACCGGATCGAGGCGGTGTTTCGCGCGGATGAGTTTGCCTTTGACTACTCTGTCCTGGCCAATCAACTGGCGTCCCGGATGGATGCGCTCAATCTCGATTTGCGGCTTGGGACCGAGGTCTTGTCCATCGACGACAACTCAGATGCACAAGCGGCGGTCGTTCATTTGTCGGATGGCAGCGAAATTCTTGCAGACCACGTCTTCAACGTTACCTATGCCCAGATCAACCATGTGCTCCGTCAATCCGGTCTGCCTCAGGCGCGTCTTAAACACGAAATGACAGAGCTTGCCCTCGTTGATCCGCCCGACGAGATGCAGGGCTATGCGGTCACGGTGATGGATGGGCCGTTCTTTTCGCTCATGCCCTATCCAGCGGCAGGAAAGTATTCGCTGACCCATGTGCGTTACACTCCGCATGTCAGTTGGACGGATCAATCAAGACCGGTTTCACCCTACGACGCTTTCGCCCGGCTTGAGCCTGAAAGTCGCCTTCGACACATGGTTCTGGACGCGTCCCGGTATCTGCCTTGCGTTGGGGGCATTACGGGCGGAGAGTCGATCTATGATGTCAAAACGGTTCTGGTAAAGAACGAAGTTGACGACGGACGCCCAATTCTTGTCCACGAAGAACCACGCGGCGGTCGGGTCACGTCTGTGCTGGGTGGCAAGATCGACAATATTTATGATCTGTTTTCCCATCTGCGCACGCAGCACGATGCGCTGAAACAAGCGGACTTTCGATATATCCTTGCGGACAGAAACGGCCATGTCACGGAATCGGCATGAGTTCCTGCGATACGGCGCCACTGTGGCGCTTGGTCTGATCGTCGATCTGGCCGCCGCGCGCAGCGTGTTGGCGATTGGTGTCCCGATTGAACTGGCCGCCGTGATCGGTGTGGCCTGCGGTGCGATCTTCAACTTTGTCGTTCTCGATCTTTGGGCCTTTGCCGGGCAAAAGGCGAAAGGCGCCGGCTCGCGGCGATTGCGCTATCTGGGCGCGCTAGGCGTCACTATGGCGGTCCGGGCCGCGGCGGTCTGGGCATTGGCCGCCCTGCTTCCCGCACAGACGGCGCCTATGGTGATCTTGTGCCTGGCGGTTGGCGTGTCTTTCACCGCCAATTTTTTGCTTTCAAAACACTGGGTTTTTCAGCGCGACGATCAGCCCCAATCAACATCTGGAGAATGATTGGATGTCCCCCAATACCGACACCGAATATCAGGACGCTGCGCCATCGCTTGCCACCGTTGACGACGCGAGCTGGCAGGTGCCGGACTTCGATAGCCTAGAGTTGAGCCCGAAACAGCATGATGCTGTGCTGGTGATACCTGTCTTGAACGAGGGCGAGCGGATTCAAGGGCAGTTGCGCAATCTTGCCGCGCTAAACCACGCGATTGATATCATTATTGCCGATGGCGGATCTACCGACGGCTCGCTGGAAGAGGATTTCCTGCGGGACGTAGGCGTACGCGCAAGATTGACCAAAACCGGGCCCGGAAAACTCAGCGCTCAACTTCGCATGGCTTATGCGTGGGCGTTGAAGCAAGGGTACCAAAGCATCGTGACCGTGGATGGGAACGGGAAGGACGGCATGGATGCGGTTCCCTTGTTCCTGCAGAAAATGTCGGAGGGGTACGACTATGTTCAGGGCTCGCGCTATCATCCGGATGGCGCCCATGCAAACACGCCGCTTGAACGCACGATGGCAAATCGCATGATCCACGCGCCGATGCTGAGTCTGGCATCGGGTTCGAAGCTGACCGACACAACAAACGGCTATCGCGCCTATTCCGCGCGCTATCTGCTCAATCCAGCCGTGCAGCCGTTCCGTGATGTGTTCAACGCTTATGAGCTATTATTCTACCTCAGTGTGCGCGCCGGGCAGCTAGGGCTGCGTGTCACCGAGGTTCCGGTGTCACGCAGCTATCCCAAGAGCGGCAAAACCCCGACCAAGATCGCGGGGATTTCCGGCAAGTTGAAGATCCTGCAACAAACACTGGCTGCCGCGTTAGGGCGGTTTTCACCTTAAAGCTGATCCGGCGATGGTCGGAATAAACTGTCCGGGTTTTGGCTCATCTGGCAAACACTTCGCACCAGAACTCACCATGAGGTGAGCACCGCCAGACAAAAGCGCGTGGCTTTTTCAGCCGTTTTCGCTACACTGCGCCCGCAGGTTTAATCAGTTGTTTGTTTCATCACAGAGGCCCCAGAGCATTGGAGAAAGTATCGGTTCCCCAATCAACCAACGGCATCAGCACGGGCCTTTCGTCCCTGTCGGGCTGGGGTATGTTCTGGCTGATCGTGATGACGGTTGCCTCATTCATCCTGTTTCAGGACGGCATCGATGAACTGTTCGAGGCCTGGAGCCTGCCCGAATACAGCCATGGACCGCTCATCCCGGTATTGTCTGCGCTGCTGTTTCTGAGGCAGCTCAAAACGGTGCCGGTCATCACAGGCCTGCTACCCGACCGCAAACCGGGTGTGATCCTATTTGTGTTTTCCCTGTGCCTGGCAATTGCAGGAAAGCTGATCCAGATCGGCGATATCGTCGCCTATGCGATGATCTTGTGGGTCGGAGCCATATTGCTGATCAGCTTTGGATGGCGGCGCGGGCGCAACTTCTGGCCGCCGGTCGTGCATCTGATTTATATGCTGCCTCTGCCCGTCGGCCTTTATTACGGGGTTTCAACATATTTGCAGGGGGTTTCGTCGGAACTCGGCGTATTTTTTCTGCGGCTCCTACACGTGCCGGTGTTTCTTGAAGGCAACATCATTGATCTCGGGGTCTACAAGCTGCACGTGGCCGAGGCCTGTTCCGGGCTGCGGTATCTGTTTCCGATCCTGAGCTTTTCCTACATTTTTGCGGTGCTGTATCGGGGGCCGACCTGGCACAAGGCCGTGCTGTTACTGGCCGCCGCGCCGATCACGGTTTTCATGAACTCGGTCCGCATCGCCTTGGCCGGGCTGATCGTAAACACGTATGGCATAGAGTATGTCGAAGGGTTTTCTCATTTCTTCGAAGGCTGGGTGATCTTCGTCGCCTGCATCCTGCTACTGTTCGCACTGGCGTGGTTGATGCTGTTTCTGCGGCGTGACAAGATGGGTTTGGTCGAAGCGCTGGATCTGGACACAAACGGGCTGCTGCCGCAGGCGGCCCGGATACGACATATTCAGCCCTCAGCCGCGCTGATTGGGTGCGCGGCGATGTCTGTGGCAGTGGCGATCCTCTGGTCAGCCCTCCCTTCGCGCGACACCACGACCCCCATTGCGCGCGACCCATTTGCGCTGTTCCCAGACCGTATCAATGACTGGCAGAGCGGCCCGGCCCGCGTTCTCGATCCAGCAGTCGCACAGGTTCTCGCCGCCGATGATTATTACTCGGCAGAGTTGCGGCGACCGGGAGATCTGAATCCGGTCGATCTGTTCATGGCGTGGTACGCGGATCAGAGCCAGGGAGGCGTTCACTCTCCCGAGGTCTGCTTGCCGGGTGGCGGTTGGGAGATTGCCCAACTGGAACAGATCGATGCGCTGATCGCCGGCGATCAGACCTTTACCTTGAATCAGGCGATCATCCAGCAGGGCGAGACCCGCATGCTTGTCTATTACTGGTTCGAACAACAAGGCCAGCGCACGGCATCCGGCTTTCGAGCGAAACTGCAGCTGCTGAAGGGCAAAGTTCTCAACCGGCGCAACGACAGCGCCCTGATCCGCCTGATCACACCGATTGAGGGCACCGGGCGCGAGGCCATGGCACAAGCCAAAGCGCGCCTTGACGCAGCCACCCGGGACATTTTACCGGAATTGCCCCGATTTGTTCCGCCGCCGCCAGGCGCTACGGCAGCCGGCACATCACCTTTAAGTCATTGACAAAAACCCGGACGGTACAAACAACTGTCTCTGCAATACTGAGTGGCGACCTTCAGAACCGTGGAACGAGAAGTTTGGAATAATGGACATAAAACCTCTTGATATCCCCGAGATTCAACTGATCACGCCCCGGCGTTTTGGCGATCATCGTGGTTTTTTTGAAGAAACCTATAACCGCGACAGCTTTGTCGGCCATGGCATCGAAACGGTGTTCGTACAGGACAACCATTCGCTGTCCGGTACCGCAGGTACGGTGCGGGGCCTGCACTTTCAGGCCCCGCCGCGCGCGCAGGCCAAACTGGTGCGCTGCGGTCGCGGGCGGCTTTTTGACGTGGCCGTCGATATTCGCAAGGGGTCGCCGAGTTTTGGTCGTTGGGTCGGCGCAGAACTCAGCTTTGAAAACGGCCGGATGCTGCTGGTTCCCGCAGGCTTCGCACATGGTTTCATGACATTGGAGCCGGATACAGAGATCGTTTATAAATGTTCGGACACTTACGCGCCGGAAACAGAAGGCGCCATTCGGTGGGATGATCCCGATATTGGAATTAATTGGCCCCTCGACATGGCCGAACCCAAAATATCAGATAAAGATAATGCGGCCCCATTTTTAAGAGACATTGAGTCCCCGTTTACGATTGAGGATGGTTAATGAAGATTTTGGTCACGGGCGGCGCGGGCTTTATCGGCTCTGCTGTTATTCGACGCGCGATTGCCGATGGGCATTCGATCGTGAATGTCGACGCCCTCACCTACGCGGCCTGTCTGGACAACGTCGCTTCCGTATCAGAGTCGCCTGACTACGTGTTTGAACATGCGGATATCCGGGATGCCGCAGCGATGTCCGAAATCCTGCGCAAACATCAGCCCGACGCGATCATGCATCTAGCCGCCGAAAGCCATGTTGACCGGTCGATCGACGGCCCTGCGGCCTTTATCGACACCAATGTGACCGGGACATATGTGTTGCTGGAAGCGGCCCGCGCCTATTGGATGGATGCAGGCCGCCCCGAGACCTTCCGGTTTCACCATATCTCAACCGACGAAGTCTTTGGCTCTTTGGGCGAGGCCGGATTTTTCACCGAAGACAGCCCCTATCAGCCCAACTCGCCCTATTCGGCGTCAAAGGCGGGCTCGGATCATCTGGTCCGGGCCTGGCGCGAGACCTACGGTCTGCCTGTCGTGCTGACCAATTGCTCGAACAATTATGGCCCCTATCAGTTTCCGGAAAAATTGATCCCCGTGGTGATCCTGAATGCACTGTCCGGCAAACCGATCCCGATTTACGGGGCGGGTGACAACATTCGCGACTGGCTGCATGTCGAAGACCATGCCGAGGCGCTGTTGTTGGTGCTGGAAAAAGGCGAACTGGGCCGCAGTTACAATATCGGCGGTGAGAATGAGATGACAAATCTCGATCTGGTCCGGATGCTCTGCGCCATTCTGGACCGGTTGAAACCGGGCCATGCACCATATGCCGATCTGATCACTTTCGTCACTGACCGCCCCGGTCACGACCGCCGCTATGCCATTGATCCGACACGCATTCGGGAAGAGCTGAACTGGCGCCCTTCCTACACGCCCGAGACAGGTCTTGAGCAGACCGTGCAGTGGTATCTGGACAACGACGCATGGCTCAATGCCTTGCTATCCCGCAGCGGCGTGGGCGAACGGCTCGGGATGGCGCGATGAAGGCACTCGTCTTCGGCTATAACGGTCAAGTGGCATCTGAGCTGCGCAGACGGTCGCACGCCCATGGTATTACACTGGAAGCGTTGGATCGGTCCGGGGCTGATTTGTCCGACCCAAAGGGCTGTGCCGAAACGATTTTCTCTACAGACGCAGACGTGATCATCAATGCTGCCGCCTATACGGCGGTCGATCAGGCCGAAGACGAACCCGACCTGGCTCAACTGGTCAATGGGGATGCGCCGGGGGCCATGGCACGGGCTGCAGCAACACGTGGCCTGCCTTTCCTGCACATCTCGACCGACTATGTATTCGACGGATCAGGTGATGCTCCGCGCGCCATCGAAGACCGGACCGGCCCATTGGGGATATATGGCCGCACCAAACTCGACGGGGAACGCCAGATCGCCGAAGCCGGAGGTTGGCACGCCATTCTACGTACAAGCTGGGTGTTTTCCGCTCATGGGAAGAACTTTGTGAAAACCATCCTGCGGTTGGCGAAAACCCGGGACACGCTGACCATCGTGGCAGACCAGATCGGGGGCCCGACACCCGCCGCCGACATCGCCGAGACGCTATTGGCGATAGCCAAGGCCGGCCCCGCGACCGAAGTCGGCGTGTTTCAATACGCGGGCGCGCCAAATGTCAGTTGGGCTGATTTCGCGCGTGAGATTGTGTCGCAAGCGGGCCTGGCCACTCAGATCGAAGATATCCCGACCACAGATTACCCGACCCCGGCGGCAAGGCCGCTGAATTCGCGGCTCGATTGTTCGCGGCTGATGGATATTCATAAGATCTCGCGCCCCAACTGGAAAGCTGGCCTAAACAATGTTCTGGCCGAACTGAAGTCCGCAGGGGGCTGAATTTTGAGAGGATAAGCTATGCAGCGCAAAGGTATTATTCTTGCCGGTGGATCCGGCACACGGCTTTACCCGATCACCATGGCGGTCTCAAAGCAATTGCTGCCGATCTATGACAAGCCGATGATCTTCTATCCGCTCAGTGTCCTGATGCTGTCCGATATCCGCGAGATCGCGATCATTACCACGCCTCAGGATCAGGATCAGTTTCATCGTCTGCTGGGCGATGGCAGTCAATATGGCCTGTCCCTGACCTGGATAACGCAGCCCTCTCCAGATGGTCTGGCGCAAGCCTATGTTCTGGCCGAAGAGTTTCTGGCCGGTGCGCCATCCGCGATGATCTTGGGTGACAATATCTTCTTCGGTCATGGCCTGCCCGACCTTTTGCGTCTTGCCGATGCGCAGGATCAGGGCGGCACGGTATTCGCTTATCGCGTGGCTGATCCCGAACGCTATGGCGTTGTCGATTTCGACGGAAACAAAGCGCGCGCCATTATCGAAAAACCCAAGGTGCCGCCGTCGCATTATGCGGTTACCGGATTGTATTTTCTGGATGCGGATGCACCTGCGCGCGCCCGACAAGTTCAACCCTCCGCGCGCGGTGAGCTTGAGATTACTTCGCTGCTCGAAACCTATCTGGCCGAGGGGCGGCTGGACGTTCAGACCATGGGTAGGGGCTTTGCGTGGCTGGATACCGGAACGCATGGATCACTGCTGGATGCCAGCAATTTTGTACGCACCCTGACCGACCGGCAAGGCATGCAAACCGGGAGCCTCGATGAGATTGCCTGGGCCAATGGCTGGATTGATGACGAGGCCCTGGCCGAGCGCGCGCAACTGTTCGCAAAATCCACCTATGGCGAATATCTTGAGCTTCTTCTGAAATAACGGCCGAAAAGACATGAGGTCATCCGGGTGCGGCAATCCTATTGGATATGCTCGCCGTCATCCAACCATTGGGGCGCTTTCCGAAACAATACGGCAACAAAGGCTGTGATCGTACACTCAATATGCGATGCGTCATACCCAAGGACACTTTTTTGTCAAAATTCAAAGTTTTGGTTGGTAACTGAGACTACTTTCTGACAAGTTCGGGCCAGTGTTATCGATTTACCTGGTTTAGGTCAGTGCCCGCCATGCTTAGAAAGCTTCTAGCAATTGCATCTTCCGTCGCGTGTATCGCGACCGCATCGAATGCCACTCCTGTAACTCTGGACTTTGCGGGCGCCAACGGTGGCGACCTCGACCGTGTAGGCTCACGCGCTGCAACTTTCGATGAAGGTGGCGTTTCGGGTTCTGTCTGGTCTGGCTCAACCGTCTACGGTGGTCTGTTCTCGACCATCACGGGGCATCGTAACGGGATTGGCGTTGATAACGGCTCGCTCGATGACAACACACGGCTTGATGGTCTTTATGGCGATGACTGGCTGACATTCACCTTCGATTCCGCGGTTGAGCTGGTGTCGGTCACATTCGCCAGTTTCACAGCCTATCGGGTGGACAGGTCGGGGTGGCGACGCGATGACGATGACGCCTGGATTGATGTGCGCGGAGATGGTCGTGACGGTGAATATACCAATGCCAGAACGTTCTTTTTCGGCGACAACACAATCGCCCGCAGATTTTCCGTTGCGGCATTCGGCAAAAATGATGATTTCGTGGTCTCAAGCGTAACAGTTGCTGCGGTCCCGCTGCCCCCAACAGCCCTGTTGCTGATTGGCGGCTTGGTAGGGCTTGGCCTGATGCGTCAACGCCAGCGTCGGCACCTCGCCTAGCATAAAATCACCTCACGATCGGTGCAGAGCCTGCCAGAATTGGTAGGCTTTCGTCGCGCGACAACCAACAACGCGAATCAGCCTGCAACGGCTGATTCGATCCCGGAGCTAGAGAGCAATTTTTTTGTTGAGTGATTGCGCATAGGCAGAGCAAAGAACTGAACCTCAACTCAGAATTGTTTACGTAAAGGCTGCAAGGAACAATGGCAGAGAAAGTACTCAATTGTGCTGCAAATAAGGCGAAAAAATGTCATTCGGACCAGATTCACACTTTGAGATGCAGCTAAAAACTGTATAAACTTGTTCACGTACTTGAGGCACAGTTTCGTAGTATATCGTGTCTGTGGCAGTCCGAATTGTACGGGAATATTTTTCGCCCCACGGATTGCAGCGTAATAGTGAAGCCAGTTTTGGCTTAAGGTTAAAGGTTGATATGTCTATTCAAGATACGAACATTCGCGCCGATGCCAGGACCTGTAGTTCTGTTATTCAGACCGGTCGAACAGCCAACACTACCACACAGATCTATCGCAGCGTGTTCAAACGTTTGTTTGACCTGGTGATCGTCCTGATGGCCCTGCCAATTGTGGCCCCTGTCGTCCTGGTGCTGGCACTTCTCATCGCACGCGATGGATCGAACCCGTTTTATGCGCAATCCCGCGTCGGCCGCGACGGTCGGATTTTCAAGATGTGGAAACTGCGCTCGATGGTTCCGAATGCGCAGTTGATGCTGGAAGATTATCTGACTGACAACCCAGCAGCGCGCCGCGAATGGGACGAAACGCAAAAGCTGAGGAGCGATCCCCGGATCACACCATTTGGCCATGCACTTCGCAAGACCTCTCTGGATGAACTGCCGCAGCTGTGGAATGTTCTGATCGGAGAAATGAGCCTGGTCGGGCCGCGCCCGATGCTTCCCGAACAGCAGAAGCTGTATCCGGGCGAGGCGTATTTCTCGCTGCGTCCCGGCATGACCGGTTCCTGGCAAGTTTCCGAACGCAATGCCAGTTCCTTTGCGAGCCGCGCCGAATTCGACACTTCTTACGCCAGAAATTTGAATCTCAAAACCGATCTGGGCATTCTGTATTCGACAGTTGGCGTAGTCGTTCGGGCCACTGGCATCTAAGCGGACACTCCCAACTTTAGCGCGGTTGCACCGCGCCAGTCTACGGCCATTCCGGACTGGCGCAATACGCTTTCCTACCTCAGATTGTAGAGCATTTGGAAACCATCAATGAGTGCTCGCCAATCCTGAAATTTCTGGACCCGAGGTTCAAACTCAGCATTTTCTTAGTGTTATAAAGCCCATGCACCACAATGATGGGGACCGCGTGCAGCAGAGGCCCGAAAATTCCGCACAAGCGTACCACTTTCGTTTGGCAATCCCCACAGCGGGTCATAAACTCAAACCGGTTTATTAATGGATGGTTCTACAGTGAGTATTTCTGCCAGGGACGGCGACATCGCAATCGTTGGCATGGCCGCACATCTGCCCGGCGCGTCTTCGATTGAAACCTATTGGTCCAATCTGCGCGAGGGGGTGGAATCGATCCGCCAGCTCAGCAGAGAGCAGCTTCTTGCCAATGGCGAAACACCGCATGTGCTTGAGCGGCCGGACTATGTTCCCTTCGCCGCGCCCTTAGATCGGTTCGAAGAGTTCGACGCCGAGTTTTTCGGGCTGTCGCCCAAAGAAGCCGCCATCATGGATCCGCAGCACCGCCAATTTCTGGAGGTGGCCTGGGAGGCGCTAGAAAACGCTGGCCATCCGCCTGAATGCTTTTCCGGCCCCATCGGCGTCTTTGCCGGATGCGGTATGGGCAGCTATTTCTATTTTAACGTCTGTTCGAACCGGGATCTGGTCGACGATGTGGGCATGTTCCTGCTGCGCCATACCGGAAATGACAAGGACTTCCTGTCGACCCGCCTGAGCCATATCCTCGACCTCAAAGGGCCGAGCGTGAATGTGCAAACCGCGTGTTCGACCTCGTTGGTTGCAACCCATTATGCAACGCAGGCCTTGCTTACCGGCGAGTGCGACATGGCAATTGCCGGAGGGGTCACGATCGAGCTGCCCCACAACAGGGGTTATGTCTATAAAGAGGGCGAAGTGCTGTCGCCGGATGGTCACTGCCATGCTTTCGACCATCGGGCGCAAGGCACCGTGTTTGGATCGGGCGCGGGCGCCGTTGTCCTGCGCCGTTTGTCTGACGCGATTGAGGATGGGGATCATATCTGGGGTGTGATCCGCGGCACGGCGATCAACAATGACGGTGCTGCCAAAGCCGGATATTTAGCGCCGTCTGTCGATGGCCAAGCCGCGGCGATTTCCGAAGCTCATGTCATGGCCGATGTACAGGCCGACACGGTGGACTATATCGAATGCCACGGCACAGGCACCTATCTGGGTGACCCAATCGAAGTGGCCGCCCTGACGCAGGCGTTTTCGGAAACCACGGAAGAGACCGGTTTCTGCCGGTTGGGTTCGGTCAAGACCAATATCGGCCATCTGGATACTGCCGCCGGGGTCGCCAGCCTGATCAAAACCTCGCTGGCACTGCATCACAGGCAGATTCCGCCCAGCCTCGGGTACGAAAAGCCGAACCCCGCGATTGATTTCGAAAACAGCCCGTTCCGGGTGAATGACACGCTGACCGATTGGGTGTCTCATAAGGGCCCGCGCCGTGCAGGGGTCAATTCTCTGGGCGTTGGGGGGACCAATGCACATGCCATTTTGGAAGAAGCGCCCGTGCGGGCTGCATCCGAGCCTTCGGACTGGCCGTTTCAAATCCTCACGCTCTCTGCGCGTGGCAAGAAAGCGCTGGATGCCAATAGCGCGGCGCTGGCCGAACATCTGCGGAGCAATTCCGATCAGGATCTGGCAGACATCGCCTGGACACTGAAGAACGGGCGGCGCGGGTTTGAAAAGCGTCGTGTTATCGTCGCTGAAACCCACGCCGAGGCTGCGGCCATTCTGGAGGAAAACGATCCGCGCCGGGTGTTCACCCATACGGTGATCTCGGACGCGCCCGAGCATGTTTTCATGTTCCCTGGCGGTGGGGCGCAGTATGCCGGAATGGCACGGGACCTCTATGAAACTGAGCCGGTCTTTGCCGACTGGATGGACCGCGGTCTGGATATTCTGCAGGCCAAGCTTGACTATGACATTCGTGCGATCTGGTTGCCAGAACAGGGTCAGGAAGAGGCGGCAGATGAGCGGCTGAAAACACCCTCGGTGCAGCTGCCGCTGATCATGATCACAGAATATGCGCTGGCGCAGCTTTGGATGGAATGGGGCGTCACCCCCACCGCGCTGGTCGGCCATTCGATGGGTGAAAACACTGCCGCTTGTGTCGCCGGTGTGATGTCGTTCGAGGATTGCATCGGTCTGGTGCATCTGCGCGGGTGCCTGTTCGATACGGTTCCTGCTGGCGGCATGCTGAGCGTCCCCCTGCCCGCCGACGATCTGAGGCCGCTTCTGGGCGATGACCTTGATCTGGGCGCTGTCAATGCCCCCAGCCTCAGCGTTGCCACCGGACCTCAAGCCGCTCTGGATGATCTGGAGGAGCGCCTGCGCAATCAGGGTGTCGATTGTCAGCGTATCCCAATCGATATCGCCGCGCATTCGAGGATGCTTGAGCCGATCCTGCAGGAATTCGGCGACTATCTGCGCTCGATTGAGTTGAAGGCGCCGCAGATCCCCTTCCCTTCAAACCGCAGTGGTGACTGGATCACCGAGGCCGAAGCCACGGATCCCGAATACTGGGTCGGCCACCTGCGCAACACAGTACATTTTGCCGACTGCATCACCACGCTGTCCGAAAACCCCGAGCGTATCTTCATCGAGGTCGGCCCGGGCAAGGCACTGGCATCGCTGACCGGCCAACATGACAAGGTGGACGCCAATCAGGTAATCAGCAGCCTGCGGCATCCGAATGATGATGTGGCTGACGATGCCTATTTCATGGCCATGCTGGGCCGGATCTGGGCTTTGGGCGGCACGTTTGACTGGGAACAGATCTGGGGTGAGGCGCGCCGCAACCGGGTGCCTCTGCCCACGTATACATTCCAGCGCTCACCCTATTTCATCGAACCCGGTAAGACACAGGCCGATACGGCCAGCCAATGGCTGATGCGGACCGAAGACAGCGCCGATTGGGGATACCGCGTTGCGTGGACACCGAAATACGCGGCCTGCGACGTCGATGTTACCGGTGATCTGTCGGATGCCGCGCAGGAAAGTTGGCTGATCTTTGCGGATGAGGCCGGGCTTTGTGCCGATCTGATTGCGCGCTTGCGACAGGCAGGACATAAGGTTGTCTCGGTCACGACCGGTGATGCTTTTGCACGCATCAGCGAGGATCACTATCAACTTGCCCCGGAACGCGGACGCGAAAGCTATGATGCGCTGATCCGCGATCTGGTCGCGCAGGAACGCATCCCGACCCGGATTGTGCATGGCTGGCTTCTGACACAGGCCGAGACCTTCCGCCCCGGTGGCAGCTTCTTTCACCGCAATCTGGAGCAAGGTTTCTACAGCCTGTTCTTCCTGGCGCAGGCCATCGGGGATGAAGACCTGCCGATGCCTTTGCATCTCCATGTCCTCAGCTCGGGCGCATTACAGGTCCGTGATGAGGCGCTGCCTTATCCGGAAAAAGCAACTGTCACCGGCCCGACTCGCGTGATCCCGCGTGAATTCCCTGGCCTGACCTGTGCGCTGTTGGATATCGATTTGCCGCAAAACGCGGGCAAACGACGCGCCCCTGCATTGCCGGATGGCCTGACGGATCAGGTGCTGGAAGACCTGCTGGCCCCGCCCGCCTCGTTCACAGCGGCGATACGTGCGGGCAAGCGGTTTGAACAGGGGTATCGCCCGCAGGCTCTGGCAGAGCCGTCTCTGGACGACCTGCCCCTGCGCGATGGTGGCACCTATCTGGTCACCGGCGGTTTTGGCGGCATCGGCCTGACGCTTGCCGAGGCGCTGATTACGAAGGTGAATGCAAATATCGTCCTGCTTGCGCGCGGTGAATTGCCGCCACGGGACCAATGGGCCAACGTGCTGAACAACTCGGCCCCACAGGACAAGACCGCCCGTCGTATCCGCGCCATCGAAAAGCTGGAAGCGACCGGCGGTAAAGTGCTTTCGATGTCGGTCGATGTCAGCAATGTGGAAGAGATGCGCCGTTGCGTGGAATGCGCTACACAGGAATTTGGCCAGATCAACGGTGTGATCCATGCGGCGGGTCTGATTGATGACGCTCCGATCATGACCAAAACCATGATGGAGATAGAAGACGTCTTTACGCCCAAGATCCATGGCACGCAGGTTATCGACAAGATTTTCCCGGACGGCGCCCTTGATTGGCTTGTTCTGTTCTCGTCCAGTTCAACTGCGACGGCGCCTGTAGGTCAGGTCGATTATGTGGCCGCCAATGACTATCTGAATGCCTATGCCCGCGCCCGCGCGGGTGACAAAACGCGGGTTCTGTCCGTCAACTGGGGCATCTGGGCCGATGTTGGCATGGCCGCCGACGCGATGGAGGCCCGAACCGGATCCGCTGAACCCGCACCTGTCACCTCGGCGGATGTCCCTATGCTGGATCAGGCAAGCTTTGATGACGCGGGCAACCGACTGCTGAGCGCGACCTATAATGCCCATGAACGCTGGTTCCTGAATGATCACCGGACCAAGGCGGGACATGCGCTGGTCCCCGGCACCGGGTATCTGGAACTGGCGTCCGAGGCATTGCGGGTGCAAGGTGAAACCGGTCCGTTTGAAATCCGCGATCTGTATTTCCTGCGCCCCCTTGCGGTGTCGGACAGTGAAGATCAGCAAGTTCGTCTGCGCCTGCCGCGCAGCGACGTGGGCTATGATCTGACGGTCGAAAGCGGATCGAATGATGCGTTTGAACTGAATGCTCAGGCCAGCCTGTCGCTGCTGCCGTTGATCACGCCTGCACGGCTGGATGTGGATGCTATTGCCGCCCGTTGTGGCCCGGCCCATCAGGCCGAAGGCACGGGTCGCTTGCGGTCCCTGCAGGAAGCACATCTGAATTTCGGCCCGCGCTGGCGGGTTTTGACCTCGACGGCTCTGGGGCAGGATGAAGGTCTGGCTCATCTGGCTTTGCCCGAGGGACTGCAGACGGATATCGACGCGGGCTATCACCTGCATCCGGCGTTGATGGATCTGGCCACAGGCTGGGCGATGCAGTTGATCACGGGATATCAGGCCTCGCATTTATGGGTGCCGGTGTCATATCGATCCGTGCGCGTGTTCGCACCGCTACCCGCGCAGATCGTCAGTTGGGTCCGCAATGCGGGCGACAACCGGGCCGAAGGCGAAACCGCCAGCTTTGATGTCACCATTACCGCCCCGGACGGCACGATCTGTATCGAGGTTGAGGGCTTCTCGATCCGCCGGATGGAGGACGCGGTGGATTTCGCCTTCACCGAAAGCGCCACTGTGGTCACATCCGAGGTCGACGCCCCGCCACCGCTGTCTCCAGCCGAAGAGCGGCTGCGGCACAACCTGTCTCAGGGTATTCCAGCGAAGGAAGGGCCCGGTCTGTTCTTCAAAGCGCTGGCCAGCGGACAATGTCAGATCATCCTGTCCTCTCTGGATCTGGAGGGGCTGATCGCGCAGGCCGCCGACAGCGGGGCATCCACCGAAAGCGCAGATCAGAAATTCCAACGGCCCGAGCTGGATTCGGATTATGTTGCACCGGAAAATGACATCGAGCGCCGTCTGGCCGGATTCTGGCAAGAGCTTCTGGGCGTCGACGAGATCGGCGTCGAAGACAGTTTCTTCGACCTGGGCGGTCATTCCCTGATCGCGGTGCGCCTGTTTGCGCAAATCCGCAAAGCCTATAACGTTGATTTCCCGATCTCTGTCCTGTTCGAGGCACCCACCATCCGCACATGCGCCGACCTGATCGCCGCCCGTGGTGTGCCGAAGGATGGAGGCGAAGGCGATGCGCCGACAACAGCAACTCCGGCCACACCGGAACGTCGCTTTACCCATCTGGTTCCGATGCATTCCGGCGAAGGTGGTCCGAAGACACCGTTCTTCCTGGTGGCGGGCATGTTCGGCAATGTCCTGAACCTGCGCCATCTGGCGCATCTGGTGGGTACCGACCGTCCCTTCTATGGGCTGCAGGCACGCGGTCTTTATGGGGATGAAGAACCGCACCGTGATCTGCGCGAAGCGGCCAGAGACTACATCGCCGAGATGCGGCAGGTACAACCGACCGGTCCCTATATGCTGGGCGGCTTCTCGGGCGGTGGTATCACCGCCTACGAGATCGCGCGTCAGTTGACCGAAGCCGGTGAAGAGATTGCAGCGCTGGTGATGCTGGACACTCCCTTGCCCGTTCGCCACCCGCTGACGCGACGGGATCGTCTGGTAATCCAGTTGCAGGAGCTGAAGAACAAAGGCGCAAGCTATCCGATTCAATGGGCAAAAAACCGGATCGCCTGGGAAATACAAAAGCGTCAGCCCAAGGATGAGATCGCCGAAACCGGCCAACAGTTCCACGATACCGAGATCGAAGCTGCGTTTATGGAAAGCGTGAACAGCTATCCCCTGAATGCCTGGGACGGCCCACTGACCCTGTTCAGGCCACCGCTGGTCGGAAAATGGGAGGTTGCGCCCGGGAAGCTGGTTCACCACGAACGCTACTATCTGACCCATGACAATGACTGGACACCCTGGGCCCCGAATATCGAGGTGTTCGAGGTGCCCGGAGATCACGACTCGATGGTGCTGGAGCCGAATGTGCGGGTGCTGGCAGCGCAGATGAAAACCTGCCTTGAAAACGCAGAGCGCCAGATCCTGCGCCCGCGACCCACTCTGCAAGAGGCGGCGGAATAGCCATGCCTGATCCCGTACTTCTAACCGTAATTCTGAACTATAAAACAGCGGATATGACGTTGCGGTCGGTCGAGGCGGCAAAAAAGGCCATGGAGGGGATCCCCGGAGAGATCATCGTTGTAGACAATGACTCGCAGGATGGATCATTCGAAGCCATCGCGGCGCGCGTTCAGGAACGAGGCTGGGATCAGGACAATCGCGTTCGGGTCATTCAGTCAGGGCATAACGGCGGCTTTGGCGCTGGCAACAATGTAGGTATGCGCGCGGGGCTTTCGGACGGAACGCGGCCCGATTACGTCTATATCCTGAATTCTGATGCCTTCCCCGCCCCGGATGCCATTCGCATTTTGCTGGAGCATCTTGAAACCACACCCGAAGCCGGGTTTGCGGGCAGCTACATATTCGGCGACGACGACGAGCCCCACCTGACCAGTTTCCGCTTTCCTTCGGTTGCAAGCGAGTTTGAAAGCAGCATCAACTTTGGCCCCGTCACCCGGTTGTTCAAAAACCGGATCGTACCCATTCCGATCCCGTCCGAGACGCGACCCGTTGACTGGCTGGCCGGTGCCAGCCTGATGATGCGGCAACGCGTTCTGGATGAGATCGGTCTCTTTGATGAGACGTTTTTTCTGTATTTCGAAGAAACCGATCTCTGCCTGCGCGCGGCGCGCGCGGGGTATCGCACCGATTATGTACGCGTCAGCGAGGTGATGCATATCGGGTCTGTTTCAACCGGTATGAAGAACTGGAACCGGGTGCCGACTTATTGGTTTGACTCGCGCCTGTACTATTTCGTTAAAAACCATGGCGCCTTTTACGCCGCCTGCGCCACCTGCGTACATTTGACAGGTGGCTTTCTGCACTGGCTGCGCTGCTTAATAACACGCAGGCGCACCGGTGTGCCGCCCCATTTTTTGCGTACTCTTGCCTGGCATGACCTGTCCGCATGTATGCGCGCGCCGTGGCGCAAGCGCAATCCGGACCACCAGGCCAGGCCCGTTATTGGAGAATGAAGATGCCTTTCAGCACTTTTCTTGTCGGCCATGAATCCCTTGTCATTCAGTGCGGGGAAATGCTGCTGGAGGCGGGGCACAGCATTCAGGGCGTAGCCACGCGGAATTCCGATGTGGAAGCCTGGGCCAAGACTCACTCCTTGCCTCTTCATGCACCTGGCGCGGGATTGTCAGACCGGGTTGAAGGGGTTTCGTTTGATTGGCTGCTGAGCATCGCAAATCTCGATCTGCTACCAGAAGCGTTGCTGAACAAAGCTGCCAAAGGCGCCGTCAATTTCCACGATGGCCCGCTTCCGCGCTATGCAGGGCTTAACGCGCCGGTATGGGCCATTCTGAATGGGGAGACACAACACGGGATCACCTGGCACATGATCTCGGGCGGGGTGGACGAAGGTGGAATCGTCGCTCAAAATCTGTTCGACGTCAGCGACAATGAAACCGCCCTGACCCTGAATACCAAATGCTATGGCGCAGCCATCGAAAGCTTTGGCGAAGTCATCCGGGCGCTGGAAGCAGATCAGCCTCCTGCCCCACAGGATCTGTCGCAGCGCAGCTATTTTGCTAAGAACGACCGCCCTGAGACGGCGGCCCGGCTGGATTTCGCAAAACCGGCGCATGAATTGGCCGCTTTGGTGCGTGCATTGGATCATGGAGACTATTGGAACCCGTTGTGTCGCCCGAAGGTTGAACGCGATGGTCAGCTCTGGCTGGTCGGCGCGGCCAAGGTGAGTGAACAGCCAACCGATGCTGTGCCGGGCACCATTCTGGCCAGCAGCGCAGAAAGTGTGACCGTCGCCACCGGTGAGGGCGCGATTGAGATCAGCGATCTGCGAAATGGCATGGGCGCAGCTGTGCCGACCGATGGTATTTTGAATGGCGGCAGCGCACTGCCTGCATTGACCGCAGAACAGGCGACCGCGATCAATCAATCAATTGCTGAAACGATTGCCTCCGAACCACAATGGCGGGCCCGCCTGGAATCGCTGCAAGAGGTCGACATTTCGCTGATCAATGCGGCGATGCCGTCCGGTGCCCCCCGGTCGCAAGCGCTGCATGCGCCGGATGGGCTTGAAGATGTGACAGCCAAGGCAGCATTAGCGGCTCTGATGGCACGCCTTGGGGATGCTTTCACCCTCGATCTGGCGCTCCGTCTGAACAGCGCATCCCCCTATCTCAACGGCTGGGTTCCGGTGCGCTTTGCTGCGGACAAGACATTCTCAGCGGCGCAGGACGAGTTTGATCAGACAATCACACAAGCTCAGGCGCTTGGTCCGTTCGCCCATGATCTGCCAGCACGCCTGCCCGGTGCGGCAGCACTGCAAACACCTGTGATCGGGCTGTCTGATGATGTTTCGGAAGGTCTTGTTCCAGGCACAAGCCTGACGCTGGCCACGTCTGATGGACAGGCAGTGCTGTTTGCCGACAGTGGACATGTCTCCGAAGCTGCGCTGCGCTTGTTTGCAGCCCGTATCGAGAATCTGCTTGTGTCGTTGACAGATCCGGCCAATACGAGCCTGCCAATTGCCGAGCTTCCCATTCTGCCCGATACGGAACGCGCACAAATCCTGCAGGATTGGAACAATACATCTAACACCTATGATGACGTCGCCTGCGTTCACCAGCAATTCGAAGCCCAGGTTGAACGCACTCCCGATGCGCCAGCACTGGTCTTTGAAAACCTCAGCTTCACTTACGCCGAACTGAATGCACGGGCCAACCAGGTCGCACATATTCTGCGTGAGATGGGGGTTGGTCCGGACACGCTCGTGGGCCTACATGTCAAACGCTCTCCACTGCTGTTGATCGGCGCATTGGGTATCCTGAAGGCAGGCGGGGCTTATGTGCCGATGGATCCGGCCTATCCCGCCGATCGAACCGCGCTCTATCTTGAAGACAGCGGCGCGAAGGTATTGTTGACCGAATCCGCCTTGGCACCCGAGTTACCGGAACACACCGCACAGGCTCTGCTGCTGGATACGGACCCGCGGCTGGGAACGGCTGCGACCGACAATGTCGCCAGCGGTGTGACTTCAGACAACCTCGCCTATCTGATCTACACCTCTGGTTCGACCGGGCGGCCCAAGGGCGTGATGGTAGAACATCGCAATGTGTCGAACTTCTTCACCGGTATGGACGACCGCATCAGCCATGATCCGGTCGGGGTTTGGCTGGCGGTGACCAGCCTGTCCTTCGATATTTCGGTACTCGAGTTGTTCTGGACCCTCGCGCGCGGCTTCAAGATCGTTCTCAGCGATGATGAAAACCGCGCCTTGGTCGCAGGCGACTCGGCCCCCGGAAAATCCATCACCGGCAAAGGGATGGAGTTCAGCCTGTTCTACTGGGGCAATGACGATGGTGTTGGGCGCGACAAGTACAAATTACTGCTGGAAGGCGCGAAATTCGGGGATCAGAACGGGTTCTGCGCTGTCTGGACGCCCGAACGTCATTTCCACGCCTTTGGCGGCCCCTACCCCAACCCGTCGGTCACAGGCGCAGCCGTTGCTGCTGTGACCGAAAATATTGGCGTGCGCGCGGGCAGCTGTGTCGCTCCGCTCCACCACACGGCGCGCATTGCCGAGGAATGGGCGGTGATCGACAACTTGACCAACGGGCGCGCGGGCCTTGCCATCGCCTCTGGCTGGCAGCCGGACGATTTCGTTCTGCGGCCCGAAAATACACCGCCCGAAAACAAACCTGCCATGCTGGAGGCAATCGGAACGCTGCGCCAGCTCTGGGCCGGGGAAACAGTTGAATTTCCAACCAAATCCGGCGACATGCATGGCGTCGTGACGCAGCCGCGCCCGGTCTCCAAAAAACTGCCGATCTGGGTCACCACTGCTGGCAACCCGGATACCTGGCGCGAAGCCGGGGCCATCGGGGCCAACGTGCTGACCCACCTGCTGGGCCAAAGCGTGCAGGAAGTCGCCGACAAGATCGGCATCTATCATGCCGCGTTGCGTGAAGCGGGACATGACCCTGATGATCACAAAGTAACCCTGATGTTGCATACCTATGTGGGTCAGGACCGGGAAGAAGTGCGCGAAGTCGCCCGCGAGCCGATGAAGGATTACCTGCGCTCGGCCGCCGGGCTGATCAAGCAATATGCCTGGGCGTTCCCGGCCTTCAAGAAACCGAAAGGTGTGTCGAACCCGTTCCAACTGGATCTGGGCAGCCTGTCCGACGAGGAACTGGAAGGCATCCTCGATTTCGCCTTTCTGCGCTACTTCGAGGATTCCGGCCTGTTCGGCACCGTCGGGGATTGCCTGAACCGGGTCGAAGAGCTGAAGCGGATCGGCGTCGATGAGATCGCCTGCCTGATCGACTATGGCATCTCGGTGGATCAGGTCATGGAAGGGCTGAAGCCATTGGCTGAAGTCCTTCGCATGTCAAATCGGGATACGGAATTGGCCGAGGATGACTTTTCCATCGCCGCCCAGATCATTCGCCACAAGGTCAGCCATCTGCAATGTACCCCCAGCATGGCGCAGATGATACTGATGAGCGACGAGGCACGGTTTGCCCTGTCCAAAATCAAGCACATGATGATCGGCGGTGAGGCCCTGCCCGGCTCGCTGGTCAAGCAGATCAACAAACTGTCCCCTGCACATATCGAAAACATGTACGGGCCCACGGAAACAACGATCTGGTCGACAACCGAGACCGCAACCGCTGCGGACGGCGTGATCAATGTCGGAACCCCAATTGCAAACACACAAGTCTATGTACTGGACGAAAGCGACCGTCCCGCCCCCATCGGCGTGGCCGGAGAGCTGTATATCGGTGGCGCGGGTGTGACACGCGGCTATTGGCAGCGCGAAGACCTGACGGCCGACCGCTTCGTGCCCGATCCATTCTCGGGCACACCCGGGGCGCGGCTCTATCGCACCGGCGATCTGGTGCGCTGGCGGACGGACGGACGGCTCGATTTCCTGGGCCGCGCGGATCACCAGATCAAGCTGCGTGGATATCGTATCGAGTTGGGCGAGATCGAAAGCCTGCTGGACGCGCAAACCGGTGTACGGCAGTCGGTTGTCATCGCGCGCGAGGATACGCCCAATCTGGTGCAGCTCGCGGCTTATTTGACCGTCGATCACGCTGTGGATGAAAAGGCATTGCGTCAGGCGCTGGCGGGGCAACTGCCGGACTACATGGTACCAACGCATTTTGTGACGCTGGACAGCTTCCCGCTGACACCTAACCGGAAAGTAGATCGCAAGGCCCTGCCTGCACCTGCAGCACAGAAACCGCGCACCGAACCCACCGTATCTGAGCCGGCCTCGGGCGGTTCTGCCACACAGAAAATTGCGGCGATCTGGTCACGGATTCTGGGTGTTTCAGACATCAGCGGGCGGGACAACTTCTTCGATCTGGGCGGGCATTCCTTGCTGGCGGTACAGGCGCACCGTGAAATTCGTACGGAACTGAATGTGCCAGGACTCAGCATTACGGATATCTTCCGATGCCCGACGCTGGCCGCCCTTGCCGAAACAGTCGAAAAGAAATCAGGCTCCAAACCTGCCGAAGCAAGCCCGACGCAGCCGTCTCCAGAAAAAGCCAGCAGCCGCAGCGATGCTATGGCGCGCAGACGCGAGATGCGGGCGCGCAGACGGTCGGCGTGAACAGGTTTACAGCGATAAAGGCCGAGCTTCGCAAGCTGCTCGGCCCGGAGATAGGTATCGGGGTGACCGATCCCAAAGCTTCGGGTGCTGCATTATTGCCCGGGGAAATTCCCGCAATGAAACGCGCGGTCGAAACGCGTCGATTGGAATTCGCGGCCGGACGCAGCGCTGCGCGACAGGCGATGAGAGAACTAAGCCTCGACCCCATCGCTATCCCGATGGCTGAGGATCGCAGCCCGGTTTGGCCCGACGGCGTAATCGGCTCGATCACCCATTGCAACGATATCTGTATCGCAATCGTTGCTCATAAGGGCTCTGAACATGGTATCGGTATTGATATCGAGCCTGACGGGCCGTTGGACCCCGACCTTGAGGCGGTGATCTGTACACCTTCTGAAAGAGAATGGCTGGATACCCAGAACACTGAGCGACGTGGACATCTGGCAAAACAGATTTTTTGCATGAAAGAGAGCATCTACAAAGCGATCTACCCGCTGATTGGACAAATGATCGAATTCCAGGACGTCGAAACCCTGCACCCTTTGCGGCCCAACAGCCCCATTGCGCTGACAATTGGTGATCGTACAACCAGGCTGGAGCTCAGTCTAATGAGCCAGACTCTCGGTGATAAATTCTTCAGTTTTGCCGCACTCGACAACATGTCAGCCGTATCTTTGCTCAGCCCAGAGAGCGTGTCGTGATCAAGCGATATATGCCAGGCCGTATCCGGGTGGCCATAGCCGCCTTAGCCGGTGTTTTGCGCCTAAATGGCGCAAGGCCAATCGACACCGCCACTTTTGATGCGTTATATGACAATCCCGGCCCTATGCCCGCCATTCCGCAGAAGGTTTTCCATCTGGGGCACAGTCTGGTCGGACCGGATATCCCTGAGATGCTGAAACAGCTGGCGGGTAAAGGGCACGATTACAGCTGCCAATTGGGCTGGGGCACACCGCTGCGGGCCCACTGGGACCCAGAAGAAACCATCAATGGGTTCGAGTTGAGAAACACCCCACCTGAATATGAGGATGCTAAACAGGCCCTCTCGTCCGGTGAATACAACTCACTGGTCCTGACCGAGATGGTCGAAATCCGGGCCGCCATCAAATATTTCAACAGCGCAAAATACCTGCACAAATGGATTCATCTTGGCCGCCAGTTCAATCCAGACATGCGCATCTTCTTTTATGAGACATGGCACAATCTGGACGACACGGAAGGCTGGCTGGAGAGGATCGACAAGGATCTTGAGCGCTATTGGCTCAATGGCATCCTTCGGGTTGCTTTGGGTTATGAGGAAACACCGGCCCCGGTCTATGTCATCCCTGCCGGGCAAGTCATGGCGCGTTTCGTGCGTGAAGTTGAGCACCGTCGCGGCGTCGGACCGATTGCCGACCGAAGCGATCTGTTCACCGACACGATCCACCTGAGCGATCATGGCGCCTATCTGATCGCACTGACCCATTACGCGGTGTTGTACCAAACCTCGCCGATCGGATTGCCGCATGTATTGATCAAAGCCGACGGTACATTTTCTGCAGATCCAGGACCCGAAGCCGCACATCTAATGCAAGAGATTGTCCGGGATGTAGTTACCAATTGTCTGCATGCTGGCCTGGGTCAGCCCTGATCATTGGACGCGTCGCACCCCTGGGACGCATAGCTGATGCTGGAACAAACAACCGTCTTGCCGGTTCTGAACGCTCAGGACAAGATAATAGTCAACGTGATGCCCAACCGAATACACTTCTGAGACCGTGACCTGATCAATGCCCAATACATTTGCCTATGTGATGCTAACGGTCTGGCCGATCGTTATGATCATCCTGTTCAAAAAACTATCTCTTCAGCGCGCATTGATCGTCTCATTTCTTGGTGGTTACGCAGTGTTACCCCCAAACACTTATTTTGATCTGCCAATGATCCCAACGTTGGACAAGTACTCTGTCCCTAGTGTGGCCGCCTTAGTTCTCTGCCTAACCATGGTTGAGCAGAAGATACGGTTATTCCCAAAGTCACGGTTGGTATCAATTTTGATGGTAGGGTACCTTGTGAGCCCTTTTGTCACAATGGCAGCCAACACTGAACCGGTTTTTGCCGGACCTGTGATACTGCCAGGAATATCCATCCGAGATGCAATCTCTGAGTTTCTTAAGCATGTTATTATCTTGATTCCATTTGTTCTGAGCTTCAATTTTCTGTCGACTAACTCTAGCAGGCGGGAGTTTCTGACGCTCTACATGGTGGCCGGACTGATCTATTCGATCCCTATCTTGCTAGAAGTTCGACTAAGTCCGCAGTTAAACAACTGGGTTTATGGCTTTTACCCTCAGCTTTTCGCGCAGCAGATCCGATTTGGTGGATTTCGGGCGACAGTGTTCCTTGGCCACGGGCTAGCAGTGAGTTTTTTTGTGATGATGTCGCTCATTGCAACAGCAGCGTTATGGCGAAGTTCACTCAGCAAAGATCGTGGAACTAAGTTTGCTGTCCTCAGCTACCTGTTTGTCATCCTCATTCTATGTAAATCGGTGGGTCCAGCTCTGCACTTCATCATTTTTGCGCCAGTCATAATGTTTGCCGGTCCACGAGTTCAGCGATGGACCATGTTGGTTTGCGTCACTTTTTTGTTTACCTACCCAGTCTTGCGGGCGACTGATACATTACCTGTCGATCAGATCCTCGATTTCGCTGGCTTGATTCAAGAAGAACGCGCTCAATCTCTAGGCTTCCGATTCGATAACGAGAGAATGCTATTGGAGCGAGCAGCGGAAAAACCTCTCACCGGCTGGGGGTTCTGGAACCGCAACAGGAACCTAGATCCCGAAACCGGACGCATTTTGACTGTTCCGGACGGATACTGGATTATCGTCATCGGAGTCCTTGGATGGTTTGGATACATCTGTATTTTTGGTTTGCTATCGTACCCGCTCGTCCGATTATGGGTTAAACGTAAAGAGTGCATTGGATCGCCGGACGAGTTTGTGACACACGGCGTGACAATCATGTTGGGTATCTACTTATTGGAAGCCATTCCCAATGCCTCCGTAACGCATTTTACTTGGATTTTAGCTGGAATGTTAGTAGCGAACCCAAGTGTATTAGCGCAGGAAAAAGTCGAGGATACGGTTGAAGCGCGTCTCGATACTAGTCCTACCCAACCTAGCCATAAACGCGCCAAACGAGGTCAAATTCAAAAATTCGACCCGAAGCAGCGGGAAAACCACCGTAAAAAACGTCATCCCAGATAGAATAAAGTGCGCTTTTAGTCGCTCGATAAACTTCACATAATTTGATTTGACTTCAACATCGCGTGTGGCGGCAAAGCTAAAATGTCACCCATGAGCAAAGCAGAAGTGTCACTCTACCCTCAAAAATCATTGAGGGCGAGCGGACATGGGTTGGGTGATGATGAGCGAGCGCGAGTTGAACCGCGTAGAGGTGTTGGCGCAGGTCGACGATGGTCTGCTGACCGTCGACAATGCGGCGAACATGTTGGACCTGACGCGTCGGCAGATTTTCCGCCTGTTGAAACGCTATCGTCGGGATGGAGCATCGGCGATCCGGCACAAGGCGCGCGGCAAGCCTCCGAACAACCGGATTCACAAAGCCAAGCGCGACTATGCGTTGGCGTTGATCAAAGAAAACTACGCGGATTTCGGGCCGACACTGGCCGCTGAGATGTTGGCTGAGCATCATGGGTTGAAGGTGTCTCGCGAGACGGTTCGTAAGTGGATGCAGGAAGACGGGATTTGGCTGTCGCGCAAACAGCGACGGACCTTCCATCAGCCGCGTCTACGCCGTGAATGCTATGGTGAGTTGATCCAGATTGATGGTTCGGATCACCGATGGTTCGAGGACCGAAGCGACCCCTGCACCCTGCTCGTCTTCATTGATGACGCTACCAGCACGTTGATGGAGTTGCGGTTTGTGACTTCCGAAAGCACGTTCAGCTACTTCGAAGCCTTGGAGCGCTACCTGCTTAAGCATGGCCGTCCCGTCGCTTTCTACAGTGACAAACACACCGTCTTTCGAGTTCCCAAGCCCAACAAACATATGACTGGCATGACACAATTCGGCCGCGCACTGGCGGAACTGAACGTCGAGATCATCTGCGCCAATTCCTCTCAAGCCAAAGGTCGGGTCGAGCGTGCAAACCGGACGCTACAAGATCGGTTGGTCAAAGAACTGCGCATTGCGGGCATCTCAAACATAGATGATGGTAACGTGTTCCTAACCGACTTTGTCGAGCGCTATAACGCCAGGTTCGCCAAAGCTCCGGCTAAGCCAGACAACCTGCACCGCGCTTTGAACATTGAACCGGATCGCCTCGCCGAAGTCTTCTGTCTGCGCGACAAACGCTATGTGACCAGAGACTTGACGCTGAAGTACGACCGCAAGCGCATCAGATTGGAGGTCAATGATCTCTCGCGCGGCCTGGTCGGCAAATATGTCGATACCTACGAGTTCGCAGATGGCCGAATCCAAGTGCGCGCAAAAGGCGTTGCCCTGCCCTGCAGCATCTTCGATCCGCACCAGCAGCGCGTCACCCATGCCGCAATCACGGAAAACAAGCGCCTCGGCGCTGTCCTCGCCCATATCAAGGAAGAACAGGAAAGAGGCCCAATCAAAACCACAGTCAAACCAGAAAGCAATCGCAATGGATATCGCAAGAACGGGCGCAGAAACAACGGTTGGAACACACTCGCGGACAGAAAACGCAAAGCCAGCCAGGGCTGCGATATATGAAGTCTCCGCCCTGTCAGGCTTTGCTACCGTAGCGCACTATGGTGACATTCCTGCTTTGCGAACCCGGTGACATTTCTACTTGGTTGCAACATCGCGGGTGGCGATGTCGTTAACTCAGACCGCACTTTGATCTCTCAAATTTACAAACCCGTGATCTTGGCCTTACTCATAAATCCACTTGCGCCAAGGAGATGATTGAAACTCCCGTAGCACAATAAAAAATCATGCAGTTAAACCCGATCCGGCTAAGGGATAGACGATGATACCAGTAAACGGCAGCTACCGAAGGCCGACTCTGATATCGGCATTTTTATGAAGCCCGGACAGTGTGATCACCGGCCAGAGCCGGTGCACAAGAGCCCAGTATTTGCTGAACACTGAGCTACTCCCTGAAATTAGGACACTGACGTAAGCTATGATTTGTTGTCTGCTGGTCTTCGACGAAAAGGAGATCATAGATGTCGAAGCGGAAGAGCCATTCGCCGGAGTTCAAAGCGAAGGTGGCGCATTAGGGTCAGGATGCATTGATTTCCCGAGCGCTGCGTGATTCACGGCTCCGAAAACAGAGCGGTGACATGAGCAATCTTTTCTGGCTGACCGACGCACAGATGGCGCGTCTGAAACCCTACTTTCCAAAGTCGCACGGTAAGCCAAGGGTCGACGACAGGCGGATTCTGAGCGGGATAATTTTCATCAACCGCAATGGGTTAAGGTGGCGCGACGCTCCTGAAGCCTATGGCCCACACAAGACGCTTTATAGCCGTTGGAAGCGCTGGAGCGAAAAGGGCATATTCGCGCGGATGATGGTGGGGCTAGCTGCCGAGCACGGCGAACAGAAGACAGTCATGATCGACGCGACCTACCTGAAGGCACATCGAACAGCGACCAGCATGGCCGCTAAAAAGGGGGGCGCGGTCGCCTGATTGGCCGGACCAAAGGTGGTATGAACACCAAGCTTCACGCCATTTGCTACAGCCAGGGACGACCGCTCGACCTCTTCATCACCGCCGGACAGGTCAGTGACTATATCGGCGCACGGGCATTGCTGGGCGGTTTGCCAAAGGTCGAATGGCTGCTCGGAGACCGAGGCTACGACGCCGACTGGTTCAGAGATGCGTTGAAAGACAAAGGGATACGCGCCTGCATCCCTGGACGAAAACAGCGCAAGAAGACCGTGAAATACGACAAGCGCCGATACAAACGGCGCAACCGCATTGAGATCATGTTCGGCAGGCTCAAAGACTGGAGACGCGTGGCAACCCGCTACGACAGGTGTCCCAAGGTCTTCCTCTCGGCCATCGCGCTCGCAGCCGTCGTCATCTACTGGTTATGAATCCTGACCCTAGGTGCTGAAGGGTGAACAGACGGTCGCTGAGTTGGCGAGCCAGTTTAGCGTTCACCCGACGATGATCCACAGTTGCAAGCGGGCGCTCTTGGAAGGTGCGTCCGGCGTATTTGAGCGCGGCGGCAAGAAAGCCCCTGAGATTGACGAGGAGCAGGTCAAGGAACTGTACGCGAAGATCGGGGAGTTGGCCGTAGCCAACGATTTTTGTCACGAAAGCTCAAGCCGTGGATCGGCAAGTGAGGCGCAAGATGGTTGAGCCGACCAATCCGGACCTGCCCATCGGCAAGTAATGCAAGCCGCTGTCGATCTTGCGGTCGTCATTCTATTACACGCCCAAGGGCGAGACGGCGCTGAATCTGATGCTGATGTGTCAGATTGATGAGCAGTTCCTGGAAGCGCCGTTCTTTGGCGTGCGGCCGATGACCTGGCATCTGCGCAACGAAAGCCATCTGGTGTACGAAAAACACTTACGCCGCCTGATGCGGCTGATGGGCCTCATGCCGATCTATCAAAAGCTCAATACCAGCAAGGCGGCGGAGGGGCACAAAACCTACCCCTACTTGTTACGCGGCTTGCGAGTGACCCCGCCCAATCAGGTCTGGGTCGCAGACATCACCTATCTGCAAATGCGTAAGGGGTTCTTGTATCTGGTGGCGATAATGGACTGGCACACCCGCAAGGTGCTCGCCTGGCGTATCTCAAACACGCTGGAGGCTGACTTTTGCGTCGAAGCGCTGAATGAGGCGATCCACAAGTTCGGCCCGCCTGAGATCATGAACACCGACCAAGGATCGCAGTACTCGTCCTTTGCCTGGATCAATCGGCTGCGGCGATCAGCTGTCCGTATCTCGATGGACGGCAAGGGTCGGGTCCTCGACAACATCTTCGTCAAGCGGCTGTGGCGATCCCTGAAATATGAGTGTGTCTATTTGCATGCCTGGGAAACCGGATCAGAGGTAAAAGCCGACGTCGGGAAGTGGGTCGAGTTCTATAACCTAAAACACCCCATCCCGCACTTGGCGGCAAACCCCCAGCTGTGATCTATTGGCTGAGAAAGGATGAAACACAACCCGATCAGCAGAAGCAGAGAGTAGCTTAAACGACGCCAAAACCTGTCCAAACATTGGAGAGTAGCTCACACCCACCGATTGGGCCACCCCGTGCTTTGGCTGCCTGATACCGCCGTATCGCGCGCAAAAGCTTGTAGCCAGGACCCCAGAATTGCCGCACTTCTTCGCGGGACCAGTCCTGTACTGTCGCTGAGATCACAAGCGGCTGCTCAGGCTCGACGAGTGACGTTTCCTGGATATTGCCTTGCATGGATCCGATCTTTTCAACCTGTCGCGCGCCCGAGCTGTTGGCATCGGGCGCGATTGGTGTTCCTCAGAATCCCAAACGTGCCAGACGGGGATAAACCCTGCGGTAGACAACCGGCGGTAACCAGTTCTCAAGAACTTCCTGCCGGCGCGATTGGCGATCAAACTGGTCTTCAGTGCCGGGGCGCGGCTTGAAAATTGTCGAATGCGCCTTGCGGCTGGGATCCCAGGTCGCGGTGTAATAATAGAGCGCGATGGACTGACGCGGCTCACCGTTGGGGTGATTCACTTTTTCAGGGTTTCCGTGGAACGTGTTCGATCCGGTCGAGAAGCAGCACATGCGGTTGAAGGTTGGTGCAAAGCTCTTGACCTTGGTGCTCATATCGTTGCTCCAGATCTCGAACGAGCCACCCCATTCCGCGCGCCAGTCGTCATTCAGATAAATCAACACGTTCAGACGCCGTTCGACGACCATCTGCTTGTGCAGATTGAAATCCGCATGGATATCCAGATGGCCGCCGTTTTTTACTCGGTGAATACCTGCTCCGATATAGTAGGGATCGGGGATCAACCCTTTGATACCAGTCATTTCCTCGAGAAACAGGATAAACGGGCGGGAGTTGAAGGCGTGGAACAGCTCGCGCGAATAGACCGGCAGTCTTTCGGGATTGTACTGGGTTTTCAGGTTCTCTTGCGCCCGCTCGAACGTGTCACTGTCTTCGCTTTCTTCAAGCGTGGCCACGTCTTTCTGGACCCGGCGCAGTACCTCTTCGGGAAGAAAATTATCAATACAAATATGATTGTAGGGTTCGCCGCTCTGATATTCCTCGGCAAATGGGGCCGCCGCCGCGCGGGCGTTTTCGACACTGATACTCAGACGCTCGGGATCAATTTGATAGATCGCCATCTTCTTTTCCTATCTTAACAATAACGCAACTCGAATTACCGGCCAGCTTCTGCAGCGGCAGAGCAAGGTGGGGATCAAGATCTTCTAACAGAAAAATGGGGGTATTCTCCCCATTTCACAATGTGACATATCCAACCACGCCTGACAAACACATGATTGGGATCAATTGGATCGCTTCAACCGGAAAGTCTCATATTTTGCGACAATGAAACTTGGCGTACTACGGGGTGAATTCACTGAGTCTCCGGTCAGAACAGGGTCATCCTGCGCAATGCCTGAACGATTTGCAGGGCATCGGCCAATTTACAGTGGCACATCCGCAATTCTGCCCATATTACAGTATTCGTTGTTTATGAGTTCCCGCCCGTCGAATAAGAGACCATTCTCTTTATGCCCAGGTTGTTGATTATTGGTACCGGATATGTCGCGGATTTGTATCTGCGCTCCCTCAAGCTCTATCCTGAAATCGAGATTGCCGGGTGCTATGATCGCAATCCCGAGCGGCTGTCCCAGTTCTGTACCTACTGGTCACTGCCCGCGGCGGACAGTTTTGAGGCATTGCTGAATCTGGCGAAACCAGATGATATTCTGCTCAACCTGACCAATCCGTCCGCGCATTACGATATTTCGCGCAAGGGCCTGGAAGCCGGGCTTCACGTCTATTCCGAAAAGCCGCTGGCGATGGAGATGGACCAGGCCCAGATGCTGGCTGATCTTGCCGCTGAGCGCGGGCTGCGCCTTGCCTCGGCGCCCTGCAGCTTTCTTGGCGAAGCCCCGCAAACGATCTGGGCCGGATTGCGTGCCGGTGTAATCGGCAAAACCCGTCTGATCTATGCCGAGATGGATGACGATTTTATCTCGCAGGCCCCCTATCAAAAATGGTTCTCGGAAAGCGGCGCGCCGTGGCCGGCCAAAGACGAGTTCGAAGTGGGATGTACCCTGGAACATGCGGGCTATTACCTGGCGTGGTTATTGCCCATGTTCGGCCCGGTCCGCACGGTTGTCGCGGCTTCGGCGGCGCTGGCAGATGTGACCGATGTGACCGCCGGGGCAGCACCGGATTTTTCGGTCGGGACGCTCTTTTTCGAAAGCGGCGTGGTGGCACGGCTCACCTGTTCCATATTGGCCAGACATAACCACGAACTTCGGATCATCGGCGATACGGGTGTGATCGAGATGGATGAGTGCTGGAACAACGCCGCACCGGTCCGCTTGCGCCGACGCTTTTCGATGCGCCGCAGGCTGGTCAATGCACCACTGGCCCGGCGTCTTAAACTCAAGGGGTCGACCCACGAAAAACTTGGGCGCAAGGGGGCTGCGTCAATGAATTTTGCCCTGGGCGTGGTCGAGATGCGGGATGCAATCCGCGAAGACCGGCCCTGCCGTCTGTCCCCCGACCTGTCACTGCATATGAACGAAGTCACGCTGGCCTTGCAAAATGCCGAAGAATTCGGCGGCGCAGCTAAAATGCAAACCCGCTTCGATCCTGTTGCGCCCATGCCCTGGGCCGAAAATCTGGCACGTTGAACCATGTATGAGATTTCGGTCATCATTCCTGCGAACAACGAAGAAGCCTATATCGGCCCTTGCCTCGAAGCCGTATTGGCACAGGTCACCGCACGCCGGGCCGAGGTGATCGTGTCGGCCAATGCCTGCACAGACAGGACAGCAGATATTGCCCGCAGCTATGCGCAGCGTTTTGCGCAGCGGGATTGGTATCTGGTGGTTCTGGATTCAGAGGAAGGTGGCAAACCCGCGGCGCTCAACCGCGCCGACGCTGTGGCGACGGGTGGCACGCGGGTTTATCTGGATGCGGATGTCGTCATGTCACCATTGTTGTTGGACGCGCTGGCGAAGGTACTGGACCGGCCTATGCCCACCTATGCCAGCGGAGATCTGAAGGTCAGCCCGGCGCAAAGCTGGATTACACGGGCCTATGGCAGGATCTGGACCAGATTGCCCTTTATGACAGAGGGCGTGCCCGGTGCCGGGCTGTTTGCTGTCAATGCGGCGGGCCGCGCACGTTGGGAGGATTTTCCGCAGATCATCTCGGACGACACCTTTGTACGACTGCAATTTACGCCAGATGAACGACTGCCGGTTGCGGCCCCATACTCCTGGCCGCTGGTCGAAGGATTTCAGGCACTTGTGCGCGTTCGGCGCAGGCAAGACGCGGGCGTGGCCGAGCTTGCGCGTCTATATCCAGGCATTCTGGACCGGGAAGGCAAAGCCCCACTTACAGCTGGGCATCTGTTGCGCCTTGTCGTGACAGACCCGGTTGGTTTCGTGGTCTATGTCGTGGTCAGCCTGTCCGTCCGCACCCGTAGAGACTCCGCCTGGAGCCGGGGTCGATAATGTGGTGCAAGGTGGAGATATATTTGACTGGAAGCATCATGCGTCAATCATGCAAACCTCAGGCCCTTAGCAACACGGCGAAAGGAGGGTTCGGGTGATAACTCCGGCAGAAGCGCAGTCGCAATCGTGGGATGTGATCGTCATCGGTGCCGGTATGGGGGGTGGCATGGCCGGACGGCGTCTGACAGAGCGCGGACTGTCGGTTCTGTTTCTGGAGAAAGGCGTGGCGGGTTATCGGAGCGAGCGTCAGTCCTATACTCCCGATATTGTCGACCCGTTTGCGCGCCGTCTGCGGGGATTCTGGCCGAAACCGGTTGAAGCACATGATGGCGGTACAATTACGCGCTATTTTGCGCCATTGGGCAGCGGGGTTGGCGGCTCATCCGTTTTTTATGCGGCGGCACTGGAGCGTCCCGAACCGCACGATCTGGACGAAGCACCCGGCATTGCGCACCCCACCGGCGGTTGGCCCGTTGGGTTTGACGCCTTTCTTCCCTATTTCGATCAGGCCGAGGACCTACTCTATGTGCATGGCGGCGACGATCCGCTCTCGGACATACCGTCGGACAAACTGCGCCCACCGCCTGAATTCACTCCCGAAGAAGCAGCGATGATGAGCGATTTCCGTGATCGGGGTCTGCACCCGTATTACTCGCATATCGCACGGAAAGGGCTCGAGAGGTGTACCAACTGCCTTGGCGGCAAATGCCCGCGCGCCTGCAAGATGGATGGCCGCTCAGCCGGGGTTGAACCGGCGCTGGCCAGCGGCCGCGCCGCATTGATCACCGAATGCGATGTCGAAGCGCTGGCAGAAGATCAGCCCGGACAGATCACCGGCGTCCGGGTGCGCCATGGTGATGTGTCACACACTCTGCGCGCCCGGACCTACGTTTTGGCTGCAGGCTCATTCGGCTCACCCACGCTGTTGCTGCGGTCCACCGACCAATCGGCAACAGGATGTGCCAATTCAAGCGATTGGGTCGGGCGCGGTTTGATGTTCCATATCGATAATTTCTTTGCTGTCTGGCCGCGACGCGGAGCAAAGCCCATCGGCAGAAGCCGGGCGGTATCTACCCGAGATTTTTATGTCGTCAAAGGCGAGCGCATGGGCCTGACGCAATCCATGGGATACGAGGCGGATTACGGGACGATCCTGCGTTTTTTGCTCATGCAGCTCGAACGCTCACGCTTTGCCAAATACACAAAGCTGCGGCGCCTTCTGAACATTCCCGCCCTTTTGGCCGCCAAGATGTTCGGGAACGCCGATGTGTTCGTCGCCCAGATGGAGGACTTCCCCGTCCGCGAAAACCGGGTGCTGTTGAATCAGGAAGACCCCGAAGTCTTTACATTCAAATATACAGTCGCACGCGACGTTTTCACCCGTCAAACCGGACTGCGGCGGGCCATCCGGCGTGCAATCGGCCGGTGGCGGATGATGTTTCTGTCAATCAAGCCTATCGTCAATGTAGGTCATCCGTTGGGGACATTGCGCTTTGGAAGCGATCCCGCCACGTCAGTGCTCGACCCCGATTGCAAGGCACATGATTTACAGAACCTCTATGTCGCCGATGGCTCATTCATGCCGACATCCATGGGGGTCAATCCAAGCCTGACCATCGCCGCCAATGCATTGCGGGTCGCAGATATCATCGCTGATCGGACAAGCCAGTCTAAACAACACACGGAGGCGTCATGACAGATACAAGCCAGCGAATTCGCGAAGGTATTGCCGTCGTCACAGGAGCCGGCGCGGGATTGGGACGAGAACTGTGTCGCACCCTGATTGCAGAAAACACCCGTGTCGCGGGCATCGGTCGCAACCCCGAACAGTTGTCGGCCCTTGCGTCCGAGTTGGGGGATGGGTTCATGCCCGTCACGGCCGATGTTTCAGACCCAGAGGCCGTCGCACGGGCATTCGAAGAAATCACAGCCGCCTCAGGCGTACCTACCATCCTGATCAACAACGCAGCTGTTTATCCGCGCCGGGACATCCTTGATGAAACTCCGGAAAGCTTCATGCAATCGGTCAACATCAATCTGGGTGGCGTTTTCTATTGCTGCCACGCAGTCCTGCCCGGCATGGTCGAGCGTGGCTATGGCCGGATCGTCAACCTCAGCACCTTTGCCCATATCGCACCAGCGCCTACAGCCGCGGCCTATTCGGTAACCAAAGGGGCCGCGCAAACATTGACCAAATCACTGGTGGCCGATCTTGCCGATCGTTTTCCGGATATCGTCATCAATGACTGGATCCCCGGCGCGCTGAAAACCCGGATGGGCATACCCGATGGCATCGAACCGGCACAGGCCGCCAAATGGGGCGTGCAACTGGCATTGTGGCATGATCCGATGCTCACCGGACGCCTGTTTGATCAGGACACCGAGTTTCTGGAGCCAATCTCTTTGAAACGAAAGATATTGAACAAGATCACCGGGAAAAAACGCATCCCGCTGCGCCTATCTTGAAAACAAACTGCACGCGATTCCTTCTCTGACTAGGAGTACTGGAATCCTCCACGTCAGCTAGGGTGTTGCCGTTTGAATCCATCTATCGCCGCCCTGTACCCCTCCAGGGTTTTGGATGCTACGACGCTTGAATTGTAGAGTTTGCTGCAGTCTCTCCATGCCTGCAGTCCAAGGCGCGCTGCAAATTCCGGATTGTCGTACAATCTTTGACACGCTTCTACTAGCCCCTCAATGTCTTCATTCGGGACGATTAGGCCACTGTGCTCATTCTTAATGACCTCGGGGACGCCGCCAACTGCCGTGCTTACCAATGGGCAGCCTAGTGACATTGGCTCCAACAACATATAGCCCATCGTGTCGTAACGAGCCGCAGTGATTGTCAAATAGTGATTTGTGCGCAGCGCCATAAGATCTGCGTGGCTCATTTCTCCGCGGAAATCGACTCTTTCACGCAAATCAGACGTAAAGTGTTCTTTGCAATAGTCTTCAAAGTAAATAATACCATGTTTGGATTGAATGCCCTGATCCGGCCCGATGAAAGTCAGCGTCAATTGCTGATTTGTTTCGGCAAGTTTCGCGAACACCTGTAGAACCAAATCCCCACCTTTGAGGCTGTCAAACCGGCCAACAAAGAGCATTTTGGTTCTGTCACACTCGTCAACATTCCATATCTCATTTTCACGTGCTGCCACAATCGGCGTTGGTATGATGGTACTGTTCTCAAGATCAAGATCGTACTGCTTCCTTACCGCGTCCAAGGTATAATTGCAGATTGCTGAAATATAATGGGCTGATTTGATAGCGAGTTCTTCGCGTTCGGAGCGCCCGTCGTTGATGGGCAATGCCGAGAGGGCGTCGTCGAATCCGCCGGTCAGAAAAAAAGGACCGTGCATACGAACCGAAACGGGCACGATATTCATCAACGCAATCTCAGCGCCCATTCCAAACGATTCCTCGATTTCGAAGACTTCAATTCCTTCTTCTTCGACAAGTTTGCGAGCGGCCAATGTGATTTTGGCCGAATTCCGTATCGCGTCATATGAACTTGAAGAAAATTTAGCCTTCAGTCTCAACCAAACCCTAGTAAGTAAAGGTAACCGCACCTCGCTAAGATCAAAGGTATAGGAGTCTTTCTCACCCGCATCCGGCGTCAAAATGTAGACTTCGTGACCAAATTCCCGAAGAGAAGAAACAAGTTGCGAAGCATAAGTTACAATTCCGGACGCAACACGCCCGGGCGGCCAAGATGAGACGTAAATCGCGATCTTCATCGGTTGGTCGGTTTCTTCATTCATGTTCAAAAATCTGGGCAAACGGTTCTCTGCCCATCTCCTTCTCGGGGCCGAAATCAAAATCTCTTAAAGATGGAACAACTGCCACCGGACGGCGCGGGTTGTGTACGTAAATGACTCGTAGCAGGGACTTGGTGTCCATGCTAGATTCCTGTTGCAGTTGTCGTTACCTGTGGCACAGTGTCCACGCTGGATTCTAGCTGTAGTTGCAATGACATGCGTGGTTCTTCCACCCAAAGAAGACACTACGAGACTGAGGACAATCGGATAGGATACAAATTATTGTTGCGAAGGTTGATATGGGAAATTGCGATGACTGGTTCTCTCGCACTGTTCCTGCAAAAATAGCGGATCATGACAAAGCACATACTTCTCACCGGCGGCGCCGGGTTCATCGGCTCGCACACCTATGCAGCCCTTGTGGATGCCGGTTACGCGGTCACCATATTGGATAATTTCGAGAACGCCCGCCGTGACGTGCCGGACCGGCTGTCCCAAATCACCGGCAAAACCGTGCCGGTCATCGAAGCAGATATTCGCGACCGAGACGCCATCAATACCGCGTTTGATAGCAACGATTTCGATGCCGTAGTGCACTTCGCCGCACTGAAATCCGTCCCAGACAGCGAGTCCGATCCCGTCGGCTATTACAACTCAAATTGCTCGGGCCTGATCAATATCGTTGACGCCATGCAGACCAGCGGCGTCGAAAATATCGTCTTCTCGTCGTCGGCTGCGGTCTATGGCAGCGCCGCGCAAATGCCCTTGACCGAAATCAGCCCCTGCACACCGGACAGTTGTTATGGTGCAACCAAGCTGTTCGGAGAGGAGTTTTTAATCCGCGTCGCCGAGGCACACCCAAATGTCAAAACCGGAATATTGCGGTATTTCAACCCCGTCGGGGCCCACCCATCCGGGCTGATCGGGGAAGACCCATCGCAGCCACCCGGCAATCTGGTTCCGGTGATCGCCCGTGTCGCGCGCGGCGAAATCGAGGCTCTTTCCATCTTCGGCGGCGACTACGACACCCCCGACGGCACTTGTATCCGCGACTATATCCACGTCCTTGATCTGGCCCGCGGTCACGTGCTGAGCCTTGATGCACTTCTGAATCAGAAAGAAAACCATCTCGTCAATCTCGGCACCGGGCGCGGAAACTCGGTCCTTGAGGTGCTGAACACCTATTCGGACGTGATCAATCGCGAAATTTCCAATCGCATCGTGGATCGTCGCCCCGGCGACCCGCCAATTTCCTATGCAGCAACAGATCGGGCGCGCGAGGTCCTTGGATTCGAGGCGAAACATAACCTCAGAGACATGTGCGAAAGCAATTGGGCATTTTCAGGGGACAAGTGACGACCGCGCCTAAGGTATTGACCAGTGATCAATGCCTTCGGCCAACACTACGTGACTGCGGCCCAAAGCTCGGCCATACCCCAGCCCACCGCTGCTCCGACAAGCACCAATGGCATCAGCCGGACTTCATGCAGCAGGGATACCCAGCCTTCCCGGCGGCCCATAACCAAAATCATAGCGACCTCAGGAATGCGGTGTAGCGCAACAACGAACAAAGCCAGCGTCGTCGATCCAAAACCCCAAATCGCGATAAACAGCCCGATCCAGATCGTTGCGGCACTCACGAGGCTGAGGACTGTCATTTCGCGGAATCGCCGTTGCGCGCTATAGGCCTCGCGCAACAGGCGCGGGCCGATCAGGATCAGACCCACGGCCAGTATCTGGATCATACCCGCCACATCCGCGTAACGGTCATCATAAATAATACCCACCAATGTCGGAGCAAAAGTCATCAGGGCTCCGGCTCCAAACATCGCCAGACTATCAAACAGAATGCGGTAGCGATAATATTGGCGACGCAGAGAACCCTCTGCTCCGTCTTTGTGCAACTCGGTGAACACTTGCAGCCCCATCTGAGCGTGTACGGTGTTCAGGAACGTCTCGACTAAATCCACAATCTGACGGGCGATATAATAGAATCCAAACGAGCTTGCCGACATCGCAAAGCCTAATACAAAGCGGTCAGCCATCAGAGTTACGGCAGACAGCGCAGAATGCCCAATGATCCACTTGCCACGCTCAATGATCACCTTGAAATCATCAACGCTCCAGCTCAGTCGCATCGCAGGACCGGCAAACATCGCATAGCTAAGCGTAACCATGATAACGGCGCCTGCGAGATTGCCCAGGACCAGCGCCCAGATGTTGCGCAACCAGAAGGCCAAACCTATTGTTATGACCGTTGTCAGAACCACTCTGATCAGCGTCTCTTTGCTGACCTGACGGAACTTCATTTCGCGTTCATAGACAAACTTGGCTGGTGAGGCAAAACCGCTAATGATGGAGAACCCACCGATGGCAGCGATTGCAAATGGAAGCGTCGGGTCACCATAGCTTGACTTTGGATCGAACCACTCTGCTCCCTGCCCCCACGATATGCCAAACGCCAGCAGGATACAGACCAGCAGGATCAGAACTCCGCGCAGGATCTGTGCCGTCCAGCAGGAGCGCAGAAACCCGTCATCCAATTCGCCCTCGCGGGTCAGGATCAGCGAACGCACGCCCAGATCAGAAAACATCTCAAGCACGAAGATGAAGGTCATGACGACGGCGAAGACCCCGAATATCTCGGGCGTCAGAATGCGGGTCAGCACGATGGTTGAGACGATCCGCGCCATTACCTGCATCACGAAGACCATTGTCGACAAAGCTGCCGACGCCATGATCTTGCGCCGCAGACTGTCGCGGTCGGACATCAGCCCGGATATGCGCTGGCTTATGAACTTCATGCCGGTTCAGCCATGGTCTGACTCCACCACATCCTAAAAGCCGAACAGATTGGCCTGGGTGATGCCCTTGCGGACAAATTCATCCCGATCCGCTTCGGGCTTCCAACCCAGAACCTCTTTGGTGCGGGCATTGCTGAAAGGTGACAGATGGCCCCGGGATTTCCAATCGCTATAGGACTGGTTCTTCAAATCACGCAGCCCGACGACGTAGCGTTTGAGCAGGTATTTGATGCTGCCCGACAGGTAGAAGGTCCAGAAAGCGCCCTTTTTGACCTCGGTCCGGGCGTCCAAAGCTTCATGTATCGCGTCAAAATAATCCCGCGCGCTCATCATCGGCTCGCCGATCAGATTAAATGACTGTCCCACGGCAGCGTCATTGTCGATCATTGCGATCAGAGCATCCGAGATATCTTCGATCAGAACAAAGGGCAGGATGTTGTTCCCGTCTCCCCAGATCCGCACCGCCCCGGCCCCATGCCAGCGCCCGATGCCCCAATGTTGAAGCGGCCCGCCCTCACCGATGACAATGCCGGGCCGCGCAATTACCAGAGGCAAGCCCTGAGTCCGGTGCATTTCAAGCAGTCGCTTCTCGCATTCCGCCTTTGAGCGGGCATAGAGGTTGCGGTCGCTCATATCCTCGCCAAATCCGGTGTCTTCTGTGATCGTGCGCGCTGGATCGGACATGTCATATGAGGCGATGGTTCCGGTGTAGATCAACCGCTTGACCCCGGCCTCTTGCGCCGCCTCCGCCACGCGCACAGCCCCGCCGACGTCGTTTTCAAGGCACCCTTCCCAGGTACTGTCCATGGATTTGGCCAGGTTATAGACGACCTCAATCCCTTCCATGGCAGCGGTCAGCGCCTCCTTGTCCCGCAACGAAACAGCAACAGTTTCAACCTGATCGGCAATGTCGGCGAAAGGTCCATGCCGCCCACGGCTGAGGACCCGCACCTGACGCCCACTTTTGACCAAAGCGCGTGTCAGATGACGACCGATGAAACCAGTGCCCCCAATCACCATAACCGTAGGCTTCAAAGCTGCGGCAGGCACGACCGGATCAGGCATCGCGGTGAATTCATCCGGTATCAATTCGGCAGTTTGTTCAATGGCTCCGATGACGGCCCCGGCAGCAGCGGCTGAAAAACGGTCGTCCACCGGGCTGTTGGTGCGGATCGCATCGTAAAACGCACCAAACGCTCCCAGAAAACTCAGCGCATAAGGGGATTTGCGGTTCAACGATGTCAGTTGTCTCGCACCGTTGACCACGCCCTCGCGCAGATGCTGACCTGCCAGCCCCATCTGTTGACGGAATGGGTTTACGACGATGTCGGAAGTGTTCTCGTGCCTGATCGTCAGCGTGTCTGCAGCATAATCCAGCCGCGCCATCGCCGAGGATCCATGCACTACGACAGACCGGTCATCCATTGTTTCAACCAATTCGAGATTGAACGTCAGATCGACATGACCGGCCCGCGCCCGGATCTGCCAGCTTTGCGGTCGGACCTGCCCCCCTTGCAGAGTGACGGGCTTGCCTGCTTCCAGTCTGAAATCGCTGAGTTCACCAAACAGATCCACGGCAAAGGCGTAAAGATGCGGCCCCAGTTCAAAAAGCAGATTGCGTGCCTCTTGTAACATCCACAGGCCATAGGGACCGGATCGCAGGGGCGCCAAAGGAAAGCGCCAGTTAAACTCGGCGCTGTTGATCCGGCCCAACGCGCCTGACCGGCAGGCTTGTTTCAGCCGCTCGTATGACGGAACACCCAGAAAGTTGTGGCAGACGGCAACCTGCCGCCCAGCCTCTTCTGCTGCAGCCGCGACAGCACTGCAATCGGCATGCGACAACGCAAAGGGTTTCTCCACCATCACATGGAAGCCCGCCCGCAGGCAGCGCTGTGCCAGATCGGCATGGATATGCGGTGGGGTCAGGATATGGACCGCGTCGCAGATATTGGCCGCCGCCATCTCTTCGATCGAGGTGAAGGACTGAATTCCATAGGTTCCGGCGAAATCCGACGCCGCCGCGGGCGACACATCGCAGATTGCGGTCAGGTCAACGCCTTTGCTGGCCCGTAGCGCGTTTGCGTGCCAGGTTGCGATATATCCGGCTCCGATCAGGCCGACGCGAATTGGGTTCTGAGACATATTCTTTTCAACACGAATGACTATTTATACTCGATGATTTTCATCGGCGCCGCTCGCTTGCGGCGCCACAGGTATGTCAGCATACCGATAACGTTGGGAAGTTTGGACAGGGTCAGCAACACGGCCTGCCGCATCGCTGAAGGACGTGGCAGGCCATCCCGCATAAGCCCCTGCGCGGTCCGCAGATAGGACATCGCGTAGACGCCCAGAACGGCCAGAATGATCCATGGAGATACGATCAACCCGATGACCACGACAATCGGCAAGACCGCACCATAGAACCAGGCCCGTTTGCGCTCTCGCGTGAAATAGTCGGCATGTAGATCGCCAACCTGGGCAAACCCGTGCCCGGTGCGAACGGCCCGCTTCCACCATTGAGAAAAGCGGGTCATGGCTGCATCGTGTTGGGTCATGTCCAGGGGCAGGCGTTCGATTTTCCAACCCGCTTGGCGAATGCGCACGCAGAATTCGTCATCTTCGGCTGCGATGACGGTGTCGTCAAAGCCGCCGACCCCGTCAAAGGCCGGAACCCGCACCATCATGTCGCCGCCGCAGGTCAGGATCGAACCCGCCGGGCGGTGCCATTCGAAATCGCAAAGCGCATTATAGACGCTTGCATCAGGGTGAATCTCAGCCCTCCAACCTGTCACGATGCCAAGCCCGGGATCGGCGGCCAGCGCCTCAGACGCGGCAGCGACCCAGCCATCGACGATGGCGCAATCGCCATCAACAAACTGAACAAAGTCCAGTGGCACACCCATCGCCTTTAATGCAGCATATCCGGCATTGCGTGCCCGCGCTGCGGTGAACGGGCGGGACAGGTCCAGCTCAACCACATGTGCCCCGGCATTGCGGGCCTGCTGTACGCTGTCATCGGAAGAGTTCGAATCCACGTAGACCACGGCGGACACTTCATCGGGAATCGAAGCCAGGCAACGGACCAGACGCTCACCTTCGTTTCGGCCAATCAGGACCAGACCGATTGCCGGGATCAGGGTATCATTCGGCATTCCGCACCCCCTGACACTCTGGCTGGATAAGTTGCGCCAGACGCTCCGCTTCGGTTTTCTGGTTGAATTCGGCGGTGACCTTGGCCCGGCCCGCCTGACCCATACGGGCGCGCAAATCGGGATTGCTCAGCAAATCACGCAGGCGTTCGGTCAGCACATCGACATTTCCCGGCGGCACCAGATAGCCGCTGACGCCATCTTCGACCAATTCCGAAATGCCGCCAACGCGGGTCGCCAGAACTGGCAGTCCACTGGCCATCGCCTCCATCAGCGTCACCGGGACACCTTCGGCAAAACTGGGCAGGACCAGCGCGTCGGCCCCGGCCAAGATCTCCGCCACCTCGCTTTGGGATTTATACCCGGCGAAATGCACCACCCCATCCAGTTTCAAACGCTTCGCCTGATCTTCAAGATCTGCCCGTTCTGGCCCATCCCCGATCAGCATCGCTCGCAATCCGGGCATATCCTGTTCAAGCCGCGACAGTGCCTCAAGCAGGATCGGCACGCCCTTGACCCCCGCCAGCCGACCGACAAAGACCAGATGGGGCCTTTCAGGATCAGCGGTGCTGGTCGCTTGATACTTCTCGGGATCGATACCGCAATGAATGATATTGAGCTTCTTCCAATGCTGGGGATCCGAAAAGATCATGCACTGGCTGCGGCAGAAATCACTGATACAGGCCACAAACCGGGCTTCCGCGATCTTGGTATCAATGCGCCAGTGTTTCGGTTCGAAAAAGATATCCGGCCCGTGGATTGTGAAACTGAAAGGAATACCGCTGATCCGGCTGGTCAGCATTGCGACCGTACAGGTGGCCGTTGCGATATGATTGTGAAGATGGCGCACTTTGCGCTGGCGCAAATGCTCGGCCAGCACCGCAGCCTCTGCAAAATAGAACAGTTGATACAGCAATCCCTTCGACCCTGCCGGACGGGTCTTCAACGCCAGCTCAAAGGCCGAGAAGTATCGACCTGGCGCCCGCATCAGTGCCTTCAGGTGGCATTGGATCAGGTGCAGTGGAGATTTCGCCGCGGCGATCACATAGAAGGTCTTCTGGAATTCCTGCTGTTGTTCGGGCCCCACATGGTGTTCGGCGCCCGTTTTACGGATCGAACAGGTCTCGACCTCAATCCCCTGCGCACGCAGGGCAAAGATTTCGCGCTGGATAAATGTGTCTGTGGCGCGGGGGTATTCCCCGGTCAGATACGCAATTGGTGCTGGTTGGCTCATGTCGAATGACCTTCGATTTGGGCCTGATGCATAACTTCGGAAAAGGACAGTTGCGGTGGGATATCCAGCCGCGCATGAAGCCGAGTGGTGTCAAAGCGCAGGGGTTTCATCCGGGCCTGTAACGTGGCCGGGCGCAACAGACCCGGTAACTTGTCAGCCAAACCCGGTATCTTGCTCAAGACGGCACCGATGAAGCTGAACAAACGCCAGTTGACGGGAATAACCACGCGTGGCCACCCGGACTGGCGCAACTCTGCGACATAGGTGGCGCGATCCGGACGGTCATCATCGAAAACATTGATCGCTTCGATCCCATTGGCCGAAGTCTGTGCAGCCTGCACAAGCGCCTGCGCCGTGTGCACGACATAGCTGACCGGGACCTCCCCGGCACTCTCCATCGCAATCAGCAGCGGCCCGACGGGATGTCCCAAATGCGCATTCCACAAACGGTCCGGTCCAAACACCGCCCCGGGCCGCATGATCCAGAGATCGAAACCCTGAGCTTCGGCCGCGGCGCGGGATTGCCGCTCCTGTATCAGTTTGGCCTGACAATAGGCATCACGCATCTGAGGCGAGGGTTCGAGCGGGCAATCCTCAGTCAGCAATGCACCGGCTTTCACCGCACAGCCATCATAGACGGACAGAGAACTGACCAATACCAACCGAGGCGCAGACGAGCAGATCTGAATAGCATCAAGGACGGTTTCAGTTGCCGCCTGTGTATCGCGAATCTGACGATCGGCTGCACCGCTCATTATTGCCGCAGCGTGAATAATCGCATCCACATCAGATAATCGTTTCGCCAACCTGTTTTTTGCATCCGGTTCCGTCAAATCAACCGCAACTACGGAAATACCGAAATCAGCAGCCCACGCGGCAGGCGCAGCTGCTTCGGAGCGCACCAGCGCCACCACCTCATGACCTGCGCCCCGTGCCGCATCGACTGCGTAGCGTCCGATGAACCCGCTGGCGCCAGTGATCAATATCTTCAACCCAGCCATGACGTTAACACAATCCGGGCGTCCTATGGTACTTGATTTTCAAACGAATTCTTAACCGCACAACATCAACAAACCTGACAACAAAGAAACCAAATCAACCCCCTGCGTATACCGGGATTTTGTCAATTTCGAGGGTTTTATAAAGTAAGTGGTGATAAATACGAATGGGACCTCCCGTTTTTTTGTCCGGAAAGGGAAAAATCCACGCCGCAGCTATGGAGTGACGGAGGACAAACCTCGCGCGCTCAACATCAAAAAGCACCAAGCTGTGAATTTACGCGAACATTAAGCGCAACCAAAGCGCTGGTAACATCATCTGCTATTGGGCAGTATCGCATTGATCGAATTCTCAACCCGAAAAGCAATGTTCAGACATCTGTTTCATCCGCCCCTCATCGCGCTTTGCGCGGCCCTTTTTCTGGCTGGATGCGAGTCCTCAGAAGAACGGGCCGAACGGCATTACAATTCGGCGCTTCAGCTTCTGGATGCGGACGACCCGGAACGGGCGCTGCTTGAGCTGCGCAATGTACTGAAGCTCGACAGCTCTCATACGCAGGGGCGTCTCCTATTTGCGCAGACTCTGGCACAGCAAGGTGAGAGCGGCGAAGCGCTGAACCAATATCTGCGCGTGGTCGAGCAGGAGCCGGCCCGGCTGGACGCCAGACTCATTGTGACCAGAATGTCATTGGACCAGAACCGATGGGAAGATGCTTTGCGCCATGGTCGTGCTGCGCGCGATCTGGTTGCGGAGAATGCTGAAGTCCGCTTTCTGAACGCGGTACTTGACTATCGCGAGGGGATCGAGGCCGATGATATTGCTGCGCTGGACACACCATTGCAGGTCGCCCAGAACAGGCTGGTGAATCACCCCACCGATCGTCTGGCCCAGCGATTGATCATCGATCATGCGGTAACGACCGGGAAGCCAGATCTGGCCCTGCATCGCATCGAAACAGCGTTGACGTATCTTCCCGATGAGTACGACTTCCATCTGGCCCGACTGCGAATTCTGTCCGACCGACAGGACATGGCGGCTGTGGGGGAGGCGTTGCGGGACTTGACCGATCACTTTCCCGACCAGCGACTGGCACGCAACATGCGATTGGCCTGGCACATGGAACATGAGGATATCGCAGGCGGCGAAAAATTCCTGCGTCAACTTGCAAATGCGCCCGATGCAGGCGTGGACGAACATCTGCAAGTGGTCGACTTTCTCAAACGCACCCGGGGTACGGAGGCCGCGCGTTCGGAGCTGAACAGTCTGATTTCGACGCAACCCAAAAACAAAAGCTATCAAGCCACATTGGCGGCACTGAACTACGAGGCGGGCCAAACCGCAGCCGCCATCGAAATGATGCACGAGTTGCTGGCGGATGCGCAGGCAACGGAAGAGACGGCAAATCTGAAGATCAATCTGGCGCGCATGCTGATCAGCGGCGGAGAAGTACCTGCCGCCGAAGCGCTGGTTGATGAGGTATTGGCAGAAACTCCGGACCACACCGAGGCGCTGAAAATGCACGCGGCCTGGCTGATCCGCGACGATCATCCTGAAGAGGCAATTCTGACACTACGCACCGCTCAGGCCGGAGCACCGCGCGATCCCGACATTCTGATCCTGATGGGTCAGGCCCATGAACGCGCCGGCGCACGGGAACTGGCGGGTGAGCGCTATGCCCTGGCGGTTGAAGCTGCCGGTCGTGCACCGGACGTGTCCTTGCGCTATGCTGCGTTCCTGCTGAAGGATGACAGGCTGAACATTGCCGCAACCGTTCTGGCGGATGCACTTGGTATCGCGCCCGGCAATATCGAATTGCTGACCGCGATGGCCGAACTTCAATTGCGACAGAAGAATTGGGTTCGGGTGAAGCGCCTTATCTGGCGCCTCCGGGCCCAGGACGTCCCCTCCGCGCTGGCGGCGGCGGATCAAATCGAAGCAGCAGCGCTGGTACAACAGAGCCGCACCGACGAGGCCATCAGATTTCTGGGCGACCTGAGCGCTGCAGAACCGGCCGACCTCAATGTTTTGAACAACTTGATTAGAACCTTGGTTCAAAGCGGGAAAACCGATGCGGCTGTTGCCCTGATCGAAAGCCGGTTACAGGGTGCATCCGACGACGCGGTATTGCGCTATCTACGTGCCGGGCTGCACCAGGCCGAGGGTCAGGATGACGAGGCCGAAACCATCTATCGCGCTTTGTTGACACAAGACCCGACAGATCTTCGATCCGTGCGCCAACTGGCCCGACTTCTGACCCGGCAGCAGCGCGAGGCAGAGCTTACGGAGCTGCTCGATACTGCGTCGGACGCCAATCCCAATGCGATGTTGCCGCAGGCGCTGCGGGCTGAACAGCTTGAACGTCAAATGGATTTCGACGGAGCTATTGCAGCTTATGATGCGCTTTATACGTCAAACTCTGACGTCGAAATATTTGCCAACAATCTGGCCAGCCTGATCAGCATCCATCGCGATGACGCCGAAAGCCTGTCGCGTGCCTTTGCGGTCGCCCGCCGGTTTCAGCGTTCAGACGTACCTGCCTTTCGAGACACCTATGGCTGGATTGCATTTCGAAAGGGCGAACTGGATGAAGCGATAAGCCATCTCGAAGCTGCGGCGCAGGGATTGCCCGACGATCCGACGGTTCAATATCATCTGGGTGAGGCTTATGCCGCAGCAGGGCGTGGGGAGGATGCACAAAGTGTTTTGAATCGGGCTATCGCGCTTTCAGCGCAGCACGACTTCTCTCAGTTGCAAAGAACGCAGGAATTGTTGCAGCAATTGTCTGTCACCCGGTGACCGACGCGCGGACCATTGTCAATTCACCTGCTGGGCCGGAACGCGTTCGACACGGTTCTCTTCGACAAGCAGGGCGCGGTACATGAGGATGGCGCAGAAAACCAGACCGACTATACCGCCGGTCGCTGCGTAGATCAGGATCGCAGTGCCCAATGAGGCGCCTGAAATCAGCGCACCGACGCTCAACGCGCCCCCGGCCATCATTCCAAGCAAGATCAATCCGATTATCATTTCACACTTCATCCCCTGAGGTGTCCCGGCGCGCGGTTGTCCGGGCACCACGCCAGCAAATAATACAATTGTGTCACAATAATGTCTTCACCCAGCGCACGAGGGCAGCGGTCATTCGCCGATCAGGTTAGGAAGATCCGGTTAACAAAGGGTAACGACGTCACAGTCTGCAAGAAATCACGAAAACTGACTTGAAAGCTGGGCAAGATATCGCCGAAACAGGATAGAGAGTATTCGGCCCGGCGCCGAGCGATACTGCAATGCAGGGATGGAAGAGTTTGGACATGAGATCAATTTTCACATTGCTTATTTCGGCATTGATCAGCGTTCTGGCGCTGCCGGCGCTGGCGCAGGGCTATCGGATTCAGTCAGGCGATACGCTGCGTGTCGAAGTGCTTGAAGATGAGAGCCTCAACCGCGACATTCTTGTGGCCCCTGACGGTCAGATAAACGTACCGCTCGCGGGCACCATCAGGGCCGGAGGGCGCACAGTTGAGCAGGTCAGGTCCGATCTGACCGAACTGCTTGCTCCCAACTTCGCTTCTACGCCCAACGTGTTTGTATCGCTGGGCGCGTTGAACGTACCGATTCCGCCGCTTCCCGACGAAACGATCAATGTATATGTGATTGGAGAAGCGGGCTCGCCCGGGCGTCATGCGCCAGTGCGCGGGACCACGTTGATGCAGTTCTTCGGTGAGATGGGAGGGTTCTCGCGCTTTGCCGCCACCAAACGGGTCATGCTGCGCCGAACCGACAGATCTGGCAAGGAAAGCGTCTATCAGTTCAACTATGATGCGATGCTGGATGGCACCGGTACCGGAGGCAGCACAAAGCTGATCGATGGCGACGTGATCGTGATCCCGCAGCGTCGTCTGTTTGAATAATCAAGAAAGTGGCCGGGACGTGAAACTCAACCCTGTCCGATTTGCGGTATTTATTGGTGCCGTGTGTATAGCGACAACAGCGGGTCATCACGCCGAGGCGCAGCGCGCACCGTTGGACACCAGTGGCACGATTTACACCTTCGGCATTGGTCAAAGGATCGAATCCGGTCGCAATCTCGGGCTCGATTTCCCGGAAGAAGGCCATGGCACGATCATCTCAACCCCGCTGTCCTTTGGCATCTCGAGCGAAACCCCGATTCAAAGCTTTAGTTTGGACGCAGTGACAGCGTTACGCTGGTCCAACCTGCCAGATCGAGGCAGCGAATTCGATATTGGGGATTCGATATTCGATCTCGACTACAGCCGTGAAAGTGCAAATGCCGGTCTGACGCTAGGGGCAGATTTCTTAAGTTACGATATCGGTTTTCTGCGCTCGTTGCGGGACTTTATCGATGAGGAAGGTGTCGTTGATCTGCCGCCGGATTTCGACGACCTGACCGGTGAAGGGACGCGGCGCGAATACGGGCTCTCGTTCCAGATGGATTTCGGGCGTCAGGATCTGGTGAACTATTTCTTTCAGGTCGAATCATACAATCTCGATTATATCGACCAGACAAACCCCGACCTGTTTGATGAACAAACCGTCAGCGCGACAGCAGGGATCGGCTTTATCCTATCGCCGCGAACAATTGCAAGCATTGAGGTCTTTGCAGAACAATATGATGAGGATGATCCCGATCAAACGGACCGCCGGACCAAAGAGATCAATTTCGGCCTGACACAAGAATTGTCCGCAGACACCCGCATTGATCTGGTACTGGGCTACACCGATATTGACGAACAACGCGACATATTGGGGGATATTCTGACCAAAGGCGTTATCGGCAGTATCGACGCCGAGCGCGATCTGCCCAACGGTGATGTTTTCTTTTCGGCCGAATCCGAGCTCGATACCGCAGGGCGCCTCAACCGCCTGCGTCTGGGCCGAAATCTCGTCGTCGCAAATGGCGACTTTTCGGCCAACCTTGGCTTTGCCTACACCAGCGACGACGACATAGAACCCATTGGAACACTGATCTATTCGCAGGAATTTGGCGCTAACGAACTACAGGTGTTCTTCGATCGTAACATCGTCGCAACCGAAGATGACGTCTTTCAGACAGCGTATATTTTTGATGTCGGCTATATCTTCGGGCTAGGCCCCTCTTCTCGGCTGGGTCTTGGTGCGACACACATCCTGACAGAAGCCACTGCTGTCGACCCTCGCGTCGAGCGCACCGACCTGAACGCCGTGTACAGCTACGAATTGGAAACCGAATGGATTGTCAACGCCGGGCTGAATTACCGAGTCCGTGACGAAGAAGGTCTGGGGCGGGCCGATAGCCCACTGGCGTTTTTGTCGATCGGGCGGGAATTCGTTTGGCGTCCATAACCGACTTCTGTTCTATTGGGCCCGTTGCTCTTGCAAAGATACATTTATTCAGTTCCCAAATTCCTGATATGGGCTTTTGCAATTTATATTGCCGTGCTTGCCTATCAGGATTTCCTTCTGGGCGGAAACTCCTGGAAACAGGGTGACTGGCTGATCAACAGTATGGAAGCGCCGATCCGTCGGGGCATTATGGGATCTCTGCTTTTAAGGGTCTCTCAAGGGCTGTCCATCGACCTCGTGCTTTTGGTCGTGCTGTTACAAATCTCGCTTTTGGTGGCAACAGTAGGCCTGATTACCCTGTCGGTCAGAAAATCCGACACGCCAGCAACACTCTGGCTTCTTATCCTGTCACCCGGTTTTTTCATCAGTTTCTGGTCGCTTGACGATCAAGGAGGGCTGCGCAAGGAACTGATCGCGTTTCTTGCTTTCGCTTTGTTGCTTTTTGCCTCCAGTCGTCCGGTTCCCGGGCGTCTCGCGATCTATTCCTCGGCCATTGTGTTTGGCTTTGCTGTCCTGTGCCACGAAGGCAACCTGTTCTTCGCGCCCTTTTTCGCCTTCGGCTACTATCTGCTGTTTTCGAAATCTGCGATGTCTCGCGGGGACTTCGTTGCACTACTGGTGATCCTTGCAGGGTCCTGCATCGCTTCCGTCGTCATCGCAATCAGCTTCGATACCGTGACCGACTATAGGACGGTCTGCCGACCTGTATTGGCAGCCGGCGTTGACGCCGAGATTTGCGCCGGAGCGATCAAAGCGCTTGAAATTCCACTCGGGGAATATGTGACAGCAACGTTCTGGATGTTTTTCTCACCCCTCGTTCTATCCTTCGTATTCTTATACGCGATAACCGCGGTTCCGATACTTCTCATCGGCAGGCACTTGATGGATGGCCGAATATTCACCCGGGCCTACGTGGCCTCGGCCTTCCTGTTTCTGCCTCTTTACGTCGTCGCTGTAGACTGGGGCCGGTGGGTCAGTTTCCACACCACAGCCGCTATCTTTACACTGCTGATCGCCCTCAGCCTCGGCTACGCGAAAAGCGACCCGGGCGGCGAGCTTCCGCCTCGGTTATTCAACATATTGCTCGGTTTCTTCCTGATCGTGGGCTTCTCACATTTCGTCGACGTGCTGTGGGGCGGCATGGCCTGGAAAGCAGTAAATGGCATACTTTACCCAGCCGCAGGATGATAAGAGTCACCCGCGCCTCACAAATCTGATTTGTACCCCTGAAAATTCGCCAAAGGTGATCCCGTTGCGAGATTACCTTTGGCTCTGACAAAACGAAGTAAAGGCGTCAGGACGGAATATATGGGCGCACAGCCTCAAACACATACGCAGAGATTTCTTCGTAGTTGTCCATGAAGACGCTATGAATGTTCTTCGTCGATACATCCGGTTTTGGCGCCTCCTGTTCGAACATCGCCGAATAAACGATCATTGCCACCAACAGGTGCAACGTGTCGTTCCCGTGCGGTGCATCGTCGATAAACCAATCACCGGCCTTCAGTGCCGAAGCCGGTGTGTTTTCCATGACCGAGACCATTGTACGGGCGACCGGGATCATCCGAATGCGAGAGGCCACTTCGGGATGACTTTCTCTGGCATGCTCCAGCAGATTGTCGAACCAGCCTGTGTAATCATATTGCGAAGTTGTTCTTTCGCGCCAACGCGCAAAGTCGCGGTTTGATCCGGAACCAGAGCTTTCGTCCAGAATTTTTCCGGCATCTGCCCAGCCTTCATAAATCCAGTAGATCGGTGCGTCGGTGACGTTCTCTTCATGGGCTTTGATGATATCGGTGACTTCATCACCCCAGGTAAGCGCCTTGCCTTCTACTGGAGGTCTGGGGATCGGACCACCGGCCACCGGGTCAGGGTTGGATCCCTGCGATCCGTATACAGGAGGGCCTGAGAAGTTATCCGTGACGATGATGACGTCTGTTATGTTTGAACGTTCGAGTGATTGCCAAGACTGGGTGGCCCCTGGCGATTGAACACCAAGTCGAAGCCAGTTCTGCTTCCAATTTGGTGGAGCCAAAGGCGGCTCAATACCGTAGCTGCCTTGAGCGCCAAAAAACTGTTCGCCATTCGCCTCAACCAACAACTTCATCATCGGGGGAACAAGATCATAGAGGCTGTTCATATACGCGCCAGTCGCCCTCCTCTGTAATACCTCACCCCGCACCAAGCTCGGCACCGAAGAAACAATGACCAGCGAAACTAGGGCTGCACTTAAAAATCGCACTTCACAAACTCCAGAAATATTTGTCTTGTCGGATAAAGATTATAGCGCATGATTGCAAAATACATCTCTAATTTATAACTTTAAACACTTGTTCGATTATTCGCTCCACTTGAACGTAATGCTGATGTCGCCCTCGGGTCATGACCCATTGATTTTCATGTTGGCGCATGGATCACCTGAGCTACTCTCCAATGTTTGGACAGGTTTTGGCGTCGTTTAAGCTACTCTCTGCTTCTGCTGATCGGGTTGTGTTTCGTCCTTTCTCAGCCAATAGATCACAGCTGGGGGTTTGCCGCCAAGTGCGGGATGGGGGCGTTTTCGGTTATAGAACTCGATCCACTTCCCGACGTCGGCTTTTACCTCCGATCCGGTATCCCAGGCATGCAAATAGACACACTCATATTTCAGGGATCGCCACAGCCGCTTGACGAAGATGTTGTCGAGGACCCGACCCTTGCCGTCCATCGAGATACGGACAGCTGATCGCCGCAGCCGATTGATCCAGGCAATGGACGAGTACTGCGATCCTTGGTCGGTGTTCATGATCTCAGGCGGGCCGAACTTGTGGATCGCCTCATTCAGCGCTTCGACGCAAAAGTCAGCCTCCAGCGTGTTTGAGATACGCCAGGCGAGCACCTTGCGGGTGTGCCAGTCCATAATCGCCACCAGATACAAGAACCCCTTACGCATTTGCAGATAGGTGATGTCTGCGACCCAGACCTGATTGGGCGAGGTCACTCGCAAGCCGCGTAACAAGTAGGGGTAGGTTTTGTGCCCCTCCGCCGCCTTGCTGGTATTGAGCTTTTGATAGATCGGCATGAGGCCCATCAGCCGCATCAGGGGGCGTAAGTGTTTTTCGTACACCAGATGGCTTTCGTTGCGCAGATGCCAGGTCATCGGCCGCACGCCAAAGAACGGCGCTTCCAGGAACTGCTCATCAATCTGACACATCAGCATCAGATTCAGCGCCGTCTCGCCCTTGGGCGTGTAATAGAATGACGACCGCAAGATCGACAGCGGCTTGCATTACTTGCCGATGGGCAGGTCCGGATTGGTTGGCTCAACCATCTTGCGCTTCACTTGCCGATCCACGGCTTGAGCTTTCGTGACAAAAAATCGTTGGCTACGGCCAACTCCCCGATCTTCGCGTACAGTTCCTTGACCTGCTCCTCGTCAATCTCAGGGGCTTTCTTGCCGCCGCGCTCAAATACGCCGGACGCACCTTCCAAGAGCGCCCGCTTGCAACTGTGGATCATCGTCGGGTGAACGCCAAACTGGCTCGCCAACTCAGCGACCGTCTGTTCACCCCTCAGCACCTAATGCGCCACCTTCGCATTGAACTCCGGCGAATGGCTCTTCCGCTTCGACATCTATGATCTCCTTCTCGTCGAAGACCAGCAGGCAACAAATCATAGCTTACGTCAGTGTCCTAATTTCAGGGAGTAGCCCAGTGTTCAAAGGCAAAGGGATGCGTGCGTGCATCCCAGTCCGTAAACGGCGAAAGACAGTCTACGATACGACAAGCATCGCAATAAGCCATGGACTAGTATAAACATCGCGCCCAACTGGCGCAAGGACTGGCGGCGCACGGTAACACGAAAAGTCAGGTCTCCGGTGGTTTTCCTATCTGCTATCACCCTCACTTCTCTTGTCAATTTCTGATTTGAGCCTTGAGCTAAGCGTCTCTTTCCGCCGCAACGATACTATAAACCTTTTGAAAGGTGGATACAAAACTCTGATCATCTGGGTTTTGAATGTACCGAGCAAGGCCCCAGTCAATCGACGATGTGTCGATAACATCTACAAGGTCGCGATTAACCAGGTCTTGGATTATGTCAGTACGCGCATAAAACAATGTATTCGCGAAGAACAAAGGTCTATAGCTCTCTAAAAAATGGGGCGAATGATAAATTCCTGAACTCTCTGACCAAATACCATGGATTTGTATAAAGTGAGGAGATTCTTTTAGAAGTTGTTCCTCGAGAAAACCATAGCCATATTTTGCAAGTTCTGGATTTGTTAAAAGCGCCAAATCCACTACAGATATCTCACTGCAACAGAGCCCCAGACCCCCAACATCCGGAGCAGCAAATTTTAGATCTCTCAGATTGGAAATGGCGGCCAAGCTCTGGACCGCTTCACCTGTCAATTTATAGTTTTCTGGAGTAATCCCATAATCGCCATAAGAAAATGGGTCTGCAGAATTCAGATTCGACACGTCTTCGCCTCTCATTTTCTGCAGTTCGTAAGCTTCAGAAAGATCTCTCATCAAAGAAAAACTCGAATGGAATGAAGCAATAACGTATCCCCCTATGGTAAGAGCGAGGATTCCAGCTACCACGCGCCTATTGTAAAAGTTTTTAAACAAATGCTCCTTACCGACCTCTAAAAAATACAGAATTGTGAACAAAAAGATTGGCAACATGGCCAACGTCATTCGCTCCGTGTAACCCCAATTTGTACCAGCAATAGCGTTAAACAGGAAGAATGAGAGAATTATAGAGACACCGGGAATTATAATTCTCTTGGGATTTACAAAAATAATCAACATAATCAAAATAGTAACTGGAACAGCGTATAACTTCAAGGCATCGACAAGCGCCGTAACTTTTCTGAACAAATCTCCGACGCCTTCAGAGCTATACGGGGGATTCATCTTCGCAGTAACAGTATTTGGAAAAAAAGATTCAAAATACAAGACTCTAAAAATCTGAAGAACTGTTAGCACAAAAACAGTAACCAATATATGTAAAAAATATCTCCGCCTCTCGGCATGATCCGAGAAAACAAATGCCAACGTTAAAGCGGTCAACAAATAAAAACCACCTTCAATTCTCGAAATAACGATAAGCGGCAAAACAAGTAGCGCAAAATTCTTGCCGCGACTTGTCAAATACACATACAAAAGAAGCAAAAAGGCGAGAGCGTGCATCTCCATGCCGTTGTAGACTTCATAATAGTTTACTGGAATAGCAAGATAAAGAGCAGCTAAAATAAAACCAAAAGCCCGCCCCACAGCCGGTCGAACCACTAAATAGATTAGAAAGGACGTACCCCAAAGAAAAATTGCCGTCAAATATCTCGACGCCTCAATAGATTGATAAAAATCTAATTCTAAATAGTAAATTATCGCACCCATCATAAAGGTGTACAGAATACTCGAACTACCCTCAACAATAGGGCTGCTTTCGGTCAAAGAAAAAGTACCATATTCAAAAATAGATCGCCCGAAGGCAAGCGTAATCGTTCCATCATCCCATGAAAATGGGCCGCCAAAATAATTGATGGCATAAGTTGCCACAATTGTTATGAAAAACAAAATAACTGGGAATAAAATATTGATAACTCGAAATTCTTTCATTATTATGTTCTCTTAAAGGCGGCTTTTGAGGTACTTTGATTGTTTTCAATGATGCTCTGCACAGGCTGCAGGAACAGTAGCCGTCCGTTTAGTTCGCCCCATCATGTTTATCGACTTGCCGGTATGCAGTTACTCTAGCGTAGCCGCAAGCACGCTGCTCGTCCAGACGGGCGACTTCGTGTTTTGCAATTCTGACGAGTATCCACCTGGGCGCGACGGGCTTGACCAGATGAATGTCGGCGTGACCTTCGGGGTCTTATCTTTTCTTTCTTGAAGGCATCGCCATCGCTTCGCTGTCAGAGGACCAGTTCTAATTCGTTTGACACACCATGTTCCCATGCGACTTTATCAAACCGCGTGGGAATGGCCGACCGCAAAAACAACGTGGCAGACTGCAGATCCAGCTATACAGAAGTAAGCTGCTGGAATTGTTTGAAACAAACGTGCTCTGAGACGCGATTTTCTGGCCATTTGTGATTAGGGTTTTCCGCGACGAATTCCTGGCTGGGAGGAGGAACGGAAGCGATGAAAGCAGCGAGATTTACGGACGCGCAGAAAGCGTTTGTTTTGAAGTAGGTTGAAGAAGATAAGACAGTTGCTGAAGTCTGCCGTGAGGCCGGGAACAGCTCGGCGACATATTTCAATTGGAAGAAGAAGTATTCGGGTATGTTGCCCCCTGACATGCGTCGTCTGCGCGAGTTGGCAGACGAGAACAGTCGCTTGAAAAGGATTGTGGCCGATTTGACGCTGGACCGGGAGATGTAGCAGGACGTCATCAAGCGAACGCTCTGAGGTCGGATCGGAAGCGCGAGCTTATTGACGGTGTCCGGGAAGTCTGGCGGGTGTCTGTCAGGCGCGCCTGCAAGGTGTTGCGGTTCGACAGATCGACCTACCAGTATGCTTCCCGCTGCACTGATCCGACCGTCCTGACACGGCGCATCAAAGAGATCTGTGAGACCCGTGTCCGTTATGGATACAGGCGCGTGTACTATGTGTTGCGCCGCGAGGGTTTACCGGTCAACGTCAAGAAAGTTTACAGGATTTACCGCGAGATGGGGCTGCAATTACGGAACAAATCGCCAAAACGGCGGGTGAAGGCCAAGCTGAGGGAGGATCGCTCGGATGCCGCGAGGCCCAATAATGTGTAGGCAATGGACTTCGCTCATGATCAGCTTGCGACTGGCCGTAAACTGCGCGTCCTGACTGTGGTCGATACATTCTCGCGCGTCTCACCCGTCATCAACCTGAAGTTCAGTTACAAGGGCGAGGATGTTGTCGCTACGCTGGATCGAGTGTGTCTGCAGATCGGCTTCCCGGCGACGATACGGGTGGATAATGGAAGCGAGTTCATCTCTCGGGATATGGACTTATGGGCCTATCAAAATGGCGTCACGCTCGACTTCTCACGCCCGGGCAAACCAACCGATAACGCCTTCGTCGAAGCATTTAACTCCAAGTTCAAAGCAGAGTGTCTGAACATGCATTGGTTCCTGTCGCTGGCAGATGCTTGCGAAAAGATGGAGGAGCGGCGTAGATACTACAACAAAGAAAGACCGCACAGCGCCATCGGGAACATCCCACCGGCAATGCTGGCAAACTCACATGACGATACCAGCAAGTCATGATGAGAAAAGGCGGAAAACTCTACGCCCAGGTGGCAGAAGGTTGGGCAGCAGAGCAGAGGCACACTAAAGGAGATTGTATAAAATTGCGCCTCGCAAGACATACATCCGCCATTTTATTTCCATAGCCATGCAAATATATATACTTGGATTATCTGACTAGCAGCTTGAGGGGCTTCGGCCATTTGTTCATATGACGAGTGAAACACCTTTACCAGTTCTGGTAGTGGATCTGGACGGAACGCTGCTGCGCTCCGACATTTTATTTGAGACTTTTTGGAGCGCATTGGGAAAAAACTGGCGGACGCCAATTCAGGCTGTCGGCGCATTGATGCAAAGCAAGGCAAAGCTGAAGCAGGACCTCGCCCAATCCGGTCCACTGGATGTGGCGACACTGCCCTACGACCCAGAGGTCATAACCTATGTAAAAAATTGGCGTGCCCGGGGCGGTCAGACGGCGCTGGTAACAGCCAGTGACGAAAACATCGCCCGGTGTGTCTTCGACCATCTGGGAATTTTCGACGAGATCTATGGATCGGACGGGGTACGCAACCTTAAAGGCCCTGCAAAAGCTTCGTTTCTGAAGAATCACTTCGAGGGCGGCTTCGCCTATATGGGCGATGCCCATGCCGATATTCCTGTATGGTCACAGGCCGAACGTGCGATCACCGTCAACGCCCCTGCTTCGCTGCGCAAAACTGTGGACAATCTGGGCCCACAGGTTGATCATCTTCAAACTCAACCCAACTCTATCAAGCCGTACATTAAAGCAATTCGTCCGCATCAGTGGCTCAAGAACATATTGGTATTTCTGCCGATGCTGGCGGCCCATCAATATGACTGGGGTACGTTTTTCGCAGCTCTGATGGCGTTCATCTCCTTTTCGATGGTCGCATCTAGCGCCTATGTCACAAATGATCTTCTGGATCTCGCTGCCGACCGGGCCCACCCGCGCAAATGCAAACGACCTTTTGCGTCAGGGGCGATTCCGATCGCACATGGCACTTGGATGGCAATTGGGATGCTGGCGCTTGGCATCGTCATCGCCGCAAGTGTCAATCTCGCCCTATTGGGGGCGATGGTCTTCTATTATGTCGCGACGACCGCCTATTCGTTGAACATCAAACGCCGGATCGTGATCGACATCATGATGCTGGCCGGATTGTACACGACACGCATCATCGCCGGTGGATACGCGACTGAAACACCACTGTCGGTCTGGCTGTTGGCGTTTTCGGTGTTTTTCTTCCTGTCATTGGCCTCGGTCAAGCGTCAGGCCGAACTGATAGACACCGCCAAACGTGGCGCGATGGAGGCTGCGGGCCGCGGATATCAGGTCGACGATCTGCCGCTGATCAGTCAGGTGGCAATCTCATCGGGTTATGTGTCTGTGCTGGTGATGGCGCTCTATATCAACTCCCCCATTGTGGTAGAGCTCTACCGGTCACCTACTGCGCTTTGGGTGGTATGCTTGATCCTGCTCTATTGGCTGACCCGCATTATCATGATCACCCATCGCGGACATATGCATGACGACCCGGTCGTGTTTGCCGCCAAGGACCGTACCAGCCAACTGTGTTTTCTGGGCATTCTGTTCTGCGCCGTCTGGGGTGCGCTGCTATGACATTGGGGGGGCTGGTCCTGCGTTATGGCGCGTTTGCAGTCGTTGCGACGATTGCAAACCTGACGACCCAACGGCTGGTTTTGCTTTGGGGCGAAAGTTTGGGCCACTTCGTAATTGCCATGGGCGCAGGTACATTCGTAGGTCTGGTTATTAAGTACCTTCTGGACAAACGCTGGATCTTCTATGATCTGTCCTCGGGCGCGGCAGCGCATGGCAAGAAATTCACGCTTTATACCATCATGGGGCTGGTCACGACCACAATCTTCTGGGGTTCCGAGACGGCCTGCTGGCTGATCTGGAAAACCGAACTTGCACGAGAGATTGGTGCCGTAATCGGCCTGACCATCGGCTATGTGGTGAAATACAATCTGGACCGGCGCTACGTGTTCACTGACGCGATGCTGTCGCTGGGGCGTGCCACATGATGCTCAGCGGCTGGGGGCGGTTTCCAGTCATCTTTGCACCGGTCGTTGACAGGCCGCGTTCCGAGGCCGACCTGACCGCGGCTTTGACCAAAGGCGGCGTCATCGCGCGCGGGAACGGGCGTGCATATGGCGACTGCGCCATCAGTCGTCGTGGCACAATCGACATGCGTCACTTCAACCGCATGATCTCGTTCGATGCGGAAACCGGCATTCTGGTTGCAGAGGCTGGTGTGTTGCTGGCGGATGTCATCACCTCTTTCCTGCCGCGCGGTTGGTTCCCTCTGATCACGCCGGGTACCAAATTCGTGACCTTGGGCGGCATGATCGCCGCCGATGTGCATGGCAAGAACCATCATCGTGACGGCTCAATGGCGGCGGCCCTTGAATGGGTCGATGTCATGGATGCCTCCGGTCAGGTGCACCGGGCATCCCGTACGGAAAACCCTGATCTGTTTGACTGGGTACCCGGCAGTATGGGGCTGACCGGAATTATCCTGCGGGCCGCCATTCAGCTTCAACCGGTCGAGACCGGCTGGATCAGGCAAACCACGATCCCGGCCCGGAACCTGTCTGAAGCGATGGAGATTTTCGAGACCTCCAACGCAAGCCCGTATTCAGTCGCATGGATCGATTGTCTCAAAGGCGGCGCAAACCGGGGCCGGTCTTTGGTTATGTTGGGCGAACACGCCCCGCGCGACATGCTGGGTGCCCGGGAAAATGTTGACCGGTACGCGCTGCGTCCCAAACGAAAAAAGAGTGTGTCCTTCGACTTTCCAGGTTTTGCCATGTCCGGCCCCGCGGTGAAGGCGTTCAACGCGCTCTACTACCGCGCTGGATTGCGCAAGGCCGGCGACAGCCTGGTGGATTGGGACAGCTATTTTTATCCTCTGGATGCGATTTTGAACTGGAACCGGATCTATGGGCGAAAAGGGTTTCTGCAATTCCAATGCGCTTTGCCGCTTGAGGCATCCAAAGCAGGTCTCGAAGCTCTGCTTGAGGCTATTTCCGAGGCTGGCGCCGGGTCATTTCTGGCTGTTCTGAAACGGTTTGGCGAACAATCCAGCAAGTTTTCGTTCCCCATGCTCGGTTACACACTGGCACTGGACTTTCCTGCCACCACCAAAAACCTCAGGTTGCTGGAACGGCTCGACCAAATTTCCATCGCCCATGGGGGCCGCTTCTATCTGGCCAAGGATGCCCGGATGACCGCACAGACATTGATCAAGAGTGATCCGCGTGTAGCGCGGTTCGTGGCACAACGTCAGGACAGCGGTGCCTCTGATACTTTTCAATCCTCCCAATCCGAAAGGCTCGTGCTATGAGCAAAGATTCCGTTCTCATTCTTGGTGCGCGCTCGGACATCGGCCTCGCGGTGGCGCATAAGTTCGCAAGCCTCGGCCATCCGATCCAGCTAGCGGCGCGCAATGTCGAAACTCTGGAACCCAATCGCGCCGACATCACGACGCGCTACAACGTCGACGTTACACTTCATACGTTCGACGCGCTGCAGCCCGATGGTTTTGCAGACTTCGTTGACGGCCTGCCAGACCTGCCAACGATCGCGGTTTGCGCCGTCGGGTTCATGGGTGAGCAATCGCAGAACGAACAGAATCTAGCAGCCTCCCGCCTTGTCATGCGTTCGAATTACGAAGGTCCGGCGGGCATTCTGGCGGAACTCGCCAACCGGTTCGAGACGCGTGGTTCCGGCACGCTGGTCGGTATCAGTTCGGTCGCCGGTCTGCGCGGGCGCGCCACAAACTATATCTATGGCTCGGCCAAAGCAGGGTTTACCGCCTTCCTGTCTGGTCTGAGGAACCGGCTGGCAAAGAAGGGTGTGCATGTGGTGACGGTGCTGCCCGGTTTTGTCGCCACGCAGATGACGGAAAACATGGACTTGCCCGAACGGTTGACGGCACAACCGATGGAGGTTGCCGATAAGATCGCCACAGCTGTCGAACGTGGTAAAAACGTGGTTTATGTCCGTTCGATCTGGTGGCTCATCATGACGATCATCTGCAACATTCCAGAGAATGTGTTCAAGAAACTGAAACTATGAGATCGCTACCCGCTGCGTTCAGGGCCCGGAAGATTCCGGGCATTTGACCTTCAGGACGTAACCGGGACTGAGCAGCGTTTCAAAAACACCAACCGGTTCATAGTCGCAGGACCTTTCGTCAAGCACTTGTCGCAACCCGTGGGTCGCCCGCCCCGGTTCTCCGGGCCAACTTGCATGGATCGAGCTAATATAGAACGTGCTGCCATCGCGGGGCGCCGCATCCAGAACAAACCGCGCCAGCGGGCGAAAATCGCCGCGTAACCGCAGCATGATGTACATTTTCGACCAGGCCGTAGGGTCATTATGCAGCATATCCTTGATCGCTTCGGAATATCGCTCGGCGTCCATCCCGTCCCATTTTGGGTCGAAATAAGACGGATCTATCGCAACGCTCTGGGTCGACAAAGATGGCGCGTAGCTGTGATGCGATATGGGTGCGCCGCGCTCGATCATCAGCGGGATCAGACGAAATGTTCCGAAATAATGCAATACCTGCGATGGCGGCAGGTCCGCCAATGTTTCGATCACCTGACTGCCTGATCCTTCGACAAGACGCGGCGGCCATTTCGTCACCACGCGCATCCCGGTCGCTGCGAAAACGCAGCACAGCACAGCCAACCCCGCAAATGCAAAGGGACGGCGATAGCTTGTGGAGCGTAAAAGGCAATCGACCACCGCCCCGGACAATACGGGGAATATCCCCAACATCCAAACCAGATGGCGCGAACTGACCGCCGGATATTTGCCAATTGCGGCAAGACCCAGAAAGACTGCCGTAATGGTGGTGACAAACAAAACCAGACCCGCTAGCTGCGATTGCTCTGACCCTTTCAAGAACGCAAGTGCGGCCAAAGCGGTCAGACACACCAATAGCAGTATGGCTGCGCCCCTAGTCTGAAACAGCTCCTGCGCGGCGTTGCCGAACCGGTACAACGCCTCCAATCCCAGCCCCCCATAAGCGTCGGGGAACGCGGTGATCTGGATTTTTGTCGCATGACCAATCTGAAGATAGTAGGCCAGAGCCAGCACAATCATCAGGCCAGCCAGCGCGATCTCTCTGACCTCAAGCTGACGCCTGAGCAGCCGTAGGATCAGAAATACACCCACCACGACACAAGAGCCTACAATGGTCGAAACGCCCAGAAGAAGACCCGCCAAAAGGATCGCAATGTCGCAAAAATTGAGTGTCGCACTCCGGTCTTTCGCGTAGATCCAGGCCGCGAAGATGGCGAACCCGGCTGCATCGAAGGCATAGAATTTCAGCATCGAGCCGTTGATCAAAAATGACGGAAGCGACAGCAACACGAACAACCCTGCCGCCAGCGGCAGAGCACGCTTGCCAAAGGCGCCGACAAGTGCCGCCGAGATCACGCACAGCGTCAGCAGGATGATGACCAGTCGCATCGAATGAATTGACAGGCCAGAGATGGAGTGAAGCAGCAGGTTGAACACCGGCGGCCCTGCCTGCTGCGCCTCGGGCAAAGGGCCGAAGGCCTGGGCCAGGTTGTCCAGCGGAAAATTCAGAAGCTGCGAAACTTCATCTATCCAGATACTGCGGTCGGTCCAGAAGTAGATTTGGACGGCCCCGAAAACCAAAACCAGAATTAAAATCAGTAAACCAATCGGGCCGTTGGGCCGGCCAATGTCCCTTTCCATGGCAGTCTCTCTGAATGTGCCTACATGGCAATGAGTAAACGAAACTGGGACAACGGGGCAAGGCGAGCGCATCAGGAGCCAGCGACCTTCTGGTGATGCGGGTCTTGTCGATGAGTTATTGCCGCGTGATCCGCAGACACGCGCGCAGGCCCTGATCTCCGACCTCGAAACTCAGCGCACCTCCGTGTTGTTCGGCAATCGTGGCGGCAATCGTCAGGCCCAGACCGAACCCATCGGAAGACCCTGTGTTCGAACCTCGCCGGAAGGGCGCCATCAGCGCCTCGATATCCGCGACAGACAAATCTGCCCCTTTGTCTTCCACCGTAATGGTCGCAGTGGTGGCGTCGGTTTCCAGTTGGACCTCGGCGCAGCGGCCGTATTTCAGCGCGTTGTCGATCAGGTTGGTCAAGGCCCGCCTGAGCGAGATTGGCCGCCCCACAACAAGCATTCGCCGAGTTTCCGTCAAAGATCCGTGCCCGCGACGGGACATGAAAACCGAAGGCGCGCCCTCAATCTCGACCGGGGCGATTTTCTGCAGCGTGACGGGCTTTTCCATATCCTGATAATCGGCGACAAGCGATTCAACCAAGGCGGTCAGCGAAATCTGTTGCGGTTCCTCAACGCTGAGTTCCGAGCGGGTGTAGGTCAGCACGCTTTCGATCATGCCGGTCATCTGGTCCACATCGGCCTCAAGCTTTTCGCGTAGTTCATCATCTGCGATCAGCGCGGCGCGCAGGCGCACACGGGTCGCTGGCGTGCCCAGATCATGGCTGACGCCCGACAGAACCGTGGCGCGCTTTTCCAGTTGCATCCGTTCGTCATCCAGATGCGCATTCACGGCCAGAACGATCTCGCGCAGTTCCGCAGGGCCGTCCGCCTCATAGCTATTCGGCCCGCCCCGGCGTTTGCGGTCGCGCAGAGCAGTGGCAAAGCGGGTGAAGCTGTCGGACACATTGCCGACCGATCCGAGAATGACCGCCAGCGCCACAACTGCTGCCAGAATGGCGGGCAGGCGCAGATCAGTGGGCGCAGCCCTGCAGCCCCAGACATCGGTGCCATCCACCCGTTGCCAGGGGCTGCGCCCGAATTGCGCGATCAGGATGGGCTCACTGCAGTAGGTTGCCAACAGCCGGGTCAGGTTGCCCAGCTTCTCGGGTCCGGTCTGATCGATGCGCGACATGATATCCGAGACTGGATAGACCAACCGATCAGACATCACCGCAAGCGTCAGTTCGCGCCCAGCCAAAGGCGCAGTGCTGTCCGTGAGGATCGAGAGGTTTGTCACAAAGCTGCGATCCGACAGTCCCGGCAATTGTTCGAATTCCCCGGCATCGGCCAGCCGAGAGATCTCGGGTGGAAGCGGCGTGATTTTGATCCCCGGCGGCGGTGTCTGAGCCACGCGCAGATCCTCATACACGGTGAACCCGGCGACATAGGCGCGAGTCAGGAAGCTATCCCATGCGCGCGCCGAGGCGAACCATAATCCGGCAGCAAGCAGGCCGGTGGTAAAGGCCGCCCCGGTCCAGATCCATCCCAGGCTGCGCAGGCGCGGTGTCATGCGTCCTCTTCCACCGACACCTCGGCGGCAAAGACATAGCCGACCCCGCGTTCCGTGCGCAGCATTTGCGGGTCTTTCGGATTAACCTCGATCTTCGAGCGCAGCCTGCCGACCAGCATATCAATGGCGCGGCCCTGCGCCTCGGGTTTGTCTGCTTCGCCTGTGACATCCAGCGCAGCGGCAATCTCATCCCGGGTTAGCGGGATATGCGGGTTGGCCAGCAAAACCTTAAGCAGCGCGGTTTCCCGTTGCGACAGCGAGACCAGATAACCTTCGGGCGAATGAACCTCGTCGCGTTTGCCATCATAGCTCCAGTCATTGAACCGAAAGCTCTTGGTCCGACGGCGATAGGCCAAAGACGGCGTGCGGCGGGCGCGCTGCATCACCGCGCGGACACGCGCGAGCAAGAGCTGCGGGTTGAACGGCTTGGCAATATAGTCGTCGGCGCCGACTTCATATCCTGCCATCCGTTGATGGTCGGCAGACAGCGCCGAGACAAGAATGATCGGCACATCCTGTTCGGCGCGCAGGCGGGCGCAGATCTCGACACCATTCTCATCGCCCAGCATCACGTCCAGCAGGATCAGATCGATCCGGCCCGCGGTCAGGTGTGACCGGACCTCGGATTCGGTGCTGGCGGGCAAGGCGATGAACCCATTCTGTTGCAGGAATTGGGTCATCATCGACCGCATCTCGGGGTCGTCATCCACCACCAAAAGTCGCGGAATGCTCACGCGGTATGTCCTCCCAATCTTTGCACCTCTGGCATCATCCATTGTAACGAACGGAAACAGATTCAATGTCAACGTAACACGCTGTAACAAAAGCAGTGAAAAACTGGGCCTCGAAAGATGCACAGTACGGATTCCGCGTTGCCAGACGCTGATCTAGTCGCAGTATTGCGGGCATCGCTGCTCCGGCAGTCAAAATACAATCTTGGGAGGAGACAAGATATGAATCGTTTTGCATTTGCCACCGTTTCGACACTGGCCGTTGCGGCCGCGTCGTCCGCTGTGGCCGAGCCGCAGGCTGAAGTTCTGCATTGGTGGACATCGGGTGGTGAAGCCAAATCAGTAGCCGTTCTGCAGGAAGAATTCGCCTCGAACGGTGGCACCTGGACCGATATGCCAGTTGCCGGTGGTGGCGGTGATGCGGCGATGACCGCACTGCGCGCACGTGTTCTGGCCGGTAACGCACCAACTGCCGTTCAGTTGAAAGGCCCCGCCATTCAGGAATGGTATGAAGAAGGCGTTTTGGCCGACATCTCCAGCGTTGCCGAGGCAGAAGGCTGGGCGGACGTACTACCCGCCTCGATTGCTGGCCACATGCAATGCGAAGGTACCTGGTGCGCGGCTCCGGTTAACGTTCACCGCGTCGACTGGATCTGGGCCAACGCCGACGTTCTGGCCGCAAACGGCATCGAGATGCCGACCACATGGGACGAATTCAACGCCGCAGCCGATAAACTGCAAGCCGCTGGTGTGATCCCGCTGGCCCATGGTGGTCAGGCGTGGCAGGACGCAACCGTCTTTGAAACCGTGGTTCTGGGCATTGGCGGACCCGAGTTCTTCCAGAAAGCACTGGTCGATCTGGACCCCGAGGCGCTGACCTCGGACACCATGGTTCAGGTCTTTGACCAGATGCGCACCCTGCGCGGATACGTGGATGAAAACTTCTCGGGCCGCGACTGGAACCTGGCGACCGCGATGGTCATGAACGGCGAAGCGGCGTTCCAGATCATGGGTGACTGGGCCAAGGGTGAATTCCTGGCGGCCGGCAAGAAGCCCGGCGAAGATTTCCTGTGCGCCTCGACCCCCGGTGACGGCTATCTGTACAACGTCGACAGCTTTGCCATGTTTGACGTGGAAGGCGACGACAAGAAAGCCGGTCAGGACCTGCTGGCCAAGCTGATCGTCGCGCCAAACTTCCAGAAAGTGTTCAACCTGAACAAAGGCTCGATCCCTGCGCGGACCGACGTGGCGCTGGATGACTTTGACATCTGCGCAAACCTGTCGGCCGAAGATATGGGGTCAACCTCGGCAGGTGGCTCGCTGCTGCCGTCCTACGCCCATGGCATGGCGCTGCGCGGTGCGCAGTCCGGTGCGATCACCGATGTTGTGACCGCGCATTTCAACTCGGATATGTCCTCGGCTGACGCGGTTCAGCAACTGGCGGACGCGGTAGCGAACAGCTACTGATCCAACACGCTCTGCCCCCTATAATGCGGGGCAGAGCATCTTTCCCCGGAGGCTAAAATGTCCGAATGGCTGGAAAACCACCTGCCCAAGGTGGTGCTGGCACCGTCGTTCATCGCCGTATTGATCTTTGTCTACGGATTTATCGGATGGACCGCATGGGTGTCACTGACCCGATCGAAACTACTGCCGAAATACGAGATCAATGGCTTCATCCAGTATGAACGCCTGTTCGACTCTCCCCGTTGGGATACGGCGATCAACAACCTGTATATCTTTGGCGCGCTGTTCATCGTCATCGCGATGGTACTGGGCCTGTTGCTGGCCATCCTGCTGGATCAGAAGATCCGCGTCGAAGGGGCGATCCGCACGATCTACCTGTACCCCATGGCGCTGTCGATGATCGTGACCGGCACGGCGTGGAAGTGGATTTTGAACCCAGGTCTGGGCATTGAGTCCATGGTGCAGGGCTGGGGCTTTACCAATTTCGAATTCGACTGGCTGGTGAACCCTGACTACGCCATCTACACCATTGTTATGGCCGCGATCTGGCAAAGCTCGGGCTTCGTTATGGCGCTGTTTCTGGCTGGTCTGAGATCGGTGGATGGCGAAATCATCAAGGCCGCGCAGGTCGATGGCATCCCCACCTGGCGCATCTATACGGCGATCATCATCCCCTCGATGGCCCCGATCTTCCTATCGGCCTTCATCGTACTGGCGCACCTCGCAATCAAGAGCTTTGATCTGGTCATCGCCCTAACGGGTGGTGGTCCGGGTTATGCGACCGATCTGCCAGCCACCTACATGTATGCCATGGCTTTTTCGCGCGGCGATATCGGTCAGGCGGCCTCGTCCGCGATGATCATGATGCTGGTCGTCTTTGCCATCGTGGTTCCCTACCTTTACTCAGAGCTGAGGGCGAAAAATGACTGATCTGTCGATGCCCCAAACCCAAACCCGCACCCAAAGCGCCGCCGGCAAGATTGCCCTGCGATGGCTACTGTATGTCCTGCTGGGCCTGTTCGCGCTGTATTACCTGATGCCGCTGTTCGTGATGTTGACCACATCGCTGAAAAGCCTTGAGGAAATCCGTACTGGCAGCCTGATTTCGCTTCCGCGCGAGGTCAGCTTTGTCGCCTGGAAAACCGCATGGTCCGGGGCCTGTACCGGTATCCAGTGCGAAGGTCTGCGCCCTTACTTCTGGAACTCGGTCCTGATCGCGGTGCCTGCGGTCGCCATCTCCACCCTGCTGGGTGCGCTGAATGGCTATGTCGTGGCGCAGTGGCGGTTCAAAGGGGCCAACATCATCTTCTCGCTGATGCTGTTCGGCTGCTTCATCCCGTTTCAGGTTGTTCTGCTGCCGATGGCGCGTCTGTTGGGCATGATGGGGATCGCCGGGACCATTCCGGGCCTGATCTTTGTCCACGTGATCTATGGGCTGGGCTTCACCACGCTGTTCTTCCGCAACTACTATGTCACCATTCCGGCCGAGCTGACCAAGGCGGCCCGTGTCGATGGGGCCGGTTTCCTGCGGATTTTCTGGTCGATCTTCCTGCCGCTATCGCTACCCATCATCGTGGTGACCGTGATCTGGCAGTTCACCCAGATCTGGAACGACTTTCTGTTCGGCGTGTCGTTCAGCCAGGCGGGGACGCAGCCCGTGACCGTAGCGCTCAACAACATCGTAAACTCCACCACCGGCGTCAAAGAGTACAACGTCGACATGGCCGCCGCGATCATCGCGGGGCTGCCGACGCTGCTCGTCTATGTCGTTGCCGGTAAGTATTTCATCCGCGGCCTGACCGCTGGCTCAGTGAAGGGATAAGACCCATGGCTCCCATCCTTGATATCAACAATCTCTATAAGAACTACGGCGCAACCGAGATTCTGAAAGACATCAACATCTCGATTGATCCGGGCGATTTTCTGGTGCTGGTTGGCCCCTCAGGCTGCGGCAAGTCCACTCTGCTGAATTGCATAGCGGGACTGGAACCGATCACAGGCGGCACGCTTTCGATTGGTGGCAACGACATGACACATGTCAGCCCCAAGGATCGCGACATCGCGATGGTGTTCCAATCCTACGCTCTGTACCCGACCATGTCGGTGGCCAAGAACATCACCTTCGGCATGAAGGTGCGTGGTGTGGATCAGGCGACGCAGGAGGCCAAGCTGAACCAGGTCGCCTCACTTCTGCAAATTGAGCAGTTGCTGAACCGCCGACCCAGCCAGTTGTCAGGTGGTCAGCGTCAGCGGGTGGCGATGGGTCGGGCGCTGGTGCGTGACCCCAAGCTGTTCCTGTTTGACGAGCCGCTGTCGAACCTCGACGCCAAGCTGCGGGTCGAAATGCGTACCGAGATCAAGAAGCTGCACCAGACGCTGGATGCTTCAATCGTCTACGTGACCCATGACCAGATCGAGGCGATGACTTTGGCCACCAAGATCGTCGTTCTGAAAGGCGGGATCGTGCAGCAGATCGGTAGCCCGGCCGAGATCTATAACAATCCGGCCAACCTGTTTGTGGCCGATTTCATGGGCTCGCCTGCGATGAATCTGATCCCGGCGCAGGCAAGTCAAAACGGTTCGGCGACGCAGATTGCCATTTCTCGGCCTTCGGGCGAGACTTTGGTATTGAACGACGCCCGCAATCTGTCTCTGCCAAAGGATGTGATCCTGGGCTTGCGCCCAGAAGACATCGCCGAGGCCGGATTCCGTGCCGGAGCCGGTGTACAGGAGGCCGAATGCATGGTCGACATGGTCGAGCCCGCCGGGGCTGATACTTATGTCGTCTCAGAACTGGGCGGCAAACAGGTCACCGCACGGCTGCATGCCGAAACCAGTGCCAAGGCCGGTGAGGTGCTGAATTTTGCCATCGACATGAGCAAAGTATCATATTTCGCGAAGGAAACGGGTGAACGGTTGAACTAGCGCCCGGCACCGACTTCACGCCGGATCGTCTGTTATGTTGGAGCTGTTCAACATTCACTCGATCCGGTCCGTGCAGCGACAATCACTGAAATGCGCAGGCAAGATCGAGCGCGCGGGCCGGTCGTCAGAACGACGACCGGCCCGGCATCTTTAGAAATGCACTGAATTGGAAGTCGCCGGATCGACCGCCGATGGCACGAAGCGAGTCAGGTCAATGCCTTCGACCGCAGCCTTGTATTCTTCTATTTTCGGTGTGCGTCCCAGAATGGCGGACAACACCACAACCGGGGTCGAAGCCAGAAGGCTCTCGCCTTTCTTGTCCGGTGCGTCTGCCACGACGCGGCCCTGGAACAGGCGGGTCGACGTGGCCAGAACCGTATCACCCTTAGCGGCTTTCTCCTGGTTGCCCATGCAGAGATTGCAGCCCGGGCGTTCGAGATACAGGATATTTTCGTACTCGGTACGCGCCTTCTGTTTCGGGAACAGGTCGTCGAATTCGAAGCCCGAGTATCTTTCGAGCACTTCCCAGTCGCCCTCTTCCTTCAATTCGTCGATGATATTGTAGGTCGGCGCCGCGACCACCAGAGGTGCCTTGAACTCGACCTTACCGGTCTCTTTCTCGAGGTTCTTCAGCATCTGAGCGACAATCTTGATGTCTCCCTTATGCACCATGCAAGAGCCGACAAAACCCAGATCCACCTGCTTTTCAGCATTGTAATAAGAGATCGGACGGATCGTGTCATGCGTATATCGCTTGGACACATCGGCGTTGTTGACATCGGGGTCGGCGATCATCGGCTCGTCGATCTGGTCCAGATCAACGACAACCTCTGCGAAGTATGTGGCATTGTCATCCGGACGCAACGCAGGCTTCTCACCCGACTTGATCTCGGCAATGCGTGTATCTGCGATGTCGATCAGCTTTTGCAGCATGCCATTTTCATGCTCCATGCCTTTGTCGATCATGATCTGAATGCGCGATTTGGCCAATTCCAGCGACCCGACCAAAGTCTCGTCATTCGAGATACAGACCGAGGCCTTAGCCTTCATCTCAGCCGTCCAGTCGGTGAAGGTAAAGGCCTGATCCGCCAGCAGCGTTCCGATATGCACTTCGATCACGCGTCCCTGGAACACGTTGTCGCCATGCTGTTCCAGCATCTGCGCCTGTGTGGCATGGACCACATCGCGGAAATCCATGTGCCCGGCCATCTTGCCCTTGAAGGTCACTTTGACCGATTCCGGGATCGGCATCGATGCCTCACCGGTCGCCAGCGCCAATGCCACGGTGCCCGAGTCTGCCCCAAAGGCCACGCCTTTTGACATACGGGTGTGGCTGTCGCCGCCGATGATGACAGACCAGTCATCCACGGTGATGTCGTTCAGCACCTTGTGGATCACATCCGTCATCGAATGATAAACGCCTTTCGGGTCACGTCCGGTGACGAGGCCGAAATCATTCATGAACTTCATCAGGCGCGGCGTGTTGGCCTGCGCCTTGGCATCCCAGACCGATGCTGTGTGACACCCCGACTGATAGGCTCCATCAACACTGGGCGCCACAACTGTCGCGGCCATCGCCTCAAGCTCCTGCATGGTCATCAGGCCAGTGGTATCCTGCGAGCCAACTATATTGACCTTTACACGCACATCAGAACCGGCATGCAGTGTCTTGCCTGGCGTTGTGCCCAAGGCATTTTTGTTGAAGATCTTCTCAACGGCAGTCAGGCCCTGCCCTTCGTGACTGATTTCCTTGGATGGCGCGAAAACCAAAGGCGCTTCAATTCCCAATGTTTCAGCCGCAAATGTCTGGAGTTTCTTGCCGAAGACAATCGCGTACGAACCCCCGGCCTTCATGAACTCCACTTTCTGCGGGGTAAAGGACGAGGATACGTCGACCAGTTCCTCTCCATCTTCGCTCAGCAGCTTGCGGTCTTTGGAGTTGATCTTGAGGACGGTGCCGGTTGCGACCGAATACTTCTCTTCAAGGATCGGGTTGCCATCATTGTTCAGGATCGCTTTGCCATCCTCGTCCACCTTCTTGACCCAGTTTTTCAGATCAAGACCGATGCCACCGGTCACGCCCACGGTGGTCAGGAAGATCGGCGAGATACCGTTGGTGCCCGCAACGATCGGGGCGAAGTTGACGAAGGGCACATAAGGGCTGGCCTGTTTGCCAGTCCACAACGCCACGTTGTTAACGCCGGACATGCGCGACGAGCCCACACCCATGGTCCCCTTTTCCGCAATCAGCATCACATGCTTGCCGGGGTACTGCAACTTCAGCGCCTCAATCTCTTGCTGCGCCTTCTCGGAAATAAAGCACTTGCCGTGCAGTTCCCGGTCTGCACGTGAATGCGCCTGATTGCCCGGCGACAGCAGATCGGTCGAGATGTCACCTTCGGCGGCAACATAGGTCACGACTTCGATCTCTTCATCGATATCCGGCAGCTTGGTGAAGAACTCAGCCTGGGCATAGCTTTCAAGGATTTCGCGCGCCTTGGAATTGCCCGCCTCGAAGGCTTCTTTCAGGCGATCGGTATCAGCGTCGTACAAGAAGACCTGCGTTTTCAGAACCTCTGCCGCCTGCGCTGCGATCTCGGCGTTGTCACTCAAAGCCAGGTCCAGAAGCACCTCAACCGAAGGGCCACCCTTCATGTGCGACAGCAATTCAAAGGCGAAGGCCACCGAAATTTCTTCGACCACCGCATCGCTCAGAACGATCTCCTTCAGGAATCGCGCCTTCTCACCGGCAGCGCTGGTCGTGCCAGGCAGCGTGTTGTAGATGAAATGGTTCAGCGACTCTGCCCGATGCGGATGATCGACATCCTTGATCTGATCAACAAGCTCTCTGACAAGCGCGCCGTCATCAATGGGCTTGGGGTGCAGGCCCTGCGCTTTGCGGGTTTCAATTTCGTCGAGGTATTCTGTGTACAGGCTCATGGCTCATTCCGGCAATTGTGGCTTGCTGGCAGATGCTCAAAGTGTAGCGAACACCTGACCAAATTTATTTGTATGCCGCGGTATACTATAATGAAGCGAGTTGCAAGTGACCTAGCGCCAAGTCTCACTCATTTTTCTACTGCATTTACTAACGCCGTTAGACCGCACGTCACAGCCAAAACCGCATTAACAGCTCTGGTCACCCTGAAATTCAGGTCAAAAAACCCAGTTGTTTCAAACTCGATCCGTACTTTGGGAAATTCGTCCAGGATAGGTGCTGGTCAATTCGCTTCAGAACCCATATTAGGAGTGTCACGCGTTTATCAGGCAGAAAACCAGTCCCGTGTTCGACCTTCCCGCGCAGCGCGCGCACCTCTCCGAAAAGTATGACCTTGCCCCGTCGCCCGAGCTTGCCGCAAGCATGAGCGATATTTATGACCGGATGTCCCGTGTGGTATCTCCGGTGGATTGGGCGGTGTACGCGCCATACGTCAAGGCGATCAACGATCTGAAGACCGAGCGGAATGCGGTCATTCTGGGTCATAATTATATGACGCCCGAGATTTACCACGGCATTTCAGATTTTGGCGGTGACAGTCTGCAACTGGCCATCAAAGCGACCGAGGTCGAGGCGGATGTGATTGTGCAATGCGGTGTGCATTTCATGGCCGAGACATCAAAGATCCTCAGCCCCGGGAAAACCGTGCTGATGCCGGATATGGAGGCCGGATGCTCTCTGGCGGAATCGATCACCGCTGAGGGTATCGCCGAGATGCGCCGCCGCTATCCCGGCGCGCCCGTCGTATCCTATGTAAACACCACCGCCGAGGTCAAAGCGGCCTCGGACATCTGCTGTACCTCGTCCAACGCGGCACAGATCGTGGCGGCGCAGGACAGCCACACTGTCATCATGACCCCCGATCAGTATCTGGCGCAGAACGTCGCGCGCGACGTGCCGCAGAAAAACGTGGTCTGGTGGGAAGGCTCGTGCATTGTGCACGAGCAGTACAGCGCCAATGACCTGCGCGATTTCCGTGAATGGAACCCGGGCACGCGTCTGATCGCGCATCCCGAATGTCCGCCGGATGTTGTGGCCGAGGCCGATTTCTCGGGCTCCACCAGCGGCATCATCAAATATGTCACCGATGAGAAACCGGAAAAGGCGCTGCTGATCACTGAATGTTCGATGGCTTCGAACATTGCCGACGCGCTGCCCGAGGTCGATTTTGTCGGCCCCTGCAACATGTGCCCGTACATGAAGAAGATCACGCTTGAAAAAGTGCTCTACGCACTCGACACCATGACCGGACAGGTCAAGGTGGATGCCGAAATCGCCAGCAAAGCAAGACTGTCGGTGCAGCGTATGATCGATCTGTCGCGCCAACTGGGTATTTGACCGACGACATGCAGACTGTCGAGACGCCACGTGTGGTGATCATCGGGGCCGGGCTGGCGGCGGTTTACGCGGCGCTGAAGTTGGCCCCCTGCCCCGTCGTGATGATCTCGCCCGAACCGCTTGGAATTGGAGCAAGCTCGGCCTGGGCGCAGGGTGGCGTCGCAGCGGCAATGGCGCGCACAGACAGCCCGCAGGCGCACGCAGAGGACACCATGCGCGCCGGGGCTGGTTCGGTTCTGCGCGAAGTGGCCGAGTTTGTGACCAACGCCGCGCCGGAGCATATCCTTGATCTATCCGATCTGGGCACCGGGTTCGACCGCACTGCCGATGGGGGCTTTGTCCAGTCACGTGAGGCAGCGCATTCAGCCGCGCGGGTGGTTCGGGTCAAGGGCGATCAGGCCGGGGCCGAGATCATGCGAGCGCTGATCGTCGCCCTGCGTCAAACTCCGTCTATTCAGGTCGTAGAAGGGGCGCTGGCGGTTGGGCTGGAAAGCGATGGTGAGAAGGTCAGCGGCGTCTATCTGACCAACGCCGAAGCACCGGGTGGACCTCAGGTTCTGTTGCGCGGGTCGGCGCATATCTTGGCAACCGGCGGCTCGGCTGGTCTTTATGCCCAAACCACCAATCCTGCGCGTATTCGGGGTCAGGGCATTGGTATGGCCGCCCGCGCCGGTGCGCGGATTGCGGATGCCGAGTTCATCCAGTTTCACCCCACTGCAATCGACGTCGGTGAAGACCCTACACCGCTGGCGACCGAGGCATTGCGGGGCGAAGGTGCCGTTCTGATCGATAGCAATGGACATCGGTTCATGCCCGATATCCATCCTGACGCTGAACTGGCTCCGCGCGACACTGTTGCGCGTGCCGTCTACCAGCAGACGCAGTTGGGCAATCGTCCCGCTCTGGATACGCGCAAGGCCATCGGCGCCGCGATCGGGGACAACTTTCCGACCGTGACCGAAGCCTGCCTGCGCCATGGTGTGGACCCGGTACACGATCCGATCCCGGTGACGGCCTCGGCGCATTACCACATGGGCGGTGTCGAAACCGATCTGGCCGGCCGAAGCTCATTGAACGGGCTTTGGGCCTGTGGCGAGGCCGCCTCGACCGGGTTGCACGGCGCGAACCGACTGGCGTCGAACGGTTTGCTTGAGGCTTTGGTGTTTGCGCGCGCCTGCGCGCGAGACATTGCGACGGATGTCTCCGAACGGAGCGCGCCGGAAGTCGACATCGCTCTGGTGCCCGATGGTTCTGCCGGGCAACACCCCGATTTGTCCGCTCTGCGCAACACCATGACCAAATTTGTTGGCGTGGTCCGTGATCAGGATGGTCTGCACCATGCCCTGACCGATATCGCAACGCTTGAGGCCCGGCACACGGGCTGCGACCTATTCCTGAACATGACGGCCACCGCCACCCTGATCGCGGCAGCCGCGTTGCTGCGCGAGGAAAGCCGTGGCACGCATTACCGCTCTGATTTTCCTGATCTTATTCCCGGACCCGGCCAACGCTCTGCCCTGATGCTGGGCGATGCTCTGGCCTTGCGGGACCGTATTGCAAAGGACGCAGAATGACCCATCCGGCTTTGCCCGACCTGATCTTGGAACCTTTGGTGCGATCAGCACTGATGGAGGATTTGGGCGCCTATGGCGATATCACCACTCAGACCGTAATCCCCGAGGATGCAACCTATGCCGCCCGACTGAACGCCCGCGCGGATGCCGTGGTCTCGGGAATGCAGGTTGCTGCGTTGGCCTTCCGGCTGGTCGATCCTTCGTTGGAGATCTCGACACACATTGCGGACGGGCAGCGCTGCGCCAGGGGCGACACGCTGATGGAGATCCGGGGCAAAGCGTCCTCGATCCTGTCAGGAGAGCGCGTGGCGTTGAACTTTGCTGGACGGCTGTGCGGTGTGGCCACCGCGACGGCGGCGCTGGTGGCGGAAACCAGGGGCACCAGGGCGCGCATCACCTGCACGCGCAAAACCACACCCGGTCTGCGCATCGTAGAAAAACAGGCCGTTCTGCATGGCGGTGGTTTCAATCATCGGTTTTCCCTGTCCGACGCGATCCTGATCAAAGACAACCATATCGCGGCGGCGGGTGGCGTGCGTGCGGTACTGGAGGCGACGCAGGCTCGCGCCTCGCACATGATGAAGGTCGAGATCGAGGTGGACACGCTGGATCAATTGGCCGAAGTGCTTGAGGTGGGCGGAGCCGATGTCGTCTTGCTGGACAACATGTCGCCCGACATTCTGACCAAAGCGGTTGCGCTGGTCGACGGTCGACTGATCACCGAGGCCTCGGGCAACATCAACATCGACACGGTGGCAGCCGTGGCGGCGACGGGCGTGAATTACATCTCGTCCGGGGCGCTGACCCATTCTTATCCTTGTGTCGATCTTGGGCTGGACTTTTGATGGGAGGGGATACTTAGACGCCCCCACTGATCTCGATTTGCCGCAATGGTTTGCAGATAATCCCTTCCCGGGCGGAATATGTCGCTTACACCCTTTGATACCGGGTGGCCCTAAAGGCCGACAGATCGTGGTTCATCGGTGTACCCGCCGCGATATCCGCAACCAACTCGCCCGTCTTTGGGGCCATCATCAAGCCATAGTGGCTGTGGCCAAACGCTGCGATCAAGCCGGGAAACCCCTCGATCTCGCCAATACAAGGCAGGCTGTCGGGTAAACTGGGCCGCTGACCGGACCATGTGGACATGTTGCTGTCGTCAAGATCGGGCAACAACGCACGAGCCAGTGTAACCAGCCCCTCAAGGCGTTTCGGGTTGTCGGGTGCGTCAAGCCCTGCGAACTCTGCAGTTCCGGCAACGCGCAACCCTTCGGCCATCGAGGAAGCGACAAATTTCATGTCCATATCCATGACCGAATGAGTCAGCGTGACGCCCGGATCGGTGAATGAAACATGATATCCACGCTCGGATTCCATCGGGATTTTTAAGCCCAATCGTCGCAAAAACTCCGCAGACCATACGCCCATTGCAATGACCAGTTTTGCCGCCGTTCTCTGGCCCTGATCGGTGGTGTAAAGCCAATCACCGTTAGGAGTGGGTCCAACACCATGCACAGTTTCGCGCAGAATAGTGCCGCCCAGGGTTTGAAATTTCTCGGCCAGAACAGTGGCGATCCGACCCGGAGACACCGCCCGCGCCTGTCCCTTTATCAGAATAGCAGCTTGAAATTCTGTCGTCAGATGCGGCTCCAATTCGCGAAGCTCGCCTGCGTCTATCCGTTCGATTTCTGCGCCGCGAGACTGGCGCATACTGTAGTCCAGCGTTTCAGGATTGGCAGAGTCGGCGTTTCGAAAGGCGTGCACATAGTAACTGTCCACAATCAGGTCTTCATGACCGGTTCCCGCCAGATGGCGGCGGAATAAACTAATGCAGCCGCCGTTCAGGAAATCCATCGCGTCCGAAATCGGACCAATTCGGTCGGGATGCCCTTCTCGCAAGAACCTCAGGCCCCAGGGAAGCAATCGGGGCAGGTAAGAAGGCTTCACCGTCAAAGGCCCATCGGGATCAAGCAGACAGCCGGGCACTTTTTTCCACATACCTGGAAGAGGCTGTGGAATGCTGGACCATGGTGAGATGATCCCCGCATTTCCGGCGGATGTGGCCTGCCCGGGCGCCGCCCGATCTATCAGCGTGACTGCGAAGCCGCGTTGAACAAGGGACAGAGCACAGCATATCCCCACGATCCCGGCCCCCAGAACCGTGATGTTATCATTTTCAGCCATTTGGAACGCTTAATTCGGTGTTGCTTGATAGACAGCCCCGACATTTGGGGCTGCCGTGCTTCAGACCGGTTCAGATCGTGCCCAGCTCGACGTCCTTACCATCCTTGATGACAAAGTGCGCGAAAGGCCGGTCTTTCAGATTGCCATCCGGGTGGAAGGCTACGTCCATGCCGTAGCCGGTATAGTTGACCGGATTGCCGGTCCGAACAGCTTCGAGCAACGGAACCGCTCCGCCGACATCTGATCCACCGCCATTGGTGATGTTCAGGATTTCCTTGGTATAGACCGTCGCGTCCGGCGTGCCTGCCTTTTCCATTGCGGCGGCGTGCACGGCCATCGAATCCGCGCACAGGGCCGAGAAAGGCAGGAAGGTGCCGGGTTCGACACCCATCAGACCCTCGAACTCTTTGTAAGCAGCGGAAGAACTGTCATTGGTGGCCTGCAGGTGGTTGATACCCTCGCCGACCTCGGTGCCGACGGCTTCGATGAACTTGCCGCCGCCGTTCACACCGGCGCTGGCGGCGATGGTCAGAGTGTAAAGCTCGGCCTCATAACCGCCCCGGAACCATTCCTTGGCGATCGAGGTGAACTGGGTGACATAGGCGGGCAGGAAGACGGCGGTGACGTCCTCGCTCATGACCTTGTCGACTTCGGCGCGGAAGCTGGGCTGATCGGGCTTTACCTCGGCCTGCACCACCACTTCGCCGCCACCGGCCTCGATGGTCTCGATGAAGGGGCCGATCATCGACTGGGTGAACGCGGTCTGCACCGCAAGGATACCGACCTTTTTGTGGCCTGCCGCCAGCATCGCCTTGGCCGGGGTATACCCCACTCGCGGCCCGTGGCCTGAAAGCGCCAGATCAACCCGCCATGGTCGCCCTCGGTGATCGCATCCGCCGCGCCCAGACAGCTGACCGAGACGCCCTTTTCGATGGCCAGCGGCTTGACCGCCAGCGTCGGGCCGGACCCCCACATGCCGACAATGGCGCTGACCTGATCTACGTCCAGCAGCTTGCGCGCGGCGCGCACGGCGGAGGTGGGGTTGGTTTCGCTGTCCTCGGCGATGATCTCGATCTGACGGCCATCCAGAATGCCGCCCGCGTCGTTGATCTGGCCTGCGATCACCTGCGCCGCCTTGACGATGTTGGGCCCGTATGAGGCCCCGCCGCCGGTCAGGGGCGAAATCATGCCAATCTTGACCGGTGCGTTCTGCGCCAGCGCGGGCAGCGGCAGGCTCGTGGCGGCAAGTCCCGCCGCCGTCGTGCCCAGAAACCGCCTGCGGTTCATGATCAGTTTCGTCATCACTCTGTCCTCCTCTGAGTGGTCATGTGCTGGCGGGGACCTCCTCGACCCCTTCCTCCAGCGTCAGTTGCAATGCGTCGTTGAAGCGGTTGAACGCGCCACACAGCGCGATGCGCCAGGTCAGCTCGACGATCTGCGCATCGGTGAAATGGGCGCGCAGGTCAGTGACCTCGGCATCGCGCATCCGGTTTGCGCGGGTGGTGACGGCCACGGTAAAGCGCACCACCATCTTGTCGACCTCGTCCAGTTCCGGGTGATCCTCGACATCTGGCAGACGCGCGATGCCCTCGGCGCTGAGGCCCGCAACCTCCAGCATCGGCGCGTGGTGCGAGATGCAATAGGTGCATTCGTTCAGCTTTGACACGGTCACCAGCGCCAGTTCCAGCGCGCGGCGGGGCAGCACCGCCTCGTCCCGCAGGTCCAGCAACATGCCGAACAGGTGCTTCAGGATCACCGGACGGTGCGCCATCGCGCCGACCAGATTGCCGAACGGGCCATAGCGGTTCATTTCATCAAAGACGGCGCGGGCCTCATCCGGAAGGGAGTCTGCCGAGAGGGGAGAAATCCGGCTCATGACAGATCTCCGTCTTTCGCCTGCAGGCGGTATTCACGCATGAAACCCTGCGGGCGATAGATCAAGAGAAGGATGAGGCCCACACCGATCAGGATCAGACGTAGTGACGCGGCCTGCCCAGCGTCCAGAAACGGCATGAGGTCTTTCAGGAAACGGGTGCCTTCCAGCAGCACCATCACCGATACAGCGCCGATCATCAGGCCGGTGTTCGATCCGCGCCCGCCCGCAATCACGGCCATGAAGGCATAGGCGGTGACAAAAGCGCCGAATTGCGTGGGGTCGATATAGCTGAAGTAAAAGCTGTGCAGGCTGCCCGCCGCGCCGATGATGGCCCCGCCTGCGGCAAAGGTGCGGACGCGGAACGACAGGGTGGTTTTCCCCAGCGTCGCGGCGACCAGATCATCCTCGCGCAGCGCCCGCAGGACGCGCCCGAAGGGCGAGACCGTCAGCAGTTGTGCAAAGACAAAGCACAAGGCGAAGACCGCGACCGAGATGGCAAGGAATATCAGCTCATAGTTCAGGCCCGAGGCAACGCCGGACAGCGGTCGGGGGATGCCGGGCAAGCCGTTGGCACCACCGGTCAGCCAGGTCTCGTTCAGCAGGAACAGGCGGACGGCCTCGGCAAAGGCGAGTGTGGCGATGGCCAGATAATCCTCGCGCAATCGGGCCGAGACCAGCGCCACCAGTGCCGACAGGATCACGGTCACGATCACCGCCAGCACGGCGGCGATCAGCGCGGGCACCCCGGCCAGCGCCGACAGGCCCGCGACATAGGCGGCAACGGCGAAGAAACCGAAGATGCCGAAATTGACCATCCCGGCCTGACCCCATTGCAGGTTCAGCGCCAGCCCGATCAGGGCCGAGATGACGACGAAGATGAGAATTGCGGTGAGATAGCCGATCATCTGCTGATCCTCGCTTTGCCAAACAGTCCGTGCGGGCGCAGCAACAGCACCAGGACGATAATCAGGAAGGCCACTGCCTGACGGTAGGTGGTGGGTAGGATCAGGGTCGACAGCTCTTCGGCCACGCCGATCAGCAGCGCGCCGACAACGGCCCCCAGCGGGTTGCCGATGCCGCCCAGAATGACGGCAGCAAAGACCGGCAGGATATAGTTCCAGCCCATCAGCGGATCGACCACGCCGTCCATGCCCACCAGCACCCCGGCAAAGCCCGCCAACACCCCCGAGATCGCCCAGACCGCCCCGATAACATAGTTGCGGTTGATGCCCCGCACGCCCGCCAGATCAGGGTTGTCCGACACCGCGCGCATGGCGCGGCCCAGCGGGGTACGCATCAGGATGAACCACACTGCGACCATTGCCAGCAGGGAAACGATAACGATGGTAATCTGCTCGTTATTGACGCGCATCCCCATCCAGCGATGCGGGCGCGCCACGGCAATGTCATAGCCGCGAATATCCGACCCCCACAGGAACCGCACCACATTCTCCAGCACGAAATAGACCCCCATCGACGCCACCAGCAGCGTCACATGGTCCGAATTGCGCAGCGGCCTATAGACCAGCCGATCTGTCAGCAGCGCGACCGAGGCCAGCCCGACCGCCCCCAACCCGGCGGCCAGCAGCAGCGGTGCGCCGATATCGACGTTGAAAAACAGCGCGATATAGGCCCCCATCGTAATCATCGAGCCGATGGCGAAATTGGGAAAGTTCAGAACACCGTAAGTCAGCGACAGCGCGATGGCGGGCAGGGCCACCAACAGCCCCGAGACCACGCCGTTCAGCAGGATTTGCAACATCACACAGACTCCGCCGCTGTGACATCCGCCGTGCCCATATAGAGCGCGTGGATATCCGGATGGTTGAGGAAATCGGCGGCGGGCATCTGCGCCCGGACCTGACCCGAGACAAGCACGATGGCGGTTTCCGAGATCACCATCGCCTCTTTCACATTCTGTTCGATCATCAGGATCGACACGCCCGCATCTTTCACGGCCTTCACGGCCTGAAACATCTCGGCCACGTATTTCGGGGATAGCCCGGCGCTTGGTTCATCCAGCAACAGCAGCGAGGGTCGGGCATCAGCGCGCAGCCAAAAGCCAGCATCTGCCGCTGACCGCCGGACAGATTGCCCGCCATGTCGCCTTCGCGATGGGCAAGATCGGGGAAGATGTCGAACACCCGCTCGCGCGCGGCTTTCAGGCCCTTGGTGTCTTTGGCGATGAACTCATAGGCCAGCGTCATGTTCTCGCCGATGGACATGTTGCGGAACACGTTGTGTTCCTGAGGCACGTACCCCAACCCAGCGCGGGCCTTGGACGGCGCGTTCAGCCGGGTCACATCGGCGCCGTTCAGCGTGATCGTGCCCGCGCGCGGCGTCAGCAGGCCAACCAGCGATTTGATCAGCGTCGACTTGCCCGCCCCATTAGGCCCCACGATGGTCGAGATCGCGCCTTCGGACACGGTGAACCCAGCGCCCTTGATGATGTCGCCGCCGCTGCCGTAACCGGCGCGTAAGGAATCGACTGTCAGGATCGGATTGCTCATCACGCCATGCTCCCCAGATAGGCTTCCAGAACGCGTGGGTCGGTGGTGATCTGCGCGAACGAGCCGTGCATCATCTCGCGCCCTTCGGTCATCACGTAGACGCTGTCGCACAGGCGCTCAATCATCTCCATGTCGTGTTCGACGATAGCGAATGTGACGCCTTCGGCCTTGAGCGACAGGATGAAATCGGCCAGCACGCCCTCCATCGTCGGCGCGACACCGGCGGCGGGTTCGTCCAGCAGGATGACCTTGGGCGACAGCATCATGGCGCGCAGTACCTCGAGCAGCTTTTTCTGCCCGCCAGACAGGTTCGCCGCCGACTGATCAGCCAGCCGCCACAGATCGACCCGTTCCAGCAGGGCGCGGGCCTGTTCGATGGCTTTCTCTTCCTCAGCCCGGATACGGGCGCGGGAAAACAGCGAGGCGGCGATGCCTTCGCCCAGTTGTCCGGGGCGTGCCAGCAGCAGGTTTTCCAGAATGGTCAGCGCCCCCAGATCGCGGCTGATCTGGAAGGTGCGCACCAGCCCTTGTTCGGCCAGCTTGTGCGGCGGCAGGCCGGTGATGTCGGCGCCATCTAGAACCACTTGGCCCGCGTCAGGGCGAAAGGCACCGCCGATAGTGTTGAACAAGGTGGTCTTGCCCGCCCCGTTGGGGCCGACAATCCCGGTCACCTGCCCGGTGGGTATGTCGATTTGCCCGACGTTCAGCGCCTGAAAGGCCCCGAATTTCTTGATCAGGCCTGAAATCTTCAGCGCGCGTCCCCTCCCATGTTCCAGATTTTCTGCGCCTTGCCGTCGGTTGCGTAGGGCAACCAGTAATCCGACAATTGCTTGGGTGTGTGTTTGATGCGGTGGCTCAGCAACGCCTGTGCGCAGGCGGCCAGGGCGGCTGCATGGGCCGGATCACCGGCCAGGTTGTCATGACAGTGCGGGTCCGCGTTCAGGTCGTACAGCAACGCGGACTGCGCCGGGAAATGAATGTATAGCCAGTCCCGCGACATCAGCGCGGTAAAACAGCAATCGTCTACGTGATCCGGCAGTAGATGAGCCAAACCCGGGTTCAGGCGCAGCTCGCGGAAATCGGTTTCCCACACCGTATGCCAGCGCCAGTTCTTGGGCGCGCGGCCGCGCAGGAACGGGGTCAGGGCATGACCGTCACAATGCGGCGCAAGCTGGCCCACAGCCTCGGCTATGGTGGGCAGGATGTCGATGGTTTCGGTGAAGGCGTGGCTCTCGGAGCCATGGCTGGCCGGATGGCGTGGATCGCGGATCATGAGCGGCACATGGAACAAGCCCGGGAACGGCCCGCGCCGCCCATAGATCCAGTTGTCGCCCAACTGGTCGGCATGGTCCGAGGTGAAGATGATCAGCGTTTCATCATACCGCCCGCTGGCCTTGAGATCGGCGATCAGCGCGCCGAACTTCTGGTCCACCTCGGCCATGTTGCCGTAATAGGCGGCGCGCATGGCCCGGTCGTGATCGTCGGTCACCTGATCGGGCGCAAGATCAGCGCGGAAATAGCGCTTGGACCCGTAAGCCTCAAGGGACGCGGCCAGAAACGGGTGGCTGTCGGAAACCTGGGCAGGCGTAGCGGGCCGCGCCGGGACTGACAGATCCGCCGAGTCGAACATTCGGTTGAACGGTTCGGGTGCGACCATCGGCGGATGCGGGCGCAGGCAATTGAGGTTCACGAACCACGGCCGCAGCCCCATCTCGGCGATGTAATCCCGCGCCGCGCCGAACATGAAGGCGGTATCGCTGAATTCCGCCGGGTACTGGCAGGGTGCATCCGGTTGCGCCGGATCATAGCCGCCTTTGGGCAGAAAGATACTTTCGGGATCGTCGCCCTGCTCGATCACGACCCCTTGCCCATCCAGCCAATCGCGCCACGCGGCAAAGCCGTCATGGTAGAAGAACCCCGCGCGCGTTTCGAACCCGGGACAGACCCAGGGCTGCAGCTGCGCGGTATTGTCGGGGTCGTTGGGGGTATCGGTATAACCGAACAGAACCGGCGTGCGACCGCTGTCCGCCACCAGATGCGCAAGGGTCGGAACGCTGGCGGGCAGTGGAGTTTCATTGCTGACCTGCCGGTGGTTCATCAGGTACAGCCCGGTCAGCAGCGAGGCCCGCGACGGCCCGCAGGGCGCGGCCTGCGCGTGATGCCGGCGGAACGACATCGCCTCGGTCGCGAAGGCGTCCAGATGCGGCGTTTTCACGTCCGGATGCCCCCATGCGGCAATAGAATCCCCGCGCCACTGGTCGGCAATGACCAGCAGCACATTCCGAATTGCTGACATATCTCTCCTGTATTTTTCTAGTTTGCGTCCTCGGCCATGGCCTGGATCGCGTGTCTGAAAGCGTTCTTGAGGGACGCCATCATCTCGGTTTCAAATTGCGGACTGTGATAGACCAACGATTGCACTTTGAGCCCACGCAGCGCGCAGAGCACCAGATTGATGCAATCGCGGATGGCACCTTCGTCCCAGCCTTGCGCGGCGAAGGTGTCGTGCAAAATGGCGTAATAGCTGTTGAACAGATCGCGCAGCCCCTTGGCCACGGGTTCGGCCAGTTCATCGTCATTGCGCGCTGCAAGCGTCAACTCCAGTGAAGGCAGAACAACATCATCGGCAAACATGTTCTCCCACGCGCCATCGACAAAGGCGTCGACGTCGAATGCGCCGTCCTTGAGATCAGCAACCAGCCCGCGCAAACGCTCGGGGACCTCCTGCCAGAGATCAAGCGCCGCATCCAGCAGCAGCGCGTTGCGGTTGGGATAGTGGTGAAACATCGCCCCCCGCGAGACACCGGCCTGACGGCAGATTTCCGGCGTCCCGGCATTGCGAAAGCCCTTCTCCATCAGCGTCAGCAAGGTGGCGCGCCGCAATCTGGCACGCATCTCTTCGCTTTTTTGTTGTTGTCTACTCTGGGTCATGGGCCTTCGATCGTCCTCGGTGTCGAGGTTGGTTTACGTTAGGATGACCCGGACGTCCCCGTCAAATAAAAAACATACACGTCTGTTTTTATTTTCTGCAGAAGTAAATATCTTTGAACGAGATCACTCTATCGCCTGCCCATGATCGGCATTGGAGGTCGCTTGCCGAAACACGCATTTTCGCCCGACTAACTCAAAGCTCCTAAAACTCTTTTAATTACAGTCAAATGGGATGCGTCAACTCGTAAGCCATTCCATAACCTGCCGCACCTCTCGTCGCACGGGGCGGCTTCCCCGAACCTCAATGAAATAGCCATGTGTCGGGGGAATGACCTCATCAAACAGCCGAACGACCCGGCCCTCGGCAAGGTCCTGATCGATCAAAGGCAACCAGCCGATCACGATCCCCTGCCCTTGCGCCGCGCCGCGCAACAGAGCGTTTGCGTCCTGAAATATCGCACCGCGCAGCCGGTCTGAAACCGCCACATTCATAGCGGAAAACCAATCCAGCCACCCCCAATGGTTCCTTTGATGCAGCAAAGGCAGGTGCAGCAGATCTTTTGGATCCTCAATCGGTCCATGGGCAGCCAGAAAAGACCGAGAGGCAATGGCAACGGGGCTGAGCTCCAGCAGTTTGATCGCGTCATCCGATGCTTCGGACATGCGGTCCCAACGGATCACGATATCAACGTTTTCATGCGTGCGCGTTCCGGGTTCGAATGATGGCACGACCTCAAGCTCGGTATCGGAGTGGATTTCCCAGAAATCACTGATCCGTGGCATCAGCCAGCGCGCTGTAAGGATCGGACCAGCGGCCAGACGCACCACTTTGCGGGACCGGCGGTGCAGCGTGCGCACCGCGTCATCCAAAATTCCAAAGGCCTGTGCGGTGGCCTCGGCCAGCCTTTCGCCGTCTTCGGTCAGCGTGACATTTCGACCGCTGCGGACAAACAACTGCGTACCGAGCTGATCCTCCAGACCGCGAATATGGTGGCTGATGGCCGTCGGCGTGACTGACAGCGCCTCGGCGCGGCGCGGAAGCTGCCCTGCCGGGCCGCGGTTTCGAAGGCGCGCAAAGCGGGAAGTGAGGGCTTCATCACAGGACTATTGATTAGTTTTTCTCATTGGTTGCTGAGAAAGTTGCTTTTGTAAATGGCAAAGCTCTCTGGAAAACTACAATAACGCATAGCAAAACTCATGAGTTGATGGTCCATTCCAGCCGGCGCCGCGGTCGCAAAGACCGATTGAAAGACACCGCTCAGGACGATGCTGCCCCGCCGGTCTGGCCGGGCGTGGTTGCCGGGCGGTTCAAGCCGCTTGCTCTGGATGAGGTACAGCGGGTCGAGGCTTCTGCATTCTCCCTGCTGGCGGCGCTTGGCCTAAGTCAGGCCACCCCTTCGATGATCGACAAGGTGATCGCGGCGGGTGGCGCGCTGACCGATGACGGGCGGCTGCTGTTTCCCGAAGCGCTGGTCCGCTGGGCGATTGATGGGGCGCAACGCGGTTTTACTCTGTGCGGGCAGCGGCCCGAAAACGACCTGAAGATCGAAGGCGCGCGCGTGCATATGTCGACCGGCGGGGCGGCTCCGGGGTGTTCGATCTTGATACGCATGATTATCGCGATTCCACCCTGCAGGACCTTTATGACGCGGCGCGCATCGTGGATCGGATGGACAATATCCACCATTTCAGCCGGTCGGTGGTGGCGCGCGATATCGAAGATACCGCCACAATGGACCTCAACACCGCTTATGCCTGTCTGACCGGCACGTCCAAACATGTGTCGATTTCGATCACCGAACCGCAGAACGTCGCCCTGATTGCCCAGCTTTGTTATCGCATCGCAGGCGGTGAGGCTGCGTTTCGCGCCCGACCCTTTCTGACGGTCATGGTCTGCCACGTGGTGCCGCCGATGCGCTTTGCCGAAGAGGCCTGCGAAGTGCTGGAACTGGCGATCGGGGCGGGTTTTCCGGTTCAGTTGATCAGCGCCGGTCAGGCCGGGGCGACCAGCCCTGCGACAATTGCGGGCTCGCTGGTGCAGGCGGTGGCCGAAACGCTGGCCGGACTGGTCTTTGCGCGGCTGGTCGATCCCGAAGCACGGGCGATCTTTGCGCCCAAACCGCTGGTGGCCGATCTGCGCACCGGTTCCATGAGCGGCGGCGGCGGCGAACAGGCCATTCTGATGGCGGGCGCCGCGCAGATGGGGCGGCATTGGGATTTGCCCACCAGCTCGATTGCCGGGATCACCGATGCCAAGCGGCTGGATGCGCAATACGGAGCCGAGAAATCGCTGGCCGTGACTATGGCCGCCCATGCCGGGTCGAATATTGTGACGCAAGCGGCGGGCATGATGTCCAGCCTTCTGGGCGTCAGCCATGCTGCCTATGTCAGCGACAATGACCTGTTGGGCAACATTCTGCGCACCATTCGCGGCATCGAGGCGACGCCCGAGAACATCGCCGCCGATATCATCGCGGATGTGTGTCGGGGTGAGGGGCACTATCTGGGTGAGTTGCACACGTTCAGCCGGATGAAATCCGACTATTTCTACCCCGATATCGGTGATCGCCGCGCCCCCCGCGACTGGGAAGAACAAGGTGGGCAGCGGATCGGCGATGTGGCGCGCGAACGGGCGCGCGACATTCTGCAAAGCCACTTCCCCGCGCATATCCCCGATACCATCGACCGCGACCTGCGGGACCACTTCGACATTCGCCTCACACGGGCCCAGATCGGACGACCGGAATGAGACAGTCTGACCTCAATACACGCGCCCGGGCCGTTCTGCCCGGCGGCGTCAGTCACGAACTGCGCTATCGCGACCCGCATCCCGTCTTCATCAACCGCGCGCGAGGGGCCGAGAAATGGGATATCGAGGGGCGGCGGTACATCGATTTCAAGATGGGTAGCGCCAGCCAGATGCTGGGCCATGGCCATCCCGCCATTGTCGAGGCGATCCGAAAACAGGCCGGGCAGGCGATTTTCAGCGCCGATTGTCACGAGGCTGAGATCCAGTGGGCCGAATGGGTCAATCATCTTTATCCCTGCGCCGAGCGCACGCGGTTTACCGCTTCGGGCAGCGAGTCGACCATGTTGGCCTTGCGTCTGGGCCGCGCGCAATCCGGCAAGGACCATGTATTGCGTGTGGACGGGCATTATCACGGCTGGCACGACCATGCGCTGAAAGGGGCCAAACCCGGAACCGATCAAGTCGCGTCGCTGGGCGTCCCGGAGGCGGTGAGTGACCTGATCCATGTCTGCGCGGCGGACCCTGATGCCATGGAATACGCCCTGCAGGATGACCGCATCGGCACAGTCATCATCGAGGCGTCCGGGGCTAATTACGGCTCGGTGACGTTGCCGACAGGGACATTGCAGGCGCTGCACGACGTGGCGCGGGCGGCGGGTGTGGTGCTGATCTTCGATGAGATCATTACCGGGTTCCGCTGGTCACCCGGTGGACGGCAGGCCCGCGATGGTATCGTGCCCGACCTGACCACTCTGGCCAAGATCGTCACCGGCGGTCTGCCCGGCGGCGCGGTCTGTGGCCGGGCCGAGATCATGGAGTTGATGAACAATACAACCGCTCGCGACGGCATTGCGCCAGCGGTCAGCCACAAAGGCACGTTCAATGCCTCGCCTCTGGTCGCGGCGGCGGCCTGCGCCGCGATGCCCGTGCTCGCCAGTGGTGAGGCGCAGACTCAAGCCGATGCAATGGCCGCGCGGATGCGCGACGGCATGAACGCCGCGCTGACCGATCTGGGCGTGCCGGGGCTGGCCTATGGCGAAAGCTCGGTCTTTCATCTGTATCTTGGCGCCAACGGTCTTGATGGCCTTGGCCCCGCGCAGATACGCGGGCTGCCCAAAGCCACGGTCAAAGCTTATCGCGACGGGATGCTGGCGCGCGGGGTGGATATGATGTCCTACACCTCGGGCGTTACATCGGCGGCGCATGAACCAGAACTGATCGACGAAGCGTTGGAAGCGTTTCGCGCGACCCTGTCCGAAATGATCAGTGACAGGGTGCTGCCATGACCCTGCCCTCGCACGCCCGCACGGTCATCATCGGCGGTGGCGTCATCGGCTGTTCCATCGCCTATCATCTGGCGCGTGAGGGGCGGCGGGACATCGTGGTTCTGGAACGCTCGAAATTGACCAGCGGCACCACATGGCACGCCGCCGGGCTGGTGCGCCGCCTGCGACCCTCGGCAACACTGACCAAGCTGATAAACTACTCCATTGATCTCTATGGCGAGTTGGAGCGTGAAACCGGGCAGGCCACCGGCTGGACCCAGACCGGTTCGCTGACACTGGCGACCAACCCCGACCGGCTGACCAATATCAAGCGGCAGGTGTCGCTGGGCCGTGCTTTCGGACTGGAGGCCGAGGTGGTCGATGCCGCCCGCGCGCAGGAGCTGTGGCCACTGATCACGGTGGACGATGTGATCGGTGCGGTCTGGTCGCCTGCGGATGGCCGGGTCAACCCGTCGGACGTGGCGCTGGCCCTGTCCAAGGGCGCAAGAGCGCGCGGGGTCCAGATTTTCGAAGACACCCGCGTTACCGGGCTGCAAAAGAAAGACGGGCGCATTTCCGGGGTTGAGATCGGCAATCATGTGATCGAGGCCGAAGAAGTGGTGATCGCCGCCGGTCTCTGGTCGCGCGAAGTGGCCGAGATGGCCGGGGCGCATATGCCGCTTTATGCCTGCGAACATTTCTACATCCTGACCAAACCGCTGGCCGAGGTGCAGGCGCTTGGCAAGGGCGCTCATCTGCCCACGCTGAACGACCAAGACGCCTATCTCTATGCCCGCGACGATGTCGAGGGGCTGTTGGTCGGCTCGTTCGAACCTCATGCCAAGGGGATTTCGACCCGCGATCTGCCCGCCGATTTCTCATTCGATCTGTTGGATGAAGATTGGGATCACTTCATGCCGATGATGGAAAACGCCCTGCGCCGCATTCCGGCGCTGGAAACCGCCGAGGTGCGGATGCTGCTGAACGGGCCGGAAAGCTTCACGCTCGACAGCCAGTTCATGCTGGGCGAAAGCCCCGAGGTGCCGGGCCTGTTTCTCATGGGCGGCATGAACTCGACCGGTATCGCGTTGGCGGGCGGCGCGGGCAAGGCGATGGCCGAATGGATCATCGCCGGGGAACCGACGATGGAGCTGAACGAGGCCGATATCCGCCGTTTCAGCCCGGAAATGAACGTGATGGGCGCGCTTGAGGCGCGCATCCCCGAAGTGCTGGGCCGCCATTACGACAATCCCTATCCGGGCCGGTCGATGGAGACGGCGCGCGGCCAACGCCGCTCTCCCATCCATGCGGGGCTGGTGGCCGCCGGGGCGCGGTTCGAGGCGCGCGGCGGCTGGGAACGCGCGGTGCATTTCGGAGGGGGCGCCGCGCATCTGCCGCTGACCTTCGGCATCCCCGCATGGCGTGAACAGGTGGCGCAAGAGGTTCAGGCCTGCCGCACCAGCGCCGCCATTCTGGACCAGTCCGCCTTTGGCAAGATCATGGTGCAGGGGCCGGATGCCACGGCCTTTCTCAACCGACTCTGTGCGGCGCAGATGGATATTCCCGTCGGACGCATCGCCTATACGCAAATCCTCAATACGCGAGGTGGCGTGGAAAGCGACCTGACCGTGCAGCGTCATGGGCCGCAGACCTACCTATTGATCGTTGGTGTCGGTGAGGTTGTGCGCGACATGCAGCGGATGCGCGAAACGAAAGGTACCTTCCGCGTCGAATTCACCGATGTGACCAGCGGCTACGCCATTCTGGGGCTGGCAGGGGCCAAAGCGCGCGACGTATTGCAGGCCACCACGAACGTGCCCGTTCCCGATCTGAAACGCTTTCATTTCGCCCCGGTCGAGATCGGTTTGGCGCGTGGCTGGGCCGGGCGGCTGAGTTTCACCGGCGAAGAAGGTTATGAGCTGTATATCCCCGCCGACATGGCGATGACCGCGCATGAGGCGTTGGTCGCTGCGGGTGCGCGCCATGCGGGGCTTTATGCCAACGGCAGCCTGCGCATCGAAAGCGGGTTCCGCGCCTTTGGTCACGAACTGACCCCGGGGACCACGCCGCAAGAGGCCGGGCTGGATGGCTTTTGCGCCTTTGGCACCGGTTTTGTCGGCGAAGAGGCATTGCAAAAAGCGGGCCGCGCGACGCGCCGCATCGTCTCGCTTTTGTTCGATGATCCGAACGCGATCCCGATCCATGACGAACCGGTCTATTATGATGGAAAGGTCGTCGGCCAGATCACCTCGGCTGCGTGGAGCTATCGCTTCGGGCGATCGCTTGCCCTTGCGATGGTCAGCGCTCCGCTTGGGCAATTGGCCAAACAAACAGTTCTGCCCGGTTTCGAAGTTGAAATCGCCTGCGCCCGCTTCGCCACCCGCGCCTCTCTCAAACCCGCGAAGGAGGCGTTCTGATGTCGGACATCCCCCGCACCACCCGCGTCGCCATCATCGGCGGCGGCATCATGGGCGTGGCGACGCAGTTTCAACTGGCCGAAAACGGCTGGACCGACACCATCCTGTTCGAAAAGGCCGAACTGACCAGCGGATCGACCTGGCACGCGGCGGGGCAGATTGCCCATGCGGTGGGCAGCCGGATCGCGGGCTGGATCAACAAAACCTCGATCGAGACCTACAAACGCGTTGAGGCGGAAACCGGTCAAAGCATCGGCTGGCACGAGGTCGGCGGGTTCCGCATTGCCACCACCGACGATGAGGTCGACTGGATGAAGTCGATCATGGGTGTGGGCAAACTGCTGGACCTGCCGATGGATCTGGTGGGGCCCGAGGAGGTTGCTCGCTTAAATCCGTTCTACAGAACCGACGATATCAAGGCGGCGGTGCGCACCTATCAGGACGGGCACATCGATCCCTCGGGCGTCACCATGGCGCTGGCGGCGGCGACCCGTGCGCGCGGGGCCAGAAATGAGCGGCGCAATCAGGTGTTGGGGGCCAGCCGCAAGGGCGATTTGTGGCTGCTGACGACCGAAAAAGGCGATGTGCTGGCCGAACACGTGGTGATCGCCGCCGGGTCCTACGCCAATCAGGTGGGGAATGGTTCGGGCTGAAAATCCCCTCGGTGTCGTGCCTGCACCATTATCTAGTCACCGATACTGTGCCCGAGTTCGAAGGCCGCCCGGAACTGCCGGTGATGCGCGACAATGCCTATGGCGGCTATATCCGGCAGGAACAAAAATCCGGCCTGATTGGCATCTACGAAGGCCATGTCTGCCCCACCGTCTGGGAGATGCCGCAAGGTGCGCCCTGGGCTGCGGAAAATGAGCTGTTCGAGGCCGATTATGACTCGATCGGCGATTTCCTGATGGTGGCCTTTGCCAAAATGCCGGTGCTGGCCGATCTGGGCATCAAGCGTGTGGTGCGCGGGGCGATCACGCATACGCCGGATGGCGGTATGCTGGTCGGGCCATCCGGCGCGCCCAATGTCTGGCTGTCCTGCGGCTCGTCCATCGGTCTCGCTTGGGGTGGCGGGGCTGGCAAGGTGCTGGCCGACTGGATGGTGCATGGCGCGGCCGAAATCAACACGCGCGGGTTCGATCCCCGCCGGTATGGCGATTTCACCACCGATCATTTCATTGTCGAGCGCACCAAGGATGAATTCATGCGCCGCCACGACACGCCCTGCCCCGGCAAACAGTTCGAAAGCCTGCGCCCGCTGAAACGGCATCCGCTCTATGATCGGCTGGCCGCCAAAGGCGCGGTGTTTGGCGAGGTCGCCGGGTGGGAGCGCCCGCGCTATTTCGGCAAAGTGGGCGAGGTTGAGCGGATAGGCTGGGGTCATCAGAACTGGCACGCCAACGCCACGGTCGAGGCCAAGGCCACGCGCACCGCGGCGGGGGTGATCGACCTGTGCGCCTTTGCCCAGTTCGAGATCACCGGCAGAGATGCGGCGGCGCTGCTGGACCGCCTGTCGGCCGACCGCATCCCAAGCAAAGACGGGCGGATCAACCTGAACCACCTGCTGACCGCACAGGGCCGGTTCGAGACCGAGATCACCATCTGGCACATCGCCGAAGATCATTATTTCACCGGCTCGGCGATTGCCCGCGCCGATCCGGATTTCGACTGGATCAGATCCCATATCCGCCCCGGTGAACACGTGCGGATGATCAACCGTAGCGCCGATTGGGGGATGCTGGCGCTGTCCGGCCCTGCCTCGCGTCGTATCTTGTCGCAGCTAACCGATGCGGACCTGTCCAACGCCGCGTTCCCGTGGCTTTCGGGGCAACGGATCATCGTCGCGGGCGTGCCCTGCTATGCCCTGCGTGTGTCTTTCGTGGGCGAGTTGGGGTGGGAACTGCACGCCCCGCTGAACCGTATTGCCGAAGTTTACGACGCGCTGTTCGACGCGGGTGCGGCGCACGGGCTGACCGATCTGGGCTCCTACGCCTTCAACGGCATGCGCATGGAAAAGGCCTATCGTGCCAGCGCTGAGCTGACCACCGATGTCGGGCCGCTGGATGTCGGGCTGGACCGTTTCGTCGCAGCCGAGGGTCGGGAGTTTCTGGGCAAACAAGCTCTGCTGTCCCGTGACCCGGAATGGGAACTGTTCTACGCGGAACTCCACGCCGACGACATCGATATTCATGGCGGTGAACCCGTGCTGCTGAATGGCCAGCCTGTCGGGCTGACCACCTCGGGCGGCTATGGCTATACTGTTGGCAAGTCGCTGGGATGGCTGTTCGTGCGGCGCGGCACACCGCCCGAAGGCCTCAGCGTGCAGATCCTGAACCGAGACATTCCCGTCACCGTCCATCACGACGCCATTTATGACCCGCAAAACCTGCGGCCCCGATCCGAGGATTGAGATCATGACCACAATCAACGGCGGCGAGGCCGTCTATCGTGTGCTGAAAGCCAACGGAATCGATACCGTTTTCGGGCTGCTCGGCGGCTCAATGCTAGAGCTCTACGATGCCATGTATCAGGGCGGCGGCATCGCCTATGTCGGGGCCCGCGATGAACGGGCGGCGGGGCATATGGCCGATTCCTGGGCGCGGATGACCGGCAAACCGGGCGTGGTTCTGGGCGCACAGGCCGGGCCGGGTGTGGTCAACATCGTCACCGCCGTGGCCGAGGCGCATCTGGCCTATTCTCCGATGGTGGTGATCGCCGGGGCGATCACCCGCGCCGATCAATGCAAGGATACGTTTCAAGAGGTCGATCAGGTCGCGCTGTTTGCACCGATCAGCAAACGCTCGGTCATGGTGACCGATCCGTCACGACTGGTGCCGATGTTGGAGGATGCAATCCGGCTGGCCAATACGGGCCGTCGCGGTCCAGTGGTGCTGCATGTTCCGCGCGACCTGTTCGCGGCGGACATCCCGACCATCGCGCCTGAACCCGTCAACATTGCCCGTCCGGGACCCGCCGCCCCGAACGATGTCGCCGCGATTGCCGATCTGCTGGGTACAGCCAAACGCCCGGTCCTCTTCGCAGGCGGCGGCCTCAAATGGAGCGCGGGCCGGGATGCGTTGACCGCGCTGGCCGAAAAGCTTGAAGTGCCGGTGGTGGCCTCGACCGGCCATGCCGATGTCATGCGCCACCGGCATCCATGGTTCGCCGGTCAGGCCGGACCGCGTGGCAACCGGGTGGCCAGCCGTCTGACCAAAGAGGCGGATGTGATGGTTGTGCTGGGCGCACGGCTGGGCTTCAACTCAACCTTTCACAGCAATGATTACGTTGGCTCTGATACACGGATCGCCCATGTGGATGTCGAGGGCGCGGCTATCGGGCGCTACTTCCCGGCCAAGATAGCGGCGCAGGGCGATGCGCGGCTGACCGCCGAGGCATTGACCGAAGCGACCCCGAAACCCGACTGCACACCATGGCGCGATGCCTTCCACGCTGATATGGACAGCCTCTGGGCCGAACGTGCGGAAGAAGCCACCATCGGCACCCTGCCCTTGCACCCGCGCCGCGCCCTGGCCGAGATACGCGATGCCCTGCCCAAAAATGCCATCGTCACGCTGGATACCGGCAACACCTGCCTTCAGGCCGCCGACCGGCTGGCGCATTACGCGCCGATGTCGCTGATCACACCGCTCGATTTTGGGCTGGTCGGCTTTGGCCTGTCCGCCGCAATCGGGGCCAAGGCCGCCGCGCCCGAACGCCCGGTTGTGGCGGTGATGGGCGATGGGGCCGTAGGATACACGATGATCGAGATTCAGACCGCCGTTTCGCACAATCTGCCCATCACCATTGTCGTGCTGGATAACGAGGCCTGGGGGGCCGAGAAAGCCTATCAGCAGGAATTTTACGGCGGACGCCTGCTGGGGGCTGAAATCACGTCGCCGCGCTTTGACAAATTTGCCGAACTTTGCGGCGGCACAGGCATCTGGGTCGACGGACGCGGCGGCATGGGTCCCGCCTTGCGGCAGGCGATTGCGTCCGGACAAACCACCGTCATTCAGGCGAAAATCGATCCCGGCGCGCTGATGACGCTGCGCAAGGATCTGTTCAAGGCACCGCAGGAGGGGAAATAGGCATGGCCACCTGGGACACGATCATCATCGGCGCCGGAAACGCCGCCTTCTGCGCCGCCCATGCCGCGCGGGAAAAGGGGCAAGCGTGCTGATGCTGGAATGCGCGCCTGAGGCGGAGAACGGCGGCAATTCCCGTTTTACCGCCGGTGCCATCCGCTTTGCCTATGACGGGGTCGACGATATCAGGGCGCTTTGCCCTGATTTGTCCGAGGACCAGATCGCCATCACCGATTTCGGCACCTATACCGAAGAGCAGTTCTTTGACGACATGTTCCGCGTCACGCAGTACCGCACCGATCCGGCGCTGTGCGAACGCATCGTGCGCTCTTCGCGCGAAACGATGCACTGGATGCGCGGCAAAGGTATCCGATTCATGCCGATCTATGGCCGTCAGGCATTCAAGGTGGATGGTCGGTTCAAGTTCTGGGGTGGCCTGACGCTTGAAGCCTGGGGCGGTGGCGAAGGTCTGGTGGACGCTCATACCAGCATCGCCCGCAAGAGCGGCATCGAGATCCGGTACCAGACCCGCGCCATCAAACTGCTGACTGACAGTCACGCGGTCACCGGAGTCCGCGTGCGCCACCAAGGTAAGCTTGAGGATATCAGTGCCAGATCTGTGGTCGTGGCCGCCGGCGGCTTTCAGGCCAGTCCGGAAATGCGCACACGTTACCTTGGCCCGGGGTGGGAGATGGCGCGGGTGCGCGGCTCGCGCTTCAACACTGGCGAAGGCCTTAGGATGGCCATGGAGATCGGAGCCTCGACCTATGGCAACTGGTCCGGCTGCCATGCGGTCGGGTGGGATTACAACGCCCCCGAATTCGGCGATCTGGAAGTGGGCGACGGGTTCCAGAAACACTCCTACCCATGGGGCATCATGGTGAACGCGGCGGGTCGTCGGTTCGTGGACGAGGGCGCGGATTTCCGCAATTACACGTACGCCAAATACGGCCGGGTGATCCTGAACCAGCCCGAACAGTTCGCCTGGCAGGTGTTCGATTCCAAGGTCACGCATCTGCTGCGCGACGAATACCGGATCAAACGGGTGACCAAAGTGTCCGCTCCAACCCTTGAGGCGTTGGCCCAAAAGCTGGAAGGCGTTGATCCGCAGGGTTTTCTGGATGAGGTCAAAACTTTTAACGCAGCGGTGGATACGGGCACGGCCTTTAACCCGAACGTCAAAGACGGGCGCAGCACCATAGGTCTGACAGTGCCAAAGTCCAACTGGGCCAACACCATCGATGAAGGCCCGTTCGAGGCCTATCAGGTCGGCTGCGGCATCACATTCACTTTCGGCGGGCTGCGCATCGACCCGGACACGGCGCAGGTGCTGGACAATGATCTTGCCTCGATTCCGGGGCTTTATGCGGCAGGTGAGTTGGTGGGAGGCGTGTTCTTCTTCAACTACCCCGGCGGAACCGGCCTGATCAACGGATGCGTATTCGGACGACTGGCAGGCTCTAACGCGGGCGGCGTGTGATACCGGCGCGGGTCACCTGAAAATCGCTTTATTTAGTAAAATATACCTGTCGCCCGGATAGCGCGCCCAGAGTGCGGCCGGTCGAACAAGTGTGAAACCTCTGATCTGTGAAAAATATTCAAATTGGCAAAAAATAATTCCCTCAGAGGATTTGCGTTCGCAGTGCAGATTTCCCAACGCGTATCCAACTTGGGAGGAATGCATGACACAAACACGACGAATTTTCACCATCGCCACCGCCGTAGCAGCCTTTTGCGCATCCACCGGGATGAGCTTTGCCGGTGACGCTTTGGACCGCATCATGTCGAACAACACGCTCAAAGTCGCGACGGATGCAAACTGGGCCCCGCAAAGCTTTCTGAATGACAACAACGAAATGGATGGCTTTGATGTCGATGTCGCACGCGAGATCGCCAAGCGCTTGGGCGTCGAAGTCGAGTTTGTGACACCCGCCTGGGATATCATCACAGCAGGCAACTGGAACGGGCGCTGGGATGTATCGGTGGGCTCGATGACACCGACAAAAGCGCGGGCCGAAGTGCTGAGCTTTCCGGCCGTCTACTATTATACCCCGGCAGCTGTCGCGGTGCACAATGACAGCTCGGTCACGTCGGTTGACGAGCTCAATGGCAAAGTCATGGGGGCCTGCACCAGTTGCACATTCGAACTGTACCTGCAGCATGATCTGACAATTGATGCCGAAGGTGTCCCAGCTTTTGACTACAAAGTCGAACCGGGCGAAATCCGATCCTACAAGGACTCGACCGCTGTGATGGACGATCTGCGGTTGGGTGATGGCACCCGTCTGGATGGTATGGTCGGTTCCTTGCCAGCCATTCTGGAAGGCATCAAAAACAACTATCCCTTCAAGGTGATCGGTGACCCGGTATTCTATGAGCCGCTGGCCATCGCCATCGATCGTGGCGACCAGGAGCTTAACGACAAGCTCGCCGGTATCGTGGCGGAAATGCGGTCGGATGGCACGCTAACCAAACTCAGCGAGAAGTGGTACGGCGTCGACTATACCTCTACTAAATAACGATAAAACAGGTTGGCCCGCACCCGTGCGGGCCACCTGCAGGAGGCAGGTCATGCTTTACGCTGATACGGTGGTCAACGATCCGCTGGTCCACAAACCCAAAGTAATCGCAATCATGCTGGTGGTCGCAACGGCATTCTTTGCGCTGATCGACACCACGGGATCAATCATCGGCGAGCTTATGCGCCCGGTAATCGGTGAACCCGCCGATTCCGGGTTCTATGGGCGCTTTGCCACCGGACTGGTGCTGGGCATTCTGTTCGTGCTGAACATCGTTCTGATCGGATTTCTCAAGTTCCGGCTTCAGGTCGCCATCGTCTGGCTGCAGTTGCTGGCCCTGTTCCTTGCCTTCTTCTATGGCTTCGATCTGGATTTCGTCTTCATCCGGTCGAAGGTCTGGTTCATGGTCAGCCAGGGCGTCTTCACGACGCTTTATGTCTCGGCCATTTCTATCACCTTGGCGTCTATACTGGCGATCATCGGAGCCGTAGCCAAACTGTCATCAAACGGCTTCGCCTTTGCGATCGCCAGTTTTTACACCTCATTCTTCCGGGGCCTGCCGCTGCTGATGCAGGTCTATCTGATCTATCTGGGCTTGCCCCAGCTGGGTTATGTGATCGACGCCGTGCCCGCAGGTATTCTGGCGCTGACCCTGTGTTATGGCGCTTATATGACAGAGATTTTCCGGGCAGGCATCCAGTCGATCCCGAAAGGCCAGTGGGAAGCCTCGCGCTCGCTGGGGTTCAGGTTCGGCCTGACCATGCGCCGTATCATCCTGCCGCAATCGCTGCCGCTGATCATCCCGCCCACCGGCAATCAGTTCATCGCGATGCTGAAAGACAGCTCTCTGGTGTCGGTCATCGGTGTATGGGAGCTGATGTTCCTGGCCCGCACCTTGGGCACCAAGACCTTCCAGCATATGGAGATGCTGATCACCGCGGCGCTGATCTATTGGATGCTGTCGATGTGCCTTGAGCTGATTCAGGGCCGGATCGAACGTCATTTCCGCACCAAAAGCCATTAAGGAGACCGCGTCATGGCTGAACCGATCATCGAAATGCGCGGCGTCAACAAATGGTATGGCAGTTATCACGCGCTGCGCGATATCAACTTCACCGTCAACAAAGGCGACAAGATCGTTGTCTGCGGGCCCTCCGGGTCAGGCAAATCCACCATGATCCGCACCCTCAACTGGCTTGAAGCGCATCAGGAGGGCGAGATCATTGTCGACGGGCTGCACCTGCACGCCAAAATGAAAGATATCGACAAGGTGCGGATGGAAGTTGGCATGGTCTTCCAGCACTTCAACCTGTTTCCACACCTGACCGTTCTGCAAAACCTGACGGCTGCGCCCATGTGGGTGCGCGGCGTGCCAGGCCGAGGCGCGCGCGACAGCGATGAAATATCTCGAACGGGTGCGCATCCCCGAACAGGCCGACAAATATCCCGGCCAATTGTCGGGTGGCAAACAGCAGCGTGTTGCCATTGCTCGATCCCTATGCATGAACCCCAAGGTGATGCTGTTTGACGAGCCGACATCGGCGCTTGATCCTGAAATGGTGTCCGAGGTTCTGGACACAATGGTCGGTCTGGCCCGCGACGGGATGACGATGGTTTGCGTCACCCATGAGATGGGCTTTGCCAAAGCCGTGGCCGACCGAGTGATTTTCATGGACGAAGGACAAATCATCGAAGAAAACGACCCGGTGAGCTTCTTTGACAATCCGCAAAGCGACCGCACCAAATTGTTCCTGAGCCAAATCCTGCAGCACTAGTTTCATGCCAGACTTCTTAAAGATGCAGGGTCTGCACAATCACTTCGTGATTGTTGACGCCCGAAACGCTCCCTACTGCCCGTCACCAGAGGAAATCATCTGGGTGTGTGACCCAAAGGTTGGTGTTGGCGCGGATGAGTTGGTCGTGCTGGAACCTTCGGACCTGCCCGATGTGCGTGCCAGACTGCGTATTTATAACATTGACGGGACCGAGGTGCAGGCCTGCGGCAACGCAACACGCTGCGTGGCCTGGATGTTGCTGGAAGAGGCTGCGGCGGATGAGATCACCCTGCAAACACAAGTCGGCCCCCTGCGCGCCGAACGCCGTGGCGACCATCTGGTTCAGGTGGAAATGGGCGTGCTGACACAGGACTGGCAAGCCATGCCTTTGTCCGGACAGCAGGATATGATGGCGCTGCCGGTTGGCAATGCGGCGTTGCAAAATCCGATAGGTGTCAGCATCGGCAATCCTCATGCGGTGTATTTCACCAACGATCTGGACAGCGTGGACCTGCCCGCATTGGCCCCGAAAATCATGGCGGATCCGCTTTTTGTCGAAGGCGTCAATGTGGGTGTCGTCCAGATGTTGTCCGCGACCGAGATGCGGCTTTCCGTCTATGAACGCCCGGGTGTTCTGACCACGGCCTGTGGCTCGGGCGCCTGTGCCGCGGTGCAGGCGGCGCGCCTGTCGAGACGGACCGATCAGGCTGAGATGCGGGTGCACATGCCAGCGGGAGAAGTGACCATCCGTATCCGGCCCGATGATGTGGCCGAGATGACCGGCCCGGTCGCACATTGCTTTGCCGGGCATTATCAGTATCCGGGTGAAATCGCTTCAACCCCGGTGTGAGTTTTCAGTTTCCAGCGTCCTTCGCCGGTGGAAAATACGAATACGGAACAAGAGGAGTGATCGGGATGCGGACAGGCGGACAGGTGCTGATCGACATGCTGCGGGTCAACGGGGTCGAGGCCATATTCGGCGTCCCCGGTGAGAGCTATCTGGCGGCGCTGGATGCGTTGCATGATTGCTCGAACACGTTGAAATACTACACCACCCGACAGGAAGGCGGCGCGGCCTTCATGGCGGCGGCCTATTCGGATGCCACAGGCAAACCGGGTGTCTGTTTCGTGACGCGCGGGCCCGGTGTGACCAATGCCTCGATCGGGGTGCATACGGCACAGCAGGGTTCGACCCCGCTGATCCTGCTGATCGGACAGATCCCGCGCGCCCATCGCGACAAAGAGGCGTTTCAGGAGGTCGATTATCGCCGATATCTGGGCCACATGGTCAAATGGGTGGCCGAGATCGACGACCCGGCGCGCATTCCCGAATACCTCAACCGCGCCTTTCGCACCGCCCTGTCGGGACGTCCCGGTCCGGTGGCGTTGGCCTTGCCCGAGGATATGCTGGCCGAGCTGACCGACACACACGATCTGCCTGCCGTCAAACTGACCCCGCCCGCACCAACGCCTGCCGATCTGGAGCAGGTGGCTGAACTGTTGGCTGGGGCCGAACGTCCACTGCTGCTGCTGGGCGGCACCTGCTGGACCGAGGAAGGGCACGCCGCAGCGATCCGTTTTGCCGAGGATCACGGGCTGCCGGTCGCAGTCGGGTTTCGCAGACAGGGGCTGTTCCCGCATGATCACCCGAATTTCATCGGCAATCTGGGCTTTGGCGGCAATCCGATGCCAAATGAATATGCCAAATCCGCCGATCTGGTGATCGCGCTGGGGGCGCGGCTGAATGACGGGACCACGTTGAAATTCAGCTTGCTTCAGGCTCCACAGCCCGCTTGTAAACTGGTCCATATCCTGCCCGGACCCGAAGATCTGGGGCGGCTCTATCAAGCCGATCTGCCCATACTGGCAGACCCGAACGAGGCTGCAAAGTCACTGGCTCTGCTGCCGGTGGCCAAGCGCCATTCGCCCAAAGATGCCCGTGCAGACTATGAAGCGATGCGCGCTTTGCCTGTACAGTCCGGTCCGGTCGATATGGCCGAGGTTATGCGCGTTCTCAACACCACGCTGCCTGCCGGGGCCACCATGACCACGGGCGCAGGCAACGCGGCGGACTGGCCCAATATCCATTTCGACTATCGGCAGTTCCTTGGGGCGCTGGCCCCGATCTCGGGCGCGATGGGTATGGGCGTTCCGGCTGCGGTGGCGGCCAAGGTGGCACGCCCTTATGCCCCCGCCGTCTATATTGCGGGCGATGGCGATTTCCTGATGAACGGGCAGGAGTTGGCCACAGCGGTGCAATACGGGCTCGATCCGATTTTCATCATTATCGACAACGGCATGTACGGCACCATCCGCACCAATCAGGAACGCAAACATCCCGGACGCGTCTCGGGCACCGCGCTGACCAACCCCGATTTCGCGATGGTAGCGCAAGGCTTTGGTGCCCATGGCGAGCGCGTGGAAAACACCGCCGAATTCGCTCCGGCGCTGGAACGTGCGATGGCCTCGGGCAAGGCGGCGGTCATCCATATTCTCGTCGGACCAGGCAGTCTTGGCCCCAACCTGACACTGGCCGATCTGGCAGAGGCGTCCTGATGCTGTCCAACCTCGTGGATGAACTGCCTCCGTCGCCGATCATCGGCGTGTTCAACAAGGCGTTCGAGATGCGGCAGGCGGGCGCGGATCTGATCGACTTTTCCGTGGGCGAACCCGATTTCGACACCCCCGCCCATATCTGCGAGGCTGCCATTGCCGCGATACGCGCGGGCGATACGCGATATACCCCCACCGACGGAACGGGCACAGTCAAGGCAGCGGTGATCGAGAAATTCCGCCGGGACAATGAGTTGGCATTTTCCCCTCGGAATCATCGTCTGTTCCGGGGCCAAGCCTCTGCTGGCCTCGGCGATTCAGGCGGTGCTGAATCCCGGCGATGAGATGATCCTGCCCGTGCCACTGTGGGCGTCGCATCTGGGGATGGTGCAGGCCGTGGGCGGCAGGCCGGTTCTGGTCGACACCGCCGCGACCGCGTTCAGGCTGACGCCCGAGGCGCTGGAGAAAGCCATCACCCCACGCACACGGCTATTGATGCTCTGTTCACCGTCGAACCCAACCGGCGCGGTCTATTCGGCGGCCGAGCTGAAGGCACTGGCAGAGGTGTTGCGGCGGCACTCACAGGTCAACGTGATCTCGGATGATCTGTATGAGCACATCATCTTTGACGGGACTGAATTCGCCACGCTGGCCGCAGTTGTGCCCGATCTGCGTGACCGTATCCTGACTGTGAACGGGGTTTCCAAATCCTATGCCATGACCGGCTGGCGCATCGGCTTTGCTGGCGGGCCGGACTGGTGGACTGGCGGCATTCGCAGCCTGTTCAGCCAGACCAATGGCGGCCCTTGCTCAATCTCTCAGGCCGCAACTGTCGCGGCGCTGACCGGACCGCAGGATTTTCTTGGCGACTGGTGCGCCACCTATCAGCGCCGCCGTGATGTCGCGCTGGCCGGGTTGGCACAGATCGACGGTTTGGAAACCCGGGAACCGGGCGGCGCATTCTATCTGATGCCGGATTGCGGCGCGCTTTTGGGGCGGACCACACCGGACGGGAACAAATTGACCAACTCAACCGATCTGGCCGCTTATCTGATGGATCATGGCGCAGTGGTGGTGCCCGGCCCCGGGTTTTCCTGCGATCCGTTTTTCCGCATGTCGATTGCGACCTCGGAAGGCAATATCATCGAAGGGATAGAGCGCATGAAATCTGCCGTGGAGAAACTGAGCTGATGGCACCGAGATTTGACCAGTTCGCCGCCGATCTGCGCTATGACGACCTGCCCGAGGCCGCGCTGTGGACGCTGCGCCGGTCATTTGTCGACACGATGGGCGTAGCCGCCGTGGGTGCGACAACCGAATTGTCCAAAATTGCGCGCCGCACCGCGCCCTTGATCTTTGGCACAGGTGCTGCGGGCGGCGCGCGGATGCTGATGGACGGGCGCGCGGTCAGCCCCGTGGGCGCGGCCATGGCCGGGGCGTTCACCGTAGACAGCATCGATGCCCATGACGGCACCACCCCCTGCAAGGGGCACGCGGGATCAGCCATCTTTCCGGCGATGATCGCCATGGCACAGGCCAGCGGAGAGAACATCGACGGCAAACGCTTTGCTGAAATCCTCGCCGCCGCCTATGAGATTTCGTACCGTGCGGGGCTGGTGCAGCACGCAACCTGTGCCGATTATCACACTTCGGGCGCGTGGACAGCCGTGGGTGTGGCCGCTGCCGGGGCAAAATTGCTGGGCGGCAGCGCGGAACAGATCGCCACGCGGCGGGCATCGGCGAATATCACGGCCCCCGCAGCCAGATGATGCGCTGCATCGACCATCCGACCATGCTGCGTGATGGCGTGGGCTGGGGCGCGCCCTCGGGTGTGACGGCAGCCTATCTTGCGTCCGAGGGGTTCACCGGCGCGCCGGCTCTGACCTGTGAAGGCGATGAGGGAGCGGAATATTGGGCCGATCTGGGTTCCGGCTGGCGACTGATCGAGCATACGCATTACAAGGCCTATCCGTGCTGTCGCTGGGCGCACCCGTCGCTCGATTCTGTACACGACATGATGCAGCAGCACGGTTTCACCCATGATCAGGTGGACAGCGTGGACATCCGCACCTTCCACTATGCCACCCGTTTGGCCGGGCATGAGCCGCAGAATCTGGATGAGTTCACCTATGCCATCGCCTTCCCCGTGGCAGCGATGATCGTGCGCGGTCAGGTCGGTGTGTCTGAATTGACAGATGACGCGCTATGCGACCCCGATATCCTGCGCATCAGCCGCGCCACCCGGTTGATTGATGATGCGGAAATGACCCGCATCAGCACCGACAAACGCTGGGCACAGGTATCGATAACCCTGAAAGACGGTCGCCGGATCGAGGATGCCCCCCGCACCCCACGCGGAGACGCTGACATGCCGTTGTCCGATGCGCAGATCACCGACAAATTCCACATGCTGGCCGATCCGGTTCTGGGCTCCAAGCGGGCAGAGGACATTCGCCACCTGTCGGAACAATTCGATCACCTGAACGCATCCGAACTTCAGCACCTGTTCGATCTGTGCACGGCAAGTGTCTGACAGGAAAAGGCTGGGACAAACGGGACATTTACCATACTGTCAGCGCGTTGGACTTTCATCGAGTTTTCAGATGTCACGGAAAATCCCACCCTTTGCCGCCATTCGTGCGTTCGAAGCCGTTGTCCGGCTGGGTCGCAATGTTGAAGCCGCGCAAGAGCTCAACGTTACGGGCTCGGCCATCAGTCATCAGATTAAGTCGCTGGAGGCTTTCGTAGGCACAACGCTATTGCAGCGCGGAACCAACCAACTGGTTGAAGCGACGGATGACGGCAAAGCACTCTATGAGCCGCTGCGTCAGGCATTGGACACGCTTGATGCGGCATTTGCCCAGTACACGGACAAGAACAGCGATCAGTCGGTTTCGGTACACATGTATCAATCACTGGCCAATATGTGGCTGATTCCGAAACTGCCGCAATTGCGAGCTGCCCCAAATGTAACGGTCAATGTCGTCACCATGCCCGAAGAGATCACTCTCAGCGGCAGTGATATAGATATGGCCATCGTATATGCTAACAAACCTCCGCAAGAGGCGCTGCATCAAGCTGTTCGATGAGATAATCCAACCGGTCTGCGCGCCGGAATACCTCGCGGCACGCGGATCGGTTCCCCAACCCGAAGAGCTGCTGTCGGAACCTCTGATCCGCAGCCGCCATCATGCAAATGAATGGAACCGATGGTTCTCGGCAGCGGGTCTGAGCGAAACCCCATGGAAACCGATAGCCGACATGGACAATCGTTCGAACGCGTTGCAGGCGGCACAGAGCGGGCTGGGCTGGGCAATGGACCGCCGGCCCTTTGGTGAAGAGGGGCGGCGCAAAGGGCATCTCGTTGCGCCGCTTGATCTGAGCATTCCCACCGGCAATGCCTATTATCTTGTAACCTCGTTTCGCGCGGATGGCTCTCGGGCCGTCAGCCAATTCCGCACATGGTTGCTGCGCATCTGTTCAAGGGAATTTCTGCTTATGTGAAGAATTTGCCGTGGCCGCCCGGGTGTGAACAGGTGGTCTGGAAGCATGAAGCAGAACCCTGCGTTTTCAGTGATGAAGATCTGACCCCTAGCGTTTCCTGCCGGACCTGAACCCCAGCATGGCCCCTGCCAGTGCGACACCTACGGCCAGGATGATCAGCGTCGCCAAGGCGTTCACATCCGGTGACACGGCGATCTTGACCTTCGAGAAGATCAGCATCGGCAGAGTGGTGGCACCAGGCCCCGAAGTGAACGAGGCGATGACAAGATCGTCAAAGGACAGGATGAAAGCCACGATGCCGAGTTTTCAATCTGGTTCGGAATTCGAATGGGCGGCGTATATATCGGACTTTCTTACGAATGGCTGAGAACTGGCGTTCTAACGAAAGAGCGGGTTGATCTTCTGAAACAAGCCCTCCGGATACCCGAATAGCGCAGACAAATCTGTCCCGGATAACGCCCCAAACTGTTTGATCCATCGTAGCTTTAAGCTCAGCGCATGATGTTGTTTCATGGTAAGAACATGACGATCGCTGCGAGAGCACCGGCGAAGAGGCAGGCCTTTAGGCACCTGTTGTATGTGATTGCTCCGACAGCACCATCTTGCCGATGGTCGTTTTCAGCGCGTCCTTCACGTCAACCTCAAGTGGGACGTTGTCGTCCCACGTTTCTGCATCGCTTCTTGCATCACGCCATCCGCCATGGACGTTGGCCGAATGCTTCGAAACTTCTGAATCCATGTCTGGCCCACCCGAAAAGGCGGGCCAGATTGGTCGATATGGGCGCATATCCTAGTCGTACAAAACAGCCGAAATCTTTGGGTCGTCCATATTCGAGGCGTCGTAGTAGTAGAAACCTGTGTCGATCAGTTCCGGAACCTCTTCACCGTTCAGAGCTGCAACCGCAGCCTTCACGGTCTCGTAACCGATACCCACAGGATTCTGCGTGATCGCACCCGCCATAAGACCACTTTTGATCGCGTCTTTCTGAGCCTTGCCGCTGTCATAGCCAATGATGACCAGCCCCTCGGTGCCCAGTTCCTGTACGCCATTTACAACGCCGATGGCTGAGCCCTCGTTTGTTCCGAAGATCCCGTTCAGATCCGGGTTTGCCGTCAGGATCGCTTTGGTGACTTCGGTCGATTTCAGATGGTCACCCTGGCCATATTGAACCGTGACAACCTCGATGTCCGGATACTTTTCGGCCATGCGATTGACGAAGCCATCACGACGGTCGATGCCGGTACGGCTGGTCTGGTCATGTGCCACAACGGCCACTTTGCCCTTCCCGCCCAGTTTTTCGGCCATCTTGTCCGCGGCCAGACCAGCGGCTGCAAGATTGTCGGTGGTAGCAGTGGAAACCGGAATATCACTGTCAACGCCGCTGTCGAATGCAATGATCGGTATGCCCTTCTCATTCGCCTGTTTCAAAAGCGGGATTGCAGCCTGACTGTCCAAAGCGGCAAAACCGATCGCTTTGGGATTATTGGCCAGGGCAGCGGCCAGCATATCGATCTGGCGGTCCACCATTGTTTCATTGTCCGGGCCTTCGAAACTGATCTTGACATCGAACTCATCGGCCGCCTGTTCCGCACCAGATTTCACCGCTTGCCAGAACTGATGCTGGAAGCCCTTGGAAACCATCGGGATATAAACTTCTTCTGCTACCGCCATCGAGGCGGATCCTGTCAGGGTTGCGGCGCTCAGCGCACCCAGAATGAAACGACGTGAAAACATGTTTTCTCCTCCAGTTGGTCGTTTTGGTCTTTGCTCAAATGAACTTGATCAACCTGCCTTCCTACGTCGTGCCATATCGGCGTAGACGGCCAGGATGATAATTGCGCCGGTCACGACGGTCTGCCATTCCTGTGCTACGGACAAAACGCGCAGGCCGTTGGTCAGCACAGCCATGATCAGCGCGCCGATCAGCGTACCAAGGATGGTGCCGCGCCCGCCGGACAAAGACGTTCCGCCGATCACCACCGCAGCGATTGCTTCCAGTTCGTATCCCAGCCCCAGCGCGGGTTGTGCCGAATTCAATCGCGAGGCGATCAGAATACCGGCGACACCGCAGATTGCTCCGGCCAACGCATAGATGCGCATCTTCCACATGTCGGTGTTCACGCCCGACAAACGTACGGCCTCTTCGTTCGAGCCAAGCGCAAAGGTGTAGCGACCCAGAACTGTACGCCCGAGGATGTACGAAGCGGCAATAGCGACCAGAAACAGGATCAGTACACCGTTCGGGATCGGCAATGCGGGGAATATCTCTCCGATCAGTGACCCGCGCGAGATCTGATCGAACCCGGGCGTATCGTTGAAATAGATCGGGCGCGTACCCGAGATGACCAGCGACAGGCCCTTGAGGATCAACATCATGCCAAGCGTGGCGATAAAGGGCGGGATTTTCATCTTGGCAACGAAAGTGCCCGAGCACAGGCCGCAAAACGCACCGGCGGCAATGGCAGCTATCACGCCCAACAGCAGGGGCATCCCCAGATATGTCAGGACCACGCCGGCGATCACGGCACAGAACGTCATCAATGTTCCAACCGACAGATCGATACCGCCGGTAATAATGACCAAAGTCGCGGCCACTGCCAGCACACCATTGACCGATGTCGCCTGAAGAATGGCGATCATATTGGATGTTTGCATGAAATTGGGTGAAGCGATGGAAAACCCGATCAGCAGCACAATCAAACTGGCGAAAGCCAACAGCTTTTGATACGCGCCGCTATCCGCAAGGCCCGAGAGCGGCTTTTTCTTTTCGATATCCGATACTGTTGTCAATGTGCTGCCCCCGTTACCTGCATCGCCGCTGCCCGTTGCGTGGCCAGATGCATTATGTCTTCCTGAGTGGTGTCTTTGCCGCCGGGCAGAATTCCGGTCAGCCTGCCTTCGCACATCACTGCGATGCGATGACTGAGGCGCATGATCTCAGGCAGCTCAGACGAAATTACGATGATCGTCTTTCCCTGCCCTGCAAGCTCTTCCAGCAATTTATAGATCTCGGATTTGGCGCCCACGTCGATACGCGCGGGTGGGTTCGTCAAAAATCAGGATGTCGCAGTCGCGCAAAAGCCATTTGGCAATCACGACCTTTTGCTGGTTGCCGCCCGATAAAAGCCGGACTTCCTGAACGTCCGAAGGTGTTCGGATACCCAGTTGTTTGATGTAGCTTTTAGCAGTCGCGCTGATTTCGCTGTCCTTCAGAACTCCGCCAGAACCGGTGAAGCGATCCATCGATGCCAAGGCGATGTTGTCCCGAACATTCATACCTGTGGCGAGGCCGAAATGCTTACGATCTTCTGAAAGATATCCGATCCCCGCCTTGACCGCATCAGCGGGCGATCTGATCGAGACCGCCTTGCCATGCACCCGAATTTCGCCGCTGTCTCTTGGGTCAGCTCCGAAAATGGCGCGCGCAACCTCGGTTCGTCCTGCACCCATAAGGCCAGCAAATCCGAGAATTTCCCCCTTTTTGACCGAGAAGCTGACATCGTGAATTTCGGTGCTGCGGCTAAGCCCGGTAACCTGCAACGATACCTCTGCGTCGCCCAGGCAAGGCACTTCCAGAGGCTCTTCATTAACCTCTCGGCCAACCATCATCGCGATAATCTGGCTGATAGGTGTTTCGGCAGCGCCGATGGTGCCAACATACTCGCCATCCCGCATCACCGTAACACGATCTGAAATTTGCTTGAGCTCGTCCATCTTGTGGCTGATGTAAACGACGCCAACGTCTTCGGCCTTGAGACGACGGATAATGACAAAAAGTTCGGCAATCTCTGCATCATTCAACGCCGCTGTGGGCTCGTCCATGATCAAAACCTTGGATCGAAACGACAAAGCCTTTGCAATTTCGACCATCTGCTGTTTCGCAATGGTCAGGCTCCCGACCAACGCCCTGGGATCTAGGTTCAGGTTCATCGCCGCAAAAATTCTGGCAGTCTGTGCGTTCAGAGCGGCCTCGTCCAGCCGACCAAAGCTCTTGCGGGGTTCGCGCCCGATAAAAATGTTCTGCGCTACGGTCAGATCATTCATCAGGCTTAACTCCTGATGAATGATGCCGATGCCCAGATCCTGAGCCTCTCTTGGCGTTGTCGGGCTGACCTCCGCCCTTCGATCTTCAGGACCCCACCGTCGCGCTGGTAAATGCCCGACAGGATTTTCATCAACGTACTCTTTCCAGCGCCATTCTCGCCCATAAGTGCGTGAACTTCGCCCGGCTCAAGATCGAACTGCACGGATTTCAATGCGTGTACGCCGGGAAAAAACTTATCAATCCCGGTCATTTCGACCATCTTTGAAATAGTATCTCCCATTTGCCCCTCTCCCCTGGGCCACATGCAGATTACATCACGGCTTCGATCTGCATTGGTGCAAACACTACGCCCCTCAAGGCAAGTTCCTCGTCTTTGGTTTGCTCGATGATCTGATCGTAACGGACGATGGTCTGACCGGCATGGATTTGCGCCAATCCAGACCTGTGAGCGCACGTAACAGGTTCAGACGAAGTTTCCGGAATACGCGCAGGTTGATCATCCGCCTGCCGGCCACGCAGAGCCACGACAATCTTGCCTTGCGGCTCGCGGTGGCGCGCCGCCCCATCCACAACATCTTTGCCGCCTTGTGCTTGCATCACATCACCGCCTGCTTAGCCCATGTTGCTAAGGCGGCGCACCTCTTATGTCAACTAATATGTTAGTATGTTAAATTGTGATTCCTTGCAATCCGCACCCGATGGGTCACCCGCGCGGCTTTGTCAGGTTGAGGGCCGATTACGCTATAGCGCCAGGGCGCTCTGAGTTGGCCCGACCTGTCCCATCTCAAATGACCTCATTTTCCGCGCGCGGTAATTGGCTGTCCCGTCAGGCCCAAACTTACCCAGACCTCACTCAATGCAAAAAAATGGCACAAGATACGGCAGCGGATCTGGCACGGCGACATGAGGTTGCCCAGGGATGGATCGCCTAGCGTGTTGGTGATTTTTGCATAACGCGCTGAAAACACATGATCCGGTTATCAGAAGCTAAACAGGCGCATTTCCGAGATACCGCTGGTTCCTGCTCACTTCCGGTCTGATCTTAAAGTATTTGAAAGCACGCGACATCGCAGAACGAGAGGTAAAGCCAGTCGCGGTAGCAATCTCCGCAAGCGGCATATCAGTGT
>NZ_JBQFJB010000003.1:0-171954 GCF_056535865.1 Ruegeria sp. AP11
CTCGCGCTAAACAATTTCTTTAACAACCAACTCTTTTTGACAGGTTCTTTCGCTCTAACGGAGACCTTCTTTGCTACAATCACGATCTATGCAGCTGCGGCCTTAACCTTCTGGCGGTTTATGTCGCTCTTAAGCGACAGGGTAGCCGAGAAAAAAACGTCCATCGTGCGTCAGTATGATGAAAGTATGATGCGGTTGCTCAACCATATTATCGCTCTTGTTGGAGCCACATGGATTCTCGCCTATGGTGCGCAAACCCTCGGGTTCCCGCTCTTAAGCATTATCGCAGGACTTGGCGTTGGCGGGCTTGCAGTCGCGCTCGCGATCCGCCCGACCCTTGAGAACCTGATCAGCGGCTTTGTGATCTATATGGAAAAGGCTGTGAAGGTTGGTGATTATTGCTCGTTCCTCGACAAGGAAGGAACAATTGAAAGCATTGGAGTACGATCAACCCACGTTCGTGGCTTGGACCGAACCACGATAGCCATTCCGAATTCAAAGTTTGTTAATATGGAGCTCGTCAACTGGGCCCGTTGTGATGAAATGATGATCCGGACAACGCTCGGCTTGCGACTTGAAACGGATACCGACCAGTTGAGGTACGTTCTCGCCGAAATTCGTTCAATGATGTATGCACACCCACGTATCACTTCAGATACAGCGCGGGTAAGGTTTATTGGTTATGGAGACTCATCTCTGAATATTGAAATCCGTGTTTACGCTCAAACCCGCGAGTGGAACGCATTTTATGCAATTCAGGAAGATGTCTTGTTCAGAACGAAGGAAATTGTCGAAGCTTCGGGTACTGGCTTCGCGTTTCCCAGCCAAACTGTTTACATGTCTCAGGACGGAGGGCTTGATGCGGCAAAGTCGAAGCATGCTGTTGAACAGGTTGAACAGTGGCGCGGCCGACGTGATCTTCCATTCCCGGATTTTTCAACTGCCGAACGCGACAGGCTTGAGGGCACGTTACGTTACCCCCCAAGAGGATCTCCGGAATTTGATGGCCCGGATGATGAGAAGAGCAGTGTTGAGGAACCGTTGTCCGTTGAAGAGCCTGAAGCTGAAGAGACAAGCAACGGCGAGGATAGTGCACCTAACGATGAAGAAAATAGCCCACTCCCTCAAACGCGAGATGACAAACCCTCATGAACGAGCGCCGTGGGAAGTCCTACTTTCAAACTCCCATTTGGTCTCAGGAACTTAGCTACAAACAACCGGAAACCAATTGAACCTTCAAATAATCGGCTCAGGAGATTGATGTTATGAGCGATGACGTGGAATCTCGCACCACCAGTTCTTTGATCGCCTCGCTCGTAACCGTCGGCGGAATGGTGGCACTGATATTCGCATCAGTTTTACTGTTCGGTGAAAAGGCCGAAGATGGTCCATTACAGATTGCCATGACACTTGGTCTCACACTTGCACTTGTGATCGCCATCACGACTGGCAATTCCGCCGAAGACCTCGCGGCGGTCATGTCCGATAGTATCAATTCAGCTCTGGGAACAATTTTTGTGCTGATTGCGGTGGGTGCTCTAATTGGAGCACTTTTTATGTCTGGGACGATTGCTTCAGTGATTTATTTCGGAGCTCAATACGGTTCGCCGCGCTTTCTGTACATAATCGTCTTTGTGGTCGCATCTGGTCTTTCGTATGCAATTGGAAGTTCATTCACCACGATAGCCGCTGTGGGTTTGCCGTTTGTGGCTCTCGCACCAGCTATGCAAGTTTCTCCACTGGTCACAGCAGCCGCTGCCGTTTGTGGAGCGTTTACGGGTGATAGCCTAGGTCGAATTTCGGATACCTTCATTCTCACGGCATCGGTGGTGGGTGCCGAAGCTAAGGACCACGCACGCGCGCTACGTACTGTCCTTGCGCCTGGCTGGATTGCTAGCGCAGTGCTTTTCCTTTTTCTTGGTTGGCGACACGGTATGTCTGACAATTATGACAGTGCTCAAATACTCCAGGCTATTGACGAGCATTTTACCGTGTCTTTCATCTCATTCTTGCCACTCATCTTGGTTCTCGTGCTGTCGGCGCGGACGACCGCGTTCTTGTCGCTGATGGCAGGAGCAATAACTGCGGCAGTACTCGCTGCATTTACACAGCAGGATCTGATTGACGCATTAATGATCGACGAGGGCCTTGGAGCGTTAGGAGGCTGGGGTAAGCTTTCACTTGAAGTATTGGGCAACGGTTTTTCACTAAACAGCGGGAGTGCAACACTCGATTCCACGTTCGTAGGCGGTGGCGTTGTGTCCATGTTGCCGACTATTTGGTTGATACTCGTTGCGGCTGCATTTGGAGCGCTGGTCGAGTTTACCGGGATGCTTAGGCGCTTGCTTGCTCCGCTGCTGGCATGGGCCACTGGCGGCGCACGTCTGATTGTCGCTACAGCAGTAACTGGAATTGGCTTGAACGCGGCTACGGCAGATCCTTACATGTCGATAATACTAAATTCAGCGACCTATCGAGAACGCTATATAAAGGCTCGTCTGGAACCATATGTCGCCTCAGCAGCAATAGCGGGATCAGGGTCCATTTTTTCACCATTGATTCCGTGGAACGTTCATGGCGCCTTTGTGGCGGGCACAATGGGCATAGGCGTTCTTTCGATAGCGCCTTACGCCGTCCTGCTCTGGATCACACCCGTCGTTTTGATTGGTATTGGAATTACAAAGTTCAAGCGGGATGAAATCCCAGATTCCGTGACCGCGGAAGAGTCCTATGGTTCCGAACCCAGCGAACTACCGCAGCGGCGAACCTCAACTTAGAGGGCCGAAAATTTTCCGGCTTGGGGTCGCTTTCTGGAACGCGTTGAGACTTCGGCGACTATGCGGCTAACTGCATGATTAAAAAACTTTTCATACAAATGCATATGTGAGATGCCAATGAAAAATGGACTTATGCTATCTGAGAAGGGCAGGGCGGTATCAGTCAAAGCTCTCTCAAGCCAATAAATGATTGGAGCTAAAAACAAAAAACCCGCCGGGTGTGACGGGGTGCCGGCCAGTGGCGAAATTTTGCATCGGTTCAACCCATCGAAAGAGCCGGAATGACTGCCCAGCGGCGCAGTCTTACAAATGACGCACTAAAAACGGAGTCCTGCGTCTGCCCTCAGGCGCAGGGAAAAACCAAGAAGCAAAAGCGATTTTGTTGCTATTTTTGTGCGACGGTGTGCAGACTGTCGAACATGAGTGTATGCATGTCAGTCGCTTCGTAACCTTTTTCTGTTAGGAAGCCGAGGGCGTCCACATTCTGCTTGTCACGAATGGGGCTTGCGACCCATTGCTCGTAGGCGGCTTTATCCGTCCAGTTGCACATAACGCAAAGCTGCCCATCGCCTTCATGCGACACCATCAACTCGCCGTGGCGAAAGCCTGGAATGGCATCGGCGCATTCCTCGATAATGTTGCGGTGAATGAATGCTTCTGCGGTTTGCTTTGCCTTCTCCGCAGGCACTTTTATCATGAGAAGTGTCCAAAACGACATTTTAGAATCCTTGTTTCCATAATCACGAGGGATAAGCCCGAAGTGGCTCATAAGAATCTGTGTCCAGTCTCATACACGATGCTGACACGGATCCTCCCACTCACGTAACTCAATATGCTTATTTTTCGTTTTAGGCGAGGATTGCGGTTGTGTGCATTGTCCGACTCTCCACAATTTACTTTGATTGCCCGATCCCGAGCATTAACCTTGTTATGGAGATATTTTAGGAGTTTGGGATGACCAAGGAAAAAGTCACGGTTTTCACCGCTAAGAAATTTTGCACGATGGACCCGGGCCGACCTGAGGCTGATGCCGTCGCGGTTTTGAACGGCCGTATCCTTTCGCTCGGAACGATAGATCAGATGCAGCCTTGGCTGTCGCGCTACGACGTGACGGTCGATGAAACTCTGAAAGACAAAATCGTCTTGCCAGGCTTGATCGAGCCGCATTCGCATTGCTGGATGTCCGCAGGCTTCATGGCGGTCGACTACATCGGGCCGCTGCCTTGGCCGGGACGCGAGGGCATGAACCCTGCGCATCCGCACTTTGACGATGTGATCGAATATCTTGGCGAACTCCACGAGACGAAAAAGGAAGGTGAACCCATCATCGCATGGGGCTTTGACCCCGCGAACCAAGGCGGGTCGATTGATCGTGACACGCTCGACAAGATCACGGCCACGCGGCCCATTTACATTTTGGGTTTTGCACCGCATTTCGCCTATCTGAACTCAGCTGCCATCGAAATGGCCAACGTGGCGGATGGTGCAAACCCGACCCACATTTTGCAGTATCCGGACGGGCGCTTGAACGGCGTTTTCACGGAGGTGGAAGGTGTTTCGATTGGCATCGCCCCGATCATGCCAATTATCGCCCAATTGGGTGGCGTGGACGGCTTGAAGTTTTTTGGTCAAATTGCTCTAAAGGCAGGCATTACGACAGTCGCCGACCTTATGTTCGGCGTGATGAACATTGACGCCGAACTGAATGACCACGTAACTGCAACAGAAGACCCGAACCTGCCTATCCGGTTCTGTCTGAAACCGCATGCCATGTCCTTTGTGGGGGCGCATGGGGACAAGGCATCGGACGTTGTTTGGGAGCTCGCCAAGCACGAAAAGGACAACCTGTTTATTGGCGGTGTTAAATTCCTGAGCGACGGGTCGTTCCCACTCATGGGAGCGCTGTTGAACTTTCCCGGCTACCTGGACGGTGGAAATGGTTTCCCGGGCGACGCCACTTATGAAGGCATGGTGCCGTTTTGGAAAGGTGGCCACCAGATCCACTGCCATGCCAATGGCGATCAGGCGGTAGACTTTACTTTGGACTTGCTTGCTCGATTACAGGCAGAACATCCTCGGTTCGATCATCGGTTTACCATCGAGCACTATGCCATGAGCAACCCGATGCAGGCGCGCCGCCTTAAGGCCCTTGGCGGTAACGCCAGTGTGAACAATTACTTCTCGCATTTCCGCGCTCTCCTGCATTCTGAAAATGCCTATGGCCCAGACCGCGCGCAGACCGAAGCCCGCCTTGGAAGTTTGGAAAAAGAGGGCGTGATTTTTGCGCTGCACTCCGATTACCCGCAGGTCGTCGTGCCAATGCATCCTTTGACAGCCGTGTATGCAGCCGTCACTCGTCTGGCCGAAGACGAAAAGACAGTCGTCGCACCTGGCGAGCGGATCAGTGTGGAGCGGGCATTGCGCGCTGTTACTATTGATGCCGCCTACATTCTCAATCTCGAAAACGAAATTGGAAGCCTTGAAGTTGGCAAGTTCGCGGATTTTTGCGTCTTGGAGGAAGACCCGATGGAAGTCGAACCAGATAAAATCAAAGACATTGGTATTTGGGGCACAGTCTTGGGTGGACGCGTTATTGAGGCGCCGAATGACTGAGCGCCCGCATGCTCAAAACACCGCGTCGCGGCATGATCAATTCATGCGAGCGCTTGACCAGAGGCAAACAATTGCTGGCTTGATCTTTGCCGCCATGTCGATGCCTCGCGAATTGGCGGCCCCTGCAAGGTCGCTGCCTTTAACAATCATCGGAGGATTTCTCGGCGCGGGGAAACCACTCTACTCAATCGGTTACTGGCGGACCCGCAAGGCCGCAAAATCGCTGTTTTGGTGAACGACTTCGGCAAGATCAACATCGATGCGGAACTTATTGCCGAACAAACCGACGACACGATTACTTTGACCAACGGGTGCGCCTTGTGCTGTTGCAGTGACCTGTCCAAATCACTCGTCGACATTGCACAGCGTAGAGATCGCCCAGATGCCATCGTTCTGGAATGTAGCGGCATTTCCGAACCCGGCTCGATTGCTCAGATCGCGCTTGCAAATGAAGCGATCCGGCTTGACGGTATCATCACAGTTGTCGACGCGGAAACACTTGAAGCACGTGCGAGCGACCCTGCGACACGCGAATTATTCAACGCCCAACTCGTGTCAGCGGACATGATTTTGCTGAGCAAACTTGATTTGCTTTCCGATGAAAGCCGCGCTCGAGCAAAGTCGCGCGTCGGGGCTCTGTATGCGGATACGCCAATACTTGAGGCTATTGAAGGCCGGATACCGACAGATGTGGCGCTTGGTATAGACACAGATCAGGACGTCTCCGCTTATGAATCCCCTGCGCCCGTAGCCGGACACGGTTTTGAAACCGTCAGTGTGGAAACCAACGACGCGCTCGACGAAAAAGCTTTGCAGCAATTCTTCTCTGATCTGCCTGATACGATACTCAGGGCAAAGGGATTCGTTTTCATTGCCCAAAAGCCGGATCAGCGTTTGATCTTCCAAAGAGTCGGTTCCAGATGGAGCATGCGAGAGGGCGACTGTTGGACAGAGACAGATCCACACACGCGTCTGGTCTTCATAGGGCCGAAAGGACAAGTCTATGGCGACACACTGCGCGGGGTGTTCTTTCTTGCAAGGCGCAAAAACAAGATAAGCGCTTCTACAGATGTCACTGTGCCCTTAATTCCCGGACGGAGTGTCCTGTGGATAAGTCGTGTGGGATGATCTTGTCTAATTAAGTAGAGAACCCAAAAGAAAGAGCGCTAGCGGTTGAACGGGCCAACGCGCCGCGTCCAAAAATGGAACTTGAGGAGGCGGGGCAGGATGCTGGGACGCGTCGTTACTTCGGTTACTATGCGACTAACTAACTGATAAAAAATATTTTTTCACATGAATCCAGATGTGAGATGCCAATGAACAATGGACTTATGCGATCTGAGAAGGGCAGGGCGTTATCAGTCAAAGCTCCCTCAAGCCAATTAATGATTGGAGCCAAAAACAAAAAACCCGCCGGGTGTGACGGGATTTCGGTGAAAACTTGGATGTCTTTTCACATTGTCAGGCCGGAAACCTCTTTATTTTCTTCGGCCCACCGACGGAATTCACTAACGACCTGCTCAGCGAGGTCTTCGACCGTGCCAGCTTCAACGAATTGAGCGGCGACCCAGTGAACCCCGACTTCTCCGTTCTCGAGCTGGTAATATGTGCGATCACCGTCACTGTTGAAATCGGCAAATGCCTCGATCTCTCGAGCCTCTAGTAGTTCGTAGGCCTTCTCTTCGATTTGGCCGTTCAGTTGAGTGTCGATGTCAGGATCATGTTCCGGCCAAACACCAGCACTGATTGTCGCCGCAAGCGCTCGACCGCTGCCAGGATTGGAATTGGCGAAGGGGGTAACGCCATTGATATTATGTGTTGTGCGCATGTTTGTACTGCTCCATTTTCCTGCGACTTATATTGTAGACTTCATTCAAACTAGTGAATTCCACGTGAGAAGCTGTCATTGTGGGATTCAGGCCAAACCCAGAAAAAATATCAGGCAACAGCTGACAGCGCAGTCGATCTGCAACTGCGATTTCGAAATTGTCCCGATGCGCCTAGGCCGCACTTACGATGTCAATCGGCATTGAACTTTAACCCCCTATCGGCATCCAACTTTGACCCCTTTTGTGATGAGCAGGCCCGGCGCTGCGTAGTCTCCATTTAACGCAGCGGCGACGGGCCTGCGGGGTTTGAGATTGGCGTTATGCCCGGTTCTTGAAGCGCCAGCTTTCGTTTCCGGTTTCGACGATCTCGCAGTGGTGTGTGAGCCTGTCGAGGAGTGCGGTGGTCATCTTGGCATCACCGAAGACACTTGGCCATTCGCCGAATGCCAGGTTTGTTGTGACAATGATCGAGGTGCGTTCGTAGAGCTTGCTGACAAGATGGAATAGGAGTTGACCACCGGTCTGGGCGAAGGGGAGATAACCCAGTTCATCCAAGATCAGGAAGTCGAGCCGTGAGATCAGATCGGCGGTGCGCCCCTGGCGTTCTGCGCGGGCCTCAGCGTCCAATTTGTTCACCAGATCGACCACGTTGAAGAACCGGCCCCGGCGTCCGGCCCGGATGCACGCCCTGGCGATGCTGACGGCGAGATGGGTTTTGCCAGTTCCGGTGCCGCCGATCAGCACAAGGTTGCGCTGGTGATCCAGGAAGTCTCCGGTGGCCAGGTCGCGGATCAGGGTCTCGTTCGCCTCGGCGGTCTCGAAGTCGAACTCTTCCAGTTCCTTTGCCAGGGGCAGTTTGGCGATAGTCATTTGGTATTTGACAGACCGCGCCTGCTTCTCGCGGATCTCGGCGGTCAGCAGGTCACCGATGATCTGCTGCGGCTCGTGCTGCCGTTTGACGGCGGTCGTCAGAACCTCGTCATAGGCGGCTCTCATTCCGTAGAGCTTTAGCTTTCCCATCGCGTCGATCACGTCTGATCGTTCCATTTGTCCGTCTCCTCAAGCTGTCATATCGGTTGCAGTCGGCAATTGGCTCGCTGGCCAGCTTCAACGCATCTGGCGTCGCAATTGTCAGGGGCGGTGGCGGTTCGCGGTGTCGAGCCAGGATGTTCAGGACAACACCGGCGGAATGAACGTTGTGCGATAACGCCTCGGCGCAGGCCGCCTCTACCGCTTCGATCCCATCTGTCAGCACAGCACTCAGGATATCGACCATCTGCCGATCCCCGCCAGGCTGGCGTTCGAGCTTGCGCCGCACGCGGCGGATCGCAATCGGCAGGTCCCACTCCTTGAACGGTGCACCATTACGCAATGCCCCCGGCTTGCGGGCGAGAACTGGTATGTAATGCAGGGGATCGTAGACTGTGTGGTCGCGCCCGAAGGTACGCTCGTGTTGGCCGACAATCCGTCCATCCTGCCAGCATTCCAGCCGATCAGCATAGGCGCGGATCTCGACAGGTCGGCCGACCGCACGCGCATCGACCGAGTATCTGTTCTTGTCGAAGCGCACGAGGCAGGTCTTGGAGACGGAGGCCGGAACCGCGTGGAATCCATCGAACGGGCCGACATAAGGAACGAGGCTGGGACGCTCCTCTTTGAACACCTCCCAGATGGTCTTGTCGCGCATCTCCGGGTGTTTGTTTGCCTTGGCATAGGCCAGGCACCGGTCCTCCAGCCAAGCATTCAGCTCGGTGTAGGATTTGAACTTTGGGCGCGGCACGAAGAAGCGCCGCCGGATCACGCCCACCTGGTTCTCGACCTGTCCCTTCTCCCAGCCTGAAGCCGGGGTGCAGGCGACCGGATCGACCAGATAATGCCCACACATTTTCTGGAACCGCCGGTTATAGGCCCGGTCCTTGCCGACAAAGATCGCATCCACCGCAGTCTTCATGTTGTCATAGATGCCCCGCGCACAGGCCCCGCCGAAGAAGGCGAAGGCCTTGTCATGGGCATCAAAGACCATCTCTTGTGTCTCTCTGGGATAGGCCCGCACAAACGGCATCCGGCTGTGGCTCAGGCGGACATGCGCAACCTTCACCGTCACGGTCGCGCCGTCGAGTATGACAATCTCATGGCTCCAGTCGAACTGATAAGCTTCGCCGGGATCGAAGCTGAGCGGCACATAGGCCGCCGCAGACGCTTCCCGCGTTGCCTTCGACCAACGGGCCGCATAGCGCCGCACCGCATCATAGCTGCCATCATAACCGCGGTTGCGCAGGTCCTCGTAAATCCGAACAAGGGTCAGACGTTGGCGTTTCGGTTGCCGGGCGTTCTCGGCCAAGATCTCATCCAGATCGGAACGCCAGGGATCAATCTTGGGGCGGGGCTGCGTGGACCGGTCATAACTGAATTCCGTCGCTCCGGATCGCACCACTTTGCGCACCGTATTCCGCGATACCCGAAGCTCCCGGCTAATCTGCTTGATCGACTTCCTCTGGATGAAATACGCCCGCCTGATCTTCGCAATCGTCTCCACAACCAACATCCCCAAATCGCTCCCTCAAATCTGCGAGGAAGCTAACGAAACCAAATACCAGGGGGGTCAACTTTGGACGCCGATTACCCCAGTACAGGGGTCAATTTTGCATGCCGGTTCACAGCAAAGCCGCCATTGGCGAGCTGTTCTACTTTTGTCACTGAGATCGAGTAGCAAGCGAAAGCTAGGTACGAGCCAGGGAGAAGCACAGGAAGAAAGTACCCTAAGAATAACGTGCTAAGTTTCTCGATCACGGTGTCTGGCTGTTCAGGCAGGAGACACATGACATGATTGGCAAATAACTTGTGACGGTAAGCGGTGTTACAGGTGCCGACGAAGCCAATGATGGCACCACAGATACACGCGAGAAAGACCTCAGGCTCGACTATCATTTGCCTTATCTCAGGCGGTGTAAGGCGATGCAGCAAGGCTACAAAAATCGCCAGTATGACGACCAAGCTGATTGATTTAGGGTATTTCTTGAAGAACATGTAGCTCACCTCTTAGTGTCAAAAAGTGAGCTTTGGTCCTTAAAATTGCTTTTCATGGGGTAATAAGATGAGTGAAAGTGGCCTGGACTGGGATGAAATGACCGAGGCGATGGAAATCATGGCCAAAGCAGTCGGCGCTCATGCATCAGTAAAAACAAGTATGGTCGCCTACGGGTTGAATTTCCAGTGCTCCCTGACAACGAGGAGCATGCTAAAGCACTGTATACGTTTGCAGAACTGGTCGAGGCAGCGTCCTGAGCGGCCAATATTGTAGTCGAAAACTTGAAAGTAGAAGCAATAAGATGTCTGACCAGAAAAACAAGAAATTCCAAATAGGTCTGCTGGATGGAGCGGTTGGGTCACCTCCTGATTTCATTTCTGATCAAGATAGCTCTAGTGATGAGATCAAGGCCTACAGTTCGGACATGAGCCCTGAGGAGGTCCATATCTGGGCTGAGAAAGCTCAGCTCAGAATTGATCTCTTGGAAGGTGCGCTGCGTGATGCGCGAGACACTTTTGAGGATGTGGACCGGTCGTCAAATAATCAGGGTGCAGTCAGAACAGCTGCTGGCCGAGGTATCGATGAAATATACCGAGCCCTCAGCGACAGGGTTTGAAGACCGTCGGTCAAGGCTAATAATCTAAATTATGATAAATTTGTGCGAGCCCTATCCGTGCGCTCCAATTGTTCAATCCAGAGACTTTTCCTGACGAGCTTTCCTCGATCTCGTGGGGTCCGCTACGGCTGAGTGCAGAATGACACCCTAAGGCCGGAGATCACCTGGTTTTCCATCTGTATTCGCCTGTGAGCAGGATATGCGCTGTCCAGAAAGACCGTAACCTCGGTAGGTTTTGCTAGAATGGCCGTATCCGTCGGTTCCTCGCAACAGCGATCTTCCAGGGCCTTGGCAACCGACGCAAGCCGGATCCGGATCGTTGCGTGGTTCTGGGTGGCGCAAGGTGTGAGCTCGTTCAACAGACGCGCGGCTTCCCGAAAACTATGCCGGGCACCCAGCTCGGCTTGAAGCCTCCTAAATTCGGGTGTGGCATTGTCTTTCAAAATCCGCGTGAGCGGAGAATACGCTGCCTTGAAGGCGGGAAAGCCCGGGAAGCCGCACATACACATCCGGACCCGAGGCGCTTCGACAGTCACACGACCGAAATGAGTATCGACACGTCGCTTGCGACGATCATGCACAGGCAAATACGAATGGCAGTGACGGCATACCCGCGCGACTTCGCTGATTTCTTCCACTTGATCCTGGAGAACAGCACGCTGTTCTTCTTTCAAGATCGATTTGCCCTCAGCGAGGCTGATACCAAGGCCGTCTTCCGACGGATCGATAGAACACCGCTCAATGACGCCAATATCATGGGACCGGCACTCGCCCCACCCAAACTCCGTTTCAATCCTGATCCGAACTTTCACACCAAATCCTCCTGCGACAAAGACATCAGGATAGACCGAGATCAATTTAGGTCCCCAAGGTTTTTCCACTCCCACCATACTGTACCCTTAATTGCCTTACTGTCGGAACTGTGGATGAGTGTCGGCCTATTGGGGCGGGGGATTTGCGTGGTAAATGAGCGCCTTGCGAAACACCTTGCAGCGGTTCTTCGGCCGATCCTGGTGCTTGAGAAGAGAGGTGAGCCGATCAGCGCGGCGATCGGAGATGCCGCTTGGGAACTGGGCTTGGCGAAAAGCCACACATGGTTGCTTTACCGGCGTCTGAGAGAGAACGATGCACGTGCCACGGCGTTGGAGTTGGACCGTCGCGGGCCGAAACCAGGGTCGAAACGGATTGCCGAAGGCGTCGAAATCATCATCTATGAGAGCTTGCGAAAATACTATCTGATCCGCGAGCGCTCGAGCTTTCTTCGCATCTGGCGCGAGATTCGTGCCGAGTGCGTGGCGAAGGGTTTCAGCCCCCGACCCGGAGAACGGTCAAGGCCCGTCTAGATGCTATGGATCAGCGAGAGGTCTTCCGGAAACGGCGCGGGGCAGAGGAGGCTGACAAGGTCTTTGCTGCGCGTCCGGGCCGCCTTGAAGTTTCAGCCCCGCTGGAAGTCGTTCAGATCGATCATACGACTTCGGACATCACCTTGGTCGATCACGTCAATCGACGTCCACTTGCGCGCCCCTATCTGACGGTGGCCATCGATGTCGCGAGCCGGATCGTCCTCGGGGTCCAGAAAACAGGCTGAAAACGCCATTTTTCATGTAAAGTTCGCGCGAGCCGGACAATATAGTCACTTTTATGCAGTGACCCCATCTTGCGTGGAAGGCCGTTGACCTCCAGCATTCGAGCAAAGAATTTAGTGGCGGCAGGCTTGTTCCGACGGTGTGAACGCATGAAATCGAGAGTTTTGCCGTGTTTGTCGACCGCTCGGTAGAGGTAAACCCATGATCCCTTTACTTTAATATATGTTTCGTCCATTCGCCAGGAGCGGTCGCATGGGCCTTTGCGGCGGCGTGCTGTTTCAGCGATTGCGCAAGAGTACCGTGTCACCCAGCGGTTCAGAGTGGTGTGATCGACGGAAACACCTCGCTCTGCCATGATCTCTTCCAGATCGCGGTAGGAAACGCCGTATCGAACGTAGAAGAATACTGCGAATAGGATCACATCTTTCGGGTACTGTGCACCTTTAAAAGAGATCATGGGCTGGCTTTCGACTTGATAGGACCGACGAGTCATTCACTCGTTAATTCCGAAAGCGTCAATGGCCAAAAGTTTGCAACGGAACCAGATAATCCCGCTCAAAACACGTCGATCATCAACCCTCGGCTTGCCATGGCTCTTCGGAAAGTAAGACAGAAGGTGCGCCATCTGTTCGTCACTCAGCCAGAATAGATTGCTCATGATATACCCCTGAAACTCAGGGGCTTGAATCACGCAGCCGAGATGGCGGCAACCAAATTATTAGGTCCAGAACCTAAGCAGTTGGTTCCGCGAACTGACGAAACGGACAGGTTCCGCGACTTATGAAGGAGCGCAGTCGTGCCATAAATCTGGAGAGCCTTTAGGAAATGGTGGACCTGTCTGCGGCTACACTTTTCCGCTCATCCATGATGAACATTAATCGGTAGACAGATGGAACAAACATCAGGGTCAGTGGTGAAGCGACGATCAAGCCGCCGATCATCAGTGTTGCCATCGGTTCGAACAGGGCGCCGCCATTGAGCGCCATCGGCACGAGACCGAGGGTTGTGGTCAGCGATGTCAGCATCACCGGCGTGACCCTTTTCTTTGCAGCGACCACAATCGCGTCGTCCAGAGCCAATGTTTCGCGTTCAATGTCGATCTGGTCGATCAACACAATTGCGTTGTTGATTATTATGCCCATCAAAGAGATCAGCCCCAGAATCGCAAAAAATGACAGCGGCTGTGAAGCTAGAAATAAAGCTGTAGGTGCACCGATCAGGATCATTGGAACTGTCAGAAACGTCAGCGTAACTCGTCGGACCGAATTGAACTGGAACATAAGTGCAGCAAGCATCACAAGCAAAGCCGCAGGCATGCCCGCCAGCAGCAGCCCGTTGATCTCGGCGCTACGCTCTGTCTCCCCACCCAGGTTGAGACGATATCCCGGCGGTAGTGATAGCTCCGAAAGATCCTCGGCCACCCATGCTTCGACCTCGGCGGCGGACAGATAGGCGCTTTTGCCCGATACCGTGATCTTGCGCATCTGATTTTCCCGGCGCAGCTGAGAGAATTCGAACTTGGGCGCGAAATCCGCGATCTGCGCCAATGAAATCAACCGACCATCCGCCGGGATCGACAGGTTTTCCAGGTCTTCCAGACTGTCCCGGAACGGTTCTTGCGCACGTACAACAATCGGGATGGAATCGGCGCCATCGCGGTACTCGGAATAGGGAACGCCCGAGAAATAGACCTCCATGACTTCCGAGACATCTTTAGAGGTCACGCCAAATTCACGCGCTTTGTCCTGGGCGATCTCAACAGTGAATTTGAGGGTTTTGTTGCCCCAGTCATTCTTGTTCAGAATTGCGCCGGGCACCGTGTCGAACGCATCCTGAACCTTGCGCGCAAGGCCGACCAGAACATCGGCGTTAGGGCCGGTGATTTCAACATCCACAATGCCCGATTCCTCGCCGCCCATGGCAAGGCGCGTGATGCGATAGCTGGCGGCAGGGCGCTGGGTGACCAGATAGTTGCGCGCGCGTTCGGCCGCAGCGACGGCGCTTTCGAAATCCTTGGTGTTGACCACGAAGAAGGCATTGGCCGGGTCAGAATCCGCCGGGTCCAGCGTCAGGAAAAACCTGGGGCCGCCGCTGGCCACAAACAGCGTGGTGCTGACGACTTCGGGGTTCTGTTCCGGGTCGCGCAGCCATGCATCGACCGCCAGCGCCTCATCCCGCGTGGCAGTGACCGCTGTGCCGCGTGGCATCTCAAGATAGATCAGGTACTCGGCCCGTTCGGCCAGAGGGAACATCTCACCTTTGAGCGAACCAAAGACAGTCGTGCCCGCAAGGATGATCCCGTAGATCACGCCTGCTACCAAAAGGCCTTTATGCAGCAGGAAACGGGTCAGATTGCCGTAGGAGCGGATCAACCAGGTTTCTTCCGTGGCCTGCGCCTTTTTCGACGGGCGCAGAAGATAGGTCGCCAGATAGGGCAGGATGTAGTGGGCGGTGATCCACGACCCCAGCAGCATAAAGGCGACGACGGCACCCAGCGAGAAGGCGTAATCGCCCTCGGCGCCTTCAAGGATCAGCATCGGGATAAAGGCCGACGCTGTGGTGACCGAGGCCACGGCCAGCGGGATAAAGAACTGGCTGCCAGCTTGTTCAGCGGCGGCTCTTGGGGTCTCACCCGCGTCCAGCCTGCTTTGGATCTCTTCGACCACGACAAGGCCGTTATCAACCAGCAGACCCAACGAAATGATGACCGCCGCGATCGAGACCTGCTCGATCGGAATTCCGGCCTGTGACATCAGGATCAGCGAGAACATCACCGAAAAGGGCACGATGCAGGACACCACAAATGCCGGGCGCAGCCCGAGGAACACCAGCATGACCACAAAGACGGTCAGAAAGGTTTGCCCAACATTTGTCAGCGCGCCGTTGATGGCCTGGGTGACGTTGGTTTCCTGAAAAGTCGAGATCGAGAACTGAATTCCGATGGGTTGCGTCGCTTCGAACTCGGGCAGGCGCTGCTTTAGGTCATCGCCAATGGTCTGGATATCGCGGCTGTTATCCATCTCGACCGACAGCAATAGCGCCGGTTCACCGTTGAAATAGATCGGAGCATCCGGCGGATCGACATAGCCGCGCCGAACGGTCAGCAGGTCCTGCAAACGGACCAGCCCGCTTAACCCAGGAACCTTGGTCAGAACCTCGCGGATGTCCTGAACGGTTTTCAGATCGCCATTGGCCTCAAGCATGATGTTGACGCCATTTGCATCCAGATTGCCCGCAGGAACGATGACGTTCTGGGCGCTCAGGTCCGACAATAGGCGATCCAGTTGTACCCCGACCGAGGCAAGCTTGCGGGTGTCAATCTCCAGCCAGATGCGTTCTTCCTGACGGCCTTCAATGGCAACTTTGGTGATCCCGCTAAGGGTATAGATCTGCTTTTGCAGGTCTTCCACCGCATCCCAAATCTCTTCATAGGTGAACCCTTCGCCAGTAACGGCGATTGTGGCGATGGCCACCGCGTCGAAATCGGTGTTCACAAACGGGCCAATTGTGCCTTGCGGCAACTGACCCATCGAGTCGTTCATCTTGTTGCGGATGTCCTGATAGACCCGCTCAAGCTCGGAATTGGGGACCGAGTCGTAGACCTCGAACTTCAGCTCGGCTTGGCCACGGGTGATCAGCGTGACGATGGTTTCGACTTCTTCGATCTCACGGCCCGCGCGTTCCAGCGGTTCTGCGATCAGCTCTTCGACCCGTTCCGGCGACATGCCGGGATACTGGGCCACCGCAATCGCCGTGCGCAGAGAGATTTCGGGGTCTTCGCGTTTGGGAAGTTGAATATACGAAATTGCCCCAAGCAAAAGCACCCCGATCATGACCAGTACGGTCAGTCGCGACTTTTTAATGCCGAACCGAGTCAGGAACCCCATGGGAAAACCCTCGCCTTACAATTAATTTTTGCTGTCAATAAGTTTGACGGGCTGCCCGTCGCGCAGGAAGGACACCCCGGCCGAGGCCACCCGATCACCGGGCTGCAGCCCTGAAATGACGATCAGAGAGTTATCCCGAAGGCCCGCAACAACGATTTCCTGTTGCCGGATCGTGCCGCTGTCTTCGTCATAGACGAAAGCGACCAGCGTTTCGGTCTGTTCGTTTGCGTCGTGATCAAGGTTGGTCAGGTCCGTGCTGACCGCCGTCAGCGGAACCAGATATCCAACGGCTTCGGGCAGCGGGAATTCAAGCGTTGTTTCAACGGCCATACCGGCCTTGAGGATCGGGTTATTGTCGGTCACGGAAACGACGACCGGATAGGCCGAAACAACGTCGGCCCTGCTGCCGATTTCTGTCACGACGGCCTCAAGCTTGACCCGGGGACGGTCCACCAGTTTGACGATTGCGGGCCCGCCAATTTCGATCTGGCTGGCAGCATCGAAATTGACCGAGAACGAGACCTCGAAACTGTCGCTAGCATAGATCGACGCGACCGGTGTTCCCGCGCTGACTGTGGCAGGAATCCGCGTCGACCGAGTTGACGTTCCCGGAATAGGGGCGTGAATCGTGGTTTTGGTCAGGTCTTCCTGCGCCGCCTCGACAACCTTCTTCGCCTGTGCCAGCGAGGCTTTTGAGGCCAGGAAATCAGTTTCGGCATTGTCCACCGAGACCTGCGTTACTGCCCCACGGTCCAGCAGGCTGCGCTGCCTTTTCAGTGTCCGTTCGGCATTGGTGAACTGCGCCTCGGCCTGCTCGACGGCGGCTTGTGCGTTTTCAAGCCGAATGCGCAGCAGGGTCGGATCCAGTTCGACCAGCACATCGCCTGTTTCGACCGCTTGACCGATCGACAGGTTCATCTCTTCAAGCGTTCCGCTGACCTCGAAGGACAGGGTCGTGATCGTGGCGGGTTCGAGAACACCGGGATAGTGGCGTGCGGTTGTTGACTGTGTGTCGGTGACCAGAAAGGTCTTTACCCCGCGAACAATGGCGCTTTGGTCCACTTCCTCTTCTTTACAGGCAGACAGAACGGCAAGGGTGAGAATGGGTACAAGTTTGAGGTAGCGCACCATTTTATGAGTGATCCCTTGTTGAGTGTTGTAAGTGAGCAGTTGCAGTTGTTCTGCTCCGGTAAGTTCTATTAGGGCAGGCTGCATTCACCCGGCCGCTTCAGCGCATTGAAACGTCGCAGTTCGAAAACTGCGCTAGCAGAGATGAAAGAGTGCAACATTAACAATTGTAAATTTCTTGAGTTTTCAACTGAAACGGCTTTGTTGCGCGAAGCCGTTGACCGGCCGACTGCCTCTTTCCTCAGACGAAAACCAAGGTGACAGGTTTACCAAAGATCAGGGAATTGTTTATGAGGGTATCCCGAATCTGGGTTTCTGCAACTTACCTTTCAAAGCCTCTCGCCGGAAGCGACTGCCTGAGTGACATGGTACAGTCTATCTGGCGCACGACACGGCGTCGGCGGTCTTATCCGATCCATCGTTGCCAAATATCGCAGTCCACGTATCGCGATGCATTGACGATTTCACTTCGGTCGATGGCTCCGGCACCGAGATCATTTCAAGATCAAATAGTATCGAAAGTGATCCCCGTTTTTATGCAATGGTGTACGAAGACCAGTTGGTGGTCTTTTGCTCCTTAAGGGTTTGACTGCTCATTCTGAAACTTTTTGGTGGGTGGGATTATCCATCGAATGGAGACCACCGGTATAGGAATGGCCGCGCGGAAGAGAAGAGCCATTGTCCGCAGCGTAAAGAGTGTCAGCTCAGAGCGGACCGCGTCAGGCACACTGCCATTTCAAAACGGTTTTTCCTTTGGCGCGACCAGTGCCAAGGTGCTCGTAGCCGTCAATGATATCCGCCATCGATAATTCGCGATCAATTACAGGCTTTATTTGGCCGCTAGCTACCTTAGTCATTATATGCTCGATACCTTCTTCATTGGGCTGCGCGATGGACCAAGCGTATTTTTTACCTGACAGGCCATAGCGAACTTTCTTGCTCAAAACTCGCCCTAGAGCATGCAGCCCGCCGATAACGAGCCCGCTGCGGTCTGTATAGGGCATAAGCTGGTGTACGATGGAAACATAACCGCCACCTTCCTTAACCAGGGCTGCTGTGTCCTTTTCATATGACCCGCCGAGCGTGTCATAGGCAAAGTCTACGTCTTTGACGATTTCGCGATAGTCCTGCGTGCGATAGTTAACAACAACGTCCGCGCCCAGGCCTTTGACCCAGCCAATGTTGGAGGGTCCACAAGTCGTCGAAACTTTCATTCCAAGGGATTTTCCCATTGTATTGCAAAGCTACCAACGCCACCTGAACCCGCGTGGACAAACAGATGTTTATCGGATGCGTTTTGGGGATCGAGTTTCAGCCGATCCACCAAGGCACTCCAGGTTGTCATGGCAACATACGGAATTGAAGCCAGTTCGGTAGGAGAAACATTGGACGGTGCCGCCGCCAAACAAGTTTCGGTGATTGCAGAGAACTGGGCGTGGGCGCCGGATTCCTTGATATCATTTACCCCAGCGACCTTGTCACCGACTTTGAACTTGATTGCTTCCGGACCCATGGCAACGATTTCTCCCACGATGTCACGACCGGCGATAAAGGGAAATTCTTCCGGCGCGGCCAGGCGCCGCAACCGTGATCCGTAACCCTGTACCATTCTCAGGTCGATAGGGTTTAGCGAGGATGCCAGAATTCGCACAAGAACCTGGTTCCCCTTAGGTTCGGGTATTGTCACCTCTTCGAGGTTAAGAACATTTTTTGGCTCGCCGTAAGAACGGGCAACCCATGCATGCATGGTGTTCATGCTATGAAGTCTCCTACAAGAAAGTTCACGTGTGATTTTTTATGACGTTTGGCACGAGACGGATTCAGGCTTCACGCGAGAAACAGAGGAAAAGGCTGACCATACCAAGTATCCCCGCCCCCCGGTGCGATACCGTGTGAACAACTTCGATGCGCTACAGGCGACGATCCTAATTGTCGCACTGAATGAGATGCCTCTTTCCGGGAACTTTAGCTGCTTCGCATGCTGAATGGGCTCATGCATGTTTTGCTCTTCAGTTTACAAGTGAGTGCAAGTCCAAATAGTCAGATCTAAAATCTCCGACTAAGGGAATATGCCAAATTTCAACCCGACCCGCGTTATCATTTGTTAAGGAAAGCCAACCTTTTTTCTGATTCTGCTGAGTGATACTGGAGTGATCCCCAGATACGATGCCAAATAGTGCAGCGGCACCGTTTCCAAAAGCTCAGGAGAGTGTTCCAAAAGGTGGCGATATCGGTTTTCTGGGTTATCCATAATCCGATTGAGGAAAAGGTTTTGGTAGTCAGTAAGGCGATCAACGAGCGCGCGGAACATGAACTCTCTGAACTCTGTCGAGTGGGCCATCAGTTTATTAAATGTGGTTCGCTCAATAGCTCTGACAACCGTCGGCGTAACGGCCTCGATCCCGAATTTGCTCGGGCGACCGTGAAAAAAGCTTTCAAGCGAAGAAACAATATCATTCTCAAAGAAGAACTGAAGCGTAACATCCGTCCCATCATTGTTATGCCAAATACGTAGGCACCCTTCTTCAACGATGTAGGCAAGATTGCTAATTTCCCCTGCAAAAGAAGAGTTTTTTTTGCCTACTTCAATGCGACGAAGCGATTGGAGATATTTCGTCCGTATATCTGGCGAAATTCGCATTCTTCGCTGTCTTCTTTCAAAGCGTGGGTAGTTACCTATCAACATACGATAAGGAAAGAGAGTTTCAAAGAGGATGATGGCGACGGCCTGCGCCAGATGCAGAATCCACACCGGGCTGCCTGGATCCGCGCAGAAAGCGGCATACAAGCCCGACAAACAACAGATGTTTTGAGAGCTTACAAAATTAAGGCGAAACATTTAGTGCAGATCGGCGTCTGCGGCTGACCGGTATGCTGGTTCCGTCGCGTAGGATACAGGTATAAGCGCTTCCTGAGCGGTGGATTTCCTGGATATGGCTGAAACTGACCCAATGCGATCTGTGACATTGCGCACCGCTGAAATCCTGCAATCGGTCAACACAATCGGAGAACGACATTTTTAACGTCGCTTGTCCGGATGATGTGAACACGCTGATATAGTGGTCCTGCGCTTCGACCCGAACAATATCTTCACCAAGGCGGGTTGGCAAAGTCGGGATTGCTTCTCTGAGACGCGGTCGTTGGACGATTTCCTCTGACTTCTCACCGCTATTGTCACTATTGGCCTGCAGAAGTTTGCCGAACCAGACAGCAAACACACAAAGCGCTGAGGACAGGAATACTGATGGCAGCGCCAGATTGGTGGCTTCGTCAAGCAGGCTGATCACAATACCATTGGAAAGAGAGCCGGAAAGCCGATCTGTTCCCGACATGAGACCAATCAGCAGAGAAAAGGGGCCAGCAACAAAGGTAGAAAAAGCACCGCACAGATTAAAGGCCAGGGCATGCTAAGGCCGGCAAGGATGCTGGCAACGGCGACCCCGATCAAAATTGCACTGCCTGCAAACAGCAGCGCCGACCACATCAGGAATGCCGCCCACATCGGCAAATCTGAATAGGGCCCAGTCTCGAACACTGTCAAAAGAAGACCCATGCTGCCCACGAACCAGCCCACGAAGTGGATGAGCTTCCAAATTGTCAAACCCTCAAACGACACGATTGAAATCAACGCGTTTTGAACGGTCTGAAGTAAAGTGCCGTAGAGTTGAACGGGTTTTGTCATGGAATCGCTGGATCTGGATCAAGAGTCTCAGCGTGAAAATTTAAGTGTTGCGAAACAGGAAAACAACGCACCTAATCGCCAACGGTTGCACACATACCGCTTACGAATACCACAGACCATTCGCGTATATTTGGCGCGTTTTGACGAACTTGCACGTGCACTGAGTATTTGATGCAACTAGCTGACGCCAAGAACTAAACAACTCAACGCGGCGATGGCTGACGACGCGCACTCGCAGGTCTTTGTGCCAAAACAAGGTTAATCTAGATGAAAATTAGTCTTCGAATACCCGGGCTGAGTTTTTGCATTTATCGGGTGGTTCAACTTGGATCTGACCGTTTGTCATTTATGTCGCCAAACCCACCACTTTAGAGTTCTCTACCCTCGACCGATTGCTTGAGTCTGGACCACGTTCGATGCCGGCACAGAAGATCGGTCAACACAAACGCCCAAAATTGAATCCCACGCAGAGGAAAGATTCCGTGATCAACTGTCGAGCAGTGTTCCTATCCCCGTTGGCCGTTGCCGCCTTGGCCTCTTCCGGTGCCGCGCAGGACAGCGGTCCGCCAGATGGTTGGCAGATCGGTGTAATCGCCGGTGTCGCAAACAACCCCTATATCGGTGAAGGAACGCAGGTCCAACCCTATCCGCTGGTGACATATAAGACAGGTCCGCTGTCCATCGGTACGTTGGGTCTTGAATATGAAGCTTACAAGGGCAACGGCTATACACTGTCCGTCGGCCTGTTGCCTCGCTTCTCGGGTTTGTTCAACACCGATGCCGACGAGCTTGACGGGATTGACCGTGAGATTACCGGGGATCTGGCACTTATCCTTGGTTATGATCTTGGTGCAGGCTTCAATACCGGCCTGCGCTTCCGTCAGGAAGTCACGGGCGAGCATGATGGTCAGGAAGTGATCTTTGATTTCGGGTATGGCACGCAGATCGGCAAGTCGATGCTGCAACTGCGCGCCGGTGCCGGCTGGCAGAGCGAAGATCTGAGCGGCTATGTCTGGGGGGTTTCCGCGGATGAGGCACGCCCGGGGCGCCCGGAATATGCGCCCGGCGATGTGATCATCCCGTTTGTCGAAGCCCGCATGGTGCGGCCGATCAACGAAAGCTGGTCCCTGATGGGCGGTCTGCGCGCCGACTTCCTGCCCAGCGATGTTTCGAACAGCCCGATCGTGGATGAAGACAATATCTACAGCGCTACATTCGGTGTGATGTTCAATTTCTGATCCCTCGGACCGGGCTTGCCATGTGTTGGCCCGGTCGGTTCCCGACCATACGTGGTTCTGAGCGCAGGTAAATCCGATCGCATAGGGCGACCAGCTTTTGGACCCACATCCTCCGTCCTCAGGCGTACTGTGTACTGTGAGCCAAAAAACGGCGCGCCTGCAATGTGGGGAGGAGCATCAGACGCGCCGCAGGAGAGGCCAGATCAACGCTGATTGCTCTCCCAATCCGGATGGGTCCAGGGTTTGGCATTGGACGGTGCCAGACGCTTGCCAAGGATGTGGTCCGCCGCTTTTTCACCGGTCATGATCGATGGGGCATTCAGGTTGCCGTTGGTAATGCGCGGGAAGATCGAACTGTCGGCCACGCGCAGCCCCTCGACGCCGATCACGCGGCAATCCGGGTCGACAACGGCCATCGGATCATCTGCAGCCCCCATTTTGCAGGTACCGCAGGGGTGGTAGGCGCTTTCGACCTCATGGCGGATGAAATCGTCCAGTTCGTCGTCGCTCTGGACCGCGTTTCCGGGCTGGATCTCGTGTTTCACATAAGGCTTGAACGCGTCCTGCGCGAAGATTTCCCTGGTCAGACGGATGCAGGTCCGGAACTCTGCCCAGTCATCCTCATGACTCATGTAGTTGAACAGGATCTTGGGGGCCTCTTTGGGGTCGGCGCTGCGCAGGGTGACAGTGCCGCGCGATTTCGATCGCATGGGCCCCACATGCGCCTGGAAACCGTGCCCTTCGGCAGCGGCCTGACCGTCATAGCGTACCGCCATCGGCAGGAAGTGGTACTGGATATCTGGATAATCGACGCCCGCTGCCGACCGGATGAAGGCCGCGCTTTCGAACTGGTTTGATGCCCCCAGGCCAGTCTTTGTGAACAACCACTGCGCACCCAGCGCACCTTTCCAGAACAAGTTCCAGTATTTGTACAGCGTGATCGGTTGGCTGGCCGCCATCTGCAGATACAGTTCCAGATGATCCTGCAGGTTCTGTCCCACGCCGGGGCGGTCCGCGACGACATCAATCCCGTGTTCGGCCAGATGCGCCGCCGGTCCGATGCCCGACAGCATCAGCAGTTTTGGCGAATTGATGGACGAGGCCGAGATGATCACCTCGCGTTTGGCGCGGATGGTCTCGGTTTTCGATCCGCGTTGCAGCTCGGCACCGGTTGCCCGGCCGTCTTCGATGATCACCCGGTTTGCCAGCCCCTTGACCAGCGTGCAGTTCGGGCGTTGCAGGGCAGGTTTCAGATAGGCATTTGCCACCGACCAGCGCCGTCCTTTCCAGACGGTCTGCTCCATCGGGCCAAAGCCTTCTTGTTGTTCCCCGTTATAGTCGCCGGTGACCTGATACCCGGCCTGCTTCCCGGCATCGACAAAGGCGTGGAACAGCGGGTTCTTTCGCGGGCCGCGGGTGACATGCAAGGGGCCGTCATTGCCGCGCCATTCTGGGTCGCCGCCATGGCCGCCGTCATGCCAGTTTTCCATCCGCTTGAAATAGGGCAGGACGTCGGCATAGCTCCAGCCCGCAGCGCCGCTGTCGGCCCAGTGATCAAAATCCTTGGCATGGCCCCGGACATAGACCATCCCGTTGATCGACGACGATCCCCCGATCACCTTGCCGCGCGGGCAGGCCAGTTCGCGCCCGCCAAGATGTGGCTCGGGCTCGGACGAAAAGCCCCAATCATAGATCGACATGTTCATCGGATAAGACAGGGCCGCGGGCATCTGGATGAACGGGCCCGCATCGGTGCCACCATATTCGATGACGATCACGGATGATCCGGCCTCGGACAGGCGGTACGCCATGGCGCATCCCGCCGACCCTGCACCAACTATGACAAAATCTGCCTCCATGGAATCCTCCTTAGAACGGTGCTTCGAGCGAGGTCATGCGGACATAGACCGACTTGACCTGGCTGTAATGTTCGATCGCGGCCTTCGAGTTTTCCCGGCCCACGCCTGATTGCTTGACGCCGCCAAACGGCGCTTCGACCGGGGCATCGTTATAGGAATTGAGAAAGCAGCTGCCGGCTTCAAGCTGGGCGATCACACGGTGACCGCGCTTGAGGTCATTGGTGAACACCCCGGCGGCCAGACCGAAATCGGTGGCGTTGGCGCGGGTGATCACCTCGTCTTCGGTGTCGAAATCCAGCACTGCCATCACGGGTCCGAAAATCTCTTCCCGGGCGATTTTCATGTCGTCTTTGACATCGGCGAAAACCGCAGGCGTGATCCAGTTGCCCGGTTTGTCGATCCGCTCGCCGCCACAGACCAGCCGTGCGCCTTCTTCCTTGCCCGAGGCAATGTAGCTGAGCGAAATCTCAAGCTGACGGGCGCTGACCAGAGGGCCGAAATTCGTCGCCTCATCCTGCGGGTCGCCGATGATGGCACCGGCCAGCCGTTCTTGCAGGCGGGCCAGAAACGCCTCTTTGATGCCGTTCTGCACGAACACGCGGGTGCCGTTGGAACAGACCTGACCTGAGGAATAGAAATTCCCCAGAATGGCACCGCTGACGGCCTCTTCCAGATCAGCGTCGTCGAAAACGATCATCGGTGACTTGCCGCCCAGCTCCATGGTGACATGTTTCATGCCTTCGGCGGCGGCGGCATAGACTTTGCGCCCGGTCGGGACCGACCCGGTCAGCGAGACCTTGTCCACCCTGGGATCCGTGACCAGCGCCGCGCCGATCTCGCCCCGGCCCTGCAACACGTTGAACAGGCCAGCGGGCAGGCCCGCCTCGATCAGGATTTCGGCCACTTTCAGCGCGCATAGCGGGGTTTCCTCGGACGGTTTGAAGATCACCGCATTGCCACAGGCCAGCGCGGGCGCGGCTTTCCAGCAGGCGATCTGGGTGGGGTAGTTCCAGGCGCCGATACCAACGCACAGGCCCAGCGGCTCGCGCCGCGTATAGACCCAGTCTTCGCCCAGCTGGATATGTTCGCCGGTCAGGCTGGCGGCCAGCCCGCCGAAGTATTCCAGCGCATCGGCCCCCGACGTGGCATCTGCGACAGTGGTTTCCTGCAGCGGCTTGCCAGTGTCATAGGTTTCTAGCACTGACAATTCGTGATTGCGCGTGCGCATGATGTCGGCGGCCCGGCGCAGGATGCGCCCGCGCTCGGCGCCGGACATCGCAGCCCAGTCCTTTTGTGCTGCCCGCGCCTGTGCAATGGTGCGATCAACGAGTTCGGCCGATGCTTCGTGCAGATTGGCAATCACCCCGCCGGTTGCCGGATAGATGACATCCAGCGCCTCTCCGCTTTCGTCCTCGACATAAGCCCCATTGACGAAATGGCTGGCAGTGGGTTGCGCGATCATGGTCGACACCTCCGATGCAAATTGGTCAGCGACGCCAGAGAGATAGCCCCCGGCGCCGGTTGTTACGCCGCGACTTCGGCCTGTTGTGTGCGCAACAGGCAGCTCAGCGCGGCCTTGACGTCAATCTTGCCGATTGGCCCGTCCGCCCCCAGAACAATGATTTCGCTTTGCTCTTCTATGAGCATCGAAATGATGTCCTTTAGGGGCGTCGTGTCAGCGATAACCCGGGCGTCCGCAGGAACGGGGCCGGAATGCTCAATCATGATCTCCATCGCGCGCAAGACGTTCAGCGGGTTCATATGGGCCACAAACTCGGCGACATACGGCGTCGCGGGATTCAGGACGATGTCCTGAGGTTCCGCACATTGCACGATGCGACCGCCTTCCATGATGGCAATGCGAGACCCAATTTTCAGCGCCTCATCCAGATCGTGGCTGACGAAAACAATCGTACGGCCCAGCTTTTGCTGAAACTCCAGCAATTCATCCTGAAGCTTGTTGCGGATCAGCGGATCAAGGGCCGAGAACGGCTCGTCCATCAGCAGGATCGGCGCTTCGGTGGCAAAGGCGCGGGCCAGGCCCACACGCTGTTGCATGCCGCCGGACAGTTCCTGAACCTTGCGGTCGGCCCAATCCTCAAGATGCACCAGTTCCAGCTGTTCGCGGGCGCGTCGCAGACGCTCGTCTTTGTCGACACCAGCGACCTCAAGCCCATAGGCGACATTGTCGATCACAGTGCGCCAGGGCAGCAGCCCGAATTGCTGAAAGACCATGGCAACGCGATCCCGGCGAATTCCGCGCAGAGCCTTTTCGTTGGCCTGCACGATATCCACCAGGCCGTTTCCGGTGTTGACCTCAACTTTGCCGCGCACCACCGGGTTCAACCCGTTTACCGCCCGCAGCAGGGTTGATTTACCGGATCCCGACAGGCCCATAAGCACCAGAATCTCGCCGTTCTTGATATCGATTGAGCAATCATGAACGCCCAGAACCTGTCCGGTCTGTTCCTGAATTTCCGCGCGCGACATCCCCTTGTCCATCATCGGCAGGGCGGTCTTCGGTTCATTGCCAAAGACGATGTTCACGTTGTCGAAACGTACCATTGTGTCAGTCATCGGTCACGGGCTCCCTCTTTTGAACATCCGGTCGAAGATGATGGCGACCAGAACGATTGCGATGCCGACTTCGAACCCTTTGGCGATATTGACCGAATTCAGCGCCCGCAGCGTCGGAACACCCAAGCCGTCGGCTCCCACAAGGGCGGCGATCACCACCATGGACAGTGACAGCATGATGGTCTGCGTCAGACCGGCCATGATCTGTGGCAGCGCATAAGGCAGTTCCACCTTCCACATCAGCTGCAGCGGGGTCGACCCAAAGGCCTTGCCGGCTTCGATCAGTGACGTGGGCGTCGAGGTGATCCCCAGATGGGTCAGACGGATCGGAGCGGGTATGGCAAAGATCACCGTGGCGATCAGGCCGGGCACCATACCCAGACCGAACAGGATCAGCGCCGGGATCAGGTAGACGAATGTGGGGATCGTCTGCATCAGGTCCAGGATGGGTTCCATGATCCGGTACAGCCAGGGTTTGCGAGCGGCGGCAATGCCAAGCGGCACGCCCAGCCCCATGCAGACCACGGCAGCAGCAAAGACCAACGCCAGAGTTTCAGTCGTTTCGACCCAGTATCCCTGGTTGACGATCAGCAGCAGCCCAAGCGCCGTGAACAGGGTAAAGCCGATGGATTTCCGAACCAGCCAGGACAGCGCGGTTATAACCGCGATCACCACAAAGGTGTTTGGTGCTTGCAGCAACCAGAGCAGGGCGAGGATGATCCCCTCAAGAACTGCGGAAAGGCCATCGAAAAACCAGAAAAAGTTATCGGTCAGCCATTCGACAAAGATCTTTGCCCATTTCCCAATCGGAATTTTATAGGATTCCAACCACTCCATTTCAGGTCCTCCCTCCTGCATGTGCCGTTGTTTGCTGGTCCTGAGGGTCAAGTGTCTTCCTCAGCCAGTTTTCGAGATATTTGATGGCCTGCGGATCCAGGGCATGGCCCATGTCTTCGCACAGTACGAATTCGGAATTGGCGATAAGCGCATGCGCCTGATACGAGCTTTCGGGCATCACGCAGCGGTCCTGCGCACCGGCGACGATCAGGGTTGGTGCCGTGATCGACTTTAGTTCGGGCGTCCGGTCGCCGGACCCATTGAGCGCAAGCAACTGCCGGGCATATCCCCCGGACGAGAACCCGCCCTGGATCATGTCCAGCGCCGTCGCGCGGGCGTCTTCTTTGGTCAGCGGTGTCGGATCGGACCACCAGATGAGGTCATCGGTCAGCCAATCGACAAATTCGGTTTCAGATACGAACGGGCGCGCGGTGCGCTTAAAACGGTCCCATGCACCGGGCGGCGCTGGGATTTCTGCCTCGCCTGCGCTGCTGCAGATCTGTGCCAACCCGGTGACGCGCGAACCAAGCTTGGCTGCGACCAGCTGGGCGATCATGCCCCCCATGGAAAACCCAACCGCGGCAAATTGATCAACGCCCAGGGCATCGACGCAGCGCAGGACATCGTCGCGCATGTCGAACAGCGTGTAGGGGGAGCGGTGTACGGTTGGCTGCGATTCCAGCAGTCTGAAGGCTTCGGGGTCGATATCCGGCCCTGCCCGACCAGACCGCCCCATATCGCGGTTTTCGACGCAAACGACGTGAAAGTCCCGGGCCAGGCTGTCAATCAGGCCCTGGGGCCATTCCGGCAGCTGCATTCCCAGCCCGAGGATCATCACGATGCACGGCGCGGCTTTGTCGCCGTGCATCTCGACATAGATGGGGCAGTTTCCGGCGATTGTCTGTTGGATAGGCATCGCTCACCCCGCTTTGATTACAGGCCCAGATGCGCCCGGACTGCGTCCAGACCGCTGCTGCCATCCAAGGTGGTCACGCCATCAAGCCAAGCGTCCAGATACTCGGGATGCGCCTTCAGAAGCGCGGCACCAGCCTCGTTCGGGTCCATGCCATCTTCCAGGATATAGCCCATGCCTTCGCTTTCCATCGGGATGTCGAAGGTCATCTGGGTTACCAGCTTGCCGATATTCGGGCACTCTTCCAGATAGCCCTTACGCACTTGGGTATGCACGGTTGCGCCACCGAAGTTCGGGCCATAGAATTCGTCGCCACCGGTCAGGTACTCGATTTCAAACTGGGTGTTCATCGGGTGCGGCGCCCATGCCAGGAACACGATCCAGTCTTCTTTGCGCTGGTTCTTCTTGACCTGTGCCAGCATGCCCTGTTCCGAGCTTTCGACGACTTTCCAGCTGCCCAGACCGAAGGCGTCCTTGCCTACGATGTCCAGCATGATGTCGTTCGAACCGGGTTCGATCCCGTACATCTGGCTGTCGAACTTGTCGGCGTTTTCCACCAGATGTGAAAAATCGGTCACGCCCGCTTCGTAGACGTATTTCGGTACCGCAAAGGTGAATTTCGCGCCTTCCAGATTCTGGTGCACCGTCTCGATGTCGCCGGTATCGCGATAGGCCTGATAATAGGTTTCCATCGCCGGGTCCCAGTAGCCCAGGAATACATCCAGATCCTTGCCGACCATTGATTCATAGATCACTGGAATACCCAGAACATCGCTTTCCGGCGTATATCCCAAACCCTCCAGCACGGTACTCGCGACACCGGTTGTCAGGGCCAGATCGGTCCAGCCTGGCTCGGCCATACGCACAGTGTCACAATTGGCGGCGGCTTGATGGGCGCAAACGGCCAGTACGGAGGCCATGGTTGCGCTGCGGAGTGTCATTTGCATTCGTAATTCCTCCCAGTGGTCTTTATACTGACCCTATAGTCAATAAACAGACCATACGTTTAAATTGACCGCAGAGTCAACTAAATCTATTCTCGGTCAAAAGAGGGCCCAATGGGACGTAAAAGCATTGCCGAAATTCGCCGTGAAGAATTCGCTGCCGCAGCATTCGAAGTGCTGTCCTTACACGGTATGCAAGGCACGACCTTGCAGCGTGTCGCCGAACATACCGGCGCCTCCAAGGCCAGCGTGCTGCACTATTTTTCGAACAAACAGGCCCTCATCGAAACCGCCATGCGCCGTGCTAATGCTACGCTGCGCAAAGAGGCGGTCGCCTTCCTGTCTTTGGCAGCGACGCCCTGGGAACGCTTCTATGCAATTATCGAAGCGAATTTCTCTCCTACCACCTTCAGACCAGAGGTCGCGCATGGATGGATTGCCATGTGTGCCGAGGTTCCGCACAACCCCCAATTTCAACGCCTGCAAAACGCGATTTATCACCGCCTGCACAGCAACCTCTATTCAGCGCTGAAGGAGACCGGGGCAGAAGCGGCAAAGGCCCATGTTACCGCGCATACAGTCAGCTTGCTGATTGACGGGTTATGGATGCGCTGCGGTTTGCAGATTGGCGGGCTCAACCGGGACGAAGCAATGACTCAGATTGAAACTGTGATTGAACAAAGCTTTCCAAATGACATGGACCGAATGGCGGCCAGGGAAAAGATGTGCACCATCGCCCAGGCATTTGTGGCGAGCAAAGTCTAGATCAAAGATTGGGTAGCTTTTGCTGAGATACTGAGAATTGGATTCTTTAATCTCCTCTAGGCTTCAGTAAGACACCGTATATCGGAATTGGAAGTAGACAGCGTAAAAACCGCTTTTTTCGAGAAGTGGCAGCCTTTCAAATAAATCATGCATAATCCTGTTTTGCGGCACACATGCAAAACAATTTCGAAACTCGCATCCGCTTCAACCTAACTTGAAGCTTGCAAGTCAGCCACCAAATGGCGCGTAGTTGAAATTATGTGAAACTTACGCCTGAGGTCTTGTCAAAGACGAAGCAGCACGTTTTAGCCAATTCAGAGATACCTGATCCGCAATCTTTGATCGCGGTTGCACCCAAGTTGGGGTCGACTCCGGCTCAGTGCAGAATAGGGCGCTAAGAGCTTCTAGCCCACATCTCGCCGCTCGGGTGGGCGCACATCTTGCTCACAGGCGAAAAACCCGGATCGGGGTACTGTCGTCGCGCTCAGCCTTCGTTTTCGGTGAGATAGCGGTAGATGGTGGCCTTCGAGAGGCTGTATTCCGCCATGAGGTCCTTGATCAGAGTGCCACTTGCGCGTTTGTCGCGCAGTTCTATGATCTGATCATCAGTAAGCGCGGGGCGCTTTCCGAACTGAACACCTCGATCCTTCGCCTTCTTGATCCCGTCCATTTGCCGCTCTGCGCGGATCTCGGTCTCAAACTGGCCGATGGCCCCAAGCATATTGAACAAAAGCCGTCCAGTGGCATCGGATGTGTCGATGTTCTGATCAAGGACGACGAGATCGACGCCTTTATCCCGCAAGGTCTCGGCAATCTGGCAGAGATGCAAGGTGGATCGAGCCAGACGGTCGATCCGGGTCACGATGAGCTGGTCACCATCGCGGACGTAATTCAGGCATTCTTTGAGCTGAGGTCGGGCGTCGGTGGTGCCGCTGCGCTTTTCTTCAAACAGTTTGTCGCAGTCACTCAGCTTTTCCCGCTGCACGTCCAGGGATTGTCCGACTGAGCTGACACGGGCATATCCGACTTTGGCCATTGGGTCTCATATAAGTTAAGGAATTGTGCGACCGCCATATTGAGACATTGAAAAAGACATGGCAAGCGGACGGTCTCAATATGTCTACTTTCAAAGACCCCATTTCATAAAGAAAGTACAATCCGATGGCACACCGAGCGGTTCTGACCGCGCGACAACGCGCGGCGCTTTTTGATCTTCCAACAGACGAGATGGCGTTGCTTCGGCATTACACCCTGGATGATGAAGACATTGAGCACATCCGCACACGGCGACGGCCAGAAAACCAAGTTGGCTTTGCGCTTCAACTTTGTGCCTTCCGGTATCCAGGTCGCTTGCTCAAGTCTGGCGAGGTGATCCCGGAGCCGGTTTCCCGTTTTGTGGCCGCGCAACTCGGACTGAAGCCGGATGATCTCCTGCCATATGCCGCACGGGAGAAGACCCGCCGGGAACATCTGGAAGCTCTGCGCAAGATGTACGGGTTCAAGATGTTCTCCGGCAAGCGCGCCAAGAAAATGCGGAAATGGCTGGATCAGAATGCTGAAGCGGCGCAGTCCAGCGAGTTTCTGGTGAGAGAGTTCGTGGAAGAATGCCGCAGACGGCAGATCATTCTGCCCGGTATATCGGTCATAGAGCGTTACTGCGCGGATGCGTTGGTTGCAGCTGAACGCAGGGTAGAGGCTCGCATTACGGCTCAGCTCGACGCAGAAATGCGCGCACGCCTTGATTGTTTGCTCAGCGAAGAGGTGGATGCGCGAGTCAGCCGTTTCATCTGGCTGCGGCAGTTCGAGGTCGGAAAAAATTCTGCCGACATCAACCGTCAGCTTGACCGGCTGGAGTTTCTTCAACGGATTGGGTTGCCACCAGCTGTCCTGGACGACATTCCGGCGCACCGGGTCGCGCAATTGCGTCGTCAGGGGGAGCGCTATTTTACAGATGGGCTGCGGGACATCACCAGTGATCGCCGTTTGGCCATTCTTGCCACCTGCATTGTGGAATGGTCAGCCGCCATCGCTGATACCGTAGTCGAAACCCATGACCGGATCGTTGGATCAATCTGGCGGGAAGCAAAGAGAATTTGCGACGCCCGTGTTACCGACGCGCAATCGGAGATCGCAGCGACCTTGGCCGGGTTTGAGGCTTTGGGCACGACATTGTTGTTGACCAAAGGTGATGAGGTGGCTGTCGCCAGTGCCGTAGATGCATCCTGTGGCTGGGATGCTCTGGAACGCCTCGTCGCAACGGCGGGGGCACTCGGTAAGACCGTCAAGGCGGATGCACTGGGCTATGTCGAGCAGGGCTATCATCGGTTCAAGCTCTATGCCCCACGCATGCTGGCAGCATTGGACATCGCGGGGGCCAGTGTGGCTGAGCCGTTGCTGGCGGCGACCGATGTGATCCGCGCCAAGCGCGATATTCCAAGCCGCTCTGCGCCCTTTCTTCAGCCACAGTCGAAATGGCGAAGTCACTTGCGGAATCCAGAAAGCAATCGAGACCGACTATGGGTCGTTGCGGTATTGTTCCATCTGCGCGAAGCCTTCAGATCCGGGGATGTTTGGCTTGCCCACTCGCGCCGCTATTCTGATATGAAACAGGCTTTGGTTCCGGTCGAGGCCGCGCAGACCATGGGCTTGTCGATGCCATTGGAACCGGAAGTCTGGATCGCAGATCGAAAACAACGCCTGGAAGACGGGCTGCACAGGCTTGCGATGGCAGTCAAAAACGGAAGCCTTCCCGGCGGTGTTATCGAGGATGGCAGATTGCGCGTTGACCGGCTTGAAGCTGATGTACCCGCTGAGGCCGATAGCCTCATCCTTGATCTTTATCGCCGCCTGCCGGAGGTGCGGATCACGGACATCCTTATGGACGTGGACAATGACACGGGTTCACTGATGCCTTCACCCATCTGCGCACCGGGGCACCGTGCAAAGACAGGCTTGGCCTTTTGAATGTCATTCTGGCAGAGGGCCTGAATCTCGGCTTGAGCAAAATGGCCGGGGCCAGCAGCACGCACAGCTTTACTCAGTTGGCACGGCTCTCGAACTGGCATGTGGAAAGCGAGGCCATCAATCGGGCATTGGCCATTGTGATCGAAGCGCAGGCACAGTTGCCAATGGCCAAATACTGGGGTGCCGGTGAAACCGCTTCCAGTGATGGGCAATTCTTCCCCACCACGCGACAGGGCGAAGCGATGAATCTGATCAATGCGAAGTACGGTCACGAACCTGGCCTGAAAGCCTATACCCATGTATCAGATCAATATGGCCCCTTCGCCACGCAGGTCATCCCGGCAACGGTGAACGAAGCACCCTACATCCTGGATGGCTTGCTGATGAACCCAACGGGAAAACAGATCAAAGAGCAATATGCCGACACGGGCGGCTTCACAGATCTTGTTTTTGCTGCGACCTCGCTTCTCGGGTATCTGTTTATCCCGCGCATCAGGGATTTACCGTCTAAACGGTTGCATGTCTTTGATCGGCGCAGTGTCCCGACTGAGCTGAAGGGCTTGGTGGGCGACAAAATCCGAGAAAATACGATTATCGCAAACTGGCCAGATGTGCTGCGCTGCATTGCGACCATGCTCTCTGGCAGGATGCAGCCAAGCCAACTTTTGAAGAAACTGGCGGCACGGCCACGGCAACATGATCTGGCCATCGCCCTTCGGGAGATCGGGCGTATCGAGCGCACACTGTTCATCATCGAATGGTCGCTCGATACCGATATGCAGCGTCGCGCCAATATTGGCCTTAACAAAGGCGAGGCGCATCATGCCTTGAAAAGTGCTCTTCGGATCGGCAGGCAGGGAGAAATCAGAGATCGCACCACAGAGGGCCAACACTTCCGGATCGCCGGATTGAACCTGCTCACCGCCATCATCATCTACTGGAACACCAAGCAACTCGGGTCTGCGGTCATCGCACGGGAAAAAGCCGGATTGGAAACACCCGCCTATCTCCTTGCGCACATCTCACCCCTTGGATGGGCGCATATTATCCTGACCGGCGAATACAGATGGCGGAAGATGAAAGCGGAAAACCCATGAAACCTGGCGCGGCGGCAACACCGGACATTCATCCAGCATGCGGCGAAATCGGCCAGAGAGCCATTTTACCGATGCTGCGCCGGGAACCAATGGCCGCTATGCTACGTCAGCTGCTTGTCATGCCCGCAAACATTGCGCCAAGAGCCACAAGGTGAACCAACATCAATGCCTTGTCATTCCATAGTGCGCCAACGGCAAACCATCCCAGAACACCGACAAGGAAAAGGTAAAGGTTCCAAGGCGTCCATCCAAATCCTGTGGCGGTATATCCCAGGATTTGAATGGCCGATGCGCCCCATTTGACCGCAAAGATGAGGCGTTCACGGGATGTCGCAATGACAATGGTGTCAGACGGCACGGGTCAATCCTCCATCGACGCGCAGGTTTTGACCGGTCATGTAACCGCCTTGTTCCGAGGCGAGCCATGAAATCAGGGAGGAAACTTCAGCGGCATATCCATAGCGCCCCATTGGGATACGCGCTTTGCGATCTTCGGTTTCCGGCAGGCTGTCGATGAAGCCTGGAAGAACATTGTTTATACGGATGTTTTCTGCCGCATATTTGTCAGAATACAGCTTGGTGAATGCAGCAAGCCCGGCCCTGAAGACACCAGATGTAGGAAAGAGCGGATCAGGTTCGAACGCCGCAAAGGTCGAAATGTTGATGATTGCCCCGCTGCCCTGCGCTTGCATCACGGGTGTGACCAGCCTGGTCGGGCGGATCACATTCATAAGGTAGACTTCCATGCCTTGGTGCCAATCCTCGTCGCTTATCTCCAGGACCGGACCTTTTGGTCCGTGACCAGCAGAGTTCACCAAGACGTCGACGCGGCCCCAGCGATCCGTCGCCCCCTCGACCAACGCAGTCAGCGCATCGCTGTCGAGATTGGAACCCGTAACGCCAAAGCCGCCGAGTTCAACGCCGAGAGCCTCCCCCTTTCCGGAAGACGACAAGATACCGACCTTAAACCCGTCCTGCGCCAATTTGCGTGCTGCATCTGCTCCCATGCCGCTGCCACCTGCCGTAATGAGAGCTACTTTTTCTACTGACATCTCTGGAATCCTTCTATGTTTGGAGCCATTATTGTGGACAACTGGCTGGAGTGCGATTGAGAATTGATGCTTTATGACAATAGAAATACTATTGCGATATGACCGAACTCCCTCCTCTCAATGGTTTACGTGCCTTTGATGCTGCTGGCCGTCGTCTTAGCTTTCGTGCTGCCGCCGATGAGTTGGGCGTGACGCAAGGGGCTGTTGCGCAGCATGTTCGCCAGCTCGAAGCGCATCTGGAACTAACCCTGTTTGAGCGGGTGCCGAAGGGTCTGGCGTTCACGTCGGTCGGGCGCAGCTTTCACAGCCGGATTGCGGCAGTGTTCGCGGACCTGAGATCCGCAACAGCCGAACTGAAGCCGGAGCCGCACAAGGTTATCATCAGTGTCACCCCTACCTTTGCGGCGAAATGGCTGATCCCCAATCTTCCGGACTTCACTGAAACTCATCCGAGCATTGATTTGCGGATATTGGCCACGGAGAAGGTGTCCAGCTTCCACAGCGACGGGATCGACCTTGCGGTGCGTCAAGGATCGCCGCCATTTGGCGCGTCGCTGGACGCTACATTGTTGTTCAAGCAATCTCTGGTCGCAGTGGCTGCGCCATCACTCGCAGGCGATGGACGCAACCCTCCCGATCCAGAAGCTCTGCCCAAGCTGCCGAAAATACATGACACCCATCATCTTTGGCCGAGGTATCTTGAGTATTTGGGGATGAGTGAACAGGCACCGCGTAGCCTTCGCCTGAGCCAGACGTCACTCGCAGTTGATGCGGCCATCGCCGGGCAAGGTGTAGCGTTGGTAAGCCGCTTTCTGGTGGCTCATGACCTCGAAACCAGTCGCCTCGTAGAGGTGGGCAAGACATGGGAAGCCGGTGGAAGAGACTTCTACGTCCTCATGCCGCGAACCGTGAGAACGAACCGGGCCGTTGCCGAAGTTATGACTTGGTTAAAGGAACGTTCTGACTCTCATCTCTGAGTGCCAGAAAACTCAAAGCAGCCTTTTGGGCCGCAATCGCGAAAGCACCCTTTGTCCGCATCTCACAAGTTCGAGCATCGTGCAGCGAAGGGTCAACGGGGCTAGAAGCTCTTAGCGCCCTATTCTGCACTGAGCCGGAGTCGACCCCACAGTGTCAAAACTTATGTTGATGCCTGTCAAAAAAGATTCTGCCTCTGGCAATGCGGTCTCGACTTCACACACGAACCGCTGTGTCTCCGCGAACGCATCCGAAAACGTCATTCCAATCCGCTCTGGCATAGCTCTTTCAAAGAAGGCCTTAACTTCAGGGGATGTCAGCTCCGGCAGGTTCAAGTGTGGCATCCGTGGATAACAGAGCGCGTTGAGTGGCGCAGCAAAGGATGCGCGCCATTCTTCCAGTTCCGGACTTGTGCCATATGAGGGCAGTATCCGGGTTCCCATCGTGTCAAAGTGACGAATGATTTCGTTGCTGTCCTGGATCAGCGTTTCACCATCGACCAGAATGGGAACAGTCAGCCTATCGACTCGGCCCTCCAGTTCGGGCGGAATACGGCCCGGTGAAACATAGATGAGCTCAGGCGACAGCCGTTTCCAGCCAGCCAAAATGCGGGTACGCACACAGAACGGGCAAGTTTCAAAGATGTAGAAGGTATGCATCATGCGCTTAGAGCAAGGGTTCCAGTTCAGATTTGTGTGGACTATGCCAGTTGAAGCCTTAATCCACTAAATTGTTATTTTGGACTTCGGGCAACGAGTTAGGGATCGAGTGCGTGCGCTTGATCACCTTGCCTCTGCGGTTCTTATGCTCGGTAATCTGAGGGTGCAAAAGCACTATTGGCTGAGCGTAAGCGGCTGATAGCACTGGCACGGCAAGTGGAGCATGCAGGGGCGTGAATCTGGCAGAGTGTAGTTAGCCCCTGAATACCCAACAATATCGATGCCAGTTCCCGCGTATCCAGAATAGAAGTCGAGATGACCGTGCACAGCTAGGGACTACAAGCCGGATCGATGCTTGAACCCAATGGCGCAACCAACAGTGGACCAATACGCAAATCTGTTGCTATTCCTGTGTCTGTCGTAACTCGGGCCGTTGCAAACTCGAAATCACTGGGTTCAAGTAATTTTGGGTCAATACTCGGCCCGCAAGTTCGAGTTTCTTCGTTGATATCAATCTGGACGTTGACGCCGTCAAATCCGAGTGGAGAGAAGTCTTCGCCTGTATCAAGGGGGACGCTAAATTCTATTGCGCTATCAGTTTGTGAATTTATTCTGCCCGAAATAATGACCAAGTCATGGGATTGCCCATACCAAACATCGACGCCAACTGAGCGGACCATCATATCAGATAAGCTCAGAACACTATTTCCCTCGGGCATCGGGCCAGCATGGGACCCCCAAGAATACGATACAAAGGGCAGGTCCGACACATGCAGTTGGTCTAGCGTTACATTTTCCGCGAGTGAAGTTGATGCCAAGCCAAGAACTGAAATCAAACCTATTGTGGCTCCAGCCCACTGTTCCATTGTATCTGTCCAATAGTCCATCGATTAACCAAAGATTCCTGTCGATACGGTACCAGATTGAGCTTCTTCGGTCATCGGCAACATGTTTCTCAGTTCTATTGCACGTCAATTTTGACCACCTCACACGGAGCTTCATGCCAAACTCCATCGAGTGGATTTAGCAGGGAGTCATGCCCAAATCTGAGTTTCTGGAAGCCGATCAATACCGGGAAATACCGCACTTCCTTGAACAATGATGCACTATCTAAGCTGTTGTTGTCTCAACGAACTTCGAATGCCCCAGACTATCCGACCTAACTTGACAATTTGACTAGCCAAGCTTTTGTTACGTCCAGTTTGATTTGGTTTTAGGTTTTTCCCAAATGCGCTTGGCGAAAAGCCTTTTAAGGTGTGAGATGAAAAAGCCAGCACTCAATGCCCTGCTACTGTTTGGCGTATATATCTCATCCTTTGTTTACATTGCGTGGCGGCACTACAAAACTATTCGAGATGGTGGTCACTACTACCTGCAAGGGGATTGGCTGATAAACTTTGCCGCTGGTCCAGTCAGACGCGGTATTTCGGGTGAGACCTTTCTGTTTCTTAGTGAACTCACAGGCATCGGTCCCGTTTATCTGCTCGGCTTCGCTCAATTCGGAATGCTTGTCTTACTTTTGTGCGGGCTCCTCTACCTCGCAGTTTCAAGAGGCTTGACTGATGGCTTAACGCTTGCGTTGCTAAGCCCGGCGCTTGTCGTTTTTTGGGTAACCGACCCGGATGCACCGTTTCGAAAGGAGTGGCTCGGTTACCTGGTTTTCTTACCATTGCTGCTCCCAAGAAGAGCTCCACCATCAAATATTTGCCTGGCATCCTCAGCCTTGCTGCTTGGCATTGCTATCTCATTCCACGAAGCCAACGCCGCCTTTGTTGTTCCTGCGGCAGTCGTTCTTTGGTTACTTCTTGAGCGTGGTAAGGCTTATGTCTGGATTGGCACATTGGGGCTAATAACCGCCGCCGTAACAATCTTTTCGCTTCTCAATGTGAGCGTTTCGGATGTGAGCCCGATATGCCAGCGTTTAGTGGCAACCGGTGTGAAACAAGAAATTTGCGGGGGCGCAATCGCCTGGCTGGAACTGGACTTTCGATCCGTTGTCAATGAAGGACAGAATCTCGTAGCAATATTTGGTGGAGTTAAGAATTTTGGACTTGCGGCACTGTGGGTTTCATTTCTTTTCGGGTCGCTGATTTGGCTTTTGCGTAAGCACGTTTCTAACTCCAGTGCGGTATTTGCCCTGGCGTTGAGCTTCGCTGCATTTCTGCCCTTGTATCTGCTAGGCGCGGATTGGGGGCGATGGGTATCTATTCAAATCTTTGCGCTGCTTTTCGTCGTCTTCGCACTGGCAAAACAACAAGGTGATCCGACTGTGGGAGGAGAAGTTCGTACTTCGGTCTACTTTCCGCTGTTAGCTGTGTACCTATCAGTGGGCGTCTACCATATGGTGCCAGTACCGACTTGGGGTTTCCTCCACACCTATGTCACAGGCATAAACAACCTTCTTAACTGATGCCCATAGCGGCAAGCAATTGTGCTGATGAAACCAAGGCCAACCGTGCACTAACAATCAATTTGGACCAGTCAGATGAGGCTGCTCATAGGCCCCTGCCATTCCTTGGCTTTGCGCGTCCATCAACTCGTTGCCCAAAGGCTGGAAATTGGAACTGCGAACATGTTGTCCGCGAAGGGTATAACCTGATCGTGGTCGAAGAGAACGAATCCCTGGATGAATTTGTCACCGCAAGCCTGTGCCAATCTACGCATCCCGGAAAAGTCGCTGGAAGTAACTGTTGCAGATGACTTCACCTCAATCCCAACGATCTCGCCACGCCTGTTTTCGAGAACGATATCCACCTCGTTTCTGTCTTTATCGCGGAAGTGCGAGAACGTGCATCTTTGCTCGCTCCAGGTGGCAATCTTGCGCAACTCGCTGAACACAAATGTTTCGAGGATCGACCCGAAGGGTGTCTTGTCCTTTTGACGGTGCCCGGCGTAATGCTGCGCATGGCCGCCAAAAGGCCTGCATCCAGGAAGTGCAACTTGGGGGACTTGGTCAGCCGCTTCAGGCGATTGGTGAACCACGGCTGCAAACTGTGCACGAGAAAAAGGTTTTCAAAAACCCGCACGTATTTCTGAGTGGTTACGTGATTCAGACCTATGGCAGCACCGATCCCTGAGTAATTGACCAGTTGACCAGAATGCTCTGCCAGAACTGCCAGTAGTTTTGGCATGATTGCGAGCTGTTCGATCTGGGCCACATCGCGAACGTCTCGTTGTACAATCGCATCAAGATAATCATGGTACCAATCCTGCTTTCGCCCCCATCTTTTCCGTCCAAGAGCCTCAGGGTAGCCACCGGAAAGAACTGTCTCAACAAGTTCATCGCCAATGACCGGCTGGTCTACGACAGGGGCTTTGGCTTCGAATGCCCGGTCGATAAAGCCCGATTTCGTTTCAAGGATTTCCGTCTGGCTGAGAGGTAGGAGACGGACAATTTCCATTCTCCCGGCAAGAGAGTCCGCGACCTTGGGAATGGTCATTAGGTTGGCGGAACCGGTCAGCAGAAACCTCCCTGCCCTTTTGTCATCATCCACCGTTTTTTTGATTGCCAGAAGGAGGTCTGGGGCTCGCTGAATCTCATCGATAACCGCCCGGTCCAACCCGCGAACAAAACCGGCAGGATCATCTATAGCTGATTGCAACACAGTCGCATCGTCCAATGTTAGAAAGGGAGCTTTGTCAGAGGCGATTTCTGTTGCCAGGGTTGTTTTGCCAGACTGTCGAGGTCCGGAGATCAGAACAACACGCGTGTCAGACAACGCTTCTTCTATTCTGGTTTTAGCAAATCTTGGATACATGTTCGAATGACTTCTTCTCGTCCGATTGAAAGTACGGCACCGACCAATTGAAAGTCAACATCCGACCAACTGAAATCGAAGACCCTGCAAACTGAAAGCAATACTTGAACTTCACCATCACAACACATGCACTTTTTTCGTGGGTTCTTTCAGTAGACAGGGTGAGATTTTTTCGAATATCGGCCTTTGTTGCCACTTTGAAACACAGCCCATGTTTCAAAGCTGTTTCAAACTATCCATGGTCTTCGAATACACCCGGTTCCAGCTCTTCCCAGAACGCGAAAATCGCCGTTGCGTTCAATGCCGACCTCCACCCATGCGCGCGGAAGTGTTCGCGATCCAGATCGTCAGTCAGGCCAGACAAAAACAACCTCTTGTCCGCATCGCGCTGGGTCGGGTTTCGCCGCGAAACCAGATCTTCAACAACAGCCAGTTTCCGAGCCCGCTCGGTGCGCTCTGCCACGCGGGCCGCATAGGCCTGATCCTCGCGCGCCTTGGTCTCTGCCCGTTTACGGGCCGCTTCCAGAGTTTCAGGGCTTGGCTCCACCGGCTCGGGCGTGTCAGGCGCCTGGTAATCATCGCGCAGTGCCGCAGACAGATACCCGACCGCCGACTTAACATCCCGCTGCCGCTCGGTCATATAGTCGAGCTTTTGCTGCACATAGTCCTCGCCATGTTCAGCAATCCATTGCCGTGCCAGACGATCCGCGACGCCCTGCTTTCGCAGCGTTTTGTAAACCTGCAGGTTGCGCACCCCGTCACTGTCATCGATCTGGAACATCGCCATCTGCGGGTTCTCGCGGATCAGAAAGCGAAGATCGGCGACCGCCCTGCCCTTTTTGCGGAATTCAGGCTCGATCACGATGTCCGAGCTTTTGTTCACCTCGGTCACGGCCGGTTTGATAATCTTGGCGTTCAGGTGTTTGAAGCTGCCGTAATAGTCGCTACCATCCACACCCATCAGCTTGCGAAAGACATCCAACGTCCACCAACCGGTCGATCCGGTGCGCACAAAGCGATAGCAGTTTTCGTAGAGCGCTAACCCATGCCCCGAGCTGAAATTGCGCTGAATATGCACGTTGATCAGCGCATAGATTTTCGGGTCGAACAGCTTTTGCGCCAGCGCCGGAGAATACGCGTATTCGCAGATACCATTCTTGAGCTTGGCAAAGCTGAGAAGCGACGACACCCCCCATTCCTGCCGCCCTTCTTCATCCAGCATGTCCCATTCGGCCACGGTTTCGGCCAAAGCGCGCAGGCTGGACCGGAGCGTGTCGAAATCGTTCGAGTTATAGCCCACCATCATCGCCAGCGTCCGGGCATCGATCGTATGGGTAGTGGCCGAGGTTAAGGTGTCATAGGCATTCAGCAGCAGAACATTGGACAGCTTGCGCTGCAACAGAGTGAGTTTGCCGCTGATATGAATAGCGGCGACATTCTTCTTAACCGTCTCGCGGCGAAGCGCGCCCGAGAGCTGATCCATATCGACCTGGGTTTCCGGCATTGCCCTGCCTGACTGCTCGTTTGTATATATGTGCCACGAAAGGTACCCGCATTTCAATTCCTATCGGGTGCCCAATTACAGGATATACCGCGTCCCGTAGACAGGTACCTTAAACGGCAGAACAGCCCGTTTACCTATTTGATGGCCACAATACATCGCAGATAGCGGAGTCAAAATGAGTCAATCGGGCAAAAAACCGGTGAATTAGACTCCATTCGAGCCTCCCAGAGTCCTCCCGAGAATCGGGTCCCTTGTTCCTGTTGACGGGTTCCATTGAACCTGCAGACGGGTACCTTTCATCCTGCATCCGGGTCCTTATCAGCCTGTATTCAGGCACCCAAACAGGGTTACCTTTATGTTTTTGTGAGATAAATAGGATCCAAAGTTTTTAAAGACTCTTAAAGATTCCAAACTCTTTGTTGCTATATTTTCTTTGGATTTTGATTGGTTTCGCCGCGAAACCGAATCAGACCGCCCAGAAATCCCATAAAATCTGCGATCAAGGATAGCCGAACCAAACAATGTACGTTAGTTTGAGGAATATACGCTGATAAGGCGAACATACTCTGAGGCATCGACAGTGAACAAACCAACGCAACCCAGCCTGCCCCCGTATCTGAACCTCGATCCCAAGGCAGCAGCCAGCCGTTTGCCCGACCCTATCGGCACCCAGCGATTCGCAAAAGCGGCGGCGTTTTGCGCCAAGGGGCGTGATGATCTGGCCCGGCGTGGATACGCCCCGGACGGGGAAAAACGACTGCGCAGATTTTCCACATGGGAGATCACCAAATACCTCATCCCGGTCGCCCCGGCGCATCTCCGGCGTGTGTTGAAAGCCAACCCGGATCTGCCGCAGGGCGAGGGGGAAGGCGGGTCCAAGTGGTTTACGCTGGAAGAAGTTCTGGCCCTGCGTCAGTATTTCGCCAGCGAAGGGGTCAGCACCAAAGAGTACCTGCCCTATCGGCCCGAAGGGCTGCCCGCCAAGGTGGTCTCGGTTGCTAATTTCAAAGGCGGGGTCGGCAAGACCAGCACTGCAGCGCATCTGGCCATGTCCGCCGCTTTGGACGGGTACAAGGTGCTGGTGATCGACCTGGACAGCCAGGGCTCGATGACCTCGATTCTGGGCGGTAAAGTTGCGGATGAATGGCAAACCGTGTTTCCCCTGATCGCCAAGGATTACGCCCATGCGGTGCAGCAGGAGAACACGGTTCGCGCGGCTGCGGATCAACCGGAAATACCCCTGGACGAAACCCTACGCGAGGCGTTGACCACCCTGCCCCGGGACGTGATCCAGAAAACCCACTGGCCGAATATCGACCTGATCGGCGCGCAGCTGAACCTCTATTGGGCCGAATTCCAGATCCCCGTCTGGCGCATGGGGTTGCGCAGCTGGCCTCTGTGGGACGGGCTGACCAATTTCCTGAACGATGACGGCGTTCTGGACGAGTACGATGTCATATTCCTGGATACGCCCCCTGCCCTCGGCTACCTGACCATCAACGCCCTTGCGGCTGCGGATATCCTGCTGGTCCCTTTGGGGGCGTCTTTCCTGGAGTTCGACTCGACAGGGCGATTCTTTGACATGCTCTATTCGACCTTCGCCAGTATCGAAGACGGTGAAAATGCGGCGCAACGGGCTGCGGGTTTACCTGAGATGAAGTTCGAATGGGATGTAGTGCGGGCGATCATTACCCGCTTCGATGCCAGCCAGCAGACCGATATGGCCAATGTCATCCAGGCCTATTTCGGGGATTTCATGAATGCGTACCGTCAGGATTACACCGCGCTGGTCGGGCAGGCGGGCGAACAGGTCAACGGGATCTACGAGGCGGACTATCGCGAGTTCAACCGCGAAACCTATGTGCGCGGCCGTGAAACATTCGACAGAACCTATGCCGAGTTCAAGGAATTGCTGATCGGCTGCTGGTGGCGCGACGCGCAGATGGAGGAACAGGCAAATGGCTAAACGCAGAAGACTGACAGCACCGGATGCGTCCGAGCTTAAGGAACTCGAGGCCGGTTTCGCCGCGAAACCGCAAGCCAACCCTTTTGAAACCGGTGCCACTACGCCGCCAATTGCGCAGGTCGCCGGCGAGGCCGCGGCATTGTCCGGAATGACCGCCGTCACCGACCGCGCAGCATTGGCGCAAGATCAAGGCGACGCAGAACGCTGGCGCGCGGCCCGGAGCGACGGGCTGGTGGCGCAGAAGATACCGCTGGACCAGATCGAGCCGGATCATATCCGGCGTGATCGGCTGGATGTCGAAGAAGAGGCACTGGTTGAACTGATCGATTCCGTGCGCGTGCACGGGTTGCGCGCGCCGGTCGAAGTGGCCAGGCTGGAGGACGGCTATGGCCTGATCTCCGGATATCGCAGGTATGAGGCCTTTCGACGCCTGTCCATGACCGATCCCCGGTTTGTGGAAATTCCGGCTTTCGTGCGTGATGCCGGGGCAGGGCAGACGGCCTATGTCTCGATGGTGGAAGAGAATGAGCTCCGCTCCAACCTCAGCCACTACGAGAGGGGGCGCATCGCTGTGCTGGCCGCAGGGCAGGGGGTTTTCGACTCGGTAGAAGACGCGGTCAACACGCTGTTCTCGACTGCCTCCAAGGCCAAGCGATCCAAGGTGCGCAGCTTTGCAATGGTCCACGAAGCATTGGGTGATATGCTTCAGTATCCGACCGAATTGACAGAAAAAGCCGGTCTGCAACTCGCCGCAGGTTTGCGCAACGGCGCTCAACCCCGTTTGCGAGACGCGTTGGACCGAGCCGAGGTGTTTGATGCTCGGTCGGAGTGGAAGCTGCTGGAAAGTGCAGTGAAGGCAACGCTCGACAAACCGCGCGACAAGGCACGCGGGGGCCGCCCGCGACTGGTTGAGCGCCTTGATCCTGTGTCGCTTCAAAAGGGCGGAACGCTAAGCGCTGAAGTCGCACCTGAGGAAGTGCGCATTCTGTTGGAGGGCCGCAGTCTCGACCGCAGAACCGTCGAGACATTGCTGGAAAAGCTTGCCGATCAGATCGGTTAGTTTCGCCGCGAAACCACGCGTTCTCTCACCCCAACAGATCGGTCGCCGGGTTTTCTGCGATATCGACATCATCGTAGTATTTCTGCGCTTGTGCGAGCGAGCGGTGCAGGGACAGGCGCATGGCGGCCTGGACCGGTGCGCCATCCAGCGCAGCCTGGGTCAGAAACCCTGAACGCAGCCCGTGGGGCGAGGCAAAGTCTTCTGGCAGCCCCGCCAGTTTTAGCCGGTGTTTCACGATCTGCGCGATCGCATCGGGGCTGAGGCGGCGTTTCAATACCCGGTCGGCTTTTGAAATCGGCCGGAACAAGGGGCCGTCGCTGATACCTCCCACCTCGATCCAATGCACCAGCGCCTGGGCTGCGCGGCCCTTCAACACCAGCCGCGGCGTCTCGCCCTTGGCTGTGCTCTTGGTTTCCAGCAGCGCAATCCAGACAAGCCCGGTTTTGTCGAATTCCTTGAGAGAGACATCCGCGCGCATCAGCCCGGTAATCTCAGACCGGCGACGGCCACCTGACGCCCACCCCAACATCAGCAGCGCCCGATCCCGGCAATCCCGACGGGAGCCGCGGCACGTGGCCAATAGCTGTTCGAGAATATCGCGGGTGATCGGGTGCTGCGATTTCGGGGCCTGGGGCCGGGCTGCAGCCCGGCGCGCCTTGGCACGGGCCTGCTTCACCTGCGGCGCGTCAAACGGGGAGGCGAGGTTTTTCATCCGGTGAAAGGCCAGCCATGAGGCAATGCGCCGGTCCAGCGTCGAGGGGGCCGGGCAGGCGAGAGACTTGCGTAAGCCCTTAGCGATCAGTGCCTCTGCGGCTTGGCGCGCGCGGTCCTCGGGCGCGGCGTCATTAAGATCTCGGGCATGATCGAGAATGAAGGCCAACGCGATATCCTGGCGCTCGGGCCATTCAAGCGGCTTCTTGAAGGCCACATTGGCCCAGGCGGTGATGTAGAGCAGATCTCGCTCGTAGGCGCGCAACGTATTGGGTGGCGTGCCGCGGATGTAAAGATCGGTGAGCGCCTCCTGATCGTCTGCGGACAGGGCAGGGGAGGCGGCGGGGAGATAGGGCGCAGGGGGCTTCATGTGTCGATTTTCCCAAACCTGTAGACTGCTCTTGCTTGTTGAGACCATTTTTCATGGTTGGCCTTGTGCTGTGCTGGTCCTTTAAGTGTAGACTCACGCTGGATTTGTGCCAATACTTGTTTACAAAATGGCAGATTTCAGCGCGGCGGAGACGAATGGGTGGTGTTGAGGCGATTGACGAAGCCCGTTGGGCGGAGGCCGTGCGCCGTGAGCGGGAAATCCGCTCCCTGAGTCAGCGACGGGGCAACCGGGCCGAGGTTGCACGGGCGGCCCGACGTCTGAACCTCTCCGTGGCCTGGGTGTACCGGCTGCTGAACAGATATTCGGAAGATCCCCGGACGGTGTCACTGGTCCCTGCAAAAGGCGGTCGTCCAAAGGGGCATCGTTTGCTCTCGGATGCGGTTGAGGTCATCATCGCCGATCAGCTGGACCGGTTTTATGGGTCGCGACAAAAGCCTGTCCTGTCTGCTGTACATCGGGAGATTTCAAGGCTCTGCCGGGCGCAGGGTTTGAAACCACCGAGTTTGAAGGCGGTCAGAACCCGTGCCTTGTGCCTGAATCAGGTCAGACTGACACGGGCACGGGAGGGGTATAGGGCTGCTCAGTCAAAGGTTGGGCCGTCCAGAGGGTCTCTCCAGGCCACTATGCCCCTCAGTGTCGTGCAGATTGATCACACGCTTGTTGATGTCCAACTGGTCGATGATGTTCGGCGCAAACCGATCGGCCGACCCTGGCTGACGTTGGTCCTGGATGTTGCCACCCGCATGGTGCTGGGATTTGTTGTCTCTCTGGACCCACCATCCCGCCTGTCGGTGGCCCTGGTCATTGCACAGGCCGTCGGGGACAAGGCGGAGTGGCTGGCCGCGCGCAATCTCGCACATATTTGGCCCTGTACAGGGCTTTTTGACACGATCAAGCTCGACAATGCGGCAGAGTTTCGGGCTGTTGCATTGAAACGGGGGTGCGAACAATACGGTATGGCGTTGGATTTCCGCCCGCCGGGTGCGCCCTGGTGGGGTGGCCATATCGAGCGCTTGATGGGCACATTGATGACCGAATGCCATCTGTTGCCAGGCACGACGTTCTCTAACCCGGTCGAAAAAGGGGCGTATGAAAGCGAGGCCCGAGCCGTCATGACGCGCGCTGAGCTGGAAACCTGGCTCGCAGGCCGGATCACCGGTGTCTACCACAACCGGGTACATACGGCGCTTGGACGCACGCCGTTGAGCGCCTGGAGAGCGGCCGAGGCAACAGGGTGGGTGCCCAGAACTCCAAAAGATCCGGACCGGTTGTTGCTCGATTTCCTGCCCTTCGCGTACCGCACACCACGCCGCGACGGCCTGCAGTTGTTCAATATCGCCTATTGGCATCCGGAAATGGCGGTCTGGGCGGCGTCAAAGCCCGGCAAACTGCCGGTGCGCTATGATCCCCGGGATTTGTCCTGTGTCTGGCTTGAGACGCCGGAAGGGCGGTTGGAGCGGTTAACCACCAAACATGCGGATCGCCCACCAATCACCCTTTGGGAGCACCGGGCGGCCCTTGCTGCGTTGCGCGAGGCAGGGCAGGGAACGGCAAATGAGGCTGCCGTGTTCGACGCCATTGAGGCAGGTCGCCACCTGGTGTCGGCCGCATCCGGAAAGAGCCGGGCGGCGCGGCGTGCTGAACAGCGCCGAACCGATGCACATGAAGGGCTGGGCGCGCCAGTATCCGGGGCTGAGACCGATCCGCCGGACCCGGATTATGTGCCGAAAATCTACGATTCCGAACTCTGGTGAGGACATGAACGCATCTTTTTCGCATTTACCGCCCGCAATACGCCCGCTGGCGGCTCTGGGCGACGCGGAGCGCAGGCGGATTATCCGGTCTGATCGTTGGGTGAGCTACCCGTTGGCGATGCAGACAGTGCGGCGAGTCGAGGAGTTGCTGCAGCGGCCCAGGGTGTCCCGGATGCGCTCGCTGTTGATCCATGGGCCGTCCGGCATGGGAAAAACCCTGATCCGGCGCAAACTGGAACGGGATCATGCGGACGGCTTTGCGGTGCCTGGCAGCGACAGGCCGCATCCGCTGGTGTCGATGCAACTGCCGGCCCGACCTGATGAGCGGCGGTTTTACGCACATCTTCTGGATCGGCTGGGCGCCCCTGCGCGCCCGCGGGACACGCTGGACCAGATCGAGATTGCCGCCCTTCGGCTGTTGCGGCACCTGCAGCCGGCAGCGCTTCTGCTGGATGAGTTCCAGCATGTGGGGGCGTCGGGGGTGCGGGATGTTCAGGCGCTGCTGAACCTGATCAAGTTTCTGGCCAATGAGCTCGAAATGCCCGTGATCGCCTTTGGCACCGATGCCTCCTTGCATGTTCTGAAGCTGGATACCCAGGTCGACAGCCGGTTTGACAAGCATGGCCTGCGGGTCTGGCGCGACAATGAGGCATTCGCGGATCTGGTGTGCAGTATAGTGGCCGCAATGCCGTTGCGCGCCCCAAGCCCGGTGCAGGACAGGGCTGTGATGCGGGCGCTTGTGGCCCTGTCGGGCGGTATCACGGGGGATGTGTTCCATCTGCTGACGACGGCTGCGGCGGCAGCGGTCGGGGGTGAAGAGCGTATTACGTTACAGGGTCTCGAAGCCGCAGCTGCGGGGGAATGGCAGGCCCTTGCCTGACAAATTGCCATTTGTCCCTACGCCTCGGGCCGGAGAAAGCCTTTCGGGCTGGTTGAGTCAGCTGGAGGCGCTGTATTTTGGGACGGAACGGCGCATGTGGTGGTGGATGGGCCAGCAAAACGGCCCCGCAGATAGCGATCGACCCGATCACGCCCATCTGGAGGCGCTGGCCCGGTGCACTGGCATCGATGTTGCGCGGTTATCTGCGATGGTGTTGCCGTGGGTCGAGGAGGCGCCCAGGCTTGCGGATCGGCTTCGGGTCACAGCTGCTCCATGGCGGATCGGGCCATTCCGGTTGTTAGATGGCACCCGGCGCTTTTGTCCCCTGTGCCTGGCCACGGCCACGCCGCTATGGCCGCTGCACTGGCGCATGGGCGGTCCGGTGTGCCTGACGCATCACGTGTGGCTTGAGCGGGCGTGCAGCCACTGCCAGGAGCCCTTGCCTGTGACCGGCCTGTCACTTACCTGTTGTGCCCGCTGTGCCACGCCCCACCGCGTCACCCCGGTTGATCCGGTCGATCCCAGGGCAATGGCGTGCCTGGCCTCGATCCATCGGCGTATCGTGAAGATCGTGTCGGACCCTGATCGGACACGGGTCCGGGCGATGACCGGGGCTCTGGATTGGGCCGCGCTGGGGCAACTGGCCGGGCAATACGGACATCACCTTGCGGCAGGCACATCTGTTCGAGACTGGCGGGCGGCCTTGGAAGCCTGTGCAATCGCGGCCTCGGAACAAAACGTTGTGCTGGCCGATATGCCGGTCTTGGCGGTGCGCGAGGCGGCTCCGACCAAGGGTAAGGTGCGTATCGCACCGGCGCACACAGCCATGGTGACACCAAAACCTCCGCAGCCGGTCTCTGTTCTCGACGGGCTGAAGGACCGCGTAGGGGAGGCCCTTGCGCAAGCCCGCACAGATTTGACGGCTCAAGGCCAACCGGTCACAGCTAAAGCGCTGCGGCGACGGGCAGATCAGATTCTTCGGAAGCAGAGTGTCGGGCAGGGCAGGAGTCTACGGGTTTTGGACCAATGCAGTCGCGAGTCCAGTAGTTAAGGAAAACCGACAGGTGCGATTGCAGTATTGTGCCCATTTCCCGGCAAAATCAATCAGACATGATAAGGGATACTTATCGGATATAATAGCAATTTGAGTATGTAGCAAAAGTAACGTGCAAAATCATTGTTTTTTGCGCGCAGAGAGGGTAAGGGGTGGTTTTGTCGCAAACTTTGCTTCCACCTCTCGGGTCGAGTGCATTTCTGGTTGCGCGCACTCGAACAGGCTTTGTCGCAAACTTTCGGCCCCGTCGCCTCCGTGTTACTGGCGTCTCGGATTTCGAACGAGGCGAGCAGTGACAATCACATTCAAAGGCGCTCATTTCCCAAGGGACGTGATTTTGCACGCGGTGTTCTTCTATCTGCGCTATTCGGTGTCGTACCGTGACTTGGAAGAAATCCTGGCCGAGCGTGGCGTTAAGGTAGATCACGCCACGCTAAACCGATGGATCGTCAAATACGCACCTCTGGTCGTGTCGTTGTACCCTAATTGATCGGAATCTCGTCTGAAATTCTCCAACGATATCAATAGGGTTTTGCGCCCTTATTCTTCATATTGTACCCTTAATTCCAATATTGCCCCCTTAATTGCCAGACTGTCGGACCTGTGGACAACCTCCACTTCTTCGGTTGCATGTCAGCAGGCATAGCCCCACTATTCAGCGCGGAGCAGCGACTGATCGCTCGCGGTGTAATCTGTGGATATATTAGAATTAAGGGTACAAAACCCGACGATAGTGCGCCCAATCCGCAGAATCTGATTAATTAGGGTACAGTGACAGATAGTCGCCAAACCACTTGTTTATGTTGCGCATTCGAGTGAGGATTTGTCGCAAACTTTTGGAACGGCAAAAGTCACCGTCTTACCGGGCGCACTTATCCGACGATCTCGGTATACAGCCGAACACCAGACGTCGTGGTGCTAGGAAATTCCCGCTGCGTTGGCATCGCTCTTATCGACCACGGTATTGCTTGGAGTGCCGTTTGACCACAGCTCTTTGGCAAAGAATCTATTCGCTGCAGGGCCGTTTCGTCGTTCAGAAAGCATAAAATCAAGTGTGTTTCCTGCCTTGTCGACCGCTCGGTAGCGATACATCCACTTGCCGCGAACCTGTATTTTAGTCTCACCCGTACGCCAGGAATTCCGAGTCGGGCGTTTCTTCGATTGCGCTCGAGTAGCGACCGTCGTCGCATATTTGACGCCATGGCTGCGGTCGGCCACTGACATCGGCTAATGCAGTCCGTGGCTCATCCGCAGATCAATGCCACAAAGCGAGCCTTGCAATTTCATAAGATTCTACAGATTTATCTTGCAATAAAATTTCATGCGATGCTAATAAGGAATCGTGAAAATAATTTCTTCGAAGGGAGGAGTCCATGAAACTTTCGACTTTGCTCAAGGCTGCCGTGATCGGAGGAACGGTCATTGTTGCGGCAAGTTCCGCGTTTGCTGAAGATCGTGTCTATTACTATGCATCCCAACTTCTGGGTCACCCTTATCTGCTCGATAACCATCTTGGCATGCGCTATGCGGCCGATAAGTTCGGTGTGGAGATCCGCACAACCGGCCCCCAGGGCTGGGATCCTGCAGGTCATGCCGAAGCAGTCGAGCAAGCGATCGCCAAAGAACCTGATGGGATCATTACATCGCTTTGGGAGCCAGGTGCGGTTCCTGCAATCAAACGAGCGATGGACCAAGGCATTCCCGTCGTTGTTATCGAAGCGACCGTCGACGACCACGGCGCGATGACCTTTATTGGTTTGGACAACTATCAATCCGGTGTGGAACAGGCCAAAGAGTTGATCCGTCTCGCTGGAACCGAAGGTGCTTATGTTGCAAGTGGGAACTGGGGCGCGTCCAACACTGACGCAAAGATCACGGGCTTTACCGATTACGTCACCGCCAATTCCAATTGGCAGGAAGCCGGGCGCGTTGACGACAAAGCCAATACGGCAGATGCTATTGAAGCTGGCAAGGCGATCTTCAACACCTATGAGGACATCGACGCCATCGTTGGCTTCGACGCTTCATCGGGCACCGGAATATGTCTGGCGGCAGAGGAACTTGGTCTTGATATCGCTGACCTCGCGGTGGTGGTCAACGATCGGGAAGCTCCGGTTCTTGAGTGTATCGCGGATGGTGTGATCGATAGCTCGATCATTAACAAGACCGCATTGGAAAGCTTCATGGCGATCCAAATCCTCGAAGCTTTCAACGATGCGAATGTTGGTTTGGCCGGTGTACCGATCTCGGCAGACAATACAGCATCCGGCGTCACCTCGGCACCCGAGGTCATCTACATGGGTGCCCAGGTCATCAATGCAGAGAACGTTGAGTCGTTCATGCATGAGAACATCCCCCAGTACGACTGAGGAGAACAAGTCCTGCGCGCAGGAAGTTGCCAGCGCGTGGGACCAAGCCCTGCTTCGCGGAGGAAAAGATGCCAGATCTTGTCGAACTCAGGCATGTGTCCAAGTCCTACGGGCCGGTTCAGGCGCTGAAGGATGTGAGTTTCTCCATACGCGCCGGTGAAGTCCACGCGCTCCTTGGCGAGAACGGGGCGGGCAAAAGCACGACAATGCGCGTGGTGCGAGGTGAGACCGCCCCTTCGAAGGGCGAGGTGGTTGTGGCCGGTCAAACGCTGACGCGGTTCTCTCCAGCCGTTTCTGATGATCTCGGTATCGCGATGGTTCACCAGGAGCTGGCGATCTTCAATGGCTTGACCGTCGCTGAGAACCTCGCCCCCGACTTGCCTACACGCAACCGGGCCGGTTTTGTAAACCGAAAGGCACTGAATGAATTTGCAACCGCCAAGCTCAATCTTTTCAATTTGAATATTGCGCCGGATCAGCTGATGTCCTCACTGACTACCGGGCAGAAGCAGATTGTAGAGATCCTCCGGACCATTTCTGAGAGCCGCCGCCTGATCATTCTTGATGAGCCAACGTCCAGCCTGAATGCGCAGGAAACGGAAACTCTATTAGATCTCATCAAGTCACTGCGGGCGGAAGGTAAAAGTGTTTTGTTTGTCTCGCACCGGATCCCGGAAGTCCTCGAGATCAGTGATCGGATAACCGTGCTGCGAGACGGAGAGTACATTGAGACGCTGGAGAACGCGGGTCTGACCGAGGCGGACTTGGTGCAACGCATGGTTGGGCGTGACATGGGCGAGCTGCATAGGCGCCGTGCGTCAAGCGGCGCAAACCGGGACATCGTCGCCTTTGGCGCCAAAGGGTTGTCAGGTGTTGGCGGCCTCAACGACGTGACTCTGGATTTGCACCAGGGAGAGGTCTTGGGCGTTTTTGGTCTGGAAGGTTCGGGGGCGAGTGAGCTTTCCCGCCTTCTCTTTGGGCTTGATGCTCCAGCCGCGGGAACTCTGCACGTGAAGGAAAACGTCGTTCCCAACCCTGCGCCGCTCAAGATGATCGACGCAGGGGTCACCTACTTATCGCCAGACCGCTCTGAATCCGGGTTGTTTAAATACCGGGCATTGACGGACAACATTACCGCGCCTGTCCTGTCTCGGCTCAGCCGTATGGGGTTGATCCGGCGCGCGAAGGTGCAAGATACATCCCGTGCGTATTCGGACCGATTTGAAATCAAGTCTGGTGGGTTGGCCAGCACGCCTGCATCGCTTAGCGGCGGCAATCAGCAGAAGGTGATGATGGCCGCTTGTCTGACGCCGGATCCAGATGTGGTGATCGTCAATGAACCAACCAGAGGCGTAGACGTTGGTGCCAAAGCCGAGATGCACCGCAAGTTGATTGAGTTGGCCGAAAACGGCACCAGCGTGATGGTGTTTTCCTCCGAACTTCCAGAACTCGTGAGCCTCTGCGACCGCGTGATCGTCTTGCGGAGCAATCGCATAGTCGGCGAATTGATTGGCGATGAAATCACCGAAGATAGCGCGATGACACTGGCCGCTGGCAGCGCCGTTCACTGAAAGGAAGAGACATGGCTGCGACTGATCAATCGATGAGCGTACCTTTCAATTTTCGAGGAATTGCTGCCTCTGGCGGTATCCTTGTTGCTGTGGTGCTTTTGCTGTTTGTCTTCCTTGCGATCACAAAGGCTCAGTTTTCGGCCTATAATAATCTATACTCTCTGGCTTTTGCGCTTTCCATCGATGCGATCGCGATTCTTGGGTTCACCTATGTGATGGTGTTGGGGGAGATTGATCTGTCGGTTGGTGCCGTCTATGCGCTAGCCGGAACACTGACGGGCTGGCTGCTCAAGGTAGGGGGGCTGGACCTTTATCCCGCGATCTTTCTGGCGCTATGCGTTGCAACCGCTGTCGGGTTTGCCAATGGTTTTCTGGTAACCCGGTTCAAAGTCAATTCCTTGATGTTAACAATCGGCACTTTGATCCTTGTTCAAGGGGTCGTCGGTGTCCTGGCCACCGATTTGGTTGGGGGCGTTTATCCGCGAGACTTTAGGCTCTTGGCAAAGACCCGTTGGTTCGGAATAAATGCAACAATCATTGTCGCGGGTTTTGCGCTTGCCGTCCTAGTGTTCCTGCAACTGCGCTCATCGCTGTTCCGCAAGATGTATCTGGTTGGTGAAAATCCAGAGACGGCGCGCATCTATGGTATCCGAACTGACGCATTCAAGCTTTGGGCGTTTGTTGCGTCGGCCTTCTTCGCCGGGGTCGGAGGAGTTTTGACCGCATCTCGTTTGACCCATGCGAGCACCGATATGGGTGTTGGCCTGGAATTCACTTATGTCACGGCAGCCATCTTGGGGGGTGCCAGTCTGTACGGAGGGCGTGGAGGTGTCGGAGGCTCGGTGCTGGGCCTGCTCTTTCTTGCGCTGATCCTGAATGGCCTCGTCATGTACAACGTCAACCCGCTTGCCCAGCAGGTCGCCATTGGTGTGCTGCTTATTTGCGCAGTGTTGGTCGACATGATCATGAACAAGAAGGAGGGCGCGTGATGTCTGCTGAAGCAGTGGCGACACCCAAGACTGTTCCCGCACAATCAATAACGCTAAGCCGCTTGCTTGCACAGCCCGAGGTGACAGCCGGTATTGTGGTTGCAGTGCTTCTTCTGGTTTTGGTGTTTGGCAGTCCCTTTTTCCTGAACGCGAACAACCTCGCCTCCCTGCAAACCAGCATTGGACCAATGGTCCTTCTGGCAATTGGCATGACAGTGCTTTTTGTGACCGGCACATTCGACCTGTCGATCGGAGCCACAATGGCTTTGGCCGGTCTCGTGGCGACATGGCTTCTTTCTGCGGGTCTGCCTTGGCAAATGGCCATGATCGGCGGTGTCGGTGTTGGAGCAATTGTCGGAGTATTCAACGGCGTGTTGGTGTCTTATGTCGGGTTGAACCCTTTGATTGTGACCCTTGGGGCGCTGTATGTACTGCGTGGTTTGGTTGACCTGATGATCGGAGGCGGTCGTCCACAGCCTTGGATGTATGTGTCAAGTCCCGAGGTTGATCCAGGCTTTTATGCGTTTGGATCGCTGCATATCGGACCGCTTCACATTATTCTCCTTCTGGCGATTGTCTTGGCGCTTGGCGCAGATGTCATATTGCGCCGCCATCCGATTGGGCGCCGCCTCTATCTTGCTGGTGACAATCCGGATGCGGCGCGGTCATTGGGTATACCGGTGCGTCGACTTCAGTTGGCAGGTTTCGTTTTGTGCGGCGTTTTGGCCGCGATAGCCGGTATGTTCATCGCCGCGCGAACCGGTTTGGCCAGTCGTCATATTGGCTCTGGCGTGGAGTTGCAGATCATCATTGCCTGTCTCGTAGGCGGAGCCAGCATCGCCGGAGGGCGCGGCTCGGTGCTTGGGTCTGTTTTGGGTGTGTTGTTCATCACGCTGGTCAATAACGCATTCAACCTATTTGAGGTTGCTGCGGAATGGCAAAAGGTTGTCGTTGGCTCAGTTCTGATTTCTGTTGTTGTTTCCGATGGTTGGCGTTCTGTACGCCGAGCACGGCGGGGGAAGTAAGTTTCGAGGCCGACACAAGGTAGGAAAATAATTTCTTCAAGTTTATTGCAGAATAAAATTTTGCGCGATAAACTGACTGTGAAAAGAATCGCGTTTCATTCGATGGAGACAAGAACGGTGACAGAGCAAGACATCATCCAGCGCATCAACGCAGCACGGCTTTTGCCTGTGGTAGTCCTGGAGAGAGCTGAAGATGCCGTGCCGCTGGCCAAAGCTTTGCTTGCGGGTGGGTTGGACGTCGCAGAAGTCACTTTTCGAACAGCAGCGGCTAAGGATTCCATACACGCCATCGCACAAGCCGTCCCGGAGATCCTTTTGGGGGCAGGTACGGTCACGAACGTAGATCAGTTGGATGCCGCCGCCGAGGCGGGCGCAACTTTCATCGTGACCCCAGGGTTCAACCCTGACGTTGTCCGCCACGCGCAATCCAAGGGAATTCCGATTGTTCCGGGGATCAACAATCCAACCGGTGTCGAGCAGGCAATGTCGCACGGGTTGAAAGTTGTCAAATTCTTCCCCGCCGGACCAACGGGCGGAGTTCCATTCCTCAAAGCGTTGACGGGGCCCTATGGCGACATGCGGTTCGTTCCCACCGGGGGCGTCAACGCGGGGAATGTGTCGGACTACCTTGGGATATCGCAAGTGGTTGCTTGCGGTGGATCCTGGATGGTTGATCCCGAGCTGATCGCCGCCGGGAAATTTGACGAAATCAAAAATTTGACGGCCGCAGCCTTAAGCGCTGCTCGTGCTGCGTGAACAGAGTTCAAGTTCTTCAAGAAAAGGAAACATCATGTCGATAAATGGAAATGGCAGACGCGCTCCAATGACGCTTGAGGGCAAGGTCAGCATCATCACCGGCGCGGCTTCGGGGATCGGAGAAGAGGTGGCCCGCGTCTATGCAGACGCCGGATGCAAAATTGCGATGGTGGATTTTGATAAGGAACGTCTTGATCGCGTCGCTAAGGAAATCGCAGCCGAAGGCGGGGATGTTCTGCCAATCTACGCTGATGTCACAGAAGAAGAGACGGTCCGCGCGTTTTTCAAACAAGTGCATGAAAAGTGGGGCAAGATCGATGTCCTGGTCAATTCGGCCGGGCGCGACAGCCTGGCGCCTCCGCTGAACGAAGTGACGCTGGAGGAATGGAACAAGACCATCGGGCCAAACCTGACGGCCGTGTTCCTCTGCTGCCGCGAGGCTTTCATCTACATGGAACCGCAGGGCGGCGGACGCATCATTAACATGGGATCGTCTTCAACCCGAGTTGCATCGGGACCCGGCCACAGCCCTTACCGAGCTTCCAAGCACGGTATGATAGGTTTCTCGAAGAACATCCTGTTGGATGGTGAGAAGAAGAATATCGGTGTCACGGTACTGAACCCGAGCCATGTGAAAACTCCGATGACCGAGATCATCGACAAGGGTCTCTATGACGGTGACTTGAAGGCCTACACAGACGGTTGGCTGGACGAGAAAGAGCTGAAGGAAGGCATCCATGCCTCGTGCATCGACGTGGAAAACGTAGGCTGGTTGGCACTCTACGTTGCGACACGTACACCCGACGTCACGATCCCGACAATCTCGCTCTATCCCACGCACAAGGTGCACCGCTACGGGATGGAGGTCTGAACAAGTGAAGGCGGCTGTTTTCAAAGGGGTCGGCACGGTCACGCTCGATGAGCGCGAGATGCCTGCAATCAGCACTGAGGAAGTGTTGGTCAAGGTGCATGCCGCATCGATTTGCGGCACCGATCTGAAGATTGTGCGCGGTGGCCATTTCCGGGTCGGCCCTGATGAAACACGCGTTCTGGGTCACGAGCTTGCGGGGGACATTGTGGCGGTTGGCGATCATGTTGCCCATTGGAAGGTTGGTCAGCGTGTCTCGGTTGTGCCCAATATCGGCTGCGGGCGTTGCGACATGTGCCGCAAAGGGCTGAACAATATGTGCCCGAAATACGATGCCTTTGGTATCAACATCGACGGCGGTTTTCAGCAATACATGATTGTGACGCCGGCCGCGCTTTACGGTGGCAACCTCTTCGAAATTCCTCGCAGTCTTGACTATGAAGCTGCCGCCTTGGTCGAGCCGCTGTCATGTTGTTTCAATGCCTGGAAAGATCTGCACGTCACACCTGAAGATCGCGTGCTGATCCTGGGCACCGGGCCGATCGCCGCGCTCTTTTTGCAACTGGCAAAATCCTACGGTGCCCGGCAAGTCATTGTCGTGGGGCGTCGCGACAGCCGGTTGCAGGAAATCGCGGGGCAGGGGGCCACGGATACCGTGAACTCTTCCGATGTTGATGTACATGATGAGGTGATGCGTGTAACCGGCGGGCATGGTGTTGATGTGGCGCTGACCTGCGCGCCCGCGCCAGAGCTTCAGGGCCTCGCCCTGGGATTGCTGGCCCGATACGGGCGGATGAACTTCTTCTCTGGGCTGACCAAAGGCAGCACAGTCGAACTGGATACCAACAAGGTGCACTATTGGGGGCTGACTCTTCTGGGCAGCACCGGGTCCAGCGTCGAGGACTACGCACGCTCGTTAAAGCTGGTCGAAAGTAATCAGATCGACGTGACATCCATCGTGTCCCATCGTTTCGGCATGAATGACGTCATCGCGGGTTTCGATCACGCACTGACCGGCAAGGGCATGAAAACACTCATTCTTCCGCAAGAGGCAAGCGCATGATGAAGGCTGCAGTTCTCCACGCCCCGGCTGATCTTCGGGTTGAAGACGTTCCGGTTCCCAAGGACTTGGGAGACAACGAGGTACTCGTCAAGGTGGCTGCCTGTGGCATCTGCGGCTCAGATATCGGTCGCGTTATGGTCACGGGGACATATAGTTTCCCAACGATACCAGGGCACGAATTCGCAGGGGTCGTGGAAGAGATCGGTACCGAGGTCTCGCATCTGAAGCCTGGGGACAAAGTTGCCGTTGCACCGTTGATGCCCTGCGGGACCTGTGATGACTGCGCGCGTGGGAACTACTCCTTGTGCGAGAATTACAACTTCCTGGGCTCTCGTACCGATGGCGCTTTTGCGCAATATCTTAAGGCCCCTGCACAAAATGTCCTAAAGGTTCCGGACAATGTCAGCCTTGAGGTCGCTGCGACCATCGAACCGGCGGCCATTATCCTTCATGGTATCCATAAGGTGGACCTAAGTCTGGGCGATGCCGTGGTTGTCGTGGGATGCGGTGCGCTCGGGTATTTTGCCCTTCAGTTCGCCAAGCTGTCCGGCGCGCAGCCCCTGATTGCCGTGGATGTTGATGAGGAAAAGCTCGAACTGGCGCGACGGGTCGGAGCGGACGTCTGCATCAATCCTGCTCAGACTGATGCGCTTGCGGCAATCAAGCAGGCGACAAAGGGCCGGGGCGTTGCACTGGCGCTGGAAGCGGCCGGGAATGACGCAGGGCGAGACTTGTCTATCCTGTGCTGCGCGAAACAGGGCAAAGTCGTGCTCTATGGGACGGCCTATGGGGATGTAACTTTCTCCAAAGCGGCGTTCGACAAAGTTGTGCGCGAAGAGGTTGAAGTGATTGGCTCGTGGAATTCTTACTCTGTGCCGTTTCCGGGCAAAGAGTGGTTCGATATCATGGGTTTGCTTGAAGCTGGGCGTCTGGATGTTGAGCCGCTGATCACGCATCGAGCTTCTCTGGATGAAGCGCCAGAGATCTTTCGCAAACTGAAAGATCGTAGCTTTGGGCCTTATCACAAGATTCTGTTCAAGCCGAACACGTGAAGGCAAGAGCGAGGGAGGGCGATATGACTGACAAGAAATATGTGCTGGCACTGGACGAAGGGACGTCAAGCGCCCGCGCCATTCTATTTGACAAAGCCGGGGAAATCGCGGCCATCGGTCAGCAGGAATTTCGTCAGATTTACCCTCAACCGGGTTGGGTTGAACATGATCCTCGCGAGATTTGGACAACGCAGCTGGCGGTCATTCAGGAAGCCATGAAGTCGGCTAATGCCAATCCAGCAGAGATTGCCTCCATTGGGATAACCAACCAACGCGAAACCGTGGTGATCTGGGACCGCAAAACCAGCCGTCCCATTTACAATGCCCTGGTTTGGCAGGATCGCCGCACGGCAGACGTGTGTGACGGGCTCAAGGCGCAGGGGCTTGAGGAAGCAATCCGTGAAAAGACCGGACTTGTTGTGGACGCCTATTTTTCAGGAACCAAAATTGCCTGGATCCTCGACAACGTGGAAGGCGCGCGGGAGCGGGCCGAACGGGGCGAATTGGCTGCAGGCACCATCGACAGTTGGTTGATCTGGAAGCTCACCGGTGGAGTGCATGCCACGGATGTCTCGAATGCGTCCCGGACGCAGCTGATGGATATCCGGACCTGTGAATGGGACGAGGATTTGATGCGCGAATTGCGGGTGCCGCGCGCGATATTGCCGGATATAAAAGACAGCTCTGAAGTGTATGGAACCACACATCCGAATGTCTTTGACGGTGCGGAGATCCCGGTTGCCTCTGCCATCGGGGATCAACAAGGCGCGCTCTTTGGGCAGGCCTGTTTTGAGCCGGGCATGGTCAAGGCGACCTACGGCACCGGTGGTTCACTAATGATGAACGTCGGCGAGGAGGTGAAATACTCCGAGAACGGCCTGCTGACGACAGTTGCCTGTCGCGTGAATGGCAAAACTCAATACGCGGTCGAAGGTCTGCTCTTTACCGTCGGCTCGGTCATTCAATGGCTTCGCGACGAAATGAAAATCCTTCACAACGCCGCCGAGAGTGAAGTCTCGGCAAACAACGTTGATGACACAAATGGTGTTTATGTTGTTCCGGCATTCACAGGCCTTTCGGCGCCGCATTGGGACCAATATGCGCGGGGCACGATTGTTGGCATCACTCGAGGGGCCAACCGCGATCACATCGTGCGGGCGTCGCTGGAAAGCATGGCCTACCAGATCCGAGACGTCATCACCTGCATGGAGAAGGACACAGGGATCACGCTTGCCGACCTGAAGGTCGACGGGGGCGCGGCCATGAATAATTTCGTCATGCAGTTTCAGGCCGACATGCTGGATGTCTCGGTGCTCCGACCCAAAATCGTCGACACCACGGCACGCGGCGCCGCGTTTCTGGCAGGGCTCGCAGTGGGGTTCTGGGAAACCAAGGACGATCTACGCGCGACATTCACACTGGACAGACAATTCGATCCACAGATGGACCGGACGCAAGCCGACAAGCTGTACGCGGGTTGGACCCGTGCCGTTGAGCGATCGCGCGACTGGGCCGAACACGAATAGGAAAAACAATGACCAACTACGCCGTTGCAACGCGCCGAACGATGTACTTCATCGGCGTGACCACAACCAAATCGTCCATCATGAAGGTGTTTCCTGCTTGGGCAGAGCATTTGGGGTTGAACGCCGAACTTAAGGGCATCGACTTTGCGCCGAACTCGGACCACGACGCTTATCGCGGTGCTGTTTCTTTTATCAAGTCGGATCCATTGTCGCTTGGGGCGCTTGTGACGACCCATAAGGTCAATCTTCTGAAAGCCTCGCGCGATCTGTTTGATGACCTTGATCCTTATGCACAGACATTACACGAGATTTCATCGATCTCGAAACGGGGTGACCGGCTGACGGGCCATGCAAAGGATCCCATCAGTGCCGGAGCGGCGTATGAAGCGATTGTTGCAGACGGTCATTGGGTACAAACCGGTGGTGAAATGCTCATACTTGGGTCCGGCGGTTCGTCGCTGGCTCTAACGCTTTATCTACATAACAAAGCCGCAGAAAGCGGCGATGTGCCAGGTAAAATCATCGTCACCGCCCGGCGCGACGCCAGCCTCGATGAAATGCGCACCGTTCATGGCAATATCGGGTTCAGCATTCCAATCGAATACCGGCTGGCTCCGACCCCATCAGAAGCCGATTTGGTTGTCTCGGAATTGCCGAAAGGCTCAATGGTGATCAACGCCACTGGGCTTGGCAAAGACGGCCCCGGGTCACCTGTCTCAGATGCGGTGAGCTACCCCGAGGACGCTCTGATCTGGGAATTCAACTATCGCGGTGATCTGGTTTTCCTTGATCAGGCGAACGCACAGGCAAAGGCCAAAAACCTCACCGTGGTCGATGGCTGGGTCTATTTCATCCATGGCTGGACCCGCGTCATCGCCGAGGTTTTCGACATCGATATCCCCATGTCCGGACCGGCTTTTGACGAGCTGAGCCGGATCGCAAAAGAAGCGACTTCCTGAAAGGACTATTCCATGAACAACATGACACCCACATTGTTTGATTTCGACGTCGAGACTGGCGCGTCCAAAACCGCAGAGCCGATTGCACGCCCTTTGTCGACCCTCAAGGGCTATTTTGCTGACGAGGACGCCTTTAACGCAGCGGTCACGGAAGATGATGCCATGGTCTATGAATATTTTGACATGGGCGTACCGGAGACCAGCGGCAATGTCGCCTATGGCACCACCCGTATCCGTCCGGGCAAAATCGGTGAGGAATACTACATGACCAAGGGTCACTTCCATACCGTGCTGGACACTGCGGAAGTATACTACTGCCTCTCCGGCAATGGTGGAATGATGATGGAAACACCTGAAGGCAGGGTCGAATGGCGTGAGATGAAGAAAGGCGATGCGGTTTACGTGCCGGGTCGCTGGGCGCATCGATCAATCAACATTTCTGACAGCGAGGACCTTGTGATGTTCTTCGCCTTCCCGGGGCACGCCGGTCACGACTATGGGACGATCGAAACCAAGGGTTTCCGTAAACTGCTGGTGGAACGCGATGGCAAACCCACGCTGATCGATAATCCGCGCTGGCAAGGATAGCCTCCAAGGTATTCAGATGACATCTAAAATTGCAATCACGCCGCGCTCGCTTTCGGACGCGGGCCATCCCGCTTTGTCTTTGCTGACTGATCAGGGATATGAGCTTGTCTTTCCCGCACCGGGGCAGACACCTTCCGAGGATGCGCTGTTGTCTTCAGTGCCGGGTTGCGTCGGCTGGCTGGCCGGAGTGGAGCCGATTCCGGCTCGGGTTCTTGATCAGGCAGACGGATTGCGCGTGATCAGCCGCAACGGAGTTGGCGTGAACAACATCGACCTGGCCGCTGCCCAACGCCACGGGATTGCCATTGAACGCGCCGCAGGAACCAATGCGCGCGGCGTGGCAGAGCTTGCCATTGCGCTCATGTTGGCGGGGTTCCGTCATGTGCCATGGTCCGACGCCATGCTGCATCAGGGCAAGTGGGAACGCCGCAAAGGGGTCGAAGCCGAAGGCCGCGTGCTGGGTGTCATTGGCTGCGGTGCCATCGGCCAGACCGTGGCGCGTATTGCCATCGGTTTGGGAATGAAGGTCCTGGGACATGATCCCTATCCTCCACAAGGTTTTTTACCGGAAGGCTTTCGGCTGGCGTCTCAGGATGAAATTTTTGAGAAGTCGGACGCCATTACTTTGCATTGCCCGTCCTCGGAAAAGCCTGTGATCGATGCCAGCGTCATTGCACGTTTGAAGTCCGGCGTCCTGATCATCAATACCGCGCGGGCTGAACTCCTTGACGACGAGGCGGTTCTGGCGGGATTAGAGAGCGAGAAAGTCTCATGTCTTGCGACGGATGTGTTCCGGGAAGAACCTCCAGAGCCATCCAGCCTCTTGTCGCACGACCGAGTGATCATGACTCCTCATGCCGGTGGGTTCACTGAGGAGAGCGTTACGCGCGCCACAGAAGCCGCCGTATACAATTTGCTGAAAGTTTTGAAGCAATGAGTGTCAGTGGCGATCTTTGGCCCTCTCCCGAGACACTGGGCAGCCCAAGCTCGGGGGCAGCTGTCTGGTGGTTGGGGCAGGCGGGTTTCCTGATCGAAATGGGTGGGTTGCGGATTGTTATCGACGCTTATCTGTCGGATTCGCTGGCAGAAAAATACAAGGGAAAAAAATTCCCACATATCCGAATGACCCAAGCTCCTGTTGGACCGGGTGATTTGGAAGGCATTGATTGGCTACTTTGCACCCACGGACACACCGATCATATGGACCCGGGCACTATTCCTCCGCTCCTTGCGGCAAACCCGGAGGCGAAGGTCGTGGTGCCCAGATCGGACATAGCGCGCGCCACGGAACGTGGAGTTTCGAAAGATCGTTTGGTTGCCGTCAATGACGGAGAGTGGTTGGATTTGGGCGGCGTGACGTTGTTTGCTACGCCAGCGGCTCATGAAACGTTGAGCCGCGACGGCCAGGGGAACGCGCATTTTCTGGGCTACGCCCTGAGAGGTCCAGACGCGACGATCTGGCATTCCGGAGATACCATTCCTTTTCCAGGGCTGGTTGAATCGGTTGCTCCTCTCTTGGTTGATCTTGCCCTCTTACCTGTGAACGGCCGCGATAAAGTCCGCGCAAGCAATGGTGTGCCCGGAAACCTCACTTTGGAAGAGGCTGTTGCGTTAACCGAGGAGATTGGGGCAGGGGCCATGCTGGGGCACCATTTAGATCTGTTCGACTTCAACACACTCGACCGAGACGTTGGACAAAAATGGCTGAGCAAAAACGCTGACTGTTCGCGTGTGCGTCTTGTGGAATTGGGGAAACGTTATGTTGTGAGCTCCAAGTCAGCCGGGACACCTCGAAAGATCCTGGCGATTTGCCGCGGCAACATTTGCAGGTCGCCGATGGCAGAGGGCATTTTGGCAGATTTGTTGAAGCATCGTTCGGACTGGGTTGTGGACAGCGCGGCGATCAAGAATTGGAATGTGGGGTGTGCGCCAGACAAACGCTCGATCAATATCGCGAAAACTCATGGGTTGGACCTAACGAGGCAGCGCGCCCGGCAAATCACTTCTGCGGACTTTCGTGACATCGACCTGATCCTGGCGATGGACGCGGACAATTGTACCGCGCTTGCCGAGATCGCACCTGTGGATGCAACGGCACGTATTTTGAGACTTGGTGACTTGATCCGCCCAGGTCAACGCCACGATATTGCCGACCCATATGATTTTGGCGAGGCAGAGTTTGAAAAGTGTTTCGCAGAAATATCAACTGCTTGTGTTCAACTCGCAAAGAGAATTTGATTTTATTCATCTCTAAAACGAAAGAAATTCTTTACAAACTATGACTAATGGAACAGAATTTTACGAAATCTGGTGAAGGGAATCGCCAGAAGGCGAGATCAAAGTTCAACTGGAGGAGAACGACATGAACCTGAGACAGACCTTGCTGACGAGTGTTGCTTTTGTGGGCATCGCAGGTGGTGCTTGGGCCGAAGACATGTGTGACTATGCGGCCCCCACGGCCCTGAACGATGGTGCGCAAGCCGCAACCGGTACGATCCAGAATGACCAAGACGGAATTACGATCGCCTATCTGCCGATGGGAACCGAATTTAACTACCACATCGCGCTCGGCGAAGGCATCACTGACGTCACCGAAACACGCGACGGAGTTGATAGCTTCTTGTTGTCGCCCTATTCCGGAGGTGATCTGGCAGGTCAAATGGGCATGCTGCAGGATGTGACGGCCCGCGACGATGTCGATGCCATTATCCTGATCAGCTTTGACGAAAGTGCGTTGGCGCCGCTGGTTGAAGAGGCGGTAAACGCTGGCAAGGCCGTCGTGATCATAAACTCTGACATCCCGGACTTTCCGACACCGGTACATGGCGTTGTTGGTGTAAACCAGCGGGCTGTAAATCACGCCTTGGCCGATTGGGCCATGGAGCAGGCCGATGGCGCAGCGCGTAAGGTCGGTGTGCTCGACGGCGAGCCGGGATATCTGGCGACTGAACGGGCCGGTGGTTTTACCGACGGAATCGAAGGCACTAACTGGGAGCTCGTCGCGCGCATCAATGGTGGCTGGAGCGTCGAAAAGGGCAACACTGCGGCGATGGACCTGATCCAGGCAAATCCTGGGGTCGAAGTGATCTACGCCTCGAACGACTACATGGCTTTGGGCGCTGTCTTGGCCACCCAAGCTCTTGGTCGGGATGATATCTCCATTCTGGGTTACGACGGCGATACAGGCGCGCTTGAGGACATTGCGGCGGGAGGTATGACGGCCACGTCTGATACTTCGCCCGTCATCATGGGCCGCAAGGCAGCCTGCTTTGTGCTCGACCTTATCGAAGGGAAGAGCGAGGGCGGATATGTGAATACGCCGACACGGATCGTGCATGAAGGCAATGCAGTTCAGGTTCTGCAAGCACCTGAAGACCTCTTCCCCCTGCCGTCCAAGGATTATTGATACCTCCCCAACTGGGTCGGGGGCGGGAAACCGCCCCCGTTTTTTGAAGGAGGCTTCCAATGCAAGATCAATCCCCACTTTGGGAACTCGAAGGGATCACCAAAACTTTTCCGGGTGTTCGCGCGAATGACGGAATCTCGATCCGCCTGCATGCAGGTGAGATTCATGCGCTACTAGGCGAAAACGGCTGTGGTAAGTCGACGCTGATCAAGATTCTGTCCGGCGTGCATCAGCCAGACGCCGGTACGATCCGCAGGCGCGGCGATGTGGTCCAACTCACCAGTCCAATCCAAGCAAGGGGGCAAGGCGTTGCGACCGTATTTCAAGAGTTCTCTCTCGCCCCTATGTTGACAGTGGCAGAAAATATATTTCTTGGTCGTTATCCACGGCGGGGGCCGTTGGTCGACTGGCCACGCATGAAACGTGAAGCGGCTGAGGTCTTGGGTTCGCTCGATATCGCAATTGCTCCGGATCGCACTGTTGGAACATTGTCAGTGGCCGAGCAGCAATTGGTTGAAATCGCCAAAGCGATCTCTATAGATGCAACGCTGCTCATTCTGGATGAACCATCCACCGCGCTCGGCGAGCAAGAGATTGTCGCTCTCCATCACCTTTTACGGCGCATGAAGGATCGCGGCGTGTCGATCCTTTATATCTCCCACAGGTTGGATGAGGTGGTTTCATTGGTCGACTCAGCCACGATTTTGAAGGATGGCAAGGTCGTCTCAACCGCCAATGGTACCAATCTGGACGTCGATGAGATCGTTTCCAAGATGGTGGGAGAGGATATCGACGAACACTATCCCAAACAGAACAATGCGACCAACACCGTTCTATTTTCCGCGCGGAACCTGTCGACGGATAACGGCGTGAGAGACGTCAGTTTTGATGTGCATGCAGGAGAAGTCTATGGATTGGGCGGCGTCATCGGATCTGGACGGACTGAAATTGCCCGCGCAATCTTTGGCGTTGATCCGTTGACAAGCGGCAAGATTAGTATCGACGGGAAGACACTGCGGATCCGCAACCCGCAGGATGCAATTCGCGCAGGATTGGCGTTGGTACCGGAGAACCGCAAGTTCGACGGGCTTTTCTTCAACTTCAATGGCGGACCCAATATGACCGCAGCGGCGCTGGACAAAATCCGCGGCCAGTTTCTGTTAAAAAAACGCACTGAGGCAGACGTCGCACAAGACTACATCGATCAGCTCGAGATCTCGCCTGCAGCGGCCAGGAAATTCGTCAATTTGCTCTCAGGTGGCAATCAGCAAAAGATCGTCATCGCTCGGTGGCTCTTTGCCGACAGCCGGGTGCTAATCCTGGATGAGCCAACTCAGGGCATCGATATCGGTGCCAAAATTGCCGTTTACAATCTGATCAATGCGCTGACAGCGCGTGGATACGCCGTGATCCTTATCAGCTCGGATCATAACGAGCTGATCGCGATGTCCGATCGTATCGGCATCATCCGCGAAGGTTCCCTCGTCGAAACCATGCCTGCAGCGCGCGTGACACACACCCATCTGGTTCAGGCATCCGCACAGGAACTGACCCATGATGCGGCCTAAGGAGGAATGACATGAGTGAGACAAGTTTTCTTGGACGTCTGGCACGTCAGGAGTTCGTTGGGCCACTAATCGCACTGCTACTGATTGTGGTGATCGTAGCAGCGACCACGCCCACATTTTTAGAGCCGCAAAACTTTCGTAATATCGCGTTGCAAGTGTCCATCCTGTCAATTGTGGCAATTGGGTCGACCATTGTAATCATCACCGGTGGTATTGATCTGTCACCTGGCTCGATGATTGCGCTGCTTACCATGTGCCTTGCGGTTTTCATCAAGACCTATGGGCTCTCGCTTTGGGTTGCGATTCCTCTTACTTTGCTGATCGGCTGTGGCCTGGGCGTCATCAACGGAATTCTCGTGGCCTATGTCGGTATTCCAGCATTCATTGTAACCCTTGCCGGACTATCAGCGTTCAAGGGTCTTGCCCTAACCCTAAATGGTGGCACTCCAGCCTTCTCACTGTCACCGGAATTGCGCGAAGTATTCTATGGCACTTTCCTGGGCTTGCCGCTGCCATTCTATTACGTAGTCGGCGCCTATGCGCTTTTCACAATCATCATGGAGCACACCCGGTTGGGAAGAGAGATCTATGCGGTTGGTGGGAATGAATCTGCGGCTCGACTCTCAGGGATCAATGTTGCCCGTGTGCGGTTGATCGCATTTGTGTTTGCGGCGCTCTGTGCGGCGGTTGGTGCAGTGCTTCTTTCATCACGTTTGAACTCAGGCTCACCGAATTATGGCACCTTGATTGAATTGCAGGCGATTGCGGCGGCCGTGGTTGGTGGCGCCAGCTTGGCCGGGGGCAGGGGGCGCGTGATCTCAACTTTGATCGGAGCGCTGATCATCATCGTGGTGCAAAACGGCCTTAACCTAAATGCGGTTACCACCTCGATGCAAAGCTTGACTATCGGTCTGATCATTCTGGTCGCCGTCGGTGTAGATGTCTGGCGGAGTCGAATAGGTGCATCGATCGCTGGGTTTTTGAATGCCAAGACAAAGGAAGTGTAAGCCATGGATTTCGGGGTTAAAGGAAAAGTCGTCATCGTGACAGGCGGTGCAACTGGAATTGGCAGGGCAATCGCCCAGACCTTCCACGACGAGGGTGCCATCGTCATCATCAACGGTCGGACGCAGTCGAAGCTGGACTCTGCCTGCGCCGAGATTGGTGAACGTGCGCACGGAGTTGTTGCCGATTTACGCAATGCCAAAGGGGCAGCGGATCTATTTGAGTTCGCCAAAGCACATGGAGCTGTGGAGTTCTTGGTGAATAACATTGGCGTGTTCGATGTGAACGACTTTTTCGAGGTCAGCGATGACCGTTGGATGGAGTATTTTGATCACAACATCATGACCTCTGTCCGGATCAGCCGTTTGGTGCTGAGTGATATGCTAGATCGGAACTCCGGAAGCATCGTTTTCATTGCTTCCGAAGCCGCAATCCGGTCGATCGGTAATATGGTGCCCTATTCCACTACAAAATCTGCGATGCTTGGTCTCAGCCGTTCGTTATCCGAATTAACACGCGGCACTGATGTGCGTGTGACGAGTTACATGCCTGGCACAACCGCAACGGAGTCGGTGATGGGCTACTTCGAAGGTTTGGCTAGTGATCAGGGCACTACGGTCGATGCTGCTTTAAAAGACTTCTACCGTGATGTACAGCCCGGCAATCTGCCGCAAAAACTAATTGACCCAGCAATGCATGGGCGCGGCGTTCTGCAACTGGCCACAAATGCGGCGATGAACGGGGTCTGCCATCGGGCCGACGGCGGTACAATCCGGTCGATTTTTGGGTAAGGGAAAAATATGAGCAAGATTGGCATTCATAGTCTTGTTTTCGGAGACACTTGGACCGAGGAAACCGCGCAGCGGGCAACAGGTATTGCGGCCGAGATCGGTTATGATCTGTTTGAGGTGCTGATTTTTGATCCCGAGGCGCTGGATACCGGAATGACGGGTCAGGTCGTCAAAGACGCTGGGCTTGAGTTGCGACTTGGTATGGCCCTTAGTCAGGGTGCGGATATTTCCAGCACCAATCCAGAAATTGCCAAAGCCGGTGAAGCAACCGTTGCACGCTGCCTGCAAATAGCAAGCGACCTCTGCGTGCCGGCGGTCAGTGGGATCACTTACGCGGCCTTCAACAACTACACAGCGCCGCCAACCAATGCGCAAAGAGCCGCTGTTATGGCAGCATTGGCACGTCTGGATAAAATGGCGGGCAACCTGGGTGTCAAGCTCGGGCTCGAGCCGGTAAATCGATATGAATCAAACATGATCAACAGTCTGGACCAGGCTGGTGATATGATCCGGTCAATCGGTGCGGCCAACATGTTTATTCATATGGATACGTTCCACATGAACATTGAAGAAGCGGATATGCCGTCTGTTATCTCGCGGAACGCCGATCTTTTGGGTTACGCCCATGTCGCGGAAAACCATCGTGGCCTTCTCGGGACCGGCAATTTTAATTGGAGTGTATATTTCCGCGCCCTAGCAGATGTGGGTTATTCCGGCGATTTTACCGTTGAAAGCTTCTCGTCCGAAGTCCTCGGCCCCGACCTGGTTGGAGGGGTCAGCCTGTGGCGTAAGGGTTGGCTCGACGCGAAAGACGCCGCCACTTCGGCCCACGCTGTTGTCAAATCACACATGGAGATAGCAGATTTGTCTGTTTCTCCTTGGAATAAATGAGGATGCAATAAAATTTTCTTTCGTGCTACATGTTCGACAGCAAAGTCCGGCATGAGGAAAGAATGGAACCGAATAAGGACGATCACATGGATGGTGTGCACTCAACCGGGATATTGAGCCGGATTCGCTATATGTCTGCGTATCTCAACCCGGCCTTGCGCCGTATCGCTGAACAGGTTCTGAAAAAACCGGAAAAAGTGAAGTCGATGTCGATCAAAGAATTGGCGACAATCTGCGACGTGTCGGAATCCACAGTTACCCGTTTCGTGCGGGAAATTGATGTGTCGAGTTTCCAGCAGTTCAAAATCCTGATTGCAGAAGAACTGTCGCAGTCTCAGGCAACCGAGACCTCCGGAACAGACCGCCACGTCTATGAAGATATCTCCGAAACGGACGATTCAAAAGCGATCATCGATAAGGTATCCGCGCGTTATGCCATGACTGTTCAGGACACGATGGCAGGGTCGCATTCTGGACAATTTGAGGCTGCAGTTGCGGCAATTGAGGAAGCAGATACGCTTTCGTTTTTCGCCATGGGCTCGTCCATGATTTGCGTCGAAAACGCATTGATGCGGTTCATGCGCGTCGGTAAGAGCTGTCAGTTCTTTCGCGATCTAGGTGTTCGTCAGATTTCGACAGCAACGCTTGGCCCCCACAACCTGGCGATTGGTATTTCTAATTCCGGTCGCACAATTTCGACTGTAGATGCACTCAAAGCCGCACGAGAACAAGGCGCAAGAACGCTGTGTATAACGAGCTTCACTGATAGCCCCATTGTGAAATACTCAGATATCAAACTGTTCACACCAACGGTTACAGGGGCGACAGGCACGGCAGACTACCATGAGTCTATGGTTTCCAAAATTGCGCAACTTCAGATGATCGACATTTTGTATTCGATCTACGCAGTGAAAAATTTCGGAAGTGCCATGGAGGGTTTGGAGAAGACGTCAAACGTCACTTCTGTCACTCGGTACTAGTGCGACGCTGAGTATTTTCTTGTCAGGCAACCTCAGGATTCGGTTTTGCGCCCAATACCTTTGCAAGCAGCACAGGCAATCGTCATGACTCTCCAATTGACAAGCGTGCCTCTGTATTTCACACGCTTTGATCCCAATTGCGCCTCAAGCTGCAGAATACCCCGCATCCGCCATAAGAAGCTGACCGGTGATCCCACTTGCCGCGTCTGAGGCTAGGAAGGCAACCGCTTGGGCGATTTCGGCAGGTTCAAGGAGGCGACTCATCGGAATATCGTCGATCCACCGCGCCATAACCTCGGGCTGCTCTATCCCAACCTTTTGAAGCATTTCAGTGTTGGTGTAACCCGGCCCAACAGCGTTCACCCGAACACCGCGCGCTGCCCATTCGACTCCAGCGACCTTGCAGAAATGTGCGACACCAGCCTTTGTGACGTCATATCCAATGTGAAGCTCTGGACGCACGGCCTTGACCCCGGCGATCGATGAAATCGCGACAATCGATCCTTTGCCCTGATCCAACATGATGTTTCCGAATGCGCGGGCCACGAAGAACACACCGTCCAGGTTAATTGCCATCACACGGCGCCAGTCCTCATCGCTGTGATCTTCGGTGGAGCTTTCATAAGCCACACCCGCATTGGCAACGACGATATCGACCCTGCCGTGTTTCGCTTTCACACGATCTGCCAGATCCTGCACCGACTGACTGGAGGTCACGTCAATCCGCTCGCCTTCGGTCGACAGCCCCTCGTCGGCGAGTTTCGATGCGGTCTCGTCGACGAGATCAAGCAGGTCGGCCATGACGACATGGGCACCCATTTCACCAAGTTGGCAGCTGATCGCTTCACCAATCCCGCGGGCAGCACCGGTGACGACTGCGATCCTACCTTCAAGCGAAAAAATATTCAGGTTCTTAACCATTTTAACCTCCGTATCGTGGTTGAACTTTCTGTTCGCACAGACTCAAGCCTGCATTTGGTTACTTGACAACTTCATCTGGGGAACCGCGTTGCATGGTAATCAAGACTGCCAGGATCACGACCGCACCGCGGATGCCCACTTGGAAAAAGGGGTCGACCTGCAACAACGTCATTCCGTTTGCCAACACGACGATCACGAGCACGCCGAACACCGTACGTAGCGGACCACCGACTCCGCCAGATAAGAGCGTCCCGCCCAGAACCACGGCAGCGATTGTATCCAGAAGAAAGCTGTCCCCCATTCCCGGCGAGGCCGAAAAGGTGCGAATCCCAAGCAGGATACCCGCAATCGCGGCAATAATCCCAGCAACCACGAACACCAGTATTTTCAGGCGTACCGTGTTGATACCCGACATCCTTGCGGTCCGCTCGTTGTCGCCGACCGCGTATATATACTGCCCGAACCGGGTGTACCTGGCGACAAAGGCGCAAATCAGCAGAATAGCGATCGCCCAGAAGCCGATCTTGGGGATGGTCCCCCATACAACACCACCCGCGAGCGCGCTTGAGATCGGGGTGGACCAGGGAAGAGGGCGACCACTGGAAATGATCAGGCCGATACTTTCGAAAATAAACAACGATCCGAGGGTCACCAGAAAGCTGGGCAGTTTCAAAACCGCATTCAGGATTCCATTGAAGGCCCCGCAGGTGGCTCCGGCAACCAGACCGACCAGAATAGCGGATTCTCCCATTACCGGGATCAACGTGATGGTTGAGATCGCCGACAGCGTCATGATCGCTCCGACACTCAGATCAATTGCACCGATGAGAATAACGAAAGTTGTTCCCATGGCCGCAACTAGCAGAACCGATGACTGCCGCACGATATTCCATAGGTTGGGCCAGGTCAGAAATGCCTCATGCATGACGCCAAAAAAAGCAATCAGGGCGACGGCGGCGATGATCGGGGTAAATCTGCCAATGTTTCGGAAGTTTTGCATAGTTTTGGTCCTTGGCTGCCGCGGCGCACACGGTCAGAACATCATGTGGATTACGTCGTGTTCACTGGGCTTGTTTTCTTTTGGCGCTGGCACCGCATTCGAAAGACGGCCTTCGGCGAGAAACAGGATGCTGTTCGACATCTCGATCAATTCAACCAAATCGTCGGAAATCATCAGAATTGCGCCTCCGGCCTCCGCGAAGTCGCGCAGAAACCCGTAGATTTCTTCTTTGGCGCCGGCATCGACGCCACGGGTTGGGTTGTCGACCACAAGCACTTTCGGGTTCTTTGCCAACCACTTGGCCAACACGATCTTCTGTTGGTTGCCGCCGCTCAGGCTTTTAACCAAAGAGTGAGTTTCGGGTGCTTTAACGCGAAACCGCTTGCTTTCTCTGCGACCCGCAGCGCGCATGGCCTTGCGATTGAGAGCGCCATACCATTCGAACGAATTCAGCGAGGGCAGCAATATGTTGGCCTCGATCGACTGACCCAGCATCACGCCGTCCAGGTGCCGGTTTAATGGTATGTAACCGGACCCCAGTTCAATACGCGCATCCGCGGTCAGGCCTGAGGCTTCGGTGCCGCAGATTGCTATCGAACCTGTTGAAGTCTCGACGCCAAAAATAGCGCGGCCTAGCTCAGTTTTTCCGGATTGCACCAAGCCTCCGACGCCGAGAATTTCTCCCGACCTCAATTCGAAGGACACGTCCCGAAAACGATCCGAACTGAAGTTCGTAACTTTAAGGACGATATCACCAAACACCGCAACCTGCCGGTCGGTCGAGTAAAAGTCTTCGACCCTTTCCCGCCCCACCATTAACCTGTGCAATTGGCCTTCGGTTGGGCTGGTCAGATCGTCCGCAACAACTTTTCCGTCCTTTAGCACGAGCACGCGATCTGAAATCCGCAACACCTCTTCCAAGCGGTGCGATACGAATAGAATTGAGGCTTTGAATTTCGATTTCAGCAGATCAACGATGCGATAAAAAACATCAAGCTCGCGCCCGGATATTGAGGCCGTCGGCTCATCCAAAAGCACCAACGGATTTCTGATATTCAACAGCTCCGATTGCGCGATCACGCGGGCAATTTCCACGATCTGGCGCGTGCCGAAGTTCAATGTGCCGGTGATCGCAGAGGCATTGATATCGACACCGAGTTTTCTCAGAACGTGTTCAGCGCGTTTCCGCATTTCAGAAAACTGCATGACACCACGGCGTACGAAATGCTGTTCGAGACCCAGGAACATGTTCTGAAAAACTGGATAGACCGAGATCAGCGCCTGCTCTTGATGGACGCGGAATACTCCGGCGCTTGTAGCTTGTGTCGGCGTGGTGAACTCAACTGGTTCACCGTGCAAAAGGTACTTGCCGGCAGAAGGGGATTGAATCCCGGACAAAATGTCCATCAGCGTGCTTTTGCCGGCCCCGTTTTCACCAACGAAGCCCAGTGTTTCCCCAAGGCCGATCTCAAAGCTCACGCAATCGAGGGCACGAACGCCGGGGTAAGACTTCGTGATGCCTTCCAGCTTTATCAGAGAATTGGTCATTGGCACTTCCTAACAGGGGAAGGGGACCGGCCGCGGCCGGTCCACCTGATGCTGCGTCTGAGTGATCAGGACTGCAGAACGGTCTTTTTCGATTGTGTTAAATCCACGACCTGGCTGATAGCGCCCGCTGCAAAGTGGTTACGATACATCGTGTTGAGCTTTCCGACATTACCCGCGTCAATCGATGCCTGAACCTCGGCAGGGACCGAAAAGTCGCTGGGCTTGGTTGCGTTCATACTGTCGATCTTGCTCCAAAAGTCAGTTGGGTCGATGATTTCAACGCCCCAGGGAATGGTCCAGTCATCGCCATTTGCTGCCCGTGACATCGACTTGAAGTCGAAGGGCAACTCCTTGGACACATCCATCAGTTCGAGATATTTTGAGGCAGCCTCGGGGGTGTCCACAAAGAGCGAGTCGAAATATTGCATCCGTTCCAGCGGATCGGTCTCGACGCCTTCTAGATCGTCAACGAGCCGTACAACCGAATAACCGGTCATAAACGGTGCGTTGATCGACACCGAGCCCAGTGCGCTTTCATCATCACGAACGCGCGTCAGCATTTCGCCGGTCGCATCAATCCCGCCGGTGACGATCTTGCCCGTCAGCCCCCGTTCGCGCAGAACGTCCAGCACAGCTATAGCAGTGTCTGCGTTGTAAGAGACAATTGCCCCGACATTGGGGTTGGCGGTCAGCATGTTTTCGACCACCGGTCGTGCAGCAACCCGGTTTTCGCCGCCATTTTGTTCGGCAATCATGTTGATGCCGGGATTGTTTGCCAGTGCTGAATAGACGCCGGCGGCGCGGCTGTCAGCCGAGAAATTGCCTGGCAGACCGGCAACATACATGACGTGACCTTCGTTCCCCATATGGTCGAACAAGGCCTGTGCCATCGCTCCGGTGCCCCGAATGTTATCTGGTTGGCTATACAGCAGATAGGCTCCGTGGAATTGCGCATCCATCGGATGAACCCAGGCGGCAGTCGAGTGTGCATTGGCAATTTTGATGCCGACATTTGAAGCTACGGCCGCCAGCGCCTTCATGATCTCTGCGTTCTGCGCAAAGGTCACCACCGCGTTGACCCCCAGCGAAGGCGCCTGTTCGATCTGTGCGATCTGCTTTTCAACCGAGTCCGCGTAGGTCTGTGAGATATAGTCCAGCCCCAATTGCGCACAGGCCTGTTTGGCACCCGCGTCCCAACCTTGCCAGTATTCATTCGCAAGCGTAGGGAAAGTGTTCAGGACAGTGATCTTGTCGTCCGATCCCCATGCGGTTTTGGTCATTAGCGCTGGTGCTGCCAGCATTGCACCACTTGCCACAACGCTGTGTTTCAGCAGCATGCGACGACTCATTTTCTTTGGGTTCATTGCTTCCTCCTCCGCGTCGAACTGTTGTCTCGACAGAGGCATGCAATCAGAAACCGGGGGTTCGCAGAGCAGCAATTTTATCCAATGAGGATATCCGGCGATCCACAGTACATGGACCAACGACGGGCCATCTGTACAATTTGGAATGTCCAATTTGAATAAGTCTTTGGGATTGACGGCTGACTGATTGCGTAAACTTCCACGGGCAAGAAAACTGTTCTTGGACCACAAACGGTTGCATCGTGAATGCTCATGAAACAGCAAGGCTTCTGAAACTCGTAAAAGAGTTGGGGGAGTGTTTTGAAGGGTCTGTGCAGGGCGCAGAGCCAAACTCGGCTTGGAATCTTCTGTCGCATCTGGTTATGGCGCATTTGTCGAACCGACCGATGACGGCCACCGAACTCATCGCCAGTTCCGGGCTGCCCTATACGACCGGCCACCGCCGGATAAAAGAGCTGGAAGCTCTGGGTCAAATCAAGCGCAGGCCCAAAGCACAGGGCGCAAAATCCGATTATCTTTTGCCGACATCAAAGCTCCTTTCAGAGTTCGAAAGGTATGTCCGGTCGGTGAAGGGCGTGATCTCAACGTCGATGGGCTTCAGGGCCAAGGATGAGGATCAGGACGACTATTATTTTGGTGGCGCAGCGGAAATCAACGATCTGATGCCGCCTAGATCGCTTCACACCAACGAGGAACTGACAACAAAGGGGCTTCGGTTTCTTCTGCACGACGACAACTATTTCCAGTCAATGCAGCATATGTGGTCTGACTTCAGAACCAAACTTGCATCCAAAGGCGACTTTGATCTGTTGCAGCTGCCTCAGCTGTATTCACGCCTCGACAGCGCAGTACGGCAGCCGGATGCGCCCTATGACATCGTTGTTGTAAACATGCCCTGGCTCGGAGAGTTCGTTGAGCGAGACGCGATCATATCTCTGGATGAATTCATATCCGAAGGGAACCTGAACTCTTTCGATTACCACCCGGCTGTGTGGTCCACAGGTGCCTGGAAAAACCGGCAATTCGGGGTCCCGATCTACTGCACAGTCGAGGTTCTTGCCGTGCGCAACGACGTCTTTTCGGATGTCGGCTTGGATTATCCTACGACCTTTTCCGGGACACTGGAGGCCGCAAAGAAACTGCACGCGCCGGATCGTGAGTTCTGGGGGATCGCCTGGAATGCTGCGCGTGGGATGCCGGTTGCCCACACCTTTATGAACTTGATGGGCTGTATGGGACGCCCGGTCGTCAATGTTCCTAAAGGTCGGCGATATTACGCATGGTGGGATCTTGACGGCGAAAGTGCTTGGCCAAGCATCGATTGTGACGAAGGGTATGCGGTTCTCGAGTATATGCACGACTTAATTGCCTACTCACCCCCGGACATTCTGACTATGGGGCCGAATGAAAGAATTCGTTGTTTCATGTCCGGACGTGTGTCCATGGCCTATGCGTGGAGTATGCGTGCCGCGCGGTTTGAATATGACCTTAAGTCTCACGTCAAGCGTCGTGTTGCTTATCTTCCGATGCCCAAGGGCCCCGGTGGAATGCAAGCAAACCCGATTGGTGGATTCCTGCTGAGTATACCTAAGAACCTTTGTGAGGAACGAGCGCAGCTTGCCTTTGACGCCATTGCTTGGATGGCCTCTCCCGAAGCCATGAAGCGTCACGTGAAGAACGGGTTTCCCGTTGCCCCGCGGTTCAGTGTAGCGGCAGACCCCGAAGCAGCTGCTTGTTCACCTATTGTACGCTTCGTGGATCGAATGGCGCAGCGCGGGATGCTCTACACCTGGCAGCGCCCGCCGGTCACTCATTATTCGGTTATCGAGAGCGTCCTAGGTGAAGTGGTTCACGACGCCATGACCGGCGAAATTTCGGATCGGCAAGCGTTGAAGCAAGCGCAGGATAAAATCCTGTCTTATCTAGACAGAAACGGGCACTAATCCTGTTTCGCTCAAATGCTTTTTGAGGGATGCAATTTTATAAAATGCTGATTTTTATATTTATTTTTCTCTAAATTACGCTTTCGCCACCTAATCATGCGCTGCGAAATGCCGAAATGTTCGAAATGAACAAAAGATCTTCCATCCGAAAAATTCCGATCTCTACACTTTTGGAAAGCCAGGGACCGGGCAGGGCGGTCCTTTCAATTTTGGAGGAAATCGGCATGGATCTGATTGGCAAACACGCTGTTATCACCGGCGCGGGCAAAGGTATCGGTCGGGGGATCGCAGTGACGATGGCAAAGCATGGCGCAAAGCTTGTGCTCACCGACATGGATACCGCAGGCGCGGAAGAAACGGCGGATCTGATCCGTAAGGACGGTGGCACAGTTCTGGTGCTATCACAGAACGTCACAGATCCAAATTCCTGCGAAGAGATCGCCGAACGGGCGATCACGGAATACGGGCATATCGACATCATCGTGACCAATGCCGGCGTTTCCAAAAGCGTGCCGCTGACCGAGTTGGACGCAGAGGAATGGGATCGTGTGAACAACGTGAACGCTAAGGGAGTCTTTCTGACGATCAAGCCGTTTCTCGACCATATGATTGAGCGCAAATACGGGAAGATCGTGAATATCGCCTCGATGGTGGGCAAGGAAGCGATCCCGTTCTTTGCGCATTACTGCGCGTCGAAATTCGCGGTTGTCGGGTTGACCCAGTCGATGGCGAAAGAGCTTGCACCGCACAACATCAACGTCAACTGCGTCTGCCCCGGCGTGGTTCGCACTCCGCTGTGGGACCCGCTTCTGCAACAGCTTTCGGAAAACAAAGGCATCACTCGCGACGAAGCCTGGGCCGAGTTCGTAGAAGGCATCCCCTTCAAGCGTCCGCAATTGCCAGAGGATATCGGCGAAGCTGTCGCGTTTCTGGCGTCTGATCGGGCTGAAAACATCACCGCCGTTTCGGCAAACGTGTCCGGCGGTCAGATGATCTGGTGAGGATCACAAATCCAACGAGGAGGAGACCATGAAGAAACTACTGACATACGCTGCCGCATCGGTGGTGGCGCTGACAACGACGGTCGCTGTGGCGCAGGACGTCGTTGTCAGCGAGGTAACCAGTCTGGAAAACGAGTATTTTTCGAACTGGGACCAAGGGGCCCAGCAAGCCGCTGAAGCGCTGGGGCTCGAGTACCGCATTCTGACAGATGGCGGCGATGCAGCCAAGCAAATCGAGGTTTACGAGGCGCAGCTTGCATCGGGCGTGAAGCTGTTCTTCGGTAATGCGCAGAACACGGGCAACGTGCCGAAGATCGCTGAACTGGCTCAGAAAAATGGTGCGGTTTATGTCGGCGTTTGGGACGCGCTTCCGTGGTTCCATCCTTTGGATAACGGTGACGACTATTCCTACGGCACATTCTTTGCGCCTGACGGCGTCGACAACGCCTATCAGGTGGCTAAAGCGCTGTTCGACGCCATGGGCGGTAAGGGTAAACTGGTCCACCTGACAGGCTCACCCGGATCGTCGGCAGACATCGCGCGGACACGCGGCGTGGACATGGCGCTGGCGGAATATCCCGAAATCGAATTGATCGCGCGCGAACCTGGCCAATGGAACCAGATCGACAGCCGTCGTATCATGGAGGATCTGGTGGTCGCTCATGCTCAGATTGACGGAGTCTTCGGGCAGAATGACTCGGTCGGCGTGGGCGCGATGCAAGCCTTGGAAGACGCCGGAATCTCGGTTCCGATCGTAGGATTGGATGGTAATGCCGAAACGTTGGAGCTGATCAAAGAAGGCCGCATGTTCGCCACTGCCGCCTTCACGCCGCAATGGCAAGCGGGGTTTGCACTTGTTCGGGCATGGGACATCGCCAACGGGTTCGAACCGACCGCACTTGAGCGAATGATGTTCACGGGCGCGACAGTTCTGACGGCCGAGAATGTCGAAACCTACCAGAACTGGCTGGCCAATGACGGCGGTCCGCTACCCTTTGACTGGCGTCGAATGTCGCGTGTTCTGCATCCTGATGACTGGGACCCACAGCACGAGGTCTGGCCCATCGACGTCAATCACATGTGGAAAACTGATCCGATGCCAGATGGTTACGACTTGCCAGCGGCTTACACAGACGCTGTGAATGCGGGCGATCTCGACGAGATTCGCCAGATGTATGCCGATCACTACAAGTCCAAGATCGGCGGCTGACCTCCCTCAGCCAGTTTCGGCGGGCCGGTCTTCCGACTGGGCCCGCCGATCAATCCACCAAATCGCGCAGAGTAGAACAAGCTCATGACCCATGGCACCTCAATGGAAAAACGTTCAGCACCGCACTGGCTGACCACGAACCTGTCGTACCAGCGCGTAGCTGCGTTGGGGTTCCTATGCGTCCAGATCGCTGTCTTTGGGTATCTGAATTCGAACTTCCTTGGCGCGGCGAACATCCAGAATATTTTTGTTTCTGCCGCGATCTTGCTTGTCGTGTCCGGCGGCGCTGCCTTCGTCATCCTAATGGGGTCGATCGACTTGTCAGTTGGTGCCGTGGCCACGCTTTCGGGCATGCTGTGTGCCAGTCTTCTTCCGGCATTTGGGTTTTGGGCCATACCGGTTGCGCTCATCGGGGCAGCGGTGGTCGGTTTGATCAATGGGCTGTTTTTCGTTTATCTACGCATCCCCTCGATCCTTGTGACTCTGGGCACGGCAACATCGCTGGTGGGTGTCATCCTCTTCATTTCGGATGGAACCTCTATCGCGATCCGCAGCGAAAGTTTCCAGGCTCTTGCCAATGGCACACTGATCCTGGGTGTACCCAACCTCCTGATCTTGGCCGCCGCAATCTTTCTGGCCCTCGTTCATATCGCCCGGCGCACTCGGTTCGGACGAATGACGCTGGCCATCGGCTCGGACGAGTCCGTGGCGACGCTGGTCGGTGTCAAGGTGGACCATGTGAAGATCCAGGCTTTTACCCTGTCGGCGCTTCTGGCTGGTACTGCAGGCGTCTTGCTGGCGTCGCGGTTGGGCACGGCCACCGCAACCATGGGCAATTTCATGATGCTCGAGTCGATCACCGCCGTCGTTGTTGGCGGTACGGCGATCTCGGGTGGTGTCGGCGGCATCCATCTAACACTACTGGGCGTCGCGGTCATTTCGATCCTTAGCAATGGCATGAACGTGGTCGCGTTGCACCCGTATGTGCAGGAAATTGTCAACGGTACGATCATCATCGCTGCGGTTCTTTTGATGCAGAAACGTACGTCATCGCAGGATGTGAAATAATGGGCGACCACTCTGTCATCTTCAGCCTTCGGGGCGCCTCAAAAACCTTCAGCGGCACCACCGTTCTGAGCGGATTGAGTTTCGACATCCACAAGAACGAGATTGTTGGCATCGCCGGTGAGAATGGGGCGGGCAAGTCGACCACGCTCAAGATGATCGCGGGGATTCATCCGCCTGATCAGGGGCAGATGACACTGTCTGGCGAACCCTACAAGCCGACACGTTACACGGATGCGGTTCGGGCTGGAGTTTCCATGGTTTTTCAAGAGCAAGCTCTAATCCCCGGTCTGACGGTCTATGAGAACATGTTTTTGTCTCTTGAGCGTAATTTTAGACACCTTGGGCACATGGTCGACACGGAGCGAATGATCCATCTGGCGGAAAAAGAACTACGCTGGATGAACCTGGCGCATATCAACCCTCGGCGCCCTGTCAGTGAGTTCGGGTTCTACGACCGGCAGATGATAGAGATTGCAAAGGCCTTCGTTCTCGCCGAGTATTTTGACATTGCGCATCCGATCATCCTGCTCGATGAGCCGACAGCGGCCATTGGCGAAGCTGAAATAAAGCTTCTGTTCGAAGCGGTTCGGCGGTTCAAGGATCGGGCGTCTTTTGTGCTGATCACCCATCGCTTGTCTGAGTATCTGGAACTCTGTGATCGCGTGATCGTTCTAAAGGATGGCCGCCATGTCGGCGAGGCACGGGATGACGGTCTGACCGAAGACACGCTGCACCAGATCATGGTCGGCCGCGAACGCGACGAGGAATACTACAAGGAGGACCTCCAGCGGGACGTTGATGGCAGCGCAGCGCCCTGCATCTCGGTTCGGGACCTATCTGGCCACGGCCTGACGAATTCAGGCGTCAGTTTCGACGTCCGCCCCGGTGAGATTGTTGGTCTTGGTGGCATCGTCGGATGCGGGAAAGAACAAGTGGTGCGCGCGATTACAGGATTTGAACCCTTTCCAACGGAGGGGGAGGTGGAGATTCATGGTGACATCCTGCCCCTGCGGAATCGCTTGAGCGCAGTGATGAACAAGAACCTCGGCTACGTTCCGAAAGAAAGAAAATCCGAAGGCATCATTCCTTACATGTCCGTCGAAGCAAACGTCTCTTTGCCGTTGCTGGACAAGATTTCGGCTGTGCCGGGCTTTCTGTCTTGGCGACGAGAACGCCGGCTGGCACGCAAGTTCATCGAGGCGCTGCATATTCGCACATCCGGGCCTCGGCAGCTTCTTCAATTCCTGTCCGGCGGCAATCAGCAAAAGGTGGTTCTAGCAAAATGGCTGGCGCGTGAAGTCGATATTCTGGTTCTGGATAACCCCACCCGTGGTGTGGATGTCGGGGCAAAGGAAGAGATCTACACTCTGTTGCGTGATCTGACGGAACGTGGTGTGGCGATCCTGCTGGTCACGGATGACTTGCTGGAATTGATCGGCCTATCGAACCGGATTCTGATCTTGCGAGAAGGTGAGATTGTAGCCGAGACGCCTGCTCCGGTCGACGCGAAACCGACCGAACACGATTTGGTTGCTCAGATGGTTTGAGCGTTTAACGAAAAGGAGAGCACAGTTGGCCGACTTTTGGCAAAATCTGAAACACGACCGCGGGGCACAATCCATTGTCGCCTCGGTCGTACTTCTCCTGCTGCTCGTTTTTGTTTTTTACACGGTCAATCCAAGATTTGCGTCCTGGATTAACGTGTTCAACCTGATGCGCCAGTCCGCGGTTCTTCTGCTGGTTGCGACCGGTGCCACCTATGTCATTCTAATGGGGTCGATCGATTTGTCTGTAGGTTCGGTTGTGACGCTGACCGCAATCGTCAGCGCCTTACTGCTCAAAAGTGCCGGGTTTGGGGCAGTTGAAACCGTTCTGGCTGCCGCCGTGATTGGCGGGGTATGCGGACTTATCAATGGCTCGCTTGTCGTATTCGGACGATTGCCCAGTTTCATCGTGACGCTTGGCACCATGATCATATTTGGCGGCGTTGCCGTGACCTTATCCGGCGGTGCCAACATCGTGTTCAGAGTTCCAGAGTTCACCTGGCTGTCATCAGGGAAAATGGTCTGGCGTATTCCCAATGCGGGTATCTGGGCGCTCATCCTATTTGCTATCGCATCGATAATCGGAGCCAGAAGCCATTTCGGGCGTCAACTCTATGCAATCGGTGCGGGCAGCACGACCGCGAAATTGTCGGGTGTAAATGTCACACGGGTAAAGATCACAGCTTTTGTCGTGGCCGGGGTCCTATGTGGCGTCGCGGGTGCCTTACTCGTCGCGCGAACATCGACTGGAACAGCGCGTATGGGCGATGACCTTCTACTGGAATCCATTGCGGCCGTTGTGATGGGCGGCACAGCCCTGTCGGGCGGTGCGGGCGGCGTTCATCGCACCATTCTTGGCGTTCTCGTCATTGCGGTGCTCAAGAACGGTCTTAACGTCATTGGTGTTCACCACTACTGGCAGACGGTTGTGACCGGGCTGATCGTCATCATCGCCGTAACATTGACGCTCGATCGGTCTCGTTTGGCATTCGTAAAGTAAGCCGAAGGACAAACGCATTTCACAACAAAATGCGGATCATCTGCTGCACTGCCGGTGCATCATATTGCAAGCAAGAAAATCCATAATGGATATTCAGTGCGCCCAATTCGTCAGAACTTTGATATGATGTTGTGAACAGCGACGCGGCGTACAGCTGAAAATTCCTCCCAGGACTTGGCGCCGACGCATTGCTGGCGTTTTTTTGGAGAGTCGCGGTGCCTGTCTCGAATCTCAAGTCGGATATCACGGACCATGAGGTTATAAGGATCATCAGGTTCCTGTCCCGAACCAGGGCACCGTTCAATGAGTTGGTACGGGGTGGACCTGGGGATCCATCCTGGAATCTGACCTCTTTCTTGGTGACGTCTTACCTAAAGGGTGAACCGGTCACGATTTCAATGCTGATCGATGCGGCGGAAGTGCCTTATGGAACGGCCCAGCGGCGCATTCACGCTATGATTGAAGATGGGCAGATCGTAAAGGTCGCGCGCTCGACAACAGGCAAATCCTTTTACCTGCAGCCCAGCCCGGAGATGTATTCGGCATTTGTCGACTATGTTGTCAAGGTCAAGTCATTGCTGGCCGAAACAGTTGGGCTAACCGGCGTGGGAAATGCGGATGAATTCTACTTTGGCGGCGCAGATTTTGCGCGGGACATATTGCCGCCACCGCCATTGCAATCTCAACTGGCCGAGTGTGGTCAGGAACTGAAGTTCTTGTTGCACAACGATAATTACTTCTCGGCCATGCGTAACATGTGGGCGGATTATCGAAACAATCTGGGGTCCAGAAAGAGCTTCTCGTTGCACTTTCTGCCCGACCTGCACGAACGCCTGCACCAATTTCTGCCCAAATCTGAATTTGATGTAGTCGCTCTGAACATGCCCTGGCTGGGTGAATTTGCAGAAAAAAATTTACTCTTGCCACTGGATGAATTCATTGAAGAAACCAACATCCGCGTCATGGATTTCCACCCGGCGGTTTGGGCATCTGGGACTTGGGGAAATAAACAATATGGCATTCCAATCTACGTCACGACTGAAGCGATGGCGGTACGCAAAGACTTGTTCTCCGAGTATGAGCTGAAATACCCCCGAACGTTCGAGCAAGTTATCGAAACCGGCCGGAAGCTACAGGACCCATCCCGCGGTTTTTACGGTGTCGCGTGGAACGCAGCAAAAGGAATGCCCGTCGCCTCAAGCTTCATGATCCTGATGGGATGCTGCAACGCTCCCATTCTCAACATCCCGCGTGCGCGTCGATATCACAATTGGGCTGACCTCTCGGGCAACAATTTCCGGCCTAGAATTGACTGCGAAGAAGGACAGCTGGTTCTTGATTACATGCATCGGCTGGTCGAAATTTCACCTCCGGATGTTCTCGAAATGGATTGGAACCGCCGGATAGAGGCGTTTCTTGTAGGTGAGGTGGCGATGGCCTATTGCTGGACCATGCGCGCTGCTCGTTTCGAATACGACATTGGCTCCATGGTGAAAAGGCGTGCTGAATTGATACCACAGCCCAAGGGACCCATGGGGATGAGCGCCAATCCCACTGGAGGTTTTCTGTTAGGCATTCCGGCCAACCTTTCCACATCACGTGCCAAACTAGCGTTCGAGGCTATCGCTTGGATGGCCTCGCCCGAAGCCATGAAGAAACATGTCACAAACGGGCTGCCGGTTGCACCTCGGTTTTCAGTGGCCGCTGACCCAGAAGCCGCTGCAGCCTCACCCATTGTTCGTTTTGTCGACAGGTTGTCGCAACGGGGTATGCTGTGCATGTGGCAGCGCCCGCCCATTCCTGAGTACCGCTCGATCGAGAATATTCTTGGTGAGCGCATACATGAGGCCCTGTCTGGAGAGCTCTCGGACAAGGAGGCTTTGGCGCTGGCGCAGGAGGAAGTGGACCGCGTCATGCAGGAGAACGGGCGCTATTGATTCGGTGCGGTTGGGGTCCAATCGATGTTGTAGGTGTCTTTAAAATAGGACCGGAAATAATCCTGAAACGCTGGGAATGCCGAGGCCAGCCTAAGGAATTCCTTGCGATCCATCACCAAAACCTCGGTGGCGTCGAGTGCGCGGACAGTACCAGCGCGGCGGCTTTCTCCAAGTATCAATCTTTCGCCGAAATGCCCACCAGCTGCGATCTCGCGGGTGTTCAGTTCGTTGGTTTCGTCATCTTTCATGCAAACTTCCACCCGGCCACTGATGATGGTGTAAAAACCGTCCGCCCGATTGCCTGCTTCGAAAATGCGGTCGCCGGCCCGGTAGTGTAGAATTTTGGTATGGCTGGTCTCGGGCTTAACATCCTGAACAATGCTTCGAGGCATCAGACCGTCCAATACCCAATTCAGAAAGACTTTCAGTTTTGCAGATGTTCCGGGTAGAAAGGACAGGTAGAAGCCGCGCCACAGCAGCCATGCGGGAAACCCGGTCAGCGTCAGGCCCATAACCTCGGCTACACCCCGTTTGCCACCCAAAGACGCCATTGCCCCCTTTGATTTGTAGCGGAACAGACTGGGCTGCTGTCCGGCCAGTTTTCTGCGGATGTTTTCCGCCACTGTCCGTGCCTCACGCACTGCAAACTGGGCCGTAGGTGGCGCAAATTCATTCGGCGCGCTCGCATCTTCGACCAAGGGAACCAATGCGCAATCGCCCAAGGCCCAGACATCCGGAACGCCTGCAACCGCGAGCGAACGGTCAACTACGATCTTGCCGCGTTCGCAGCGGACATTCATTCCACGAACGACGCCAGAAGGTGCATTGCCGATGGTCGCAATAACTGTCCGTGTGCCGATAACGTCATTGTTTGTTGTTACGATTGCCGTACCGGTGGCACTGGCAACCCCGGTTGACGTACAGACCTTGATGTCGCGCGCGGCCAGCTTTTGGGCCGCGTACTGGCGCAGGCGCGGGGGCAGTTCGTTGAGAATATTGTCTGCATATTCCAGCAAAATGACTTGAACCTCTGATGGATCGATAGAGGGGTAATATTTCAGTGATCGGTCAATAAGTTCTTTGATCTCGCCTACGGTTTCAACTCCGGAAAACCCGCCACCGATGACGCAGAAAGTAAGGGCGTCTTGCTTGACTTCGGGCAGTTGCGTGATGTCGGCGTGCTCCAGTTTCTCTATGACATGCGCCCGCAATCTGCTCGCATCTGCCAGCGTTTTCATCGCAAGCGCGTGGTCCGATAGACCGGGTGTTCGGGACAAGTCCGTAGATTGCCCGAGGGCTATGACAAGCTGATCATAAGCTACTTGTGTCGGGCGCCTTTGGACACCTTGAAACACGGTCACAGTCTTTGCTTCGAAATCGATGGAATGAACCCGAGCCTTCCTTGTCTTGACGTGTTTCAACAGCCCGCGGAGCGAGGAAATGGCATGTGCCGCAGTGATTGAACCCGCCGCAACCTCGGGTAGCAGCGGTTGAAACACGAAGAAATTCTGGTCGCTGATCAGTTCGATTTCAGCGGATTTTCCCAGATGTTTCGCAAGCGATTTCGCGGCAAACAAACCTGCGAAACCGCCGCCCAGAATCACGATGCGGGTCATGGTATCTCCTTCTGTTGAACACTTGATACCGGTCGAAGCCAGTCACGCGGACGGCAAATATATCCATTTCAGGCAAGTTCAGCGCAGGTGCAGCAAGCCCTTCGCGTGTCTCGGTTTCTCGTCGTTTCGGAACGAGAAAATCCCATGCGGATATCTTTGTCGCCCGGTTTCAACAAACGTCTCCAACAATACTCGCAGCTTCACGAAAGCCTTGTTCGGCTGCCGTGACCACTCAGGAGGAGACACCATGAAATCGCATTCGCCCATGAAGACGCTCGCCACGGCATCCTTAGCACTTTTGATGAGTTTGCCTGCCGCAAACACAGCCGTCGCCGAGGACAGCGCGGGGTATGCGGGCAAACCCCGCACATTGCTGTGGTCGAACCGGGACATCGAGTATGTGGACACGTCAGAATACGCCAAGGAACCGCCCTATGTCGTCGGTTTCTCGAATGCTTCGATTTCAAATATCTGGCGGGTCGGGATGCTGCATTCGATCCAGCAAGCCGCGGCGGACAACAGTGATCTGATCGAGAAACTGATCATCACCGACGCAAACGATGATCCCTCAAAGCAAGTGTCTGACATTCAGGATCTGCTGCAACGTGATGTCGATATCCTGATCGTGTCGGCAGCCCAATCCGAAGCATTGGACCCCGTTGTGACCCGTGCAATGCGCAGCGGTGTGCCGGTGGTTATGGTCGATCGCCGGGTGACCTCGGACAACTTCATCTCGTTCGTAACTGCCTCAGACCACGCACTTGGCCGGTTCGAGGCCCAATGGATGGCTGAAACACTCGGCGGCAAAGGAAATGTCGTCATGCTGGGCGGCATCGCGGGGGCCAGCCCGGCCGAAATCCGGATCTCGGTTGCCAAACAGGTGTTCGCTGAATTCCCAGATATCAATGTAATCGACCTGCAATACACCGACTGGAGCCCGGCAAAGGGCAAGCAGGTCATGGCCGCGCTGATCCAGAAATACGGCAAGGACATACACGGCGTCTGGTCTGACAGTGGTTTGCAAGGCTCGGGGGCGTTGGAGGCGTTTGTCGAAGCCGGGTGGGAGGACGGAAGCATTCCCCCGATCACCTGCTCGGATCTCAACGGCTGTGTAAAGCAGGCGGTCGAGCATGACGTCAAGGCAATCAATTTTGACTACCCGCCGGCTATGGGGGGCGCATCCGTCAATGTGGCATTGGACGTGCTGGCCGGCAAACCAGTTCCCAAGCAATACGAAGTGAACGCACAGATTTCGATCACCGAAGGTGACGAAACCGAGTCCGTCAAGGCAGACATCTGGATGGAAGACTACGCCCGGCTTGACCGACCGAACGATCTGATCCTGTCAACAGGCCTGGGTCCGGATTATGACCCCACGACGTTCAACGCGGACTACCCCAAATAAATCCATTTCGGGCGAGCCTTTGGAGCTCGCCCTTTCTTTATTGAGGAGGACAACGCCATGCCATTCGACCCAACTGAATTGCGCCAGATCGGACGCACAAAGCTCAAGACCAACCTCCTTGGCCTGGGCACCGTCCAGATCGGCGGTTGGCCGCGTCGCCTGTCGGAAGAGGACGCCGTAAAGGTACTCGATGCCGCCTGGGATGCCGGGCTGCGTACCTTTGATACGGCACCGATGTATGGCATGGGCATGTCGGAAGAACGGCTGGGACGCTATCTGGCCTACAAGCCCAAAGAGTCGTTTGTGATTTCGACTAAGGTCGGTCGTATCGTCGAAGACGATCCCGACAACAGCGAACCAACGAGCGATGACGAGTTTTGGAAGGGCGCTCCGCCCCGGATTTACCATTTCGATTTTTCGTATGACGGTGTCATGCGTTCGGTAGAACACAGCCTTGAACGGACCGGATTGGACCGGTTTGATATGTTGCTGATCCATGACGCCGATGAGCACCTCGATGAAGCCCTTGGCGGATGCTACAAGGCTCTCGATAAACTGAGATCCGAAGGGACGGTGTCCGCCATCGGGGCGGGCATGAACCAAAACCCAGCGCTGGCGCGGATGGCGGCTGAGGTGGATATGGACGTGTTTCTGCTGGCTGGGCGATATACGCTCTTGGATCATTCGGCGCTGACCGAACTGTTCCCGATCTGCGAAAAGCGTGGCACAACCATTCTGATTGGCGGCGTTTACAATTCCGGCGTCCTGAACACTCCAGTCGAGGGCGCGTCGTTTGACTACGTGCCGCTGGATGAAAACTGGCGCGCCAATGTTCTGGACCACGGCGTGCGCGCACCTGCAGATCATGAGACCGGCGAATACTGGTTGAAGCGGGCGCAGGCGTTGAAGGCGGTTTGTGACCGGCACAATGTGCCTCTCTCGACGGCAGCAATCCAGTTTTCAGCAGCACATCCGATCGTTTCCAGCATCCCCGTCGGGGCCGGACGCCCCGAACGGTTCGAACAGAATATTACCGCTCTGAAAGCAGACATTCCCGATGATCTGTGGGTGGAATTGAAGCACGAGGGTCTGATCGCAGATGCGGCCCCGGTCCCTGCTAAGGCAGAAACCGTTTAGGGGAAAGGCAGTGACATGAGTAAAGGAATTCCAGGTCTCGCAGGAAGTGACCATATCGGTTTCACCGTTCCCGATATCGAGGAGGCAACCCGGTTCTTTGTCGATGTGATCGGATGCGTTGAACTGTTCGAAGTCGGGCCATTTGTGGCGGATGACGACTGGATGACGGAGCATCTGAACGTCCATCCGCGCGCGGTCATCGAAACCCTTCGCATGCTCAAATGCCGCAACGGACCTGCCTTCGAGATATTTGAATATTCGTCGCCCGATCAGCGGGAAGAGTTGCCGAAAAACAGCGACCATGGCGGGCATCATCTTGCGTTTTATGTTGAAGATATGGACGCGGCGGTCGCCTATCTCAAATCTCATGGTGTGCGGTTTCAGGGCGAAGCGAGTTACATGGAGCAGGGCCCTAGTAAAGGTCTGACCTGGGTCTATTTCCTGGCACCATGGGGCATGCAGCTTGAACTGGTCAGCTATCAGGGCGGTCTGGCTTATGAAGCCACATCCGACGAAATTATGTGGTCCCCGAAATCGTAGGCTATTCGGGCGACAGAACGGACCAAGATCAGTGGTCACAGGCAAAGAGCTTTGCGGTCGTGCAGGTGCTTTGTCTTGACTGAAATCCATGTCGGATTGGCTTCACTATGTGGGCGAGCTCAGGTTGAGGGCAGGACCGCGTATTGCAGATTTCCTGTGTTTTCACAAATTTGGGTGCAGCACTTTCAGTCGCGGCGTGATGAATATCGAAATTGGATATCATCATCACACATCGTCCGGCACCCCTCTGCAATATTGGGAATCATAGAAAACGATCCCTGAGAGTCTGTTTGTTCCGGGGGTCATTCGCCCAAAAGCGGATCTCGGTTTCTGACCTGTGATCCCATCATGAAAGATAGTGAGAGAGAGGCGCGAAATGGCGATTGAGACCTATGGCACCATGGCCGTGGATTGGGAAAACCGCATCAATTTTGATCGGTTGAGGACTGAACGCCTCGCCCGCGTAAAAGAGAAGCTCGAGCAGTCGGAAATGGGTGCGTTGTTGTGTTTCGACATGACCAATGTGCGCTATATCACAGGCACTCATATTGGTACCTGGGCACAGGACAAGGTGTCTCGCTGGACGCTGCTGCCGCGCGGCGGTGAACCGATCCTTTGGGACTTCGGATCCGCTGCAAAACACCATGCGCTGCATTGCGACTGGATGGGAGGCGAAGAGCGGTCCCGCGCGGGTATCCCCTTGTTACGGGGCGCCATGACGCCAAACATGGGTCGGGCTGAAGAAACCGCTGACAAGATTGTTCGCGAGCTGGAAAAGCACGGTTTGAAGAACGAACCACTTGGGATCGACCTTGTCGAACCTCCCATCATGTTCGCACTGCAGGAGCGTGGCGTGAAAGTCGTCGATTGCCAATGGCTTATGCAGGATGCGCGCGTTATCAAGACGCGGGATGAGATAAGCCTGCTGACCCACGCCTCGGCCATGGTGGATTTCACTTACGAGGAGATCTACCGCGCCATCCGCCCCGGTGTTCGCGAAAACGAACTTGTCGGGATTGCGTCGAACTTTCTCTACAATAACGGATCGGAATACGTCGAGGGAGTGAACGCGATTTCGGGCGAGCGATGCAGCCCACACCCGCATGTCTTCTCGGACCGGGCATTGCGCCCAGGCGACCCGGCTTACTTCGATATTCTACACAGCTACATGGGATACCGGACCTGTTACTACCGGACCTTCGCGGTGGGTAGTGCAAGCCGTGAAATGCAGGATGCCTATAAGCGATGCCGCGACTACCTCGATCAGGCGATCGCAATGATCAAACCCGGCGTGACCACCGGAGAAGTCGCAAAGGTCTGGCCAAAAGCCGAAGAGTTCGGGTTTCCGAATGAAGAAGCCGCATTCGGCTTGCAATATGGCCACGGGCTTGGCCTGGGAATCTGGGAACGACCGGTTATCAGCCGCTTGGTCTCGATCGACCATCCGGAGGTTATTCAGGAAGGTATGGTCTTCGCGCTTGAAACTTTCTGGCCCGCCAAAGGCAGCCACCATGCAGCCCGCATTGAAGAAGAAATGGTCGTAACCAAAGACGGGGTCGAAGTCATCTCGAAATTCCCCGCCGAAGAGCTCTTGGTTTGTGGTCGCCAATATTGGTCCGGGCACGACATGCTGCCGGGTATCCGCCACAGCGAATCTCATTTCAACAATCACCGCGTTTTCCCGCAGGCCGAAAACACGACGCAGCCGCGTTTCGGTAAAACCTGGGAAGACTAACACCTGATGAAACCCTGAACCCGGGATTGGGTACAGGGTCCGAGAGGCAAATATGACAACGCGAATAGGCTGGATCGGGCTCGGTAAAATGGGCGCTCCGATGGCAATCAACCTGTGCCGGGCCGGCGCCAATGTGACCGTGTTCAACAGAAGCCCTGACAAGGGCAAACCCGTTCTGAACGCGGGTGCCGCATTGGCATCCAAGGCCAGCGTGTTGGCCGCTCAGTCGGACATGCTGTTTACCATGCTGTCGGACGACTGTGCTTTGCAACAGGTGCTATTGGGCGACAATGGCGCTCTGAAAGAGATGCGCGCAGGAACTATCCTTGTTGATATGAGCACAGTATCTCCGCCCGTATCGCAAGACATTGCCGACGCGGCGGAAGGCTACGGTGTGCGATATCTTCGGGCCCCGGTTTCCGGGTCGGTGGCTCTAGCAGAGGCTGGAACTCTGACCGTTATGGCGTCGGGACCGAAGGGGGCCTTTCACGACTGTCTCGACGTCCTGAAGGCGATGAGTGCACGTCAGTTCTATGTTGGAAGTCATGAGCAAGCACGGGTTCTGAAGCTGTCGATCAACATGATGGTGGGGTTCACTGCTGCCATGATGGGCGAAGCCTTGGCGCTTGGGCTGAAAAACGGGGTCGATCGGGCAACCATGCTGGATGTGATAGGCGCAAGCGCCATTGCGTCGCCATTGGTTGGCTACAAGCTGGATGCGTTGAAGGCGCGGGATTACTCACCAGCATTCGAAGTCACTCAGATGGCTAAGGATTTCGATCTGATACTGGAGGCCGGCCGTCAATCTGCAGTTCCAATGCCGCTGGCCGCTCAGGTCCGCGAAGGTTGGAGCGAACTAATCGCCGATGGCGATGGCGAGATGGACTTCTTCAAATACGTCGAACTGGCCACGCAACGCGCAGGCACAACCCTTCGTGCCGACAGGGAGACGGCGGCATGACCCTGAATCCAGACCTCATGAAGCACGCTTGTCTGATCGGCGGCCAATGGCGACCCGCCGGGGCTGGTGGAGTGGTTTCCGTAGACAACCCGTCAACCGGTGCAGTTTTGGGCGCGGTGCCGAATTTCGGGGTCGAGGAAACGCGTGAGGCGGTCTCGGCGGCTCAATCGGCTTTGACGGATTGGCAGGGCCGCACGGCCAAGGATCGCGCCGCAATCCTGCGTCGCTGGTACCAACTGATCATCGAGCATACTGAAGACCTCGCAGCGATCATGACTGCAGAGCAGGGCAAACCGCTGGCCGAGTCGCGGGGCGAAGTGGCTTATGGCGCCAGTTTTATCGAATGGTTCGCGGAAGAGGGTAAGCGCATATATGGCGATGTCATCCCTAGCCCTTGGGAAGACCGGCGTATTGTTGTTGTGAAACAAGCGGTTGGGGTTGTTGCGGCCATTACACCTTGGAACTTTCCCATTGCCATGATCACGCGCAAAGTCGGGCCGGCTTTGGCCGCAGGCTGCACCTGTGTCGTCAAGCCCGCTTCCGCCACACCGTTTTCTGCCCTGGCGATTGCGGCACTTGCACAAGAGGCTGGTGTCCCGGATGGCGTGTTGAATGTCGTAACAGGATCAGCACGCGCAATCGGCGGCGAGCTGACGGCCAATCCGACTGTACAAAAGGTGACGTTTACGGGATCGACGGACATCGGAAAGGTGCTCATGCGGCAAAGCGCCGATACCGTGAAGAAAGTCTCGATGGAGCTGGGTGGCAACGCGCCGTTTATCGTGTTTGATGACGCGGATATCGACGCTGCTGTGGAAGGGGCCATCGCGTCGAAATACCGAAATACCGGGCAGACCTGTGTTTGCACCAATCGCATCCTGGTGCAACGCAACGTCCATGATGCATTTGTCGAAAGTTTGGTGACGCGTGTGAATGAACTGGTTGTCGGGGACGGGTTCGCCGAAGGTGCGCAGCAGGGGCCATTGATCGATCTGGCGGCGGTTGAGAAAGTCGAAGAGCACATTGCCGATGCGCGCTCGAAAGGTGCTTCGGTCGCCGCAGGTGGCGCGCGCCACACGTTGGGCGGGTCTTTCTTTCAACCGACAGTCTTGACCGGTGTCACAACGGATATGGCCGTCGCGCGGGAAGAGACTTTTGGGCCGCTGGCACCGATTTTCACATTCGACAGCGAAGAAGAGGCAATCAAGCTGGCCAACGACACTGAATTCGGCCTGGCCGCCTATTTCTATTCCCGTGATATCGGCCGGATCTGGCGTGTCGCCGAAGCGCTTGAATACGGCATGGTCGGGATTAACGAAGGCATCATCTCGACCGAGGTCGCGCCGTTTGGCGGGATCAAGGAAAGCGGCGTGGGACGGGAAGGCGCGCACTACGGAATCGAGGAATTTGTTGAGACGAAATACCTGTGCATGGGCGGGCTGAACGCCTGACCTTTGCCCGCGGAGTAGAGCACAATGCCGAGAACAACGAAAATCAAACCGATGGTCGACTGGGTGGATATCACCGCCACCGAAGCCGACTGGGACAAGCTCGGCAAAGCCGAAGCGATCAAGATGCACAACCATCTGCATCTTGTGCGCGCTTTCGAAGAGATGGTGCTGGAAATGGATGCACAGGGGTTGATCCACGGTCCTGCACACAGCTCGATCGGGCAAGAGGGTGGCGCGATCGGATCGATCTCACCCTTGAAGCCAGGAGATCAGGTCACCGGGTCCCATCGAGGCCATCACCAGTTTGTCGCTAAGGCTTTGGCATATCTTGATCCCGGTCACGTCGATCCGCTGACGACCGATTTGTCAGGCGACATTCTGCAGTTGTTGCAGAAATCCTTGGCTGAAATCATGGGGCTGGCACAAGGCTATTGTAAAGGTCGCGGCGGCTCGATGCATTTGCGTTGGGAAGAGGCTGGCGCGTTGGGCACCAACGCTATTGTTGGTGGTGGCGTGCCATTTGCAACCGGGGCCGCGTGGACCAAAAAACGCTGCGGCACCGACGAAGCGGTGTTTTCCTATTTCGGCGAGGGCAGCGCACATATCGGCTCGGTCCCAGAGGCAATGAACCTGGCAGCGCTTTGGGACTTGCCTGTCTGCTTTTTCATTGAAAACAACGGGTTTGCCGTGGCGACCACGGTCGAAGAAGAAACGCGCGAAACTCGGGTCTCATCTCGCGGTTTGGCTTTTGGCATCCCGTCCTTCCGGGTTGACGGCATGGACCCAGTCGCGGTCCGCGTCGCGACTGAACGCGCTTTGGATATCATGCGCTCGGGCAAAGGGCCGACGGTTATCGAAGCCGTGCTCTATCGCTTTTTCCATCATGGGGGCGGCGTTCCAGCCAGTGCCTTCGGATACCGCAGCAAAGAAGACGAAGCCACTTGGCGCAAACGCGATCCAATTTTGGTGATGCTGGACGGTTTAAAAACACGTGGATGGCTGGACGATGACGGTGACGCCACATTGGCCACGCGTGCCAAGTCCGCGATGCAACTGGCGGCCTCGGCGCTGACGGTTGAGGATGGCAATAAACGCACTGTTATCGAAGCTCTGTGGCCAGATACCGCAATGCGCGACGCAGGATTGCGTGGAGATTTGAGTGAATTGGACGGCAAACGCTTCGAAGAACAAGAAGAATTCTCGGGTACGTTGGCACCTGTCAGATATGTGGATGCCGTCGCCGAAGTTATGAACCGGCGCATGGCCGAAGATGACCGAATCTTTTGTCTGGGCGAGGACATTCACCGCCTGAAGGGTGGAACCAATGGTGCCACAAAGGGACTTGCCGAAAAATATCCGGACCGGATCATTCCAACTCCCATAGCCGAGGCAGGATTTAGCGGGCTGGCCGGTGGCGTAGCTATGTCTGGTAAATACCGTCCGGTTGTCGAACTGATGTATCCCGATTTTGCGCTGGTCGCGGCGGATCAGTTGTTCAACCAGATCGGCAAGGCCCGGCACATGTTTGGCGGCGATACCGCGATGCCAATCGTGTTCCGTACCAAGATCGCGATCGGAACCGGATACGGGTCGCAGCACTCGATGGATCCGGCTGGGTTGTTTGCTCAGTGGCCGGGCTGGCGCATCGTCGCGCCCTCCACCGCGTTCGACTACGTCGGGTTGATGAACAGTGCTTTGGGCTGCGACGACCCCGTTCTGGTGATCGAACATGTGGGTTTATACACGCAAAAGATGCTCGGGCCGGTCGAGGACTATGACTATTTCATACCACTTGGAAAGGCCAAGGTGGTGCGGGAAGGCAGTGCGATGACCATCCTGACATACTCAGCCATGGTCGAAGAATCCCGCAAGGCGGCCGAGGCACTTGGGCTGGACGCCGAGATCATCGATTTACGCTCTCTGGATCGTGCAGGTATCGATTGGGAGACCATCGGTGAAAGCATCCGCAAAACCAACAATGTGGTGGTTGTCGAGCAAAGTCCGTTGACCGTTTCTTATGGTGCGATGTTGACTGACGAATTGCAGCGTCGGTACTTTGACCATCTTGATCAACCCGTCCAGCGGGTGCATGGCGGCGAAAGCTCTCCCAGTGTGTCAAAGGTGCTAGAGCGGGCAGCCTTTGCGATGGCCCCTGAGGTCGAAGTCAGATTGAAACAGATGATGATCGATACGGGCCGTGGGGCCTTGGTCGGGGTTTGACATGGCTGATGGCAGACCAAACAGGATGCCGGGGCTGCGCGGGGTTGAGCATGTTGGCTTTACCGTGCCGGATCTTGAACAGGCAACTCGTTTTTTCGTCGACGTGTTGGGGTGCGAGGCATTCTACGATCTCGGTCCGTTCCAGTTCGATGACGATTGGATGTCGCGTCAGTTGAACGTCCACCCCCGTACAGTGATGAAGAAACTCCGTTTCTTTCGCTGTGGGCATGGGCCGAATTTTGAGATTTTTGAATACGAAGCACCGGACCAACGGAAGGCCCAACTAAAAAACAGTGACATCGGCGGACACCATCTGGCCTTTTATACCGATGACTTCCAAGAATCGTTGAATTGGTTGCGCGACCACGATGTCGAAATATTGGGCGAACCCGTGGTGCGCCATCAAGGACCATCAGCGGGGCAGACCTGGGTGTACTTTCTTGCACCTTGGGGGATGCAACTGGAACTTGTGAGTTTTCCAGATGGCAAAGGGTATGAAATGACCACCGACCGACGCCTTTGGAACCCGGTAAACCCTTCCGAATGAACAGGTAAAACCATGCCCATTGAAATCACAATGCCGTCTCTGTCCCCGACGATGGAAGAAGGAACGATCGCCTCCTGGCTTGTTTCCGAAGGGGAGCAAGTGAGCCCAGGTGACATACTCGCCGAAATCGAAACTGACAAAGCGACGATGGAGTTCGAGGCGACAGATGCTGGGACCGTTGCGAAAATCCTGGTGCCCGCAGGGACTGAAAACGTGGCTGTCAGTACACTGATAGCCATAATCGCCGAAGACGGTGAAGACGCATCAGGCATTGAACTGCCAAGTCAAAATAAGCCTAAACCACAGGCTGAAATTGTCAGTTTGCCGGACGCCCCAGAACCAAATCCAGACATCGCATCTAAGGCGGTTCAATCAAATAGCCGGGTTTTTGCGTCACCTCTGGCGAAACGGATCGCTGCAGAAGGTGGGCTGGATCTTTCGGGTGTCTTAGGCACAGGTCCCAAGGGGCGGATCGTTCGGCTGGATGTCGAGAATGCGTTAAAGCAACTTAAACAAGCACCACCTCGGAAAGAACCAGCCACGTCTGAAACAACGCAGGTTTCAGACCTATATCCTGAAGGCAGCTATGACGTTGTCGAACTGGACTCTATGCGCCGAACGATCGCACGGCGATTGACCGAGGCCAAGCAAACCGTTCCCCATTTCTACTTGCGGGCGGACGTTGAACTGGATGCGTTGTTGGCGCTGCGGTCGCAACTCAATGCGGCAGCACCGAAAGTAGAGGAAACTCCGTCCTTTAAGATTTCGGTCAACGATCTGGTGATAAAGGCGCTTGCTCTGGCTCTGGCAGAAGTACCGGATGCTAATGTCACTTGGGCAGACGGCAATGTGTTGCGTCACCGGGCCGTTGACGTCGCCGTTGCGGTCGCGATCGACGGCGGGTTGATCACGCCGATCATTCGGGACGCCCAGGGAAAAAGCATCTCAGCCATTTCGTCGGAAATGAAGGACCTTGCCGCACGGGCCCGGGCGCGCAAACTTACGCCGGAAGAGTTCCAGGGTGGGACTACTTCGGTATCCAATCTGGGTATGTTTGGTGTGGACTCGTTTGATGCGGTGATCAACCCACCGCAAGGGACTATCCTTGCTGTCGGCGCAGGCACGCGCCGCCCGGTTGTTCGAGGCGAACAGGTAGAGGTTGCAACCGTTATGACGGTGTCTCTATCCGTTGATCACCGAATGGTGGACGGTGCAGTTGGCGCAGAGCTTCTTACAGCTTTCAAACGTTATGTCGAAGCGCCGCTGACTATCCTGTCCTGACTTTTTTCACCCGGTTCGAAGACGTTATTGCGCCTACGATCACGGGTATACCGCATCGCGCCCGCTCCCGGCGCGATGCGGTTTTGATTTTTGTGGATGCCTTACAATACCGGGGCAATCGCGCTGTCCGGCGACATGCCGCCAATATCCAATGCGGATAACTTCGGAGCCATTCGAACCCTTCCAAGTCGTAACCTTTTTTCATGCACCCATGTGCCGATTCTGAGAGCCACCCAGGTTGGGGCAAAGCGGAATGGGGAGGGCTTCAAAATTGCGGCCTGGCACGTCTGAAGTTGGAGGAGAACCCGATGAGAACCTTTAAAATTGCGGCGGCGATGGCCGTGGCTTCTATCGCCGCAACCGCAGTCGCAGCCGATGTCTATACCGGCGCGCCGCGCACATATCTGTACAATCCCGATGTTGAGGTATGTTTCAACGATACCTCGCAATATAAAAAAGAAGGTCCCTACACGATCGGGTTCTCGAACGCCGGTCTTGGGGACAGCTGGCGCGTCGTCATGCAGCACTCGGTCATGACTGCCGCCGCCGAGCATAGTGATCAGATCGAAAAACTTATCATCACTGACGCTGGACATGACGATGCAAAACAGGTCGCTGATATTCAGGATCTGATTTCTCGGGGTGTGGATCTGCTGATCGTTTCTGCAAACACACAACAGGCTTTGGACCCCGCCGTTTCCCGCGCCATGCAGCGCGGAATCCCTGTGGTCATGATGGACCGCCGGATTGCCTCGGACAATTTCGTGACCTTCGTAACCGCGTCGGACGCGATGATGGGACGGCTCTTTGCACAGTGGATTGTGGAAAAGTTGGATGGTGAAGGGAATGTTGTGATGCTGGCCGGCCAGGCCGGATCCAGCCCTTCGGAAAACCGCGAAAAACCCGCGCGTGAAGTGTTCGCGCAGTATCCTGGCATCAATATTCTGGAAACTGTCTACTCCGACTGGTCGCCTGTGAAGGGCAAACAGGTCATGCAGGGCATGATTGCCAAGTACGGTGATGACATACATGCCGTGTGGTCTGCGCATGGTCTGCAAACGCCGGGCTCGGTCGAGGCGTTCCTCGAAGCGGGGTGGGCACCCGAAAATATTCCCCCACATACTACAGCGGATGTGAACGGGCCGCTGCAAATGGCGATCGAACACGGCATCCCGATGCTTGAGGTCGGTTATCCTCCGGCGATGGGCGGAATTTCGGTCGGTGTCGCACTGGACGTTCTGGCTGGTGCACCGGTGCCTTGCATCTATGAAATCAACGCTCAGATCGCCGTGTCCGAAGGTCACAATACGCCTTCTATTCAAACCAACCTGCGTCTGACCGACCTTGTCGTGCCGAACGGCGCACCGGACATGCTGGTTACCGGCGGTATGGGGCAGGACTATGACCCGACGACCTACTCCGTCGACTATCCCAAGTAAGCCTTAACCACTCAAACCGGACGGGGTCCTGAAGGACCCTGTCCAACCCACAGCTGAGGCCAGACATGCTGACACTCACTTCCATATCCAAATCATTCCCGGGCGTTAAAGCGTTGGACCAAGTCGATCTTGATGTCCGTGCCGGTGAGATCCACGGGCTGCTCGGTGAAAACGGGGCCGGCAAGTCGACGCTGACCAAAACGATTGCCGGGGTTTACCAGCCCGATGAAGGTCAGATCGAGTTCGACGGGGAAATCATTCACTGGACCGCGCCAGGCGATGCCAAAGACGCCGGAATTCATGTCATCTATCAGGAATTTGTTCTATTCCCGCATCTCTCGGTCGCCGAGAACATCTTTTTGGGAAATGAACGCCGGAATGGGCTGGGTCTGATTGATTATCCGCAGACACGCCGGGACGCGCGTGAGCTTTTGCAACGCCTTGGCGTCGACATCGACCCCGATCAGCTTGTGTCCGAACTGACGGTCGCTGACCAACAGATGGTCGAAATTGCCAAGGCGATGGTTCACAAGGTTAAATTGCTTATCCTGGACGAACCAACTGCCGTGATCTCGGGTCACGAGGTTGAGCTGCTGTTCAAACGTCTCGAGGCTTTAAAAGCGGATGGCGTGGCCATCATCTATATTTCGCACCGGTTGGAAGAAATCTTTGAGATCTGCGACCGGGTCACCGTTCTGAAAGACGGTCAGTTCGTGGATAGTAAGAAAATCGACGAGATCGACCGGGACCAACTGATCGCCTTGATGGTTGGCCGTGATATGTCCGAACTGTTCCCTATCAAGGAAGACGATGCGCCTGCCGGTGACGTTGTTCTGCGTGCTCAGAACATTTCAGTGAATGGGCGGGTTCACAATGCCAGTATCGAACTGAGAGCTGGTGAGATCACCGCGTTGGCCGGGATGGTTGGTGCCGGGCGTACGGAGTTGGCGATGGGCATCTTTGGTGGTCTGCCTCTCAAGTCCGGGACCGTTGAGATCGACGGCGAAACCTATTCTCAGATGAATCCTGCATTGGCGATTAAAATGGGCATCGGTCTCGTGACCGAGGATCGCAAAGGGCAGGGGCTGGCAATGCAACTGGATGTCGCCGCGAATGTGACGGCCTCTGATTTGGGTTCGGTCACACAATCCGGTCTCATCAATTTCACCAAAGAATTCAAAATCGCGGAACAGGAAATCGAAGAGTATCAGATTGCCTGTCGCGGGCCGCGCAACCCGGTAGCAACGATGTCAGGCGGCAACCAGCAAAAGGTCATCGTCGCGCGTTGGGCGCGCACTTGCTCCAAGGTCCTGATCCTGGATGAACCTACTCGGGGTGTCGATGTCGGTGCAAAAACCGAGATTTACCGGATTATGCGGGAACTGGCGGCCAAGGGGATCGCGATCCTGATGATCTCATCCGAGCTGCCCGAAGTTGTCGGAATGTCGGACCGGGTCGTTGTGATGCGAGAAGGCATCGTCACCGGAGAGTTATCGAAAGAGGAACTCTCAGAAGAAGCAATCATGCAGCTGGCAACCCAGCAGGAAGCAGCGTGAGGGAGGACGAAACATGACGGAACTTGCTTATCGCTCTTACAACTTTTTCACCAAACGTCAGTCTGGCCTGCTGGTTGTCATTGGCTTGTTGGTTCTACTGTTCCTGTTTGGCGCATTCATTTCCGGCAGATTCAGCTCTGCATCGAACCTGTTGAACGTGTTTGAACAGTCAACCGGGCTGGCATTGGTTAGCCTTGGGCAGACAATGGCGGTGCTGACAGCAGGGATCGATCTGTCGGTTGGCTCGATGATCAGCCTGCTGAGCGTGCTCCTGTCCGGCACGATTGACGGCGAAGCGACGCGGGTTCTTCCGGTGTGTCTGGGCATCATGGTACTGGGCGCAGCTATCGGAAGTCTGAACGGGCTGACTGTTATCTGGCTGAAGGTACATCCGCTGATCGTCACCCTTGGCATGGGTGCACTGCTGCAGGGGGTTACGCTGCTGTATACTCTGGGACCGGCAGGTTCGGTTCCCTTAGAATTTGACTTTGTCGCCTACGGACGGGTTGCCGGGCTTCCGGTAGGTGCGGTTTTCACGATTGTCCTGTTCATTCTGGTGGCTCTGTTCCTTCGGTATGTACCGTTTGGCCGGTTTATCTATGCCGTTGGCGACGATGAGGCCGGTGCCCGCCTGATGGGACTTCCACGCAAGCGCGTGCTTGTCTTTGTCTATGCGTTTTCCGGCTTCTGTTGCGCACTGACTGCGATCTACCTTGTTGGTCGGTTCGGGGTAGGCAATGTCTACACCGGGCAAAACTACACGCTTGCGTCGATCACTCCGGTGGTGGTCGGAGGCACCCTTCTGACCGGAGGTCGCGGTGGTGTCATCGGGACTCTGTTCGGAGTCTACCTGATCTCGCTTTTAAATAACCTGCTGAATTTCATGGATATTTCCACGCACTATCAGCTTATCATCCAGGGTCTGATCATCATTCTGGCCGTGTCCGTTTATGTCGAGAAAAAGAGGGCTGTGTGATGCAACAAGCCGTGAACGCTGAAATGTCGACCGCAAACCAGAAATCCAAGGCAATAAAGGAACTTGGCGCCCGCTACGGTATTCATCTGGCGCTTGTCGCCCTGATCGTAGTGTCGGGCATTGTGTCTCCGGCCTTTCTGTCGGGCAACAACATCTCGAACATGCTTTTGCAAGCGGCGCCGCTTGGTATCGTCGTGATTGGTCAGGCTTTTGTGATCCTTGTGCGCGGTCTGGACCTGTCAGTGGCCTCTATCATGGCGACCGCGGCAGTTGTTGCCACGGCCTTCAACGGCCAGCCCGGGGATGTCATACCCATCATTCTGATCGCATTGGGTATCGGGCTGTGCACTGGTTTGATCAATGGCCTGTTGGTTACCAAGCGCGACGTATCCCCGTTTCTTGCCACGCTTGCGACCATGATCGTTCTGCAAGGGTTACGGTTTGCTTACACGCAAGGCGCACCGTCCGGGAATGTACCGCATTTCTTCCGTATCATCGGTGCCGAGACCTTCTTAGGGCTGCCCTACAACGTGCTCATTTTGGCAATCCTCGCCGTCATCTTCTCGGTCGTGCTGCATAAGTCGACCTTTGGCCGGCAGGTCTATATCACCGGTGGGAATCCCAAGGTCGCGCGGCTGGTCGGGATCAATGCCGACCGGGTCACCATCATCTGCTATGTTATCTCGGGTGGTCTTGCTGCCATTGCCGGACTGGTCCTGTCAGGGTTCGTCGGCATCGTGGACAACTGGGTTGGCCGCGGGTTCGAGCTGGACTCCATCGTGGCAGCCGTCATGGGAGGTATTGCCCTGTCTGGCGGACGCGGCAGCATTCTGGGCGGCCTGGTTGGTGCCGCTATCCTAATCGTCGTGTTCAACGCAGTTCTGCTGTTCGGAATGCCGGTTCAGTTTCAGATCATCATCAAAGGCATCGTGATTGTCATCGCGGCCGCCTTCTACGTCAAACGCGGCGCTTGAAGCGCCAGGAGGAAGACATGGGTAACGACGTTACAGGTAAATCGATCATCGTGACCGGCGCAGGTCGTGGAATAGGGGCCGGGATCGCAAAGGACCTGGCTGAGAAAGGCGCACAGGTCTGCGTTGCGGATCTAAACGAAGAGGCCGCTAAAGAGGTAGCCGCCAAGATTGGTCATGGGGCCATAGGTGTCGGCGTCAATGTGGCCGACCGGGCATCCACCCGCGCAATGATCGGCGCAGCAGTGGCGGCGTTCGGCAAGCTTGACGTCATCTTCAACAATGCCGGGATCAGTCAGACCTGCCCGTTCATGGAAATCGTTGAGGACGACTGGCAGCGCATCATGGATGTGAACGGCAAGGGTGTGTTGATCGGTACGCAGGAAGCGGCCCGGCAATTCATCGCACAGGGTTCGCCAGGCAAGATCATCAATACGGCATCGATTGCCGCGAAACAGGGCTATCCGCTCTTTGCTCACTACTGTGCCTCGAAATTCGCGGTTGCCGCGCTCACTCAGGCCGCGGCACGTGCTCTCGCCGAGCACAAAATCACAGTGAATGCATTTGGACCCGGGGTCGTCAAAACCGAGCTGTGGGAGCAGCTGGACCGCGAGTTCATCGAACGGGGCGTCACCGAAAAAGAAAACGAAGCGATCGACGGGTTCTCGGAATCCATTCTGTTGGGTCATGCTGCCGTTCCAGCCGATATCGTGGGAACGACAACGTTCCTGGCCTCCTCAGCCTCTGACTATATGACCGGCCAAACCGTCATGATCGACGGCGGCATGGTTCTGATCTGAATAGAAGGAAAATGACAGTGGGACGTACACAAGACCAAATCGCCATCGTTACTGGTGGTTCGCGTGGGATAGGTGGAGCCACGGTAACGCGACTGGCTGAAGAAGGCGCAAAGGTCACGATCTTTGACGTGATCGAGGAAGCCGGGCAGGCCCATGCTGAAAAACTTCAGGGCAGGGGGTTGGATGTTGACTTCATCAAGGTTGATGTCACCAACGAAGAGAACGTGCAATCGGCCATTGATGAGGTGATTGCCAAGCATGGACGGCTCGACATTTTGGTGAACTGCGCGGCGATCACCGGCGTGAACAAATTTGCCCATGAGGTCGAAGCCGAAGAATGGGATAAGGTCTTTGATGTGAACGTCAAAGGCTCGTTCCTGTGCACCAAGTACGGTGTTCGACCGATGATGGAGCAAAAGAAGGGCGCAATCGTCAATTTCTCGTCGATCTACGGCCTGATCGGCAACGACGACTTGCCACCGTATCACGCCACCAAAGGCGCAATCCTGTCGATGACCAAAACCGACGCGATGTGTTACGCGCGCCATGGCATCCGGGTGAACACTGTGCATCCCGGCTCGACCATGACCGAAATCTTTATGCAGGCGGCGGAAACCTATCCCGATGGCAAACAAGCTTACCTCGACATGATGGGCAAGCTTCATCCACTCTGTCTGGGAGAGCCGGTTGATGTGGCCAACTGTGTTTTGTTCCTCGCCTCAGACGAGGCCCGCTTTGTGACAGGAGCAAGCCTGGCCGTAGATGGCGGCTATACAGCGCAATAAGGAGACAAGATATGCGTGCCGTCCGCTTTCATAACGCCAAGGATATCCGCGTAGAAGAGGTGCCCGCGCCCGACAGCAATCTGGCCGCTGACGAAGTGCTGGTGCGACCAGGGGCCTGCGGGATTTGTGGAACCGATTTGCACGAATACATCGCAGGCCCCATTGTGACCCCGGAAACGCCGCATGTGTTTACAGGGGCCACGAACCCTCAGATTCTGGGCCACGAATTCGTCGCGGTGGTCGAAGCCGTCGGTAGCAATGTCAGCCACGTGAAACCCGGAGACAGGATTTCCGCTCAGCCACTGATTTCGCCTCGGGACGACTATTTCGGTCGGCGTGGTCAATACCATCTGAGTGACAAAATGGCATGTGTCGGCCTCAGTTGGGCCTGGGGTGGTATGGCCGAACAGGCGGTGCTGCCGGGCTATTGCGCACAGCCTGTGCCGGATGCGGTGTCTGATGATCAAGCCGCCATGATCGAGCCAGCTGCGGTCGCAATGTATGGGGTTGATCGCGGCCAGATCGGCGCGGGATCGACCGTGTTGATTTCGGGCGCCGGACCGATCGGTGCCTTGACGGTGATTTGTGCCCGCGCTGCCGGAGCAAGCCTGATCATCGTCTCTGAACCGAATCCAAACCGGCGGCGGATCATCCAACAGATCGATCCCACTGTGATCGTAGTTGATCCGGCAGCCGAAAAGGCGGGCGATGTCGCCAGAGATTTGACCGAGGACCATGTTGGCGTCGACGTCGCGCTGGAATGTGTTGGGCTGGAAGTATCGCTGAACACATGCGTCGACGCGGTGCGCAGAGGCGGCAAGGTTGTTCAGGTGGGGCTTCACATGAAACCCGCGAGCATTGATGCTATGCTTTGGGCGCTTAAGGATATCAGCGTCGAAGCGACATGGTGCTACCCAACTTATGTCTGGCCTCGTCTTGCGGGATTGATCGCCGCCGGAAAGCTGCCCGTGGAAAAAGTGATCACTGGTCGGATCGATGCAGATGACGTGGTTGAAAAAGGGTTCGAGGCCCTTTTGGACCCAGGCGGTGAACACCTCAAGATACTCGTTGAAACATGACCCGGACAGCCCTGATCATAGGCGCTACCGGCCTGTCCGGTAGCAATCTGGCTGCTCGCCTGAGCCAATCCGCAGGCTGGCATGTTTACGGTTTGTCTCGTGGGGGAAAGGACGTGTCTGGCGTCGACATGCCCCTCGCCGCGGATTTGACGGATGAAACAACCAGTGTGGCGCTGCTGTCTGAGCTGACCGATGTCACTCATGTCTTTTTCTGCACATGGTCAAGACAGCAAACGGAGGCAGAAAACTGTCGGGTGAACCGAGCGATGGTGCGCAACACGCTGAACGGGCTAAAGAAATCCCCATTAAAGCACGTCGCTCTGGTGACCGGAACCAAGCATTATCTGGGGCCATTCGAAGCCTATGCGCAGGGTCGACCTTACACCCCGTTTCTGGAAGACCAGCCCAGATTGCCGGGTGAGAACTTTTATTACGAACAGGAAGACGAAATTTTCGACACCGCAAAAAAACGCGGCTTCACATGGTCGGTCCATCGCCCGCACACGATGATTGGCTACACGCTTGGGAATGCAATGAACATGGCCGTTACGCTGGCGGTTTACGCGTCGATCTGTGCGGAAACAGGACGGCCGTTTCTGTTCCCCGGATCGAAGGCACAGTACCATGCTGTAGCAGACATCACTGATGCCCGCTTGCTGGCCCAACATCTAGAATGGTCTGCGACAACACCGGTCGCGGCAAACACTGTCTACAACGTAGTGAACGGAGATCTGTTCCGGTGGGAGTGGATGTGGGGCCGTATCGCGGACTGGTTCGGGCTCGAAGATGCAGGCGCACCCGACCATGTCACTCCGTTGGAATCCCAAATGGAGGACGCAGGCGAAGTGTGGCCCCGGATTGTGAGCAAACACGCGCTCCAGGATCATTCTGCGGTCAAGCTGGCCTCTTGGTGGCACACGGACGCTGATCTGGGGCGCGAGATCGAATGCTTCAACGATATGCGCAATAGCCGTCAGGCCGGGTTTTGTTCTTATCAAAACAGTGCTCGCTCGTTCTTTGACGTCTTCGAGGCGCTTGTAAAAAATCGGATCATCCCGGCTCCGATTGGAAAGGAAACAACATGACCGTCAAAATCGCCATGATCGGACTGGGTTGGTGGGGGCAGAAAATGGTTTCTGTCCTGCAAGCCGCGCCAGATGAGATTGAGATTGTGCGCGCGGTAGAACCAAACCTCAGTGCAGTGAAAGGATTCGCGCGCGAAAAGGAGTTGTTTGTCACGACGGACTACGCGGATGCACTCAACGACCCAGAGGTCGAGGCGGTCGTTTTGGCGACGCCGCATTCGCTGCATGAACAGCAGATCGAACAGGCGGTCGCTGCCGGTAAACACATCTTTTGTGAAAAGCCGCTGGCCCTCACGAAAGCTGGGGCTGAAAAGGCCGTGCGCCTATGCAAGGATGCGGGTTTGGTTCTGGGCATGGGCCATGAGCGTCGCTTCGAACCTGCAATGGCGGAATTGCTTGCCATGGCGGATTCAGGTGACTTGGGGCGTGTCCATCAGATAGAGGCCAATTTCAGCCACGATAAGTTCGTGTCTCTTGATCGAGACAACTGGCGCCTCAAGGCCGATCAGGCCCCAGCTGGTGGAATGACCGCCACCGGTATTCACCTGCTGGATTTGTCGGTGCGACTGCTCGGTGAGGCGGAAAGCGTTCTGTGCCATTGCGAAAACCTCTCTACCGACCTACCGCAGGGCGACACCGTGGCGGCCTTCGTAAAGTTCAAAAATGGCGGTACGTCATATGTCTCAGCTTCGCTGGCAAATCCATTCGTCTCGCGTTTTGCGGTCTACGGATCAAAGGGCTGGGTCGAAATCCGCGATAAGGCTCATGTAGAAGCACCAGATGGTTGGGTGGTCACCAAAGGACTGGTGGATTCTCCAATTACGGTGGAGGAAATCCCAACAGCAGAAGCGGTGAAGTTCAACCTGATCGCCTTTGCCCACGCGGTCGAAGGTAAAGAACCCTACCCAATTACATCTGACCATCTGGTCAACAACATCGCGCTGCTCGAGAGCGTTTTCAAATCGGCACAAAGTGGAATGATCGAGGAAATCGCATGACAAATTCAACGATGAAAGCACTTGTATTCGAAGAACCCAAAAAGCTTGTCGTTTCCTCTCAACCCGTTCCCGAGATTGACGCCAACACGGTTCTGGTCAAAACGCGAAAGGTCGGCATTTGCCACTCGGACTACGAGCTTTTGGCTGGGCAATACATCATACCGATCAGCTATCCCGTTGTTCCGGGCCATGAGTGGGTCGGCGAGGTAGTTGAAGTTGGCAAAAACGTAACAGGATTTGCACCGGGTGACCGCGTCGTTGGCGAATGTGTGATCAATACGCCGGAGCGCATTCACCATTTCGGGTTCTCGATGAACGGCGCGGACCGGGAGTATTTCAAAGCCCGCCCCGAGTGGCTTCACAAATTGCCGGACGAAGTTGACGATGCCAAGGGCGCTCTAATCGAACCATTCACCTGCGGCTATTATGCGGTCCTGCGGGGAGGCGGTACAAACGCCAGCGAAACCGTCGTCGTGTCTGGTGGTGGAACAATCGGTCTGGTTTCAGCGGCCGCGGCGATTGGCATGGGCGCGCGCGTGATCGTTGTCGATCCGATTCCGTTGCGACGCGAGACGGCATTGAAACTCGGTGCGGATGCGGCGGTCGACCCAACCGACGGCAACCCTGTTGAGGCAGTGCAGGAACTGACCAATGGCGGGGCCGATCTGGTGATTGAGGCCGCAGGCCACGCGTCGTCGCTCGCCAATGTGTTTGACTACGCGCGCCCGGAGGGACGGGTGTCCATGGTCGGTATCAATATTGGTCAGAAATTTTCTGTAGAGCTTGGACTCATCCAGATCAAGGACTTGAAAGTAAACGGCTGCATCGGATCGCCGGGCGTCTGGCCCGGTGCCATTCGCTTCCTCGGTCGGACGGGGCTGGACCTGTCACCGATCCAAACGCATGTGTTCGATTTGGATCAGGCGGCTGAGGCGTATGAGTTGGGGAAAGAGCCGACACAGGCGGTGAAGGTCACGCTCGACATAGCAAACTGAAATCTTTCACCTAACTACTTGGGTACGGCTGTTTAGGCGGCTCAATCCTAGACATCACGGAGTCAAAGATGTCGTCTAATTCCTATGATTTGATCGTAATCGGCGCTGGTCCGGGCGGCTATGTTGCGGCTATCCGCGCGGCACAGCTGGGTCTGAAAACGGCCGTTGTCGAACGCGAGCATCTGGGGGGCATTTGCCTGAACTGGGGCTGTATCCCGACCAAGGCGCTGCTGCGCTCTTCCGAAGTGTTTCACCTGATGGAACGTGCCAAGGATTTCGGTCTGAAGGCGGACAAGATCGGGTATGATCTGGACGCGGTGGTTAAGCGCTCTCGGGGGATTGCGGGGCAACTCTCGGTTGGCATCGGGCATCTGCTGAAGAAAAACAAAGTAACCGTGGTGATGGGTGAGGCCACGATCCCTGCCAAGGGCAAGGTCAGCGTCAAAACCGACAAAGGCTCTGAGGAACTGACTGCCAAAAACATTGTTCTGGCCACCGGTGCAAGGGCGCGCGAGCTGCCGGGGCTCGAAGCCGACGGTGATCTGGTCTGGACATATAAACACGCGCTACAGCCGTCACGGATGCCCAAGAAACTTCTGGTCATCGGGTCGGGTGCAATCGGCATTGAATTCGCCAGCTTCTACAACACTTTGGGCGCTGATACGACTGTGGTTGAAGTGATGGACCGCGTGCTTCCGGTCGAAGACGCTGAAATCAGTGCGCTTGCCAAGAAGGCTTTCACCAAGCAGGGCATGACCATCATGGAAAAGGCGATGGTCAAGCAGTTAGACCGCGCCAAAGGCAAAGTCACCGCGCATATCGAGGTCAAAGGTAAAGTCGAGAAACACGATTTCGACACCGTGATTTCCTCCGTTGGTATCGTTGGCAATGTCGAAAACCTTGGGCTCGAGGCTCTGGGCGTGAAAATCGACCGGACCCATGTTGTGACGGATGAATACTGCCGCACTGGGGTCGAGGGTCTCTACGCTATCGGCGACATCGCGGGCGCCCCCTGGCTGGCGCACAAAGCCAGCCACGAAGGCGTGATGGTGGCCGACCTGATCGCGGGCCAGCATGCGCACCCGGTCAAACCCGAAAGTATCGCGGGCTGCACCTATTGTCAGCCACAGGTCGCGTCGGTGGGTTACACCGAAGCTAAAGCCAAGGAACTGGGATACGACATAAAGGTTGGACGCTTCCCCTTCATCGGCAACGGCAAGGCGATTGCTTTGGGTGAGCCGGAAGGTCTGATCAAAACAGTCTTCGACGCCAAGACCGATGAGTTGCTGGGTGCCCATATGATAGGTGCAGAAGTGACGGAACTGATCCAGGGTTACGTGGTGGGCCGCCAGTTGGAGACCACGGAAGAAGACTTGATGAATACTGTCTTCCCGCACCCGACACTGTCTGAAATGATGCATGAAAGCGTGCTGGATGCCTATAGGCGCGTAATCCACATGTAGAAGGATCGTAATTGAAAGCGACGGTTTTGGCGCAAACTTCGTGACAGATTGTGTCAAAGACTCCGGTCTGTGCTGATCATCCGAGCAACGAACACGGGAATTGAAATCCACGTTAAACGCCATGTGGAGATCAAATCGGTTCACGTTCAAACCGACAGTCAGATTGACGCAAAGGACGGAATGAATGCGATCAGCTGACGAAATGTATAGCGCCGCCGAAATAGCAGGTTCCGAGGGCAGTACTTGTCCGTGGGGGGACAATGGATACTGAAACGACACGACTAAGTGTTTCGAGCGAGACGCTCATTGTGCCGGTATTCGGCAACCCCGTCTCCGAGACCGACTATCCAGTCTTGCTAAGCGACCGGGCAGCACAGTTTGGTCATAACACACTCTTCATTCCAGCGGATGTCCATCCCGACGGTCTGCGCAGGGTGCTCGAGGGATTTCGGCATTTGCGTAATTGGGCGGGTCTCGTAATCACGGAGCCGCATGATGCTACTGTGCTGGAGTATGTCGATCACATCTCGGAATCTGCGGAATTTGTGGGGGCGGCAAATATCGTACGGGTCGAAGCTGACGGGGCTTGGGTTGCTGACGTGACAGATGGCAAAGCGTTGGTGCGCGAACTCTGGCGAACTGGTGTAATCGTACAAGAGAGCGCAATTCATATTTTCGGATGTGGGCGCGCTGGAGCCGCGGTTGCACATGCTGTGGCACAGGCCGGAGCGGCTGAGGTCTCGGTGTCGGACTGTCAGGTTGAGAAGGCCGAGACCCTCGTATCCAAATTGTCCAAACAGGGGCTGTCTACGACATTTCGGGTGGGTACTGACAACATCCGGGCAGCCGATATCGTTATCAACACTTCATCGACCGAAACGCAGGGCAGGGGTGGTGTCAATCTATTGAGTAGGCATCATGTATTTGTTGAGATGGCCGGTGAATCGGAACATCTGAAAACTGAATGCTCAACCAAATGCGCCGCCATTTCGAATATTCGAACTGTCAACGGTCAAGTTGACGCGATCCTCGATTTCTTGGGGATGCTTCCTATCACATACGATGTTTCACTGGTCACTCGGCAGATATGGTTCTGAAGGGGTAGATGCATCCTTAAGCAATCCAGGTTCGGGATATAGCCCGCGTGTGACGTGAACGATACTTGAGCCGCGTATAGGCTAAATTATCTTGAGTTCTGCGATCTCAAGGCAATCTTTCTATCCTCGGGACCAATTTCTCAAAGACGAAGGCGCGCTGTGGGGGAAAGCTCTACCACCTTCAGCCCACCGTCAGATGCAACATTTACTTGCCCATTGTCCCATGCATAGACAAGCACCACTGTTTTGCCAGTATGGGAATCCCGCACCTCATTGAGGCTTTGTCGCAAAATTCACTAAAGTAGGAAAGCGGGTGCAATACACCCTTTCATCTAAGTGTATCCTTTTCGAGGAAAGACCAGCGTCGTCGCCAAAAACACCGCAGCCGAGACAATAAACGCTGTGGATGCCGAACCAAGCGGCTGAAACGGACTGTTCCCAGTTGCAAAAACATAGATCATGGCTAGCAGCCCGCTGACTTGCGTGAGGATAACGCCCGTGGTGCTCACTTTTGGCCAAACGGTACCGAGCAATGGCCACAGCGCCAGTGTCGCGATCGATGCGCTTAAGGTGACCAAGGGAAGGACCGTTCGAGTACCGAACTCAGTCACAGCAATCGAAATCGCCAGGGCCATAATGAGCAAAACCAGAACTCGCGAAATCGTGGTATTATGCACTTCGTCGCCAGACTGGGTTGTTTGTGACAGGAAATCGCGCGACAAGATTGATCCGGACGTCAATACAATGCTGTCAATCGTGCTCATGGCGAGAGCAAGAATAGCGACGATAAGAATAGTTCCACCGACGGGCCATAGCGCACTCAACGCGGCCGGTACCAGGCGATCCGGATCAATTTGAACATCGCCAAAGTGCACTGTCGAGGCCATCGCGGCAGCCAGAATGCAAAGTACGACAACGAAGTAGGACAGACAACTCATGGTAGCGACGTACTGGATCTGGGTTTCCTTTCGCGCCATCAACAAGCGCTGGAACATGTGCGGCCAGAGAAAGAACGCAAATGACCAGGACAGACAGTTATCTATAAAGGGCGGTAAATTGCTTGCGGAGAATACAAGTTTGTCAGGCATTGACAGGCTAATTTGGGTGAGCACCTCAAATACTCCCCCCTGCGCACTGATCAAAACAAAAGCGGCGGCAAGTAAGAATATAAGGATGATGATGCCCTGCAGAACATCGCTCGCGACAACGGCTCTTGCACCGCCAAAAAAAACGTAGATCGCAATAGCGAGCGCACAACTTATCACTCCAGTTTCAAACGGTATTTGACCGCCGGAAACTCCGGCGAGAATTTTGCCGACGCCGACAATCTGCGCGGCCAGGAACGGGAGCAGCGACAGAAGTCCGAGCAGGGCGGCCAATAATTGAACATTGCGGGATCCGTAGTGACGACCGAAATACTCCGCCTGGGTGACAATTCCACCTTGGCGTCCTTGCTTGGCGATCATTGGTCCAAAGGACCAAACGAGTGTTGACGTCACTAAAACTGCTACAAACATCTGCGAGAACAGAACACCGCCAGTGTAGAATAGTGCTGGGGTTCCAGTGACTGCGAGCGCATTCACGGCGGAGGCAACGAGGGTGGCCGTCAGGGCAAACATGCCGATATCGCGGTCAGCGAGATAATAGCTCTCGATCGTTCGGCGGCGCTTCGCTCTTGCCCAAATAGCAACGCCGATATGAGCCAAAAAATAGGCCGCCAGAGCGTAGCTGGTAGCGGCACTCATTGGTTTGGACCACCGAAGCATCCAGGGGTTTCACAAAATTGCTCCTGACGAGCCCTCAGAATTTCGTTGTAATTGCCGACCTCACATTCAAGCAAGATGGCGGATTGGGGTGCCTCAGATATCCCGGCTGGACGCTCGCGCGAACGATCCAAACGCCGGACGGGAAGAAGCCGTGTCAGATTGCAGTCTCGATTTGCTTTGAAGAGTTTGAACAATCTCAAAATACTGTTTCGCTGGTTTCGATGAGGTCTGTAGATGATTTTGGCTTAGTAAGATAGAAACTCATATCGTTCTAGGCGGTTTGCACGGTTCCAACTTATCTTACAAGAAGCTTGCATGGTTTCGGTCAGCCAGGCAATTTCACGTCTCTTGGCGCCATGCTGGTGTAATCTGTTAGGCGATCGCTAAGGTGCGGTTCTTGCAGTCCGTCTCAAAGATATCGATCTGGATAGTCGATTCACTCCCCGAATTCCGTCCGTAATATCCGCCAAAGCACATCCAAAGAGTCAAAGCGGTGGTTTCTTCGACGCGCGAAACAGATATTCCATTGAATTTCAGTCTGAGTAGCAACCTGCTTAAGGCGATCAAGTTTTGCATGTTCCGCAAACGCGTCTGTCATACCGCCACAAACAATGTCGCATCGGCACGCCAAATCGATGAGGATCCCATAATCGTCGCATTCGATCTGAGGGAGTCGCTCCGCAAGCTCCCAAGCTTGGTCATCACCTCCAAGGATTTCTGCAAACGTTGCCCGCCAATGCTTATGCAAAAACGGTGCCATTAGAGGCTGTCGAAAGAGTTTGTCTAAAGGTATCGGTGCTTCTGCGTGAATAGGATGCTCTGGTCGCGCCCAGAATGAAACGGGCCGGCGGTGTGCTACCTGGATCTCAAGGTCACTCAAGTCCGGTGTATGGGTAAGGTCGCATACGGCAATGTCAATGCGGCCGCCGCGCAGAGCTTCGAGCGGCTCTTTGGTGGCCCTCACATCGATCCGGACCCGCAGGTCTGGCATCTCAGAAAGGAGTTTTTCGAGGCTGGGGGAAATAATGGTTCGCGTCGTGAGTGGCCCACACCCAATTGCAAGAAGGTCTCCACCTTCGTTGCGCAAAGCCGCGACGCCGCGTTCAAAGGCATTTCCCGCCGTGTCCAAATCGGAAAGAAGTTGAAGAAATTTTTGACCCGCATCAGTCAGAGTGGTTCCGTTTCGGCTGCGTTCGAATAGACGTTTTCCTGCATAATCCTCCGCCTGCGAAATCCGACGGGACAATGTGGCTGGCGAAACCCCGGCAGCTGCGGCTGCTTCACGAAATCCTCCCACTCGCGCGAGAGCTTTCACGGCAACGGCCAATTTCGTGTCAATCATGTTTGTTGCCCTTCGGCGGCCACGAATACTGTGACGATTTTCCAAGCGACAATCCGGGGCCGCAAACTCGATTTCAAAAGTTTATACATTCGTTCCGAAAAGTGAAACCTTGGCTGCAAGCTATCGCAACGAAAGCTCTAATGCGCAACGATAAGCTGTACTGCGCTTTTGCAAGCGCGGCTAAAACAGCAACTTCGGTGAGTTTAGTATGAGACGTTTTCTTCCCCTTTTTTCCGCTTTGGCGGCGCTTGGCTTTTCTGCCGCGGCAGCGCAAGAAGATACACGCCCCAATTTCCTGATCTTGATCGCTGACGACATGGGTTTCTCTGACGTTGGTGCATTTGGCAGCGAAATTGAGACACCAAATATCGACCAGCTCGCGGCTCAGGGAATGTTGTTCACCAACTTCCATGTTGGCGCATCCTGTTCGCCCACGCGAACCATGCTCATAAGTGGGGTAGACAACCACCTGGCGGGTCTGGGCAACATGCTTGAGATCCAAGCCGACAACCAATTTGGTAAGCCGGGGTATGAAGGACACCTCAATGACAGCGTGGTGACGGTTGCCACGTTGCTGCGCGATGCCGGCTACCACACCTATATGGCCGGGAAATGGCATCTGGGGCATGACGAGGAGACCATCGCCTATGCGCGTGGATTTGATCGTTCCTTTATGCTAGGCGAAAGTGGGGCGGACAATTGGGTTGAACAGCCCTATGCGCCTTTCTACGAGCGCGTTCACTACTACGAAGACAACGAACTCGTGTCTTTGCCCACTGAAGACTATTTTTCGACTGAGCACTACACCGACACCATTATCGACTATATCGACAGCAACATAGATGATGGAAAGCCATTCCTGGCTTGGGTGGGCTATCAAGCGGTGCACTATCCCCACCAGGCCCCAAAGCCCTACATCGATAAATATGACGGTGTCTATGACAGTGGGTTTGCCGATTTACGTGATAAACGGCTGGCGCGCCAAGTGGAACTTGGCGTTGTTTCTCAGGACGTAGCGCTCGATGCGGCAATGGACAAAACCAGCTACGACCCTTGGCGGCTTGAGGATTGGGACGCGCTGTCCGGCGAAGAGCAGGCTTTCCATGCCCGCCGGATGCAGACCTATGCGGGCATGCTCGACAACATGGATGAAAACATAGGAGAGATTTTCGCCTATCTCGAGGAAAAGGGTGAACTGGACAACACCGTCATCCTGTTTCTGTCTGATAACGGCCCAGATCCTAACCAACTGACGCTCTCACCCGACTATCGTGAGTGGTATGAGGCCAACTATGACACTGTATGGATGGAGGATTACCAAGGAGATTTTTCGTCGATGGGACAGAAAGGTGTCTACGCGGACTACGGTCCGAGTTGGGCAGCAGCTGCAGCGACACCGGCCAGTTATTACAAAACGTTCTCGACAGAAGGGGGCCTGCGTGTCCCACTGATTGTGCGTTACCCCGAAATGGTGGCCGCAGGCACGAAGGTTGAAAGCTTCGCGTTTGTCCTGGACGTTGTCCCAACTCTGCTTGAGCTGGCAGGCGTTGAGACACCAGGCACGACCTATAACGGTCGCGAGATCAACCCACCCAGTGGGATCAGCATGGTGCCGGTCCTAACAGGCGCGCTCGATACGGTACGCGACGAAGACAACCCAGTCGGCTATGAGCTGGCCGGTTCCAGTGCTGTGTTCAAAGGGCGCTATAAGCTGTCCCAAAATCCACCGCCAAAAGGCACAGGAGAATGGGAGCTCTACGATACCATCGCCGATCCGTCCGAGATCAACAACCTGGCTGCAGACATGCCGGACCTCGTCGCAGAAATGCAGGCGTTCTTTGATGAATACGCCGAAGAGGTCAATCTCGTCCCGGTGCCCGAAGGCTACAACCCGTTGGAGCAAACTGTAATAAACGCCCAACGCGGTGGCGGCTTGCACTGAAACAATTGCAGCGTTTCAAGTCGTTGGAATGCTTTAGCGTAAGATCGTCGATCTGGTCAGGTTCTGAGTGTTCAAGCCTGACCAGATGCGGCCAGCTTTTCAATCTCAACTCATAGGCAAAGTGGGGCATATGTTTCGGCTATTCTCTAGTGTTACCCTGATTGGCTTCTTGCTTTTGGTCGGGCCGCTGCACGCGCAGGTTCCGACCACGTCATCAACGGATTCACCCGCGGCGGTCTCAATTCCCGAAGACCTGACGCCCGAGCAAGTCGACGATCTGGTTGCACGCATGTCTGATGATCAGGTCCGTTCCATCCTGTTGGAGCGGCTGGATGCCTTCGCTGAACAAAACGCAGCAGCCGCCGAGGAACGGGAAGATCCGATCACGGAAATCAACGAAATCTGGGCCGAGATGGTGGCGTCTTGGACCCATGTCGTTGTTACGATCCCCAATATTTTCAGCGCTCAGGCACAAGCGGCAGACAACTTCATAACGAAATTCGGCGGTAATGGCGCCTTGTTGCTTGTAGGTCTGATTTTCAGCGTTCTTGTCGTTGGTTTCATTGCTGAAAAGCTGTTCGGCCTGCTGACGCGAAATTGGCACGCCAAGGTCAGTGTCGCAGACGAAAACGATCTGTGGGGCGCTGCAAGGTACCTGTTTATCCGTTTTTGCCACGAGATCGCAGGCCTGGTGGTCTTCTATGTCGTTATCAGAGCCATCGGTCGCGGACTTTTGGCGCCTGAACAGGTCATCTACGCCGCGCCGTTTGTGTTCTACCTCATCTGGATTCCCCGTTTGGGTGCGGCGGCGTCGCGGTTTATTCTTGCCCCGAACAAGCCGGAATACCGCCTGGTCAACATCGACGATCACTGGGCGAAATACCTGCATCGCAACCTGATCGGCCTGTTGATCCTGATTGGGTTTACGCTGTTCCTGCTGCACTTTAACCGGCTGAACGGCATCACCGGCGGTGAAACACGCATTGGCTTCTGGCTCAATGCCGCGATCCACATCTATATCGGCGTTATCGCCTGGACCGCGCGCGAAGGTTTGTCACAGATGATGCTGGGCACCGACCCGGATCATACCAAGTTCGATGAAGAGATCGCGCATTACTACCCCTACTTTGCGATTGCCGTGTCTGCCGTGATCTGGCTGCTGGTTGAATTCCTGGCCGCACAGCGTGATCCCGCGATCCGGGCCATCCTGCTGCAAGGTGCGCATTTCACCACCATGTTCTGGCTGCTGATCGCCCCGGCGCTGGACACCTTGATCCGAGGTCTGGTGCGTCACCTGCAACCCCCGATGCTGGGCGAAGGTCCGGTGGCCGAGCAAGCCTATAAATCGACCAAACGCAGCTACATCCGCATTGGGCGGGTGCTGGCGGGCATTCTGGTGATCCTGATGATCGCCAAAGCCTGGAACCTTGATCTGCAGGAAATTGCGGGGGGCCGTGAAGAAGATGGCAGCCGCTTGATCCAATTCTTCATCATCATCGCGATTGGCTATATCCTGAATGAGCTCGTCTCGCTTTGGATCAACCGTCGTCTTGCAAAAGAGATGACGGCGGATCAAAGCCCGGATGAAGAGGCTGGCGAAGGCGGTGGCGCAGGTGGCTCGCGTCTCGCCACGGTTCTGCCGCTGCTGCGGGTCACCGCTCAGGTTGCTATCTCTGTGATCTTCGTGCTGCTTGCATTGGGGGCCTTGGGCCTGGACATCACACCGCTGCTGGCTGGTGCAGGCATCCTGGGCCTGGCCATCGGTTTCGGCGCTCAGAAACTGGTCTCGGACATCGTTGGCGGCATCTTCTTCCTCATCGACGATGCGTTCCGCGTAGGCGAGTATGTCGATGTTGGCGGCACCACGGGGACGGTCGAGAAAATCTCGATCCGGTCGATGCAGCTGCGCCACCATCGCGGACCTGTTCACACCATCCCTTATGGTGAGATTCAGAAGCTGACCAATTACAGCCGCGACTGGGTCATCATGAAGCTGAAATTCACCGTGCCCTTCGACACCGATCCCAACAAGGTAAAGAAGATCTTCAAGAAAATCGGTGCCGAGATGATGGAGGACGAGACCCACAAGGATGGCTTCCTGCAGCCGTTCAAGTCGCAAGGCGTGTTCGACTTTGACGATGTCGGCATGATCATCCGCGGCAAGTTCATGGCCAAGCCGGGCAAGCAGTTCACCCTGCGCAAGGAAATATTCAACCGGGTAAAGGCTGCGTTCAAGGAAAACGGCATCGACTTCGCCCGCCGCGAGGTGCGCGTTGCGATCCCGGGTTTGGATGAGGCCGAGCATTTGCCGGAAGAGCAGAAGGCAACCGTTGGGGCGACTCAACAAGCTTAGTAGCAGAGCAAAGAGCGTCGTTGGCTATGCGTGACTATTGTAGAATTGTCGGTGCCGGCGGTGGTAGGGCTTCATCTGTTTCCGTTGGATCGGTGCCAATCATGACGAGAACCGACGCCGTTGTGCCTACAAGCAATTCGACTCCCTCGGCGAGTTGGTCAATTTCTACTCTTACCGGAATACGCTGTGCCAGTCGGATCCATTCAAACGTTGGACTCACATTTGGCAAGAGATTGACCCCAACACTCCCATCACTTTTTGCGATTCCTCGCCCGATGCTATCCACCACCCCAGGAATTACGATATCGGGGTTAGACATGAGCGTTATGGCGGCGCGGTTACCAGGGGATATATCGCCCACATAGTTTTCGCGGAAATAAGCGTCGACCCAAAAGCTTTGGGCATCAATGAGTGCAAGGATCGGTTGATTAGCGACAGCCTGGCTGCCGAGACGCAATGTCAGATTTGCCACATATCCGTCAACCGAGGCATGTACTTTAGTAAATTCAAGGTTGAGGCGCGCAGCTTCTAGAGCAGCTTTGGCCTCGCGGAGGCTTGAGTTTTCCTCACCAGTTACGCCGCGGCTTGCAATTGAGCCCTCCAGCGAAGCTTGCGCTTGGGCGAGCGCGGCTTTGGCCTGAACCACTCCGCCCTGTGCTCTGGCGGTGTTTGCTTGAGCAACGTCCAAATCTCTTTGTAATTCGTCGAATTGTGACTCGGGGATTCGACCATCGCTTACCAAAACAGAGGCCCGGTCAAATTGACGTTGTGCCTCTGTCTGCTGGGCTTTTGCGGATGACAATTGAGACTCGGCTTGTTGGATAGACGATTCATATTGCTGAACACTCGCACGGGCGGCCTCAATTTGCTTATCCAAAGAAGCCAGATCTTCGACGGTTTTGTCGAATCTCGCTTGTGCTTGCGACAGTGCTGCTTCGAAAGTGCGAGGATCGATTTCGAAGAGAAGATCCCCAGCCTTTACAAACTGGTTGTCTCGTATCGGAAGGTTGACAATTGGCCCGGAAACGCGCGGTGCAACTTCCAGAACATTTGCGCGGACCTGCCCGTTGCGCGTCCACGGGTTGGACACGTAATTGGCATATTTCAAGAACACGGCGCCCAAAGCGACGAGTACGATTGCAACTGTGACGATCAACTTGATGTTTCGGTTCATTTGACTAAGCCGGGATAAGAAAGGTTCCGATGACGGACGTATAGATTGCTACAAGTGCAACAAAAACCAACGCCGGATGAGAGATGAAACGCGACATTCGGAAACGGTTCAAAACACGCGCCGTCATCATAGTTAGAACGACTGCCAGTAGGGAAGATACGAAAAGTGGTGAGAGGTAGACGCCAAAAAAGTCGAATTCGCTTGGAACTGGTAGCATTTTTTCCTCGACTTCAGAAACGGGACTCTCGTAGTGCGGGCCAGTCAACGAATGCTGCTCGGCCGGTGTACCCCAAAACACCCTCCGCAAGACCGCGATACGCGCCAAGAAGACGATACATGTTTTCGTAGTCAGCGGTATTCAAATTTGAACTAGGCTCTTTGTTAATTAAGACTTCTACAGTCTTCTCAAGGGCTACAGTAGCGCTTTGAAGCCTGTTTTTCAGATATTCAGGGTCAATCCCCCCTGGGTCGCGTTCAATATCCAACATTACATCCGCAACGGCCAAGCGCCACTGCTTCATTGCTGCGCCACCGCCTTCTCTCAGTGAAGCTGCCTGTGACAGTCTTCGGGTTGCGGCAAATTCAATTAGCTTGCTGCTCAGCGCTTCCAAACTTGCCGCGATTTGAAGCGCATCCGTCCTTTTGGTATTGCCCAGTGCTGGTTCCGACAATGCAGATAGCCAAGGAACAAGTTTGGTCGGAATGCTATCTATCTCGCTGACATGTAGCGAAAGGCGCATCCGATTAAACCAGTTTGGTTGCTCACTTTGGTCGGTAAGGCTGTGTCGGACCATATAATCCGCGCTAGAAAAGAAACGCTTTATCAGAGCTTCCACACGGATTTCCGGCCTTAAAGAAACCGGGAAAAAACGAGTGCATTCGATGATCACAATTACACAGAACAAACCGATGAACATGGTTGCAAAGAAGAGGAAACTGTATTGCTGCTGATTATCGATCTGAAGGCCGACCAGAAACAAGTTCAGGAAAAAACTTCGAACAATCATTTGTTCTGGGCGGGAAGTTAAGTAAGCCACCAGGACTGTGGTGCCGAAGATTAACAAGGCCAACTGCCAGAATGTGGCCAATAGCGGTAATAGAAGAAGGTGAACAGTTCCAACGATCAACAGTAGAATCGCTGCGAAAGGCAGCGCGATGGAGACAGACGCCTGCGGATGGAACACAAGGTTCAGAGCGAGAGAAACGCCTATGCAGATTACAAGAGCCGGATTGGGAAAGCCTGGAACAAACAGGACACATGCCACTGTCGCAAGAAATATTACCTGAACACGGATTAGAGCGCTCCACATATCCCGATCTAGGAATTCGGATGTGGGTTTAGGTTGTTGGGATGAGGCCAAATACCGGGTGTTTGCCTTCCGGCTTGCATCTTTGATGTCGGCCATCAATCCTGACAAAGACTGACTGTATTCTAGCGACCGTTGGACATTGTGGCCGGTAGCAGTCATGGCAGCAAGTTGGAAGTGTCCTAGCCCGCTGTTGACCATTTCTTGGTTAACCTGGTTTTCGGTGTGATCCCCAACTTGCGATGCTGTTCCGGACAGAGTTTTCTCCGCTTCAACAAGATATTGCTCGGTACTCAGTATCGCGGAACAAAGCGATTGGACTTGGGCTGTGTCACGGGAGTCCTCCAAGTCTCTTGCGTTTAAATATAGGCGCTGAAGCTCTCGGTCCAGTGATTCCATATTTGCCACGAATTGCCGCCAGACAATGCGTCTATCCCAGACATCATAACTATCAATAATTGCGGCATCTAAAAGCCTCTCGACGGTTGAGTGCAATTGAGCAATCTGCATCCGGAGCTTTGGCAGGTCTTCCTTGCGCTCATTTCCAGACAAGATGTCCAAGGTCGCCATGAGAAGACGTCGTTTCAAAGCAAGTGCTTTGCGTACTTCTTCTTCGAACTGTTCCCGACTGCTGTGGGGCCATAGCAGTGAGTAGACGACACTGAAGCACACAATACCAAGAACGGTTTGCTGAGCGCGAAGAACCACAACAGTAAAATCATTGACCGGGTTTTCGCCGCCTCCAATGACCAATATGGGCACCACAAATCCGGCAGTCATCCAGAAGTATGAGCGAGACGTTCGGAACATATTGAAACAACAGAATGCCAGCCATAAACTGAGTGCTGCGATAAATAGCCAACGATCCTGCGGGAACAGCGACAGCAGAGCAATCGCAACGACAATTGCCAAGAACGTGCCACCCAGCCGGAGTAGTCCTTTGTGAAAGGACTCGCCAAATGTTGTCAACGAACATGCAACTATTGAGAGACCGGCCCAGTAAGGCTTGGCCCAATCCATCGACAAGGCTATCCAATACGCAAGCACCAAAGCCAACGCTAATTTGATAGCAGATTTAAGGCGCAAGAAATCCATGGTCAGGGCATCGTTTGATGGGATCGTTGGAATGCATAAATCGAAATGTATTTTGATCTTATGAGTTTTCCAATTGCAATCCTAAACAGGCTGAAATGGCGCGTTCACTCTCCTCCTTGGCTAGCCTTGCCCTGTGTGACAGCCGCGTGTCACAGATTGGTCGCCTACATTGTGAAGCTGTTGAAAACGCTTGATGACAAGTCATATTTTGTTGAATAACTTGCCTAAAGCAGCCAGAGACGGTGGTGTTTGAGACAGAATACTTGGCCTTGGACATCGATTAGTGTGCCGCAATATTGCAGTTGAAGAACTAGCCTGATCGGGAGAGACGCGTGGAAGCTTTGATTTCTTTTGCTCGAGAAAATGTTGTCATTCTTCTCTTTGTTGTCATCGGATTGGGGTATCTGGTCGGCAAGCTGAAGATTGCCGGTATCGGGCTTGGACCAACTACAGGAATACTGATTGTCGGGTTGGTTATCGGATTGGCACAAATCGAAGTTCCGGAAATAATCAAAGGGTTGACGTTTACAATTTACCTTTTTGTTTTGGGAACGATGGTTGGACCTGGCCTGGTGCGTGTCTTAACAAGTAAGTCGGCTTTCAAATACTTGGTAATGTGCGTTTTTACTGCCGTGGTCGCTGGGGTCTCGGTTTATCTCATGGCTTTGGTGTTTGGCTTGAACAACATTGTCGCCGGTGGGCTGACTGCCGGCGCGGTCACAACATCTGCGGTCCTAGCTGCCGCTCAAGGCGCCGTGTTTTCCGGATCGGTCCAGCTTCCAGAGGGTTTGGCGCCGTCAGATGCGGGCAACATCCTCGCCAGCGCCTACGCCATCACTTATCTGTATGGCACATTTGGACTAATTATCCTTATTAAGTTGTGCCCAACGCTTGTGGGAGCAGACATAGCTAAAGAAGCCGCGAAACTTGACGCAGTCGGGAGTGTGCCCCAGAAGCGCATAGCGCCATCCGTGCGTGCCTGGAGGCTGGAATTACCGAAGTACATCGGAAGTACAGCTGGCGAGCTTGTCAAAAACGTTGAAAAGCGGCGAGAAGAAGGAGCTCTACCTTCACTTGAGCAGGTAATTCGCAATGGAGAACGTTTGAACGTCACTGATGACCTGGTCCTTGCGAAAGATGATATCCTGACCTTCCTTGCGCCCAGCCATTTGCTCATGAGGGGTAATGAGACCCTGGGGCCGGAAGTTGCGGAAACTGACGCTTTGGCCGTGGATATGGCATCGGCAGAACTCGTTCTCACCAACAATGCACACGTCGGCAGAAGACTCTCGGAACTGCTAAACGAGCATGGGTATGGCATCAGCCTGGAGCGCGTAGTGCGGCTTGGTACAGAAATGCCAATAGACGACGAGGATTTTGAGCTGATCGCTGGGGACGTGCTGTTTGTGTTTGGTTCAGCACGGTGTGTGTCGATATTTGCCGACGAAGTCGGTTACGAGGTCACAAACCAGATGACGACTGATTTGATGAATACTTCGTTTTTCATCGCCGTATTTGCAGCCTTGGGTACGATTACAGTGACCGTAGCCGGGATTGAAATCCCACCCCTCGGGGGGTCCGCAATGGGTGCCATGTTTGGCGGGGCTATTCTCGGTTGGTTGAGGACCCGCAGCCCCAGCATGGGGTCGGTATCCGCACCCGCGGCAACGGCGCTCTCTGACCTAGGGTTGTCACTCTTTATCGCGGCTGTCGCAATTGGCGCAGGTGGTTCGTTGATTTCGACCATGCAGGCTTTTGGGGTAAACCTTCTGATTGCCGGAGCATTTGTGACGACGGTTTGCACGATTTCTTGTTTCTTCTTCGGGCACTTCATCATGAGGTTGAACGTTGCTGAGAACGCCGGTGCCACGACTGGCGTTATGACAGGCGTCGCAATCGCTGAGGTCTGCAAGGATGCCAAGAGTTCCGCACCGGCTGTTGCCTTTGGCTTACCCGGCGCTGTATCCAGCTTGACATTTATCGTCGTCGGACTCGTCATTCTGGCCATAGTGCCCTGAAAAGACTTCTTGCCGCCACTGGATCGGTTCCTCAATCGATTGTGTATTGTCTTGCTGTTGATCAAACAGGTCGCGAGGTGCACGTGCATCTCTCGACTGGTGAAGGTGCGAAAAAAGAAAAATCTGTCGAAGTGCCTACTTGTGGGCAGCTTTTTTCAACGGCGACTCGCAAGCTTCAGGGGTAACTTTAGGCTTCCGCCTCGATACCAAGGAATTCACTGACTTTGATCCGGTCTGGCGGGCTGTATCCCATCACGCGAAAGACCGGGGGAAGGTTACTTTCCACGTCTTTGGTAAGGCACCTCTGGTCAAGATAGGGGCCCAAGCGAATAATCCAAAAGTTTGACCAGAAAACAGTTGCATCTATCTCGATTCATGATCTTGTTTGATTTCATTGTGATATTGGACAAACGGAAGTTTCATTACAGTTGGGAGCAAAAAAGTGGCGAATACATCTACCAATGGACCTATCCTCGCGAAACCCGAAGATATCAGTACAAACGTACCGCTTGACCGGGTGCTTGAAATCAGCGCCTACCTGAACGCGCCTGAGAACATGGTCAAGGTTCAGTTTCCATCACCGGAAACGCAGTACTCTTATGTGAACTTCTCAAAAATCAGACCAACGGCGCAGGTGATGCGCGGTGGACCCGTGGTCGACCTGCCCTACGCAGTCGACCCGTCAATCGGGAATATCGAATACCGGAACAAGCATGGTGACTGGGTCAGCGTGGATGAACATTTTGCCACCAAACCAATCGACGCCATGATGGTCGTGAAAGGTGGTGAGATCGTTTACGAACGCTATCGCACGATGAAACCGCATGAGAAGCATCTGTGGATGTCCGTGACCAAAGTCACCGGGTCAACCATGATGGCGATGCATGAACATGAGGGGAATGTCGATGTGGACGCGCCGGTCAGTTCCTACCTGACAGAATTGCAAGGATCGGTATGGGACACGGTGAAAGTCGTCGAAGCCATGGACATGGCCACGGGCCTCAACGGCACAGAGCACGATGAGCCGGAGCCAAACTCGCGCACCGATCCTGACCAAATCTGGTTTCGCTGGGCGGCGACGAGCGCGGTCGGCATGTTGCCTGATGTGCGCGGTCGCAATGAAACATGGGTTGATGTCTTGCGCGATATGGAGCGGCATTCTCCACCGCATCAGAAGTTTGAATACAACTCCATCGACACCTTTGTCATGAACCGGATTAATGAGCGGATCGCCGACAAACCGCTCTACGCGCAGTTCTCAGAACGGTTGTGGTCTAAGCTTGGCATGGAGCATGACGCTTTTTACGTGGTCAGCCCGACCGGAAATACACTCGGATTTTTTGGCATGAACTCTACGCTGCGCGATCTGGCCAGGTTCGGCATGGCCTTTTCGCCAAGCTGTACAAAGCTGGCTGGTGAGCAACTGATCCCTGACGCGGTCATGGCCAAGATCTATGACCGGACGTATCTCGACATGTACGACAAGGGCTGGATCGGCAAGAAGAACAGCATCACCTTCTGGGATGATGCCGGCGCGATCTCTAACCGTTACCAGTGGGATGCTGTCTTTTCAGACGGCGACCTGTTCAAGGCCGGAGTGGGCGGGCAGGGGATTTACATCTCACCCGAGACCGACACCGTCGTGGCATTCTTCAGCACCAGTGATGGGGAAAACCAGGAAGAAGGCATGGCGCGTGCTATCGTTCGGGCAATCAACGGTAATCCGCTGCCTAGGTAACCTTCAAAGTTTTGAAGCGACAGTCAGGCCAAGATCATCAGTAGAGTATGAGAAAGGGTGAAGACCATGTGTTCGCGCATTTTTTTCAACAAGGATGGCCAACCAATGCTGGTAGGCCGGAATGAGGATTGGTTCGAGAGCTTGCAAACCAAAGTTTACGCGTTTCCCAAAGGGATGAAGCGTGAGGGCGCGGTAGACGACAATCCTGAGACCTGGACATCGAAGTACGGAAGTATCGTCGGGGCCTGCTACGGCGCGGCAATTACTGATGGCATGAACGAAGCGGGATTGAACGCCAACCTGTTGTATCTCGCGGAGTCGGACTTTGGCCCTCGCGATACCTCAAAGGGCGGTCTGTCAGTTTCGATTTTTGCGCAATGGATGCTCGACAACTTCGCGACGGTGGACGAAGTGCTCGCTGCGCTAGACAGCATTCAGATCGTGCCGATCTACATGATGCATTTTGATGACAAGGTGCAGTCACCCTTCCACTACTCAATTGCCGACAAGACCGGCAACTCGGCGGTAATCGAGGTGTTGGACGGAAAGTTCAGCGTTCACAAAGGCCGTGATGTTACAATCATGACGAACTCGCCACCTTACGAACAACAGCTTGAAAACATGAAGAAGTATGTTGGTCTTGGCGGGGATCAACCGCTTCCGGGCGGCTCGCAGGCCGACGAACGTTTTGTGCGCGGCGCCTATTATCTCAGTGCGCTGCCTGAGGAGCCGGCTGACTACCATGAGGCTGTCGCAAATGTACTGGCCGTCATTCGGAACATGTCAACGCCTTGGGGTATTAGTGATCCAACCCGGCCCAACGTCTCTCCCACCCGCTGGCGCACGATCAGTGATCTGACCAATGGAAGGTATTATTTCGAGTTCACTCAGAATCCGACAGTCGCTTGGATAGATTTGCACAAGCTCAACCTGAGCGACGGAGCGCCGGTCGTAATGTTCGATCTTAAGAAGGACATTCGAGCAACGGGAGAGGTTTCGGACTGTTTCAATCCATCAAAAGAACTGGCGTGGTTGCGCGGCGGATCAGTGCTCAACCCAGCCGAATTGTGAATAGCCAAAAAGGTGAGAAGATTCTGCCTCCTCCGATCTGATTTTTCAATAGGAGTAAGCAATTATGACCAGTGGTCCCGCCCCGAACCCGTTGCCACCAGCTGCCCTGCCGAAGCCCATCAACCCGGAAATCGGTAAAATCGCGACTGAACCCAAGAATTTCGGCACAATCACTCTGGCCGGACGGCGACATGTTCAAGGCTGGCTTCCAACGGCAGGCAATCTATGCGTCGTCGTCTCGCGATTTGGTTATCGTGCATTTTTCGGTGAACGCGGCGGACGATTCGATCATGCAATACCTGAGGCCCATCGCGACGTCGGGGCTTTTTGACTGAACAAAACTAAAGCACTGTGAAAAGGAAAAACTGAAATGAAACCACGAACGCCTCTGTCAGAGATTTCTGGTATTTTTCTGCCCTTAGGCCATCGTATTGTTCATGCACCAGACGATCCAATGAGCGTACCAGGCGCTAAAGTAACGCTGCCAGTAGGTGCCGTACACGATGGGTTCGACCTCGAGTTCGTCGCCGCAGCCCGAAAAAACTTTAGCAACACGCACATGCAGTTGGGTGGCGACCACGCGCTGTATTACACCACAAACATGACCGAATTCGTGCCGGCTGCCTTTACCTATTCCAAAGGTCCGGTCAGTGAACTAGCTCGTCGACCAAACCCATCGCTGGGGGACTTAACCTACATGCTGGGTGACGGCAGTGAAAGTGCAACCTTGGATGACCACATCGCGGATTTTGACACGAGGCTTCAAGGCGTGATGATCCTGCACAAAGGCGAGGTCGTCTACGAAGCCTTTCCGGGCATGCATCCTGAACAGATGCACATCTGGGCTTCAGTCGCTAAGTCGGCCGTGGGCACTCTGCTTACGATGCTAGAGCTTGAAGGCAAGGTCGACACATCCAAGCCAGTTACTGATTTTGCGGCTATGCTAAAAGGGTCCGAGTGGGACAAGGTCGCGCTCATCGATGCGATGAACATGGCGTCAGGTCTCGATATCTCCGAGGATGCCAAGGCCACGATGGACCCCCATTCTGTGTTTCAACGGATGCTGGCGGCTGATTTTGGGATCCCGAATGCGGATGGGGTAAAGGAAGATGAATATGAGGTGCTGCGCGACGTAGCCCCCATAGCAGGCGAGTCGCCGGGCAAAGTTGCGCGCTATAGCTCCGTTATCACCAAAGTATTGTGCGCAGCAGTGGAAAGCGTGACCGGACAAACCTACACCGCCTATCTTGGCGAGCGTATCTGGTCGAAAATCGGCGCGCGGTCGCCATTGGCGATCAATATTTCTCCTGCCGGTTTGGCCATTGGCTATGGTTTATTGAATTCCACGCTTGAAGACCTAGCGCGCTATGCGCTGATATTTACGCCAAGCTGGCGCAAGGTTTCGGCAGAGCCCGTAGTGTCGCCGGATGTGCTGCGCAAGATGCAGACCGCCAGCAGCAAAGAGGCCTACCTGGCGGGTGATTTTACCGACCATTCGTGGGTAAAGATGTGCTTTGGTAATGATATGCCAATCTTCAACTCGCACCAGTGGGATGCAGTGTGGGAAGACGGAGCGCTTTTCAAGCACGGTAACTTGTATCAGGGCATTTACACCGATCCGGCTCGCGATGTCGTGGGCGTGTTCTTCTCGACGTCGCCTGTCAATCTTGCGCCGGACCTCAACCCCGGCTATATGCGCGCAGCGGCAAAGCAGTTGGCAGGCGGTTGAATATCGATGGGCCGCTCGTATGCTTTCGCGCGGCCCACATCGCACTATTCTAGGACCGGAGATAGAGGCTCGTGGAACAAAGCGACTGTGTTAGTCTGAATCATACATGCTTTACGGTCACCGATATTGGAAAGACTATTCAGTTTTTCGAGGAATGTCTCGGTTACCAAGTAGAGCTCCGGCAGCAGGTGCCGGGGGTGATCGGACGCCTTATCGGTGTGGCAGATGCGACGGCAGAGCAGGCTTTTCTGACCGGTAACGGAAGTCGTATCGAGTTGCTTTGTTACCAGTCGCCGCCCAATCGCACGGTCATTTCCTCAACGCCAGTAGATACGGGGTCCGTCCACATCGGAGTTTACGTTGATGATGCCAAGGCTGCGGTTGCCAAAGCCACCGGGCACGGCTTTGCGCTTCTGGGTGACTTCATTGAGGTGGACAGCGATCATTTTTCCAGCCCGGTTAATGCCGTTGCTTGGGTCCGTAACTCAGACGGCATCACAGTCGAATTCCTGGAGATGGAATAGTAGGCCAAGCGTGCAACACGATTTCTTTGACCAGCGTATGAGAGGGAAAACGAGTGACTAACAAAACACCAGACCCGGCGAAACCCGACGCACAAATCAGGGAATACTTGGTCGATCTAATGCAGCTCCTTCTATCGTGGAGTTGGGAAGGCGTCGTAGGCCATGAGGAAGTCGTAGAAAAGGCTGCGGCCTCTTTTGGTGTAAAGGATGTCACGGTCGTCTATGGTGCAGAGTCTGCAATATTGGAGTACAAAGGTCAGACGGTTCTCGTGAAGGTAGATATGCCTGGGTTCCCGGCGCTCACGAACACTCAAAAACTAAAGAACCACCTCGCAGATGTCTTTGAAGGCAAGCTGACTCCGGAAGAAGCCTGCAAAAATCTTTCTGATCTGAAGTCGAGTAAACCTCCTTATTCGCCATTGCTCGTTTGGCTTGGCGTCGTCTCGGTGTCGGCGGCTTTTGCTGTTGAAGTCGTCGGTACGTGGGAAGGTATCTTTTTCGGTATTTTGACGGGCATGGCAACTGGTGCTGTGTTTTTGGCCGTGGACAAGAACCCGGCTTTGGCGAGGCTTGGTCCCTTAATTGCAGCATTTGCGAGTGGCCTGATTGCTATGGTCGGTTGGCAAACGGGTTATGCCTTAGCTGCACCGGGACTTTTGCTGATCGCATCCACTTTTGTCTTCATCCCAGGAGACTCCATCAGTATGCAGGCTTACGAGCTGGCGCAGGGTAGGTGGTCGCCTGCGGTAGATCGATTTTTCTACAGTGTCTTCATACTGGTGCTGTTGGCTTCTGGTGCATACTTCGCTGCGGTTGTTACTTCGACACCGATCTCAGCTCTTCTCCCTGTTGCGCCAGACGGCGAGGAATTTCCATGGTGGGCCATCTATTTAGCTCGAATTCCATTCCTCCTTGGTATCATGTGGGCATTTCAGATGGACAAGGACCATTTCCTGACTGCACTGGGCGTCTTGTTGCTCTCAACGGCTACAGCGCAGGCTGTAGCGATAGGCACAAACGGTATCTTTGGGACGTTGGTTTCAGCAGCGGTGTGTATGTACGTAAGCTTGTGGATTTCACAAAAACCACGCGCTATTCCGACTTTTGTGCTCATGGTGCCGGTCGTTTTTGCGTTGTCACCCGGATCTCACGGTGTTCGTGAAATCGAAACGTGGATTTCTCATGGTGAGATGACAGGAGTTGCAGACCTCATGCCACTGTTCGGCAACCTCCTCGCGATTGGCCTGGGGATGCTGATTGGACGAATGATCTCCGGGAAGCATTGGATCAAGGGGTTTGAGGAAAAAATGAGCGCATGATCATCGTTCCACCAATCCAAGATCACGAGCTACGCATCACCCTAAAGCAAGAAGATTCTCGCGCGAAGTGTGTTGCAAAAAGATGTTCTGTTGGCACGTCAGTGCTGAGTGTTCTTGGTTTACGCCGCTGGACAAAGGTCATCGCCGCATTTCTTTGCTGGATATTTGTCGGTCAGCAAGTGATTGCGCAGGCAATTACGGAAGATATTGAGCCATTCGAAAGCCTACCGCCAGTTTTGACGCATTCGCCACGAGACACGTTGCAGTCATTGGAAAACTTGCGCGAAGCTCTCATTGGCATCTACTTGGAGTACCAGGTTGGGAAATCAGCTCAACAGTGGGAGCAACTGGTTCTAATCGGTGATGCGCTAATTTCACTTCTTGATCTAACGGAAGAAAACGTTGCGGAGAGACGTGATGCGAGCATTAGAACTGCCCTGGCTCTCATCGACATCATTGGTGAAGTTGGAACGGAAGAAGCGGAAGCTCTGCCCGACGATGAGACGGTGTACTTGGAGGATCGAACAACTTTTTTGGTGCCCAATACCCCACTAATAATCCAAAGGGTTAACGCGGGAAACCGGGAGGGTGAGTTTCTTTTCTCGGCGAGTTCGTCGCAAATCGCTCCACGCTACTTGCGTGAAATTGCAATGCAATCACCGCATCGCGTCGCGGAGTTGTGGAGCACTCGTTTTCTTCAACTGAGTGGTCCGTTTATCCCTTTGTTTGTCGAAAACGCCCTTCCCCCGGCTTCTCGAAAGATCTTTTGGGGAACCCCAATTTGGAAGATTGGTTTCACTTTCTTCTTCTTAATGATCTCTCTGGCACTTCTTTACGGGCTTAGATTTCTGCTTAACCGTCGCGTTGCTTCGGGACAAATGCCAGAGTCGACACGGAAGTTCGTTTTTGCTGGCGCTGTTCTTGTGATCTTACTCGCGCTAAACAATTTCTTTAACAACCAACTCTTTTTGACAGGTTCTTTCGCTCTAACGGAGACCTTCTTTGCTACAATCACGATCTATGCAGCTGCGGCCTTAACCTTCTGGCGGTTTATGTCGCTCTTAAGCGACAGGGTAGCCGAGAAAAAAACGTCCATCGTGCGTCAGTATGATGAAAGTATGATGCGGTTGCTCAACCATATTATCGCTCTTGTTGGAGCCACATGGATTCTCGCCTATGGTGCGCAAACCCTCGGGTTCCCGCTCTTAAGCATTATCGCAGGACTTGGCGTTGGCGGGCTTGCAGTCGCGCTCGCGATCCGCCCGACCCTTGAGAACCTGATCAGCGGCTTTGTGATCTATATGGAAAAGGCTGTGAAGGTTGGTGATTATTGCTCGTTCCTCGACAAGGAAGGAACAATTGAAAGCATTGGAGTACGATCAACCCACGTTCGTGGCTTGGACCGAACCACGATAGCCATTCCGAATTCAAAGTTTGTTAATATGGAGCTCGTCAACTGGGCCCGTTGTGATGAAATGATGATCCGGACAACGCTCGGCTTGCGACTTGAAACGGATACCGACCAGTTGAGGTACGTTCTCGCCGAAATTCGTTCAATGATGTATGCACACCCACGTATCACTTCAGATACAGCGCGGGTAAGGTTTATTGGTTATGGAGACTCATCTCTGAATATTGAAATCCGTGTTTACGCTCAAACCCGCGAGTGGAACGCATTTTATGCAATTCAGGAAGATGTCTTGTTCAGAACGAAGGAAATTGTCGAAGCTTCGGGTACTGGCTTCGCGTTTCCCAGCCAAACTGTTTACATGTCTCAGGACGGAGGGCTTGATGCGGCAAAGTCGAAGCATGCTGTTGAACAGGTTGAACAGTGGCGCGGCCGACGTGATCTTCCATTCCCGGATTTTTCAACTGCCGAACGCGACAGGCTTGAGGGCACGTTACGTTACCCCCCAAGAGGATCTCCGGAATTTGATGGCCCGGATGATGAGAAGAGCAGTGTTGAGGAACCGTTGTCCGTTGAAGAGCCTGAAGCTGAAGAGACAAGCAACGGCGAGGATAGTGCACCTAACGATGAAGAAAATAGCCCACTCCCTCAAACGCGAGATGACAAACCCTCATGAACGAGCGCCGTGGGAAGTCCTACTTTCAAACTCCCATTTGGTCTCAGGAACTTAGCTACAAACAACCGGAAACCAATTGAACCTTCAAATAATCGGCTCAGGAGATTGATGTTATGAGCGATGACGTGGAATCTCGCACCACCAGTTCTTTGATCGCCTCGCTCGTAACCGTCGGCGGAATGGTGGCACTGATATTCGCATCAGTTTTACTGTTCGGTGAAAAGGCCGAAGATGGTCCATTACAGATTGCCATGACACTTGGTCTCACACTTGCACTTGTGATCGCCATCACGACTGGCAATTCCGCCGAAGACCTCGCGGCGGTCATGTCCGATAGTATCAATTCAGCTCTGGGAACAATTTTTGTGCTGATTGCGGTGGGTGCTCTAATTGGAGCACTTTTTATGTCTGGGACGATTGCTTCAGTGATTTATTTCGGAGCTCAATACGGTTCGCCGCGCTTTCTGTACATAATCGTCTTTGTGGTCGCATCTGGTCTTTCGTATGCAATTGGAAGTTCATTCACCACGATAGCCGCTGTGGGTTTGCCGTTTGTGGCTCTCGCACCAGCTATGCAAGTTTCTCCACTGGTCACAGCAGCCGCTGCCGTTTGTGGAGCGTTTACGGGTGATAGCCTAGGTCGAATTTCGGATACCTTCATTCTCACGGCATCGGTGGTGGGTGCCGAAGCTAAGGACCACGCACGCGCGCTACGTACTGTCCTTGCGCCTGGCTGGATTGCTAGCGCAGTGCTTTTCCTTTTTCTTGGTTGGCGACACGGTATGTCTGACAATTATGACAGTGCTCAAATACTCCAGGCTATTGACGAGCATTTTACCGTGTCTTTCATCTCATTCTTGCCACTCATCTTGGTTCTCGTGCTGTCGGCGCGGACGACCGCGTTCTTGTCGCTGATGGCAGGAGCAATAACTGCGGCAGTACTCGCTGCATTTACACAGCAGGATCTGATTGACGCATTAATGATCGACGAGGGCCTTGGAGCGTTAGGAGGCTGGGGTAAGCTTTCACTTGAAGTATTGGGCAACGGTTTTTCACTAAACAGCGGGAGTGCAACACTCGATTCCACGTTCGTAGGCGGTGGCGTTGTGTCCATGTTGCCGACTATTTGGTTGATACTCGTTGCGGCTGCATTTGGAGCGCTGGTCGAGTTTACCGGGATGCTTAGGCGCTTGCTTGCTCCGCTGCTGGCATGGGCCACTGGCGGCGCACGTCTGATTGTCGCTACAGCAGTAACTGGAATTGGCTTGAACGCGGCTACGGCAGATCCTTACATGTCGATAATACTAAATTCAGCGACCTATCGAGAACGCTATATAAAGGCTCGTCTGGAACCATATGTCGCCTCAGCAGCAATAGCGGGATCAGGGTCCATTTTTCACCATTGATTCCGTGGAACGTTCATGGCGCCTTTGTGGCGGGCACAATGGGCATAGGCGTTCTTTCGATAGCGCCTTACGCCGTCCTGCTCTGGATCACACCCGTCGTTTTGATTGGTATTGGAATTACAAAGTTCAAGCGGGATGAAATCCCAGATTCCGTGACCGCGGAAGAGTCCTATGGTTCCGAACCCAGCGAACTACCGCAGCGGCGAACCTCAACTTAGAGGGCCGAAAATTTTCCGGCTTGGGGTCGCTTTCTGGAACGCGTTGAGACTTCGGCGACTATGCGGCTAACTGCATGATTAAAAAACTTTTCATACAAATGCATATGTGAGATGCCAATGAAAAATGGACTTATGCTATCTGAGAAGGGCAGGGCGGTATCAGTCAAAGCTCTCTCAAGCCAATAAATGATTGGAGCTAAAAACAAAAAACCCGCCGGGTGTGACGGGGTGCCGGCCAGTGGCGAAATTTTGCATCGGTTCAACCCATCGAAAGAGCCGGAATGACTGCCCAGCGGCGCAGTCTTACAAATGACGCACTAAAAACGGAGTCCTGCGTCTGCCCTCAGGCGCAGGGAAAAACCAAGAAGCAAAAGCGATTTTGTTGCTATTTTTGTGCGACGGTGTGCAGACTGTCGAACATGAGTGTATGCATGTCAGTCGCTTCGTAACCTTTTTCTGTTAGGAAGCCGAGGGCGTCCACATTCTGCTTGTCACGAATGGGGCTTGCGACCCATTGCTCGTAGGCGGCTTTATCCGTCCAGTTGCACATAACGCAAAGCTGCCCATCGCCTTCATGCGACACCATCAACTCGCCGTGGCGAAAGCCTGGAATGGCATCGGCGCATTCCTCGATAATGTTGCGGTGAATGAATGCTTCTGCGGTTTGCTTTGCCTTCTCCGCAGGCACTTTTATCATGAGAAGTGTCCAAAACGACATTTTAGAATCCTTGTTTCCATAATCACGAGGGATAAGCCCGAAGTGGCTCATAAGAATCTGTGTCCAGTCTCATACACGATGCTGACACGGATCCTCCCACTCACGTAACTCAATATGCTTATTTTTCGTTTTAGGCGAGGATTGCGGTTGTGTGCATTGTCCGACTCTCCACAATTTACTTTGATTGCCCGATCCCGAGCATTAACCTTGTTATGGAGATATTTTAGGAGTTTGGGATGACCAAGGAAAAAGTCACGGTTTTCACCGCTAAGAAATTTTGCACGATGGACCCGGGCCGACCTGAGGCTGATGCCGTCGCGGTTTTGAACGGCCGTATCCTTTCGCTCGGAACGATAGATCAGATGCAGCCTTGGCTGTCGCGCTACGACGTGACGGTCGATGAAACTCTGAAAGACAAAATCGTCTTGCCAGGCTTGATCGAGCCGCATTCGCATTGCTGGATGTCCGCAGGCTTCATGGCGGTCGACTACATCGGGCCGCTGCCTTGGCCGGGACGCGAGGGCATGAACCCTGCGCATCCGCACTTTGACGATGTGATCGAATATCTTGGCGAACTCCACGAGACGAAAAAGGAAGGTGAACCCATCATCGCATGGGGCTTTGACCCCGCGAACCAAGGCGGGTCGATTGATCGTGACACGCTCGACAAGATCACGGCCACGCGGCCCATTTACATTTTGGGTTTTGCACCGCATTTCGCCTATCTGAACTCAGCTGCCATCGAAATGGCCAACGTGGCGGATGGTGCAAACCCGACCCACATTTTGCAGTATCCGGACGGGCGCTTGAACGGCGTTTTCACGGAGGTGGAAGGTGTTTCGATTGGCATCGCCCCGATCATGCCAATTATCGCCCAATTGGGTGGCGTGGACGGCTTGAAGTTTTTTGGTCAAATTGCTCTAAAGGCAGGCATTACGACAGTCGCCGACCTTATGTTCGGCGTGATGAACATTGACGCCGAACTGAATGACCACGTAACTGCAACAGAAGACCCGAACCTGCCTATCCGGTTCTGTCTGAAACCGCATGCCATGTCCTTTGTGGGGGCGCATGGGGACAAGGCATCGGACGTTGTTTGGGAGCTCGCCAAGCACGAAAAGGACAACCTGTTTATTGGCGGTGTTAAATTCCTGAGCGACGGGTCGTTCCCACTCATGGGAGCGCTGTTGAACTTTCCCGGCTACCTGGACGGTGGAAATGGTTTCCCGGGCGACGCCACTTATGAAGGCATGGTGCCGTTTTGGAAAGGTGGCCACCAGATCCACTGCCATGCCAATGGCGATCAGGCGGTAGACTTTACTTTGGACTTGCTTGCTCGATTACAGGCAGAACATCCTCGGTTCGATCATCGGTTTACCATCGAGCACTATGCCATGAGCAACCCGATGCAGGCGCGCCGCCTTAAGGCCCTTGGCGGTAACGCCAGTGTGAACAATTACTTCTCGCATTTCCGCGCTCTCCTGCATTCTGAAAATGCCTATGGCCCAGACCGCGCGCAGACCGAAGCCCGCCTTGGAAGTTTGGAAAAAGAGGGCGTGATTTTTGCGCTGCACTCCGATTACCCGCAGGTCGTCGTGCCAATGCATCCTTTGACAGCCGTGTATGCAGCCGTCACTCGTCTGGCCGAAGACGAAAAGACAGTCGTCGCACCTGGCGAGCGGATCAGTGTGGAGCGGGCATTGCGCGCTGTTACTATTGATGCCGCCTACATTCTCAATCTCGAAAACGAAATTGGAAGCCTTGAAGTTGGCAAGTTCGCGGATTTTTGCGTCTTGGAGGAAGACCCGATGGAAGTCGAACCAGATAAAATCAAAGACATTGGTATTTGGGGCACAGTCTTGGGTGGACGCGTTATTGAGGCGCCGAATGACTGAGCGCCCGCATGCTCAAAACACCGCGTCGCGGCATGATCAATTCATGCGAGCGCTTGACCAGAGGCAAACAATTGCTGGCTTGATCTTTGCCGCCATGTCGATGCCTCGCGAATTGGCGGCCCCTGCAAGGTCGCTGCCTTTAACAATCATCGGAGGATTTCTCGGCGCGGGGAAAACCACTCTACTCAATCGGTTACTGGCGGACCCGCAAGGCCGCAAAATCGCTGTTTTGGTGAACGACTTCGGCAAGATCAACATCGATGCGGAACTTATTGCCGAACAAACCGACGACACGATTACTTTGACCAACGGGTGCGCCTGTTGTGCTGTTGCGAGTGACCTGTCCAAATCACTCGTCGACATTGCACAGCGTAGAGATCGCCCAGATGCCATCGTTCTGGAATGTAGCGGCATTTCCGAACCCGGCTCGATTGCTCAGATCGCGCTTGCAAATGAAGCGATCCGGCTTGACGGTATCATCACAGTTGTCGACGCGGAAACACTTGAAGCACGTGCGAGCGACCCTGCGACACGCGAATTATTCAACGCCCAACTCGTGTCAGCGGACATGATTTTGCTGAGCAAACTTGATTTGCTTTCCGATGAAAGCCGCGCTCGAGCAAAGTCGCGCGTCGGGGCTCTGTATGCGGATACGCCAATACTTGAGGCTATTGAAGGCCGGATACCGACAGATGTGGCGCTTGGTATAGACACAGATCAGGACGTCTCCGCTTATGAATCCCCTGCGCCCGTAGCCGGACACGGTTTTGAAACCGTCAGTGTGGAAACCAACGACGCGCTCGACGAAAAAGCTTTGCAGCAATTCTTCTCTGATCTGCCTGATACGATACTCAGGGCAAAGGGATTCGTTTTCATTGCCCAAAAGCCGGATCAGCGTTTGATCTTCCAAAGAGTCGGTTCCAGATGGAGCATGCGAGAGGGCGACTGTTGGACAGAGACAGATCCACACACGCGTCTGGTCTTCATAGGGCCGAAAGGACAAGTCTATGGCGACACACTGCGCGGGGGTGTTCTTTCTTGCAAGGCGCAAAAAACAAGATAAGCGCTTCTACAGATGTCACTGTGCCCTTAATTCCCGGACGGAGTGTCCTGTGGATAAGTCGTGTGGGATGATCTTGTCTAATTAAGTAGAGAACCCAAAAGAAAGAGCGCTAGCGGTTGAACGGGCCAACGCGCCGCGTCCAAAAATGGAACTTGAGGAGGCGGGGCAGGATGCTGGGACGCGTCGTTACTTCGGTTACTATGCGACTAACTAACTGATAAAAAATATTTTTTCACATGAATCCAGATGTGAGATGCCAATGAACAATGGACTTATGCGATCTGAGAAGGGCAGGGCGTTATCAGTCAAAGCTCCCTCAAGCCAATTAATGATTGGAGCCAAAAACAAAAAACCCGCCGGGTGTGACGGGATTTCGGTGAAAACTTGGATGTCTTTTCACATTGTCAGGCCGGAAACCTCTTTATTTTCTTCGGCCCACCGACGGAATTCACTAACGACCTGCTCAGCGAGGTCTTCGACCGTGCCAGCTTCAACGAATTGAGCGGCGACCCAGTGAACCCCGACTTCTCCGTTCTCGAGCTGGTAATATGTGCGATCACCGTCACTGTTGAAATCGGCAAATGCCTCGATCTCTCGAGCCTCTAGTAGTTCGTAGGCCTTCTCTTCGATTTGGCCGTTCAGTTGAGTGTCGATGTCAGGATCATGTTCCGGCCAAACACCAGCACTGATTGTCGCCGCAAGCGCTCGACCGCTGCCAGGATTGGAATTGGCGAAGGGGGTAACGCCATTGATATTATGTGTTGTGCGCATGTTTGTACTGCTCCATTTTCCTGCGACTTATATTGTAGACTTCATTCAAACTAGTGAATTCCACGTGAGAAGCTGTCATTGTGGGATTCAGGCCAAACCCAGAAAAAATATCAGGCAACAGCTGACAGCGCAGTCGATCTGCAACTGCGATTTCGAAATTGTCCCGATGCGCCTAGGCCGCACTTACGATGTCAATCGGCATTGAACTTTAACCCCCTATCGGCATCCAACTTTGACCCCTTTTGTGATGAGCAGGCCCGGCGCTGCGTAGTCTCCATTTAACGCAGCGGCGACGGGCCTGCGGGGTTTGAGATTGGCGTTATGCCCGGTTCTTGAAGCGCCAGCTTTCGTTTCCGGTTTCGACGATCTCGCAGTGGTGTGTGAGCCTGTCGAGGAGTGCGGTGGTCATCTTGGCATCACCGAAGACACTTGGCCATTCGCCGAATGCCAGGTTTGTTGTGACAATGATCGAGGTGCGTTCGTAGAGCTTGCTGACAAGATGGAATAGGAGTTGACCACCGGTCTGGGCGAAGGGGAGATAACCCAGTTCATCCAAGATCAGGAAGTCGAGCCGTGAGATCAGATCGGCGGTGCGCCCCTGGCGTTCTGCGCGGGCCTCAGCGTCCAATTTGTTCACCAGATCGACCACGTTGAAGAACCGGCCCCGGCGTCCGGCCCGGATGCACGCCCTGGCGATGCTGACGGCGAGATGGGTTTTGCCAGTTCCGGTGCCGCCGATCAGCACAAGGTTGCGCTGGTGATCCAGGAAGTCTCCGGTGGCCAGGTCGCGGATCAGGGTCTCGTTCGCCTCGGCGGTCTCGAAGTCGAACTCTTCCAGTTCCTTTGCCAGGGGCAGTTTGGCGATAGTCATTTGGTATTTGACAGACCGCGCCTGCTTCTCGCGGATCTCGGCGGTCAGCAGGTCACCGATGATCTGCTGCGGCTCGTGCTGCCGTTTGACGGCGGTCGTCAGAACCTCGTCATAGGCGGCTCTCATTCCGTAGAGCTTTAGCTTTCCCATCGCGTCGATCACGTCTGATCGTTCCATTTGTCCGTCTCCTCAAGCTGTCATATCGGTTGCAGTCGGCAATTGGCTCGCTGGCCAGCTTCAACGCATCTGGCGTCGCAATTGTCAGGGGCGGTGGCGGTTCGCGGTGTCGAGCCAGGATGTTCAGGACAACACCGGCGGAATGAACGTTGTGCGATAACGCCTCGGCGCAGGCCGCCTCTACCGCTTCGATCCCATCTGTCAGCACAGCACTCAGGATATCGACCATCTGCCGATCCCCGCCAGGCTGGCGTTCGAGCTTGCGCCGCACGCGGCGGATCGCAATCGGCAGGTCCCACTCCTTGAACGGTGCACCATTACGCAATGCCCCCGGCTTGCGGGCGAGAACTGGTATGTAATGCAGGGGATCGTAGACTGTGTGGTCGCGCCCGAAGGTACGCTCGTGTTGGCCGACAATCCGTCCATCCTGCCAGCATTCCAGCCGATCAGCATAGGCGCGGATCTCGACAGGTCGGCCGACCGCACGCGCATCGACCGAGTATCTGTTCTTGTCGAAGCGCACGAGGCAGGTCTTGGAGACGGAGGCCGGAACCGCGTGGAATCCATCGAACGGGCCGACATAAGGAACGAGGCTGGGACGCTCCTCTTTGAACACCTCCCAGATGGTCTTGTCGCGCATCTCCGGGTGTTTGTTTGCCTTGGCATAGGCCAGGCACCGGTCCTCCAGCCAAGCATTCAGCTCGGTGTAGGATTTGAACTTTGGGCGCGGCACGAAGAAGCGCCGCCGGATCACGCCCACCTGGTTCTCGACCTGTCCCTTCTCCCAGCCTGAAGCCGGGGTGCAGGCGACCGGATCGACCAGATAATGCCCACACATTTTCTGGAACCGCCGGTTATAGGCCCGGTCCTTGCCGACAAAGATCGCATCCACCGCAGTCTTCATGTTGTCATAGATGCCCCGCGCACAGGCCCCGCCGAAGAAGGCGAAGGCCTTGTCATGGGCATCAAAGACCATCTCTTGTGTCTCTCTGGGATAGGCCCGCACAAACGGCATCCGGCTGTGGCTCAGGCGGACATGCGCAACCTTCACCGTCACGGTCGCGCCGTCGAGTATGACAATCTCATGGCTCCAGTCGAACTGATAAGCTTCGCCGGGATCGAAGCTGAGCGGCACATAGGCCGCCGCAGACGCTTCCCGCGTTGCCTTCGACCAACGGGCCGCATAGCGCCGCACCGCATCATAGCTGCCATCATAACCGCGGTTGCGCAGGTCCTCGTAAATCCGAACAAGGGTCAGACGTTGGCGTTTCGGTTGCCGGGCGTTCTCGGCCAAGATCTCATCCAGATCGGAACGCCAGGGATCAATCTTGGGGCGGGGCTGCGTGGACCGGTCATAACTGAATTCCGTCGCTCCGGATCGCACCACTTTGCGCACCGTATTCCGCGATACCCGAAGCTCCCGGCTAATCTGCTTGATCGACTTCCTCTGGATGAAATACGCCCGCCTGATCTTCGCAATCGTCTCCACAACCAACATCCCCAAATCGCTCCCTCAAATCTGCGAGGAAGCTAACGAAACCAAATACCAGGGGGGTCAACTTTGGACGCCGATTACCCCAGTACAGGGGTCAATTTTGCATGCCGGTTCACAGCAAAGCCGCCATTGGCGAGCTGTTCTACTTTTGTCACTGAGATCGAGTAGCAAGCGAAAGCTAGGTACGAGCCAGGGAGAAGCACAGGAAGAAAGTACCCTAAGAATAACGTGCTAAGTTTCTCGATCACGGTGTCTGGCTGTTCAGGCAGGAGACACATGACATGATTGGCAAATAACTTGTGACGGTAAGCGGTGTTACAGGTGCCGACGAAGCCAATGATGGCACCACAGATACACGCGAGAAAGACCTCAGGCTCGACTATCATTTGCCTTATCTCAGGCGGTGTAAGGCGATGCAGCAAGGCTACAAAAATCGCCAGTATGACGACCAAGCTGATTGATTTAGGGTATTTCTTGAAGAACATGTAGCTCACCTCTTAGTGTCAAAAAAGTGAGCTTTGGTCCTTAAAATTGCTTTTCATGGGGTAATAAGATGAGTGAAAGTGGCCTGGACTGGGATGAAATGACCGAGGCGATGGAAATCATGGCCAAAGCAGTCGGCGCTCATGCATCAGTAAAAACAAGTATGGTCGCCTACGGGTTGAATTTCCAGTGCTCCCTGACAACGAGGAGCATGCTAAAGCACTGTATACGTTTGCAGAACTGGTCGAGGCAGCGTCCTGAGCGGCCAATATTGTAGTCGAAAACTTGAAAGTAGAAGCAATAAGATGTCTGACCAGAAAAACAAGAAATTCCAAATAGGTCTGCTGGATGGAGCGGTTGGGTCACCTCCTGATTTCATTTCTGATCAAGATAGCTCTAGTGATGAGATCAAGGCCTACAGTTCGGACATGAGCCCTGAGGAGGTCCATATCTGGGCTGAGAAAGCTCAGCTCAGAATTGATCTCTTGGAAGGTGCGCTGCGTGATGCGCGAGACACTTTTGAGGATGTGGACCGGTCGTCAAATAATCAGGGTGCAGTCAGAACAGCTGCTGGCCGAGGTATCGATGAAATATACCGAGCCCTCAGCGACAGGGTTTGAAGACCGTCGGTCAAGGCTAATAATCTAAATTATGATAAATTTGTGCGAGCCCTATCCGTGCGCTCCAATTGTTCAATCCAGAGACTTTTCCTGACGAGCTTTCCTCGATCTCGTGGGGGTCCGCTACGGCTGAGTGCAGAATGACACCCTAAGGCCGGAGATCACCTGGTTTTCCATCTGTATTCGCCTGTGAGCAGGATATGCGCTGTCCAGAAAGACCGTAACCTCGGTAGGTTTTGCTAGAATGGCCGTATCCGTCGGTTCCTCGCAACAGCGATCTTCCAGGGCCTTGGCAACCGACGCAAGCCGGATCCGGATCGTTGCGTGGTTCTGGGTGGCGCAAGGTGTGAGCTCGTTCAACAGACGCGCGGCTTCCCGAAAACTATGCCGGGCACCCAGCTCGGCTTGAAGCCTCCTAAATTCGGGTGTGGCATTGTCTTTCAAAATCCGCGTGAGCGGAGAATACGCTGCCTTGAAGGCGGGAAAGCCCGGGAAGCCGCACATACACATCCGGACCCGAGGCGCTTCGACAGTCACACGACCGAAATGAGTATCGACACGTCGCTTGCGACGATCATGCACAGGCAAATACGAATGGCAGTGACGGCATACCCGCGCGACTTCGCTGATTTCTTCCACTTGATCCTGGAGAACAGCACGCTGTTCTTCTTTCAAGATCGATTTGCCCTCAGCGAGGCTGATACCAAGGCCGTCTTCCGACGGATCGATAGAACACCGCTCAATGACGCCAATATCATGGGACCGGCACTCGCCCCACCCAAACTCCGTTTCAATCCTGATCCGAACTTTCACACCAAATCCTCCTGCGACAAAGACATCAGGATAGACCGAGATCAATTTAGGTCCCCAAGGTTTTTCCACTCCCACCATACTGTACCCTTAATTGCCTTACTGTCGGAACTGTGGATGAGTGTCGGCCTATTGGGGCGGGGGATTTGCGTGGTAAATGAGCGCCTTGCGAAACACCTTGCAGCGGTTCTTCGGCCGATCCTGGTGCTTGAGAAGAGAGGTGAGCCGATCAGCGCGGCGATCGGAGATGCCGCTTGGGAACTGGGCTTGGCGAAAAGCCACACATGGTTGCTTTACCGGCGTCTGAGAGAGAACGATGCACGTGCCACGGCGTTGGAGTTGGACCGTCGCGGGCCGAAACCAGGGTCGAAACGGATTGCCGAAGGCGTCGAAATCATCATCTATGAGAGCTTGCGAAAATACTATCTGATCCGCGAGCGCTCGAGCTTTCTTCGCATCTGGCGCGAGATTCGTGCCGAGTGCGTGGCGAAGGGGTTTCAGCCCCCGACCCGGAGAACGGTCAAGGCCCGTCTAGATGCTATGGATCAGCGAGAGGTCTTCCGGAAACGGCGCGGGGCAGAGGAGGCTGACAAGGTCTTTGCTGCGCGTCCGGGCCGCCTTGAAGTTTCAGCCCCGCTGGAAGTCGTTCAGATCGATCATACGACTTCGGACATCACCTTGGTCGATCACGTCAATCGACGTCCACTTGCGCGCCCCTATCTGACGGTGGCCATCGATGTCGCGAGCCGGATCGTCCTCGGGGTCCAGAAAACAGGCTGAAAACGCCATTTTTCATGTAAAGTTCGCGCGAGCCGGACAATATAGTCACTTTTATGCAGTGACCCCATCTTGCGTGGAAGGCCGTTGACCTCCAGCATTCGAGCAAAGAATTTAGTGGCGGCAGGCTTGTTCCGACGGTGTGAACGCATGAAATCGAGAGTTTTGCCGTGTTTGTCGACCGCTCGGTAGAGGTAAACCCATGATCCCTTTACTTTAATATATGTTTCGTCCATTCGCCAGGAGCGGTCGCATGGGCCTTTGCGGCGGCGTGCTGTTTCAGCGATTGCGCAAGAGTACCGTGTCACCCAGCGGTTCAGAGTGGTGTGATCGACGGAAACACCTCGCTCTGCCATGATCTCTTCCAGATCGCGGTAGGAAACGCCGTATCGAACGTAGAAGAATACTGCGAATAGGATCACATCTTTCGGGTACTGTGCACCTTTAAAAGAGATCATGGGCTGGCTTTCGACTTGATAGGACCGACGAGTCATTCACTCGTTAATTCCGAAAGCGTCAATGGCCAAAAGTTTGCAACGGAACCAGATAATCCCGCTCAAAACACGTCGATCATCAACCCTCGGCTTGCCATGGCTCTTCGGAAAGTAAGACAGAAGGTGCGCCATCTGTTCGTCACTCAGCCAGAATAGATTGCTCATGATATACCCCTGAAACTCAGGGGCTTGAATCACGCAGCCGAGATGGCGGCAACCAAATTATTAGGTCCAGAACCTAAGCAGTTGGTTCCGCGAACTGACGAAACGGACAGGTTCCGCGACTTATGAAGGAGCGCAGTCGTGCCATAAATCTGGAGAGCCTTTAGGAAATGGTGGACCTGTCTGCGGCTACACTTTTCCGCTCATCCATGATGAACATTAATCGGTAGACAGATGGAACAAACATCAGGGTCAGTGGTGAAGCGACGATCAAGCCGCCGATCATCAGTGTTGCCATCGGTTCGAACAGGGCGCCGCCATTGAGCGCCATCGGCACGAGACCGAGGGTTGTGGTCAGCGATGTCAGCATCACCGGCGTGACCCTTTTCTTTGCAGCGACCACAATCGCGTCGTCCAGAGCCAATGTTTCGCGTTCAATGTCGATCTGGTCGATCAACACAATTGCGTTGTTGATTATTATGCCCATCAAAGAGATCAGCCCCAGAATCGCAAAAAATGACAGCGGCTGTGAAGCTAGAAATAAAGCTGTAGGTGCACCGATCAGGATCATTGGAACTGTCAGAAACGTCAGCGTAACTCGTCGGACCGAATTGAACTGGAACATAAGTGCAGCAAGCATCACAAGCAAAGCCGCAGGCATGCCCGCCAGCAGCAGCCCGTTGATCTCGGCGCTACGCTCTGTCTCCCCACCCAGGTTGAGACGATATCCCGGCGGTAGTGATAGCTCCGAAAGATCCTCGGCCACCCATGCTTCGACCTCGGCGGCGGACAGATAGGCGCTTTTGCCCGATACCGTGATCTTGCGCATCTGATTTTCCCGGCGCAGCTGAGAGAATTCGAACTTGGGCGCGAAATCCGCGATCTGCGCCAATGAAATCAACCGACCATCCGCCGGGATCGACAGGTTTTCCAGGTCTTCCAGACTGTCCCGGAACGGTTCTTGCGCACGTACAACAATCGGGATGGAATCGGCGCCATCGCGGTACTCGGAATAGGGAACGCCCGAGAAATAGACCTCCATGACTTCCGAGACATCTTTAGAGGTCACGCCAAATTCACGCGCTTTGTCCTGGGCGATCTCAACAGTGAATTTGAGGGTTTTGTTGCCCCAGTCATTCTTGTTCAGAATTGCGCCGGGCACCGTGTCGAACGCATCCTGAACCTTGCGCGCAAGGCCGACCAGAACATCGGCGTTAGGGCCGGTGATTTCAACATCCACAATGCCCGATTCCTCGCCGCCCATGGCAAGGCGCGTGATGCGATAGCTGGCGGCAGGGCGCTGGGTGACCAGATAGTTGCGCGCGCGTTCGGCCGCAGCGACGGCGCTTTCGAAATCCTTGGTGTTGACCACGAAGAAGGCATTGGCCGGGTCAGAATCCGCCGGGTCCAGCGTCAGGAAAACCTGGGGCCGCCGCTGGCCACAAACAGCGTGGTGCTGACGACTTCGGGGTTCTGTTCCGGGTCGCGCAGCCATGCATCGACCGCCAGCGCCTCATCCCGCGTGGCAGTGACCGCTGTGCCGCGTGGCATCTCAAGATAGATCAGGTACTCGGCCCGTTCGGCCAGAGGGAACATCTCACCTTTGAGCGAACCAAAGACAGTCGTGCCCGCAAGGATGATCCCGTAGATCACGCCTGCTACCAAAAGGCCTTTATGCAGCAGGAAACGGGTCAGATTGCCGTAGGAGCGGATCAACCAGGTTTCTTCCGTGGCCTGCGCCTTTTTCGACGGGCGCAGAAGATAGGTCGCCAGATAGGGCAGGATGTAGTGGGCGGTGATCCACGACCCCAGCAGCATAAAGGCGACGACGGCACCCAGCGAGAAGGCGTAATCGCCCTCGGCGCCTTCAAGGATCAGCATCGGGATAAAGGCCGACGCTGTGGTGACCGAGGCCACGGCCAGCGGGATAAAGAACTGGCTGCCAGCTTGTTCAGCGGCGGCTCTTGGGGTCTCACCCGCGTCCAGCCTGCTTTGGATCTCTTCGACCACGACAAGGCCGTTATCAACCAGCAGACCCAACGAAATGATGACCGCCGCGATCGAGACCTGCTCGATCGGAATTCCGGCCTGTGACATCAGGATCAGCGAGAACATCACCGAAAAGGGCACGATGCAGGACACCACAAATGCCGGGCGCAGCCCGAGGAACACCAGCATGACCACAAAGACGGTCAGAAAGGTTTGCCCAACATTTGTCAGCGCGCCGTTGATGGCCTGGGTGACGTTGGTTTCCTGAAAAGTCGAGATCGAGAACTGAATTCCGATGGGTTGCGTCGCTTCGAACTCGGGCAGGCGCTGCTTTAGGTCATCGCCAATGGTCTGGATATCGCGGCTGTTATCCATCTCGACCGACAGCAATAGCGCCGGTTCACCGTTGAAATAGATCGGAGCATCCGGCGGATCGACATAGCCGCGCCGAACGGTCAGCAGGTCCTGCAAACGGACCAGCCCGCTTAACCCAGGAACCTTGGTCAGAACCTCGCGGATGTCCTGAACGGTTTTCAGATCGCCATTGGCCTCAAGCATGATGTTGACGCCATTTGCATCCAGATTGCCCGCAGGAACGATGACGTTCTGGGCGCTCAGGTCCGACAATAGGCGATCCAGTTGTACCCCGACCGAGGCAAGCTTGCGGGTGTCAATCTCCAGCCAGATGCGTTCTTCCTGACGGCCTTCAATGGCAACTTTGGTGATCCCGCTAAGGGTATAGATCTGCTTTTGCAGGTCTTCCACCGCATCCCAAATCTCTTCATAGGTGAACCCTTCGCCAGTAACGGCGATTGTGGCGATGGCCACCGCGTCGAAATCGGTGTTCACAAACGGGCCAATTGTGCCTTGCGGCAACTGACCCATCGAGTCGTTCATCTTGTTGCGGATGTCCTGATAGACCCGCTCAAGCTCGGAATTGGGGACCGAGTCGTAGACCTCGAACTTCAGCTCGGCTTGGCCACGGGTGATCAGCGTGACGATGGTTTCGACTTCTTCGATCTCACGGCCCGCGCGTTCCAGCGGTTCTGCGATCAGCTCTTCGACCCGTTCCGGCGACATGCCGGGATACTGGGCCACCGCAATCGCCGTGCGCAGAGAGATTTCGGGGTCTTCGCGTTTGGGAAGTTGAATATACGAAATTGCCCCAAGCAAAAGCACCCCGATCATGACCAGTACGGTCAGTCGCGACTTTTTAATGCCGAACCGAGTCAGGAACCCCATGGGAAAACCCTCGCCTTACAATTAATTTTTGCTGTCAATAAGTTTGACGGGCTGCCCGTCGCGCAGGAAGGACACCCCGGCCGAGGCCACCCGATCACCGGGCTGCAGCCCTGAAATGACGATCAGAGAGTTATCCCGAAGGCCCGCAACAACGATTTCCTGTTGCCGGATCGTGCCGCTGTCTTCGTCATAGACGAAAGCGACCAGCGTTTCGGTCTGTTCGTTTGCGTCGTGATCAAGGTTGGTCAGGTCCGTGCTGACCGCCGTCAGCGGAACCAGATATCCAACGGCTTCGGGCAGCGGGAATTCAAGCGTTGTTTCAACGGCCATACCGGCCTTGAGGATCGGGTTATTGTCGGTCACGGAAACGACGACCGGATAGGCCGAAACAACGTCGGCCCTGCTGCCGATTTCTGTCACGACGGCCTCAAGCTTGACCCGGGGACGGTCCACCAGTTTGACGATTGCGGGCCCGCCAATTTCGATCTGGCTGGCAGCATCGAAATTGACCGAGAACGAGACCTCGAAACTGTCGCTAGCATAGATCGACGCGACCGGTGTTCCCGCGCTGACTGTGGCAAAGGAATCCGCGTCGACCGAGTTGACGTTCCCGGAATAGGGGGCGTGAATCGTGGTTTTGGTCAGGTCTTCCTGCGCCGCCTCGACAACCTTCTTCGCCTGTGCCAGCGAGGCTTTTGAGGCCAGGAAATCAGTTTCGGCATTGTCCACCGAGACCTGCGTTACTGCCCCACGGTCCAGCAGGCTGCGCTGCCTTTTCAGTGTCCGTTCGGCATTGGTGAACTGCGCCTCGGCCTGCTCGACGGCGGCTTGTGCGTTTTCAAGCCGAATGCGCAGCAGGGTCGGATCCAGTTCGACCAGCACATCGCCTGTTTCGACCGCTTGACCGATCGACAGGTTCATCTCTTCAAGCGTTCCGCTGACCTCGAAGGACAGGGTCGTGATCGTGGCGGGTTCGAGAACACCGGGATAGTGGCGTGCGGTTGTTGACTGTGTGTCGGTGACCAGAAAGGTCTTTACCCCGCGAACAATGGCGCTTTGGTCCACTTCCTCTTCTTTACAGGCAGACAGAACGGCAAGGGTGAGAATGGGTACAAGTTTGAGGTAGCGCACCATTTTATGAGTGATCCCTTGTTGAGTGTTGTAAGTGAGCAGTTGCAGTTGTTCTGCTCCGGTAAGTTCTATTAGGGCAGGCTGCATTCACCCGGCCGCTTCAGCGCATTGAAACGTCGCAGTTCGAAAACTGCGCTAGCAGAGATGAAAGAGTGCAACATTAACAATTGTAAATTTCTTGAGTTTTCAACTGAAACGGCTTTGTTGCGCGAAGCCGTTGACCGGCCGACTGCCTCTTTCCTCAGACGAAAACCAAGGTGACAGGTTTACCAAAGATCAGGGAATTGTTTATGAGGGTATCCCGAATCTGGGTTTCTGCAACTTACCTTTCAAAGCCTCTCGCCGGAAGCGACTGCCTGAGTGACATGGTACAGTCTATCTGGCGCACGACACGGCGTCGGCGGTCTTATCCGATCCATCGTTGCCAAATATCGCAGTCCACGTATCGCGATGCATTGACGATTTCACTTCGGTCGATGGCTCCGGCACCGAGATCATTTCAAGATCAAATAGTATCGAAAGTGATCCCCGTTTTTATGCAATGGTGTACGAAGACCAGTTGGTGGTCTTTTGCTCCTTAAGGGTTTGACTGCTCATTCTGAAACTTTTTGGTGGGTGGGATTATCCATCGAATGGAGACCACCGGTATAGGAATGGCCGCGCGGAAGAGAAGAGCCATTGTCCGCAGCGTAAAGAGTGTCAGCTCAGAGCGGACCGCGTCAGGCACACTGCCATTTCAAAACGGTTTTTCCTTTGGCGCGACCAGTGCCAAGGTGCTCGTAGCCGTCAATGATATCCGCCATCGATAATTCGCGATCAATTACAGGCTTTATTTGGCCGCTAGCTACCTTAGTCATTATATGCTCGATACCTTCTTCATTGGGCTGCGCGATGGACCAAGCGTATTTTTTACCTGACAGGCCATAGCGAACTTTCTTGCTCAAAACTCGCCCTAGAGCATGCAGCCCGCCGATAACGAGCCCGCTGCGGTCTGTATAGGGCATAAGCTGGTGTACGATGGAAACATAACCGCCACCTTCCTTAACCAGGGCTGCTGTGTCCTTTTCATATGACCCGCCGAGCGTGTCATAGGCAAAGTCTACGTCTTTGACGATTTCGCGATAGTCCTGCGTGCGATAGTTAACAACAACGTCCGCGCCCAGGCCTTTGACCCAGCCAATGTTGGAGGGTCCACAAGTCGTCGAAACTTTCATTCCAAGGGATTTTCCCCATTGTATTGCAAAGCTACCAACGCCACCTGAACCCGCGTGGACAAACAGATGTTTATCGGATGCGTTTTGGGGATCGAGTTTCAGCCGATCCACCAAGGCACTCCAGGTTGTCATGGCAACATACGGAATTGAAGCCAGTTCGGTAGGAGAAACATTGGACGGTGCCGCCGCCAAACAAGTTTCGGTGATTGCAGAGAACTGGGCGTGGGCGCCGGATTCCTTGATATCATTTACCCCAGCGACCTTGTCACCGACTTTGAACTTGATTGCTTCCGGACCCATGGCAACGATTTCTCCCACGATGTCACGACCGGCGATAAAGGGAAATTCTTCCGGCGCGGCCAGGCGCCGCAACCGTGATCCGTAACCCTGTACCATTCTCAGGTCGATAGGGTTTAGCGAGGATGCCAGAATTCGCACAAGAACCTGGTTCCCCTTAGGTTCGGGTATTGTCACCTCTTCGAGGTTAAGAACATTTTTTGGCTCGCCGTAAGAACGGGCAACCCATGCATGCATGGTGTTCATGCTATGAAGTCTCCTACAAGAAAGTTCACGTGTGATTTTTTATGACGTTTGGCACGAGACGGATTCAGGCTTCACGCGAGAAACAGAGGAAAAGGCTGACCATACCAAGTATCCCCGCCCCCCGGTGCGATACCGTGTGAACAACTTCGATGCGCTACAGGCGACGATCCTAATTGTCGCACTGAATGAGATGCCTCTTTCCGGGAACTTTAGCTGCTTCGCATGCTGAATGGGCTCATGCATGTTTTGCTCTTCAGTTTACAAGTGAGTGCAAGTCCAAATAGTCAGATCTAAAATCTCCGACTAAGGGAATATGCCAAATTTCAACCCGACCCGCGTTATCATTTGTTAAGGAAAGCCAACCTTTTTTCTGATTCTGCTGAGTGATACTGGAGTGATCCCCAGATACGATGCCAAATAGTGCAGCGGCACCGTTTCCAAAAGCTCAGGAGAGTGTTCCAAAAGGTGGCGATATCGGTTTTCTGGGTTATCCATAATCCGATTGAGGAAAAGGTTTTGGTAGTCAGTAAGGCGATCAACGAGCGCGCGGAACATGAACTCTCTGAACTCTGTCGAGTGGGCCATCAGTTTATTAAATGTGGTTCGCTCAATAGCTCTGACAACCGTCGGCGTAACGGCCTCGATCCCGAATTTGCTCGGGCGACCGTGAAAAAAGCTTTCAAGCGAAGAAACAATATCATTCTCAAAGAAGAACTGAAGCGTAACATCCGTCCCATCATTGTTATGCCAAATACGTAGGCACCCTTCTTCAACGATGTAGGCAAGATTGCTAATTTCCCCCAAAAGAAGAGTTTCTTTTTGCCTACTTCAATGCGACGAAGCGATTGGAGATATTTCGTCCGTATATCTGGCGAAATTCGCATTCTTCGCTGTCTTCTTTCAAAGCGTGGGTAGTTACCTATCAACATACGATAAGGAAAGAGAGTTTCAAAGAGGATGATGGCGACGGCCTGCGCCAGATGCAGAATCCACACCGGGCTGCCTGGATCCGCGCAGAAAGCGGCATACAAGCCCGACAAACAACAGATGTTTTGAGAGCTTACAAAATTAAGGCGAAACATTTAGTGCAGATCGGCGTCTGCGGCTGACCGGTATGCTGGTTCCGTCGCGTAGGATACAGGTATAAGCGCTTCCTGAGCGGTGGATTTCCTGGATATGGCTGAAACTGACCCAATGCGATCTGTGACATTGCGCACCGCTGAAATCCTGCAATCGGTCAACACAATCGGAGAACGACATTTTTAACGTCGCTTGTCCGGATGATGTGAACACGCTGATATAGTGGTCCTGCGCTTCGACCCGAACAATATCTTCACCAAGGCGGGTTGGCAAAGTCGGGATTGCTTCTCTGAGACGCGGTCGTTGGACGATTTCCTCTGACTTCTCACCGCTATTGTCACTATTGGCCTGCAGAAGTTTGCCGAACCAGACAGCAAACACACAAAGCGCTGAGGACAGGAATACTGATGGCAGCGCCAGATTGGTGGCTTCGTCAAGCAGGCTGATCACAATACCATTGGAAAGAGAGCCGGAAAGCCGATCTGTTCCCGACATGAGACCAATCAGCAGAGAAAAGGGGGCCAGCAACAAAGGTAGAAAAAGCACCGCACAGATTAAAGGCCAGGGCATGCTAAGGCCGGCAAGGATGCTGGCAACGGCGACCCCGATCAAAATTGCACTGCCTGCAAACAGCAGCGCCGACCACATCAGGAATGCCGCCCACATCGGCAAATCTGAATAGGGCCCAGTCTCGAACACTGTCAAAAGAAGACCCATGCTGCCCACGAACCAGCCCACGAAGTGGATGAGCTTCCAAATTGTCAAACCCTCAAACGACACGATTGAAATCAACGCGTTTTGAACGGTCTGAAGTAAAGTGCCGTAGAGTTGAACGGGTTTTGTCATGGAATCGCTGGATCTGGATCAAGAGTCTCAGCGTGAAAATTTAAGTGTTGCGAAACAGGAAAACAACGCACCTAATCGCCAACGGTTGCACACATACCGCTTACGAATACCACAGACCATTCGCGTATATTTGGCGCGTTTTGACGAACTTGCACGTGCACTGAGTATTTGATGCAACTAGCTGACGCCAAGAACTAAACAACTCAACGCGGCGATGGCTGACGACGCGCACTCGCAGGTCTTTGTGCCAAAACAAGGTTAATCTAGATGAAAATTAGTCTTCGAATACCCGGGCTGAGTTTTTGCATTTATCGGGTGGTTCAACTTGGATCTGACCGTTTGTCATTTATGTCGCCAAACCCACCACTTTAGAGTTCTCTACCCCTCGACCGATTGCTTGAGTCTGGACCACGTTCGATGCCGGCACAGAAGATCGGTCAACACAAACGCCCAAAAATTGAATCCCACGCAGAGGAAAGATTCCGTGATCAACTGTCGAGCAGTGTTCCTATCCCCGTTGGCCGTTGCCGCCTTGGCCTCTTCCGGTGCCGCGCAGGACAGCGGTCCGCCAGATGGTTGGCAGATCGGTGTAATCGCCGGTGTCGCAAACAACCCCTATATCGGTGAAGGAACGCAGGTCCAACCCTATCCGCTGGTGACATATAAGACAGGTCCGCTGTCCATCGGTACGTTGGGTCTTGAATATGAAGCTTACAAGGGCAACGGCTATACACTGTCCGTCGGCCTGTTGCCTCGCTTCTCGGGTTTGTTCAACACCGATGCCGACGAGCTTGACGGGATTGACCGTGAGATTACCGGGGATCTGGCACTTATCCTTGGTTATGATCTTGGTGCAGGCTTCAATACCGGCCTGCGCTTCCGTCAGGAAGTCACGGGCGAGCATGATGGTCAGGAAGTGATCTTTGATTTCGGGTATGGCACGCAGATCGGCAAGTCGATGCTGCAACTGCGCGCCGGTGCCGGCTGGCAGAGCGAAGATCTGAGCGGCTATGTCTGGGGGGTTTCCGCGGATGAGGCACGCCCGGGGCGCCCGGAATATGCGCCCGGCGATGTGATCATCCCGTTTGTCGAAGCCCGCATGGTGCGGCCGATCAACGAAAGCTGGTCCCTGATGGGCGGTCTGCGCGCCGACTTCCTGCCCAGCGATGTTTCGAACAGCCCGATCGTGGATGAAGACAATATCTACAGCGCTACATTCGGTGTGATGTTCAATTTCTGATCCCTCGGACCGGGCTTGCCATGTGTTGGCCCGGTCGGTTCCCGACCATACGTGGTTCTGAGCGCAGGTAAATCCGATCGCATAGGGCGACCAGCTTTTGGACCCACATCCTCCGTCCTCAGGCGTACTGTGTACTGTGAGCCAAAAAACGGCGCGCCTGCAATGTGGGGAGGAGCATCAGACGCGCCGCAGGAGAGGCCAGATCAACGCTGATTGCTCTCCCAATCCGGATGGGTCCAGGGTTTGGCATTGGACGGTGCCAGACGCTTGCCAAGGATGTGGTCCGCCGCTTTTTCACCGGTCATGATCGATGGGGCATTCAGGTTGCCGTTGGTAATGCGCGGGAAGATCGAACTGTCGGCCACGCGCAGCCCCTCGACGCCGATCACGCGGCAATCCGGGTCGACAACGGCCATCGGATCATCTGCAGCCCCCATTTTGCAGGTACCGCAGGGGTGGTAGGCGCTTTCGACCTCATGGCGGATGAAATCGTCCAGTTCGTCGTCGCTCTGGACCGCGTTTCCGGGCTGGATCTCGTGTTTCACATAAGGCTTGAACGCGTCCTGCGCGAAGATTTCCCTGGTCAGACGGATGCAGGTCCGGAACTCTGCCCAGTCATCCTCATGACTCATGTAGTTGAACAGGATCTTGGGGGCCTCTTTGGGGTCGGCGCTGCGCAGGGTGACAGTGCCGCGCGATTTCGATCGCATGGGCCCCACATGCGCCTGGAAACCGTGCCCTTCGGCAGCGGCCTGACCGTCATAGCGTACCGCCATCGGCAGGAAGTGGTACTGGATATCTGGATAATCGACGCCCGCTGCCGACCGGATGAAGGCCGCGCTTTCGAACTGGTTTGATGCCCCCAGGCCAGTCTTTGTGAACAACCACTGCGCACCCAGCGCACCTTTCCAGAACAAGTTCCAGTATTTGTACAGCGTGATCGGTTGGCTGGCCGCCATCTGCAGATACAGTTCCAGATGATCCTGCAGGTTCTGTCCCACGCCGGGGCGGTCCGCGACGACATCAATCCCGTGTTCGGCCAGATGCGCCGCCGGTCCGATGCCCGACAGCATCAGCAGTTTTGGCGAATTGATGGACGAGGCCGAGATGATCACCTCGCGTTTGGCGCGGATGGTCTCGGTTTTCGATCCGCGTTGCAGCTCGGCACCGGTTGCCCGGCCGTCTTCGATGATCACCCGGTTTGCCAGCCCCTTGACCAGCGTGCAGTTCGGGCGTTGCAGGGCAGGTTTCAGATAGGCATTTGCCACCGACCAGCGCCGTCCTTTCCAGACGGTCTGCTCCATCGGGCCAAAGCCTTCTTGTTGTTCCCCGTTATAGTCGCCGGTGACCTGATACCCGGCCTGCTTCCCGGCATCGACAAAGGCGTGGAACAGCGGGTTCTTTCGCGGGCCGCGGGTGACATGCAAGGGGCCGTCATTGCCGCGCCATTCTGGGTCGCCGCCATGGCCGCCGTCATGCCAGTTTTCCATCCGCTTGAAATAGGGCAGGACGTCGGCATAGCTCCAGCCCGCAGCGCCGCTGTCGGCCCAGTGATCAAAATCCTTGGCATGGCCCCGGACATAGACCATCCCGTTGATCGACGACGATCCCCCGATCACCTTGCCGCGCGGGCAGGCCAGTTCGCGCCCGCCAAGATGTGGCTCGGGCTCGGACGAAAAGCCCCAATCATAGATCGACATGTTCATCGGATAAGACAGGGCCGCGGGCATCTGGATGAACGGGCCCGCATCGGTGCCACCATATTCGATGACGATCACGGATGATCCGGCCTCGGACAGGCGGTACGCCATGGCGCATCCCGCCGACCCTGCACCAACTATGACAAAATCTGCCTCCATGGAATCCTCCTTAGAACGGTGCTTCGAGCGAGGTCATGCGGACATAGACCGACTTGACCTGGCTGTAATGTTCGATCGCGGCCTTCGAGTTTTCCCGGCCCACGCCTGATTGCTTGACGCCGCCAAACGGCGCTTCGACCGGGGCATCGTTATAGGAATTGAGAAAGCAGCTGCCGGCTTCAAGCTGGGCGATCACACGGTGACCGCGCTTGAGGTCATTGGTGAACACCCCGGCGGCCAGACCGAAATCGGTGGCGTTGGCGCGGGTGATCACCTCGTCTTCGGTGTCGAAATCCAGCACTGCCATCACGGGTCCGAAAATCTCTTCCCGGGCGATTTTCATGTCGTCTTTGACATCGGCGAAAACCGCAGGCGTGATCCAGTTGCCCGGTTTGTCGATCCGCTCGCCGCCACAGACCAGCCGTGCGCCTTCTTCCTTGCCCGAGGCAATGTAGCTGAGCGAAATCTCAAGCTGACGGGCGCTGACCAGAGGGCCGAAATTCGTCGCCTCATCCTGCGGGTCGCCGATGATGGCACCGGCCAGCCGTTCTTGCAGGCGGGCCAGAAACGCCTCTTTGATGCCGTTCTGCACGAACACGCGGGTGCCGTTGGAACAGACCTGACCTGAGGAATAGAAATTCCCCAGAATGGCACCGCTGACGGCCTCTTCCAGATCAGCGTCGTCGAAAACGATCATCGGTGACTTGCCGCCCAGCTCCATGGTGACATGTTTCATGCCTTCGGCGGCGGCGGCATAGACTTTGCGCCCGGTCGGGACCGACCCGGTCAGCGAGACCTTGTCCACCCTGGGATCCGTGACCAGCGCCGCGCCGATCTCGCCCCGGCCCTGCAACACGTTGAACAGGCCAGCGGGCAGGCCCGCCTCGATCAGGATTTCGGCCACTTTCAGCGCGCATAGCGGGGTTTCCTCGGACGGTTTGAAGATCACCGCATTGCCACAGGCCAGCGCGGGCGCGGCTTTCCAGCAGGCGATCTGGGTGGGGTAGTTCCAGGCGCCGATACCAACGCACAGGCCCAGCGGCTCGCGCCGCGTATAGACCCAGTCTTCGCCCAGCTGGATATGTTCGCCGGTCAGGCTGGCGGCCAGCCCGCCGAAGTATTCCAGCGCATCGGCCCCCGACGTGGCATCTGCGACAGTGGTTTCCTGCAGCGGCTTGCCAGTGTCATAGGTTTCTAGCACTGACAATTCGTGATTGCGCGTGCGCATGATGTCGGCGGCCCGGCGCAGGATGCGCCCGCGCTCGGCGCCGGACATCGCAGCCCAGTCCTTTGTGCTGCCCGCGCCTGTGCAATGGTGCGATCAACGAGTTCGGCCGATGCTTCGTGCAGATTGGCAATCACCCCGCCGGTTGCCGGATAGATGACATCCAGCGCCTCTCCGCTTTCGTCCTCGACATAAGCCCCATTGACGAAATGGCTGGCAGTGGGTTGCGCGATCATGGTCGACACCTCCGATGCAAATTGGTCAGCGACGCCAGAGAGATAGCCCCCGGCGCCGGTTGTTACGCCGCGACTTCGGCCTGTTGTGTGCGCAACAGGCAGCTCAGCGCGGCCTTGACGTCAATCTTGCCGATTGGCCCGTCCGCCCCCAGAACAATGATTTCGCTTTGCTCTTCTATGAGCATCGAAATGATGTCCTTTAGGGGCGTCGTGTCAGCGATAACCCGGGCGTCCGCAGGAACGGGGCCGGAATGCTCAATCATGATCTCCATCGCGCGCAAGACGTTCAGCGGGTTCATATGGGCCACAAACTCGGCGACATACGGCGTCGCGGGATTCAGGACGATGTCCTGAGGTTCCGCACATTGCACGATGCGACCGCCTTCCATGATGGCAATGCGAGACCCAATTTTCAGCGCCTCATCCAGATCGTGGCTGACGAAAACAATCGTACGGCCCAGCTTTTGCTGAAACTCCAGCAATTCATCCTGAAGCTTGTTGCGGATCAGCGGATCAAGGGCCGAGAACGGCTCGTCCATCAGCAGGATCGGCGCTTCGGTGGCAAAGGCGCGGGCCAGGCCCACACGCTGTTGCATGCCGCCGGACAGTTCCTGAACCTTGCGGTCGGCCCAATCCTCAAGATGCACCAGTTCCAGCTGTTCGCGGGCGCGTCGCAGACGCTCGTCTTTGTCGACACCAGCGACCTCAAGCCCATAGGCGACATTGTCGATCACAGTGCGCCAGGGCAGCAGCCCGAATTGCTGAAAGACCATGGCAACGCGATCCCGGCGAATTCCGCGCAGAGCCTTTTCGTTGGCCTGCACGATATCCACCAGGCCGTTTCCGGTGTTGACCTCAACTTTGCCGCGCACCACCGGGTTCAACCCGTTTACCGCCCGCAGCAGGGTTGATTTACCGGATCCCGACAGGCCCATAAGCACCAGAATCTCGCCGTTCTTGATATCGATTGAGCAATCATGAACGCCCAGAACCTGTCCGGTCTGTTCCTGAATTTCCGCGCGCGACATCCCCTTGTCCATCATCGGCAGGGCGGTCTTCGGTTCATTGCCAAAGACGATGTTCACGTTGTCGAAACGTACCATTGTGTCAGTCATCGGTCACGGGCTCCCTCTTTTGAACATCCGGTCGAAGATGATGGCGACCAGAACGATTGCGATGCCGACTTCGAACCCTTTGGCGATATTGACCGAATTCAGCGCCCGCAGCGTCGGAACACCCAAGCCGTCGGCTCCCACAAGGGCGGCGATCACCACCATGGACAGTGACAGCATGATGGTCTGCGTCAGACCGGCCATGATCTGTGGCAGCGCATAAGGCAGTTCCACCTTCCACATCAGCTGCAGCGGGGTCGACCCAAAGGCCTTGCCGGCTTCGATCAGTGACGTGGGCGTCGAGGTGATCCCCAGATGGGTCAGACGGATCGGAGCGGGTATGGCAAAGATCACCGTGGCGATCAGGCCGGGCACCATACCCAGACCGAACAGGATCAGCGCCGGGATCAGGTAGACGAATGTGGGGATCGTCTGCATCAGGTCCAGGATGGGTTCCATGATCCGGTACAGCCAGGGTTTGCGAGCGGCGGCAATGCCAAGCGGCACGCCCAGCCCCATGCAGACCACGGCAGCAGCAAAGACCAACGCCAGAGTTTCAGTCGTTTCGACCCAGTATCCCTGGTTGACGATCAGCAGCAGCCCAAGCGCCGTGAACAGGGTAAAGCCGATGGATTTCCGAACCAGCCAGGACAGCGCGGTTATAACCGCGATCACCACAAAGGTGTTTGGTGCTTGCAGCAACCAGAGCAGGGCGAGGATGATCCCCTCAAGAACTGCGGAAAGGCCATCGAAAAACCAGAAAAAGTTATCGGTCAGCCATTCGACAAAGATCTTTGCCCATTTCCCAATCGGAATTTTATAGGATTCCAACCACTCCATTTCAGGTCCTCCCTCCTGCATGTGCCGTTGTTTGCTGGTCCTGAGGGTCAAGTGTCTTCCTCAGCCAGTTTTCGAGATATTTGATGGCCTGCGGATCCAGGGCATGGCCCATGTCTTCGCACAGTACGAATTCGGAATTGGCGATAAGCGCATGCGCCTGATACGAGCTTTCGGGCATCACGCAGCGGTCCTGCGCACCGGCGACGATCAGGGTTGGTGCCGTGATCGACTTTAGTTCGGGCGTCCGGTCGCCGGACCCATTGAGCGCAAGCAACTGCCGGGCATATCCCCCGGACGAGAACCCGCCCTGGATCATGTCCAGCGCCGTCGCGCGGGCGTCTTCTTTGGTCAGCGGTGTCGGATCGGACCACCAGATGAGGTCATCGGTCAGCCAATCGACAAATTCGGTTTCAGATACGAACGGGCGCGCGGTGCGCTTAAAACGGTCCCATGCACCGGGCGGCGCTGGGATTTCTGCCTCGCCTGCGCTGCTGCAGATCTGTGCCAACCCGGTGACGCGCGAACCAAGCTTGGCTGCGACCAGCTGGGCGATCATGCCCCCCATGGAAAACCCAACCGCGGCAAATTGATCAACGCCCAGGGCATCGACGCAGCGCAGGACATCGTCGCGCATGTCGAACAGCGTGTAGGGGGAGCGGTGTACGGTTGGCTGCGATTCCAGCAGTCTGAAGGCTTCGGGGTCGATATCCGGCCCTGCCCGACCAGACCGCCCCATATCGCGGTTTTCGACGCAAACGACGTGAAAGTCCCGGGCCAGGCTGTCAATCAGGCCCTGGGGCCATTCCGGCAGCTGCATTCCCAGCCCGAGGATCATCACGATGCACGGCGCGGCTTTGTCGCCGTGCATCTCGACATAGATGGGGCAGTTTCCGGCGATTGTCTGTTGGATAGGCATCGCTCACCCCGCTTTGATTACAGGCCCAGATGCGCCCGGACTGCGTCCAGACCGCTGCTGCCATCCAAGGTGGTCACGCCATCAAGCCAAGCGTCCAGATACTCGGGATGCGCCTTCAGAAGCGCGGCACCAGCCTCGTTCGGGTCCATGCCATCTTCCAGGATATAGCCCATGCCTTCGCTTTCCATCGGGATGTCGAAGGTCATCTGGGTTACCAGCTTGCCGATATTCGGGCACTCTTCCAGATAGCCCTTACGCACTTGGGTATGCACGGTTGCGCCACCGAAGTTCGGGCCATAGAATTCGTCGCCACCGGTCAGGTACTCGATTTCAAACTGGGTGTTCATCGGGTGCGGCGCCCATGCCAGGAACACGATCCAGTCTTCTTTGCGCTGGTTCTTCTTGACCTGTGCCAGCATGCCCTGTTCCGAGCTTTCGACGACTTTCCAGCTGCCCAGACCGAAGGCGTCCTTGCCTACGATGTCCAGCATGATGTCGTTCGAACCGGGTTCGATCCCGTACATCTGGCTGTCGAACTTGTCGGCGTTTTCCACCAGATGTGAAAAATCGGTCACGCCCGCTTCGTAGACGTATTTCGGTACCGCAAAGGTGAATTTCGCGCCTTCCAGATTCTGGTGCACCGTCTCGATGTCGCCGGTATCGCGATAGGCCTGATAATAGGTTTCCATCGCCGGGTCCCAGTAGCCCAGGAATACATCCAGATCCTTGCCGACCATTGATTCATAGATCACTGGAATACCCAGAACATCGCTTTCCGGCGTATATCCCAAACCCTCCAGCACGGTACTCGCGACACCGGTTGTCAGGGCCAGATCGGTCCAGCCTGGCTCGGCCATACGCACAGTGTCACAATTGGCGGCGGCTTGATGGGCGCAAACGGCCAGTACGGAGGCCATGGTTGCGCTGCGGAGTGTCATTTGCATTCGTAATTCCTCCCAGTGGTCTTTATACTGACCCTATAGTCAATAAACAGACCATACGTTTAAATTGACCGCAGAGTCAACTAAATCTATTCTCGGTCAAAAAGAGGGCCCAATGGGACGTAAAAGCATTGCCGAAATTCGCCGTGAAGAATTCGCTGCCGCAGCATTCGAAGTGCTGTCCTTACACGGTATGCAAGGCACGACCTTGCAGCGTGTCGCCGAACATACCGGCGCCTCCAAGGCCAGCGTGCTGCACTATTTTTCGAACAAACAGGCCCTCATCGAAACCGCCATGCGCCGTGCTAATGCTACGCTGCGCAAAGAGGCGGTCGCCTTCCTGTCTTTGGCAGCGACGCCCTGGGAACGCTTCTATGCAATTATCGAAGCGAATTTCTCTCCTACCACCTTCAGACCAGAGGTCGCGCATGGATGGATTGCCATGTGTGCCGAGGTTCCGCACAACCCCCAATTTCAACGCCTGCAAAACGCGATTTATCACCGCCTGCACAGCAACCTCTATTCAGCGCTGAAGGAGACCGGGGCAGAAGCGGCAAAGGCCCATGTTACCGCGCATACAGTCAGCTTGCTGATTGACGGGTTATGGATGCGCTGCGGTTTGCAGATTGGCGGGCTCAACCGGGACGAAGCAATGACTCAGATTGAAACTGTGATTGAACAAAGCTTTCCAAATGACATGGACCGAATGGCGGCCAGGGAAAAGATGTGCACCATCGCCCAGGCATTTGTGGCGAGCAAAGTCTAGATCAAAGATTGGGTAGCTTTTGCTGAGATACTGAGAATTGGATTCTTTAATCTCCTCTAGGCTTCAGTAAGACACCGTATATCGGAATTGGAAGTAGACAGCGTAAAAACCGCTTTTTTCGAGAAGTGGCAGCCTTTCAAATAAATCATGCATAATCCTGTTTTGCGGCACACATGCAAAACAATTTCGAAACTCGCATCCGCTTCAACCTAACTTGAAGCTTGCAAGTCAGCCACCAAATGGCGCGTAGTTGAAATTATGTGAAACTTACGCCTGAGGTCTTGTCAAAGACGAAGCAGCACGTTTTAGCCAATTCAGAGATACCTGATCCGCAATCTTTGATCGCGGTTGCACCCAAGTTGGGGTCGACTCCGGCTCAGTGCAGAATAGGGCGCTAAGAGCTTCTAGCCCACATCTCGCCGCTCGGGTGGGCGCACATCTTGCTCACAGGCGAAAAACCCGGATCGGGGTACTGTCGTCGCGCTCAGCCTTCGTTTTCGGTGAGATAGCGGTAGATGGTGGCCTTCGAGAGGCTGTATTCCGCCATGAGGTCCTTGATCAGAGTGCCACTTGCGCGTTTGTCGCGCAGTTCTATGATCTGATCATCAGTAAGCGCGGGGCGCTTTCCGAACTGAACACCTCGATCCTTCGCCTTCTTGATCCCGTCCATTTGCCGCTCTGCGCGGATCTCGGTCTCAAACTGGCCGATGGCCCCAAGCATATTGAACAAAAGCCGTCCAGTGGCATCGGATGTGTCGATGTTCTGATCAAGGACGACGAGATCGACGCCTTTATCCCGCAAGGTCTCGGCAATCTGGCAGAGATGCAAGGTGGATCGAGCCAGACGGTCGATCCGGGTCACGATGAGCTGGTCACCATCGCGGACGTAATTCAGGCATTCTTTGAGCTGAGGTCGGGCGTCGGTGGTGCCGCTGCGCTTTTCTTCAAACAGTTTGTCGCAGTCACTCAGCTTTTCCCGCTGCACGTCCAGGGATTGTCCGACTGAGCTGACACGGGCATATCCGACTTTGGCCATTGGGTCTCATATAAGTTAAGGAATTGTGCGACCGCCATATTGAGACATTGAAAAAGACATGGCAAGCGGACGGTCTCAATATGTCTACTTTCAAAGACCCCATTTCATAAAGAAAGTACAATCCGATGGCACACCGAGCGGTTCTGACCGCGCGACAACGCGCGGCGCTTTTTGATCTTCCAACAGACGAGATGGCGTTGCTTCGGCATTACACCCTGGATGATGAAGACATTGAGCACATCCGCACACGGCGACGGCCAGAAAACCAAGTTGGCTTTGCGCTTCAACTTTGTGCCTTCCGGTATCCAGGTCGCTTGCTCAAGTCTGGCGAGGTGATCCCGGAGCCGGTTTCCCGTTTTGTGGCCGCGCAACTCGGACTGAAGCCGGATGATCTCCTGCCATATGCCGCACGGGAGAAGACCCGCCGGGAACATCTGGAAGCTCTGCGCAAGATGTACGGGTTCAAGATGTTCTCCGGCAAGCGCGCCAAGAAAATGCGGAAATGGCTGGATCAGAATGCTGAAGCGGCGCAGTCCAGCGAGTTTCTGGTGAGAGAGTTCGTGGAAGAATGCCGCAGACGGCAGATCATTCTGCCCGGTATATCGGTCATAGAGCGTTACTGCGCGGATGCGTTGGTTGCAGCTGAACGCAGGGTAGAGGCTCGCATTACGGCTCAGCTCGACGCAGAAATGCGCGCACGCCTTGATTGTTTGCTCAGCGAAGAGGTGGATGCGCGAGTCAGCCGTTTCATCTGGCTGCGGCAGTTCGAGGTCGGAAAAAATTCTGCCGACATCAACCGTCAGCTTGACCGGCTGGAGTTTCTTCAACGGATTGGGTTGCCACCAGCTGTCCTGGACGACATTCCGGCGCACCGGGTCGCGCAATTGCGTCGTCAGGGGGAGCGCTATTTTACAGATGGGCTGCGGGACATCACCAGTGATCGCCGTTTGGCCATTCTTGCCACCTGCATTGTGGAATGGTCAGCCGCCATCGCTGATACCGTAGTCGAAACCCATGACCGGATCGTTGGATCAATCTGGCGGGAAGCAAAGAGAATTTGCGACGCCCGTGTTACCGACGCGCAATCGGAGATCGCAGCGACCTTGGCCGGGTTTGAGGCTTTGGGCACGACATTGTTGTTGACCAAAGGTGATGAGGTGGCTGTCGCCAGTGCCGTAGATGCATCCTGTGGCTGGGATGCTCTGGAACGCCTCGTCGCAACGGCGGGGGCACTCGGTAAGACCGTCAAGGCGGATGCACTGGGCTATGTCGAGCAGGGCTATCATCGGTTCAAGCTCTATGCCCCACGCATGCTGGCAGCATTGGACATCGCGGGGGCCAGTGTGGCTGAGCCGTTGCTGGCGGCGACCGATGTGATCCGCGCCAAGCGCGATATTCCAAGCCGCTCTGCGCCCTTTCTTCAGCCACAGTCGAAATGGCGAAGTCACTTGCGGAATCCAGAAAGCAATCGAGACCGACTATGGGTCGTTGCGGTATTGTTCCATCTGCGCGAAGCCTTCAGATCCGGGGATGTTTGGCTTGCCCACTCGCGCCGCTATTCTGATATGAAACAGGCTTTGGTTCCGGTCGAGGCCGCGCAGACCATGGGCTTGTCGATGCCATTGGAACCGGAAGTCTGGATCGCAGATCGAAAACAACGCCTGGAAGACGGGCTGCACAGGCTTGCGATGGCAGTCAAAAACGGAAGCCTTCCCGGCGGTGTTATCGAGGATGGCAGATTGCGCGTTGACCGGCTTGAAGCTGATGTACCCGCTGAGGCCGATAGCCTCATCCTTGATCTTTATCGCCGCCTGCCGGAGGTGCGGATCACGGACATCCTTATGGACGTGGACAATGACACGGGTTCACTGATGCCTTCACCCATCTGCGCACCGGGGCACCGTGCAAAGACAGGCTTGGCCTTTTGAATGTCATTCTGGCAGAGGGCCTGAATCTCGGCTTGAGCAAAATGGCCGGGGCCAGCAGCACGCACAGCTTTACTCAGTTGGCACGGCTCTCGAACTGGCATGTGGAAAGCGAGGCCATCAATCGGGCATTGGCCATTGTGATCGAAGCGCAGGCACAGTTGCCAATGGCCAAATACTGGGGTGCCGGTGAAACCGCTTCCAGTGATGGGCAATTCTTCCCCACCACGCGACAGGGCGAAGCGATGAATCTGATCAATGCGAAGTACGGTCACGAACCTGGCCTGAAAGCCTATACCCATGTATCAGATCAATATGGCCCCTTCGCCACGCAGGTCATCCCGGCAACGGTGAACGAAGCACCCTACATCCTGGATGGCTTGCTGATGAACCCAACGGGAAAACAGATCAAAGAGCAATATGCCGACACGGGCGGCTTCACAGATCTTGTTTTTGCTGCGACCTCGCTTCTCGGGTATCTGTTTATCCCGCGCATCAGGGATTTACCGTCTAAACGGTTGCATGTCTTTGATCGGCGCAGTGTCCCGACTGAGCTGAAGGGCTTGGTGGGCGACAAAATCCGAGAAAATACGATTATCGCAAACTGGCCAGATGTGCTGCGCTGCATTGCGACCATGCTCTCTGGCAGGATGCAGCCAAGCCAACTTTTGAAGAAACTGGCGGCACGGCCACGGCAACATGATCTGGCCATCGCCCTTCGGGAGATCGGGCGTATCGAGCGCACACTGTTCATCATCGAATGGTCGCTCGATACCGATATGCAGCGTCGCGCCAATATTGGCCTTAACAAAGGCGAGGCGCATCATGCCTTGAAAAGTGCTCTTCGGATCGGCAGGCAGGGAGAAATCAGAGATCGCACCACAGAGGGCCAACACTTCCGGATCGCCGGATTGAACCTGCTCACCGCCATCATCATCTACTGGAACACCAAGCAACTCGGGTCTGCGGTCATCGCACGGGAAAAAGCCGGATTGGAAACACCCGCCTATCTCCTTGCGCACATCTCACCCCTTGGATGGGCGCATATTATCCTGACCGGCGAATACAGATGGCGGAAGATGAAAGCGGAAAACCCATGAAACCTGGCGCGGCGGCAACACCGGACATTCATCCAGCATGCGGCGAAATCGGCCAGAGAGCCATTTTACCGATGCTGCGCCGGGAACCAATGGCCGCTATGCTACGTCAGCTGCTTGTCATGCCCGCAAACATTGCGCCAAGAGCCACAAGGTGAACCAACATCAATGCCTTGTCATTCCATAGTGCGCCAACGGCAAACCATCCCAGAACACCGACAAGGAAAAGGTAAAGGTTCCAAGGCGTCCATCCAAATCCTGTGGCGGTATATCCCAGGATTTGAATGGCCGATGCGCCCCATTTGACCGCAAAGATGAGGCGTTCACGGGATGTCGCAATGACAATGGTGTCAGACGGCACGGGTCAATCCTCCATCGACGCGCAGGTTTTGACCGGTCATGTAACCGCCTTGTTCCGAGGCGAGCCATGAAATCAGGGAGGAAACTTCAGCGGCATATCCATAGCGCCCCATTGGGATACGCGCTTTGCGATCTTCGGTTTCCGGCAGGCTGTCGATGAAGCCTGGAAGAACATTGTTTATACGGATGTTTTCTGCCGCATATTTGTCAGAATACAGCTTGGTGAATGCAGCAAGCCCGGCCCTGAAGACACCAGATGTAGGAAAGAGCGGATCAGGTTCGAACGCCGCAAAGGTCGAAATGTTGATGATTGCCCCGCTGCCCTGCGCTTGCATCACGGGTGTGACCAGCCTGGTCGGGCGGATCACATTCATAAGGTAGACTTCCATGCCTTGGTGCCAATCCTCGTCGCTTATCTCCAGGACCGGACCTTTGGTCCGTGACCAGCAGAGTTCACCAAGACGTCGACGCGGCCCCAGCGATCCGTCGCCCCTCGACCAACGCAGTCAGCGCATCGCTGTCGAGATTGGAACCCGTAACGCCAAAGCCGCCGAGTTCAACGCCGAGAGCCTCCCCCTTTCCGGAAGACGACAAGATACCGACCTTAAACCCGTCCTGCGCCAATTTGCGTGCTGCATCTGCTCCCATGCCGCTGCCACCTGCCGTAATGAGAGCTACTTTTTCTACTGACATCTCTGGAATCCTTCTATGTTTGGAGCCATTATTGTGGACAACTGGCTGGAGTGCGATTGAGAATTGATGCTTTATGACAATAGAAATACTATTGCGATATGACCGAACTCCCTCCTCTCAATGGTTTACGTGCCTTTGATGCTGCTGGCCGTCGTCTTAGCTTTCGTGCTGCCGCCGATGAGTTGGGCGTGACGCAAGGGGCTGTTGCGCAGCATGTTCGCCAGCTCGAAGCGCATCTGGAACTAACCCTGTTTGAGCGGGTGCCGAAGGGTCTGGCGTTCACGTCGGTCGGGCGCAGCTTTCACAGCCGGATTGCGGCAGTGTTCGCGGACCTGAGATCCGCAACAGCCGAACTGAAGCCGGAGCCGCACAAGGTTATCATCAGTGTCACCCCTACCTTTGCGGCGAAATGGCTGATCCCCAATCTTCCGGACTTCACTGAAACTCATCCGAGCATTGATTTGCGGATATTGGCCACGGAGAAGGTGTCCAGCTTCCACAGCGACGGGATCGACCTTGCGGTGCGTCAAGGATCGCCGCCATTTGGCGCGTCGCTGGACGCTACATTGTTGTTCAAGCAATCTCTGGTCGCAGTGGCTGCGCCATCACTCGCAGGCGATGGACGCAACCCTCCCGATCCAGAAGCTCTGCCCAAGCTGCCGAAAATACATGACACCCATCATCTTTGGCCGAGGTATCTTGAGTATTTGGGGATGAGTGAACAGGCACCGCGTAGCCTTCGCCTGAGCCAGACGTCACTCGCAGTTGATGCGGCCATCGCCGGGCAAGGTGTAGCGTTGGTAAGCCGCTTTCTGGTGGCTCATGACCTCGAAACCAGTCGCCTCGTAGAGGTGGGCAAGACATGGGAAGCCGGTGGAAGAGACTTCTACGTCCTCATGCCGCGAACCGTGAGAACGAACCGGGCCGTTGCCGAAGTTATGACTTGGTTAAAGGAACGTTCTGACTCTCATCTCTGAGTGCCAGAAAACTCAAAGCAGCCTTTTGGGCCGCAATCGCGAAAGCACCCTTTGTCCGCATCTCACAAGTTCGAGCATCGTGCAGCGAAGGGTCAACGGGGCTAGAAGCTCTTAGCGCCCTATTCTGCACTGAGCCGGAGTCGACCCCACAGTGTCAAAACTTATGTTGATGCCTGTCAAAAAAGATTCTGCCTCTGGCAATGCGGTCTCGACTTCACACACGAACCGCTGTGTCTCCGCGAACGCATCCGAAAACGTCATTCCAATCCGCTCTGGCATAGCTCTTTCAAAGAAGGCCTTAACTTCAGGGGATGTCAGCTCCGGCAGGTTCAAGTGTGGCATCCGTGGATAACAGAGCGCGTTGAGTGGCGCAGCAAAGGATGCGCGCCATTCTTCCAGTTCCGGACTTGTGCCATATGAGGGCAGTATCCGGGTTCCCATCGTGTCAAAGTGACGAATGATTTCGTTGCTGTCCTGGATCAGCGTTTCACCATCGACCAGAATGGGAACAGTCAGCCTATCGACTCGGCCCTCCAGTTCGGGCGGAATACGGCCCGGTGAAACATAGATGAGCTCAGGCGACAGCCGTTTCCAGCCAGCCAAAATGCGGGTACGCACACAGAACGGGCAAGTTTCAAAGATGTAGAAGGTATGCATCATGCGCTTAGAGCAAGGGTTCCAGTTCAGATTTGTGTGGACTATGCCAGTTGAAGCCTTAATCCACTAAATTGTTATTTTGGACTTCGGGCAACGAGTTAGGGATCGAGTGCGTGCGCTTGATCACCTTGCCTCTGCGGTTCTTATGCTCGGTAATCTGAGGGTGCAAAAGCACTATTGGCTGAGCGTAAGCGGCTGATAGCACTGGCACGGCAAGTGGAGCATGCAGGGGCGTGAATCTGGCAGAGTGTAGTTAGCCCCTGAATACCCAACAATATCGATGCCAGTTCCCGCGTATCCAGAATAGAAGTCGAGATGACCGTGCACAGCTAGGGACTACAAGCCGGATCGATGCTTGAACCCAATGGCGCAACCAACAGTGGACCAATACGCAAATCTGTTGCTATTCCTGTGTCTGTCGTAACTCGGGCCGTTGCAAACTCGAAATCACTGGGTTCAAGTAATTTTGGGTCAATACTCGGCCCGCAAGTTCGAGTTTCTTCGTTGATATCAATCTGGACGTTGACGCCGTCAAATGAGTGGAGAAGTCTTCGCCTGTATCAAGGGGGACGCTAAATTCTATTGCGCTATCAGTTTGTGAATTTATTCTGCCCGAAATAATGACCAAGTCATGGGATTGCCCATACCAAACATCGACGCCAACTGAGCGGACCATCATATCAGATAAGCTCAGAACACTATTTCCCTCGGGCATCGGGCCAGCATGGGACCCCAAGAATACGATACAAGGGCAGGTCCGACACATGCAGTTGGTCTAGCGTTACATTTTCCGCGAGTGAAGTTGATGCCAAGCCAAGAACTGAAATCAAACCTATTGTGGCTCCAGCCCACTGTTCCATTGTATCTGTCCAATAGTCCATCGATTAACCAAAGATTCCTGTCGATACGGTACCAGATTGAGCTTCTTCGGTCATCGGCAACATGTTTCTCAGTTCTATTGCACGTCAATTTTGACCACCTCACACGGAGCTTCATGCCAAACTCCATCGAGTGGATTTAGCAGGGAGTCATGCCCAAATCTGAGTTTCTGGAAGCCGATCAATACCGGGAAATACCGCACTTCCTTGAACAATGATGCACTATCTAAGCTGTTGTTGTCTCAACGAACTTCGAATGCCCCAGACTATCCGACCTAACTTGACAATTTGACTAGCCAAGCTTTTGTTACGTCCAGTTTGATTTGGTTTAGGTTTTTCCCAAATGCGCTTGGCGAAAAGCCTTTTAAGGTGTGAGATGAAAAAGCCAGCACTCAATGCCCTGCTACTGTTTGGCGTATATATCTCATCCTTTGTTTACATTGCGTGGCGGCACTACAAAACTATTCGAGATGGTGGTCACTACTACCTGCAAGGGGATTGGCTGATAAACTTTGCCGCTGGTCCAGTCAGACGCGGTATTTCGGGTGAGACCTTTCTGTTTCTTAGTGAACTCACAGGCATCGGTCCCGTTTATCTGCTCGGCTTCGCTCAATTCGGAATGCTTGTCTTACTTTGTGCGGGCTCCTCTACCTCGCAGTTTCAAGAGGCTTGACTGATGGCTTAACGCTTGCGTTGCTAAGCCCGGCGCTTGTCGTTTTTGGGTAACCGACCCGGATGCACCGTTTCGAAAGGAGTGGCTCGGTTACCTGGTTTTCTTACCATTGCTGCTCCCAAGAAGAGCTCCACCATCAAATATTTGCCTGGCATCCTCAGCCTTGCTGCTTGGCATTGCTATCTCATTCCACGAAGCCAACGCCGCCTTTGTTGTTCCTGCGGCAGTCGTTCTTTGGTTACTTCTTGAGCGTGGTAAGGCTTATGTCTGGATTGGCACATTGGGGCTAATAACCGCCGCCGTAACAATCTTTTCGCTTCTCAATGTGAGCGTTTCGGATGTGAGCCCGATATGCCAGCGTTTAGTGGCAACCGGTGTGAAACAAGAAATTTGCGGGGGCGCAATCGCCTGGCTGGAACTGGACTTTCGATCCGTTGTCAATGAAGGACAGAATCTCGTAGCAATATTTGGTGGAGTTAAGAATTTTGGACTTGCGGCACTGTGGGTTTCATTTCTTTTCGGGTCGCTGATTTGGCTTTTGCGTAAGCACGTTTCTAACTCCAGTGCGGTATTTGCCCTGGCGTTGAGCTTCGCTGCCTTTGTATCTGCTAGGCGCGGATTGGGGGCGATGGGTATCTATTCAAATCTTTGCGCTGCTTTTCGTCGTCTTCGCACTGGCAAAACAACAAGGTGATCCGACTGTGGGAGGAGAAGTTCGTACTTCGGTCTACTTTCCGCTGTTAGCTGTGTACCTATCAGTGGGCGTCTACCATATGGTGCCAGTACCGACTTGGGGTTTCCCCACACCTATGTCACAGGCATAAACAACCTTCTTAACTGATGCCCATAGCGGCAAGCAATTGTGCTGATGA
>NZ_JBQFJB010000004.1:0-41477 GCF_056535865.1 Ruegeria sp. AP11
TTTCTCGGCGAGTTCGTCGCAAATCGCTCCACGCTACTTGCGTGAAATTGCAATGCAATCACCGCATCGCGTCGCGGAGTTGTGGAGCACTCGTTTTCTTCAACTGAGTGGTCCGTTTATCCCTTTGTTTGTCGAAAACGCCCTTCCCCCGGCTTCTCGAAAGATCTTTTGGGGAACCCCAATTTGGAAGATTGGTTTCACTTTCTTCTTCTTAATGATCTCTCTGGCACTTCTTTACGGGCTTAGATTTCTGCTTAACCGTCGCGTTGCTTCGGGACAAATGCCAGAGTCGACACGGAAGTTCGTTTTTGCTGGCGCTGTTCTTGTGATCTTACTCGCGCTAAACAATTTCTTTAACAACCAACTCTTTTTGACAGGTTCTTTCGCTCTAACGGAGACCTTCTTTGCTACAATCACGATCTATGCAGCTGCGGCCTTAACCTTCTGGCGGTTTATGTCGCTCTTAAGCGACAGGGTAGCCGAGAAAAAAACGTCCATCGTGCGTCAGTATGATGAAAGTATGATGCGGTTGCTCAACCATATTATCGCTCTTGTTGGAGCCACATGGATTCTCGCCTATGGTGCGCAAACCCTCGGGTTCCCGCTCTTAAGCATTATCGCAGGACTTGGCGTTGGCGGGCTTGCAGTCGCGCTCGCGATCCGCCCGACCCTTGAGAACCTGATCAGCGGCTTTGTGATCTATATGGAAAAGGCTGTGAAGGTTGGTGATTATTGCTCGTTCCTCGACAAGGAAGGAACAATTGAAAGCATTGGAGTACGATCAACCCACGTTCGTGGCTTGGACCGAACCACGATAGCCATTCCGAATTCAAAGTTTGTTAATATGGAGCTCGTCAACTGGGCCCGTTGTGATGAAATGATGATCCGGACAACGCTCGGCTTGCGACTTGAAACGGATACCGACCAGTTGAGGTACGTTCTCGCCGAAATTCGTTCAATGATGTATGCACACCCACGTATCACTTCAGATACAGCGCGGGTAAGGTTTATTGGTTATGGAGACTCATCTCTGAATATTGAAATCCGTGTTTACGCTCAAACCCGCGAGTGGAACGCATTTTATGCAATTCAGGAAGATGTCTTGTTCAGAACGAAGGAAATTGTCGAAGCTTCGGGTACTGGCTTCGCGTTTCCCAGCCAAACTGTTTACATGTCTCAGGACGGAGGGCTTGATGCGGCAAAGTCGAAGCATGCTGTTGAACAGGTTGAACAGTGGCGCGGCCGACGTGATCTTCCATTCCCGGATTTTTCAACTGCCGAACGCGACAGGCTTGAGGGCACGTTACGTTACCCCCCAAGAGGATCTCCGGAATTTGATGGCCCGGATGATGAGAAGAGCAGTGTTGAGGAACCGTTGTCCGTTGAAGAGCCTGAAGCTGAAGAGACAAGCAACGGCGAGGATAGTGCACCTAACGATGAAGAAAATAGCCCACTCCCTCAAACGCGAGATGACAAACCCTCATGAACGAGCGCCGTGGGAAGTCCTACTTTCAAACTCCCATTTGGTCTCAGGAACTTAGCTACAAACAACCGGAAACCAATTGAACCTTCAAATAATCGGCTCAGGAGATTGATGTTATGAGCGATGACGTGGAATCTCGCACCACCAGTTCTTTGATCGCCTCGCTCGTAACCGTCGGCGGAATGGTGGCACTGATATTCGCATCAGTTTTACTGTTCGGTGAAAAGGCCGAAGATGGTCCATTACAGATTGCCATGACACTTGGTCTCACACTTGCACTTGTGATCGCCATCACGACTGGCAATTCCGCCGAAGACCTCGCGGCGGTCATGTCCGATAGTATCAATTCAGCTCTGGGAACAATTTTTGTGCTGATTGCGGTGGGTGCTCTAATTGGAGCACTTTTTATGTCTGGGACGATTGCTTCAGTGATTTATTTCGGAGCTCAATACGGTTCGCCGCGCTTTCTGTACATAATCGTCTTTGTGGTCGCATCTGGTCTTTCGTATGCAATTGGAAGTTCATTCACCACGATAGCCGCTGTGGGTTTGCCGTTTGTGGCTCTCGCACCAGCTATGCAAGTTTCTCCACTGGTCACAGCAGCCGCTGCCGTTTGTGGAGCGTTTACGGGTGATAGCCTAGGTCGAATTTCGGATACCTTCATTCTCACGGCATCGGTGGTGGGTGCCGAAGCTAAGGACCACGCACGCGCGCTACGTACTGTCCTTGCGCCTGGCTGGATTGCTAGCGCAGTGCTTTTCCTTTTTCTTGGTTGGCGACACGGTATGTCTGACAATTATGACAGTGCTCAAATACTCCAGGCTATTGACGAGCATTTTACCGTGTCTTTCATCTCATTCTTGCCACTCATCTTGGTTCTCGTGCTGTCGGCGCGGACGACCGCGTTCTTGTCGCTGATGGCAGGAGCAATAACTGCGGCAGTACTCGCTGCATTTACACAGCAGGATCTGATTGACGCATTAATGATCGACGAGGGCCTTGGAGCGTTAGGAGGCTGGGGTAAGCTTTCACTTGAAGTATTGGGCAACGGTTTTTTAAACAGCGGGAGTGCAACACTCGATTCCACGTTCGTAGGCGGTGGCGTTGTGTCCATGTTGCCGACTATTTGGTTGATACTCGTTGCGGCTGCATTTGGAGCGCTGGTCGAGTTTACCGGGATGCTTAGGCGCTTGCTTGCTCCGCTGCTGGCATGGGCCACTGGCGGCGCACGTCTGATTGTCGCTACAGCAGTAACTGGAATTGGCTTGAACGCGGCTACGGCAGATCCTTACATGTCGATAATACTAAATTCAGCGACCTATCGAGAACGCTATATAAAGGCTCGTCTGGAACCATATGTCGCCTCAGCAGCAATAGCGGGATCAGGGTCCATTTTTCACCATTGATTCCGTGGAACGTTCATGGCGCCTTTGTGGCGGGCACAATGGGCATAGGCGTTCTTTCGATAGCGCCTTACGCCGTCCTGCTCTGGATCACACCCGTCGTTTTGATTGGTATTGGAATTACAAAGTTCAAGCGGGATGAAATCCCAGATTCCGTGACCGCGGAAGAGTCCTATGGTTCCGAACCCAGCGAACTACCGCAGCGGCGAACCTCAACTTAGAGGGCCGAAAATTTTCCGGCTTGGGGTCGCTTTCTGGAACGCGTTGAGACTTCGGCGACTATGCGGCTAACTGCATGATTAAAAAACTTTTCATACAAATGCATATGTGAGATGCCAATGAAAAATGGACTTATGCTATCTGAGAAGGGCAGGGCGGTATCAGTCAAAGCTCTCTCAAGCCAATAAATGATTGGAGCTAAAAACAAAAAACCCGCCGGGTGTGACGGGGTGCCGGCCAGTGGCGAAATTTTGCATCGGTTCAACCCATCGAAAGAGCCGGAATGACTGCCCAGCGGCGCAGTCTTACAAATGACGCACTAAAAACGGAGTCCTGCGTCTGCCCTCAGGCGCAGGGAAAACCAAGAAGCAAAAGCGATTTTGTTGCTATTTTTGTGCGACGGTGTGCAGACTGTCGAACATGAGTGTATGCATGTCAGTCGCTTCGTAACCTTTTTCTGTTAGGAAGCCGAGGGCGTCCACATTCTGCTTGTCACGAATGGGGCTTGCGACCCATTGCTCGTAGGCGGCTTTATCCGTCCAGTTGCACATAACGCAAAGCTGCCCATCGCCTTCATGCGACACCATCAACTCGCCGTGGCGAAAGCCTGGAATGGCATCGGCGCATTCCTCGATAATGTTGCGGTGAATGAATGCTTCTGCGGTTTGCTTTGCCTTCTCCGCAGGCACTTTTATCATGAGAAGTGTCCAAAACGACATTTTAGATCCTTGTTTCCATAATCACGAGGGATAAGCCCGAAGTGGCTCATAAGAATCTGTGTCCAGTCTCATACACGATGCTGACACGGATCCTCCCACTCACGTAACTCAATATGCTTATTTTTCGTTTTAGGCGAGGATTGCGGTTGTGTGCATTGTCCGACTCTCCACAATTTACTTTGATTGCCCGATCCCGAGCATTAACCTTGTTATGGAGATATTTTAGGAGTTTGGGATGACCAAGGAAAAAGTCACGGTTTTCACCGCTAAGAAATTTTGCACGATGGACCCGGGCCGACCTGAGGCTGATGCCGTCGCGGTTTTGAACGGCCGTATCCTTTCGCTCGGAACGATAGATCAGATGCAGCCTTGGCTGTCGCGCTACGACGTGACGGTCGATGAAACTCTGAAAGACAAAATCGTCTTGCCAGGCTTGATCGAGCCGCATTCGCATTGCTGGATGTCCGCAGGCTTCATGGCGGTCGACTACATCGGGCCGCTGCCTTGGCCGGGACGCGAGGGCATGAACCCTGCGCATCCGCACTTTGACGATGTGATCGAATATCTTGGCGAACTCCACGAGACGAAAAAGGAAGGTGAACCCATCATCGCATGGGGCTTTGACCCCGCGAACCAAGGCGGGTCGATTGATCGTGACACGCTCGACAAGATCACGGCCACGCGGCCCATTTACATTTTGGGTTTTGCACCGCATTTCGCCTATCTGAACTCAGCTGCCATCGAAATGGCCAACGTGGCGGATGGTGCAAACCCGACCCACATTTTGCAGTATCCGGACGGGCGCTTGAACGGCGTTTTCACGGAGGTGGAAGGTGTTTCGATTGGCATCGCCCCGATCATGCCAATTATCGCCCAATTGGGTGGCGTGGACGGCTTGAAGTTTTTTGGTCAAATTGCTCTAAAGGCAGGCATTACGACAGTCGCCGACCTTATGTTCGGCGTGATGAACATTGACGCCGAACTGAATGACCACGTAACTGCAACAGAAGACCCGAACCTGCCTATCCGGTTCTGTCTGAAACCGCATGCCATGTCCTTTGTGGGGGCGCATGGGGACAAGGCATCGGACGTTGTTTGGGAGCTCGCCAAGCACGAAAAGGACAACCTGTTTATTGGCGGTGTTAAATTCCTGAGCGACGGGTCGTTCCCACTCATGGGAGCGCTGTTGAACTTTCCCGGCTACCTGGACGGTGGAAATGGTTTCCCGGGCGACGCCACTTATGAAGGCATGGTGCCGTTTTGGAAAGGTGGCCACCAGATCCACTGCCATGCCAATGGCGATCAGGCGGTAGACTTTACTTTGGACTTGCTTGCTCGATTACAGGCAGAACATCCTCGGTTCGATCATCGGTTTACCATCGAGCACTATGCCATGAGCAACCCGATGCAGGCGCGCCGCCTTAAGGCCCTTGGCGGTAACGCCAGTGTGAACAATTACTTCTCGCATTTCCGCGCTCTCCTGCATTCTGAAAATGCCTATGGCCCAGACCGCGCGCAGACCGAAGCCCGCCTTGGAAGTTTGGAAAAAGAGGGCGTGATTTTTGCGCTGCACTCCGATTACCCGCAGGTCGTCGTGCCAATGCATCCTTTGACAGCCGTGTATGCAGCCGTCACTCGTCTGGCCGAAGACGAAAAGACAGTCGTCGCACCTGGCGAGCGGATCAGTGTGGAGCGGGCATTGCGCGCTGTTACTATTGATGCCGCCTACATTCTCAATCTCGAAAACGAAATTGGAAGCCTTGAAGTTGGCAAGTTCGCGGATTTTTGCGTCTTGGAGGAAGACCCGATGGAAGTCGAACCAGATAAAATCAAAGACATTGGTATTTGGGGCACAGTCTTGGGTGGACGCGTTATTGAGGCGCCGAATGACTGAGCGCCCGCATGCTCAAAACACCGCGTCGCGGCATGATCAATTCATGCGAGCGCTTGACCAGAGGCAAACAATTGCTGGCTTGATCTTTGCCGCCATGTCGATGCCTCGCGAATTGGCGGCCCCTGCAAGGTCGCTGCCTTTAACAATCATCGGAGGATTTCTCGGCGCGGGGAAAACCACTCTACTCAATCGGTTACTGGCGGACCCGCAAGGCCGCAAAATCGCTGTTTTGGTGAACGACTTCGGCAAGATCAACATCGATGCGGAACTTATTGCCGAACAAACCGACGACACGATTACTTTGACCAACGGGTGCGCCTGTTGTGCTGTTGCGAGTGACCTGTCCAAATCACTCGTCGACATTGCACAGCGTAGAGATCGCCCAGATGCCATCGTTCTGGAATGTAGCGGCATTTCCGAACCCGGCTCGATTGCTCAGATCGCGCTTGCAAATGAAGCGATCCGGCTTGACGGTATCATCACAGTTGTCGACGCGGAAACACTTGAAGCACGTGCGAGCGACCCTGCGACACGCGAATTATTCAACGCCCAACTCGTGTCAGCGGACATGATTTTGCTGAGCAAACTTGATTTGCTTTCCGATGAAAGCCGCGCTCGAGCAAAGTCGCGCGTCGGGGCTCTGTATGCGGATACGCCAATACTTGAGGCTATTGAAGGCCGGATACCGACAGATGTGGCGCTTGGTATAGACACAGATCAGGACGTCTCCGCTTATGAATCCCCTGCGCCCGTAGCCGGACACGGTTTTGAAACCGTCAGTGTGGAAACCAACGACGCGCTCGACGAAAAAGCTTTGCAGCAATTCTTCTCTGATCTGCCTGATACGATACTCAGGGCAAAGGGATTCGTTTTCATTGCCCAAAAGCCGGATCAGCGTTTGATCTTCCAAAGAGTCGGTTCCAGATGGAGCATGCGAGAGGGCGACTGTTGGACAGAGACAGATCCACACACGCGTCTGGTCTTCATAGGGCCGAAAGGACAAGTCTATGGCGACACACTGCGCGGGGTGTTCTTTCTTGCAAGGCGCAAAAACAAGATAAGCGCTTCTACAGATGTCACTGTGCCCTTAATTCCCGGACGGAGTGTCCTGTGGATAAGTCGTGTGGGATGATCTTGTCTAATTAAGTAGAGAACCCAAAAGAAAGAGCGCTAGCGGTTGAACGGGCCAACGCGCCGCGTCCAAAAATGGAACTTGAGGAGGCGGGGCAGGATGCTGGGACGCGTCGTTACTTCGGTTACTATGCGACTAACTAACTGATAAAAAATATTTTTTCACATGAATCCAGATGTGAGATGCCAATGAACAATGGACTTATGCGATCTGAGAAGGGCAGGGCGTTATCAGTCAAAGCTCCCTCAAGCCAATTAATGATTGGAGCCAAAAACAAAAAACCCGCCGGGTGTGACGGGATTTCGGTGAAAACTTGGATGTCTTTTCACATTGTCAGGCCGGAAACCTCTTTATTTTCTTCGGCCCACCGACGGAATTCACTAACGACCTGCTCAGCGAGGTCTTCGACCGTGCCAGCTTCAACGAATTGAGCGGCGACCCAGTGAACCCCGACTTCTCCGTTCTCGAGCTGGTAATATGTGCGATCACCGTCACTGTTGAAATCGGCAAATGCCTCGATCTCTCGAGCCTCTAGTAGTTCGTAGGCCTTCTCTTCGATTTGGCCGTTCAGTTGAGTGTCGATGTCAGGATCATGTTCCGGCCAAACACCAGCACTGATTGTCGCCGCAAGCGCTCGACCGCTGCCAGGATTGGAATTGGCGAAGGGGGTAACGCCATTGATATTATGTGTTGTGCGCATGTTTGTACTGCTCCATTTTCCTGCGACTTATATTGTAGACTTCATTCAAACTAGTGAATTCCACGTGAGAAGCTGTCATTGTGGGATTCAGGCCAAACCCAGAAAAAATATCAGGCAACAGCTGACAGCGCAGTCGATCTGCAACTGCGATTTCGAAATTGTCCCGATGCGCCTAGGCCGCACTTACGATGTCAATCGGCATTGAACTTTAACCCCTATCGGCATCCAACTTTGACCCTTTTGTGATGAGCAGGCCCGGCGCTGCGTAGTCTCCATTTAACGCAGCGGCGACGGGCCTGCGGGGTTTGAGATTGGCGTTATGCCCGGTTCTTGAAGCGCCAGCTTTCGTTTCCGGTTTCGACGATCTCGCAGTGGTGTGTGAGCCTGTCGAGGAGTGCGGTGGTCATCTTGGCATCACCGAAGACACTTGGCCATTCGCCGAATGCCAGGTTTGTTGTGACAATGATCGAGGTGCGTTCGTAGAGCTTGCTGACAAGATGGAATAGGAGTTGACCACCGGTCTGGGCGAAGGGAGATAACCCAGTTCATCCAAGATCAGGAAGTCGAGCCGTGAGATCAGATCGGCGGTGCGCCCCTGGCGTTCTGCGCGGGCCTCAGCGTCCAATTTGTTCACCAGATCGACCACGTTGAAGAACCGGCCCCGGCGTCCGGCCCGGATGCACGCCCTGGCGATGCTGACGGCGAGATGGGTTTTGCCAGTTCCGGTGCCGCCGATCAGCACAAGGTTGCGCTGGTGATCCAGGAAGTCTCCGGTGGCCAGGTCGCGGATCAGGGTCTCGTTCGCCTCGGCGGTCTCGAAGTCGAACTCTTCCAGTTCCTTTGCCAGGGGCAGTTTGGCGATAGTCATTTGGTATTTGACAGACCGCGCCTGCTTCTCGCGGATCTCGGCGGTCAGCAGGTCACCGATGATCTGCTGCGGCTCGTGCTGCCGTTTGACGGCGGTCGTCAGAACCTCGTCATAGGCGGCTCTCATTCCGTAGAGCTTTAGCTTTCCCATCGCGTCGATCACGTCTGATCGTTCCATTTGTCCGTCTCCTCAAGCTGTCATATCGGTTGCAGTCGGCAATTGGCTCGCTGGCCAGCTTCAACGCATCTGGCGTCGCAATTGTCAGGGGCGGTGGCGGTTCGCGGTGTCGAGCCAGGATGTTCAGGACAACACCGGCGGAATGAACGTTGTGCGATAACGCCTCGGCGCAGGCCGCCTCTACCGCTTCGATCCCATCTGTCAGCACAGCACTCAGGATATCGACCATCTGCCGATCCCCGCCAGGCTGGCGTTCGAGCTTGCGCCGCACGCGGCGGATCGCAATCGGCAGGTCCCACTCCTTGAACGGTGCACCATTACGCAATGCCCCCGGCTTGCGGGCGAGAACTGGTATGTAATGCAGGGGATCGTAGACTGTGTGGTCGCGCCCGAAGGTACGCTCGTGTTGGCCGACAATCCGTCCATCCTGCCAGCATTCCAGCCGATCAGCATAGGCGCGGATCTCGACAGGTCGGCCGACCGCACGCGCATCGACCGAGTATCTGTTCTTGTCGAAGCGCACGAGGCAGGTCTTGGAGACGGAGGCCGGAACCGCGTGGAATCCATCGAACGGGCCGACATAAGGAACGAGGCTGGGACGCTCCTCTTTGAACACCTCCCAGATGGTCTTGTCGCGCATCTCCGGGTGTTTGTTTGCCTTGGCATAGGCCAGGCACCGGTCCTCCAGCCAAGCATTCAGCTCGGTGTAGGATTTGAACTTTGGGCGCGGCACGAAGAAGCGCCGCCGGATCACGCCCACCTGGTTCTCGACCTGTCCCTTCTCCCAGCCTGAAGCCGGGGTGCAGGCGACCGGATCGACCAGATAATGCCCACACATTTTCTGGAACCGCCGGTTATAGGCCCGGTCCTTGCCGACAAAGATCGCATCCACCGCAGTCTTCATGTTGTCATAGATGCCCCGCGCACAGGCCCCGCCGAAGAAGGCGAAGGCCTTGTCATGGGCATCAAAGACCATCTCTTGTGTCTCTCTGGGATAGGCCCGCACAAACGGCATCCGGCTGTGGCTCAGGCGGACATGCGCAACCTTCACCGTCACGGTCGCGCCGTCGAGTATGACAATCTCATGGCTCCAGTCGAACTGATAAGCTTCGCCGGGATCGAAGCTGAGCGGCACATAGGCCGCCGCAGACGCTTCCCGCGTTGCCTTCGACCAACGGGCCGCATAGCGCCGCACCGCATCATAGCTGCCATCATAACCGCGGTTGCGCAGGTCCTCGTAAATCCGAACAAGGGTCAGACGTTGGCGTTTCGGTTGCCGGGCGTTCTCGGCCAAGATCTCATCCAGATCGGAACGCCAGGGATCAATCTTGGGGCGGGGCTGCGTGGACCGGTCATAACTGAATTCCGTCGCTCCGGATCGCACCACTTTGCGCACCGTATTCCGCGATACCCGAAGCTCCCGGCTAATCTGCTTGATCGACTTCCTCTGGATGAAATACGCCCGCCTGATCTTCGCAATCGTCTCCACAACCAACATCCCCAAATCGCTCCCTCAAATCTGCGAGGAAGCTAACGAAACCAAATACCAGGGGGGTCAACTTTGGACGCCGATTACCCCAGTACAGGGGTCAATTTTGCATGCCGGTTCACAGCAAAGCCGCCATTGGCGAGCTGTTCTACTTTTGTCACTGAGATCGAGTAGCAAGCGAAAGCTAGGTACGAGCCAGGGAGAAGCACAGGAAGAAAGTACCCTAAGAATAACGTGCTAAGTTTCTCGATCACGGTGTCTGGCTGTTCAGGCAGGAGACACATGACATGATTGGCAAATAACTTGTGACGGTAAGCGGTGTTACAGGTGCCGACGAAGCCAATGATGGCACCACAGATACACGCGAGAAAGACCTCAGGCTCGACTATCATTTGCCTTATCTCAGGCGGTGTAAGGCGATGCAGCAAGGCTACAAAAATCGCCAGTATGACGACCAAGCTGATTGATTTAGGGTATTTCTTGAAGAACATGTAGCTCACCTCTTAGTGTCAAAAAAGTGAGCTTTGGTCCTTAAAATTGCTTTTCATGGGGTAATAAGATGAGTGAAAGTGGCCTGGACTGGGATGAAATGACCGAGGCGATGGAAATCATGGCCAAAGCAGTCGGCGCTCATGCATCAGTAAAAACAAGTATGGTCGCCTACGGGTTGAATTTCCAGTGCTCCCTGACAACGAGGAGCATGCTAAAGCACTGTATACGTTTGCAGAACTGGTCGAGGCAGCGTCCTGAGCGGCCAATATTGTAGTCGAAAACTTGAAAGTAGAAGCAATAAGATGTCTGACCAGAAAAACAAGAAATTCCAAATAGGTCTGCTGGATGGAGCGGTTGGGTCACCTCCTGATTTCATTTCTGATCAAGATAGCTCTAGTGATGAGATCAAGGCCTACAGTTCGGACATGAGCCCTGAGGAGGTCCATATCTGGGCTGAGAAAGCTCAGCTCAGAATTGATCTCTTGGAAGGTGCGCTGCGTGATGCGCGAGACACTTTTGAGGATGTGGACCGGTCGTCAAATAATCAGGGTGCAGTCAGAACAGCTGCTGGCCGAGGTATCGATGAAATATACCGAGCCCTCAGCGACAGGGTTTGAAGACCGTCGGTCAAGGCTAATAATCTAAATTATGATAAATTTGTGCGAGCCCTATCCGTGCGCTCCAATTGTTCAATCCAGAGACTTTTCCTGACGAGCTTTCCTCGATCTCGTGGGGGTCCGCTACGGCTGAGTGCAGAATGACACCCTAAGGCCGGAGATCACCTGGTTTTCCATCTGTATTCGCCTGTGAGCAGGATATGCGCTGTCCAGAAAGACCGTAACCTCGGTAGGTTTTGCTAGAATGGCCGTATCCGTCGGTTCCTCGCAACAGCGATCTTCCAGGGCCTTGGCAACCGACGCAAGCCGGATCCGGATCGTTGCGTGGTTCTGGGTGGCGCAAGGTGTGAGCTCGTTCAACAGACGCGCGGCTTCCCGAAAACTATGCCGGGCACCCAGCTCGGCTTGAAGCCTCCTAAATTCGGGTGTGGCATTGTCTTTCAAAATCCGCGTGAGCGGAGAATACGCTGCCTTGAAGGCGGGAAAGCCCGGGAAGCCGCACATACACATCCGGACCCGAGGCGCTTCGACAGTCACACGACCGAAATGAGTATCGACACGTCGCTTGCGACGATCATGCACAGGCAAATACGAATGGCAGTGACGGCATACCCGCGCGACTTCGCTGATTTCTTCCACTTGATCCTGGAGAACAGCACGCTGTTCTTCTTTCAAGATCGATTTGCCCTCAGCGAGGCTGATACCAAGGCCGTCTTCCGACGGATCGATAGAACACCGCTCAATGACGCCAATATCATGGGACCGGCACTCGCCCCACCCAAACTCCGTTTCAATCCTGATCCGAACTTTCACACCAAATCCTCCTGCGACAAAGACATCAGGATAGACCGAGATCAATTTAGGTCCCCAAGGTTTTCCACTCCCACCATACTGTACCCTTAATTGCCTTACTGTCGGAACTGTGGATGAGTGTCGGCCTATTGGGGCGGGGGATTTGCGTGGTAAATGAGCGCCTTGCGAAACACCTTGCAGCGGTTCTTCGGCCGATCCTGGTGCTTGAGAAGAGAGGTGAGCCGATCAGCGCGGCGATCGGAGATGCCGCTTGGGAACTGGGCTTGGCGAAAAGCCACACATGGTTGCTTTACCGGCGTCTGAGAGAGAACGATGCACGTGCCACGGCGTTGGAGTTGGACCGTCGCGGGCCGAAACCAGGGTCGAAACGGATTGCCGAAGGCGTCGAAATCATCATCTATGAGAGCTTGCGAAAATACTATCTGATCCGCGAGCGCTCGAGCTTTCTTCGCATCTGGCGCGAGATTCGTGCCGAGTGCGTGGCGAAGGGTTTCAGCCCCCGACCCGGAGAACGGTCAAGGCCCGTCTAGATGCTATGGATCAGCGAGAGGTCTTCCGGAAACGGCGCGGGGCAGAGGAGGCTGACAAGGTCTTTGCTGCGCGTCCGGGCCGCCTTGAAGTTTCAGCCCCGCTGGAAGTCGTTCAGATCGATCATACGACTTCGGACATCACCTTGGTCGATCACGTCAATCGACGTCCACTTGCGCGCCCCTATCTGACGGTGGCCATCGATGTCGCGAGCCGGATCGTCCTCGGGGTCCAGAAAACAGGCTGAAAACGCCATTTTTCATGTAAAGTTCGCGCGAGCCGGACAATATAGTCACTTTTATGCAGTGACCCCATCTTGCGTGGAAGGCCGTTGACCTCCAGCATTCGAGCAAAGAATTTAGTGGCGGCAGGCTTGTTCCGACGGTGTGAACGCATGAAATCGAGAGTTTTGCCGTGTTTGTCGACCGCTCGGTAGAGGTAAACCCATGATCCCTTTACTTTAATATATGTTTCGTCCATTCGCCAGGAGCGGTCGCATGGGCCTTTGCGGCGGCGTGCTGTTTCAGCGATTGCGCAAGAGTACCGTGTCACCCAGCGGTTCAGAGTGGTGTGATCGACGGAAACACCTCGCTCTGCCATGATCTCTTCCAGATCGCGGTAGGAAACGCCGTATCGAACGTAGAAGAATACTGCGAATAGGATCACATCTTTCGGGTACTGTGCACCTTTAAAAGAGATCATGGGCTGGCTTTCGACTTGATAGGACCGACGAGTCATTCACTCGTTAATTCCGAAAGCGTCAATGGCCAAAAGTTTGCAACGGAACCAGATAATCCCGCTCAAAACACGTCGATCATCAACCCTCGGCTTGCCATGGCTCTTCGGAAAGTAAGACAGAAGGTGCGCCATCTGTTCGTCACTCAGCCAGAATAGATTGCTCATGATATACCCCTGAAACTCAGGGGCTTGAATCACGCAGCCGAGATGGCGGCAACCAAATTATTAGGTCCAGAACCTAAGCAGTTGGTTCCGCGAACTGACGAAACGGACAGGTTCCGCGACTTATGAAGGAGCGCAGTCGTGCCATAAATCTGGAGAGCCTTTAGGAAATGGTGGACCTGTCTGCGGCTACACTTTTCCGCTCATCCATGATGAACATTAATCGGTAGACAGATGGAACAAACATCAGGGTCAGTGGTGAAGCGACGATCAAGCCGCCGATCATCAGTGTTGCCATCGGTTCGAACAGGGCGCCGCCATTGAGCGCCATCGGCACGAGACCGAGGGTTGTGGTCAGCGATGTCAGCATCACCGGCGTGACCCTTTTCTTTGCAGCGACCACAATCGCGTCGTCCAGAGCCAATGTTTCGCGTTCAATGTCGATCTGGTCGATCAACACAATTGCGTTGTTGATTATTATGCCCATCAAAGAGATCAGCCCCAGAATCGCAAAAAATGACAGCGGCTGTGAAGCTAGAAATAAAGCTGTAGGTGCACCGATCAGGATCATTGGAACTGTCAGAAACGTCAGCGTAACTCGTCGGACCGAATTGAACTGGAACATAAGTGCAGCAAGCATCACAAGCAAAGCCGCAGGCATGCCCGCCAGCAGCAGCCCGTTGATCTCGGCGCTACGCTCTGTCTCCCCACCCAGGTTGAGACGATATCCCGGCGGTAGTGATAGCTCCGAAAGATCCTCGGCCACCCATGCTTCGACCTCGGCGGCGGACAGATAGGCGCTTTTGCCCGATACCGTGATCTTGCGCATCTGATTTTCCCGGCGCAGCTGAGAGAATTCGAACTTGGGCGCGAAATCCGCGATCTGCGCCAATGAAATCAACCGACCATCCGCCGGGATCGACAGGTTTTCCAGGTCTTCCAGACTGTCCCGGAACGGTTCTTGCGCACGTACAACAATCGGGATGGAATCGGCGCCATCGCGGTACTCGGAATAGGGAACGCCCGAGAAATAGACCTCCATGACTTCCGAGACATCTTTAGAGGTCACGCCAAATTCACGCGCTTTGTCCTGGGCGATCTCAACAGTGAATTTGAGGGTTTTGTTGCCCCAGTCATTCTTGTTCAGAATTGCGCCGGGCACCGTGTCGAACGCATCCTGAACCTTGCGCGCAAGGCCGACCAGAACATCGGCGTTAGGGCCGGTGATTTCAACATCCACAATGCCCGATTCCTCGCCGCCCATGGCAAGGCGCGTGATGCGATAGCTGGCGGCAGGGCGCTGGGTGACCAGATAGTTGCGCGCGCGTTCGGCCGCAGCGACGGCGCTTTCGAAATCCTTGGTGTTGACCACGAAGAAGGCATTGGCCGGGTCAGAATCCGCCGGGTCCAGCGTCAGGAAAACCTGGGGCCGCCGCTGGCCACAAACAGCGTGGTGCTGACGACTTCGGGGTTCTGTTCCGGGTCGCGCAGCCATGCATCGACCGCCAGCGCCTCATCCCGCGTGGCAGTGACCGCTGTGCCGCGTGGCATCTCAAGATAGATCAGGTACTCGGCCCGTTCGGCCAGAGGGAACATCTCACCTTTGAGCGAACCAAAGACAGTCGTGCCCGCAAGGATGATCCCGTAGATCACGCCTGCTACCAAAAGGCCTTTATGCAGCAGGAAACGGGTCAGATTGCCGTAGGAGCGGATCAACCAGGTTTCTTCCGTGGCCTGCGCCTTTTTCGACGGGCGCAGAAGATAGGTCGCCAGATAGGGCAGGATGTAGTGGGCGGTGATCCACGACCCCAGCAGCATAAAGGCGACGACGGCACCCAGCGAGAAGGCGTAATCGCCCTCGGCGCCTTCAAGGATCAGCATCGGGATAAAGGCCGACGCTGTGGTGACCGAGGCCACGGCCAGCGGGATAAAGAACTGGCTGCCAGCTTGTTCAGCGGCGGCTCTTGGGGTCTCACCCGCGTCCAGCCTGCTTTGGATCTCTTCGACCACGACAAGGCCGTTATCAACCAGCAGACCCAACGAAATGATGACCGCCGCGATCGAGACCTGCTCGATCGGAATTCCGGCCTGTGACATCAGGATCAGCGAGAACATCACCGAAAAGGGCACGATGCAGGACACCACAAATGCCGGGCGCAGCCCGAGGAACACCAGCATGACCACAAAGACGGTCAGAAAGGTTTGCCCAACATTTGTCAGCGCGCCGTTGATGGCCTGGGTGACGTTGGTTTCCTGAAAAGTCGAGATCGAGAACTGAATTCCGATGGGTTGCGTCGCTTCGAACTCGGGCAGGCGCTGCTTTAGGTCATCGCCAATGGTCTGGATATCGCGGCTGTTATCCATCTCGACCGACAGCAATAGCGCCGGTTCACCGTTGAAATAGATCGGAGCATCCGGCGGATCGACATAGCCGCGCCGAACGGTCAGCAGGTCCTGCAAACGGACCAGCCCGCTTAACCCAGGAACCTTGGTCAGAACCTCGCGGATGTCCTGAACGGTTTTCAGATCGCCATTGGCCTCAAGCATGATGTTGACGCCATTTGCATCCAGATTGCCCGCAGGAACGATGACGTTCTGGGCGCTCAGGTCCGACAATAGGCGATCCAGTTGTACCCCGACCGAGGCAAGCTTGCGGGTGTCAATCTCCAGCCAGATGCGTTCTTCCTGACGGCCTTCAATGGCAACTTTGGTGATCCCGCTAAGGGTATAGATCTGCTTTTGCAGGTCTTCCACCGCATCCCAAATCTCTTCATAGGTGAACCCTTCGCCAGTAACGGCGATTGTGGCGATGGCCACCGCGTCGAAATCGGTGTTCACAAACGGGCCAATTGTGCCTTGCGGCAACTGACCCATCGAGTCGTTCATCTTGTTGCGGATGTCCTGATAGACCCGCTCAAGCTCGGAATTGGGGACCGAGTCGTAGACCTCGAACTTCAGCTCGGCTTGGCCACGGGTGATCAGCGTGACGATGGTTTCGACTTCTTCGATCTCACGGCCCGCGCGTTCCAGCGGTTCTGCGATCAGCTCTTCGACCCGTTCCGGCGACATGCCGGGATACTGGGCCACCGCAATCGCCGTGCGCAGAGAGATTTCGGGGTCTTCGCGTTTGGGAAGTTGAATATACGAAATTGCCCCAAGCAAAAGCACCCCGATCATGACCAGTACGGTCAGTCGCGACTTTTTAATGCCGAACCGAGTCAGGAACCCCATGGGAAAACCCTCGCCTTACAATTAATTTTTGCTGTCAATAAGTTTGACGGGCTGCCCGTCGCGCAGGAAGGACACCCCGGCCGAGGCCACCCGATCACCGGGCTGCAGCCCTGAAATGACGATCAGAGAGTTATCCCGAAGGCCCGCAACAACGATTTCCTGTTGCCGGATCGTGCCGCTGTCTTCGTCATAGACGAAAGCGACCAGCGTTTCGGTCTGTTCGTTTGCGTCGTGATCAAGGTTGGTCAGGTCCGTGCTGACCGCCGTCAGCGGAACCAGATATCCAACGGCTTCGGGCAGCGGGAATTCAAGCGTTGTTTCAACGGCCATACCGGCCTTGAGGATCGGGTTATTGTCGGTCACGGAAACGACGACCGGATAGGCCGAAACAACGTCGGCCCTGCTGCCGATTTCTGTCACGACGGCCTCAAGCTTGACCCGGGGACGGTCCACCAGTTTGACGATTGCGGGCCCGCCAATTTCGATCTGGCTGGCAGCATCGAAATTGACCGAGAACGAGACCTCGAAACTGTCGCTAGCATAGATCGACGCGACCGGTGTTCCCGCGCTGACTGTGGCAAAGGATCCGCGTCGACCGAGTTGACGTTCCCGGAATAGGGGCGTGAATCGTGGTTTTGGTCAGGTCTTCCTGCGCCGCCTCGACAACCTTCTTCGCCTGTGCCAGCGAGGCTTTTGAGGCCAGGAAATCAGTTTCGGCATTGTCCACCGAGACCTGCGTTACTGCCCCACGGTCCAGCAGGCTGCGCTGCCTTTTCAGTGTCCGTTCGGCATTGGTGAACTGCGCCTCGGCCTGCTCGACGGCGGCTTGTGCGTTTTCAAGCCGAATGCGCAGCAGGGTCGGATCCAGTTCGACCAGCACATCGCCTGTTTCGACCGCTTGACCGATCGACAGGTTCATCTCTTCAAGCGTTCCGCTGACCTCGAAGGACAGGGTCGTGATCGTGGCGGGTTCGAGAACACCGGGATAGTGGCGTGCGGTTGTTGACTGTGTGTCGGTGACCAGAAAGGTCTTTACCCCGCGAACAATGGCGCTTTGGTCCACTTCCTCTTCTTTACAGGCAGACAGAACGGCAAGGGTGAGAATGGGTACAAGTTTGAGGTAGCGCACCATTTTATGAGTGATCCCTTGTTGAGTGTTGTAAGTGAGCAGTTGCAGTTGTTCTGCTCCGGTAAGTTCTATTAGGGCAGGCTGCATTCACCCGGCCGCTTCAGCGCATTGAAACGTCGCAGTTCGAAAACTGCGCTAGCAGAGATGAAAGAGTGCAACATTAACAATTGTAAATTTCTTGAGTTTTCAACTGAAACGGCTTTGTTGCGCGAAGCCGTTGACCGGCCGACTGCCTCTTTCCTCAGACGAAAACCAAGGTGACAGGTTTACCAAAGATCAGGGAATTGTTTATGAGGGTATCCCGAATCTGGGTTTCTGCAACTTACCTTTCAAAGCCTCTCGCCGGAAGCGACTGCCTGAGTGACATGGTACAGTCTATCTGGCGCACGACACGGCGTCGGCGGTCTTATCCGATCCATCGTTGCCAAATATCGCAGTCCACGTATCGCGATGCATTGACGATTTCACTTCGGTCGATGGCTCCGGCACCGAGATCATTTCAAGATCAAATAGTATCGAAAGTGATCCCCGTTTTTATGCAATGGTGTACGAAGACCAGTTGGTGGTCTTTTGCTCCTTAAGGGTTTGACTGCTCATTCTGAAACTTTTTGGTGGGTGGGATTATCCATCGAATGGAGACCACCGGTATAGGAATGGCCGCGCGGAAGAGAAGAGCCATTGTCCGCAGCGTAAAGAGTGTCAGCTCAGAGCGGACCGCGTCAGGCACACTGCCATTTCAAAACGGTTTTTCCTTTGGCGCGACCAGTGCCAAGGTGCTCGTAGCCGTCAATGATATCCGCCATCGATAATTCGCGATCAATTACAGGCTTTATTTGGCCGCTAGCTACCTTAGTCATTATATGCTCGATACCTTCTTCATTGGGCTGCGCGATGGACCAAGCGTATTTTTTACCTGACAGGCCATAGCGAACTTTCTTGCTCAAAACTCGCCCTAGAGCATGCAGCCCGCCGATAACGAGCCCGCTGCGGTCTGTATAGGGCATAAGCTGGTGTACGATGGAAACATAACCGCCACCTTCCTTAACCAGGGCTGCTGTGTCCTTTTCATATGACCCGCCGAGCGTGTCATAGGCAAAGTCTACGTCTTTGACGATTTCGCGATAGTCCTGCGTGCGATAGTTAACAACAACGTCCGCGCCCAGGCCTTTGACCCAGCCAATGTTGGAGGGTCCACAAGTCGTCGAAACTTTCATTCCAAGGGATTTTCCCCATTGTATTGCAAAGCTACCAACGCCACCTGAACCCGCGTGGACAAACAGATGTTTATCGGATGCGTTTTGGGGATCGAGTTTCAGCCGATCCACCAAGGCACTCCAGGTTGTCATGGCAACATACGGAATTGAAGCCAGTTCGGTAGGAGAAACATTGGACGGTGCCGCCGCCAAACAAGTTTCGGTGATTGCAGAGAACTGGGCGTGGGCGCCGGATTCCTTGATATCATTTACCCCAGCGACCTTGTCACCGACTTTGAACTTGATTGCTTCCGGACCCATGGCAACGATTTCTCCCACGATGTCACGACCGGCGATAAAGGGAAATTCTTCCGGCGCGGCCAGGCGCCGCAACCGTGATCCGTAACCCTGTACCATTCTCAGGTCGATAGGGTTTAGCGAGGATGCCAGAATTCGCACAAGAACCTGGTTCCCCTTAGGTTCGGGTATTGTCACCTCTTCGAGGTTAAGAACATTTTTTGGCTCGCCGTAAGAACGGGCAACCCATGCATGCATGGTGTTCATGCTATGAAGTCTCCTACAAGAAAGTTCACGTGTGATTTTTTATGACGTTTGGCACGAGACGGATTCAGGCTTCACGCGAGAAACAGAGGAAAAGGCTGACCATACCAAGTATCCCCGCCCCCCGGTGCGATACCGTGTGAACAACTTCGATGCGCTACAGGCGACGATCCTAATTGTCGCACTGAATGAGATGCCTCTTTCCGGGAACTTTAGCTGCTTCGCATGCTGAATGGGCTCATGCATGTTTTGCTCTTCAGTTTACAAGTGAGTGCAAGTCCAAATAGTCAGATCTAAAATCTCCGACTAAGGGAATATGCCAAATTTCAACCCGACCCGCGTTATCATTTGTTAAGGAAAGCCAACCTTTTTTCTGATTCTGCTGAGTGATACTGGAGTGATCCCCAGATACGATGCCAAATAGTGCAGCGGCACCGTTTCCAAAAGCTCAGGAGAGTGTTCCAAAAGGTGGCGATATCGGTTTTCTGGGTTATCCATAATCCGATTGAGGAAAAGGTTTTGGTAGTCAGTAAGGCGATCAACGAGCGCGCGGAACATGAACTCTCTGAACTCTGTCGAGTGGGCCATCAGTTTATTAAATGTGGTTCGCTCAATAGCTCTGACAACCGTCGGCGTAACGGCCTCGATCCCGAATTTGCTCGGGCGACCGTGAAAAAAGCTTTCAAGCGAAGAAACAATATCATTCTCAAAGAAGAACTGAAGCGTAACATCCGTCCCATCATTGTTATGCCAAATACGTAGGCACCCTTCTTCAACGATGTAGGCAAGATTGCTAATTTCCCCCTGCAAAAGAAGAGTTTCTTTTTTGCCTACTTCAATGCGACGAAGCGATTGGAGATATTTCGTCCGTATATCTGGCGAAATTCGCATTCTTCGCTGTCTTCTTTCAAAGCGTGGGTAGTTACCTATCAACATACGATAAGGAAAGAGAGTTTCAAAGAGGATGATGGCGACGGCCTGCGCCAGATGCAGAATCCACACCGGGCTGCCTGGATCCGCGCAGAAAGCGGCATACAAGCCCGACAAACAACAGATGTTTTGAGAGCTTACAAAATTAAGGCGAAACATTTAGTGCAGATCGGCGTCTGCGGCTGACCGGTATGCTGGTTCCGTCGCGTAGGATACAGGTATAAGCGCTTCCTGAGCGGTGGATTTCCTGGATATGGCTGAAACTGACCCAATGCGATCTGTGACATTGCGCACCGCTGAAATCCTGCAATCGGTCAACACAATCGGAGAACGACATTTTTAACGTCGCTTGTCCGGATGATGTGAACACGCTGATATAGTGGTCCTGCGCTTCGACCCGAACAATATCTTCACCAAGGCGGGTTGGCAAAGTCGGGATTGCTTCTCTGAGACGCGGTCGTTGGACGATTTCCTCTGACTTCTCACCGCTATTGTCACTATTGGCCTGCAGAAGTTTGCCGAACCAGACAGCAAACACACAAAGCGCTGAGGACAGGAATACTGATGGCAGCGCCAGATTGGTGGCTTCGTCAAGCAGGCTGATCACAATACCATTGGAAAGAGAGCCGGAAAGCCGATCTGTTCCCGACATGAGACCAATCAGCAGAGAAAAGGGGCCAGCAACAAAGGTAGAAAAAGCACCGCACAGATTAAAGGCCAGGGCATGCTAAGGCCGGCAAGGATGCTGGCAACGGCGACCCCGATCAAAATTGCACTGCCTGCAAACAGCAGCGCCGACCACATCAGGAATGCCGCCCACATCGGCAAATCTGAATAGGGCCCAGTCTCGAACACTGTCAAAAGAAGACCCATGCTGCCCACGAACCAGCCCACGAAGTGGATGAGCTTCCAAATTGTCAAACCCTCAAACGACACGATTGAAATCAACGCGTTTTGAACGGTCTGAAGTAAAGTGCCGTAGAGTTGAACGGGTTTTGTCATGGAATCGCTGGATCTGGATCAAGAGTCTCAGCGTGAAAATTTAAGTGTTGCGAAACAGGAAAACAACGCACCTAATCGCCAACGGTTGCACACATACCGCTTACGAATACCACAGACCATTCGCGTATATTTGGCGCGTTTTGACGAACTTGCACGTGCACTGAGTATTTGATGCAACTAGCTGACGCCAAGAACTAAACAACTCAACGCGGCGATGGCTGACGACGCGCACTCGCAGGTCTTTGTGCCAAAACAAGGTTAATCTAGATGAAAATTAGTCTTCGAATACCCGGGCTGAGTTTTTGCATTTATCGGGTGGTTCAACTTGGATCTGACCGTTTGTCATTTATGTCGCCAAACCCACCACTTTAGAGTTCTCTACCCCTCGACCGATTGCTTGAGTCTGGACCACGTTCGATGCCGGCACAGAAGATCGGTCAACACAAACGCCCAAAAATTGAATCCCACGCAGAGGAAAGATTCCGTGATCAACTGTCGAGCAGTGTTCCTATCCCCGTTGGCCGTTGCCGCCTTGGCCTCTTCCGGTGCCGCGCAGGACAGCGGTCCGCCAGATGGTTGGCAGATCGGTGTAATCGCCGGTGTCGCAAACAACCCCTATATCGGTGAAGGAACGCAGGTCCAACCCTATCCGCTGGTGACATATAAGACAGGTCCGCTGTCCATCGGTACGTTGGGTCTTGAATATGAAGCTTACAAGGGCAACGGCTATACACTGTCCGTCGGCCTGTTGCCTCGCTTCTCGGGTTTGTTCAACACCGATGCCGACGAGCTTGACGGGATTGACCGTGAGATTACCGGGGATCTGGCACTTATCCTTGGTTATGATCTTGGTGCAGGCTTCAATACCGGCCTGCGCTTCCGTCAGGAAGTCACGGGCGAGCATGATGGTCAGGAAGTGATCTTTGATTTCGGGTATGGCACGCAGATCGGCAAGTCGATGCTGCAACTGCGCGCCGGTGCCGGCTGGCAGAGCGAAGATCTGAGCGGCTATGTCTGGGGGGTTTCCGCGGATGAGGCACGCCCGGGGCGCCCGGAATATGCGCCCGGCGATGTGATCATCCCGTTTGTCGAAGCCCGCATGGTGCGGCCGATCAACGAAAGCTGGTCCCTGATGGGCGGTCTGCGCGCCGACTTCCTGCCCAGCGATGTTTCGAACAGCCCGATCGTGGATGAAGACAATATCTACAGCGCTACATTCGGTGTGATGTTCAATTTCTGATCCCTCGGACCGGGCTTGCCATGTGTTGGCCCGGTCGGTTCCCGACCATACGTGGTTCTGAGCGCAGGTAAATCCGATCGCATAGGGCGACCAGCTTTTGGACCCACATCCTCCGTCCTCAGGCGTACTGTGTACTGTGAGCCAAAAAACGGCGCGCCTGCAATGTGGGGAGGAGCATCAGACGCGCCGCAGGAGAGGCCAGATCAACGCTGATTGCTCTCCCAATCCGGATGGGTCCAGGGTTTGGCATTGGACGGTGCCAGACGCTTGCCAAGGATGTGGTCCGCCGCTTTTTCACCGGTCATGATCGATGGGGCATTCAGGTTGCCGTTGGTAATGCGCGGGAAGATCGAACTGTCGGCCACGCGCAGCCCCTCGACGCCGATCACGCGGCAATCCGGGTCGACAACGGCCATCGGATCATCTGCAGCCCCCATTTTGCAGGTACCGCAGGGGTGGTAGGCGCTTTCGACCTCATGGCGGATGAAATCGTCCAGTTCGTCGTCGCTCTGGACCGCGTTTCCGGGCTGGATCTCGTGTTTCACATAAGGCTTGAACGCGTCCTGCGCGAAGATTTCCCTGGTCAGACGGATGCAGGTCCGGAACTCTGCCCAGTCATCCTCATGACTCATGTAGTTGAACAGGATCTTGGGGGCCTCTTTGGGGTCGGCGCTGCGCAGGGTGACAGTGCCGCGCGATTTCGATCGCATGGGCCCCACATGCGCCTGGAAACCGTGCCCTTCGGCAGCGGCCTGACCGTCATAGCGTACCGCCATCGGCAGGAAGTGGTACTGGATATCTGGATAATCGACGCCCGCTGCCGACCGGATGAAGGCCGCGCTTTCGAACTGGTTTGATGCCCCCAGGCCAGTCTTTGTGAACAACCACTGCGCACCCAGCGCACCTTTCCAGAACAAGTTCCAGTATTTGTACAGCGTGATCGGTTGGCTGGCCGCCATCTGCAGATACAGTTCCAGATGATCCTGCAGGTTCTGTCCCACGCCGGGGCGGTCCGCGACGACATCAATCCCGTGTTCGGCCAGATGCGCCGCCGGTCCGATGCCCGACAGCATCAGCAGTTTTGGCGAATTGATGGACGAGGCCGAGATGATCACCTCGCGTTTGGCGCGGATGGTCTCGGTTTTCGATCCGCGTTGCAGCTCGGCACCGGTTGCCCGGCCGTCTTCGATGATCACCCGGTTTGCCAGCCCCTTGACCAGCGTGCAGTTCGGGCGTTGCAGGGCAGGTTTCAGATAGGCATTTGCCACCGACCAGCGCCGTCCTTTCCAGACGGTCTGCTCCATCGGGCCAAAGCCTTCTTGTTGTTCCCCGTTATAGTCGCCGGTGACCTGATACCCGGCCTGCTTCCCGGCATCGACAAAGGCGTGGAACAGCGGGTTCTTTCGCGGGCGCGGGTGACATGCAAGGGGCCGTCATTGCCGCGCCATTCTGGGTCGCCGCCATGGCCGCCGTCATGCCAGTTTTCCATCCGCTTGAAATAGGGCAGGACGTCGGCATAGCTCCAGCCCGCAGCGCCGCTGTCGGCCCAGTGATCAAAATCCTTGGCATGGCCCCGGACATAGACCATCCCGTTGATCGACGACGATCCCCCGATCACCTTGCCGCGCGGGCAGGCCAGTTCGCGCCCGCCAAGATGTGGCTCGGGCTCGGACGAAAAGCCCCAATCATAGATCGACATGTTCATCGGATAAGACAGGGCCGCGGGCATCTGGATGAACGGGCCCGCATCGGTGCCACCATATTCGATGACGATCACGGATGATCCGGCCTCGGACAGGCGGTACGCCATGGCGCATCCCGCCGACCCTGCACCAACTATGACAAAATCTGCCTCCATGGAATCCTCCTTAGAACGGTGCTTCGAGCGAGGTCATGCGGACATAGACCGACTTGACCTGGCTGTAATGTTCGATCGCGGCCTTCGAGTTTTCCCGGCCCACGCCTGATTGCTTGACGCCGCCAAACGGCGCTTCGACCGGGGCATCGTTATAGGAATTGAGAAAGCAGCTGCCGGCTTCAAGCTGGGCGATCACACGGTGACCGCGCTTGAGGTCATTGGTGAACACCCCGGCGGCCAGACCGAAATCGGTGGCGTTGGCGCGGGTGATCACCTCGTCTTCGGTGTCGAAATCCAGCACTGCCATCACGGGTCCGAAAATCTCTTCCCGGGCGATTTTCATGTCGTCTTTGACATCGGCGAAAACCGCAGGCGTGATCCAGTTGCCCGGTTTGTCGATCCGCTCGCCGCCACAGACCAGCCGTGCGCCTTCTTCCTTGCCCGAGGCAATGTAGCTGAGCGAAATCTCAAGCTGACGGGCGCTGACCAGAGGGCCGAAATTCGTCGCCTCATCCTGCGGGTCGCCGATGATGGCACCGGCCAGCCGTTCTTGCAGGCGGGCCAGAAACGCCTCTTTGATGCCGTTCTGCACGAACACGCGGGTGCCGTTGGAACAGACCTGACCTGAGGAATAGAAATTCCCCAGAATGGCACCGCTGACGGCCTCTTCCAGATCAGCGTCGTCGAAAACGATCATCGGTGACTTGCCGCCCAGCTCCATGGTGACATGTTTCATGCCTTCGGCGGCGGCGGCATAGACTTTGCGCCCGGTCGGGACCGACCCGGTCAGCGAGACCTTGTCCACCCTGGGATCCGTGACCAGCGCCGCGCCGATCTCGCCCCGGCCCTGCAACACGTTGAACAGGCCAGCGGGCAGGCCCGCCTCGATCAGGATTTCGGCCACTTTCAGCGCGCATAGCGGGGTTTCCTCGGACGGTTTGAAGATCACCGCATTGCCACAGGCCAGCGCGGGCGCGGCTTTCCAGCAGGCGATCTGGGTGGGGTAGTTCCAGGCGCCGATACCAACGCACAGGCCCAGCGGCTCGCGCCGCGTATAGACCCAGTCTTCGCCCAGCTGGATATGTTCGCCGGTCAGGCTGGCGGCCAGCCCGCCGAAGTATTCCAGCGCATCGGCCCCCGACGTGGCATCTGCGACAGTGGTTTCCTGCAGCGGCTTGCCAGTGTCATAGGTTTCTAGCACTGACAATTCGTGATTGCGCGTGCGCATGATGTCGGCGGCCCGGCGCAGGATGCGCCCGCGCTCGGCGCCGGACATCGCAGCCCAGTCCTTTGTGCTGCCCGCGCCTGTGCAATGGTGCGATCAACGAGTTCGGCCGATGCTTCGTGCAGATTGGCAATCACCCCGCCGGTTGCCGGATAGATGACATCCAGCGCCTCTCCGCTTTCGTCCTCGACATAAGCCCCATTGACGAAATGGCTGGCAGTGGGTTGCGCGATCATGGTCGACACCTCCGATGCAAATTGGTCAGCGACGCCAGAGAGATAGCCCCCGGCGCCGGTTGTTACGCCGCGACTTCGGCCTGTTGTGTGCGCAACAGGCAGCTCAGCGCGGCCTTGACGTCAATCTTGCCGATTGGCCCGTCCGCCCCCAGAACAATGATTTCGCTTTGCTCTTCTATGAGCATCGAAATGATGTCCTTTAGGGGCGTCGTGTCAGCGATAACCCGGGCGTCCGCAGGAACGGGGCCGGAATGCTCAATCATGATCTCCATCGCGCGCAAGACGTTCAGCGGGTTCATATGGGCCACAAACTCGGCGACATACGGCGTCGCGGGATTCAGGACGATGTCCTGAGGTTCCGCACATTGCACGATGCGACCGCCTTCCATGATGGCAATGCGAGACCCAATTTTCAGCGCCTCATCCAGATCGTGGCTGACGAAAACAATCGTACGGCCCAGCTTTTGCTGAAACTCCAGCAATTCATCCTGAAGCTTGTTGCGGATCAGCGGATCAAGGGCCGAGAACGGCTCGTCCATCAGCAGGATCGGCGCTTCGGTGGCAAAGGCGCGGGCCAGGCCCACACGCTGTTGCATGCCGCCGGACAGTTCCTGAACCTTGCGGTCGGCCCAATCCTCAAGATGCACCAGTTCCAGCTGTTCGCGGGCGCGTCGCAGACGCTCGTCTTTGTCGACACCAGCGACCTCAAGCCCATAGGCGACATTGTCGATCACAGTGCGCCAGGGCAGCAGCCCGAATTGCTGAAAGACCATGGCAACGCGATCCCGGCGAATTCCGCGCAGAGCCTTTTCGTTGGCCTGCACGATATCCACCAGGCCGTTTCCGGTGTTGACCTCAACTTTGCCGCGCACCACCGGGTTCAACCCGTTTACCGCCCGCAGCAGGGTTGATTTACCGGATCCCGACAGGCCCATAAGCACCAGAATCTCGCCGTTCTTGATATCGATTGAGCAATCATGAACGCCCAGAACCTGTCCGGTCTGTTCCTGAATTTCCGCGCGCGACATCCCCTTGTCCATCATCGGCAGGGCGGTCTTCGGTTCATTGCCAAAGACGATGTTCACGTTGTCGAAACGTACCATTGTGTCAGTCATCGGTCACGGGCTCCCTCTTTTGAACATCCGGTCGAAGATGATGGCGACCAGAACGATTGCGATGCCGACTTCGAACCCTTTGGCGATATTGACCGAATTCAGCGCCCGCAGCGTCGGAACACCCAAGCCGTCGGCTCCCACAAGGGCGGCGATCACCACCATGGACAGTGACAGCATGATGGTCTGCGTCAGACCGGCCATGATCTGTGGCAGCGCATAAGGCAGTTCCACCTTCCACATCAGCTGCAGCGGGGTCGACCCAAAGGCCTTGCCGGCTTCGATCAGTGACGTGGGCGTCGAGGTGATCCCCAGATGGGTCAGACGGATCGGAGCGGGTATGGCAAAGATCACCGTGGCGATCAGGCCGGGCACCATACCCAGACCGAACAGGATCAGCGCCGGGATCAGGTAGACGAATGTGGGGATCGTCTGCATCAGGTCCAGGATGGGTTCCATGATCCGGTACAGCCAGGGTTTGCGAGCGGCGGCAATGCCAAGCGGCACGCCCAGCCCCATGCAGACCACGGCAGCAGCAAAGACCAACGCCAGAGTTTCAGTCGTTTCGACCCAGTATCCCTGGTTGACGATCAGCAGCAGCCCAAGCGCCGTGAACAGGGTAAAGCCGATGGATTTCCGAACCAGCCAGGACAGCGCGGTTATAACCGCGATCACCACAAAGGTGTTTGGTGCTTGCAGCAACCAGAGCAGGGCGAGGATGATCCCCTCAAGAACTGCGGAAAGGCCATCGAAAAACCAGAAAAAGTTATCGGTCAGCCATTCGACAAAGATCTTTGCCCATTTCCCAATCGGAATTTTATAGGATTCCAACCACTCCATTTCAGGTCCTCCCTCCTGCATGTGCCGTTGTTTGCTGGTCCTGAGGGTCAAGTGTCTTCCTCAGCCAGTTTTCGAGATATTTGATGGCCTGCGGATCCAGGGCATGGCCCATGTCTTCGCACAGTACGAATTCGGAATTGGCGATAAGCGCATGCGCCTGATACGAGCTTTCGGGCATCACGCAGCGGTCCTGCGCACCGGCGACGATCAGGGTTGGTGCCGTGATCGACTTTAGTTCGGGCGTCCGGTCGCCGGACCCATTGAGCGCAAGCAACTGCCGGGCATATCCCCCGGACGAGAACCCGCCCTGGATCATGTCCAGCGCCGTCGCGCGGGCGTCTTCTTTGGTCAGCGGTGTCGGATCGGACCACCAGATGAGGTCATCGGTCAGCCAATCGACAAATTCGGTTTCAGATACGAACGGGCGCGCGGTGCGCTTAAAACGGTCCCATGCACCGGGCGGCGCTGGGATTTCTGCCTCGCCTGCGCTGCTGCAGATCTGTGCCAACCCGGTGACGCGCGAACCAAGCTTGGCTGCGACCAGCTGGGCGATCATGCCCCCCATGGAAAACCCAACCGCGGCAAATTGATCAACGCCCAGGGCATCGACGCAGCGCAGGACATCGTCGCGCATGTCGAACAGCGTGTAGGGGGAGCGGTGTACGGTTGGCTGCGATTCCAGCAGTCTGAAGGCTTCGGGGTCGATATCCGGCCCTGCCCGACCAGACCGCCCCATATCGCGGTTTTCGACGCAAACGACGTGAAAGTCCCGGGCCAGGCTGTCAATCAGGCCCTGGGGCCATTCCGGCAGCTGCATTCCCAGCCCGAGGATCATCACGATGCACGGCGCGGCTTTGTCGCCGTGCATCTCGACATAGATGGGGCAGTTTCCGGCGATTGTCTGTTGGATAGGCATCGCTCACCCCGCTTTGATTACAGGCCCAGATGCGCCCGGACTGCGTCCAGACCGCTGCTGCCATCCAAGGTGGTCACGCCATCAAGCCAAGCGTCCAGATACTCGGGATGCGCCTTCAGAAGCGCGGCACCAGCCTCGTTCGGGTCCATGCCATCTTCCAGGATATAGCCCATGCCTTCGCTTTCCATCGGGATGTCGAAGGTCATCTGGGTTACCAGCTTGCCGATATTCGGGCACTCTTCCAGATAGCCCTTACGCACTTGGGTATGCACGGTTGCGCCACCGAAGTTCGGGCCATAGAATTCGTCGCCACCGGTCAGGTACTCGATTTCAAACTGGGTGTTCATCGGGTGCGGCGCCCATGCCAGGAACACGATCCAGTCTTCTTTGCGCTGGTTCTTCTTGACCTGTGCCAGCATGCCCTGTTCCGAGCTTTCGACGACTTTCCAGCTGCCCAGACCGAAGGCGTCCTTGCCTACGATGTCCAGCATGATGTCGTTCGAACCGGGTTCGATCCCGTACATCTGGCTGTCGAACTTGTCGGCGTTTTCCACCAGATGTGAAAAATCGGTCACGCCCGCTTCGTAGACGTATTTCGGTACCGCAAAGGTGAATTTCGCGCCTTCCAGATTCTGGTGCACCGTCTCGATGTCGCCGGTATCGCGATAGGCCTGATAATAGGTTTCCATCGCCGGGTCCCAGTAGCCCAGGAATACATCCAGATCCTTGCCGACCATTGATTCATAGATCACTGGAATACCCAGAACATCGCTTTCCGGCGTATATCCCAAACCCTCCAGCACGGTACTCGCGACACCGGTTGTCAGGGCCAGATCGGTCCAGCCTGGCTCGGCCATACGCACAGTGTCACAATTGGCGGCGGCTTGATGGGCGCAAACGGCCAGTACGGAGGCCATGGTTGCGCTGCGGAGTGTCATTTGCATTCGTAATTCCTCCCAGTGGTCTTTATACTGACCCTATAGTCAATAAACAGACCATACGTTTAAATTGACCGCAGAGTCAACTAAATCTATTCTCGGTCAAAAAGAGGGCCCAATGGGACGTAAAAGCATTGCCGAAATTCGCCGTGAAGAATTCGCTGCCGCAGCATTCGAAGTGCTGTCCTTACACGGTATGCAAGGCACGACCTTGCAGCGTGTCGCCGAACATACCGGCGCCTCCAAGGCCAGCGTGCTGCACTATTTTTCGAACAAACAGGCCCTCATCGAAACCGCCATGCGCCGTGCTAATGCTACGCTGCGCAAAGAGGCGGTCGCCTTCCTGTCTTTGGCAGCGACGCCCTGGGAACGCTTCTATGCAATTATCGAAGCGAATTTCTCTCCTACCACCTTCAGACCAGAGGTCGCGCATGGATGGATTGCCATGTGTGCCGAGGTTCCGCACAACCCCCAATTTCAACGCCTGCAAAACGCGATTTATCACCGCCTGCACAGCAACCTCTATTCAGCGCTGAAGGAGACCGGGGCAGAAGCGGCAAAGGCCCATGTTACCGCGCATACAGTCAGCTTGCTGATTGACGGGTTATGGATGCGCTGCGGTTTGCAGATTGGCGGGCTCAACCGGGACGAAGCAATGACTCAGATTGAAACTGTGATTGAACAAAGCTTTCCAAATGACATGGACCGAATGGCGGCCAGGGAAAAGATGTGCACCATCGCCCAGGCATTTGTGGCGAGCAAAGTCTAGATCAAAGATTGGGTAGCTTTTGCTGAGATACTGAGAATTGGATTCTTTAATCTCCTCTAGGCTTCAGTAAGACACCGTATATCGGAATTGGAAGTAGACAGCGTAAAAACCGCTTTTTTCGAGAAGTGGCAGCCTTTCAAATAAATCATGCATAATCCTGTTTTGCGGCACACATGCAAAACAATTTCGAAACTCGCATCCGCTTCAACCTAACTTGAAGCTTGCAAGTCAGCCACCAAATGGCGCGTAGTTGAAATTATGTGAAACTTACGCCTGAGGTCTTGTCAAAGACGAAGCAGCACGTTTTAGCCAATTCAGAGATACCTGATCCGCAATCTTTGATCGCGGTTGCACCCAAGTTGGGGTCGACTCCGGCTCAGTGCAGAATAGGGCGCTAAGAGCTTCTAGCCCACATCTCGCCGCTCGGGTGGGCGCACATCTTGCTCACAGGCGAAAAACCCGGATCGGGGTACTGTCGTCGCGCTCAGCCTTCGTTTTCGGTGAGATAGCGGTAGATGGTGGCCTTCGAGAGGCTGTATTCCGCCATGAGGTCCTTGATCAGAGTGCCACTTGCGCGTTTGTCGCGCAGTTCTATGATCTGATCATCAGTAAGCGCGGGGCGCTTTCCGAACTGAACACCTCGATCCTTCGCCTTCTTGATCCCGTCCATTTGCCGCTCTGCGCGGATCTCGGTCTCAAACTGGCCGATGGCCCCAAGCATATTGAACAAAAGCCGTCCAGTGGCATCGGATGTGTCGATGTTCTGATCAAGGACGACGAGATCGACGCCTTTATCCCGCAAGGTCTCGGCAATCTGGCAGAGATGCAAGGTGGATCGAGCCAGACGGTCGATCCGGGTCACGATGAGCTGGTCACCATCGCGGACGTAATTCAGGCATTCTTTGAGCTGAGGTCGGGCGTCGGTGGTGCCGCTGCGCTTTTCTTCAAACAGTTTGTCGCAGTCACTCAGCTTTTCCCGCTGCACGTCCAGGGATTGTCCGACTGAGCTGACACGGGCATATCCGACTTTGGCCATTGGGTCTCATATAAGTTAAGGAATTGTGCGACCGCCATATTGAGACATTGAAAAAGACATGGCAAGCGGACGGTCTCAATATGTCTACTTTCAAAGACCCCATTTCATAAAGAAAGTACAATCCGATGGCACACCGAGCGGTTCTGACCGCGCGACAACGCGCGGCGCTTTTTGATCTTCCAACAGACGAGATGGCGTTGCTTCGGCATTACACCCTGGATGATGAAGACATTGAGCACATCCGCACACGGCGACGGCCAGAAAACCAAGTTGGCTTTGCGCTTCAACTTTGTGCCTTCCGGTATCCAGGTCGCTTGCTCAAGTCTGGCGAGGTGATCCCGGAGCCGGTTTCCCGTTTTGTGGCCGCGCAACTCGGACTGAAGCCGGATGATCTCCTGCCATATGCCGCACGGGAGAAGACCCGCCGGGAACATCTGGAAGCTCTGCGCAAGATGTACGGGTTCAAGATGTTCTCCGGCAAGCGCGCCAAGAAAATGCGGAAATGGCTGGATCAGAATGCTGAAGCGGCGCAGTCCAGCGAGTTTCTGGTGAGAGAGTTCGTGGAAGAATGCCGCAGACGGCAGATCATTCTGCCCGGTATATCGGTCATAGAGCGTTACTGCGCGGATGCGTTGGTTGCAGCTGAACGCAGGGTAGAGGCTCGCATTACGGCTCAGCTCGACGCAGAAATGCGCGCACGCCTTGATTGTTTGCTCAGCGAAGAGGTGGATGCGCGAGTCAGCCGTTTCATCTGGCTGCGGCAGTTCGAGGTCGGAAAAAATTCTGCCGACATCAACCGTCAGCTTGACCGGCTGGAGTTTCTTCAACGGATTGGGTTGCCACCAGCTGTCCTGGACGACATTCCGGCGCACCGGGTCGCGCAATTGCGTCGTCAGGGGGAGCGCTATTTTACAGATGGGCTGCGGGACATCACCAGTGATCGCCGTTTGGCCATTCTTGCCACCTGCATTGTGGAATGGTCAGCCGCCATCGCTGATACCGTAGTCGAAACCCATGACCGGATCGTTGGATCAATCTGGCGGGAAGCAAAGAGAATTTGCGACGCCCGTGTTACCGACGCGCAATCGGAGATCGCAGCGACCTTGGCCGGGTTTGAGGCTTTGGGCACGACATTGTTGTTGACCAAAGGTGATGAGGTGGCTGTCGCCAGTGCCGTAGATGCATCCTGTGGCTGGGATGCTCTGGAACGCCTCGTCGCAACGGCGGGGGCACTCGGTAAGACCGTCAAGGCGGATGCACTGGGCTATGTCGAGCAGGGCTATCATCGGTTCAAGCTCTATGCCCCACGCATGCTGGCAGCATTGGACATCGCGGGGGCCAGTGTGGCTGAGCCGTTGCTGGCGGCGACCGATGTGATCCGCGCCAAGCGCGATATTCCAAGCCGCTCTGCGCCCTTTCTTCAGCCACAGTCGAAATGGCGAAGTCACTTGCGGAATCCAGAAAGCAATCGAGACCGACTATGGGTCGTTGCGGTATTGTTCCATCTGCGCGAAGCCTTCAGATCCGGGGATGTTTGGCTTGCCCACTCGCGCCGCTATTCTGATATGAAACAGGCTTTGGTTCCGGTCGAGGCCGCGCAGACCATGGGCTTGTCGATGCCATTGGAACCGGAAGTCTGGATCGCAGATCGAAAACAACGCCTGGAAGACGGGCTGCACAGGCTTGCGATGGCAGTCAAAAACGGAAGCCTTCCCGGCGGTGTTATCGAGGATGGCAGATTGCGCGTTGACCGGCTTGAAGCTGATGTACCCGCTGAGGCCGATAGCCTCATCCTTGATCTTTATCGCCGCCTGCCGGAGGTGCGGATCACGGACATCCTTATGGACGTGGACAATGACACGGGGTTCACTGATGCCTTCACCCATCTGCGCACCGGGGCACCGTGCAAAGACAGGCTTGGCCTTTTGAATGTCATTCTGGCAGAGGGCCTGAATCTCGGCTTGAGCAAAATGGCCGGGGCCAGCAGCACGCACAGCTTTACTCAGTTGGCACGGCTCTCGAACTGGCATGTGGAAAGCGAGGCCATCAATCGGGCATTGGCCATTGTGATCGAAGCGCAGGCACAGTTGCCAATGGCCAAATACTGGGGTGCCGGTGAAACCGCTTCCAGTGATGGGCAATTCTTCCCCACCACGCGACAGGGCGAAGCGATGAATCTGATCAATGCGAAGTACGGTCACGAACCTGGCCTGAAAGCCTATACCCATGTATCAGATCAATATGGCCCCTTCGCCACGCAGGTCATCCCGGCAACGGTGAACGAAGCACCCTACATCCTGGATGGCTTGCTGATGAACCCAACGGGAAAACAGATCAAAGAGCAATATGCCGACACGGGCGGCTTCACAGATCTTGTTTTTGCTGCGACCTCGCTTCTCGGGTATCTGTTTATCCCGCGCATCAGGGATTTACCGTCTAAACGGTTGCATGTCTTTGATCGGCGCAGTGTCCCGACTGAGCTGAAGGGCTTGGTGGGCGACAAAATCCGAGAAAATACGATTATCGCAAACTGGCCAGATGTGCTGCGCTGCATTGCGACCATGCTCTCTGGCAGGATGCAGCCAAGCCAACTTTTGAAGAAACTGGCGGCACGGCCACGGCAACATGATCTGGCCATCGCCCTTCGGGAGATCGGGCGTATCGAGCGCACACTGTTCATCATCGAATGGTCGCTCGATACCGATATGCAGCGTCGCGCCAATATTGGCCTTAACAAAGGCGAGGCGCATCATGCCTTGAAAAGTGCTCTTCGGATCGGCAGGCAGGGAGAAATCAGAGATCGCACCACAGAGGGCCAACACTTCCGGATCGCCGGATTGAACCTGCTCACCGCCATCATCATCTACTGGAACACCAAGCAACTCGGGTCTGCGGTCATCGCACGGGAAAAAGCCGGATTGGAAACACCCGCCTATCTCCTTGCGCACATCTCACCCCTTGGATGGGCGCATATTATCCTGACCGGCGAATACAGATGGCGGAAGATGAAAGCGGAAAACCCATGAAACCTGGCGCGGCGGCAACACCGGACATTCATCCAGCATGCGGCGAAATCGGCCAGAGAGCCATTTTACCGATGCTGCGCCGGGAACCAATGGCCGCTATGCTACGTCAGCTGCTTGTCATGCCCGCAAACATTGCGCCAAGAGCCACAAGGTGAACCAACATCAATGCCTTGTCATTCCATAGTGCGCCAACGGCAAACCATCCCAGAACACCGACAAGGAAAAGGTAAAGGTTCCAAGGCGTCCATCCAAATCCTGTGGCGGTATATCCCAGGATTTGAATGGCCGATGCGCCCCATTTGACCGCAAAGATGAGGCGTTCACGGGATGTCGCAATGACAATGGTGTCAGACGGCACGGGTCAATCCTCCATCGACGCGCAGGTTTTGACCGGTCATGTAACCGCCTTGTTCCGAGGCGAGCCATGAAATCAGGGAGGAAACTTCAGCGGCATATCCATAGCGCCCCATTGGGATACGCGCTTTGCGATCTTCGGTTTCCGGCAGGCTGTCGATGAAGCCTGGAAGAACATTGTTTATACGGATGTTTTCTGCCGCATATTTGTCAGAATACAGCTTGGTGAATGCAGCAAGCCCGGCCCTGAAGACACCAGATGTAGGAAAGAGCGGATCAGGTTCGAACGCCGCAAAGGTCGAAATGTTGATGATTGCCCCGCTGCCCTGCGCTTGCATCACGGGTGTGACCAGCCTGGTCGGGCGGATCACATTCATAAGGTAGACTTCCATGCCTTGGTGCCAATCCTCGTCGCTTATCTCCAGGACCGGACCTTTTGGTCCGTGACCAGCAGAGTTCACCAAGACGTCGACGCGGCCCCAGCGATCCGTCGCCCCTCGACCAACGCAGTCAGCGCATCGCTGTCGAGATTGGAACCCGTAACGCCAAAGCCGCCGAGTTCAACGCCGAGAGCCTCCCCCTTTCCGGAAGACGACAAGATACCGACCTTAAACCCGTCCTGCGCCAATTTGCGTGCTGCATCTGCTCCCATGCCGCTGCCACCTGCCGTAATGAGAGCTACTTTTTCTACTGACATCTCTGGAATCCTTCTATGTTTGGAGCCATTATTGTGGACAACTGGCTGGAGTGCGATTGAGAATTGATGCTTTATGACAATAGAAATACTATTGCGATATGACCGAACTCCCTCCTCTCAATGGTTTACGTGCCTTTGATGCTGCTGGCCGTCGTCTTAGCTTTCGTGCTGCCGCCGATGAGTTGGGCGTGACGCAAGGGGCTGTTGCGCAGCATGTTCGCCAGCTCGAAGCGCATCTGGAACTAACCCTGTTTGAGCGGGTGCCGAAGGGTCTGGCGTTCACGTCGGTCGGGCGCAGCTTTCACAGCCGGATTGCGGCAGTGTTCGCGGACCTGAGATCCGCAACAGCCGAACTGAAGCCGGAGCCGCACAAGGTTATCATCAGTGTCACCCCTACCTTTGCGGCGAAATGGCTGATCCCCAATCTTCCGGACTTCACTGAAACTCATCCGAGCATTGATTTGCGGATATTGGCCACGGAGAAGGTGTCCAGCTTCCACAGCGACGGGATCGACCTTGCGGTGCGTCAAGGATCGCCGCCATTTGGCGCGTCGCTGGACGCTACATTGTTGTTCAAGCAATCTCTGGTCGCAGTGGCTGCGCCATCACTCGCAGGCGATGGACGCAACCCTCCCGATCCAGAAGCTCTGCCCAAGCTGCCGAAAATACATGACACCCATCATCTTTGGCCGAGGTATCTTGAGTATTTGGGGATGAGTGAACAGGCACCGCGTAGCCTTCGCCTGAGCCAGACGTCACTCGCAGTTGATGCGGCCATCGCCGGGCAAGGTGTAGCGTTGGTAAGCCGCTTTCTGGTGGCTCATGACCTCGAAACCAGTCGCCTCGTAGAGGTGGGCAAGACATGGGAAGCCGGTGGAAGAGACTTCTACGTCCTCATGCCGCGAACCGTGAGAACGAACCGGGCCGTTGCCGAAGTTATGACTTGGTTAAAGGAACGTTCTGACTCTCATCTCTGAGTGCCAGAAAACTCAAAGCAGCCTTTTGGGCCGCAATCGCGAAAGCACCCTTTGTCCGCATCTCACAAGTTCGAGCATCGTGCAGCGAAGGGTCAACGGGGCTAGAAGCTCTTAGCGCCCTATTCTGCACTGAGCCGGAGTCGACCCCACAGTGTCAAAACTTATGTTGATGCCTGTCAAAAAATTCTGCCTCTGGCAATGCGGTCTCGACTTCACACACGAACCGCTGTGTCTCCGCGAACGCATCCGAAAACGTCATTCCAATCCGCTCTGGCATAGCTCTTTCAAAGAAGGCCTTAACTTCAGGGGATGTCAGCTCCGGCAGGTTCAAGTGTGGCATCCGTGGATAACAGAGCGCGTTGAGTGGCGCAGCAAAGGATGCGCGCCATTCTTCCAGTTCCGGACTTGTGCCATATGAGGGCAGTATCCGGGTTCCCATCGTGTCAAAGTGACGAATGATTTCGTTGCTGTCCTGGATCAGCGTTTCACCATCGACCAGAATGGGAACAGTCAGCCTATCGACTCGGCCCTCCAGTTCGGGCGGAATACGGCCCGGTGAAACATAGATGAGCTCAGGCGACAGCCGTTTCCAGCCAGCCAAAATGCGGGTACGCACACAGAACGGGCAAGTTTCAAAGATGTAGAAGGTATGCATCATGCGCTTAGAGCAAGGGTTCCAGTTCAGATTTGTGTGGACTATGCCAGTTGAAGCCTTAATCCACTAAATTGTTATTTTGGACTTCGGGCAACGAGTTAGGGATCGAGTGCGTGCGCTTGATCACCTTGCCTCTGCGGTTCTTATGCTCGGTAATCTGAGGGTGCAAAAGCACTATTGGCTGAGCGTAAGCGGCTGATAGCACTGGCACGGCAAGTGGAGCATGCAGGGGCGTGAATCTGGCAGAGTGTAGTTAGCCCCTGAATACCCAACAATATCGATGCCAGTTCCCGCGTATCCAGAATAGAAGTCGAGATGACCGTGCACAGCTAGGGACTACAAGCCGGATCGATGCTTGAACCCAATGGCGCAACCAACAGTGGACCAATACGCAAATCTGTTGCTATTCCTGTGTCTGTCGTAACTCGGGCCGTTGCAAACTCGAAATCACTGGGTTCAAGTAATTTTGGGTCAATACTCGGCCCGCAAGTTCGAGTTTCTTCGTTGATATCAATCTGGACGTTGACGCCGTCAAATCCGAGTGGAGAGAAGTCTTCGCCTGTATCAAGGGGACGCTAAATTCTATTGCGCTATCAGTTTGTGAATTTATTCTGCCCGAAATAATGACCAAGTCATGGGATTGCCCATACCAAACATCGACGCCAACTGAGCGGACCATCATATCAGATAAGCTCAGAACACTATTTCCCTCGGGCATCGGGCCAGCATGGGACCCCCAAGAATACGATACAAAGGGCAGGTCCGACACATGCAGTTGGTCTAGCGTTACATTTTCCGCGAGTGAAGTTGATGCCAAGCCAAGAACTGAAATCAAACCTATTGTGGCTCCAGCCCACTGTTCCATTGTATCTGTCCAATAGTCCATCGATTAACCAAAGATTCCTGTCGATACGGTACCAGATTGAGCTTCTTCGGTCATCGGCAACATGTTTCTCAGTTCTATTGCACGTCAATTTTGACCACCTCACACGGAGCTTCATGCCAAACTCCATCGAGTGGATTTAGCAGGGAGTCATGCCCAAATCTGAGTTTCTGGAAGCCGATCAATACCGGGAAATACCGCACTTCCTTGAACAATGATGCACTATCTAAGCTGTTGTTGTCTCAACGAACTTCGAATGCCCCAGACTATCCGACCTAACTTGACAATTTGACTAGCCAAGCTTTTGTTACGTCCAGTTTGATTTGGTTTTAGGTTTTTCCCAAATGCGCTTGGCGAAAAGCCTTTTAAGGTGTGAGATGAAAAAGCCAGCACTCAATGCCCTGCTACTGTTTGGCGTATATATCTCATCCTTTGTTTACATTGCGTGGCGGCACTACAAAACTATTCGAGATGGTGGTCACTACTACCTGCAAGGGGATTGGCTGATAAACTTTGCCGCTGGTCCAGTCAGACGCGGTATTTCGGGTGAGACCTTTCTGTTTCTTAGTGAACTCACAGGCATCGGTCCCGTTTATCTGCTCGGCTTCGCTCAATTCGGAATGCTTGTCTTACTTTTGTGCGGGCTCCTCTACCTCGCAGTTTCAAGAGGCTTGACTGATGGCTTAACGCTTGCGTTGCTAAGCCCGGCGCTTGTCGTTTTTGGGTAACCGACCCGGATGCACCGTTTCGAAAGGAGTGGCTCGGTTACCTGGTTTTCTTACCATTGCTGCTCCCAAGAAGAGCTCCACCATCAAATATTTGCCTGGCATCCTCAGCCTTGCTGCTTGGCATTGCTATCTCATTCCACGAAGCCAACGCCGCCTTTGTTGTTCCTGCGGCAGTCGTTCTTTGGTTACTTCTTGAGCGTGGTAAGGCTTATGTCTGGATTGGCACATTGGGGCTAATAACCGCCGCCGTAACAATCTTTTCGCTTCTCAATGTGAGCGTTTCGGATGTGAGCCCGATATGCCAGCGTTTAGTGGCAACCGGTGTGAAACAAGAAATTTGCGGGGGCGCAATCGCCTGGCTGGAACTGGACTTTCGATCCGTTGTCAATGAAGGACAGAATCTCGTAGCAATATTTGGTGGAGTTAAGAATTTTGGACTTGCGGCACTGTGGGTTTCATTTCTTTTCGGGTCGCTGATTTGGCTTTTGCGTAAGCACGTTTCTAACTCCAGTGCGGTATTTGCCCTGGCGTTGAGCTTCGCTGCATTTCTGCCCTTGTATCTGCTAGGCGCGGATTGGGGGCGATGGGTATCTATTCAAATCTTTGCGCTGCTTTTCGTCGTCTTCGCACTGGCAAAACAACAAGGTGATCCGACTGTGGGAGGAGAAGTTCGTACTTCGGTCTACTTTCCGCTGTTAGCTGTGTACCTATCAGTGGGCGTCTACCATATGGTGCCAGTACCGACTTGGGGTTTCCTCCACACCTATGTCACAGGCATAAACAACCTTCTTAACTGATGCCCATAGCGGCAAGCAATTGTGCTGATGAAACCAAGGCCAACCGTGCACTAACAATCAATTTGGACCAGTCAGATGAGGCTGCTCATAGGCCCCTGCCATTCCTTGGCTTTGCGCGTCCATCAACTCGTTGCCCAAAGGCTGGAAATTGGAACTGCGAACATGTTGTCCGCGAAGGGTATAACCTGATCGTGGTCGAAGAGAACAGATCCCTGGATGAATTTGTCACCGCAAGCCTGTGCCAATCTACGCATCCCGGAAAAGTCGCTGGAAGTAACTGTTGCAGATGACTTCACCTCAATCCCAACGATCTCGCCACGCCTGTTTTCGAGAACGATATCCACCTCGTTTCTGTCTTTATCGCGGAAGTGCGAGAACGTGCATCTTTGCTCGCTCCAGGTGGCAATCTTGCGCAACTCGCTGAACACAAATGTTTCGAGGATCGACCCGAAGGGTGTCTTGTCCTTTTTGACGGTGCCCGGCGTAATGCTGCGCATGGCCGCCAAAAGGCCTGCATCCAGGAAGTGCAACTTGGGGGACTTGGTCAGCCGCTTCAGGCGATTGGTGAACCACGGCTGCAAACTGTGCACGAGAAAAAGGTTTTCAAAAACCCGCACGTATTTCTGAGTGGTTACGTGATTCAGACCTATGGCAGCACCGATCCCTGAGTAATTGACCAGTTGACCAGAATGCTCTGCCAGAACTGCCAGTAGTTTTGGCATGATTGCGAGCTGTTCGATCTGGGCCACATCGCGAACGTCTCGTTGTACAATCGCATCAAGATAATCATGGTACCAATCCTGCTTTCGCCCCCATCTTTTCCGTCCAAGAGCCTCAGGGTAGCCACCGGAAAGAACTGTCTCAACAAGTTCATCGCCAATGACCGGCTGGTCTACGACAGGGGCTTTGGCTTCGAATGCCCGGTCGATAAAGCCCGATTTCGTTTCAAGGATTTCCGTCTGGCTGAGAGGTAGGAGACGGACAATTTCCATTCTCCCGGCAAGAGAGTCCGCGACCTTGGGAATGGTCATTAGGTTGGCGGAACCGGTCAGCAGAAACCTCCTGCCCTTTTGTCATCATCCACCGTTTTTGATTGCCAGAAGGAGGTCTGGGGCTCGCTGAATCTCATCGATAACCGCCCGGTCCAACCCGCGAACAAAACCGGCAGGATCATCTATAGCTGATTGCAACACAGTCGCATCGTCCAATGTTAGAAAGGGCTTTGTCAGAGGCGATTTCTGTTGCCAGGGTTGTTTTGCCAGACTGTCGAGGTCCGGAGATCAGAACAACACGCGTGTCAGACAACGCTTCTTCTATTCTGGTTTTAGCAAATCTTGGATACATGTTCGAATGACTTCTTCTCGTCCGATTGAAAGTACGGCACCGACCAATTGAAAGTCAACATCCGACCAACTGAAATCGAAGACCCTGCAAACTGAAAGCAATACTTGAACTTCACCATCACAACACATGCACTTTTTTCGTGGGTTCTTTCAGTAGACAGGGTGAGATTTTTTCGAATATCGGCCTTTGTTGCCACTTTGAAACACAGCCCATGTTTCAAAGCTGTTTCAAACTATCCATGGTCTTCGAATACACCCGGTTCCAGCTCTTCCCAGAACGCGAAAATCGCCGTTGCGTTCAATGCCGACCTCCACCCATGCGCGCGGAAGTGTTCGCGATCCAGATCGTCAGTCAGGCCAGACAAAA